>NZ_CYRX01000033.1 GCF_001458315.1 Thalassobacter stenotrophicus | reverse complement strand
ACCCCCACCCGACTCGAAACATCCTTAATATGACCAACACGTCACTTATCCACAGGTCGAACGCCATTTTACACGAAATTCGGGGATGAATCAGCCTGGCCAACACCACCCCTGCCCGACTCGCGACGTCCCTCAATGATGGTAACCCTGTATTCACCGTCCCCTCCACTTGGCGCAGCCGAAGACGGCCACAGGAACAGACGAGAGTGTTTGGAGCGAGATTTGGACCAGGAACCAAATTTCGATCAGATCAAAATAGTAAGTTGCGATCCACATCCCTGCATTACTCTCGAGTCCTGCATGTCTCTACGGTGGGCGCTGTCTCGCCAAGGCTTCAATAACCGCTACCAAGTGTACGGAACAAAACAACAGATCCGGCTTTGACCTTGCTGCCTTGCAAAGGCCACTGGCACCTCCCCCTGACCTGCTCCTCTTCGAACCCGTTCAATAAGGTTAGCTCTGATCAGATTTCGGTCTTTCTTTTAGCGATTAAGATATTACCCCGGTGTCAGGCCAGCGAGACTAGAACGTGGGCGGTCGTGGTAAGGGTTGAAGTCGGTGCGCCGTGCTGCCACCAGATTGCGGGCGTGGCGTGAGTTGTCGAACAGATGCTTATTCGAGCACTCGTCGCGCATCCGACCATTGAAGCTCTCTACAAATCCATTCGACATGGGCTTTCGCGCCGCGGTGGTATAGTGCCAGTCGACCTTGCGGTCTTCTTGCCATTTTAGGATCGTGTTCGACGTCAGTTCAGTCCCATTATCTGACACCACTAAACACGGATATCCGCGTGTATCAGCGATCTGATCCAGCTCACGGGCTACTCGCTGACCCGACAAGGAAGTATCGACGACCGCTGCTAAACATTCGCGACTGAAGTCGTCGATCACGTTCAGGATGCGGAACCGACGGCCACATAACAAGCTGTCAGACACAAAGTCCGAGGACCACCGTTGGTTCGGCCCCTGCGGGATCGTCATTGGCGCCCTGGTGCCCACTGTGCGCTTGCGACCGCCCCGTTTGCGAACTGTTAGCCCTTCTTCGCTATAGATCCGGTACAGCTTCTTCCAATTCACATGCCAATCCTCGCGTTTGAGCAAGATGTGCAGCCGACTATAGCCGAAGCGCCGCCCTTCAGATGACAGCTCCTTTAGTCGATCCCGCAGGTCAGTATCGGCAGGTCGCTTGGACACTCGCCGATAGACGCGCGGATTGATCCCGGCCAAGGCACAGGCCCGTTTCTGATTGTATCGATTCTCTAATATGACCCAACTCGCTGCTCTGCGTCGCGCACCAGGCCTCAAAAGTTTTTTCCCAGCATCTCCTTAAGCGTCGATACATCCATCATCTGTTCCGCCAGCAGCTTCTTCAGCTTGGCGTGCTCAACCTCAAGCGCCTTCAGCTTCTTCGCATCCGACACCTCCATGCCGCCATACTTGGACCGCCATTTGCAAAACGTCGCATCAATGACACCATGCTTGCGGCACAGCTCCTTCGCACCAAGCCCAGCCGGACCTTCTTTCAATATCCCAATGATCTGTTCTTCGCTGAAACGGCTTCTCTTCATCGTCTGTCTCCTCAGTTGGAGAACAGGCTAACGATAAACACCGGACATTTCAGGGGAGCAGGTCCGGCAGTAAGTACCGCTTTCGTTGAAATGCTCCGAGCCAGAAATCACCCCCTAGCGATACTTTCAATGGAATAGTCGATCAGATGTAAATGTCCTGAATGAGGCGCAGCTACTGACAACTTTGAATGTAAAGCGAACTACTGTTTTCCGCCCAAGATGAGCCCATACCCGACAACTAAGAAGCAACTGTCGCCCCATAACAACGCTTGCACCTTGCTTCTACAAGCGAATACACCGAATCTGCCCAGAGCGAGTAGCCTCAAAAATCCGTTGAAATCAAACGAAAAGTGGTGCCCCCACACGGACTCGAACCGCGGACCTACTGATTACAAATCAGTTGCTCTACCAGCTGAGCTATAGGGGCACTGGGGGAGCGGATAACGCCATTTATCGGCGCCTGCAAGACCCGAAATACAACTTATTCTGTTGCGACCCCAGCTTCTGCAAAAGTCGCCATCCCAGAATGGCAGGCGACGGCGGCGCGCAGGATGGAAATTGCAGCGGCGCCGCCCGAAGCCTCACCTAAACGCATGTCCAGCGACAGCAAAGGCGACAAGCCAAGTGCGTTAAGGACTTCGCCGTGTGCAGCCTCCGCAGACTTATGGCCCGCCACACAATGCGCCAGTGCGTCTGGCGCTTCGGCTGCAAGACACGCAGCAGCCGCGCAACAAATAAAACCGTCCAAAATAACTGGGATGCGGCGGCTCCGCGCTGCCGCGATCGCACCGGCCATGGCAGCGATCTCGCGCCCACCAAGGCAGCGCAATACGTCCAAACCTGAGCGCCCGACATGAAGCGAGACGCCCGTCGAAACAGCTGCGGTCTTAGCCACGAGACCTGCGTCATCCACACCAGTGCCCCGCCCCGTCCAGTCAGCAGGTTCTTCACCAAACAGCGCGCAGGCAATCGCGGCTGCCGACGTTGTATTGCCAATGCCCATTTCACCCGCGACCAAAAGGTCCGTCTCGGGGCGCACGGCGTCCCAGCCTGCGCGCAACGCCGAAACCAATTCCGCTTCGGTCATCGCAGGCGCTTGGGTGAAATCTTGCGTTGGGCGGTCAAGATCCAGCGCATGAACATCAAGCCGGGCACCAACAGCCTTAGCCAACTGGTTGATCGCCGCACCACCCGCTTGAAAGTTCAACACCATCTGCGCCGTCACTTCGGACGGAAACGCGCTCACACCCTGCGCGCACACACCGTGATTGCCCGCAAAAACTACGATCTGAGCCGCATCAATTGAGGGGCGCGCATCACCTCGCCATCCTGCATACCATTGAGCAAGGTCCTCAAGCCGACCAAGTGCGCCCGGGGGCTTGGTCAACTGCGCATTGCGATCCGCTGCGTCCGCCTGCGCTTGGGGATGGGGGCCCGGAGCGCTGTGTAGAAGATCAAGAAACTCGGCGGTCGTTGTAAACATCTGGGACTCTCTGCTGTCGTTCGCTAAGCACGGGTCGAACCGCACGAAAACGGTCTATCGCCGCAGCACTTAGAGGGAAAGAGACTAAAATGACGTCAGTCGACATCTTAGGGGACTTCCGGCGCGCCTGCGCGTTGCTCACACGGCTGCCTATCCATGCCGACTTTTCCAAGACTGGATTCACCACATGGGCCTGGGCTTTTCCGGTTGTCGGACTTGTGGTGGGCGGCATTGCGGTTGCGGCGGCAACGGGCCTCATGGCGCTTGGCCTGGGGATGGCCGCGGTTGCGGTCGGGTTGGTGATACAGGTCATGATAACGGGCGCGATGCACGAAGATGGCCTCGCGGATACCGCCGATGGGTTCTGGGGCGGATGGACACCCGCCCGCAGACTAGAGATCATGAAGGACAGCCACATTGGCACATACGGCGTAATCGCATTGGTCCTCGCGTTTCTGTGGCGTTGGGCGCTTTGGGGCGCGTTGCTGGGGGTCGCGCCCTTTGCACTCGTGGCGGCTGCGGCGTTGTCGCGTGCCCCCCTACCCGCACTCATGACCGCCCTACCCAACGCGCGCGACACAGGGCTCTCTCACACAACAGGACGACCACCCCAGGCCACGGCGGCAATATCAGGCGTAATTGCCACCTTCATCGCACTGGGTTGCGTTGGACCGCTCGCCACAGTGATCGGCTTGGCAGTCGTCGCGCTTGTTGCGATCACGCTAGGCATGCTGGCAAAGTCAAAGATTGGCGGCCAAACCGGCGATGTCTTAGGTGCCGCACAGGTTGTAGCGGAACTGCTGTGCCTCACGGCGTTTGCCGCCATCTTTACACAATAGAAAAAGGCGCCCCGAGGGACGCCTTTCACCAATTCCTATCCGGCTCGCTTAGGCTGCGGCACGGGCCACAAGCACACTATCCACACGCTCCTGCGCGCCAGATTCCTCGATGCCATCCACGGCAGCCAGCTCACGGGTTAACCGCTCAAGAGCGGCTTCGTACAACTGACGCTCGGAATAGCTTTGCTCACGCTGGTCATCACCACGGTGCAGGTCGCGCACGACCTCCGCGATGGAAATCAGGTCGCCTGAATTGATCTTTTGCTCGTATTCCTGCGCCCGGCGGGACCACATTGCACGCTTCACGCGGGCCTTGCCCTTTAGAGTGTCCATCGCGCGCGACACCACATCAGGTGACGACAGGCTGCGCATACCCACTTCAGTGGCTTTATGGGTCGGAACCCGAAGCGTCATCTTGTCTTTCGCGAACGAGATGACAAACAATTCCAAGGTCAGTCCGGCGATTTCCTGCTCTTCGATTGACACAATCTGGCCGACACCGTGTGCTGGATAGACCACGTATTCATCCGGATGAAAATCGTTGTTGGACTTGCTCATGGGCATGCTCCTCTTTTGCGTTCATAGTCTGCAGACCGACAAAATTGCGCCCTAGGAAATCGCGTTCCAGAGGCACATTGCATTCTCTGCGTTTCAATTGGATCCGATGCGGCAGCGCTGGATCTCGGGCTGGCGCGGCCAACCTATCGTGAGTGTATACCACAAAATACGCTTTTGATAAAGCGCCACGGTCGCAATAGGGCGTTTGGCATACCTAAAAGGCGATGAAACCCCTGCTTAAACCGCTCTTACGTAGAGGCAGAACAGGCTATCAGCCGCCTTCGCCAGGAGCCTCAGAGAAGTGAGTCTCAAGCTTGCCCTCAACACCGTCCAGTGCCTCTGCGTCGGGCAGTTGGTCTTTTTTGGTGATGATTACGGGCCAGGCCTCGGAATACTTACGGTTGAACTCAACCCACTTTTCCATGTCTGGCTCGGTGTCGGGCCGGATCGCGTCAGCAGGGCATTCTGGCTCGCAAACACCACAGTCGATGCATTCATCGGGATGGATCACCAGCATGTTCTCGCCTTCGTAGAAGCAATCAACGGGGCAGACTTCAACACAGTCTGTGAATTTGCAGGCGATACAGTTGTCGGTGACGACGTAGGTCATGAATCATGTCTCATTCGGTTGCGGGGCAATTCCACCGGGGCCGATGTAAACGCAGCATGACAATCATTCAAGCGCACGTGGGCGTAAAGCATCGATTTTGCGACGATCTTTCCCGGTGGGACGTCCCCCGATCCGCTCAGGCGGTGCATCTGGCTTGGGGATAGGCGCGGGCGAATGATCCTCGTAAAGCCCTTGCGCCTCAGGCGCGGGGCCTCGGCGCGTCGCAAGAGCCAGGATTTTCACAATTCGGACGCGGGTGCCTTGGCTAAAGGTCAGCGTATCGCCAACCTTGATCTGTGCCGCCGGTTTACTGGCTTTTTCGCCATTGACCCGTACGTGACCTGCGCCGACCATCGCCGCCGCAAGTCCTCGTGTTTTGAAAAACCGCGCCTGCCAGAGCCACTTATCTAGTCGCTGTTTCGCAGTAGGCTCGGTCATGCCTTACTTGGTCTTGAGGCCAGCAAGTGCCGCAGCAAATGGGTTATCCGGATCAACCGGCTTTTCCTTGCGCTTTGGCTTGGCAGAATGAGTGCGAGGTCCGTCATCGCGCTTGAACTTGCCTTGAGGCTTGCCCTTACCTTTGCGCGGCGCCGTATCATCGCGACGACCTTTACCTTGCTGCGGACGGCGCTTTGGCTCCCACGAGAACGTATAAAAGCTCTCCATCTCAGGGCCTTCAGGCGCTGTTGCAACGGCCTCGGCAGGTGCTTCCTCAGTAACACCTTCAGCAGGCGCGACATCCTCAACCGGCGCAGCGTCAACGGCGGCCTCTGATTTCGCGGCGACTTCAGCAGCGATTTCCTCAGCCGTCAGCTCTTTGGCTTTGGCCTTAACCTTTTCACGGCTTCCCGGCTCGGCCTTGTAGCCCAGACCTTGCATCAGATCAGCAAACTGCTCCAGCGTCATGCCGGTGATCGACAGCATATCAGCGGTCGCTTCAAAGCCGCCGCGTGTGTCCATCGTCCGCAGCATGTCCGCCAGACGCTCCAGCATGTCGATACGGATCGCACGCTGCCCAGCAGAGACGTAGCCCGCGTTGGCATAGTACCCCTGCGGCATGTCCGTCAGGTTGGGCACAGTCACCAGACCGGGGGGCGGGGCTTCGGGGAATTCCTGCAGGTCATTCCAAAGCGACCACAGCACCAACCGCAAACGCGTCGGCGCGGGCTTTAGCAACAATTGCTGAAAAATTGTGAACTGACCGAAGCGGACACCATGCTTACGCAACAGGCCGCGCGCATCTTGGTCCAACGCCTTCACATCGTTCGCGACGCTTGCGCGGGGCAGAACACCCATGGCTTCGACCATTTGGAACGCAAAGCCCCGAGCAATCCCGGTGACATTCTCGTCTTTGGACATCGCAAGTAACGGCTCGAACGCGGCTGCAACTTTGCGATCAATAAAGTGCTGCAAACGACGCTGCACTTTTTGCGCAACCTCTGGACCCGCATCATCATCAACAAAGGCCTCAGCAGTGGGCTTCAGCGCCTCGGAGCCTTTGACCAGCTTACCAATCGCTTGATCGCCCCACATCAGGCCACCTTGCTCGGTGAAATCCATCTCCGTGTCCGGCGCGTTATAGAAACGGTCCGCGCGCAAATGGAACTCGGGACGGAGCGCAGTGGTGGCAGCTTGACGGACGGTTTTCGCTTCGTCCGGCGTGGCGCTGGCCTCCTGACGGAAGCGGAATCCTTCGAGGCGGCCGAGCATTTCGCCGTCAACCATGACCTCGCCTTTATCGTTAATGTCGGCCACCAGGCCCTCCTTCATCTTCAACCGCCGAAGCAAGACACTTGTCCGCCGGTCAACAAATCGTTGCGTCAGGGCACCATGAAGCGCATCTGACAATCGGTCTTCTACAGCACGGGTGGCGTCGCGCCAATGGCTCTCATCGGCCACCCAGCCCTTTCGCTGCGCCACATACGTCCATGTGCGTATAAACGCCAGACGTTTCGACAATGTGTCAATGTCGCCATCCGTCCGGTCGATGCGTTTGATCTGCCGCGCGAACCAATCAGTCGGCACACCCCCACCATCATGCAGGAACTCAAAAATGCGCGCCAAAAGACCCGCGTGCTCAGACGATGAGATACCACGAAAGTCGGGAATTTGGCACACATCCCACAAAAGCCGCACATCGCGCGCGTCGCGCAGGCGCACGCGAATGCCCTCCAGATCACAGATCGCCTTAAGCGCGCCGACATCATCCGCCTCACGCCCGCGCACCAGCATGGGATCATCTGATGGGGCCTCTAGCGAGGCGATCAACGCCTCAGGTGAGCCCATGTCGAGGCGACTGTTGCGCCATTGTAGCTTTTGGATTGGGCGGAAATTATGCGCCGTTATGGCCGCAACTGTTTCGTCATCAATCGCGCCCGCCTCACCGGTCACACCAAACGTGCCCGGTGTCATATAGCGCCCTGCCCGCCCCGCAATTTGGGCCAATTCATTGGGCGCAAGCGAGCGCATCCGTCGGCCGTCAAATTTGGTCGTAGATGAAAACGCGATGTGGCGGATATCGAGATTGAGGCCCATGCCAATGGCGTCCGTCGCCACCAAGTAGTCGACCTCACCGTTTTGATACATCGCAACCTGCGCATTGCGGGTTCGGGGGCTGAGCGCGCCCATGACGACAGCCGCCCCACCCTTTTGGCGACGCAACAATTCGGCGATCGCATAAACCTGATCCACCGAAAATCCAACGATTGCAGAGCGAGGCGGCATCCGGCTGATCTTTTTGGGGCCAGTATACGTCAGGTCCGAAAATCGATCCCGCCGCGCATATTGCACCTCTGGTACAAGCTCCGATATCGGGCCGCGCATGGTATCCGCACCCATAAACAGCGTCTCATGGGTGCCCCGCATTTCCAGCAATCGCTGGGTGAACACATGCCCTCGGTCCGGATCGGCGCACAGCTGGATTTCGTCAATCGCGACAAAATCCGCGCCCACCCCCTGCGGCATCGCCTCTACTGTGCACACCCAGTATTTCACCCGCGGCGGTACGATCCGCTCCTCACCTGTGACAAGCGCAACCACGCCCGGTCCGCGAAGATCCACGATCCGATCATACACCTCGCGCGCAAGCAGGCGCAGCGGCAACCCGATGATCCCGGAGTTATAGCTCAGCATCCGCTCAATCGCGTAATACGTTTTTCCGGTGTTCGTCGGCCCTAAAACAGCCGTCACCCCAGCACGATCCATTGTTTGGCTTTCTTAAAGAGCGACGCCTTGGGTCTGAGCGCGCAAACGCTCCACCGCGGCTCTGACGTCTTCCATGTGTGGGTGAATTTTGAGGGCTTCCTCAAAAGCTTGCAAAGCAGCCTTAGGCTGATCAATGCGTTCGTAAATGACCCCAAGTCCCGACAGCGCGCCGAAATGATTGGGATTCAGAGCAAGCGCGCGTTCCAAATCTGCCGCCGCCAAGCCGAACCGTTCCGTCAGGAAAAACGCGGTGCCCCGAGCGTTCCAGCCTTCGGCAAAATCGGGTGCGTGATCGGTGAGCGCCGTCAGATGTTCAATGGCCGCGCCGTAATCTTCAGCGTCCAACGCGTCCCGCCCACGAGATAACAAATAATCCAAGGCCGCAGACCCGGAGTGTGACCATCGCTCAAGGATTTCGCCGGTCAACCGAGCGGCTTCCTCGACAGGTGCCTCACGCAAGGTTTCGAGCAGCTCGCGTGCATCGTCCTCACGCCCTTGTGCATGGGCCGCGCCCACAAACGTGACGTAACCAGCACACAGAATTGCCAATAGGCGGTTGAGAGTTCGTACGGGGTGTTCCATCTTATTCATAAGGATAGACCACGCCGCCGGAAATGCGAGCAAAAGCGCGCAGGCAAAAGCGTCATTTGGACAAAAAAGTGAGAATAGACATGAGCGACATCGTGAACTCGGCCGTAGACGTTCTGGCAGGCAAGATCGAAAGCTTCGATGGGTCTGCCAAATTTGTGATTGAGAACGAAGGCGCCATCATGGTGGACGCAGATGGCGTGCGCGCAGGTGACGACGACGCAGAATGCACCCTAACGGCCGATGAAGACACGTTTCGCGGCATTATCTCGGGTGAGATCAACCCAACCGCCGCGTTTATGGGTGGCAAGCTGACCGTGGACGGCGATATGGCAACAGCCATGAAGCTGGGCGCGGCTCTTAGCTGATCCCCCAAGCGCGCAGATGTTCGAACAAGCGCCCTATCACAGTGATATCAGTCGCGGTCCCAAAGGGGGCCGCGCGGTCTGGGCGCACACTTCGGACGACGTGAGGATCAGAGTGGGGCTTTGGCCCATCACAGGTGCGCGCGGGACGGTCCTGATTTTCCCGGGGCGCACAGAATACATTGAGAAATACTCGGATGCCGCGCGAGAGTTCGCGGTGCGAGGGCTGGCTAGTCTAGCGATTGATTGGCGTGGGCAGGGCCTTGCGGATCGGTCAGCGCCGGACACCAAACTGGGCCATGTGACCAACTTTGACGAATACCAACGCGACGTCGATGCAGCCGTAGCCGTTGCACGCGACGCAGGCCTACCCCAGCCATATTACCTGTTCGCGCATTCAATGGGTGGTTGTATCGGATTGCGGTCGTTGATGCGCGGCCTACCCGTCAAAGCCGCTGCGTTTTCTGCACCAATGTGGGGGCTGGAGCTTAAGTATCGCACAAGGGTTGCCGCTTGGATTGGCTCCGCCATCGCAGTGAACACGGGGCTGTCCCAGCGTTATGCCCCAGGCACTGATGCAGCGGCCGAGCCCACGTCGATGCCGTTTGAAGCCAACCCCCTAACCCGAGACCAAGACATGTTCGCGTGGATGCAGTCGCAAACCGCCGCCTACCCTGAGTTGCTCGTTGGCGGGCCTTCACTAGGTTGGCTCAACGCAGCCTTGCGCGAGATGCACGCACTTGCACGCGAAGCCGCCCCAGATCTGCCCTGCGCCTGTTGGCTAGGAACGGCTGAGCGGATCGTTGAAGCCGATGCGATCGAGATCCGCATGAACGCGTGGCGAGGCAGCACCTTGCACATCGTTCAGGACGCAGAACATGAGGTCGCGATGGAAGGCCCGAGCGTGCGCGGCGCGCTGTTCAACGGCTGCGCCGAGCTATTCGTCTAGAGCGACAATCTTACCGGCATCCAACCGCACCTGACGATCCATCCGCGCTGCCAGCTCAAGGTTGTGGGTCGCAATCACGGCGGAGAGCCCGGTTTCCCGAACCAGCCCCATCAACGCCGCGAAAACCGTATCGGACGTACCGGGATCAAGGTTTCCCGTCGGCTCATCCGCCAGCAACAAGCCCGGATTATTGGCCAAAGCCCGGCAAAAAGCGACGCGCTGCTGCTCGCCCCCTGACATTTCGGCCGGACGATGGCCCGCTCGCTTAGCGAGGGCGACCTTATCTAGCAGGTTGTCGGCGCGTGCCGCTGCTTGCACGTTTGGCACCCCATTGGCCAGCTGAGGGAGCACGATGTTTTCGCGCGCGGTGAATTCAGGCAGCAAATGATGGAACTGATACACAAACCCAACAGACCGCCTGCGCATGCGCGTGCGCTCCGCGTCCGAGGCGCGTTGAAGCGGTTGGCCAGCTATCTCGACCGCGCCACTATCGGCCGTGTCCAACAGCCCCGCAATGTGCAGTAGGGTCGATTTTCCAGCCCCAGACGGCGCGACCAAGGCCACGATCTCACCCCGGTCTACCGTCAGGTTTGCACCATCGAGCACCGTGATCTCAGTCGCTTGACCGGCGTTGTAGGATTTCTTGATATCACTTAAGCGCAGCATCGGATCATTCATAGCGCAAGGCCTCAACCGGGTTCATCCGCGCCGCTCGGCGGGCCGGGAAAATGGTGACGCCAAAACTGAGCGTAAGTGACAAGGCAACCGCGCTAAGAACATCACCAAGCTCAAGTCGTGCCGGTAGAGCCGAGATATAGCGAATGGACGGATCCCAAACGCCCCCCCCGGCCACAGCGTTCACGAGATTAAACACAGGGTCGATGTAGATGGCGAACAAACATCCCAGAACCACCCCAATCGCGGTCCCCACAACGCCAACACTGGCCCCACAAATAAAGAAAATTCGTAGGATTGAACCTTCGGACAGCCCGACTGTGCGCAAGATACCGATGTCGCGCCCCTTGTTTTTTACCAGCATAATCAGTCCACTGGTGATGTTGAGTGCGGCAATCAAAACAAGGATCGAGAGGATCACAAACATAATGTTATCCTCCATCTGAAGCGCGCGCAGGAAAGCGCCTGAGCTGTCTTTCCACGTCCAAAGCAACAAATCCTCGCCCCCTGCGCTAAGCAATGGCAGGGTGAAGTCATCTATCCGCTCGGGCTCAATCACCGCGACTTCGATGGCATCAGCGACCTGTGCGCGGTTGAAATAAGCCTGCGCCTCGGCAAAGGGCATGTAGACACGCACCCGGTCAATATCCCATCGGCCCACCTGAAAAATATGAACGACTTCATAGGCTTTTACCCGGGGGCTGGTCCCAAAGGCCGTCTGCACGCCGTTGGGGGAAATCAGCCGAATGCGGTCTCCAACGCCCACACCCAATTGCCGTGCAACACCAGATCCGATGGCCAGACCTTCGTCAAAACGATCCCGATCTCCAAGACTTAACTCGGGCTCGGCGAGACGCGGGATGGTCGCCAAGTCGCTCGCGGTGATGCCAATAACTTCAACCCCGGCGTTGCGCCCGGAACCCGCCGCCATCACTTGGCCCTTGATCACAGGAGTTGCGCGGACAACGCCGGGAACCGCGGCAAGCTGTGCGGCGATGGCCTCATAATCCGCTAGGGTCCGCGTTAATTGTCCGTTTGGCAGGACTTGGCCAACCGATGTCACCTCAACATGGGCGTTGGCCCCGACGATTGTGTCCACGAACTCGAAGCGAAACCCAGCACGCACGGCGAGAGTTGCGATAAGTGCAAACACCGCCAGCGCGATGCCGATCAATGAAATCAACGTCATAACACTGATCCCACCCTCGGATCTGCGCGCGCGCAGATAGCGCCAAGCGATCATCCATTCAAAACGCGCAAAAGGCGCGGTTCGCCCTGATGGCGCGTATGCGTTGTGGCTGTAATCGGTCTGAGAGTTGGGGGACATTGCCGCTAAATCCTGCTCGGGCGTTGCGCGCAACCTGTGCTGCTGCGCCCAAGAGGTCAACCCTGAGTAAACGATGGCTCATGCCCCCGGCAAAAGCGCGTTCACCCATGCGTCAGTGCGCCACCATATCATCCGCCTCGAAGGCGTCTTTGAACAGAGTATGTCGGGCGCGACCTGCGTTTTTGCTTTGATAGAGGGCCGTGTCTGCATCCGAGAGCATCCGATCAGGGTCTGGCTCCGAGTAGAGCGACGAAATCGTCGTCCCGATACTTGCGGAAATACGACATTGCTTAGAGCCGAAAGGGATAGGCTCCTCCAATCGGGCAATGATGCGGGCCGCAATCGTGTCAAGAAGGGTCACATCGGTACAATCGGGAAAGATCAGGACGAATTCATCGCCGCCAACCCGCGCAACCAAATCATTTGCGCGAGTTTCTTCGCGCAGGATCGAAGCCACCTTTAGCAACACATGATCGCCAGCCGCATGCCCGTGCGTATCATTGACTTGCTTAAAGAAATCCAAGTCCAGATGCATCAAGCCAAACTCTGTCCGACGGCGGCTTTGGGTCATATCGCATAACCGCTGATCCATTGCCCGGCGGTTGTGTAACCCTGTCAGAGCATCCGTTTCAGCCTGTGTCTGCGCCGCCTCACGCGCCTCGTCCAAACGGGCGTTTAACTTTTTGGATTCGCTCAGTGCTGCTGATTTTGCCTCAATCAAAAATAGCATTTCGACCGTTGGGTCACAGTGCGAAAAATCACGACTGGTCAACGCATAGTCCGAGACAGCCTCCACCACAGAGTATCCAAGAGACAGGTTTAACAGCAACTGCCCGTCGTCCAATGGATGCAAAAGCCCCCTGAGCCGCGTATGCGGGGCCGCGCGAAACTGTAATTTCAAAGGCTGACCGATCACCTGCCGAAAATCTTCGAAACCGCCATCACAAGCCGGGCGCACACAGGTTAACACATCAAACAGCCGCATCCCGAGCAAATCATGCTCCGGCCGAAGCCGCACCGCCGTAGGGCCCGCGTGCATAATGACGCCTAATTTATCGATCAAAATATGCATCGGCATCAGGCCATCAAGCGCATCAAACCCCAGTGAAACTGTACTTGTCATGCCAAACGCTCCGCCAATGAAAAACTGCGTCCGGCAGCGAATTCAGGCTCCGCAATAAACACCGAAAGTGTTTCCATGATCCTGCCGTCACTGTGCAAATGCGGCCCAACATCCAAAACAACAAGCGCACCGTAATCGTCCGCCATCGCCCGCAGCACACCCGATACAAGTGAAATGGCCCCCACCACCTGCCATTGGGTGGTGATCACGTATTGACCAACGCCTGTGTCATTCAAACTAATCTTAGGCAAGGTCAGTTCAGGCACAGCCAAACAGGCGCGATCGTGCACTTCGTCCAGCGACAGTACAAAGTCCTCAAAGGTAGGTCCGCCGAAGCGCATTAACCGACGCACCGCTTCCAGATCAGGGTGGGTGACAAGGAACATGCCTATGTCCTCCATCAGAGATGCTCGTGTGCAACCAACGTAGGTACAGGCTCCATCTAGTACCTTATCGGTCATGCTATCGGGATAGGTGAGCATGCTTTCAAAGCCCTGCGGAGGGAGATTTGCCATGCGCGCAATCTCAACCCACGCATCATTGCCGTGGTTCGATATCAGGAAACCCTGCACCGATTTGTTAATCAGGCCATGCACGTATCTGTCCTCAAGCTGTCGCAGCATAAAAACACACTCAGTTTAACAAATCGCAAAGGCTCTGCGCTAATAAATGCGTTAGCGGCTCAAACTTAAATGCATAAAAAAGGCCGCTGCGCATCACACGCAGCGGCCTCTCTTGTCAGCTTTAAACCCTTAGAAGTCCGTCGGTACGCCACCTTCGGCTTTACGCCGCGCCACGAAATCCACCAGCTCGGACCGGATAGCGATGTCCATCGGCGGTGCCTCAAATCCATCGATGATATCGCGTGATATTTTATGCGCCCGCTCTGCGGTCCACACACCACCGGCCAGATCCCAAGCCTCGTAGTTGCGCCAGTCGCTCGCAAAGGGTTGATAAAACGCCGTTTGATACCGTTCTTGCGTGTGCTGACAGCCAAAGAAGTGCCCATCGGGGCCCACTTCCGCGATGGCCTCAACCGCGATATCGTCAGGTGTTGTCGAGGTGAGCGCCGGGTCAAAATACCGCTGGATGTGCTGAATCACTTCACAATCCATCACGAATTTCTCGGGGCTGGCGATCAGACCGCCCTCAAGCCAACCCGCCGCATGATAGACCATATTTGAGCCCGACTGAACCGCAGCCCAAAGGCTGTTGGACGTCTCCCACATGGCTTGCCCGTCTGGAACGTTGGCCGCACACACACCCGAAGACCGGATCGGCAGCCCATAAAACCGCCCCATCTGCCCCGTCATCTGCGTCGCCCGCATGTATTCTGGCGTGCCAAAGGCAGGTGCGCCGGATTTCATGTCAACGTTCGAGGTAAACGTCCCGATGGCCACCGGGCAGCCAGGGTTAATGTATTGCAGCAGCGCAATCGCCGCGAGGCCTTCGGCGAGGCTCAGCGCGACGGCCCCCGACATGGTCACTGGCGCCATGGCACCCGCCAGCGTGAAGGGCGTTACCACGACACCCTGATTGCGCCGGGCATGGATCATAGCCCCCTCAAGCATCGGGAAATCATGCTTTAGCGGGCTGACAGAGTTGATGTTGGTATACATGTGCGGCTTGGCGTCGAACTCTTCGCGCGTCAGACCCCCGGCAATCCGGCACATTTCCATCACGTCTTCGACGCGTTCACGACCCAACGAGTAAGCATGCGGAACTTTGTCCGTCAGCGTGAGCTTGTGGAACAAGCAATCAAGGTGGCGTTCGCGTGCGTGCACATCAATCGGCTCAACCGGATAGCCGCCCGCGAAGTGGATGCAGTTAAAATACTGCGTGAGCTTGATAAAATCGACATATGTCGCCATATCGCCCGACCGTTTACCGCGCTTTAGATCCCAAGAATTCGGCGGCGACGACACGTTGCCAAAGGCCATATGGCGGCCACCGATGACAATCTTTTTGTCAGGGTTCCGGGGCGTCACGGTCCATTGTGATGGGGCGCGACCAATCATTTGCATCAGGAAATCTTCGTCCATAAAGACGGTATGACCCTCAACCTTGCAGCCAGCTTGCTTCAGGATTTCGCAAGCCTCGGGATTGAGAAACCCGATGCCGATCTCTTTGAGGATCCGAACAACCCCCTTGTGGATCGCCTGAACGCCGTCTTCGTTAAGCGGTTCGACAAAGGGATCGGGGTTAACGGGCTGCTTGAACGGCATCTGTTCGATCACCGCCCCCCCTGCACGATCGGCGTGCCCGCGGCGGCCTCCGGCTCGGCGGCGTTTGGGGGCTTCTGAAACGGTGTCGGTCGTCATTGTGGCTCTCCTTGATGCGCAAACCAGTGTTAACGCGTCAAGCTCGCCGCTTTATGTGTCAAAGGCGACGTTTGCTGTCGTTTTCTTTGGACGGCCTCCAATCATTCAGCCAGTCCGGAATCTCGGCCACAGACGGCAGCACCGCATGCGCGAGCGGCGCCAAGGTCGGTGTCCGCGCGATACCCGTCAACACAGCAAGGCACGTCATGCCCGCAGCGGCACCCGCCTCTAGGTCATGGGTACTGTCGCCCACCATGATGCACTGTTCAGCCGCGACGCCCAGCCGGTTTGCCGCCCCAAAGCATGACCCTGGATCAGGTTTTGGCGTGTACCCACTGTCGTAGCCGACCACAGTTTCGAAATACTTAAGGATGCCGGTCGCCCGCAGATGTGACAACGCCGCGGCCTCGGAATCATTTGTTACGACACCCAACTTAGCACCCGCGTGTGCAAGCGCTTCAAGCGCAGGCAACAGCCCTTTCACCGGTGCCATCTGCGCGCTGGACACGGCCGCATCTGTCACGCGCCGCACATGCGCAAGCGGCAGGTTTCCGGACGTGGCCAGCATATCGAACAGCTCTGCTGCAGTGCCTGCGATGATGATCGAATCGTCCCGGAATGTCTGCGTCTCAAGGTCGAAGCCACCCGCCTGCGCCATCGCCTCCAAACGCGCGGCATCTCCGTCGGCCAAACGACGCAAGATCTCTGCTGATGTCGTCGCCCAAGACGCTGTAAAATCGAACAAAGTGCCGTCTTTGTCGAACAGGACAGCATGTCCGCGCAGATCAAGTTTTGATGTTATGTCCAATGTGGAAGATCCCCTCCCGGCAAAGCGGCACGGGCGCGCAAAAGCGTTTCATATGGCAGCGAAGCAGCCTCACAAAAGCCCGTTACCCAAGCATCATCCATCAGGAGAAAATCAAGCACCGCTGCCAAAAATTCGGGCGACGTTGCTTGGGCTTTGATGTCATCCAGCCCGGCCCCAGTGGCCCCATGAAATATCTCAAGAAGCCCTTCTTGACCGGCGATCCAGCCCAGAGCCCGCGCTGCAATCGTTTCTGCCGCCTCAATTTGCATTTTTTACCCTTTGGAAAGGAAATATTAAGCATTTTATCCCTAACTGTTCGGTTACAGATGCGTAAAGGCGTAAGGCGAAGAAATGACCGGCAAGATCCTAATTGTTGACGACGTTGCGACCAATCGGATCGTGCTCAAGGTAAAGCTGTCCGCGGCGCAGTACCAAACAATCATGGCAGAGGATGGCAACCAAGCGCTGGCTCTTGCGCGGCGCATGCAACCTGACCTCATTTTGATGGATGTCCTTATGCCCGGCCGCTCCGGGCTCGATGTCTGCGCCAAGCTCAAGGCTGACCCGGTCACATCAGGCATCAAAATCATCCTGATAACTGCACTAGACGACAACGATTCCCGGATGGCGGGCCTTGAGGCAGGCGCCGACGATTTCCTATCTCGCCCCGTGGATGAGATTGCACTGCTGGCCCGTGTCCGCAGCCTTTTGCGCGCCCGGGATCAAGAACGCGAACTGCACTTACGTGAGGCGACTTTTGCAGAATTGGGCTTTCCCGAAGAGAGCATGTCCTCAAAGAAAGCCGCATGTGTCATGTTGGTGGCCAATACCCTCGCGGCCAGCAAAGCATGGAAAGAACGGCTCGACGACCGAATGCTCAAGGACATCACTTATGGAACCGGCGACGATGCATTAAGGTTAACTGCCGATGATAACGTGCCTGATGTGTTTGTCATTTCCGTCGACCAGCAGGAACGCAACGGCGGGCTGCGCCTGATGTCTGACCTCCGGTCGCGCGCCACCACACGCCACAGCGCAATCATTATCGTTTTGCCCCACGGCGACAGTGAACGTGCCGCAACGGCCCTAGATCTTGGGGCGAATGACATCAGTTCTGAGCCGTTTCTTGCACCCGAACTGGCCGTCCGCATCCGCACCCAGTTGGAACGAAAAACACGCGCCGATCGGCTGCGCGCCACGCTCGATGACGGACTACGCCTTGCAGTCACGGACAGCCTAACCGGGCTCTACAATCGTCGCTACGGCATGCGCCATCTGGAGCGTGTCGCCCGCCAATGCAAAGAAACCGGAACCGATGCCGCCGCAATCATGATTGATGTGGATCACTTCAAAACCGTGAACGACGCCTTCGGCCACCTGGTTGGCGATCAAATCCTCAAAGAGGTCGCCGCAACCCTCCGCGCCAGTCTACGCGGAGAAGACCTTGTGACCCGGATTGGTGGCGAAGAGTTCCTAGCCATTCTGCCAGAAGCCAGTGTTGAGCAGGCCCGCATCATCGCCGAGCGGTTGCGCAGCGGGATTGAGACATTGCAGCTTCCTAATGGCCACGGCGGACACGTCAGCGTGACGCTCAGCCTTGGGGTAACCATGCTGTCAGGCGCCAACCACAACATTGACGAAATCCTCAAGTCTGTTGACCGCGCGCTTTATACGGCCAAAGCGACAGGTCGAAACAGTGTGGTTGTTTCGGCTTAACGTTTATTCGCGACGCCCCGCCCGCCGCTTGGAAAACGCCTCTAACCGATCCGCATAAGCCTGACGCTCCGCAAGGGTTTTGGATGACATATGATCCAACAGGGCCGAATGTGCGGCATCCATCAAATCCCCCGCCAACCGACGCTGGGCCTCAAGCGCCATAGCAAAACCCGCCGCATCAAATTGCTCTTGTCTCAGCGCCACCACCATTGCCGCCCGCGCGCCGCGCAACTCACTCCGGCTCTCGCGCAGATGGACGTGTTCGGCTCTCAGCTTTTGACGCAACACGCGCTGATCTGCCTCCGGCAAAGCGCGCAACAATGGGGTCGACACCACCCCACGATCCGCCCCCCTTGGCCCGCCATGCGGCCCTCCGAAGGCCAATACCCCGACAGCCGCCCCTAAAACCACCAAATTGAAGCCAAGAGAAACGCTCAGCGCGACCTTCATCCAAGTCGGGGAACGAACGCCAGATGTGTCAATTTCCATGGGTCATATCTCCTCAAAGAAGGCTTCATAATCGGGGAAGTCCCCATCCAATGAGGCGGAGGTCAAGCCGACCCCATTCCAAACAGCATCGAGTGCCGGAGGCGATACAACCCCCAACCACAGCCCCGCCACGGTCGCCGTCGCAAGCCCAGCCGCGACAGGCCATCCCCCCAACTCGCCCCAAGCCCGTTGAAGGCGCGCAAAAAGGCCATTGGCCTCACGCTCACGCGCGAACCCCGCTTGGGCCTGAGCGGCTTGCATCAAAATGCGCGCCTCTAAATCGGGAGACAACGGTCTAACATCTTGTTGAGCGGCTTCGAAAGCATCCCCAAGGATGTCCTCCTCATGCCCAGCGCCGCGCGGTTTCATCGGGTCTCTAGCCATCACTCAGCTCCTCTCGTCGTGGGGCCAACGCCTGCGTCAAGGCGCGCTTTCCGCGTCCAAGCAAACTCTCGGCGGCCTCCACCGATATCTCCATCACCGTCGCAATATCAGGGTTGGACCAGCCTTCGATGTGCCGCAGCACGACCGCCTGACGTTGCCGGTCTGGCAATGTCGCAAGGGCCGCATCAAGGGCCACAAGCCGCTCAGACGCCTCCAATTTCGCCAAAGCTCCGGGTGCCGGGTCGGCAGGGGCCGCGATGGCTTCGATGTTAAGCGTCCGCGCACGGCGCAAGCGATCGATGCACAAATTACCCGCGACCTTCAACAACCATGTACCCGGCCGCGCGCTTCCATGTGCGTCCCACTTCGGCGCTTGCCGCCAAAGCCTCAACATCGCTTCCTGCGTCACGTCCTCAGCCTCCGCCCGATCGCCATTCAACATACGGGTCGCAAATGCCACGCACCTAGGGGCCAAACGCTGCGTCAACAACGCAGCCGCTTGCCCATCCCCACGGGCAAACCGCAGCAAGAGCGCATCATCGCTGAAAACCTCTGGGTCGGGCACGGCCGCTCCTGAAGAATAGTGTTGAGGCACCCTAGCGAGGCGCGCAGGCCAAAACCAGCCAGCGCGCCGCTTTGCCTATGTATCGGCTCAATTATCCGCGCGTGATCCATGTTTACCGCCCCGTTCGAGCATGGCATCAAACTCAGCAGCCGAGAGCCCGCCGGACGCATCGCTATCAATCCGCGCGAACCGCTTGGCATGCCGCCGCTCGGCACGGGCATCACGGCCGGCTTGCAGCTCATCCTTACTCACAGCGCCATCATCATCGGTATCAAGTCGCTCAATCATCCGCTCTGCGCGGTTAACTGCGCGCGCATTGCTGGCCGCCACAATCTCCGCCGCCGTCAGCTTGCCATCACCATCGGCATCCATACGCGCAAATCGCGCGGCACCTTGGGCGGCCATCTCCTCCGGTGTGATCTCACCGCTCCCATCCGCATCCAACTCCGCGAAACTGGGCCGCTCCATCATGCCTCCGTGAGGTCCGCGCGCCTGCGCATCCGTGGCAACAACGGATGCTAGCATCAAACCGCCAGTCAAAGCCAATGCGCCGTAACCCAAGAGTGTCGAGAATTTGTTCGTGTTTTGCATGGTATATCCTTCGGGGTTCAGATCATATTGATGCCCCTTCCACGCATCACCTCCACAATTCCGTCGCACTCTTTTCAACTTTTTTTGCGACACCCCGCCGCACGGCGCAGGTGTCGCGTATTAGCCGAGGTTTGTTTGCGCTAAACGTTGCGCACGTGAATAGGATATAACCATGACACAAACCGAGCTGGGGCCAACTTTGACCCCCGAACTTGATGCCCCCTTGCGTCCCGTCAAACGATCCATGCTGCGTGGCTGGCGCAAACGCTGCCCGCAATGCGGCGCGGGCGAGCTGATGGAAGGCTATCTCAAGGTCCGCAGCACCTGTACATCTTGTTCCGAAGAACTACACCACCACCGCGCCGACGATGGCCCCCCCTATCTGACGATCCTGATCGTCGCTCACATCATCGGCCCCCTTATGCTCTGGTTTTTTGAGGCATTCCGCCCGGAGCCGCTCGTATTTGTTTCGCTGTTCTGCGTAGGGGGCGTTTCAATGTGCCTCTACTTGCTGCCCCGGCTCAAAGGCGTCATTGTCGGCATCCAATGGGCCAACCGCATGCATGGATTTGGCCGCACACAAAGCTGAGGCCACCGATGAACGCCCCTATTCGCGACGCTGCAACCATCATCGTGGTCCGGGATCACGCCACAACCCCTCGTGTTTTGATGGGCCAGCGCGGCGCGAAAGCGGCCTTTATGCCCTCAAAATATGTGTTTCCGGGGGGCGCAGTTGATGCACAGGATGCCTCCGCGCCGCTGGCCACGCCCCTACTCGAAACGGACCAAGCAGCGCTCCGCGATGCAAGTACAACAGCGCCAAATGCGCTTGCCACCGCTGCGGTGCGCGAATTGCTGGAAGAAACCGGCCAGCGCCTCACGGCACCCTATACCGGTACTTGGGCCGGACTAACGGACGAAGCCCCCCACGCGTCCGCCCTGCAATTCGTGTTTCGCGCGATCACCCCGCCCGGTCGCCCCCGCCGGTTTGATGCACGGTTCTTCATGGTAAACGCTGATGATCTGACCGGGGATCTCGATGATTTCTCCAACGCTGAGGATGAATTAAGCCACCTGCACTGGGTCCCCCTGTCGGAGGCGCGTGCCCTAGACGTGCCCTTTATCACGGAAGTCGTTTTGGCCGAAATCGCCGCCCGCGTCAGCACACCCGGCCCCAGAAATGTGCCGTTCTTCGACAATTCCGGCGCAACGTCGGTCTTCCGCTACCTTGGGCTTACTGCCGCCTAATCCAGACCCGCAAAGACGTCCGTTGGCCCAACCGAAACGGTTTTGAGGATGCCGTAAACCGCATCACCGGGTGCGAGGCTCATCTCATCCAAAGACCGTTGCGTGATCCGCGCAAGCAACCTGTCCGTCCCGCTTTGCAACACGACCAGCGCGCCCGGACCGTCGCCGCGGTGCAGGCTCACCACCTTCGCGGGTAGGATGTTCAACGCAGACAGCCCTTGTGGTTTCTGCGTCCCAACGATCACGTCTTGCGCCATAACCCGCAGCCGGATCTTTGTGTCCACGGCCCCGGCTGTTCCCGGCACCCACACAAGGCCACCAGATACCTCTAACTCCGTCAAACCATCGACATGGCGCACGACGTGCCCTTCAAGCATCGCGCCCGCCATGCGCGGCCCCAAAACAGGCACGGCGTCTGGATCGCTCAGCACATCTTTCACAGAACCAGAGCGCGCAACCTTGCCATTTTGTAGCAAGACAAGGGTTGAGCCAAGGCGCGCGACCTCATCTAGCGCATGCGTGATATACAGCATCGGCACATTCGCATGGTCGCGCAAGCGTTCAAGGTATGGCAGAATGTCGGCCTTGCGTCGTGCATCCAACGCGGCGAGCGGCTCATCCAAAATGAGCAACGATGGCGCGCTCAGCAGGGCACGACCAAGGGCGACACGCGCAGCTTCTCCACCCGATAGCCCCGCAGGTCGCCGGGTCAAAAGCGGCGCGATATCCAGCAAATCCGCGATGCGCGCTAGGTCAGTATCATGCCCCGCCCCGTACAAAAGGTTGCCCCGTACGGACAAATGCGGAAACAAACGCGGCTCCTGAAACACATAGCCAATCCGGCGCATGTGAGGTTTCAACCAGAGCAGCTTGGAGGTGTCTGCCAACACCCGCTCACCCAGCTGCACATAGGCTTGATCAGTCTGCAACAACCCACCAACGGCCTTCGCAATCGTCGACTTCCCCGCGCCCGACGGCCCAAACAGCATGGTAATCCCATCGCCGGCAGTGATGTCGACGTCCAGCGCGAAATCTCCGAACCGATGCGAGAGCTCAATCCTCAGCATCACGCCCGCCCCGCGATACGTGCGGCCACGCGGCGCGACAGCAGCTCTGCCAACAAAAGCGCGCCCAATGCGACGCCAACGGCCAAGGCGACAAGCCCCCAAACCGTGGCCTCCCCCCCGGGCACCTGCAAAAAGCTATAGATGGCGGAGGGCACAGTTTGCGTTTCACCGGGGATGTTTGAAACAAAGGTGATGGTCGCGCCGAACTCACCCATTGCCTTGGCAAATCCGATGACGGCACCGGCCAAAACCCCCGGCGCGATCAGGGGCAAAGTAACGGTTGCGAACACACGGGCCGGGCTTGCGCCCAACGTGGCGGCAGCTTCCTCTAGGCCCGGTTCTACCGCCTCAAGCGCGAGCCAAATTGCCCGAACTGTCAGCGGAAAGCTCATGACAGCAGCCGCCAAAACCGCACCCGTCCAACGGAACGCGAGCACCAATCCGAACGTCTCCTCAAGAAACACGCCAATCGGTGCCGTGCGCCCCAAAGCGATCAGCAATAGGTATCCCGTCACGACCGGCGGCAACACCAAGGGCAAATGGACCAATCCGTTCAAGATGCCCCGGCCCCAGAAACGCCCCCGCGCCAGTAAAACCGCAACCCCAAGCGCCACAGGCAGCGACAATAACGTCGAAAGGCCAGCAACCCGAAGCGACAACCACAACGCGTCCCAACCTTCTGGGGGGAGGTTGATCATTTCGGCGGCTCCTGCAGGCCTGCGGCTCGGAATACGCTTTGCCCCACAGACGACTGTAAAAAAGACAAAAATTCCTGTGCCATTGGTCCCGCGGATGCCGTGACTGCTGCTGGATAAACGATGGGTGCGTGAACATCACTTGGAATATCAGCAACAATGGCCACCCGTGGATCTGCCAGCGCGTCTGAGGCATAGACAATGCCCAAAGGCGCCTCGCCTCGTGCCACAAAGGCCATAGCGTTGCGCACATTATCCGCCTGCGCGATCCGCCCGGCCACACCATTCCAAAGCCCGAGCGCAACCAATGCCTCTTGCCCATAAATGCCTGCGGGTACAGCCCGTAAATCACCCATTGCGAGGCGGCCATCGCGGCCCAAGCGCGCTGCAATGTCCTGGGGTGTTAAAGCCAACTCAGCGTCCCCAACCGGCCCAATCACGGCCAGCGTATTGCCCGCAAATATCACCGGATCGGTCCCAAGAACGCCTTGCGCATCCAGCCATTTCATCCAATCCGCATGCGCAAGCACCACAATATCCGCCGGTGCGCCCGCAGCAACCTGCCGCGCAACCGCGCCAGAACCGGCGTAAGAGAGCGACACCGTACCCCCTGCCCATTCTGCCGCCGCCGCGTCGAGTGCGGTTTTCAGGCTTGCCGCCGCAAAGACACGCACCGGCTCGGCCGATGCCGTGCCTGCCCAAAGCAAAGAAAGAAAAAGGAGAACCCAACGCATGACGCGACCTTGCCCAACCCGCCAGCGGCCCGCAAGGTGCGACGAACCGCTTGGATCAAAATGGAATGGGCGCGCCATCATAAAATTCGAACGTGCCGGTCGTATCCATCGACAAATTCTCAAAGCGTTTCCACAGGCCGAGGGCCGCCGTATCCGCATCAATATCAGCCGCGCTGCCACCCATGTCGGTGCGTACCCAGCCGGGATGATAGATACCTACGGCAATCCCCTCTGGGCCCAGATCAACCGCAAGGTTTCGGCCCAAACTGATCTCTGCGGCTTTGCTGGCGCGGTAGATATATCCCCCCCCCGATGCCCGCTCACTCGACCCCATCTGCGAGGAAATAATCGCAATCTTGCCGCCCGCCGCACGGATATTCGGCAAAAGGGCTTGTGCCACAAGGAACGTGCCGGTGACGTTTACCGCAAAGGTTTCGGCCCAAAGCTCTGGGGCAAAGCCGCCATCAATGGATTGTCCCTTATCCAAGTAAACACCCGCGTTCAGCACCAGTAAATCCAACGGTTGCCCTGCCAAATCCGCGGCAAGCGCGCGCACAGATTGCGGGTTGGATTGGTCCAGCGTCAGCCAGTTATCGCCTTGTCCCGAGGGCGCGCGCGCCGTGGCCAACACATCGTGCCCCGCCGCAATCCCTGCCTCACGCAGGGCAGCACCCACGCCGCGATTAGCACCAGTGATCAAAGTACGCATCAGTTTGTCTTTCGCGGGGGGCCAAAGGGAATAGGCGCAATAGGCACGCCCTCTTCAACAAGGGCCTTGGCTTCTTTCAAATTGGCTTGGCCCCAAATCGGCCGCTCAGGTGCGTCGCCCACATGGATGGCCCGTGCCTCTGTGGCAAATGTCTCACCTACGTAGTCGGCGTTTTTCTCCAACTCTGCCCGCATCGCACGCAATGCTTGTTCGGCCGGTGTCGAGGGCGCGGACAAGGGTGCCGCGTCTTCTTTGACAGTGACGCGCGGCGCCATAATCGCTTTGCTCACGTCCGTGCTGCCGCAAACCGCGCAAGATACCATGCCCTTTTCAGACAGGCTGTCGTAGGCCCCAGCCGACTGAAACCAACTGTCGAAGCCATGGCCATCGGCACATTTCAAAGCGTATCGGATCATAGAACCCCACTGTGCACATCAGACATTGATAACTCATGAATTGACACTGGATAACAAAGGCAGACGCGCTGCGTCGATTACGCGGGCGGTCGGAAGGCCTTGAGAATACCACGTAATTCCGGCTCCGCAACCAACCCCGCCGCCTTAGATGGCTTCATCCAGCGCAACTTGCGCAGGCCAGCCTCAGGGTAGGTTTTCTTGAGCTTTTTGACCCGCACCGGAAACACCGCCACAACCACGGGCACCGACTTGCCGCCCAGATCCTTGTGATAGGTGTAGATGCCCGCGCATTGGTCTGAGGTTTTGCCAACAACCCCCGCCTCTTCCCACGCTTCAGTGGCCGCAGCCTCCGCAGCAGTGGCGCCATTCATGGGCCACCCCTTGGGGATGATCCACCGTTTGGAGGTGCGCGAGGTGATCATCAACACCTCCAGCTTGCCCATATGCTCACGCCAACACAGCGCACCAAATTGCGTCCGCAATTCGCGCTTCTTGAGGCCCGACATATCGACGGGTTTCAGGACAATGTGTTTGGCGTCTGTCATAGTGATTGGGGACATAGCATAACTTGGGGGAGTATCAAACCTACACCTAGATGTAGTGCCCCTCATGGCTTGACACAACGACCAAGCTTTCTACCTCAACCCCAAAGGAGAAGCGGTCCATGGTTCGTTTACGTCACTTCATCTACGCCTTGCTGAGCGCGGTTTTATGCGGCCCCGCCGCCGCCTTCACGTTTACCGGGATTGAGGGCGACACTATCGATCTGGACGCCTTTCGCGGACAACCCGTCTTGGTCGTCAACACCGCCTCGCGCTGCGGCTTCACCCCCCAACTTGAGGCGCTACAAGCCCTGCACGAAGAGCTCGGCCCCAAGGGGTTGATCGTGCTCGCAGTCCCCTCCAACGATTTCAACCAAGAACTCGCAACAGCCAGCCAAGTGCAGGAATTCTGTGAGGTCCAATATGGGCTAACCCTGCCCATGACGGACATTACGCGCATTCGCGGCCCACAGGCACATCCCTTCTATCGCTGGCTCGCAGGCCAAGGCGCGGTTCCAAAGTGGAATTTCAACAAAGCCCTGATCGGCCCAGATGGTGACCTGATCAGCTTTCATCCCTCGCGCGTGCGCCCTGACAGCCAGAAGCTGTTGCGCGAAATCAAGGCCCTGATGCCAGAGTGACCCCACCCCTTTTCCTCGGCTCCGAAATTTACCGCGGCTCCAGCTACGGCGGCTGGCATCCCTTACGCATTCCCCGCGTCTCCACCGCGATGGACCTCAGCCGCGCGATGGGCTGGCTCCCGCGGGAGGTATATCTCACCTCCCCCCGCGCCAAGGCCAAGGCACTGGAAATCTGGCATACACCCGAATACCTCGCCGCCCTTCAACAGGCCGAAACCACAGGCATCGCAACGGATGAGATGAAGGCACGCCACGGGCTCGGAACCCACGCCAACCCCATCTACCCCGAGGTTTGGCGCCGTCCCGCCACCGCGGCCGGCGCGTCGCTTCTGGCAGGTGAGCTGCTCAAAGACGGAGGTACAATCTACCACCCCGGCGGCGGCACTCATCATGGCATGCCCGATCGGGCCAACGGCTTTTGCTACCTCAACGATCCGGTCCTCGCGATCTTGTCGCTCCGCCGCAATGGTGCACAACGCATCGCCTACCTCGACATCGATGCCCACCACATGGACGGCGTTGAACACGCCTTCGCCGACGACCCTGATACGCTCCTCATCTCAACCCACGAAGAAAAACGCTGGCCCTTCACCGGCGCGCTGGACGATGCGGGCATCGGCCAAACCTACAACCTCCCCCTTGCCCGCAATCTAAACGACAGCGAGATGGCCCATATCCTCGACCATCTCATCCTCCCACTGATCGAGCAAATGGCCCCAGACGCCCTCGTCCTACAATGCGGTGCAGACGCCGTAGAAGAGGACCCCCTTTCCCGCTTAACCCTATCAAACAACGCCCACTGGGCCATCATCCACGCCCTAAAGGATGCCGCCCCCCGCGTGCTGGTCCTAGGCGGCGGCGGCTACAACCCGTGGTCCGTGGGTCGGCTCTGGACAGGCGTTTGGGCCACACTCAGCGGCCATGATATCCCAGACCGCCTCCCCCCAAACGCCCAAGACGTCCTACGCGCCCTCAAATGGGACAATCACTCCCGCGGAAAATCGCCACCTGAGCACTGGTTCACCACATTGCGCGACGCCCCGCGCCCGGGCCCAATCCGCCCAGAAACCCAAGACCGCGTGGCCCATCTCGCGGCGCGCCCCCGCTTCTTTGGTTCTTAAATATCCAAAGTCCTAACGCCCCCGAATGCGCGGATCCAAAGCATCGCGCAAACCGTCGCCAACGTAGTTTACCGACAACACCGTCAAAGATATCGCAAGGCCCGGCCAAAACACCCGCTCTGGGTATTGCGTCAGGTAATCCACACCGTCGAACAACAACCGCCCCCACGTCGGAAAATCCGGCGGAAACCCTAACCCCAAAAAGGACAATGCACTCTCGGTGATAATGGCATTCGCAATGCCCAGCGTGGCCGACACCATGATCGGTGACATCACGTTGGGCAAAATATGGCGTGTGATCATCCGACGCGGCGGCGTCCCGATCGAGCGCGCTGCCAGTACGAACTCTCGCTCCTTCAATGCCAACACATCACCGCGCACAATGCGGGCAGTTTGCATCCATGACGTGATACCAATCGCACTGACCATCAGCACGAATATCCCACCTTCTGGGCCAAAGGCTGCGCTTAGCGGCTCTCGGAACAACAGGACCGTCACCAACAACAGCGGCATCAGCGGCAGCGCGAGGAACAGGTCCGTCAGCCGCATCAACACCCCATCGAGCCGCTTGAAGTAGCCCGCAATCACACCGACGAACGTCCCAATAATTACCGATAGGGCCATCGCCGTTAGCCCCACGCCCATCGACACGCGCCCCCCCGCAATCATCCGCGCAAAAATATCGCGCCCCAACTGGTCGGTCCCAAACGGATGCGCCCAACTCATTCCCTGATTGCGGGAACGGATGTTGGTCTTGGTCGGATCAATGTCCCACAGGAGCGGCCCAAACAGCACCAAGAACACGATCAACAAAAAGAAAAACGCCCCCACCAACGCGCCCTTATGAACCTTGAACTGGTCCCACACATCCCACCAATGATTGCGAGGCGGGCGCGCAGCCACACCCGGGATCGAGGGCTCAGTCATAGCGGATCCTCGGGTCCAGGATGCCATACAACACGTCTGCAAACAGGTTAAACAGCACGATCAGGACCGCGAAAATGAAGGTCAGCGTTTGCACCATCGGCAGGTCATTGGCCTGAATGGCGGTGATCAACAACTGCCCAATACCGTTCACCTTAAATACCTGCTCAGTGATGATCGCGCCGCCAAAAATAGCAGGAATGCCCAGCGCGATCACCGTCACCACAGGGATCATCGAATTGCGCAGCACGTGGACCATCACCACCGTCCGCTCCCCCATCCCCTTGGCGCGTGCGGTGCGCACATAGTCCTGCTCCAGATTGTCCAGCATAGACGCCCGCATGAACCTCGAAATCTGGGAGGTAATCTGTAGCGCGAGCACCATCACCGGCATAATCATCTGCTTCAATTGCACCACGAAGCTGTCCCAATCGACAACTTTGTGCGTTGTGTCATAGATCGACGGGAACCACCCAAGGTTCACCGCGAAAACCACAATCACCAACACCCCCGAAAAGAACGGCGGCACGGAATAGCCGACCATCGTGATGAACGTCCCCGCTTGGTCAAAGAACGAATACTGGCGATATGCAGAATAGATCCCGACCGGGATCGCGATCGCGATTGCCACCACATAGGCCGTCCCCACCACCCACAGCGTTTGAGGAATACGCTCTGCGATAATGTCGATAACGGGGCTGCGGCTTTGCCACGAGATCACGCGCAATTTGCCCTCGGCAAAGGTGGTGCCAAACATCTGATCAAACAGGTTCAGCGGCTCAATCCAGAAAAACTGCACAATCCATTTAAAGAACCGGATGTGCATCGGTTCACCAAGGCCCAGCGCAAGCCGCATCTGTTGCTTTACATCATCAGGCACCGTGAGCGGTACGTTCGACATCGGATCGCCCGGTGCCAGCTCTAGCAACAAAAAGATGATAAGCGCCGTGAACAGAAGTGTCGGCACGGCAAAGATCAATCGTCGGATCGTGAATGTCAGCATCTATACAGGCGCCTTTATTCAGGGTCGTTTGGGGCGGCGCAGAACGTATCCGCGCAACCCCGCTCAGGACTTATTCGCCGATGCGGTACCAATCGGCGATGTTCCAAATTTCACTGTCCCATACGTTCAGCTTCACACCGCCCAGCGTGTTGGCGTGGGCGGACAAACGCCCCCGGTGCACCAGCGGGATCATCCCACCGTTGCCCACGTACATATCGTTCAGCGCGCGGGCGATGGCGGCGCGCGCCTCGGCCCCTGCGGTGGTTTGCAGTTGCGCGTGCAGGGCGTCATATTCCGCCATGCAAAAGCGTGACATGTTCTCACCCTGCCATTGGGTTTCGGGCCGCGGAGCCTTGTCGCACAAACCATTGCCCAAATACGTCTGCGGATCGGTCCCGTTGAACGTGTTGGCGTACATATGAACGTCCGCATAGAACTTTTGCAGGGTATCAGGTGATCCCGCATCCCCCCCAAAGAACACAGAGCTAGATATGTTCCGCAACTCAACGCTCAGGCCGATTTCTTCCCACCATTCCTTGATCAGAGCCTGAAAATCCTGTCGCACCGCGTTGGTTGAGGTCTGGTACAAAATCTCCATCGGTCGGCCTGCGGGCGTTTCGCGCACACCGTCGCCATCGGTGTCGACGTAGCCCGCCGCCTCTAGCATGGCTTTGGCACCCTCAAGGTCCTGTGTATCACACGTGAAGGTGGTGGAATTCACAGCCGCCGGTGCCGCGATCCAGTTGCACGTCACGCGCCCGGCTTGTCCGTAGCCAATTTCCACCAACAACGGCCGGTCAATCGCCATCGACAGCGCAGTATAAACCGCAGGGTCCTGTAGGAACGGATGTGGCGCGTCAGCGGTGGATCGACGATCCCCAAGCGCGGGGTCAGGATCAGTTTGGTTTAGCATCAGACGCTCGACCAAAGGGCCAAAACCCGCGACCGGGGTGCCCAAGCCGCCAGCCTGCATGCCTGCAATTACCTCAGGCGCAAGTTGCAGGTTCCAGCCGTAGTCGAACTCACCGGTTTCCATCACAGCGCGGCCAGCGGCGGCTGCGTCACCGCCCCCCTTAAAGGTCACTGTGGCAAAGGCGGGTTTGCCCGCCTCGCGGTAGGATTCGTTCGCAGCCAGTGTGATCACGTCGTTGGTGCGGAATTCCGTCACCGTAAAAGGGCCGGTCCCGATGGGATTAAAATTCTGCTCCGTACAGGTAGAGGCCGCCGCCCCCATGCAATCAGCGAATTGAGCAGCCTGTAGGATTGGGCTTTCGACCCCAACAAACGGACCATAGGGAAAGGGCTTGGGCCCATCAAAGGTGACCACAACCGTCAGGTCATCCGGCGCCTCAACCGATTGCACACCCTCAAACTTCGTTCCATGCGCGCAGCCGCCGTCGGGGTTCATGCAGTATTCAGCCGTGAACTTCACGTCCCGCGCCGTAAACGCAGTGCCATCAGACCACACAATGCCCGGTTGGATTTTCCATGTGATCGTCGTCAAATCTTCGGACACACCGCCGTTTTCAACCGTCGGGATATCAGCGGCCAGCCAAGGCACCATTGTGCCGGTCTCATCATAGCGGGCCAGCGGCTCTAGCATCAGCGAGGCGGCCTCTACGTCCTTGGTGCCCGCAGACAAAAAGGGGTTCAGGATTGAGGGCGCCTGCCAATAAATGAGCGACAGGTTCCCATCGCGGCCACGCTCACCGCTGTGCCCATCCGCCAGTGTCATCGGCACACATAGCAAAGTCGCGGCAGCGCTTTGCAAAGCTGTTCTCATCATAATCGGTCTCCCGTACTGGTTCACAATGCTTTGGTCTTTCCGCCCTTAATTGACGGTCTCATAAAGGTGACAGGCCACAAAACGGCCCGGCGTCACCTCTCTAAAAATGGGGGCCTCGGTCTTGCACCGCGCCATCACCTGCGGGCACCGGGTGCAGAAATTGCAGCCCTTGGGTGGGTCGGCGGGCGATGGCACGTCACCACGCAAAATAATCCGTGACTGCGGGGTTTGGGCGCGTGCGGGGTCAGGCTCGGGCACCGCTGACAACAGGGCCTGCGTGTAGGGGTGCAGCGGGTTGTGATACAGCGCCTCACGCGGGGCCAGTTCCACCACCTGCCCTAGGTACATCACCGCCACGCGGTCGGCGATATGGCGCACCATGCTCAGATCGTGGCTGATGAACAGATAGGTCAGGCCCAGTTCGTCCTGCAACGTTTCCAACAGGTTCACCACCTGCGCCTGAATGGACACATCAAGGGCGGCAATCGGCTCATCGCAGACGATAAACTTGGGCTTCAGCGCCAGCGCTCGCGCGATCCCGATCCGCTGGCGTTGCCCCCCGGAAAACGCATGTGGATAGCGGTGCGCGAACTGCCGGTTCAGCCCGACCTGATCCATCAACTCATAGATACGGTCCAGCTTTTGCGCCTTGGACCAATCGGTGTGCTCATCCAACGGCTCACCGATAATGGCGGCGACAGTCATGCGCGGATTGAGGCTGGCCTGCGGGTCCTGAAACACCATCTGCATGGTTGGTCGCATACCCATCAGCGCGGATTGCGGAACATGTCCAATCTCACGTCCGTCAATGGTGATTGAGCCGCCCGTGATATCATACAGACGCAGCACCGCGCGCCCGCAGGTGGACTTGCCACACCCGCTTTCACCCACAAGGCCCAGTGTCTCACCGGCCATAATGTCAAAGCTGACCCCATCCACGGCCTTTACGCTGCCAACTTGCCGCCGAAACAGCCCCGCATAGATCGGAAAGTGCATTTTTAGGTCGCGGACCTGAACCAAGGCGGCACTCATGCGGGGCATCCCCCATAGCTTTGATGGCATGCAACATCGTGCCCGCCGCCGATGGCCCGCAGCACAGGATTTTCGCGGTCGCACTGCGCAGCCCGGTCCGCACATCGATCCCGAAAGCTGCATGCAGATGGCGCGCTGGTCAAAATCGGAGGCTGGCCCTCGATCACCTCCAACCGAGCCGCGCGCGCGCCGGTCACACTGGGCACCGTTTTCAACAACGCGCGGGTGTAGGGATGCTGCGGGTTGCCAAACACCTCCCGCACAGGGGCCTGTTCAACCACTTGGCCGCCGTACATCACCATCACACGGTCCGCGATACCAGCGATCACCCCCAAATCATGGGTGATCCAAATGATCGCCATACCCAGTTGCGCGCGCAAATCTTGGAGCAGTTCCAGGATCTGGGCTTGAATGGTGACATCCAACGCGGTGGTCGGCTCATCCGCGATCAACACCTTAGGCTCACACGCCAAGGCAATCGCAATCATCACGCGCTGGCGCATGCCGCCCGAAAACTGGTGCGGATAGTCGCGCAACCGCGCCGCCGCATCGGGAATGCCTACCAGCTCTAGCAGTTCAATCGACCGCGCACGGGCCGCGCGTTTGGTCATCCCCATGTGGCGGCGCAGTGGCTCTGCCAATTGGTAGCCCACCGTAAACACCGGGTTGAGCGAGGTCATCGGGTCTTGGAACACAAAGCCCACCTCGCCCCCGCGCACTTGGCGCATGCGCGCAGGGGATACCATCAGCAAGTTTTCGCCGTCCAACAGGACTTGACCCCGGCACACCCTAGCGGGAGGTGATGGCAACAGCCCAATCAGGGACATCATAGTAACGGATTTTCCCGAGCCGCTCTCGCCCACCACGCCCAGAACCTCTCCGGGGGCGAGACTAAAGCTGACATCGTTGACGGCATGTATTTCGCCGTCGCGCGTGTGAAATACGATCTCAAGGCCCAAAACCTCAAGAACGCGTCGCCCACCCTCGGGCATGTGCCACCCTCCCCCTGAATGGAGACATTGATCACCAAAAAAACTTTTGATGATTAACATATCAAAAGATTAACACACTTTGCGCGGCTCGCAATCCACCTTACCGCTGACCCCTCGCCTGAGGTGTCAAATCACTCAGTTGCGCTTGACCTTTGCGGGACCCCGCCACACTTTTCCGCAGCCGCAACATCCGGAGCCCCGATGCCAAACTCTTTGACCCCGCGCGAGATTCTCGAAACCCTTGTGGCGTTTCCAACCGTCAGCCGTGACAGCAACCTCGCCCTTGTGGACTGGGTTGAGGGGTATCTGGCAGATTTTGGCGTTACAGCGCATCGGGTCTACGACCAAACAGGGCGGAAGGCCGCGATCTATGCCCATATCGGACCTCAGGTGGAGGGCGGGATCATTTTGTCAGGCCACACAGATGTGGTGCCCGTCGATGGCCAAGAGTGGGACACCGATCCGTTTACCGTCACGGAACGGGACGATCGTTTGTACGGCCGCGGCACCTGCGACATGAAAGGGTTCAACGCACTGGCCCTCGCGATGGTGCCCTACGCACTGTCGCTTGACCTAAAGCGGCCCCTCCAAATCGCGCTCAGCTATGATGAGGAAATCGGCTGCGTCGGCGCACCGCACATGATTGCGGATATGGTGGACCGCCTGCCCAAAGCCGCCATCGCCCTGATCGGAGAGCCGACAAACATGCAGGTTGTGACCGGCCAAAAGGGCAGCGTCGGCTGGCAGGTCCATGTCCGCGGGCACGAGGTGCATTCGTCGATGATGCACGAAGGTGTCAGCGCAATCCTTGAAGGCGCGCACCTTTTGTCGTGGGTAAATGACACTAATGACCGCATCCGCGCGCAGACGCCATCGGTCCTTGCAGCTCCCTTCGACCCGCCCTTTTCCACGGCCCACACCGGCACCATCACCGGCGGCACGGCCCATAACATCACAGCCAAAGACTGCCGCTTTGGTATCGACGTGCGATTGGTGCCAGGCGAAGACGCCGCAAGCTATGAGGCCTCGCTTCGCGCGCGGGTCGCGCAGGTCGAGGCACGGATGAAAGCCATCCACCCCGATGCCGGCATCACCCTGACCCCGCAGTTCGACGTCCCGCCCCTTGCGCCCGAGCACAACGGACGGGCCGAGCAGATCATGCGCCAAGCCACCGGTGACAATGGCACCCATGCCGTCAGTTACGGCACAGAGGCAGGGCAGTTCCAAAACGCAGGGTATTCCGCCGTGATCTGTGGACCCGGCGACATCGCACAAGCCCACCAACCCAATGAGTATATCGAGCTCGCGCAATTCACCCGAGGTGAACAGGTTCTGCGCGCAGTGGTCGACATGTTGACCGTCAGTCCCTAATTATAAAGCCAAGCGCGCGACACACGCGGCCCTGACCCTCGAACAAGAGACCCCCGGATGCCCATCAAAAACCGCTTTGCCGAACTCCTGCCTGAAATCACCGAATGGCGTCAGGATTTCCACCGCAACCCTGAACTGCTGTTCGACACGCACCGCACCGCCGGGATCGTGGCTGACAAGCTGGCGGCATTTGGCTGTGATGAGGTCGTCACCGGCATCGGGCGGACGGGCGTGGTTGGCGTGATCAAGGGCAAGACCGACACAACCGGCAACGTCATCGGCCTACGCGCAGATATGGACGCGCTCCCGATCCTTGAGGAAACCGGGGTCGACTACGCTTCTACCACGCCGGGCAAAATGCACGCCTGTGGTCATGACGGACATACCGCCATGCTGCTGGGGGCCGCGAAATACCTGTCGGAGACGCGCAATTTCGACGGCACCGTCGTGGTCATTTTCCAGCCCGCCGAAGAGGGCGGCGGCGGGGGTCGCGAAATGGTCGAGGATGGCATGATGGAGCGGTTCAACATCAAAGAAGTCTACGGCATGCACAATTGGCCCAAACTGCCCATCGGCCAGTTCGCCATTCGCCCCGGCCCGTTCTTCGCTGCCACCGATCAGTTTGAGCTGATCGTTAAGGGACGAGGGGGGCACGCGGCCAAACCGAATGAGGCGATTGATACGACCCTTATCGCGTCGCATATCGTTGTGGCGCTGCAATCCATTGTCTCGCGCAACATCCATCCTGACGGCAACCTTGTGGTCTCCGTGACCTCCTTTGAAACCTCATCCAAGGCGTTCAACGTGCTGCCGCAAACCGTGCACATCAAAGGCACGATCCGCAGCATGGGCACCGAAATGCGCGCATTGGGCGAAACCCGTATGCGCGAGATTTCCGCAGGCATCGCGGCGACCTATGGAGGCACGGTCGAGGTGATCTTTCACCCCGGCTATCCCGCGACCGTCAACAGCCCCGAGCAGACGGAATTCGCAGCCGAAGTCGCGCGCGCCGTGTCCGGCGACTGCCAAGACGCCGAGATCACAATGGGCGGTGAGGATTTTTCCTACATGCTCGAAAAACGCCCCGGTGCTTATATCCTGGTAGGCAACGGCGACACGGCAGACGTCCACCACCCCAAGTACAATTTCAGCGATGAGACGATCCCGGCGGGCTGCTCCTACTGGGCTGAGATCGTGGAACGGCGGATGCCAGCCGCCTAGGCTTTGGCCACCGTTGCGAGCCGCGCGCCGTAGGTCCGCGCACTCAGCAAATCGCCCTGCGCCACTGCCCCTTTTGCGGGGGCCGTGGCAGTAGGTCCGAATGAGCCGCCGACCCAGTTTTGCTCAGCCGGAGTGCTGTTTTCCAACTGCGCCGGCAATTGTCCAAGGCTGACCCACATCATCCCGTGTTGCGCAGCCAATGTCGCAAGATACAGCATCACGGTGCCCTTGTCGCCGTTGGGACTGCCCGCGCAGGTAAAGCCCCCTGCGATCTTGTCCAACCACGCCCGATCCAACCAGCGCAGCCCACTGTCATCGGCCATCCGTTTGAACTGCCACGCAGGCCCGCCCATATGCGTGGCCGTACCAAAGATGATCGCGTCGGCGGCATCAAGCGCCGCCCAATCGTCAGCAGACAGCGTCCCATCCGCGGCAATTGGGATGCGCAGGACATCAACCCCGGCAACCGTTTCAGCGCCCTCCGCCACCGCTGCCGCGATCAGAGCCGTGTTCCCGGTCTGTGAATAATAGACGATGGCCAGCCGTGTCATATGTTCCCCCTTAGCGGATGCAGCCTCAACAGCGCATGAAAAAAGGCGGCCCGCAAGCCGCCTTTCATTCCGTACATAGATCAGATGCTCTAGTCGATCATCGGGATCAGCTTGTCGATGGATGCCTTCGCATCACCGTAGAACATCCGCGTGTTGTCCTTAAAGAACAGCGGGTTCTCAATGCCCGAATACCCGGTACCCTGACCACGTTTGGATACGAACACCTGCTTGGCCTTCCAGCATTCCAGAACCGGCATACCGGCGATGGGGCTGTTGGGATCGTCCTGCGCAGCAGGGTTCACGATGTCGTTGGAACCGATCACGATGGCAACGTCCGTCTCGGGGAAGTCGTCGTTGATCTCATCCATTTCGAGCACGATGTCGTAGGGCACTTTGGCCTCTGCGAGCAGCACGTTCATGTGGCCTGGCAAGCGACCCGCAACGGGGTGGATCGCGAAACGGACGTTCTTGCCTTTGGCGCGCAGCTTGCGGGTCAACTCGGCCACGCCTTGCTGGGCCTGAGCCACAGCCATGCCGTAGCCGGGGATGATCACGATGCTATCCGCCTCGTTCAGGGCTGTTGCCACGCCGTCGGCGTCAATCGCAACTTGCTCACCCTCAACGGCCATTTGCTCACCTGCGGGGCCACCAAAGCCGCCCAAGATCACAGAAACGAACGAACGGTTCATCGCCTTACACATGATGTACGACAGGATCGCCCCGGAAGAGCCAACCAACGCACCCACGACGATCAGTAGATCGTTGCCAAGCGAGAAGCCAATCGCAGCCGCAGCCCAACCGGAGTAGGAGTTCAGCATCGACACAACCACCGGCATGTCGGCGCCGCCGATACCCATGATCAGGTGATAACCGATGAACAGGCCCAGCAGCGTCAGAACGACCAGCGTCCATGTGCCAGCGCCGCCCAGATACATCGCCGTCAGCAGCAGCGAACCACCCGCAGCCGCGATGTTGAGCATGTGACCACCGGGCAGCTTTTTCGCCGCCGAGTCCACTTTGCCCGCCAGTTTGCCGTAGGCAATGACCGAGCCCGTGAACGTCACCGCACCGATCCAAACGCCAAGCACCAGCTCAACCCGCAGGATACCGACCTCAACAGCTGTCTTTTTCGCCAGAAGGTTTGCAAATGTGCCGAACTCAGCCGCCACAAGTGCCGGCACCTTTTGTCCGTACTCAAGCGCTGGGAACGGCAGGTCTGCTGCCATCATCGCCGCAGCCACCCGGCCCAGCTCGATCTCGGCGTTGAAGCCGACAAACACAGCCGCCAAACCCACGAGCGAGTGCATGATCGCAACCAGCTCGGGCATTTGGGTCATCTGCACTTTGGTCGCAAGTTGGTAGCCAACTGCACCGCCCAAAGCGATCAGGATGATCGACAGCGCCGCAAGGCCCTGACCCGGTCCAGCGATCGTTGCGAAAATCGCGATCCCCATGCCGACAATGCCGTACCACACCGCGCGCTTTGCGCTTTCTTGTCCCGAGAGCCCGCCAAGCGACAGGATAAAGAGGACACCCGCAACCGCGTAGGCTGCAATCGTAAATCCGAAGTCCATTTCCCTCGTCTCCTTAAGATTTCTGGAACATGGCGAGCATGCGCCGTGTCACGAGGAAGCCGCCAAAGATGTTGATCGAGGCCATAAAGACCCCCAACGCGGCGAGTATTGTAATCAGCACGCTGCTCGACCCGATCTGGATCAGAGCCCCCAAGATCACGATCGACGAGATCGCGTTGGTCACCGCCATGAGCGGTGTGTGCAGGCTGTGTGCGACGTTCCAGATCACCTGGAAGCCGATGAACACAGACAGAATGAACACGATAAAGTGCTGCATAAAGCTCGCGGGTGCGATCAGACCGACACCCAGAACCAAGGCTCCACCAACCGCCAACAGGGTCACCTGTTGTTTGGTCTGTGCTTGGAAGTCGGCCATTTCTTGGGCGCGACGCTCCTCTGGGGTCAGCTCTTTGGGCTTTTCTTTCTTTTGCACCGCGATTGCGGCCACTTTTGGTGGCGGCGGTGGGAAGGTGATGTCGCCTTCAAACGTGACGGTCGCGCCACGGATCACATCGTCTTCCATGTTGTGTACAACTTGACCATCCTTTTCGGGGGTCAGGTCAGTCATCATGTGACGGATGTTGTTGCCATAAAGCGTCGAGGCCTGCGTCGCCATCCGCGATGGGAAGTCGGTGTAGCCGATAATGATCACGCCGTTGTCGGTGACAACGCGCTCGTCCATCTTGGTCAGCTCACAGTTGCCGCCCTTTTCAGCCGCAAGGTCCACGATGACGGAGCCCGGCTTCATCATTTCGACCATGTCTTTGGTCCAAAGGATCGGCGCGGCGCGGTTCGGGATCAGCGCGGTGGTGATCACGATGTCCATGTCTGGCGCGATCTCACGGAACTTCTCAAGCTGCTTGGCTTGGAATTCGGGGCTAGAGGGCGGCGCATAGCCACCTGTCTCGGCACCATCAGGCAATTCACTATCTTCGAACTCAAGGAAGACGAACTCCGCCCCCATGGATTCGATCTGCTCAGCCACTTCGGGGCGCACGTCAAACGCGTAGGTGATCGCACCAAGGCTGGTCGATGTCCCGATCGCCGCAAGACCCGCAACGCCCGCACCCACAACCAAAACCTTGGCGGGGGGGACTTTACCGGCGGCTGTCACCTGACCGGTGAAGAAGCGGCCAAAGTTGTTGCCTGCCTCGATCACGGCCCGGTAGCCGGCGATGTTGGCCATAGACGACAGCGCGTCCATTTTCTGGGCGCGTGAAATCCGCGGAACCATGTCCATCGCGATCACGTTGGCGCCCTTGCTTTTCGCAAGTTCCATCAGCGCCTCGTTGGCGGCTGGATAGAAGAACGAAATCAGCGTCTGGCCTTTGGTCAGGCGCTTGGCTTCTGCGTCGCTTGGGGGGCGGACCTTGGCCACCACATCTGCCGCTTTGAACAGCGCCGCGGCGGTTTTGACCACCTCTACGTCTGCTGCCGTATAAGCCGCATCCGAGAACCCGGCGGCTTCGCCTGCCTTGCTCTCGATGACCACATCATAGCCAAGCTTTTGCAAAGCTTTGGCGCTGTCGGGCGTGATCGCAACGCGCGACTCGCCCTCAAATATCTCTTTCGGTGCCCCGATTTTCACGTTTCCGTCCCCTCATGACAAAGCGCGCACGTCACGCATCTCTGGATTGGTAGACGGGCCTTAACACCACACAGGCAGCCAGTTCAACGGCTTGCCAGACGCGAAATGGACGCTACGGCACTTTGGCCAACTCGGTGTTTTTGCGCGAAATGTCCCTGATCCCACAAGAATCCCACAAGGCGTTAGCGCAACCGAGATGAGCGAAATCATATCATTTTAAGGCCTTAGGGCCGGGTTATGCATTGAATACATATGTATACCGTTTTGTCATGCACCCCACGCATGGGTGAATCCACCCATTCCACTGCGACACTTTTTCATGTTCTGCCGTGGCTTGTGGGCAACAAAGTTCCAATTGCTGCACCACAGCATACCAATGTATTCCCATAAATGCCTTTGCGGCCTCACTTTTTTGCACTACCTCCAAGGCAACAGCACGAAAGCTTTTCCTTTATGTCTCCGCTCCAAGACCACCCCAATCGTTACGCTCTGGCCAATGAACTGCACGCGCGGCCGTTCCCGTCCCTCCGCGCCCCCTGTCAGGCAGCGTACCTTGCCATCAAACAGCCCCGAGAGGCCGCCAACCGGGACCGCGCCGCAGACCGCGCGCACCTGCTGGATCTGTTGGATCGCTACGGCACGTCGCACCCCGCACCCGAGGATACGCACTTTTTCGGACAGATCGGTCGCTATCACCTTAAGTGGGAAAGCCACACGGAGTTCGTGACTTACACCATCTTCGGCGACATCCCCGAAGGCCCCGCCTTTGACGCCGGCGGCTTCAACGTCTTTCCCGAGGATTGGCTGGAAAATGCCCCCGGCGCGCGCATCACGTCCTGCCTGATCCGGGTCGAAGAACGCCCTGACGATGAAACCGACATCAGCAAACAGTTCGATACTTGGTTTGTGCCCGAAAGCCTCGCGGCCTCCAACGTGCTGGACGAAAGCGCGGTCATCGCGACCGATTTCCGCATTGATACCAGCGGGCACATGCGGATGGCGGCCTTTGTCAGCCCCGACACCGGGATGCGTCGGATTGGCCGGGTCATCCAGCGCCTGTGTGAGATTGAGACCTATAAATCCATGGCGATGCTGTGCCTGCCCAAAGCCCGCCGTCTGGGCGCACAACTGGGCGACATGGATCAAACGCTGTCCAAGCTGGTTGAGGACATGCGCAACCCCGACGCCCAATCAGTGGATACGCTAGATGGACTGCTGGAAATCGCGTCAGAGCTGGAAACCATGCTCGCCCGGTCCGCGTTTCGGTTTGGCGCGCGCGGTGCCTATGAGGCGCTGGTCAATCAGCGCATCGCCGTCCTACGCGAAGAACGCTATGGCGGCCGCCAGACATTCGCGGAATTCATGATGCGCCGGTTTGACCCCGCAATGCGCACGTGTGTGTCAGTCGAACGTCGGATGGAGACGATGGCCGAACGCGCCCGCCGTGCAGGTGATCTGCTGGGCACACGGGTGAACGTCGAACGCTCTGAGCAGAACCAAAAACTGCTCGAAAGCATGGATGAACGCGCTGCCCTCCAACTGCGCCTGCAAAAAACGGTTGAGGGGCTGTCCGTCGTCGCGATCAGCTATTACGCGCTGAACCTTGTGGGTTACATGCTCTATCCCGTCGCCTCACCCTTTGGGTTAAGCAAGGAATGGGTGTTCGGCTTGGCGGTCGTGCCCGTAGTCATCCTTGTGTGGATGATGGTCGCACGTATCCGCAAATCGATGGAAAGCTAGCCGCCCGTGTGGCTCATGTGGCGGGTCATTTGCCCGTCCGCCTTCTGCCGGGAATAGTCGAAATCATGGCCCTTGGGTTTGCGCTCAATCGCGGCCCGAATGGCGGCCTCTAAGGGCGCATTGCTGTCCGGATCAGCCCGCAGCGGCGCGCGCAGATCGGCCATATCCTCTTGCCCGAGGCACATGTACAACTCACCCGTGCAGGTCAGGCGCACGCGGTTACAGCTTTCGCAAAAATTGTGGGTCAGCGGCGTGATAAAACCGATCTTCTGCTGGGTTTCCTCCAGCCGCACATACCGCGCAGGCCCGCCCGAACGCTCGGCCAGATCGCTAAGCGTGAACCGCTCTGCAAGCCGGCCGCGCAAATCCTTGAGCGACCAATATTGATCCAACCGATCCTCGTTGCCGAGATCACCCATCGGCATGACCTCGATAAAGGTCAAGTCCATATCCCGCTCTGCACACCAATCCACGATTGTGTTCAGTTCGTCCTCATTAAACCCCTTCAAGGCCACGGCATTGATCTTGACCCGGAGGCCCGCTTTTTGTGCGGCATCAATGCCGTTCAACACCTGAGACAAACGTCCCCAGCGCGTGACCTTGGCGAATTTCTCATCATCCAGCGTATCCAGCGACACGTTGATGCGCCGCACCCCCGCCGCATACAGATCGCCTGCGTATTTCTGCAACTGGCTGCCGTTCGTTGTCAGCGTCAACTCCTTGAGCGTCCCCGCCTCCAGATGCCGCGACATCTGGTTGAAAAACGTCATGATCCCCTTGCGCACCAACGGCTCACCACCAGTAATCCGCAGCTTTTCAACGCCAAGTCCGATGAACGTCGAACACATGCGGTCCAACTCCTCGAGAGTCAAAAGCTCCTTCTTCGGCAGGAACGTCATGTGTTCAGACATGCAATACACACACCGGAAATCACAGCGATCAGTGACAGAGACGCGCAGATACGAAATCGGGCGCTGGAACGGGTCGATCAGGGGGGCTACGTTGCTCATTGCGAAACTCTATGTGCAGGTTGCAAAGCCTGCAAGAGGTTAACATGCGTCAAAGGGGAGGAAACGGAATGCAGCGCAACTCAAACGTGCGAGGGCCATCAATGGCTGATGCGAGCCGCGCAAACCCGCGCACCATCCAGACGCTGCAATCGTGGGATGCGATGCGCGAGGCATTCGTCTGGAACGTGCCCGATATATTCAACATCGCCGAGGCGTGTTGCGACCGCTGGGCCGCCCTTGCGCCCGATCAAATCGCACTGATCGAACACACGCCACAGGGCCGCGTCGAATGGAGCTACCGCGCGCTCAAAGACGCCTCAGACCGGCTCGCCGGGGCTCTTCGCGCCCGCGGGTTTGAGCGTGGCGATCGGCTCGGCATCTTGCTACCGCAATGCGCAGCCACCCTGATCGCACATTTCGCTACCCACAAGTTGGGCGGCATCTCATTGCCTTTGTTCACTTTATTTGGCCCCGATGCACTGGCCTACCGGTTGCGCGATAGCGGGGCCGCGGCCCTGATCACCCATCCTGCCGAGCTTGAAAAACTGGCGGGCCTGGACCTGCCCGCACTGCACACAATCATCACGACAGAACCCGCACCCGGCGCACTGTCCCTTGAGGACGCTCTTGAACACGCGCCCCTTCCCAGCCCTGTTCAGACCTCTGCCGAAGACCCTGCCGTGATGATCTATACTTCGGGCACGACCGGCGCCCCCAAGGGCGTGCTGCACGCGCACCGATTTTTGATCGGCCACATGCCCAGCGTCGAGTGCCACCACGAGGGGTTCCCGCAAGCGGGCGACAAAGGCTGGACACCCGCCGATTGGGCGTGGATCGGCGGGTTAATGGATATGGCCCTACCCTGCCTGTATCACGGCGTGCCGCTGGTCGCGTTGCGAATGGCAAAGTTTGATGCCGAACGCGCGTGGGCTCTTATCGCAGACGAAGGCATTCGCAACTTGTTCTTGCCGCCCACAGCCCTCAAGTTGATGCGCGCTGCCCCGCGACCAACGGACCTGAACATCCGCACCATCGGCTCAGGCGGTGAGGCGCTCGGCCCGGACCTTCTCGAATGGTCGAAACGCGAATTAGGCGTCGCGATCAACGAATTCTACGGCCAGACGGAATGTAACCTCGTGCTCGCTTCCTGCGCGGGAACGATGCCGCAAAAACCCGGCTCCATGGGGCGGGCAGTTCCGGGGTTTGACGTTTCAATCCGCGGGCCCGAGGGCGCGCTGCCGAACGGCACAGTGGGTGAGATTTGCATCCGCACACCAAACCCCTGCCAATTCCTGAACTACTGGAACCTACCCGAAAAAACCGCCCAAAAGGTGCGCGATGGATGGCTATACACCGGCGATCTCGGCGTCATGGACGACGATGGCTACGTAACCTTTGCCGCGCGCGATGATGACGTAATCACCTCATCGGGCTACCGCATCGGCCCGTCCGAGATTGAGACTTGCTTATCCGCACACCCCGACGTCACGATGGCCGCCGTGGTCGGCCTGCCTGACCCGGCCCGCACCGAGGCCGTGACCGCCTTCATCACCTGCCCCACCGACGCACGAGACATCGAGGCCACCCTCATCGCCCACGTAAAGTCCCGACTTTCCCCGCATCTAGCACCGCGGCGGGTCATCATCCTAGACGCCCTGCCAATGACCGCGACCGGCAAAATCCAACGCCGCGTCCTGCGCGACCACTACGCCACGCTCTACACCGATTAACCTTTCTGCACCTGCAACATGGCGCTGGACGGCGCAGGGCGAAGCGGACTAGCCTCAATATGAATGCGTCTCACCCCAAAAGTGACCGCGCTCTTTTCTGCCTAAGGGCCAAGAACGACTGAGGATTTTTCATGCAGGGCATACTTGCGGACGCCGTTATCTACCTGCTTGCGGCCGTGATCGCAGTGCCGATTTGTGTTCGGTTCGGGCTGGGGTCCGTGCTGGGCTATCTGCTGGCCGGGATCATCATTGGCCCGGTTCTGGGCATTGTCGGCGCCGAAACCCAAGACCTGCAACACATCGCGGAATTCGGTGTTGTGATGATGCTATTCCTCATCGGGCTGGAGCTTGATCCGCGGGCCCTATGGGGGATGCGCGCGCGGCTTGCGGGCCTTGGCGGGCTACAGATATCGATCACGATGGGGGTCGTCACGGCGGCCGCCATGGCACTTGACCTGGAATGGAGCGTCGCCTTGTCGATCGGGATGATCTTCGCCCTGTCATCCACCGCTATCGTCCTGCAAACGTTCACAGAAAAAGGGTTGATGCGGACAACCGGGGGCCGCTCCGGCTTTACGGTTTTGCTGGCCCAAGACATCGCGGTCATCCCAATGCTGGCCTTTATTCCCCTGCTCGCCTTGCCCGGTTTGCACAACGCGGCCAGCGGTGATCACGGCGGCGGCCACGGTGACGAAGGCCCGGTGATGCACCTGATCGACAGCTTGCCCGCGTGGGGTGTGACGCTTGTCACAATCGGGGCCGTGGTCGCTGTTGTGCTGGGCGGCCACTACCTGACGCGCCCGATCTTTCGGTTCATCCACATGGCCAAGTTGCGCGAAATGTACACGGCGGTCTCGCTGTTGTTCGTCGTCGGGGTCGCGGCCCTGATGCTAACGGTCGGGCTATCGCCCGCGCTGGGTACGTTCCTTGCGGGCGTCGTCTTGGCAAACTCCGAATTCCGCCATGAGCTAGAGGCCGATATTGAACCGTTCAAAGGCCTCCTACTGGGCCTATTCTTCATCACGGTCGGTGCGGGCATCAACTTTGGCGTCTTTATGTCGGCACCCGTGACAATCATTGGCCTCACATTCGGGCTGATCACGGTCAAAGGGTTGATCCTTTATGGCTTGGCCATGGCCGCGCGCTTGCCCCGCAAAGACAGGTTACTTTTCGCACTGTCACTGGCCCAAGCCGGGGAATTCGGCTTCGTGCTCACCTCATTTTCAGTGCAGCAAAACGCGGTCCCCGCAGAACTGGGCCAAGCCCTCCTGCTGGTGATCGCGTTTTCGATGCTGCTCACGCCCGTTCTGTTCATCGTCTATGAACACGTCTCAAAAAGCCTTGTGGACCCAACGCCTACTACGCCCCACGACGACATTGATGAAAAACAGCCCGTGATCATCGCCGGCATCGGGCGGTTTGGTCAGGTTGTGAACCGTATGATGCAGATGGCGCAGGTGCGCACCGTGGTGTTGGACAATGACCTATCGACCATCCAGCTGATGCGCCGTTTTGGGGTCAAAGGGTTCTTTGGAGACCCCACGCGCCCCGAGCTGTTGCACGCCGCCGGATTTGAGCAGGCAAAGGTTTTGGTCGTTGCGATGGATGACCCGAAAGAGGCAATCAAACTGGTGGAATATGCCCGCCGCGAACGCCCGGATCTGCACATCGTCGCCCGCGCATACGACCGCGTGCACACATATGCTCTCTACCGCGCGGGTGCCGATGACATCGTCCGAGAGATGTTCGATAGCTCCCTCCGGGCAGGCCGCTACGTGTTAGAAAACATGGGCTACACGGAATATGAGGCAAATGAAGCCGAACAGGCGTTCTTTAAACACGATCGCCACGCGCTACTGGAACTGGCAAAGCTGTGGAACCCCGACCTACCGCTGGCCGAAAATGACGCCTACGTAGCCCGCGCGCGCGATCTGAACAAAGACCTCGAAACAGCACTCCTGCGGCACGAAACCGGTGAAGATATCACCGACGCCGAGGATGCGCCTGACGCTGCGCCGTCTCAACCGGGATAGGGATAAGCGCCTCAGCCTGGGGCCGCCCACCGCCCCTGCGATCATCCCGACCAAGGGACATAATTGCGCGGCCCATCTGAACCGAGCCGAAGGTGATCACGAACAACATCGTCATCACCGCAAGCGCGATAAACCCTTCGCTGGTGTTCAAAACCAGATGCCGCAGACCCACGACATCAAACGCCAACAGCAGACCGACAAAAGCCACCCCAGCAACAGCCCCAATGGCCGCGTGTTTTAAAAGAAATCGAATATGGTGTGGCATGTGCAGTCTCCGTTCTTGCGGGCGTCACCGCGATGATACACGTAAACGCCCCTTGAATGGTTAACTGTGCGTGATTTTCGCCAAAACAACCCGTTTAGGCCGAAAATACCGGCGTTCGCTTAGGAAAACGCCTCTGGCCGGGCTTCGCGGGCCATGTGATCCAGCACCGCGTTCACGAACTTAGGCTCTTTGCCTTCGGGGAAAAACGCGCGCGCAACGTCGACGAATTCAACGATCACGACCTTGGGCGGTGTTTTTGCACCGATCAATTCCGCACCCGCAGCCCGGAACAAGGCCCGCAGCGTGGGGTCTATCCGGTCAATCGGCCACTTGGCCACCAACGCACGGTCGGTCATTTGGTCGATCTTGGCCTGACGCTCAACCGCGCCTTCCAACAGGTCACGGAACGTGTCCAAATCGCCATCGGCCATCTCACCGATGTCGTAGTCGGCCCCAAACCGGTGATCTTCAAACTCCACGCGGACCTTGTCCACGGTCTGCCCTGCGGCTTCCATTTGGAATAGCGCCTGAACGGCAAAAAGGCGCGCGGCAGATTTCATCTGCTTTTTCAGCGCCCGGGTATCTGAAGAAGTCGTCATGCAGTTGTTGGCCCTTTGGTCGTTTCCGCCATCAAGACGGTGCCTGCGGGCTTGAAGCCCACACCAGAGGGCGGTTTAGCGAATTTCCGTGTCAGCGCAACCAAATGCAGCGCCGCTGCAGCCGCACCACCACCTTTATTTTGATCCTTAGGATCAGCACGGACCTCAGCCTGTTTGCGGTTCTCAACGGTAAGGATACCATTGCCGATACAAGCCCCCGAAAGGCCCAGCATCGTGATCCCGCGCGAGCTGTCATTGCAGACCGTATCGTAGTGCGTTGTCTCACCCCGGATGACACAGCCCAAGCCGACATAGCCGTCGAAATTCGACTGCCGATGGGCAATACCAATCGCTGTGGGAACCTCTAGCGCGCCGGGCACTTCAACCACCTCATAACTTGCGCCTGCGACTTCTAGCTCCGCAGTCGCGCCCGCCAACAGGTTGTCAGCGATGTCTTTGTAATACGGCGCAACCACGACCAAAACCTTAACAGGCGCATCAAAGGTTGGACGGGGTGGGGAATAATGCTGCTCAGCGCTGGCCATGGTCTACTCCTGCGGGATGGGGTGGGTGCCGGTGATAGCCAAGCCGTACGCCTCAAGGCCGACAACCTTGGGTGCGCCCGAGTTGGTCACAAGGATCATCTGCGAGATCCCAAGTGCGGCAAGGATCTGCGCGCCCAGCCCGTATTGCCGCAATTTCTGCGGCGAGGCTTTGCCCTCAGTGTCCAGCTTCATCGCCGTATCACGCAACAGCACGACAACGCCGCGATCCGCGTCCGCAATCACGTCCATAGCGCGCGAAAGGTCGCTCTCACCGATGCCCAAAACGTCCTCAACAGGATTGAGCGCATGCATGCGTACCAAAACCGGCTCAGGCGTGGAAATGTCGCCTTTCGTCAAGACAACGTGCTCTGCGCCCTCAGTTTCGTCGGTAAATATCCGCAAAAGCCAATCGCCCCCATGGGCAGATGTGACCGGACGGGACGCCGTTTGGTTCACCAGATTGTCGTGCCGCCGCCGATACGAGATCAGATCACTGATCGTCCCGATCTTGAGACCGTGGCGCTGCGCGAAGGAAATCAGGTCGGGCAAACGAGCCATAGACCCGTCCTCTTTCATGATCTCACAGATCACGCCCGAAGGGTTCAGCCCCGCCAACCGCGAGATATCCGTCGCGGCCTCAGTGTGGCCCGCGCGGACCAACACACCACCGTCGCGCGCGCGCAGCGGAAACACGTGGCCCGGCGTCGCGATGTCCGCCGCAGTTTTGCCCGCGTCAATCGCCACAGCCACCGTGCGCGCCCGATCATGGGCAGAGATGCCGGTCGTCACGCCCTCACGCGCCTCAATCGACACGGTAAACGCGGTCTCGTGACGGCTAGAGTTTTGCGTGGCCATCAACGGCAGGCCCAGCGCGTCGATCCGCTCGGTGGGTAGCGTCAGACAAATCAGGCCACGCCCATGGGTCGCCATAAAGTTGATCGCATCCGGCGTCGCCATTTGCGCAGGGATCACCAGATCGCCTTCGTTTTCACGGTCCTCATGGTCCACAAGGATAAACATACGACCGTTGCGCGCGTCTTCGATGATCTCCTCAATGGGGGAAATCACATCGGAATTTGCGGCTTCAACGGGGCCGGGTGCCTCAAAGGGCAATGGATCTGACATGGGTCTCTCCTGATATCGTTGCGCAGGCACATACCCTGCCCGCGCCCGCGTGACCAGCCGTGCCGCGACGGCTGTTGGGAAAAGTGAGCAGATACGCTCCCGCCAAAGGGGCGCGCGAACCTACGCCCAGTCTTGCAGACGGGCGACGTAACGGGCGAGCGTGTCGATCTCAAGGTTAACCTTGTCGCCCACCTTGGCCGCGCCCCATGTGGTCACGGTTTTGGTGTGCGGGATCAAGTTCACCCCGAAATGCGTGCGGCCAACCTCATTCACGGTCAACGACGTCCCATCAAGCGCAACAGACCCCTTGGGCGCGATGAACCGCGCCAGCGCCTCAGGCACCTCAAAGGTATAGCGTGTGCTATCACCCTCATCCTGCATGGCCGTGATATGCGCGACACCGTCCACATGGCCCGACACAATGTGCCCGCCCAGTTCGTCACCGACCTTCAGCGCGCGCTCAAGGTTCACGCCGCGCCCCTCGGCCCAATCGGAAATCGCGGTCTTGGAGACACTTTCGGCCGAAATATCCACGTCAAACCACGCGCCTTGATCATCGCGCCCCCGGTCCACAACCGTCAGGCAGCAACCGTCACAGGCAATCGAGGCCCCAAGGTCGATCCCCTCAGGGTCGTAGGCCGTGCCAATCCGCGCCCGCAGATCGCCGCGCCGCTCTAGCGTGCGGATCGTTCCAACATCGGTGATGATACCTGTGAACATAAAGGCCTCCTGTTGCTCACCGCGAGGTAGCCCTAACCACCTGCCAAGACAAGCCTGCGGGCACATTGCGGCACCGCCAAACGCGCGCGCCCTTCCCGAAACCTTGTGAAATAAATGCCACACTCGGCGAAATTTCGTCTACGCGACGCGCAAAGCCCCATGAAAAACTAGAAATACACGCCCACACGGGGTACGCTTTTCCAAAATATAAAACTGAGGCACTTCGGCAGCTAGGAGCCCATTCTTTTGATTACCACGGCACCCCGGGGGGCGAAGATTATCGTCCTGGTGTTGATTGCGTCTTTGGTGGCGGCCTGCGGGTTGCCACGCGGTGGGCCAAGCAAACGCCAAATCTTTTCAGGTTCTGTCCTCGAACAGGGGGATGCGTTCATCGTATCCGTCAATGACCGCGTGACGCGGGCCACGGGCATTGTGCCCGCACTGGGCTTTTCGGAGGAACTGATCAATGCAGCCCCCGTTGGCGCGGACACGATCCGCCCCGGCGACACGCTGGGCCTGACGATCTACGAAAACGTTGAGGACGGCTTGCTCGCGAGTGCGGGTCAGAACGCCTCCGTCATCAATGAGGTTCAAGTAGACGGCGCGGGCTTTATCTTTGTGCCCTACGCTGGGCGCATCCGGGCGGCGGGCAATTCCCCCAACCGCCTGCGCGAAATCATCACCGAACGGCTGGATGCGCAAACCCCCGACCCTCAAGTCGTCGTGCGTCGCCTTGCGGGCGATGGTGCCACGGTCAGCGTGCTGGGCAACGTCGGCGCGCAGGGGGTCTATCCAATCGAACGCTCCAACCGGATGCTGACCTCGATGCTGGCCACAGCGGGCGGCGTCAGCGCGGTGCCCGAGATTGCACAAGTCACGCTGGTGCGCGGCAATGCGACGGAAAAAGTCTGGCTGCTGGATCTCTATAAACAACCGCGCCTCGACATTGCCCTGCGCAATGATGACCGCATTCTGGTCGAAGAGGACAGCCGCTCCTTCACGGCCCTTGGCGCAACCGGCGCGCAAAGCCGCCTCGCCTTTGAAAGCCAAACGCTTTCGGCGATTGAGGCCATCGCACAGGTCGGCGGTTTAAACAGCAGTCTGGCCGACCCCACCGGCGTGTTCGTTTTCCGTAATGAGCCAGAGTTCATCGCCCGTCAGGTGTTGGACCGCGATGATCTGATCGGCACCCAGCGCTTTGCCTATGTGCTCGACCTGACGGAGCCGAACGGCGTGTTCATCGCCCGTGATTTCGTCGTGCGGGATGGCGATACCGTCTATGTGACCGAGGCCCCGTTTGTGACCTGGAGCAAGACAATCTCCTCGCTCACAGGGTCGCTTGGCAATGTCGGCGCGGTCAGCCAGCTGGTCGAAGGCGGCTAAGCGCCCCTTGGGACCGCGACCAGACATGTCTTCTTCCACCGCGCCCGAGGGGTCCCTTCGGGCGCGTTTCTATAACACCCGCTTTGCAACCGACCGCAGGGTGCGGCGGATCCTGCAATTGGCCGGGATTGATCTGGTCTTTGGCCCAACCGCACGGGGCGGCGACACGGTGGCCGCTTATGGGCACGGCCCACACACCCAGCGGGCCGAGGCCGCAGCCGCCCGCAACACCCTGCCGATCACCCGCTTGGACGATGGTTTTTTGTGCGGCCTGCATCCCACGGATCACGGCACGCCGCCCATCGGCCTGTGCGTCGATCATCGCGGCAGCCACTATGACGCGCGCCGCCCAACGGACCTCGAAAACCTGCTGGCGCGGCACCCGTTCGACGATGCCCCCCTACTGGCCCGTGCAAACAACGCAATGGACCGGATGCGCCGCACGCATATCACCAAGTTCGCCGCCGTGGACCCCGCGCTAGAGCCGCCAAAACCCGGCTATGTGTTGGTCATCGACCAGCCCCGCGATGACCCGGCCATCACCTATGGCAACGCCTCCGCCGCCACCTTTCGGGAGATGTTGGTCTTTGCCCAGACCGAACACCCCCACACCCGGATCATCATCAAATCCCACCCCAAAGCGCACGCAGGCACCGGCCATTTCACCAAATCTGATACGAACCGCAACATCACGCTTGAGGACCGCGCCCTTTCGCCTTGGGCCCTGCTGGACGGGGCGATCGCGGTCTATACCGTGTCGAGCCACATGGGCTTTGAAGCAATCCTTGCGGGCCACAAACCGCAGGTGTTTGGCCAACCGTTCTATGCGGGCTGGGGCCTGACGGCGGACCGCAACCCGATTGATCGCCGCCGTCGCACCCTGACCAAGGCGCAGCTGTTTGCGGGCGCAATGCTAATATACCCCAAGTGGTACAGCCCCTTCACCGACACCCTGTGCGAGCTGGAGGATATCCTCGAAATCCTTGAGGCGCAGGCCCGCGCGTGGCGCGAGGACCGGCAGGGATACATCGGGACCGGCATGCGATTTTGGAAACGCGCCGCCTTTCAGGAGATGTTTGGCCGCCCCATGCGCATGACATTTACGGAGACCCTGCGCGCACCGGACCGCCCCGTGCTGGTCTGGAGCCGCGCGATCACGCCGGAACTGCGCGCCACCAGTGCCAATCACAATCAACCGCTGATCCAAGTGGAGGACGGCTTTCTTCGCTCGCGCGGGTTGGGGGCTGCGATGACGCCGCCGCTCAGCCTCGTGCTGGATCACGCGGGCATCTATTACGACCCGCGCAGCGCTTCGGACCTTGAAGGGCTGATCACCCAATCCGCAAGCCTAAGCGCGGCCGATCAGGTGCGCGCCAAACGCTTGGTAGATGCGCTCCTGAAACTTGGGGTGACGAAATATAACCTCACCGGGCGCGCCGCCGCCCCCACCCCGCCCAAAGGCGCGCGGGTGATCCTTGTACCGGGGCAAGTGGCGGATGATGCCTCCATCCTGACGGGCACGGACCGCGTCGCGGATAACGCCGCCCTTCTGGCCGCCTCGCGGCGCGAAAACCCCGATGCATGGATCATCTACAAACCCCACCCGGACGTGGAAACCGGCCTGCGCAACGGTCAAATCCCCGCGACTGAGGCCGATTTCATCGCAAGCGAGGCAGACCCCCTCGCGCTGTTGAAAATCGCGGATGAGGTGTGGACCATGACCTCAACCCTCGGGTTTGAGGCCCTGTTGCGCGGCGTGCCTGTCACGACGCTTGGGGCGCCGTTCTATGCGGGCTGGGGGCTGACCCGCGACTTGGGCACCATCCCCGCGCGCCGCCAAGCCCGCCCGACCCTGCTGCAATTCGTACACGCCACCTTGATCGCCTATCCGCGCTATTACGACGCCGAAACGGGGCTAGCCTGCCCGCCCGAGGTCGCGGTGATGCGGCTCGCGCAGGGCGGCAAAATCCGCAGCGGATATGCCGCCCGCGCGGGCGTCAAGCTCCAGAGCGTTCTGGCCTCACTCCCGCGCCCAAACCGCTAAGCCGCAGAGGCCCGCGCGTTCAGTGCCAAGTCCTTAGCCAAGGCAAATGCCCCCTTCACGCGGTCACCCTCAGACGGCCAATCCTGTTGCACCACGATCTTGGTATCCTTGATCTTGGCCCGGCCATTTTGCCCGTGAACAAACGCCACCAACCCTGCGGGATTGGCGTATTTGTTGTTATAAAACTCAATCGTGGCGCCCTTGGCCCCGACGTTCAGCTTGGCAATACCCGCCTTCTTGCACATCGCCTTGATCCGCACGATCCGCGTCAGCAACGTGACTTCCCGCGGGAGGGGGCCGAACCGGTCAATCAACTCAGCCGCAAAGCCCTCCAACTCGACCTTGCTCGCCAGCGTTGAGAGCCTGCGATACAAGCCCAGCCGCACGTCCAAATCGGGCACGTAATCCTCGGGGATCAACACGGGCACCCCTAGGTTGATCTGCGGCGCCCATTGGTCATCCGTCTCAACCAAGCCCGCCTCACCGGCCTTCAACTTGGCAATCGTTTCCTCCAGCATGGATTGGTACAGCTCATGGCCGACCTCACGCATGTGGCCCGATTGCTCCTCACCGATGATGTTGCCAGAGCCGCGAATATCAAGATCCTGCGAGGCGATGTTAAAACCCGCACCCAGCGCATCAAGAGAGCCCAAAACCTTGAGCCGCTTTTGCGCCGTGGGCGTTAGCTTCGTACGCGGTTTCGTCGTCAGATAGGCATAGGCACGCGTCTTGGACCGCCCCACCCGACCGCGAATTTGATAGAGCTGGCTCAGGCCAAACATATCCGCGCGGTGGATGATCATCGTGTTGGCCGTCGGGATATCAATACCCGATTCCACAATCGTCGTGGCCAGAAGGACGTCATACTTACCGTCGTAAAACGCGTTCATCCGGTCATCCAGATCGCCTGCCGCCAATTGGCCGTGGGCCAGCGCATAGGTCACCTCTGGCACCTGATTGCGCAGGAATTCCTCCATCTCGGACAGGTCCGAAATGCGCGGCACAACCACGAAACTCTGCCCGCCGCGATAGTGTTCGCGCAACAGCGCCTCACGCAGGGTCACAGTGTCAAACGCGCTGACGTAGGTGCGGATCGCAAGCCGGTCCACCGGCGGCGTGCCAATCACGCTCAGGTCCCGCACCCCAGACAGCGACATTTGCAGCGTGCGCGGGATCGGCGTGGCCGACAGCGTCAGAACATGCACATCCGAACGCATCTCTTTGAGCCGCTCTTTGTGGGTGACGCCGAAATGCTGTTCCTCATCAATGACCAACAGGCCAAGGTCCTGAAACTTGACCGTTTTGGCCAAAAGCGCATGGGTGCCGATGGCAATATCCACGGACCCGTCCGCAATGCCCGCACGGGTCGCCGCGGCCTCTTTGTTGGTCACAAAGCGGGACAATTGCCTCACCGTCAGGGCGGTCCCGCGGAACCGTTCCGCAAAGCTCGCGGCGTGTTGGCGCGCAAGCAGCGTCGTGGGTGCGATCACGGCCACCTGTTTGCCCGCAGAGGCTGCCACAAAGGCCGCGCGCATCGCGACCTCGGTCTTGCCAAAGCCCACATCCCCCACGACCAGCCGGTCCATCGGCCGGCCAGAGCCGAGGTCAGACACGACGTCATCAATCGCCGACATCTGATCGTCGGTTTCAGTGTAGGGGAAACGCGCGGCAAAAGTTTCGTACATATCATGCGGCGCGATCAACGCGGGCGCACGGCGCAGCGCGCGCTCGGCTGCGATCCGCATCAGCCGTTCGGCCACCTGACGAATGCGTTCTTTCAGCTTGGCCTTGCGCGCCTGCCACGCTCCGCCGCCCAGCTTGTCGAGCATCCCCTCCGACTGACCATAACGGCTCAGAAGTTCGATATTCTCAACCGGCAGGAACAGCCGGTCCCCGCCTGCGTACTCCAGCGTGAGGCATTCATGGGGAGCACCCGCCGCTCTGACGGTCTCTAGCCCTAGGTAGCGACCCACGCCGTGATCCACATGGACTACCAGATCTTGTGGCGACAAGCTTTGCGCTTCGGTCAGATAATTCTCAGCCCGGCGCTTTTTCTTGGGGCCGCGCACCAAACGCTCCCCCAAGACGTCTTGTTCGGAAATCACAACGATGTCCGAAGCCTCAAATCCCTCATCCAGCGGCCAAATCGTCAGACCGACCTCGCCTTTCGCCACCTCAGAGCGGTTCTTGATCAGCTTGACGTCCGTCAGTTCCTCATCAAGCAACAGGCCTTGCAAACGCTCCCGCGCGCCGCCCGAATAACTGGCGATCACCACGGCCTTATCGGCGCGCACGGCCTGCACGTGGGACTTGAGCGCGGTGAACAGGCTCAGCTCAGCCTGCTGCCGTTCGGGCGCAAAATTGCGGCCCTGACGCGCGCCCAGATCAATCACACCCGGCCCGGTGGGCTGGGAAAATGTGCTCATGTTCACGACGCGGCGGGGGGCCAGCGCGGCACCCCATGCGGCGTCATCCAGATAGAGCAAATCGGGGGGGCACGGCTTGTAGACAGTATCCACGCGCCCCTTTGCTGTCATCGCCTCGTGGCGGTTGTCGTACATGTCGGTCAGGCTGGTCCAACGGTCCGCGCGCAGGGCGTCGGCATCAGGGTCCACCACGACCGAAGCCGTTGGCATGTAATCAAAAAGCGTTTCCAATGTTTCATGGAAAAACGGCAACCAGTGTTCGATCCCGGCATGTTTGCGGCCCGCGCTGACGGCCTCATACAGCGGATCGTCCGTGCCCGCGGCCCCGAACTCAATGCGGTAGGTCTGCCGAAAGCGGGTGATCGCGGGGCCATCAAGGATGACCTCGGACACCGGGGCCAACTCAATCCCCTTGAGCTGTTCGGTCGTGCGCTGGCTCTGCGGATCAAAGCGGCGCAACCCGTCGAGCGTGTCACCAAAGAGGTCCAGCCGAACCGGCGCGGGCTCACCAGCGGGCCAAATGTCGATGATGCCGCCCCGGAACGCGTAATCGCCCGGCTCCATCACGGTTGAGGTCTGGGAAAACCCGTTGCGCACCAGATAATCGCGCAGGGCCTTTTCATCCAACCGTTGGTTGAGGCGCGCGGCAAAGCCCGCCCCGCGCAAAACCTCACGCGCGGGCACCCGTTGGGTCGCGGCGTTCAGCGTGGACAGCACGATCACCTTTTCCGAAAACCCGTGCGCAAGCAGGGTCAGCGTGGCCATCCGCTCGGCGCTGATCTCGGGGTTGGGCGAGACCCGATCATAGGGCAGACAATCCCACCCCGGAAGGCGCAACACAGGCACCTTGGGCGCGAAAAAGCGCAGGGCGGCGGCCATCGCCTCCATCCGTTTGTCGTCGCGGGCAAGGTGCAGGACCATGCCGTTTTCCAGCTCGCGCAGCAAAACGCTCGCGTCAAAGCCTTCGGGAGCGCCAGAGGCGGTGATGTGATTGGAAGAAGCCATGGCCGTGGGAGGTAACGGGATAAGCGCCGCTGTCAACCGCCCAGCACGTTCACGCTCATGTTTACGTACATGCCCCACATGGACGTGGCAAAGATCGACACAACCCCGACCATCTGCACTTTGACCCGGTGCCAACGCAGATGTTCCAGCAGCGCGCCCACCTCCATGCCGGGAATGGCCCGGGCTGAATGCAGCGACAGCCCCCAAACGATCGACATCGGAAAGCCCAGCAAAAACACCGCCTGCGCGAACTCAAGTCCGTAGACAAAGCCCAGCGACGCAAGGGCGGCCAGTGCGAAAAAGATGAACCCTGTGGCCCAGATACCGGAGACATCAAAGATATGGATCAAGCGACGCGCATGCATGTTGGCCAGCGTCTCAACATCGCGCAGGGCCGCGTCTTGGCCCCGGTTGGCACGTTGGACCATATCGAAGGGCACGCCGATCACCCAGTGCGCCGCCGTCGACCACAACACCGCCAGCGCGATCCAGAACCAAAGGTTCGAGAACGAGCGCATGTCGATGACCTCGAAGGCCGTATTGAGCCAGAAAAAATCCACTGCGTGCCTTCTGCGGGTGGGGAATGGCTTTTCTTTGGCGCGCGGGGGGCAAATTTGCAACCCGATAGGACATTTGCGGGCCTTGCAGCCGATGGCGATTTCGTGTCACTCAAACCTGACACATTATTCCAGGAGGACGCGATGCGCCCGACCCAGAGCCCCTTTCCCGGCACGCGACTGCGCCGGACCCGTGCAACCCCTGCCCTTCGGGCGCTGGTGCGGGAGGATCGGCTTTCGGTGGATGATCTGATCTGGCCCATTTTTGTGTGCGACGGTGAAAACACACGCCAGCCTATCCCCTCGATGCCGGGGGTTGAGAGGCTTTCGGTGGATCTGTTGGTTGAGGCCGCACGGCAAGCCGCTGACCTTGGGATCCCCGCGATTTGCCTGTTCCCCTACACGGACCCTGCGCTGAAAACGCCCGGCTGCGAAGAAGCGTGGAACCCCGACAACCTATCAAACCGCGCCACCCGCGCGATCAAGGCCGCCGTGCCGGAAATCGCGATCATGACGGACATCGCGCTGGACCCCTACAACACCCACGGTCACGACGGGATTGTGGTCAACGGTGAGGTCGTCAACGACGAAAGCGTTGAGGCGTTGGTCAAGATGGGCATGGCCCAAGCGGAGGCAGGTGCCGATATCCTTGGTCCCTCCGACATGATGGACGGCCGCATTGGTGCGTTGCGCCAAGCGCTTGAAACCAATGGCCACAAGAACGTTACTATCATGTCCTATGCCGCGAAATACGCGTCTGCCTTTTACGGTCCGTTCCGCGATGCGGTCGGAGCCTCGGGCGCGCTGACGGGCGATAAGAAAACCTATCAGATGGACCCCCTCAACCGGCGCGAGGCGATGCGCTTAATTGAGCGTGATCTGAGCGAAGGGGCCGATATGGTCATGGTCAAACCCGGCATGCCCTATCTGGACATCTGCCGTGAGGCCAAAGACACCTTTGGCGCGCCCACCTATGCCTATCAGGTGTCGGGGGAATACGCGATGATCAAGGCCGCTGCCGCCAACGGTTGGATCGATGGAGAGCGGGTGATGTTGGAAAGCCTCATGGCGTTTCGCCGCGCGGGATGTGATGGGGTCCTGACCTATTTCGCCCCTGAAGTCGCGCGGATTTTGAACCGCGGCTAGGGTCTGACCCCGCGACAGAGCTTAGGTCTGCACCTATGACCCATTGTTGCGAGCGCGCAACAATGGGTCATGCTAACTTACTTATAATTAACGATTTTCACACTATATTAGTGATTTGTTAACCACGAGATACCGATGGTGAGCGCCATATCTTGTGGCCACGGCCCCGCCCGCCGCTAATGCCTTGGCGCGGCCTAGCGCGCAGGCTCAAGCACCGTAACGCCCACCGCGCCCGCCCGCGCCAAGGCGGGATCTAGCGTCATCGGGATGTATTCGCCGCGCCGCCACAGCTCACCCAGATCATCGTAGTGCCGCGACAGCGGATGCCCGCTTTGCCCGGTTGAGATGATAAAGACAGAGCTTTCAGGATCCGAAAAGTCATAGACCCCGCGATAGGCCCCGGCATGGACGTTCGTGAACGGATCGGGGTCCTCACCAGAGGTCAGCCCGCGCATCAGCGTATTGTCCCCGCCCGAGGTTGATTGACGAATGTTCACCACCAGCGACAGGCCCGGCACCTCGCCCAACACGGGGTGATCATGACGGGCCTCATGGGCGTCGCCCCAGCGCCAACTGGCGGGCGTGCGACCATAGCGTTCCGTCAGCCAGATCAGCGCCTCATCCAGCGAAATCCGCGCCATGTCTGCGCAGGTCTCAAGGGGGGTGGATTGGATCACATCGCACCACGCCGCCGCCCCTTGGGCGTTGCGGTAGACCCGCTCGATGAACAAAGGTTCAACATGGGTGTAATCGTCGGCCAAGGGGCCCAGTTCATCGCGGATCAGGCGATCCTGAAGGTGGCGCACCCATGCGGCATAAATCAGCGGCTCGGGCAGATGTTCGGACATCTCACCATTCCATGCCGCCAAAAGCGTCAGGGCATCGTGGCGCGTGCGTTCGGGGGTGTCGGCGGCGGCGGCCTCACCGGTGAACCAAAGGTCCCGCCCGATCAGCGGCAAAAGTGCACGAGCCGAGATACTGACGGGGTCTAGTTGCGCTTCGATAAAGCTTTCGCGGGTATGGGCGACGCGTGCCTGCATCAACCGTTCCCAGCGTTGGACGCGTTGGGTGTCGCCCCACCAGTGGCTGATGTGGCGGGGAAAGGGCTGATCTACGGTTTTATTGTTGGTGTTGCCCACGATGCCGCCTGCGGGGTCCACAAAACGAGGGTTCATCGCGTAGGGCATAGTGCCCTGCCAGCGGTTGCGCGGCTCCCACCCGGGGGCGGGGATGCGCCCTTGGCTTTGGTGGTTGATGTCACGCTGGGGCTGGTGCCCGATGATCTGCATTGCCACGCGGCGGCCGTCGACGACCGTCAGGTTTTGCGCCGGTGCCACGTGGTAGCGGCCCGCCTCAAGTGCCTGATCAATCGTGTTGGCAGCCATGATTTCGCGCGCGCCGCGCATTGAGGTGTCGGCATCGGCAAGTGCGGTCCAACCCAAGGCCGCAACGTGCCCCTGCGGGGTGACACTGCCCAGATCGAACTGCCCACGCGTCAGGACCGGGCCATTGTCGGTCCAGCGCAGGGTGATGGTCACAGGGTCCGCATCCTTGACCTGAATAATACTCTCCCGGACCTCGAAATCTTTCCAGCCGTCGGGGGTGCGATATTGGAACGGGTTGTCGGGGTTCAGGCGTTCGATGAACACGTCTTGGTCATCAAGATAGGCCGAGGTCAGGCCCCAGCCGATCTGGTCCGAGCGGCCGACCAGAACCAGCGGCATCCCCGGCACGGTGCCACCGATCACGCCGCCCGTCGCCAACTCAAGCCGTGCAAGATACCAGATGGACGGCGCGCTCAGCCCAAGGTGGGGGTCATTGGCCAGCAGCGTGCCCCCTTTGGCCGCGCGGGCGGGAGTGGCCGCCCAAGCGTTAGAGGCTCCCGCCATGTTGCGCGAAGGTGCGGGCCACAAGGCGGGCCGGTCCGAGCGGGCGATTTGCGTCGGCTCAAGCGTGGGGAACAATGTGCTAATCTCCGGCAGGACAGCCCGCCCGCCCCCCGGCGCATCCGGATGCAGATCCACCAACCGCTCCGCCGGCAGTACGAGGCCGGCGCGGGCGCGCGCGATCTCCTCCTCCATGTGTCCGGCCAATTGCAGGGCCATGATCTTGAGGACGGCAAGGCTATCGGTCGGCCGCCACGGCGCGATTTGTGGCGGAAACAGAAAATATTCCGGCGCGCCACGGCCCAAGGCCTCATCGTTGACCTGTTGGATACGGGCATTCACCCCGGCGGCATAGGCCTCCAGCATAGCCATCGTTTCAGGGTCCTGCGCGGGGATCGCACGGCTGGCCGCACCATACAGGTCCAACCGCCGCAGCAATTCATCCGTGCGCAGAGTTTCGGCGCCAAACAGCTCAGACAGACGGCCCTGCGCCGTGCGCCGCATTACCATCATCTGCCACAGCCGGTCCTGCGCGTGCACATAGCCCAAGCCAAAATAACTAGCCTCAGAGGTTTCGCCCAAAATGTGAGGCACGTTGTGGGTGTTGCGCACGATCTCGACCCGTGCCTCAAGCCCCGCAACACGCAGCCGCTTATCGTACTCAGGCAGCGACCGCGCCGCGAGAAGATAGCCCAAAAACAGCCCCAAAGCCGCCAAAGCAAACACGACCCCAATGCCACGCACCGTCCACCGAAACACCTCGCCCATACTTGTCCCCGTTGACGGCCACGCTCATCCCGTTACGTAACGGCTAGGAACGCTATTTGCAAAGGGAGCACACCATGGCGAACGTCACATTTCTGGGCTTGGGGGTCATGGGGTATCCGATGGCCGGGCATTTGGTAAAGGCCGGGCACACCGTCACCGTCTACAACCGCACCACTGCCAAGGCAGAGGCTTGGGTCGCAGAACATGGTGGCGCGATGGCCACAACACCGGCGGCGGCCGCAAAGGGCGCGGATTTTGTGATGTCCTGCGTGGGCAACGATGATGACCTGCGCAGCGTGTGCCTAGGGGAGGATGGCGCACTCGGAGCGATGGCTGCAGGCACCGTATTCGTCGATCACACAACAGTCTCCGCCGATATCACGCGCACGCTGTACGCGGCGGCCAAAGACCACGGCATCAGCTTCATTGATGCGCCCGTCTCCGGCGGACAGGCCGGCGCCGAAAACGGCGTGCTCAGCGTCATGTGCGGGGGCGACCAAGACGCCTATGACCAAGCCGCTCCGGTCATCGACGCCTATGCCGGTGCCTGTGCCCGCATGGGCGAAACAGGCGCGGGTCAGCTGACCAAGATGGTCAACCAAATCGCAATCGCAGGCCTCCTCCAGGGCTTGTCCGAGGCGATGCTATTTGCGGAAAAATCCGGCCTAGACGGACGCGCGGTTGTCGATGTGATCAAGGGCGGCGCTGCGGGCAGCTGGCAAATGCTCAACCGCCACGCGACCATGCTCGATGACACCTACGATTTCGGCTTCGCCGTCGACTGGATGCGCAAAGACCTCGGGATTTGCCTCGATGAGGCTAACAACATTGGCGCACCGCTGCCGGGCACGGCCATGATCGATCAATACTACAAAGACGTCCAAAACATGGGCGGCGGCCGGTGGGACACCTCAAGCCTCATCAAACGCCTGCGCGCACTCCAAGCCTAAAAGGCTCCTTTGTTCTAAAAATACTCAATGGCGCGCAGCGCCCACCGCGACGGGCCAAAGGCCCGGCGCAATCACAAATGAAAATGGCGCCACAAAAGGGCCATTTTCCCTCTGACCCAGCCATCGCTAGCTGATTTCATAGACAAACGATCCGCCGCGCCCCTGATCTCGGGTCACGTTAATGGAGCTGCCCTCTTGGGCCCACAGCTGGCAATCCTCAGGGGAAGGTCCGCGCGGCCCCGCGCTCAATTCACGGCACCAAAAACCGTCGCGAACAACCCATGTGCCGCGCGTCACCGCACCGCCGAATTCTCCCGAAAGACTTCCATCGGCATTCAAAACAAGATGATCGTTTTCATTTAATTCCAGACGTTTGCCCAAAAGAGGCGCAAACTCGGCTGATGTCGAGAGCTGCGTCGAGCTTGGGGCCATTTCCTCGGCCACGTCACATCCAAGCAAAACAAAAGGTAAAACAAACGCAATAATACGCATCACAAAACTCCACTAAAAAATTTAGGTCATAAGTTTTGTGAGGTTAGCAACGGGGTTTTGAACCTGTCAAATGCGCCGTCTTGGAGGATGGTCGGCACGGACCAAGAGCGGCCTTGCATCTTAGCACCCAAGGGTCGCGCTGAGGCCAAATTATTTCAAAGATGTAAGCCCCGCCAATGGCGGGGCTTTCCTTTAGATCAAACCTATTCGGTCGCCGCGCGGTTCATGCGGTTTTCGATCAGATCGTCCACAACGGACGGATCAGCCAGCGTAGATGTATCCCCCAAGGCGCCGAAATCATCTTCGGCGATCTTGCGCAGGATCCGGCGCATGATCTTGCCCGAGCGCGTCTTGGGCAAGCCCGGCGCCCACTGGATCAGATCGGGCTTCGCAATCGGGCCGATCTCGGTCCGGACCCATTTCTCCAGCTCTTTGCGCAGCTCTTCGGTCGCCTCGACCCCTGCCATCAACGTGACATAGGCATAGATACCCTGCCCTTTGACGTCGTGTGGATAGCCGACCACGGCGGCCTCTGCGACGGTTTCATGGGCAACCAGCGCGCTTTCGACTTCGGCGGTGCCCATCCGGTGGCCGGACACGTTGATCACGTCATCCACGCGGCCCGTGATCCAGTAGTACCCATCCGCGTCGCGGCGGCAGCCATCACCGGTGAAGTAGTAACCCTTGTAGTCCGAGAAGTATGTTTTCATGAACCGCTCATGATCGCCCCAGACGGTGCGCATTTGACCCGGCCAACTGTCGCGCAGGCACAACACGCCCTCGGCGGCTGTGTCCGTGATCTCTTCACCGGTTGTCGGCTCCAACACCACGGGCTGCACCCCAAAGAATGGCCGTGTCGCCGAGCCGGGTTTGGTCGCCGTCGCGCCGGGCAATGGCGTCAGAAGGTGGCCGCCGGTTTCTGTCTGCCACCACGTGTCGACAATCGGGCAACGCCCGCCGCCCACCACGTCGTTGTACCAATTCCAAGCCTCTGGGTTGATCGGCTCGCCCACTGTTCCGAGCAGTTTAAGCGAGGACAGATCGTACTTCACGACCCATTCATTGCCCTGCCCCATCAACGCGCGCAGCGCGGTCGGCGCGGTATAGAACTGGTTCACTTTGTGCTTTTCGCACACGGCCCAGAACCGGCCCGCGTCGGGATAGGTCGGCACGCCTTCGAACATCAGGGTCGTCGCCCCATTCGCGAGGGGACCGTACACGATGTAGCTATGGCCCGTGACCCAACCTACGTCCGCGGTGCACCAAAAGACGTCATTATCATGGTAATCGAAGGTGTATTGATGCGTCATCGCCGCAAACACGAGATACCCACCGGAGGAATGCACCACACCCTTTGGCTGACCGGTTGAGCCCGATGTATACAGGATGAACAGCGGGTCTTCGGCATTCATCTCAGCGGGGGTGCAGTAGGTCGAGGCCTCAGCGGCCAACGCGTTGTAGTCGAAATCGCGACCATCAATCCATGTGGTCTGGCCACCTGTGCGCTTGACCACCAGACATTTCACACCGTCATTGCCGTGCAGCAACGCTTTGTCCGTGTTGGTCTTGAGCGGTGTTTTCCGCCCGCCCCGGGGGGCTTCGTCGGCGGTGATCACGACCTTGGCGTTACACCCGTTGATCCGTGCGCCCAAGGCATCGGGCGAAAAGCCCGCGAAGACGATAGAATGCACCGCGCCGATCCGCGCGCAGGCCAGCATTGCATAGGCGGCCTCTGGGATCATGGGCAGGTACAGGACAACGCGGTCGCCTTTGCCCACGCCCAACCCCTTGAGCACATTAGCCATCCGCGAGGTTTGCTCCAACAGCTCCCGGTAGGAGATGTGGCGCGCGGGCTCGGTGGGTTCGTCGGGCTCAAAGATAATGGCGGTTTTATCGGGGGTCGCCGCCGCATGGCGGTCGATGCAGTTGGCCGAAACGTTGAGCGTGCCGTCTTCGTACCATTTGATGTCCACGTCGCCAAAATCGTAGCGGGTGTTTTTTACCTTGGTGTAGGGCTTGATCCAGTCGATCCGTTTGCCGTGCTCGCCCCAAAAGGCCTCGGGGTCTGTGACGGAGGCGGTGTACATCGCCTCATACGTCGCGGCATCGGCGTGGGCGTTGGCCGCAAATTCTGCACTGGGGGGATAGGTCTTATCGCTCATCGGTTTCTCCGATTATGATGTGGGAAACGGAGGTAAGGCGCGCCGATTGGCGCGCCTTACGAGGGATTTTGAATTGTGTGCCTTAGATGGCGAGGTATTCGGCTCGCAGGGCTTCATCGGCCAGAACCTCGGATGCGAGGCCGTCAAAGACGATGCCACCGGTGTCGAGGATCACGGCCCGGTCTGCCAGTTCCAGCGCGCGTACCGCGTTCTGTTCTACCAGAATGGTCGTCATGCCCTGTTCCTTGATGTGCATGAGGGTCTTTTCGATCTCATCCACGATCACGGGGGCGAGGCCCTCATAGGGTTCGTCCAGCAGCAGCACCTTGATGTCGCGGGCCAGCGCGCGGGCGATCGAGAGCATCTGTTGCTCACCACCCGAGAGGGTCACGCCCTCTTGCTTGCGACGTTCACCCAGGCGGGGGAACAGGTCATAGATCCGCTCAATCGACCACCCGATGGGCGGTGCGATTTGGGCCAGTTGCAGGTTTTCTTCCACCGTGAGGCCCGGAATGATCCGACGATCCTCGGGCACGAGGCCAAGACCCGCAGCCGACGCCTGATAGCTTTCCATCAGGTGCAGCGGCTGGTGATCAAGCCAGATCTCGCCGCGGCGCACCTCGGGGCTGCCGACCCGCGAACAGGCCCGCAGGGTCGAGGTTTTGCCCGCACCGTTCCGCCCCAAAAGCGCGAGGATCTCGCCCTCGTGGACGTTAAAGCTGATGCCTTGAACGATGTAGCTTTCGCCGTAGTAGGCGTGCAGATCATAGACGGAAAAGAAGGCCGGAGCGGTGGTCGCCGCATTGGCGTTTTTCGTGAAATCGGGTTTGACGTTCATGAAATCGCCCTCCTAGTGGCCAGAGTTCTCACCAAGATACGCTTCGCGCACCTTGGGGTGACCCTTGATGTTTTCCGGCGTGTCTTCGACCAGCGGCGTGCCTTGGGCCAGAACGGTGATCCGGTCCGCAAGGCTGAACACAACGTGCATGTCGTGCTCAATGATGGCGATGGTGATGTCGCGCTCGTCCTTGATCTGCTTGAGCAGGTCAATCGTGTTGTTGGTGTCCGCGCGCGCCATACCGGCGGTTGGTTCATCCAGCAACAGCAGCGACGGTTCTTGGGCCAGACACATGCCGATCTCAAGGCGACGTTTGTCACCGCGCGACATGGAAGATGCCATCATGTCCTTTTTATTGGCCATGTTCATCTCTTCGAGCATGTGCTCCGCTTTTTCGACCATATCGCGCTGCGCCATCACATCGGAGATGGCGTTGAGTTTGAAATAGCCGTCGCGCTTGGCGAAACACGGGATCATCATGTTCTCGAGCACGCTCAGATCACCGAAGATTTCGGGTGTCTGAAACACGCGGGAAATCCCCATCTGGTTGATCTCGTGCGGGGAGCGCCCCAGCACCGAGTTGCCCTTAAAGCTGACGGATCCGGTGTCGGGGATCAGCTTACCCACGAGGCAGTTCAGCAGCGTGGATTTGCCCGCACCGTTCGGCCCGATGATCGCATGGCAGACATTGTCCGCAATGGAGAGGTTCACATCGCCCAGCGCCTGAAGGCCGCCGAACCGTTTGTTCACCCCTTTGACTTCAAGAATACCCATTGGTGTATCTCCTTATTCTGCGGGGGTGGTTTTGGAAGCGTCAGCGTCTTTGCCACGCTTGAACATACCGGCGATTTTCTGGCCGCCTTCAACAAGGCCACCGGGGAGGAAGATCACGACGAGCATAAAGATGATGCCAAGCGTGAGGTGCCACCCTTTGCCGATGAACGGATAGACCAGTTCAACCATCAGGTTCTCAAAGCCGTCGGGCAGGAAGAAGAACCATTCGTGCAGGATGTCTTTGTTGATCTTGGACAGGATGTTTTCCATGTACTTGATCAAGCCAGCGCCCAGGACGGGACCAATCAACGTGCCCGCACCGCCAAGAATGGTCATCAGAACCACCTCACCGGAGGCTGTCCAGAACATACGCTCTGCCCCCACCTGAGTGTCCATCGCAACCAACAGACCACCCGCAAGACCCGCATACATGCCGGAAATCACAAAAGCTGCCAGCGTGTAGGGTTTGGGGCTGAGGCCCGTGTAGCTGAGGCGTTGCTGGTTGGATTTAACCGCGCGCAGCATCATGCCAAAGGGAGAGCGGAAGATGCGGATCGACAGGTAGAATGCCACCAGCATCACAACGGCGGCCACGTAGTAGCCTGCGTTGAAGGTGAACAACCAGTTGCCGACTTGCCATTCAAAACCTGCGCCCATTTCGAGCCCGAAAAGGTTCGCACGTGGGGAGGCGCCTGCCTCTAGTGCGCCATCAAGGATACGCGGGTCAGCCACTTTTGGCTGCAGGCCAGTCTCACCGCCGGTGATCGGTGTCAGCACCGAGTAGGCCAGTGAGTAGGACATTTGCGCAAACGCGAGAGTTAGGATCGAGAAGTAGATGCCCGAGCGCCGCAAAGAGATATACCCCACGATCAAGGCAAACACACCAGCCACTGCGACCGACACCACGATGGCGGGGATCACGTTCATGGTCAGCAGTTTCATCATCCAGATGCCCGCATAGGACCCCACACCCAAAAACGCGGCGTGGCCAAAGCTGAGGTAGCCGGTGAGGCCAAACAGGATGTTAAAGCCAATGGCAAAGATGCCAAAGATCACAAAGCGCTGCATCAAGTCAGGGTAGCCTGCGTTGAACTGCGCCATCGCTGAGCCTTCGGGGAAGGGGTTCAGCAAGAAGGGTGCGGCCATAGTCAGGACGACAACCAAGAACATCAGTTTGAAGTCTTTGGGGCCGAGGCCCAGCACCTTGGTGCTGGATTGGGTCGCGGAACTTGCAGCAGGGGCCGCAGAGGTGGCGTGCTGTTCGGTCTGGTCGGTCATTGCACCGCTCCTTCCGAGATAGAGATGAATGTGTACATTGCGTTCGTCATGGCTCTTATTCCTCCATCACGCCCTTGCGGCCCATAAGGCCCCGGGGACGGGTCAGCAGGATCACGATCGCCACAAGGAAGATGATGATCTGGTTGAGGCCCGGCAGAACGTCGAGCACTTGGGGCAGCGAAGCAAAGGCTTCGATCACACCCAGCAGGAAGCCCGCCAGAACCGCACCGGGCAGCGAGCCCATGCCGCCCACAACAACAACCACAAAGCTGAGAACCAGGAAGTCCATGCCCATGTGATAGTTGGGAGACGTGATCGGCGTGTACATCACACCCGCAAGGCCAGCCACGGCGGCGGCGATGCCGAACATAATCGTAAAGCGTTTGTCGATGTTGATGCCCAGCAGGCCAACAGTTTCGCGGTCGGCCATACCAGCCCGGACAACCATCCCGAAGGTGGTGAACTGCAAGAAGGCAAACACGCAGCCGATGACGATTGCGGCAAAGACGAAATACACCAAGCGCCAGATCGGATAGATGATCTGCCCGGCCTCAAAACCAAGAGCCGCACCCATGTCCATCGAGCTGGCAAAGGCTTGCGGGGCGGGTGTTGGGATTGGGTTCGCGCCGTAGAAGTATTTGATGACTTCTTGGAGAACGATGGCAAGGCCAAACGTCACGAGGATTTGGTCCGCGTGGGGGCGTTTGTAGAAGTGTTTGATCAACCCGCGTTCCATCACCACACCGATGATGATCATCACAGGGACCGCGAACAGGATCGACAGCGGCACCGCCCAGTCGATAATCGCATCACCCGTGGCTTGACCAAACCAATCGTAGGCGTAGGGCACGTCAACCTTGAGCGGGTTGCCCAAAAAGTCGGTGCGGGTGGGGTCGACCACCTCGTGGCTGAGCGTGAGGATACGGCTCAGAGTGACAGCACAGAACGCGCCAACCATGAACAGCGCCCCGTGGGCAAAGTTCACAACGCCGAGCGTGCCGAAAATGAGTGTCAGGCCCATCGCGATCAGCGCATAGGCAGAGCCCTTGTCGAGCCCATTGAGAATTTGGAGGATAATGGCTTCCATCGGTCCCACCCTTCGCAGTTGCAGAGTGTCAGAGCCCGCGGCCCATGTCGGATGGGCCGCGGGTGATGAAGTCCAGCGCGGGGGCGAGCCCGCACTGGATTCGTCAGGCTTATGCGCCGGGGTTACACGTGCCCAGTTCGCCGCCCGCAAACTGCGGGTGATCAGGTGCGTATGTAACTTGCTCGACGGGTGTGACTTCGACGATTTCGAGAAGGTCGAACTCGGATGTTGGGTTCTCTTTACCCTTCACAACCAGCACGTCTTTGAAGCACTGGTGATCGTCGCCACGGTACAGCGTTTTGCCGTTGCCCAGACCGTCGAACTCGAAGTCTTCCAGAGCCTCGACAACCGCACATGGGTTGAACGAGCCTGCGCGCTCCACGGCATCCGCATAAAGAAGCGTTTGCACGTAGCATGTGTGCGCCGCCTGCGAGGGGGGGAAGCCGTACTTGGTGCCGAACGAGCGAACGAAGGCTTGCGAGCCTGCGTCCTGCAGCGACCAGTGCCAGTTTGTGGAACCGAAGATACCTTTAACGTTGGCACCAGCACCCTTCGCCATCAGGCGCGAGTACAGAGGCACAACGATTTCGAAGTTCTTGCCGTTGACGATCCGGTCACGCAGGCCGAACTGAACGGCGTTCGTGAGCGAGTTCACCATGTTGCCGCCGTAGTGGTTCAGAACCAGAACGTCTGCGTCGGACTGGAGGATCGGCGTGATGTAGGCCGAGAAGTCAGTCGCGGTCAGGGGGGTTTTCACGGCGTTGACCGTGTTCCAGCCCATGGCTTCGGTGGACGAACGGACGGCTTCTTCTGTGGTGTAACCCCAGTTGTAGTCCGCGGTCAGGTGGTAGGCGTTCCGGTCGGAGCCGTAGCGAGCTTCGAGCACGGGAGCCAGTGCAGCACCGGACATGTAGGAGTTGAAGAAGTGACGGAAACCGTTGGCACGGCGGTCTTTACCGGTCGTGTCGTTGGAGTGGGTCAGACCCGCCATGAAGATAACGCCAGCCTCTTGGCACAGCGCCTGCACAGCCACAGCCACACCGGAGGACGAGCCGCCCGATACCATGACAGCGCCGTCTTTTTCGATCATCGAACGTGCGGATGCGCGTGCGGCGTCGGATTTGGTTTGCGTGTCGCCTGTGACGTACTCGACTTTCTTGCCGAGGATGCCGTTGCCCTTGAGAGCTTTGGAGCTGAAGGTGTCCAGCATGCCGCTATCGGCGCCGGTGCCGTTCAGGTGCTCAACAGCCAGTTCGAATGCGCGCAGTTCGTCTGCACCCTCATCCGCGTAGGGGCCGGTTTGTGGGACGTTAAAGCCCAGAGTAACCGTGCCGCCTGTAGGTTCGTTTGTGAAAGCAGACGCACCGGAGGTGAAAATGGTTGGCAGAGCCAAGCCAGCGCCGCCCACGGCACCAGTTCTCAGCACGCCACGGCGTGTAAAGTTAGATTTGGACATGAAGTCCCTCCCTATTTGATATACCGGCAAAGAGGTCCTCCTCCAAGGCTCTGAGCCGCGCGCTTGGTTTACAAGGCGTCACCAGTATCGGGGCGGAATCGAAAAATAAGCAATAAGTGCCTTTGACGCATAGACTTTTTTGTAAATATATACACAATGCACGCGAAGAATGTGTAAATCGGTTTTCTTGCACCCGCAGAAAGTGTCTGAAAACACGCGATAATTGAGTGATCCTGACATGGCCAGATCTGAGTTAACCGGCACCCGCATCCGTGAACGCCGCCTTGCATTGCGCATGCGGCAGGCGGATTTGGCGCGTGCGGCGGGAATATCCGCTTCCTATCTCAACTTGATAGAACACAACAAGCGGCGGATCGCGGGAAAACTGCTTGCCGATATCGCCACGCATCTAGAGGTGGACTACACCGAATTGATGCAAGGCGCAGATCAAGCCCTGCTTGAAACCGTGACCGCCGCCGGCGCAGCAACAGGCCTGAATGAGGACGCGCTGACCCAAGCCGAAGGGCTTATTCGCGGCTTTCCCAGTTGGGCGGGGTTGATTGCCAATCAGGCAGAACAGATCGCCGCGCTGGAACGGTCGGTCGATGCGCTGAACGACCGGTTGACCCACGATCCCGCATTGGCCGAAGCCATGCACGAGGTTCTGTCCACAGTATCAGCCGTGCGCTCAACCGCATCGATCCTTGCCTCTACACCCGAGATTGATCCCAACTGGCTGGGCCGGTTCCACACCAACCTTGATGAAGACAGCCGCCGGTTGGCTGATGGCGCAGAGGCTATGGTCTCTTATTTTGAGACACAGGCGCGGCGGGGGCCTGGGTTTCTTGCCCCGACAGAGGTGGCGTCAGCCTTCCTCGATTCTGCGCAGCACCATTTTCAAACACTAGAAACGGGGTCCGAGACGGACGTGGAAGCGCTGTGCGCAGAGGGGCCAGAGGATGCAAATGCCCGCACAATGGTCCGGACGGCGCTTTTGCAGTACCTGCATGATGCCCGCCAATTGCCGATGCAAATCCTGCGCGACGCGATCCTGGACATGGGCGTCGACCCCTTGGTTTTGGCCGAAGAGTTAAGCGTTCCGCTTGATTGCCTCATGCGGCGGCTTGCGGCCCTGCCCCCCGATGCGCCCGAGACCGCCGACATCGGCCTGCTGGTCATAGACAGTGCGGGGGCCGCGCGATATCGCCGCCCGATTTCAGGGTTCGCCCTACCGCTGGTGACAGCCGGTTGCCCGTTATGGCCGCTATATCAAAGCCTTGCGCGCCCGCATTACCCCGTACAGAGCCGCCTGACCCTACCGGATGGCGCCGTATTTGACGCAACCGCAATCGCCCTGCCCGCCACGCGACCGCGCCCCGGCACGCCCGACGTGTTGCACGCAACGATGCTGATCCAACGGATGCCCGCCAAGAGCCTGCCCGTCACGCGGCCCTTGGCTGTGGGCGTCACATGCCGCGTTTGTGCGCGCACCAATTGCACCGCCCGCCGCGAGCCATCTTTGCTGACACCTGCGCCAGATCACCCCAAGGCTGACACCGCCTTTTGACACGAGATCAAAAACACGGCAAAGTTGTGCAAAAGCGAACAAAAAAATAAGCGCTTTGTGCAAGGGACGGCACCATGACCAAAACGGTTCTCCTGATCGAAGATGAGCCTAATATCATCGTCGCAATCAGCTTTATCCTGCAACGCGCTGGCTGGCGTGTGCAGACCCATTCCGATGGCGCCAACGCGATGGAAGCCGTGGCCCGCGAACGGCCCGACGTGATCGTGCTGGATGTGATGCTGCCGGGACGCTCTGGCTTTGACATCTTGGCGGACATTCGCGCGCAAGACACCGAGCACGACGTGCCGGTGTTGATGCTGACGGCCAAAGGCCAGACCAAGGACCGCGCCCGCGCAGAAGCCTTGGGCGTGACGCAATTCATGACCAAACCCTTTGCCAACCAAGCCGTGCTTGAAGCGGTTGAGGCGTTGGTCGGGCAAAAGGCATGACCCATGGCTGAGCTGCCGGGCCCACCGTTCAAGCCCCCTCAGCAGCCGTTGTTTTTGGGGCGCGATGTGTATCGCCGCAACCGGATCGCAGATGCGGCCCGACTGCTACCGATCCTTGGCGCGATCCTTTTGCTGTTTCCTGACCTGATTTTGTCGGACGAACGCGCAGCCCAAGGGGCGACGGCCCCATGGTTGGTCTATTTCTTGGCCGCATGGCTGTTTTTGATCGGGCTCGCGTTCCTTTTGGCGCGCAAGTTAACAGCGGAAAATATGCAAGGCGGCCCAAACGACGCGCCGCGCGACGACTGAAATGTCACTTAACAGCCTGATAGCCGTTTCACTGGCCTATGTGGCGCTTCTGTTCGTGGTGGCATTCGCGGCGGAGAGGGCGGCTGCGCGCGGCCAGTTACGCGTGCTGCGCTCACCGCTCGTCTACACTTTGTCGCTGTCAATCTATTGCACCGCGTGGACGTTTTACGGGGCGGTCGGATCAGCGGCGCGGTCGGGGCTAGAGTTCATCACGATCTACCTTGGTCCGACGCTGGTATTCGTCGGCTGGTGGTGGCTATTGCGCAAGATCGTGCGCGTGGGAAAAAGCCAGCGCGTCACATCCATCGCTGACTTAATTTCGGCCCGGTATGGCAAATCTAACGGGCTGGCCGTGTTGGTGACGGTTCTCGCGGTCGTGGGCACGACGCCCTATATTTCGCTTCAATTGCAGTCTGTTACCCTATCCTTCACGGTGTTTGCAGACGGCGCTAACCGCGATGCGGAGGCAATCGGGCTCTACGTTGCGGTTGGCCTCGCACTGTTCACCATCATCTTTGGCACCCGCAGTCTGGACGCGAATGAACGTCATGACGGCATCGTATCCGCCATCGCCGTAGAGGCCGTCGTAAAGCTGGCAGCGCTCTTGGCGGTTGGCGGCTTTGTGGTGTGGGGCGTCGCCTCTGGCCCGCAAGATATCCTAGAGCGTGTCGCGGCCTCACCCATGGCGGATTGGACGTCATCCTCCGGGCGCTGGGTCGGGCTGACGATGCTATCGGCCGCGGCGATCATCTGCCTGCCGCGCATGTTTCAGGTCATGGTGGTCGAGGCCTCGGACGAGCGGCACCTCGCCATCGCAAGCTGGGCCTTTCCGCTCTACCTTTTGGGGATGTCGATCTTTGTGGTGCCGATCGCGGTTGTCGGCCTCGAAATCTTGCCCGAAGGCTCCAATCCCGACCTATTCGTGCTGACCATCCCACTGGCCCTGGGCGAAGATACCTTGGCAATGCTGGCCTTCCTCGGCGGGTTTTCGTCGGCGACATCGATGGTGATCGTTGCCTCTGTGGCGCTGGCGACGATGCTATCGAACCATATTGTCATGCCCCTGTGGCTCGCGACCAAGGCGGAGGGCGCGACGGTTTCAGGTGATGTCCGCTACGTCGTTCTTGTCGCCCGGCGCGCGTCTATCGCAGCCGTTTTGGGCATGGGCTACATCTATTACCGTTTGAACGGCGGGAATGAGGCGCTGGCATCCATCGGGCTGATCGCGTTTGCGGGCCTTGCCCAAGTGTTGCCCGCACTATTGGGTGGATTGTTTTGGCGTGGGGCCACGCGGATTGGCGCAGCGGCTGGTATCTCGATCGGCTTCGCAATTTGGGGCTATACCATGCTGTTGCCGGTGTTTCAGGGCACGCTTTTACCGGTGGCTTTGTTCGCGGAGGGGCCGTTTGAGATTGCGTGGCTGCGGCCCGAGGGGCTTTTTGGCATCAATGAAACGGACCCCCTACTTTCGACCCTAATCCTGTCGATCGGCGCAAACACCATCGCGTTTTGCGCGCTATCGCTGCTGTCATTCCCGACACCGTTGGAACGCTGGCAGGGCGCACAATTCATCAACGTGTTTGACCGCTCCACCGCGCCACGCGGCTGGAAGGGGGGAACCGCGGGCGCCGAGGAACTGTTGATCATGGCCCAGCGCATCTTGGGCACCGAGCAAGCGCAAAGCCTGTTCCAAACCGAGGCCAGCGCGCAGGGAAAAAGTGGCTATCTGCCTGATCCAACGCCAGATTTCATTGAAACTTTGGAACGTGAATTGTCCGGGTCGGTTGGCACCGCGACCTCCCACGCCATGGTGGGCCAGTTGACCGATGGCGCGACCGTATCCGTGGACGACCTGCTGGCCGTGGCGGATGAGGCGGCACAAATCATGGAATACTCCGCTCGGCTCGAAACCCAATCCGAAGAGCTGACCCGCACCGCCCGCAAGCTGCGCGAAGCCAACACCAAGCTGACGGAGCTTTCGATCCAGAAGGACGCGTTTCTCAGTCAAGTTAGCCACGAGTTACGCACCCCGATGACGTCCATTCGGGCGTTTTCTGAGATTTTGATGATCGACGATCTCGCCAGTGAGGAGCGACAGAATTATTCCGGCATCATCCGGGATGAGAGCCAGCGCTTGACCCGACTTTTGGATGATTTGCTAGATCTCAGCGTATTGGAAAACGGTCAGGTCGTCCTGAACGAGGCGACCCTGTCCCTGCATGAGGTATTGGAGCGCGCCGTGAACGCGTCTTCGTCCCTGACAAAGGGTAAATTAACGATCATTCGGGACCCGGATCGTGAGGATGTCAGCCTGCACACCGACGCGGATCGGCTGTCCCAGGTGTTCATCAATCTGATCACGAATGCATGTAAATACTGTGATGCAGAGGCGCCCGAGCTGGCGATCAAGGTCCGCCGGACCAAAACCCGCGTGACCGTTGATTTCATTGACAATGGCGGTGGTATTCCTGCGCGATCTCGTGGCGTGATTTTTGAAAAATTTGCCCGTCTGACCGACCATGCCTCGGCGGGCAGCGCGGGCCTTGGCCTTGCGATTTGTCGGGAGGTCATGGGCCGTTTGGGCGGCAATATTGACTACCTGCCGGGCCAGAAAGGCGCCGCCTTCCGGGTCACACTGCCGCGCGCGCAAGCCAACGCGCCAAGTGTGGCTGCGCAATAGGTTTTTTCTGCGCGGGAAGAACGGAAAATTAACTTTGTTGGCAGCATAACGGGGCAAAGCTTTTTTGCTGCGAAGGCCGTTTATGTCCGAGGATATGTCACCTCTTCCTGTTTTGCGCCGCAAGGCGGGGGCCCGTCCGGGTCCACCTCCGCCTCCGCGCGGTATGTCGCCGGAAAAGGCGCTGGTTCAGGCGTTGACCAAATCCGGTGAGGGGTTGCCGGGGCTGGAACTCACCGTGCGAGAACAGGACTCCACTCGCGTGGACCAGTCCGAACTGTTGAGCCAATTGCCCGAGGTGGCATTATTTACGCTGGCTGATGGTCCCGGTGATAGTCGCGGATTGATCTGTTTCAGCCCCGAGTTGGTGGATGCGCTTATTGAGGTGCAAACCATGGGTCGCGTGGACAAAACCACCCGTGCGGCGCGCGAAACGACCCGTATTGACGCCGCACTGACCCGCGATTTTGTCGAAACGGTCCTAACAGATTTTGCGACCCGCGTGGCCACGGTCGCGGATGCCCGTTGGGCGCGCGGGTTTAAATACGGCACCTATGTGCCCGACCCAACGCCGCTGCCGCTTATGCTGGGCGAAGGCGACTACCGCCTGCAATGCGTCACGGTTGAGCTTGGCAACGGAGCCAAGCGCGCAAAGGTGTGGCTGGCATTGCCCGCGATTGCCGCCGCAGTGCAACCATCATCACCGGCTGGGGCGGCGACCACGGGTGCTCCCCCCAGCAAAGCCACCGTTTCCGCACCTGATCCGGTCTGGGCTGCCGACATACAGGCCGCCGTTTCCGACGCGCCCGTAGAATTGCGCGTCACACTCACCCGGTTTTCCGTCCCGCTGAGCCGCCTTCAATCTCTAAAGCCCGGTGATACACTGCCGATTTCACGCGGCGCATTGGGCGCGCTTGAGGTTATGGGCGCGGGTCCAGGGCATGCTCTTTCTGGCAAGCTGGGCCAACAAAATGGGATGCGCGCGGTGCGCTTGTCACTAGCGGGGCCTGCAGCAGATGCTGGTCAACCTGCGGGCAGCAACGCCGTATTTGACACATCTACTCCAATAGCGGCGGCACCTGCTTTGGCGCCTCCCACCAGCGCGCCAGATATGCCCGACATTGGCGCCCCGCCTGAACTGCCCGATCTGCCCCCGCTTTCGCCTGAGGCGGGCAATATGCCACCGCTGCCTGACTTGCCGCCGCTCGACGGACCGGATGGTGGTTTGCCCGACCTGCCCCCTCTTCCCGCTTTACCGGACCTGCCAGCCATCGAATAAAGAAAGCCGCCCGTTTACACCCCCGATCCAACACGCATAGGATCGCGCAACGTCTGAGGGAGGCTCCATGACAACCAAATCGCTACGCACGGCTATGGCCGAGGGACAGATGCTCGCCGGCACGTTCCTGAAAACACCACACCACGTGATCATTGAGGTGCTCGCCCACGCGGGCCTCGATTTTATCTGTCTCGACGCAGAACACGCCCCGTTTGACCGCAGCGGCACGGATGCCTGCATCGCCGTGGCCCGCGCGCTTGGCGTGCCAATCCTGATCCGGGTGCCCTCCGCCTCTCCGTCAGACATCCTCAACGCGCTGGATTTAGGGGCCACGGGGATTGTCGTGCCCCATGTCGATAGCGTCGAAAAAGCCCGCGCAATCGCCAAAGCCGCCCGTTTTGGCCACGGTGGGCGGGGCTACGCAGGCTCAACCCGATGGGCCGGGTACGCCACGCGCAAAATGCCCGAACTGTTGGCTCAATCGCGGGAAGAAACCATCGTAATAGCTCAGATCGAAGAGCCTGAGGGCGTCGACGCTGCCGCTGACATTGCGGCCATTGAAGGCATCGATGGCTTGTTTGTGGGGCCTGCGGACCTATCGGTCGCTTATGGCAAGACCGACACCACTTCCCCAGAACTCCAAGAGGCCATGACCCAAGTCGGAGCCGCCTGCGCCGCCCATGGCAAGACCTACATGACGTGGGTCCCGACGACGGCCCAAGCCCAAGACTGGCGTCGCTTTGGGTTTTCGATGTTCTTCGTCGCATCGGAACACGCATGGATGCTCTCGGGCGCGCGGCAAACGGCTGAGGGCATTCACGCTCTCGACTAAGAAATATGCGATGTGATCGCTAACATAGCTCAAAAAAGCCGGTTTGCGTCCAATGCAACCCGGCTTTTCTATTTTCATATCTACTCGCAATCCGAGTTTAGCCCCATTTTGGGTGCATCAACGGGCGCGTCTCCTCCTCCCTTCCTCCCTCCCCGCGCCCGCTCGGAGACATCAAATGAACAGCTTTGAAATCAACCACATCGAAATCGAACGTGAAGCCCGCCGCCTGCGTGCCGAGGCTCTGCGTTCCATCCTGAAAGCAGTTGTCGCCTTTGTACGCAGCGGAACCGTCGTATTCGGTCGCCAAACAGCGCACTAAAGCCTTTTCCAATGCCCCGCCGCTTGCTAGGCGGGGCCATGGATACACAACTCCCCACACTCCGCCTCAAACCCAAAGCTGATGCCAAGCGTATTCGTCACGGATTCCCTTGGGTTTACGGCGATGACATCGTCCTTGATCGCCGCAGCCGCAATTTGGTGCCGGGCGCCCTAGCCCTGCTAGAAGACAGCGAACGCAATCCCCTCGCGCTGGTCGCCGCAAACCCCGGCACACGTATTGTTGCACGGGTTCTGGACCTGAACCCCGAGACGCAGATTGACGCCGCATGGGTACACGCCAAGATTGCGCAGGCCTTTGCGCTGCGCAGCCGCTTGTTTGACGCCCCTTACTATCGCCTGATCCACGCCGAGGCCGACGGCCTGCCCGGTGTTATTGTCGACCGCTTCGATGACACGCTGGTCATTCAGCCCAATACCGCTTGGGCCGAGGCGAACTGCACGCTTCTGGCCAATGTCCTTGCAGAGGTAACGGGCTGCACATCGGTGTTCAAAAACGCCCAAGGCCGGGCGCGCGTGACTGAAGGATTGGACGATGTGAACGGCCCGTTGCTGGGCACGCCCCCCAGCAAAGTTGCCGTACCAATGAACGGCGCGACCTACATGGCCGACCTGATTGGTGGCCAAAAGACGGGTCTGTTCTATGACCAACGCCCCAGCCACGCCTTTGCCGCGCGCCTTGCGCCCGGTAGCCGGGTGCTGGACGTGTTTTCCCACGTCGGCGGGTTTGGTTTGGCGGCCCTTGCAGGCGGTGCTCAATCCGCGCTTGCGGTGGACGGGTCTGCCCCCGCGCTTGCACTCGCCGAAGAGGGCGCGGACGCCATGGGCCGCGCGGATGCCTTTAGCACGCGGCGCGGTGATGCGTTTGATGTCATGACCGAGCTCAGTGCTGCTGGCGAAACATTCGACCTTGTTGTCGCCGACCCGCCCGCCTTTGCCCCGTCAAAACAGGCCCTTGCAACAGGCCTGCGTGCGTATGAGCGAGTGGCGAAATTGGCCGCATCGCTCGTCGCGCCGGGTGGTTATCTGATCCTGTGTTCCTGCTCGCACGCGGCGGAGTTGTCGAAGTTTCGGGCCGCATGTGTCCGCGGCATGGGGCGGGCGGGCCGTCCCGGCGCACTGATCTACACCGGCTTTGCGGGCCCCGATCACCCGATGCATCCACAATTAGCAGAAACCGGCTACCTCAAGGCGCTCGCGTTCCATTGCCCATGAAGATCCTGCTGGACGCTTGCGTACTCTTCCCCACGGTCTTGCGCGAAATATTGCTCGCCGCGGCAGAGGAAACCCAGTTTGAGCCGCTTTGGTCCGCGCGTATCCTAGAGGAATGGGCGCGCGCGGCCCGCAAGATCGGCCCAACGGGTGAGGCGCAGGCCCGTGCGGAAATCGCGCTTCTTGCGGCGCGTTTTCCAAAGGCCAGCATCCGGGTTCATACAGGCACCGAGGCACGGCTTTGGCTGCCTGACCCCAATGACATCCACGTGCTTGCCGCCGCCATCGACGGACATGCCGACACTCTTATTACGCTGAATATCAAAGACTTTCCCCGCGCGGACCTGTTTGCTGAGGGTATTGCCCGCGAAACGCCAGATGCATTCCTATACGATCTGTGGCTCGCTCAGCCGGATGGGGTGGAGCGCGCCGTAGCCCGCGTCCACGCAGAGGCATCGCGCATTGAAGGAACCGCCCTAAACCGCCGCACCCTGCTCAAGCGCGCACGTCTACACCGCTTGGGCAAAGCTTTGGCGTGAGTTTCCCTTGCCCCCGGTGTAAAAAGGCCTCAAATCAGGGGAAATAACGCGCTGTCCTTGGGTTTTCACCCATCGATAGCTGACGTATAGAAAAGCGAATAGGCAAAAAGCGCGGCCCACCGCGAGGAGCATCCAACATGACCAAGACACATGACAGCGACGTAGCCTTTATCAAGGCTCTGGCCGAGCTTTTGCGGGAGAATGACCTGACCGAGCTGCAAGTAAAGCGCGACTACGCCGAGGACGACAGCCTCAACGTACGTGTGAGCCGCCAGATGATGGCCGCACCTGTTGCAACAGTCGCCGCAGCCCCCGCGGCAGCAGCCCCTGCTGCCAGCGCACCGGCCGCCCCCGCGGCAGCCCCGGTTTCTGCCCCCGCAGATCCAGCCCAAGACCCCGGCGCCGTCACATCGCCCATCGTTGGCACGGCGTATCTGTCGCCCGAACCCGGCGCATCCGCCTTTATTTCCGTCGGCGACACCGTGTCCGAGGGCCAAACGCTTCTGATCGTTGAGGCGATGAAAACAATGAACCAGATCCCCTCGCCCAAAGCGGGCAAGGTGAAACGCATCCTGATCGAGGACGGCGCGGCCGTTGAGTTTGGCGCACCGCTCGTGATCCTCGAATAAGGGACATCCGGCATGTTCAAGAAAATCCTGATCGCCAACCGCGGCGAAATCGCCCTGCGCGTAATCCGTGCGGCCCGTGAAATGGGCGTGGCGACTGTTGCGGTCCACTCCACGGCGGACGCTGACGCGATGCACGTGCGCATGGCCGACGAATCCATTTGTATCGGACCCGCCTCTAGCACCGACAGCTACCTGTCCGTGCCCGCGATCATTTCGGCCTGTGAAATCACCGGCGCCGAGGCGATCCACCCCGGCTATGGTTTTATGAGCGAAAACGCGAGTTTTGTTCAAGCGCTTGAGGACCATGGCATCGCGTTCATCGGCCCCACGGCCGAGCACATTCGCATCATGGGCGACAAGATCACGGCCAAGGACACGATGAAGGCGCTAGGCGTGCCTTGCGTGCCTGGCTCGGATGGTGGCGTGCCTGACTTTGAGACGGCGCAAGCCCTGTGTGATGACATGGGTTTCCCCGTCATCATCAAGGCAACCGCCGGTGGCGGCGGCCGTGGCATGAAGCTGGCCAAAACGGCCGAAGAGCTTGAGACCGCTTTCCGCACCGCCCGCGCTGAGGGCAAGGCCGCTTTTGGCAACGATGAGGTGTACATCGAGAAATATCTCGGCACGCCACGTCACATCGAAGTGCAGGTTTTTGGCGACGGAAAAGGCCGCGCGGTGCATTTGGGTGAGCGGGATTGTTCGCTTCAGCGGCGCCACCAAAAGGTGTTCGAGGAAGCCCCCGGCCCCTCCATCACGCCTGAGCAGCGCGCCGAAATTGGCCGCACCTGCGCCGAAGCTGTGGCCCGCATCAACTACGCGGGCGCAGGCACGATCGAGTTCTTGTACGAAAACGGAGAGTTTTTCTTCATCGAGATGAACACGCGTTTGCAGGTGGAACACCCCGTGACCGAGGCCATTTTTGGTGTCGATCTCGTGCGCGAACAGATCCGTGTGGCCGCAGGGTACGACATGTCGTTCCAGCAAGAAGACCTTCAGATCAATGGGCACTCCATTGAAGTGCGTCTCAACGCGGAAAAGCTGCCAAACTTCACCCCCTGCCCCGGCACGATCACTCAGTATCATGCGCCGGGTGGTTTGGGTGTACGGATGGACTCAGCGCTGTATGACGGCTACCGAATTCCGCCCTATTACGACAGCCTCATTGGCAAGCTGATCGTCCACGGACGTGACCGTCCGGAAGCATTGGCGCGTCTGCATCGTGCTTTGGGTGAGCTGATCATCGACGGGATCGACACCACAGTGCCCCTGTTTCACGCCCTGCTGGAAGAGAAAGATATTCACACAGGTGACTACACGATCCACTGGCTCGAAAAGTGGCTTGAAACCAACCTCGGCGGCTAGCCGGGGTTACTCTGCCGCCTGCTTGGCCAGCGCGCCAAGGGCGGCATCGACCTCTGCGGTCAACGCCTTGATTTCCTCAGTGGCAGGCGCATTCCGAGAGACCTCGGCCACGCCCAACCCTTTGCCCAAGCTTTCAGCATAGACCACTCGATTGGCCAACACTGTAGCTGCTGGGACGACGTCTAGTGCGCCCAATTGTTCTAACATTTTCGCGGCCAAGCGCGTGCCAGACTTGGCCCGGTTCAGCACTGCCATCACGACTTTGCCCTCCCGCGCAGCTAGCTCCAGCACACCTTCGGTGGCCCACATATCGACCTCACTTGCCGCAATTGGCACCACGACCAGCGAAGATGAACGCAACGCAGGCCGCATATCGCTGTCAATCTTGGGGGGAGTGTCGATGATGATGACGTCGTGGGTTTTGCGGTACTTGTCGACTTCATAAGCAACGCCCCACGCGCTGGCCGTAGAGAAATCAACGCCCGGTTCACCGCCCGTTTGTTCAAGTCGGGTCATAAACCACCGCCCAAGCGAGCCCTGAGCATCGCTATCGATCACCGCAACCTTGCGCCCCATTTGTGCGAAAGCGACGGCCAGATTGACGGACAAAGTGGTTTTGCCCGAACCGCCCTTTTGCTGTGCGACTGTGATGACCTGACCCGGCATGTCGATTCCCCATAACCCAAAATGCTGCGTTGCGGCATGGTGGAGGTGGGGACACGCCCTGTCAATGGCGGCGGTGACGCAGGGGGAACCCCGCGCCACCTGTTTGCTACTCTGCGGCTTCGAGATAAGCCTCTACCGGTGGACAGGTGCAGATCAGATTTCTGTCGCCTGCCACGTTGTCCACCCGGTTCACAGGGGGCCAATACTTATCGACGCGGAAGGCACCGGGTGGAAAACACGCCGCCTCACGCGTGTAGGGCCGATCCCAATCGCGCACGAGGTCTTCCATCGTGTGCGGCGCGTTTTTCAGCGGATTGTTATCGGCATCCATCGTGCCGTCCTCAACCTGAGCGATCTCATCTCGGATGGCGCGCAACGCAGTGATAAAGCGGTCCAACTCAGCCTTCGTCTCGGATTCAGTTGGCTCAACCATCAATGTCCCTGCCACGGGCCACGACATGGTTGGCGCGTGAAAGCCATGATCCATCAAACGCTTAGCGATATCATCAACGGTGATGTGGGCGCTGTCTGCAAAGGGTCGGGTATCTAGAATGCACTCATGCGCGATCCGCCCATTGCGTCCCGTGAACAGCACATCAAAGCTGCCCTTCAGCTGAGCCGCGATATAATTGGCCGACAAGATCGCGACTTTCGTCGCTTGGGTCAGCCCCTCTCCCCCCATCATCAAGCAATAGGCATGGCTGATCGGCAGGATCGAAGCCGAGCCGAACGGAGCAGCACTAACCGGGCCCCCGTCATCCGCGTCCATCCCAGTTTCCGGGTGACCGGGTAGATAGGGGGCCAAGTGCGCCTTTACACCGATTGGGCCCATGCCCGGTCCGCCGCCACCGTGCGGGATGCAGAACGTTTTGTGCAAATTCAGGTGGCTGACATCCGCGCCCAGCTCGCCGGGTTTGGACAGGCCAACCATCGCGTTCAGGTTGGCCCCATCAAGGTAGACCTGCCCGCCATAGGCATGCGTGATCTCACACACCTCGCGCACGGTCGTCTCAAACACCCCGTGGGTTGAAGGGTACGTGATCATGCACGCGGCAAGTTTATCGCCCGCGGCTTCCGCCTTGGCGCGGAAATCATCAAGATCGACATCACCGTTGTCAGCAGATTTCACCACGACAACCCGCATTCCCGCCATGTTCGCCGAGGCAGGGTTTGTGCCATGCGCAGAGGTCGGGATGAGGCAAATATCACGATCATCGCCCCGCGCGCGGTGGTAGGCCGCAATGGTCAAAAGGCCCGCATATTCGCCCTGCGCCCCGGAATTGGGCTGCATCGACATCGCGTCATATCCGGTGATCACGCACAGACGCTCAGCCAGATCATCGATCATCTCCTTGTAACCCTCGGCTTGGTCGGCGGGGGCAAAGGGGTGGATGTTTGCGAATTCGGGCCATGTGACCGGCATCATTTCCACGGCTGCGTTCAGCTTCATCGTGCAAGACCCCAGCGGGATCATCGCCCGATCCAGCGCCAAATCCCGATCCGCAAGGCGACGCATGTAGCGCATCATTTCCGCCTCTGCCCGGTTCATATGGAACGTTGGATGGGTCAGGTACTCGCTTTGCCGTTGCAGATCCGCGGGGATATCCAGCGCGTCCAAGCGGACCTCAGCGTCGATGCCAAAGGCGCGGGCCACCCGGTTCAAAATAGCCGTATCGGTCATTTCATCACAGGAAATCCCGATGGACGTGTCACCCACTTTCCGAAGGTTAATGCCCTCGGCCACGGCGGACCGCAGGATCACGCCCTGCATCGCGCCGACCTCAACGGTGAGGGTGTCGAACACATGTTCAGGCGCCACGTTGAACCCTGCGTCTTGCAGGACCGCCTTGAGCGCGCAGGCAGAGCGATGAACGTTTTGCGCGATGTGGCGCAGACCCTTGGGGCCGTGGAACACGGCAAAAAAGCTCGCCATGACGGCCAGCAACGCCTGCGCGGTACACACGTTTGACGTCGCCTTTTCGCGGCGAATGTGTTGTTCGCGGGTTTGCAGCGACAGGCGAAACGCCTTGTGGCCATGGCTGTCGACCGACACACCGACAATCCGGCCCGGCATATTGCGTTTGAACGTATCGGCACAGGCGAAAAAGCCCGCGTGCGGCCCGCCATAGCCAAGCGGCACGCCAAAACGCTGCGCGCTGCCAACGGCGATATCAGCACCCATCGCGCCCGGCTCTTTGAGCAGGCACAACGCCAAAAGGTCAGTGGCCACAATCCCGATGGCCTTTTGTGCCCGTAACGCGACCATTTCGGGGGTGAAATCGCGCAGATGGCCGTGGGTGCCGGGGTATTGGAAAATCGCACCAAACACGGCGGCAGGGTCCAGTGTGTCGGCAGGACCCACGATGACTTCGATGCCCAAAGGTTCGGCCCGGGTTTGCATCACGGCGATGTTCTGAGGGTGGCAGTTTTCATCCACAAAGAACGCCGTCGCCTTTGATTTGGACACCCGCTGCGCCATCACCATCGCCTCGGCGCAGGCTGTCGCCTCATCCAAAAGCGAGGCATTGGCAACCGGCAACCCCGTGAGGTCAGCCACCATGGTCTGGAAGTTCAAAAGCGCCTCAAGCCGCCCCTGCGCGATCTCGGGTTGGTAGGGGGTGTAGGCCGTGTACCACGCAGGGTTTTCAAGGATGTTGCGCTGGATCGCTGGGGGCGTGACCGTGCCATAATACCCCTGCCCTATCATAGAGGTCAGCACGGTATTTTTATCCGCAAGCCGCCGCATCTCGGCCAGAACCGCATGCTCGGTCATTTGTGGCCAAGGCAGCGGTTCGGCCTGACGGATGGCAGGTGGAAGCGTCTGGTCGATCAGATCATCAAGGCTGTCGACCCCTACGGCCTTGAGCATTTCGGCCATTTCCTCGGGCGAGGGACCGATATGGCGGCGGTTGGCGAAGTCATAGGTATCGTACTCGGTGATCTGCATGGGGCGCTCCATCTGCATGGGGGAAGGCGAGTGTTTTTAACCGATAAAGGCCTGATAAGCGGCCTCATCCATCATCTCATCCATTTCGGCGGCGGCGGGCGAGGTCATCTTGAAGAACCACGACCCCACGGCGTCGTCGTTTACGGCAGCAGGGTTGTCGACCAGCGCCTCATTGACCTCAACGATCTCACCGTCAAGGGGGGCCAGAATGTCGGAGGCGGCCTTGACGCTTTCGATCACGACGATCTCATCGCCTTTGGCAACCGTGGTGCCGACCTCGGGCAGTTCAACAAACACAACGTCGCCCAGCTGGGTGGCTGCGTGCTCCGTGATGCCAACGGTGATGACGTCACCATCGGCGTCTAGCCATTCGTGCTCTTCGGTGAATTTCATGGGGGTTCTCCTGATCTTAGCGCTTGTAGCGGGGTGTATGGAAGGGAAGCGTGGCAAGGGTCACGGGCAAACGTTTGCCCCGGACTTCGCCGTAAATCGTGGTGCCTGGGGCCAGCTCTGCGGGGACAATACCCATCGCAATCGGCGCGCCGACCGAGGGGCCAAAGCCGCCTGACGTGATCCGGCCAATTGGGGCTGTCGCATCAACCGAATGATAGAGCTCCACACCGGCGCGCATCGGGGCACGGCCCTCTGGACGCAGGCCCATACGAATGTTTGCAGGCCCGTCCATCAGTTCCTGAAGGAATGGCTCGGCCCCGGGAAAGCCGCCCGCGCGCGGCCCGCCCGCACGACGCGCCTTGGCGATGGACCAGCCGAGGCCCGCGACCACGGGGGAAATTTCAGGGGTCAGGTCTTGGCCATAAAGCGGCATCCCTGCCTCCAGCCGGAGGCTGTCGCGCGCCCCAAGACCGATTGGCGCCACAGCCGGGTGAGCCAGTAATGCACGGGCCAATTCTTCGGCCCGATCCTCGGGGACCGAGATCTCAAAGCCGTCCTCACCGGTGTAGCCGGAGCGTGAAATCCACAGCTCAGCCCCCATCCAGTCGAACATCTGGCTGTCCATAAACCGCATCTGTGCGACTGCGGGCAGCAAATCGGCCAAGACCGCCTCAGCCTTTGGCCCCTGCAGCGCCAGCAGCGCGCGATCGTCCAAAAGCGTGACCTCGCACCCAGACAGGCCAGCTTTGAGAATTTCCACATCCTGATATTTGCACGCACCGTTAACCACCAAATAGAAGTGATCACTGCGATTTGCGAACATCAGATCGTCTGCAACGCCCCCATCGGGCTGCATCAGCACACCATACCGTTGCCGCCCCGCCCCAAGGCCCGCGACATCCGCAGGGATCAAGCGTTCCAGCGCGCTGGCGGCATCCGCGCCGCGTACAATCACTTGCCCCATGTGGCTAACGTCGAACAAACCGGCCTCTGACCGGCAATGCAAATGCTCAGCCATGACCCCCATCGGGTATTGGACCGGCATAGAGTACCCAGCAAAGGGCACCATCTTGCCGCCCAATTCAGCATGCAACGCTTCTAGCGGCAATGGGTTCAGTTCAGACATAGGCGCCCCTTCACAGTTATCGCCACGATGCCGTGGCGGGTCCTGCCCCCTCTGTCCTATGCGCCTGAGATCGTTATCCCTTCGGCGGGCAATTGAATGCCTCTCTCCAGAGTTTTATCGTCACACGGTCCTTGGGCCTGAGAGTTTACCGGGGCGGTTGCTCCTTCGGCACTGCGGGTGCAGATTCTCCCGTGTGATGCGCCGTGGATAGGCGATCCATGAAATCCAATCAAGAGCGGCGCACAGCGCGCTACATGAAAAGGTGTCATAATGACCATGAACCACAACATGTTCTTCGGCTACGGCAGTTTGGTAAACCGGGCCACGCAAGATTACCCCGGTGTCAAACGCGCCACCGTGTCGGGCTGGCGGCGGGCTTGGCGGCACACGGGCGCGCGTAAGGTCGCGTTCTTAACCGCTGTCCCGTGTCCGAACACCCGGATTGATGGCCTCCTCGCAGAGGTGCCCGAGGGCGATTGGACCGCGCTGGATGCCCGCGAATGGGCCTATATCCGCGCCCCTGCAGAACCCGGCCGGGGCGCGCAAATCTATCATATCCCGGCCGATCTGCACGCAGCCCCCAGTCAGACGCATCCGATCCTGCTCAGCTATCTGGACGTGGTCGTGCAGGGATATTTGAACGAATTCGGAGAGACTGGTGTCGCACGGTTCTTTGCCACGACAGACGGCTGGGAGGCACCGATCATAAACGACCGCACCGCACCGCAGTACCCGCGCGCACAGCAGCTAAGCCCGGATGAAACGGCTCTGGTCGATGCGATGCTCAGCGACGTAGGTGCAACAGTGACATAAGCCGGGCTTGTCGCGCAAAGGGCGGGCGGGGGGCTGCCGGTGCACCTCCGCGCGCAATCACCCGGAGCGCCATCCACGCCGCCAATAGCCCAAATATCAACCCGCCTACGGCTTGCCCGATCAACACCCCCGGTGCGCCGAACAGCCAACCGCCCAGCGCGACCAACGGCACCGTCCCCAGTGTATGCCGCCCCCAGTTAAGCCACGTAGACGTGAACGGCTGCCCAAGGTTGTTGAACGCCGCGTTAGACACAAACAGCAACCCGTTGAAAAAGAACACAAGCGCGAGTGGCCCGCAGAACAGATAGACCAGCGTCAACGTCACACCCTGGGCCGAGAACAACCCCGCAATAAACGGGCGCAGCAGGTACAAAAGCACCGTCATACCCACCACGAACAACCCGCAAAACAAGACCCCGTCCAGAAAAGCGCGGCGAACGCGGGCGTGGTCTTTGGCTCCAAAATTCTGACCAATAATGGGGCCGATTGCACCTGACAGCGCAAAGATCACACCAAATGCCACAGGCGTCAGGCGCCCAACAATGGCCATCCCAGCCACAGCCTCTTCGCCATAAGCGGCCATGGAACGCGTGACCCAGGCCTGCCCCACCGGCGTGGCCAACTGGGTCAGGATCGCGGGCACTGCAATAGCCAGAATGGGCCGCAAGTCCGCAAGGAAAGACAAAACAGGCGGCAGTGTGAAGCCGCCATAGTGGCGCAAGATCGGGCGCAGTGCGAAGTAAGCAATCGTGAGCCGCGCCGCCACCGAGGCAAGCGCCGCCCCTGTCAATTCCAAGTCGAGGCCAAAGATCAGGATCGGATCGAGCACGGCATTCACCACCCCGCCCCAGATCGTTGCCATCATCGCGCGGCGGGCATCACCATGGGCGCGCAGGATCGCCCCACCCATCATGCCCAACATTAAAAACGGCAAGGATGGGACAATGATCGCAAGGTAATGCACCGCCAAATCCAGTGTCTCACCACTGGCCCCGACAAGCTGTGCGAGGGGCGCAAGAAACGCCCAAACCGTCGCGGCAAAAACTGCGCCGAAGCCAAACCCATAGATCAGCGCCGTGGTCGCGCGGCTTTGCGCCAATGCCACGTCGCCCGCGCCTAACGCCCGGGCCACCAAGGCCCCTGCCGCAATCGCCATCCCGATCCCGAACGAGGTCGTGAAAAACAAAATCGCGCCCGCATAGCCCACCGCTGCGGCCAACTCGGCCTTGCCGAGCATGGCGATGAAAATCATGTCGATGAAATCCACAAGGAACACCGCCATTAACCCGACGGAGGCCGTGAGAGACATGATGCTCACGTGCGCAAAAAGATTGCCGGATAGGAACTTGGCGGAGGAATTGTGTGCTGACATAGTTAACACCTACCGCGAAGGGGGGCCTGCGCGATAGGTTTAGCCCTGCACAGCCCCCTGTGCGGTCATGATCGCATTCAGCACGGCATCGGGCGTCAGAAGTTCTGGCAGGGCAATGCCCATAGGCGCGCCGGGACCGTAAACCATGTTGAAGGGAATGCCGTAGCGATCATGGCTTTTGAGGTAGTTCAGGATTGTATCGCTGGGCCGAGTCCAATCGGCCCGCATAAGGATCACGCTCTCCAAGGCTTCCGCCACGGCGCCCCGGTCCAGCACGAGGCTCTTGTTCGCCTTACAGGTGAGACACCAATCGGCGGTGACATCGACAAAAACAACCTCACCCGCCTCAGCACGGGCCATGGCCTCTGCCTCATCAAACACCAGCCACATGCTGTCGTCTTGGGCCATCGCGGTCGGAGCCGGCCAGAACAGCGGCAGCGCCATGGCCGCCGCAAACACCGCCACCGCAACAGGTAACGCCGCGCGCCGCCAGACCAAAACCACACCCCCGATCACCAAAATTGCCGCCAACGCCCCCGCCAGCCCCAGCCCCGACACGGCAGCAAGCACAGCGAGCAGCCAAAGAGCCGTCGCAGCCAGTAGCCCGCCCATGGCCCATTTGACCCACACCATCCATGGTCCGGGTTTAGGCAGGCGCGATAGCCAACCAGGCCGCGCGGCGATCAACAGATACGGCAGCGCCAGTCCCACGCCCAAAGCGGTGAAAATCGCTGCGACCTCGCGCGGGCCGTGGGTCATGGCATAGGTCACTGCTGTGCCCAAAAACGGCGCCGAACACGGTGTCGCCAGCAATGCAGCAAACGCACCTGTGGCAAAATCACCGCTCCACCCACCGCGCGCCTCGGTGCGGGCCATGCCCGTGGTCCAGCCCTGCGGCAAGGTGATCTCAAACAAGCCCGCCATGTTGGCAGCAAACAAAGCGATGATCGTAATCATCAAGCTGAGGAACACAGGGTTTTGGAACTGCATGCCCCAACCGAACGACGCGCCCGAAGCCTGCATCGCAATTACAATCGCCGCCAGCACCCAGAAAAACGCAATAACCCCCGCAGCCGACGCCAAAAACCCCGCACGGACCCGCGCCCGGCCCTGCCCCGCAGCGCCCAGCGCCGAGGTCAGCTTGATCGACAAAACCGGCAGAACGCAGGGCATGACGTTCAAAATCAAACCACCCAAAAGCGCGATGGCCAACATCCCGATCAGCGCGCCGGAGGCTTGCGGCCGCGGTGCCGGAACGTCCGCAAACGTAGACGCGTTTAGTGTCGCCGCGCGCGCGCCATCCGTGAAGGTAATCTGTAACCCGCCCTCTCCCTCAGCCAGAACCGGTAGGCGCGCCCACACTGACCGCCCGGCATCCGCAACGATAATCTCGGGCTTGCCAAAGCTCGCGTATTCACCCTGCTCGGGGAAAATATCAGGGCTGGTGAGGGGGCGATCGCTCTGCGCCGTGACGACGAGCGCGGTCGCATCGAGAAAGACCGTATCGAGGCGCAAGCCAGAGGCCCCGCCATCATCGGGGATGCGCGCCATCCATGTCGCGATCTGCTCGGCGGCTTTGGCGTCAATGCCCCCACCCGCGGGGAGGTCCAGCGACAAGGACACCGTCTCCGGGATGCAAATGTCAGCACAGACCAGCAAGGTCGCCTCCAGCGCGAGGCGGGCCGGCGCACCGGGGCGTTCGAGCTGGAGCTGAAGTGGAAAAAGCACCTCTGTCTCGTAGCCAAAATTCTCAATCTCAAAGGCGGTGAACCGCGTCGGCGCAGGATAGCTTAGCACAACATCGCGGATGTTTTCCGACCCATCCCAGCTGATCTGAGGCGGCAAACCTACTTCGCCGGGCGAGCGCCAATAGGTCTTCCACCCCGGCTCTAGCGTCACAAATAGCCCAGCCGTCAGCGCGGCACTGCCTGTCGGTACGCCGTCTTGCGCCGAGACAAGTTGCGCCGTGATCGTCCGTGTGGCCACCACATCGGACCCCGCCGCATAAAGCGGGAGGGCGAGGCAGGCCCACAGGGCAAAGAGGCACGCGCGGATCATGGGATATCGCTACCCCAAAGCCACGCCGCCCGAAAGACCTGCTGCCACCGGACACACACAGTTGTGACTGTGTGCATTGCGCGGGCCACGGGCGGTTTTGCTTGTGTCCCCCGCCGTTGCGAGGGAGACTACCGAAAACTGACATCCCCGAATGGAGACGACCCCATGTTCCGCGCGCTTATCCTGTCTGGTCTTTTGGCCCTGCCCACCACTGCAATGGCGCAGGATTTGTCCCCCGATGAGGTTAAGAAACTGGCGCTAGAAGCGATCCTTGAGAACCCCGAGATCGTGATGCAGGCCGTGGAAATTTTGCGCACCCGCGATGCGCAAGCCGCTGAAGCCGCAGCCCAAGAAACCCTGTCGCAGGGGCGTGCCGCATTGGAGCGTGACCCCAACGCGCCGGTGCTTGGGAACCCAGATGGCGATGTCACGGTCGTTGAGTTTTTCGACTACAACTGCCCCTACTGCCAACGCGCAGGCGAGCAGGTGAACGAAGCGCTTGGCTTGGATGACGGCATCCGCGTCGTGATGCGGGAATGGCCCATTTTGGGAGAAGGCTCTGTTTGGGCGGCACGGGCCGCGCTCGCGTCGCGCGCTCAGGGCATGTACCCTGAATTCCACCAAGCCTTGATGAACGCCCGCGCCCGTTTGGGTGAAACGACCGTGCTCAAAATCGCAGCGGACGTCGGGCTGGACGTCGAGCAATTGCGCACCGATATGGACGCCCCCGAAGTCACATCCCACATCGAAACCTCAATGCAGTTGGCTCAGCAGCTTGGGTTCAGCGGGACGCCATCGTTTGTTGTGGGTGAGACACTCGCCCCCGGCCTGATCACCAGCGCGCAGTTGCTAGAAATGGTCGATGAATTGCGCGCTGCACAGTAGCCCTTAGGCTCCGTGGGGGCGCATGGATCCAGTCACATTTTGGTGTGATTGATACAGATCAATGCCCCCACCGCTGATCGCGCCCTAATGGGATCGCAGCAGCGAGAAGGACCCTTGGCATGAGCCGCGAGTATCTAGTTTTGTGTAGTTTGTGTGCGGTCACCTTGGGGTTGGCCTGCGGTCTGGGTGCGTTGCTGATCGACAGCCAGTTACAAGTCATGGGGATGATACTTGGGCTGGCGTCAGGTGGTCCGGCAGCGTGGGTATGGCAGCGCCGTCGCCGGGCCACCGCACCGCGCCGCTAGGCGTCCAGAAACGCGCGAACCGCTGCCTCAAACTCACGCGGTTTTTCCGCATGCAGCCAGTGCCCCGCGCCCGGTATTTTCGCAAACCGCGCTTGGGGGAACAGCGCTTTGATCCGTGCGCGATGCTCCGGCAGGACATAATCGCTTTCAGCACCCGACAAAAAGAACGCTGGCCCATCATAGCGGCCTTCGATCGCTGGAAAGCCGATGATCTTGTCCATCTCTGCTTCAAGTGCATCAAGATTGAGCCGCCACCGTTTGCCTGCAACATCAAGCGATTGCAGCAAAAAGGCGCGCACACCTGGCTCCGGGATACTCGCCTCAAGCGCCTCAACGGCTTCGCTACGGCGGGTAATGTGGCTTAGGTCAAGCGCGCGCATGGCGTGGATCAGATGGGCTTGGGTATGGCCGTAGCCCACAGGTGCAATATCCGCGACAACCAAACGCCGAACGGCATTCGGAGCATTCAGCGCGCAAACCATTGCGGCCTTGCCCCCCATCGAATGACCGATCACATCGGCCTGCCCCCAGTTGGCGGTGATCACCTCGGACAGATCCTGGGCCAAGGCCGCATAGCTGTGATCGTCGGCGAACAGGCTATCGCCATGGTTGCGCATATCAACGGCCGCAACGGGGCCTCTATCCGAGAGGCGCTTGGCAATTACGCCCCAATTGCGGGCGGATCCAAACAGACCATGTGCGATCAATGTCGGCGCCGCAGCGCCCTGAGATGGAAGGTGTGTGGTAGCTAGCATAAATCTGACTTATCTTACCCGCTCCGGCACGGCCAGATACGTTTTGCGTCGGCCGGTGTGGGGCGCCGCTTAGGCCGCCGCATCCCCAAATTTACGGCCCCACCAGCGCGCGACACGGACCTGCACAGCGCGGATCAAGGCCAGCAGCCCCACCAACACGATGATATTGAACCAAGGGATCAACGTCACGTCCGGCCCTGCAACAGGCTTAAGAGAGGTCGCATTGGGGTAGATCGAAATCAGCGTGCTGCGCCAACCATAGTGGCGAACGGCAACCCATTGCGGTTCGGCCCGCGTAGAAATCACGGCCTGTGCATCAGCCTGCAAATCCGCACTATCGAATTTAAAATATGGGGGCCAGCCAACCCCGGTGTCCTCATTGCGGTACACCCGCGTGGTCCCATCTGCATCAGTTGTGTTGATCAAACGCAGGTCCCGGTTGACTGTCGACGCGTTGCCACTGTCGGCACCCGCATAGAACCAACTGTTTAGCCCGCTCACGTCCTGCCGAATAATCTCGGTCCCAGTCACAATCACAATATCGCGTTGGGGCAGCGTATAATGCAGACACGATCCCAAGATCGCGGCAAACAGCCCCCATAAAATCCACTTAATCACAGCCCTCAGTCCCCTTCCGGCATATTCAGCACAAATGCCAACACCGAAGTCGCCGCCAACGGGACGCAATAGACCCAAATCGCAAGGCGCTTCACCAGCCCCGGTATATAGTCGCCCAGATCGTTTTGCACGTAGGTATGTTCCGGCAGCGGCGGTTGCTTGGCCGTCCAAGCGGCCCTTGCGGCCTCAACCCGGCCCGCGCGAAAGTAGAAAAAGAGGCTGACGAACACCACCGTCAAGGCCGCCAGCATCAGCATCATCACTCGTATATTCAGCAGCATAGCCACCCCCTTTGCTTATCAGCACATAGGTCGGCGCGGCCTTTGCCGCCACCCCCTCTGGTCATTGGGTGGCAATTGCCTACACTCAGCCCGAACAGCACGGGGACCCCAATGTCCGATCCTCTTCTCCAAACCATCGAGGCCCGGCGCGACGATCTGATCGCGCTGACCCAAGACTTGATCCGTATTCCGACCCTGAACCCGCCGGGCGACAATTACCATGCAATCTGCGCCTATCTGGACGCCCGGCTCAGCGCGCATGGATTTACGACCGAGATGATCCGTGCCCAAGGCGCGCCCGCAGATAGTGAGACCCACCCGCGCTGGAACCTTGTAGCGCGGCGCGAAGGGGCCAGCCCCGGCGAATGCGTGCATTTCAACAGCCACCACGATGTCGTCACCGTGGGTGAGGGCTGGACCCGTGATCCGTTCGGGGGCGAACTGGAGGGTGACCGCATCTATGGTCGCGGCGCGTGTGACATGAAGGGCGGGTTGGCTGCATCCATCATCGCCGCAGAGGCGTTCATCGATACCCACCCCGAATTCTCTGGCGCTGTGGAAATCAGCGCAACGGCGGATGAGGAAACCGGCGGCTATGGCGGCGTCGCGTATCTGGCTGAGCAGGGGTATTTTGACCCCGAACGCGTGCAGCACGTCATCATCCCCGAGCCTTTGAACAAGGACCGCATTTGTCTGGGCCACCGTGGCGTTTGGTGGGCCGAGATTGAGACAAAGGGCCGGATCGCCCACGGCTCCATGCCATTCTTGGGCGATTGCGCGGTGCGCCACATGGGCGCCGTGCTAGAGGAAATGGAACGCACGTTGTTCCCGCTTTTGGCCTTAAAGCACACGGATATGCCGGTGGTGCCCGAGGGCGCGCGCAATTCGACTATGAATATCAATGCTATTCACGGCGGCGCGAATGAGCTGCCTGCGGATTACACCGGCTTCCCCTCTGCCTGTGTGCCAGACTCGTGTCGGATCACGATCGACCGGAGGTTCTTGATCGAAGAAAACATCGATGAGGTCAAAGCCGAGATCATTGCCGTCCTTGAGACGGTCAAATCCCAACGCCCTGAGTTCCGCTATGATCTGCGTGAGTTATGGTCCGTCACCCCCACCATGACCGATGAGTACGCGCCGGTGGTGCGCACGGTCCAAGACGCCATCGCCCAAGTATTGGACACGCAGGCGCAATTTGTTGTCTCTCCCGGAACCTATGATCAAAAGCATATCGACCGGATTGGGCGGCTCAAGAATTGTATTGCCTACGGGCCGGGCATCCTCGATCTGGCGCATCAGCCGGACGAATGGGTGGGTGTGCAGGATATGCTCGATAGTGCCAAGGTCATGGCCCTTTCACTTCGGGCGCTATTGGTTGAACCCGTGCAGGCGTAGCCTATGACTACCCCCGGCGGGCACTGAAAAAATCCTGCAACAACGCCTCAGAGGCGGCGGCATTTATACCATCGTAGACCTCGGGCACATGATGGGTCTGCGGATGACCAAACACCCGCGCGCCCTGGGCCACACCGCCTGATTTTGGATCAGACGCCCCATAATACACCCGTGCAATCCGCGCGTGGCTGATCGCCATGGCGCACATAGCGCAAGGTTCCAACGTAACGTAAAGATCGCAATCAGTTAATCGTTCTTGGTTAAGCGCGGCACATGCCGCTCGGATCGCAAGGATCTCGGCGTGAGCGGTGGGGTCATTACGTTCCCGCGTGCGGTTGCCCTCCACCGCCAAGACCTTGCCATCCTTGGATAAAACGACCGCGCCCACGGGCACCTCGCCGCGCGCACCTGCGGCTTTTGCGGCCTCTAGCGCGGCCTCCATGTGGGATCGAAACGACATGCCGCAGACTTGCCGAAACCCCGCCCCCCGCGCAAGACGCTTTCCAAGCGCACACTTGCGCGATAAGGGAGGCGCATGTCCAACACATCCCCCTCCAAAAGCGCGCCTCCCGGTGACCGCATTGCCAAGGTGATTGCCCGCGCAGGCATCGCCTCGCGCCGCGACGCCGAAGTTATCATTGCTGAAGGCCGCGTCACGGTTAACGGGCAAGTCATTGAAAGCGCCGCACTTAACGTGACGGACGAGGATCGCGTTGCTGTTGATGGCGTGCCTCTTGCACCGCCGGAACGTGCTCGCCTGTGGATGTATCACAAGCCCACCGGCCTTGTGACCACGACCCGCGATGAGCAAGGCCGTGAAACAGTGTTTGACGCGCTGCCCGACGATTTGCCACGGGTGATGACTGTGGGGCGGCTGGATCTCAACTCTGAGGGGCTGTTGCTGCTGACCAACGATGGTGAGTTGAAACGCCGCCTTGAGCTGCCCTCAACCGGGTGGCTGCGCCGCTACCGCGTCCGCGTGCGCGGCACGCCGACAGAGGCACAACTTGAAGCGATGCGCGGAGGCCTAACCGTTGAAGGCGAACGCTTTGCCCCCATGCAGGTGGCGTTTGACCGCCAACAGGGCGGCAATGCTTGGCTGACGCTGGGCCTGCGCGAAGGAAAAAACCGTGAAATTCGGCGTGCCATGGAAAGCCAAGGGCTTTTGGTGAACCGTCTGATCCGGTTGAGTTATGGGCCGTTTCAGCTGGGCACACTGGCGATCGGCGAGATTGAAGAGGTCCGCACGCGTGTGCTGCGTGACCAACTAGGAGAGCCCGAGATGGCCGACGAAACCGAAACCCGCGCACCGGGCAAACCCGGCCCCGGTGGCCGCAAACCCGGCGGAAAACCTGCTGGCAAATTCGGCGGGAAGCCCGCTGGAAAGTTTGGCGGAAAGCCCGGTGGGCGCCCAGGTGGCAAGCCTGGTGAAGATCGCGGTGACCGCCCAGCGCGCAAACCATACGGCAAGCCCGGTGAGGACCGTGGCGACCGCCCCGCGCGCAAACCATACGGCAAGCCCGGTGAAGACCGTGGCGACCGTCCAGCGCGCAAACCATACGGCAAGCCCGGTGAAGATCGTGGCGACCGCCCTGCGCGCAAGCCATACGGCAAGCCCGGTGAAGATCGTGGCGACCGCCCCGCGCGCAAGCCATACGGCAAGCCCGGCGAAGACCGTGGCGACCGTCCCGCGCGCAAACCATACGGCAAGCCCGGTGAAGACCGTGGCGACCGTCCCGCGCGCAAACCATACGGCAAGCCCGGTGAAGACCGTGGTGACCGTCCCGCGCGCAAGCCATACGGCAAGCCCGGCGAAGACCGTGGCGACCGTCCCGCGCGCAAACCATACGGCAAGCCCGGTGAAGACCGTGGTGACCGTCCCGCGCGCAAACCATACGGCAAGCCCGGTGAAGACCGTGGCGACCGTCCCGCGCGCAAACCATACGGCAAGCCCGGTGAAGACCGTGGTGACCGTCCCGCGCGCAAGCCATACGGCAAGCCCGGTGAAGATCGCGGTGACCGCCCCGCGCGCAAGCCATACGGTGAGGATCGTGGCGATCGGAAACCTTTTGGCAAAGACCGTCCTGACAATGACCGATCCGCCCGGCGCGAAGCCGAACAAGCGGAAAGAGCGGAGAAAAAGAAGCAGTTCCTCTCGAACCCCGGCATGTCATTGCGCAAGGACGCGAAGGGCGCGCCAAAACGCGGCAGCGCGCGCAAAGGTGGCGCCAAGTCACCCGGTGCAGGGTTCTATGGTTCGCGTGATCTTAGCTCGAAAAAACCGACAAAACCCTGAGGCTTAGGCCTCAGGTTCTTCCTCAATCGCGTAAACCGTGAATAGTTTGGTTTGCGTGAAAAAGAACGCAAAGATCGCGATGGGTACGCCAAACGTGTCGACCGTCACATAGACTTCGGTCGACAGGCTACGCCACGCGATCTCATTAAAGACGGCGAGGCCCGCAAACAGCATCGCAAAGCGTTTTGTCAGGATAAGCCACCCCTCACGTTGCAAGGGGATCAGGTCTTCCATCAAGTATTCAAGATAGCTGCGCCCCCGTGCCAAGCCCAAAAACAGGATCGCGGCAAAGATCGAAAACATAATCGTGGGGCGGATTTTGATGAACCGCTCGTCATTGAACCAAAACGAGATGCCGCCCGAAAAAATCACCAAAATCGCCGTCAGCACCTGCATCTTGGACAGTTTGCCCGACAGCGCCCACAAGATCGCCGTAGCCGCTAGAATGACGGGAATGAACGCCACCGTCACCGCGATGAAGCCCCCGTATTCCGTCCCATTGATGAGAAACGTCTCATCCTTGAAATACATGTAGGCCCCAAAAAACGCGAGAACCGGCCCCGTTTCCAAAAGGAATTTCAGCGTACCGTTCACGGTGCGCCCCTCAGATTGGACAACAGGTTTGGGCGCGGGTTCGGGCTGGGTCATATCGGCTTCTCCATGGATTTAGTCTGACCTAGGCCCGGCGGCGCGGAATATCCACCCCTAGCTGCCAAGCTCGATGAACACGGCACCCAACGCGATCAAACACATAAGCGCGATCCGGCGCGGCCCGACGGTGTCCTTTAGGATGAGCCAGCCGATCAGGGCAGCAAAAACGATTGAGGTCTCGCGCAGGGCTGCGGCCTCCCCGACCTTGCCCAACCGCGTCGCCAAAAGCACTGAGCCGAACGAGCCATAGGCCACAAAAGCGCCAATCACACCGCGTGTAAACAGCGGCCGCCATTCAGGCGTCGCCACGCGCCCCCGCGCGTGCAGCCAAACCCACAGCACCGGAAAATCGAGCGAGCAGAGAAAGAAGAACCACACGACAAACGTGAATGGATTGGGCGTTGTGCGGATCGCGAAGGCGTCAAAGGTTGTGTAGGCCGCAACCATCATCCCCGTGAACACCGCCATGCCAAGCGCTGGTAAAAGCGAACCACGATCCTTGACCAAATAGAGGATGTTATAAAGCGCGAGGCCAAAGATACCGGCCAACAAACACCCCAGCCCAAACCATTGCAGGGGAGCGAAGGTTTCACCAAAGATCAGCCATGCGCCAAAGACCGCAAACAGCGGCGCAGTACCGCGCACAACAGGATAAACAACGGTAAACGCCCCCCGTTGGTAGGCCGCCGCCATGCCAGATTTATACAGAAAATGGATGACCAATGCGCCCGCAAACAACCACCACTCTTGGCCGTGGGGCCACGGCACGACAAACAACGCAAACGGCACCGAGATAAGGACAAGGCAAACGTCTATCGCCGCCCGGGTCGTCCAAGGATCAAACCGCCCCTTCTGCATCGCGCCAAAAATCGCATGCAAAAGCGCCGCAAACAGCACAAGCAATAAGGCGACCTGCTCGCCCGCTGACGTCCCCTCAACCGCGAGGATCCACGCGCTCATGTGGCGTCAGGCATCTAGGCCTGTCAGTGCTCTTGCGAAGTCTTCTGGATCGAAGGCTTGCAGATCGTCAATCTGCTCTCCTACGCCGATGGCATGGATAGGCAGGCCGAATTTATCTGCCAAAGCCACCAAAACACCGCCCCTTGCGGTGCCATCCAGCTTTGTCATCACAAGGCCTGACACATCCGCCAGTTTCTGGAATGTCTCCACCTGAGAGATCGCGTTTTGACCAGTCGTAGCATCAAGAACCAGCAAGGTGTTATGCGGCGCAGAGGGGTCCTTTTTGCGGATCACACGCACGATCTTGGCCAACTCCTCCATCAAATCGGCGCGATTTTGCAATCGCCCAGCCGTGTCGATCATCAGCAAGTCGGCGCCATCTGCCTCGGCCTTACTCATTGCATCAAACGCCAACGAAGCGGGGTCCGAACCCTCAGGCGCTGTCAGAACCGGAACGCCGGCCCGATCCCCCCAGACCTGCAATTGCTCCACTGCTGCGGCACGAAACGTATCACCTGCGGCAATCACAACGGACTTGCCTGCCGCACGAAACTGACTGGCCAGCTTGCCAATCGTCGTCGTCTTACCCGAGCCATTTACACCCACAACCAACACGACCTGAGGCTTCTTGGGGTACAAAGGCATCGGCTTGGCAACGGGTTCCATGATCGCCGCAACCTCAGAGGCCATAAGCCCTTTAATCTCTTGCGTAGAAAGCCGCTTACCCATCCGGCCCTCAGCCATATTAGCCGTCACGCGCAACGCGGTATCGACCCCCATGTCTGCCGTGATCAGCAGCTCTTCCAGCTGCTCCAACATCTCATCATCAAGCGCACGGCGCACCACAGTCTTGGCCTCACCCCGGCCTAAAATCCGGCCCAACAAGCCGGGCTTGGGGGATGCCTCTGCTGCGGCTCTCGCCTCCTCGGCGCGGCGCTCCTCAGCCTCAACTCGCGCGATGCGAACAGCCTCCACGCGGTCAGCTTCAATTCTGGCCGCCTCTGCTGCTCTGCGCTCTTCCGCATCAGCCTCCTGCGCCAATACCCGCGCAGCCTCTGCGTCCTCAGCCTCACGTTCTAAACGGGCCGCTTCTTCCTCAAGCCGAGCGCTCTCCGTCGCCAACCATTCCGCTTCAGCACCCAAATCTACGTCGGCAGTCGCCTCAACCGCGCCACCGTCTTCAACGATAGCATCCAATCCCTCCTCCAACTTAGAGGAGCTCTTGAACATTCGTTCCTTGAGTTTCTTGAAAAATGCCATCGCCCAGACCGTTCCTACCGTCGCCTACGGCGCTCACATCTAATACGAGCACGCACGGTTTGAAAGCCACCGCGTCACTCAGCCTCCTTTGTTCCCAAAATACTCCGGGGGAGGCTCCGGCACGGAGCCGGGGGCAGCGCCCCCTAAAAGATGTAACCGCCCAGAGGGCGACGTTTAGATTTCGTCGGCAAAGTGCTTCATCGTCAGCCGGATGGGGTTCGGTGCCGCCTGCCCCAGCCCACAGATCGACGCATCAACCATCGCTTGGCTCAGGTCTTCCAAAAGCCCCTGATCCCACGTTTCCGCCTGCATCAGCTTCACGGCTTTTTCACAGCCCACGCGGCAGGGGGTGCATTGCCCGCAGCTCTCTGCCTCAAAGAACCGCAGCATGTTCAACGCCGCATCCCGCACACGGTCCTGATCCGACAAAACGACCACGGCGGCAGACCCAATGAACGTCCCATGCGGCTGCAACGTATCAAAATCTAGCGGCACATCATCCAACGACGCAGGCAACACGCCCGAAGATGGCCCGCCCGGTTGATAGGCCTTGAACGCATGCCCCTCGGCCATACCACCCGCCGCATCGATAATATCAACAATCGTCGAACCCGCTGGCAGCAGGTACATACCGGGCGCCGCGACGCGTCCAGATACGGAGTAGCTCCGCAGGCCCGTGCGACCGTTGTGCGTGACTGATGATAGGATTTCCGACCCTTCGCGCACAATCCGCGCAACCCACTTCAAGGTCTCAACGTTATGCACCAGCGTCGGGCGACCAAAAACGCCGACCTGCGCCACAAACGGTGGGCGATGACGCGGCAGGCCACGTTTGCCTTCAATCGATTCAATCATCGCGCTTTCTTCGCCGCAAATGTAGGCACCCGCCCCACGGCGCAGATCGATATATCCCGGCTCGACGATGCCCGCCGCCTCTAGGGCTGCGATTTCGGTCGCCAGAATCTCCAGCACTGCCGGATATTCATCGCGCATATAGATAAAGCAGGTCTCAGCCTCGACGGCCCATGCGGCGATCAGCATCCCCTCAAGAAACAGGTGCGGCGTGCGCTCTAGATAGTAACGGTCCTTAAATGTGCCCGGCTCGCCCTCATCGCCGTTCACAGCCAGATAGCGCGGCCCGGGATTGGCCCGAACAAAGCCCCACTTCTTGCCCGACGGGAACCCGGCCCCGCCAAGCCCGCGCAGACCCGAGGCTAGAACTTGATCCTGCACTTGCTCCCAGTCGCCGTCCGCACGCAAACGCGCCAACTCGGCGTAACCACCGCCTGCACGATATGCCTCAAACCCTTCGTAGTCGGGCATCTTGTGGTGGGTATCGCCCGCCGCAATCGCCGCGTGCACCAATTCAGGCGTGGCGTTGTCGATATGGTTGTGCCCCAGCTCCAGCGTTGGGGCCGTATCGCAGCGTCCCATGCAAGGCGCGCGCAGAACGCGCACTTGGGATGGATCAACGCCATCCTCAAGCGCCGAAATCAGTGCCTCAGACCCGGCCAATTCGCACGACAGCGAATCGCAAACTCGAATGGTAAGTGCGGGCGGCACTGGATCATCTTCGCGCAGTGGGTCGAAGTGCACGTAAAACGTCGCGACTTCCCAGACCTCAGCCATTGATAGCTTCATCTCTTCGGCCAAAGCCCGCAGGTGCGCCGCAGATTGGTGCCCATAGGCATCTTGGATCAGGTGCAAAAACTCGATGAGCAGGTCCCGCCGCCGCGGGCGATCCCCCAAAAGGGCGCGCACTTCAGCCAGTGCGGTATCCTCATACTGCCGACCCTTGGGCGTTTTGCGCCCTTTGCCTCGACCTGATTTCCACACACCTTTGTTGTCGTCCAATGCCATGAAAGCCTCCCGCGCGCATCGGGTGTGTGATAGCACGCCCCGCCCTCTCCCAAATGTCAAAACCGACACCAAATGGGCGAATTCCCCCAAGCCGATACCACCGCGACTACCATAGGAAACGAATTCCCCGGTCGCGGGTGACCACACAGATTTGGCAGGTATGGTTTTCAGCCGCCCCCACCTTACCTATGTTGAGGCCAACAGCCCGGAGTGACCATGCGCCTCGCCCTAACCCTTTGTCTTATGCTCACCACACCCGCAGTCGCCCAAGAGACGTTTTCAGGCGCTGAGTTTGACGCCCGCGTCTCTGGCAAAACTCTCTATTTTGAACGCGCGGGCCGCGCTTTTGGCGCCGAGCAATACTTTCCCGACAAACGCGTCATCTGGGCGTTTGAAGACGGCCAATGCCAACGCGGCATATGGTTTGAAAACGCCAACAGCGACATCTGTTTTATCTACGACGAAAGCCCCGAGCCGATCTGCTGGGACTTTTTCAAACAACCCGGCGGGGGCGTGTCGGCCCGCGCAAAAGGCGCAGACCCCTTGAACGATTTGTTTGCAGTCCATGAAGACGAGGCGCCACTGGCATGCGAGGCGCCCGACTTGGGGGTCTAGTCGGGTTCGCGCCACCAAACATCGGGCTGGAAATCGATCCAATCGCCGTAGATCGAGATCCTATCAGAGGGGAATTTCAGCTCAGCATCATGTGCAATCCATGAGACCGGGTTGTGCCACAGAGGAACCACATAGCGCCCTGCGGTCAGCACCCGGTCCAGCGCTTTGACGGCAGCCACGTAATCCTCTTGCGATTGGGCCTCTAGCATAGCCTCAATCATCGCGGAAATCGCGGGCGTGTCAGTGCCCATTAGGTTTCGCGATCCCGGTGCCTCAACCCCTTCAGGGCCCCAATAGCGCCATTGCTCATTCCCCGGCGACAACGACAAACCCCAGCGATAATAAGTCATGTCGAAATCGTAGCTGTTCACACGCTCCGTGTATTGGGCGCTGTCGATGGAGGAAATCTCCGGATCAAGGCCCAGCCGCTCCAGTGCTTCGACATAGATATCGACCACTGAACCGATCTCGCTTGAGCCGTTTTGCAGCAGGATTTCGAACTGAACCGGCCCGTCCGGTCCCACAAGGCGGCCATTTTCAACGGTATACCCTGCATCCTCAAGCAAAGCCGTAGCCCGCCGGATCGCACCACGATTGGCCACACGCGCACTGCCCTTGGGCAATGCATAGCCGTCAATCGCACCCGGTGGCAGGCTATCGGCAAAGGGTTCCAACAGGTCACGCACCCGGCCCTTAGCAGGGGTGCCCGGTGTCATGCCAAGCGGCGAATTCGCGAAATAGCTTTCAATCCGGGGCAGTGCGCCACCGTTCAGGACCGTGTTGGTGTAGGTAAAGTTGAACGCCTCAATCATCGCCTCACGCACGCGCCAATCAGCAAAAAACCCGGTGCGGGTGTTCATAACCAAGCCCGTCATCCCAGTTGGGCGTTGATGCGGAACCTCGGATTTGACGATCTCGCCGCTTTGCACCGCCGGAAAATCATATTGCTCCGCCCATTTCGCCGCAGAGGTTTCGCGCATCGTGCTCAATTCACCGGATTTGAATGCCTCAAACATGGCGGACGCATCGGTAAAAAACTCCATCCGCAGGGTATCGAGGTTGTGTACCCCTTTGCGTAGAGGCAGATCACGGGCCCAATAATCAGGGTTGCGGGTCAGCTCGACAAAGCGGTTCGGCTCAAAATCAGTGATGACATAGGCCGCACTCGTAATCGGGATCACATCCAATCCGCTTTGGGCAAAATCGCGGCCCTCCCACTGAGCCTTTTTCAGAACAGGGCGCATCCCCATGATCATCGCCAACTCACGGTTGGGCGCCTTAAAACTGATGCGCAGACCGCGCGCGCCCACGGGCACAATACGCGCCACCTGCGCCCATGACCCCCGGTAGCGCGCATGCCCTTGGGTGCCGAGCGTCTCATAAGACCAGATAACGTCCTCAACGGTGACCGGAGTACCGTCGGAAAACCGGGCCTCGGGACGCAGTTGAAACTCGACCCAATGGCCCTCTGGATCAACGGCCACCGTCTCGGCCAGAAGGCCGTACAATGTGAACGGCTCATCATAGGATCTGCCCATCAGGCTTTCGTGCGCAAGGAACCGCAATTGCCACGGCACCCGGCCTTTTTGAATGTGCGGGTTGAGACTATCGAAACCACCGACCTGACCGTCAACAAATACCCCACCCTTGGGGGCGTCGGGATTTGCGTAGGGTAAGTGCCCAAAGTCCGCAGGCAACGCCGGATCACCGTAAAGAGCGATTCCATGGTGTGCCTGAGCGCTTTCAGAGGGAGAATCGGTGGCAAGAATCGGTTGGCAAAAAAGCGCCAATCCGACCACGGCGCCTGCGACTGCTCGATGAAAAGAATTGAAGACCATATCGAAACAGTTCCTGTTTTCCTTGATTTATTGGCCTCAAGATACGGTGATCCCTCAGGATAGTCCAAAACTTTAACTTGGACTCTCAACACCGCATCCAGTATATTGAGGTCACTGCTCGATAGGTTTCTTGCCTGTATGAAACCTGCCTCAATAACTTAACGCCAGCTTCGTGCTGGCGTTTTTTTTGGGCCATATGCGAGGCAATCCGACACACCAATCACGCATCACAGCTGGTCACGACTGATGCCGCACTGCGGCAGGTATCGCAGAACTTCCTTCCATTCTGCGGTGCAGCAGCTATCGTTGACGCAACGTGAGACAAGGGAAACGATCCATGACACTTCAAGGCAAGACCGCCGTCATCACCGGCTCCAATTCGGGCATCGGCTTGGGTATCGCAATCGAAATGGCCAAGGCTGGCGCGGACGTGGTGATCAACTCATTCACAGACCGCGAAGATGATCATGCGTTAGCCGCCCAAATCGCGGCAGATCACGGCGTCAACGCGCGCTATATTCAGGCCGATATGTCCAAAGGCGACCAGTGCCGCGCCCTGATCGAGCAGGCCGGCGCATGTGACATCCTGATCAACAACGCAGGCATCCAGCACGTCGCCGCGATTGACGAATTCCCCCAAGACAAATGGGACGCGATTATCGCGATCAACATGTCGTCGGCCTATCACACCACGGCCGCGGCATTGCCGATGATGCGCGCGGCAGGCTGGGGCCGAGTTATCAACATCGCCTCGGCGCATGGGCTGACCGCCTCCCCCTACAAATCTGCCTATGTCGCGGCAAAACACGGGGTGGTTGGCATGACCAAGGTCGTGGCCCTCGAAACTGCGCGCGAGCCGATCACAGCAAACGCGATATGCCCCGGTTATGTTTTGACCCCATTGGTCGAGGCGCAGATCCCCGACACGATGAAAGAATACAACATGAGCCGCGAAGAGGTCGTTGAGAACGTCCTACTGACGCGGCAGCCCTCCAAAGAGTTCGCAACGGTTGAGCAGATGGGCGGCACGGCTGTGTTTCTATGCTCGGACGCGGCGGCACAAATAACCGGCACGACCATTTCGGTGGATGGTGGCTGGACCGCCCTCTGAGGAAACCCCTACCCCACGCGCAAAAGGATGACCCCATGGCCCAAACCAAACGCATCAACCTAGCCCTTCAGGGCGGCGGGGCACACGGCGCGTTCACATGGGGCGCGCTGGACCGATTGCTAGACGATGAACGGATCGAGATTGCGGCCATCTCGGGCACATCTGCGGGTGCGCTGAACGGGGCGGCGACAAAATGTGGGCTGGTCACTGGGGATCGGGACAAGGCCAAAGCCGGGCTTGAGGCGCTTTGGACCAAGGTGGGTGCGATTACGGACGAGGCGTTTGGCCCATGGCTGAACGCGTTTTCGCCGATGGCGATCAGCCGAGCGATTGAATACTCGCTGCCATTCGCGCTGTCGGACACAACATCGCGGACGATATCACCCTATTTGTATCGGGGCACAACTTCGAACCCGCTGCGCCGCATTGTTGAGGGGTTCGACTTTGACAATGTCTGTTCCGACGCGGGGCCGCAGTTTCATATCTGTGCGACCAACGTCCGGTCAGGTAAAATCCGGGTGTTCACCCGCGAGGAAATCACAACTGATGCGATTCTCGCCTCTGCCTGTTTGCCCACGTTGTTTGAGGCCGTCGAAATTGATGGAGAGGCCTACTGGGACGGCGGATACACCGGCAACCCCGCGCTGTTTCCGCTGTTTCACAAGGACCTGCCACGGGATATTCTGGTCGTGAATATCAACCCGCTGCACCGGGCTGAGGTGCCGCGTTCCGCGCGGGACATTCAAAACCGCATCAATGAGATCAGCTTTAACACGTCGCTTTTGCGAGAGCTGCGTGCGATTGCCTTTGTGCAACGCCTTTTGCACGCAGGCACTATGTCGGGCGACGCGATGAAGGACGTATTGGTGCATATGGTCGCTGACGACGCGTTGATGCAGCAACTATCCGTGGCCACAAAGCTGGTCCCGAACCCGGCGGTCTTGGCTCAGCTGCGCGCGGCGGGATACCGCGCGACGGACACGTTTTTGGACACGCATTTTGATCAGATCGGCGATGAAAGTTCAGTTGATCTGGCAGCGATGTTTGACAGTTAACCTGAGTGTCGCGGCGCCTTTGGCCCCGCGACCCGTGAGGGCGCTGCCCTCACACTCCCGGGATATTTGAAAACCAAAGAAGGGTTTAGGGCAGCGATGTGACCCAGAGTATCGTGGCGTCTTCGTCCGAAACCGAGACAACATTGTGGCCCATTGAGGCGTCATAATAGGCGCTGTCGCCACGACGCATTTCGATGGCCTCGTAGAATTCGGTGTAGAGCCGGATAGCGCCTGTGAGCACCAGCAGGAATTCTTCTCCGTCGTGACGGACCCAATCATCGAAATCAGAGAAGGAGCGCGCGCGAATACGGGCGCGGTAGGGCAGCATCCGTTTGGTCGTGAGAGCGCCCGCCAGCAGTTCGTGTTCGTAAGTCGTGGTGACATGGGCCTCACCCTCACCCATACGGGTGACTGTGCGGCGCCCCGTGACCTGACCCTCTTTGGGGGGAGTGAACAGCTGTGGCACCGAAATCTCTAGACCCGTTGCGAGTTTCTTGAGTGCCTCCCACGTGGGGGACATTTGGCCGTTCTCGATCTTGGAGAGGGTGGACCGCGCGAGACCGGCCTGATTAGCGGCCTGTTCCAAAGTCCAGCCGCGTGATTTGCGCAAGGAGCGCACCCGCTCCGCGAGGTTGAGGGGCTCGGGGCTGCGGTCGCCCCCGCTTTCGCGGGCCAAGCGGATCAGGCTGGGTTCGGTCTTGGACATGGCGCCTTTGTATCCTCAGCCCAAAGTCGCTGCAAGCGCTTGCCGCATGGGGTTTGGATACTTAAACATGGCATATGCCTGCTGTTTTTCACGATACGTTTCCTGCCCCGCCCGCTGAGTTCAACATGGCGGCCTATGTTTTGCAGGCTGGAAAGCCCGACGCCTGCGCCTTGCAAGTTGTTGGAGACGGGTCCGCACCGTGGACCTATGCGGACCTAAGACAAGCCGTAGCAGGCATGGCGCGCGGGTTGCGGGATGCCGGCCTGCAGCCTGGTGATCGGTTGATGCTACGCCAAGGCAATTCAGTGATTTGTCCCCTGACGTATTTGGCCTGCATTTGGGCAGGCATCATTCCCGTACCAACGGCCGCCGCCCTGACAAGTGCTGAGGTTGCGGCCCTCATCTCGCAGGTCACACCGGCGGCCATTGCCACGTCACAGGGCGTAGCGGTACCTGAAACGGATCTGCCACTGCTTGATGCCGATAGCTTGCGCCAGATGCAAAGTCTGCCCCCGCTGACCGCAGAGATGGGAGACCCAAACCGACCCGCCTACATTGTGTTCACCTCTGGCAGCGGAGGAAAATCACGGCCCGTCTGTCATGCCCACCGGGCCGTATGGGCGCGGCAAATGATGTGGGACGGCTGGTATGGCCTGCGGGTCGACGACCGTTTGATGCACGCAGGCGCCTTTAATTGGACCTATACGATGGGGACGGGACTAATGGACCCTTGGGCCATTGGGGCCACTGCGTTGATCCCCGCGGAAGGCACCAAAGCCAAGGACCTGCCCGCGATGATTGCCGCGCACAACGTCACGATCTTTGCTGCAGCCCCAGGCGTCTATCGTCAAATGCTGCGGGGACCGACCCCGCCCCTGCGCAGGCTACGTCATGGGCTAAGCGCGGGAGAGGCCCTGCCGAACATCACACGTGCCGCATGGATCAAGGCAACCGGCACCGCCGTGCATGAGGCTTTGGGGATGTCCGAATGCTCAACCTATATCTCTGGCAGCCCAACACGGCCCGCGGCACCCGGCACGGCTGGCTACCCACAAGCCGGGCGTCACATCAGCGTGCGTGCCGAGGGCACAGCCGTAGATTACAACACCCCCGGGGAGTTGTGCCTACACGCCTCTGAGCCGGGCTTGATGCTGGGCTATTGGGAACCGGACACAGGGCCCGCGCCCCTTGGCACGGCTTGGTTTGGCACCGGTGATTACGTCACTATGGCCCGCGATGGAGCGATCACATACCTAGGGCGCCGCGATGATATGATGAACGCCGGGGGCTTTCGGGTTTCGCCCCTTGAAGTGGAAACCAAGCTCGCGCTGACGCCCGGCGTGTCGGAAGTGGCCGCCTGCGAGGTAAGGCTCCACGAAGACACGAGTGTGATTGCGCTGTTTCATGTCGGCGGCCAAGAAGACGATATCCGCGACATGGCTCAGACCCATCTGGCCCGGTACAAACAGCCGCGCCTCTATTTCGCGTGTGGAACGCTGCTGCGAAATGCCAATGGCAAACTAAACCGCCGCGCCTTGCGCACTGAGGCAGAGGCGGCGGTCCTTGCCTCAGGGGTTGCAAAACGCAGCCGAGTGGACGACGAGAGGGGATGATCACCCTTGATATTCTTTCCGACCCGATTTGCCCTTGGTGCCTCATTGGCAAAACCCATCTGTTCCGCGCCCTAGAGGCGGCGGGCGACCACCCCTTTGTGCTGGCTTGGCATCCGTTCCAGTTGAACCCGGACATGCCGCCCGAAGGTATGGATCGCCGCGCTTATTTAGAGGGAAAGTTTGGCGGCAAAGAGGCCGCGGTGCGCGCCTATGCCCCGATTGCTGAGACGGCCGAGGCCATGGGCCTGAACCTTAACCTTGAGGGCATCACCCGCACGCCAAATACGCTGGACGCGCACCGGATGATCCATTGGGCCGGGCTGGAACACAAACAGACCCCCATGGCGCAGGCTCTGTTTGAAGCCTATTTCATCAAAGGCGAAGACATCGGTGACCGGGATGCGCTGGTCGAAATTGGCACCCGCGCGGGGCTAGAGGCGGATATGACCCGCCGCTTGCTGAGCAGTGATGCCGATGCGGATGATATCCGTGCCCGAGACGCCCATGCGCGTGAGCGTGGCGTCAGTGCTGTGCCTACATTTATTATTGCCAATCAACACGTCGTGCCCGGTGCACAACCACCCGAGCTATGGGGCCAAGTGATTGACGACCTGAACGCCCAGATAAAAGCGGCAGATGCCCCCGAGTGACCCAAACACAGCGGTGGCAGGCGACCAACTGACGCCCAAGCCACCGCTATCACGCGCCGAATTTATCGCTCTCATGGCGATGATGACCGCAATCGTTGCGTTTTCAATCGACTCGATGCTGCCATCCCTGCCTGACATCGCGCGCGACCTGACCCCCGATGAACCAAACCGCGCGCAGTTGATCATCACGACATTTGTCCTCGGCCTCGGCCTTGGAACACTCTTTGCGGGACCAATTTCGGATGCGGTCGGGCGCAAGCCGGTTGTTTTGGCCGGAGCGCTCTTGTTTTGCATCGGTTCGGTTTTGGCCTACGTGGCCCCGACACTGGAAACAGTCATCGCGGGGCGTGTGTTACAGGGTCTAGGCGCCGCAGGGCCCCGCGTTGTGACGCTGGCCATCGTGCGCGACCAATATGCGGGGCGTGGCATGGCGAAAATCATGTCCTTTGTCATGCTGGTCTTTGCGCTGGTGCCTGCCATCGCGCCAGCCATCGGCGCGGGCATTATCTGGGTCACGGGATGGCGCGGGATTTTTGCGGCGTTTGTGGTGTTTGCCATTATCCTGTCCCTATGGATGGGGCTGCGACAGCCCGAAACCCACCCGCCCGCGGCCCGACGCCCCCTGCGCCCCGGCGTTTTGGCATCCAGCCTCCGCGAAGTGTTGGCCAACCGCAACGTGAGCCTCGCGATCGGGGTACAGGCGTTGTGCTATGGCATGTTGTTCGGGGTCCTTGCCTCAACCCAGCAGATTTTCGACATCACATTCGACCGTGCCGGCAGTTTTCCACTGTGGTTTGGGTTGGTCGCCCTGATCGCAAGCACCGCGTCGTTGCTGAACGCAAAGCTCGTCGAAAAGCTGGGCATGCACTTTATCATCCGCTGGACCCTTGCGGCGCAGATCCTTTTGTCAGGCCTATGCGCGATTGTCTGGCTGGCGGGTCTGTTGGATGGAGGCCTTTTGTTCGCAATGTTCATCATCTGGAAAACATCCGTATTCTTTCAGGCAGGCCTGACCATCGGCAACGTTAACGCCATCGCCATGAGCCCCATGGGCCACATCGCCGGCGTCGCATCGTCGGTCATTGGCTCGGTCGCGACCATCGCTGGGGCGGTTATTGCCATCCCGTTGGGGCTGGCATTTGACGGAACCGCTGTGCCTTTGATGCTCGGCGTGTGCGTGCTTGCGGTTTTGGCGCGGGGATTGATGGTCGCGTTGCCGCGCACCTCCGATGCAGAGTAGCGTGCCGCTATGACGACCATGCTGACGCCAGAAACGCTCCTGCGGGGGTATGCCGCCGGGATTTTCCCAATGTCCGAGGGCCGCGACGACCCCGAGATTTTCTGGGTCGATCCGCGCGAGCGTGGGGTCATGCCCCTCGACGGTTTTCACATTTCCCGATCTTTGGGAAAACACATCGCCAAAGAGCCATTTCAAATCCGTATCAATACGGCTTTTGATGCAGTGGTTGAGGGCTGCGCCGACAGGGATGAGACGTGGATCAATGGCCCTATCGCGACCCTCTATAGCGCGTTGCACCGGGCGGGTTACGCGCACGCCCTAGAGGTCTGGGAAGATAAAACCTTGGTTGGTGGCGTTTACGGGGTCACCCTTGGGGCTGCATTTTTTGGAGAAAGCATGTTTTCATGGCGCACCAATGCTTCAAAAATCGCGCTGGCCTATCTGGTGCACAGATTGCGGGTCGGCGGCTTTACCCTGTTTGATACGCAGTTCGTCACACCGCATTTAATGTCGCTTGGTGCCGTAGAGATTCCGCGGGCGATGTATCATGCGCAACTGGCGCGCGCGTTAGGCCAAGAGGCAGACTTTACCCGCGCACCCGAAATGCCCCCTGTTCAGGATGTGATACAGCGCAGCACCCAGACGTCATAGCGGGCATGATCCAGTGCCATGAGCGCGGGAGATGAGGCGATCATCCACCCCTGAAAGATATCCTGGCGCTTGCTGCCATCCATCACAGTCAAATGCGCGAAAGCGTCCCCTGCGGGGTTACTGGCAGGGTAGCGGCATTCACTGAGCGTGATTTCGAGCGTGCCGTACCCCATGGTTTGACCCGAAGCGACCTCAACATCGAACACCGCGCCTGTGACTTTGTCCAATGTGCGCAAAACCGCGCCAGTGCCTGTGCCCGTGACAACGGATGTGCCCTGAGCCGGTGCCACTTCGGGGGCCACCAGAAGGCCAAGGACCAGTGAGAACGCGCCCAGAAGCCGCATCATTACTCCTCGGACCCGGTCACAAACCGCATCAACAACGACACCAGAGAAACGGACCCTTGGGTATCGAGAAACTGACCACCGGGTTCTAGGTTGAACGGCGAGCCGCCGGGGACGATCTCAACGAAGTTGCCGCCAAGCAGCCCTTCGGAAGAGATGATCAGTGAACTGTCGTCAGGGATTTCGAGATTTGCAGGTACGGCCACGGTGGCGTCGGCGCGAAAAGTCACGGGGTTGAGAGCAAGATCCGTGACTGTACCCAACTTGACGCCCGCCAAACGCACCTCGGACCCGACTGCAATGCCATCGGCCGCGCGAAAGGACGCCGAGTAGTTTGCAGCACTGCTGCCCGGCCCGTTCGCAAAGCCAGTGGCCTGGGCCGTATAGAACAGGAACCCGAGTGCCACGGTCAGCACCACGGTGCCTACAAAAATCTCAGTGCGGTTTTCAGCCATCAGAGCGCCCCTTTGTTAAGGTGCCCATACGTAGCCCCGATTATTCCGGGCTCCAAGCCTCATAATCTTGGCGTTCGACGGGTTTGGCACGTTTCAGCGATCCTGCTGGCACATAAGCCGCAGCCGTCCCGGTGAGGTTCATCTGGTGCGGCTTTTCCCAAACCTTGTGCGGCAATGGCGACTCGGTCGGCGGTAGCTTGTACGTGTGATGCAACCAACCGTGCCATTCGGGCGGCACGCGGGATGCCTCTGCCTCACCATTGAAGATCACCCAGCGACGCACACCACCTGTTGTTTGGTAGTAGGTATTGCCAAGATCATCCTCACCCACACGCTCGCCTTTGCGCCACGTGAAAAGCTGAGTGCCCAGCGTTTGACTGTTCCACCACGTCACGGCGCGTTTGAGAAAATAGAACATGGGTGTCCTCCGGTTCGAACGCCTCACCTATAGGCCCCGCACGGGGAAGCGTCCAGTGCCCGTGGGCTGCGGCATGTGGCGCGAAATAAAGGATTATGTGCCTCCGGCGGGGATATTTCCAAACCAAAGAGGGCGGGTTTTGCGAAAAATGGGCGGAAATTCTGGGATTAAGCGGGATTCGAGGCCGAATTCCCGCGCTGGATTTATCGTTGCGATGGACGGCGCGAGCGCACGGGCCTATCAAAGCCGCAACAAAAGACAAAAAGACATGGAGAGATGACATGAGTGATCAAACGTACGGCTTCGACACGCTGCAAATTCATGCAGGCGCGAACCCTGACCCCGCAACAGGCGCACGTAACACGCCGATTTATCAATCGACGGCCTTCGTGTTTCGCGATGCAGAGCATGCGTCCAAGCTGTTTAACCTTCAGGAAGTCGGCTACATTTATTCGCGTCTGACGAACCCGACGGTTGCTGTGCTGCAAGAGCGGATCGCGACGCTTGAGGGTGGTGTTGGTGCGGTTTGTTGCTCATCCGGGCATGCGGCGCAGATCATGGCGTTGTTTCCGCTGATGCAGCCTGGCTGCAACATCGTCGCCTCGACCCGGTTGTATGGCGGAACGGTCACGCAGTTTTCTCAGACGATCAAACGGTTTGGCTGGTCTGCCAAGTTTGTCGATATGGACGACCCCAAAGCAGTTGCTGCAGCGATTGACGAAAATACTCGTGCGGTTTTCTGTGAGGCTATCGCCAACCCCGGTGGCCACATCACGGATTTGGACGCGATCTCGGCTGTGTCCGACGAGGCTGGTATCCCTCTGATCGTCGATAACACCTCTGCCACCCCATACCTTGTGCGCCCGATTGAACATGGTGCCACGCTTGTTGTGCATTCGACCACGAAATACCTGACCGGCAATGGCACCGTTACCGGCGGCTGTGTTGTGGACAGCGGTAAGTTCGATTGGGCCGCGAACGATAAGTTCCCAAGTCTGAGCCAGCCCGAGCCTGCCTATCACGGCCTAAAGTTCGCCGAGACGTTTGGCCCCATGGCGTTCACCTTCCACGGGATTGCCATTGGTCTGCGCGATCTGGGCATGACGATGAACCCACAGGCGGCGCACTACACGCTGTGCGGGATTGAGACGCTGAGCCTGCGGATGGAACGCCACGTTGAGAACGCGACCAAGCTGGCCAAGTGGCTCGAAGCGGACCCACGGGTAGATTACGTCACCTATGCTGGGCTCGAATCGTCGCCGTACAATCACCTCGTGCCCAAAATCTGTCCGCGTGGCGCAGGCGGTTTGTTTACCTTTGCGGTCAAGGGTGGCTACGAGGCGTGCATCAAGTTGGTTGATAACCTCGAGATCTTCTCACACGTGGCCAACTTGGGCGATACGCGGTCGTTGATCATCCACTCCGCCTCAACCACGCACCGTCAGTTGACGGCTGAGCAGCAAGAAGCCGCAGGGGCCGCCCCAAATGTCGTGCGCGTTTCCATCGGGATCGAGGATGCCGTCGACCTGATCGCCGATCTGGATCAAGCGCTGGCAAAAGCGACAGCCTAATCCTTTTGCGTTCATTTTGACCCGGGGCGGCGTTTTTCCTAAAACTCTGCCCCGGGCTTTCCTATATGGTGCCCTATGTTTGCTGACTTATTAAACCGCCTCATCGCGCCTCAGCCCGAGCGCCTTCCTCAACCAGATGCGCAAGTGGCGCTGGCCGCCCTGTTGGTGCGCGTGGCCCGCGCGGATGGTGATTATGCAGCCGCTGAGATCGACAAGATCGACAAGATCCTTGCGGCCCGCCACGGCCTCTCACCGTTTGAGGCCGCGAAGCTGCGCGGTCAGGCCGAAACGTTGGAAAGCGAAGCGCCAGATACCGTCCGCTTTACCCGCGCTATCAAGGACGCCGTTGACCTAGAGGATCGCACCGCAATCATCGAAGCGCTTTGGGCTGTTGTCCTTGCCGACGGAGAGCGGGATCACGACGAAGACACGTTCCTTCGCATGGTCGCCAATCTGCTGGGCATCAACGACCGCGACAGCAACTTTGCGCGACAGCGCGCCGCCAAGCGGGGATGATTGCGAGCCTGCCAATGTATTGGGACGTGGCAGGTGCTGCTGCGTGGACGGGCCTTTGGCGCGATATCCAAGATGCGGCATGCGACTTTGGCCTAAGGCTCCCGGATCTGACGCCGCCCAGCGCGCTGCCAAAGGATTGGACCGCGCATTGGACCGATCCTAAGCTTGTCCTTTCCCAGACCTGCGCCTTGCCGCTACGGACATCGCTAAAGGGCCGCGTGAGCTATGTGGGCACGTTAGATTTCGGCCTACCGGGTCCAGTGGGCAGCTATCATTCGGTTTGTATTGGGACGGCACCCACCAAGGACGTCAGGTTGGCTGTGAATGCGGCCGATAGCCAATCGGGCTGGGCCGCAGCGCAGAATGATCCCGCCGTGGGCCCCGAGACACGCATAGTCATGACCGGCTCGCACGCGGCCTCTGCCTACGCAGTGGCGGATGGACGCGCGGATATCGCGTTTATTGACGCGGTGACCTGGCGGTTGTTGCAGCGCAACACGCCCCAATTTGCCGACATACCGATCCGGTCGCGCACGCAGCCCACACCGGGCCTGCCCTTGATAACCGCGCTCTCGCGTGATGCCGCCCCGCTGCGCGCAGCGCTAGACGCCGTGATCAACGGCTCACCTGTGCGAGGCTCTGATGCTCTTGGTGGCTTGTCTGGCTTTCACGTCTGGCCAGAATCGGCCTACTTTGACGTGCCCGTCCCGCCGCCGCCAGTCGTCTAAGCTGCACTACCCGACTGCCACCTGTTTTGGCACATCGGCCGATACACCAGCGCCTCGCACACATGACGTTCCGTCATTACGGCCTGCACCATTGCAATTCGCTAAGAATTACCGCTAAGTCAGGCGTCATTTGGATCTGGGGATGTCCATGAGTTCTGAAACCGCGCCGGTGATCGAAATCCGGGACCTGCACAAGGCCTATGGTGATCTTGAGGTCCTGAAAGGCGTGGACGTGACGGCGCCACAGGGGCATGTGATCTCCCTCATCGGATCATCGGGCTCGGGCAAATCTACGCTTCTACGCTGTGCCAACCTACTGGAAGACAGCCAGCAGGGTGAGGTCATTTTCTGCGGTGAACCCGTACACTGGAGAGGCCAAGGTGCCGCGCGGGTCCCCGGTGATGCCGCACAAGTCCGTCGCATCCGCACGAACCTGTCGATGGTCTTTCAACAGTTCAACCTTTGGGCGCATATGACGATCCTTGAGAACGTCATGGAGGCCCCTGTCACCGTCCTCAAACAGGACCGGGCTGAGGTTGAGGTGCGCGCCCGCGCGATCCTCGACAAGGTCGGAATTGGCGACAAATGCGATGCGTACCCCGCCCAATTGTCTGGCGGTCAGCAGCAACGTGCCGCGATTGCGCGCGGGCTGGCGATGGAGCCGAAGGCGCTGTTGTTCGATGAGCCGACATCCGCCTTGGACCCCGAATTGGAACAAGAAGTCATTCGCGTGATCAAGGACCTCGCGGCAGAGGGCCGGACCATGCTGATCGTGACCCACGACATGGCGCTTGCCCGCGACGTGTCAGACCACGTGATATTCCTGCATCAAGGCAGGATAGAGGAAGAGGGCCCTCCAGAGGCTCTCTTTAAGACACCGAAATCCGAGCGGCTCAGAGGCTTTCTTGCCTCAACCAACTTGGCCTGAGCCTAGGCGACTACCAGCAAAACCAGCTAACGGGAGACCACCATGAACAAGCTGATCCTATCCACCGCACTTCTCGCAATTGGCGCGGGCGCGGCATTTGCCGATGGCCACTCCGTTGTCCGTTTGGGCACCGAGGGCGCATACCCTCCCTTCAACTTCCTCAACGACGCTGGCGAAGTTGACGGCTTTGAACGCGAATTGGGCGACGAGCTGTGCGCACGCGCCGAACTGACCTGTGAGTGGGTCACAAACGAGTGGGACAGCATCATCCCCAACCTCGTGTCCGGCAACTACGACGCTATCATCGCTGGCATGTCCATCACAGCCGAGCGTGATGAAGTCATCGACTTCACTCAGAACTACACACAACCCGATCCATCCTCCTACTTGGTGGCTGCGGGCAACGAAGGCCTGAACGTCGAAACCGCCGTGATCGCCGCACAGACCAACACTATCCAAGCCTCTTTTGTGGCTGAAATGGGCGCAACGCTGTTGGAATTCGCCTCCCCCGAGGAGTCGGTTGCTGCCGTCAAAGCCGGTGAAGCAGACGCCGTTCTGGCCGACGACAGCTTTCTGGCGCCAATCGTTGAGGCCGACGCAGAGCTAGCCAAGCTGGAGCGTGAAGAGCTGATCGGTGGCGGCATCGGCATGGGCCTGCGCGAAAGCGACGGTGAGCTGAAGGCGAAAATGGACGCAGCAATCTCCTCCATGAAGGCAGACGGCTCGCTCAACGCCTTGATCGAAAAATGGGAAGTCGGCGCGAAATTCTAATCGCGCTTGGGCGGCGGGGTTACACCTGCCGCCCTTCATTTTCTTATGTTCTCATTCTGCACCGATCCCTCGACCCTGGAGACCTACCAGTGGTTCGCCTGCTACTTCACCACGGGTAAGCATGCGAACTTCTATTGGGCCTTCGTCACTGTGCTATTGTTGCTCGCGGTCACGGCGCCGACGTCTCTTGCGATGGGATTTGGCGGGGCGTCTGCCGCGCGCTCACGCATCGCGCCGGTGCGCTGGCTTGGGCACGGATATATCTCCGTGGTGCGCGGCGTGCCCGACATCGCATTTTTCTTGTTCTTTGTGATCGCCCTTGATCAGGGGCTAGAGTTCTTGCGCCACAGCGCACTATGCCCCGACTGGGACCAACCAATCCGCCAGGGCAACGATTTCATCGTCTGTGACGCGGCCAAACTGCCCTTGGGCAACGCACCACAATGGGTGCATGAGGTATACGGCTTCGCGCTTGCGGTCTTTACCTTTGCCATCGTGTTCGGCGCCTTTGCCGCCAACGTCCTATACGGGGCAATGCAGGCGGTGCCCCGCGCGCAATTAGAAACCGCGGAGGCATACGGCATGACCCACCGCCAGACCTTCTGGCGCATTCTCGTGCCGCAAATGTGGGTCTATGCCCTGCCCGGCCTGAGCAACTTATGGATGGTTCTGATCAAAGCCACCCCCCTGCTATTCCTGTTGGGCGTTGAAGACATCGTTTACTGGGCGCGCGAACTGGGCGGCACGGCTAACCCGCGCTTCACAGACTACCCTCACGGCGATTGGCGCATGTGGTATTTTCTGTTTCTGCTGGTGTTCTACCTCGCCTTTACGCGCGTATCCGAGGTCGTGCTAGAACGGCTGATGAACCGCCTGACCCACGGCCAAGCCACCACCGGCGGCGAAGCACAAAGGAAAGCCGCCTGATGGACAGCTGCCTGCAAACCATTGGCGATTATGGCCTGCGCGCGCTCGGCTACGGTGAGCGACTGCTCCCACGCAGCGATTTCACCCTGTGCCAGCAGTTCACCCTGATCGGCTCGGGGATGTTGTGGAACATCTACTTCGGCGTTTTCGCACTGCTCGCGGGCTTTGTGCTGGCGGTCGCGGTGGCGATGGGCAAGGCCTCCAGCAACCGGTTGGTGCGCAAACCCTCAGAATGGTTCATCTTCTTGTTCCGCGGCTCACCGCTGTTTATTCAATTCTTCTTCGCCTACTTCTTCTTTCTCTCGCTCAAAGGCGTCTCGCCGATCTTTGACGCGTTTTCGTCGGCATGGTTGGGCGCATTGATTGTGTTGTTCCTCAACACCGCCGCCTACTCCGGTGAGATCTTTTTCGGCGCACTCAAATCGATCCCAAAGGGCGATATGGAGGCCGCGGACGCCTATGGCCTATCCGGCTACGCCAAATTCCGCCGCATCACATTCCCCACGATGATGCGCCTCGCTTGGCCGGCCTATACGAATGAGGCGATCTTTCTGTTTCACGCCACTGCACTGGTGTTCTTTTCCGGCTTTCCCGCGCGCCAGCAACGCGGCGATGCCCTGTATTACGCTAACTATTTCGCCGATAAGACCTTTAATCCCTTTGTGCCTTACCCCATTCTTGCGGGATATTTCATCCTGCTGACCTTGGTGGTGATCCTGTCTATGGGGGCGATCAATCGTCGCCTGAACCGACACCTCGGCAAGGCTCCCAAGCTAAAGATAAGGCCCACACTGATCCGATGAGTTGGCTCCACGACAACCCGCACATTCACTCTGTCCGCGCGGTTGCGTGCGATCTAAACGCCCAAGCCCGAGGCAAACGTGTTCCCCGCCGCTTTGCCCACAAACTTGAGGATGAGGGCACACGGTTCCCGTTTTCTGTCCTCAATCTGGATATTTGGGGCGAAGATATCGAAGACAGCCCGCTGGTGTTTGACACCGGCGACGCGGACGGCATTCTGTTGCCCACCGACCGGGGCTATGTGCCGATGCCGTGGCTCGAAACACCCACCGCTCTGCTGCCGCTGTGGATGTTCCACGACGAAGGCCGCCCGTTTGCCGGTGACCCGCGTCACGCACTAAACGCTGTCGTCGCGCGCTACACCGCAAAGGGGCTGACGCCAGTAGTGGCGACCGAGTTAGAATTTTACCTGATCGATGACAGTCGCCGCGTCCTGCGTGTGCCGCCCTCGCCCCGCTCTGGCAAACGCCGTGCCGGAGCCGAGACCTTGGCAATGCGCCAGCTGGATGCGTTCGATCAGTTCTTTACCGAACTCTACGACGCCTGCGAGGCCATGGACATTCCCGCGGACACCGCCATTTCCGAGGCAGGTCTTGGCCAGTTTGAAATCAACATGATGCATCAGCCTGATGCCCTAAAAGCCGCGGATGACGCATGGCTTTTCAAGTTGTTGGTCCGAGGCCTTGCCCGCAAACACGGATTTGCGGCCAGCTTTATGGCCAAGCCCTATCCCGACTATGCGGGCAACGGTCTGCATACGCACTTTTCCGTGCTTGATCAGGCCGGCAAGAACATCTTTGACGATGGCGGCCCAAAGGGCACAGAAACCCTGCGCCACGCCATTGCGGGCCTGCTGGCGGCCACACCCGCATCAATGCTCATCTTCGCCCCCCACGCCAACAGCTACGACCGCCTTGTGCCCGGCGCCCATGCTCCCACAGGGCTCGCATGGGCCTATGAGAACCGGACGGCGGCCATCCGTGTGCCCTCCGGCCCTCCCGTGGCGCGCCGCATCGAGCATCGCATCGCGGGCGGTGACATTAATCCTTACTTGATGCTCGCGGTCGTATTGGGCGCGGCTCTCGCAGGGATCGAGGACGCCAATGAACCACCCGCACCGATCACCGGCAACGCATACGCGCTAGACCTGCCCCAAACGCCCGAGACTTGGGCCGAGGCCATCGCCCGATTTGAAAGCGATCCTTGGATCAAGCGCCTCCTGCCCGAGGGATTGATCCAGAACCTTCTGCTAACCAAGAAGCAAGAATTAACCGACGTGAGCGAGCTAACCGACGCAGAGCGCATGGACCTCTATCTCGACACGGTTTAACCTCTGCCCATGGACCTCCTTGACGACGACCCCACCGGCGATCCCAACGGATCAAACGCCCCTGAATTCACCGTGTCCGAGCTGTCGGGCGCCGTCAAACGCACCCTAGAGGGTGAGTTTGGGCGCATTCGCGTGCGCGGTGAGGTCGGGCGTGTTGTCCGCGCGCGGTCAGGCCACATCTATTACGACGTCAAAGACGATCGCAACACGCTCGCCTGCACCACATGGAAAGGCCAAGCCGCCCGGCTCAGCGTACAGCCCGAAGAGGGGATGGAGGTCATCGTCACAGGCCGCCTCACGGCTTACGGCGCCCAGTCAAAATACAACATGAACGTTGAGGAGTTAGAGGTCGCAGGCGCAGGTGCCCTGATGGCCATGCTTGAAAAGCGTAAGCAACAGCTTACCGCTGAAGGTCTCTTCGCGCCGGAACGTAAGAAACCCCTCCCCTACCTGCCCGAGGTCATCGGCGTCGTCACCTCACCCTCCGGCGCCGTAATCCGCGATATTTTGCACCGCTTGCGCGACCGCTTCCCACGGCGTGTGATTATCTGGCCAGTGGCCGTACAAGGCAAACCTTGCGCCCCCGAAGTCGCGAATGCGATCCGCGGCTTCAACGCGATGCCCGAGGGCGCGCCCACACCGGACCTGATCATCGTGGCCCGTGGCGGTGGCTCGATCGAGGACCTCTGGGGCTTCAACGAAGAAATCGTCGTGCGCGCCGCCGCCGAAAGCCGCATTCCCCTGATCTCAGCCGTGGGGCACGAAACGGATACCACGCTGATCGACTACGCCGCCGATCAACGCGCCCCTACCCCCACCGCCGCCGCGGAAATGGCCGTACCCGTGCGGCTGGACCTGATGGGCTGGGTCGATCAGCAGGGCGCGCGGATGACACAGACGCTTCGCATGGGCTTGCGCCAACGCACCCAACGCGCCACCGATCTGGCCCGCGCTCTACCACGCCCCGACACGCTTTTATCTCAACCGCGCCAGCGCCTCGACCTCAGCTCAGAACGTCTGCCAAACGCCCTGCGCGCGCGCACCAATGCCGGACGTATGGCGCTGTCGCGGCTCGAAGGGCGCATGACACCCAACACACTCCGCGCAGCCCTGCGCACGCAAGATCAACGTCTCCAAACTGCCACAGCCCGCCTCGCCCCCCGCGCCCAATCACAGGTCGCTGCACTGCGCGCAAAACTCGATTCATTGGAACGCATGCGCCTATCTCTGGGCTACGAAGAAACACTCAAACGCGGCTACGCCGTCGTCTGGGGCGATGATGCCGTCGTCACCTCCCACAAAGCCCTCAAATCAGTAGAAACCGTGGAAATCGAATTCGCAGACGGGCGCAAACCAGTCACGCCAACCACTCCCAAGAAACCAAAACAAAAAATAGCCCCGCCCGATCAAGGCTCCCTCTTCTAAGCAGTCTTTGGTTTCAAAATATCCCGGGGGCGTCCGCAGGACGGGGGCAGAGCCCCATTCAACCGCGCAACCGGTCCATAGCGGCCGCCCAGATCATCCCACCTGTCGCCATCAAGCCCCCAAACATCCGCCCCCCGGGCAATGCAGGCACGGGCAACTTACCCAACAAATCCAAGCGAGTTCGGTCGCCACATGTCGCCTCTGCAAGGACCTTGCCCGCAAGCCCTGACAAGGCCAACCCGTGCCCCGAATACCCGCCCGCCGCAAAAACACCGCCACCCAAATCCGCGACAAAGGGCAACCTTGTGGCCGTCACTGCTAGGGTGCCCCCCCACGCGTGATCAAACCGCACATCCGCCAACTCCGGATATACCCGTCCAAGGTTCTGCCGCACCCGCGTGGCAATGTCAGATGGATAGCGTTTGCCATAGCTTTCGCCCCCGCCATAAACCAACCGCCCATCCCGGGTTTGCCAAAAGTAATTCACGACGAACCTATCATCCGCCACCGCAATCGGATCAGTCATAGGGGCTGCAGCGCCCAAAGGCTCAGTCACGGCGATAAAGTTATTGATGGGCAGGACCCGCGCTGCCACGCGGCTAGTCAGGTGCGGACCCAACCCGTTGGTCGCATGCACCACACTGGCCGCGCGCACCTCCCCACCGTTCGTTTGGACAAGGCCTGATGTTAGGCGATGCACCTCAGAACGCTCATACAGCCTAACGCCAGTATCCTCACATGCGCGCACCAGCCCCGCGACATAGGCAAGCGGGTTACAAAAACCTGCGCTCATATCCACCACGCCACCCGCAAAGGCCTGCGTACCGAGGCGTGTGGCCATTTCATCCTTTGACCATAAATCTAACGACTGGCCATACCGGTCCGCCATATGTGCCATGTGTTCGCCGTAGCCTGTCGCCTCTTGCTCGCGCGAAAACGCATGCACAATTCCCGGCCGATAATCGGCCTCTGGCGCATGCGCCTCGATCAACTCACGGGTGAGTGCTTTGGCCTCTTCCGCCTGCGTCCAAAGCTGCGCGGCCATCTCAACGCCTAGCTTTTTCTCCAGCTTGCGCTGATCCCAGTTAAAGCCGCTGCCCACTTGCCCGCCATTCCGCCCCGACGCGCCCCAGCCAAAGCGCGCAGCCTCCAGCACAATGACATCTTGGCCCATCTGCGCAGCATGCAAAGCCGTCGATAGCCCCGTGATCCCACCACCCACGACACAGACGTCAGCTGTCGTTGCCCCACGCAGAGGTTCATACTGCGGCATCGGCGGCTGAAGGCTCGCATAATAGCTGTCTGGATGCTGGCTCAACGGGCCATTGGTATGCAGCCAGCTCATACGTTTAACAGCAGGTGCTCCCGCTCCCACGGGGAAATCTCCTGTAGGAAGGCCCGATATTCCAAATCCTTCACAGAGCGATAAATCTCAGCAAATCGCGGGTGCAGCACCTCATGGATCTCGGTCGCCTCGGCGAACAGGTCCAGCGCTTCGGCCATGTTCCGCGGGATGCCTTCATCACTCGCGTAGGCGTCGCCTTTGAATTGCTCTGCCGGTTCAATCTGATTGACCAACCCCAAGTAGCCACAAGCCAATGACCCTGCGATCCCGAGGTAGGGGTTGCAATCCATTCCCGCGATCCGGTTTTCCAATCGCCGAGCCTGCGTGTTCGAAATCGGCACGCGTAGGCCTGTGGTCCGGTTATCCCGCCCCCATTCGAGGTTAATTGGCGCGGCGAAATCCGGCACATACCGGCGATAACTGTTCACGTAAGGCGCCAAAAGCGCGATCACCTGCGGCAAGTGCTTTTGCATGCCCCCGATGAAGTGCGAAAAGGCAGGCGTTTCCTCGCCCTGCGCGTCCACAAAAATGTTGTTACCATCCGTACCAACGACCGAGTGGTGAATGTGCATCGCGCTGCCCGGCTGATCTTGGATCGGCTTGGCCATAAACGTGGCATAGCAATCGTGGCGCAGAGCGGCCTCTCGGATCATGCGTTTGAAATAGAATATCTCATCGGCCAGTTTCACCGGATCACCGTGGCGCAGGTTCATCTCGATCTGACCCGAGCCGCCCTCTTGCAAGATGCCGTCGATCTCGAGGCCCATCGCTTCGGCGAAATCATAAATATCGTCGATAACGGGACCGTATTCATCCACCGCAGACATGGAATAGGCCTGTCGCGCCGCCGCCGGCCGCCCAGAGCGCCCCAAGGGCGGAACCACGGGTTGGCGCGGGTCCGTGTTGCGCGCCACAAGGTAGAATTCCATCTCTGGGGCAACGACGGGCTCCCACCCGCGGGCGCGGTACAGCGCGACGACACGCGCCAGCACGTTGCGCGGAGCGACGGGCACAGGCGCGCCGTCAGGATCGACCATGTCGTGTATGACTTGAAGGGTCCAATCCGCCGTCCACGGTGCCGCGCAGGCAGTCTCTAGGTCCGGTTGCAGGATCATGTCGGGCTCAAGGAATGGCTGGTCCCCATCGTCGGCCCACTCACCTGTGATGGTCTGCTGAAAGATTGAGGCAGGCAGGTAAAAATGAGACTGCTTGGCGAATTTAGCCGCCGGCATCGCCTTGCCCCGGGCAATGCCCGACAGGTCCGAAACGATACATTCCACCTCATCCAGACGACGCCCCTTAAGGTAGGCGCGCGCGTGCTCGGGCAATCCAGAAAGCCAATCATCCATTATGTGCATCCTTGAAAAAGGCCGCGATCATGGCAGCGGCTGATGCCTGATCAATGGGCTGATCCAACGCAACCACCGCCGCATCCATGCGGTCAGGGTCATAGCCTGCCATGCCTCTGCGCATCTTAATGTAGGTCTCAATCACTTGCGGTGAAAACTCAGGATGCGGCTGAAGCGAAAGCATGCGGTCCCCGTACACAAGCGCCGCATTCTCACAGAAATCAGAAGAGGCCAGAACACGAGCCGCCTCGGGCCGTGTGACAACCTGATCTTGATGCAGCGCATTCAGCGCGATATCGCGGTCCCCCATGCGGTAAACAGCGCGTCCAATCCCCCAGCCACCATCATATTTGACAACTTTTCCGCCCATCGCCTGCGCCATGATTTGATGGCCAAAACAAATCCCAACCTGCGGGATACCCGCTGCGTAGGCGTCACGAATGAACGCCTCAAGCGGAGGAATAAATGGATGGTCCTCATATGCGCCGTGCTTTGAGCCAGTCAGAAGCCAGCCATCACACGTGGTGACGCTGGGCGGAAAGACCATGTTTTCGATGTCATAGCTGGAGAAGGTCAGGCCGTGTCCGTTAAAGAGGCCCTCGAACATGGTGTCGAAGTCTCCGTGGTGCGCTGCGACCTCGCCCGAGGTATGGCCGCATTGCAAGATACCGATGTGCATAATTCACCTGTGCGTTTGCAGCGCGACCTTAGGCGCGACACAGCGCCTTGCCAAGCGGGCGTTTTGCCTCTTTCGGGCGGGGGCCGAGGCGCGTAAACCGAGGCCAACTGGATGATGCCCAAGGAGGCCCGCATGAATATTCTGATCCTCGGCAGCGGCGGGCGCGAACATGCGCTGGCTTGGGCGGTCAAGCAAAACCCAAAATGTGACCGCTTGATTGTGGCGCCCGGAAACGCGGGTATGGCGCACCTCGCTTGGTGCGCAGACCTCGACATTATGGACGGCGCTGCGGTGACGGACTTTGCCGTGGCAAATGCAGTGGATTTTGTAATCATCGGACCTGAGGCGCCTTTGGCCGCTGGCGTGTCTGACGTGATCCGCGCGGCGGGCATCGCGTGCTTTGGCCCCAGCCAAGCCGCGGCTGAGCTAGAAGCCTCCAAGGCGTTCACCAAAGAGATCTGCGATGCCGCAGGTGCCCCAACCGCCGCATACGCACGTTTCACCGCACTGGCCCCCGCACAGGATTACGTTCGCCAACAGGGCGCGCCTATCGTCGTCAAAGCCGACGGGCTTGCTGCGGGCAAAGGCGTGATTGTTGCGATGACAGAGGCCGAAGCCCTTGCCGGGCTAGAGGATATCTTTGGCGGTGCGTTTGGCGATGCCGGCGCGGAGGTCGTGATCGAAGCCTTCCTCGAAGGTGAAGAGGCCAGCTTTTTTGTGCTGGTCGATGGCGAAAACCTCATGCCGCTCGGCACCGCTCAAGATCATAAGCGCGTCGGTGATGGCGACACCGGTCCCAACACTGGCGGTATGGGCGCATATTCCCCCGCGCCCGTGATGACGCCCGAAGTGGTAGAGGCAACACTTGCGCAAATCGTGCGGCCAACGATGGCGGAAATGGCACGTCGCGGCAGCCCTTATCAGGGTATTTTGTTCGTCGGTCTGATGATCAAAGACGGCCAGCCAAGCCTCGTGGAATATAACGTGCGATTTGGTGACCCTGAGTGCCAATGCCTGATGATGCGCCTTGGTGGGCAAGCATTGGATGTTATGCTTGCCTGTGCCGAAGGGCGGCTTTCGCAAGCGCAGGTGCACTGGGCGGATGATCACGTGATGACCGTTGTGATGGCTGCCAATGGCTACCCTGGCGCCTATGAAAAAGGCAGCAAGATTAACGGGCTGGACGACATTGCAGAAGACAGCAAAACCATGGTGTTCCACGCAGGTACAGCGGCAAAAGATGGCGCAATCGTGGCAACAGGCGGCCGGGTGTTGGCGGTGACCGCGCGGGCAGATAGCCTCGCAGAAGCACGCGAACGCGCCTATAAGATGGTCGATACAATTGATTGGCCCGGTGGCTTTTGCCGCCGTGATATCGGGTGGCGGGCGCTGTAACGCCCCAAAAACTACGGCAGGCCCATAGCGCGGCCTGCCTGTTCACAGACAATAAAGAATTTTGCGGTAGCAGGATGGAACACTCGCACAACCTGAGAGCTCCTGATGCCCAAAATCACTGCATTCCTTCGCCATAAACCGATTCTTTGGGCTATCCTTGCAGCGACCGCCCTGCCCATTGTTCTTGCCGCGATGCTGTCGCTCTTTTCCACTGTGAAAAGTGTGAGGGAATACAGTGATTACAGCACGTTAATCACATATACGACCTTTTCAACGCGGCTATCCGCATTGGTGCATGAACAGCAAAAAGAGCGGGGCGCATCCGCCCTATTTCTTAGCTCAAAGGGTCAAACATTCGGCCCCGAATTGCGTGATCAGCGCGAGTTGACGACGAAGCTACGCACAGAGATCAAAGGGCAGATTGCAGAGCTATCGCAACGGTATCCTGACAATCCGATCAATCCACAGCTTAAGGGCATCGTAACCCAGCTTGCCGTGATGGATGACATGCGGTCGCAAGTGGATGCGCAATCGGTTTCGGTGGGCCAGGCTGTCGCCTACTACACCAAGCTCAACGCAGACGTCTTATCAGCAATCCGCGCCTTTGCCGCGCAAAGCCCAGACCCACGCAGCTTTGCAGCCATTTCCGCCTATTCCGCTTTCTTGCAAGGCAAGGAGCGAGCCGGCATTGAGCGCGCCATCGGTTCCGGTGGCTTCGCGGCGGGCTTTACGGTGCAGTCCCTAACGCGCCTCAACGTGCTGATCGCTGCGCAAAACGTGTACTATTCGCAGTTCAAATCCGACGCGACCGCAGAACAGATCGCTCGGTTTGATACATTGATGTCCTCTGAGGCCGCGACCAGTGTTCAGCGTATGCGCGATGTGGCGAACGCGGGTGGATTAAGTGGTGCGACTGAGGGCATCACAGGGCCCGCACACTTCTCCGCACAGACAAACAAAATCAACCTTTTGAAGGAATTTGAAGACTCGCTCACCGCAGATTTGCTCGCGTTCACCAATGCCGCCCAAAGACAAATCCTCACAAACGGTATCCTGACAGTCGCAGGGCTAACAGCTTGTTTCCTCTTGTGCTTGGCCTTCAGCGTGCTGATGGCACGGGTCATTCGCAACTCGGTGGTTGAGATCTCAACTGTCGCGACAAAAATGGCAGAGGGCGAATTGCAAACCGAAGTGCCCGAGGTAACAGAAACTGAACTGGGGCAACTGTCGGCCGCAATCGCATCATTCCGCGACAGCATTCTTGAAGCTCAATCCCGAGAAGCAGAGTTGCAGGAGCGTGAACGCAACGAAGTCGAAACACGGCGACAGCAGGAGCGCGAAGCAGCAGCGACCGCGGAACGAACCGCTTTGGCCGAAGCCGCGAATGAGGAACAAGCCCGCAAAACGAACGAAAAGATCGCGGAGGAAATCGCGTCAGTTGTACGATCTTTCGCCCATGGTGATTTCTCAAAGCGGCTCCCCGTCGAGGACAAAGAAGGCACATTCAAAGAGCTTTGCGTCGGCATAAATGAGATCGGCCAGGCAACGGAAACCAGCCTCTCTGCTATTAAGACAGCGGTTGAAGCTTTGGCTGAGGGCGATATGAGCCACCGAGTTGCAGGCCAATACGATGGTATTTTTAAACTGATCATCGGCAGCGTAAACGATGCGATGGACAGCCTGACGAAAATCGTTAGCAGCATCCGCGACAGCAGCATGAATATGCGCGACTCAACCGATAGCATCGCTTCTGCCGCTCAAGACTTGGCAAAACGGACTGAAAACAATGCAGCGTCGCTCCAAGAAACCACCGTCTCCTTGGCCGCGCTCACGACGTCGGTTCAAGAGGCATCTGGCATCGCACGTGAAGCCAGCGCAGACGCCGCCGATGTGAACCGGGCAACCCATCAAGGCAATACCCTTCTGCAAGAAACCGTTCAGGCGATGGAGGAGATCAAGAAAAGCTCCGCCGCAATCAACAAGGTGATTGACCTGATCGACGACATTTCCTTCCAAACCAACCTTTTGGCCCTGAATGCTAACGTTGAAGCCGCCCGAGTGGGTGAAGCTGGTCGCGGATTTATGGTTGTCGCCAATGAAGTTCGCAGTCTCGCTGGCCGCTCTTCTGAGGCCGCAAAAGAGATTGCTGGCTTGATTTCACTCAACGACAAAAGCATCGGGGACGGTGTGGCACTGGTCGACCAAAGCCGCTCTTCACTTGAAGCGATCGCTACGCGCGTGCAGGAAATTTCCGATCGGATTCAACGCATTGCAGAAACGTCGGATCAACAAAGTTCAGGTCTAGCTGAAGTGAACGAAGTATGTGCTCATCTGGACCAATCGACCCAACAAAACGCAGCAATGTTCGAGGAAACAACTGCGGCTATCAATGTAATGAACGAGGAAGCGGCAAGCCTAATGGGCGCGGTTGGCGCATTCAAAACACAGCAGGATACCACAGAAGACGGACAGAACGCTTTGGTGGCATAAGCAGTATACAAGTTAAAACGTAGCCTTTGGGTTCAAACACCAAGGCCACGCTGGAACTATAGAGCGCCTAGCGCATCCCCAGGGCTTCTTTGTACATGTCCAATATTGCCTCTTCCTCGGCAATATCGTCAGGCTCACGCTTCCGCAGCGCCATTACTTTGCGCATAACCTTAGTGTCGTAGCCCCGCCCTTTGGCTTCGGCCATCACTTCCTTCTGCTGCTCAGCAATGTCCTTCTTCTCTTGATCAAGGCGCTCAAGACGTTCGATGAACTGACGCAGTTCGTCGGCTGTGACACGGTAGCTATCGGGCGTTGAGTTCGAGTGGGTTTCGGCGGACATATCGGACATAAGCAAGCTCCTGCGGAACGGAATGAGCACCGTGCCTATCCTGACGACCCGTCTTGCGCAACGGGGATTCTGACGCTAGCGAAGGGCAACTCAAAGGGAGCAAAACCATGGAATGGATGGTGTGGATCGGCGCAGGCATGACATTCGCGGGAATAGCGCTGCTTGTATGGTGTGTCGCTATTGCGGTGAAAGCCAAGCGTGCAGGACTTGAAGGTGCAGAAATGGAGCTGCGCCTACGCGGGTTGGTGGCACTGAACCTCGGTGCCGTGGCTATATCCGCGCTAGGCTTGATGTTGGTTGTTGTCGGCATCTTTCTCAGCTGACGCTTACCCCGGCTGTGGCGGCTGCTTGTCACCGCGATCAAACGCTTCCCAACCTTCGCCGTTGAAAACATCAACCCCGAGCTGTGCGAGCACGTGGGGAAAGTCTACCATTACGTAATTATCGACAATCTTACCGTTCTCAACCTTCCAAAAATCCATGTAGCGGATTGTAATCCGCTTACCTGTGGCTTCGACGCCCATAAACCGGCCTGAATGATTGGCCTCTTGCCGACCAAAAGCTGCGGCCCACTCACCCATATAAAGTCGCGCTTCATCCACGCAGACTTTGTCCGAAAACGCAGCCTGAAAGGGCTTTTGCCAGTTTTCTTGAAACGCGCGCAGGCCTTCTTTGGTGCCACATCCCGTATTACCCATCCAACGAAAACCTTCAGCAAAGAACTCTCCGATGTCGGCAATGCGGTGGTCATTCAATCCATCGACCATACCTTCGATTACCGCCCGGGTCTCTTCGGTCTTGGACATATCGGCTTCACGCGTGAGGGTGGCTTGTTCGGGGCGGCTGCCTTTCATGGGGACGTCCTTTTGCTATTTGGCTTTGATTTGTTGTGTGATCAGCCGCGCTGCGCGGTGACCGATCATGATAGAGGGCGCATTTGTATTCGCAGATGTGATACGCGGCATAACACTCGCGTCAGCAACCCACAGCCCGCGAATGCCACGAACCGCAAGATCATGGCCAACGACCGCACCAATCGCACATGTTCCAACCGGGTGGTACGCGGTTCCCAGACGTGCATCGATATGTGCGTCAACTGCCGCAGTATCATCACCCGTCGCCGGGAACACTTCCGGTGCCGACCGCTGGCCGAAGGGGGCTGCGCGCAAAAGCGCGCGCAGGGCGCACAGGCCCTCGCGCAACTTCACCCTATCATCACGATTACTCAGCAACCCAAGATCAATCTGCACCGCGCCGTCGGTCCCAAGCGTCATACTCCCACGCGAGCGCGGTTGCATCAAACAAACATCCGCGTAGTACCCCGCGCCGAAACCTATCGCTCGCTTGCCATAGCCAATGCGTGTCGGGACAAAATGAACCTGAAACTGAGGAGCAACGCCGTCCTTACCAGACAGGAACGCACCCGCTTCGACAGTATTCGAAGCCAAAGGCCCGCGCCCAGACACAAGCCATTGAAACGGCGCTAGGGCCCAAAGCGGCAATTGCGCAAATGTCAGCCCACGTCCCGAACCGCGTCTTTCGTGATGGACCGCCACAGCTGGATGATCGTGCAAATTGGCGCCCACCCCGGGAATATCATGCTGCAGGGTGATACCAGTGTTCCGCAACATGTTGGCAGGACCCAAACCCGACTGCATCAAAATTTGTGGTGTTCCAATTGTCCCCGCACTGAGAACGACGCCTGCACGGGCCATGATTTTGTCACCCCCGCAAGTCTCCACACCCTGAATTCGCCCATTGGTAAGCGTCAACTTACGAGCATGCTGCCCCTTCAGCACATGAACATTGGTGCCTCGCAAAAAAGCATCCACAGGTGAGCGGCGCTGCCCGTTTTTAATGTTCACAATGAACGGTCCGCTCGACACAGTCTCGGGCGTTGGCGGGCCACCGTGGACCTGCTCCAAGGCGGCGCTCAGTGGATGCGGATCACGCAAGGGCGCGGGCCGCATTTGTTCTTCAACCGCCTCGAAATGAGGGCGGACATCATCCCAACCCCACCCTGGGCCCCAGTGGTCATAGTCATCCGCGCGGCCCCGGAACCAGACCATCGAATTCATCGATGCCGATCCGCCCAACATCTTGCCCCGAGGCACGGAAATACACCGTCCGCCCAAACTTGTTTGAGGCACGGTGCGATAGGCCCAATCGCGCTGCGACCCCATCAACCAAATCAGGCCAAACGGAACTCGCACCAAAGGGTGCCGATCCGATGGACCAGCCTCAAGCAAGGCAATCGAAAGCGTGGGATTCTGCGCCGCCAGGCGGCCAGCACACGTCGCACCCGCAGCCCCGCCCCCGACAACGATCAGATCAAACGTCTTAGCCAACCCGTTCGCCGGTTTGCGCATCAAACAGATGGCAGATGCCGACAGGAATGTCTGCGGCAAAGGGCGCACCGATCTGTGTGCGGAACTCTTTTCCCGCCTTCACGGCCGCCAATGCGCCTCCGGCTTTGACGGTGACCATCGTGCTATCGCCCAATAATTCCATCGAATAAACCGGGGCACTCAACTGGCCTTCGCCTTGCGCGACGCTGGCGTCCTCAGCACGAAACCCACAGATCACGGGGCCATTGGCAACGCCGCTAAATCCAGAAACAGTTATGTTGTCGCCCGTAAAGGTGCCATCGCGCATCTCACCTTCCATCAGGTTCATCGCAGGGTTGCCAATGAAGCCCGCGACAAACGTATTGGCCGGTCGATCATAAATCTCGGTCGGGGTGCCGACTTGCTGCACCTTGCCCTGCTTCATCACGACTACACGATCCGCAAGCGTCATAGCCTCGATCTGGTCGTGTGTGACGTAAATCGTGGTGACCTGAAGCTCATGGCTCAGGTTTTTGATCTGTGCACGGGTCGATACGCGCAACTTGGCATCAAGGTTGGAAAGCGGCTCATCCATCAAGAACACTTGGGGTTTGCGCACGATTGCGCGCGCCAAAGCGACCCGCTGACGCTGTCCACCCGACAACGCGGCGGGTTTGCGATGCAAAAACTCTTCCAACTCAACCATAGCGGCGGCTTTCATCACCCTGTCGTGATGATCGGCCTCTGGCACTTTACGCACCTTCAGTGGAAAACGGATGTTCTCATAGACGTCCATGTTCGGATAAAGACCGTAGCTTTGGAACACCATCGCCACATCCCGATCCTTTGGGTCGAGGTCATTAACCCGGTTGCCGCCAATCACGATGTCACCAGACGTCGGGTCCTCAAGGCCCGCGATCATCCGCATGGTCGTGGTTTTGCCGCAGCCAGAGGGGCCCAAAAGGACCAAAAATTCCCGATCAGCAATCGTCAGATCAAATTTATGCACGCCGACGAAATCGCCCCAACGCTTCGTCACATCCTTTAAGACGATCTCGGCCATGATCTGCTACCTCTGTTGTGTCGCAAGCACACTAGACAGCGCGCGCAGGGCGGGGCAAGAGTTTTTGCATAGGTTTGCAAAAATCACGGAACGCATCGTCAAATGGATCTCGCTCAGCTGAAATCAGAGGCTTTCGCCACCCTTCAGGGCCTTTTCTCAGGTACCACCGCCCCACACGAAGACGCCCAAGCGCAGGCCATGCATCCGGTCGGCCATGTGACAGGCGGCGCGGACGTGGCGGAGATATGGCACGCGTTGCGCCGCGCCCTGCCCGATGGGGAGCGGAGAGACGACATTTTTCTTGCAGGCGAAAACCACCCAGACCCGCGGGCAAAATTTGAGCGATTTGGACCGCTGGTCGCCTGCATGGGCAGTTATCAAGGTACCTTTAGCGCGCCACTGTTTGGCATTCCGCCCAGCCACGGCGTCGTCACCCTACGCTACGGTGAGGCGCATTACTTTGAGGACGGTCGCCTGAGGCGGTCTTGGCTAATTTGGGATCTTGCGGACCTGTTGTTGCAAGTGGGCCGCTGGCCCTTGGCCGCGCCTCTTGGTGCGCCGGGTCACTGGCCGGGGCCCAAAGGCGGTGGCGGTGTTTTGCTCGACAGGGCGGGTCCTGCAGATGCACTGACCCGCGTCTTTGCGATGCACGACGCCCTTTTGAGCTTTGACGGAAAATCGCTCGATTCCATGCCGATGTCTGACTGGTGGACCGAAAACTTTATGTACTATGCCGGGGGCGGTATCGGTACGACCCGCGGCCTTGCAGGGTTTCGCGCGCATCACCAGATACCGTTTTTACACGCCTTTCCAGATCGTTACGCAATCGGTCATTTCATCCGAATTGGGGACGGTGACTTTGCCGTAACAGGCGGTGACGTGGGCGCGACCCACACGGGTGAATACCTCGGCATGGCCCCCACAGGCCGCCCCATCAGAATGTCAGTCATGGACTTTTACCGGTTCGATGGTGATCGGATCGCGGAAAATTGGCTACCAATCGACATCCTCGGGCTCGCGGCCCAGATGGGCGTAGACGTCTTAGCGCGGGTAGCACACCACGCAGGAGCACCCCGCCGAACGCTTTAGGGCACAAGCGTTTCCCGCATCTTGGCCACGGCGTTTTCGAGCAGTGGGGCGGGCTGCCAAAACGTGGAATCGCGCGTGCTATAGCCCCAGATACGGCTCAGAAGAAGGCCCAGCCCCTCATCCTCAGCCGCCCAAATGGGACCGCCCTGAGCGCGCGGCCAACCCAAGCCAAACACAGCCGCCACATCTAGGTCAGAGGCGCGGGCAACACCCTGCGCGCCCAAAATCCGCGCCGCTTGATTGCTAATCGCCGCCGCGCAATAGGGCACGATATCGGCATCAAGGACCGGTTTTTGGGCAGGCTGCAAAAGCGCGATCGCCGATTGAACCGCCGGATTTTCGCCCACAAGTTCACCGGCGTCCCACGTGTAATAGCCCAAGCCGGATTTGATCCCGTTTTGCCCCGCCGCGATCAAGGATGCGGCTAGTTTGATGCCGCCTTCCGACTGATGCGCCGCGGCCTGTGCGATGCGGGTCCGAGTGGCCACAATGCCGAAGCGGTCTTGCCGTACAAACGGCCCCTCGCGCCAGCCAGCCTTGGCAAAAGCCGCGTCGATCTGCGCCACGCTCGCCCCCGCCATAAGCAAATGATCTGCGGCCACGAGCCAAGCTGCCTCAAGCGCAGGCAACACCGGTGGCTTGCCTGCTGGAACCTCAATCGCGGGCTGATCTAATGCACGCGCTAATGCGAGGCCAAGGGCCCGCGCCTCTGGGCTGGTAGTCTCAGACGGGCACAGCTCCAACACCGCGCGCGGCGCCATCAACCCCCGACAGGGCAACACTTGAGCAGCCAGCGGCGCAGGCACGACCTGTCCGTCCGACGGGCACAAGCAGACTGCATCGCCCCGCATATGTGCAAGCACATCAGGCCGCACCCCGCCCATAAACACCACATCGCATGACCCGATATCCTGCAAGTTTTCGACTAGGTTAATCCCATTCATTAGGGCATTGAGGCGTCCGGCCGAAAGATGACCCGCAACCTCAGACCGCTGGAGGTGACGCTCAATCTGAGCATTCAGCCTAGCACGAGCATCAGGATCATCGCCGCCCACGACCAATGCCAAATTCGCACGCAAAGCGCGGGCTCCCAAAAGGGCGGCGATCCGATCACTCTGCGCGTCACCGCTTGCCACTAGCCCAAGCCGCCCGACCGAAACCTGCCCTATATCTAAGGCATTGGGCCGCACCGCATCCCGCCGCGCAAGAAAGATAGCACGCAGAGCCCGCGCGGCCGGGTCCTCTGCACAGGTTGCCGCCAATCGTGCCTCCAGCCGAAAACCAGATGCCATATCATCCGTCAAAGCGGCCTCAATACAGGCCAGAATTGCACGTGGCGCAGCAGTTGGTGCATCAACAACAGCCCGCTTGGTCCGCTCCGCGGCCAGAGCCTCAAGATCCAGCTTTGAATGAACCAAGGCATCCAACCGTTTTCGCGTCGGGCGCGGGGCAACCTGCAAGGCCCGTGTTATCGCGGCGTCCAATGGTGCGCCTTGGGTGACTATATCCAAAAGTCCCAATTGTTTAGCCCGCCGCGTGCCGAATGCGCGCCCACCCAGCAGCGCGCTCATGGCGGCACGCCCGCCGACAATCCGCGTTAACCTTTGTATTCCGCCCGCCGCAGGCAACCAGCCCAGCGCGATGTCCGGGAATGAGAATTGCGTATCCACTTGTGCGACGCGAAAGTGGCAGGCCAGCGCCAACTCTAGTCCCGGGCCAATCGCAGCCCCATGGATCGCGGCGACAGTCGGCTTGCGCGCGTCCTCAAGCATCCGGCACAGCGCCGACAATGCCGGATCCGGCCGCACCACCGCGCCACGCAAATCCGCGCCTGACGCGAAACCCGTGCCCCCACCCTTGATCACCAATGCCCGCACATCAGCATCTAACAGCGCCGCCTGAACAACCGATTGAGCCTCGGCAATGACCTCCGGCTCCAGCCCATTCCGCGGAGGATGCGCCAACGTGATAATTGCAACACCTCGCTGATCATAGCGGTTCACAAATTGGGGCCGCGTTTGGGTCATGCTATCTTTCATCAAATGCCTCGGTCTGTGCCAACCCGCGCGCTCAAATACACCGCGCGCAAAGCTGATCCGTCAATAATACCTAAGTGTTCGCAGCCGCAGCGCCGTTGACAAGTCTCTTGCCGCTTGCGACCAGGGCGAATGGAATGTTTGCATCCCCTTGTGACCTCAGCGCCGCAGTTTGCGCATGCGTGGCAGCCGCTTGATCGGTGTTGGCCACGATGAAAGGGTTTCCCGACCTCCCGCCACTTTGGCTGCTGGCCTGTTTGCTCCTGACGTGGGCGCTTGCCTCGTGGCTACCACTCGCTACTTTTGCAGGGCCAGTCGCCACATTCATCTCGGTCATCTTACTTCTGCTGGGCCTAGGGCTCATCGTCTGGTCCGCGTCATGGTTTTACCAAAAGCAAACCACGATTGAGCCGCACCACACCCCACGCGTCCTCATCGTTGAGGGGCCATACAAAGTAACCCGCAACCCGATCTATCTGGGCATGGTCGCCATCGCCGCCGCAGCCGTTTTCTGGCACGGTGCCCTGATCACATTGCCCCTGCCCGCGATCTTCGCCCTCATCTTGCAACGTCGCTTCATCGAACCCGAAGAGATCGCCTTGCACCTGACGTTTGGCGACACCGCGCTTGACTATATCTCCCGCACGCGCCGCTGGCTTTGACACCGCTCGCAATTGCTTGATTGGCGTTGCGCCGTGGGCTGCTCTATATGCAAGATTACCAAACATCGGAGCCATCTTGATGCGTCACACTCTCGCGGCCTGCGTTCTTGCCCTTCTTCCCCTATCCGCCGTTCAGGCTGATCCCGTGGTGGTGGAGCTTTTCACCTCGCAGGGGTGCTCCTCTTGCCCACCCGCAGATGCGCTGCTGGGTGAGTTGGGCCGCAATGAGGACGTTATCGCACTGGCTTTGCACGTGGACTATTGGGATTATATCGGTTGGCCCGACACCTTTGCCCAGCCGGCCTTTGGAAAACGTCAAAAGGGGTATGCCCGCGCCGCTGGCAGTACCGTCGTCTACACGCCGCATATGGTGGTGGGCGGCACCGACCACGTGGCAGGCGCCAAACCGATGCAAGTCATGGAACAGATTGCGGCCCACACGGAACGCGCGCCCGCCATGCGCATGACGGTGGCTTCAGGGCCGAACGGCATTACCATTCGTGCAGAGGCTGACAATCCAATCGACCCGCCCGCTCGGATCATACTTGTGACCTATACGCCGTCACAAACCGTGGACATCACCTCCGGTGAGAACGCAGGCAAATCTGTGACCTATACGCATGTCGTAACGGATTGGACCGCACTTGAACGCTTTGATGGCGCGCGCCCTCTAACGGTCACACTGCCCCCCGCGCCCGAACCACCGGCGCGGCGCGTGGTGCTTGCCCAAGGGGAAAACTATGGCCCCTACCTTGCGACGCTACGCATCGATTAGGGCGCTTTGGCCACACCAACGCCAATCATAGCGTCCCGCGTGACCAACGCAGCAAGGTCAGCCTCGCTCAAATCCGCAGTGCCCTCGGGCCGCGCGGGCACCACAAGATACCGCATATCCGCCGTACTATCATGCACTCGCAGTGTAACTCCCGCGGGCAGCTCCAAGCCGAACTCAGACAACACTTTACGCGGCTCACGCACAGTGCGGGACCGGTACGCCCGCGATTTGTACCAATCAGGCGGCAAGCCCAACAAGTTACGCGGATAACAAGAACACAGCGTACAAACGACCACGTTGTGAACGTCCGCCGTGTTCTCGATCGCGATCAAACGCATAGGCCCTACATCGAACCCCATCTCGGCGCAGGCCGCCGACCCATCCGCCAACAGCCGCGCCCGAAACGCGGGATCAACCCAAGCCCTCGCCACAACTGCGGCCCCGTGCGCAGGATTGCGCGCATCCATCGCCTCAATCTGGGCCGACACAGCCTCCGCCGTTGTCACGCCCTTTTCGATCATCAATTCCCGCACCGCGATCTCCATGACCTGCCAATAGCTCAGCGGTCCGTCTTGATCTGCACGGTAAGGATGGCCAGACGGGCTCAATTCATCATGGTCATGGTGATCATGTGGCATCGCGCACCCCTCCCTCCTTTGTTCCAAAAATACTCAAAATTCCAACGCCATCAAACGGGCTCAAGCCAATGGGCATAGATTTCCGCCTCAAGCACATCTTCGGGACGCTCTGCATCTGCCCCCCAAACATCGCCCATCCGAAACCGCACCCGGTACAGAGCCAAAGGGTCCGCCCGCAGACCATATGCAAGCTGCTCGGGGTTGCCAAACGGGCCCAAGGTCCGCTCAACCTCGCCGATTTTGCCGCGCAGGTAGCTGGGCGTGCGAACATGCCCCGGCGGTGCCCAAGTGCGCACCCGTACCTTATCCAGCATTGCTCGCCTCACCGTAGGTCTCACCGCGCGCCTGCACGGCCTGCATCTTTTCGCCCAACTCAGCGATCGAATAGACCCCCTGCTCCAACAGGTTTTGATTGATCGCCGCAACCCAACGCTCATAGTAGGTCATGGTTTCAAAGGCCGCCTCGCCCATGTCTTCCAGCGCGCGACGCAGCCCATCCACGGTAAAATGTCCCGCACCTGAGGCGAGGATCATCAACGCATCTACCCGCTTTTCCCAAAGGGCAAAGTCATGGTCATCCTGCGGGATTGGCCCGGCAAGCGCGCCACCCATATCGTGCCAGCGTTTGCCGTCCAGCCCGCTCATGCCTCAGCCGCGAGCGCGTCAATCTGCCCGCGCAGCCCGTCCAGTTGATATCCCCCAGAGGCCGTCGCGCTCAGGATGTCATCGGTGGGCATTTGCCCCGCCTGCGCCAAGGCCCACATGATCGCAGAACGTGTGCCCGACGCACAATAGGCCACGACCGCGCCTTCGCTGCCGGCCATCGCCTCGGATTGCTCCTCCACGTTGTCCATCGTCATAGCGCCCATCGTGATAGGGTTGAACACAAACGCGAGGCCTGCCGCCTCAGCGGCCTGTTGCATCGCGGCGGCCTGTAGTGGCGGAGGGTTCTCCACCTCGGGGCGGTTACAAATTACGGTCGTCACGCCCTGTGCGGCCAGCGCCGCCATGTCTGAGGGCTCCAATTGCGGTGCCGCAAAAAAGCCGGGCGCTAATTGTCTAAGATCCATCATTACTCCTTAGGTGTCTTCCGGTGGTGCGGGCGGGTTCGCCCTGCAGGTTGGCACCATCGTGGACCGAGACGCGCGCCGGTTCAACTGCTCCCACGCCCAAACTCTAGCGCGGCTCCAATTATTCAACCTGTGGGTAAGCACAAAAAACGTCACTCATCTGATGCACCGCAAAGAACCTGTCACACATCCGGGGCATACTGTTGCCAAAGGTCTCAATAAGGAGGAACACGATGGCCACCCTACCACGGACTGCCCCCGACACACCGACCGCTGAAACGATTGATCTATGGTCGCGTCAGATGATCGAAATGCAGAAAATGCTGCTTCAGCCTGCATTGTTTCAGGACCGTAGCGAGCCTGCCCCAAAGGTTGAGGAAGCCGATGACGACATGTGGGACAATATGCCGGTCTAGCCTCGGCCGCCTGCATATCAGCCCCGCCATATCATCCGGCGGGGCCTAATCGGTTTGGCTGCGCGCCTAGCTCGCCTTGGCAAGGTTACGCAGCACGTAATGCAGCACGCCGCCGTTTTCGATGTATTCAATCTCAACCTCGGTATCGATCCGGCATCTCAGGGTGATTTCCTTGGTCGAGCCATCACTCATAGTAATCGTACAGGGCACCTCCTGTAGCGGTTTCACCGTGTCGAGCCCGTGGATCGAGACAGTCTCCTCCCCCGTCAGACCCAGCGTTTTGCGCGTGTCTCCGCCGGTGAATTCCAGTGGGATTACCCCCATGCCGACAAGGTTGGATCGGTGTATACGCTCAAAGCTTTCGGCGATCACTGCTTTCACGCCCAAAAGGGCCGTGCCCTTGGCCGCCCAGTCGCGGCTAGAGCCTGCGCCGTATTGCGCGCCCCCGAAAATCACGAGCGGCGTGCCCGATGATTTATAGGCCATCGCTGCATCAAAGATCGACATCTGCGTGCCATCCGGGCCCTTGGTATAGCCGCCCTCGACCCCGTCCAGCATCTCATTCTTGATACGGATGTTGGCGAAGGTGCCGCGCATCATCACCTCATGGTTCCCCCGCCGCGAGCCATAGGAATTGAACTCCCGCAAGGGCACCTGACGGTCCATCAAATAGCGGCCCGCAGGCGTCGTTTCCTTGAACGCACCCGCAGGTGAGATGTGGTCCGTCGTGATCATATCCCCCAAAACCGCCAATACCTTGGCGCCTTCGACGTTCTCAATCGTACCGGGTTCCATCCCCATGCCCTGAAAATAGGGCGGGTTCTGCACATAGGTGGAATTGGGCGGCCAGTCATAGGTTTTTTGATCCGTGGCCTCAACGCTTTGCCACTTTTCATCGCCCTTAAAGACGTCGGCATATTTGGTTTGAAAGGCCTCGCGCGTGACGGTCTGCTCAACCAATTCTGCGATCTCGGCTTGTGTGGGCCAAATATCCCTGAGGAACACATCGCGGTCCTCTTGGTCTTGACCCAACGGTTCGGTCGTAAGGTCGATATCCATCGTGCCTGCCAGTGCATAAGCCACAACTAACGGAGGAGAGGCGAGGTAGTTCGCCCGTACATCAGGGCTGATCCGCCCCTCGAAATTGCGGTTTCCCGATAAGACTGAGGTCGCCACAAGATCGCCCGCAGCAATTGCCTCCGATATCTCGGGCTGTAATGGCCCCGAGTTCCCAATGCAGGTCGTGCAGCCATAGCCAACAAGGTTAAAGCCAATCTTATCCAAATCCTCTTGCAAGCCCGCCGCCTCTAGATAAGCGCTGACCACCTGTGATCCGGGCGCGAGCGAGGTTTTGACCCAAGGCTTACGGTTCAACCCCAAGGCCGCTGCCTTTCGCGCCACAAGGCCCGCCCCGATCATGACATAGGGGTTCGACGTGTTGGTACAGGATGTGATCGAGGCGATCACGACCTTGCCCGATGACAGAGAATAATTCTCTCCCTGCACCGGGACTTCTTTGTCCATCGGGCGCTGAAACGTCTCGGCCATTTCGCGGGTGAACGCGGATTTTGCATCCGTCAGCGCGACATAATCCTGCGGACGTTTCGGCCCCGAAATCGCAGGCACGATCGTGCCCATATCAAGATGCAGCGTGTCGGTATAAATCGGCGAATAGTTCGCGTCGCGCCAGAGGCCGTTGGCTTTTGCATAAGCCTCTACCAATGCGATGCGGTCCGCATCCCGCCCCGTGGTGCGCATGTAGCGCAGCGTTTCCGCGTCGATGGGAAAGAACCCACAGGTCGCGCCGTATTCAGGGGCCATGTTGGCAATCGTGGCCCGATCGGCCAAGGGCAGCGTGTCCAAACCCGCGCCATAGAACTCAACAAACTTGCCCACGACCCCCTTGGCACGCAACATCTCAACGACCTTGAGAACAAGGTCCGTTCCCGTCGTGCCCTCCATCATCTGACCGGTCAGCTCAAAGCCCACAACCTCGGGGATCAGCATTGAAATCGGCTGCCCTAACATCGCGGCCTCTGCCTCAATACCGCCGACACCCCAGCCCAAAACGGCCATGCCGTTGACCATCGTGGTATGGCTATCGGTACCGACCAACGTGTCGGGATAGGCGATCTGCACCCCGTTTTGATCGGCATCGGACCAAACGGTCTGGGCCAAGTATTCAAGGTTAACCTGATGGCAAATCCCCGTACCGGGAGGCACCACGCGAAAGTTGTTGAACGCCGATTGGCCCCATTTCAAGAACGTATAACGCTCCATATTGCGCTCATACTCGCGGTCGACATTCATCTGAAACGCGCGCGGGTTGCCGAACTCATCGATCATCACCGAATGGTCAATCACCAGATCCACGGGGTTCAGCGGATTGATCTGCTGCGCGTCGCCGCCAAGTGCCACAATACCGTCGCGCATCGCCGCAAGGTCCACCACTGCCGGGACCCCAGTAAAATCTTGCATCAAGACACGGGCCGGGCGGTAGTTAATTTCACGGGGGTTTTGCCCGCCCTGCACGGCCCATTTCGCAAACGCCTTTATGTCATCAACCGACACCGTGCGTCCGCCATCCTCGAACCGCAGCATGTTTTCCAGCACGACCTTCAATGCCGCCGGAAGCCTTGAGAAATCCCCCAAACCGGCGGCTTGCGCTGCGGGGATCGAATAATAATCGATCTGTGCGGCCCCAATGTTCAGGGTTTTGCGGGTCTGTGCGGTATCGCTGCCAACGACAACAGTCATGGTGGGCTCCTCCTAATGTGAATGTCTTTATATCAAATTTGGGAGGTTTTGTGGCGTCCACAAGGGCGCGAGGCCCAGTCGCGTTTGCAAAAGCGATAGCCGCAGCCCAACGCGGCGATGAAACGGGGGTTTCAGTCGTGGCATGAGGGGGTTAGACCGGAGCCATGGAATGGTCCGTCACGAACCTGGCCTGCCGCCGCGGGCAATTGCGCATCCTCGAAGGGGTGACGTTTGAAGTCGCCGCAGGCGAGGCGTTGATCCTGCGCGGCCCGAACGGCGCGGGCAAAACGACATTGCTGCGCTGCCTTGCGGGGTTAACGCCACCGCTAGAGGGCCAGATCAACGCACCCGAAGACACCATCGCCTACGCCGCCCACGCCGATGGGCTCAAGGCACAGCTGAGCGTCGCGGAAAACCTCGCCTTCTGGGCCGCAGTCTTTGAAAGCGACCGTGCGCATGCTGTAGAAACAGCCATCGCAACCTTTGACCTTGAGACTTTGCGCGACCGCCGCGCCGGCGCCCTATCTGCGGGGCAAAAGCGTCGCCTATCGCTTGCGCGCATGGTCGTCACCGGGCGGCCCATCTGGGTCATGGATGAACCAACCGTCAGCCTCGATGTCGAAAACGTTGCGCGCTTTGCCCGCGCTGTTGAGGCCCATTTGGCTCGGGGTGGCTCTGCCCTGATCGCGACCCATATCGACCTTGGCCTGCCGACTGCCCGCGTGCTCGACATCAGCCCCTTTACCAAACTGTCCGGTCGCCAAACCGACGACCCGTTTGAGGAGGCCTTCGAATGATCGCCCTGTTGCGCCGTGACCTCGCGCTCGCCTTCCGTGCAGGCGGCGGCTTTGGGCTGGGGCTTGCGTTTTTCCTGATCGTGACGGTCTTGGTGCCCTTCGGGGTTGGCCCGAACTCGGTCACCTTGGGCGTGATTGCACCGGGCATTCTCTGGCTCGGCGCGTTGCTGGCGTGTCTTTTGTCACTCGACCGGGTGTTCGCTCTGGATTGGGAGGACGGCTCGCTGGACCTGTTGGCCACCGCCCCGCTACCGCTGGAGGGCGTCGCAGTATCCAAAGCGCTCGCGCATTGGATCACGACTGGCCTGCCACTTGTGGCGATCTCGCCTCTGCTTGGGCTATTTCTGAGCCTTCCAGTGGAGGCCATGTCGTGGCTGATCCTGTCGCTGTTCGTCGGCACACCCGCGCTTTCGTGGCTGGGTACGTTTGGGGCGGCCCTGACCGTCGGCCTCAAACGTGGCGGGTTGCTCATGTCGCTGTTGGTCTTACCGCTCTATATCCCTACGCTAATTTTCGGCGCTGAAGTCGTCAAACGCGGTGCCGATGGGCTGGCAACAGCGACCCCGCTTGCGTTTCTTGCGGGCATCACGTTGGGCACTGTCGCGTTGCTGCCATTCGCAACGGCTGCCGCCCTCCGCGTCAATTTGCGCTAACACCCCTCCCGCTTTGTCCCTTGTCGCTGCTGGGCCGGCCCCATAATTTCACCCCATGTCTTTGTGGGAATACGCCAATCCGCGCCGTTTTATGGCGACCTCATCGTGGCTCTTGCCGCCGCTCGTTGTGATGTCAGCTTTGCTGATCGTAACGGGGCTTGTTTGGGGTTTCTTCTTCACACCCGATGACTTCCGCCAAGGTTCAACGGTCAAGATCATCTACCTGCACGTGCCCGCCGCCCTGATGGCGATCAATGCGTGGCTGATGATGCTGGTCTGCTCCCTCATATGGATCATCCGACGCCACCATGTCAGCGCGCTTGCCGCCCGCGCCGCAGCCCCCATCGGCATGGTCATGACACTGATTGCCCTGTTTACGGGTGCGATTTGGGGCAAGCCTATGTGGGGCACCTACTGGGAATGGGACCCGCGCCTGACGTCGTTCTTGATCCTTTTTCTGTTTTATATCGGCTACATGGCCCTGTGGGAGGCGATCGAAAACCCCGACGCCGCCGCCGACTTGACCTCGGTGCTTTGCCTTGTCGGGTCCGTCTTTGCCCTTTTGTCGCGCTACGCTGTCCTGTTCTGGAACCAAGGCCTGCACCAAGGGGCGACCTTCTCAATGGACAAGGAGCAGAACATATCAAACGTGTTCTGGTACCCAGCGGTTATATCCATGGCGGGCTTTGTGTGCCTGTTTGTGACACTGGTCCTCTACCGCACGCGGATGGAAATCCGCCGCCGCCGCCTGCACGCCCTTGATGCCCGGAGCATGGCCGCATGATCATCGCACGCATTCTGCCAGACCTTGGAAAATACGCGACAGAGGTTGGCCTCGCCTATGGTGTCAGCCTAGGTCTTCTCGCGCTTTTGATTGGGCAATCCCTGTGGAAGGGCCGTAAGATCAAGCAACGGCTTCAACAGGAAGAAAAGGCGCGCAAAGGTGAGTGAGACCCCCACCCCGGACAAGCGGAAATCTGTTAATTGGGTCGCGATGATCCCTGTCGGGCTATTTGCCGCCCTGATCGGTGCCTTCTTTGGCCCAGGGCTATTTCGTGACAATCCCGACGCCCTGCCCTCAACCATCGAAGGCCGCCAAGCACCCGCAATTGAAGGCGTTGAGTTGCCCGGACTGGCTTCATTCGAGGATGCCACCCTGCGCGGCGGTGACGTAACATTGGTCAACTTCTGGGCCTCTTGGTGCGTGCCTTGCCGCGCCGAGCACCCGATGATCAAAGAATTGTCTGAGCAACTGCCCGTCTACGGGGTCAACTACAAGGACGAGGCAGTTGATGGCCTCGACTTCCTTGCGGAGCTTGGTGACCCATTTGCCGCCCACGTGGCCGATGCAACCGGTCGGATGGGGATCAATTGGGGCCTGTACGGCGTGCCCGAGACCTACGTGATTGCTGGCGACGGCACGGTTGTCCTGCGTTGGGCAGGACCAATCACACGCAGCATCATGGAAGACACAATCAAGCCCGCGATTGAGCGGGCGGAGGCGATGGCGCAGTAAAAAGCCACACTGACCCGATCACTCGCCTATCAAAAAACCCGCCAAAGCATCAGCTGAGGCGGGTTTTCCATTTTTGTGAACTGAGGGGCCAGCCCCTCAGAGATGCTTTGCGTAAATCTCAACCAGCCTAGCGACCGCAGCTTCGGGGGCCATCTCTTCGCTTTCGCCCGTCCGACGGGAGGTGAGCTCAACCACACCGTTCTTCAGGCCGCGTGGACCCACGGTGATCCGCCATGGCAGACCGATCAGATCCATGGTCGCGAACTTGCCACCGGCCCGCTCCTTTCGGTCATCGTACAGCGGATCAAGACCTGCGTTGATCAGAGCGGTTTCAAGCCCTTCACATGCGCCATCAGCCTCGGCGTCACCCTGCTTTAGGTTCACGATACCAACGTGGAAAGGCGTCACGCCCTCGGGCCAAATGATGCCCTTGTCGTCATGGCTGGCCTCGATAATTGCGCCCAAAAGGCGGCTCACACCGATCCCGTGGGAGCCCATGTGAACTGGCGTCGGCTTCCCATCGGGCCCTTGAACCGTGGCGCCCATTGCCTCGGAGTACTTGGTCCCGAAATAGAAAATCTGGCCCACTTCGATCCCACGCGCCACGCGGCGGCGTTCCTCGGGGATTTCGTTGAATTTCGCCTCATCGTGGGTTTCATCGGTGCGGGCGTATTTCTCGGTGAATTCACGCATGATGCCTGCGCATTCTTCAACACTGTCGTAGTCAATTGCACGATCACCAAATGTCAGGTCCGTGACAGCAGAATCGTAGAACACTTCGCTTTCGCCAGTGTCAGCCAGCACAAGGAATTCATGCGTGTCATCGCCACCAATCGGGCCACTGTCCGCACGCATCGGGATCGCCTGAAGGCCCATCCGCTCATAGGTGCGCAGGTAGCTCACCAGGTGGCGATTGTAGGCGTGCAGTGCCGCTTCCTTTGTCAGATCAAAGTTGTAGCCGTCCTTCATCAAGAACTCACGCCCGCGCATCACGCCGAAGCGAGGCCGAACCTCATCGCGGAATTTCCACTGGATGTGGTACAGCGTCAGCGGCAGGTCCTTGTAGCTAGACACATGGCTGCGGAAGATATCGGTGATCAACTCTTCGTTCGTGGGGCCGTACAGCATATCGCGGCCATGGCGGTCGGTGATACGCAGCATCTCTTCGCCGTAATCATCATACCGGCCACTTTCACGCCACAGATCCGCCGATTGCAGCGTCGGCATCAGCAGAGGGATATGCCCTGCACGTTCCTGCTCTTCGTGGACGATTTGCTCAATCCGTTTGAGCACCTTAAAGCCCAGCGGCAACCAAGAATAGATGCCGGCCTGCGCCTGCTTGATCATGCCCGCGCGCAGCATGTAACGGTGGCTGACAATCTGCGCCTCGGACGGCGTTTCTTTGAGAACGGGCAGGAAATAACGGCTCAGGCGCATGGAAAGTCTCCGGAAAAGTGCCCTCTTGCCTTAGCCAAGCCAACGCCCGGGGGCAAGCCGCTTAGCTGCGCGCGACGCGAACCTTGGACGTGGCCCCAAGGCTGCTTTCGAGCGAGGCAAAGCGCGCCTGTGCGACCTCTCCGAACAGGACCTCCCCTTCACCTGCGGGCAGACCCAGTGTGATTTGCCGCTTTTTGGGCGCCCATTCCAACGTCGCCATCAACGTCGGATCAAGCGCCGAGAACATCGCCCCAAAGCGCATTGCCTTCCCCAAAACCTCAGCCTGTTCGGCCTCTTCTGGGGTGAGCACATGCGCGAGGCTATCGTATTTTTCATAGGCCCGTTTGTTGCGGTAACGGTGCAAAAGAGCGAGGCCAAGAAACACACGCTCCGCATGGGATAGCCCGCCAAAGTTGGACCGTGCGGCCCGATCAAACCCCACATCCGCACGGTAGTCTGGGTGCGCGCGCCAGCCCACATCATGCAGCAGACACGCAGCCTTGATCAGCCGTTTGCGCGCGGCCGTGACCTTGGGAAACAGCGGTAGAATAAAATGATACAGCGTCCGCCCGAAACCCGGCTGGCGGGCATCTTTGGCCTCCGTAAAGCGGCAGGCCTCAATCAGTGGATCACGCTCGCGCAGGGATTGGGGCATCTGTTCATACAAAAGCCCCTCACGAATGCCGTAGCTCGACACCGCTACTTGACTCGGCTTGAAATGATGCAAAAGCCGCAAGATGACTTCGCCAGCGATGGGCACCAATGCCATACGTGCCGCCGAAGTTCCTGTGCGTTGGCGCAGGCCCTCTAGGTCTTGCAGGCCGATGTATTGCACCGTCGCGCGAACATCTTGGGGCCGCATCGTATATTCGTGCAGCACATGCAGCGGATAGGCACGGCGTTCCATGTCGATCCGCGCAAGTGCGCGCCATGATCCGCCCACGAGGAACAGCGTTTTGTATGCGCCCGACATCTCTTCGCGCATCGCGCCGAGCGTGGCGTCAATCTCAGCCAAGCGCGCCTTGCGCCCACCGGGCAGCCCCGCAAGCTTGAGCGGCCCTAGCCGGGCTGAAACGCAAGCACCAACATGGCCATGCGTTACCTCGGCCAGTTCAATGGACGAGCCGCCGATGTCACACATCAAACCGTCCGCCTGAGGCCAGCCCAACAAGACACCTTGCGCCGAAAACCGCGCCTCTTGCTCGCCGCTGATGCATTGAATGCGCAGCCCGGTCACGGCCTCAACCTCGGCGACAAAGGCGTCGCCATCCACGGCCTCGCGCACGGCGGCGGTGGCCACGGCCACCAGTGGTGACACCTGCATGGACCGCGCGATAATCGCAAAGCGGTGGATCGCGTCCAATGCGCGTGTACGTCCTTCGGGGTTTAGAACGCCCGTTTCAGACAGCCCTGCCCCAAGCCCACAAAGAATTTTTTCATTGTAAAAATAAGCTGGCGACCGCGCTGCGCCGTCAAAAACCACCATCCGTACAGAGTTGGAACCAACGTCAATCACCCCGACCCGCGACAGTGCACGCGCTTTGGGGTCGTCGAACAACGGGGCTCCAAACAGATCCCACGGCTCCGCACTGCGTTCCGCTCCGTCCATGTGGATCTCCTTGGTCGCTCAGACACATCCCGGTGTCTGGGTGTCACCTTTGCCCGCGAAGGGCCTGCAGGTCAACGCGCAGTGTCATCATCGGCTGAGTGCGCCAATTCCGGCACATCCTTCGCCCCCGCAGAGCCGCGTCCCGAAAGCGACGGATTTTCCATGAAAAACCGATGGCAATTGAACGGATTATCGAGCTTTGAGGTATCTGCACGCTCGAACTCGCCCTCCGGGCCCAGCACCCAGCTTTGCGCAACGTCAGCCAGATTGGCGGCCATAATTTGGCTCACAATCTGCGCCTTGACGGTCGCATTGCGGATCTCAACGAGGGTTTCGACACGGCGATTCAAATTGCGCCCCATCCAATCAGCTGAGCTGATATACACCCGCGCCTTTTTCGACGGCAGGCCCTGACCGTTGCCGAAGCACACAATGCGAGAGTGTTCCAAAAACCGCCCCACCACCGATTTCACCCTGATATTTTCGCTAAGCCCCGTCACGCCGGGCCGCAAACCACAAATGCCCCGCACGACCAGATCGATGCGCACACCCGCACCAGAGGCCGCATAGAGGGCGTCGATGATATCGGGATCGATAAGCGAATTCATCTTGGCCCAAATCACCGCAGGCCGCCCAGCTTTGGCATGGGCGATCTCACCCTCAATCCGCTCCAGCAGGATCGATTTCATATCCAGCGGTGAGATCGAGAGGTTTTCCAAGCCAACGGGCTGCGCGTAACCCGAGATGTAATTGAACACCTTGGTGGCATCGCGCCCAAGGGCTGCGTCGCAGGTAAATAGGCTCAGGTCGGTATAAACACGCGCGGTGATCGGGTGGTAATTGCCCGTCCCAAAGTGGGTATAGGTTACCAATTGATCACCCTCACGGCGGACAACGGTGCTGATCTTGGCATGGGTTTTGTAGTTGATAAAACCGTAGACAACATGCGCGCCGGACCGTTCCAGCCGCCGCGATTGACGAATATTTGCGGCTTCATCAAAACGCGCCTTCAGCTCGACCAAAGCGGTGACATTCTTGCCCATCTCGGCGGCTTCGCACAGCGCCTCAACGATGGGGGAATTGCGTGACGTCCGATAAAGCGTCTGCTTGATCGCCACAACATTCGGGTCCCGGGCCGCCTGTTGCAGGAACCGAATGACCATATCAAAGGTCTCATACGGATGGTGCAGCAGCATGTCCTTTTGCCGGATCGCGGCAAACATATCGCCGTCATGATCCTGCACGCGTTCGGGCACCCGTGGGGTAAAATGGGGCCACAACAAATCATGACGCTCATCCAGCACCAGTTGCTTAAGGCTCGCGAGGCCGATCAACCCTTTGATGTCGATGATTTCATCAGGCTGAACGCCCAACTCGCCCACGATCACCTTGCGCAAGGCCTCTGGTGCGTTGGCCGTGATTTTCATGCGCACAACTTCGCCCCGGCGGCGACGTTTGAGGGCTGTCTCGAACTCACGCACAAGGTCTTCGGCCTCATCCTCGACCTCAAGATCACTGTCGCGCAGCACCCGAAAGGCGCAATGACCCTTTAGTTCATAGCCGGGGAACAGCGCGTCGATCTGCATCAACAACAGCTCCTCCAGCGGGAGGAACCGCGCAACGCCATCCTCATCCGCCAACCGCACAAACCGGTCGATCTGTTGCGGCACGGGCAGCAAGGCCTGCAGGCGGCGTTTGTCGCTGGGCCGTTCCAACATCACAGCGAGCGAAAAACCTTCGTTCGGGATGAACGGAAACGGGTGCGCGGGGTCAATCGCGAGCGGTGACAACACGGGAAACACTTGGGCCAGAAAATGATCATCCATCATCTGCTCATCGGCGGGCGTCAGGGCGTCCCGCTCCAGCAGGCGAATGCCATCCGTCTCCATCAACCGCCGCAGTCCGATCCACGTCGATTGCTGCGCCGACAACAAATTGCGGGCGTTTTCATTGATCAGCCGCAATTGCTCAACCGGAGAGCGGCCATCGGCGGCGGGCGTTGTGGTGCCCGCGCGCGCGAGTTCACGCAGGCCCGCGACGCGCACCGTGTAGAATTCGTCCAAGTTCGCCGCCGAGATCGACAAAAACCGCAACCTCTCCAACAAAGGGACACGGGGGTTTGCGGCTTCTTCGAGTACGCGCCAGTTGAACGAGAGCCAGCTCAGCTCACGGTTGAAGAAACGGCGTGGACCGGTGGTCCGATCCTCGTCCAAGGCACGGGGGGCGGGCAGCGGCGACTTGAGGAAATCAGACGCCGGAATGTGTGAATTATCTAACATGCACTTCCCCTAAGGGGCTTAAATGACAGCTTTATGACAAGGTAGGCACACTACGCCTCTGCGTCGTCTGTGTCCAGCAATGTGCGGGCCAGCGACCGCGTGATTGGCTTTTGCCCCGCGAGTGCAGCGGCGTCTAATTGCTGGGCGATGGCCTCAACAGCGGCAAAGCTACGCTCAATCCGCGGGATGACATAGGCGATCACCGCAGGCGATACGGTCACTTGACGATCCGAGAAGTGTTTGATCAGCAAAGCCGACAACAATTGGTCATCGGGGGCGGCCACTTCGGCCATCGTAATGGCCTGCAAACGGCTAGCAAGGTCTGGCAGTGTGATGGGCCAACTGCTCGGCGCGCCGCGCCCCGTGACCATCAGGCTGTGCCCCTCTGCCGCAATCAGGTTGTGCAAATGAAACAGGGCGCGTTCCGTTTCGGCCCCCATCGGCACATGCATATCCTCAATCGCCAGAGGCCCGCTGGCCAAATCGGGCACATCGGCCGCATTCACATCACAGGCCCGCATCACCCTTGCGCCCGAAACACGTGCCCACACCGCAGCCAAATGGCTTTTGCCCGCACTTTCTTGGCCCACTACAGCAAGCCGATTGCTCGGCCAGTTGGGCCAAATATCCACGAAAGCCAGCGCCATTGCGTTACTGGGCGCGACGAAAAAATCGTCCCGGCCCATCGCGGGGCGCATGGGCAGTGGAAGGGGAAGCTGTGTGTCGTTCATTCGGCGGCGTCTTTGTCCGGATCACGTTTCGATTCGAGGCCAAGGTATAGGCGACTGGCCTTATACTCTTGGATCAAGAAGCGCGCGAGCACCCCAATCATCGCAGCCACCGGCACGGCCACCAACATGCCCACAAAACCAAACACCGCCCCAAACGCCGAAAGCGCCAGCAGCAACCACACCGGGTGCAGCCCGACAGATCCACCGACCAGCTTGGGAGTGAGAAAGTTGCCCTCTAGCATTTGGCCGGCGGCAAAGATGGCTGCCACCACCGCGATCCAGACTGGATCATTCCAGAACTGGAACAACGCCAAGCCGAACGCCAAGGCCCCGCCGATCAGCGCACCGACGTAGGGGATGAAAGAGATTAAGCCCGCAACCGCTCCGACCACTACGCCGAATTGCAGGCCCACGATCATCAGGCCCGCGGCATAAAACGTGCCCAAAATTGCGCAGACCGTCAGCTGCCCCCGCACGAATGAGGCCAGAGTGCGGTCTACCTCAGACGCGAGGCGACGGACCGTTGGCGCGTGATCGCGTGGCAGCAGGTCATCCACTTGGGCAACCATTCGGTCCCAGTCAAGCAATAGGTAAAATGCCACAACCGGCACAACGACGATAAACACCACCGCGTTGATGACGCCGACAACTGAGGATGCGATTTGTTGTGCAAATGCACCGCCCTGCGCTTGGATTGCCTCACCGATTGAAACGACCGCGCGGCTGACCGTCCGACCAACGGTGCTATCGACATCGATCAACTGCGGGAAACGCGCCGTGAGGCCATCGCGCAATTGGATAAACAATTCCGGTGCGAACCGGATCAACGCAAGGGTCTGTTCCACCAACAGCGGGATCACCAATCCAACCGCGAGCAAAAAGATGAACAGCGCAAACAATGAGATCAGTGTCGTGGCAATGGCCCGGCTCAGGCCGCGCGCTTCCAGCCGATCTGCCAGTGGATCAAGCCCATAGGCAATCGCACCGCCCACGATGAACGGCAGCATGATATCGCCCAAAAACCACAGCGCGAGCAGAAAGACAAAGCTCACGAGCCCCCAATAGGTCACCTGTTGTTTTGCGGGTAAGGCCACGCAGTTCTCCTGTGTTAACCCTTCAAATGGCAAAACGGGGCGATCAATACAACCGCCCCGCCTCTAATGGCTCAAAATACTGGCACGCCGTGGCGCGCCCAGCGCTTAGGTCCGTGCTTCACGGATCAGGCGCAGGATGTCTTGGGCCGCCTCCGGAATGTTGGTACCGGGACCGAAAATCGCCTTAACGCCTGCGTCATACAGGAATTGGTAATCCTGTTGTGGGATCACCCCCCCACAGATCACTATGATGTCCTTGGCGTCTGCGGCCTCCAACGCGGCAACCAGCTTGGGCGCGAGCGTCTTGTGCCCCGCTGCCTGTGAACTGATGCCAATGACGTGCACGTCGTTATCAACCGCGTCTTGCGCAGCCTCATCCGGCGTTTGGAACAGGGGACCAACGTCGACATCAAACCCGATATCCGCAAAGGCCGTGGCGATGACTTTGGCACCGCGATCATGACCATCCTGACCCATTTTGACGACCAGCATCCGAGGCCTGCGCCCTTCGTCCGTTGCAAAGTCTTCGACCGACTTTTGGATCGCGGCAAAGCCTGCGTCGCCCTCATAGGCGGCACCATAAACCCCTGCGAGGGTTTTGACCTCGGCGCGGTGACGGCCAAACACGGCCTCCATCGCGAGACTGATTTCACCAACACTTGCGCGGGCACGGGCGGCATCGACCGCAGCCTCTAGCAGGTTGCCACCCTCGGCGGCGCGACGCTCAACCTCGGCAAGGGCGGCGGCACAAACCGCATCGTCCCGCTCGGACCGGATACGCTCTAGGCGCGCAATCTGGCTATCGCGCACGGCGGCGTTGTCGATATCCATGATGTCGATCGGATCTTCTTTGTCCAAACGGTACTTGTTGACGCCAACGATGACTTCTTCGCCCCGGTCGATCATAGCCTGACGTCGCGCGGCACTTTCCTCGATCCGCAACTTGGGCATGCCAGAGTTCACGGCGGCCGTCATCCCGCCCAGTTCTTCGACCTCTTGGATCAGTTTCCACGCCTCATCCGCCAACTCAGCCGTCAGGCTTTCGACGTAGTATGACCCCGCCAGCGGATCGACCACATTGGTCACGCCGGTTTCTTCCTGCAAGATCAACTGAGTGTTGCGCGCAATCCGTGCAGCAAACTCAGTCGGGAGGGCAATCGCCTCATCGAGCGCATTGGTGTGCAGCGATTGCGTACCGCCAAGGGCTGCGGCCATCGCCTCATAGGCGGTGCGGACCACGTTGTTGTAGGGGTCCTGCTCTTGCAGCGACACGCCGCTGGTCTGGCAGTGAGTGCGCAGCATGGATGACTTGGGGTTCTTAGGCTCGAACTCCTCCATGATGCGGTGCCACAACAGGCGGGCGGCGCGCAGCTTGGCGGCCTCCATGAAGAAATTCATCCCAATCGCGAAGAAAAAGCTGAGCCGGCCCGCGAATTTATCCACGTCCATGCCACGGGCAATCGCCGCACGCACGTATTCGCGCCCATCGGCCAGCGTAAACGCCAGCTCCTGCACAAGGTTCGCGCCTGCTTCCTGCATGTGGTAGCCAGAAATTGAGATCGAGTTAAATTTCGGCATCTCATTCGACGTATATTCAATGATATCCGCAATGATCCGCATCGAAGGCTCGGGTGGATAAACATACGTATTGCGGACCATGAATTCCTTGAGGATGTCATTCTGGATCGTGCCCGACAGAACGGAGCGATCATGACCCTGCTCTTCGCCGGTGACGATAAAGTTCGCCAAAATCGGGATCACCGCGCCGTTCATCGTCATGGAGACCGAGATTTTATCAAGCGGGATGCCGTCGAACAGGATTTTCATATCCTCGACGCTATCAATCGCCACACCCGCTTTTCCGACGTCACCCTCCACCCGGGGGTGATCACTGTCGTAGCCGCGGTGCGTTGCCAAATCAAAGGCCACCGACACGCCCTGTTGGCCCGCAGCCAAAGCCTTGCGGTAGAACGCGTTGCTTTCCTCGGCTGTCGAAAAACCTGCGTATTGGCGAATGGTCCACGGGCGGCCTGCGTACATCGTCGCCTTAACGCCGCGCGTAAACGGCCCCTCACCGGGGATACCACCCAGATGATCCAACCCCTCAAGGTCGGCCTCAGTATACAGCGGCTTGACATCGATCCCCTCCAACGTTTTCCACGTCAGGTCCTCAAGGGGTTTGCCCCGCAATTCTTTGGTCGCAAGCTCAGTCCAAAGCTTTGTGCGGTCCGGCGTGTTCTGATCCGTCATGGGATGTCCTTCTCTGTCTAAGCCTGCGCCCCGGAACATGCGTCCGGGTGTGCGGCTGTAGGGGTCACTGAACGCGACGCCTTGGTGTCAATAAAACTAGCAAAACCATCCGTGCCAACGCGCAGCCGGGTGAGGTCGGTGCCATATATCCTGCCCATCGTTTGCCCCTGATCTGGGCTGATGGATGCAAATGGTTCGGCAGCAGGGTCAGTCAAATCGGCGGTCTGACTGCCTTGGTGCGGCAGTTCCCTCAGCCCGTTAAGGGCCGATTTTTCAACAAATTGCGCAAAGTCCTTCGCCCCGCGCCGCGCACCCCCTATATGTGAGGGAACTGGAGGAACCATGACACGACTGACGCATTTTGCCTTAGGCCTTGGCCTGCTTGGAGTATTCGCCACCACCGGCATAGCCTCTGACGTCTCAGACCAAGACGTTCTGGCCGTGTGGGAGGCTGACAAAACCCACATCTTTGCCGCCGATGACGTGGATTTGAACGACTTTGCATGGGTCGCACGGCCCATCGTGGTCTTTGCCAACTCGGAGCGGGATCCAGCGTTCACCCAGCAAATGGACCTGCTGTCGCAGCGCCCCCAAGACCTTGCGGACCGCGACGTGGTCATCATCGTCGACACCGACCCAAGCGGTGAAAGCGCCCTGCGCACCAAGCTGCGTCCCCGGGGGTTCATGATGGTTCTGATTGGTAAGGACGGGCAGGTGAAACTGCGCAAACCTTTGCCGTGGGACGTGCGCGAACTGACACGCTCCATCGACAAAATGCCCCTACGCAGACAGGAAATGCGCGCAGGTAGCTGATCAACTGGCACCCCATCCGCACCAGCCACGCCCCCGCGCGGCGCCAAAGCGCCCGCAGGGTGTAGGTGATGCTGGATGCCGGGGTGCCGTGTCATAGCTCATTCGAACTCCATGATCACTTCGTCCACGGCAAGACTATCGCCGGGGCCCGCATTGATCTTGGTGACGATGCCCTTCTTTTCGGCGCGAAGGATGTTTTCCATCTTCATCGCCTCAACAGTGCACAGCGCCTGACCTTCTTGCACTTCTTCGCCCTCGGCCACGTCGATTTTGACGATCAGACCGGGCATGGGGCACAGCAGCATCTTGGAGGTATCGGGGGGCAGTTTTTCTGGCATCAGATCGGCCAGTTCGGCCTGACGCGGTGTGCGCACATGGACCTTGATGTCTGCGCCCCGGAACCGGATGCGGAAACCGCCGACCATTTTGTCGACCTTCAGCACCATAGGTGTTCCGTCGATCATCACCCGTGCGAGACTATCGCCAGGGGTCCAATCGCTTTCGACCCGCAGGCTTGCGCCGTCTTTTAGCTGCACGGTGGCGCCGTCTTTGTCGGCATCCACGGTGACATCCATGCGCGCGCCCTGCGCGGTCACGACCCAATCGTCGCCGACCTTACGTTCGTGGTTGTCCATGCGGCCAGACACACGAGTACGGCGGATTTCGGCCACGCGGTGCATCGCAGCGCATGCCGCAGCCACGCGCGACAAGGCGGTCTCATCCAAGGTCACGCCCTCAAAGCCGTCGGGATACTGCTCTTCGATGAAGGCCGTTGTCATGTCACCCTTGATAAAGATGTCATGGTCCATCACCGCAGCCACGAACGGCAGGTTGTGGCCAATGCCCTCAACCTCAAAGCTATCAAGGGCTGTGCGCATTGTCTCAATCGCAGTGGCCCGGTCGGGACCCCATGTGCAGAGCTTGGCGATCATCGGATCGTAATACATGCTGATCTCACCGCCCTCAAACACGCCAGTGTCGTTGCGTACCGTGCCATCGCCCAGCGCACCTTCAACAGGGGGGCGGTAACGGGTCAGACGCCCGATCGAAGGCAGGAAGTTCCGGTAGGGATCCTCAGCATAAAGGCGGTTCTCAATCGCCCAGCCGTTGATCTTGAGATCTTCTTGTTTGATGCCCAAAACCTCACCGTCGGCAACGCGGATCATCTGCTCAACCAGATCGACGCCCGTGATCAGCTCGGTCACAGGGTGTTCCACCTGAAGGCGGGTGTTCATTTCAAGGAAGTAGAAATTACGGTCGCCATCGACGATGAATTCCACGGTACCCGCCGAGGCGTAGCCAACCGCATGTGCCAGCGCCAAGGACTGCTCGCCCATCGCTTTACGAGTGGCCTCATCCAAGAAGGGCGAGGGCGCTTCCTCAACCACTTTTTGGTTCCGCCGCTGGATCGAGCATTCGCGCTCATGCAGGTACACGCCGTTGCCGTGGCTATCGCACAGCACCTGAATTTCGATGTGCCGTGGCTGGGTGACAAACTTTTCGATGAAAATCCGATCATCGCCAAAGCTGTTGGCCGCTTCGTTCTTGGAGGACTGAAACCCTTCGCGCGCTTCGGTGTCGTTCCATGCGATCCGCATGCCCTTACCGCCGCCACCAGCGGAGGCCTTGATCATAACCGGATAACCGATCTGGTTTGAGATTTTGACAGCCTCTTCGGCGTCTTCGATCAAACCCATGTAGCCGGGAACCGTGCTAACGTTGGCCTCTTGGGCGATCTTTTTGGAGGTGATCTTGTCCCCCATTTTTTCAATCGCACCAACGGGGGGCCCGATAAAGGCCACGCCAGCGGCCTCAAGCGCCTCAGCAAACTTGGAATTCTCGGACAAGAAGCCATAACCGGGGTGAACCGCTTGGGCACCCGTTTGCTTGATCGCCTCCATCACCTTGTCGATGACGATATAGGACTGGTTCGCTGGGGGCGGGCCAATGTGGACGGCTTCATCGGCCATCTTTACATGCAGCGCGTTTTTGTCCGCATCCGAATAAATCGCCACCGTCTTGATGCCCATGGCTTTGGCAGTCTTGATCACGCGGCAGGCAATCTCGCCCCGGTTGGCAATTAGAATTTTCTCGAACATTACGCTGTCCCCTTGTCTTGACCTTTTGCCGAGGCTGATCCCCGGATATCGTTCAAATGCCAAAAGGCCACTCGGGATCCCCTCCCGAGCAGCCTTGAGGCTTGTGAGTCGTGGTTACCCCTTGTCAGGGGTGCAGTGCACTCGGCGTCAGAGGCCGAGGTCGTTTGACAATGCACCGCCGACGCCGCCGATTGCGGCCCCCGTGATGCATTCGCCGTCTTCGATGATTTCACCCACCGCGCAGCCGACGGCCGCGCCGATACCGGCACGTTCGATGTCGGACAGGCTTGCGGTGTTGCACGCCATGAGCGTGGATAAAACGATTGCGACTGCTGATAACTTGATGGTCTTTGCCACTTTGACGTCTCCTGTATGTCCCGGGCCCCGGACACCTGCGCCGCACTCCCAGCCGAGTACAGGCTCGGAGGAAATCGACGAGCCTGCACCAGGCGAGAGGAACATAGGGCCCCGCCATGGCTCATGAAATCCTTGGGGGAAATCAGCCATGGTTTCAAATGTGCACGAGTTATGGGCACAGGCCAGCAGGAACGCTCATTCAAATTACGATCGGCGCGAATTGGCTCACTGGGTTTCGCCATCAGCGAATTTGCGCCGAATCCCAAGGTCATTCCTCGGTTTCCTCGTCCCAGTCGTCAAAGCTTTCGGCCTCAAACACACGCGGGAAAGACACGCGCGCCACGGCCTCATCGATCCGCAAAAGCGAGTCGTAGCTGACGGGGTCGAAATCCTCTTCGACGGCCACAACCTCACGGTCGAGCAGCCAGTTCAGACGGCCTGCGTCCAAATTGCCCCGCTCAAACGGCTCTGGCCCGAAGTGGGACCACAACGCAGCCATAAAGCCCTCATCGGCGCGCCGATCGGCAGGTTTACGGTCAGGAAAACGTCTGCGCGCCACTAGGGGCGTTACTCCACGCGGGTTCGCGCGGCGGATCACAAACTGATAGTCAGTGCCCGGAAGACGGCCCGGAAAGCCACGGTGCTTTAGCATGCGCTGCCCCCCACCGAAGGGGTCCATGTGGCGGAGGCAACGGCCCGCCACATGAGGGTGTTCAGGTCACGCGGCTCAGAACTTGCCGGAGACAGGTTCCGCTTCGAGAGGCGTGGGCTCAACGATGACGATTTCTTCTTGGGTGCCGCTGCTACAGGCCGCAACGATGGCGACCAAACCGACGGCAATAAGCGCTTTGAGGCTTTTGGACATTCTGCTCTCCTTAATGGGGTGCGGGGGGACGATGCATCGACGCAACCCTCCCGACGACTGCCGACTGCACCACTGCAATCGTTTTGCAGCATATCGGAATCGGTGTGGAAAACATACGGGCGTGCGTTCACATGCGCGGGTTGTTGCGCACATGCACCAACCCTCCCCGCAGGTGAACATCGCAGCTCAAGGTCGTGTGGCCGCTTCATAAGTCCTCCAAGATGCAGGCCCCATCGGCCAGCTCATATACGCTAAAATACTGCGCGACGTCCGGGTTGGACGTGCCGCGCGGGATAGGTGTGTCCATCAGGTTGACCACGACTTGGGCGGCGGCGCCATGGGGCAAACCGCTCAGCGTCAGGCCATGGGTCGCGCAAATCCAATCCATGTCCGCTTGCGCGGCTTCAAACCCCAATGCACCGACCTTGGGCGCGATGGCACGGATGACCAATTGCAGGTCTTGGGTGCCCTGCATCCGTTCCCACGCGATCTGCCACAGCGCTAGCGGCTGACCCGAGGGCACTGCCCCCGCCTGCCCCGCCGCAAGGCCAAGCACAAAGGCGAGCACCCAGTTACGCACGCGCACACCACCGGGCCCGCGCCGTGGGTTGATTGAGCACCCCCGCAATGCGCGCAGTGAGATCCGGCGCAGACGCGTCCAGCCGTCCGCCTGCCCGCACCTGCATGTCCGAGCCGCTGCGCGTGACCTCAACAATCGGGGAAAACCCACGCACCCGCGCCAAGGCCCGCCATATGTCTTGGCGGACCTGATGGGCAATGGCCGCACGGTTACGATCCGCGCAGCCGGTCAACACCGTCTGCACCGCCACGTCCCAGCGCACGGGGGTCCGACGCGCAAGCGTCAGCCGCGCGCCGTCCACCGACATATGCCAGCCCTTCGCCATCCGATCAGAGCGGGATGTTGTCGTGCTTTTTCCACGGCTTGTTCGTGGACTTGTTCCGCAACGCCGCAAAGGCCCGCGCCACCCGCTTTCGTGTGGATTGGGGCATGATGACCTCATCCACAAAGCCTTTTTCAGCGGCGACAAACGGGTTGGCAAAGCGATCCTCATAATCCGCCGCACGCGCCGCGATCTTTTCGGGATCATTCAGCTCAGAGCGGTAGAGGATTTCAGTCGCACCCTTGGCACCCATCACGGCGATCTCGGATGTGGGCCACGCGTAGTTCACATCGCCCATCAAGTGCTTGGACGACATCACCACATAAGCACCGCCATAGGCTTTGCGCGTGATAACAGTGACCTTTGGCACGGTGGCTTCGCCATACGCATACAGCAGCTTCGCACCGTGCTTAATCACGCCGTTGTATTCTTGGGTCGTGCCGGGCAGGAAGCCGGGCACATCCACGAACGTCAGCAGCGGAATTTCGAACGCATCACAGAACCGCACGAACCGTGCCGCCTTGCGGGAGCTGTCAATATCGAGACACCCAGCCAGCACCATAGGCTGGTTGGCAACCACACCGACAGTGCGTCCCTCCAACCGGATGAACCCTGTAATGATGTTGCCCGCGAAATCCTTTTGGATTTCGTAAAAATCGCCTTCATCGGCGGTTTTCAGGATCAACTCGCGCATATCATACGGCGCGTTGGGGTTTTCGGGTACCAATGTATCGAGCGACGGCTCAACCCGGTCGGGGCTATCAAAGAACGGCCGGACCGGGGGCTTTTCCCGGTTATTGAGCGGAAGGAAGTCGATCAGGCGACGCACCTCAGCCAAGGCCTCAACGTCATTTTCAAACGCCGCATCTGCCACCGAGGATTTCTTGGTGTGCGTGGTCGCACCACCCAATTCCTCTGCGGTGACCTGTTCGTTGGTCACGGTTTTCACCACGTCGGGGCCAGTGACGAACATGTAGGAGCTGTCTTTGACCATAAAGATAAAGTCGGTCATGGCGGGCGAATACACCGCCCCACCCGCGCACGGCCCCATGATCATCGAGATTTGCGGCACAACGCCCGAGGCGTCGATGTTGCGCTGGAACACTTCACCATAGGCCGCCAGCGATGAGACGCCCTCCTGGATACGCGCACCGCCGGAATCGTTGATCCCGATCACGGGTGCGCCGTTTTGCATGGCCATATCCATGATCTTGCAGATCTTGGCACCATGCGTCTCGGAGACGGAGCCGCCCATCACGGTGAAGTCTTGGGAAAACACATAGACCTGACGTCCGTTAACTGTGCCCCATCCAGTGACAACACCGTCCCCCGCAGGCCGCTCCGCCTCCATCCCGAAGTCCGTGCAGCGATGGCGCACGAACATATCATATTCCTCAAAGCTGTCCTCATCGAGCAGAAGGTCGATGCGCTCACGGGCAGTCAGCTTGCCCTTAGCATGTTGTGACGCCACGCGGCGCTCTCCGCCCCCGGCACGCGCCGCGGCACGGCGTTCGTCCAACTCGCTCAGAATATCCTTCATGTCCGGGGACTCCCTTTTTGGTGTTGAGACCTTCTATGCAGTGACGCGCGATCTGGGAAGGCTCAGTTAGAATATTTGCAAATGCTGCATATGCATATTTTGGCGAATTGCAAATTTGCGAATATTTGAGATATACCAAGCCGCTCTGTGTATTCCGGACCGCCGCAGTGTGCGCCACCACACAGGCGCACACATAGACTTGTTAACCTTAACTCCCTAGGAAACAAAGGATGTCTACCCGCCCAACGGTCCGCTTTCTCGACCGATCCACCCCGCCCACTGTCTTTACACTCGTGATGCTTGCCGGCATCGCGGCCCTCACGATGAGCATTTTTCTGCCCTCACTGCCGAATATGACCGCTTATTTTGAGACTGACTATCGCCTAATGCAGCTATCGGTCGCAGTCTATTTGGCCATGAACGCAGTGCTTCAGGTCATTGTCGGCCCCCTATCCGACCGATATGGCCGCCGCCCCGTGATCTTGTGGGGGTGCGGGTTGTTTTGCGTAGCGACCTTGGGCTGCCTTATCGCACAAAGCATTGAGACGTTTTTGCTCTTTCGCATGGCGCAGGCCGTCATCGTGACATCCATGGTCCTCAGCCGGGCCGTTGTCCGCGATATGGTGCCCACAAATGAAGCCGCATCGATGATCGGCTACGTCACGATGGGCATGTCAGTGGCACCCATGATCGGCCCAGCCATTGGTGGCGGGCTAGATGCGGCTTTTGGCTGGCAGGCCAGCTTTTGGCTCCTGCTGATTGCGGGGCTGGGCCTTTGGGCGCTCAGCTGGTTTGACCTTGGTGAAACCGCCAAGGCCACCTCCACCAGCATGATCGCCCAAATCCGCGATTACCCCGAACTGCTCACATCGCCGCGTTTCTGGGGGTACGCTATGGGTGCGGCATTCACGTCTGGTGCGTTCTTTGCGTACTTGGGCGGCGCACCCTACGTGGGGGTCACGCTGTTCAAAATGGACCCAGCAACAGTAGGCGCATTTCTGGGCGCCCCCGCTATTGGCTATTTCTGCGGAAACTTCTTGTCAGGGCGCTACAGCCAACGCCTTGGCATCAACACGATGGTTCTGCGCGGCTCACTGTTTTCCTGCTCGGGCATCGGCATGATGGCCCTGCTGTTTGCCGTTGGCATCGAAAGCCGCTTTGTGTTTTTCGGCCTGATGACCTTTGTGGGCGTCGGCAATGGGTTGGTTTTGCCCAATGCAACCGCTGGAATGCTATCAGTCCGCCCCCACCTTGCGGGCACCGCCAGCGGCTTGGGCGGCGCGATGATGATCGGCGGAGGCGCAGCACTATCGGCACTGGCGGGTGCCGCCCTAGGCACCGGCAACAGCGCAATGCCCCTCATTCTGATCATGCTGGCCTCAGCCATTTGCGGCGTCGCAACCATTGTTGCAACGGTCCGGCGCGACCGCAGGTTAGGGCACACGATCACCCCCTAGCGCCCCTTTGCAAAGCCGCGTAAAATCACGCTGCAAATCTGCAAAGGAGAGCAACCATGAGCCAGCGCAAATTATATGCCGGTGCAAAGCTGCGCGAAGTCCGGGGCCGCCTGTCTCTCAACCAAACTGACTTCGCCCGAAAACTCGGCGTCTCGCTCCCCTATTTGAACCAGATGGAAAACAACAACCGGCCCGTATCCACACGGGTAGTGCTTGCCCTCGCGGGCGAATTTGGCTTCGACGTCACGGAGTTGTCTGAGGGCGATGCAGAGCGGGTCGTGACCGATATGCGCGAGGCATTGGCCGATCCGGTATTCTCAGACCCGCCACCTCTTGCGGACCTACGGCTAACCGCATCCAACGCCCCAGGCCTCGCGCGCGCGTTCCTGGAACTGCACCGCGCCTACCGTCAAAGCAATGAACGCCTCGCCTCCATGGATGAGGCCCTTGGCTCCGCCGGTGAAGGCGTCGGCCAAAGCCCGTGGGAAGAAGTACGCGACTTCTTCCACTACTGCGACAATTACATCGACGCCGTCGACCGCAACGCTGAAAACTTTGTCGAACGCGAGGGCGGTGATGTGAAAAAGGCGCTCGCAGCTGCCCTGCGCGCCCGCGGCGTCACCGTCGAAGTCGCCGATGGACCAGTCCGTAGGTTTGAGGGCAACGTTCTGACCGTCTCAGCCCAAAGCCCGGAATCGACGCAACTGTTCCAGATGCTTCACCAGTTCGCACTCATCGAAAAGGACCCAATCCTTGAGGCAACTCTCGATCTCGCACGCCTCTCAGGGCAGGCCCGCGATATCGCCAAAGTAGGCCTCGCGAACTATTTCGCAGGAGCGGCACTTATGCCCTACGCCCGCTTCAAGGCCGCCGCAGAAGACGTCCGTCACGACCTAGAGTTGCTCGCCCACCGCTTCAACGCATCTCTGGAACAGGTCGCCCACAGACTATCAACCCTCCAACGCCCCGGCGCCAAAGGCGTGCCATTCTTCTTTGTCCGTGTTGATCAGGCAGGCACAATCACCAAACGCCACTCTGCAACACGGCTCCAATTCGCACGTTACGGCGGGGCCTGCCCCCTCTGGAACGTCCACCGCGCCTTTGAAACACCCGGTCAGTTCCTGCGCCAACTGGCACAAACCCCAGACGGGGTGAAATACTTCTGCCTCGCGCGCGATGTCTCAAAATCCGGAGGCAGCTACTCCGCCCCGACACGGCGCCTCGCGATCGGCCTCGGGTGTGAGGTCGTGCACGCCAAATCCATCGTGTACGCGGATGGAATGGACCTCAGTGCACCCTTTGAACCGATCGGAATTTCATGCCGCATCTGCAACCGCGCAGGCTGCCATCAACGGTCCGTCCCGCCGCTGGAAAGCCGCCTCCAACTTGACCCAAACCGGCGCGATATCCTGCCCTACGACGTACAACCCTAAGACCAGCTTCTTTGGTTCACAAATATCCATCCACGGGCTCAGTCACAACGCAGCGCCCGATCAAACGCGATGCGTGAGGTGTCAGCCCCTAATTCACGCAAGCGAAACCCACCAATAAATCGCACAGCGACCATTCCGGCCCAATTGCCCCGCGCCAACACCATCTCGGGCCCATCGCCACAATCGCGAACACCACCGGTGATCCAATCCTCACCAATCCGGTGATTGGTCAGCCCACCCACCATGGCCAGTTCTTGCAGCCGCACATCACCATCCGGCGCTGAGTTCCAGCGCCACACACGCAGCGTCTTTGCCAGATGAGGGCGGTCAACGTAGGCAAATTCCACAGCCCCGTCGCCATCAAAATCGGCCACGCCCACAGGCGCAAGCCAGCGATTGTCCGTACCGATGTAAGGCGTGGCCGCGCGCAGCCCAAGCTGCCCATCTGGACCCAAACCATAGAACGCCGCACGCGCGCCTTGCCCGGGCGTCGCCTCAACCGTCAGTATTTCGGGATTGCCGTCACCATCCATGTCCGCCAACCGCGGGGCTATGTCTTCGAACACCCGCTCAGACAAGATGACGCTAGTCACGCGGCCATCTGACAGTGTCACATCAAGCGTCGACCAATTGTGCGGCTTTCCCAGCACAAGATGGCCATAGATCTGCGTCGCGCCGGAATAGCGCGCCGCAGTGATTTCTAGCGCATTCGCTAGGCCGGGCCACAGGCTCGCGGCCAGCAAAACGCCGCGCACCAGACCGCGCCACAAGCGGGCGTGTGGACGCGGCGCCGCCACCATTTAGATTTGTTTTTCGGGCATTTGCACGACAAGGCCGTCCAACGCGTCGCTGACCTTAAGCTGGCAGGTCAAACGCGAACGCGCTGCATCCGGTGAGAACGCAAAATCCAGCATGTCCTCTTCCATCGGGTCTTTTGCAGGTAGTTTTTCAACCCAATCCGCATGCACATAAACGTGGCAGGTTGAGCAAGCGCAAGCCCCGCCGCAATCGGCTTCAATACCCGGGATACCATTGTCCCGCGCGCCTTCCATAACGGTCAGCCCGTTAGCAACTTCCACGACATGCTCTTTGCCGCCGTGCTCGATGTAGGTGATTTTGGCCATGCGCCGATGCTCCTTCAGTCGTGTCCTCTTGCGATGTAGCTGTCGCGGACCTCGGGGGCAAACGGGATTTGCATTTCGCATCAATTGTTCTATTTTTGTTCTAATGCCCTCGCATTGCATCACCACCGCCGCGCTGAATGCGGCCCCCAACACAACTCGGCTCACGGTGGCGGGCCTCGTGCTGGTGCGCCACCGTCCCGGCACGGCCAAGGGGGTGATCTTTCTTACGCTTGAGGATGAAACAGGCACCTGCAACGTGATTGTCTGGAAATCGGTTTATGAGCGGTTTCGCAGGGCAATCATCGCCGGACGTTTGCTTCGCGTGACGGGCCGGGTTCAGCGACAAGGGCCAGTGCCCCACCTAGTCGCCGAAAATGTTGAGGACATCTCACCTATGCTAGACGCACTTTTGTCCCCCGATCTGCCGCGTGTTCACGAACAGTTGGGCGCCCCCCCCTTACCGTCACTTTCCCATAAGCCCAAACCGCGTTAATCTTGGCCAAACGGCTTCAGACCGGATCTCAGCAGTGTCCCACCGAATTTTCACCGCCCTTATTGCGCTTTGCCTCGCCCCGTCATGCGCGCCACCCGGCGGCGCGTTGGACACAACTGAACCCAGCATTATCCCCGCCGCAAAAGCCCCCGCTGAGCTGCGCGCGCAGGCCAACCCCGATGCCTGCTGGTCCAAAACCACACGGCCCGCTGTCATCGAAACCATCACTGAGCGGCTTTTAATCCAGCCCGCCCAAATCTCCAGCGCGGGCACGATCACACAGCCACCAATCTATCGGACCCGAACCCGGCAGCGCATTGTCGATGATGGGAACCGTTGGTTTGAAATTCCCTGCGCGCTCGGCCAAGACCCCGCGTTCATTGCCACGCTCCAACGTGCTTTGGCCGCACGGGGGTACTATGACGGCCCCATCAGCGGCACCTATGACGCGCCCACCCGCGCTGCCGTGCGCGCCTATCAACGCCCCCAAGGGCCCGATAGTGGTGTGCTAAGTATCGATGCTGCCCGAACGCTGGGCCTTGTGGCTGTGCCCCGCGACGACAGCACCTAGTGCGCATAAAAAGCCCCGGCTCACACGATGGTGGCCGGGGCGTTTGTCTTTATGCTGCTGCGCGAAGGCGGCGGCTTAGCCCAGCGACAGGGCTACGAACCGAGGATCACCACCGCGGCGGATCAGCAACAGAAGGCTTTTTTGCCCCGCTGCTTTTGCCGCTGCGATCTTTTCCTCCAGTTCGACCAAAGTGCTGACTTCAGTCTGGCCGGCCTCAGTGATCAGGTCACCGACCCGCAGGCCTTTGGCAAAGGCCTCGCTGGCCTCATCCACTTCCTTGACTACAAGACCCGATGCAGCCTCCGGCAGGTCCAATTCAGCGCGCAACTGGTCATCGAGCACTCCGACGGTCAGCCCCATCAACTCTTGCTCGGTCGGGACTTCCTCAACCGGGGCAGAAGCGGGCACCGCACGTTCGGCTTCTTCACGACGGCCCAGCGTCACAAGGATCGTCTGCGTGCCGCCATCGCGGAACACCACGACGCGTACAACCGCGCCAACGTCCGAGTTGCCGACCATCGTCACCAGACCGCGCGTGTCCTCAACGGTCTCACCCTCGTAGGACAAGATCACATCACGCGCCTGCAAGCCTGCCTCAAGGGCGGGACCGGGGGGCACATCGGTGATCAGCGCGCCTTGGACGGCGTCCAGCTCAAGCGCTTCGGCCAATTCCGCATCCACGTCTTGGATGCGGACACCCAACCAGCCGCGACGGGTTTCGCCAAATTCCTGCAATTGATCCACGACGCGGGTCACAACGGTTGCGGACATCGCAAAGCCGATCCCGATGGAGCCACCATTGGGCGACAGGATCGCCGTATTCACGCCGATCACCTCGCCATCCATGTTGAACAACGGCCCACCCGAGTTGCCCCGGTTAATCGCGGCGTCGGTCTGGATGTAGTCGTCATAGGTACCCGACAACGCGCGTTCCCGCGCAGAAACGATACCCGCGCTGACCGAGAACCCTTGGCCCAGCGGATTGCCCATCGCCATCACCCAATCGCCCACGCGCATCGCATCGCTATCCCCAAAGGGCACAAACGGCAGGGGGATATCGCTTTGCACCTTAAGTACCGCGATGTCGGTGTTGGGGTCGGTCCCGATCACTTCGGCGGGCAGTTCCGCACCAGAAAAGAACTCGATCAAGATCTCATCCGCGCCTTCAATGACGTGGTTGTTTGTCACGATATACCCGTCCTCTGAGATCACGAACCCGGACCCAAGCGCCGAGGACCGACGTTGGGGGCGGTTCTGTTGACCGGGTCGGTTGCGGAATTCTTCAAAGAAATCCTCCAGCGGAGAGCCGCGCGGCACTTGGGGCCCGGTGCCGCGTTCCACGGTGGTCGATGTGGTGATGTTCACCACCGCGCCCGAGACTTGCTCCACAAGGTCGGCAAAACTGTCAGGGGCGCCACGGGCCTGCGCGGCTATCGCCTGCGCCAGCGTCAGTGCCACGCCCAATACCAAAAGCCACAAGCCCCGCAGCCATGTCGGCTGGGTCTGAGCGGGCTGGGCGAGTGCGGTAGTTTTAAGTGTCAAATGATCGTCCTCCTGAACCCTGTCGGCGCGGCCCGTACCCGGTGCGCCCGTGCTGATGCATATCGGGGCCTCGGGCGGAGCTTTCAATAGAGCGCGCCTCTCACAACAGTGTGAGATGTCTCTTAATCTATGGTTAACCTAGAGCCAAATATCTGCAAGTCGCGCCGTTTTGGGCAAAAGCTTGCGAATGGCCAGTCACGAAAGCGGGATGCACAAACCATCACGCCCCACGGTGAGCGGGCCGTCCCATGTGGGTTGGATCGCGGCATGCCAATCACGCTCGGAAAAGTTGGGATCATCGGCTGGCAACAAATGGTTCAGCACCAAATGCCCCACGCCTGCTGCCGTCGCGATCCGCCCCACATCTTCGGCCCGCGTATGTGATGCATAAAGATGCTCCCGCAGGCGGCTGGCCCCCGGTGTCCGCTTGATCAAAGCCTCAACACCATCGGTCAACATCGCCTCGTGCACCAACACGTCCGCGCCTTTGGCGAACGCGCCAAGCGGTGGGAAATAACAAGTGTCGGAGGAAAATACGACCGTCGCGCCAGCACCCGTAAACCGCAGTGCAAAGCAGTCCGTGACGGGCGGGTGATCTACACGCAAAGCCGCAACGCTGAGCGTGTCGTCCTGCATCACAGCACCCTCAGTATAGGTCTCAATCTTGATCAAATCCAGCAGCGGTGGGCGCCCTTCATCCGCAAGACGGATTTTATAGTCAAACGCCAGAGAGGCCATGAACCCCTGCCAATATTCCGCAATTCCCGGCGGGCCATAGACCGTGATCTGCCGTTGCAGCCCTGTCGTCCAAGCTGTGTAAATCAGCGGCCCCAATTCCAGCACATGATCAGAATGCAGGTGAGTGATAAAGATATCGTCAATCTCAAGCAGGCCCACGCCCGCCTCAACCGCGCTGCGGGCCGCGCCAATGGCACAATCGATCAGAATAGTCCGCCCGCCCAGCCGCAACAACGACGCCGTAGGCAGTGCCCCGCCCTGCCGGATCGCGGGACCACCCTTGGTGCCGAGTAGAATGATATCGTTCATATGCCCCCCTTGGTTGTCCGCACCCTAGCCGCTTTTGCACGATATGGAAGCCGCCCCCAACAGCGAACGCCAGTAACGAAAAAGGGCCACCCGGTTGTCCCGGATGGCCCCCTATTTGCAAAGCGAGTGCGGCTTAGTAGTGCGCGGACAGGCTCGCCATTCCTTCGGCCTTGGGGGGCGCGAACTTGGTCAGGTCGATGCCCTCGACAGCGGTTTTGTATTCCTCAACCGTGGGGGTGCGCCCCAAAATTGCGGACAGCACGACAACCGGCGTGGAGGCCAGCAGGCTCTCACCCGCTTTGTCGCCTGCATCCTCAACCACACGGCCTTTGAACAGACGTGTGGACGTCGCCAGCACCGTATCACCCTTGGCCGCTTTCTCTTGGTTGCCCATGCACAGGTTACAGCCGGGGCGCTCAAGATAGAGAATGTTCTCATACTCGGTCCGCGCCTTTTCTTTGGGCGCGTTGTCGTCGAACTCAAAGCCTGAGTACTTTTGCAGCACTTCCCAGTCACCCTCGGCCTTCAACTCATCAATGATGTTGTAGGTCGGTGCGGCCAGAACCAGTGGCGCCTTGAACTCAACGCTGCCGGTGGATTTCTCAAGATTACGGAGCATTTGCGCCACGATCTTGACGTCGCCCTTGTGCACCATGCACGAACCAACAAAGCCCAAATCCACTTTCTTTTCCGCACCGTAGTACGAAATTGGACGGATCGTGTCGTGGGTGTAGCGCTTGGACACATCGGCGTTGCGCACGTCAGGGTCTGCGATCATCGGCTCATTGATGGCATCCAGATCGACCACGACTTCGGCGAAGTACTTGGCGTTAGCGTCTGGCGTCAGCGCGGGCTTTTCGCCGGACCGGATTTCCGCAATCCGCTTGTCGGCAATCGCGATCAGGCCGGTCAACATCTTGGCATCGTTTTCCATACCCTTGTCGATCATGATCTGGATCCGCGACTTAGCGATCTCAAGGCTTTCGATCAGCGTCTCATCCTCAGAGATACAGATCGAGGCTTTGGCCTTCATCTCTGCGGTCCAATCGGTGAACGTGAACGCTTGGTCGGCCAGCAATGTGCCGATGTGCACTTCGATGATGCGCCCTTGGAAGACGTTGTCGCCGAACTGTTCCAGCATCTGCAACTGGGTCGCGTGGACCACATCGCGGAAATCCATGTGTGGGGCCATTTGGCCCTTGAAGGTCACTTTGACCGACTCTGGGATGGGCATTGTCGCCTCACCCGTGGCCAGTGCCAGTGCAACCGTACCGGAGTCCGCACCAAAGGCCACGCCCTTGGACATCCGCGTATGGCTGTCGCCGCCGATGATGATGGCCCAATCGTCCACGGTGATGTCGTTCAGCACCTTGTGGATCACGTCCGTCATCGCGTGATAGACGCCCTTGGGGTCACGTGCCGTCACAAGGCCGAACTTGTGCATGAATGCCATCAGGCGGGGCGTGTTGGCCTGCGCCTTGAGGTCCCAAACCGAAGCGGTGTGGCACCCGGACTGGTACGCGCCGTCAACCTTGGGCGACAGAACCGTTGCCGCCATGGCCTCCAGCTCTTGGCTGGTCATCAGGCCGGTGGTGTCCTGCGAGCCGACGATGTTGACGTTGACCCGAACGTCCGATCCCGCGTGCAGGGGCGTATCAGAAGCCACACCAACAGCATTGCGGTTAAAGATTTTCTCAACAGCGGTCAGGCCTTGGCCCTCGTGCGAGATTTCTTTGGACGGTGCAAAGGCGGATTTCAGCGGAATGCCCAGCGTTTCGCACGCAAATGTCTGGAGCTTTTTGCCGAACACGATAGCGTAGGAGCCACCGGCCTTCATGAACTCAACCTTTTGCGGCGTGAAGCTGTCGGCCATGTCGACCAACTCTTCGGAACCATCCTCAGAGAACAGTTTCTTTTCCTTGGTGTTGATCGTCAGGACGGTGCCGGTTTCCACCGAATAGCGCTGCTCCAACACAGGGTTGCCGTCGTTGTTCAGGATGGGGTTGCCGTCTTGATCAACCTTTTTGACCCAGTTTTTCAGGTCGACACCGATACCACCGGTCACGCCGACGGTCGTCAAAAAGATCGGCGAAATCCCGTTGGTACCTGCCACGATGGGCGCATAGTTCACGAACGGAATGTAGGGGCTGGCCTTTTTGCCGGTCCACAGTGCGACGTTGTTCACGCCCGACATCCGTGAGGACCCAACACCCATCGTCCCCTTTTCCGCGATCAGCATCACGCGCTTGTCGGGGTGCTGAATCTTGAGGGCTTCGATTTCTTGCTGCGCGCGTTCGGTAATCATGCACTTACCGTGCAGTTCACGGTCCGAGCGAGAGTGCGCTTGGTTGCCAGGCGACAGCAAGTCGGTCGAAATATCGCCCTCAGCCGCGATATAGGTGACGACTTTGATCTCTTCGTCGATGTCCGACACCTTGGTGAAGAACTCAGCGTCTGAGTAGCTTTCGAGGATGTCTTTGGCGACGGCATTGCCTGCAGCAAACGCCTCAGCCAGACGGTCGGTGTCCGCCTCGTAAAGGAACACTTGGGTCTTGAGGACTTCGGCGGCTTGGCTCGCGATATCCGCGTCATCACCCAGCGCCAAATCCAGCAGAACCTCAACCGAAGGGCCGCCTTTCATGTGCGACAGCAGCTCAAACGCGAAGGTAGGTGTGATTTCGGGAACGTTCGCCTGACCCAGAATGATTTCCTTGAGGAAGTCAGCCTTTTGACGGCCAGCGGGCGTCGTGCCGGGGATCGTGTTGTAGATAAAGAACTCAAGCGACGCTTCGCGGTGCGCGTTGCTGGTATCTTTGATCTGCGCGATGATCTCAGAGGTCAGCGCCCCGTCATCAATCGGCTTGGGGTGCAAACCTTGGGTTTTGCGCGTTTCGATCTCTTCTAGGTAGGCTGTGTACAAGCTCATGATGATCCCGACGAGTTAGAGTTTAGAGGGCAGCTTCGACGCCGGGACCCGTGGGTCACCGCTCCCGAGAAGCAATTGTATGCCGCGGTATACTATGGCGGACAAAATCTCAAGCACGGAAAACGTGGCATGTTGCCCCACTGGCCTGAATTTAACGCCGCTAGGGGTGATTACACACCGACTCGGGCCCCATCCACAACGCGACATATTTCCTGCACAACAGACGGGTTAGAACACGCCCAGGCTCAGCCCCGCCCCAATCGCAGCCCCCAGATCACGACAGGGGGCCAACTCGGCCTCCGTCAGGGACTTCGGCGCCAAAATGGCCTCTGGCGTTTGGGCATGAGTGCACAGGATCAGCGGCTCCTGCACCTCTCGCAGACGCCAACCTGTGGCGATGCGCGCCGTCTGACGTGCCGCGTTCTGCCCATCAGACCCTGCACAGATCATCTGCGCATAGGGCCGCCCGTTCAACTCACCCAAAACCGGGTAATAGCACCGATCAAAGAAATCCTTCATCACACCCGAAATCGCCGCAAGGTTTTCGGGCGCGCAAAAGATGTAGCCATCTGCCGCCAATAGGTCATCCGGCCCTGTATCCTGCGCGGATTTCAGGACCGTTTCGCATTCCTGCCCCGCCGCGTCCGCAGCGGCCTGCGCCATCTGCAGACTGCCACCTGTGCGGGAATGATACACGATCAGCAGTTGGGTCATGGTGCGCGGCTCCGGTGGTTTAACCTGTCTTAACACGCCAATCCCGCGCACAAAATGCAGCAGCGTTGTCGAAAACCGCCCATTTTGGTACACTGAAAGCAGGAGGTGACCAATGTCGATGGGACTTCGAGTGTTAACAGTCGCGCTGGCCGCGACCCTACCCGCGCAGGCGCAAGAGGCCGACCCACGAGCCGGGCGCGACTTTTTCCAAACCTATTGCTGGCAATGCCACGGCAAAAGCGGCGCGGGTACGGGGCCAATGGCCGAGATGCTCGCCATCGCACCACCAGACCTGACCACACTATCGGATCGCAACGGTGGGACCTTTCCGACAGAACAGACTTTGATGCAAATCGACGGTCGGTCCCCGTTGCTGGCCCACGGCGGCGACATGCCGATTTTTGGCGCGTTTCTTGAGGCCGATCAAAACGTCCCGCTCAAGGTCGAAAGCGGCCAGCCGGTCCTTGTCAGCCCAGAGTTGGCAAACCTGATCAGCTATCTGCAAAGCCTTCAGGGCGAATAGCCCCCATGAACCGGGCCAAAATCGGGGCTAACCCCCAAACACCGCCCGCACAAATCCGACGCCCACGACACCCAAGCCCACACAAATCAGGCCGATCATGCGGCGGGTTTCAAACGGGATTTCCGCAATCATCGCGATCAGGTCTTCCAAACGCCGAGGGGCCAGTGCAAGCACCAGCCCCTCAATCACAAGGGCCATCGCAAGGCCCAGTAACACTGCTTCGATCATTACTGACGACCAGTGTCCGCTTTTAGGTAGTCAAAGAACTCACTGTCGGGCGACAGAACCATCGTCGAGTTGTTCCCCTGCAACGCGCGGCTGTAGGCCGTGAGCGAGCGGTAGAACTCAAAGAATTCCGGGTCCTGACCAAAGGCCTGAGCAAAGATGTTGTTGCGGCGCGCATCGGCTTCACCACGAACGATCTCGGCCTGACGTGTGCTGTCCGAGACCAACTCAACCACGGTCCGGTCCGCTTGGGCACGGATCCGCTGCGCGGCTTCTTCACCACGGGCGATCTCATCTGCAGCTTCGCGTTCACGCTCTGCGCGCATCCGAGCAAAGGTCGCGTCAAGGTTTTGCGCCGGAAGGTCGGTCCGCTTGAGGCGAACGTCGATGATTTCCAGACCCAGTTGACGGCCCTCATTCCGGGCAAGTGTCGCGATCCGGTCCATCAGAACCGCCCGATCCGTGCTCAGAATGTCGTTAGACGACACCGAACCCAGAACGGCCCGCAACTGCGACCGCAAAATCCGATCAAGCTGGATTTCGGCAGTCCGAATGCCACCAACGCCCACAGCTTCGCGGAAGTCTTCAACGTCGGAAATCCGATATCGGGCAAACGCGTCAACCACGAGACGACGATCATCCGACGGCGTGATCTCAATCGGGTCCACATCGCGGCTCAGGATGCGGTCGTCATAACGGACAACCTCTTGGATCAGCGGCAGTTTGAAGGCCAGACCGGGGTCTTCCTTGACCGCAACCACACGACCAAATTGCAGCACGAGCGCTTTTTCACGTTCATCCACGATAAACACCGAGGACAGCACACCGACCAGCGCAACAACGACGACCGGGATCAGGAAAGTTGATTTGTTCATCAGTTGGTTCCTCCGCCACGGCGCAGTTCATTGATGGGCAGGAACGGGATGACGCCTTGGCCACCGCCCTCGCCACCACCGCCGATGTTGTCATCAACGATGATCTTGTCGAGACCGCCCAGAACGTTCTCCATCGTTTCCAGATAGAGCCGCTTGCGCGTCACTTCAGGGGCATTGGTGTATTCGCCCAAAACGGCGACGAAACGGCTGGCTTCACCTTCGGCTTCGTTCACAACCTGCGCCCGGTAGGCTTCGGCTTCTTCTAACAGCTGAGCAGATTCACCACGCGCGCCCGCAAGCACACGGTTGGCATAGGCATCAGCTTGGCTTTGCAGCCGGTCACGCTCTTGCTCAGCGGCCTGCACTTCGCGGAAGGCATCAATCACTTCTTCGGGCGGATCGGCGCGGTCAAAGTTGACACGCAAGATCGCCACACCGGACTGATAGCTGTCGAGGGTGGACTGGATCAGTTCTTCAAGGCGCTGCGCAATGGCTTCGCGGTCGCGGTTCAGGATCGGAGCCAGTTCAGACTGTGCCACGATTTCACGCATCGCGGACTCAGCCACAGCGCGGATCGATTGCTCGGGATCGCGCAGGTTGAACAAGAAGGCACGCGGGTCGCTGATGTTCCAAGACACTTGGAAATCGATGTCGATGATATTCTCATCACCCGTAAGCATCAGACCAGCATCCGCCGCCTGCCCCCGACCTGTGCCGATGTCCACAGTCCGCTCCGTCGTGACCGGGATCACTTCGGCGCGCACAACGGGCCAAGGCGCAAAGTTCAGACCCGAATTGCCGGTGGCCACGTATTCGCCGAACAACAGCTCAACGGATTGTTCTTCCGGGCGGACCGTATAGAGCGAAGCATAGACCCACAGACCAACAGCCGCCAAGGCCGCCAAACCGATGGTGCCTTTGGTAAAGATCGGGCCGCCGCTGCCGCCCATTGGGCCACGGCCATTGCCGCCACCGCCTTTGCCGCCCATCAGGACGCGCAACTGCTCTTGGCCTTTTTTCACCAGCTCATCAATTTCAGGGATTTGAGGCCCGTCGCCATTGCCGTTGGGGCGACGTCCGCCCCCGCCTCGGTTGCCGCCGCGGTCATCATCACCGCCGCCAGAGCCGCCTCCGCCGCCCCAAGGGCCGCCGTTATTCCCAGCCATACAGGTCTTCCCCTTTTGTCGTCTTATCTCTTTAGCGTTGTTCTTCAACTTGTGGTCGAAGGACGAATATTCAAGCCCTTACTAGGCGCTCCGCACCGGGTTCTTCATGGTCACGATTTCCTCAGACATCGTGGGGTGAACGGCGACGGTGCGATCAAAATCCGCTTTGGTTGCGCCCATTTTCACGGCGACACCCGCAAGTTGGATCATCTCGCCCGCGTCAGGCGCCACAATATGACAGCCCAGAACGATGTCCGTCGCCTTGGAGACGACCAGCTTCATCAACACGCGGTTGGGCGCACCGGCAAAGGCGGACTTCATCGGACGGAAAGATGTGCAATAGATATCAACGGGTTCAATCTCTCGCGCGGCCTCTTCGCTTAGGCCGACAGTCCCCATTTCTGGCTGTGTGAACACCGCAGATGGGATCAAATCGTGGTCAACCTTGGTGGGGTTGCCTTTGAACACGGTCTCAACAAAAGCCATACCTTCGCGGATAGCCACAGGCGTCAGGTTGACCCGGTTGGTCACGTCGCCAATGGCGTAGATCGAGGGCACATCGGTCTGGCTGTAGTCGTCCACGACAACCTCACCCGCACGGCCCAGTTTCACGCCGACGTCTTCTAGGCCCATGTTGTCCGTGTTGGGCGCGCGGCCCGTAGCAAAGAACACAGCGTCGTAAACGCCTTCATGGCCGGTGGTGGATTTGACCCATAGCGGGCCGTCCCCGTCGCCAGTCATCACCGGGGTTTCACCAGCGGGATAGGCCATCGCCGCATCGGCACCGCCCGCGGCCTTCACCGCCGCCTCTGGTGCCATTTGCAGCACGTTGGCCCCCGTGTGGATATCGATCCCTTGGGTCCGCATTTCCTCAGAAATCAGGCCACGAGCCTCATCATCAAAGCCCCGAAGGATCTGCGCACCACGGTAGTATTGCGTCACCTGCACACCCAGCCCTTGCAGGATGCAGGCGAATTCACATGCAATATAGCCGCCGCCCACAATCAGCACGGTTTTGGGCATTTTGGGCATATTAAAGATGTCATCCGACACCATCGCCAGATGCGCATTGGGCATATCGGGGCGCACCGGACGCCCGCCCATAGCCAGCAGAATGTGCTTGGCGGTAAAGGTTCGGCCATCAGCCAGCTCAACGGTGTGAGGGTCTTTGACCCGTGCACGCTGATCAAAGCTCTCAACGCCTGAATTTTTCAGCAGCGACCGATAGACACCCTCAAGCCGGTCCAACTCGGCGTTCATCTTGGTGCGGAACTTGGTCCAGTCGAAACCGCCCTGCGTGACGTCCCAGCCATAGGCGCCCGCATCCTGTGCGACGCTGCCATAGCTGGAGGCGAACACCATCAGCTTTTTGGGCACACAGCCCCGGATCACGCAGGTGCCGCCGTACCGGCTTTCTTCTGCCAGAGCCACCTTGGCGCCGTTTTCGCCTGCGGCCACACGGGCTGCACGCACACCACCCGACCCGCCTCCGATTACGAAGAGGTCATAGTCAAACGCCATTGCAGTTCCTTCCAAAGTCTAGCCACCAACATCCGTAAAGATGCTGTCGCTCTCATTCACGGCGACCTGTTCGTTGGTCACTGTGCCGTTATTAATGTCACGCACAATCGCGCTGCCGTCGGCGGCCCCCACGATCACGACGTCGCATAGGTTGATGAACAACCCGTTTTCCACAACGCCCGGGATCTGGTTCAGCACGTGGCTTACCTGCTGCGCATCCTCTAGCCGCTCTAGGTGCAGATCAAGGATCAAGTTGCCCTCATCGGTGCGGAACGACGCATCTTGGTTCAGCCGAAGCGTGATGTTGCGGCCATCCACATCAAGATCGACCAGCGCCTTTTCGATCAGCGACTGGGTCGTCTGCCAACCAAAGGGGATCACCTCAACCGGCAGCGGGAACGCACCCAGCGTTTTGACGTGCTTGGTCGGGTCCGTGATCACGACCATTTTGTCGCTGGCCGTGGCCACGATCTTTTCTTGCAGCAGCGCGCCACCGCCCCCTTTGATCAGGGTCAGGTTGTCGTCAAATTCGTCTGCACCGTCGATCGTGACGTCCAGCCACTTGGCTTCGTTCAGGTCCACGACCTTGATACCCAGCGACGTCGCCAATTCGGCCGTCCGGGTCGAGGTGGCCACGCCCGTAATGTTAAGCCCGTCGTTGCGCACCATCTCAGCCAGACACCGCACCATCCACGCCGCGGTTGAGCCGGTGCCCAATCCGACGCGCATCCCGTCCTCAACATAGTCAACGGCCCGGCGCGCCGAGACATATTTTGCTTTTTCGATGGGGTTCAGATCAGCGGACACGGCAGAATCCTTGCATAAAAGGTGGCAGGCGCGTTCTCTATAAACCGCCCACGCCGGGGCTGCGAGCGGAAATGCCCAAGCCCGCGAGTGCTGCGTCCAACATCTCTGGCGGCAAAAATACGAGCGTTCCCGGCGCGTCAAATTCCAAGTGCACGTCCCGCGCGATCACCCGATTGGAGGTGCCCAACTGGTTCTGCGGCCCGAGCGTCAGCCCTTCAATCGGCCATTCCAGCCCGCGGGACCGCCCCGTCACGGGCCACAGGGGATACAACGACACCCGCGTGCCCAGCGGCAGGTTCAGCGACAAGGAGCGCGGCGCGTGAATGATCACCTCATGGTCCGAGACCAGCACACAAGGCGCTCCCTTATGGGCGGCGAGCGTGCTGAGGGCGACCAAAGTGTGATCCAGCAGCGCACCAGTGAACCCGATCCCCAACAGAAACGGTGCCTCTACGCTGCGCAAGACCTTGGCAAAATCCGTGGTGTCCTGCTCCGCGATGGGGTGCAAGCTGTCAGACGGCAGGCGCGCGCGCACGTCTGGATCAAGGCTATCGAGGTCTCCGATGGTGGCGATTGCCCGATGCCCAAGCGCCAGCGCACGGCCCGCGCCACTATCAGCGGCCACCAACGTCGGCGCACGTTCAAGGCACAACCCCAGCATCTGGGCCGAAATCGGCGCGCCACCCACCAAGGTGACACCGGTTTCACTGGTTACGATCATAAGACAGAGCTCCCTCCAGCGCCGCAATTATGCCTAATTTGTGGTTAATCATCCTGAAATCGCCCCAAACGCGTCGCCTTTTAACTGGAATCGTTTTGTTTAACCAATCGTTGACAAGGTATGGATAGCCTCGGACATTCCGGGGAGAAAGTGCAGCAAGAAATGGTCAACGCGAGCAAAATTCTCACAGTGTCTTATGGCACATTTTCATGCACCTTGGAGGGGTTTGATGATCCCTTCTCAACCATGAAAGACATTTCCGAGTATTTTCGCAACCTCGCATCGGAGGATCGTTTCTTTGGGGCAGAACCGCCAAAGCTAGACGCCGACATGCTAAAACACATTGCGGAGGTGAATACCCAGGCTTCCGTTTCGGCGCAGATGGGCGACAATGCCGTAACCCTGCGCCCCACCGATACCGTCACTGAGACACCTGAACCGATCACGCCAGAGGTTCCAGAAACCCTTGAAATTGAGAATGAACCAGAGATCGCCGAGCACATCGAAGCGATTGACGAAGATACAGACGACGCCCCCGAAGTGACCGAAGAAATCGAAGAACCGGTCCAAGACGTGGCGGATGAGACCATCATCGAAGAGGCCCCCGCCGAGGTCGAAATCACCGACCAAGAAGAGGTCGAGACGCCCGAGGACACCTCGACCGTTGCCGACCGATTGGCCCGCATCCGCGCCGTCGTCGCCCAAGACACCGACCCCGAAGATGACGATGCCTTTATCGACACGTATTCTGAGGATCAGCACGCCGAGGATATCTCAGAGACGGCAGAAGACAGCATCGCCGCCCTCTTGGCCGATGATCACATTCTTCCACCCTCTGAGCCGGAAATGATCGAGGACAGCTTTGAGGTTACCGATTTTGATGACGGCACCCTGGATGATGGCCACCAAATCGAAACGATCGAAGACACAGCGCCCCTCGCCCCGATTGCCAAGCCCGCGCCCATCGCCCGCGCAATTGTGACAAGGGTTCTGAAATCCGCAAAAGATATTGCCAAGATGCAGGTGTCCAAGCCCGACGTCTCTGCCGAAGACGACACGATTTCCCCAGAGGATGAGGCCGAGATGCTGGCCAGTCTGGCCCGGATCGAAGCCGAAACCGCCAAGCGCCGCGCCGAAGCCCTGCCTGCAACGGCGATGAACAACCCCGCCGATCTGGAGCGTTTGTTCGACGCCACTGAAACCCGCTTTGACGGGGCCGAAACCTCCCGTGCGCATGCCAATATCTCGCACCTCAAGGCCGCCGTTGCCGCCCGTAACGCAGACGCCCCAGCCGCTAGCGTCGAGGAAAACGACGAAACCGAAGCTTACCGCGAGGATCTGGCAAACGCCGTCAAAGACCAAGAGCCTCGGATTGCGGAACCACAGACCGAAACCCCAGAGGCCATGGAAGTGGAGCGCGCTACTCCCCTCGTACTCGTATCCGAGCAGCGTGTGGACGATGGGTCGGACGAGGATAGCCTCGACGATCTGGACGATACGGCAGAAGATGACGCAATTGAGAACCTCGCAGCGCCCTCGCCAGAAGATACCGATGAAATCTCCGCTCCGCGTGCAGAGCCCATTGGCGGCAAAGTCCTGCCCCGCCGGGTCCGCCGCGCAATGACCGACAGCTTTGAAAGCGATCGCGATACGCTCGCCTCCGTGGCCGCTGCCGCAGGTGAAAACCGCGCTGAGCTTGGGTCCGACTTTGAGGATTTCGCCACCGAACTAGGCGCCAAAGAATTGGTCGATATCCTAGAAGCAGCTGCCGCCTACAGCCAACTTGTGCAGGGCCGCGAAAGCTTTTCACGCCCCAAACTTCTGCACCTCGCGATGGAAGCAGACGAAACATTCAGCCGCGAAGAGGGCCTGCGCAGCTTTGGCCAACTCCTGCGCAATGGCACCATCAAGAAAATCAAGCGCGGCTCGTTCGAGCTGACACGGACTTCGCGCTACGCAGAGCCTGCCGCCAAACGGTCCGCAAGCTAACTCACCTCGGGCGGCTGAACGCCGCCCTCACAAACAAGGCGAGCGCAGGAACGAGGCGCCCCCTTTCCGATTTTGGAAGCTCGTTCCAAACAAACTGGCGGAAGCGATCCTTACGATCCTTCCGCCATTTTTTCATAATTTGACGTGCGAAGCCCGCGAAGGGCTGAGGTCTAGTCCTTGGGCTGCGCATCCGGATCGGCCTGACCGATCCCTCTGAACACGGACTTAAACGGAAACGCCCAGACAACACCAAGGGCGATATACACGAACAGCTCCACCACCAGGGGCGGACGCTCCAGCCAGTTCACAATCGTCACCGCCGTGACGATATAGGCGGGCAACCCGACAAGCAGGATGACCAACGACCAACGACGACGGGCTTTGTAGCTCAGGGCCATGGGGCACTCCTTGGGGCGATATGGGCGCCCCATAAGGCGCGCCCGATTGGCAAATGTGTCACGCCCATTCGGGCGCTGCGATCAATCCGCGAAGGGGTCGGTCACCAAAATGGTGTCATCACGCTCCGGCGATGTGGACAATAGCGCGACTGGGCACTGGATCAACTCTTCGACCCGGCGCACGTACTTGATCGCAGCCGCAGGCAGATCGGCCCAAGACCGCGCGCCTTCGGTCGACTCCGACCAGCCGTCCATTTCTTCGTAGATCGGCACACAGCGCGCCTGCTCATCCGCAGCGGTGGGCAGATAATCCATCCGCGTACCGTCCAGATCATAACCAACGCAGATTTTCAGCGTCTCAAACCCGTCCAGAACATCCAGCTTTGTCAACGAAATCCCGGTGACCCCGGACACGGCACAAGTCTGGCGCACAAGTGCGGCGTCGAACCAACCACAGCGACGCTTGCGCCCGGTGGTCGTGCCAAACTCATGGCCGCGCTCGCCCAAACGCTGACCATCCGCATCCTCAAGCTCCGTCGGGAACGGGCCTTCACCGACGCGCGTGGTGTAGGCCTTTACGATGCCCAAAACATAATCGACCGAGCCGGGCCCAATGCCCACACCCGTTGCCGCCTGCCCCGCGATCACGTTGGAAGACGTCACAAATGGGTACGTCCCGAAATCAATATCCAAAAGCGCGCCTTGGGCACCTTCGAACAAGATCCGTTTGCCGGCCTTGCGTTGCTCGTTGAGCACCTTCCAGACGGGTGCCGCGTAGGGCAGAATTTTACCTGCGATGTCACGCAGCGCAGCAATCAAGGCGTCGCGATCAACAGCCTCAATCCCCAAACCTTTGCGCAGCGGATCATGGTGCTGCAACGCGCGGTCCACACGGGCCACGAGCGTCGCATCATCAGCCAGATCGGCAACACGTACGGCGCGGCGGCCGACTTTATCTTCGTAGGCGGGCCCGATGCCGCGACCCGTTGTCCCGATCTTGGTGCCCTTGCTCGCGGCTTCCTCGCGGGCGCGGTCCAGTTCACCGTGGATCGGCAGGATCAGCGGCGTGTTTTCCGCAATCATCAGCGACTCAGGCGAAATCTCAACGCCTTGGGCGCGGATCGTCTCAATCTCGCGCAACAGATGCCACGGGTCGAGCACAACACCGTTGCCAATGACCGACAGCTTGCCACCGCGCACAACACCCGAAGGCAGCGCATGCAGTTTGTAGACGGTTTCGCCCACCACAAGTGTGTGGCCTGCGTTGTGACCGCCCTGAAAGCGGCAGATGATATCAGCCCGCTCGCTCAGCCAATCTACGATTTTGCCTTTGCCTTCATCGCCCCATTGGGCGCCGACCACGACGACGTTTGCCACTGCATTCGCTCCTTAATGTCCGCGCGCGGGTATAGCCAACACCGCGCAGGGGCGAAACCGAAAAACGCGACGGGCACTTTTCCAACACCTCAGCCCGCCAATCACGACTGTTCGCCCAAGCTTTGTGGACGCAAACCCTTAAGCAACCTTGAATACGGGCGGCAATTTCCACACGGGCCGCCGCGTCGCACCCGAACACCGTCTGAACCCCGCCGAATATTATTCATAATTATTTACAATATCTTGCCAACCGCATCGTAAAACTATGCCCCGGCAACCGTCCTGCGACATTCTGTCAGAATCTTCTGGACGAGCACACGTCTTGGTTGTAGCGTCATGTTACGAACGGACGGGGGGTCTTGTCGGGATTAAACGCTTGCGGCGCGGCGTCGCAGCACATACATACCCCGCCAACTGACCACGATTGGACCGCCGATGGAAAATGTCATCCTCGTCATTCACCTGATCCTAGCCTTGTGCTTGATCGGTATCGTTCTTTTGCAACGATCCGAAGGCGGCGGCCTTGGTATGGGCGGCGGTGGCGGCGGTGCAATGACCGGTCGCCAAGCTGCAAACGCGATGACCAAGCTGACATGGATTTTTGCAGCAGCGTTTCTGACGACATCTGTGGCACTGACGATCTTGGCGGCACAAAACTCTGCTAACTCGTCGGTCATCGACCAACTCGGCGTCCCGGCCCCGGCAGCACCTGCGGTGCCTGCACTGCCCGGTGGCGGCGCGCTTTTGCCGCCTGCCACGACGGACGCTCCGCTTACGCCACCCCGCGCCGACTAAAGTACGCGGACCAGACCACCACACTAACGAAGGGCCACGTCACCTGTGGCCTAGGCTAACTTGGGCCAAGCTAACGAGGACCAAGCTAACTAGGGATCGTCTCTGCGTGCTTAAAATGCGCAGGATATGGTATGCTTTGTTGCGCTTACCCCCCGACTCAGCCTAAACTCATCTCCCGTGAAGAAGGCAGCGCGCTCGCGTCCCTCCGGGCAATACACGAGCGCACACAGACTTGCGGGAGCCCCCATGGCACGGTTCATTTTCATTACCGGCGGCGTTGTGTCGTCGCTCGGAAAGGGTTTGGCATCCGCCGCCCTTGGGTCACTTCTGCAGGCGCGGGGCTTTTCGGTCCGGTTGCGCAAGCTGGATCCCTATCTCAACGTTGATCCCGGCACGATGAGCCCGTTTGAACACGGCGAAGTGTTCGTGACAGACGACGGCGCCGAGACCGACTTGGATCTTGGCCACTATGAGCGGTTCACGGGCGTCGCGGCGCGCCGCACCGATTCTGTGTCCTCCGGGCGGATCTATTCCAACGTGTTGGAAAAAGAGCGGCGCGGCGACTATCTGGGCAAAACCATCCAAGTGATTCCCCACGTCACGAATGAAATCAAAGATTTCATCTCAATCGGTGAGGATGAGGTCGATTTCATGCTCTGTGAGATCGGCGGCACCGTGGGCGACATCGAAGGTCTGCCTTTCTTCGAAGCGATCCGCCAGTTTTCGCAGGACAAGCCGCGCGGTCAGTGCCTATTCATGCACCTGACCTTGCTGCCGTTCATCAAAGCCTCCGGTGAGCTCAAGACCAAACCGACCCAACACTCCGTGAAAGAGCTGCGGTCCATTGGCCTCGCACCCGATATCCTTGTGTGCCGAGGTGAGGGGCAAATCCCCGCCAAAGAGCGCGAGAAGCTGGCGCTGTTCTGTAACGTGCGCCCCGATAGCGTGATTGCAGCACCCGACTTGAAATCCATCTATGAAGCCCCCCTCGCCTATCACCGCGAAGGGTTGGACCAAGCGGTTCTGGATGCCTTCCAGATCAGCCCCGCCCCCAAGCCGGACCTGAGCCGCTGGGAAGACGTCTACGACCGTATCTGGAACGTAGACGGCGAAGTGCGCGTGGGCATCGTGGGTAAATACACCCAGCTGGAAGACGCCTACAAATCCATTGCCGAGGCGCTGACCCACGGCGGCATGGCCAACCGGGTCAAGGTCAAGGTCGAGTGGGTCGATGCAGAACTGTTCGACCGCGAAGACGCGGCGCCGCATCTGGAACGCTTCCACGCAATCCTTGTGCCCGGCGGCTTTGGTGAGCGCGGGACCGAGGGCAAGATCAAGGCGGCGCAATTCGCCCGCGAGCGCAAAGTGCCCTACTTGGGTATTTGCCTTGGCATGCAGATGGCGGTGATCGAGGCTGCGCGAAATCTGGCCAAGCTGGACGACGCGGGCTCAGAAGAATTCGACCATGAAGCGGGTAAGAAACGCTTTACCCCTGTGGTCTATCACCTGAAAGAGTGGGTCCAAGGCAACCACAAGGTTGAGCGCAAAGTCGGCGACGACAAGGGCGGCACCATGCGCCTTGGCGCCTATGATGCGGCCCTGACCAAGGGGTCGAAGGTAGCGGAAGTCTATGGCACCACCAAGATCGAAGAGCGCCATCGCCACCGCTATGAAGTCGACACGACCTACCGTGAGCAGCTGGAAGCCCATGGGCTAACGTTCTCGGGGATGTCGCCAGATGGCCGTTTGCCCGAGATTGTTGAGGTGAAAGATCACCCTTGGTTCATCGGTGTGCAGTTCCACCCCGAGCTGAAATCAAAGCCCTTTGCACCGCATCCGCTGTTCAAAGACTTCATCCGCGCGGCCAAAGAAAACTCTCGTTTGGTATAGGGTCTGGCTGTTTTTTCTAACGAAAAAACGGGGCCTCCGGCGGGGATATTTGTGAACCAAAGAGGGGCGCGGTCGTGCTGAGCTATCAACACAGTTACCACGCGGGCAATTTGGCAGACGTGCATAAGCACGCTCTGCTTGCCTGTGCGTTGGAGTATATGACGGCGAAGGATAAGCCGCTCACGTATTTTGAGACGCATGCGGGACGTGGCGCCTATGACCTAACGAGTGAAGCTGCAGTTAAGACAGGTGAAGCGGCGCAGGGGATTTTGCGGCTGGCGGAGGCGTTTCCGCCCGAGCATCCCTATAGTGCTGTGCGAAAGCGCATTGCGCGGGTTTATGGGGAAGCGATCTATCCAGGCTCGCCCCTGATTGCGACGCATTTCCTGCGGCCCGGGGATCAGGCGCATTTGGCCGAGTTGCACCCTCAGGAATTTGCCGCGCTAGAAGATCTAAATTTCGACGATGCGCATAAGCTGTTTCACGGTGACGGCATTGCCATGGCGCTGGCCCGAACACCGCCCACGCCTCGGCGCGGGTTGATGTTGATTGACCCCAGCTATGAGGTCAAAGCCGAGTATGACGCCTTGCCGCGCCAAATTGCGCAACTCCATGCCAAATGGAATGTGGGCGTGATCGCGCTGTGGTATCCGATCCTTGTGGATGGGCGGCATCAGCCGATGGTGCGCGGCTTGCGCGAAGCGGTGCCTGAGATCACGATACACGAGGTTCGATTTAAGCCCGCGCGGCCCGATCATGGGATGGTCGGCTCAGGCATGGCACTGATCAACCCACCCTATGGGTTACAGACCGAACTGGCCCGCCTAGATAGGCTTTTCAAGCCGCTGTAAGCCGCTTGACTTCGGCTGCCCCGCGCCGTTCCATCCCCGCCGAACAGCGAGGAGAATTGTCCAATGACCGACACACCCAAAGGCTACTGGATTGCCCATGGCCGCGTGGACGACCCTGAGAAATATGACCTCTATCGGGCCGCCAACGCAGCCCCGCTTGCAGAGTTTGGAGGCGTGTTTCGGGTGCGTGGCGGGACCCAAGAGGTGATGGAGGGCGATGCCAAGCCCCGGACGGTTGTCATCGAATTTCCCAGCTTGCAGGCGGCACGGGATTGCTATGCATCACCGGGGTATCAGGCCGCCCTTCAGCTGCGTCTTGGCATCGCCGAAAGCGATCTGGTGATTGTTGAGGGCTACTTGGGCTAAGCCATCTGGTGCCCGGCAAGCTAGGGTACGGGCACCAACACGACCTCAAGGCTAACGTGCATGACCACATCCAGCTCGCCCGCCGCGACGGGCACATCGGCCGCCATGGCCCGCATGCTGAGACCCTCGGCCATCGGGCGCGGCCCGGCAGTGGCTTCGCGGATACTGCGGACATCACCCACCATCATGCCGGACGCCTCGGCGTAGAGCCGCGCCTTGGCCATCGCATCATCAAAGGCCGCAACCCGCGCGCCGTCCTGCATGGGGCGTGGGTCGGTCAACGCGAACCGCACGCCTTGGAACCCGTTCGCACCGTCCGAAATCACCGCATCCAGCACGGCGCCAAAACGGTCCAAATCGCGGATGCGAACCTCAAACCCCGTTGCCGCCTCATAGCCGACGATGCGCGGGGCCTGACCGTCTGCGGGGCGCGTCCAGCGCGGGTTAAGTTGCAGCGCGCTGGTTTGAACGTCGCGTTCGGCCACGCCCTGCGTCTCAAGTGCGGCCAAAACTGCGCGGGCGGCCGCCGCCATTTCCGCCGTCACGCCCGCAGCCGTAGCCCCCTCGCGCGACACCCGCAGCGAGATTACGGCCATATCTGGCGCGGCGGTCATCCGCCCTTCGCCCGTGACCTGTAGCAGCGTTTCGGCCCGGACCGGCGCGACAAACGCGGCAGCCATAGCCACGACCAAGGCGGCTGCAACACTCAATATATTCAATCTCATAGCTTTCCTCTCTCGGTTCGGATCGGCGGAACTCCGCCCGAAATACCAATCTTTGCCCCCGGCGGCCCGCCTATTTTGCCCCAGCTGTCATTTCGCAAGTCTTTCGCTCATGCCTATCCTAGGGTAAAATTAACCAAAGCGCGCGTACCCTTCATAAGGTACGGCGCAAACCCGCCGCGCGTCTGGACCCAATCCGATATGCAACCGACCTCTGCACTGGCCTTTTCCTATCAGGATATCACGCTTTTTGCGCGGCGGCCGGGCAATCGTTGGTTGTCGCTGGGCGTGGTCAAGCTGAGCGATCCGGACCTGCAAGGCGCACTTTCGGACCTACGCGGTGAGGCCATTGCCGACAGCGGTGCCGCGTTTACGACGCTGCTGATCTTGCCCCAAGATCAGGTGCTGTACACGGACGTCACCGTCAGCACAGACGCTGCCGCACGCGCCGAAATCGCGGAGCAGTTAGAGGGACTTACCCCCTATTCCGTTGCGGATTTGGTGTTTGATTGGTCCGGCAGTGGCACAGTGCGCAGGGTCGCAGCCGTCGCGCGTGACACCCTGCGGGAGGCCGAGGGTTTCGCTGTTGAGCATGGGTTTAACCCCGTCGCGCTCTCGGCCCATGTGCCAGCGGGGAAGTTCGATGGCCAACCGAACTTTGGCCCCTGTGCCGGCGCAAATGAGCTGCTTGGCGGCGCAGTTCTGGAGCCTGAAACAGGCCCGTTCCGCATCACCAAAGCGCCGCTGCCCCCAGCCGCAAAACCGAGCGCACCGCCCGAAACCACAGCCACATTCACCTCGCAGCGCGTGAACCCGGACGCGGTGGCAGCGCGTCTGAGCCAGCTTGCCACGCGCGTACCGCCGCCCCCGGATGACACGCCACTGCCCGGCGCCGACCTCAGCCTGCCGGTGCCGCCGCCTGCGCGAAACCGCCTCGGGATCTGGCTGACCTTGGGGCTTTTGGCGGCTTTCCTGATCGTGGGCGCGATTGCATTGGTCACGGCCCGGCCCGGCCCTCAGGCGGTTGAAGATGACACGGCCTACAACCTCCTACCGGAAACAAACACGCCCGAGGGCGGCAGCTTTACGGACCTCGCCCTCGCCCCCCTGCCCGACGAATTGGCCCCCGAGCCTGAGCCCTCCGAAACCAACGGTTTTGAACCCGCGACCCTTCCGAGCGAGGATGACGTCATCGCGCAGGAGCAAGAGGCCGAAGCCCCGATGCCCCTGCCCACTCCGCTTCAAATCGTCGAAATTTACGCGGCCTCGGGCGTGTGGATCGGAACGCCGGATGCGCCCGAACCCGCCCCCGAGGATGTCCTGCTGAGCCTTTATCAGACCACGTTGGACGACCCAATCGCCCACGCGGATGCTGTGGCCCTGCCGAAATCGAGCGACCAGATAGAGCCGACATTGCCGCGCAGATACCTGCCGCCGCCCCCGCCTGGCTCGACCTTTACTGTCGACGCGCGCGGTCTTGTGGCACCCACCGCCGAGGGCATCGTGACGCCAGATGGGGTCAGGGTCATCGCCGGTGCACCCCCGGTTGAGGTTTTGCCGCCCCCCCGGCCCACGTCGCCCGACACGCCCAGCCCAGACGCCGACGCCGCCCCCGAGGCCGCCCAGCGCGCATTTCTGGCCAAGATCCAGCCCACGCCCCGCCCCGCCAATTCCGCCGATGCTGTGGAGCGGTCGGAAAACAACGGCCTCACCTTGGCCGAATTGCGCCGCCCAGAACCCACGCCGCGGCCCAAAAGCCTTCAGGTCCAAGCGGAGGAGGAAGCGCGGCTTTCGGCCTCCGTTGCCGCAGCCGCCGCACAAGCCGCCCAGCAAGCCTCGCTCGCGAGCCCCGGTTCCGCCACTGGCGGGCAGCGCGCGACAAACCCCGGCGCCATCGCACGCACAGGCACCACCCCAGAGCCGCCCCTACGGACCACGCCGCAAAGCGATAGCCCACTGGCCATCGCACGATCCGCCGCGCCGCGCACCCGCCCCGCAGATGCGGATCAACGCGTTGCGGCCATCGCCCAGCGCGCCACGGCGCAGGCCACAAACACCGCCTCCGTGGCCGCTGTTGCACCGCGCCCACAGGCTCCGACCACCACGCGCACCCTGCCCACGGGCAGCTCAGTTGCGCGCGCGGCCACGCAGGCCAACGCAATTTCCCTGCGCGCCGTCAGTTTGATCGGGGTGTTTGGAAAGCCCTCGTCGCCCAAGGCCCTCGTGCGTTTGCGCAATGGGCGCACGGTAAGGGTCGGCGTAGGGGACCGTGTCGACAGTGGCCGCGTGACCTCCATCGCGCCGGGGCGCCTGACCTACCGCAAAGGCAGCCGCGATCTGGTGCTTGAGATGCCCCGGATTTAAGTCCCGCCTACAGCAGCCACATGGCCGCAAGACCCAAAAACGCAAAGAACCCAACGACATCTGTCACCGTTGTCACAAACGCGCCCGAGGCCAGCGCGGGGTCAATCCCGGCCTTTTCCAGCAAGACCGGCACGCCGACGCCCGCCAAACCCGCCACCAACAGGTTCACCACCATCGCGACGCCAATCACAGCCCCCAGCATGGGTGAGCCGAACCAGATCACCCCAACAATCCCCATGATCACGGCAAAGGCCAAGCCGTTCACCAGCCCCACCAAGACCTCACGCCGGATCACGCGCCAAACGTTGGCCCCGGTCAAATCCTTGGTCGCCAGCGCGCGCACCGCCACGGTCAGCGCCTGCGTGCCGGCATTTCCGCCCATGGACGCAACAATCGGCATCAACACCGCAAGGGCCACGATCTGCGCGATCACATCCTCGAACTGCGCAATCACCAACGATGCCAGCACGCTGGTCACAAGGTTCACGAACAGCCAAGGAAAGCGCCGCCTGACCGTCGCCGCGACCTTATCAGCCAAGGACCCTTCGGCATCCACACCCGCCAGCCGCAGGATGTCTTCCTCATGCTCTTCGTCCAACACATTCATCGCGTCATCGATGGTGATGACCCCGACCAGCCGCTCATCCTCATCCACAACTGGGGCGGAAATCAGGTGGTATTGGTTGAACGCATAGGCCACGTCGCCCTCGTCCTGCGTGACATCAAAGGTGCGAAAACTTTCCTCTGTGATGGCAGACAACGCCACGGAACGCGGATGCGCCAACATCTTGCCCAGCGTCACATAGGCTGTGGGGCGCAGCTTGGGGTCCACAAGAATCAGATGGTAAAACTGCTCCGGCAGGTCGTCGCTGGCGCGCAGGTAATCAATCGCCTCGCCCACGGTCCAATGCTCAGGCGCCATCACGACCTCGCGCTGCATCAAACGCCCGGCGGAATACTCCGGATAGGACAGCGCGCGCTCAACAGCGACGCGGTCGGCATCCTCCAAGGCGTCCAGAATCGCCTCAGCCTGTTCCTCATCCTCAAGGTTCTCGATGAAGTCCACGACGTCATCGGTTTCCAGCTCAGCCACCGCTTCCGCCACTTGGGCCGAAGGCAAGGTCGCCACGATCTCTTCGCGCACACTTTCGTCAAGTTCGCTCAGAACATCGGCGTCCAGATCATCGCCCAAAAGCCCAAAGAACCGCGCCCGCTCACCACGGCCAATCTGCTCAAGGATATCAGCAATGTCCGCCGGGTGCAGCGGCTCCAACAGGGCCTTTAGCCCGGCCTCATCCTGCGCCTCAAGTGCCGCACGCACCAAGCCCAAACGCTGGGCATACAGCGCCGCTTCATTTTCGGGGGGGTCGATGACCTCAGGCTGATCCATGGCACACCTTTCACTTGTCCCTTACCTACCGCGCGACTGGGTCAAGTCCAACCGGGATTTACGCTCCTCCACGCGGCAGATAGGCTACGGCGTATGACACATCTCCTCCTCGGCCAAACCCTGACACTGCCCAGCGACCCGTTCCAAACGGGCCCCGAAAGCGCGCACCATGAACGCCGCGGCGCCGTGGCGATTGCGCAGGGCAAAATCACAGCCGTGGGCCCGGCAGACGATATCCGCGCCGCCCATCCCGACGCGCCCGTGACGGACTACGGCACGGGCCTGATCGTGCCGGGGTTCATCGACGCGCACGTCCACTACCCCCAAACCGCGATCATCGCGTCATGGGGCAAGCGGCTGATCGACTGGCTCAACACCTACACCTTCCCCGAGGAATCGCGCTTCGCAGATGCGGCCTATGCCTCCGACGTGGCGGGTCGCTACATGGACCTCGCACTGGCGCACGGCACGACGACCATGTGCAGCTACGCCACGATCCATCCCACGTCGGTTGATGCGTTTTTTGCCGCCGCCCAATCGCGCGGCCTCCGGGCGCTGGCGGGCAAAACCTGCATGGATCGCAACGCGCCCGACACCCTGCGGGACACGGCCCAATCCGCTTATGATGACAGTAAGTCCCTACTTACCAATTGGCATAACCAAGACCGCCTGTCCTACGTCATTACACCCCGGTTCTCTCCGACCTCAACGCCGGACCAACTCTCGGCCCTCGGCGCGCTTTGGGCCGAACACCCTGACTGCCTGATGCAAACGCATCTGTCCGAACAAGTCGACGAAATCGCATGGGTCCAAGAGCTGTTCCCAACCGCGCGCGACTACCTCGATACCTACGAATCCCACGGCCTTCTGGGCACCGGCGGTGTCTACGGCCACGCTATCCACCTAACGGACCGCGAAATCGCGCGGCTGGCTGAGGTGGACGCCGCCATGGTGCACTGCCCCACGTCCAACACGTTCATCGGCTCAGGGCTGTTCAATATGGCCCACGCCCAAACGCACCGGGTTGGCCTCGCAACCGACACGGGCGGCGGGTCCAACTTTTCGATGCTGCGCACAATGGCCGCCGCCTATGAGGTCGCGCAACTGCGGGGCCAAGCGCTCCACCCCGCGCACCTAATGTGGCTGGCCACAGGTGGCAGCGCCCGCGCCCTCCGGCTAGAGGATAAAATCGGCACCCTTGCCCCGGGATATGAGGCCGATCTGGTCGTCCTAGACCTCGCCTCGACCCCAGCAATCGCGCAGGCCACCACCCGCGCCGAGGATATATGGCAGGCCCTGTTTCCTACCATCATGATGGGCGACGACCGCGCCGTAACCGCCACCTACATCAACGGACACCTGCATACGGCCGCGTAGCGCCGCCGCCTCCTTTGTTCCCCAAATACTCATCTTATGCGGCGCACGCCGCGTACGCCCAAAGGGGCGTCCAAGCGATCCCGCCCAAACGCCCCTCCACTAGCAGATCACAAACCGGCTAGTGCGCCGCTTTGATGAACGTGCCGTTGCGCAGTTCGCGCATGGCCTGCATCAGCTCTTCTTGTGTGTTCATCACAATCGGGCCGTGCCACGCGACAGGCTCTTCAATCGGCGCACCCGAGATCAACAGGAACCGCACGCCCTCAGGGCCCGCCTGCACCGTTACCTCATCGCCCGTGCCAAACCGGATCAGGGTGCGATCGCCCGAAAGGTCCCGAATGTTGACCTCTTCACCCATCACTTCCTTCTCTAGCAAAACACCCTCAGGCTTGCTGGCATCCGCAAAGGCCGCAGCCCCTTCGAACACATAGGCAAAGGCCCGGCGGTAGGTATCAATCCGGAACGTCTTTTTGACGCCCGCAGGCACATACACGTCCAGATACTGCGGGTCCGCCGCAATACCGTCGACCGGCCCGCGCTTGCCCCAGAACTCACCCACGATGACCTTCACCTGCGTGCCATCATCGTCGATGACCACCGGGATATCGGCGGCCGTGACATCCTGGTAGCGGGGCGCGGTCATCTTTTGGCTGCTGGGCAGGTTGCCCCACAACTGAAAGCCATGCATTTGCCCGCGCGCGTTTCCGTGGGGCATTTCTTGGTGCAAAATGCCCGAGCCTGCGGTCATCCACTGCACATCGCCTGCACCCAAGGTGCCGACATTGCCAAGGCTATCGCCATGCTCAACCGTGCCGTTCAACACATAGGTGATCGTCTCGATCCCCCGGTGTGGGTGCCACGGAAAGCCTTTCTCAAAATGCGCAGGAATGTCGTTGCGAAAATCGTCAAACAACAGGAACGGATCCATCTCGCTTGGATCTTGAAAGCCAAAGGCGCGGTGAAGGTGAACCCCTGCCCCTTCCATCGTGGGTTGGGCTTGGCGGGTTTGGGTGACGGGACGTACAGACATGAGATAACTCCTTGCTATCGGTTGCCCCCAAAATAACCATCCCACGCCCCGGCAAAAGAGGGCGAAACTCCACGGAGTCTGTGCATATTTGCAAAGTGTCGCTCAGTGGCGCGCACAGGGATCCGAATCGCTGAACCTTTCCCAAAACAATGAAAGGGATGGCCATGAAAATCGGCTTTATTGGACTGGGCAATGTGGGGGCCAAACTGGCGGGGTCGCTTTTGCGCAACGATCAGGATGTGACCGTCCTCGATCTGGATGCAGAGAAGGTCCGCGACTTTACCCAACGAGGCGCCAAGTCCGCCGCGACCCCGGCTGAGCTGATGGGGGCCTGCGACGTGGTCATCACCTGCCTGCCTTCACCCACGATTTGCGCCCAAACCGTTGAAGGTCCCGATGGCCTGCTAAACGCGGTGAGCGAGGGCAAAATCTGGCTAGAGATGTCCACCACCGACGCCACCGAGGTCACGCGCCTTGCGGCCAAAGTCACCGCCGCGGGCGGTGCCGCCGTGGATTGCCCCGTTTCGGGCGGCTGCCACCGGGCGGACACGGGCAATATCTCGATCTTTGCAGGCACGGACCGCGCGACGTTTGAGCGGGTCTTGCCGCTGCTCACGATCCTTGGACGCCGTGTTTTGCACACCGGCGATGTGGGCACGGCCTCCCAGCTGAAGGTGGTCACCAACTACCTCGCGACCGTTAACCTTGTGTCCTGCGCCGAGGCCTTGGTGACCTGCAAAGCCGCAGGCCTTGATCTGGCCACCGCCTATGAAGCCATCGCGATCTCCTCGGGAACGTCCTTTGTGCACGAAACCGAAAGCCAAGTGATCCTGAACGGGTCGCGCGATATCTCGTTTACGATGGATTTGGTGGCCAAGGACATTGGCCTGTTCCAATCCATCGCTGACGCCCATGACGTGCCGCTCGAAATCTCACCGCTGGTGAACCAGATCTTTGCCGATGGGATCGAGCGGTTTGGTCCGCGTGAATTGTCGCCCAACATCATCAAACGCCTAGAAGAGGCCACGGGCCTTGACGTGACTGCCCCCGGTTTTCCCGCCGAAATGCACGATGATGAGCCTGAGGAACGCGGCGGCGAGGTTCATGTGCGTCGCTAGTTGTGCATTGCCCGCCATCCGTGCAGAAGGGGGCTATGAACACCACACCAGAGACCCTGTTTGAGATCCAAGCCTCCGAACCGCGCCGCATTTTTGGCAGCGTGGTTTTGGGGCTTTTGGGCACGCTTTTGATCTATACCGCGCTAGCGACCCCGCCGCGCGATTTCATATTCCTGCTGCTGTTGTTTGTCGTGGGGATCGTATCATTGGTGGCGGCGGTGCGCGGCTGGCGCGCTGGGGCCCGCCGGATCGTGCTGCGCTCGGATGGGTTGTTTGATGATCTGGGCGCGCCGATTGCGCCCTTGGATGAGATCGCTTCGGTCGACCGGTCATTGTTTGCGGTGAAGCCAGCGCGCGGCTTTTTGGTCCGGCTGCGGGACCCGGCCCCACGGGCGTGGCAACCCGGCATGTGGTGGCGGGTGCGCCGCCATGTCGGCATTGGCGGGGTGACCAACGGATCGCAAACCAAGATCGTCGCAGACGCGCTTTCGATGATGGTGGCGGACCGGGACAAAGCGCCTGAGACCCTGACCGACGAATAGGTCAGCGCGGCTGACTGAATGTTGTGCACGCGCAACAATAGGTCAGCATATATTACTGAAAAGTAACGATAAATTAACGACTTCCGCAAGTCGTTAACCACCAGATATGGGGTGGTGACGGTGGATGATGTGGCTCTTCCCGTTTGGCAGGCTAAACGGCGCTGCTCGACTGGACGCGCGATACGCAGGAAGCCTTGACCCCGAGGCGAGGGCGACGCAGGCTTTGACCCAACGATGAAGAGCGGCCTTTTGCGCAAAATGGGGGACGGATGAGCGTACGGGATGAGCAGACAGATGTTCTGGTGATTGGCGGCGGAACCGCCGGATTTGGGGCCGCGATTGCCGCTGGGCGACAGGGCCTGCGCGTGACGTTATTGGAGGCCACGACCAAAATTGGCGGCGTGATGGCGTTTTGCCCCGGTATGCCGTGGGGCGGCGGGTATCCGCAGGATCAGATCATCGGCGGTTTGATCGAAGAACTGACGGAACGGTTGGCCAAAATGGAGCCACCTGCGGCGGTAAAGCGGCCCTGTACGCTCGAAAACTTTGGGCCCGAAATCATCTATGACCACGATATCGCGACCCTCACGATGTTTGAGATGTTGGAAGAGGCCGGTGTCCGCGTCCGACTGGGGGCCATGGCACTGGAGCCGGACATGGACGGCGATACCATCGCGCGCGTGTCGTGTTGCGACCGAAACGGAGCGTTCACGGTTACGCCCAAAATGGTCATCGACTGTTCGGGCGACGGGGATATTTCGGCCAAGGCGGGCGTGCCCTATGCCTTGGGTGACGCGTCTGGCAACATGATGGCCGTGACGATTTCGTTCCACATGGTGGGTGTGGATTGGGACGCGGCATTCGCCGACCCCGATCCCTATTTTGAGACCTATGCTGCGCGCGGCATCGCGGAGGGGCGCCTGCACCCGGACCTTGCGAAACTATACCTGATGCGTGGATTTCACGAGGGATCGGTGTTTTGCAATTCGGTCCATGTGCGGGGTGTGGATGGCACAGACCCCGTCGCTGTGGGGCAAGCCACGCAGGAGGGGCGCAGGCGGTGCTATCAGCTTGCCCAATTGTTGCGCCGCGATGTGCCGGGATTTGAAGGCGCGCATATGGCGATGCTGTCGCCGACCGTGGGCGTGCGAGAAACCCGCAAGTTAGAGGGCGTTTACCGTGTCACGGGCGCAGATCTAGCGCGGGCGACCAAGTTCGCCGATGGGATCGTGGCCTGTGACAACCCGATTGACGATGTGATGCGCTCGGACGGGGATATGACCCATGACGCCGCGATTGAGGCGGGCAATTACTATACCATTCCGTTCCGCGCCTTGATCCCTTCAAAGGTAACCAACCTTTTGTTTGCAGGGCGTATTTTGTCGGCAGACCCGGTGGCATTCGCCTCAGTCCGGGGAATGCCGCAGTGCATGGCGATGGGTCAGGCGACGGGCGTGGCCAGCACGCTTGCGTTGCGCGCGGGCGTGCCGGTGCAATTAGTGGACACTGACGTCTTGGTTGCGGAATTGGCGGACCAAGGGGTGAACCGATTGGCCGTGCCCTGCCGCGCGCCAGAGGTGGCCTAGTCCTACAGGCATCCCGGCCCCTCGCGTAGAGGCCGAGATTATTGGGTTACAGCCCCTTGGCCGTATAGCTTTGCGCGACCTTGTCGATCGCCACAAGGAACCCCGCTGTGCGCAGATCCGTGACGCCATCACGGCTATGCCACACCTCCCGCATGGATTGGTAGGCAGTGCGCATCGTATCATCGAGGCCAGAGCGGACCAGTTCCAATTCATCGGCGCCTTTCAGGTACTTATCCTTAAACCCCGGCGACAGTTTCCAGTCGACACCGCCCGAGGTGGACAACCTTTCCAACTCATCGATGACGAGCTGGTGGCGGGCCTCTTCTTGGCGGCGCTGCATCCGGCCAAACCGAATGTGGCTCAGGTTTTTGACCCACTCAAAGTAGCTGACCGTGACACCGCCCGCGTTGGCATAGAGGTCGGGAATGATCACGCAGCCCTTTTCGACGAGGATATCGTTGGCAGCTGCGGTGATCGGGCCATTTGCAGCCTCAATGATCAGGGGGGCTTTGATATAGCTTGCGTTCTTAAGGTTGATGACACCCTCCAGCGCGGCGGGGATCAGGATATCGCAATCGGCCTCTAGCACGACTGCCCCGTGTTCCACGAACTCGGCCCCCACAAAGCCTTTGACGCCGCCGGTTTCGAGAATGTGGGCGCGCACGGCCTCAACATCTAGGCCCGTTTCTGAGACCAATGCGCCGTCACGCTCAATCACGCCGGTGATGATCGCGCCGTCCTCAACCTGTAGGAAATGCGCCGCGTGATAGCCCACGTTGCCCAAGCCCTGCACGATCACGCGCTTGCCTTCAAGCGAGCCGGTCAGGCCAGCCTTGGCCATATCCTCGGGGTGGCGGAAGAATTCGCGCAGGCCGTATTGCACGCCGCGGCCTGTGGCCTCAACCCTGCCCTGGATGCCGCCCGCGTTCAACGGTTTGCCCGTCACACAGGCGCGCGCGTTGATGTCGGTGGTGTTCATCCGGGCGTATTGATCCGCGATCCACGCCATCTCACGCTGGCTGGTGCCCATGTCGGGGGCAGGCACGTTTTGGGACGGATTGATCAGGTCGCGCTTGATCAGTTCATAGGCGAAACGGCGGGTGATCTGCTCCATCTCATGGGCGTCCCATTTGCGTGGATCGACGCACAGACCGCCCTTGGAGCCACCAAACGGCGCCTCAACCAGTGCGCATTTGAAGGTCATCAAAGCGGCGAGCGCCTCAACCTCTTGTTGGTCCACGGCGAGCGCGTAGCGGATGCCGCCTTTGACCGGTTCCATGTGTTCCGAATGGACCGAGCGGTACCCGGTAAACGTCTCGACCTGCCCGCGCAGGCGCACGCCAAAGCGCACGGTATAGGTCGCGTTACACACCCGAATTTTCTGTTCCAAGCCCGGAGGGAGATCCATCAGTGCCACAGCACGATCAAACATAAGGTTAACGGATTCTCGAAATCCCGGCTCGTTGGCCCCTGCTGGTCCCGTCATAGTCCCCTCCCTTGCAACCTATGGTATGTTAATTATTGAGACTAAACCCATAAGGTTTACGCAAAGTAAAGCCTCCGTTGAATCAGCGCTCTGCGCGACAGACCTTGCGAACGAGGCTTTGTTGTTTCTGATTTAAGGAAAATGCCGCGAAAGCGCCCTATTGAGCGCCTTAAAATCGCCACGTGCCCCCCGCACCCTTCCCTTGTCGCAAGAGGTGCGCACATGAGACATCGGCCGGTCCGATGTCACCGCGTGCCCGTGGGATGGAGGGTATTGCCGTGAAGACCAACGAGACCGATCAAAACACCACATCTAACGCGCCCCGGCGCGGGCTGCGTCATGATTTACGGCGATTCAAGCGATCCGAGCGCGGGTCGATGGTGATCTTTGGGCTAATGATCATGATCTTGATGCTGGTTGCGGGCGGCATTGCCGTGGACACGATGCGGTATGAAGCCAACCGGACCAAGCTGCAAAACACGCTAGACCGTGCGGTTTTGGCGGCGGCATCCTTGGACCAAGACCTAGACCCGACGCTGGTTGTGACGGACTATTTCGCGAAGGCCGGATTGCAGGGCTACACCCTGGATGTGGACGTGGAGCAGGACACTGTTGGCTCGTACCGAAAGGTGACCGCAGAAGCGAGTATCGACGTCAACTCATTGTTTTTGCATATGGTTGGGATTGATAGCATCAACGCCCCAGCCACCGGCACCGCCGAGGAGCGAGTGCTGAATGTTGAGATTTCACTGGTGCTGGATATCTCCGGATCAATGGGGAATTGGTCGCCTACAGGTGGCAAGTCCAAGATGCAGCTGATGAAGGACGCAGCGACTGAATTCGTGAATACGGTGCTGGTGGATGAGCAAAAGGACCTCGTGTCGGTTTCGGTCATTCCCTACAATGGCAAGGTGAATGCGGGCACGTTGGTTGCGAACCATTTTAACTTTACCAATGAGCATAACTTTTCGAATTGCATCAACTTTTCGGAGGCCATGTTCTCGACCACCACGATTGATCCGCTGTCGCCTTTGCCCCGCATGGGACACTTCAACAAAGACAGCACGTCTGGGTCTATGACGAACCCGTGGTGTCCTACAAACGAGTACGGCGCGATCATTCCTTGGTCTAACAATAAGACCACAATCAACGCAGCCATCAACGGATTGAACGCCGACGGCTGGACCGCGATTGATGTGGGGATGAAGTGGGCCTCGATCCTGATTGACCCCTCGACCCAAGCCAACCTGTCCGCGATGGCCGTGGCAGCCCCCGCCAGCGTTGACCCCATTTTTGCGGGCCGTCCCGTCGCCTATAACGACCGTGACACGATCAAAGTGGTCATCTTGATGACGGATGGTTCCAACACCAATCAATACGACCTGAAGAATGAATTTAAATCCGGCCTATCCAATGTTTGGATCTATGAACGCTCAGGCCAAGCCCCGCAGTTTTCGTATTACATCCCCGAAAACAACCGCTACCGCGACCCTTGGGACAACACCAATTACTCGACCCCCATCGGGGGCAGTGCTGCGCGCCAAATGAGCTATGTTGAGTTGTGGAGCCGGTACAACGTGCGTTGGGTTGCGGACAACATTTACCCCACGAGCGGTGGTGCAAGCTCACCCTACAATTGGAAAAACCGCATCCGTAACGCCGTGGCCCAGCATGGTGGGCAAACCGTGGGGGACCGCCGGTTGGCTGCAATCTGCTCCGAGACCAAGGCGCAGGCAAACCGCAATCTGGTGATCTTTTCCATCGCGTTTGAAGCCCCACCCAGCGGTGAGGCCGCCCTGCGCGACTGCGCCAGCACGCCCAGCCATTACTACGACGTGAACGGCTTTGAGATTAACGAGGTCTTTGCCGCCATCGCGCAGACCATCGGCCAATTGAGGCTCACGCAGTGATGCGGCTTGGGGCCCATATCGCGCGGTTCATGCGCCGCGATGACCACGGAGGCGCGACGGTCGAGTTTGTGATCGTCTTTCCTGCGTTTATCATGATTTTCATCATGGCGTTTGAGGCGGCGATGCTGTTGGCGCGTCAGGTTATGCTGGACCGGGCTATTGATCTGGTTGTGCGCGACATCCGGCTGGGCACGGGGCTTACCATCACGGAATCCGTGATCCGCCACCGGATTTGCTCCAACACGGTGGTCCTGCCGCATTGCGATGCAACGCTCAGCGTTGAAATGACCGAGGTGTCATCCGCGAATTACGTGATGCCGCGGTTCGACCAACCTTGCGTGGATGTGTCCAACGCGGTGCGGCCGCTGACGTGGTTTGAGCAGACAACGCCCAACATGATGATCGTTCTGCGCACCTGCTATGTGGTTGAGCCGTTTTTCCCCACGTCGCAGTTCGGCCTCGCGCTGACCCGCGACACAAATGGGCTGCTGTACATGACCTCCGCCACTGCCTTTTCGAGCGAACCGATTGCAGGCACCGCCAGCCTACCGGGAGGGACCTGAGCCATGCGCAAATCCATCGTTTCCTTTTGGCGGCGGGAGGATGCCGCGATCTCGACCGAGACTGTGATCATCATGCCGATCCTGTTCGTGACGCTGATCCTGTCGTTCACGTTTTTCGACGCGTTCCGGCGGTATAACCTGTCGCTCAAGGCCGCCTACACGATTGGGGACATCCTATCCCGGCGCCCCATCGTGACAGCGTGGGATTTTGAAGGCCTTGCAAACCTTTACGAGTTTTTGACGTTTGAGAACGGTGAGCCGTGGTTGCGTTATAGCGAGGTGCGGCGCGGGGATGTTGGCTACGAGGTCGAATGGTCTTATGCCACCGACGGCAACGCGGTGCGCGACACCAATTCCATCTCGGCACTGTTGGCGCGTATGCCCGTGATGGCCGTGGGTGAGCGGGTGATCGTGGTCGAAACCTATTCCACCTACACCCCGCCGTTGAACATCGAACTGCCCACGCAAAACTTTGAAAACATCATCGTGACGCGGCCCCGCTTTGCCTCATTCCTTGAGTTCGATCAGAGCGTCGCACTGCCCGCAGCCCCGGTCGGGACCTATTGAGCCGACTTCATCCGGCGCCCACGTAACAGCACGTCGGACTTTGACCGCATGATGTCGCGGATCGGCAGGGGATTGCGCTTGGCTTCGTTAGGGTGTGTCATACAATTTGATGACACCTCTGCGGGGACCTAATGCGCTATTCAGCATGGCAAATTCTCAAGCAAGGGCTGACCGGGAACACCGGTTGGCAGCCGCATTGGCGTTCGCCCGAACCCAAAGCCGAATACGACGTTGTGGTCATTGGTGGCGGCGGGCATGGCCTGTCCACGGCCTATTACCTGGCCAAAGAGTACGGGATCACCAACGTGGCCGTCCTTGAAAAGGGTTACATCGGCGGCGGTAACGTGGGCCGAAACACCACGATTGTGCGCGCGAACTACGGTATTGATGGCAACTCTGAGTTCTATTCCCACTCGCTTAAGCTGTGGGAAGATATGGAGCAGGAGTTGAACTACAACACCATGATGAGCCAGCGTGGCATCATCAACCTGTTCCATTCCGACGGTCAGCGCGACGCCTTTGCCAAGCGCGGTAACATGATGATTTCACAGGGCGATGACGCGATCATGCTGGGCCGCGATGAGATCCGCGAGATGCTGCCCTACATCAGCTACGACAACCCACGTTTTCCGGTCTATGGCGGGCTGTACCACCCCCGCGGCGGCACAGCGCGGCATGATGCGGTCGCATGGGGCTTTGCGCGCGGTGCGGACCAGCGCGGCGTGGACATCATCCAACAATGCGAAGTCACCGGCATCGATATCGAAAACGGCGTTGTGCGCGGGGTGCAAACATCACGCGGGCCGATTCGGGCCAAGAAGGTTGCAATTGTTGTCGCGGGCCGGTCCAGCCAAGTGGCGGCAATGGCAGGCATGCGTTTGCCCATCGAAAGCCACGTATTGCAGGCCTTTGTGACCGAGGGGCTGAAGCCCTGTGTGGACCATGTGATCAGCTTTGGCATGGGGCACTTTTACCTAAGCCAGTCGGACAAGGGCGGCTTGGTGTTTGGGGGTGATATTGATTTCTATGCCTCCTACGCGTCGCGCGGGAACCTGCATATGGCCGAGCATGTGATGGAGGCGGGCATGGCCCTGATGCCGATGATCGGACGCGCCAAGGTGCTGCGGTCGTGGGGGGGGATCATGGACATGACGCCCGACGGCTCCCCCTTTATTGACCGGACCCAGACCGAGGGGCTCTTTATCAACTGCGGTTGGTGTTATGGCGGCTTTAAGGCCGTGCCTGGTTCCGGCAAGTGCTTTGCCCACCTGATGGCCACGGGCGACCACCACCCCGCCGCCAGCAAGCTGCGCCTCGACCGGCTCGCGCGCGGTCATGTCATCGACGAAGAGGCCACCGGGTCTCAGCACAACTTGCACTGATGGCTATGCGTTCGCCCATACAAACCGCCCAGCGCGTGTCGCTTGGCTGCGTCTTTCTCTCTCAAGCCCGCGGGAACGTCCCATGCGCATAACCTGCCCCCTTTGCGGCGACCGTGATCGCCGGGAATTTTACTACATGGGTCATGAGACATATCTCAACCGCCCCGCCGCTGATGCGCCTTTGCCTGAGTGGGACGCGTATTTGCACCTGCGCGACAACCCCGCGGGCGACACCCAAGAGTTGTGGCAGCATGAGGCGGGCTGTGGCGCGTGGGTCGTTGTGACCCGCAACACTGTCACCCATGAGGTCAAGGGATCAGAGCTGGCCGAGACCTATCCTCGGGAGGCCCGCACATGAGACTTGATGGCAAGGGCCGCGTGAACCGCGCCGAAGAGGTGCTGTTCCAGTTTGATGGCAAATATGTCCGTGGGTATGCGGGCGACACTGTGGCCTCCGCCCTTTTGGGCAAGGGTGAGCGGTTGATGGGGCGCAGCTTCAAATACCACCGCCCCCGTGGTCCGCTGACCGCAGGTTCTGAGGAACCAAACGCCCTGATCACCGTGGGCAGCGGCGCAGAGCAGGACCCCAACGTCCGCGCCACGATGCAAGAAATCTACGACGGGCTGGAGGTGTTTTCACAAAACGCGTGGCCCTCGCTCAAGACCGATGTGATGGGGATCAACGATCTGGCGGCGCCCTTCCTTGGGGCGGGTTTCTATTACAAGACGTTCATGTGGCCCAAAGCCTTTTGGGAAAAGCTTTATGAGCCGATCATCCGCCGCGCGGCTGGTTTGGGCGGGCTTTCCGGTGAGGCGCATCCAGACGACGCAGAGCGTGCCTTTGCGACCTGTGATGTGCTGGTCATTGGCGCGGGTCCGGCGGGTTTGATGGCCGCACTTACGGCCGCGAAGTCCGGTGCGTCGGTGATTTTGTGTGATGAACAGACCGAAGCGGGCGGGCGACTGTTGTCGGAAACCGTCGACGTGGACGGCAAACCCGGCCACGTCTGGGCCGCTGAGATGGTGCAAACCTTGCGTGATCTGGGTGTACGGATCATGACGCGGACCACGATTACGGGCGTGTTTGACGGCGGCACTTACGGCGCGCTGGAGCGCGTAAGCCACCACTTACCTAATCCATCTGCTGATCTGCCGCGCGAATGTTTCTGGCGTATCCACGCCCGCGGCGCGGTGCTGGCGGCGGGCGCGCTGGAACGCCCCATCGCCCACCCGATGAATGACCGCCCCGGCGTTATGCTGACCTCTGCGATGGCAAGCTATCTGAACCGCTGGGGCGTCGCCCCCGGCAAGCGGATCGTTCTGTTCACCAACAACGACAGCGCCCATGCAACGGCCAAGGACCTTGCGGACGCGGGCATCGACACCACCGTGATCGACGCGCGCAGCGGTATCGCCCCAAGCGGTGACTACCTTGTGCATGCAGGGGCTAAGGTCATCAACACGCGCGGTCATTTGGGCCTGCGCAGCGTCAAGGTCCGGCAGGGCACCCGCGAATGGGACATCGAAGCCGACGGCCTTGGCCTGTCTGGTGGCTGGAACCCTTCGGTGCACCTGACGTGCCACATGAACGGACGCCCCACGTGGAACCCCGAAATCCACGCCTTTGTGCCCACGCCCGGCTCCGTGCCTGGGCTAGAGGCGGCCGGGGCTGCGATGGGCAACTTCTCAACCCACGGTGCGCTCAAGTCCGGGATATTTCGGGCGCGCAAAGTACTGGAAAGCTTGGATCTCAAGCCTGCCTCCATCCAGACGCCCGTGGCCGATGACACGCCCCTCGGGCTTGCGCCGCTTTGGGCAGTGGATGCGCCGGGACGCGCGTGGCTCGATTTTCAGAACGACGTAACCACCAAGGATGTGCACCAAGCGGCCAAGGAAAACTTCCAGTCGGTTGAGCACATGAAACGGTACACGACCCAAGGCATGGCCACCGATCAGGGTAAGTCGTCCAACGTTGGCGCGCTTGCAGTTTTAGCAGAGGCCACGGGTCGGGACATTCCCGGCACTGGCACGACGACCTTCCGCCCGCCCTATGTGCCCACCGCAATCGGGACGATGGGGGCTGGCGCCAAGGGCAAGGGCTTTGCACCTGAGCGGTTCACCACATCCTATGCCAATGCCCTGCAAATGGGCGCGCCGATGATTGAGGCGGGCCTGTGGTATCGCCCCAGCTATTTCCCCCGCACGGGCGAAAAGACGTGGCGTGATGCCTGCGACCGAGAGGTCAACATGGTCCGCGACGCCGTGGGCGTGGCCGATGTCAGCACGCTAGGCAAGATCGACATTCAGGGGCCAGACGCCGCCAAACTGTTGGATTTTGTCTATATCAACACGTTCTCAACGCTCAAACCCGGGCGCGTGCGCTATGGGGTGATGCTGCGCGAAGACGGCTTTGTCATGGATGACGGCACCACCGCCTGCATCGCGCCGGATCACTATGTCATGACGACCACGACGGCCGCGGCTGGCAACGTCATGAAACACCTAGAGTTCGTGACCCAAGCCTTGCACCCCGAATGGGACGTATCGATCATCTCGACCACCGAAGCGTGGGCGCAATTCTCGGTCGCGGGGCCGAAAGCGCGTGAACTGATCAATTCGCTGACGGATACGCAGGTCGATAACGACAGCTTCCCCTTTATGGCCTGTGGCGCGATTGACGTGCTGGGCGTGGCGGGGCGTTTGTTCCGGATCTCGTTCTCGGGCGAGCATGCCTATGAGGTTGCGGTGCCTGCACGGTATGGGGCCGCCCTCTGGCGGGACCTTGTGGCGCGGTCCGAATTGCTGGGCGGCGGAGCCTATGGGATGGAGGCTTTGAACGTGCTGCGCATCGAGAAGGGCTTTGTCACTCACGCCGAGATTATGGGCCGGGTCACCGCGCGCGACATCGGCATGGGGCGGATGATCTCAGCCAAGAAAGATTGCATCGGTAAGGCTGCGGCCAGCCGCCCCGTCCTGATGGCCTCTCGCGAGGAATTGGTGGGCCTGCGTCCCGTGGACCCGAACACCAAGATCGACGCGGGCGGGCACCTGTACAATATTGGCGACCGCGTGCACCGCGAGACCGACCAAGGCTACGCCACATCTGCCTGTTATTCGCCAACGCTCAACACCTACATGGCGCTTGCTTTTGTGCGGGATGGCACCGCGCGACTGGGTGAGCGTATTCGGTTTGTGGACCGGTTGCGCGGCGTCGACGCGGAGGTTGAGATTTGCCACCCCGTATTCTTGGACCCAGAAGGAGGGCGCGCCCGTGGGTAATCTGATTGCTACCTCCGCCGCATCTGGTCTGTGCCCGGTCAATATTGGTAACCTCACACTTACGGAGCGGACGCCGACGCTAACCTCTGTTTCACCGTTCAAGGGCAAAAAGACCGCCGTGCGCAAGGCGCTCGGTCACTGGCCCGCCCCGAATGAAGCCAAAGGAAACGTCCTTTGGGCGGGTCGCAACATGGCGTTTGTCGTTGGAGAGTGTGCTGATCTGGCGGGGCTTGCGGCCACGACGGACCAGTCAGACGCATGGGCGGCGCTCACGCTTGAGGGCGACGCGCTTGAGGCTGTGATGGCGCGACTGACGCCGCTTGATATGGCTGCGATGGGGCCGGGTGCCACGGCGCGCGGGCTATTGGGGCATATGTCGGCGCTGTATCACCGGACGAAAACCGGGATGGATATTTATGTGTTTCGGTCCATGACCCAGACGGCGGTGCATGAAATCACGCATGCCATGACAAGTGTCGCCGCACGGGCTGCGCTAAGCGCCTAGGTTGCGGGCGTGGGCAGTGGCGTGGGCACCCCTGCGTGCGGATCGACGTCGCGTGCATCCATTGCCACTTCGATCAGTTTAACTTGATCACGGGCCAGCGGCAGGTTGCTGTAGCTGGCGTCAGCGGCGCGGGTATTCCACGTGCGGTGTTGGTTGCGTAATTGGTTCTCGGTCAGAGCATCCAATAACCGTGCAACCCGGCGATCACGGCGGCTATTGGACAGCACTTCCATCTCTAGCGCTTGTGCAACCTCGGTCGGTGATCGCCCGAAATTGCGCGTTTCGTAGAAGCGATGTTCCCGGGTGAATTCCTCGTTCAGCATCGCCGTGTTGGAATCAAGACCCGAGCCCACAACCGCCGTTGCCGCGAGCGCGATGGCCACCAGCCCTCCAGTCAGGAGGGTCCATTCGACGGTTATTGCGCCGGACGTGTCGCGCCAAAAATGGGTCAGTTGGGCTTTGATGACAGACATGGGACGCATCCTTATCGTTTTGGCCCCTCGGGGGCATTGATCCTTTGTCGCGCGGGGCCATGGCCTTGGCGCGCCGGAATAGGGGCAATTTTATGAAAAATGCGGACACTTCGTTGGCGCAAATATGCCGATAGCTGCCTTCGGGCACACTCGCCCCCATGCGCCATGCAAATACTTAGCACCGGGGCCGCCCAATGGGTCGCGGGTCATCTGGACACGGAGCCAAGCGCATGGGACCATAGGGGCATGAGTCTCCCGCCCGGTTTTCTTGATGAGTTACGCACGCGACTATCCCTTGCGGATGTCGTGGGTCGAAAGGTGATGTGGGACACCCGCAAGTCGAACCAAGGCAAGGGCGATTGGTGGGCCCCCTGCCCGTTCCACCAAGAAAAATCTGCCTCGTTCCACGTGGACGACCAAAAGGGCTACTACTATTGCTTTGGCTGCCAAGCGAAGGGCGACATGATCAGCTTTGTGCGTGAAAGCGAGAATGTCAGCTTTATGGAGGCGGTCGAGATTTTGGCTGGTGAAGCCGGGCTGCCCATGCCCGCCCGCGATCCAAAGGCGCAGGAAAAATCCGACCGCGCCACCCAGCTGGCTGAGGTTATGGACCTTGCGGCGCGGTGGTTCCGGCTCCAGCTGAACACCGGCGTGGCCGCAGACGCGCGCGCCTATCTCAGCCGTCGGGGGCTGGATGCCGCGACGATTGAACGTTTCGAGATCGGCTTTGCCCCCAATGGGCGCGACGGTTTGCAAACTGCCCTCAAAGGCAAGGGCGTCCCGCAGGAACTGATCGAAGCCGCCGGGCTGGCCAAAACCCCCGACGATGGCCGCAGCCCCTATGACACGTTCCGCGACCGCATTCAGTTTCCCATCCGTGATCCGCGCGGGCGGTGTGTGGCGTTTGGGGGCCGGGCGATGGCGGCGGATGCGCGGGCCAAATACCTCAACTCGCCCGAGACGGAATTATTCAAGAAATCCTACACGCTCTATAACCACGGGCCTGCGCGCACCGCCGCAGGCAAGGGCCAGCCGCTGGTCGTAGCCGAAGGGTACATGGACGTCATCGCCCTAAGCCAAGCAGGGTTTGAGGCTACAGTCGCGGCCCTTGGCACCGCCGTCACGCAGGAACATCTGCGGATGTTGTGGCGGTTTGAGGATGAGCCTGTTTTTGCCATGGATGGCGACAAGGCCGGTGTGCGCGCGGCCTATAAGGTGATCGACTTGGCCCTCCCGATCCTTGAGGCGGGCAAATCCGTGCGCTTTGCCCTGATGCCCGAGGGGCGGGACCCGGACGACGTTTTGCGCGCCGAAGGGCCAGAGGCGATGAAGACCCTACTGGGCGGCGCGCTGCCGATGGTGCAATTGCTCTGGCGGCGCGAAACCCAAGGTAAAAACATCGACAGCCCCGAGCGGCGCGCGAAGCTGGACAAAGACCTGCGGACCGTTCTGCGCAGTATCCAAGACCCCTCGATCCGGGCGCATTACGGCGATGAAATCGCGCGCCTACGTGAAGAGTTATTCGGCCCCCGCCCCTCCAGAGGGGGGCAGCGCAATGAGGGCGGCAGCTTTGGCGGCGGTCAGCGCCGTGGAGGCCAGGGCGGCGGTGGTGGGCGCGGAAATTTCGCGCGGTGGCAGGAACCGCAGGCGCCCGTCGCCTCGACCAAAAGTTCCGCGCTGGCTCAAAGCTCGACCCACGAAACCTCGGAAATCTTGCTAGAGGGCGTGGTGCTGACCGCGCTGGCCGCGCACCCTGCCCTGATTGACAGCCACGCAGAGGCTTTGGAGCAAATGAAATGGGTCGGTCCCGGCCACGAAGTGCTGGCCAACGCGCTGTTGTGGTGGACAAAAGAGGCCACCGACAACCCCGACGCTTATTTCATGGCCACAGGCACTGCGCAAACCCTTGAAACTTTGCGTGCTTCACGCCACATCCAACTGAGCCCCGCTTTGCGCCAAAAGGCACAGCCAAGCGACGCGGCCCCGTGCATCATGGACGCTTTGACAAAGCTAGAGGCGCGCCGGGGTCACCGTCAGGAGTTGAGCGAGGCACTTGAGGACCTTCGGGCCAAAGCAGAGCCTAGCCCTGCGGACGAAGCCCTTACTTGGCGCTTGAATGAGGCCAATCAGACGCGCGCTCTTGCTGATCGTGCTGTTCTGCCTAATACCGGGGTTGACGCGGAGGACAGTGCGTCAATGTCAAATTACCTCCAAAATCTTCTCGATACGAAGGTTTGGGAAAAGAAAAAACGCTAGCAGCGGGTGCGCTTCCCTACGATTCGCGGTAATGATTCGAACAACCTTACCGTGCGAATCGATTCCGCCACGCCCGCCCCCGCAAGCTCCAGGAGCGCTCCATGGCCGCTAAAGACACCAACGAAGATCAAAAAACTGACCAGCAGGACGGCGATATCGCAATTGATATGAGCCAAGCTGCGGTCAAAAAGATGATCGCCGAAGCCCGAACCAAGGGCTACGTGACCTATGACCAGCTCAACGCGGTGCTCCCGCCTGAGCAGGTGTCCTCCGAGCAAATCGAAGACGTGATGTCGATGCTGTCCGAAATGGGCATCAACATTATCGAAGCGGAAGAGGCCGAGGACGGCGAAGACGAAGGTAAGTCCGGCTCTACCGCTGTGGTCGAAGTTGCGGGCAACCGCGACCTAGCCGTTGGCGCCACGGGCGGCGAAAAGCTGGACCGCACCGATGACCCTGTCCGCATGTACTTGCGTGAAATGGGATCGGTTGAATTGCTGTCCCGTGAGGGCGAGATCGCGATTGCCAAGCGCATCGAGGCCGGCCGCAACACCATGATCCTTGGGCTGTGCGAAAGCCCCCTGACATTCCAAGCGATCACGATCTGGCACGAAGAACTTCTGAACGAAGATATTCTGCTGCGCGATGTGATCGACCTTGAGACCACCTTTGGCAACGCCATGGGTGACGAGGATGACGTAGAGCCCGTGGTCGCGAACGCTCCCGCCAATTCCTCTGAGGCGCCCAAGCCCCAAGAAGAAGCGGCCCAAGAGTTGGACGCCGACGGCAACCCGATCCGCCGCGATGACGACGAAGATGAGGACGATCAAGCCAACATGTCGTTGGCCGCGATGGAAGCCGCTCTGAAGCCCCAAGTTCTGGCAGCGCTTGAGCGGATTTCCGACGACTTTGCCAAGTTGTCCGAAATGCAGGACCTGCGGATTTCCGCAACCCTGAACAAAGACGACACATTCTCGAAGGACGATGAGGCTGAGTACCAGCACTTGCGCTCTGAAATCGTTGAGCTGGTGAACGAATTGCACCTGCACAACAATCGTATCGAAGCTCTGATTGACCAGTTGTACGGCATCAACCGCCGGATCATGTCCATCGACAGCGGCATGGTAAAGCTGGCGGACCAAGCCCGCATCAACCGTCGTGAATTCATCGAAGAATACCGTGGCCATGAGCTTGATCCCGGTTGGGTTGACCGCATGTCCGAAAAATCCGGGCGCGGCTGGCAGATGTTGCTGGAACGCTCCCGCGATAAGGTCGAACAGTTGCGTGCTGACATGGCGCAGGTCGGCCAATACGTCGGCGTCGACATCAACGAATTCCGCCGCATCGTGCAGCAGGTCCAAAAGGGTGAAAAAGAAGCCCGGCAGGCCAAGAAGGAAATGGTTGAGGCGAACCTGCGTCTCGTGATTTCCATCGCCAAGAAATACACCAACCGCGGGCTTCAGTTCCTTGACCTCATCCAAGAGGGCAACATCGGTCTGATGAAGGCCGTGGATAAGTTTGAATACCGTCGCGGCTACAAATTCTCGACCTATGCGACATGGTGGATCCGTCAGGCGATCACCCGCTCGATCGCGGATCAGGCGCGCACGATCCGTATTCCAGTCCACATGATCGAAACGATCAACAAGCTGGTCCGCACAGGCCGTCAAATGCTGCATGAGATTGGCCGCGAACCCACGCCAGAAGAATTGGCAGAAAAGCTGCAAATGCCTTTGGAAAAGGTCCGCAAGGTGATGAAAATCGCCAAGGAGCCGATTTCCCTTGAAACGCCGATTGGTGACGAAGAAGACAGCCAGCTGGGCGACTTCATCGAGGACAAGAATGCGGTTCTGCCCCTGGACAGCGCCATTCAGGAAAACCTGAAAGAGACGACCACTCGTGTGCTCGCCTCGCTCACCCCGCGCGAAGAACGCGTGCTGCGCATGCGCTTTGGGATCGGGATGAACACCGACCACACGCTGGAAGAAGTCGGCCAACAGTTCAGCGTGACCCGCGAACGTATCCGTCAGATTGAGGCCAAAGCGCTGCGCAAGCTTAAGCACCCATCGCGGAGCCGTAAGCTGCGGAGTTTCTTGGATCAGTAAAACGCCAGACCCAAGGTCGCCTCGATGGATATTGTCTATATTCTCACCAACGAGGCGATGCCCGGCCTCGTAAAAGTCGGTAAAACGACATCGGATTTATTGGGTCGGATTAGGGCGTTGGACACCACGGGCATCCCACTTCCGTTTGAATGCTTTTTTGCAGCAGAGGTTGCAGACTGTCATCTTGCAGAAAAGCTGATCCACGATGCGTTTGACGACCACCGCGTTCGAAAGAGCCGCGAGTTCTTTGAAATTGCGCCTGAGCGGATTGCCTCTGCACTTAAACTTGCGGCCGTCCGAGAGATAACTCCAACCGGCCCCGTTATTGTTGAACCTGACGATGCTGCCGCGCTTAAGAAGGCAAAAGAACGCCGCAACCGCTTTAGTTTTCGCACCGCCGAGGTGCCGCTCGGCGCGGTCCTTGCGCACAAAAAAGACGAGGCTGAAGTGTGTACGGTGAAGGACAATCATACCGTCATTTATAACGGTGAGGAAATGAGCCTCTCCCAGTCAGCGCTGCGGGTTTTTCATAAGCTGGGGTATAATTGGAGTGCGGTTTCTGGACCAAGCTCTTGGATATATGAAGGCGAGCTTTTGGATGAGCGCTGCCGTCGCATTGAAGACGCTGACTAGTCGTACTGGAAACTTAGCCCATGTCCTTGCTCTCTAAACTTTTTGGAAAATCCGAGCAAAAGCCTGCGGAGCCCGTGATGTATGAGGGGTTTGCAATCACACCCCAGCCGATGAAGGAAGGGCATGTGTATCGCTTGTCTGCAATCATAGAGAAAGACGGCCAAAGCCATCACCTGATCCGCGCCGATACGTTGCCCTCGGTAGAAGCCGCGCATGAGGCTGCGATCGAAAAGGCCAAGCAGGTGATTGACCAACAAGGCGCGCGAATGTTCTGATCCCGCACGCGCTGTGGTTGCCTTTCTCTCGAACGATAGCAAAAATGCCTAAAAATGGATGTAAGACACCATTTTTGAACCGAGTTGCAGCTTGACCCAATTGGGTTCTCACGGTTGTTTCCCAACCAGCAAAAAGAGGGATACCAACCATGCGCCGTACACTACTGCTTTTGAGCTTCTTTCTATTCTCCGCGACTGTGGCACAGGCGCAAAGCGTCGATCCAGCGCGGCCCTTTTCCGTCATTAAGGCGCTGCAAGAAATGGGCTACCGCGCCCAACTTGAGGTCGACAGTGTTGGTGACCCCCGTATCGAGTCGCAGCTGGAAGGTGTGGATTACTACATCTGGTTTTATGGCTGCACCGACAACGCTGATTGCACAAGCTGGAAGCTGTCGGTTGGTTTTGACCTCAACAATGGCCTGACACTGCAAAAGGCCAACGAGTGGAACAGCGAAAAGCTAATGGGGTCTGTCTACCTTGACGATGAAAGCGATCCCTATCTGGAACATTACATCATTGCCAACGGCGGTGTTTCAGGCGTGCTGTTCGAAGAGATGATCTCGCGCTGGAGCTATGCGGTCAGCTCGTTCAAAGATCACATCAACTGGTAAGGACCGTGCCTTTTGGGGCGCTGACCATGCACACAACCTTTACCATCCAGACCCACGGTCCGGGCCTAAGTGAGATCACGCGCGACGTGGCCGCTTGGGTCGCGGACGCGGGTCGGGATGAAGCACTTTTGACGCTGTTTATTCAACACACCTCGGCATCGCTGCTGATCCAAGAAAATGCAGATCCTGAGGTGCGCACAGATTTGACCGCCTATCTGCATCGGCTGGTCCCGCCGACGACTGATCTGTCGATGGATTATCTGACCCACACGTACGAAGGCCCCGATGACATGCCGGGCCACATTAAGGCAGCCCTTCTGCCGACCTCTTTGCAAATTCCAATCATCGGCGGGCGCATGTCGCTTGGCACTTGGCAGGGCATCTATGTCGTGGAGCATCGCGACGCCCCCCACACGCGGAGGGTCATCGCACTACTGCGATAGCACCTTCGACCCGCAAGATAGAGCATGGTTAATATCCCCCTACCCAAGTCTTTGGGATGGTCATATAGTACCTGTGGATAAATGCCCCATGGGCCATAAAGACGTGAAGGGAGACGCCGATGCGGTGCCCGTTTTGTGGAAATGTCGACACACAGGTAAAGGACTCCCGTCCAGCAGAGGACCACGTCGCCATTCGCCGGCGTCGGTTTTGCCCTGCGTGCGGCGGTCGGTTCACGACCTATGAACGCGTTCAATTGCGCGACCTGATCGTGGTTAAAACCAGTGGCAAACGCGAAGAGTTTGACCGTGATAAGCTGGAACGCTCTATCCGTATTTCGATGCAGAAACGCCCGGTTGAGCCGGAGCGGATCGATCAGATGATCTCTGGCATTGTGCGCCGGCTCGAAAGCATGGGCGACACCGACATTTCGTCCAAAACCATCGGTGAAATCGTGATGGAGAGCCTCGCGCGCATCGATACCGTGGCCTATGTGCGGTTTGCGAGCGTCTACAAGAATTTCCAGGCGGCGGATGATTTCGAGGACTTTGTTCACGAACTGCGCCCACCCGAGATCAACGAGTAAGTGCATTCCGACCAAGACGTCCGTTGGATGCGCGCCGCGCTGGCTTTGGCCCGGCGCGGGCTGGGGCGCGTGTGGCCGAACCCCAGTGTCGGCTGTGTTATTGTCCGCGATGGCCGGGTGATTGGTCGGGCACGGACTGCTGACGGCGGCCGCCCCCACGCAGAAACACGGGCCCTAGCAATGGGCGATGCACGGGGCGCGACGGCTTATGTCACGCTCGAACCTTGCGCGCATACTGGGCAAACTGGACCTTGTGCCATGGCCTTGGTTGCAGCTGGTGTCGCGCGTGTGGTTATCGCGCAGACGGACCCGGACCCGCGTGTGGACGGCGGTGGCATCCGCATCCTGCAAGACGCCGGGATTGAGGTCACGACCGGCGTCTGCACCGACGAGGCAGCACTGTTGCAACGCGGGTTCACCACCCGGATCACACAAAACAGGCCTATGGTGACGCTCAAACTGGCCAGCACGCTTGATGGTCGGATCGCAACCGCGAGCGGCGAAAGCCAGTGGATCACGGGTCCCGCTGCACGCGCGCATGTCCATGCCCAACGCGCGGCCCATGATGCGGTCATGGTGGGTGCGGGCACACTGCGCGCCGATGATCCACAACTGACCGTGCGTGGCATGGGCGATGTGCCGCAGCCCGTGCGAGTCGTCGTGTCGCGTAGGTTAGACCTCCCCCCGACAGCCCGCATGTTCCATGACCGCGCCGCCCCTGTTTGGCTGTGCCATGGCGCGGCTGCTCCCGCCCCACTGCGCGACCAATTCGGCGACGCGCGACTGATCGAATGTGGCCAGGATGGCCGCAACTTGGATCCCTCCGCCGTGCTACACGCACTTGGCGACGCAGGCCTCACGCGGGTGTATTGCGAAGGCGGCGGTGCACTAGCCGCATCTCTTTTGGCGGCAGGTCTGGTTGATGAAATTCATCTGTACCTCGCGGGCAAGATCATCGGCGCCGAGGGCACGCCATCCATCGCCGCGATGGGCTTGTCAAAGCTGGCACAAGCGCCTCAGTTCGCGCTGTCAGCGCACCGACAAATTGGGGCGGACGCGCTACAGGTTTGGCGGCCTACGGCCTGACCCGAGCAAGCAGCGCCTCAACCTCTGGCCCCAACGTCTCGACTATCTTTGCGACCCCAGCAGCGTTTGGATGAATTCCATCCGCCTGCATGTAGCTGCGCAGCGCTTGGGGCGTGTTTTCACCTAAGCCTGCAAGGAAATCCTCGACATAGAGAGTATCGTAAGCCTGCGCTAACGCAGGGTATATCCCATTGAATTCCTTTTGGTAATCCGGCCCATAATTGCCCGGTGCCGGCAGCCCGATCAATAACACTGGCACGCCTGCGTTCTGTGTGGCCTGCAAGATGCCGTCCAGATTGGCGCGGCTGACCTCTGGCGCAATGCCCCGCAACAGATCATTCCCGCCAAGAGCCACGATGACCGCATCCACCTCTGGCGTCAGCGTCCAAGCGATGCGCGACAGCCCACCCGCCGTCGTATCGCCTGACACACCTGCGTTCAGTATGGAAACATCCGCCCCCCGCGCCCGCAACCAACCCTGCAATTGCGGCACAAACCCCTGCTCAGGCGGTAAGCCGTAGCCTTGGGTTAGACTATCGCCTAGGGCTGCCACGGTGATTGGCTCGGCCGCAGCGCCGCCCGCAACGGGCAAAACCATGAAAATGCTCACGACAATCGCCTTGGCCTGCGCCGCGACCACCCCATATGTCCTTCTAGACGCCGCCCAAAGGAAACGCCCCATGCCCCCTGTGATCGCCCTCAACAATGTCTCTCTCCGGCTTGCAGGAAACGCGGGCCCAGTGGATATTTTGCATGGGCTCACGCTCGAAGTCGGTGCCCAAGAAACGGTTGGGTTGATTGGTCCATCGGGGTCGGGCAAGTCGTCTCTCCTCATGCTGATGGGCGGGTTGGAGCGGGCCTCGGGCGGCGAAATCCGCGCCATGGGGCAGGATCTGACCGCGATGAACGAGGACCAGCTTGCCCGCTTTCGCCGTTCACATATGGGGGTGGTTTTCCAAAGCTTCCACCTTATTCCGACGATGACCGCGCTGGAAAACGTCGCAACCCCGTTGGAACTTGGTGGCGTGGCCGATGCATTTGAGCGCGCCGAGGCCGAGTTGGAGGCCGTGGGCCTAGGCAGCCGCATGCATCACTATCCCGCGCAGATGTCCGGCGGAGAACAACAGCGCGTCGCCTTGGCCCGCGCCGCCGCACCCCGGCCCGACATTCTGCTGGCGGATGAACCCACGGGCAATCTGGATGGCAACACCGGCGAGGCGATCATGGACCTGCTGTTCGGGCTACGCGACCGGCACGGTGCTACGCTGATCCTTGTGACCCACGCGCCCGAGCTGGCCAAACGCTGCGACCGGGTAATCCGGCTGCGCGACGGCCGCATTGAGACCGACGTTGCACAGGCCGCAGCAGAATGAGCAATGTTTTGACCAGCGCGTGGCGCATTGCCCGGCGGGAGCTGCGCGGCGGCGTCGCCGGATTTCGGATTTTTCTGCTGTGCCTCGCGCTTGGGGTGGCGGCAATTGCGGGCGTAGGCTCCGTCCGGGTCGCGATCTCGGATGGATTGGCCCGCGAAGGCGCGACCATCTTGGGCGGCGACGCGGAGATGTCGTTCACCTATCGCTTTGCCAGCCCGCAGGAGCGTGCCTTTATGCAAGCCACCGGCGCGCGCGTGTCTGAGACAGTCGATTTCCGATCCATGATCGTTAAGGGTGACGGACGTGGCCTGACACAAGTGCGCGGCGTGGATGATCTGTACCCGCTGATCGGGTCAGTCACGCTTGCGCCCGCAATGCCGATTGCAGAGGCGTTGGCGGACAACGGCATCGTGATGGACCCGATCCTAATCGCGCGCATGGACCTCAAGATTGGTGACCAGGTGGGTCTTGGCACAGCAACCCTAACGCTACGCGCCGCCCTAGAGGTTGAACCTGACGCCGCAGGCAGCGGTTTTGGCCTTGGGCCACGGTCATTGGTATCAATGAGCTCGCTCGACGGGTCTGGGCTGTTGGCGCCGGGCACCCTGTTCGACAGTCAATACCGTCTCGACCTGCCCGAAGACACCGACCTTGGCGCGCTAGAGGCCCGCGCCCTAGAGGCGTTTCGCGACACTGGCCTGCGCTGGCGCGATGCGCGCAACGCAGCGCCCGGCATCGCAGAGTTCGTCGAGAGAATAGGTGCGTTTCTGGTACTGGTTGGATTGGCAGGGCTTGCGGTGGGCGGCGTTGGGGTATCAGCCGCCGTGCGCGCCTATCTGGACCGCAAAACACCCGTTATCGCGACGCTCAAGACCTTGGGTGCAGAGGGACGTGTGATCTTTGCCGCCTACCTGATGCAAATCGGCGTATTGGGGGCTGTGGGCATCGCGCTGGGGCTGATTTTGGGGGCGATTGTGCCCCTGCTGTTGGCGCCCCTGATCGCAGCACAACTGCCGATCCCCGTGGCCTTTGGCGTCAGCGCGGGCCCCTTGCTAGAGGCCGCATTATACGGCGCGCTCACGGCATTAATTTTCACACTCTGGCCGCTTGCGCGCACCCGAGAGGTCCGCGCAGCCGCCTTGTTCCGAGATGCCAGCGGGCCGTCCCGCGCGCTGCCCTCTTGGGGAATGCTGATCCTGATCGCGATGCTCGTCTTACTGCTTGTAGGGCTATCCATGTGGCTCTCGGGCATCCCGACGCTCGCGCTCTATTCGGCGGGCGGCATCCTCGGCGCGCTCGCTATTTTAACGGGTGCCGCATGGGGTGTGCGGCGGCTGGCGCGCGGTCTTGCGCGCGCCCATTGGGTCCGGGGCCGCACCGGACTGCGGCTGGCACTGGGTGCCGTGGGCGGACCCGGCGGAGACGCGACATCGGTGGTTTTGTCGCTTGGGCTGGGGCTAACGGTTCTGGCTGCTGTCGGGCAAATCGACACCAACCTGCGTGCTGCCATAACCCAAGACTTGCCCCAAGAAGCGCCTTCATACTTCTTTGTGGACATTCAAAATGACCAACTGCCCGCCTTTTTGAAGCGGGTCACAACCGACCCTGCTGTGCGCCGCGTGGATAGCGCGCCGATGTTGCGCGGCGTGATCACGCGGATCAATGGCATCCCCGCAAGGGATGTGGCGGGTGATCATTGGGTGCTACAGGGCGACCGGGGCCTCACCTATTCCACCCTGCCCCCCAAGGGCACAACGGTCACGGAGGGCGCATGGTGGGCCGAAAACCATGCAGGCCCCCCAGAGATCAGCTTTGCCGCCGAAGAGGCCGAGGAAATGGGGATCGGGCTGGGCGACGCGCTGACCATCAACATCTTGGGCCGTGACATAACCGCAACCATCACATCCCTGCGGGAAGTTGATTTTTCCAACGCAGGTATCGGATTTATCCTCGTGATGTCGCCGAACGCATTGGCTGGCGCCCCGCACACCCACATCGCAACTGTCTACGCCGAAGAAGCGGCTGAGGCCGCAATTCTGCGCGATGTGGCGGGCGACGCCCCCAACATCACCGCGATCCGCGTGCGCGACGGCATCGCCTTGGTGACCGAGGCATTGCAAGGGTTGGCCGCCGCCACATCCTACGGGGCAGCGGCCACTTTGCTGACCGGGTTCATCGTGTTAATTGGTGCCGCCGCCGCGGGTGAGCGCGCGCGCGTTTTTGAAGCCGCTGTCCTCAAGACCCTAGGGGCTACGCGCGCCACGATCCTTGCCAGCTTTGCGCTACGCTCCGCCATGTTGGGTGCCGCCGCAGGCACGGTCGCGATTTGCGCAGGCGCGTTGGCGGGCTGGGCCGTGATGACATTCGTCATGGACGGCACGTACCGATTTGAGTGGATCTCTGCGACGGCAATCATCTTGGGCGGTGCGATGGCCACGCTTTTGGCGGGGTTGGCCTTTGCGTGGCGGCCTTTGGCGGCGCGCCCTGCTGGTGTTTTGCGCGCTAAGGAGTGATGCGTTCGGCCAACGCCGCAAGATCGGCGTTAAACCGCGCGGGATGCTCCAAAAATGGCGCGTGGCCGCAATTGTCATAAACCGCAAGCGTCCCCTGCGGAAGCGCATCCGCCGCCGCCTGCCCGACGGTCCCCGGGATCACGCTGTCCTGTGCGCCATGCACCACCAGCGCGGGGCGGTGGAACGCGGCCCAAACGGGGCGCAAGTCCTCATCCGTTTTGAACAGTGACCGGCGGACCAGCGCGCCGACACGATCGTTAGCCGCAATCAATTGCGCGGTAAATCCGGGATCAAGCGGAGCATGGGTGCAAGCGGTGACGAAACCGCGCGTCGCCTCTGCCCGGGCGGCGTCATCATCAGAATAGAGCGCGCGGTTCATGCCCGGACTGTCTGGGCCGGCCATCCATTCTTCCCGCGCGGAGCCAAGCGCCAAGACGCCACCCGCAAGCGCGATGCCCGCCACGGTCCCTGCCCCATGCGTCGCCAAATAGGCGCCGATCACGCGTGCACCATAGGACCAGCCCACCAGCATCGGCGTCTTGGGTTGCAGTGTCTCTAGCACCGCGCGCACGTCGTCCCCCCAAAGGCAGGTGTCGGTATAGGCGGCCGGGTCTTGGGGCGCATCGCTGTCGCCGTGGCCCCGCAAGTCGAATGAAATCAAGCGAAAACGATCCGCCAGTGGGGACTGCGCGGTCCAAGCAAGCCGTGCCTGCGCCCAACCGTGGATAAACACAAACGCAGGTGCGTCGCGCGGACCCACATCTGTGACCGCAAGTTGGGTGCCATCGGAGCTGAGAATAGAGAGGTTGGTCATAGGCTCACACGGAAGAGGGCGACGCTCGCCAGTACAATCAAAAGGGTCAGACAGGTGGGCTTATAATACGGCTCAAACCGAGGGTTAAAGAGCCGTTGGCCCAGAAACACCCCAACCGCGATGGGGGCTGCCAGAACGACGCCGCGCAAAATGCTTACCCCGGTGAACACCCCATAGGCAACCATCGTGATCGCGCTAAACACGGACGTAAACAGCAGAAAAATCACCAACGTCGCGCGAATGACCCGGGCAGGTTTGTCTTGGCTTAGCGTGTAGAGCGCCACGATCATTCCGCCGATGCCCGCCAGCCCCGTGACGACCCCCGCCAACACGCCGGAACCATAGAGCCCCGGCCTTGTGGCCAAGAATGCAAACCGCACCCGGCTGAGCTGTAACCCCGCGAGACAAATGATCAACGTCAGCGCGATCATGGAGGACGTCATCACCGACACGGACACCGTCAGCGCCCAGCCGATGGGCGCCCCAACCGCTGAGCCCAGCACAAGACCCGTCGCAATGCCCCGATCCGCGTCGCGCAACCCGCCGCGCACCATCATGATCGAAGCCACCGCTTCCAGCACCCAAAGGACGGGGATCAACTCAACCGGCGGCAGGATCACCACGGCCGTGGCCATCATCACCGCCGACAGCGCGAACCCCGAAAACCCGCGCACAAGACCCGCCAAAAAAGCGAGACCGCCTAATACGAGTATATCCGTGGCGTTGAGGGCAAGAACGTCAAACATCATCGCCCTCTACGGCCCCGAACAGCCGCGCGCAAGTCACTCTGGCGGAAGGATACGCACCTCGGGGGCGGCCTTTGCTAACGTCTCACGGATGAGGGTGGCGATTGCCTCATAGGCTTCGTCCCGTGCCGCTGTCACGCGCCATACCATGCCAATCTTGCGCGACGGTTGCGGGTCGTCCAGCGGGAGGGCTGTGACCAATGCCTCGCGCTCAACCTCGGAGCGGACATAGAGCGCGGGCAAAAGCGACACCCCCAGCCCGGTCGCCACCATTTGGCGCAGCGTGTCGAGCGATGTGCCCGCATAATCGAGCGAGATTTCTGCACCCGCAGAGGCCGCGATTTCGGCAACCTGCCCATGCAAGCGGTGACCGGATTCGAGCGGCATCACAGTTTCGCCACGTAGGTCCGCGCGTTTCACCTCGGCCTTAGAGGCAAGCGAGTGGTCATGAGCCACGACCAGCAAAAGCGGCTCCTCAAACAGCGGCGCGATCCGCAGGTCGGGGCCTTCGGCAGGCAGCGGAAACAACAAAATGTCGAGCGTGCCCTGATCAAGCCGCGCCTGTAGATCCGCCGCCGTTCCCTCTCGGACATAGAATTTTAGGTTCGGGTATGTCGCGTGCAAGGCAGGGATCACGAGGGGCAAAAAGTAAGAACCGAGCGACTGCACCAACCCCACACGCACCGTCCCCTCAAGCGGGTTGGAGCCCTGCCGCGCGAGCGACGTGATTTCCTCGACATCCCGCAGGATGCCCTTGGCACGGCGGGCAATTTCAGCCCCCACCGGGGTCAAAATGACCCGAGAGCGTGACCGCTCAACCAATTGCACACCCAGCTTGCCCTCTAACTCTCGCAGCTGCGCGCTCAGCGTCGGCTGAGTCACATGAACCTGATCCGCCGCTTTGCGAAAATGCAAAGCCTCCGACACGGCCACGAGGTATCTGAACTGCTGCAGTGTGGGCATGAAACCCTCCGATCTGGGCGTTAGCTGGATAGTTAGGTTCATACTATCGAAAGTCACGCCTTATAAGTGTTGAACAATCAAAATGAGATGCTAGCTTCCACCCAACAAAGCATTACCAGGGGCGAGCGAAATGGCGGATACGGGACCACAGGTGCCAAGACTTTTTGGCGGGCCATCGGGTTGGATATCTGTGGCCGTGCCGCTGGTGCTATTCATTTGGTTTTTGCAATTCATCCCCGCCATCGCTGCCGGAGAAACCTTGCGCTGGTCGATAGAATGGGTTCCGTCGCTTGACGTCGCGATCAGTTTTTGGCTCGACGGTCTTTCGCTAACGTTCGCGCTGTTGATCACCGGGATCGGAGCGTTGGTGACGCTTTATTCCGCGCAGTACTTGGGCACGCAGCCACAATACCCCCGGTTCATCTTGTTCCTGATGGCGTTCATGATCGGGATGCTCGGCCTTGTACTGGCGGACAACCTGCTCGCGCTTTTTGTATTTTGGGAAGTCACGACGATCTCTAGCTATTTGCTGATCGGGTATCTTGCCGATGAAGCCAAATCGCGCCGCTCTGCGCTACAAGCGCTTTTGGTGACGGGCACCGGCGGCCTCGCGTTCCTTGCCGGGATTGTGTTGATCGGCTTTGCGGCTGGCTCATTTGAACTGTCAGAAATCCGAGACGTTGAGTTGCGCGACCACCCTTGGATCGTCGCGATATCCATCTTGTTCCTCGCGGGCGCTTTCACCAAATCAGCTCAATTTCCGTTTCATTTCTGGCTCCCCAACGCGATGGCGGCCCCGACGCCAGTATCGGCCTACCTACACTCCGCCACGATGGTCAAAGCCGGTATCTATTTGATGGCGCGGATGAACCCCACGCTGGGTGGTACGGACCTGTGGTTTTGGTCGCTCACGATTGCGGGCGGTTTCACAGCCGTTTTCGCGAGCATCCTTGCGATGCGGCAGTCCGATATCAAACAGGTACTGGCCTATACGACCCTGATGGCGCTTGGCACACTGACACTGTTTATCGGGGCGGGTACGAGTGCGGCCATCAAGGGCGCGATGCTCTTCTTGATCGTCCATTCACTCTACAAAGCCGCGCTGTTTTTGATGATCGGTATTGTGGATCACCGTACCGGCAGCCGAGAGGCTGAGGTCCTGTCCGGCCTGTCGCGCAAGATGCCCCTAACCGCACTGGCCGCGGTATTGGCGGCCTTGTCGATGGCAGGTATCCCGCCGCTGATCGGGTTTATCGGCAAAGAATTCCTCTACAAGGCCGCGCTGAGCATGCCGACCGCGCAGCTTTGGATCACTGGCACCGCCTTTGCGGCCTCCGCGCTGATGTTTGCGGTGGGCGGTATCGTGGCTCTGCGCCCGTTCTTTGGCAAACTGGGTGACACACCCAAGGCCCCGCGCGAAGGGCCCATCGCAATGCTGGTGGGTCCGCTGATCCTTGCGGGCCTTGGTCTTGCGCTTGGCGTGAATTCAGACTGGGCCGAAACGCTCGTGCGCCCCGCAACTGCCGCCGTCTACGGCAGCCCGGTTGCTGTTGATCTATACCTCTACAAAGAAGTCAACGCCGCCCTGATCCTATCGCTTGTCACGTTCGCGACGGGCATTGTTCTCTATCTTGGCCACCGCCGCTTGCGCGCACGGCTGGCTAGTATCGAAAGCTGGAACCCTATCCACTTTGACCGCGGTTGGGACAGGTTCCTTGATGGCTTTGCGGCTTTTGCCAAGTGGCAGGCGCAAAAACTGCAACACGGGGTTCTGCGCCGCTACATCTTTGTGATTTTTGCGTTTTTGGGCGTGACGGCTGCCTATGCCATGTGGCTGCGCGATGCATGGCAGGTCCAGTTTGATTTCACGGGCGTAGCTTTTCGCGATTGGGCAGTTTTGATCTTTATCACCGCAGGTGCCTTTGTCACCGCCACAGCAAATTCGCGCATGACCGCAGTTGCGGCCCTTGGCGTGGTGGGGATCGGTGTCGCCCTCATCTTTATCATGTTTGGCGCGCCAGACGTGGCCATCACCCAGCTGTTGGTTGAGACATTGGTCGTGGTTCTCGTCGCACTTGCGATGCTGAAACTGCCCTATCTCAACCCCAAGAAAATTGCCGAAATCCGCGGCTGGGATGCGCTGGTCGCGATCCTTGTGGGCACCACATCGGCCATTGTCCTACTGGCATCCATGGCCGAGCCGCTGGATCGCCGCCTTACGGATTACTTTGAGCTGACCTCATGGCCAGAAGCCTACGGCCGCAACGTCGTAAACGTCATCCTCGTGGATTTCCGCGCGCTCGACACCTTTGGTGAAATTGCGGTGGTCATGATCGCGGCATTGGGTGCCTTTGTCCTGCTGCGTGGTACGCCAAAAGGAGAAGAGAAATGAGTTCCCTAATCGTCAGAGCCGCTACCCGGCTGATGGTGGCGCTGCTGCTCATGTTTTCGATCTATATGCTTTTGCGCGGCCACAACGAACCGGGCGGTGGCTTCATTGGAGGGCTGATCGGCGCGTCCGGCTTTGTGCTATATGCGATGGCCCATGGCTCGGCTGAGGCGCGGACGGCGCTTCGGATTGATCCCCTCGACATCGCGATGTCAGGCCTTGGGATTGCGTTGTTTGCTGGGGTTGCCTCCCTTTTCGATGGTGATGCGTTTTTCACAGGCCAGTGGATGTTCCTCGGCGCGACCGAGACCGAAAAGGGCCTGCCCCTTTCGACCGTTTTGATATTTGACGTGGGCGTTTACCTCGTGGTGCTGGGGTCCATCCTCGCCATGGTGCTCGCGCTGGAAGAGGAAGTCTGATGGAAAGTCTGATTGCCATCATGGTGGGCGTTCTGGTCGCCACGTCTGTCTATCTGATGATGGCGCGCAATGTTCTGCGGTTCATCTTTGGGCTGGTGTTGTTGTCCAACGCGGCCAACCTGACGATCTTTGCCGCCGGGGGACTGACCCCCGAAACGCCGCCGCTGATTGCAGAAGGCGCTGACACCGTGGTGGGCGCCGCCAACGCCCTGCCGCAGGCATTGGTGCTGACCGCCATTGTGATCGGGTTTGGCCTGTTCGCCTTTGCGCTGGCTCTGGTCTACCGCACGTATCAAAACCTAGGCACGCTCAATGCTGATGAAATGCGCATCGCTGAGCCGCGCTTTGAGAGCGAGACCAAAGCCGAGGAGACCTCGAAATGAGTTGGTACCTCGCCACCCCCATCATCCTGCCCTTCGCCACGGCGGTGCTGGCATTCTTGTTCCGCAACACGCCTGAGGGACGCTATATCTCGGTCGCGGGGTCCATTGGGACGCTGATCGCCGCCGTCATCTTGATGGGCCAAGTTCTGGACCAAGGCGTTGTAGCTGCGCAAATGGGCGGCTGGCCTGCCCCCTTCGGCATCACGCTTGTGGCAGATTACCTAAGCGCTGTGATGGTCGTGATCACTGCGATCACCGGGCTCGCGGTCGCGGTATATTCCATCGGGGACATCACCGAGCGGATGGACCAACTCGGCTTTCACGCGCTGTTTCAGGTGCTGATCGCGGGGGTAACGGGCGCATTTCTAACCGGCGACTTGTTCAACCTTTACGTCTGGTTTGAGGTCATGCTGATCTCGTCCTTCGGGCTTTTGGTGCTTGGTGGATCCAAACAACAACTGGACGCGGGCATCAAATACGTCACGCTCAACCTGATTTCGACGATCCTGTTCCTGTCGGGCATTGGCCTGCTGTACGGCATGACCGGTACGCTGAACATGGCCGACCTTGCAGGCAGCGTGGACCGCATTCAGGACCAGGGCACCCTAACCGTCATCGCCACGATGTTTCTGATCGGCTTTGGCGTAAAGGCCGCCGTCTTTCCGCTGTTTTTCTGGCTGCCCGCATCCTATCACACCCCGTCCTTCGCAGTATCAGCGGTGTTTGCGGGGCTGCTGACCAAGGTCGGCGTCTACGCACTGATCCGCATGTTCACGTTGGTGTTCGACACGGATGTCGCATTCACCCACACCCTGCTGTTATGGATCGCAGGCTTTACGATGGTGACCGGAGTTTTGGGGGCTGCCGCGCAAACTGACTTCCGCAAAATCCTATCATTCCACATCGTCAGTCAGATTGGCTACATGGTGCTGGGGCTGGCGCTGTTCACGCCACTGGCTTTGGTGGGCGCAGTGTTCTATCTGGTCCACCACATCATCGTAAAAGCGAACCTTTTCTTGATCGCGGGTGTAGCGCAGCGCATCTCGGGCAGCACAGAGCTGGGTGCAATTGGTGGCCTTTACAAGGGTGCACCGTTCCTTGCGCTGTTATTCTTGATCCCGGCTTTCTCGCTTGCGGGTTTCCCGCCGCTTTCGGGGTTTTGGGCCAAATACGTGTTGGTGAAAGCAGCCCTTGAGGTTGAAGGCTGGATCATCGCCGGTGTCGCATTGGCCGTGGGGCTACTGACGATCTACTCGATGACGAAAATCTGGGGCCAAGCCTTTTGGAAACCCCACCCCGAGGGATACGTGCCCACACTTGCGACCCTTCCCGCAGGCCAAAAGCTCGCGCTGATGACACCCATTACGGCACTTGCAATCATGACCGTGCTTATTGGCGTCTTCCCTCAGCCCTTCGTCAGCTTTGCAGAAACATCGGCGGCTCAACTCTTGGATCCAACGCTCTATATTGAGACTGTATTGCGCCTGAACGCGCCGCTTGACGCCATAACCGCGCCTGCGACGGCACTGCCGGAGGTCACACAATGAGCCTGTTTTTACTGAACCTAATTCTGGCCGTTTCATGGGCCGCGCTCACGGGCAACTTTACCCTACCGGGACTGGCGGTGGGCACAGTGGTCGGATTTGTCGCGCTGTGGGTTGCCTCACCACTATTCGAGGACAATGGCGGGGGCTATTTCAAGCGCGTGTTCAAATGGGTCAAGCTAATCGTGCTGTTCCATTGGGAACTAATCGTGAGTTCCATTTACGTGGTGTGGGATGTTCTCACCCCACGACACCGCGCAAAGCCCGGGGTCATTTGCGTGCCCCTAAAGGCCAAAGGCGAGGCCGAGGTGTTGCTGGTTACGAACCTTATCTCGCTCACGCCCGGCACCCTCAGCATGGACGTGACCGAGGATTGTAACACCCTCGTGGTACACGCAATGTTCGCCGACAATGCGGACCAAATCCGGGCCGACATTGAAAACGGAATGGAAAAATGGGTGCGGGAGGCGTTTGAATGACACCGCAAGAGTTCTTTGACTGGTCACTACATGCCAGCTTTATCATGGTGATGGTTGCCGTAGCCCTCGGGTTCATCCGCTTGATCAAGGGCCCATCACTGGCCGACCGGGTCGTCGCACTCGATTTGATGACAGTCCTGATCGTGGCCTTCTGCGGGCTCTATGCGCTTTTGTCCGAAGTTCAGGCCTTTTTGGACGTGGCCATCGTGCTAGCGCTGATCGGCTTTTTGGCGACGGTCGCCTTTGCCCGCTTCATTGAGCGTAAAATCATCCGCGCCCAAGACACCAAATTGGCGCAAAGCCTAATGGATGAGCCCCCCGCCGAGGAGCCGAAGCCATGAGCCTAATCATCATATCCGTTCTGTTGTTGCTTGGCGGCTTTTTCGCCTTTGTCGCAGCACTCGGCATCGTCCGCCTGCCGGACGTTTTGATCCGCATGCATGCCTCAACCAAGGCGGGCACTTTGTCCTCTGGCCTGATCATGGCCGCAGTTGCGGTCTTTTTCGGCGATACGCAGACGGTCGCAAAGTGCATTGCCATCGTTGTGTTCCTGCTGATCACGGCACCTGTAGGTGCGCATATGATCGGGCGCGCCGCATTCCGCGCAGGCGTTCCCTTGTGGGCGCCGACCAAAGTGGAACATGGCGTGCGGCAGAAGCTAGGCATTGATTGATGCGTTGACCCCGGGCGAAAACCGCCAGGAGCCACACACGTTCGCTAGCCTTTCACAGCCCCTGCTGTCAGGCCGCTCACGATCTGGCGCTGGAACACCATCACCAACAAGAACAACGGAGCCGTGATGGATACGGCCGCCGCGACAGCCTCCACCTGATCCGTGGTCGTTGTTTCGCGATTGAAATAGCCCGCAATCGCCGGGACCATCGTCTGGTTCGACGCGTCCAACAGCAGCGATGTCACCAAGAAGTCGTTATACGCCAGCAAGAAGCTGAACAGTCCGGTCGTAATGACCCCCGGCCACATCACGGGCATAATCACCCAGCGGAATGCTTGAAAATGAGTGCAGCCGTCCACGCGCGCGCTTTCGTCCAGCTCCTCCGGGATGCTTTGAAAGAAGGACCGCAGCATCCAGATCGTAAAGGGTTGGTTGATCGACACCAACACCGCAATCACCGCCAAGGGCTGACCATAGAGCGTCGGTGCGTTTTCACCTAGGATTGGGCGCAGCCATTCGGCGGAGTTGATGAAAAACGGCAAGTAGCCTGCCACCAAAACCGAGTGCGGCAGCGCACGAAACACCAACGCCACGATCAAAATCCAGAACGCGAGGTTCGATCCCGACCGCGCCAAACCGTAACCCGCCAAGGTCCCCACCGTCAGCGAAACAGTCACAACCCCAGCCGTCACCAGCAGTGAATTGTTGAAGTTTTGCCAAAAGGCGTTCTCGACCCAGACCGCATAGTAATGCTCGGTCGTTAGGCCCAAAATCGGTGTGCCCAGCGGACCAGCCAAGGCGTTCAGCGGGGCCAAAATCCACGGCAACACAACGAACAGACCCACGATCACCATAACGGCAAAGCCCGCACAGATGACCAGCCAGCTAAACACCCGTTGCAGGGTGCCCACCCCGGCGGCCATCGGCATCAACCACTTAACGGCAGCTTTGATCGACAGCCAAATGAAAGCGATCCCCAAGGCCATGTCGATCAACGACAGCCCGTCGCCCTTGGCCAAAGTCTCTGGTCCGAAAATCACCTCAGCCGCAGAACTGGAAAAGGCATCCACCGGTGATTTGAAGCTCATGGCCAGAACCCAAAACAGCGGGAACGCCGCGAGCAAAAGCCAAAAGATCAAAAAGAGGTTCGAGGCCAGTTTAAGCCCGAACGGTTGGCGCATGGCGCGTGGAATGGCAGCGTCGCTCATGTCAGCCTCCCTTATGATCACGCCATGTGCGGCGCAGTGGCAGAATAAGGATGAGCACGATCCCGATCATCGTCAGCATCGCGCTGGCCGATGCCCGGCTGATCGCGCGGTTGCCCGCATCATCCGGTTGCAACAGGTCGTAAGTCAGCCATTGCAGCGTGATCCGTTGCGATTGCGACGAAAAGCCGACGACTTCTTCGAACGCCCGATACGCATCCATCAAATGGATCAACGTGATAAAGATAATCAGGGGCATCAGGTGCGGAACGATCACATACCGCAACCGATCCCAGCGCGACGCGCCATCGATAATCGCGCTTTCGAGGGTATCTTGGTTGACCGTTTGCAGGCCTGCGTAAAAGATCACAAAGGCAAAGGGGGCGACGTGCCAAACGCGGTAGAACATCATCAAAAACTCAACCGCCCAGCCATTCGCCGCGACCGAGATGTCGGTCATGAACAGCGCCTCTAACCAGACCGTGACGATCCCGTCGCCGTAAAACAGCCATCGGATGGACAGCGCGCCAATCACTGGGGTGATGATGAACGGCAGCAAGGACACAAAGATCACCGGTCCCTTTACGGCCTTGGTTGCGTTGTTCACCACCACCGCGATTGCCAGCCCAAGGCCCAGCACGAAGGGTAGCGTGATCAGTGTGAACGTCAGCGTGAACCGCAACGCCTTCCAGAAATCGATCTGAAGGATATTGCCCCATGCGCCCGATGAAATCGCTTCGCCCACGCGGTCCAGCTCCAAAACGTTGGCGTAGCTTTGCAGACCTACCCACTTGGTTGTTGTCTGGATCTTGCCGAAGTCATCAAGGATCGGGACTGTCTTGACCTCGGTCACGCAGGTCTGGGTCAAAAAGCCGGGCGTGCATGTCTCGACCTCGACCACTTCAACAATCGGCTGGGTGACTTGGAACGAATTCACAAGCACCGAGATCAGAGGTGCTGCGATGAACAAGAGCATCAAAAAGACGGACGGGCCGACGAACATCGCAAAGACTTTGGGCTTCATCGTCAGTCCTTCTTTTTCATGGTCCTGAGCGGGGCCCGCACGTCTGCGCGGGCCCCAAGTTAGAGTTTACAGCAGGCCTGCTTCTTCGGCGGCTGTTTTGTAGGCATCCTCAACCGCGGCCAGTGCGTCCTCAGCAGACATCTCACCGGTGAAGAACGCGGGCAACACGTTGCCAAGAGCTGTGTGCATCAGACCCATTTGGCTGGTCGATGGGTACGGCGCAGGTGCGGGTGCTGCGGTCGCTGTGGCGATCGCGCCGGCCGCCATATCCGAAGGCTGGTAGCCGTTCACAAGCCAGATCGCCGCATCGTTGTTCGCTTGGACCATGTCCGTGGTTAGCCCTTCCATCGCCAGACGGAAGGCTGCGTCAGCCTCTTCGTCCGAGATGTTGGCCGCAATCACAAGACCGTCCCACCACAGGGTCGTCGCTGGCGCGCCACCTGCCATCGCCAAAGGCGCTGCGGAGGAGCCGACTTTGCCCACAACCGAGCTTTCGGCGGCGTCGTTCATTGCACCACCGCGCGAGGCCCACAGGTTCGCCATCGCGATTTTGCCCTGTTGGAATTGCTGCTGCACGTATGTGCTGTCGGATACAAGGAACTCAGGGTCCATGTACACAGCCAGCTTCTGCATCATCTCAAGCGTGTTGATGCCCGCTTCGGAATTAACCATCGGCATGCTGTCGTCACCGTAAAAGGTGCCGCCAAAGCCGAGGAACATGTTGTTGAAATCCTGCGCGAGGTTCCAGCCGGACTTCATTGTGGCACCAAGTGGGTAGTCCACAACGCCTGCATCCTTGATCGCTTCGGCTGCCGCGAGCACATCGTCGTAGGTTGCGGGGGCTTCCAGCCCAAGATCGGCAAAGATGTCCGAGCGGTACATCATGTGCTGCGTGTTCACCATCATGGCGATGGCCATGATCTGACCATCAACGCGGATCAATTGGTTGGGGCTGAGGTTTTGCCCGTATTTGGCAACCAGATCATCCAGCGGACGAATCGTGCCCTCGTTCAGCAGTGGCGTAACGGTCCCGTTGGACACCCCACCGATGTGGTAAAGCGAAGGGTTCGCCGCAAAGGCTGCGGGCTGTTTGGTGCGGAACTCTTGGTCCAGTTCAGGCTCAAAGTTGCCACAGGCCGCCATTGCGTCTGTCACAGCCTTCCAAGCTTCGAAACCAGCCGTCAGCGACTTCAGGGGCACTGTGTTCTCATAGGAACAGGCCACTGCGGCACCACTGGCAAAGAGCGAGACCGCACCAGCGAGCGCGATTTTCTTAATAAACATTCGATGTCTCCCGTTGAACGTTGTCTATTTGGGGGTCTTCTTTTTCTGGCGTCTGCATTGCCACTGAGGGAAATATGCTCCTTGAGCCAACTAACATCACAGCAAAATGCATACGATTGCAAAATAAGCTAGATTCTTGAAACGCCCTTTGGCAAGGCTTTTCTGACAAACACGCAAAGGTGTCCCATGCTGAACTACCGCAATGCCCTTCGTCCCGCGCTCAACACGCTGTTCACCTGCCCCCAATCTGAGCTTGAGGCCGCCAGTGCCGTCATCGCACCAGAGGTCATTTGGGACATGTGTGCCCCCGTGAATCGGCTTGAGGGGCGTGAGGCTGTGGTTGAGCAGGTGATCATGCCTCTGCGCCACGCGCTTACCGGGCTGCACCGCCGAGATGAAATTTTCATCGGGGGCGACAATATTCGTGCGCCGGGCGGGCAATGGGTCGGCGCGGTCAGCCATTATGTCGGCACCTTCAACGCACCGCTGTGGGGCATTCCGCCCAACAACCGGCTGGTATTCTTGCGGGCAGGTGAATTTTACCGGGTCGAGAACGGCCGCATCACTGAGGCCAAGGTCATCATCGACCTGATCGACATGATGCGTCAGGCGGGCCTAAAGCCCATTCCGTTCGAACTTGGAACGGAAATGCTCTTTCCCGGCCCTGCGACCCACGATGGTGTCTGCCCGACAACGGGCGACGGCGCGCGGTCGCTCGACATTGTGCAAGCGATGTTGGGCGCACTGCATGTCTATGACCCGGAAACCTTTGGTTCGGACAATCAAACCGGCCAAGGGGGACTATGGGCCAAGGATATGTTCTGGTACGGGCCCGGCGGCATTGGATCTAACTTTCAGTGGGAAGGTTTTGTCAAAGACCATCGCGCCCCGTTCCTAAATGCCTTCCCAGATCGTCAGGGCGGCAATCACTACTGCCGGATCGGCGATGGCCCCTACGCGGCGGTCTCCGGCTGGCCCTCGATGACAATGACCCATGCAGGCCCCTACTTGGGTGTTCCCGCAACCGGCAAAGCCCTGACACTGCGCGTGATGGATTTCTACCGCTGCACCCAGACACAAATTGCTGAAAACTGGGTCCTGCTCGACTACGTGGACCTCTTGAACCAGATGGGGGTCGATGTGATCGCCGCCGCAAACCACGCCCGCGCAACAATCTGAGTCGCTGGGGTGTCAATTTTTCGTTAACTTGCCCTGCGACATGCTGGCACGGCCCACTTGACGCCACAGCACACCACCCACTGCCGCGGCTTTTTGGGCCTGCGACGGCCTGTCACCTTTGATCCGAAAATAGACTGATTTCGCTCAGTAAAACTGGGTACTGCTCAGAAATTTACAAATCCGGCGGTATTTTCTGAAACTTTCTTTACAGAAAAAGCGCGCAATTACGCCACATTGCGAAATCTTTCACCGCGTAGTGTAAAGTAAAGCAGTCGTCAGGGTGATGGGCCCTTTTTACCCACCACTCTTTTATATGGCGTTAGATGCAGCTGCGTGGTGGGAGCCACAGGGGCAGACGCATCAGACGTTTTTCGGGAGGATCCAGAGGATCTTTGGCAATGCCGTCCCACAGTCCACCTTGGGCTGTGAACGCAGAAGGTGTGCCCAGATCTCTGTCCCCTCCTCCGAAGCAAGAGAGGGAAGGCGAGATGCCTAAAGACATTCATAACACTCCGCCACTGCTGGCCGGTGCGCACGCGGATACAGAAACTTACAATGCCATGTACGAAGCCTCGATCTCGGACCCTGAAGGGTTCTGGGCAGAGCACGGCAAGCGCATTGATTGGATCAAGCCCTTTACTAAGGTCAAAGACACCTCATTTGCCCATGACGATGTGCATGTGAAATGGTTTGAAGACGGCACGCTGAACGTGGCCGAAAACTGCATCGACCGTCACCTCGCGACCCGCGGCGATCAAACCGCGATCATCTTTGAACCCGATGATCCGAATGAACCCGCTCAGAACATCACCTACCAACAGCTCTCTGATGAAGTTGGTAAATTCGCGAACGTCCTCAAGGACCTTGGCGTCAAGCAAGGCGATCGGGTGGTTCTGTACCTTCCCATGATCCCGGCTGCCGCCTACGCGATGCTCGCCTGTGCCCGCCTCGGCGCGGTCCACTCTGTTGTTTTCGCGGGCTTCTCCCCTGACGCGCTTGCCTCGCGGATCAACGACTCGGGCGCAAAAATTGTCATCACTTCCGATGGCGCGCCGCGCGGTGGCCGTGTCACCGACCTTAAGGGCAACGTCGACAAGGCGCTGTTGCATTGCGACGATCACGTCAAATGTCTGGTGGTCAAGCGGACCGGCCAACAAGTGACGTGGCAGGAAAACCGCGACATCTGGTACGATGAAATGGCCGCATCCGCCTCGACCTTCTGCCACGCCGCAGAAGTCGGCGCAGAGGACCCGTTGTTCATCCTCTATACCTCGGGCTCCACAGGCAAACCCAAGGGCGTCGTCCACACCTCCGGCGGTTACCTCGTGTATGCGGGCATGACGCACCAATACACTTTTGATTACCAAGAGAACGACGTGTTCTGGTGCACCGCGGACGTAGGCTGGGTCACCGGCCACAGCTACATCGTGTACGGTCCCCTCGTGAACGGCGCGACAACCGTGATGTTCGAAGGCGTGCCTACCTATCCCGACGCGGGCCGCTTCTGGGCTGTGTGCGAAAAGCATAAGGTGAACCAATTCTACACCGCGCCCACAGCGATCCGTCTTTTGATGGGCCAGTCGGATGATTTCGTCACCAAGTACGACCTGAGCGACCTTAAGGTCCTTGGCTCGGTGGGTGAGCCGATCAACCCCGAGGCTTGGAACTGGTACAATGAGGTCGTCGGCAAGGGCAAATGCCCCATCGTCGATACCTTCTGGCAGACCGAAACCGGCGGCCACCTGATCACTGCGCTTCCCGGCGCAACCAAACTCAAGCCCGGCGCGGCGACCAAGCCGTTCTTTGGCGTGCAGCCCGTGATCCTTGACCCACAATCGGGCGAAGAGATCACCACCGTAGAAGCCGAAGGCGTGTTGTGCATGAAAGACGCATGGCCCGGCATCATGCGGACCCTTTGGGGAGATGCAGATCGCTTCGTGTCGGCATACTTTGCGGATTACAAAGGCTACTACTTCACTGGGGACGGCTGCCGCCGTGACGCCGATGGCGACTACTGGATCACCGGCCGCGTCGATGACGTGATCAACGTATCCGGCCACCGCATGGGGACCGCCGAAGTCGAAAGCGCACTGGTCGCCCACGAAAAAGTGGCCGAGGCTGCCGTGGTTGGCTACCCGCACGAACTGAAGGGCCAAGGCATCTATTGCTACGTCACCCTGATGTCCGATGCTGATCCTTCGGACGAGCTGGTCAAAGAGCTGCAAGCATGGGTCCGCAAGGAAATCGGCCCCATCGCAAAGCCCGACGTGATCCAGTGGGCCCCCGGCCTGCCGAAAACCCGCTCCGGTAAAATCATGCGCCGTATCCTGCGCAAGATCGCCGAGAATGAGGTCGACGGTCTAGGCGACACATCCACCCTGGCCGATCCGTCCGTCGTTGACGACCTGATCGCAAACCGCGCGGTGAAGTGAGATGGACGGCATGACTGAAACCATGACCCGCCCCGTCACGCTCATCTTGCTTGGGCCTCCGGGCGCAGGCAAGGGCACCCAAGCGCGGATGTTGGAACAAGACTTCGGTCTTGTGCAACTCTCGACAGGGGATCTTTTGCGCGGCGCAGTTGCCGCTGGAACCGACGCAGGCAAAGCGGCCAAGGCCGTGATGGAAGCGGGTGAATTGGTCTCTGATGAGATCGTCATCAACATCCTGCGCGACCGTATGGGCGACGATGATTGCGCACGCGGCGTGATCCTTGATGGCTTTCCCCGCACAACCGCACAGGCAGAGGCGCTCGAAGGGCTTCTGGCTGAGCACAACGCCACCGTCGACAGCGTTATTTCGCTCGCGGTGGATGATGCGGCCATGGTCGAACGGGTGTCTGGCCGGTTCACTTGTGGCGGCTGTGGCGAAGGCTATCACGACACGTTCAAAGCCCCCAAGGTGGCCGGGACGTGTGACAATTGCGGAAGCTCGGACTTCAAACGCCGAGCCGACGACAATGCAGAGACGGTCGCCGCAAGGCTGGAGGCGTATCACGCCTCAACGGCCCCTCTCATCGCGTTTTATGACGCAAAAGGAACTCTCACAACGGTGGATGCCATGGGCGAGATCGACGCGATCGCCTCGCACCTGTCGACCATCGTAGGGAAAGTCGCGCGCGAGGGGTGAATTCGTGAATTCCCCGCGCAAACAGTAACCGCGCGCGTGGCCAGAGGAAGGGCACGCGAGCATTTTCAACCAAAAAGGGAGTTGGACATGGCTGATAACCAATCCGACAAAAACGCCTACTGGTCGGCAAACATCCGGATCGTGACATGGTGTCTCGTTATCTGGGCTGTTGTGTCGTTCGGCTTTGGCATTCTCCTGCGTCCGATGCTGTCTGGCATCGCCGTGGGCGGCACTGACTTGGGCTTCTGGTTCGCGCAACAAGGCTCGATCCTGGTCTTCTTGGCGCTGATCTTTTTCTACGCTTGGCGCATGAACAAGCTGGACGCCGAACACGGCGTTGAGGAGGACTGATAAATGGACCAATTCGTTCTTAACTGGCTGTTTATCGGGGCGTCCTTTGCTCTGTATATCGGCATCGCTGTGTGGGCCCGCGCGGGTTCCACATCTGAATTCTACGCAGCAGGTCGCGGCGTTCATCCCATCACCAACGGTATGGCCACAGGCGCGGACTGGATGTCTGCGGCGTCGTTCATTTCGATGGCGGGTCTGATCGCGTTCACTGGCTACGATAACTCGACCTTCCTCATGGGTTGGACCGGCGGCTACGTGCTTTTGGCTCTGCTGCTTGCGCCTTACTTGCGCAAATTCGGCAAATTCACCGTGTCCGAGTTCATCGGGGACCGTTTCTACTCCAAGACTGCACGCATGGTTGCTGTGATCTGTCTGCTGGTGGCCTCCATCACATATGTGATCGGTCAGATGCAGGGTGTGGGTATTGCGTTCGGTCGCTTCCTCGAAGTGTCGGCAACAACCGGTCTGCTGATCGGTGCCTGTGTTGTGTTCGCCTACGCCGTTTTCGGCGGCATGAAGGGTGTGACATACACGCAGGTTGCTCAGTACGTCGTGCTGATCACTGCCTATACGATCCCCGCGATCTTTATCTCGCTGCAACTGACAGGTAACCCCATCCCCGCTCTGGGCATGTTGGGTGAGCACACCGCCTCCGGTGAACCGCTCCTGCAGAAACTGGACGGTCTTGTGACCGAACTGGGCTTCAACAGCTACACCGGCCACCACGCCGATACGCTGAACATGGTTCTGTTCACCCTGTCGCTGATGATCGGTACTGCTGGTCTGCCCCACGTGATCATGCGCTTCTTTACGGTCCCTACCGTATCTGACGCTCGTTGGTCCGCTGGTTGGACACTGGTATTCATCGCACTGTTGTACCTGACGGCTCCTGCTGTTGGTTCCATGGCGCGCTTGAACCTGATCACGACTGTTTATCCCGATGGCACAGCATCCGCACCGATCGCTTATGAAGAGCGTCCCGATTGGATGGCCACATGGGAGAAAACCGGTCTGCTCAAGTACGACGACAAAAACGGTGACGGCCTCATCCAGTGGTACAACGAAGGCTCCGATGGCTTTGCGGCTACGGCGGCTGAGCGTGGCTGGACAGGTTCCGAACTGAGCGTGAACCGGGACATCCTCGTGCTGGCGAACCCAGAAATCGCAGGTCTGCCAGGTTGGGTGATTGCCCTTGTGGCTGCCGGTGGTTTGGCTGCGGCTCTGTCCACGGCTGCGGGTCTGCTGCTGGCGATCTCGTCTGCTGTGTCGCACGATCTGCTCAAGGGTCAGCTGACGCCAAACATGTCCGAGAAATCGGAACTGATGGCGGCACGGATCTCGATGGCTGTTGCAATCGCTGTGGCGGTGATCTTGGGCCTCAACCCTCCCGGGTTCGCGGCGCAAACTGTGGCACTGGCCTTTGGTCTCGCTGCGGCATCGATCTTCCCTGCACTGATGATGGGCATCTTCTCTAAGCGCATCAACAACCGTGGCGCAGTTGCGGGCATGCTCGCAGGTCTGGTCACAACGTTGGTCTACATCTTCCTGCACAAAGGCTGGTTGTTCATTCCTGACACGAACAGCTTCACAGATGCAGACCCACTGCTTCTGACCATCAAATCCACCTCCTTCGGGGCCGTGGGCGCGATGATCAACTTTGCAGTCGCAATTGGTGTGTCCCGCGTAACTGCCGCCCCTCCACAAGAGATCGTGGACCTGGTGGAAAGCGTTCGTATCCCCAAGGGTGCAGGCGCTGCGGCAGCCGACCACTAACGGCTTAGGGGCCGCGACGACCATCGTTCGCACCTCCCGCGACGATGCGGCCCCTTCCCCAAACCTGCGGCGCGCCCCACACTTGAGGCGCGCCGTTTTATTTTTCGCAGGGCTGCATCATGCCGAACATTTCTTTTACCGAACTTGAATTGATGAACACCACGCCGCCCTTCGTGGCTCTGCCGGAGACCACGAAGCGTGAGATTGCGGCCAGCCTGACGCAGATGCGCTACGCCGCGGGGGCGACGATTTATTCCACCGGCGAAACACTGGCCGGGCTGTATCTGATTGCTGAGGGTGAGGTTGAAGTCACCGACGCGCTTGGCTCAACCCTCTCGCATCTGCGGGCGGGAAACCAATTCGGCGAACGCGGCTTGCGCAAGGACGGCACCGCCGTGACATCCGCGCAGGCCGCAACGGCAGTCACGTTGTATTGCCTGAACGCCAGCGCATTTACCCAGCTCTGCGCGACCCACCCCGACGCAGAGGCGTTTTACGCCCGCACAACCCCCGCAGGCCCCCGAAAACGCGATCTGATGACCATGCCTGTCTCAGACCTGATGAGCCGGACACCCGTCGCCTGCGCCGCAGACACAACGGTAGAAGTCGCGGCCCAGATGATGCGGGATGCCAAAGTGTCCTCCCTGATCGTGACTGACGGCGGCGCGCTTGCCGGGATCGTGACAACCAAGGACATGACCTTCAAGGCGCTGGCCCAGTCCCTGCCCGCCTCAACCGCGATCGCGGACATCCAAACGCCTGATCCTCTCACTCTCAGCCCGACGGCCCTTGTGTCTGATGCCCTACACCTGATGCTAGAGCGTAAGGTTTCGCACCTGCCGATTGTTGATGCCACGGGCGATGTCGCCGGGATCATTACCCAGACCGATTTGACTCGCTATCAGGCTCTGTCCTCTGGGCAGTTGATCGCGGACGTGGTGCGTGCGGGTTCAGCTGAAGAAATGGCCAAGTCCACGGCCCAAATCCCAGCCCTGTTGGCGCAATTGGTCGCTGCCAAGACCGAGCATGGCACGATCACGCGCCTGATCACCGACATTGCCGACGCCGCAACCCGACGCCTCCTCACCCTCGCGGAGCAAAAGTTAGGCCCCCCGCCCGTGCCCTACCTATGGGCCGCGTGCGGCAGTCAGGGACGGCAAGAACAAACGGGCGTCTCAGACCAAGACAATTGCCTGATCCTAGACGATAGCGTCGCCCCCCCACATGATACCTACTTCTCGGAGCTGGCCAAATTCGTTTGCGATGGCCTGAACACCTGTGGTTACGTCTATTGCCCCGGCGAAATGATGGCCACGACACTGCGCTGGCGCCAGCCCCTGCGCGTGTGGAAAAGCTACTTTGAAAAGTGGATCAGCAACCCCAGTACGGAGGCGCAGATGTTGGCCTCTGTCATGTTTGATCTGCGCCCGATTGGCGGCGATCCAGCATTGTTGATGGCACTATTGGATGAGACCCTGCCTGCCGCGAAATCGAACTCGATCTTTGTGGCGCAAATGATCGCCAACTCGCTGAAACACGCGCCACCCCTTGGGCTGTTGCGCGGCCTTGCCACCATCCGCTCGGGAGAGCACAAGAATACCCTAGACCTTAAACACAACGGCGTCGTGCCAGTGGTCGATTTGGGGCGGGTCTATGCGTTGCTGGGGCAAATGCGTGTGGTGAACACCGGGGCGCGATTGATGGCTGCCGCAGACGCCAGCCTGATTTCACCCGCCGGAGCCAAGGACCTGCGCGACGCCTATGACATGATCGCCGAAACCCGGCTTTTGCATCAAGCCGCGCAAATTGATCGCGGCGAGGCGCCCGATAACTTCATGTCTCCGGGGCAATTGTCCGACCTGGAGAGATCACACCTCCGCGACGCATTTGTCGTGGTGAAAACAATGCAAAGCGCGCTCCAGTCCGGACGCGGCTTGGCGCAATAAGAAACGACAAAGGGGAGAGTAGAGATGATTTGGGAATTGATCGCGATGCTGGCCAGTGGGGCCGCCGTGGCAGGGGTCGTCATGTTGGTGCGGGTGATTGTGGGTAACGTCATCCCCCGCTGGGTCACCCCCACCGCAGCCGCTTTGGCCATGGTCGCCTTTTCGATCAACGCTGAATATTCGTGGTACCCGCGCAACCTAAACGCGATGCCTGCTGGATTTGTTGAGGTCAACAACCAGCAAAGCAGCGCATGGTACCGCCCGTGGACCCTGGCACGCCCCTATGTCCACACGTTCATGGCTGTGGACCGGGACACCATTCTGACGAACCCCGCGATGGAGAGCGCGAAACTGGCCACCGTCTATGTCTTTACCCGCGATGCACCGCTGTTTGCGATGCCTGTGGTGTTTGACTGCGCCGGCAAGCGGCGTGCGGACCTGCCCGACGGCGCGGATTTACCGGCGGAAAGCGACTGGCGCGCGCTGGCGGATGACGATCCGTTCCTGCCGATTGTGTGTCAGGGCTAGGTCATGGGGCTCGCGAACCTCTCACTCCGGCTGCGGATTTTTCTGTTCTTTGCCCTGATGGCATTGGGTGGGATTGCGTTGATCACGGGCGGGTTGATCTTGGGCTATATGCGCCTTGCGCAGCCAGAGGTTCTGTCGGGCTTTGTGATTGCTGGGCTGGTGGCGGGACTGGCGGTTTTGGGGCTGACGACATGGGTCTGGCTTTTGTTCGATGAGAACGTCGCCAAACCCGTTGAGGCGTTGGCCGCGCAATTGCGCACCCGCGCCCATACCGAAACCACCCATGAAATGGACATCACTCATGCCCGCTATCTGGGAGATTTGGGCGATGCCGCGCATGCAATGGCAGGCTCCCTCGCGGAGAGCCGAGAGGCCGTTACGGCAGCACTGGCACGTGAAACCCGCGCCTTGCGCCGAGAGCGCGCACGCCTAGAGGCCGTTCTGGACAACTTGCCCGAGGCCTATGTGCTGTGCTCTGAGGACAGACGGGTCGTGGCGTATAACGCAGCCGCCTCTGGGCTGTCGGTTGGGGATGTTGAGGTTGGCTTGAACCGCCGCTTGCCCCCTGCCGCGGATCGCGCGGGCGTGCGCAAGATCGACCTGCCTGAGATCGGCACAGGCTACCTTGTGCGATTGGGCGAAGGGGCCAAACGCGGCGCGGGCGCCCGCGACTTTCGCCTCCTAGGGCGCCCCTCGCATCCGCTGAGTGAGGCGACCAGCCTGCGCGACCTTGATCTGGTAGTCTTTGACACTGAAACGACTGGCTTATTGCCCGACGAGGGCGATGAGATCGTACAAATCGCGGCCCTAAGGGTGGTCGGGGGAGAGATCCTCACCACCGAGCCGTTCGACACCTATGTCAATCCCAACCGCCCGATCCCCGCCGCCTCGACCGCCATTCACAATGTGACTGAGGCCATGGTTCGTGAGGCGCCCTTGGTGCGCGATGCCCTGCGGGCTTTTCACCGCTATACGGATGGCCATGCATTGGTGGCCCATAACGCCCCGTTTGATATGGCCTTCCTGCGGCGGCGCGAGACGCAACTGGGGCTGCGGTTTGATATGCCGGTGCTGGATACGGTGCTGATGTCAGCCGTGGTATTTGGGCAATCCCAGACGCACACGTTGGACGCCTTGTGCGCGCGGCTGGGGATCGAAATCCCCGAAGAGGTACGGCACACCGCACTAGGAGACGCCCGCGCCACTGCACTTGCGTTGCAGGCGCTGATCCCGATGCTGGAGGCGCGCGACATTACGACGGTCGGCGAATTGAATATCGCCTGCGATCAACATGCACGTTTGATCAAGCGTGTGACTTAGTGGGTTGCGCAGCCTCTTCAGGCTGCGCCTGACGCGGGGGCGCGGCCCCCGCACCCCCGGAGTATTTTAAGAACAAAGGACGGGCCGTTTTTAGACCCCGTCGATGCACACGTATTTGGTGTCCATGTAGTCTTCTAGCCCTTGGCTGCCGCCTTCCTTGCCCAAGCCGCTTTCTTTGACCCCGCCGAACGGAGCCTCGACGGTGGTGATGAGGCCGGAGTTTACCCCGATCATCCCGTACTGCAGAGCGGTGTTGAGGCGGAATGTGCGGGCCAGATCACGAGTGTAGGCATAGCATGCGAGACCATATTCTGTCGCATTGGCCATCGCGATCGCTTCCTCTTCGGTATCGAATTTGAACACCGGCGCGAGGGGGCCAAAGATTTCTTCGGTCGCGAACTTCATCGACTGTGTGGCGCCGGTGACGACCGTGGGTGTGAAGTATGTACCGCCATTGCCATGACGCGCCCCGCCTGTAGCGATTGTGCCGCCTTGGGAGGTCGCGTCAGCGATGAATTCCTCAACCTTTTCGACCGCATCCATGTCAATCATTGGGCCCTGCTCGACACCCGGCTCAAGACCATTGCCGACCTTCATGGCCTCAGTGGCCTCTACGAGCTTGGCTACAAAAGCATCGTGAATACCGGCCTGCACATAAATGCGGTTGGCACAGACGCAGGTTTGGCCCGCGTTGCGGAACTTGGACACCATTGCACCTTGGACGGCGGCATCAATATCCGCGTCATCGAACACGAGGAAAGGTGCATTGCCGCCCAGTTCCATTGAGACCTTTTTGACCGTGTCTGCAGATTGCCGGATCAGCTCCTTACCGACCTCAGTTGAGCCGGTGAAAGTCACTTTACGAACAACCGGGCTGTCCATGATAGCGCCCCCGATTGCCCGCGCGGACCCGGTCAGCACGTTGACCACGCCCGCCGGATACCCTGCCTCTTGGGCCAATGCCCCCCATGCGAGGCCCGAGTATGGCGTCGCGGTTGCGGGTTTGGCTACCACAGTACAGCCAACCGCCAGCGCAGGCGCGATTTTCCGGGCGAGCATCGAGGACGGAAAGTTCCACGGTGTGATCATGCCGACCACGCCCACAGGGTGCTTTGTCACGAGGATGCGGCGACCATTCACGCCTGCGGGGACGATCTCACCCTTGGCACGACGGGCTTCTTCAGCGAACCAGCGAACGTATTGTGCGCCGATTGCGATCTCACCCATTGCCTCGGCCAATGGCTTGCCCATCTCGATGGTCAGAAGCTCAGCCAGCGATTTTTGGTTGTCCATCAGCGCATCGTGCAGCTTCCACAAAAGCCCAACACGGTCCATCAATGAGGTGGCCGCATAGTCGGCATAGGCGCCGTGAGCGGCAGCGATCGCGCGCTCAGTCTCGGCGGTGCCGCAAGCGGGCACGGTTCCGATGACGTCGCCGGTGGCCGGGTTTGTGACGTCGATTGTCTTGCCGCTATCCGCCCCGACCCATTCTCCGGCGATCAGGTTGGCTTGGCGCATGTAGGTCTCAAAGCTCATCGGGAGCCTCCTTTGAAAAACTGAAAATCGTTGTTTGGCGATAGGTTTCCCCCGGGCGCAAAATGGCGTTGGGAAAACCGGGATGATTGGGGGCGTCGGGCCAGATTTGGGGTTCTAGGGCAACGCCTGTATGGGCCCCATAGACGCGTCCATCTAGCCCCGGCACCGAGACGTTGATCTTGGCCCCGTCATAGACCTGAAGACCCGGCTCAGTCGTCGTGATGTCCATCGACACGCCGGACAGACGCGAGCGCAGGGTCCCGACCCGGCGGCGCGCCCGGCGCGTGGGCGCAAGGCAAAGGTTGTGATCGATCGGCCCCTCCCCGAGACGATTGCTCATAACACTGCGCGGCTGGCGAAAATCATACCGGGTCCCGGTGACGTCCGCGATTTCCCCGGTGGGGATCAGCTCCGCATCAACAGGGGTATATTGCGCGGCATCGACCTGCAAGCTGTGGTGCCCCAGATCGCCGGACCCATCCAGTGCCCAATAGCTGTGATGGGCCAAGTTACACAACGTGGGCGCATCGCTGGTGGCGCGGTAATCAATGCGCAACGCAGGACAGCCGTCATGCACCACCAACGCATATGTCACCTCAGCCCGGAGCGCGCCGGGAAAGCCCATCTCACCATCTTCAAGCCCAATTGTCATAGTCACCGAGGTGTCGGACAGAGCAATCGTATCCCAATTGCGCTTGCCCATCGAAACCTCACCGCCGTGCAGCGTATGCTCACCCAGATAGTTGCAATCAGCTTGATACGAGGTGCCGTCGATTACAAACCGCCCCCCGCCTATCCGATTGGCAAAGCGCCCCGCAGTGGCCCCAAAATAGGGCGAGTGCCGCAGGTATAGCGCGGGGTCCTCAAACCCCAAAACCAGCGGGGCCTCGTGCCCATCCAACCGCAGGTCCATCAGCACCGACCCCCACGATGTCAGCCGCGCGCGTAGGCCTGCGTGGGCAATGTCGTGGGTCGTGATAAGGCTGCCGTCAGGGGCACGCGGGTCGGTCATAAAGGGGTCCAAGCGCTAGGTCGTTGTACAAGTGATAGCGGCAATTTTCACGAACAACAGAGGCATTTTTCAACAGAAGGCTTCTGGCATCATGGCCCCTTGCCCCTTAGGTCCACGGCCATACCGGTCCGCGCGGATTGCTCTGCCGCCTCGCCCACAAGGACGGACCAGTAGCCATCCTCAACCGTAACCTCAGGCTTACCCACTCCGGCCAGCACCAGATCACGAAAGCGTTCATGTTGAAAATAGGTGGACCCGTGGTGATCACCCGCAGCAAGGATGTGTTCAGGAACAGGCACGACTTCGCGCAACTCTTGCTTGGTGGCGCGGGGTGATATGACGAACTCAGCGGCGCGCTCGGATCCATCTGGTGAGAACCTTGCAGGCCCGGGGATCAGCGCCTCTAACCGCGCCTTTTCACCGGTGACGGCGATCCGTTCTTGCCAGTATGACCCTTCGGCGAACATGCACAAATCCAGCATCCCGCGCGTGCCGTTTTCAAAATCGACCACCACAAAAGCATTGTCGATAATGTCCGGAGTTTGGCCGTCATACACCTCATCCAAGTGGTTCACATCGACGCCCGCACTGGCATAAACGCGGACCGGATTGCTTTGCAGCGTCAGGCGCATCAAATCCCAAAAGTGGCAGCATTTTTCGACCAAAGTGCCCCCGGTGCGCCGGTTAAATCGGTTCCAATCATCGACCTTGGGCAGGAACGGAAAGCGGTGTTCGCGGATCGATATCATGCGCGGGGTGCCTGCCACGCCGTCGGCCACCGATGCCAAGAGCCGTTGCAGCGGGGGCATGTAGCGGTATTCCATCGTGACCCAAACAGGCGCGGTGCGGCCCTGCGCCAAGGTCAGCAGTTCGCGGCAATCGGCAGTGGTTGTGGCAAGCGGTTTTTCGACGAGGATCGGCTTACCCGTCGCCATCACGTCGCGCAGATGGGCGCTATGCATATCGTTGGGGCTGACGATCAGATAAACATCCGCGATATCCGCCGAGAGCATCTGTTTGTAGTCGGTGAACGCCCGCGCGCCCGGCGCGAGCGCCCCCGCGGTGGCACGCATCGCTGGGTTGGGGTCGCTGAATGCCGTAACCTCAACACCCTCCAGCAGTGCGAGATTGCGCATGTGTTCGTGCCCCATCATCCCCGCGCCAATCAACGCGTAGCGCAGGGTCATGCGCCCAGCTCCAACACGGGCAAGCCGATGGCACCGGCAACGGCCTCCAGCGCCTCGGCGTGATCTCCGTAGGCCAGCGCCATGTGGTGTTCTAACCCAGCACCGATCAAATCCCGAAGGCTGGCCTCTAGCCCGTTTTCAAACCGTATCACGCCGGAGGTGCCAGTGAAGGCCATCGGCCGGTCCAGCATTTCACCGCGCGCAATCACAGCCCTGGGGTTGCCATGGGCTTGGCTGATCCGAAACAACGTCACAGGCCCGGGTTTGAGAGCGAACTCCAGCAGCAACGCCTGTTTGCGGTTGGTGTGAATGGTCGCGTGGGGCGTGGTAGCTGCCATGGACCGAGGGGCTTGCCCGCAGTGCCAGACCACGCCAGTTCCGTCGGCCGCGTCCATATCCACGATGTCCGCAAGGAACACGGGCGCATCGGCCACGCGCTGCAACAAGACCTGCGTGACCGCGCCGTAGACATCCGCCTCACAAGCACATGGCACGCGCGCCTCACCCATCATGGACACAGGCCCACAAACCGCGCCGCCATATTCCGTAAATGTCTCGGGCCAGCAGCGGATAGCAAAGCCGTCGAATGCCCCCTCACGCTGGATGCTTTCAAGCGCGGAGGCAAGCCTGAGCGAGCGATCCAACTCATCCGAATCCATATCCCCCACGTTTGGCAGCGCATTGGCCTGCGCGCGGTAGGGGGCCGTGGCTGCCTCGGGCATTCGCCGGGCACGGTCGAACAGCGCGTCTAGCGACATCTCCTGCACGCTTGCCCCGACAAGGGTGCGCAACGCATCCCCGTCATAGGCGCAGGTATCAAACCCCTCTGGGTGTGCCCCGATCCGAGCGATTTTCATGGGCTGGGGCACACTGCCCGTGGCGCGCGCAGGGCGAAGCCTTGGCGCAGGCGACTGATGCCCCCCGGCGAGCAGCCCCGCCAAGTCCACCTGCCCCGGCCCGCCATAGAGCCAGCCAAACGTGCGCCCATTCAGGCCCAGCGCATGGGACGCAAGGTTCAGCCCGCAAAACGCGTTGAGCCGCAGGCGTCCGCCAAGTCTTGGCTCCGGTACGGCCCAGATACCCATTGGGGCGGCCACCGCATGCGCGGCCTGCACGATGAACGCCGCGTCGGTAAAAGTGACCTGGAGGACCAGCAGAAAATCAACGTTTCCGCAGGCCTCAAGTGCCGCTTGCGCCGCCTGCGCATCCGTCAACAGATCCCGACTGCCGACGACCTGATGCCCCAAAGCATCCAACTCAGCCAACATCGCGGCCAGTTTTTCCTCAGCGTAGGGCACATCAAATGTCGCCCGCGCGAGGGGGAGCACTCCGATTTTCATCCTAGATATCCCCATAGCCGTGCCGGAACTCGGCGGTGGGGTCATTAAATGCCAACCCATCGCCGCCATACCACGCATGCGCGTGCCACGGGGTTGCTGCGGCCTCTGTCAGGGCGTTGAGGTTCTGCATATAGGGTACGGATACGTCGCGCAGCCCGGCCTCAATCGCGGCCCAGTCGGGATAGGCGTCAAACGCATCCAACCAGATGGCGCGCCCTGCCAAATAGCCACTGGCTCCGGCCCTGTAGGCGTGGCGCAAAATGTTGCGAAAATCGGTCTTGCCCGCCCCCGCCGACAGCATCACCCAAGGCCGCCCGGCAAGACGCCCCATTTCGTCAAACAGCGCTTGGACAGCCGCGTCGGTCCCATCCACCTGGCGCGCGGCAACAGGGGATTCCAGTTTGAACACATCCACCCCGTAGTCCGGCTTGGCGAACTCCTCGACCGAGGCCAGCACATCGTCGGCACGCTTGCTCTGCATCTCAACGTAGTCGGTGGTTTGCTCCGTGTCCTTGGCCAGCGGATAGACCAGCAGTTCAAACAAAAACGGGATGTCGTAGTGCGCGCAGGCCTCACCGATGCGCTTGGTAAAGTCCTGTTGGTGCTGATTGACCGCAGGGTCAGCATCGGGGCGATACCACGCCAACACCTTTACCGCATCGCCGCCCATGCGTTTGATCTTGCCCACCGACCAATCATCAATAGCTGAGGATCGACGCCCCATACCGCTGTCCTCAAACAGCGAGTCCTCCAGCGTGACGATCAGCCCCTTGTGCGCATCAAGAGAAGGCAGGCCATGGGGAATGGCGTAATGCGGGTCCAAGAGCATCGCGCTAGAGGCGTCTTGCAGGGTTTCGACAAGCAGCGTCTTGAACCGAGCAACCTCAGACCACGGCGCATGATCGGTGCCCAGGTGTTTGGCGATGGGGCCCTTGATCGGTGGGCGCTGGTCCACGGCTGTCATCTTGAACAAACCATTGGGGTCGGCCATCCGGCGCAGTCCAAGCTGCTTTCCGGGGGTAAGTCGGATCATAACATTGTCTCCATGAATTCATTCAAAATTTTGCGGGTCGGCGCAGCTTTGCGGCCCCCGAATGCGGTGCATTTCAAAGCAGCCGCCGCGTGAGCGAAGCAGGCGGCCTCCATCTCGGTCATCCCTTCCGCAAGGCCCAGCGTGAACGCACCGTGCCACACATCACCGGCGCCAAGGGTGTCCACAACATCCACCTTTGGCGCGACAAGCCACGCGACGCGGCCGTGATCCATATAGGCCATCCCCCGCGCGCCGTCTGTCACAGCCACCCAGCCGGGAAGTGCGGCTTGGGCCATAGGCAGGCCTGCCTCAAGGCTTTCAGCCCCCGTGAAATTGCGCAGGCCTTGGGCCGAAAACACAACATGGCTTGCGGCCTCGGCCAGATCGTGGGGCACCGGGGCCTCTGCGTCCAAAACGGCTGCAATGCCCTTGGCTCGGGCGGCGCGGAACAGAGCGCGCGCAGCTTGAGGCCAACGGGTATCGGCCAACACCGCCTCGGGCAGGGGCGGGATGGGCGCATCATCAGCTAACCTCGTGCCACGAAAGCTCATGATCATCCGCTCACCTGCGGCATCGACAAACACCGAGGATACAGGGCTGCGCGCACCGGGCGTGACAACGGTAGGCCCCATATCGACGCCTTCATCCTCCAGTTCCGATCGGATCACCTGCCCGGTGTCATCGTCGCCCAAACGCGTTAACAATTGCGCCGCCCCACCCAGCCGCGCGATAGCCACGGCGGCGTTTGCCGCACATCCCCCACCAATCACATCCATCGCGTGGGCCCGGTGCTTCTGGGCACGTGTCGGCAGGGTATCCACACTGAACACGTGATCCACCACCGCGATACCGCACACCAAGACACCCGCCATCAATCGACCCTCAGCCCAGATGGCACCCGGTCCGGACGGCCCAATCGGCCATGGCGACTGCTGCCGCCAGTCAAACTTTGCAAAAACGCGACAAGATCGGCGATATCGGCCTCAGACAGATCGACCGGCACGATATCAATCGCCGCCCGCAATCGCGCCATTTCGCGCGCATCCTGCCAGACCACGAAATCAATCGCCGACAACCACGGCGCATCCGGCAGGTTGGCCAATCGCGGCTCCCAGCTTGATAAGCTACCGACCGGATCAAGGTGATGACGCACGATCCCCTCAAGCGTTGGATAGGCACCGTTGTGGCCATAGGGCGCGGTCAGTGCCACGTTCCGCAGTGAGGGCGTGCGAAAGCGGTAGGCGTCCTCAAGTTGGTCGCTTTCGGCCATGCGCCCCACATCGCGCACCATCGGATCAAAGCGGCGTGTGCGTCCCGGCCCAAAAGGCGGCACGCCGATGGCATGAAACCCGTGATCGGTGAACAGCGGCCCGGAATGGCAGCTGGCACAGTTTGCCGCGCCAAAAAACAACTGCCGCCCGCGTTCTGCATCTGCGGGCAAGGGCGTGCCGGTCAAATAAGCATCATAGGGGCTATCGAGAGAGCGCCACTCTGACCCCATGAAATCCGCCAAAGCGTTGGCGATATGCGCGATTGTGACGTCTTCGGCGCGCTCGACCTCCTCAAACGCATCGACAAATGCTGCGCCATATTCGGGGATAATCCGCACCCGTTTGGCCAAGATCGGCCACGCATTGTCCAATCGGTCATGGATCGCGCCCGCGACCTCATTCTCCTTGGGGTTGCCTGCCATTTCGAACTGCGCGGTCATGGGAAACAGGGCCTGCACGGCCAGCAGCCCCGACAGACCGGGCGGCAACCATTCCTCCGCCGGGGTGTTAAAGCCATTCTCAAACAGGTCCGAGCGACTGACACGCCCATCGTGAAAGAAATGCGTAAACTCACGCGCGCCGATGTTCCACAATGCGGGCGCATGGCGCGGGATCCGTTTTTTGGGACGGTTCGCGCCCATGGTCGCCCGCCGTTTGGGGCCAAGGCCGTCGCCACCTTCACCGATGCTTAGGCTGATCCCATCCGCAGAAAAATGATCGTGGTGATGGCAGGTTCCGCAAGAAATATTGCGATTGCCCGACAAGACCGGATCATAAAACAACAACCGGCCCAGCGCGGCTTTGTCGGGATCAAAGGGATGAAAGGCCACCTCACTTGCCTGCGCGCCGCCACAAAGGCACAGTCCCATTAGGAGGATCCAACGATGCGCCCTGCCCTTTTGCTTGCTTATGGCCTGACCCTGCTGGCCACGCCCACCTTTGCCGACGTCGAGCGCGGGCGCGACCTGATGGAAACGGGCCGCTTTGAAGAAGCCTATGATGCGTTTTGGCCAGCCGCGCGGTCCGGCAACGCCGACGCCGAAGAATTGATTGGTGTGATGTACGCCCTTGGACTTGGCGTCGACAAGGACCCGGTGCGTGCGTTTGAATGGTATCTGCGCGCCTCTATGAAGGGGCACCCTGGCGCGCAATCGGGGATAGGTTGGTACTATGAGGTTGGCATCGGCATCCAGATTGATCTGGTCCGCGCCTACATGTGGTACGCCCTGAGCGCGATTGGCGGCGACCCTGATGCGGCGATCAGCCAAGAAGAGGTGATCAAGAAAATGACGCCGGAACAGATCGAACATGCCCATGCGTTGATCGCTGACTATAAGGTCTGGATGTACCCGTTTCGCTAAAAGCCCCCGGGCCGTGGGCGGCGCGTCGCGCTCTTGCATCCCTGACATCATCGCCCCGCGAAATCGATTGTGCCCACAATTACGTAGGACGGTTTTGGCGCTGCGAGGGTTTCGAGCTTTGATGGCCCATCATCTGGCGCGACAATGATAGCATCAAAGCGTACACCGTTGATCTCATCGACAATTGCCAAATGCTCTGGCGCCACTTGTTGCGCGGGGCAGGCGCCGGTTTGCTCCCACAGCGCGCGGGAAATTGGGCCCAACGTCACCGGCGCGATGATCGAACCTGCCTGCCCGGTTTCCGGGGCCAGATCGTACTGAGCAGACACTGTCTTGATCGTTTCGGCCATGATCAGGCCGGTTTCACGGAACTCCATGCGCGCGATTGGTTGGCTGAGCGCGTCCGGGTCCCCGTCATTGGCGGATTTGCGCACCACAAACAGCCAATCATGTATGATATAGGCCGGGCCAAAGGCCCAAGCATTAAAGCCGCGGATGTTCTGCACAAACCGGGGGATAGAGCCGCCGTTAGTATAGAACGGGCCGGGTCGGATGACCTCATTGCCCGTCGAGGCTTCGGCGGACGCGTCACGGAAGAATTCCAACTCATCCCCGGTGCGCGGGACGTACAGGAACTTGCCATCGCCAGACGTGTCCTCATCCCCCGGACCCACCCACACCACAAGCGCCGATCCCTCAAACCGGCCCACGGGCACGGCGTTGTAATCCAGCGATGTGCAGCCCGTGACGGCCAGCAACGCGGCAAGATATCCGATGGGTCTGAGCATGGTGCAGGCTCCGTAAGTGGCGACGAGGAAAGGTGGGGCGGCTAGGTTGGCCGCCCCACCGCTGGCCTTTAGTTGAGGTCGTCCTCATAGGCGCGGGCGATATCCGCTTCTGCGGTGGCAACGGCCTCTCGCATGGCGGCAAGCACTTCAGAACCGCCATCCACGTTCTTTTCAAACCACTCAAACACCGGCCCCGCAGCCCCCGCGAATGCGGCTTTTTGATCCGGTGTGGGCACGTACAAATCACCGCCGCCTGCGACGAACTCTTGGTAGGCGGCGATAGATTTACGCTTGGGCGAGGCAAAGGTCGCCTGTTGCAGCGCATAGAACCCGTCCACCACGACGCGGCGCAGGCCCATGTCCATCTCGGCAAAGCGTTGGTTGTTCATAAACCACAGCGCCCCCATGTAGGCGTGCCCATCCAGCGTGACATACTGCAGACCCGCATCCGGGAACTTCATGCCCATGATATCCGTGATCCCGTTCTTGGACCCCTCGACCACGCCGGTCTGGAATGACGTGAACAGCTCAGGCCACGGGATCGGCGTGGGCGAGGCCCCAAGCGCGCGCACTAATTCCTGCGGCAGGTCCGCCACAACTGTCCGGATTTTCAAACCGTCCATATCCGCGGGTTCCGCCACCCGGCGCTGCGTATTGGCAAAGTTGCGCCAGCCGCCCGTGTTGCCGATGGTCATCAGCCGGATGGAGCCTTGGCTGTCCTCTAGCACCCGGTCCTGCATCCAGTTGACCAACGCGCTGTCGTTGTCCAACACCGCCTCGGCGACCCGGTCATCGGCCATCAGGTACGGCAGATCCAACACCTGAACGTAGGGAAAAATCCCCGAGGCCCCGCCCGAGGTTGAGATATAGATATCAATGGTGCCATCCGCGACGCCCGCAAGGCACTCAGCCCCGTTGCCGCACAATTGCGTCCCGATGAACAACTCCACCTCAATGGCCCCGTTCGACGCCGCCTCTACGTAGTTTTTGAACACCACGAGGCCGTCGTAATCTTCATCGTTTTCATTCGAATTGGCTGTGGCGCGCAGTGTAATGGTCTGCGCATAGGCCGCGCCGATACTGCTGGCGGCAAGCAATGTGGCGATGCCAAACGCCTTTATCGTGTTGGAAAATAGCATGGTATGTCCTCCCTTTGGACTGGTTTTAAGGCATGATGAAGCCGAAGTAGGTCGGCACGAAAAGTGAGATGGCCGGGATGTATGTGATCAGCCCGATGACAAAGATTTCGACAGCAAGAAACGGCAGGATCGCGCGGGCGATTGTCTCGACCCGTTCGCCCGAAACACTGGAGGCGACAAACAGCACAAGCCCCATAGGCGGCGTGGCCAACCCAACGGTCAGATTGACCGACATGATGATTGCAAAGTGAACCGGGTCCACGCCCAGATCCACAAAGATGGGCCCAAGGATCGGACCCAAAATGATGATCGCGGGGCCTGCGTCCAGAAACATGCCCACGATGAACAACAACAGGTTGATTAACAGCAACAACACCAGCGGGTTGTCCGAAAGTGATAGGATAAAAGCCGCCAGTGTTTCGGGGGCATGGCTCAACGAGACGACGGTTTTGAACGCCATCGCCGCACCGACCAGCAACAACACCACTGCCGACGTGATTGCGGCCTTCATCAACACATCCGGCACATCGCGCAGGCCCATAGATCGCAGCAGGAACAGCGACACAAACAATGCGTAGGCCACCGCGACGGCAGAGGCTTCGGTTGGTGTAAAGACACCCCCAAGGATGCCCCCAAGGATAATCACAGGGGTCAGCAACGGAAAGAACGCCTTAAGCGAGGCTTGCCCCTTTTCAGGCCACGTCGCGCGACGGCGTAGGGCCGGAAAATCATCTAATCGACGGGCGATGATGTTGGTCACGGTCATCAAACCGATACCGACCAACACACCCGGAACGATACCCGCAAGGAACAGGGCCGCCACGGATTCGCCCATGACATAGGCATAGATGATCATGATCCCCGAGGGCGGAATGATCGGCCCAATCACGGAGGATGCTGCCGTAACCGCCGCCGCAAACTTGACGGTATAGCCTTCCTTCTTCATCGCCGGGATCAGCATTGAGCCCAGCGCCGAGGTATCCGCAACTGCCGACCCAGAAAGGCCCGCAAAGAGCATGGAACTGAGGATATTCACCTGCGCCAGTCCCGCCCGAAAATGCCCAACGCAGGCTTGCGAAAACTCAACCAGCCGCATCGTGATGCCGCCACGGTTCATCATCTCACCCGCGAGCATAAAGAACGGGATCGCCATCAGCGGAAAACTGTCCATGCCGTTGTAGACGTTGCGGTACAGCAGGGCGATGTCGCGCTCTTGGCCATTGAGCCATAACAGCAGCCCGGGTGCTGCCAGCAGTCCGAAAAAGACCGGCAAGCCGATCATCAGGAACACAAGAAACAGCGGCAAGAACCAGATCAGCACGTCATTCCGCCCCCACCGTCGCATTTTCGGGGATATCCGTCAGAGCGTCGCCATGTCCCATCATCGTGATGATCTGGCGCAGCATCAGTTCCCCGGTGACGGTTAGCATCAACCACACCCCCACCATCAACGAGGCCATCATGTGGCTGCGCGGCATCGGCTGCCAGCCCCAGTCAACGCGAACGAACGGCACGCCATCCGCGAAATCAATCGTAAAGAACGTCATTAATGAGGCGGTTTTGAAGCTGCCGCCGAAGCCCGTGACCTCTGCCCAGCCCAACTGTGCGGCGACAACCAACACCATGCCCGAAACGGCCAAAAGCCCCAGCATCAGCACACTTGCCACCACCCGTGGTAACATCAACACCAGCATGTCGATCGCGACAAAGCCGCCCCGCCGTAGCGCGGTTGGGGCCATTAACCCCGTCATCCACAGCATGAAAAAGCGCGCGGCTTCATCGGGCCAAGGCAGCGCGTTGTTGAGGACATAGCGCGCCACGACCTGCACAAGGATGATGACGACCATCAACCCCAAGCAGCCCACTGCCAACCAACGGCCCGCCCAAAGCAGGCCCGCGTTGGCAGCCCCCCATAGGCGCGCTGCTTGTAAAAGTGCCGGCATGATCCCTCCCCGATCACGGTGCCGGTTCAGTGACGCGCAACGTTACCCTTACGTCAAGAAGTTTCGCTGATTGGTGGAAACGCTGGCTAAACAATTCCACCTCCACAGCGCCATTGTTTCAGGGATGATGCGAAATCTCCCTGTTGTTGCCGCAGAATTGTCCCGCCCCGCGCCTACGTTGGGGGCAGTGCTATCACGGGGGTCCGACCATGCTTTACCAATTTGCGCGCCGCTCTGCACACGCGCTTGCGATTATGGTGGTGTTGGTATGCTCCCACAGTGTCCAGGCCCAATCTATCCAAACGCTGGACGCACCATTCAAGCGCATGGGGTGGGAAGGTGTCGGCAGGCTCGATTTTGGTCGCGGGTTTTGCACCGGCACACTTATTGCGCGCGATATCGTTCTGACGGCAGCGCATTGTGTCTATGACCATGTCAAAGCCGGAACCAAACTGCCCCGCGATTTGGTGTTTCGCGCAGGCTATCAACACGGTGCCGCCAGCGCGGAGCGACGCGTTGTGGCCGCTCACATCCCACAGGGCTATGTGCGCGATCCGGGCGGCAAGTCGACCGCCAATACCATCCCCCATGACATCGCGCTATTACAGCTGGAGAGTGAGATTTTCGTAACCAGCGCCTCCCCCTTTAGAATTCACGCCCGCGCGAGCCAAGGCACTGAAGTCATGCTGCTGTCCTACGGCAAGGGCCGAGAGGAAGCCCTGACCCAAGAACGCGGCTGCGCAATCACGAACCGCTATTCTGGGGGCATCCTAGAGTTCAACTGTGCCGCGACCTTCGGCTCATCCGGGGCCCCGGTATTCATCGAAGAAGACGGCAATCGCCGGATTCTGTCGATAATCTCCGGCGGTGCGCGCGGCGATGACGGTCGTTTTGTCGTCTACGGCATGGAACTGACGACACCTGTGGCGGACCTGATGGCACGGCTGAGGTCGCGTCAGAGCCTGCCGCCGACATCCGAAGGCGCGCGGCGTTTGCGGGTGGGCGCATCCACTGGTTCCACTCGGCCCAAAAGCGCGGAGCACCCCCCAAGCTTCAAACGTATTCGCGTTGTGCCCGGCTCTTAGGACCATGTTCACGCTTGATGGTTTATGCCCGACAAAACCATCCGCTGCCGCACCCACGATGCCGCCAATCCAAGCCTTGGTCTTGGGCCGCGCATTGCGCATAAGGGGCGCAGCTTGGGCTGAATGAGACAGAAAAGGGTGCGCTTAATGACTTGGATTGCCGTTGATTGGGGCGGGTCAAACCTGCGGGCTTGGCTGATGCAGGATGACACTGCCGTGGCCGAGGCCGGGGATAGGTCCGCCGGGGCGCGCACCCTCAATCGCGATGAGTTTGAACCAACGTTGAGCAAATTGATCGACCCTTGGCGCAGCACTTGGGGGGATCGCCCTGTGATGATCCTGATCTGTGGTGAGGCAGGCTCCCGCGAGGGTTGGTTTGAGGCCCCGTTTGCTCAGGCCCCATGCACCCCCCGCACGCTGGCACCAACGCGCGTACCGACGCAGGATGCAGGGCTACAAGTCTATATGATGCCTGGACTGTCACAATTACGCCCCAAGCCCACAATTCTGCGCGGCGAGGAAACCCAGATATCTGGATTTTTGGCCTCTCATCCCACGTTCGAGGGCGTCATTTGCCTGCCCGGAACGCATTCCAAGTGGGCCCATGTCAGTGCCGAGGAAATCGTCAGCTTTGAAACCACCATGACGGGTGAGATGTATGACCTTCTGGCTGAGACTTCGATCCTGCGTCATTCCGTGGCCCATGGTGACCCGGATGGCATCGCCTTTGACGAAGGGGTGGATGTGACACTGTCCAATCCAGAACGCTTGGTCACCGAAGTGGCTGCGATCCGCGCGAGCCATGTCTTGACCGGCGCGACCAAGACGGCGGCAGATGCTCGGCTGTCGGGTCTATTGATCGGGGCCGAGATAGCCGCGTTAAAACCCTATTGGCTGGGTCAGCAAGTCGCCCTCATCGGGCGAGAAGTGCTGTGCGGGCTTTATGCGCGTGCATTGTCCAAACAAGGCGTGCCCGCGGACCGGTTTGCCGCCGGACCTTTAACACAGGCGGGTCTATTCACCGCGCTGGGCACGTTGGACTAACCTGAATAGCGCGCTGCAATCGGCATAAGCGCCACGGCCTTAGAGAATATCGTGGGATCTTGGGCAAGGGTCGCGCCTTGCCGGTTCGCCTCAAAAGGGCCTGGCCTAGGCCACGCGCCGATCCGCCCGAGGCCAACCGAAATACCACGTTCGGTTTTAGGCGCGCGCGGTCATTCGCACAGCCATATCAATCATCCGATGCGCAAAGCCCCACTCGTTGTCGTACCAGCCAAACACCCGCACAAGGCCTCCGTCCGTGACAAACGTCTCGGGCAGAGCGTGAATATAGCTTTCGGCGCGGGCGCGCAGATCCGAACTGACCAACGGCTTGTCCGTTGTGCCGATGATGGGCCCACTAGCCACCAAAATTGCTGCATTCACCGCGCCTGCGTCACAGTCCTTGGTCAATCGTACGGTCAGATCAACGGCCGACACGGATGCGACAGGCACCCGCACGGACGTGCACACGACCCGTCCCTCCAGATGCGGCAAGACCACATCAACCAACCGCCCCGCCGAGGTGGTTGTCGGCACCATCGACAAAGCCGCTGCACGTGACCGCGCCAATCCACCTGTTGGTTTGTCCACAGTCGGCTGAGAGCCGGTGTAACAGTGGATCGTGGTCATGGTCCCGGTCTCTACCCCAAAGGCATCGTCCAGCACCCGGACCAGCGGCGCGACCGCGTTGGTGGTGCATGACGCGTTGGACACAACCCGCATATCGGGGCGCAAAGCCGCGTCATTTGCCCCAAGAACAACGGTGCCATCCGCCACGGCAGAGGGTCCCGACATCAAAACCTTGCCCGCGCCTGCCAGCAGACCGCGCTCAACCTCGGGGCGAGTTTCGGCGTGGCCGGTGCATTCCATCACCAGATCAACATCGCCCAGCCGAAGGGTCCGAATGTCGGGCGTGCGGTGGAACGCGAACCGTCGCCCATCCACCACAAGCGCATCGCCCTCAACCGCGACGGTGCCCTTCCAGGGACCAAACACACTGTCGAACTCAAATAGATAAGCGCAGGTTTCCAAAGGCGCGATGTCGTTAATGCCCACGACCTCAAGGTCCTCATCCCGCGCCAAAAGTGCCCGAAGGACAGAGCGACCGATGCGGCCAAAGCCGTTGATGAATATCCGAGCGGTCATGGAATTTGCCTTCGATGCAAGCGCGTTAGGGTGCGTAACCTAGGCCGCCTCCAAGCCTTTTGCCAGTGCAGCAAGGATAGTATCCACATCACCCGCGCCCAAAATCAGTGGGGGCGACATCAACAGGTTGGTGCCAGACAACCGTACCATGACACCCGCCTCATAGGTCGCTTCAAAGATTTTCTTGGCCGTCGCCGCGTCTAGGGGCGTCTTGGTCGCCGGGTCAGAGACCAGTTCCACTCCGCACATCAAGCCGGCCCCGCCGCGCACATCGCCGATCAGCGAAAACCGTTCAGCCAAGGATTGCAGGCCCGAAAACAATTGTGCACCGCGCGCGCTTGCGTTCTCCATCACGTTCAACCGCTGCGTTTCCGCCAAACAGGCCAGCGCCGCCGCCGCGCCCACGGGGTGGCACGAATAGGTATAGCCGTGGCCGATCATGCCTGCCGCTTCATCCGCGCTCTCAAACACCTCAGCCATTTCACCCGACAGCAGAACCGCACCGAACGGATAGTACCCGTTGGTGATCGCCTTGGCGGTGGTCATCATATCGGGTTTCACGCCCCAGCGCCGCGCGCCGGACCATGATCCGGTGCGACCAAAGCCGGTAATAACCTCATCCGAGATCAGCAGAATTCCGTGGCGCGCGCATATTTCGGCCACGCCCGGCATATAGGTTTCGGGCGGCACAATCACGCCGCCCGCCCCCAGAACGGGTTCCATAATCATCGCCGCGATCGTTTGCGGTGTTTGCATGGTGATCTCTTCTTCCAGTGCGCGTAGGCACATCGCGCCCAGCCGCTCGGGGTCGGTCTCATCAAACGGGTTGCGATAGGTATAGGGCGCAGGCACGTGGAAACAGCCGGGCAATAACGGCTCATAAGAGGCGCGGAACAGCGGATTGCCGTTCACCGAGGCCCCACCAAAATGCGTCCCGTGATAGCCCTTGCGCAGGGACAAGAACTTGGTGCGCCCTGCCTCACCGCGCAGACGGTGATATTGCCGCGCAAGCTTGAGCGCGGTTTCCACACTGTCACTGCCGCCTGAGGTGAAAAAGGCGCGCGCCATCCCCTCTTGATCGAAAGAATCCACCACAACATCCGACAGCTCAATCGCAAGATCCGTCGTAGTGCCCTTGAAGGCGCTGTAATATGGCAGCACCTGCAATTGGGCAGCAATCGCGTCTTTGATTGGCTGGCAGGAATATCCCAGATTAACGTTCCAAAGCCCGCCAACTGCATCCAGCACGCTGTGCCCGTCGATATCCGTAATGTGGATGCCATCCGCGCTGGTAATAATCTTGGGCGGGGCGTCCCGCATCGCACCGGGGTGCGCCATCGGGTGCCACAGCTTGCGCGCGTTCATTTCCTTTAGGAAGTTGCTGTCTTTCATCCCGGCCTCCACTACGTTGCGATACGGATATCATTCGCGGAGGGTCGCACCAGCGTCAAATGGAATGATGTGATGGCATACATCAAGAAACGCAAAAAGCGCGGCCCCAAGGGGACCACGCTCAGACATCGAAGCCAGCTGGCTTACCAGCGTTGGTCAATCACCAAAAGAATTGGCGCGATCATCGCGAACCAGATCAAGCCCCATTTGGCGGCCGTGTTCACCTTTGCAAACAGGCCTTTGCCGTTCATGCCGTTGCCGTAGGCTTCAAAGCCAGCCATCAAGACGTGGCCTTGAGCGACCTTGCGCAATTCTTTTGCGCGGATCTGGGCCTCAGCCTCTTGGCGGCGTTGGCGCATGGCGGTCGCGGGGTCGTGTGTTTCGTCGAACATCTAAGGCTCCCTTCTATTCAAGGGGCAAGATGGTGCGAAACCGTCGCAGGTCCAGCCCTTGGCCAGTCCTGCGACACTTTTTGCCTAATTTGGCCTTAGATCGTGGCGTTAATTGCGCCGCCATCGAGCAGAACGTTCTGCCCGACCATAAAGCCCGCATGCTGCGAGCACATGAATGCGCAGGTCGCGCCAAACTCAGCCGCGGTGCCGTAGCGACGGGCCGGAATGGTGCCTTCGCGCTGTGTGCGGGCCTCATCCATGGTGATGCCCTGCGCCTTGGACACGCCTGTATCCAGCGATACGGCACGGTCGGTATCGTGGATGCCGGGCAGCAGGTTGTTGATGTTCACACCTTTTTCGGCGACCTGACGTGCGGTGCCTGCGACAAAGCCGGTCAGCCCGGTGCGTGCCGCGTTCGACAAACCCAACTGTGGGATCGGTGCTTTGACCGAACCGGATGTGATGTTCACCACACGGCCCCAGCCGCGCGCGATCATGCCCGGCAGTGCTGCCTGCATCAATGCGATGGGGGCCAGCATGTTGCCATCGATGGCTGCGATGAAATCATCGCGGCTCCAATCGGACCACAGGCCGGGGGGCGGGCCGCCCGCGTTGGTGACCAGAATGTCGATGTCGCCAGCGGCGGCCAACACGGCCGCGCGGCCATCCTCGGATGTGATGTCGGCGGCCACGGCCGTGACTTCTACGCCGTAGGTGCTGCGAATGTGTGCCGCGGTCGCCTCAAGCGCCTCTGCCCCACGGGCGTTCAGCACCAGATCAACGCCAGCCTCGGCCAGTGCTTCGGCGCACCCACGGCCCAAACCCTTGGAGCTTGCACACACGAGGGCGCGTTTACCTTTGATACCCAGATCCATAGTCGTCTTCTCCCATACGTTTCGGCGCTAGACCTAGCCGAATGCGCGCGTACTGCAACCTGCAATCGATAGGGGCCGGTCTACGCCGTGCCGGCGCCTAGTCTGATTGTTTTTGTCGGGATTGAAATTTGGGGCAAAATCATCAAGTATTGAATAAAGGCCCGCAACACACGGAACCCACAATGAGCAAAGTGCCCAGCCCCTGCATTGACGTGTGCAAATTCAAGCGCGAAGGCCACTGCATCGGATGCTCCATGACCAAGGCGCAAAAATCCCTGTTCAAGGGGCTGAAAAAGGAAAAGCACCAGATCGCGTTTCTGGACATGCTGCGTCAGCAACAAGATACGCTTGGCCACTACACCCACTGGGAGCAAGCGTACCTTAAGAAGCTGAAAAAGAAGAAGGTCAAACTGGACTGGGGCCCCGCAAAATCCAAAGCCAAGAAGCGGGCGGCATAGGCCTGCGAACTTGCACGTTGATCGCCTGCGCTCTATAGCCCGATCATGCTTGATAATGCGCCCCAATTGCCCCCCGAAATCAGCCGCCGCCGGACGTTTGCGATCATCTCGCACCCCGACGCCGGGAAAACGACGCTGACGGAAAAGTTCCTGTTGTACGGGGGCGCGATCCAGATGGCGGGTCAGGTGCGCGCCAAGGGTGAGGCGCGACGCACGCGCTCGGACTTCATGAAGATGGAGCAGGATCGCGGCATCTCCGTGTCGGCCTCAGCGATGTCGTTCGACTATCACACGCCCGAACGCGAGTTTCGCTTTAACCTTGTGGATACGCCGGGCCACTCGGATTTCTCCGAAGACACCTATCGTACGCTGACCGCCGTAGACGCCGCCGTGATGGTGATCGATGGCGCCAAGGGCGTTGAGAGCCAGACGCAAAAGCTGTTTGAGGTTTGCCGCCTGCGTGACCTTCCGATCCTGACGTTTTGTAACAAGATGGACCGCGAAAGCCGCGATACCTTTGAGATCATCGATGAGATCCAGGAAAACCTCGCGATCGACGTGACCCCGGCCTCATGGCCAATTGGGCGCGGTCGCGACTTTGTGGGTTGCTACGATCTGTTGCGCGACCGGCTAGAGCTGATGGATCGCGCGGACCGTAACAAAATCTCTGAGAGCATCGCGATTGAAGGTCTGGATGACCCCAAACTTGCGGAACACGTTCCCGCAGAATTGCTGGATACCTTTCTGGAAGAGATCGAGATGGCGCGCGAGTTGCTGCCAGCCATGGACCACAAAGCCTTCCTTGAGGGCACTCTGACCCCCATTTGGTTCGGCTCTGCAATCAACTCGTTCGGGGTGCAGGAACTGATGTCCGGCATCGCGGAGTTCGGGCCCGAGCCACAGCCGCAATCCGCCTCCCCCCGCCAAGTCAGCGCCGATGAAAAGAAAGTCGCAGGCTTTGTGTTTAAGGTGCAGGCCAACATGGACCCCAAACACCGGGACCGCGTGGCGTTTGTGCGCCTTGCCTCTGGTCACTTTCAGCGCGGTATGAAGCTGACGCACGTGCGGTCCAAAAAACCGATGGCGATCTCAAACCCTGTGCTGTTCTTGGCCGCAGACCGCGAGTTGGCCGAAGAGGCATGGGCCGGTGACATCATTGGCATCCCCAACCATGGCCAATTGCGCATCGGCGACGCCCTAACAGAGGGTGAGGCCCTCAAGTTCACCGGCATCCCGTCCTTTGCGCCCGAGCTTTTGCAAACGGTCCGCGCGGGCGACCCTATGAAGGCCAAGCACCTCGAAAAGGCGCTGATGCAATTTGCCGAAGAAGGCGCGGCCAAGGTCTTCAAACCCTCCATCGCCAGCGGCTTTATCGTCGGCGTGGTGGGCGCGTTGCAGTTTGAAGTCCTCGCCTCGCGGATTGAGCTGGAATACGGCCTGCCCGTCCGGTTCGAGCCGTCGCAATTTACCTCCGCGCGCTGGGTGCATGGCACCGAAGAGGCGGTAGACAAGCTCGTGAATGCCAACAAACAGCACATCGCCCACGACAACGACGGCGACGTGGTGTTTTTGACCCGCCTTCAGTGGGATATCGACCGTGTGGTGCGCGATTATCCGGATGTGACCCTGTCAAACACCAAGGAAATGATGGTGTGACACTGCAAAACCGTGTGGCTCCGACGGGTGAGATTATCACCCATCCAGCCCGCGGAACGCTGACCGGCAACCGGGGCATCCTGCACCGGCCCGATCAGACCCTTGGCACCTCTCGGTGGCAGCACCCCAATTGGGTGATTTGCACGCTACATCACCCGCGCGGTACCTATCATGGTCCGATGCCGGACCGCGCCTGGACCGCGCTGTTTTTCCTTGATGAGGCTGTTGCACTCGCGGCGGGTCACCGCCCCTGCCACTACTGCCAACGCGCCCGCGCACGGGAATTTCGCGCGGCGTGGGATGCTGCACATGGTCCTATCGGCGGCCCCGTCACACGCATGCCCGATCTAGACCGGGCCTTGCACGCCGCCCGCGTCACACGCGGCCGCCAACAGATCGTGCATAGCGCGGATGCAGCCGACCTGCCGCCGGGCAGCTTTATCGCCGGACAAACCCCGATATTGCTGACTAAAAATGCAGCGCATACCTATAGCCCCGCAGGGTACGGCCCACCCAAGCCCCGGCCCAGCGGGACCGTCACGGTCCTGACCCCTGCCCCGACAATTGCCACCCTTCGGCACGGCTACCGCCCCGATGTACACCCAACCGCCCGCGACACGGGCAAAAGTTGACGTTTTGCGCGTTATGGTCTAGGTCCTGCCGCACGTGCGAAGAACGCGCGTTTGAAAACCGTTTGGGCGTGAATGCAGGCGTCCTCCCCCCGCGGATCAGAGCAATACGGCTCCCCGCTAACAATGGACGCACATGACGACATTTTCCGAGCTCAACCTCGACCCCAAAGTCCTGAAGGCTATCGAAGCCACAGGGTACACGTCTCCGACACCGATCCAAGAAGGCGCGATCAAGCCTGCCCTCGAAGGCCGCGATGTCTTGGGAATTGCCCAAACAGGCACCGGCAAAACCGCCGCCTTTACCCTGCCCATGATCACCCTGCTCGGCAAAGGCCGCGCGCGCGCGCGGATGCCACGCAGCCTCGTGCTGTGCCCCACACGGGAGTTGGCAGCACAGGTTGCTGAGAACTTTGACACCTACGCCAAAGGCTCGCGCCTCACGAAGGCTCTGCTGATCGGCGGCGTTTCGTTCAAAGAACAGGACAAGCTGATCGACCGTGGTGTTGACGTCCTGATTGCAACACCGGGCCGTCTGCTGGATCACTTTGAGCGTGGCAAACTGCTGCTCGGTGGTGTGCAGATTATGGTGGTGGATGAAGCTGACCGGATGCTCGACATGGGGTTCATCCCCGACATTGAGCGTATCTTTGAGCTGACGCCCTTCACCCGGCAAACTCTGTTTTTCTCGGCCACAATGGCGCCTGAAATTGAGCGGATCACATCGACCTTCTTGTCGAACCCCGAAAAGATTGAAGTCGCGCGGCAGAACTCGACCTCCGATACGATTACTCAAGGGTTGATCCAGCACACGCCCAAACGCCGCGATATGACGGCCAAGGACAAACGCGAAATCCTGCGCGCGCTGATCGATAGCGAAGGCGACAAATGCAAAAACGGTATCATCTTTTGTAACCGCAAGGTTGACGTGGATATCGTTGCCAAGTCGCTCAAGAAATACGGCTATGACGCAGCGCCTATTCACGGCGATCTGGATCAGGCCCAGCGGATGCGCACATTGGACGGGTTCCGTGAGGGGTCATTGCGGTTCCTTGTGGCCTCTGACGTGGCTGCGCGCGGGCTGGACATTCCGGACGTGAGCCACGTGTTCAACTTTGATCTGCCCAGCCACGCCGAAGATTACGTGCACCGCATCGGTCGCACCGGGCGCGCGGGCAAATTGGGAACGGCGTTCTCAATCTCGGTGCCGTCGGACGAAAAATACCTCACCGCGATTGAGCGTTTGGTGGAAAAGGAAATTCCACGGGTCGAAAGCCCATGGTCCCCACCCGGCAGCGGCAACAAGCCCGCCTCTGATGACGCGGCGCCAGAGCAGACCGAAGAGCGCCCCAAGCGGACCCGTTCGCGCGGTGGCCGTGGCCGCAACAAGTCGGAGCGTCCCGCTGAGGATACCGCAGCACAGGCAGCCGCCCCTGAGGCCCAAGCCGACAACGCCGCTCCAGCAGAGCAACCAGCCCCCAAGCGTGACAACGCAGGTGGCGGACGTTCGCGCGGCGGACGTGGTCGCTCCGGCGGTCAGGACAATCGTGTGGTGGGTTTGGGCGATCATCTGCCCGGCTTCATCGCGCTCAGCTTTGAAGAACGCCGCGAAGAAAACGCAGGCTAATCCCTGCGGCGGTCAGTCCGCACATATCGCATCGTTAGAATTGGAAAGGGCGGGAGTTGATCCCGCCCTTTTTCGTTATTCAGCCGCCAGCCGCGTGATCAACGTCGTGACCTCAGGCTTCTTGCCGATCTGTTCTTTGCAGAGCTGCCGCACCGCACGTTTGACAACATCAGACAGCTTGTCATCATCCGCAGCAGTCCGCCCATCAACGCGCGCCAAGGCTTGGGCGAGTTCATCCTCAAGCAGGTCCAAAAGCGGGGCGCCATTGGTGCCCACTTCGCTCAGGCCCCGGATATCAACCCAAGCATCCTCTAGCAGGTCATCGTCTTCATCGACCATCACCGCCACAACCACATGCCCGTTCAGCGCCATTTTCAGGCGATCCCGCACAACCCCGTCGTAGGATCCGACATGTGCGGCACCATCCAAATACACCCGGCCTGTGTCGACGTAGCCCGCAACCGTGGCCGCATTTCCGGACAGGTCGACGATGGTCCCGTTGGGGGCCAACACGCCTTGGCGGCCATTGGCCGTGGCCAGCTTGGAATGGGTGCGCAGGTGACGGTGTTCCCCGTGCATCGGGATCACGACCTGTGGGTTCACGATACCCGTGATCCGCTCAAGGTCAGGGCGATTTGCGTGACCTGACACGTGGTACAGACCATCCGCATCGGTCACGACATCAACCCCCATCTCGCTGAAGTTATTCATGATCTGGGCCACGCCGCGCTCATTCCCCGGGATCGTCTTGGAGGAAAACAGGAACGTATCGCCTTCCTTCAACTCTAGCCCCAGATACTTACCCCGGCTAAGCTGGGCAGACGCTGCGCGCCGCTCACCCTGCGAACCGGTCACGATCAGCATCAGGTTTTCGCGCGGCACATTCTTGGCGTCCTCGGGCGAAATCACGCTGGGGAAATCCGTAAGGATACCTTCCTCCATCGCGGCCTCGGTCATGCGGCGCATCGCGCGACCCAACAGAACGATCGAACGCCCTGCATCCCGCCCCGCATCCGCCAGCGTTTTCAGACGCGCGATGTTTGAGGCGAACGTTGTGGCCACGACCATGCCCTTTTGAGCCTTGATCAGCTTTTGGATTTCTGGGCCCAAAACCGCCTCAGAGCGACCCGCATGGCCGGTGAACACATTCGTCGAATCGATCACAAGGGCGCGGACGCCGGGCTTGGACACTTCGGCCCAGAGGTCGGGATCGAAGGCTTCACCCACGACGGGGCTTTCGTCCAGCTTAAAGTCACCGGTGTGGATCACACGGCCCTCGGGGCTGTCGATCACAAGGCCTGCGCTTTCGGGAACGGAGTGTGAGATGGGCAGGTAACTGACCGTAAAGGGGCCCACTTCGACCGGCTCCATCGCCTCGACCACATGCACATTTTCGGGGGCGTGCCCTTGCTCAATCATCTTGCGCTTGGCGATGTTTGCAGTGAACGGGCGCGCATAGATCGGCGCGTTGAAATGGCGGTACATGTGGGCCACGCCGCCCACGTGGTCCTCATGGGCGTGGGTGATAAAGATACCATCCAAACGGTCCGCCTGTTCCGCGAGCCACGACATATCCGGCAGGATCACATCCACACCCGGAGTGCTGTCCATGTCAGGAAAGGCGATGCCTAGGTCCACAAGGATAAAGCGTTCTTTGCCTTTGGGGCCGTAGCCATACACATAGGCGTTCATGCCAATCTCACCCGCGCCCCCAAGGGCGAGGTAGATCAGTCGGTCAGGTTTTTTCATTAGGCCTCTAAACTCTCATTGTATTTATGTATCACGGTCAGTCCGTGCATTGTCAGGTCCTCTTCGAAAGCATCAAAGAGCGTCTCGGTTTGCTGGAAAAGTGGGGCCAGTCCCCCTGTAGCGATGATCTTCATAGGCGCGCCATGCTCAGATTTGATCCGCGCGCAAATCTCTCGGACGAGGCCGATGTAGCCCCAGAAAACGCCCGACTGCATGCAGGCGATGGTGTTGGTGCCAATCACGGCCGATGGCTTGCTGATATCCACATGGGGGAGCGCGGCCGCCGCACGGTGCAGCGCCTCAAGGCTCAGGTTCACCCCGGGGGAAATCACGCCGCCGATATAAGCACCGTCATGGTCTATCACATCAAACGTGGTGGCGGTGCCGAAATCGACGACAATCAGGTTGCCCCCAAATAGGTCGTAACCTGCCACCGTGTTTACAAGGCGATCTGACCCAACGGCAGTCCCGGCGTCCACCCGTGTTTCGACCGGCAGGGCACAGCCCGGCTTGCCCACAACCCGGGGGCGGCAGTCGAAATACCGGTCGCACAGCACCCGCAGGTTAAACACCACACGCGGCACCGTCGATGAGATGATCGCGCTGTCGATCCGCGCAGCCACCCCTTGCAGCAGCATCATCTGGCTGATCCATGCGAAATACTCATCCGCGGTGCGGGCATGATCCGTCGACATCCGATAGCTCGCAACGAAGTCATCGCCGTCCCAGATGGAAAAGACGGTGTTGGTATTTCCGCAATCGATGGCAAGAAGCATGGCTGCCCCCTTTAGAAAAATACGTCGCCCGCCGAGATCATCCGCTGGCCCGCCGCGGTCCGTAACACCAGTTGCCCCTCCGCGTCCACGGTCTCGAACGTGCCGTGGTGGGTCTCGGTGACGGTGCGCGCGTGGATCGGCTCACCCAATTTGGCGGCATTGGCCAGCCAGCGGGTGCGCACAGCGTCAAAGCCGTAGGTCAGAAATTGCGCCTCAACGGCGGCGAAGGCGGGCGCCAAAAGATCAAGGAATGCCTCGGGCGTGATGTCGGTGCCTGTCTCGGACAAAAGGGACACTGGCGCAACCGCACCGGTTTCGACCTCAGCCTGCGTTGGGGCGGCGCGCAGGTTGACACCGATCCCGATGATCAGGGTCTCGGAGGGGCCGCTTTCCAATAAGATGCCCGCCAGTTTGCCCCCATTCAACAGCACGTCGTTGGGCCACTTAAGCCGCAGCCCCTCGGTCCGGCCCGTGGCCGCGATCAACGCGTCCTGCAACGCAAGCGAGGCCACAAAGCTGCGCAGCGCCCGATGCGCAATCGCGCCACCGGGGCGATAGACCAACGATGCTGCAAAGTTGCCCGCCGGATTGGACCACGCGCGCCCGCGCCGCCCCTTGGCCGCGGTTTGCTCTAGCCCCAAAAACCACGTCGGCCCCGCGATATGCGGGGCTTGGCGCGCGGCCTCCAGCGATGTGCTATCAACGGTGGGGAGGATTACCTGCCCGACACCCTCGGGCCAGCGCGGGATCACGATGCGTGACCCCCGCGATGGACACAACCAATCCGCATCTTAGCGGACCAGCGTTTCGGCAGCCGCCGCCGCAAGACCTTCGATCCCAAACAGGTTTACGATGCCCAAGACCATGATCGCAGCACAACCAACCATTGCCACCCATTGGATTGCAGGCATCGCTTGATCGAGAGGCTCGCCCTCCGTGCCGAAGTACATGAAATAGACCAGACGCAAGTAATAGAACGCACCAATTACCGAAGCGACAACGCCCAGAACCGCAAGCCAGAACAGGCCCGCGTCCACGGCGGCTTGTAGCACGTACAGCTTACCAAAGAAGCCCAGCATCGGCGGGATACCCGCAAGCGAGAACAACAGAACCAACAGCGCCAAGGCATGTGTCGGATGCGATTTAGACAGCATGTTGAGCGCGGCAATGTCCGTGACATCCCGGCCATCGCGGCGCATGGACAAGATAAACGCAAAGGTCCCGATGTTCATGGTGACGTAAATTGCCATGTAAATCAGCATACCCTGCACACCCGCAGCCGTACCCGCCGCAAGCCCCATCAAAGCAAAGCCCATATGAGCAATCGAAGAATAAGCCATCAAGCGTTTGATATCGGTCTGACCAATCGCAGCAATCGCACCTAGGAACATCGACGCCACAGCCAGCAGCGCGATGATCTGCTGCCAGTCAGCGACAACACCACCAAAGGCATCATGCACGACGCGGGCAAATAGCCCCATGGCCGCAACCTTCGGCGCGGTCGCAAAGAACGCGGTGACAGGCGTGGGTGAACCTTCGTAAACGTCTGGTGTCCACATATGGAAGGGTGCTGCCGAAACCTTGAACGCAAGGCCAGACGCCATGAACACAAGTCCGAACAATAGCCCGAGCGAGATATCGCCCTCAGCCGCGGCAATGATGCCTGCGAAATTAGTCGTGCCCGCGTAGCCGTAGGTGAGCGACGCACCATAAAGCAACAGACCCGAAGACAGCGCGCCCAACACGAAATACTTAAGCCCCGCTTCAGTCGAGCGAAGGTTATCGCGGCGCATAGACGCCACGACGTAAAGCGCCAAAGATTGCAGCTCCAGCCCCATGTAGAGGACCATCAGATCACCAGCGGAGACCATGGTCATCATGCCGACAACCGCAAGTGTGACCAGCACAGGGTACTCGAATTTGAGCATATCGTTGCGGGTCATGTAGTCTTGACCCAGCAACAAAACGGCCGCAGCGCTCAGCAAGATCGTCACCTTGGCGAACCGCGAAAACGCGTCATCGGTGAACATGCCGCCAAACGCCATACGGTCCGTGTCACCGGACACGCCGATCCAGAATGCCATGGCCACGAACAGGCCTGCGGTGGCCCACAAAATCGGCAGGGCCAGTTTGTCCTTGCCGGTATAGACCGCGCCCAACAGGGCCCCCATCGCGAACAGCGACAGCAGGATTTCGGGCAGGATGATGTTGAGGTCAGCGCTCATCACGTGCGTCCTATTGGCTTGCGGCGGCCACAGCCGTGACGGTGTCCGTCACGAGGGTCGCGGTTTGATAATCAGCGACAAGAGCCTCAACCGAGGGCCCGATGATGTCGAGAATGGGGGCGGGATAGACGCCAAAGAGGATCGTCATGACGATCAACGGCGCAAAGATCGCACGCTCACGCATGGTCATGTCCGTGATCGATTTGAGGCTTTCTTTGATCAGGTCACCCCACACGACACGACGGTAAAGCCACAGCGCGTAACAGGCCGACAGGATCACACCAGTTGTCGCGAACATTGCGATCCATGTGTTGTATTGGAACAAACCCATCAGCACGAGGAATTCACCGATGAACCCCGAAGTGCCCGGCAGGCCGACGTTGGCCATCGTGAACAGCATGAACACCAACGCATAAGCAGGCATCCGGTTCACAAGACCGCCGTAGGCGTCGATCTCACGGGTGTGCATCCGGTCGTAGATCACGCCGACACACAAAAACAGCGCGCCAGACACGAACCCGTGGGAGATCATCTGAAAGATCGCCCCGTCAATGCCTTGCTGGTTGGCCGTAAAGATCCCCGCCGTGACGTAGCCCATGTGTGCCACGGACGAATAGGCGATCAGCTTTTTCATATCGTCCTGCACTAACGCCACCAGAGAGGTGTAGATAATCGCGATCACGGACAGCCACATGACCATCGGTGCCAGCAAGTCTGATGCCACCGGGAACATAGGCAATGAGAACCGCAGAAACCCATAGCCCCCCATTTTCAGCAAGATCGCCGCCAGAACGACAGAGCCCGCTGTCGGCGCTTGAACGTGGGCGTCGGGCAACCAAGTGTGCACCGGCCACATGGGCATCTTCACCGCGAATGACGCAAAGAACGCAAGCCACATCATGGTCTGCAAGCCGCCGATGACATGGATACCTAGGACTGAAAAGCTCTCGGTTGCGAAGGTGTGGGTCAGCAGGGTCGGAATGTCCGTCGTGCCCGCGTCGACATACATCGCGACCATCGCCACCAGCATCAATACCGACCCGAGGAGGGTATAGAGGAAGAACTTGAAGCTCGCGTAGATGCGGTTCTTGCCGCCCCAAATCCCGATAATCAGGAACATCGGGATCAGGCCCGCCTCAAAGAAGACATAGAACAGGATCAGGTCGAGCGCGCAGAACACGCCGATCATCAGCGTCTCAAGGATCAGAAGCGCGATCATGTAATCTTTAACCCGGTGGGTCACATCCCAACAGGCGGCGATCACCAGCGGCATCAGGAATGTCGTGAGCATCACGAACAGAACCGAAATGCCATCAACACCCATCTTGTAGGTCAGACCCAACAGCCAAGTGCGCTCCTCAACAAACTGGAAGTCCGTGTTTTGCGCGTCAAACCCGGTCAGCAACCCGATCGAGAACAGGAACGTGAATACCGTAGCACCAAGGGCCAACCACTTGGCATTGCGCTGTGCAGCGGCGTCATCGCCGCGCAAGAACAACGCAAGGATCAGAGCCCCCAACAATGGGGTAAACGTGATAAAGGAGAGGAGGTTGTTTTCCATTATTTCGCCCCTCCGGCGATCGTCATGTATGTGACCAACACAACGATCCCAATGACCATCGCGAAGGCGTAGTGGAACAGATAGCCGGACTGTGCCCGACCCGCGAGACGGGTGATGAAGGGAATGATCCCCATCGCAAGCCCGTTGATACCGCCGTCAATCGTCGCCTCATCGCCCTTTTTCCAAAGGAACCGGCCAATGGCTTGGGCGGGTTTAACGAAGGCCGCGTCGTAGAGTTCGTCGAAGTACCATTTATTCAGCAAGAACAAGTACAGCGGCTGCGCCGCCTCGGCCCATGCCTTGGGCCATTCGGGGCGTTTGATATAGCCAACCCATGCCGCGGCAAAGCCCAGCAACATCGCAATAAACGGGGATACCTTAACCCATTTGGGCACGACATGCGCGTCGTGGATCATGGTGTTGTCATCGCCGATGTAGATACCACCGTGGCCCGCTTTTTGGGGTGCGCGCTCGGCGTGGTCTTTGTCGCCTGCGGCATGGGCCTGTGCGATCAACGGGATCACATTGGTTGCGGCGTGATGCTCACCATGCGCGCCACCCTCATGGGTGCCAAAGAATTTGTCGACCTTGGCTTGGCTGCCGAAGTACGGACCATAGAACACCATGCCCGCGAACACGGCACCAATCGCAAGGATACCAAGCGGGGCAGTCATCACGAGGGGGCTTTCATGGGCGTGTTCATGGGTATGCTTGTCACCACGCGGCGTGCCGTAGAATGTCATGAACATCAGGCGCCAGCTGTAGAAGCTGGTGAACAAGGCTGCGACGACCAGCATCCAGAAGGCGTAGCCCCCCGCGGTGCCTGCATATGCGCTCTCGATGATGGCGTCCTTGGAGACAAAGCCCGCGAAGCCAACCGGAAAGCCCACGTACAAAAGCGGAATACCGACACCTGTAATGGCCAATGTACCGATCATCATCGCCCAGAAAGTCAGGGGGATTTTCTTACGCAGACCGCCATAGTTCCGCATGTCTTGTTCGTGGTGCATTGCGTGGATCACGGAGCCCGCACCCAAGAACAGCATCGCCTTAAAGAACGCGTGGGTAAGCAAATGGAACATCGCCACCGAATAAACGCCAAGCCCCGCCGCCACGAACATGTAGCCAAGCTGGGAACACGTCGAATAGGCGATCACGCGCTTGATGTCGTTTTGCACAAGACCCACGGTCGCGGCGAAAAAGGCTGTGGTCGCCCCGAGGAACACCACAAACTCCATCGCTTGGGGCGCGAATTCCATCAGGGGGGACATGCGGCAGACAAGGAACACACCCGCCGTTACCATTGTCGCGGCGTGGATCAGGGCCGACACGGGCGTCGGGCCTTCCATCGCGTCGGGCAACCATGTGTGCAAAAGCAACTGTGCCGATTTCCCCATCGCGCCGATGAACAACAAGAACGCGATCAAGTTGGCCGCATTCCAGTCGGACCACAAAAAGCGGACGGTTGTATCGGCCAGCTCGGGCATCTTTTCGAAGATCACCGCGAACTCGACACTGTCGGTCAGCAAAAAGATCCCGAAGATCCCAAGCGCAAAACCGAAGTCACCCACGCGGTTGACCACAAAGGCCTTCATCGCGGCAGCAGACGCCGAAGGCTTACGCCAGTAGAACCCAATCAAAAGGTAGGAGGCGACGCCCACGCCTTCCCAACCAAAGAACATTTGGATCAGGTTATCCGCCGTCACGAGCATGAGCATCGCAAAGGTAAAAAACGACAGATACGCAAAGAAGCGCGGCTTATAGCTTTCGCCATCGCGCCACTGCGGATCGTGGTCCATGTACCCAAAGGAATATAGGTGCACGAGCGCAGATACAGTTGTTACGACAATCAACATCGTCGCCGTCAGCGCGTCCATCCGGATCGCCCAATCCGTCGCGAGGCTGCCGCTTTCGATCCAGCGCAGGATCGTTACCGTGTAGAACCCACCGTCATGCGCAGATGCGTCGAACGTTACAAACACGACCCAAGACAAGATCGCCGCAAGGAACAAAAAGCCCGTGGCAACCCACATCGCCAGTGTTTCACCGATCCACTTATAGCCAAAGCCACAGATCAGGGCGCCAACGAGGGGCGCAAATAGGATAATCGTTTCCATGATCTTAGCCCTTCATCACGTTGACATCTTCGACCGCGATTGTCCCACGGTTACGGAAGAAGCAGACAAGGATCGCAAGGCCAATTGCGGCCTCAGCGGCGGCTACTGTCAGAACGAACAGCGTAAACACTTGCCCCGTGAGGTCGCCCAAAAACGCAGAAAACGCCACGAGGTTGATGTTGACCGCAAGCAGCATCAACTCAACGCTCATCAGGATAATGATGACGTTCTTGCGGTTCAGAAAGATGCCGAAAATCCCGATCACGAAAAGCGCTGCCGCCACCGTGAGGTAATGTTCCAAGCCGATCATGTCGTCCCTCCGGAGCGCGTTGGCCCCTTGTCTTCATTGTGGGCCTTTGCGGCCCGGTGGTCTTACTCATGCCCAAAAAATCTTTTGAAAGATTTTAGGGCGAACAGTTTTTCACGAAAAACTGTCTGCTAGTTCAGAACGAAGGGCATCATGGCCCCTCGCATATTGGGATAGAGGCTCGCGCAGGCGCAGGGCTCTGTTTTCATGTCGGACAGCTGCGTGTCCTCACCGGTGTTGGCCAAATCGTCCGCCAATCCTTCAAGCGAGAACAGCGAGGGATGCCGACGCGTATGACGCTCAATAATCTTTTGGCCCGCATCCCGGCGATCAAACTGCCGCGCGCCAACGTTTTCTTCACGCAGACGGGTGATCAGAACCCGCGCCGTGCCGCAATCCGCAACGTAGGCATCCACATAGACGCCTTCTTGGCTCCACCACTCGGCCCATCCGACGCGACCTGCGCCGAGGTCACGATGCTCAGCCTCACCACCATGGGAAACATGGGTCGTGCGCGTACACTGACCAAGGTCCAAGGCTGCCGCAGGCGCAGCCAGGGCAAACGATATGGAGGCCAAACGGAACAAGATTACAGCCCCTGCCCCGGTTTGACGTCTTTGATTTCCATGGTCTTGGCTGGATCGCGGTACATTTGGGCCAGAACGTTCTGGCGTTTGATGTCTTGACGGTGGCGCAGGGTCAAAAGGATCGCCCCGATCATAGCTACGAGCAGGATCAAACCCGACAGTTGGAACAGCAAGAAGTATTGATCATAGAGGATCATACCCAAGGCTGCCGTATTCTCCATCTCACCGCGTTCAATCGCACCAAGGTTTGCAGCCGTAGACACGCCGTCCGCAGTTTCCCAAACGCCAAACGCCAGCGCGAGTTGCATCAGCAAGACGACACCGATCAAACCCGCAAGCGGCACGTATTTGGCCATTTCAGCCTTGAGAGCAGCAAAATCGATGTCCAGCATCATCACAACGAACAAGAACAACACCGCGACAGCACCGACGTAGACGATGACCAGCAGCATCGCCACAAACTCCGCCCCGACTAGCACGAACAGGCCCGCCGTAGACAGGAACGTCAGGATCAACCACAGGACCGAGTGCACAGGGTTGCGCGCCACGACGACAAAAAGCCCCGCCGTCACGGTTGTGATGGCAAAGAGGTAGAAAGTGATCTCAGCAATCGACACAGGGCTTACTCCTCGGACCCGTCCAGAACAGACGTCGCCAGTTCCATCGCTTTGTTCATCGCAGGCACGCCGCCGAACATGGCCATCATGCCGATGGTTTCGGCGATCTCTTGATGGGTTGCCCCTGCCTCTTTGGCGTGGCGCACAGTCAGGCGCACCTGCGCCTCTGCTTGCGCACCGTGCACCGTCAGCCCGGCCAACGTCAGCAACAGCTTGGTCTTCGCATCCAACCCTTCGGGGTTGGCGCCCTTGCCAATGGTGGCTTCCATCATTTCGGCGGGCATCGTGGGCCACAGCTTTTCAAAGCCCTGAGGCGTAAAATGTTCCAGCGCGGGGTTCAGCGCCTTGGCCATAGCTTGGCTTTGCTCAAGGAAAGCGGCGAATGGGTTCTTGGGATCAATCATCGGTACGGCGCGTCCATTTCAAGGTTGCGGGCGATGAGGGCTTCCCAGCGGTCCCCGTTTTCCAGAAGCTTGTCCTTGTCATAGAACAGTTCTTCGCGGGTCTCGGTGGCGAACTCAAAGTTCGGCCCTTCTACGATTGCATCCACAGGACAGGCTTCTTGGCAGAAACCGCAGTAGATGCATTTGGTCATGTCGATGTCATAGCGCGTCGTCCGGCGTGAGCCGTCTTCGCGCGGCTCGGCGTCGATTGTAATGGCCTGAGCCGGGCACACGGCTTCGCAAAGTTTACAGGCGATGCAGCGTTCTTCGCCGTTGGGGTACCGGCGCAGCGCGTGTTCACCCCGAAAGCGCGGGCTGATGGGGCCCTTTTCGTGCGGGTAATTCACCGTAGCCTTCGGCGCGAGGAAGTATTTCATTCCCAGCTTGAAGCCCTTGAAGATGTCGGCCAGCAAAAAGTACTTCGCGGCCCGTCCGTAGTCGATCTGCGTCATGTCCTATGCTCCCACGGCCCAGCGGGCCCAAAAGCCGCCAAGCACTTCGAATTTTGCAAGGAACGCCACAACCACAACCCACGCGAGGGACATCGGCAAGAAGACCTTCCAACCGATGCGCATCAATTGGTCGTAGCGGTAGCGGGGTACGATGGCCTTCACCATCGCAAAGATAAAGAAGAAGAAGCCCATTTTCGCGACCATCCACAGCGGGCTGTCAGGCAGGAATGGGAAGGGCGACAACCAACCACCAAAGAACAGCAGCGAGATCAGCGCGCACATCAGGAAGATCGCCATGTACTCACCCGCCATGTACAACAGGAACGGCGTGGACGAGTATTCAACCTGGTAGCCTGCGACCAGCTCGGACTCAGCCTCCGGAAGGTCGAACGGAGGGCGGTTGGTTTCAGCCAGGGCCGAGATAAAGAACAAGAACACCATCGGCAGGTGCGGCAGCCAGTACCACCCAAAGAACCCGTAGTCAGTGTCTTGGGCCGCAACGATCGAGCCGAAGTTCAACGAACCCGTCGAGATAATCACCCCGATGATAATCAGGCCGATGGACACCTCATAGGAAATCATCTGCGCCGCAGAGCGCAGCGAGCCAAGGAAGGGGTATTTCGAGTTCGACGCCCAGCCACCAACAATCACGCCGTAAACCTCCAGCGACGAAACAGCGAAAACGTACAAAACGGCCACGTTAATGTCAGCAACCGCCCAACCCGTGTTGAACGGGATCACCGCCCACGCGATCAGTGCGAGGACGAATGTGATCATCGGCGCCAGCATGAACAACGTGCGGTCAGCGCCCGAGGGGATGACGACTTCTTTGACGACGTATTTCAGGAAATCCGCGATAATCTGGAGCAACCCAAACGGGCCAACGACGTTCGGACCCTTGCGCATCTGCACAGCGGCCCAGATTTTCCGGTCGCCGTAGACGAGGAAAATGAGTGAAACCATCACAAAGCCCACAACCGCAAGGGTCTGAGCCAAGATCAGCACCGCAATGCCGGCGGGTGTGGTGAAGAATTCAGCCATCTCTAGTCGTCCCTATACCGTCGGAATGCCCTGATCGCGGCAGTTTTCCACCACAACCTCAGCATCAATCGTTCGTACGCCCTGCGGGAGCGCCGGTGAGACGGTGTAAACCGCATCGCCGCTCCAGATTCCACCCTTGTTGTCCACAGATGTGCGGACGTGACGCGCAAAACCGAAGCCCCGGATCAACGCATATTGTGCAGCTGCGCACTTTGCGTATTCCGCGACGTCTGCGCCCGTGCGCGCGCCTTTCATCTCAACAAGGAAATTCACGAGGTCGTTGTCCAGTTTGCGTGTCTCAAGCCCGATGTACACGGGCCTAAAGGTATCTTGTGTGGGCGGCGTCTGTGGCGTGCAGGCCCCAAGGGCCATGGCACCGCAGACAAGGGCCGGTCTAAGGCCCACCGCCATCGTTTGTTACTCCGCAGCCATGGGCGCGTCTTGGCGCGCTTTGGCGTTGGCCGCGAGTTCGCCCATCAACTGGCTTGCCCGCGCGATCGGGTTGGTCAGGTAATGCTCCGAAATTGCACGCGCGAACGGCGCGTCGGTCATTTTGCCTTCGGCCTCCCGTGTCCATTCGTTTTGCGCAACTTCGTCGATTTTCTTGAGGTGCGGCACCGCCTTGACCAAGGCCTGACGCAATTGCGCAAGGCTGTCATAGGGCAATGGCGCGCCCAGTTCACCCGACAACGCCCGCAGGATCGCCCAGTTTTCCTTGGCCTCACCGGGGGCGAAGCTCGCGCGCATCGCCAGTTGTGGGCGGCCTTCGGTATTCACGAACAGGCCGTTTTCCTCGGTGTAGGCAGCCGCGGGCAGGATCACGTCTGCACGGTGCGCGCCTCGGTCCCCGTGGGAACCTTGGTAAATCACGAACGGCCCGGCGGGGATATCACCCTCATCCGCGCCAAGGTTGTACACCACATCAGCGCCATCCAGCGCCGCCGTGATGCCACCATCCGTGGTCGCGCCGACATCCATCGCACCAACACGGCCCGCTGCGGTATGAAGAACCAAGAATTTGGATTTGGTCGCATCCGCCAAAGCCTGAGCCGCAGCCAAAACCGCCGCACCGTCTTCGCGCGCCAAAGCGCCTTGGCCGACAATGATCAACGATGGCTTGTCAGCGACATCAGAATGATCTTTTGCCAGCAGCTCCGTCAAAGCGGCGGGCCCAGTGCCCAGATGCGCGTGATCAAAGGTCAAATCGACCTCTGGCCCAACGACGCCCACGTTTGCGCCCCGCGACCACGCCTTGCGCAGACGCGCGTTCAGCACAGGCGCCTCATCGCGCGGGTTGCAGCCGATAAGCATGATCGCTTCTGCCGTGTCGATATCTTCGATCGACGCGGTCCCGACATAGCCAGAGCGGTTGCCAGACGGCAACTTCGCACCATCGGCACGACACTCGACCGCACCACCGTGGCCTTCAACCAGTGCCTTAAGCGCAAAGGCCGCCTCGGTTGGGGCCAAATCACCCACAACACCGGCAACTTTGCGCGCACCCTTGATCGCCTTGGCGGCGGCTTGAAGCGCTTCACCCCAGCTGGCGGGCTTGAGCTTGCCGTCGATACGCACGTAGGGCTTGTCCAGACGCTGGCGACGCAGACCATCCCACACGAACCGCGTTTTGTCGGAAATCCATTCCTCGTTCACGCCGTCGTGGTTGCGCGGCAGGAACCGCATAACTTCACGACCCTTGGTATCAACCCGAATGTTTGAGCCAAGCGCGTCCATCACGTCGATGCTCTCGGTCTTGGTCAGTTCCCAAGGGCGAGCCGTAAAGGCATAGGGCTTCGACACCAACGCACCCACGGGGCACAGGTCGATGATGTTGCCCTGCATGTTCGAGTTCAACGTCTCACCTAGATAAGAGGTAATCTCGGCATCTTCGCCGCGTCCCGTCTGGCCCATCTGGTGGATGCCCGCGACCTCGGTCGTGAAGCGCACGCAACGGGTGCAAGAAATGCAGCGCGTCATGTGGGTTTCGACCAATGGGCCGAGATCCAAGTCTTCCGTGGCGCGCTTTGGTTCCCGGAAGCGGGAGAAATCAACGCCATACGCCATGGCTTGGTCTTGCAGGTCACACTCACCGCCCTGATCACAGATAGGGCAATCCAGTGGGTGGTTGATGAGCAGAAACTCCATCACCCCTTCACGGGCCTTTTTGACCATCGGGGAGTTGGTTTTGACGACGGGGGCCTGACCTTCGGGGCCGGGGCGTAAATCGCGGACCTGCATCGCGCAGGAGGCCGCAGGTTTGGGCGGGCCGCCAACGACCTCAACCAAACACATCCGGCAGTTGCCCGCGATGGAAAGACGCTCGTGATAGCAGAACCGCGGCACCTCGATCCCGGCCTCTTCACAGGCTTGGATCAGGGTCATGGCACCGTCGACTTCGACCTCATGGCCGTCGATGTTCACTTTCCTAAGGTCGCTCATTTTCGTCGTCCTTCATCATACTTCGCGCGCCGTGTCTGGCGGCGCTGGCTTGGGCTCAGCGTTTGGTGCAGCGCCCTGCAATCGTCAATGTGTCATTCGCCCCTAATTCCAAGGCCTCAAGCTCTTGGTACGGGGATTGTGTCCAGGCGATATCCGATCCGCCGAACACGCCGAGGCAATACTTAACCGCTTCGAACTCACCCGCCTCTTGGGCGCCCGCCAAGCTGCGCGACGCACCCCGGACATCGACGGTAAAGTCGCGGCGGTCTTGGCTGGTGCTGTCTACGTCGGTACGGAACCGGATGCCGTCAAACAACACCCGCTCTGAGCGCAGCGCGCGGTCTTGGCCAATGCCGAACCAGCCACAGCCGGACAGGCTTGCGACCAAAAAGGCGATCACCAGTGCGCGGATCATTGAGCAACACCCAACAACAGCTCACCAATGCCGGTGCCTTCGGCGATTTCGATCTGGCCCGCGGCACAAATCTGATCTTCGGTCACCGTGCCACGCAGGTTATGCTTGGCCACAAAGGCATCCTGCAACACTGCCACGTCGGCAGAGGGGTCTTGCATCTGGTCCTCAAGGTTCGAAGGCTCAAACCCGTCCTTCGTCAGTTGCACCAACACGCTTTCGCTGCGCAGCGCGGCTTTGCCCAGATGGATCGACAAGGTCGAACATCGAACGGCCAGCATCTGAGCGGTCGAGGTTTCCATGACCGTGGACACGAAATACGTGGGCGCAGGGACTTTTTCAGCCGCAAACGCGGGTGTCGCGAGGCAACACAGGAGGAGAGAGGCACGGATCATTCTGCGGCTACCGCACTAACGCGGCCCTTTTTCTGGGCGATGATGCGATCTTCGATCTCATCCCGGAAGTTGCGGATCAGGCCTTGGATGGGCCACGCGGCCGCATCACCAAGGGCACAGATCGTGTGGCCTTCGACCTGCTTGGTCACGTCCAACAGCATATCGATTTCCTCAACCTCAGCTTCGCCTCGGACCAACCGGTCCATGACCCGCATCATCCACCCCGTGCCTTCACGGCAGGGCGTACATTGGCCACAGCTTTCGTGTTTATAGAACTTCGAAAGCCGCCAGATCGCCTTGATGATATCGGTGGAATTATCCATCACGATGATCGCCGCAGTCCCAAGGCCCGAGCGTTGCTCACGCAGGTAGTCAAAATCCATGATCGCGTCGCGCATGTTTTCGCCGCGGATACAGGGCACCGAGGATCCGCCGGGGATCACGGCCTTGAGGTTATCCCAACCGCCACGAATACCGCCGCAATGGGTCTCGATCAGTTCCTCAAAACTAATCGACATGGCTTCTTCGACGACACAGGGGTTGTTCACATGGCCCGAGATCGCAAACAGCTTGGTGCCAGCGTTGTTGGGGCGACCGAACTGGGAAAACCACTCAGCGCCACGGCGCAGGATGGTCGGCACAACGGCGATGGATTCGACGTTATTCACCGTCGTGGGGCAGCCATAAAGACCCGCACCCGCAGGAAACGGCGGCTTCATGCGGGGCATGCCCTTTTTGCCCTCAAGGCTCTCGATCAGCGCAGTTTCTTCGCCGCAGATGTAGGCCCCTGCCCCGTGGTGCAGGTATATCTCAAAGTCCCAACCGGATTTGCACGCGTTCGGACCGACCAGACCCGCGGCATAGGCCTCATCGATAGCGGCCTGAAGCGCCTCTTTTTCGCGGATATATTCGCCCCGGATGTAGATGTAGCAGGCATGCGCATTCATCGCGAAAGACGCGATCAGGCACCCTTCGATCAGGGTGTGGGGATCGTGGCGCATGATCTCCCGGTCTTTGCAGGTGCCCGGCTCGGACTCGTCCGCATTGACGACAAGGTACGCAGGACGGCCGTCACTTTCCTTGGGCATAAAGGACCACTTAAGCCCAGTAGGAAAGCCCGCGCCGCCACGGCCACGCAGGCCCGACGCCTTCATGATTTCGACGATCTTGTCACGGCCCAAACCGATCAGATCCTTGGTCCCGTCCCAATGGCCGCGCTGTTGCGCGCCCGCTAGGGTGCGGTCGTGCATTCCGTAAAGGTTGGTGAAGATCCGGTCCTGATCTTGCAGCATGTCCTAGTCCTTTTCGTTCTGGCGCGCACGCCAGATGCCAATCGTCACGATAAGGGCCCAGATAAAGGCCCCCAGCGCCGCCAGATCAAACAGCAACGCAAAGCGGGTCGATATCCCCACCTGCGCGCCAATGAAATTCGCCCCCATCCAGAGCACCATCGTGGCGACAAGCACGATAGCGACCAGTTTAGCCTGTTTGGCCGTGCGGACGGAGGCGTCCGTGTTGCGAGGTGCCATTTACACCTCAGTATACATCGCCTTTGTCGACCTTCTTGGAGAACTCAGTCTCCCCTCCGGACGCCAAAAGCTTGGCCTGCGCGACCCAATCATCACGGCTCACGCGGCCCTTAAAGCCAACAAGGTTTTGATCCACCCAAGCGACCTCATCTGCGGTCCATGCCGCGATTTGATCGAAATGGTAAAACCCAAGGCTATTGCAGGTCTGCTCCAATTTTGGGCCGACCCCTTTGATACGTTTCAAATCATCTGCACCGCCCGCGCGGGCTGCTGCCAAGGCCGCGGGCTTGGTACCTTCGCCTTCCGCCGCTGCTGGTTTGGCTGGCGCGGGTTTTGGCGCAGGCGTAGGTGCCGGGGCCGCTTTCTTAGGGGCAGGCGCAGGTGCCGCGACGTCGTCGGTTGCATCCGCGGTTGCCGTGTCCATCGCGGCGGCGGCTGCCGCTGTCGCGGATGTGCGGGCGGCCGATGGCGCATCAGGTGCTGCTGTTGGCGCAGGCGCGCTGCTCACGGCGCGAACCTCAGACAGGTGCGGCAGGTCTCGGCACAACGTCAGCGACAACAGCACCCCAAGAACCACAAAACCGACGGCGCCCATGAAGGCGCCTTGCAAAAACATCCATCCGCTCATGGAAATCAAAACGGCCGCAACGACCACACCAAATAACGCAGCAATCCCCCAACAGGTGATCGCGCAGGTCAATTTGCTAGATGATTTTTCCATTATTAACTTCTCCCCGTTAAAAGCGCCTTATTCGTTGGCGTCCCCCTTCTTAACGCGAGATGCGATTTCTGTCTCCCCTCCGGCGGCAAGCGCCTTGGCTTGGGCAACCCAAGTGTCCCGAGTGACCCGACCTTTGAAGCCCTCGAGGTTCTGATCGACCCATGCGATCTCATCCTCGGACCACGCTGCGATCTGGTCAAAATGATAAAACCCGAGGGAGTTGATGAGCGTTTCCAGCTTGGGCCCAACGCCTTTGATCAGCTTAAGATCGTCGGCCTTGCCGTCCCGCGCGGCCGTCAGGCCAGCAGGTTTGGTGCCCGGTGTCGCCGTGTCGGCGGCTTTTTGCGCCTTTTTCGGCGCGGCTGGCTTTGCGGACGTGTTGGCCGCGCCATCATGGATCCACGGCGTCAACAAAGGCACCTCGGTTCCGTCGATCCGTTTCACGGTATCGCCAATGTCGGTGGCCAGTTGTACAGACGCGTTGCCCGCAGCCTTACCCGCCTCATAGGATTTGAGGCTGGTCAAACCGCCCAACGGCTCAGAGCCGTAGCGACCATTCTGCGGACCCGGGGTCGGCACACGACCAGCGCGCAGCTCATCCAAGATGGTCGCGAACTTTTCGGCCGTAAGGTCTTCGTAATAATCCTTGCCGATCTGGGCCATGGGCGCGTTTGCGCAGGACCCAAGGCATTCAACCTCTTCCCACGACAGCTTTCCATCGTCCGAGATCACATGCGGGGCCTTTGCGATCTTGTCCTTACAGACCGCGACCAGATCCTCTGCGCCACAGATCATGCACGAGGTCGTGCCACAAATCTGAATATGCGCCACCGCGCCCACCGGCTGTAGCTGGAACATGAAATAGAACGTCGCAACCTCAAGCGCCCGGATGTAGGCCAGATCCAGCATCGCCGCGACATGTTCAATCGCGGGACGGCTTAACCAGCCCTCCTGCTCCTGCGCGCGCCACAACAGCGGAATAATCGCCGAAGCCTGACGACCCTCGGGGTATTTCTTGATCTGGGCTTCGGCCCACGCGTGGTTATCCGGCGTGAAGGCGAAACTCTCAGGTTGGTCTTTGTGCAGGCGGCGGAGCATGTGGTCGGTCTCGTTCTTGTTTCTGGCTAGCCCAATGGTCGGGGCGCGTCGCTAGCGGTCGATCTCTCCGAACACCACATCCATGGTGCCGATGATGGCTGCAACGTCTGCAAGTTGGTGGCCTTTGGCGACGTGATCCATCGCTTGAAGGTGCAAAAACCCGGGCGCCCGAATTTTGGAGCGATAGGGTTTGTTGGTTCCATCCGCCACGAGATAAACGCCGAATTCACCCTTCGGGGCCTCAACGGCGGCATAGACCTCACCTGCGGGCACGTGGAAACCTTCGGTGTAAAGCTTGAAGTGGTGGATCAGGCTTTCCATCGAGGTTTTCATGTCCGAACGCTTGGGCGGCGTGATTTTCCCACGGGCCAGCACATCACCGGGGCATTCGCGCAGCTTGGCGATGGCTTGCAGGATGATCTTCAGGCTTTCGCGCATCTCTTGCATGCGGACCAAATAGCGGTCGTAGCAATCGCCGCTTTTGCCGATTGGGATGTCGAAATCAAACTCGGAGTAGCACTCATAGGGCTGCGCACGACGCAAATCCCACGCAAGGCCAGAGCCCCGCGCCATCACACCCGAAAAGCCCCAATCGGTGACTTCTTCCTCGGTCACGATGGCGATATCTACGTTACGCTGTTTGAAGATACGGTTTTCCGTCAGCAGGCCGTCGATGTCATCCATGACCTTGGGAAAGAAATGCGCCCATTCTTCGATATCATCCAGCAGATCATCAGGCAGGTCCTGATGAACACCGCCGGGGCGGAAGTACGCGGCGTGCAAACGTGCGCCGCAAGCCCGCTCATAAAAGCACATCAGCTTTTCGCGTTCCTCAAAGCCCCACAGCGGCGGCGTCAGCGCGCCAACGTCCATGGCCTGTGTGGTCACATTTAGGATGTGGTTCAGAATGCGCCCGATCTCACAGTACAGAACCCGGATCAAAGAGCCACGACGGGGCACTTCGACACCTGTCAGCTTTTCAATGGCCAGACACCAAGCGTGCTCTTGGTTCATCGGCGCCACGTAGTCGAGGCGATCGAAGTAAGGCAAGTTTTGCAGATACGTGCGGCTTTCCATCAGCTTTTCGGTGCCACGGTGCAACAGGCCGATGTGCGGGTCACACCGCTCCACGATCTCACCATCCAGCTCTAGCACCAGCCGCAACACGCCGTGGGCAGCCGGGTGCTGAGGCCCGAAGTTGATGTTAAAGTTCCGGATTTTTTGCTCGCCCGTGAGGGCGTCGTCGAAGTTCGTGCCGTCCATCATATTAGGCCTTCTCTTCCGCTTTGTCGTCACCGGGCAGGATGTATTCCGCACCCTCCCACGGGGACATGAAATCGAATTGGCGGTATTCTTGGGTCAGGTTCACGGGCTCATAGACCACGCGTTTTTGAACCTCATCGTAGCGCACCTCGGTGTAGCCCGTGGTGGGGAAGTCTTTGCGCAGCGGATAGCCACGGAACCCATAATCCGTCAGGATACGGCGCAGGTCCGGGTGACCGGAAAACAGCACGCCGTACATGTCGAACACTTCACGCTCAAACCAATTGGCCGCCGGATAAACCGATACGATCGAAGGGATGATTTCCTCTTCGCGGATCGCCGCTTTGACCCGGATACGCTGGTTTTGGTACATCGACAAAAAGTGGTAGACGACCACAAAGCGACGCTCTTCGCCGGGATAATCCACGCCAGTGATATCCACCAAGCTGCTGAACCGGCAGGTCGCGTCGGACTTCAGAAAATCCACGAAATCCACGATGGCCGAGGGCGAGACCTCAACTGTCAACTCACCGTGGGTCACAGTGTGGCTGGATACGGCATCGGGTTGCTTGGCCGAAATATGGTCCGCCAAGTCCAAAAGCGCCTGATGCGCAGCCTGTTGGAGTGCGTCAGACATAGCCTACCTCGTGATCGTGCCAGTGCGGCGGATTTTGCGTTGCAGCTGCAACAGACCATACAGCAGCGCCTCTGCCGTGGGCGGGCAACCGGGCACATACAGATCGACCGGAACGATCCGATCACACCCGCGCACAACCGAATAGCTGTAGTGATAATAGCCGCCACCGTTCGCACAGGACCCCATCGACAACACATAGCGCGGCTCTGGCATCTGATCGTAGACCTTGCGCAGCGCGGGCGCCATTTTGTTGGTCAGCGTACCGGCCACAATCATCAGGTCCGACTGACGCGGGGACGCACGCGGCGCGGTGCCGAACCGCTCCATGTCGTAGCGCGGCATCGCGGTGTGCATCATCTCAACGGCGCAGCAGGCCAACCCAAAGGTCATCCAGTGCAGCGAACCAGTGCGCGCCCAGTTGATCAGATCATCCGTGGAGGTGACGAGGAACCCTTTGTCCTGCAACTCCTGATTGATAAGAGCGGTGGCCTGTTCCTTGTCGGGTCCGGCCGTGTGTGCGCCTGTCATCACTCCCATTCGAGGGCTCCCTTTTTCCACTCATAAGCAAAGCCCACGGTCAAAACGGCCAAGAACACCATCATGGACCAGAAGGCCGCCATGCTCATATCCCCAAAGGCCACGGCCCACGGGAACAGGAATGCGATTTCGAGGTCAAAAATGATGAACAAGATCGCCACGAGGTAGAACCGCACGTCGAACTTCATCCGCGCGTCATCAAAGGCGTTGAAACCACACTCATAAGCAGAGAGTTTCTCGGGATCGGGGTTGCGCACAGCAACGATCAGCGCCGACAACATCAGCACAAGGCCGAGGCCGACAGCCACACCGATAAACATCAAGATAGGCAAGTATTCCGAAAGTAGCGCGTCCACGTGGGCCTCCTTCGTTTCGGTCGTTCATGCGAAAGGCACCTTGGAGGGGTATCTAGTCCCCATGACCCGGGGGGTCAATCGGCGCAGCGTCGCAGTACCCGCCTGATTTGCAACGCAGGCGGGAATTTTTGGATTTTGCAGGGGCGGCGTCCTGACGCAGGCTTGGACGGTGGCCTTTGCCAGCCTGATCCGCGCCATGGATCGTCCGGTGACGACTCAGTCGAATTTGTAGACGATTACGCTGAGCACCATGGGCAATCTGCGCCATAGCTTTACGTCGTCCGCGCTCAGCGCCTCTGAAAAGGAGGCAGCGGCCGCAACCCGTGACCAGCTGAGGACATGCAGGGCATAATCGTGCAGCGCCCCCGCCTTGAGATAGCGCGCATCATGGGGATCAAACAGCCAACGCAGGAACCAAGGGATTGAGACGTCGAACTCATAATCGACCGGCACAACGATCCGCAGGCCCGATCCCTTGGCGCCGATTTCCCACGGGACAGGTTTGATCGTGCGGTACCGAATGCCGCCAACAGGTCGATACCAATCAATAAGATCCGTGAAATCAGACATATCAAAATCCATACGTTAATAAGTGTACTAAAAAGGTGCCCCTACAGTGCCCAGTATCGCGCAGGCATCAAGGGTGTTGCGCATGTTCTGCGCAAGGCGCGCTAGGTGCTGGGCGGCAGTTGCGACAGCGGCGTGTATTCGATCAGCCCGCCAAAGCGGTTCACCGCATATTCATGCCCCGCACAACGCACGATGATCCAAACATTGTCCGCACCGGGAACCGCGTGGCAGTCCGTCATGCGCGCATTTGGATTGTCGCTCTCAACCACATAGCGCTCGGCGTAGTGGGTAATGACTTCGGTCTCGGACAGCTCCGCGATATCTTTGCCATAGAGCAAAGCCATAACGCCAATCAGCCCGAAGAACGCCGCAATGGGCGCAAATATCCACCAACGCGGCACGTTTTACTCAGCGGCCACGGATGCAGGCACCCGTGCCTCGGCATCAATGATCCGCGCGATCAACGCGCAATCTTCGACCCTGAACGTCAAGGGTACGCGCATATCCAACAGCCCTGACAGGATACGATCCGTGTTGGGTAATTGCTGCGGGCTGACATAGCCCCAATGGCTGTGGCGCGACGTAAAGCCCACGGGCGCATCCGCCCCGAACCATTTCAGCTCAACACCGCGCGCGGCACAGCGTGCCACGAAATCACGAATGTGATCGGCCGAAGCGCCGGGCAAAGTGAATTGAAAGCTAGAGCCCACATAAGTCTCTGCATCTGGGCGGGGCGCCACGTGTAGGCCGGGTGTTTGGGCAAGCCCCGCTTCAAGCGTCTGATACCGCTCGGCCCATCGCGCCACCTGCCGCGGCAGGTCCGCCAATTGCGGACGCAAGATCGCCGCTCGCAGGTGATCCATCCGGCCTGACACGTTGGGCATCACAAAACGAGCATCCTCAAACGCCTCCATCGGTGGGCGCGCGCCGTGGCGTTCATATAACATGTAGCTGCCCGACAGCAGGATCATCCGCGCCGCAAGCTCTGGGTCATCCGTGACGATCAGCCCGCCCTCGCCAGAGTTGATGTGTTTATAGGTTTGCATCGAAAAACAGCCGACTGCACCGAACGTGCCGGAGGCTTTGCCGTTCCACGCCGCCCCCATCGTGTGTGCGCAATCCTCAATGATCGTGACGCCCAACCGGTTACAAACCGCCACCAACGCCTCCATATCGACCAAGTGCCCGCGCATGTGGCTCAGCATTAGGACGCGCGCGCCGGAAGATTTCGCCTTCGCCTCAAGGTCGTTTAGATCGAGCACAAGCTCCGATGTGATTTCGACCAAAACCGGCTCAGCATTGACGCTCGCAATGGCGCCCGGCACCGGGGCCAGCGTGAAGGCATTGGTCAAAACCTTATCACCGGGACCGACGCCCAGCGCGCGCAACGCGCAGCCCATGGCATAACCACCCGAGGCAACGGCCAGCGCGTATTTCGCCCCGACAGAGGCGGCGAATTCCTCCTCCAACAGGCCGACTTCACCGATTTCATCCGGAGACAAGTTGTAGCGATGCAAACGACCCGAACGCAGCACCTCTAGCGCGGCTTCGATCCCGGCCTCTGGAATGGGTTCCTGCTGAGTAAACGATCCCGTAAAACTCTCGGTCATGGCAGCCTCTCAAACACGCGATACCCTAGCGATATGAAGCAATTGTGGCTGCGTCAATTGCCCTCAGTCGGTCCAGATGCCCGAAAGAACCCGGTCCAGATCATCGTAGTGATCCAAAAGCGCCTCGGGAGAGAGCGCCTCAACACCGCGCCCCAAGGGTCCGAACGTCACCAGCACGCTGGGCACACCCGCCGCGCGGGCAGTTTCCCGGTCGGTTTCAGTGTCACCAATTAGGACCGCGCGCGCCGGATCGCCGCCCACCAATTCGACCGCGTGACGAAACGGGGCAGGGTCAGGTTTGCGTACTGGCAGGGTGTCCGCCCCCACAAGCGCACCAAACGCATCACGAACACCCAAGTCTCGCATCAGGCTTTCGGCCAAGCCACTGGGTTTATTGGTGCAAATACCAACCGGATGGCCCGCAACGCGCAACCGCTCAACCGCGTCCATCACGCCGGGATAAAGGGTGGTATGCACGCTCAGCGCTTGGGCATAGGCCTCTAGCAGTACCGGATAGCCCGCATCGACCGCGGCCTCATCAATGGCACCGTGTCGCCCAAACCCCAGCCGAAGCATCGCGCGCCCGCCGCGCAGCGCGGTGGCCTGATCTTCTGCAGCGACCGGGTCAAGCCGGGCGGGGTGGCCCAACGCATCAAAGGCCGCATTCGCCGCCGCCAAGAGGTCGCCACTGGTGTCCGCAAGTGTTCCGTCGAGATCGAATATAACCGTTTGCATCTTGTCCCCTGCCCTTTCATTGGCGGCATCCCGCCCATCGCGGTTACACTCTGTTATGCAATTTGACCATCGCTTGTCTTGCAGCCCCGCGCCGGGATGTGACAAGAGAAACGTTAACGAATGATAGAAAAAGCGATTTACAGGTATGCCTATAGCTCTCGCCATTCTTGCTGCTGGACACGGCAGCCGAATGCACTCTGACTTGCCCAAGGTCTTGCACAGAATCGGCCACGCCCCGCTGTTGAGCCATGCAATTGGGTCGGGTTTGGCGCTTGATCCCGCCCGCATTGTCGTGGTGGCCGGTCACGGAGCCGAAGCGGTTGAGGCAGAGCTGGCCGCATCGCACCCTGAGGCGCAAACCGTCCGGCAGGAGCCGCAATTGGGCACCGCCCACGCCGTCGCACAAGCGGGCCCGCCGCTTGCGGATTTTGACGGGGACGTCATCGTTTTGTACGGCGATACGCCGTTTGTATCTGCCGAAACGCTCGAAGCGATGCTTGCCGCCCGTGCAAGCGGGGCCGACATCGTGATGCTAGGGTTTGAAGCCGCCAATCCGGGCCGTTATGGCCGGTTGATCACCCAAGGCGACCAGCTTGAGCGTATCGTAGAGGCCAAAGACGCCACCCCCGAAGAATTGGCCGTGCGTCTGTGCAATTCAGGCGTCGTCTGCGCCCCGCGCACCTTGCTTTTTGATCTGGTGGCGGCCGTCGGAAACGACAACGCAGCTGGTGAGTATTACCTTACCGACATCGTCGGCCTTGCGACCAAGCGCGGCCTGACTGCACGTGTCGTGACCTGCGATGAGGCCGAGACACTTGGCGTCAACACCCGCGCCGATCTGGCCGCCGCAGAGGCCACATTTCAGACGGCCGCCCGCACGCAGGCCCTGAACGAAGGGGCTATGCTCACCGCACCCGAAACGGTCTTTTTCGCCCATGACACGTACATCGGGCGCGATGTTGTGATTGAGCCGAATGTTGTGTTCGGCCCCGGGGTCACGGTTGAGACCGGGGCCCATATCCGTGCGTTCAGCCACCTAGAGGGGTGTCACGTCTCAGGCGGTTGCGTCGTTGGCCCCTACGCCCGCCTGCGCCCCGGCGCAGAGCTGGACCGCGGCGTCAAGATCGGCAATTTCGTCGAAATCAAAGAGGCCAGCATCGGTACTGGCGCCAAGGTCAATCACCTGTCCTACGTCGGCGACGCAACTGTTGGGCCAGAGGCAAACATCGGTGCGGGCACCGTCACCTGCAACTATGACGGGGTCAACAAGCACCGCACTGAAATCGGCGCGCGCAGCTTTATCGGGACCAACACCGCCCTTGTGGCCCCTGTCAGCGTAGGGATCGAGGCGATGACCGCCGCCGGATCAGTCGTCACGAATGACGTGCCCGACGGCGCGCTGGCCGTGGCCCGCGCCAAGCAGGAAACAAAGCCCGGGCTTGCGCGCAAACTGCACGACCTTGCCCTACGGCTCAAAGCGAAAGGCACGAACTGATGTGTGGAATTGTCGGCGTCCTAAGCAATAACGAAGCCGCTCCTCAACTGGTTGAGGCGCTCAAACGGCTGGAATACCGCGGCTACGACAGTGCCGGCATTGCCACCGTGCACGAAAAACGGCTGGATCGCCGCCGGGAAGTCGGCAAGCTGGTTAACCTAAGCGATAAGCTGGTGCATGAACCGCTGGCCGGAAAGGTCGGCATTGGGCACACCCGTTGGGCCACACACGGCGCACCCAGTGTGGGCAACGCACACCCGCACCGCGCAGGTCGCGTGGCCGTGGTGCACAACGGCATCATCGAAAACTACCGGGAGCTGCGCGCCGAGCTGGCCGAGCTGGGTGTCCCGTTTCAGACGGAAACCGACACTGAAACCGTAGCCCTATTGTGCGAGCACTATCTGGCCACCGGCTTGGGTCCGCAGGACGCCGCCACCGCAACCATCGCCCGCCTTGAGGGCGCCTTTGCGCTGTGCTTCATTTTTGACGGTGAAGAAGACCTTTTGATCGCCGCGCGGCTCGGCTCACCCTTGGCAATAGGTCACGGCGACGGAGAAATGTTCATCGGCTCCGACGCGATTGCGCTGGCCCCCATGACCAACCGGATCACCTACCTAGAGGAAGGCGACCGCGCCGAGATCACCCGTGCAGGCGCCACGATCTACGATCACAGCGGCACCTTGGCCAACCGCGAAATCCGTGAGGTGAACCTAGCGCACACGCAGGTCGAAAAGGGCGGCCACAAGCACTTCATGGCCAAAGAAATCCATGAACAGCCCGCCGTGCTGGCCGATTGTCTCAAGACCTATATCAGCAACAATGCGATCACCCTGCCAGAGCCATTCGATTTCACCGGGATCGACCGGATCATCATGGTTGCTTGCGGCACCGCGCATATCGCCTGCACCGTGGCGAAGTACTGGTTTGAACAATTGGCCCGCCTGCCGGTTGAGGTCGATATCGCATCCGAATTCCGCTACCGCGAACCGCCCATCCAAACCCGTACCGCCACGATTTTCGTCAGCCAATCCGGTGAAACCGCCGATACCCTCGCGGCGCTGCGGTACTGCAAAGACAAGGCGCAATCGGTGTTGTCGGTCGTGAACGTCCCCGAAAGCTCAATCGCGCGCGAAAGCGACGTGAGCTTTCCCATTCATGCTGGCGTTGAGGTGGGCGTGGCATCCACCAAGGCGTTCACCAATCAGTTGGCAGTCCTGATGTCGCTCGCCATCACCGCCGCTCGTCAACGCGGCGCAATTGATGCCGCGCGCGAAGCCGAACTGGTGGGCCAATTTGCCCATGTGCCCGGCCTGATCAACCAAGCCCTCGGCCTGTCCGGACATATCTCAGACCTATCGCGCAAGCTGGCTACAGCCTCTGACATCCTGTTTCTTGGGCGCGGGTCGATGTATCCAATGGCCCATGAAGGCGCGCTGAAGCTGAAGGAAATCAGTTATATCCACGCAGAAGCCTACGCCAGCGGCGAGCTAAAGCATGGCCCCATCGCCTTGGTGGAAGAAACCCTGCCCGTCGTCGTCTTGGCCCCCCGTGACGCACTGTTCGACAAGACCGTATCCAACATGCAGGAGGTCATGGCGCGCAAAGGCATGGTCCTACTGGTGTCTGATGCCGCCGGGATCACGCAGGCCGGCGATGACGTGTGGGCCACGATACAGATGCCCGATGTTGACCCCATTTTTGCGCCGCTCGTCTATGTGGTGCCCGCGCAGCTGCTAGCCTATCACACAGCGGTGCACAAAGGGACGGACGTGGACCAGCCACGGAACCTCGCCAAATCGGTGACCGTGGAATGACACCGCAGGACGCGCTTGTCGCGCTGGAACAGTTGGGCGATGCGGACAAAGCCGTTGAGATGGCCGCTTACCACAAGATTGAGCGGCGGTATCTGGGCGTGCCCAGCGCCACGCTGGATGCCCACGCCAAGGACTGGCGCCAAACGCTTACTCTGAGCGATCGGCTGACCCTTGCGCAAGGATTGTGGGAAACTGACGTATTTGAGGCCCGGATCACTGCGGCCAAACTGTTGACCCAAGCCCGCATTCGCCCCGACGACACGCCCGCATGGGATATGATCCAATCGTGGGTGCCGGAATTTGACAGCTGGGCCATTGCCGACGCCGTCTCCAGTGCAGGCTCACGCCGCTTAATCGCTGACCCGGCCCGGCTGGATGTGGTTGAGGGTTGGACAACCTCTGACCACCTTTGGACCCAAAGGGCGGCAATGGTCATGACGCTGCCCTGGACAAAACAACCCCACCCCAAACCTGCCGAGTTGGAAGCTCGGGAACGAATTTTGGGCTGGGCAGAGCGCTACGCAACGAATCCTGAATGGTTCATCCAAAAGGCCGTAGCGTGGTGGCTGCGCGAGCTAAGCAAGCGTGACCCTGAGCGTGTCCGCATCTTTATCGCCCTACACGGTGAAAAAATGAGCAAATTCGCCCGAACAGAGGCCCAAAGACTCCTGAAACCAGCTTAAATCCGCCGATCCCGGCGCGGCAAACGCTTTGCGCACCGAAATATCGATGGGTGGCATTATTTTGACATGTTCTCGCCACAAACGGGCAAGAATGTGTTCGAACTGGTGCAGCTTAGTGTTGTTTCTATGGTTAACGATTAGCCCAGTACGACGATGAGTACGGTCCGCTCCTTTGGGTTTGGGCCGTACTCTTTAGCAACGATCTCCGCACGACTGAGCCTGTGTAGACATGGCAACATGCGCCCATGCCACAGCACAAAACCCAACCCTATTCGCGTCGAGGCCTTGCCCTTTGACGCCCCCTCCCCTAACAGGCCCAGCTAACAGGAGCCACGTCCCGGGAATAGCAATGTCAGGCCAACGTAAACGCCTCGTAATGAAATTCGGCGGCACGTCTGTCGCAAACCTTGACCGTATCCGCCGCGCCGCCAAGCGTGTCGGCGTTGAGGTCGCGAAGGGCTATGATGTCATCGTGATCGTGTCGGCCATGTCCGGCAAAACCAACGAACTGGTCGGCTGGGTCAATGAAATCTCACCGCTACACGATGCACGCGAATACGATGCAGTTGTGTCGTCGGGTGAAAATATCACCGCCGGGTTAATGGCCCTTGTTCTGCAAGAAATGGACGTGCCCGCACGGTCATGGCAGGGCTGGCAAGTGCCGGTAATGACGACTTCTGCACATTCCAGCGCGCGGATCGAAGAAATCCCAACCGAGAATTTGGCAACCAAATTCGACGAAGGCATGAAGGTCGCGATTGTGGCGGGTTTTCAGGGCATCAGCCCCGAGGGCCGGATCACGACGCTCGGCCGGGGCGGCTCGGACACGACCGCGGTGGCCTTTGCGGCCGCATTCGACGCGGAACGCTGTGACATCTATACTGACGTTGACGGCGTCTATACCACCGACCCGCGCATCACCAAAAAGGCCCGGAAACTGGACCGGATCGCCTTTGAGGAAATGCTCGAGCTCGCGTCCCTCGGGGCCAAAGTGCTGCAAACCCGCTCGGTTGAGCTGGCGATGCGCTACAAAGTGAAACTGCGCGTTCTGAGCAGTTTTGAGGAACAATCTGACGACGCTGGCACGCTTGTGTGCGACGAGGAGGACATCATGGAAAGCAATGTTGTGGCCGGTGTGGCCTATTCGCGCGACGAGGCAAAGATGACGCTGGTATCGGTGGCAGACCGCCCCGGGATCGCTTCTGCGATCTTTGGCCCCTTGGCTGATGCTGGCGTAAACGTCGACATGATCGTTCAGAACATCTCCGAGGAGGGGCGCACCGATATGACGTTCTCCTGCCCTGTGGATCAGGTCCTCAAGGCAGAGCGCGCGATGCAAGAAGCCCGTGAGGTCGGCTCGATCAACTTCCACGATCTGATCGCCGACACCGAGGTCGCGAAGGTGTCCGTCGTTGGTATCGGGATGCGCAGTCACGCGGGCGTGGCCTCCAAAATGTTCAAAGCCCTCAGCGATGAGAACGTGAACATCAAGGTCATCACCACATCCGAGATCAAAGTCTCGGTCCTGATTGATCGCAAGTATATGGAGCTTGCCGTGCAAGCCCTGCACGATACGTTCGAGTTAGAAAAAGCCTAAAAATTCAACTGGGGCGACACATTTCGCCCCCGACCACCCAACAGACAGCAATTTTCGGCCCACGGGTCATTTCATGCCCCTTTCACTGGGCTGGCTTTGTCTTCATAGTGCCCTCTCAGGGAGGGTCACATGGTACAGACCAAAGACTCAGATAGCCGCAGGCTCTTGCAACGTTTGCAAGGCGTTATGGCCGAGGCTGGCGAAGGTCAGGCGCGGCTTGATCGGATTACGGCGTTGGTTGCAGACAGCATGGGCACCGAGGTTTGCTCGGTCTATTTACACCGCGACGCCGAAACGCTTGAACTGTGCGCGACCAAGGGTTTGAACGCCGAGGCCGTGCACGTCACCCGTATGCGCGTGGGCGAAGGCCTTGTGGGCCGCGTGGCCAAACGTGCCGCCCCCGTAAATGCGTCCGACGCCCCTAGCTCACCCGGTTTCCGCTACATGCCCGAAACCGGGGAAGAGATTTATTCCAGCTTTCTTGGTGTGCCGATCCAGCGCCTTGGCGAAACGCTGGGTGTTCTGGTTGTACAGTCCAAGGACGCGCGCAGTTATACTGAGGATGAAGTCTACGCCCTTGAGGTTGTGGCGATGGTTCTGGCCGAGATGACCGAGCTGGGCGCATTTGTCGGCGAAGGCGAAGCACTACGCGCCCGCCACAAAAGTCAGGTTTTGTTTCGGGGTGGCACCGCACAAGAAGGCGCGGCCGAGGGCGTTGTGTTCCTGCATAACCCACGGGTGGTGATCACCAACCCCGTGGCCGACGACCCCCAAGCCGAACTCGAGCGGCTGCGCGCCGCTGTTGATGTGCTGCGGGTTTCGGTCGATGAAATGCTCGAAGGCGCCAGAGGCGACAAAGAGCAGGTCGAAGTGATCGAGGCGTACCGGATGTTTGCCAACTCGCGCGGGTGGCTGCGCCGGATGGAAGAAGACATTGACCTTGGCCTCACGGCCGAAGCCGCCGTCGAGAAAGAGCAATCAACCGCCCGTGCCCGAATGGGCCAAGTCCCGGATCCCTATCTGCGCGACCGTTTGGCCGATCTGGATGACCTGTCCAACCGCCTGCTGCGACAGCTAACCGGCCAAGCCACTGTCAGCGCCGAGGCCCTGCCCGACGGCGCAGTCCTTGTGGCGCGCAACATTGGGCCGGCTGAACTGTTGGAGTATGGCCGTGGCCTCAGCGCAGTGATCCTAGAGGAAGGCTCTGTCGGATCACACGCGGCGATCGTGGCTCGGGCTTGGGCTATTCCACTCGTGATCAACTGCAAAGGCATCACCACCGAGGCGCTCAACAATGACGTGGTCTTGGTGGATGGAGACCAAGGCATCGTTCACCTGCGCCCCGACGACAGCGTGCGCAACGCCTTCCGCGATAAATTGGAAATGCAGGCCGCCGCACTCGAACGCTACGCCTCAATCCGGGACAAACCCGCCGAAACGCAGTGCGGCAGCCGCATCGAACTACAGATGAACGCAGGGCTCATGGCCGACCTGCCATCCTTGTCCACATCTGGGGCCGAGGGCGTGGGGCTTTTCCGTACGGAATTGCAATTTCTGACCCGCAGCAACGTTCCTAAGCGTGGTGAGTTGGCCAGCCTTTACAAGCGCGTGATGGACGCGGCGGGCGGTAAAGAGGTCACGTTCCGCACGCTGGATATCGGCTCCGACAAGGTGCTGCCCTACATGAAACCCACCGAGGAACCCAACCCTGCCATGGGCTGGCGGGCGATCCGCGTGGGACTTGATAAACGCGGCGTGATGCGGATGCAGCTTCAGGCGCTGATCCGCGCCGCCGAAGGGCGCCCCCTGACGGTGATGTTCCCCTTCATCGCCCAGCTCGAAGAATTTATCAGCGCGCGCGAGGCGCTCTTGCTGGAAATGCACCGCGAAAAAAGCCTTAACCACGTTCTACCCGAAAGCCTCAAGATCGGTGCGATGCTCGAAACCCCGTCCATGGCCTTCGCGCCAAGGCGGTTCTTTGAACTGGCCGATTTCATCTCTATCGGGGGCAATGACCTCAAGCAGTTCTTCTTTGCCGCGGATCGTGAAAACGAACGTGTGCGGCGGCGTTACGATACGCTCAACGTCAGCTTCCTATCGCTGATTGAGCAAATCGTGGACCGCTGCGCCGAGACCAACACACCTGTCAGTTTCTGTGGCGAAGATGCGGGTCGCCCGATTGAAGCGATGTGTTTTGCCGCGATGGGCCTGCGCAAACTGTCGATGCGTCCGGCCTCAATCGGCCCGGTCAAGCATTTGCTGCGGCGCACGGATCTGGATGAGGCGCGCGCCGTGATTGACGCCGCCCGCACATCCGGGGCGCAAAGCGTACGTCCTGCCGTGATGGATTGGCTCAAGCGCCGGGGGTAAGGCGGCTCGCATCGAACCAGCCAACATGCGCGGTGGCTGCATCAAGTGCGGCCTCAACAGAGCTGAACGTTTCGTGGCCATAATGTCCGATTGGGAACCACCCGCGCCCGTCTTCTGGGTCGCGGCGAAATTCTTCAAAGCCAAAGGTGCCATCAGGGCGTCGAAACACATCCACGCAAATCGTGTCGCCGTCATAGTTGATCGAGTGAAGGACCGTGTGCGCGTGCGCCATTTAGCGGGCGCGTGGCGCGGACAGTAGCGCGCGCAGATCATCCACCAATGCCTCAACCGGGCGTCCTGTTTCCTGGCTCAGCTGCATCAAACCAAACTGCACCCGCGCCATATCTTGGTAATAGCTGGTGAACACATAGTTCGTCGCGGCCCCGGCCGCTGCCCCCAACAATGGCACGGATTGCGCGGCCAGCTTTTGACCCAAAACCAACGACAAGCGCGGGGCCACAGCCGCAATCGCCTTGCTGACCGCGCCACCCGATAGGGTCAACCGCAGTGTGAGAAAGCTAAGGTCTGTGCCGTCATCAGCCTCAAGCGGCCCGGCGGCGGCGAACACTTGCAAACAAGCCGCTCTGCCCTCCGGAGTTTGGGGGTTGATTCCATGTTCTTGGGCGATGCCCTGAATGGCGCGCAAAAGAACGGTCGTCGTTACGGGCAATTCCGCAAGCGCGGACGGTAACCCACCCAAGCCACCAACGGCACCGGTGCCCAATGTGATCGCGCGGGTGAGCCAGTCGGAAGTATCGGGCAACCGTGCGGTGCGACTTGCGCTCGCGACATCCATCGCACTTTCAAGCGCCCGAGCGGTCGCGCCCTCAAGCCCCGTTTTGACCGGGTCAGGCAGACGTTCCAGCAGATTTTCAGCCTGAGACCCCAGCAACCCCACAAGCTGCATACCAACACCCCGAGCATTACGGTGCCGGGCTGCAAGACGCGCCAGACGCGCATGGGTTTGATCAGCGACAATGATATTGTTCATGCACAGAATATGGGCGCAAGCGGTGTGTCCGGCAAGCTGCACGTTACGGGTGGCGCGAAACAATCCCCGTCACACCTGCCCAGTCGCCAACCCCCAAAACTCGGTCTGGGTTGGTTGGCGGCGGCATCTCAACACCCGTCAGCACCGAAAATCCAAGCCGCCGATAATAGGCGGCGTCCCCTACCAGCAGCACGCGGGCATGGCCCAGCGCCCATGCGCGCTCAAGCGAATCTTGGATCAAAAATGCGCCAAGCCCCTCACCTTGTCGGGTCGGGTGTACCGCGACAGGACCCAGCAAAAGGGCCTCATGATCACCGATCATGACGGGCCAGTAGCGGATCGCGCCGCCAATGATGTTCAGGTCATCCACGGCCACAAGCGACAGGGCCCCGACCGGAGCCACATCCTCGCGCAAGCGATAGGATGACAGTGCCGTGCGACCGGGCGCAAAGCACAGATCAAAGAGCGCCTCAACCTCCCACCGGTCCTCGGGGGTTTCCTGCCGTAACTCCACGCGTCATCCGTTCGCTGCCTCTGGTCAGGGGCGTAGCATGAGGTTAGCTGGGGGGCAAACAACCCGGAGGATTGCCATGTATTATCGCCCCGCCGACGGCCACGGCCTACCGTATAACCCATTCAACGCGATCGTCGCCCCGCGCCCGATTGGGTGGATTTCATCGCGCAGCGCGGATGGCACAGACAACCTCGCACCCTACTCGTTTTTTAACGCAATTGCCTACGTACCCCCTCAGGTTATGTTCGCATCAACCTCAGCCAAGCCCGATCAAGACGGCACCAAGGACAGTGTCGCCAACATCCGCGAAACGGGTGTATTTTGCGTGAACATCGTGGCCCAAAGCGACCGAGACGTGATGAACATCTCATCCGAGGGTTTTACGAAAGACATTGATGAATTCGCGAAAAGTGGTGCGGCGAAAACCGAATGCTCCGAAATCGCATGTGCCCGCGTGGCTAATGCCCCCGCCGCGTTGGAATGTCAGGTTCGCCAGATCGTCCCCCTTGAGGGCGCGCATAACGTCATGGTGATAGGAGAGGTCGTGGGCGTCCACATGCGGGACGATTGCGTGGTTAATGGTCGGTTCGACGTGACACAATTTCAACCGCTAACACGCATGGGCTATCGGGACTACGCCGTGATCCGCGAAGTGTTCGAACTGACCCGCCCGGACGATTGAGCATCAACCAGCAAGTGACAAAAGCCCCCCGGGCGCGCGTGATATCTGCCCTGATAGCTCCAGCGGTGCGACCAGCGCGCTAAAGGCAGACAACTCCATCCCGAGGTCACGAGCTAGTTGATCCTCGGCCACAGGCGTAATTGCCAGAAGTGCTATGATTTGATCCGGCGGGATGATGTGCGTGGCCGTCGGGACCTCGAACGGCAGCGCACTTTGCGCGGGCTCAGACGGTGCGGTCATTGTATCGAGTATATCTAGGATATCCTCCGCACTGCGCACCAAAGTTGCCCCGTCGCGCAACAACGCGTTGCAGCCCGAGGTGCGCGTATCCAGCGGGTGGCCCGGTACGGCAAGAACCTCGCGCCCTTGATCCAATGCCGCCCGCGCCGTGATCATAGAGCCTGATTTGAGAGCGGCCTCAACCACGACCAAAACGGGCGCAAGCCCCGAGATGATCCGGTTGCGCCTTGGGAAGTCACGCGCCTGTGGTTGATGGCCCATGGGTGCCTCAGACAGACGCAACCCTTGTGCCGCAATCGTGTCACCAAGCGCTGTGTTTTCAACCGGATAAATCACATCGACGCCACCACCGAGCACCGCAATGGTGCCGGTCTCTAGGCTGGCTTGATGCACGGCTGTGTCGACGCCGCGCGCCATGCCTGAAACAGTGACAACGCCTGCCGCCCCTAGGTCTTGGGCCAATTTGCGCGCCATTCGCCCGGCCAGAGACGATGCGTTGCGTGTACCCACCAGTGCGACCTTGGGCTTGGTCAACAGCCCCCTGTCGCCCAACGCCCACAGCGCTGGCGGCGCATCCGCGACCTCCGCAAGCTCTGCTGGATACTCAGCATCACCAAGGCACAACAGCCGCGCACCGATCTTTTGCGCGGCCTTAATTTCGGCCCGAACGACACCCTCGGGACAGATTTGATAACCCTTGACGCCCGCCTCTTCGGCCACGTCCGGCAACACACTAAGAGCCGCCGCGGCACTGCCATGCTCGGCCATCAGGCGGCGATACGTGGCAGGACCCACCCTACGGGACCGGATCAAACGCAGACGCGCGAATTTATCCTCAACGCTCGTAACGGGCTGGGCAAAGAACGGACGCGGAGGCTCAGAAAAGCCGTCCGTGTCAGCAGAGGACAAAAACTCAGGGGTGTCGTAATTCATGCTCGCCAAACTAGGCGGGCATGGTTAATTCTTTATGAAGGTTACACAGGCGCCCGGCGGCGAAATGCGATCAATCCGACGACTGCCACCATAAGCAACGGCGCCGAGGCAGGCAGCGGAACGGGGGCTTACGTCTGCGACCCGCCCACCGTCAGCCCACCAATCTTGAGCGTCGGTTGCCCGACGCCCACGGGCACCCATTGGCCCGCCTTGCCGCAATTTCCCATGCCGGGATCAAGCGCCATGTCGTTCCCGATGGCTTGAATGTGCTTCAACGCCGTCGCGCCGTCGCCGATCAACGTGGCTCCTTTTACCGGCGCGCCGACCTTTCCATCTTTGACCCGATAGGCTTCGGTGCAGGAAAACACGAACTTGCCGTTGGTGATGTCCACCTGTCCGCCGCCAAATCCCACCGCGTAGATCCCGTCCTTTAGGTCCGCAACGATGTCTGCGGGGGCGGCGTCTCCGCCGAGCATATAGGTGTTGGTCATGCGCGGCATCGGGGTGTGCGCATAGCTTTCGCGTCGCCCGTTACCCGTGGCCTCAACCCCCATCAGGCGGGCGTTTTGACGGTCCTGCATGTAACCCACAAGGATGCCATCTTCTATCAAGGTGTTCTTGGCGCTTGGCGTGCCTTCATCATCCACGGTGATAGAACCGCGGCGGTCCGGGATGGTGCCGTCATCCAACACGGTGACACCGGGGGCCGCAACACGTTCGCCCATCAGACCCGCAAACGCCGATGTGCCCTTGCGGTTGAAGTCGCCTTCAAGCCCATGACCCACGGCCTCATGCAGCAAAATGCCGGGCCAGCCCGCCCCCAACACCACGTCCATCACCCCGGCTGGGGCGGGTTCTGCGCTCAGGTTTACCACAGCTACGCGCAGCGCTTCGCGGGCAACGCCTTCCCAATGGTCCCGCCCGATCAGGCCCGTTAACCCCACACGACCACCGCCACCGGCCGATCCGGTTTCGCGGCGGCCTTCATGCTCTACGATGATGCTGATGTTCAGGCGCACCATGGGACGTACATCACGGACATGCGTGCCCTCGGGGCGTAAAATCTCAACCTCTTGAATTGAAGCCGCCATGGAGGCTGCAACCTGAACCACGCGCGCATCCAGCCCCCGTGCAAAATCATCGATCTCCCGCAGGGTGTCGACTTTTACGTTGAACGCAGCCCCTGCCATCGGGTCCTCATCTGTATAGAGCCGCTGGTTGGTCGCTTGCGGCGCGTCTGCAAGGGTCCCGCCGCCCGCACCCACGGCCAGACGCGCGGTCTCAGCGGCGCGGCGCAAGGCCTGCTCGGAAATCTCTGTCGAATGGGCGTAGCCCGCAGTCTCACCGCGCACCGCCCGCAGGCCAAAGCCCTCGGACGCGTCATAGCTGGCATTCTTTACCCGACCGTCATCAAACACCAAAACCTCTGACCGACGACGCTCGAAAAACAGCTCTCCGTCATCGGCGCCCACAAGCGTTTCACGCAGCAGGGAAAGGCTTTGATCCAAATCAACTTTGGACTCGAAGGGACGAAATGTCTCACTTTTTACGGCTGCCACGGCTAACTCCTTGATTTCGCTACACCCCGAGATTCAATCAATGGTTGGATTGGCGCCGGGCGGCTTGCATTTGCCCTCTAAGATATGGTTCACACACCGCAGGACGCAACGGGGATTCCTGCAACGACCGTTCAAGACAGCGGGAACCCGGACAACAGGACGATTTGAATGACTTTAGCCAATAAAATGGCCGGCCTCACGGCCGCCGCCGGCGCGAGCCTTGTCGCGCTCCAAGCCCACGCACAGGATCTGCCTATCATCGGTTCGCCGACGCCAGGCGCTATGGGGATGCAACCTGCTTCCACGGAACTCGCCCGTGACTTGCAGTGGCTGAACATGTTCCTGCTGGTGATCATCACTGTGATCTCGCTGTTTGTGACGGCGCTGCTGATCTGGGTCATCGTGCGCTACAACGAAAAGCGGAACGACAAGCCCGCGACCTTCACCCACCACTCCACACTGGAAGTCGCTTGGACAATCATTCCGGTTGGTATTCTGGTTCTTATCGGTGGTTTCTCGCTGCCAGTGCTGTTCAAACAGCAGACCATCCCCGAAGGTGACATCTACATCAAAGTGACAGGCCTACAGTGGTACTGGAACTACGAGTACGTGGACGAAGACGTGTCCTTCGACAGCTACATGGTTGGCCACCCCGCCACCATGACTGATGCTGCCGAAGAAGCTGGCGCACAGCCCTTCGTTCTGTCGCCCGCGATGGAAGGCATGCTGGAAGAGTATGGCTACTCGCGCGATGAATGGCTTTTGGCCACGGACACCGCGGTTGTGGTGCCTGTGAACAAAACCGTCGTCATGCAAGTGACCGCTGGTGACGTGATCCACTCATGGACCATCCCTGCCTTCGGTGTGAAACAGGATGGTGTGCCGGGTCGCCTTGCACAGCTTTGGTTCTCCGCCGAGCGCGAAGGTATCTACTTCGGCCAGTGTTCCGAACTCTGTGGCAAAGACCACGCCTACATGCCCATCACTGTCAAAGTCGTCTCTGAGGACGCTTACGCAGAATGGCTCGCGATGGTTAAAGAAGGCGATACCTACGCCTGGTAAACTGCTCTAAGCGCGGCGGCAAAAGCTGCCGCGCCATTTAACCCCGGATGGGAGCCCGCCGGCATGAGTGACGCAAGCTACACTACCCAAGTAGAAAGCCCCGAGGCCTCGTTCGGCGATTATTTCGCCCTGCTCAAGCCCCGCGTGATGTCACTGGTGGTGTTCACCGCCTTGGTTGGTGTGCTGGTCGCACCAACGGCGCTGCATCCGTTCGAATCCTTTGCCGCTGTTTTGTTCATCGCTGTAGGCGCCGGCGCGTCCGGTGCGTTGAATATGTGGTACGACGCGGATATCGACCGCGTCATGAAACGCACCGCGAAGCGTCCTGTGCCAGCTGGCAAAGTGACGGCACGCGAAGCTCTGGCCATTGGCCTGTTTCTGTCGGTCCTATCCGTTGTGATGCTGGGCCTGACGGCAAACTGGATGGCTGCAGGCCTGCTGGCCTTTACGATCTTTTTCTACGCCGTGGTCTACACCATGTGGCTCAAACGCTCGACACCACAGAACATCGTGATCGGGGGCGCTGCTGGAGCGTTCCCTCCGATGATCGGTTGGGTTGTCGCGACAGGCTCTATCTCTATCGAAGCGGCTTTGATGTTTGGCCTGATCTTTATGTGGACGCCGCCCCATTTCTGGGCGCTGGCACTGTTCATGAAGTCCGACTACCACCAAGCCAAAGTGCCGATGCTGACCGTGACCCATGGCCGCAAAGAAACGCGCCGCCACATCTGGTGGTACACTGTGGCACTGGCCCCGGTCGCCATCTGGACAGCACTGTCCTCGGTTGGTGGTCCGATGACACTGGTGGTGTTTACGGTTCTCAACGCGATCTTCCTCAAGGGCGCGTGGGACATCTGGCGCCGCGACGAAGCCACTTCTGAGGGCGACGAATACGCCGTTGAGAAGAAAGTCTTCAAATTCTCGATCCTGTACCTATTTGCGAACTTTGGGGTCCTCTTGGCAGAGGCCGCGCTAAAGCTCGCCGGTTTGGGAGGCTGGTAAGACAATGGCATTTCACAAAGATCACGAACTGCACGAACGCCGCTCCGGCCGGAACTTCGGCCTTTTGGCTGTTCTGATCGGGCTTGTGGGCATCGTCTTTGGCCTAACCGTTGTTAAGGTCACGAACGGTGAATTCGCCGAAGCGTTCGACCATGTATCGCGCCCCGCAATCACGGTAGAGGATACGCAATGATCCTGAGCTGGTTCAGAGGGTTGTCAGACAATGGCCGTGTCGTTGCACAAACGACTGCGGTGGTTATCGGCATGGGTTCGCTCGGCTGGGCCTCGGTGCCTCTGTACGATCTGTTTTGCCGCGTGACCGGCTATGGCGGCACGACCGCTATCTCGGACGGCTCCAACATCGAAGTTCTGGATCGGACGATTAACGTCCGCTTTGACGCCTCCAAGGCAAGCGATATGCCGTGGGAGTTCAAACCCGTCCAGCGTGAGATGGAAATTCGCATCGGTGAAACCGGCCTCGCCTTTTATGAGGCCTACAACCCGACGAATAAGCCTGTGGCCGGCACCGCCAGCTACAACGTGGCCCCATTCGCGGCTGGTCTGTATTTCGCCAAGATCGAGTGCTTCTGCTTTCAAGAGCAGGTCTTGATGCCCGGTGAGCGGATCACAATGCCCGTGACATTCTATGTGGACCCCGACATGGTGGACGACCTAGAAGCCAAAGGCATTTCCGAAATTACCCTGTCCTACACGTTCCACGTGACGGACATGCCCGAAGAATTCGCCGGTGTGACGACGTTCACACCGCAGACACAGACAAACTAAAAGAAGACCGGAGGGACACCCATGGCTGGTGCCAAAAATCACGACTATCACATCCTGCCACCCTCGGTGTGGCCCTTCGTGGGCTCTGTGGGCGGCTTTGTTATGCTATTCGGCGCGGTGCTTTGGATGCACGGCTCTGGCCCCTACCTGTTCGGCATGGGCTTTGTAGCGGTTCTGTTCACAATGTACGCATGGTGGGCTGACGTTATCCGCGAAAGCCACGCAGGCGATCACACACCCGTGGTTCAAATCGGCCTGCGCTATGGCTTTATCTTCTTTATCATGTCCGAAGTTATGTTCTTCGCCGCATGGTTCTGGAGCTTTTTCAAGCACACGATCTATCCGATGAACGAATATGTGGGCTCCACCTATGTGCCCCCAGTGTTCTACCAAGTTGATCCCCTGCACCTGCCGCTGATCAACACGCTGATCCTGCTGTTGTCGGGTGCTGCGGTAACATGGTCGCACCACGCGCTGGTCCACGGCGGCCCACGCCGCGACGTAGAGCATGGCCTGCTGGCCGCCGTTATCCTCGGCATCGTGTTCACGTTCTTCCAAGCCTACGAATACCACTACCTGTTGGTCGACCAAGACTGGTCATTCAGCGGCGACAAATTCTTCGCCAACTTCTTTATGGCGACAGGGTTCCACGGCGTGCACGTGATCATCGGGACGATCTTCCTGTTCATCTGCTACCTGCGCGTCCGTGCAGGCCACTTCACCGCCGAGCGTCACATCGGTTTTGAAGCCGCTGCATGGTATTGGCACTTTGTGGACGTTGTCTGGTTGTTCCTGTTCTTTGCGGTCTATATCTGGGGCCTCTAGGTTCGCCGCAACAACACGCAGCTTTTGCAGCGCGGGGGGAACCTCGCGCTGCTTTTCGTTGAAAGGGTGACATCCATGCGCTTTATCTTTCCTGTCCTTCTTGGCCTGATCGGCTGTGGTGTTCTGCTGTCCCTTGGGATGTGGCAGGTTGAACGCCTCGCGTGGAAAAACGCGATCCTCGCAGAGATTGACGCGCGCATCTTTGATGCCCCCGCCCCTCTGCCCGCCGCCCCCTCCGAAGAAGCCGATAAGTACCTTGCCGTCACCGCTTCCGGTACACTGACCGGCCCTGAGATCCACGTATTGGCATCCGCCAAAGGCCTCGGCGCAGGCTACCGCGTGATCCAAGCACTGGATCTGGACGGTCGCCGCATCATGGTCGATCTGGGGTTCCTCCCGCTTGAGCTAAAGGATGCAACACGCGCGGACCGCAACGTCACGGTCACCGGCAACCTGCATTGGCCCAATGAGATCAATTCCTCGACCCCGGAAACCGACACGAACCGCGCCATTTGGTTTGCCCGCAATGTCCCCACAATGGCCAACCATCTTGGTGCGGAGCCTACGCTGATTATTGCGCGCGAAACCACACCGACCCAGCGTGCCCTCACCCCCTATCCCGTCGACAGCGGCACCATTCCCAACGACCACCTGAGCTACGCGATCACGTGGTTCGGCCTCGCGGCTGTGTGGTTGGGGATGACACTCCTTTGGATGTGGCGTATGAGGCGGAAACCATGAAAAACAGGCCTGTGTGATGCGATATATCTCAACCCGCGGCAACGCCCCCGCTCTGAGCTTTGAAGACACGATGCTGACGGGCCTTGCCCGGGATGGCGGGCTGTACGTCCCCGAGACAATCCCAACGCTCAGCCATGGTGATATCGCGGCAATGGCGGGCTTGTCGTATGAAGAAATCGCCTTTCGGGTCATGCGCCCCTTCGTCGGTGATACCTTCACGGACGAAGTCTTTGCGGACCTGATCGCCAAGGCCTATGCGGGCTTTGGGCATGATGCCCGCGCGCCCCTTGTGCAACTGGCGCCGAACCATTTCCTGCTGGAACTGTTCCACGGTCCAACACTGGCGTTCAAAGACTTTGCGATGCAGCTGATCGGTCAGATGTTCCAAGAAGCCCTGAGCCGCAGTGGCAAGCGCGTGACTATCGTCGGCGCGACCTCAGGCGACACTGGCTCTGCCGCGATTGAGGCGTTTCGTGGCCTGTCGAATGTGGATGTGTTCATCCTCTATCCCCATGGCCGTGTCTCTGAGGTGCAGCGCCGTCAGATGACCACCCCGACCGAGGATAACGTCCACGCCCTCGCACTAACGGGTGATTTCGATGATTGCCAAGCGCGCCTGAAGGATATGTTCAACGACTTCGACTTCCGCGATGGCGTGCGGTTGGCTGGCGTGAATTCCATCAACTGGGCCCGGGTTCTGGCGCAGGTCGTATACTATTTCTCCTCCGCGATATCGCTTGGTGCGCCGCACCGCCCCATCAGCTTTACGGTGCCCACGGGCAACTTTGGCGACATCTTCGCGGGCTACATCGCCAAGCGCATGGGCCTGCCCATCGAAAAACTGGTCGTGGCGACGAACCAAAACGACATCCTGCACCGCTGCCTTATGACTGGCGGTTATGTGACCGACAGCGTGATCCCCTCGATCAGCCCGTCGATGGACATTCAGGTGTCTTCCAACTTTGAGCGCGCATTGTTCGACGCATATGACCGCGATGGCGCGGCCGTTTCGCAATTGATGGCGGAGCTAAAGGCGGGGGGGTTCCATGTCTCCCAAGGTGCGCTTGAAACTTTGCGCGATATCTACGCCTCGGGCCGTGTGTCAGAGGAAGATACATCTGCGATGATCACAGATGCCTTGGCCCGCACGGGCGAGGTGCTTTGCCCCCACTCGGCCATTGGTGTGAAGGTCGCCGAAGACCACCAAGGCGCCACGCCGATGGTCACACTGGCCACCGCGCACCCTGCGAAATTCCCCGCCGCCGTCAAAGACGCGACCGGGCACCACCCCGCGCTACCGCCCCGCATGGCCGATCTGTTTGACCGGCCTGAACGCGTGACCCGCGTCGAGAATGATCTCACCGACCTCGAAGAGCTGATCCGCGATCGGATCAGCGTAGGAACCCATCAATGAGCACGCAAGTTCACCGCCTTTCCAACGGCTTTCGCGTTGTAACGGAATACATGCCGGGGCTGCAATCTGCGGCCGTTGGTATCTGGGTCAGCGCTGGGGGCCGCCATGAGCGGTTGGAGCAGAACGGCATCGCCCACTTCCTAGAGCATATGGCGTTCAAGGGCACGGCACGGCGCAGCGCGCTGCAAATCGCCGAGGAAATTGAGGACGTAGGCGGCTACATCAACGCCTACACCTCCCGTGAGGTAACGGCCTATTATGCCCGCGTGCTCAAGGATGATGTGCCACTGGCCGTTGACCTAATCTCGGACATTCTGCTGAACCCCACCTTTGACGAGCGTGAGATTGAGGTTGAGCGCGGCGTGATCTTGCAAGAGATCGGGCAGTCGCTGGATACGCCCGACGACATTATCTTTGATTGGCTGCAAGAGGCCGCCTACCCCGAGCAACCGATTGGCCGCACGATCCTTGGCCCGTCCGAGCGGGTAAAGGCCTTTGGTCGCACGGACCTGTCGGGTTTTGTGAACGAACACTACGGCCCCGAACAGATGATCCTGTCGGCCGCCGGTGCGGTTGATCACGACGCATTGGTGCGGCTGGCCGAGGCGACCTTTGGCCACCTGACGCCGGGCACCGCAGGGTTGGCACAGCCCGCTCAGTTCAAGGGCGGCGCGTTCCAACAAGTCAAAACGCTAGAACAAGCCCATGTGGCTCTCGCGTTTGAACAACCCGGCTACCGCGACGATGAAATCTACACCGCGCAGATTTATGCGGCTGCCTTGGGCGGCGGGATGTCATCCCGCTTGTTCCAAGAGGCGCGCGAAAAACGCGGCCTGTGCTACACGATTTTTGCTCAAGTCGGCGCATTTAACGACAGCGGTATGATGACGGTCTATGCGGGCACCGGCGCTGAGGATGTGGCCGGCCTGACCCACCTTATCATTGATGAGTTGAAGCGCGCAGGCGACGACATCTCGGCCGTTGAAGTTGATCGCGCACGCGCACAGATGAAGGCGGGCATGCTGATGGGTCTCGAAAGTCCCTCGTCACGTGCGGAACGTTTGGCCCGTGTGGTCGCGATCTGGGACCGGGTGCCGCCGCTTGAGGAATCCGTGGCCAAAATCGACGCTGTGGATGCCGCCGCTGTTCGCGCCCATGCCGCCGCCCTTTGCGCCAAGGCCACACCAGCGATCGCAAGCTATGGCCCCGTCGGTGACATGCCACACCGCGACGCCCTCGTGGAGCGGCTGATCGCCTAATGCTGGGCCGCACGCGGAAAGTCAGGATCGAGACTGAGCGCATGACGCTCCGCCTGCCTGCGCACAGTGACTTTCGTGCCTGGACGGGTTTGCGCGCGCAGTCGGCCGACTTCCTACAACCGTGGGAGCCGGCTTGGGCCGCTGATCACCTGACCCGCAAGGCGTTCACCAACCGCATCTATTGGGCCCAGCGCGCGTGGACGAGCGGTTCGGCCATGGCCCTATTCCTTGAACGCCGCCAAGACGGGGCGCTTATGGGCGCCCTCACACTGGACAATATCCGCCGGGGGCCCGCGCAATCGGGCACCTTGGGCTATTGGATCGGTGCACCCTTTGCCCGCCAAGGCTATATGTCCGAGGCGATTAAGGCGACTGTGCATCACGCGTTCCATGCCCTCGACCTGAGCCGGATTGAGGCCGCATGTTTGCCCGAAAACACCCCGTCGCGCGGGGTGCTCGAACATTGTGGGTTCAAGTACGAAGGCGTTGCGCAGAGCTATCTACAAATCGCGAACCGTTGGCGCACCCATGTGCTTTATGCCAACCTGCGCCATGACCGGCGGGGCCGCACAGACGCTGGTTAACGACCTGCAATTGCCTGTGGGCAGCACCGCTCTATCTTTTCGTCTGGAAAGAGGAGTGCCCCGATGCTGAGATTGTTCGCGACCTGCCTTTTGCTTGCCCTGCCGTTTACCGCCGCCGCGCAAGACCGCAGGCCCAGTCATTGCATCGCCATCGCTGACGCGGCACCGGGCTTGGAATACATCCAAAAGGCCGCCTACGGCACACCCCTGCCCGACGAATTCACCACCCGTATTCATTTCATAGACCATGCGATGTTCCTGATCGAAACTCACGGCGGGCTGCGACTGGTCACGGATTATTCCGGCTTTATTGGGGCTACCCCCATGATCCCGGACGTCGTCACGATGAACCGCGCGCACACAACGCACTTCACCGACTTTCCGGACCCTGCAATCCCCCATGTTCTGCGTGGCTGGTCGGAGACGCGCGGCATGTCCGCCGACCACCACCTTGATCTGGGTGAAGTCTTGGTCCGCTCAGTCTCGACCGATATCCGCAACCGATTTGACAATGGGCGAATTGAAAACGGTAATTCGGTCTTTGTGTTTGAAGTCGGTGGCCTGTGCATCGGGCACCTTGGCCACTTGCACCATGAACCCAACGCCGCTCAGTACGCCGCGATCGGACGTTTGGACGTGGTGATGGCCCCTATCGACGGCGGCTTTACTGTGCCACTCGAAACAATGACGGCGATTGTGGCCCGCCTTCGGTCCTCATTGGTCATTCCGATGCATTGGTTTTCACTCTCATCGCTTGACCGTTTTCTGGAGGGCATGGCCGCAGAGGGCTTCGTGATTGAACGCGATGGTGCGCACAGCATGGAAGTCTCCTTGCGGAACCTACCCTCACAGCCCACAGTGCGCGTGTTGATGCCCCAGTGGCTGAACGCCCCAACAAACGACTAAACACACTGGCCTTCCCTAACGAGCTGCGTAGTTCCCCACACATGACCTTGCATCCCTTTGATACCGCCGAGGCCGCGTTGCGCGCAGCCCTGCCCCCCGCCTGCTTTCGCGAACTAACACCCGCCTATCTGGAGGAGCCGCGTGGGCGCTACGCCTCTGCGGGGGGGCTGCTGATTGCCCCTGCCACTACGGACGAGGTCGCCACGGTTTTGCGCATCTGTAATGACGCGCGGGTGGGCGTGGTGCCATATGGCGGCGGCACAGGGCTGGTGGGCGGACAAATGGCCCCCGACGGCCCGATGCCGGTGATCCTGTCGATGGAGCGGATGACAGCCATCCGCCATATTGATCCCGATGGGTTTAACATGGTGGTTGAGGCCGGTGTCATCCTTGAGGCGATCCAAAAGGCTGCCGCTGATGCGGATCGGCTCTTTCCCCTTTCGCTGGCCTCACAGGGGTCCGCGCGCATCGGCGGCAACCTTGCAACCAATGCAGGCGGCGTGAACGTCCTGCGCTACGGCAACACGCGCGATCTGGTGCTTGGGATTGAGGCGGTTCTGCCCGACGGCACGATTCACCACGGGCTGTCGGCGCTACGCAAAAACAACACAGGGTATGACCTGCGCCACCTTCTGATCGGCTCCGAGGGGACGCTGGGCATTATCACGGCGGCCACGCTCAAACTGGTGTCGCGCCCATCATCGCAGGCCACTGCACTTTTGGCGGTGCCCGGCCCAAAGGCCGCGCTTGAGCTGCTTTCGCTTGGGCGGAAGCATCTGGGTGAGGCGATTTCTGCCTTTGAATTGATGCACCGTATGGGGCTTGATTTCCTTGCAGAGGTTGGCCCAGATGTGCGCGCCCCGTTCGAGACCCCGCCGGAATGGATGGTCCTGATTGATGTGGGCACCTCTGGCACGCTTGTGGCCCAAGACGCGCTGGAGGCCCTGTTTGCCGAGGCGTTTGACGGAGGGCTGGTCAGCGACGGGGTGATTTCGCAATCAGAAACCCAACGCGCCGAGTTTTGGGCCATTCGCGAACAAATCCCGGAAGCCAATCGCCGGATCGGCTCCGTCTCAAGCCATGATATATCCGTGCCCATCGCGGCCATCCCCGGCTTTATCGCCGAGGCGCCAGGCCGGCTGGCTGAACTTGGGGATTGGCGGATCAATTGCTTTGGCCACCTTGGCGATGGCAACTTGCACTACAACGTCTTTCCGGTGCACGGCAAATCCAGATCAGACCATGACAACCTACGCCCCGCGATCAAGGCCTGCGTACATGACCTTGTCCACGAAATGGGCGGATCAATCTCAGCGGAGCATGGGGTTGGGCGCACGAAGGTCGCGGACCTAGAGCGGTACGGAGATCCCGGCAAACTGGTGGCGATGCGCGCGATCAAGGCAGCCCTTGATCCGATGGGCATTATGAACCCCGGTGCGGTTCTGCCAGAGCGTTAACAGCTCCTAATGATCCGTATATTGCCCCTCAAAAAGCGACACGCTCCGCGGGGGGAACAGCGGAGCGTGTCTAGGATGGGGCAAGCAGCGGCAGTTGGGTGACTGCCACCCGTAAACGTTAGCGCATTATTGGTTAACGAAGCGTTACCATTACGAGAAAACGCGCGCGTTTTTGCAGATCGTTAAATCCCGTCGAAATCGCAGATGGTGTGGACATCCATGCCCATTCCCTCAAGCAGTTTGCGTCCGCCCAGTTCCGGCAGGTCGATCACGAAAGCACAGCCAATGACTTGGGCACCCAGCTTTTCGATGAGGCTGATACCCGCCTTTGCAGTGCCGCCCGTAGCTAACAGATCATCAACGACGAGGACATGCGCACCCGGCTCCAACGCATCTTGGTGGATTTCGACTGTGGCCGAGCCGTATTCCAGCTCATAATCTTGGGCATGTACGGCGCCGGGCAGTTTGCCCGCCTTACGCACGGGCACGAACCCCGTACCCAACTGGTGCGCCACCGCGCCGCCAAGGATAAAGCCCCGCGCCTCTAGCCCGACGACAGCATCAATCCTCTCGCCCGCGTAGGGGGCCAGCAATTGATCCACTGCCAACCGCAACCCGCGCGGATCAGCAAACAGCGACGTCACATCGCGAAACAAAATTCCCTCGTGCGGGAAATCGGGGATCGTGCGGATATAATCCCGCACATGCTTATGGTTGGCCATGAAACGTGCCTTTCACGTAGGAGGATAATGCCGGCGGATGGCCATAGCATCCTGACCGCGCAACCGCGTACCCGAGTTGCTATCCTCAGAAAAAACTGAGCGGCGATACACCGGTGAGCGGATGTCCGTCATCAGGCCCAGCGCCTGCACAACTTCCTCTAGCACCACAGACGCAATGGCCCGCCGCGGGGTGTCCACTGACATGGAAATCACCGCTTGGTCAATCCAACTGTTGCGGGCACGGACCATGACTTGGCCCAAGGACAAAACGCGCCCCTCCAGAACAGGCACGCCAGTGTTCTCCATCACCTCACCCGGACGGGTATCCAGCACGTGCATCGCAATATCCGGCGCGCTGTCATCGGAGGGGGCCGCCACCCGCAACTGAATACCGCCGCCGACTTTGTTGATCTCCGCGACGGCTTCGATCAGCGCGCGGGTATAAATCCGCTCCTGCCAAGGCGCGAGGGCCGGTGTTTTGGTCACGAAACCAACCCGCAGGGCGCTGCGCTTTTCCTGCGGCCAGTAGATCATCGGCTTGCTACAATCCGCACCGGGCGGAGCTGCGCAGGCCACCAGCCGGTAGAACGCGTCATCGCTGAGCAGGGCGTCAGTTTGAATGAATTCCTGCGCGGCCGCCGGACACGTCAAACAAACGAGGATCGCGGCTAGCCAATGCCTCACAGCACGCGTCCCGCAACCGCATCAAGCTTCGCCAAAACCGCAGGGTCGCGCTTGTCCGGGGCGGTCATAATGGCGTGTTCCAGTGCGTGATCGCAGCCATGGGCACAGACATCCCGCGCCCGCAACATCGCAGGCAGACGCGCCACAAGCCCGCGAGCGTTGGCCGAATTGGCCCCCAGCGTGGCGATGATATCGCTGATCTGCACGGCTCCGTGGTCGGGGTGCCAACTGTCAAAATCGGTGATCATCGCGACTGAGGCATAGCACAGCTCTGCCTCACGGGCGAGTTTCGCCTCGGGCATGTTCGTCATCCCGATCACATCCGCACCCCAACTGTCGCGGTACATTTTGCTTTCGGCAACGGTGGAAAACTGCGGCCCCTCCATCGCGAGGTACGTACCCCCATCATGGCACGTCACGCCTTGTGCGCGGCCCGCAGCGAGACACGCTTGGCGCAGACGTTCACAAACAGGGTGCGCGACGGAGACATGCGCCACACAGCCGGTCCCAAAGAACGATTTTTCCCGCGCGAACGTTCGGTCAATGAATTGATCCACCATGACAAAATCGCCCGGTGCCATGTCTTCGCGAAAGGACCCACAGGCCGACACGGCGATCACATCCGTGACCCCTAGCCGCTTGAGCGCGTCGATATTGGCACGGTACGGCACAGTGCTGGGCGAATGGACATGGCCCCGCCCGTGACGGGGCAAAAACACCATTTCAATCCCATCAAGCCGCCCGGTCAAAAGCGCGTCAGACGGCGCACCCCACGGCGTTTCGACCGTGACCCAAGCCGCATTTTCCAGCCCATCGATGTCATAAACACCCGAGCCGCCAATAATGCCGATCTTTGCCTGTCCCATCATCTGGCAGCCTTTCACAGTGTCGAAAATCGCGTGGAACATCGCCCAGAGCGGATCTCATTGCAACGCGTCCCTTGCAAGACACCGCACAGCCCCCGTTGCACCGCGCGCTCGCCGCTTGCGCACGCAAACGTTGTGTTTTTTGGGTGTTGTGTGTTAGGCGGGCGCCAAGAGATCACTCCAGACTATCATTCCCATAGGTTTTCGCTCTATGTCACGCACCCTCTTGGCGGCGCTTGCGCCCCGTTTTGCAACACCCTCCGGCGGCACGCCCCTCACTCCGGCGCAGATTCGCACCGACCTTTTGTCGGGCCTGACAGTGGCGCTGGCACTGGTGCCCGAAGCCGTGGCATTTGCCTTTGTGGCAGGGGTTCACCCGCTTGTCGGCCTTTATGCGGCCTTCCTTGTGGGCTTGATCACCGCTGTGATCGGTGGCCGTCCGGGCATGATTTCGGGCGCGACAGGGGCCTTGGCCGTGGTCATGGTCGCTTTGGTCGCGCAACACGGTGTCGAATACCTTTTTGCGACCGTTGTTTTGATGGGCCTGTTGCAGATAACGGCAGGCGTGCTGCGCTGGGGCAAATATATTCGCATGGTGCCGCACCCGGTAATGCTAGGCTTTGTGAACGGCCTCGCGATCGTGATTTTCCTTGCGCAGTTGACCCAATTCAAAACCGCTGAGGGCAATTGGATGCCCGGCAATCAGATGGTTGTCATGCTGGGTCTTGTCGCGCTGACGATGGGAATCATCTACCTGATGCCGCGCCTGACCAAGGTGATCCCGGCTCCGCTGGCCGGTATTGGTATTGTCGCGGCTTTGGTGATTGGCCTTGGCATTGACGTACCACGTGTGGGCGATCTGGCCTCGATTGAGGGCGGTCTGCCGCAGTTCCATATCCCCATGGTTCCGCTGAACCTTGAGACGTTCCAAATCATCCTGCCTTACGCGCTGATCCTTGCTGCGATTGGCCTGATCGAGAGCCTGCTGACCCTCAACCTTGTGGGTGAAATGACCGGCCAGCGCGGCGGAGCCAGCCAAGAATGTGTTGCCCAAGGCGTGGCCAACACAGTGACCGGCTTTTTCGGCGGTATGGGTGGCTGCGCAATGATCGGCCAATCCATGATCAACGTGAAATCCGGGGGGCGCACACGGATTGCGGGCATTGCGGCGGCCCTGTTTTTGCTGGCGTTTATCGTCGTGGCCTCCCCTGCGATTGAACAAATCCCACTCGCGGCCCTCGTGGGTGTGATGTTCATGGTGGTGATCGGGACGTTCGCTTGGAACTCTCTCAAAATCCTACGCAAAGTGCCCTTAACGGATGCTGTGGTGATCCTGTTGGTGACGGTTGTAACCGTGCTCACCGACCTTGCAGTGGCGGTTATTGTTGGCGTGATCGTCTCGGCCCCCCCCTACGCATGGCAAACCGCCCGCCGTATCCATGCGACAACCTACGAAACTCCCGAAGGTGCCAAGGTCTACCAAGTGCAGGGGCCATTGTTCTTTGGCTCAGCCACAGGCTTTGTTGAGATGTTCGACATCAAGAATGACCCCGGCATGGTTGTGGTCGATTTCGCGGGCTCGCGCGTGGCCGACCAATCCGCGTTGGAAGCCATCGAAAATGTCGCCGCCAAGTATGAAGCCGCCGGGAAACGCATCCAGTTGCGTCACCTGACCCGCGATTGCCATGCACTGCTGAACAAGGCCGGGCACCTGATGGTCGATAGCGATGATGACCCCGATTACGCCATCGCCGCAAACTATTCGGTGCGGACCGGTATCTTGGGCGGTGGACATTAGACGCAGTTGACTCTACCCCCCGAGGCACCACATGTTGCGCGGCGCAAACACTTTTCGCGCCCTGATTAGGAGCCCCCATGCCCGTTGTTGTTGTTGAATCCCCGGCCAAAGCCAAGACAATCAACACGTATTTGGGCAAGGATTACACCGTCTTGGCCAGTTACGGCCACGTGCGGGACCTGCCGCCCAAGGATGGTTCGGTCCTGCCCGACGAGGGTTTTGAGATGCTGTGGGAGGTCGCCTCTGACAGCAAAAAACACGTCAAAGCCATTGCAGACGCCCTAAAAGACGACAACGAACTGATCCTCGCGACCGACCCTGATCGCGAGGGTGAGGCGATCAGTTGGCACCTGCAAGAGGCCCTGACCAAGCGGAAGTCCATCAAAAAGGACACCAAGGTCAGCCGCGTTGTGTTCAACGCGATCACCAAGACAGCTGTCACCGAAGCGATGCAAAATCCGCGCGAAGTGGACCAACCGTTGGTTGAGGCCTACCTCGCCCGTCGCGCGCTGGACTATTTGGTTGGGTTCAACCTATCGCCCGTTTTGTGGCGCAAACTGCCCGGGTCCCGATCCGCCGGACGTGTGCAATCGGTTTGTCTGCGCATTATCGTTGAGCGTGAGATGGAGATCGAGGTCTTTAAGCCTCAGGAATACTGGACCGTAAAAGCCGTACTCGAAACCCCGCGCGGTCAGACGTTTGAGGCACGCCTCACGTCGTTTGCCGGTAAAAAGCTGGATAAGTTCAGCCTTGGCAACAGCACCGATGCGGAAATGGCCGTGCAGGCCATCACCTCGCGCGATCTGAGCATCCTGAGTGTCGAGGCCAAGCCCGGCACACGTAATCCCAGCCCGCCCTTTATGACATCGACCCTGCAACAAGAAGCCAGCCGCAAGTTCGGCTTTGGCGCACGGCAGACGATGTCCACGGCTCAGCGCCTGTATGAAGCGGGCCTGATTACATACATGCGAACAGATGGCATCGACATGGCGCCCGAGGCCGTGCACGCCGCCCGTGACGCGATCAAGGACCGCTACGGCGCGGAATACGTGCCCGGCAGCCCGCGCATGTACAAGAACAAGGCCAAGAACGCCCAAGAGGCACACGAATGTATCCGCCCCACGGATATGACCCGTTCCGCCGATGAGATCAAAGTCTCGGAGCCGGATCAGCGCAAACTCTATGATCTGATCTGGAAGCGGACACTGGCCAGCCAGATGGAAGCCGCCCGCTTTGAGCGCACCACCGCAATCATCGGTTCTGATGATGCTCAGGTTGAGATGCGCGCCTCGGGTCAGGTGGTGCTGTTTGACGGCTTTATGAAGGTCTACATGGAAGGCCGCGATGACGAAGTCGTGGATGACGACGACAAGCGTCTGCCCTCAATCCAACAGGGTGAGCCTGCCAAGAAGGAAAGCATCACCCCCGAGCAGCACTTTACCCAGCCTCCGCCCCGTTACACTGAGGCGACACTGGTTAAGCGCATGGAAGAATTGGGGATTGGACGCCCCTCGACCTACGCCTCGATTGTGACCACGATCCAAGACCGCGGCTATGTTATCAAGGAGAAAAACCGCCTGATCCCCGAGGATAAAGGCCGGTTGGTGACAGTGTTCCTGTCCAACTACTTCCGCAAATATGTGGGCTATGATTTCACGGCTGAACTGGAAAACCAGCTGGATGAAGTGTCCGCCGGTAATGCGCAGTACAAAGATGTGCTGAACCGGTTCTGGCGCGACTTTAAGGCCGCGATTGATGAAACCGCAGAACTGCGCATCACCGAAGTCCTTGAGAAAATCAATGAGGTGCTAGAACCGCACCTGTTTCCTGACCAAGGCGACGGCAAGCCACCGCGCCAGTGCCCGAACTGCGAAATTGGCCGTTTGTCCATGCGCACAGCGCGCGCGGGCGGGGCATTTATCGGCTGCTCAAACTACCCTGAGTGCCGCTATACCCGGCCCTTTGGCCCCCCCGGCATGGAAGACCCATCCGCAATCCCGCCCGAGGGCAAGCTGTTGGGCAGCGACGCCGACGACGAAATCCGGATCTTTAAGGGCCGCTTTGGGCCCTACGTCCAGCGTGGTGAAGTCACGGAAGAAAACAAAAAGCCCCCGCGCCAGTCTATTCCAAAGGAATGGGCGCCTGAGGAATTGACCCTTGAGCAGGGTGTGCAGTTGCTCGCGCTGCCGCGCCTGATCGGGGAGCACCCCGAAGATGGTGTCGCAGTCTGGGCCAATATCGGTCGCTATGGTCCATACCTGAAGCACGCTGACAGCACATCCAACCGGGGCGGCACCAATGCCAACCTCGAAGGGCTGGATGAGGTTTGGACCGTGGGCATGAACCGCGCGGTGCAATTGCTGGCGGAAAAAGTGGCCTCTCGCGGTGCGAGGGGGGTTGCGGCAACACCTTTGAAGGAACTGGGTGAGCATCCCGACGGCGGCGGCGCGGTGAACATCATGAAGGGCAAATACGGGCCTTACGTGAAGTGGGAGAAGGTGAATGCTACCATTCCCGAAACCACTGAGCCAGAAGACGTGACGATGGACTTAGCTGTGCAGCTTTTGGAAGAGCGGTTGGCCAAGACCGGAAAGAAAAAGCCTGCTGCCAAGAAAACCGCGGCGAAAAAGCCGGCAGCGAAGAAACCAGCGGCAAAAAAGAAAGCGCCTGCGAAGAAAAAACCAGCCGCTAAGACCGAAACGAAGTAACCGAATTGCGCGCCTACGGCGCATTACGGTGCTTTGGGGGGCGCTGCCCCCGCCCTTCGGGCTCCCCCGGAGTATTTCGGGAACAAAGGAGTCTGGTACGGGCTATTCGGCAATGGCTGCTCTGTGTCGGATCATATTGGGGCAAGCTGCATGTGCCCGAGGGGACGCATGTCTAACCCAAGCATAGTCCTAGATATCCGCGCATTGGCAAGGTTGAGCACGCCGATCATCATATCGCTTGCGGCCTCCATGCTAATCGGGGTCGTCGATACGATCATGATCGCGCCTTTGGGAACTGTCGCGCTTGCGGCAGCGTCGATCACCGTCTCAATTCAAGTGATCTTTTTTGCCTGTCTCTATGGGTTTGTTTCCGGCACCTCCGTGAGGATGTCTGAGACGTTCGGGGCGGATGATGCGGACGGCTTGTCTGAGGCGACTTTGGCGGGACTTGTGATCGGCGCGGGCGCTGGGGCCTTGGGTATGGGGCTGATGCTTGCGCTGAGGCCTGGGTTGGCATGGCTCGGTCAGCCCCCTGAGGTGTTGGATGCCCTTTCGGGAGGGTATTGGCAGGCTATGGCCGTTTTACTTGTCCCGTTTACGCTGTTTTACATGCTTAAAGGTTTGTTTGATGCGGTGGGCGCACCTTGGCTTGGAGTGAGCGTGGCCTTTGGCGCGGTTGCCCTAAACGTGCCCGCCAACTGGTTGCTGATCTATGGGATTGGTGGCTGGGACGGCTTGGGCCTATCTGGGGCGGCGTATGCCAGCCTGTTATCACAAAGTGCGTCATTGGGAGTAGCCTGGGCCTTGTGGCGCTTTGAGCCGGCGTTTGCCAGCGCGCGGCGTGTCGTTGCCCTAACCCGATCCGAAGTCCTACGTCAGCTGCGTGCAGGCGGGATGATCGCCACAGGCTATTTCAGCGAGGGGGCGGTTTATGCCTGCGTCGGTCTAATGGTGGGTTGGTTTGGAGCGGGCGCGCTGGCGGCGAACCAAATCGTTAATTCCGTCGCGACCGTCCTTTATATGGTGCCTCTCGGCATATCGATTGCAGTCTCGATTGTGGTGGGCCAAGCGCTAGGCGCGGGGCAGGATCACCGCATCAGGGGCATTGGTGTGGCCGCCCTGAGCCTTAGCGTTGGATGGATGGTGACTGTGATGCTTGGCCTTCTGATACTCGCAGGTCCAATCGCCGGAGCGCTGTCCGCTGATCCGGCGGTCGTGGCCTTGGCCACAACGCTGTTTTGGATCATAGCCGCCACACAGATTGCGGACGGTATACAAGGTACCATGCTAGGCGCGGCCAGGGGCATGACAGACAACAGTGTGCCTGTAGCAGCGACTTTGTTGGGCAACTGGGGCGTCGCCCTGCCGCTTGCCTATGGGCTTGGCGTTTTTCTGGACTGGGGCCCCGAAGGAATATGGATCGGCTACGGTCTAGGCCTCGCCTTTGCGGCCCTCCTCGTGAGTTGGCGGTTCTTTTGGAAGGTCAAACGCTTGACGCCCGCGCCAAACGCTCCGACATAAAAGCCATAAGGAGAGCCAATGCCCGATCAAATGCCCGCGCTACAGCCGCACCCCGATGTTCTTGAGTTCCTTGCGACACGTCGCTCCCGCCCTGCGAAGACGCTTGTGGCGCCAGTGCCCGAACGCGCCGTCGTTGAGCAACTCCTGACCATCGCGGCCCGCACACCCGATCATGGCAAGCTAGAGCCGTGGCGGTTTTGCGTGTTGGAGCGGGACGCCTGCGTGCGACTGGGGGCCCTGACCCGGCGTATCGGCGTGGCGAAGGGCATGGACGCGGATAAATTAGATAAGGCCAGCGCGCAGTTCGCGAATGCGCATCTTTGCGTTGCGGTTGTGGCATCCCCCAAAGCGTCGGAGAAAATTCCGGAAATTGAGCAAACCCTCAGTGCGGGCGCGGTGTGCCAACAGTTGCTAACCGCGGGGCTTGCAGCTGGATGGGGGGCATCTTGGCTGACGAATTGGATGGCCACGGACCGAGATTTTTTGAGCGAAGGCTTGGGCCTTGCCGCGCATGAGTGGGTTGCAGGATACGTCTATTTGGGCAGTGAAGGTGCGCGCCCACCTGAACGGCCACGCCCGGATTTGGCCGCCATTACCACGTGGCTGAGCGAATGATAAGCGACGTCACCAAGGCGATTGGTCAGCTACCGGATCCCCGGTTTCGCAATGTCTTGGTGTTAGGCATTGGCCTCGCTTTGGCCCTACTGGTTGGCTTCAGTTTTTTGTTCATCAAAGGGGTGCAGTGGCTCATCGGGCCGTCTGTCAGCCTGCCTTGGATCGGTGAGGTGACTTGGCTAGCCGAGGCCGCGGGATGGGCCTCTGTTCCGGTGGTGATGGTCTTGTCCGTGTTCTTGATGGTCCCTGTGGCCTCGGCCTTTACGGGCATCTTTCTGGAACGGATCGCCGACGCGGTTGAAGATCGCCACTATCCCGGTTTGCCCCCGGCATCAGGGGCACCACTCGCCACAGCCATTCGCGACTCAATTGGCTTTTTGGCACTGATCCTTGGGGTAAACCTGTTGGCACTGTTGGCGTATTTGATACTCGCGCCCCTTGCGCCCCTGATATTTTGGGGCGTGAATGGTGTGCTTTTGGGGCGTGAATACGCGCAAATGGTAGCCTTGCGCCGATTACCACGCGCGGAGGCGAACGCATTTCGCCGCCGCAATCGGTTTTCGATCTGGGCCTTGGGCGTGATCATGGCTGTGCCGTTGACGGTGCCTGTGCTGAACTTATTGGTCCCGGTGATCGGCGCTGCGGCCTTTACTCACTTGTACCATAGGGTTGGCCCCCACCGCCAAAGCGCGTGAACAGGTCGATATCGGCCAGCGTGATGCCCCCCGACAGGATCGTAACAACCAGCGGTAACCACAGCGCAAGCGCGATGAGCGTCGTCACGAGAAAGCGTTTGCGCAATTGCGGGTCGGCGGGCGCACCAGCATGTGTGCCGGGAACCACCGGTCCATCCTCCGCCTGCGAGGGCTGACGGATCACCAGCACGATCAACAACGTGATGAACCAGATCACCGCATACAGAACAATTCCGCTAAAAACGCCCATCAGACTTGTTCCAATTCCACTAGGGTGCCGGTGAAATCTTTGGGGTGTAGGAACAAGACAGGCTTGCCGTGGGCCCCGATTTTAGGCTCACCCGAGCCGAGAACACGCGCGCCAGAGGCCTGCAACTGGTCGCGGGCGGCAAGGATGTCGTCAACTTCGTAGCAAATATGATGAATGCCGCCAGATGGGTTTTTATCCAAAAACCCTTGGATGGGGCTGTTTTCGCCCAAAGGATACAGCAGCTCAATCTTGGTGTTCGGCAGCTCGATAAAAACAACCGTGACACCATGGTCAGGTTCATCCTGCGGGGAATTCACTTTGGCGCCAAGGACATCGCGGTACTGGGCGGCCGCGGCCTCTAGATCCGGCACGGCAATGGCGACGTGGTTCAAACGACCGATCATGGGAAAACTCCTTATAGCTTTGATCAGGTTATGGCCCCCCACAGTCCCCTGAACAAGACCCCGCTTGCGCGCACCAGCAAGGATTTCTGGCGCTTGTTTACCGGTTGTTAGGCCTAAAGGCGTTTTCTGGGTCCAAAGGATTCGGAGAAAACCAATGGATGACCTCTCAGACCTGAAACTTAACGTGCCGCGCCCCACCCCTTTGCGGCCCCTTCTAGGTGTGACTGTCTTGATCGTCGAAGACAGCCGATTTGCCTCAGAGGCGCTGCGACTGTTGTGCCTGCGATCCGGCGCACGGATCCGGCGGGCAGATTCTTTGGCCGCAGCACGGCGGCATCTGACCACCTACCGACCGACCGTTGCCATTATTGATCTCGGGCTGCCTGATGGATCAGGGCTCGAACTGATCCGTACGTTAGATCACGCCAACCAACGCCCCCCGATTGTCTTGGCGACCTCTGGCAATCATCGCGAAGAATCGGAATTTGCGTCAATTGAGGTCGGAGCGGATGGTTTTTTGCCCAAACCGATCGAAAGCCTTGCGGTGTTTCAACAAGAAATCCTCAAGCATATCCCAGAGGAAGACCGACCAAGGGCCGCACCCGCCGCAAGTTCGGACACCGTGACGCCGGATAGCTTTGCGATGGATGAAGACCTCGCCCATGTTGCCAAGCTGATGGACGATGAGGGTGTGCCTGCAAGTTTTATCTCTGGCTTTCTCAAGGGCGTCGCGCGCACCGGACACGATGATGATCTGCTGCGCGAAGCCGAAGCCTATGAAATGTCGCCCGAAGCCCGAGAGCGGTTGCGCCGCTTGATCGCCAAACGGTTAGAACACAAGCAAGCCGTTTAGCGCGGGTCAAAACGAAAAAAGCGCCCGGCACTGAGGACGGACGCTTTTGAATAGCCTGTACAGGTGAACCTAGTCTTGCGGAATAACCCGTAGACCCAACTCCATCAGCTGATCTGGCAAAGGCTCGGACGGCGCCGACATCATCAGATCCTCGGCCCGCTGGTTCATTGGAAACAAGATAACTTCGCGAATATTCGCCTCATCCGCCAAAAGCATCACGATCCGGTCGATCCCGGCAGCACAACCGCCGTGCGGTGGGGCGCCGTATTGGAAGGCGTTAACCATCCCGCCAAACCGTTTACGCACTTCGTCCGCGCCGTAGCCCGCCAGTTCAAACGCTTTGAACATGATCTCAGGCTGGTGGTTCCGGATCGCGCCAGACACCAGTTCGTAGCCGTTACACGCTAGGTCATACTGGTAACCCAAGACGTTCAGCGGATCGTTTTCGAGCGCGGCCATCCCGCCTTGCGGCATGGAGAACGGGTTATGCGAGAAGTCGATTTTACCGGTTTCTTCGTCAGCCTCATACATCGGGAAGTCCACGATCCAGGCGAACGCAAAGCGATCTTGGTCCGTTAGACCCAATTCATCGCCGATGGTCGTGCGGGCCTTGCCTGCAACACGTTCAAATGCGCTGGCTTTGCCGCCAAGGAAGAACGCTGCATCGCCGACACCCAGACCCAGTTGCTCCCGGATGGCTTCCGTACGCTCGGGGCCGATGTTTTTCGCCAAGGGACCAGCGGCTTCCATGCCTTGGCCCTGATCGCGCCAAAAGATGTAGCCCATGCCGGGCAGACCTTCTTTTTGCGCGAAGGCATTCATACGATCGCAGAATTTGCGCGAGCCACCCGTCGGGGCGGGGATCGCGCGAATTTCGGTGCCGTCCTGCTCCAGCAATTTGGCAAAGATCGCAAAGCCGGACTCGCGGAAGTGCTCAGACACGTCCTGCATCTTGATCGGGTTGCGCAGGTCGGGCTTGTCGGTGCCGTACCAAAGGGCCGCATCGCGGTAGCTGATCTGCTCCCACACAGTGTCGACCTTGCGGCCGCCGCCAAATTCTTCGAACACGCCTTGGATGACGGGCTGGATCACATCAAACACGTCCTGCTGTTCCACAAAGGACATCTCAAGATCGAGTTGGTAGAAGTCCGTGGGCGAACGATCTGCGCGAGGGTCTTCATCGCGGAAACAGGGCGCGATCTGGAAATACTTGTCGAAGCCCGAAACCATCAGCAGCTGTTTGAACTGCTGCGGAGCCTGTGGAAGCGCATAAAACTTACCGGGGTGCAGACGCGAGGGCACGAGGAAATCGCGCGCGCCTTCAGGGCTAGAGGCGGTAATGATCGGCGTCTGGTATTCGCGGAAATTATCATCCCACATCCGCTTGCGGATGGAGGACACAACGTCCGAGCGGAGCGTCATGTTCCGCTGCATTTTTTCCCGACGCAGATCGAGAAAGCGGTATTTGAGGCGCGTTTCCTCGGGGTATTCTTGGTCACCAAAGACCATGAGAGGCAGTTCACCCGCGCCACCCAGAACTTCGACGTCACGGATATAGACCTCGACTTCACCCGTGGGCAGCTTGGGGTTGATCAGGCTCGCGTCACGCGCTTTTACGTTTCCGTCGATCCGAATGCAGAACTCGGACCGCAGCTTTTCCACCTCTGAAAATACGGGGCTGTCGGGGTCGCACAACAGCTGCGTCATGCCGTAGTGATCGCGCAGATCGATGAACAGCACGCCGCCATGGTCGCGGATACGGTGTACCCAACCAGAGAGGCGGACCGTGTCGCCTTCGTTGGCTTTGGTCAAATCAGCACAAGAATGGGTGCGGTAGGCGTGCATGTCAGGCTCCGTTGCATGTCCGGGTGCGGGGTCGGGCCGATACACCGCGCGCGCGCCCAGATGTCAAGCCGCGTCGGGGTATCTGGGCTCTCGGAAGCCTCCGGCGGGAGGTATTTAGGGAACAAAGGAGTAATTTTGGTTAACAAGCCGGCTGTTGACTGGATTGAGAATTTTGATCTGTGTCAGTTTTTCTGAGGGTTAAATGTGTCAGATTTACTTGACACCTCAAGGAGCCAGCCCATGCGCATTGTTTTGATCCACCCCAATTACCGTTCTGGTGGCGCCGAAATCGCGGGGTCGTGGCCTCCGGCGTGGGTGGCGTATTTGGCCGGGTCGCTCAAGAAGGCAGGATATACTGATATCCATTTTTTCGACGCGATGACCGACAACATGTCTGAAGGCGAGTTGCGCGTGAGGCTTGCCGAATTGCAGCCGGACGTTGTTGGCTGCACCGCCATCACCCCGTCGATCTATGTGGCCGAGCGCGTTCTGCAAATCGCAAAAGAGGTGGTGCCGCAAGCATTTGGCATCCTTGGCGGGGTGCATGCGACGTTCATGTACAAACAGGTCCTCTCGGAAGCACCTTGGATTGATTGTATTGTACGGGGTGAAGGTGAAGAGATCATCGTTGACCTGATGAATGCGCTTGAGGACGGCCGTTGGGAGACAGACCGCAAGCGCATTCATGGTATCGCCTATCGAGACCAGGAGCAGATTATCGCCACGCAGGCGGCATCAACCGTCAAGGATTTGGATGGGTTAGAGCCTGATTGGACGCTTCTGAATTGGCCGAACTATCAATACATCCCCCTTGGCGTCAGGGTGGCCATCCCGAGCATGGCGCGCGGCTGTCCGTTCACATGTTCATTCTGCTCGCAATAGAAATTTTGGAGAGATTACCGCGTGCGCGATCCACTTAAGGTCGTAGATGAAATCGAAACACTGGTGAATGAGCAGCAGGTCGGCTTTTTTATCCTCGCGGACGAAGAGCCCACGATCAACCGGCGTAAATTTATTCAATTTTGTGAGGAATTGATCAAACGCGACCTGCCGTCCCGCGTGGAGTGGGGCATCAATACTCGGGTCACGGACATCATGCGCGATAAGGAGCTGCTGCCCTTGTACCGCAAAGCCGGACTGGTCCACGTATCGCTGGGCACTGAGGCCGCAGCGCAACTAAAACTGGACCAATTCAACAAAGAAACCCGCGTTGAAGAAAATAAGGAAGCCATTCGCCTGCTGCGTGAGGCCGACATTTTCACCGAGGCACAGTTCATTGTCGGCTTAGACAACGAGACGCCCGAAACGCTTGAGGAAACGTTTCAGATGGCGTGGGACTGGCAGCCTGATCTGGCGAACTGGGCAATGTATACGCCCTGGCCCTTTACGCCGTTGTTTCAGGAAATGAAGGACAAGGTCGAGATTTTCGACTTTTCTAAGTATAATTTCGTGACCCCCATCATGGCGCCAGATGCCATGGACCGCGCGACATTATTGGACCGTGTGATGCACAATTACCGTCGGTTTTATTCACGCAAGGCGCTTTGGCACTATCCATGGCGCGGCACGGGATATCGGCGCAAATATCTACTCGGCTGCCTAAAGGCTTTCGCCAAGGCAGGGTTTGCACGCACGTTTTACGACCTTGGGAAAGCCAACTATTGGGGGCCGCAATCCAAAGAGGGCGTGAATTTCAACTTTGATCGCACCCGCACGATTGCTCCCGCGCAAATGGATGACTGGCTCAGCACGGCGGATATCGCTTCTGCCAAGCGGGCCCGCAAAAAGGCGCTCGACACCAAGGAGTTGGTTATCCCCGCTTGCGGCGGCGGCACGGAGCAAGCCAAGGAGTTGCTGTGATGCCGCACAGCGCATCGACACCCGGACGCATCGGGCCAAACGCAATATTGCAGATGCTTCCGGTGTTGGAGGCTGAGGGCGGCAAAAAGCTGACCAACGCGATGCTTGAGGCCGCAGGGATTGACGCGCTCCCCCCCGACACCGGGCTAATCCCCGAAGCCGGAGCCGCGGCCCTGCACCAAGCGATCCGGACCCATTTGCCAGAACGTGCCAAATCCATCGCGACCGAGGCGGGCATGCGCACCGCCGACTATGTGATCGCCCACCGCATTCCACCGCTGATCGTCTGGCTGTTGCCGAGATTGCCCCACCGGATAGCGGCGCGGTTATTGACGAATTCGATCCAGCATCACGCCTGGACCTTTACCGGCTCGGGGCGTTTCAATGTGATCAGCCATGCACCTATCCGCCTGCAAATCGCCGACAACCCCGTTGTGCGGGGTGAGGTCGCGGATGCTCCGCTGTGTCACTGGCATGCGGCAGTGTTCACCCGGCTGTATCAGCGCCTTGTGCGCGCGGACTATGCGGCCCACGAATTGGAATGTTGCGCCAACCACCACCCCGCTTGTCGGTTCGAAATTACCCCGACGGCATGAACACTCCGCTTGAGCGGCGCGAACGGATCGGGCAACCATGGCGGATATGTTTGATCGCGCCACACTAGATCGGCTGAAACGCGGGGCTTTGTTTGTCTGGGCCCTCAACACGCGGCTGGCAGAGCATCGTATTGCGTTGATTTCAGCGGGTGTGGCGTTTTACGGGCTGCTAGCGCTGTTTCCCGCGATCACGGCGGGCCTTGCCTTGGGTGGACTGTTGATTGAGCCGGAACAGATCTTGGCCCAAGTGGACCTGTTCACCGACATCATACCCGAAGACGCGATCGACATTGTGATGAGCCAAGCCACCGCCGTGGCTGGCGGTGATGGGCTGGGGCTAGAGGTCGCGGCATGGGTTGGGTTAGGCGTGGCTCTTTATTCCAGTTCTCGCGGGGTTGCAGGACTGATGCAGGGGTTGAACGCCGCACATGAGACAACAGAGACACGCAGCTTTGTCGCCAAGACCGCCACACGCTTGGGCCTGACGGTGGCGCTGATTCTTGGGGCGGTGCTGGGCCTGTCTGCTACATTGTTGGTACCAGCCGCGGTCGCACTTTTGGGGCCGGTGATCGGATTTGGCCCCTTGGGCGCGGTCTTGGTGTGGGGGCTGATGGTGATTGTGATCCTTGCAGGGCTGACCGGGCTTTACCGTTTTGGCCCAACGCAGCCCTTTGCAACACGTGCATCGCTGCGCGGGGCTGGCGTCGCCTGCGTGCTATGGCTGGCGGGATCTGCGGTCTTTGCGTTCTATGTGGGCAACTTTGCGTCTTATAACCAAAGCTTTGGCGCGCTTGGGGGCGTGACCGTACTGCTGACGTGGTTTTGGCTTTCGGCGTTCATTATCCTGCTGGGGGCTGAGGTGAATGCGCTGTGGAATGCGCCCAAATCATCGGACCAAACATCCCACCCCGCGCCAAGCCACGAGCAGCCCTAGCCCATCCGCCCGCATACACGCACAGGCTGTTAGCCAAATCGCGCGTTCCCCCCTTGCGTCCATTCCACCCATGCCTATAACGCAGTCAATTTGCCGCCACCGCTGCCTCAACTTCGTCCGGAGAGCCCACCATGCCCAAACGTACCGATATTTCATCCATCATGATCATCGGTGCAGGCCCCATCGTGATCGGGCAAGCATGCGAGTTCGACTACTCCGGCGCTCAGGCTTGTAAGGCGCTCCGCGAAGAGGGCTACCGTGTCATCCTCGTGAACTCGAACCCCGCGACCATCATGACCGACCCGGGCCTTGCGGACGCGACCTACATCGAGCCGATTACCCCCGAAGTTGTCGCCAAGATTATCGAGAAAGAGCGCCCCGACGCGCTGCTGCCCACGATGGGCGGCCAGACCGGGCTGAACACCTCGCTCGCGTTGGACGATATGGGTGTACTTGAAAAATTCGGCGTCGAGCTGATTGGTGCCAAGCGTGCAGCCATCGAAATGGCCGAGGATCGTAAACTCTTCCGTGAGGCGATGGACCGTCTCGGCATCGAAAACCCCAAAGCCACCATCGTCGCCGCCCCCAAGAAGGATAACGGCAAGTACGATATCGCCGCTGGCGTGGCCGAGGCCCTCGACGCGCTGGAGCACATTGGCCTGCCTGCTATCATTCGCCCTGCCTTTACGCTCGGTGGTACAGGCGGCGGTGTTGCTTATAACCGCGCCGACTACGAAGCCATCTGCCGGAGCGGGCTTGAAGCATCCCCCATGGCACAAATCCTTGTGGATCAGAGCCTGTTGGGCTGGAAAGAATATGAGATGGAAGTTGTGCGGGACACCGCCGACAACGCCATCATCGTTTGTTCCATCGAAAACGTGGACCCCATGGGCGTCCACACCGGCGACAGCATCACAGTGGCCCCGGCCCTGACGCTGACCGACAAAGAATACCAACTGATGCGCACGCATTCGATCAACGTGTTGCGCGAAATCGGTGTTGAGACAGGCGGTTCCAACGTTCAGTGGGCAGTAAACCCCGCCGACGGCCGCATGGTCGTGATCGAAATGAACCCACGCGTGTCGCGTTCTTCGGCGCTGGCCTCCAAGGCGACGGGTTTCCCTATCGCCAAGATCGCCGCGAAGCTGGCCGTGGGCTACACTTTGGATGAGCTGGACAACGACATTACCAAGGTCACGCCCGCCTCATTCGAGCCGACCATTGACTATGTCGTCACGAAAATCCCCAAGTTCGCGTTCGAAAAATTCCCCGGCTCTGAGCCGCTGCTAACCACGGCGATGAAATCCGTGGGTGAGACAATGGCCATCGGCCGCACGATCCACGAGTCGATGCAAAAGGCATTGGCCTCGATGGAATCGGGCCTCACTGGCTTTGACGAAATCGACATCGGCACGGACGTAGCTGGGATCAAGCGTGAGTTGTCCCGCCAAACACCCGACCGCATTCGCGTGATCGCCCAAGCCATGCGCGAAGGTCTGTCGAACGATGAAATCCAAGCGGTCACCGCGTTTGACCCATGGTTCCTCGACCGCATCCGTGAGATTGTCGATGCTGAGGCGGAGGTCCGCAAAAACGGCCTGCCCGTGACCGAAGCCCCTCTGCGCGCGCTCAAAATGATGGGCTTTACCGATGCCCGTCTCGCCAAGCTAACCGGCCGGACCGAAGATAACGTCCGCCGCGCGCGTCTTAACCTTGGTGTGACCGCGCAGTTCAAACGGATTGATACCTGTGCCGCTGAGTTTGAAGCTCAAACGCCCTACATGTACTCCACCTATGAGACACCTGTTATGGGTGAGCCAGAGTGTGAGGCCCGCCCGAGCGACGCCAAAAAGGTTGTCATCCTAGGCGGTGGACCCAACCGTATCGGCCAAGGGATCGAGTTCGATTATTGCTGCTGTCACGCCTGTTTCGCGCTAAGCGATCAGGGCTACGAGACGATCATGATCAACTGCAACCCCGAGACGGTCTCGACCGATTACGACACCTCGGATCGCCTGTATTTTGAGCCGCTGACGTTTGAGCACGTGATGGAAATCCTGCGGGTTGAGCAAGACAACGGCACGCTACACGGTGTGATCGTACAGTTCGGCGGTCAAACCCCGCTAAAACTGGCGAATGCGCTGAATGAAGCGGGCATTCCCATTCTGGGCACCACGCCTGATGCCATTGACCTTGCAGAAGACCGTGAGCGTTTCCAAGAACTTGTGAACCGTCTGGGCCTCAAACAACCGCGCAACGCGATTGCATCCAGCGACGATGAAGCCCGTATCCGCGCCGAAGAGCTTGGCTATCCACTGGTGATCCGCCCCTCCTACGTGCTGGGTGGCCGCGCGATGGAAATCGTCCGCGACACAGCCCAGCTAGAGCGGTACATCGCCGAAGCAGTGGTTGTGTCCGGTGACAGCCCCGTCCTGCTGGACAGCTATCTGTCCGGCGCGATTGAAGTGGATGTGGATGCTCTGTCTGACGGTGAAAACGTTCACGTAGCAGGCATCATGCAGCACATCGAAGAAGCTGGCGTTCACTCCGGTGACAGCGCGTGTTCGCTGCCCCCGCATTCGCTGTCCGCTAACATCCTCGATGAAATTCGTCGCCAGACCGTTGATCTCGCGCTGGCACTTCGTGTTGTTGGCCTGATGAACATCCAGTTCGCGGTCAAAGGCACCGATATCTACCTGATTGAGGTTAACCCGCGGGCATCCCGCACGGTGCCTTTCGTGGCCAAAGCCGTGGACAGCGCGATTGCCTCAATCGCCGCGCGCCTGATGGCAGGTGAGCCGCTCTCGAACTTCCCGCTGCGCGCGCCCTACGCGGATGACGCGGCGACCGGCGAACACTTGCCCCTGCCCGATCCGATGACATTGGCTGACCCCAACACACCGTGGTTCTCGGTCAAGGAAGCCGTGCTTCCCTTTGCCCGCTTCCCCGGTGTCGATACAATCTTGGGGCCAGAAATGCGCTCAACAGGCGAAGTTATGGGCTGGGATCGCTCCTTCCCGCGCGCGTTCCTGAAGGCACAGATGGGCGCAGGCGTTGAGCTGCCCAAAACAGGCACCGTGTTCATGTCGATCAAACCCGAAGACAAGACTGAGCAACTGGTCGAAACCGCTCGCGTCCTTGCGGAGAAGGATTTCACGATCCTTGCGACGGACGGAACGGCCAAGTTCCTCGCGGACCACGGCATTGTGTCGACCCGTGTGAACAAGGCCTATGAGGGCGGGCGCACCATCGTCGACGTCATGAAAGATGGCGAAGTCGACTTGGTCATGAACACGACCGAAGGCGCGCAAGCCGTTGAAGACTCACGCTCTATGCGCAACGTCGCCTTGATGGACAAAATCCCCTACTACACCACGCTCGCTGGCAGCCACGCCGCTGCTCTCGCGATCAAAGCGCGGGACGAAGGGGACGTTGGGGTCCGCTCGCTGCAGTAGAGGCGCCGCGTCTTTTAATACTTTTGGGCATCCCTCGACGTGCGGGGTGCCCCAGAAAACCGCCAAGCGCCTAGCGTCAACATCGCTCTTCCGTAGCGTCTTTGTTGACCTGCCCCTCCCTTTCCTCGCAGTTGATCAGGACACAAGCGGAGGGGGCAAATGCGGACAGTTTCCATCACCGGACACGGGGTTTTCACACCCTCGCAGATCATTACCAATGATGAATTGGTGGTGGCCTTTAACGCGTTCGCCGATGCCCAGAATGAAGAACACGCAGAAGAAATCGCGGCTGGCACCGTAAAGGCAATCGCACACTCCAGCGCCGATTTCATCACATCCGCTTCGGGGATCAATCAACGATATGTCGTTGATAAAGAGGGCGTTCTCGACCCTACCCGCATGTTTCCAAAGCTCGCCCCACGGCCAGACGACGCACCCGGTCAAATGGCCGAAATGGGGATAGATGCGGCACGCACGGCGCTCAAAATGGCCGGGACTGACGCCGCAGACGTAGACCTTGTGATCTGCGCGGCATCGAACCACGAACGCGCCTATCCAGCCGTCGCGATCGAGATCCAGCAACTGCTGGGCGCCGGGGGCTTTGCATTTGACATGAACGTCGCCTGCTCATCGGCCACGTTTGGGCTGCAAGCTGCGGCAGATATGATTAAATCAGGCAGTGTTTCCAAAGCCTTGGTCATCTGTCCTGAAATCTGCTCCGCACACCTCGAATGGCGAGACCGTGACTGCCACTTCATCTTTGGCGATGTCGCAACTGCGCTCTTGCTTGAGGCCGACGCAACCTCTGGCTTTCGGATCGACAGCACCCGTTGCGCGACTGAATTCTCGAACAACATTCGCAACAACAACGGGTTTCTCCGTCGCACACGCGATCAAATGGAGGATCGGCGGGACATGCAATTTATGCAAAACGGCCGCAAGGTCTTCAAGGAAGTGCTGCCCATGGTCTCGGCGCACATCAAAGCGCATATGGCAGATGAAGGCGTGCAAGCCGCTGATCTCAAGCGGCTTTGGCTGCATCAGGCGAACAAAGCAATGAACGACTTCATCGGCAAAAAGGTTCTTGGCCGCACGCCTGAACCGTTTGAGCAGCCAAATATCCTGCAGGATTATGCCAACACATCATCAGCAGGCTCGATCATCGCGTTTTCAAAACACTCAAGCGATATGGCACCGGGTGATCGCGGGCTGATCTGTTCCTTTGGCGCGGGCTATTCCGTGGGATCAGTCGTGTTAACCAAGCACTAAAATGGCTTTGCGTTAATGAGGGTGAAGCGGGGGTAAAAGCCCCTTGAACCTTGCCCCTCGGCCACGGATAAACCCATATGGCCAAGCTATATTTCAACTATTCCACCATGAATGCCGGCAAATCGACTTTGCTGTTGCAGGCATCATACAACTACATTGAACGCGGTATGCAGACCTATCTGCTGACCGCGAATTTTGATGATCGTGCTGGGGATGTTGGCGTCATCGGCTCCCGTATTGGGATCGAAGCGAAGGCCGATATCTACGATCAAACGACTGACATATTTGAGATAATTCAAGACAGGCTCGCACAAGGGCCCTGCGCGTGTGTGTTGGTAGATGAAGCCCAATGGCTGACGCGCGAACAGGTCTGGCAAATTGCGCGCGCAGTGGATGATCTAGGCATCCCGGTGATGTGTTACGGACTGCGCGTCGACTTTCGTGGTGAGCTGTTTCCCGGCTCGGCAGCGCTTCTCGCTCTTGCGGATGAAATGCGCGAGGTCCGCACGATTTGTCACTGCGGGCGCAAGGCCACGATGGTGATCCGCACCGATGCTGATGGTCGCGCCCTAACTGAAGGCGCGCAAATTGAGGTCGGCGGCAATGATCGTTACGTGTCTCTCTGCCGACGACATTTTCGCGAAGCTACAAACAGTTAGACTGCATTCGGCACCGGTCTTTCGGCTGTGAACGCCATCACGTTGGCCAATGCCATGCGCCCCATGTCCTCACGTACTTCCAACGCTGCGGTGCCCAGGTGCGGCAGCAAAACAACGTTTTCCATCGCTTTGAGGGCGGCGGGAACCTTTGGTTCAAATTCGTAAACGTCCAACCCTGCACCAGCGATCTGTTTGGCCTGAAGTGCGGCCACAAGGGCTGCTTCGTCCACCACATCCCCGCGTGCGATATTCACAAAAATCGCATGTGATTGCATCGCGGCAAACACCGCCTCATTCATTAGATGATGCGTCTCCGCCCCGCCTGGCACGGCCATAACAACAACATCAACCTGCGCACATACGTCCTCAACACTCGGAAGTTGCTGCGCGCCTTCAACCGCTTTTTCCGAACGATTATAATAGACTACGTCCATGCCAAAACCCGCACGACAGCGATGCGCGATGGCCTGTCCGATCCGGCCCATTCCAATCACCCCGAGCCGCTTACCGCTAAGGTGAAACCCCAACATCTGAGTGGGGTGCCAGCCGTCCCAACCATCGGCGCGCAGCATCCTCTCGCCTTCACCAGCGCGTCGAGCGGTCATCAACATAAGGGTTAACGCGATATCCGCCGTAGCATCAGTCACGGCCCCCGGCGTGTTCGTCACCTCTATCCCATGCGCACGTGCAGCGGCGACGTCGATATGATTGTAGCCCACGCCAAAATTCGCCAACAATTTGCACCGGATGGCACTGGCCGCCTCAAAAACTTCGGCAGAAAACAGGTCACCTAGGGTCGGCAAGATGATGTCGTAGTCCGCCAAAGCGGCCACACATTCGTCTCGCGACATCGGTTGTGTCGTCGTCCGGGTGGTCACGTCAAAACGCGCGTCACCCTCAATTTCAGCCATATTCGTTTCGGGCAAACGCCGTGAAATCAGCAGCTTCATCAATACATCCTTCCGCCAATTGGCACGTCCTTATCGGGGGTTAGCAAAACCACCTCTCCGTCCTCATCCGGCACCCCAAGCACAAGTACTTCGGACATGAATTTTCCGATCTGACGGGGTGGGAAGTTAACGACCGCCAGCACCTTTTGGCCCGGCAGATCCTCCGGCGCGTAGTGTTTGGTAATCTGGGCAGAGCTTTTTTTCTCACCAATATCAGGTCCGAAATCGACCCAAACCTTAATCGCCGGCTTGCGAGCCTCCGGGTAGGGTTCCGCGCGCACGATCTGCCCCACGCGAATATCAACCTTCAGAAAGTCATCAAAGCTGAGGTCGGTCATGCCCTACCCCTTTAACTCTTTGGAACGAGAGGTCGCGGCGGCAACGGTACGCGCGATCAGCTCCGGCAATTCAGGCATCAAAACCTCTAGCCCGGCCTGTGTCGTCCCGTTGGGCGAGGTCACATTGATGCGCAATTGTGCGGGGCCTTCATCCGATGCGATGGCCAACGCTCCCGCTCCGGCCACGGTATGCGTCGCGAGTTTAAGGGCCAGTTCAGGGTCCAATCCCTGCGCCACGCCCGCCGCTGCCATAGCTTCGATCAGGTGAAACACATACGCGGGGCCCGATCCGGACAGCCCGGTCACGGCGTCAATTTGATCCTCAGCGTCAAGGCGCACAACCTCGCCAACGGCGCGCAAAATACCCTCAGCCAGATCCAGATCATCCGCAGTTGTGGCGGCATTTCCGACCATCGCACTAATGCCCTGACCGATGGCGGCAGGGGTGTTGGGCATGGCGCGCACAATGGCGGCGCCTGGGAAATGCTGCTCAAATGCGGCGATAGATGTACCCGCTGCGATCGACAAAAGCAGGGTGTTTTCAAGAGATTGAAGTTGCGGCAGCGCCTGCCCCATCATCTGCGGCTTTACCGCGATTATGGCAATCGCAGGGGATGGCGGCAACGGACCGTTCAGGGCCACGCCTTGGGACTGTAGCCAGTCCGAAGGGGCCGGATCAATCACATGCACCGCGGAAGGGGACAGGCCGTCCGCCAGCCAACCGGCCAGCATTGCTGAGCCCATTTTACCACAGCCCAACAGCACAAGGCCGCGCGCGTTTACGTTTGTGAAATCCATCTTAAGCCCCCCTCTTGGGGTGGCAACTTAGGCGCGGCCATAGGCCTCCGCAATGGCGACTTGCATCGCGTCTTCTGGCTTGCGATCCGCCCAGCAGACCAGCTGAAACGCGGGGTAAAACCGCTCAGACCCGGTGACGGCAGCCTCGATCATGCGGTTGATCTGATCAGGCGACGCAAACGCGCCCCCAGCCAGCGTCAGGCCGTAGCGGTACACCATCAATTTATGCGGCTCCCAATACGAAAATTGGCCCGTCCAGCACATGTCGTTGCACAGGTTCAAACACTCGTACAGCCCGGGCAGCGAGGCCTCTGGCGGCTCCATCTCAAACGTGCAGATCAGACGCAGCGTTTCATCGTACTCGGACCATGCCAGCGTGATCGAGTATGTGCGCCACTGACCCTCAATCGACATCGATATCTGATCGTCAGTGGTGCGGTCAAATTCCCACTCGTGGTGCGCAGCAAGCGTCTCAACCACGTCGATAGGGTGAAGCTCATCGGTCTCGTAAAATTGCTCGGACGCGCTCATGGGCTGCACCTCTTTTACCTTGGCCCCTTGCTCAAGGTCACTACAAGGGACGGGGTCGAAATCTAAGGAAAGGGCGGCTTTGCCCCCTCTATACAAAATATGGTGCCCGCCGAGGGGTGAGTCTGTAAAGACTTAATTTGGTGTGTCTTGGGGTTGTCCACAACTATATGCGGTGTGTTGGACAAAATGCATGTCTAAGCGGCAAACGATCCACAAGCTGATCAAAACTACCCACAGCCTTGTGATTTCCCTTATGCCGCGCACCTTGCTCAACTGCCCACATGAGACACTCCATCATCGCCACCCTCGTGGCCTGCACCCTCACCCTGCCTGCGGCAGCGACACAAATCCCCTTTGACGGCTCTTGGCGTGAGCAAGGCTTTCTCCGCCTTTTCTCAAATGACTACGCCCAGAAGGGCAGCGCATTGGACATTGTGTCGGATGGAACGGTCTCGCTTTTGTGGCGCGCTGTGCCTGAGGGTTTGCGCGGTGCACAGGCCGCAAGCTGGGCGTGGACGGTACAACAAAGCGTGCCGCCCACAGACTTGGCTCAAAAGGGCGGCGATGATCGCAATATCGCGCTCTATTTCGTCTATACCACCGCCGAAAACGCCGAGAATGTTAACCCAAACCGCGCGGCTCGATTGCTGCGGGATAAAAACACAACCGCCCTTGTGTACGTCTGGGGCGGCGACAAAACCCGTGGGACCGTCATGCAAAGCCCTTATCACCCCGGCCTTCGCACCCTCGTGCGCCGGGGTGCGGGCACGGGCCAGCACACCGAAACCGTGGATCTGGCCTCTGACTACCGCGCGGCGTTTGGCACCGGGCCAGGTGTGTTGATCGGTGTGGGGGTTACGGCGGACGCGGACGACACCGATACATTTATTCGCGCCCAACTCAGCAATCTGACGTTGAACTAGCGCCACTAAGGTGCACACTGCGCCAATGACACTTGCTTATACGATGATGCCCGGAAAGGGCGATATGGACCTGCTGCTGGCCCAACTGGCCCAGCGGCTCAGCGCGCGCGGCGTCACCTGCGCAGGCGTTGTGCAACGTAACGTAGACTGCGGCCCCGAGCGTAAATGTGACATGGACCTTACGGTGCTGCATTCCGGCGAAGTACTGCGGATATCGCAATCCCTCGGGGTCGGCGCACGCGGCTGCCGTTTGGACCCTGCCGCGTTGGAACAAGCGGTGGCCGCAACGTCCCAAGCGCTCGACAGCGCGGACCTATTGCTCGTGAACAAGTTCGGCAAGCATGAGGCGCAGGGCCGCGGATTTCGCCCCCTGATCGGAGAGGCTATGGCCGCCGACCTGCCCGTTTTGTGTGGTCTCAACGGGGCCAATCTGCCCGCATTTCAGGAGTTTACCGGGGGCCTCGCAGTTGAAGTCGCCCCCGATCTTGATGCGCTTATGGCGTGGGCTGAGGCACAGATTTCGCAACCCGCAGGTTGATGATCAAGCTCACGATAACGACCGCCGCGCCAACCAACTGAACGCGGATATCAGAGGGCCAGAGGCAGGCCACGCCTGCCACAACCACCACCGCGCGCCACACCACGCCCAAGGGTGCCTCCATGCAGCCCTGAAGTGCTGCGGCAAGTGCATAGATGCCCAAGACAGCAAATGCGAACACCGTCAGCATCGCCCCCCAATCCCCCGACAAAAGCGGCGTGTAGGCGAACAGGACGGGTACGATATACAACCCCTTCGCCAGCTTCCACGAAGCCACGCCGGTGGCCATCGCAGGTGCGCGCGCAATCGCGGCCGCAGTAAAGGCCGCCAGCGCCACAGGCGGCGTCACGTTACTGTCTTGGGACAACCAAAAGATGATCATATGCGCCGACAAAATCGCGGTCACGGCCACATCCTGCGGGACAACCAAGTCGCGCAAAGGGGCCGCCAGCTCTAGTGGCAAGCCGCCAACCAACGCGCTTGCAGCCGCAGGGTCCATCGGTCCCGCCAATGCCATCATCGCCTCGGGCACGCCGATCATCAGGATCGCCTTTGCCGGGTCTGCCAACGTTCCCGCGACCAAGGCATCAATCACAAATCGGTCCGAAATCATCCCCGCCAGCGCGGGCGCCGATAGCGTGGCGAGCACGATGTAGGCCGCCGTCACCGGCAACCCCATGCCCAAAACCAAAGATGCGAGCGCGATCAAGAAAATCGCGATTAGGATGTTCCCACCCGACCAGCTTGCGATCATCAGACTAAAGGTATTGCCCACGCCCGCCGTGGTGATCACGTTCACAACCAAGCCAACCGCGCACAACAAAACCGCCGTTAGAACCATGTTCTTTGTGCCGAGAACCAATGCCTCCCACACGGCTTTGGGGCCCATTGGGTTTTGCGTCAGCCAGCTGGACGCGATCACGGCCACAATGCCGAAAACCGCAGCATAGGTGGGCGTAAAGCCCGCGACCAGCATGCCTATCAGCAGGGTGATCGGGATGACAAAACTCGCGCCGCCTTTGCGAAAGGCCGAGCCAAGTGTTTGGCCATCCGATGGCATTGGGGCGAGGTTCATGCGCTTGGCCTCAATCCGGACGAAAAACGCCACAGAGAGGAAATACAAAAGCGCCGGAAGCGCCGCGACAGCGACAATCGTCTCGTATGAAATTTGCGTGAAGCTGGCCATCACAAACGCCCCAGCCCCCATAATCGGCGGCATCAACTGCCCACCTGTAGAGGACGCGGCCTCGACCCCGCCAGCGAACTTGGGCTTAAACCCAGCCTTCTTCATCAGCGGGATAGTGATCACCCCGGTGGACGCCGTATTCGCAACTGCAGAGCCCGAAATCGTACCCGTCAGCCCAGACGCGATCACCGCGACAATCCCTGGGCCACCGACCAGCTTGCCCGCAACCGCGCGCGCAAGGTCGATTACGAACTCACCCGCGCCAGACCGCAGCAAGAACGCGCCAAAGATGATGAACAAGAAAACATAGGTCGAGGATATCCGCGCAATCGTGCCGAACATCGCATCATCCCCATAGATTGAGCGGAACGCGACTGTTTCCCAGCTGAGCCCCGGAAACGAAAAGACCCCCCCAATAAGTGAGCCCCACCAGCCGACATAGGTCAGCGCGAGCACGATCAGCGTGGGGATGATCATCCCTGTCAGGCGACGCGTCAGTTCAACCGCGCCCGCGACGCAGATGCCAATCGCGATCCAATCCAACGTGATGAGCTTAACCCCACGGTCATAAATCGCGTTCTCCGCGAGGGATAAATAAATGGCAGAGGCTGCGATCAGGACGCCGAACAGGATATCCAGCGCACGAACGACTGGGTTGGACGCCAGCGGGTACAACAGACAGGCCAAGAACCCAAAGCCCGCATAGTGAAAGGCGTTGCGTTGCAACTCCGAGATAAAGGGATCAAGCGCCACATACAGGTGAACCAATGCGATGCCTGCGCATAGAACCCCCAAAAGCACGCCTGCAAAGCCGGTATATTCCCGTGTCAAACCGCCCTCTTCGCGGTCCACTGGTGTTGCGTCAGCCATCGTATCCCCTCCCCGGAATAGAAAAAGGGCCAGCGGTTCGTTTCGCTGGCCCCAAGGTCGCTTATTGCGCGATCAGGCGCGCTGGGATTTCGATCCCGACTTCTTCGTAGTAGCGCTGCGCACCGGGGTGCAGCGGCACTGGCAGACCGGCGATGGCGGATTCAATTGCCATCGCTTTGGTCGCAGGGTGGATCGCCTGCAAGAAGGGCAGGTTTTCGTACATGGTCTTGGTGATCATGTAGACGTGCTCTTCGGGCAGATCGGCATGCGTGGCCAAGAAGTTAGGCTGCGCCATGGTCTGGATGTCCTCGGTCTGACCGGGGTAGGTGCCAGCCGCGATGGTGTAGGGCGTCCAAAGGTTACGACCGCCGTCTGCGGCGGCCAATTCCTCGGGTGTCACGTTCAGGAATTTCACGCTGTCACCTGCGGATGCCATAAGCTGGCTGACGGCGCCAGTGGGCACGCCTGCGGGTGTCGAAATACCTTTGACCTGACCGTTTTGCAGCGCCTCAGCCGAAGGGCCGTAGCCTGCGTACACCAGATCGAACGCTTCGTTGATGTCGATGCCCAAGCCGGCCATCAGAGCGGCGTTGGAACCGATGGTGCCGGAGTTTTGACGCCCCAGAGCCATGGACGCGCCCGACAGTTTCGTCACATCCGACAGCGTACCGCTCTCAGCCGCATCAGCGGCGATGATGAATTGCTCAACGTTCTGCCACAGCATCGAAACCGAGCGCAGATGTTCTTGGGGACCGACTTCTGCCAGCGGGCCGGTGCCCGTTGCCGCGTAGTAGCCAAACAGACCCTGCAAAATGCCGAACTGTGCTTCGCCTTCGCGGATCAGACGGACGTTTTCGCCCGAACCTGCCGACGAAATCGCGGACATGCCGATTTTTTGCTTTGGCTGCAGCTTGACCTTCACCAGCGTGGAAAGGGCCACGCCGACGGGATAGTAGGTGCCACCGGTGGAGGCAGTCGACAGCACATAGTTGGCTTCTTCGGCTTTTGCTGTTCCCATGGCACCGACGGCCAAAACAGCCGCCGCGAAGGCCGCTTTCGTAAACATCTTCATCAGATCTCTCCCATTTTTTGCCCCACCCTCGTCGTGGGGGTCCCGAAAAGATAAACGTTCCGACAGAAATTCCCACAACATACCGACATGGGCCTATATTTTTTCGGCTCGCTGCGGCGGGCATTTGGCGCTAGGGACGCGGGATGGGCAATTTTGAAATCTTTGCGACGACCACACCGGGGCTAGAACACACTTTGTGCGCCGAAGTGGCCGAATTGGGCTTTACCGGGGCGCAGATCGTTCCGGGCGGCGTCACGTTTGAGGGCAGCTGGCCCGATGTATGGCGGGCTAACCTGTGGCTGCGCAGCGCGGGCCGGGTTTTGGCGCGAGTGGGCAGCTTTCGGGCATTCCACCTTGCGCAGTTGGACAAACGTGCACGCAAATTCGATTGGGCGGCATTTTTGCGCACCGATGTGCCTGTGCGCGTCGAAGTGACCTGCCGCAAATCCAAGATCTATCACGATAATGCCGCACGACAGCGGGTCGAGCGCGCCTTGACCGAAAGCGCGGGCGTCACCCTCTCGGCTGAGGCTGAGGTCGTGCTCAAGGTCCGCATCTTTGACGACCTATGCACTATCAGCATCGATACCTCCGGTGAAAGCCTGCACAAACGCGGCCACAAGGCCGGCGTGGGCAAGGCCCCCATGCGCGAAAACATGGCGGCGGCGTTTTTGTGGCAATGTGGGTTCACGGGCAGTGAGGCCGTGGTGGACCCTATGTGCGGCTCCGGCACCTTTGTGATTGAAGCCGCCGAGATTGCGGCAGGTATCGCACCGGGGCGCAGTCGTACTTTTGCCTTTGAACAGCTTGCCACCTTTGACGCCGCAACGTGGGCCGCGATGCGCGCAAAGGCCCAAGACCATAAAGCCGACCCCGACACGCTATTCTGCGGCTCCGACCGGGATGCAGGCGCTATCAAGATGGCCACAGACAATGCCGCGCGCGCAGGCGTCGGCGTGACGTTCACGCGTGCCGCTGTCAGCGACCTGACCCCGCCCGACACGCCCCCCGGCCTTGTGATCGTCAACCCGCCCTATGGTGCGCGCATCGGTGAACGCAAACTGCTGTTCTCGCTCTATGGGGCGCTTGGCAAAACTCTGTTGGAACGGTTTAGCGGCTGGCGGGTTGGCATCATCACCTCTGACGGTGGCTTGGCAAAGGCAACTGGTCTGCCGCTCTTACCGACCGAGGGGCCGATCGCGCACGGCGGCCTCAAGGTGCAACTGTACCGCACAGATCCCCTGCCCTGACGCTTTCGCCGCACGCGGCGGGCCTTGGCAAATAGAGGGTTTTGTTCCTATCTGAATGGGGAGGAGCACCCATGTCCCACACTGTCACATTTTCCGTCACCGGCCTGCATTGCGCGTCTTGCGTGGGGCGCGCTGAGGCCGCATTAGCGGCAGTTCCGGGTGTCACGTCGGCGCAGGTGAACCTCGCCTCCGAAACTGCACACATGCAAGTCGCGGGGCTTGATGCGATCCAAGCCGCACACGCCGCCCTCGAAACGGCGGGCTATCCTGCGGCCACATCGCAGGCCAAGCTTACGATCACGGGATTGCATTGCGCCTCATGCGTTGGTCGTGCTGAGATCGCGTTGCGCGCGGTCCCTGGCGTCACACAGGCAAGCGTCAACCTTGCGTCCGAAACCGCACAGGTCACCTATGCAGAGGGCGTTGCAACACCCGCCCAATTGGCCCAAGCGGTGACGGATGCTGGATACGCGGCCGAGGTCGCAAACGATGCAATCCCCCAGATTGATAGGAAAGCCGCCGAAAGCACCGCACTGCAACGCGCCACTTTAATCGCAGGCATTTTGACCCTGCCGGTATTCATCCTCGAAATGGGCAGTCACCTATCACCCGCCTTTCATCACTGGATTCACACAACCATCGGCATGCGCACCAGTTGGTTCATCCAATTCGTGCTGACGACAGCTGTGTTGGCCGGCCCCGGCTCAGTGTTCTTTCGACTGGGCGTGCCCAGCCTGTTGCGCGGCGCCCCCGAGATGAACGCGCTTGTCGCCCTTGGCACCGCATCGGCGTGGGGGTTTTCCACCGTGGCCCTGTTCGCGCCGAGCGTCCTGCCGGAGGGGACACAAGCCGTCTATTTTGAGGCAGCGGCGGTGATCTGCACCCTGATCCTGTTGGGCCGCACCCTAGAGGCTCGCGCCAAGGGCCGCACCGGAGCGGCTATCACCCGGCTGATTGGCCTGCGCCCGGCAACCGCCCGGGTCGAGACCGACGCAGGCCCCGTTGAACGCCCCCTTGCGGACGTCATAGTCGGCGACCATTTGCACATCCGCCCCGGAGAGCGCGTGCCCGTGGACGGCATCGTTGTATCGGGCGACAGCTTTGTGGATCAAAGCATGATCTCAGGCGAGCCGGTGCCAGTGCACGCAACACCCGGCGCGCAGGTCATTGGCGGCACGGTCAACGGCACCGGCGCATTGGTGATGGAGGCTCGCGCCGTGGGACGCGACACCGTATTGGCACAGGTCATCGACATGGTCCAAACCGCCCAAGGCGCGAAACTGCCAGTGCAAGCCTTGGTGGACCGGGTCACAGGGGTATTCGTGCCCGTAGTAATGGGGTTGGCGGCGTTGACCGTGTGGATATGGCTGATGTTCGGCCCGGATCCTGCGCTGGGGCTGGCGCTCGTGTCGGGTGTATCGGTCCTGATCATCGCCTGCCCTTGCGCCATGGGACTGGCCACGCCGACATCCATCATGGTCGGGTCGGGCCGCGCCGCAGATCTGGGAGTTTTGTTTCGTAAGGGCGAGGCGCTGCAACGCCTTGAGACGGTGAAGACGATTGCCTTTGACAAGACCGGCACCCTGACGGAGGGCCGCCCGGAGTTGACGACCCTCACCCTACGTGAGGGGCTGGACCGAGGCGCGATTTTGGCCCAGATCGCCGCCGTAGAGAGCCAATCCGAGCATCCCATTGCACAAGCGATCTGCCGCGCAGCGGATGATTTGCCCCTGCTTGGAGCAACTGAGTTCAAAGCCACCCCCGGCATGGGCGCGAGCGCCTTGGTCGACGGAAAAACAATGCATGTGGGTGCGGCGCGCTTTATGGCTGAACTAGGCATACCACTAGATATTGACGCGCAGTTCAGCCCCGCAGAAACGCCCCTTTATGCAGCTATAGATGGCCAATTGGTGGCAGCGATCGGAGTGTCGGACCGCATCAAAGACAGCACACCAGCCGCAATCGCGTCATTGCGAGCGATGGGGTTACGGGTTGCAATGATCACCGGCGACGCAGCCTCTACCGCGGATGCGGTTGCCGCGACGCTTGGGATCGACACTGTGGTGTCAGAGTGCCTGCCCGCAGACAAGACCGCTGCATTAGAGCGGTTGCGCGCGGACGGGCCATTGGCCTTTGTAGGCGATGGGATCAACGATGCACCGGCCCTCGCCTTGGCGGACGTGGGCCTTGCCATCGGGACCGGGACGGATATCGCGATGGAAGCTGCGGATGTCGTCTTGATGTCTGGCGATTTGGGCGGGGTGGCACGTGCCGTGGCCATAAGCCGAGCAACCATGCGCAACATTCGGCAAAACCTGTTTTGGGCGTTCGCCTACAACACTGCGCTAATACCAGTGGCGATGGGGGCACTCTACCCCGTTTGGGGCGTGATGCTGTCGCCGATGTTGGCGGGTGGCGCGATGGCGTTAAGCTCTGTCTTTGTGGCGACCAACGCGCTGAGATTGCGCCGGGCGTGAAGGGGGCGCTGCCCCCGTCGCTGCCGCGCCTCCCCCGGGATATTTGGAAACCAAAGAGTGTTTTGCCCGAGTTCAGGGCCGTGCTTTTTGGAGGTAATCGTCCATTGCGGGGCGGTAAAATTCCAACTCATCTGAGACGGCGCTGAACCCCTTTAGGCGCGTTTGGTAAGCGCGCACTGGGGCGGGCCAATCGACGGGTACGCCAAGCGCGGTTTCCATTGCATCAATCCATGCGAACGTAATGGCGAAGCCTGCATCGCACAGCCACAATTGATCCGTGGGTAGTTGGGAGTGGCTGAGCAAAAGGTCGAGTGCTTTGAGGCTTTGACTGAGGGCCGCGCCGCAGGTTTGGACCGCGTCCATGTCGCGCGTGGCATAGGCAACCTGCGGGAAAAGCGCCCGCACATTGGGTTCGAGCCGCGTGTCGTGCAGCCGTCCGAATTCGCGCGCTTTGGCGCGTTGGCGCAGATCAGTGGGCAGCATTGGGATCTCTGGAAAGGCTTCGTTGAGGTATTCTGCGATAGCTTCGCTATCGGCGAGCATAAAGCCCTCATGCACCATGGCGGGGATGTTACCAGAGGGTACGATGGCTTTGTATTCTGCCGACCCGTAGCCGCCGGGTGGTGGCAGTTCTTCCCACGCAAGGCCTTTGTGGCGCAGCGTGACCCGCAGCTTGGCGGTGTAGGTCGAAACGGGGACATTATAAATTGTGAGCATGGAGCCTCCGGGCCTGTGTTTGGGCAGAGTTAGCGCGGTTTTGCCCGCGTCCCAGCGTGGGCGATGTCGTTACAGTAGATTGCACAAAAAAGGCCGCCCCAAAGGACGGCCTTTTTATGCGGTTGGTCGTGCATTACTCAGCCAGAAGCTGCCATTTCACGCCCAGTTCGTCAAAGAAACCCTGCTCTTGCTTGAGCGTGATCCATGTGTTGACGTAGTTGATCCAGACCTGATCAGCCTGTGGCATCAGCATCGCGATGGGTGTGGGCGCGCGGCCTTGGGACACGGGCACGATCATCAGCTGCTCGTATTGTGCGACCAGCTTGTTAGCCTCAACGTTGGACGTGATGTTGGCGTCAGCGCGGCCTGCGAGGACTTCTTGGAAGTCGCGTGCAGGGGCCTCAACGATGCGGTGCTCAGCATTCGGGAAGAAGGCTTTGACCTGCTGCTCTTGGGTGGTGCCCAAGGTCGCCGCAACTTTGACGTCTGCCTGATTGAGATCTTCCCACTCAGAAAAACGGCCGGCGTTTTCTTTGAGCGTCAGCGGCACAGTCGCCAGCGAGAAATAGCTGTTGGAGTAGCCTGCCGCCTTGGCGCGGGCGGGCGATACGGACGCGGAGCCCGTGATGTGGTACTGACCGGCGGTCACACCAGCGACCAGTGTTTTCCAATCGGTGGGCACGAATTCGACCTCAACGCCCAAATCGGCGGCGAGCTGGGTCATCACGTCGATGTCGTAACCCGTGTAGCTGTTGGTGGCGACGTCACGCATGGTCATCGGGTTCCAGTCACCCGTTGTGCCGACCTTTAGCACGCCCTCCGACAGGATTTCCTGCAAGACGGATTGTGCGTGCGCGGCCACGGTGCTCGCGGCCAGTGCGACAATCGTCGCGGTGGTTTTGAAAAAAGTCATCGGGATACCTTCCTGTTTGATGATTGGGACATAGTTTGCCATTCGAGGAAAGAAATGCCCAGTGGTGTCTAATTTTTATGACACTATAGTTTGTAAAAATCTGACACTAGCCAGAAAGACCTTCCATGCCCGATGCCGACACGGCGCCCCTCATTTCGATGCAGGGCGTTTCCAAGTTTTTTGATGAGTTTCAAGCGCTCAAGGACGTCTCGCTTTGCGTAAAGGAAGGCGAGCGGGTGGTGGTTTGTGGCCCCTCAGGGTCGGGCAAATCCACATTGATCCGCTGCATCAACCGCCTTGAGGCACATGAAGCCGGCGATATCGTGGTGGATGGTGTGACGCTGAGCGACAAAACACTCGATCACATTCGCGGCACCGTGGGCATGGTGTTTCAGCAGTTCAACCTGTTCCCGCACCTGACCGTGCTCGAAAACCTCACGTTAGGGCCACGGCGCGCATTAGGGCTCAGCGAGGAAGAGGCCGAGGCCCGCGCCATGCTGTACCTTGAACGTGTGCGCATCCCTGATCAGGCCAACAAACTGCCCCGCCAACTGTCGGGCGGCCAGCAACAGCGCGTGGCTATTGCCCGCTCCCTGTGCATGGAGCCGCGCATTTTGCTCTTCGATGAGCCGACCTCTGCGTTAGACCCGGAAATGATCGCGGAAGTCTTGGATGTGATGGTTGAGCTGGCCCGTTCTGGCATGACGATGATCGTGGTAACCCACGAAATGGGCTTTGCCCGCAAAGTCGCCGACACCATGGTGTTTATGGACAAGGGCGAGATCGTTGAGATCGGCCCCCCAGAGCAGGTATTCAAGGCACCAAAATCCGCGCGCTTTGCCACCTTCCTCAATCAAATTCTCAACCATTAGGGGCGCGTCATGAACCGTATTTTCCTACTCGTTCCCCTGCTGTTGCTGACCGGGTGTGGTGGCGCCAACTGGGGCTGGTACATCATTGATCCGACCACGACGACCGGTTGGAACAACCTCAAATTCCTGGCGTCTGGCGCGTATTGGACCATCGCCCTTTCGCTGACGGCGATCTGCTTTTCCGTGGTCATAGGGCTTTTGATTGCCCTGCCCGGCCTGTCGAAACACCGCGGCTGGCGCGGGGTCAATCGCACCTATGTCGAGCTGGTCCGTGCCGTTCCGATCCTCGTGCTTATCTTGTGGGTTTGGTATGGGCTGCCTGTCGTGTCGGGCATCAACCTGACGATCTTTTGGGCCGGGGTCCTCGCGCTCGCCCTATCAGACAGCGCCTTTCAAGCCGAGATTTTCCGCGCGGGCATCCAGTCCGTTGCGCGGGGCCAGTATGAGGCCGCGCAGTCCATCTCGCTCAACTACCGCGATACGATGCGCTATGTGATCTTGCCCCAAGCCATCCGCCGCATCCTGCCCGCCTTGGGCAATCAATTCGTCTATATGATCAAAATGTCGTCGCTTGTGTCGGTCATTGGCATGCAGGAACTGACCCGCAAGGCGAATGAGTTGTCCGTGAGCGTCTATCGACCGCTCGAAATTTATACGATCCTTGTGGTGGAGTATTTGATTTTGATCCTCATCGTCTCTGCGGGTGTCCGCTGGCTTGAGCGTAAAATGCAAGCAGCCGAGCAATGAAGAACCGTCGCGAATACGACCTGACCGAGGGCCCCATGTCGGGCCACTTTTGGCGGTTGGCGGTGCCTGCGGCCATGGGGATGCTGTTTGCCACGCTTTATAACGTGGTGGACGTGTTTTACGCGGGGATGCTTTCGACCGAAGCGCAGGCCGGTTTGGCCATCGGCTTCCAAGCGTTTTTCATCTTTATGGCCATCGGCTTTGGCCTCAGCTCCGCCATGAGCGCGCTTGTCTCAAACGCGAAGGGCGCCAAGAATACGGAAGACGCCCGCGCCACCGCCGCGCAAGGCATTACCTACGGGATCATCGCCACCGCGATCTTGATGGGCGTTGCCTATTTCATAGGTCCCGCCCTAATCACGATCGTGTCCGAACCGGGCGGCTACCGCGATGCGGCAATGGGCTATTTCTACGTGCTGATTTTTTCGCTGCCCGGGTTTTTCATGTCCTATGGGGCGAACGGCATCCTTCAGGCGCATGGCGATACGGTCTCGATGCAGCGGGCGTTGATGGTCGCCTTCGTGGCAAACATCGTCCTCAACCCGCTGCTGATGTTCACACTGGGCTTTGGATTTAACGGCATCGCGATTGCGACCGTGCTCAGCCAAACCGGCGTGATGGTCTGGATCCTCTACCGCGTCTCACAGCTTGAGATTTTCGAAGGCATCACCCGCGCAGCCTTTGCCCCCGATATGGGCCGTTTTCGGGCGATCACAGCGCAGCTTTTGCCCTCCTCCACCGCGATGATGGTGATGTTCATCTCAGGCTTCGTTGTGCAATTCGCGCTCAAGGGCTTTGGCGAAAGCGCGATTGCGGCCTATGGCGTCGGCCTGCGGATTGAACAGATCCTGCTCTTACCTGTTTTGGGCATGACCGGCGCGCTCTTGCCCATCGCCGGGCAAAACTTTGGCGGCGGACACCACAACCGCGTCCGCGACGCGTTGTTCTACTGCTGGAAGCTGGGCTTTGCGATGACCGTCATCGCCACGCCGACGCTGTGGTTTGGCGGGGCCTACTTTGTATCCCTGTTTTCGGACGATCCACAGGTCATCGCGGTCGGCGCAAGTTACCTGAAAGTCGATGCGATCCTGTTCCCCATCTACATGATGCTGTTTTCCATCAACTCGATCCTTCAGGCGCTAAAACAACCGGTCTACACGCTGTGGATCAGCCTTTACCGCCAGGGGTTTGGCGTCGCCGCATTCATCTGGTTGTTCGTGGGTGTCATGGGTTTTGATGTCTGGGGTGTGTGGTTCGGCATCGCGACGGCGGTCGCCTCAGGCTGGGTGATCGCGTTGATCGTGGTGCAACGGGTCGCAGCCCAGCATATGGGCGGATTGTTCGGCGTGCCTGCGCGCAGCTAGCTTAGGGCTGCAGCGCGCACCACCTGCGCAATGTCATGCAGCTGCGCGGCAAGCGGGCTGGACCGGCGCCAGACCATCCCGACGGTCCGGGTCGGTGGCTGCGCACCCGCAAAGGCCGTGACGTCCACCTGCGTGGAGCGCGTTTCCAACCGCACCGCCATTTCCGGCAAAAGCGTCACACCAATTCCGGCATCCACCATTTGCACCAACGTCGACAGCGATGAGGCGTCCAACGCCTCACGCCCCACACCACTGAGGCCACAAAACTCAAGCGCTTGGTCGCGGAAACAATGCCCCTCTTCCAACAGCAGCAGCCGCATTTCTGCCATAGCGCGGGCGTCCGGCACAGGGCGACCTGCCTCAGACCCGGGTCGCACAAGAACAAAGGGCTCATCGAACAACGCGACTTCTGTCAGCCCCGGCTCAGACACTGGCAGGGCGACAATCGCCGCCTCTAGCAACCCAGCCTCAACGTCCGCCAACAGCCGATGCGTTTGCGTTTCGCGTACATGCAGGTCCAGCCCAGCATGACTACGGCCCAGCGCGGTCATGACCTGCGGTAACAGATATGGCGCGATGGTGGGAATCACGCCCAGCCGCAAACGGCCCATCAGTTGGTCTTGGGCAGCGCGCGCCATCTCACCCATGTCTTCGACCTGTGCGAGCACTTCGCGGGCTTTGGCCACAAACCGCGCCCCAAATTCCGTCAATCGTACCTGCCGCCCGCCGCGTTCCACTAGTGCAAGGCCAAGGCTACCCTCCAACTCCTTGATCTGCATAGACAGCGCGGGCTGTGACACCGCGCAGATCGAAGCGGCGCGGCCAAAATGCCCCTGTGCGGCGAGGGCATCCAGATATCTGAGTTGTTTGAGTGTCAAATTCATCATCAGAAATTCTTATCATCACTATCAGATAAAACAAGTTCCCCTGATTTAACTCGGATGTTAGAATAATTCCAAGACGGCATGTTTGCTGCACGTACGCCGTCACCCTTAACCAACAGATTTGGAGAGTTTCCATGGATGGAGCCCCCGTAGACAGCGCCGGCAAATGCCCGGTGATGCATAACACAAGCGCCACCGGTTCGACCGCGAACCAGCATTGGTGGCCAAACCAGTTGAACCTCAAAGTGCTGCACCAGCAGGGCAAAACGCCCGATCCCATGGGCGCAGATTTCAACTACGCCGAAGCGTTCAAAACGCTTGATCTGGACGCCGTTCGCGCCGATCTGCACGCGTTGATGACCGACAGCCAAGAATGGTGGCCCGCAGACTACGGCCATTACGGCCCCTTCTTTATCCGAATGGCATGGCACTCTGCCGGGACCTACCGTGTCGGCGATGGTCGCGGTGGCGCGGGGGCAGGCAACTTGCGGTTCGCACCGCTGAACTCGTGGCCCGACAACGGTAACCTCGACAAAGCCCGCCGCCTCCTGTGGCCGATCAAGCAAAAGTACGGCGCAAGCCTCAGCTGGGCCGACCTGATGATCCTGACAGGCAACGTCGCGCTGGAATCCATGGGGTTTGAAACCTTTGGTTTCGCCGGTGGCCGCGCAGACATCTGGGAGCCTGAGGAAGACATCTACTGGGGCCCCGAGACCGAATGGCTGGGCGACGACACCGAGCGTTACAACGACCCACGCGAACTGATCGGTGCGTTGGGTGCCGTGCAAATGGGCCTGATCTACGTGAACCCCGAAGGCCCCATGGGCAACCCGGACCCACAGGCATCGGCCCACGATGTGCGTGAGACATTCCTGAAAATGGCCATGAACGACGAAGAAACCGTCGCCTTGGTTGCAGGTGGTCACACCTTCGGCAAAGCCCACGGCGCCGCCGATCCCGGCCAATACGTTGGCGCAGAGCCTGAGGGTGCCCCCCTTGAAGCCATGGCGACCGGCTGGGCAAACTCTTACGAGAGCGGCAAGGGCGTGCACACAATCACCTCCGGCATCGAGGGTGCTTGGACGCGGAACCCCATCGTGTGGGACAACGACTACTTCGACATTCTGCTCGGGTATGAGTGGAAACTGTCGTCCTCACCCGCTGGCGCACATCAGTGGATCCCAACAGACCCAGCCGCCGGTGACATCGTGCCCGACGCACACGACGCCGCACAGCGTCACGCGCCGATCATGACCACCGCTGACTTGGCTCTGCGTACCGATCCCGCCTATCGCGAAATCTCGGAGCGGTTCCACAAGGACCCAGCCGCATTTGCGGACGCCTTTGCCCGCGCTTGGTACAAGCTGACCCACCGCGACATGGGCCCCTATGAGTGCGGCCTTGGCCCCCTTGTACCCGCCGAGCCACAGCCATGGCAGGACCCAGTTCCCGCCGTCACGCACCCCTTGGTATCGGACGCGGACGTCGCAGACCTCAAGTCCGCGTTGCTGGCATCCGGTCTGAGCGTACAGGAAATGACCCGTGTGGCGTGGGCCTCGGCCGCGACCTTCCGCGGGTCAGACAAACGGGGTGGGGCCAATGGCGCACGTATCCGTTTGGCACCTGCCAAGGATTGGGAAGTCAACAATCCTGCTGAGTTGTCCAAGGTTTTGGACGTCCTCGAAGGGATCAAAGCGGACTTTGATGCCAAGGGCGACACCAAGGTGTCCATGGCTGACCTGATCGTACTGGCCGGTTCCGCCGCCGTGGAAAAAGCCGCCAAGGACGCGGGCCACGACGTCACCGTGCCCTTCACACCGGGCCGCACCGACGCCACCCAAGAGATGACGGACACGCACAGCTACGGCTGGCTTGAGCCGCGCTCGGATGCGATGCGCAACTACGTCGCCGCCAGCCAGACCCGCGCCCCTGCGGAGCTGATGGTGGACCGCGCGCAACTGCTGGGCCTGAACGCGCCCGAGCTGACCGCACTGGTCGGCGGGATGCGTGCGATTGGCGCCAACTACGACGGCTCCGATCACGGCGTGTTCACCACCCGCAAAGGTCAGCTGACGAACGACTACTTCGTCAACGTCCTCGACATGGGCACTGAGTGGACCAAAACCGGTGACACCGCCTACGCAGGCAAAGACCGCGCAACCGGCGCCGCCAAATGGACCGGCACAGCCGTCGATCTGGTCTTTGGCTCCAACTCGCAACTGCGGGCCGTGGCCGAGGTTTATGGCGCCAGCGATGGTGAGCCTAAACTGGTCGCCGACTTTGTCGCCGCATGGACCAAAGTCATGAACGCGGATCGCTTCGACCTGGTCTAAGCAGCCCACATCCCACGCTTTTGGGCCGTCCCTTCTGGGGGCGGCCCTTTTTCTTAGCTTTTCTGTCAGGCAGCATCGGGGTATCAACCCCACAACCCAATCTGACGGAGCCCGCCTTGGCCGCTTTCCTATCCGGACGCTTCTTTGTCATCACCGCCAGTGTGATCGCGCTTTTGTGCCTCTTGCCGCACGTCGCGGTCTTGCTCGCGGCTTTCTCAGGCTCATTCGACACGCTGGAACAGCTCAGCAATACGGTGTTGGGGCGCTACGCATCCGCAACCCTGATACTGGTTGTGTGCGTGGCATTCGGCACGGCCTGTTTGGGCGCAGGCGCGGCGTGGCTGGTCACAATGACGGACTTCCCCGGACGTCGTTTATGCGAAATCGCACTGGTGATCCCGCTGGCCTTTCCGGCCTATGTCCTTGCGTACGCCTACACCCATATCCTTGATCACCCGGGCATCGTGCAAACCACCCTACGGACCATGTTTGGCTGGGGCCCACGGGATTATTGGTTCCCCGAAATCCGCTCTATTGGCGGGGCGGCGATGATGCTGACACTGGTGCTATACCCCTATGTCTACCTTTTGGCGCGCGCGTCGTTCATGGGCCAAAGTGCAACGACATTCCACGCGGCCCGCGCGCTGGGACGCACACCTACGGGGGCGTTCTTCTCCGTCTGTTTACCGCTTGCCCGCCCTGCCATTGCAGCGGGCGTCATGCTCGCCACGATGGAAACCATCGCGGACTTTGGCACCGTTGCCTATTTCGGCGTCCAAACATTTGCCACGGGCATCTACACAAGCTGGTTCACGCTGGCTGACCGCGCCGCCGCCGCGCAACTCGCGCTGGGGTTGCTGGCCTTTGCCCTCCTGCTCGCGATGCTGGAACGCTACAGCCGCGGCAACGTACGCTACAACAACGGCCGCCGCCAAGAGACGATGGTCCGGCTGCAACTAACCGGCGCGCGGAAATGGGGGGCAATGACGCTTTGCCTGCTGCCCGTCGTGCTGGGCGTCGTGATCCCGGTCATCACGCTAACCACCATGGCCATCGGGTCTGAGCAGGACATCTTTAGCCGCCGCTACATCGGCTTCATCCAAAACACGCTGACGCTGGCGACCATCGCAGCCCTGCTGACAGTGGCCGGTGCGATTGTTTTGGGCTCTGTCCACCGGGTCAAGGCCACGCGCCTGACAGGTGCGGCCCTTTACATCGCACGCTTGGGCTATGCCGTGCCCGGAGGGGTGATCGCTGTGGGCCTGCTGGTCCCGTTTGCGGCCTTTGACAACACGTTGGACGCATGGATGCGGGCGACGTTTGATGTCTCCACGGGGCTGTTGTTCACCGGCTCTATCTGGGTGCTGATCCTTGCCTACCTGATCCGCTTTATGGCCGCTGCCCTTGGCTCATACGAGGGCGGGATTTCCGCAGTCAGCCCTAATATGGACGCCGCCGCGCGGGTGCTTGGCCAAGGGGTCGGCGGGCTTGTGCGCCGCGTACACGCGCCGATTATCGCCCCTAGCCTTTTCACAGCCGCCCTGATCGTATTCGTGGACGTGATCAAGGAACTGCCTGCAACACTGATCATGCGGCCCTTCAACTATGACACACTCGCGGTGCAGGCTTATCGCCTCGCCTCGGATGAACGCCTCCAAGGGGCGGCAGTGCCCAGCCTGATGATCGCCCTTCTGGGCCTTGTCCCGGTGGTGTTGCTGTGTCGGCGTGTGGCCCGCGATAATGCATAAAGTCATCCCGGCCTAAACCAAAAAAGGGCGCGCCCAGCGGCACGCCCTTTGCGTTGTGATTTGGCTGGATCTATTCCCAGCCCACCGCGTTAAAAATAGCCTGTGCCTTGGGCACATTCGCCGCGATCTCAGAGGCTTGCAGATCATCGGGCTTAAAGATCCCAAGTGCGGCCACAGAGCTGCTTAGCCCCACACCCGGCACTGCGGGGTATTCATCATTCCCGGCCGAGAAATACTGCTGCGCCTGATCACTGGCGAGGTATTCAAGAAACTTGATCGCATTTTCCTTGTTCGGCGCATGGGCAGCAACACCCCCCCCCGACAGGTTCATATGCGCGCCTTCCGCGTCCTGCGCAGGGAAGACCCAACCGATACTGGCCAGCGCCTCCGCATTCAGCCCGTCCACATCGCGGCGCAACGCGCGGGAGAAATAATAGGTGTTCGAGATTGAGATATCACATTCCCCCGAGACAAGCCCGCGCAGCTGATCGGTGTCACCGCCCTGCGGATCACGGGCAAAGTTGTTCACAAAGCCAGCCGCCCATTCCTGCGCCGCTTCTTCGCCGTGGTTGGCAATGATCGCCCCCATCAAGGTCTGGGAATACACGTTGGTGGACGAGCGGTGGCACACCATGCCCTCATATGCGGGGTCGGCCAACTCTAGGTACGATTTGGGCGGGTTTTGCACATCCGCTTTGTCATAGAAAATGATCCGCGCACGCTGTGAAAACCCGAACCACTGGTTGTCGCTGTCCTGCAAATAATCAGGCAAGCGATCCTCTAGCGACGCGCTTTCGATGGATTGCAAAACACCTGCGGCCTTAGCCCGCTCCAACCGTGAGGTATCGACGGTCAGCAGGATATCGGCTGGCGAATTCGCACCCTCGGCCTGCATCCGGGTGATCAACTCATCAGCCTTGCCCTCAATCCGGTTAATCTCAATGCCTGTGGCGTCGGTGAAATCAGAATACAGACGCTCATCGGTGTCGTAGTGGCGTGAGGAGTAAAGGTTCAATTCGCCCTCGGCGAAACCAACGCTCGGCGTGCTGGTCATTGCGACCATCGCAAGCGTGAAAACAGAGACGGTGGATTTGAATGTCATGGGTCTTTCCTTATTCCGACTAATACAGTCAATTACTCAATCCCGCCGACCTGTCAAGCATTTCATACTAAAATACTCGACTTTATTAACCGCTCAAATTCGGCCCCTTTTGCGCGCCTTAGGATCGAACATACTACGGGCAGACTGCCCCTTTTTCCGGCAAACACCGCCACCAGACACTCCGCAGCCACGCGCAGACACCTGTTCATCCTTGTGCGTTGGGTTTGGTACTAGATCGCGCTATGTGATGGCGAGCCGGACGGGGTGAACCGCCCGCAAACAAGGACTTAGACATGCGCGCATTCAAACTATTGGCCACTTTGGCCTTCATCAGCACCCTGCCTGCGGTCACGCTGGCGCAGGGGCGGCCCGCCATGGTCGAAACCGCAGATGTCGCGCTACAGACCAGTTCGGACACAATTGCCGTGTTTGGCCAAATCGTATCAGGCCGCGAAAGCGCGGTCGCCGCGCGCGTCGCTGGCGTGGTCGAAAGTGTCCCGCCACGGGTCGGCGCACAGGTCACCGCAGGTCAGATCCTCGCACAGTTGGACACCGAATTGCTAAGCCTTCAGATCGGCCAAGCCGAGGCGGAAGCCGGCATTGCAGCCGCGGGTGTCGGTGTTGCAGAGGCACGGGTCGACCGGGCCGAACGCGCCTTGCGCCGGGCCGAAACCTTGCGCGAGAACGCCAACATTTCGCAGGCACAGCTCGAAGACCGGCTGAGCGATTTTGACGAAGCCGTTGCGACCCGCGCCGAGGCACAGGCCCGCCTGCGCGCCGCTGAGGTTGCCCGCAGCCAAGCCCAATACGCCTTTGACAATGCGATCATCCGCGCGCCCTTTGACGCCGTCGTGCTTGAGGTCAACACCGAGGTGGGACAGTTCATTTCGGTGGGCAGCCAAGTGGTCACTCTGCTTGATATCGGCGCAATGGAGGTTGAGGCCAACGTGCCCGCACGCTTCATCAGCGCGCTGCAATCTGACCAACCCGTCGCCGCCAGCACGGATGTGGGCGGCACGCTCGAAGTCACCCTACGCGCCATCCTGCCCACGGAATTCGCGGCCACCCGCACCCGGCCCGTCCGGTTTGAGGTCACGCAACCCGATGTGACCATCGCCGTGGGTCAGACGGTCACGCTCGACATTCCCGTCAGCGCCCCGCGTGAGGTCGTGTCGGTCCCCAAAGATGCGCTGGTCCAAGGCGCGGGCGGCTGGATGGTCTTCGTAAACGCCGATGGCACCGCCCAACCGCGCCCCGTGGATATTGGCGCCGCAATGGCCGGCGGTTTTGAGGTATTATCGGGCCTCGCCCCCGGTGATCAGGTCGTCGTGCGCGGCAACGAACGACTGCGCCCGGGACAAAGCATCATGTCCACCAACGCGCCCCCTCCTGCGGCAGACGCCGAAACAACAGACAATCAAGGATAAGAACCCATGGATCTGATCCGCGCGTCAATTCAACGCCCCATCGCGGTCGTTGCCGTTGTCATCATGGCCGTGCTGTTCGGGGCGCTCGCCCTAAGCCGCATTCCGGTCCAATTGGCCCCCGATGTCCGCAAACCCGTAGTCGTGGTCGAAACCAGTTGGCCCGGCGCTGCCCCCGCTGAGGTTGAGCGCGAAATCGTTAACCTTCAGGAAGATGCTTTCCGCGGGCTCGAAGGCCTTGAGACGATGACCAGCAGGTCCCGCACCGGGCAGGCAGAGGTCACTCTGGAATTCGCGGTCGGCTCGGATATGGGCGACATCCTTTTGTTGGTGTCAAACCGGCTCGACCGCGTGGGCGGCTATCCCGCAGAAGCTGGGGAACCGACGCTCAACACCTCCGGCTCGGACGACAGCCCAATCGCGTGGGTGATCCTGCGCGCAGCCGAGGGCAACACACGCCTCATGTCGACCTATGGCGACTTCGTCGAGGACGTCCTGAAGGAGCGTGTCGAACGTGTCGATGGAGTATCCACGGTGAACGTCTTTGGCGGCGTTTCGCGTGAATTGCAGATCGTGATCCGGCCCGAGGAACTGGCCCGCTTTGGCCTGACCATTCCCGCCGTGGTGAACCGGCTGCGGGCGGAAAACATCTCACTCTCTGCGGGCGACGTGGATGAAGGCAAGCGCCGCTATGTCGTGCGCGCCGACGGCAACCTCAACACCATCGCCGCGATTGAGAGCGTCGTGTTGCGCAGTGCCAGCCTTGGCACGACGGGGGCCTTGGGCCGCGTCACGGTCAGCGAAGTCGCCGATGTCGGGTTTTCCTACAAGGAGCCGACAGCGCGCTTGCGGTTCCGGGGTGAGCCCGCCCTAGCGTTCAACATTGTGCGCGAACAAGGCGCCAACGTGATCGCAACGATGGAGGCCGTCAAAGAGGTCTTGGCCGATCTGGAGGCAGGCCCCGTCGCGGACAACAATCTCCTGATGGAACAAGTCTACGACGAGACGATCTACATCGAAGGCGCCATTGATCTGGTGACGCAGAACATCTGGGTCGGCGGATTGTTGGCGGCCATGGTGCTGCTGCTATTCCTCCGATCCCCACGGGCAACGTTGGTCATCAGCCTCGCGATTCCGGTATCCATCGTGGCGACTTTTGTCGCAATGGCGGCCACCGGGCGCACGCTGAACGTCATTTCACTGGCCGGGATCGCCTTTGCAGTTGGCATGATCGTGGACGCCGCAATTGTCGTGCTCGAAAACATTTACCGTCTGCGGGAACAGGGCAAATCCCGGTTCGAAGCAGCCTATGAGGGCGCGCGACAGGTCTGGGGCGCGATCCTCGTGTCGGCCCTGACGACGGTGATGGTGTTCATCCCAATCCTCGTGATGCAGCTAGAGGCCGGGCAATTGTTCCGCGACATTGCCGTAGCGATTTCGGTGTCGGTTCTGCTGTCGCTCGTGGTGGCAGTGACGGTCATCCCCGCGCTGTCGAGCCGGCTTCTTTCGGGAAGCAGCACCAAGCCAATGCCCCTGCCCGGGATTGACCACTTTGGCCGCGCGTTTTCTTGGATGATCATGGCCTATGTGCGATTGACCGTGCGGTTCCGTGTGGCTGGTTTGATCATGGTCGGCGCCATCGCAACCGGTGCAACACTGGCCGCGATCACCTTCCTGCCCAAGCTCGAATACCTGCCAGAGGGCAATCGGAACCTCGTGTTCGGCCTGATCATCCCGCCCCCCGGGTACAATTTGGACACGACCGAAACCATCGCCCAGCGCATTGAGGCCGTGGCCGAACCCATGTGGCAGGCCCGCCCCGAAACTGAGTTGGAGGACGGCACCCCTGCCCTGCAATCGTTCTTCTTCGTGGCCACCCCCGGCAACAGTTTTGTCGGTGCCGCCGCCGTGGATGGCACCCGCGTGGCTGAGGTCATCCCTGTCCTGTCGCGGCCCATCTTCGCAGAGCCGGGCACATTTGGGTTCATGACCCAACCCTCCCTCTTCGGGCGCGGCGTGGGCGGTGGCCGGACGATCGAGCTGAACATCTCCGGCGATGAGTTGGAGGATATCTTGAGCGTTGCAGGCCAAGCTGCAGGGCTGGTTTCGGGGCTTTTGCCCCGCTCCGACGGGCACCAATTCCGGCCCATTCCCGGCCTAGAACTTGGCGCGCCTGAGGTTCGCCTGTTGCCCGACCGGGTCCGCCTTGCGGATGCGGGACTGACCACGCAGGACCTTGCCGCAACGGTTGACGCCTATAACGATGGGTTGCGCGTGGCCGAGATCAGCGTTGGCAACAGACGCCTCGACCTGACGCTCAAGGGGGATGAAGCCGCCCTATCGGGGCTGCGCACACAGGACGTGGGCGATTTTCCGGTCGTCACGCCCTCGGGGCAAATCGTGCCCGTGTCCGAACTGGCCGAGGTCCGCGTGACCGCCGGCCCGACCGAGATCCGTCACCTTGACCGCCTGCGCACCGTGACACTCGAAATCCGCCCCTCAGACGCATTGCCCCTAGAGGCGGCGGTAGAGCTGCTAGAGACCGAAGTCATCGCCGCCCTTGAGGCGCGCGGCCTGCCACCCGGCGTCCGCTTAGGCGTTTCTGGCAGCGCTGACGCCCTGTCCGAGACCTGGAACGCGATCCAGATCAACCTCGCCATCGCGCTGGTGATCGTGTTCCTTGTCATGGCGATTCTGTTCGAAAGCTTTGTTCTGCCACTGGTCGTGATGATCTCGGTCCCTGTGGCGGCGGCCGGGGGTGTTGGTGGCCTTGCGCTGTTGAACCTCGTAGGCACGCAGCCGTTGGATATGTTGACGCTTTTGGGCTTCATCATTTTGGTCGGTATTGTGGTGAACAATGCAATCCTGATCGTGCACCAATCCCTGTACCACCTCCGAGAAGACGGGATGCCCCCCATCGACGCCATCGAGGAAGCGACGCGCAATCGTATCCGACCGATCTTTATGTCTACGCTGACGTCAATCTGCGGGATGATGCCACTGGTCGTGTTCCCCGGCGCAGGGTCCGAGCTTTATCGCGGCCTCGGGGCTGTGGTTGTGGGCGGCCTGTCCATGTCCGCGTTCCTGACGCTTTTGACGGTACCACCACTGTTGCGCTTGGTGCTGTCGGCACCAGCCCGCGATACTGTGGACCCAATCTCAAAGGCCGCTCCAGCGGAGTAATCACACACCACCCCCGAGCTGGATCACCAGTTCGGGGGGGTGCCTCTATTCCTCAACCGGATAGTTCGGTAGCTGATCCAAAGCGGAACGCAGCGCATCGCCCCACCCCTGCGAAATCGACTGATAAATTGGATCTTCGTAGTTGATCCGCATCTCTTGGCCCGCCTCAAAACTGTCGGACTTGTAGATTGTCACATCAAACGGCGGCGCGACGGATATGTTGGCCTTCACGGTTGAATCAAACGACACCAACAACAGCTTCAACGCCTCCGGGAAATCGAGCGTAGGCTCATAGGCGCGCACGAGAATCGGCTTGCCATACTTGGTTTCTCCGATCTGAAAAAACGGCGCATCGGCGGTCACTTCGATAAAGTTCCCCTCTGGATACACCAGAAAAATGGTCGGCTGCCCGCCGCGTATTTGGCCACCCACAATCACGGACGCAGCAAAGGTATCCGCACTTTCTGGACCCTCAGCCGCGCTGCCTAGGATCACTTCCTTAAGCGTGCTGCCCACAAGTCGCGCGATCTGAAACATGGTGGGCTGCTGCAAAATACCCGGCGCGCGGTTTTCGACCGCCTCAGAGCGTTCCTGCAACAGCGAGATCATCGCCTGCGTTGTGGCCAGATTGCCCGCGGTCATGATGGTGATGCTTCGCTCCCCCGGGACGGTCCAATTGAACATTTTCCGGCTAGAAGAGATATTATCCACCCCCGCATTCGTGCGGGTGTCCGACATGAAAACCAGCCCCTTATCGAGCTTCATGCCTACGCAATATGTCATGCGACGTGTCCTGTTTTGATGCCTGATAGGCCTTCTACTGCTGCACCTGCAAAGAAACCATTAACTCTTCACCACCATTTCCCATCCGCAGCCCCGAAATGGGCGCTGCATCCCGGGCATCGCGCCCAACCGCCAACCGCACGTAGCGGTCATCGGGGCTAATCCCGTTGGACACATCGAACCCAACCCACCCAAGGTCAGGCACATGTATCTCGGCCCAGGCGTGGTTTGCATCCTGATGCACCCGCCCATCAATCCTCAGATACCCGCTGACGTAGCGTGCGGCAAATCCCGCTTGGCGCGCCACCGCGATAAAAATATGGCTATGATCCTGACACACCCCATGGCCAATGGCGATGGCCTCTTGGGCGGTGGTGGCAGCATGGGTTTTGTCGGTGTCATAGGCCACCTTGCTTAGGATTTCATGGCATAACGCATGTCCGCCCTCGATCGGGTTTGGGGCCGCGCGAAACACCCCAAGGAAGGGGGCCGCGACCTCGTCCGTCAGGCGGGTCACGGGCGTGATCTGCTGAAAATGCCACAGCGGCGCGCGGCCATACACAGGCCCCAAAACACCCGCCAAATCATGGGTGTTGATCGTGCCCTGCGCCGTGATCACCAACGATTGCGTCCCCGGCTCCGCGCTGATCAGATCCACGTTGTTGCCGTAATGGTCCCGGTACCCGGCCTCTATCTTGCCACCCTCAACAGTCAGATCCCATGCTTCGATCTCTTGCAGCTTGGATCCCGACGGCCGCAACCGCGCCTTTTGCAGGGCATACACAACGGGCGTGTCATAGGTGTAGTGCGTGGCATGAGTGACAAAGAGCTGCATTATTGAAAGAACCTGTAATCTTTTTCGATCTGAAGCCCTAGTTCCCCCAAATGGATCAAAGTCGTGCTGAGAAACTCGTGCAGGCCCTCATCGAAAATTTCGTGGATATCACGCCCCCGCAGGCGGCTGTCGATGGCATGGGCCCGCTCTAGGCTTTCGGTTTCCTGCCCGTATTGGTCACAAATATAGGTCAGGTTATCGACCAGATTATCCGCACAATACCCCAAAGACCGCGGCATCCGACGATCCAAAATCAGAAAGTTCGCAATGTTGGCCGCGTTGTATTCGCCATCACTGCCCCACCGAAACGCCCGGTGGCCCGAGACAGAGCGCAGCAAGGTCTCCCACTGCACATTGTCCATTTTGGAGCCGACAAACGACGGCGACGGCAATAGCGCGTGGTACTTTACGTCCACGATCCGCGCGGTGTTATCCGCCCGCTCCAGAAACGTCCCAAGACGGCAGAAATCGTACACATCATTGCGCAGCATCGTGCCGTGCAGCGCACCACGCACCAGTGCGGATTGCCGCCGGATACTGGCCAGCACCTTGGGCAGCTCGGTGTCGGGCACCGGCGCGGACAGCTGATCGCACAGCCGCATCCACGTCTCATTCACCGCGCCCCACACCTCTGAGGTGATGGCCGTGCGCGTCAGGCGCGCATTATCACGCGCGTTCTTGATCAGGCTCATAACAGAACTGGGGTTGCTGGGATCACGCAGCAAAAACTCGGTCACTTGCGTGCTTTGATAGGTCTGGCACTTGGCTTCATAGGCGGCCTGCTGCGCCGAGGTCACGATGACCGACCGCCAATCTGATGCCGGATCGGTCGACCGGGTCAGGGCAATGCGAAAGCCCGCCTCAATCAAGCGCGCGGTGTTTTCCGCCCGCTCTAAGTTGCGAAACATCCAATACAGGCCACCGGCGGTTTTACCCAGCATCGCTCAATCCTCCAGCACCCAAGTGTCCTTGGTCCCGCCCCCTTGGGAGGAATTCACAACAAGACTGCCCTCGGTCATGGCAACGCGCGTCAGCCCGCCGGGCACGATGTTGACCTGCTCGGGCGAGACCAACGCAAAGGGGCGCAAATCCACGTGCCGCGGCGCAAGACCCGCTTCGGTGAAAATCGGCACCGTAGACAGCGAGAGTGTCGGCTGTGCGATATAATTGGCGGGGTTGGCACGCAGTTTATCGGCAAAGGCCGCAAGCTCGGCCTTGCTGGCGGCAGGCCCCACCAACATGCCGTACCCGCCAGAGCCGTGCACCTCTTTGACCACCAAATCCTTGAGGTTATCGAGCGTGTACTTCAGGCTATCCGGCTCTGAGCATCGGAACGTCTCAACATTTTTGAGGATCGCTTTTTCGCCCGTATAGAACTCAACAATATCGGGCATATAGCTATAGATCGCCTTGTCATCGGCCACCCCTGTCCCCGGCGCGTTGGCGATGGTGATATTGCCCGCGCGGTAGACATCCATAATGCCCGGAACCCCCAACATGCTGTCCGGGTGAAAGGTCAGCGGGTCCAGAAAATCATCATCGACCCGGCGATACAGCACATCAATCACCTTAAACCCGCGGGTCGTGCGCATCGCGATATGCCCGTCCACAATGCGCAGGTCATGCCCCTCGACCAGTTGCACCCCCATCTGATCAGCCAGAAAGCTATGCTCAAAATACGCGGAGTTGTGGATGCCCGGCGTCAGGACCGCCACACAGGGCCGACCCTTGCAATTGGGCGGCGCAGAAGCCTCAAGCGAGGCGCGCAAATTCTTGGGATAATCGCTGACCCGCTTGACCTTTTGCTTGCTGAACAGCTCAGGAAACATTTGCAGCATCGTTTCCCGATTTTCGAGCATATAGCTCACCCCCGAGGGCGTGCGCGCATTGTCCTCTAGAACAAAGAAGTCATCCTCACCGGTGCGCACAAGGTCGGTGCCCACGATGTGAGTATAGACGCCGCCGGGCGGGACAAAATCCATCATCTGGGGCAGATAGGCGTCGTTCTGCGCGATCAGGTCGATCGGCACGATGCCCGCGCGCAAGATCTCTTGGCGGTTGTAGATGTCATGCAGAAATGCGTTCAGCGCGCGCACCCGCTGATCAACCCCGCGCGATAGCTTGTCCCATTCACGCCCGGACAGAATGCGCGGTACCAGATCGAATGGGATCAAACGCTCCTCTGCGTCCTTGTCGCCATAAACGTTAAAAGTGATGCCGGTTTGGCGGAAAAAAGCCTCCGCCTCGCGAGATTTTTGGGCCAGGCGCGCGTTGTCTTGCTGGGCGAACCATGCGTCGTAATCGGCGTAGGGGCCACGTACGCCGTCACCGGCCGTCATCTCACAAAAATACATCCCCGACCCCTTTTACCACACATTCATGCTATGCCCTGCACTCAGTGTTACAAGCCCGGGGCGTAAAACCGTTTCGTTTCAGTAGTCTCTCTCAAAAAATAGGCCGAGGGCGCTGTTTCCATCAGCAGCAACAGAACCCCGCGCCTTAAAATTAGGCGTTAGATCAATATTCAGGCTGACCTCCGAATTGCCCGTACTATCGACCGTCACGTCCGTATAGGCGTTGTCCGAGATGTATTTGCCCGCACTCAGAGCCGTGTTGCCCTGCGCGGTCGTGGTAACGTCGAAATCATCCAGCCCAAGACCCTCGCGCAAGTTGCCGATGATCCCGACACCCCCGCGTCCCGCCAACGTCGCCACAGCACTGGCCAGTTGCACCGCCTGAAAGGCCGACATCTCGCTCAGATTCCGGTCAAAAAGCAGTTGCGCTAACACTTCTTCCTCGGGGGCTTCGGGGTCCGAAACAAAGGACACCTCGGGCGCAGAAGCATCGCCCTCCACAATCACCCGCGCACCCCCCGCTGAGGTCCGCGTGGCCGCAACAAACCGCAGATAGGGTTCAAGCGTGCCCTGCATTTGGATCAGCCCTTCCTCCAGCACATAGCGTTTTTGCAGGATATCCAGCCGCCCACGGATCAACTCAAACGCCCCGGCGGAGACAGGGGCCCCGGTGGTTCCGGTCACGCGCAGCGCGCCGCCCAGCTCTGCGTCTAGGCCCCGGCCGCGCACAAACAGCCGCCCCGGTGCGGTGATCGACACATCCAACCCAAGGCTCGCGCCCCCGGCCCCGGTCTCGCCCGCGTCTTGGATCAACCCCGCCCGGCGGCGGGTGGTTTGCACAGCCTCTGGCGCACCCAAATGTGTGATTTCAGGTATTTCAGCCAAACCCGAAATGCCTGTTGAGGGCACAATAATGTTCGTCTCTCCCAGTGTCAGATCACCTGAGATTTGCGGCGTCTCAAGGGGCCCGCTCACAGCCACCGCGCCGTCCACGGAGGTTTCATAAAGCTGCGGGTCCGCAATCGTGAAGCCATTCAGCCGCACGTCCAAGCCCAAGGTCCGCGCGCCCAACAGCCCCACGCCGCCCGCCACAGCAACCGACCCGCCCGCGCGATTGCGCGCAGCCATGTCCACCCGTGCCTGCCCTGATTGCAGGGCGATATCAGTCCGCACATCCTCTAGCACAAGGCGCAGGCCCGGATCGCTAATGCGCGCATCCCGGATGCTCACTTGCCCCGCCAGATCACCCAACCCAAAGCCCCCCCGCACCCCAAGGTCGAACTGCGCCGTCCCCCCCACAGCACGGGGCGCAATAAAGGGCCGCGCAAGGGCGAGCGGTAGGCTGCCGGTGATGCTAAAGTCGGGCGCGCCAGCGGCGTCCACGAAACCCTCAATCTGCGCCTGCAGCCCCGCAAGGCCGTCAGCCGACGCCGCAATAATCCACGCAGTGTCGGGGCGCTGAACACGCGCGTCGATGTTCAAAGGTCCAGACAATTCCGGCACGAGGGCCGCCACATTCGGCACCCGCGCACTCAGCACAATGTCGGTCATGGGGCCGGTCACCGGACCCGCGATCGTCAGCGCGGTATCGAAGGGGCCAGTGGCCGTTGCATCCACCTGCCACACGCCCCCCGCCAAGCGCGCCTGACCTGCGGACCGGGCCACGCCCGTTACGCCCGGTGCGACCTTGGCCACGTCGCGCAGGGAAATCTCATAGCTTAGCTCTGCGGCTTGCGAGCCCAAGGTCCCGGCGGCCTCAGCCGAGATTTCCGGGTTGCTTAAGCTGAATGCGTCGAGCCGCAGCCCTGCGGCGTCCCGGACAGCCGCAATCGCCAAATCGGTCCGCCCCACCAACAGCGCGTCGGCCTGCGGCACGCCGACCGAAAGGTCCTGCGTCACGGCCCCAACTGCTAAATCGAACGCACCGGACACCGGCATGACCGTACCCGCCAAGCGGACCTCTCCCGCGCCGCCCAAGGGCTGGCCCGTCAGCGCGGCAAACCGCGCCAACTCACCGGAGGTGAGCCTTAGATCCAGATCAGCACGCAGGTTCGCGCCCAAATTATCTGCCTGCACAAAGCCCGCCAACCGCGAGGACCCCGCCGTTAGGACCAAATCGCGCAACTCCAACGGCGCGTCAGACGCATATCGAACGTCCGTGCTCAGAACCACATCAGCCCCCAGCGCCTGCGCGATTTCGGGGTCCAACCCCGCGATGCCAGCGGCTTGCGCAACAACACCTGCTGCGAACGCGCCCACACCCTCAGCTGAGGCGGACAGCGTGCCATCAAGCGCCACACTCATATCCGCCACGCGCACGTCCAGCCGGTCCAAACCGGTCACCGCAAAGCGGCCCGTGACGGCATCGCCGCGCGCTGCGTCAAACTGCACCGATAGGTCCACGCGCCCTACACGGGTGGGCGTTCCAGCCAGCGGCAGCAGCACATCACCGCCCTCCGCATCCGCAATCTGGCCGGTGATATCAATCGCCTCGGGCCACCCGTTCGCGCCAATCGCGGCGGTACCGCGCAGGTCTAGGCGTTGAGCCTGTAGCGAAAGATCCGACAGGTCCAGCGCGCCATCGGGCATCTGCGTAGCGCTGACTTTTAGGGCCACCGCATCCCCAAAGAACGCCGCATAATCGGGCGCAAACAGCGGCGCAAGATCACCCCCAATGTCGGCGGAAATGACACGCTCCTGCGCCTCAACCGGCCCTTGGGTGCGCAGACCAACGCGCCCACTCAGCCGCGATTGTCCGTCCGTGGCCAGCGTCAAATCCGCGGCAAAATCATCCAGCGAGCCTGTGCCCTCCACACCCAACGCGACCGAGGGCGCACCCGGCAGGCCCGTCAAAGTGGGCACCAAACCGCCCGCCGCTTCCTCAGCCCGTAGGCTCAGGACCAGTGCGGTGCCGTCTGCGTCCAAGCTGCCCTCAATAGCAAATCGGCCCGCGATGTCGTCGATGCGCGCAGCCTCAATCCGCACGGCCCCCGCACCGCCTGCCAAACTGGCCGCCCCCTCAAGGCGCAAGGCAATCGGTTGGCCCAAAACCTCTTGGCCCAGCGTGATGTCCTCAATCTCAAGCGTGCCAATTTCAATCGAAACAGGCAGGTCCGGCAGCCGAAATGGCGTGGCCTCTGGGCTGGGCAGGTCGGGGTCCGATTGCGGAGGGCGCGAAACATTTAGGCTGGCCGCCGTCAACGTGTTGACCTCGACCCGCCCGCGCAAAAGCGCGCTACGCGCCCAGTCCAGCGTCACATCCGTAAGGGTTAACCAAACGCCCGCATCATCCGCGATGGTCATCTGCTCCATCCGCGCAGTTGAGCTGAGCGCGCCTTCAAAACCGGTGATCCGCACCTCACGGCCCGCGCCGCTGAGGGCGTTTTGCAGCAGCCCCGCCAAGTACCCCGGGCCGTCCTCGTCCTGTTGCGCGAACGCAGGCAGACCAAGGCCCCAAACCACCACACATGCCAAGAGAAACCGCATCAAAATGCCTGCCCAATACCGATGTAAAATTGCAGGCCTGTTTCATCTTCAGGGCCCGTCACCGGCAGTGCCAGATCCACCCGGATCGGCCCAATTCCGGTGGCATAGCGCAGGCCCAAACCCGCACCGCTATGCCATTCGCCGTCACTCGCGTTCGGAACGCTTTCGCGCCCGATGTAGCCCGCATCGGCAAAACCCACGACGCCAATCGTCTCATTCCAGCGGACCCGTGCCTCTGCCGAGAGGCCCAGAAAACTGCGCCCGCCGGCTGACTGCCCCCCGCCCAGATCGACGGCGAGGGATTGATAGCTATGCCCACGCACGGTGCCGCCCCCACCCGAGAAAAACAAAAGCCCGCTGGGCGCGCGATCCAGCGACGCCCCCATCAACGCACCGACCTGCGCGCGGGCGGCAAAGGTCACCGGCCGCGCCAAATCGCGGGTCACATACCCGCGCACATCACCCGTCACATGCAGCCCCCCATCCACCGAGCCGACGCCCGTAAACGGCATGACGCTGGCCCCCACATAGAGACCGCGCAACGGATCACGCGCGTCATCGCGGTAATCGGCGGTGCCCTCTAGCGGCAGGGCCAAAATGACATAGTCCCGCGTGCCAAAGGCGTCCGTGGTCTCGGCCGCCTCAAGGCCAATGGCGACAGAAATCTCAACCGCCTCCGAGACATAGCGCGTGTAGCCGATGCCGAATGTCAGGACGTCTTGGGTAAAGGCCTCCTCGTCTTCGCGCGCGATCTCGGCCTCAACAAACAGGTCAGTGTCGGCGTTGCGGGTCGCGGGGCGAGTGTAGCGGGTGGCCACGCTGTAATCGATGCCGCCACGGGTCCCGCCGATACCCGCGATTTCGGCGTCAAACCGCAGCCTGTCCGCCGCCCCGGTGAAATTGCGATGCAGCCAATAGCCAGACAGCGTGACCCCATCAAGCGAGGCAACTTCGCCCCCCGCACCAAACCGTCGGGCGGGCTGATCCACAAGAGCCGCGCTAAAATCGAGGGTCCCGTCTGGGTTGGCCACCTCGGCCTCGCGCAGAACAACACTGGAAAACGCACCGGTCCGCCGCAGCCGGGTGCTGGCGCGACGCACGTCCTCGGGGGAGTAGACCGCGCCGACGGGCAGACCCGCAATCGCAAGGATACGCTCGGTGCGGACGGCGGATGGAGCCTCAACCCCCAATTGGCCAAAGCGCAGCTGCGGGCCGGGGGCCAGCGTGATGTCGGCATCCAACCGCCCCGCGCGATGCACCGCGCGCAGGGTTTGCCCACCAATCGCGGCCTTTGCGTGCCCCAAGGTACGCCAGCCATCAACACCCGCGCTCGCGGCCTCCCGTAGGACAGTCACGCGCGCGATCTCATCGCTGGCAAAGGCGGGCGGCACCACGGTGCCCTCAGCCAAGGGCGCGATGCGCGTGGTGCCAAATCGGAACTGCGGACCGGGGGCTACGGTGATCACCACGGACTGCACCCGGCTAGGGGGGCGAACCGGATCAATCGCGCCCGCCTCTCGGCCATCCAGCGCGATGCGCACGACTGCGCCGTAGTACCCTTCCGCATATAACGCAGCGACCAAGCGGCCGTAATCCGCCTGTGCCGCAGCCAAAATATCGCCGGGTGTGGCCGCCGCATCCAGCGTGGCCGTCAAGGACGCCGCCCGCAGGCTGTCCGCTTGGCCCTGCGAAAGCGCACCCTCCGATGCCCCACGAACAGAAACTTCAACAGCCCCCGCGACCAAAGGCATCCAAAGCGCAGTGATACCAGCAGCGCATAGCCTCAAGAACGATCTTGGCACCTGTCTAACCCACCTTCGCGTCTGTCGCATGTTGCCCAACACCTATCACGCGGACCCGTCCCTTGCACCCGTCATCGCCTTAGCGGGGGCAGGAAAACCCGACCCGCTGAACACTATTACGCAACGTAAGCTTCTGCCATACTGCCGGGGTTGTTTGCTTTCCCAGTTTCGGTTCATTGCCATGCCTTCTACACGCTACATGCTCTTAAAAACCGTCCTCGCAGCGGTCGAAGCGATCCCGCCTGTACGTGATTTTGCCAACTCATGGGCGATCAATCGGGTGGTGAAACGCGCCCGCAGCCGGCCACATCCGCTGAGCACTTTGCACGATTACACATCATGGGACGGGCTGACCGATAAACGCTGGAGCGGACGACACCTGCCCCCGCGCCCACGCCCCAGTCCGCCCGATCCCGCCACACTCAGCGTGCTGTTCGCGCGCAAAGACGGCACGCAGCGGCTCTGCCCCAAATCCACCTGCCTCTTTCCCGCGTTCGCGCAATACCTGACCGATGGGTTCATTCGCACCGAAAGCGCGGGCTTTGTGCGCGACGCTTGCGATGACGTGGCCACTGGTGATCCGGACGATCAAACGCGGCTCAAACGCAACTCCTCCAACCATGAAATTGACCTATGCCCCTTGTACGGACGGACCCGCGCCCAGACCCGCGCGCTGCGGCTGAACTCCGAAGAAATGGGCGAAAAAGGCCGCCTTAAGAGCCAGCACATCAACGATGAGGAATACGCGCTCTACTACCACCAAAACGGCGCGGTGGACCCGCAGTTCGCCGTGCTGGACCCGCCCCTTGGCCAAAGCAACCTGGACCCGGACCGACTGTCGCGGCTGTTTGCCTTTGGTGGGGACCGCGCCAATTCCGTCCCGCAGGTCGCCATGATGAACACCGTATTTCTGCGCGAACACAATCGCTTGGCCGGGTTGATCGAGACCGCGCATCCCGATTGGAACGATGAGCGTGTCTTTCAAACGGCGCGCAACACAGTGATCGTTGTATTCATCAAGATCGTGGTTGAGGACTACATCAACCACATCTCGCCCCTGCCGTTTACCCTCCGCGCCGACCCTTCGGTCGCGTGGGATGCACCGTGGAACAAATCCAACTGGATCACGACAGAATTTAGCCTGCTGTACCGCTGGCACGCCTTGATCCCGGATCAAATCACATGGAACGAGACAGCCATCCCGGTGGGCAAAACGTTCATGGATAACAAGCTGCTGACCGATCAGGGGCTGCTGGCCAGCTTTGCTCAGATGAGCACGCAACAGGCTGCGGAACTGGGCCCGCGCAACACGGCCTCACCGCTTTTGCACATCGAAATCGACTCGATCAAACAGGACCGCCTCTGCGCCCTCGCCAGCTATTCAGACTATTGCGATTATCTGGGCATCAACCGCCCCTATTCGATGGACGCGATATCCTCGGACCCGGAGGTCGCGGCCCTTTTGCGCGGTTTTTACGACCACCCCCGCGACGTGGATTTTCACGTGGGGCTGTTTTGCGAAGACCGCGTGCCCAACAGCCCTTTACCGGGCCTGATCCTGTCGTTCGTGGCGCTGGATGCGTTCAGTCAGGCGCTGACCAATCCGTTGCTATCGCGTGAGGTGTTCAAACCCACCACATTCTCGGATGTCGGATGGGATGCGATCCGTTCAACTAGCCGCCTGCGGGACGTGGTGGACCGCAATGTTGCGGGCGGCGCGGGTGAGACCTTTATCAGCTTCACCCGCGCCAATTGGCAACCGGAATAGGCCTACGATCCCTCGCGCTCGGCCCAGCCCGCAAAGATTTTCTCTAGGAAAACCACAGCATAATAAAGGACGATGCCCAACACCGCGAGCGCGATCAGCACCGCAAACATCAAGGGGTAATCGCCGTTCGTCTCACCCGATTTGAACAGCGCCCCAAGGCCCCGCCCGTGGGGACTAACGATTTCCACCAAGTTGGTCCCGATGAACGCCAGCGTCACGGACACCTTCAGCGCGCCAAAGAATTCCGGCAGGGTCTTGGGCAGCGCGATCTTGGTAAAGATCGTGTATTTTGACGCCCCAAGCGACCGCAGGATGTCGCGGTATTCCGGCTCTAGCGTGGACAGGCCAATGCCCACCGACACCGCAATCGGAAAGAACGAAATCATGAAGGCCATCAACACCGTGTTAAAATCGTGCTGCCCAATAAAGATCAATGAGATGACCGGCACCAAGGTCGCCTTTGGAATGGCGTTAAAGCCAACCAACAGCGGGTAGAGCGCGTCGCGCATAAGCCGTGAAAAGCCGATGATCATGCCGATCAACGTGCCCACGACAACCGCCAGCAAAAGCCCCACAACTGTGCGCCACAGGGTTTGCCAGCCCATCGTAAGGAACAATTCCCAATAGCGGCTGTAGGCGGGTGGAAGGTCCGAGGGCGAGGCCATTTTGAAGTTGGGCCAACCGTTGACCCACACAAGCCATTCCCAAAACCCAAGAAAGACGAGGATCGCAATGATCGGAACTGTGATTTGCCGGAGCATCAGTGCACCTCCTCATCGCGGCCTTGCGCGATCTTGATCTGCTGGCGCAGAACGCTCAGCATATCGGCCACTGGTTTTTCATACAGCACGTCCAGCGTGCGGTCGGCGGGCAGGTCCACGTTCATCACGTATTGCGTCCGCGCAGGACGCCCGGACAAAACGATGACCTGATCGCCCAAAAACACGCTTTCGCGCAGATCGTGGGTGATCAACACGGCGGTAAAGGGCTCTGCGGCGCGCAGCTCGCGCATGGTTTGCCACAGGTCCTCACGGGTGAACGCGTCCAGCGCGCCGAACGGTTCGTCCATAATCAGGACTTCGGGTTTGTGCACGATCGAGCGGCACAGCGAGGCGCGCTGGCGCATCCCACCCGACAGCTCCGAGGGACGTTTGTTCTCAAACCCCTTCAGACCGACCATCTCCAACAGCTCCATCGCGCGCTCAACCCGCTTGGCGCGGGACATCGTAGGCGCCACGATTTCAAGCGGCAGGATGACGTTTTCCAAGATCGTCCGCCATTCCAACAGGACCGGATTTTGGAAGGCCATACCAACGGTTTTGCGCGGGCCACGCACACGTTCGCCGTGCAACCAAACCTCACCCTCGTCGGGCTTCATCAGGCCCGCAACAAGACGCGTAAGCGTGGACTTACCACACCCGGACGGCCCAACAACCGCGCAAAAAGTGCCCTCAGGCACCGCAACTTCTAGCCCATCCAGCACGGGCAATGGCCCGGCCTTGGTGCTATAGGCGTGCTTTACGCCCTTGATCTCAATCAGGTTTTCGATTGCCCTGCCCTCATTCAACAGCAAAAAAGGGCCGCGCGACATTCGCGCGACCCTTACGTCGTTTATTGCAGCGCAAGGCTGCCGTCAGCGGGCAGGAAGCTCGCGTCAAAGTACAGGCTCGCGTCGGGTGCGGCCTGAAACTCATAGACCTGCTTGGTCTGCTCAATCGCGCTGGTCATGCGGTCTGCATCAACCGTACCCATGCCGTTTGCTTTCACGAAATCGGTCAGCACGTTGGCATCAATCGCCATTTGCAGACGCTCCGTTTCCAGCGCGGGGTCGGCGGCAGGGTTGCGCTTGATCAGGGCGTCAACAGCGGCGCCAGGCGTGGCAATCGCGTCTTTCCAACCCTTTGCAACAGCGCGCAAAAAGCCGGTCACGATTTCGGGGTTTTCCGCCGCGAACTCAGTGTTGACGATGATCGCGTTGCCATAAAGGTCCACGCCGTAATCCGCCATCAGCAGCACCGAGATATCATCCGCAGGCACGCCCAAACGCTTGAGGTTCAGCGTGGACGAGAACGAGAAACCAGTAATCGCGGCCACGTTGCCCTCTGCCAACATCGGCTCACGCGTGGGGAAGCCTACGGGCTCAACCGTGATTTTATCCGCGTCGATGCCGGTTTCAGCAGCAAAGATCGGGAACTGCGCCCATGCGCCATCGGGGGGCGGTGCGCCCAGCACTTTATCCATCAGGTCGGCAGGTGCCGAAACGCCCAGCGACTTGCGGCCAACAACGGCGAAAGGTGGCTTGTCATACACCATCATCACGGCCGTCACGGGCGCGCCGGGGTTTTGGTCGAGGAACCGCATCAACGAGTTGATGTCGGCAAAGCCCACCGGAAACGCGCCGGTCGCAACCTTTGGAATAGCGTCGAGCGAGCCGCGGCCCTCGGCGATGGTCACGTTCAGGCCCTCGGCCTCAAAATAGCCTGCGTCGAGTGCGTGGAAATACGGGGCAGCGGGGCCCTCAAATTTCCAATCGAGCGCGAAAGGTACGTCAGTTTGAGCGATAACCGGCGCCGCAATCAGCGACGCGGCAGCGGCCAAAACGGTCTTGTGAAATGTCATGGATTTGTCCTTCCCTGTGGAACACCGCGTGCACTCTTAAGGCACCCGCGCACAGAGAAAAGCAGACGACTGTCGCAAAGCGGCCGCCCCCCATGCCCTGCGGAGGAAAGCCTAATTTATGAGCATCCGGCGCGCAATATGATTACGCAATACGCATAACAAAAAACGCCGCACCCACATTCGGGGCGCGGCGTTTGTTCGTTTGTGTCGCTTAGCTTTGTATCGCTTAGCCGATAATCGCGTTCAGCGTGGCTGAGGGGCGCATCACCGCTGCCGCCTTGGCGGGGTCGGTGTGATAGTAGCCGCCCAGATCAACGGCTGTGCCGCCACCGGCCTTCAACTCAGACACAATCGCGTCTTCGCCGCTGGCCAACGCCTGTGCGATGGGCGCAAACGCCGCCGCAAGGTCCGCATCATCAGTCTGTGCCGCCATCGCCTCCGCCCAGTAGCGAGCAAAGTAATAGTGGCTAGTGCGGTTGTCGTCTTGACCCACTTTACGACCCGGCGACTTACCTTCAGACAACAGCTTTTCGGTGGCGTCATCAACGGCTTTGCCCATCAACTTGGCCGCAGGCGTGCCCGCGAACCGCAGGCTTTCACCCAGGGCACAGAACTCACCCAAGCTGTCCCAGCGCAGGTGGTTTTGCTCGACCAACTGCTGCACGTGCTTGGGCGCAGAGCCACCAGCACCCGTTTCAAACAGACCGCCGCCTTGCATCAGCTTCACAACCGACAGCATCTTGGCCGATGTGCCAACCTCAAGGATCGGGAACAGATCGGTCAGGTAATCGCGCAGCACGTTCCCGGTGATCGCGATGCAGGTCTTGCCCTCACGGATCGTCTCGCACGAGGCGCGGGTGGCAGGCGTGGGCGCCATGATCTCAAACTTGTCCGACAGACCGCGCGCTTCAAGCACGGGGGTGACGTATTTGATCAGCTCGGCATCGTGGGCGCGGTCCGCGTCCAGCCAGAAAATCGCGCGGCAATCTTCTGCGGCCTGACGCTCAATCGCCAACTCGATCCAGTTCAGGATTGGGTCCTTGCGCGCAGACGCCAGACGCCAGATGTCGCCCGCCTCAACGCTGTGGCTGTGCAATACGTCGCCGTTGCCCGCGATCATCTCAACTGTGCCACCGGCAGCCAGTTCAAACGTCGTCGGGTGTGAGCCGTATTCCTCAGCTTTTTGCGCCATCAGGCCCACGTTTTGCACGGTGCCTGCGGTGGTTACGTCCAGCTTGCCGGTCTCTTTGAAGTAATCAATCGTCTCGGCATAGACACCTGCGTAGGAGCTGTCGGGGATGACACAGGTTGTATCGCCCTCGTTGCCATCGGGCCCCCAGCCCTTGCCGCCCGCGCGGATCACCGCAGGCATCGAGGCGTCGATAATCACGTCCGACGGGACGTGCAGGTTGGTGATGCCCTTATCGGAGTTCACCATATACATCGGCGGACGCGAGGCGAGGCAGGCGTCAATCGCCGCCTTGATCTCAGCCCCATTGGACATCTCGGCGATTTTGTCGAGCATCGCACCCAGCCCGCCGTTCGGCGACACGCCAGCCGCGTCAAAATCCGCACCGTACTGGTCGAACACGGGCGCAAGGTATTGGCGCACACAGTGGCCAAAAATGATCGGGTCCGAGACCTTCATCATCGTGGCTTTCATGTGCAGCGAAAACAGCGTGCCTTCTTCTGCAACGGACGCGATTTGAGCGTCGTAAAACGCCTTCAGCGCTTTGACCGACATGAATGTCGCATCAACGATGGTGCCTTCAGGAAAGCTCAGACCGTCCTTCAGGACCGTCTGCGTGCCGTCCGCTGCGGTGTGTACGATCTTGGCGGTGCCAGCGGCCTGCGCGGCACTCAGCGTGACCGAGGTTTCGTTGCTGCGGAAATCGTTCGCGCCCATCGTGGCCACGCGCGTTTTGCTCTCGGCGGACCATTCGCCCATGGAATGGGGGTTGGCTTGGGCGAATGCCTTAACCGCAGCAGGGGCGCGGCGGTCCGAGTTGCCTTCGCGCAGAACCGGATTCACAGCCGAGCCTTTGATGGCGTCATAGCGGGCGCGGGCGTCTTTTTCCGCGTCAGTCTGCGGGTCCTCGGGATAGTCGGGGATGTCATAGCCCTGCGACTGAAGCTCTTTGATGCAGGCTTCCAACTGCGGCACCGAGGCCGAGACGTTGGGCAGCTTGATCACGTTCGCATCGGCCGTTTTGACCAGCTCACCCAAACCCGCAAGATCATCCGCAATGCGCTGCTCAGCCGTCAGGTTTTCGGGGAAGGTCGCAATAACCCGGCCCGCCAGCGAAATATCGCGGGTTTCCACGTTCAGGCTGGCTTTGCCAAGAAAGCTCTCGATGATCGGCAGCAGCGAAGCAGAGGCCAGTTGGGGGGCCTCATCGACCTTGGTGTAGATAATCGTTCCGGGTGTTTGAGCCATAGGTCGGTTCCTCCTGCAGGGCGGCATACAATCGTATACCGCCCGCTTAACGGCACAGGCCGCGCCGTTCAAGACGCAACGAGGGCGCGCGGCGGAATGTCCTGATTCGATCCGGTGGGACTTGGGCGCACACCCGCTTGGCGGTGTGTGGCGTGGGGCGGGCCTCGACGGCCCGTCCCGCGCGCGCCCTTGCGGATCACATCGTGTAGTTCAGGCCCAGCCGCCCACCATCAACATAGATCGTCTCACCGGTGACATAGCTCGCCTTGTCCGAGCATAGGAATGCCACGACATCCCCGATTTCCTTAGCCGTGCCCGGACGACCCAGCGGCGTACGCGACATGGCGGTCTTGAACGCATCAGGGTTGGCATTCACGCCCGCCATCATCTCCGTGTCGATAGAACCCGGCCCAACCGCGTTCACGCGAATGCCCGATGGCGCCAGCGCAAGGGCCGCAACCTTCGTCAGTTGCATCACACCGCCCTTAGACGCGCAATACGCCGGGATCGCAGGGATCGCGACCTGCGCATTGATCGACGACATGTTAACAATCGCCCCTTGTATTCCGCCCGCAACCATCGCCTTCGCCGCGCGCTGCGTCGCCACGAACACGCCGCGCAGGTTGACGCCCAGCACCGCATCAAATGTGGCCAGGTCATAGTCCAAGAAATCCCCCGGCGCCGCGATACCGGCGTTGTTCACCAAAGCCGCCACAGGGCCATGATCAGCCTCAATCGTATCAAACAAGGCCAAAACCGCTTCTGCATCGCCCATATCACAGACATATCCATGCCCGCCCAAACGCGCAGCCTCGGTGTGTACGGTGTCTTTGATATCCGCCAGAAGAACGGTGTAGCCGTCCTCTGCCAACGCCTCGGCGCAGGCCAATCCGATACCCTGAGCGCCGCCAGTGATGAGTGCATATTTCGTCTGTGCCATGGTGGCCTCCTGTCCAAATCTGCCGCCAAGGTCGCGCCCGGGCGCGTGATTGTCCAGACGTGTTGATCGACCCGCCCAAAGCTGTCACCCTTCCCCAAAACGGGAGGCAAATATGACCAAGCTAAAGATGTCATCGGCGGATATGGTTGCCGCCGCACGGGCGCGCATCACCGAGGTTGAGACCGCAGACCTGATCGCACAGGTAGATGACCCGAATGTAGTCATCGTCGATATCCGTGACCCCCGCGAGCGCACCCGCACAGGCGCGATCCCCGGTGCAGTCCACGCCCCCCGCGGCATGGTCGAATTCTGGGTCGATCCCGACAGCCCCTATCACAAGCCCGTCTTTTCCCAAGAGGGAAAGCGATACGTCTTTCACTGCGCCTCTGGCTGGAGATCTGCCCTAACCGTGGCCACGCTTCAGGACATGGGATTTGAAGCCGCACATTTGCGCACCGGCTTTTCAGGCTGGGAGGCTGACGGAGGCCCTATTGAGGCGGTCAAATGACAGCGCCTTAATGTACACATTAATGTATACATTATTTTTGAACACTCAGGCCCCGGAGAGAGGAGACAACGATGCCCTTGCCCGCAGACATCCAGATGGACCTTCACCCCAAGGTCACGCCTTTCTTTGATGCACAATCCAACACCATCGCTTACGTCGTGCAGGAACCGGACGGCCCCGCCTGTGTGGCGATTGATGCGGTAATGAATTTCGATGCCGCCGCCGGGCGGCTGACCTCTGAATGCGCCGACGCGATGATCGCCCATATCGAGGGCGCGAACCTGCAACTGGAGTGGATCATTGAGACCCATGTCCACGCCGACCACCTGAGCGGCGCGCCGTACCTGCAAGAGCGTTTGGGCGGCAAAATCGGGATCGGCGCGCAGATCACAACCGTGCAAGAAACCTTTGGCAAAGTGTTCAACGAAGGCACCGAGTTTCAGCGGGATGGGTCGCAATTTGACGCGCTGTTTACCGATGGCGATACCTATCATGTCGGCGCGATGCCCTGCACTGCCCTGCACACCCCCGGCCACACGCCCGCGTGTATGGTGCATATCATGGGCGACGCAGTTTTTGCCGGTGACACGCTATTCATGCCTGACGGCGGCTCTGCCCGTGCGGATTTTCCCGGCGGTGACGCGGGGCAGCTATACGATTCGATCCAAAGAGTTCTGGCGCTCCCCGATGAGATGCGGCTGTTTGTGTGCCACGATTACGGTCCCGGCGGCCGCGCCATCGCATGGGAAACCACAATCGCCGAGCAACGGGCGGCGAATATTCACGTCGGCGCCGGCGCCTCGCGGGAGGCGTTTGTTGCGATGCGTGAGGCGCGCGATGCGCAATTGGCCATGCCAAAGCTGATCCTGCCCGCGCTTCAGGTCAATATGCGCGCAGGCGACGTGCCCGAGGATGATGCGGGCAATATGGTGCTAAAAATCCCTGTGAACCGGATTTAGCCCCGGCGCTTTTGACGGCTTAGCACATGAGACATCACAACCGCAGGCAGCGCTTTGGCACCGTCGTTCACCTGCATCCGAGACAGCCGCCATTGGTTGCCCCGCAGCTTTAGCACGCAACGCGCCGTGAACGACTCAGCCACGATCGCATCTTGGCGAACAAGACGGGTTTGGTGTGTCCCAAGGATGGTGGTGGGGCCTGTGAAACTGGCCTCTTTGCACACGCGGTGCAGCGTCGGCAGATTGTGCAGCTCTAACTGGCCGCAAAGCGTATCGAAAAGCAGGCGCAAAGAGACGGGGTTCGAGATACGAACATTTCCGACAACTGTTTCAAATTCATGAGCTAAAGCAAAATGTTGGGCGTAGCCGTCGAAATCCCCATGCTCAATGGCGTGTCCTACCTCATCCAGATGCGTTTGATAGATGCGCACAGCATCATCTTGTTCGGACCGCACGGGCGCCTATCCTTACCAGTCCGGCGCACACGATAAGTATCCGCGCACCCGGGCCATTCATTTGAATTTTAATAAAAAATTTATGTAAAAGCATACAGACTACTTTTACATGAATTCATAAAGATCGTATGAAGAGTGTGGCACTCGCCCCTAGCGTGCGTAAAGTCGCCCTATTGCCACACCCCGTTGGGCGGGCATTCGCCAAGCCCGTGTACTATGGGGGCAACACCGCCCAGAAACGCGAATTGCAGCCCAATTTGGCGTGCCTAATGGCCCCTGATTCCGGTCCATTCATGGTGGCCACGCGCATTCAACAGGGACGACATCTGCAAACGGCCATCGATCCGCCGCAACAGCGCGGTGCCCGCGTAGGGTTCGATGACCAAAATGCCATCACGGACAACACGGGTTCGAAAAGTCCCAAGAATCGATCCGTCATCGCAATGCTCAAAGCTTACGATGCTTCGGTCGATGACATCCGGTTTCATGATCTCAACCGCCTTTAGGTAAAGATCAAAATTGCGTTTCACTTCATCGACATCACTCAGGACCATAGTCCCGTCTTTCATGACAATCGAAAAAGGTAATATCAGCCGACTGCGCCACAAATCAAAATTGGGCTCAAGAAAGCAACGGGTAATATCGTTAAGGAAATTTTCAAATGTATCTGTCATATTCTCACACAGATACCACAGACTATAAGATTTAACTAGCAGAACGGGAACAAAGATCGAAAATATACTAAAAATAAAAGATAAATCTGCAATTTAGCTGGTTTAGCAGTGCAAGCAATTGGTTCCAATTCGAGATTGTTACTGGGCAGCGTAAGCGACACGGCGTGAAATATGAGGGTTTGACAATGCCCAAGCCCGAGGCAGGTGACCTGCGCGGATGGGAAACGACCTGCGGCCTGGCGCGACGGCTATTTCACAGAAGTCTGGAGAATTTGGCTGGGATGGTAGGATTCGAACCTACGGTACACTGTACCAAAAACAGTTGCCTTACCACTTGGCTACATCCCAACCGTGCCGCGTTATCTAGGGCGTGTGTTGAGGCTCTGCAAGCAAAAAATCAGCGGAAATTACTTGTTATGAACCGAAGCCCTGCGTAAGGCGGCGACATGGAAAGTTGGGACGTCATCATATTGGGCGCAGGCGCCGCGGGGCTGTTTTGCGGCATCGAGGCTGCACGGCGTGGGCGGCGTGTTTTAGTGGTGGATCATGCGAAGGCCCCGGGCGAGAAAATCCGTATCTCGGGCGGGGGGCGGTGCAATTTCACCAACATGTATATTGAGCCGCACAAGTTCCTTGGTGAGAACCCGCGCTTCGCGCTGTCGGCGCTAAACCGTTACACCCAATGGGATTTTATCGAGCGTGTCGATGCGGCGGGCATTCCGTGGCACGAAAAGACGCTGGGGCAGTTGTTTTGCGACAGCTCCGCCAAGGATATCATCGCCATGCTGACGCGGGAATTGGCAGAGGCCGGGGCCACGTTGCGGCTGGGCTGCGGGGTATCCAATGTGACGCGCAGCGCGGCGGGCTTTGTGGTGGACACGACCTCTGGCCCCTTGGCGGCGGAGGCCGTTGTGGTTGCGACGGGCGGCAAGAGCATTCCCAAAATCGGCGCATCTGGCATCGGGTATCACATCGCCGAGCATTTTGGCTTGCGCATCGTGCCCACGCGCCCCGCGCTGGTGCCGTTAACGTTTGAAGGGCAGCTAAAGGCCGATATGGCCACGTTGTCCGGCACATCCGTGCAAGCGACGGTCGCGGCGGGCGGCACCTCATTCGATGAGGGGCTTTTGTTCACGCACCGTGGGTTGTCGGGGCCGTCGATCCTGCAAATTTCAAGCTACTGGACCGAAGGCGCGCCGATCACGGTGGATTTGGCGGCCAACACCCCCATCGCAGAGCCGCTAAAGGCCGCGCGGCAAGAGGCGGGCAAAATCTCGATCAAAAATGCGCTGGCGCGGCATTTGCCTGAAAAGCTGGCCGTGCAGGTCGTGGCGCGTGCGCAGGTGTCGGGCACGCTGGCCGATCAAAGCAACGCGGCCCTCGATGCATTGGACGCGGCGGTTCACAGTTGGGACGTCACGCCAGCGGGCACCGAAGGCTACCGCACGGCGGAGGTCACGCTGGGCGGTGTGGATACCGCGGCCCTCGACGGGCGCACGTTTGCCGCGCGCACCGTACCGGGCCTGCATTTCATCGGCGAAGTCGTGGACGTGACCGGATGGTTGGGCGGCTACAACTTCCAATGGGCATGGTCTTCGGGCTGGGCCTGTGGGCAGGCCTGCTAGAACCCTTGGTCGTAGTCGCCGACGTTCGGCTCCGTGCGGATGATCGCGTCGAGGTCGTTGAAAATGGCGCGCAGCTGTTCCGGGCTTTCGGGGCTTTCGCAGACGACGACAAGGTTCGGCGTGTTGGATGAGGCCCGAACCAGCGCCCAGCCCCCGTTTTCCAGCATAACCCGCGCGCCGTTCACGGTGACGATGTCGGTGATCTTGAGCCCCGCGAGGGTGCCGCCCGGCTGATGAGCGATCAGTTTGGCCACGATCCGGTCCAGCGTGTCGTACTTTTCGGTGTCCGAGCAATAGGGGGACAGCGTGGGCGTGGTGTAGGTGGTTTGCAGCTCACGGCGCAGGTCAGCCATGGATTTATCGGGGTTCCGGTCCATCAGTTTGCAGATCTCAACCGCGACACGCATGCCGCAGTCGTAGCCCCGGCCCACAGGCTCCGCGAGGAAGTAGTGGCCGGATTTCTCAAACCCCGCGAGCGCGCCCAAAGCGTGGACGCGACGTTTCATGTGGCTGTGCCCGGTTTTCCAGTAATCCGTGGTTGCGCCGTTTTCCTTGAGGACCGGGTCGCTGGCATAGATGCCCGTGGATTTCACGTCCGCCACAAAGGTCGCGTTGGGGTGAAGGCGTGACAGGTCACGGGCCATAATCACGCCGACCTTATCGGCGAAAATCTCTTCGCCCTCATTGTCCACCACCCCGCAGCGGTCACCGTCACCATCGAAGCCGAGCGCAAAGTCCGCGCCGCTGGCTTTGACGCTTGCGGACATGTCGTGCAGCATTTCCATCGCTTCGGGGTTTGGGTTGTAGTTGGGGAAGGTATAGTCCAACTCGCAGTGGCTCTCGACGACATCGACGCCCATGCGGCGCAGGACCTCGGGGCCAAAGGCCGCCGCCGTGCCGTTGCCCGCCGCGCACACAACCTTGAGCGGGCGGGACATTTTGAAATCCCCCACGAGGTCATCAATATACGCCTCAAGGACACCATCGACACGTTCGTACTTGCCGCCATCGCGCGCGATGCTTTCGCCATTCAATACGATTTCGCGCAGGCGGGACATTTCATCAGGGCCGTGGGTAAGCGGACGCTCAAACCCCATTTTGACGCCCGTCCAACCGTTCGGATTGTGTGAGGCCGTGACCATCGCAACGGCGGGCGCATCAAGGTGGAACTGCGCGAAATATGCCATTGGTGACAGAGCTGGGCCGATATCGCGCACGTGGATGCCGGCCTCCATCAGGCCGGTCATCAGGGCGTATTTGATCGCCACGGAATAGTCGCGGTAATCATTACCGACAGCAATCACCGGGGGGATACCTGCCTCATGCATCTGGGTGCCCAGACCGCGCCCCAGCGCCTGCATACCAGGCAGGTTGATTTCTTCGGGAAACCGCCAGCGCGCGTCATATTCACGAAAACCGGTGGGTTTGATCATCGGATCGCGCAGAAATTCCCATGTGTTGGGCGTCACGTCGGCAATAGGTTTCATCAAATCGTCCCTCTTGAAGTCTTTGGCCTTGGATGGCGGAGCGGGGGTTAAGATGCAACGCCGGTGCCAATATAGACCGCGCGGCGTTGCAGTTGTGTGACGCGAGATCAGGCCGAAACTTGTTCGCGTAAGATCGAGGCCGTGAGCGAAATCATCAGGTAAATGCCTGCGAAAATGATGAATGCCAGCAGCGTGTTTTCAAATTTGCGGGGGTAGGTCGCCTCATCCGGGGCGCGGGGCGGGACAGAGGTGGAAAGGTAGCGGACCTGTCGGTTCGCCTCAATCCGGGCGGTTTCGAGCTGTTGGGCAGCTTGCTGCAACAGGGCCTGCCGGGTGGTCAGATCCATCTGGGCCACGCCCAACTCTGCCGATATCCGCGCAAGCGATGCCGTGCCCTCGGCCCCTTCGGTCAGGCTGCCGCGCAGTTCAGAAATCTCAGCTTCGCGGAGACGAATGATCCGTTCAAGATTTTCGACCTGTGCCGCATTGGGGCGGGCGTTCGACATCATCGTATCAAGCCGGAAACGCGCATCGCGCAGTTCGGTTTCGACAACGCCGATTTGTTCCATCCGTGAGGACAGCTCAACATCCGCCGAAACGACGCCCAGCTGTTCCTGAAGCCGCACGACGCTTTGTTGCGCCTCAAGCATGCGCACCTCTGCGGCCTCAAAACTGCCCATCGCGCCCTGCATCTGGTCCGAGCGCAGGCGCGCGGTCAGTTGATCCACCTGCTCCTCAGCGTATCCGATCAGCGCATTGGCAAAGGCTTCGCTGGTGGCGGGGTCGGCGGCGATGACCTCCATCTTGATGACGCCTTCCGTGGGGTCATAGCCGATGCGAACCATACGCTGGTACAATTTATAGGTGTCTTCATTGCTGCTTTCGGGGGTGAGGCGTTGCAATTCATCAATATTGTCGCCCTCAAAATGCGCGCGAAAGCCCAGATCATCGTCCAGCCGGGCCAGCGCATCGCGCGAAAGAAGATAGCTTTGGACCGAGATCGAATCCTGCTGTGTCGCCATTGAGGTGCCCGAAAACAGCCCCCCCAAGCCCCCGGCCCCGCCGCCACCGCCGTCGGCTTGTTGGATCACGAACTCCGATTTGGTGGCGAACATCGGCGTGGCGAGCATGTAGAAGTAGAACGCCGCAATGAACGTCGGCAGCATCACAAAGAACAACAGCCGCGCCGTAAGCAGCGCGACTTTGCGCCGACGCCGACCGGCGATGTCGCGCTGAATGGCGATGATGTCCGCCGCGCGGGTCGCCGCATCAATGCCCGCGGGGGCCGGTTGTGGCGTTTGTGGTGGTGTCTGCGGAGCGGGGGTCACGGCGGGCACATTCGCGCCCGCGACCAGTTCCAGCATGTTGGCCTTGGCGAAGGGATCGACCCCCATAGCGCGCAATTGGCGCACGGCATCAAAGTCCGAGGACGGTGTGACGCCGCGCATCTGAGCGACCCTGCGGGCCATGCGCAACTGGCGGCCCGTCAGCCCCTCGGCCCGAATGGCCGCAAGCTCACGGTCAATCGCGGCTTGTTTGGGCGAGGCCCCCTCCCGCGGGGGGGCTGCGCGGAAATCAGCGTCGCCAAAACCGTCATCCGTGGTCTCAAACACCTTATCCCCGGATGTCCCACTCGTGAGTTGGCCCTCGGTCTGGCCCGTCGCGGCGCGGCGCACGCGGAATTTCTTAGGTTTGGGTTTCATAGTCATAGAGCCTTCTGGCCTCTTCTAACGTCTCAAATTGATGGAGCTTGCCGTTGCTTAGAACGGCCGCCTTATCTGCAAAGCGCGCCAGCGTCTTGGGCTGGTGCGAAACGATCACCACAGTGGCGGATTGCAGCCGTTCGCGCAGGATGGACCCCGCTTTGCGGTTGAATTCCACGTCCGTGGTTGAGGGCATCCCCTCGTCGATCAGGTAAATGTCAAATTCCAGCGCCAGCATCAGCGCAAAGGTGAATCGCGCCCGCATGCCTTGGCTGTAGGTGCCAATGGGCATGTCGAAATATTCATCGATCCCGCACAGATAGCGGCAAAATGCTTCGACATAATCGGGGTCCAGCCCGTAGAGCCGCGCGATATATCGGGCGTTTTCGGTGCCGGAGTGTTTGTTCACGACCCCGCCCATGAACCCCAGCGGAAAGGACACCCGGCAGGTTTTGGTCACGGTGCCTTCGTCCGGTTTTTCGAGGCCAGCCATCATATTGATCAGGGTGGTTTTGCCCGCACCATTGGGCGCGAGGATGCCCAACGACTGCCCCACGTCCACGCGAAACGAAGCGCGATCCAAGATCACCTTGCGTTGCGTGCCGGTCCAAAAGGACTTGGAGACAGAGTCAAATTCAAGCATATACCGGCCCTTCGCCCGCACCATATCGGACCCGTCCATTCTGGACAGATATGTTTACGGTAGCGGTGGAAATAGGCGGTATTATGTCTGTTTGTCCGCCCTATTGGCCGAACTTGTGGCATTCGCAATGGAGCGGGGGCCAAAAAGCGCCGTATTTCGGGTGGCCCTAGTGGGATTGCATGATGCCCGGCCATGATCGGACTGCTGCCGGGCGGAAAACACGCCAAAGACCCACAGCCAGGATTTCAAAGCGAGCTGCTGGCCTATAGCCTGCGGGCATGGACCTTTTGGATGACATCGCAAGCTGCCGCCTTTGCACCGCGCGTTTTGAGGCAACGCACACTGGCCACCAACCGCGCCCCGTGGTCCGCGCCGAGGCTTCTGCTCGGATTTTGATCGCAGGCCAGGCCCCGGGTGCGCGAGTACACGCCTCGGGCCTGCCCTTTGATGATCCCTCCGGGGATCGCTTGCGCAACTGGATGGGCCTCACCCGCGATCAGTTCTATGATGCAAGCCGCATCGCGATTGTGCCAATGGCGTTTTGCTTTCCCGGCACCACGGCCAAAGGCGCCGATTTGCCACCGCCACCCCTCTGCGCCCGCACATGGAGGGCCCAAGTGCTGGACACGCTGCCCAATATCCAACTCACCCTACTGGTTGGCGGCTATGCCCAGAAATGGCACCTGAAATCCGGCTCCGTCACGGATACTGTCGCGGCGTGGCGCACCCACGCACCCTCGGTTTACCCCTTGCCTCACCCGTCTTGGCGCAATACCGCATGGCTCAAACGCCACCCTTGGTTCGAGGCCGACCTCGTTCCACACCTGCGCCGCCATCTCGCTGAGGTCCTCGCATGAACACACCACTCGACACCGCCGCCCTCTCCCTCGAGACCGAAGGCACCGATGCCGCCCGCCTCAGGTTCTATGAACGGATCGCAGACGCCGAACTCTTTGTCCTGCTGGAGCAAGAAGCCGAGGGTGACCAAATCGCGCCTCGGCTGTTTCCGGTCGAAGGCCAAACCTTCGTCCTCGCATTCGACCTGCCCGAACGGCTCAGCGACTTTGCCGATGGTCCCGCCCCCTACGCCGCCCTCTCGGGCCGGCTATTGGCACAAATGCTGGCCGCCGAAGGCCTCGGCCTCGGCCTAAACCTCGAAGTCGCCCCCTCGTCCCAGTTGCTAGAACCCCAAGCCATCGCATGGCTCGCCGAAACCCTCACCAACGCCCCGTCCGAGACCCAAGCAACCCCCGACACAATCGCCCCGCCCGCAGGCCTGCCCGAAGCCCTGATCACAGCGTTGGACACCAAACTGGCAATGGCCGAAGGCCTCGCCCGCAGCGCCTATTTGGTCTCCGTCACCTATGAGAACGCACAAAAAACCCACCTTTTGGGCTTCGTCGGTGCCATCCCCGAGGCGGAACCAAGCCTCGCCCGCGCCGTCTCTGAGGCCCTCACCTTCTCAGGCATTGAGGCCGGCGCACTCGACGTGGGCTTCTTCCGCGCCGCCGATCCAATCACACCCCTTCTGGCCAAACATGGGCTGCGGTTTGACCTCCCCCAACTCAGCCAAACTCAAACACCCGGCGCAAACCCAGGCATGAACCCGGATCAGCCGCCAAAACTGCGCTAACTCTTTGGTTTTCAAATATCCCAGGGAGCGCGAGGGACAGCGTCCCTCGCCGTCGCGACGCCCCAAAGGGCGGCGCAACACCTCAGCTCGGATCGCGCCAGCGGTTCACAATCGGATAGCGACGATCCAACCAGAATGCGCGCTGTGACAGCCGCGCCCCCGGCGCCGACTGAAAGCGTTTGTATTCGCTGATGTAAATCAGCCACTCGACCCGCTTGACCGTTTCACGGTCGTAGCCATCCGCCACGACCTCCGCCACCGAAAGCTCCCGGTCGATCAAGCGCTCAAGGATCGCGTCCAGCACCTCATAGGGCGGCAGGCTGTCCTCATCTTTTTGATCCGGGCGCAGTTCCGCCGAGGGCGGCTTGTCGATGATGCTCACCGGGATCATTTCACCCGCAGGCGCCTGCATCCAAGGGCGGTGGTTGGCGTTACGCCAGCGGCACACATCAAACACCCGCGTTTTGTACATGTCTTTGATGGGGTTATACCCGCCGGACATATCCCCATAGATCGTGGCATAACCCACCGCGACCTCGGATTTATTCCCTGTCGTCAGCAGCATTTCACCGTTCTTATTGCTCAGCGCCATCAATAGCAGCCCGCGCAGGCGGCTTTGGATGTTTTCCTCAGCAATGCCCGGCTCGGTGCCTGCGAAAAACGGCCCAAGCGCCTCGCTCACGGCGGCGCGTGGCCCAGAGATCGGCACGTTGTCCAACGGGCAGCCCAGCGCGCGGGCCGCCGTGGCCGCGTCATCCAGCGATCCTTGCGAAGTATATTCTGACGGCAGCATCACACAGCGCACATTCTCGGGGCCAAGCGCGTCGGCGGCAATACATGCCACAAGCGCGCTATCAACGCCCCCCGACATCCCCAGCAGCGCCTTTTTGAAACCCGCTTTGCCCATATAGTCCCGCAGGGCCAAAACCGTGGCGTGGTAATCCGCCTCGATCCCTTCTGGCGCGTGGGCTTTTTCGCCCTCGACCGCGACCCAGCCATCTTCGCCCAGTTCGAAATCGATGTGATCGATATGTTCTTCAAATGCGGGCAGTTGGTGGGTCAGTTTGCCGTGGGGGTTCAGGACAAAACTTGCGCCATCAAACACCTGATCGTCCTGCCCGCCCACAAGATTCAGGTACACGGCCGGCAAACCTGTCTCGACGGTGCGCGACACGATATGCGCAAACCGCACGTCCTGCTTGCCCGTAAAGTAGGGGGAGCCGTTGGGGATCACGAGGATCTCTGCCCCTGTCTCCGCGAGGGTTTCTGCGACATCCTCAAACCACGCGTCCTCACAGATCGGCGTGCCAATCCCGACGCCCTTAATCCGGTAGGGGCCAGACACATCGCCGGATTGAAAGTAGCGCTTTTCGTCAAAGACTTTGTAGTTGGGCAGGTGGTGTTTCAGGACACGGGCAACTGTGCGACCCGCCTCAAACACGAACCACGCGTTGTGGGGTTTGTCGTCGCCCTCATTCCACCACGGCGCACCAATGCCCAGCGCGGGGCCATCGGCGCAATCCTTGGCCAGCGCCTCTAGGTGGCGGGCGCAATCGGCAACAAAGGCAGGTTTACGTACAAGGTCTTGGGGCTGATAGCCCGTCAAGAACATCTCGGGCAGCGCGACCATGTCGGCGCCTGCGGCTTTGCCCGCAGCCCATGCGGCGCGGGCCTTGTCGGCATTGCCCTCAAGGTCCCCCATCACTGGATTTAGCTGCGCGATTGTCAGGCGGAATGTGCTCGACATATGCCTCGTCTCCCCGTGTCGTCCCAGGTTGGTGCTCTTGCGGCAGTTTCCCTCTACCGACATCGCGCACGGAGGGAAAGCGCCGATCCCGGCTATCCCCCGCGCAGAGCGGGGAAAACCGTTGCCCCCGCCCTATCGGTCATTTAGCTTTGGGGCGAGCGATGTCACCGCATTCGTGGGGAGCAGACCGTGACGCATAAATCGACAGCCCTAATTCTGGCCACTATCCTAGCTTTTTCCGCGCCCGGCACCGCCTTGGCGCAGGAGGGTGAGATCGTCACCAAGCAATATGACGGTGGCGGGATATATGAGGGCACCTTTCTGGACGGCAAACAGCACGGCACCGGCACCTATCGGCTGCCCAATGGCTATGTCTACACCGGCGAATGGGCTGCGGGCGAAATCCGCGGCATGGGCACGGCTGAGTTTCCGGATGGCTCGGTCTATACCGGGACGCTTGCGCGCGGAAAGCCCGAGGGCACGGGCAGCATAATCTTTGCCGATGGCGGCACCTATGAGGGCGACTGGCTGGACGGTAAAATCACCGGACGCGGGGTGGCCAATTATGCCAATGGCGTGCGCTATACCGGCAGTTTCGTAAACGCCCTGCATGATGGCGATGGCATCATGGAAAGCACCACCGGCTACCGCTATGAGGGATCATGGGTGGACGGGATGAAGGACGGCACCGGGCTGATCACCTATCCCGATGGTGCCACCTACGAAGGCCAAATGGTCAAAGGCGCGCGTGAGGGACAAGGCACCCTGACAATGCCAGACGGCTTGGTCTATATCGGCAATTGGAAGGCCGGTCAGATCAATGGCTTGGGCCGTCTAACCCAGCCCAACGGTGACATCTATGAGGGCCTTTTGGTCAACGGCCAGCGCCACGGCACGGGTGCGGTCACCTATGCCAATGGCGACGTCTATGAGGGCGAGTTCTTTGAGGACAAGCGCCAAGGCCAAGGCATTTTCAAGGGCACAGACGGGTACCAATACGTCGGTTCTTGGGTCGATGGCCGGATTGAGGGCGAGGGTGAGGTCACCTATCCCGACGGCTCGGTCTACGTTGGCGGGTTCCGCAACGATCTGGCGCATGGCTCCGGCAAGATCACCTATCCCGATGGCGCCACCTATGAGGGTGATTGGGTGGACGGCGTGATTGAGGGCACGGGCCGCGCGCAATATCCCAACGGTTTGCTGTATGTTGGGGAGTTTCTGAACGCCAAGAACCATGGCCAAGGCGTGATGACCTTTGCCGATGGCTACCGCTATGATGGCGCGTGGGAAGACGGGCTGCGCCACGGCATGGGCACCGCGACCTATGCGGATGGTACGATCTATGTCGGGACGTTTGTGCAGGGCCAGCGCGACGGTGAGGGCAAGATCACGATGGCTGACGGCTTTGTCTATCAGGGTGGTTGGCAGGCCGGTGAAATCCACGGCCAAGGTACCGCGACCTATTCAAACGGCGACGTCTATGAGGGCAGCTTTGCCAAGGGCAAGAGACAGGGTCCCGGCACCATGCGCTATGCCACGGGCGAGGTCGAAAGCGGTGAGTGGGATCAGGGGCGGCTGTCTGCCTTGGCGGCCGAAGCTGAGGCTCCGGCGCAGGAAACTGACCCGACACCAGAGGTAGGCACCGCATCTGAGGCCCCGTCGGGTGAGGCCGCTTCGGATCAGGCCCCAGCAGATGAGGCCACACCCGACAGCGGCAACGACGGCTAGACCGCGACGCCCGAAGGGTTCGCTTGGGGCATATCGTCGTCCTCTAGGTAGAGGTGTGCGAACACCTGCGTCCAGATATCGTCGGGCGCGGTCAGTTCATTGGCGGTGACATAGCCGATGCCGGCTTCCTCTAGGGCCGCGGCTTTTGCATCAGCCAGTGGCCCCGCATCCCGCGCGTTGCCAACAAAGTCCAGCGCCGCGACCGGCAGGCCCGCATCATCAAGGATCAAGATATCCACCCGCTGCGCCACGAAACCCGCGCGGGCGGCATCTTGGTCGGTTTGTGCCGCACGACGATCCACATGCAAGAACGCATCGAGCGACACTTGTGCGTGGAGGGTCATATCGGGGGCCTCAACCTCAAGCCGGTCGGTAATCATGTTGAACACCGCCAGATGGCCGGGCGTCATCAGGCGCATGGCGTGGATCGCAACACGGGCGGGCGGCTTGGGTGCCGCAGGTGCGGCCCGGGGCAATGGCTGCATTTCCTGCGCGGGCGTGTAATCCGTATCCCACGAGCCGGATCCGCGCAGCGCATGCGCCTCAGCCTCTGCTGCGGCCTCTAGTTTGCGCAGGGCAGCGGCAGCAACGGTTTGCGCATCTTGGGCGCGTTTGTCTGCGTCGCCTGTGACGCTGCGGATCAGTTTTGCAAACATGAGAGTTCTGCCCGTTTTTATGTTCTCGATGATGCAAAGGTGACAGGCAAGGGTGGCGAAATATGGGCGCTCCTGCGGGCTTTGTGCGGAAAAGTCTAAACGCTTTCGCCTTGCTCCATCTTCGCAAGGAACCGATCCGCGCGTTCCAACACCTCTGCGCAATGGGTATCGTCCATTCGGTCCCACGTCCGGTACATCTGCGCCATGCGAGGGTTTTTGGCAAACCGTTCCCGGTGACGATTGAGAAACGCCCAATAGAGCGCGTTGAACGGACAGGCGTCGTCCCCGGCCTTTTCCTTTACCTTATAGGCGCAGGTTTTGCAGTGGTCTGACATCTTGTTGATGTAGTTGCCGCCCGACACATAAGGCTTGGACCCCACGATCCCGCCATCGGCGAACTGGCTCATGCCGATGACATTCGGGGCTTCGACCCATTCGTAAGCGTCCGCATAGACCGCAAGGTACCATTCGTGCACCTCAAACGGGTCGATCCCCGCCAAGAGCGCAAAGTTCCCCGTCACCATGAGCCGCTGGATATGGTGTGCATAGGCCTCGTCGCGGGTGGCGGCGACAGCGGTGGACATGCACTTCATCCGGGTGTCCGCGCCCCAGTAGAGGGCGGGCAGCTTGCGAGTGTGGCCCAGCACGTTGCGGTGCATATAGTCGGGTCCTTCGCGGAAATAGATGCCAAGCATGTATTCGCGCCACCCGATGATTTGACGGATAAACCCCTCAACCGCGTTCAAGGGTGCATGGCCCGCCCTATAGGCTGCCTCGGCTGCATCGCAGGCTTCGCGCCAAGGCAGAAGGCCCGCGTTGATGTACATCGAAATGACCGAGTGATAGAGAAAGCGATTGTCCGTGAGCATCGCATCCTGAAAATCACCGTACTTGGGCAAGGCCTGGTCGATGAAATGCGTGAGCGCCGCGCGAGCGCCCGCCCGGTCCGTGGCAAAGGAAAATGGCCGCAGGGTGCCGAAGTTGTCGGCAAACCGCGCCTCAACCAGATCTAGGACCTCTCCGGTGGTCTCATCGGCTTGAAACTGAAGCGGGCCTTCGTGCGTGACCTCATCGGGGGCGGGTTTGCGGTTGTCGTGGTCGTAATTCCACTTGCCGCCCTCGGGCTGGTCGCCATCCATCAACAGCCCGGTTTTGCGCCGCATATCACGGTAGAAATACTCCATCCGAAGCTGTTTGCGCCCCTCGGCCCATGCGTCGAATTCGGTATGGCTGCACAAGAAACGGTCATCAGGGAACTGGTGAACCGGTACGGGGCTGTCCTCGAGCGCGGAGATCACGCGCCATTCACCGGGTTCCGTGGCCAACACCTCAGCGGCACCGGTGTCCCCTGCGACCGCCAACAGGGCCGACACGATGCTGGTGTGGCCCTCATCCAGCGTGAAATAGCGCACATCCCAGCCATCAGCCCGCAGTTCAGCGGCGAATTTGCGCATGGCGGCGAACAGGAACGCGATCTTTTTGGGGTGATGCGGAACGTAAGAGGCCTCTTCCATGACCTCTGCCATGACCACCACATCGCGGGTTTTGTCAGCCTCGCGCAGGGCGCTGAGTTCGGGGGAAAGCTGGTCGCCCAGTACTAAGACAAGTTTCACCATGGCACCTGTGTGTTGGCCCAATCATAGAATTGGCCTGTGTCTTCGGGGCGGCGCGCATCCAGCACGCCCGCCAGATTGGCTGCTGCCTCTTGGGGCGGGACGGAGGGGTAGCGGCCCAGATATTTTTGGGTGAACGGCGTGGCGACAGTGCCGGGGTGCAGCGCAATCAGGCAGGCCTGTTTGTGGGTGCGCGCAAGCTCAATCGCGGCGGTATGGACGACTTGGTTCACCCCCGCCTTGGCCGTGCGGTAACTGACCCAGCCGCCGATTTTATTGTCACCGATGCTGCCCACCCGCGCCGACAAAACCGCGACCACGCTGGGGGATTTGCGCGGGATCAACCGCCACACATGTTTGAGCACGAGGGCAGGCCCCAGCGTGTTGAGGCGAAACTGGGCCATCATCGCCTCCGGCTCCAGCGCCTTGATCGTCCGCTCTGGTTGATGGCCGTCAATTTCCAGCGCACCGGTGGCCACGATAATCCGGGCAAACGGCTCTTCTAGCGCGCCCAAAGTGGCCGCGACGCTGGCCTCATCGGTCACGTCCAGCCCGTCGGCGCGGCGCGAAAGGGCCGTTACATCATAGCGCTGTGCCAATTCGGCCACTAACGCCTGTCCGATCCCGCCGGACGCTCCTATCACCAGTGCTTTTTCCATGACCCGCACCTAGCGCGGGGGTTTATCAAGACAATTTGATTTAACCTCTTTTCAAACCGCGACGCAGACGTATGATGTTGCGCAATGACACAGCGTCCACATATCCCCACCGGCAGAGCCTACGCTCTCCTAGACGCAAGCCTGCTTCTTAGCCGCCTCTGAGCGTGCCTTTTGGCGCGACCGCTCAGGGGAGGATCAGCGCCAGTCACCAAAAAACGCACAGAAGCATAGAGACAAATACCATGACACAGAACCGCGTTTCGCCAGAGGCAAACAAAGACAAAGTCGTAATTTTCGACACCACATTGCGCGACGGTGAGCAAAGCCCCGGCGCCACTATGACCCACGACGAAAAGGTCGAAATCGCCGAGATGCTCGACGAAATGGGTGTGGATATTATCGAAGCGGGCTTTCCGATCGCTTCGGACGGTGATTTTGAAGCCGTTTCCGAGATTGCGCGCCGGTCGAAGAATTCGGTGATCTGCGGGCTGGCACGCGCCAACTTCAAAGACATCGACCGTTGCTTTGAGGCCGTGAAACACGCCGCCAAGCCACGCATTCACACGTTTATCGGCACCTCGCCGCTGCACCGCGCCATCCCGAACCTCACCATGGATGAGATGGCCGACAAGATCCACGAAACGGTCACACATGCCCGCAACCTGTGTGACAACGTGCAGTGGTCGCCGATGGATGCGACCCGGACCGAGTGGGATTATCTGGCGCGCGTTGTTGAGATTGCGATTAAGGCCGGCGCAACCACGATCAACATCCCCGACACCGTGGGCTACACCGCGCCGCGCGAAAGTGCGGACCTGATCCGGCGTCTGATCGCCGAAGTGCCCGGGGCTGATGCTGTGATTTTCGCTACGCATTGTCATAACGACCTTGGCATGGCGACCGCAAACGCGCTGGCCGCAGTTGAGGGCGGCGCGCGACAGATTGAGTGTACGATCAACGGCTTGGGTGAGCGCGCGGGCAACACCGCCCTCGAAGAGGTTGTGATGGCCCTGAAGGTGCGCGGCGATATCATGCCCTACACCACCGGGATTGAGACGACCAAGCTGATGGCGATTTCGCGTCGCGTGGCCTCTGTTTCGGGGTTCCCGGTGCAGTTCAACAAAGCGATCGTCGGCAAGAACGCCTTTGCGCACGAAAGCGGTATCCACCAAGACGGGATGCTCAAGAATGCAGAGACGTTTGAGATTATGCGCCCCGAGGACGTGGGCCTGTCCGAGACGAACCTTGTGATGGGCAAACACTCCGGCCGGGCCGCGCTGCGATCCAAGTTGGGTGAGTTGGGCTATGAGCTGGCCGACAACCAACTGGCCGACGTGTTTGTGCGGTTCAAGGCGCTGGCGGACCGCAAGAAGGAAATCTATGACGACGACCTGATCGCGCTGATGCAGGATGAGGAACGCTCTGGCGAGGACCGCATCAAGGTGGAATACCTGCGTGTGGTGTGCGGCACCGAAGGTCCGCAAGAGGCGACCTTGCGTCTGGCCATCGACGGCGAAAGCGTTTCCGCAGACGCGACCGGCGACGGCCCCGTGGATGCGGCATTCAACGCGGTCAAAGCCTTGGTCGCGCACTCGGCCCGCCTGCAATTGTATCAAGTGTCCGCCGTGACCGAAGGGACCGATGCGCAGGCCACCGTGACCGTGCGGATGGAAGAAGACGGCCGGATCGTTTCGGGCCAATCGGCGGATACGGACACGGTCGTGGCTTCGGTCCGGGCCTACGTCAACGCGCTCAACCGACTGATGGTGCGCCGCGAAAAGTCCGGCTCTGATGCGCGGGAAATCCGCTATACGGACGCCGCTGGCTAGGTAGGCTGAGCCCATAGCAATGCGGTCCCCGCGTTGCGCTGCCCAAGATATGCACCCTGTCGCGAGACACCCTCGCGGCAGGGTGCTTTCATGCGCAGGGATTAATGTCGCCTTGAATTGATGGTCGGGGCTGACCCGCCAATCACGCGCGCCCCTGCCCCAAGATTGCCGCCAATTGGCCAAATTCACCGCCCAACGCCGCATGAAGGCATCACAACAGCGAAATATGGCCGACAATTTAAGGATCGGCCTTTACCCTTTCTTCGCGCGAAGCCATTAACTGTAACCAGAGGCGGGCATGTCTGTCTGCGTTGGCGATTTCACCGAGGATAACAAAAAATGGCATTCGGGTTCGGGGGTTTGTTCTCCTCAGACATGGCAATCGACCTTGGGACGGCCAACACGTTGGTCTACGTCAAGGGTAAGGGCGTGGTGTTGAGCGAGCCTTCGGTCGTCGCCTACCATACCAAAGGTGGCCGCAAAGAGGTGCTGGCAGTGGGCGAAGACGCCAAGCTGATGCTGGGCCGAACGCCCGGCTCGGTTGAGGCGATCCGCCCCATGCGCGACGGTGTCATCGCGGACTTCGATACCGCCGAGGAAATGATCAAGCATTTCATCCGCAAAGTTCACAAACGCACGACCTTTACCAAGCCCAAGATCATCGTCTGTGTGCCCCATGGGGCCACCCCGGTTGAAAAACGCGCCATTCGTCAGTCCGTTCTGGGGGCTGGCGCGCGCAAAGCTGGCTTGATCGCCGAACCCATTGCCGCCGCGATTGGTGCGGGCATGCCCATCACAGACCCCACCGGATCCATGGTTGTGGACATCGGTGGCGGGACGACCGAGGTCGCGGTCCTGTCGCTGGGCGATATCGTTTATGCGCGCTCCGTACGCGTGGGCGGTGACCGGATGGACGAAGCGGTGATTGCGTATTTGCGGCGTCACCAGAACCTTTTGGTTGGTGAGGCCACCGCTGAGCGGATCAAAACATCCATCGGGACCGCACGGATGCCTGACGACGGGCGCGGCGCATCCATGACCATCCGTGGTCGGGACCTTTTGAATGGTGTCCCCAAGGAAACAGAGATCACGCAAGCACAAGTGTGTGAGGCGCTGGCCGAACCCGTGCAGCAAATCTGCGAAGCGGTGATGCAAGCGCTTGAGAGCACACCGCCCGATTTGGCTGCGGACATTGTGGACCGCGGTGTAATGTTGACGGGTGGCGGCGCGCTCTTGGGTGATCTGGATTTGGCACTGCGTGAGCAGACCGGGCTGGCCATTTCGGTGGCCGACGAGTCGCTCAATTGTGTGGCTTTGGGCACCGGCAAGGCGCTTGAATACGAAAAGCTCCTGCGCCACGTTATCGACTACGACAGCTAAACCCGGCTGCAACGTTAACCTCGCCCAAGCGGAGACCCGATGGCCCGCAACTCTGACACAGAGTTTTACCAGCGCCCTGTGCGTCGCCTCATTCTGGGGCTGATGATCTTTGTGTTGGTGGCGATTGTCCTGCTGTGGCGGATCGATAATCCACGCGCGGAGCGTATTCGCTCCATGCTTGTGGATGCCATAGTTCCGAACGTTGAATGGGCCATGGTGCCTGTGACCAAGCTGGGCCGTTTGGTGCAGGATTTTGAGGGCTACACCCGCGTCTATGAGCAGAACCAAGACCTGCGCCGTGAGTTACAACAGATGAAGGCCTGGCGTGAGGCTGCCCTTCAGCTGGAGCAGGAAAATGCGCGGCTTTTGGACCTCAACAAGGTGAGGTTGTCGCCGGAATTGACGTTTGTCACTGGGGTCGTTTTGACCGACAGCGGCAGCCCCTTTCGCCGGTCCGTGCTGCTGAACATCGGGGCGAATGACGGTATTCGCGATGGATGGGCGGCCGTGGACGGGCTGGGCGTAGTAGGCCGGATCGCAGGCGTGGGTGACAGCACCGCGCGTGTGATCCTTGTGACCGACCCGGTCAGCCGCATTCCCGTGACGATCCAACCCTCTGGCAAGCAAGCGATTTTGACAGGTGACACCACCGCCGCACCACTGATCGAGTTTTTGGAACGCACGACCGAGGTGCGCCCCGGTGATAGGGTCGTGACATCGGGGGATGGCGGCGTATTTCCCGCCGATTTGTTGGTTGGTCAAATGGCCCAAGGCCCGGACCAACGCTGGCGCGTTCAGTTGTCTGCGGATGCGGAGCGACTGGAGTTTTTGCGGGTCTTGCGCGCGCGGCCGGTGCCTGCGCTTGATACGATGGGCGGGTTGATCGCACCCGTGCGCCCCCCAATCCAAGGGCCGCAATTGCCCCCGGACCCGGAGGGCTGAGCATGGCCCCCTATGCCGTCTGGAAACAACGCGCTTTGCTTGCGGGCCTTCTGAGCCTGATCATTTTTACCAGCCTTCTGCCGCTTGGCCCGATGTTCGGCGGCATTCCAGGCCCGGACTTGGCCATGTGTTTGTTGTTCGCGTTTGTGCTGCGCCGCCCCGATTATGTGCCCCTTGGGCTGGTCTTGGTGATGGTGTTCGCGGCGGACGCGTTATTGATGCGCCCCCTTGGGCTATGGACCCTGATCATGCTGGTCGCGACAGAATTCCTGCGCCGCAGCGTGGTCCAGACAGAAGCCCTCACCCCCGCAGAGGAATTCGGCCAAATCCTGCCGGTCATGCTAGCGTGCTTTATCGCCGAACGCCTTATACTATTGGCCCTACTGGCCGAGCCGCCCGTTTTTTTCAGCCAAGTCATCCACGTTGGGATGACACTCGTGTTTTACCCGATTATCGTTCTGTTCACCCACAGCGTGCTAGGCGTGCGACGCCTGCAACCCGGCGAAGTTGACACTTTGGGAGGGCGCGCATGAAGCGCAATATCAAAGACAGCGAAGACAGCCTGCGGCGCATCACTCGCCGCGCTGCAATCGTGGGTGGGTTGAAGCTGGCGTTTATTGGTTTGCTCGCGGGGCGCATGCGCCAGCTACAGGTGGAGGACGCGGATCAATACCGCCTTCTAGCCGAGGAAAACCGCATCAACGTGCGCCTGCTGGCGCCCGCTCGAGGGCTGATGTTTGATCGCAACGGCACCCTTTTGGCGGACAATGCGCAGAACTATTCCGTGACAATTGTGCGCGAAGACACCGATGATGTTGAGGCCACGATTGAGCAATTGCGCGCCCTAATCCCACTAGATGAGGCGCAATTACAGCGGGCGTTGCGAGAGATGCGGCGCCGGTCGCCCTTTGTGCCCGTGACGCTGGCGGATGGCCTGACGTGGAAAGAATTCTCAATCGTTGCTGTGAATGCCCCTGCGTTGCCGGGCCTTTACCCTGAAGTGGGGCTGCTGCGCCGCTATCCGCTGGGTGCGGATTTTGCCCATACCATCGGCTACGTGGGCCGTGTGACGGAACGGGATTTGGCCAACCAAGAAGACCGCGACCCGCTGCTGCAAATGCCCCAGTTCAAGATCGGTAAGTTCGGGGCAGAGGCCAAGCTGGAGGATATTTTGCGCGGCAAAGCCGGGTCGCGCCGCATTGAGGTTAACGCGTTGGGGCGCGTGATGCGCGAGCTGGGCCGTGAAGAAGGCCAGCGCGGCGCGAGCGTGCAGATGACCATGGACGCCAACCTACAAAACTACGTCCAAGCCCGACTTGGCGACGAAAGCGCCAGCGCCGTGGTGATGGATGTCGAAACCGGCGATCTGGTCGCGGCCGTATCCTCGCCCAGTTATGACCCCAACAAATTCGTCGATGGCATCAGCCAAAGCGATTTTGATCTGTTGCGCGACAACGATCATCGCCCCCTGCACAATAAGATCGCACAAGGCCTCTATCCCCCGGGTTCGACCTTCAAAATGGTCACGCTTTTGGCAGCTCTTGAGGCCGGTTTGATCACGCCCGAGGAACGTATCCAATGCAACGGCGTCCTGCGCGTGGGCGGCCGGCGCGCACACTGTTGGAAACGTGCCGGACATGGGCCCGTGGACCTGAAAAAATCCCTCGTGGAGAGTTGTGACGTCTATTACTACGACATCTCCATGCGGGTCGGGATTGAGAAAATCGCCGAAATGGCCCACAAGCTGGGCCTAGGCGTGGCCCATGACGTGGACATGACCTCAATCTCCAGCGGGCTGATCCCGAACAAGGATTGGAAATTTGCAAACCGCGGTGAGGAATGGGTGATCGGCGACACGGTCAACGCCTCAATCGGGCAGGGTTTTGTGCTGTCATCCCCGCTGCAACTGGCCGTTATGACCGCGCGGCTGGCCACGGGGCGCACGATCATGCCCCGCATGGTGAAATCCGTTGATGGGGTTGAGCAACCGATTGAAAACGGCCCGGACATGGGGCTGAACCCGCTCCACCTGCAATGGGTCCGTGAGGCGATGTATGACGTCAATAACGGGCGACGCGGGACCGCGCGGGCCAGCCGCATCATGACCGAGGAACACAAGTGGGCCGGCAAAACAGGTACCAGCCAAGTGCGCAACATTACCCCTGCCGAACGCGCGCGCGGGGTGTTTCGCAACGCCGATCTGCCATGGAACCGGCGCGACCACGCCTTGTACGTGGGCTTTGCCCCCTTTGACGCCCCAAAATACGCGATTTCGGTGGTGGTTGAGCATGGCGGCGGCGGGTCATCTGCGGCAGCGCCCGTCGCGCGGGACATCATGTTGCAGGCGCTGCACGGCGGGCTGCCGCCCTTGGATGCCTATCCATCGGATCAGCGGCGCGAGATTGAAGAAATGCAAAACGCCCTGCCGCTACGTCCGCCAGGCCCAAGTTCATCGGGGCGAACCCGGGCATGAGTTATCTGGAGTACAATGTTGCGCAGGTCCCATCGGGTCTGCGCAAAGTGCTGCACCTGAACTGGGCGCTGATCGTTCTAATCGCGGCTGTTGTCGCCATAGGTGTCATGCAGTTGTACTCAGTTGCAGGTGGCTCCTGGAGACCATGGGCTGAGCCACAGTTGAAGCGGTTTGGCCTCGGGTTGGCCGCGATGTTTGTGGTCGCGATGATCCCCATCTGGCTTTGGCGCAACCTATCCGCATTGCTATTCGCCATCTCTATTGCGCTGCTTTTGGCAGTGGAGTTCGTGGGCGTTGTCGGCATGGGCGCACAGCGGTGGATCGACCTTGGTTTCATGCGCTTGCAACCCTCCGAGCTTACAAAAATCACGTTGGTTATGATGCTGGCGGCCTATTACGACTGGCTCCCGGCTGAGAAAGCTTCGCGGCCGATTTGGGTGATCATCCCCGTGGCTCTGATCCTGCTGCCGGTGATGTTGACGCTCATGCAGCCCGACCTTGGCACCGCGATTTTGTTACTGACGGGCGGCGGCGCGATGATGTTTTTCGCGGGCGTCCACTGGGCCTATTTTGCGACCGTGATCGCGGCAGGTGTGGGGCTGGTGACAGCGGTTTTGCAATCCAAGGGCACCAGTTGGCAGATCCTGAAAGACTACCAATACCGCCGCATCGACACCTTTCTTGACCCCGAAACCGACCCCTTGGGCGCGGGCTACCACATTACCCAATCCAAGATCGCGCTTGGATCAGGTGGTTGGACCGGGCGCGGCTATATGCAGGGCACGCAATCGCGGCTGAACTTTTTGCCGGAAAAGCACACGGATTTCATCTTTACCACGCTGGCTGAGGAATTTGGGTTTATCGGCGCGCTGTCATTGCTGACGCTTTACACGCTGATCATCGTGTTTTGCGTCATCTCGGCGTTGCGCAACCGGGACCGTTTTTCATCCCTCGTCACACTGGGCATCGCGGTAACGTTCTTTTTGTTCTTTGCCGTGAACATGTCGATGGTAATGGGCTTGGCCCCGGTTGTCGGCGTGCCCTTGCCCCTTGTCAGTTATGGCGGCTCTGCCATGTTGGTTCTCATGGTCGGCTTTGGGGTCGTCCAATCCGCACATATCCACCGACCAAGGACCCGTAATGGTTAATATCCTTTTTGCCGACCGCCCCGAAATGTGGTCGGACTACGCCCCCCATTTGCGCCGTGCACTCGATGCTGAGGGCCTGACACATGCGGTCATCGCACCCGAGATGGAGCCGCAGGACGTGGACTATATCGTTTACGCTCCCTCCAGCTTTGTCCAAGATTTCCGGCCCTATGCGCGGCTAAAAGGGGTTATGAACCTCTGGGCCGGCGTCGAGGATGTCATCGGGAATGAGACACTGACCGCGCCTTTAATGCGCATGGTCGATCCGGGGTTAACCGATGGCATGGTGCAATGGGTGCTGGCACACACGCTGCGGCACCACATGGACATCGACACCCATATCCACGGCCAAGACGGTGAGTGGCGATCTGGGCGGGCGATGACCCCCCTTATGTCTCGGCGCAAGGTCGGCATTTTGGGCTTGGGCGAATTGGGCGGGGCCTGCGGCGCGGCCCTCGCCGGGCTCGGCTTTCAGGTTATGGGCTGGAGCCGGTCACCCAAGAACGTGCCCGGCGTCACCAACTACACCGGTGAGGACGGCTTGAACGAAGTCTTGAGCAACGCTGAGATCCTCATTCTCCTGACGCCTCTAACCTCCAAGACTGAAAACCTGTTAAACGCCGAGCGGCTCAGCCGAATGCCCAAAGGGGCCTTTGTGCTCAACCCCGGGCGCGGGGGATTGGTGGATGATGCGGCTCTTTTGGCAGCGCTGGACAGTGGCGCAATTGCGCACGCCACGCTTGATACATTCCGGGTCGAGCCTTTACCGCCAGAGCACGCATATTGGTCCCATCCGCGCGTAACCGTCACCCCGCACATCGCAAGCGAGACTCGATCTGATACTGCTTCCGAGCAGATCGCAGCCAATATCGCGCGATGTGAGCGCGGCGAGCCGTTCCTATACGTTGTGGACAGAACAGACCTCTGACGTAGATTCGCCGCCTACCTGCCCCGGTTTCCACGCTTACGCCTTGGATGCGTTCAAACTGTTGCAGGCAGGTGGCCGATTGGGCGCAGGCGGCGCTACAGTGGCCGCCCAAGGCATGCACTGTCGCCGAAACCTATTGTTTCTTTTACAGAACTTGAGTTGACGGCAGGCATCAGGCAACACTAGAGCCATCACGGTGGGGGCCGTCATGCTGAAAGTCTGCCATGAATTCCGCCTTCAGGTCGCCCCCCCATACGCGCCCTTCACAACAGACAGCCGCACTCCGGCCCCACGGCTCATTCGACCTGGCATGGCTCAACACACAAGGGCACCCGGAATGGGACACTCGGGTTTTGCCTGTATCAGATGTGATAGACGCGGCAGTCTCTAGCCTTGCTCGGGGCACCCTGCTCAGCACGCCTGACGGACAGATCGCAGTTGAAGATTTGAACCCCGGCGTGATGGTTAACACGGCCATTGGCCCACCGGCGCAGGTGCAGTGGATCGGCTCTCGCTGCTATCCCGAAGGTACCGCCCCGAGCACCGAAAAGCGCGCGCCGCTGTACCGGGTCTGCGCCGGGACGTTTGGCCATAACGCACCGGCCCACGATTTGGTTCTGGCCCATTCTGCAGCCGTTCTGCTGCGCACTCCCGCATGTCGCAAGCTGATTGGTCAGGACATGGGCTTTGCGCCAATCACTGCCTTTGAAGACAGCTATAACGTCACCCGCATCCTGCCCGCTGGTGAGATGACCGTGTACAATATCGCCCTACGAAACCATGAGGCAATCATTGCAAACGGCCTCCCAGTTGAGAGTTTTCACCCCTGCCGAAACGCGAACCACCTGTTGAACCAAGACGGCCTGCGCGAACTGGCACGATTGTTCCCACACCTCAGTGCGCGCAACGGGTTTGGACCGCAGCGTGTGGCACATCTGTCTTTGTCAGAGACCCGCAGTCTTGGACTATTCTAGCGTGGCGCGCACTTAGGCGATTTGCTCAAGCCGCTGTTCCAGAACGTCAAATGGAACGCCCGGCTCGTCTTTGGCACCGCGAATTACCAATGAGGTTTTGACGCTCGCCACGTTTTCCGCAGATGTAAGCTGCCCGGTCAAAAAGCTTTGAAAGCTCGACAAATCCGGCGCCACACATTTCAGAATGAAATCAATTTCGCCGTTCAGCATGTGACACTCACGCACCAATGGCCACTCAGCACATTTGGCTTCAAACGCACTAAGGTCGGTTTCGGCTTGCGAATGCAGACCAACCATAGCGAACACTTGCACTTCAAAACCCAGCGCGCGGGCGTCTACATCGGCATGAAATCCACGGATATATCCGGCTTCTTCAAGGCTGCGGACACGGCGCAAACAGGGCGGTGCGCTGATGCCCACCCGCTTGGCCAACTCAACGTTGGTCATGCGCCCATCGGCCTGTAGCTCTGCTAGAATCATTCTATCGATTGGATCTAATTTTGATATCGCCACGGTCCGATTTCCTCCACGCCTCAATTTTCATATCTTACACTGCACACCAAACATGCGCAACAATGTTTCACCCCAACGCAAGAAATGCGAAGCTCTAATCGAGCCCTTCCATCCCTCGCCTGCGCCGCTTATATCGGGCTGCCAGCGTATTTTCAGGAGGCCGCGCGCCGATGTCCGACACCTCGCCCCAAACCCGCCACACCCGCGTTTTGATCATCGGCTCCGGCCCCGCAGGCTACACGGCGGCCGTCTATGCCTCGCGCGCGATGCTAGAGCCTGTGCTGATACAAGGCATCCAGCCCGGCGGACAGCTGACCATCACGACCGAGGTGGAAAATTGGCCTGGTGAAACCGAAATTCAAGGCCCCGATTTGATGGTGAACATGGAGGCGCACGCCCGCGCTGTCGGCACCGAAATCATCGCTGATTATATCGCGAGCATCGACCTGTCCAAGCGGCCCTTTACCGCCCAATCCGACAGCGGCATGGTCTACACGGCCGATGCTGTGATCCTGTGCACGGGCGCGCAAGCCAAGTGGCTGGGCCTACCTTCCGAAGAGAAATTCAAGGGCTTTGGCGTTTCCGCCTGCGCCACGTGCGATGGATTTTTCTATCGGGGCCAAGAGGTTGTCGTTATCGGCGGCGGGAACACTGCTGTGGAAGAGGCGCTGTTTCTTACGAACTTTGCGTCCAAGGTCACGCTTATCCACCGCCGCGACACGCTCCGTTCCGAGAAGATCTTGCAAGACCGACTGTTCAAGAACCCCAAGGTCGAGATCCTTTGGAACCACTCGGTTGATGAAGTCGTCGGCTCCGAGGCGCCGCTTGGCGTTGAGGGCGTAAAGGCCCGCCATGTGGATACTGGTGAAGTGACCGAAGTCCCCTGCAAAGGCTTTTTCGTCGCCATCGGCCATGCGCCTGCATCTGAGCTGGTCAAGGATCAACTCGAGACACACATGGGCGGCTACGTCGTCACAAAACCCGACAGCACGGCAACCTCGATCCCGGGGGTTTTTGCGGCAGGCGATCTGACCGACCACATTTACCGCCAAGCCGTCACCAGCGCGGGCATGGGCTGCATGGCTGCACTTGAGGCTGAGAAGTTCTTGGCCGAGGATGAGAGCTAGGGCCGCGGGCTTTGACCTAGCGCAAACCTCGACCGTTTCCTTATCCTCGGCGGACAGACAAAATTCCGCTCCATTTCAGGATCAAACCTGCGAAACACACCGTTTCGCAGGTTTTTTCTTTTCAAGACTAAAAATCCATGCAATGTGTTCACCACTGAACACATTGTGAATGTACGCCCGTGACCACCCCAAACCACGACACCGAACCCAACGACGACCTGCGATTTCGCCTTCTGCGGCAACTCGACGTAGCACCCGGCCAGTCGCAGCGCGCGACTGCAGTGGCATTGGGCATCTCACTTGGGCGGCTCAACACTTTGCTCCGCGCGCTAAGCGCGGAAGGCCTGATCGCCATTTCCGATCGGCCCGGCCCCGACAAACGGGCGCGGTTCAACTACACACTCACGACCAAAGGCGCAGCGACCAAGGCCCGCCTTGCGGATCAATTTCTAGCGCGCAAACGCGCCGAGTATCACGCTCTGCATGCCGAACTCTCCGGCTCTGGCAGCAGCTTTCTTCCTCCTCTCAATAGGACGCTTCCGATGAATTCCAATCTGACCCCAATTCAAGAACTCTATGTCAGCCAAGACAGCGCTCAGAAGCTGAAGATTGACGCTGGCGACCTGCCCAGCTGGGACCTGACCCCACGCCAGATTTGCGATCTTGAACTCCTGATGAACGGCGGCTTTAGCCCGCTCAAAGGATTTCTGGGCCAAGAGGATTACACCTCAGTCGTGGAAAACATGCGTCTTGCGGACGGCACGCTCTGGCCCATGCCCATCACGCTGGATGTATCAGAGGCATTTGCCGAGGGCATCGAGGCGGGCCAAGATATCGCGCTGCGCGACCAAGAGGGCGTGATCCTTGCGATCCTCTCGATTTCGGACGCGTACCGCCCCAACAAAGCCCGCGAGGCGGAGATGGTCTTCGGCGCAGACGATCTGGCGCACCCAGCGGTCAACTATCTGCACAACACGGCCGGACCCGTATATTTGGGCGGCGCGATCACGGGCATCCAGCCCCCCACTCACTATGATTTCCGTGCCCGTCGCGACACGCCCAATGAAATGCGCGCATACTTCCGCAAACTGGGCTGGCGCCGCATCGTTGCGTTCCAAACGCGCAACCCGCTGCACCGTGCCCACCAAGAACTGACGTTCCGCGCGGCCCGTGAGGCGCAAGCGAACCTACTATTGCACCCGGTTGTGGGCATGACCAAACCCGGCGACGTGGATCACTTCACACGCGTACGCTGCTATGAGGCGGTGCTCGACAAATACCCCCAAGCGACCACCTCCATGAGCCTTTTGAACCTTGCGATGCGCATGGCCGGCCCACGCGAGGCGGTTTGGCACGGGCTGATCCGTGCCAACCACGGCTGCACGCACTTTATCGTCGGCCGCGATCACGCGGGCCCCGGCAAGAACTCAGCCGGCGAAGATTTCTACGGCCCCTATGACGCGCAAGACCTATTCCGCACCCATCAGGAAGAAATGGGCATCGAAATGGTCGACTTTAAGCACATGGTCTATGTGCAGGAGCGCGCCCAGTACGAACCCAGCGATGAGATCACCGATAAGGATGATGTGACCATCCTCAACATCTCGGGCACGGAATTGCGCCGCCGCCTGCGTGAAGGCCTAGAGATCCCTGAGTGGTTCTCATTCCCTGAGGTCGTGAATGAATTGCGCCGCACCTCGCCGCCCCGGTCTCAGCAGGGTTTCACCGTGTTCTTCACCGGGCTTTCAGGCTCGGGCAAATCCACCATCGCGAACGCCATGATGGTCAAGCTGATGGAAATGGGTGGGCGTCCTGTGACGCTGCTTGATGGGGATATCGTACGCAAAAACCTGTCCTCGGAGCTGGGTTTCAGCAAAGAGCACCGTGACCTGAACATCCGCCGCATTGGTTATGTTGCCAGCGAGATCACCAAAAACGGCGGGATCGCGATCTGTGCGCCCATCGCGCCCTACACCGCCACCCGCCGAGCCGTGCGCGAAGACATTGAGCAGTTTGGTGCCTTTGTTGAAGTCCACGTCGCCACTGCCCTAGAGGAATGTGAACGGCGGGATCGCAAGGGCCTCTATAAGCTGGCGCGCGAGGGTAAGATCAAAGAATTCACCGGGATTTCCGATCCCTATGAGGCCCCCACCGCAGCCGAGCTGGTGGTCGATACCGAAGGGTATGAGGTGGACAATTGCGCCCAGCAGGTTCTGCTTAAACTTGAAAGCATGGGGCTGATTTAGGCCAAATAGGCTCCGGGCCCTAAGCCCAAATGACAGGCTATGGCGGGGATGACCCCGCCATACGTCGTTTTAGTGGACGCTCACCGGCGTGAGGTCATTCTGGCGGGCCAGCACAAATGCCAGCTTGCGGTCCCGGACCAGCGCCAACTGCTGACCGTTGGGCCGGTGCAAGGCGTAAAGGGTTCCCACGTCGCCCGCTTCCGCGCGCACGGCTTCGGGTAAATCCGCCACCTCAACCGGGCGCACGTAGACCAGTGGCGTGTCGCCCTCAGGGGCTTTGATGTCAAAATTCTCTGTCATGTGCTTACCCTTTCTTGATCTTGATCGTTTGAACAACGGTCTCTGGCACTGAGCGTTTCATATCCACGTGCAGCAATCCGTTCTCCATCGCGGCACCCGCCACTTCGACGCCATCCGCCAACACAAATGACCGCTGGAATTGCCGCGCGGCGATGCCACGGTGCAAAAACACGCGCCCCTCGCTGTCGTCCGTAGACCGCCCACGGATCACCAGTTGCTTGTCTTCAAGAGTGATCGACAGATCCTCTTCGGCAAAGCCAGCCACAGCCAGCGTGATCCGGAATGCATTCTCAGACGTTTGTTCGATATTATAGGGCGGATATCCGTCGTTTCCGGATTTCGCAGTCCGCTCAACCAGCCGCTCCAGCTCATCAAAGCCGAGCAAAAACGGATGGGTAGCCAAGGTAAGTTTCGTCATCAGGTAACCCTTCGAAAAGCGATTAACGCACACAAAGGCCCGGCACGCGGCACCCTGCGCATGGAAATAATATGGGATTGCATCGTCTTTGATGCAATGCCCCTTTGCTTGAGACCTAAAATGACGCTAAGAAAAGCTTTCACGTCACGTGACCTTGATGCCGATAGCTGCCACCCATGACGCCACAGCCTGACAAGATGACCCACGAAGAGGTCCTCCGTGTAAAACTAGAAGTTTTGCGCCGAGAGCACCGCGACCTTGATGTGGCTATTGATGCGCTGGGTGGTCAGGCCACCGCTGACCAGCTGACGCTGCGCCGGCTCAAGAAACAAAAGCTTCACCTAAAAGACCAGATCGCACGGGTCGAGGACGAGCTTACCCCCGATATTATCGCATAAAAAGGACGGCGAAAATGACAACACCGCCTGTCGGTATCATCATGGGCAGCCAATCGGATTGGCCCACGATGAAGGAAGCCGCTTCTGTTTTGGATGATCTTGGCATCGCTTATGAGGCTCGCATTGTGTCGGCGCATCGCACGCCGGATCGTTTGTGGGACTACGGCCGGGAGGCTGTTAGCCGCGGCCTTCAGGTGATTATCGCGGGGGCTGGTGGTGCTGCACATTTGCCCGGCATGATGGCGTCCAAGACGCGGGTCCCTGTGATCGGTGTGCCGGTCCAGACCAAGGCACTGTCCGGGGTGGATAGTCTTTATTCCATCGTACAGATGCCCAAGGGCTATCCGGTTGCGACCATGGCCATTGGCGCGGCAGGTGCCGCCAACGCGGGCCTGATGGCGGCGGGAATTCTGGCGCTTCAAGACCCTGCATTGGCAGAGCGTTTGGATGCGTGGCGCGCGGCCCTTTCCGCCTCTATCCCGCAGGAGCCGACCGATGAGTGATGCCCTCCCAGCAGGCAGCGTGATTGGTATTTTAGGCGGTGGACAGCTGGGGCGCATGCTGTCGGTTGCGGCGTCACGACTGGGCTATCGGTGCCACATTTTTGAACCCGGCGCGCAGCCCCCTGCGGGCCATGTGGCTGAGCAGGTCACGACCGCCTCCTACGATGACCACGCCGCCCTGCGCGCATTTGCCGACGCGGTGGATGTCATCACCTATGAATTCGAGAATATCCCAACGGCCGCGCTGGACCTGCTGGAAACGCTCAAACCCATCCGGCCCGGCCGCGCCGCGCTTGCCGCGTCTCAGGACCGTTTGACAGAAAAGACGTTCCTTCAGGAATTGGGCCTGCAAACCGCCCCGTTTGCGGACGTCAGCGATGCTGCCAGCTTGGATGCCGCGATTGCTGCAATCGGGGCACCCGCGATCCTCAAAACCCGCACCTTGGGCTATGATGGCAAGGGCCAAGCCCGCCTCAAAACAGCCGATGACGCGGCTGAGGCGCTGGCATCGATGGCAGGTGCGCCCGCGATCCTTGAGGGGTTTGTTGATTTCAGCCACGAGGTTTCGGTCATCGCGGCGCGAGGCCTCACCGGTGAGGTCGTTTGTTATGATCCCGGCGAAAACGTCCACCGGGATGGCATCTTGCACACAACAACCGTGCCTGCCCGCCTCAGTGGCAGCCAACGAATGGACGCTGCACTTCTTGCGGGCAAGATTCTGACCTCGCTCGATTATGTTGGCGTGATGGGGGTTGAGCTGTTCGTGACCCCCGGCGGCCTAATCGTCAATGAGATCGCCCCACGCGTCCACAACTCAGGCCACTGGACCCAAGCGGGTTGCGCCGTAGATCAGTTTGAGCAGCACATTCGTGCAGTCGTCGGCCTGCCCTTGGGCGATGGTCAGCGTCACGCAGATGTTGAGATGCTTAACCTAATCGGGGACGATGTCGCCGACCTAAACACGCAGATGCGCGCCACACGCACGCAGGTTCACCTATACGGCAAGGCAGAAGCCAAGCCCGGCCGCAAAATGGGCCATGTGAACCGCGTTTTGGGCTAAAATAAAAAGGGCACGCCCCGCAAAGGACGTGCCCGTGTTACTTCATAAAAATTACTTTTTACGAGCAGCCGCGCAACGGCACGACGCCCCTCGCTAAATCCCCCAAGCCCTTGGATTTCGCTTCCATGTCTGGGCCTCGGTGTGCCCCGGGCGATCCCCACCGCCCGAAACGCTCTCCCTACAGGGGAGGGCCTTGTAGCTTTAAAATCATGCGCATTGGACCGTCTCGCAACACTTTTCCCGAGAATGCGCTGCATAAGCGGTCCACTGTTTCGCCGTCAGCATTAACAAACGTTAACGACGGTTTTGTGTCAATACTGGAGAAAAATCGCGCCGCTACAGCCGAATCACTGAGATCAATCGCCCATAATCCGCCTCACCCTCATGGGTGGCGCGCCGATAGGAAAAGAACCGCGAGGGATCCGAATACGTGCAATGCTGGGTCCATTCCGCAGCCGCCACACCAAGCGCATTTAACCGCGATAGCCCGTACCCCGGCAGGTCAAAGAGGTACTTCTCCCCCACGCCCTTGGTAAAGAATGTTGCAGCCTCAGGAGCCTGTTCCATGAAGCGGTCAAGAAACTCGGGACCGACTTCATAGGCGGGCTGGCTGATTGAGGGGCCAATGGCCGCGCGGATATTGCCAACCGTCGCGCCCAGAGCCTCCATTTGTGCCACAGTCGCCTCCAGCACCCCGCCGATGGCGCCTTTCCACCCGGCGTGGGCTGCGCCGATCACGCGGGCCTTTGGGTCGTGGAACAACACGGGCTGGCAGTCGGCCGTTAGGATCGACAGGGCAACACCCGGTGTCGCGGTGACGATCCCGTCCGCCTCGCCCGCCGCGCGACCTGATCCAGTGACCGCGACCGCATCACCGGAGTGAACCTGATACACACTCGCCAATTCCGGCACATCCATCGCCGCCGCAACCCGCGCGCGGTTCAGCTTGACCGCGTCAGACATGTCCGATGATCCGCTGCCGCAGTTCAGCCCCTGAAACACGCCCGACGAAGCCCCGCCCTTGCGCGTGAAAAACCCGTGCGGAACAGTGCCCAGCACTTCAGATTTGAGGATTTCGAGCCCCATCAAACGACCCCGCCCACTATACAAACCCCGGAGGAAACTGACCGCCCTTTGGTCCAAGGGCAATCGCTTTGAACAGGTGACCCATTTCATCCGGATGGGTCAAGCGCCGGTGCGCCGCAATATGCGCGTCCAGTGCAGCCCCTGTCAGGCCTTTGGCCAGCGTTTGGGCGCGGGTCGTGATGCCCAGACGTTCTAACAGAACACCCTGAGGGATCATCGCGCTAGCCTGCCCGTTGGCTGCCTGCGCAATCGCTTCAAAATCTACATGCGCCGTCAGATCGGCGGCACCGGGGGCCGCAAGGATCGGTTCAGGCGTGTGGGCACGCAGGGCTTGGACCGTATCACCCAGCGACCGCCAATCGCCATAATCCACAATGATCGCACAGCCACCATCAGCCACACGGGCCGCAACCTCTGCCACGATGCTAGGCAACGCAGGACACATTTCAACGATGTCTCCCGGCTGGGTATCGCTGTGGCGACCCGGCACGGCACCGGGCGCGGGGCGCAGCGTCAGTTGCAAGGTCCCATCTGCATCCAACCCCACACACACCTCGGCCCAATCGACCTTTTGTCGTTGGAACTGGCGGATCGGTAGCGCATCAAAGAATTCATTCGCCAATAAGAACAGCGGCACATCCGCAGGGATTTGATCAACACTGTCGACCCATTTTGCGTCCGGCACGCGGGTCGCCTGTGCACGGCGCAGCACCTCAGATGCCTCAACAAACACAACCCGTGCGGCCTCAACGAAGCCGGGCACGGCTCGGCCCACGCGCAACACATCGGCCATCAAGGTGCCACGTCCGGGGCCAAGCTCCGCAAGGATGAACCGAGACGGTCGCCCCTGTTCCATCCAAGCTTGCGCCATGCACAGGCCCAGCATTTCGCCAAACATCTGGCTGATTTCGGGCGCGGTTGTAAAATCACCTGCTGCGCCAAAGGGGTCGCGCGTTGTGTAGTAGCCGTGGGTCGGGTGCAGCAGGCATTCAGCCATGTAGCTCGACATCGAAATCGGGCCGTCTGCGCGGATGCGAGCGACAAGGATATCGGTCAAGGGCGTGGTCATCGCCGCGCTGCCCACTTCGCAAGGGACACCCCGATCAATAGCATCGGAACCGACAGCAGCTGCCCCATCGTCAGCCCCAAAAACACCTGCCCGAGTGGATTATCCGGCGTGATGAACTGCGCATCAGGCTGGCGGAACCCTTCGACAATAACCCGAGCGGCACCGTATCCAGCAACGAACAGTCCCATAATCAGGCCGGGTTTGAGAAAACCTCGCAGCCTGAGCGCAACAAAGACCAGCACGGCGAACAGGGCGAACCCCTCAAGCCCCGCTTGGTACAATTGCGACGGGTGGCGCACACATGGATCGCCACAGGCTTGGGCCGCAGCGCCGGGAAAAATCACACCCCATGGCACGTCTGTCGGTCGGCCCCAAAGTTCTGCGTTGATGAAGTTCGCAAGCCGCCCCAGCATCAGCCCGATCGGCACGGAAATCGCGATCAGATCACCTGTGCTGAGCCACGGCAAACCATTGCGGCGCACGAAAATGACAGCCGCCACAACCACCCCAAGGAAGCCGCCATGAAACGCCATGCCCCCTTGCCAAACCATCAGGATTTCCGCCGGATGCGCGAGGTAGTAGGCCGGTTGATAGAACAGCACAAATCCGAGCCGCCCCCCAAGAACGACGCCCAAAACTGCCCACGTCATGAAATCCTCAACCTGGGCGGCAGTCATAGGCGCTTGACCCGCAGGCCACAGCCCGGGCCGCTGCACCAGCCACCGCGCAAATGCCCACGCAAAGCCCAGCCCCGCGATATAGGCCAACGCATACCACCGCAGCGAAAATTCGAATGACCCCAGCGACAGCGTGAAAATCTCGGGCGAAAGGTTCGGGAAGGGAATAGCAGCTAACATAGTCGATGGATCAGCCGCCCGCCGCCGGATGTCAACGGGTGCGACAGCAACAAGGTTGCGAGCCAGCCTCGCGCGGCCCATATAAGGGCCAGCACATAGCCAAAAGGGGCCACCATGCAGACGCGCAACAAAATCTTTGACGACCTAGGCCAATTGATGACGAACGCCATGGGCGTGGCTCAGGGCGCCAAGGATGAGGCCGAAACGGCAATGAAATCCTTGATGGACCGCTGGCTGGCCGACCGCGATTTCGTCACACGCGAAGAATTCGATGCCGTGCGCACAATGGCGCAGAAAGCCCGCGAAGAGAACGCCGCACTCTTGGCGCGCCTTGAGGCTTTGGAAAGCGATAACAACAAGTAGTAGCGGTCGGCTCTTCCATTTCCGCAAGAAGTGGTATCTGTTGACGTTATGGAAGGTTACGCTTTTGAATTTGCACAGGCGCAGCTGACGGCCCTGCCGTCAGGCGCACTTTGGTGGCACGGTCGCCAATGTTTAATTGTCTCGGATCTGCATTTGGGCAAGTCCGAACGTATTGCACGGCGCGGCGGCAGCTTGTTGCCGCCCTATGAAACAACAGACACCCTTACCCGGCTCGATCATGACATCATGACCACCGGCGCACGCATTGTGGTGTGTCTGGGTGATACCTTTGACGACATGGACTCAGAGCAGGCCCTGTCCGAGGAACATCGCACCTGGATTGAGCGGCTGATGGCCGGGCGGCGCTGGGTCTGGATCGCGGGCAACCACGATCCTGCCCCGCTTGAGCTTGGCGGCACGCATCTAGATGCCTTTTATGAGCCGCCCCTGATCTTTCGCCATATTGCGACGGGCAGCGCGCGGGGCGAAGTGTCGGGGCATTACCACCCCAAGGCGCGCGTGGCCCTACAAGGTCGCAGCTTATCGCGGCCATGCTTTCTAAGGGATGAAATGCGCCTGATACTGCCGGCTTATGGCACGTACACGGGCGGGCTCCGGTCCAGCGATGCTGCGTTGACTACGATGATGGAACCACGAGCCACCGCCATCCTGACCGGCACGCCGATGGTCGAAATCCCGATGCCGCGGGGCGCAGCACCTACAGCGCCTCAGCGACCCTCCTTGGCGCAACCGCGCTAGGCGGTTAAGCCTTCGGGCGCTGGCAGGCCGTTGGCACGGCAGCACGCCGTCAACGTGTTGGCCAGCAGGCATGCGATGGTCATCGGACCTACACCGCCGGGAACAGGCGTGATCGCGCCGGCCACTTCGGCGCAGCTTTCGTAATGCACGTCCCCCACAAGGCGCGTTTTGCCTTCGCCCTTTTCGGGGGCCGGGATACGGTTGATGCCCACGTCGATGACCGTCGCGCCGGGCTTGATCCAATCGCCGGGGACCATTTCGGCACGGCCAACGGCCGCGACCACGATATCGGCGCGCTTGACCACCGCCGCCAAATCCTTGGTCCGCGAGTGCGCGATCGTCACTGTGCAGCTATCGCCCAGCAGCAGCTGCGCCATCGGCTTGCCCACGATGTTGGAGCGGCCCACCACGACGGCGTCCATCCCGCTAAGCGAGCCGTGATAGTCACGCAGCATCATCAGGCATCCTAGCGGCGTGCAGGGCACCATCGCGTCCTGACCTGTGCCCAGCAAACCGACATTGGAGATATGGAACCCATCGACATCCTTGGCAGGGTCGATCGAATTGATCACCAGATCAGAATCGAGGTGATCCGGCAGCGGTAATTGCACGAGGATGCCATGAATGTCGGCATCGGCGTTCAGCTCAGCAATGAGGCTAAGCAATGTGTCTTCGGGGGTGTCTGCGGGCAGGCGATGCTCAACCGAGGTCATGCCGACCTCAACCGTCATCTTGCCCTTGGACTTGACGTAAACTTGGCTTGCGGGATCTTCGCCCACCAAAACTACGGCAAGGCCCGGCTTGATCCCGTGATCTGCACGCAATTGCGCCACGTGATCGGCCACTTGCCCGCGCACTTTGGCGGCAAACGCTTTTCCGTCGATGATCTGCGCCATGTTAACGCCTCCTTAACATATTGTTGGCCAACACTGGGGTGCGGCGGATTTTGTGGAAACCCATAGGGCGCGCTGCGCATCGCAGCCATGTGTCATATGACGCCATGGACCAAGAAACCGGGCGGATGTGTTGAGTACTGAGTAATCTTGTTACCCGCCCGGTGTTGGTCTTTGGATGGTCTATGACCCTAGAACAGGCCTTCGATTTGGCCTGCGTCGTTCAGGTGAATGGCCTCAGCGGAGGGCACACGGGGCAGACCCGGCATGGTCATGATCTCACCGCAGACAACAACCACGAACCCGGCACCCGCGCTCAGACGGACTTCGCGCACGGGCACAGAGTGGCCTGTAGGCGCGCCGCGTTGGGTCGGATCGGTTGAGAAGCTGTATTGCGTTTTGGCCATACAGATCGGCAGATGGCCATAGCCCTGCTCTTCCCAAAGACGCAGTTGGTCACGGATTTTCTTGTCCGCAATCACATCGTCCGCGCGGTAGATGCCTTTAGCGATACGCTCGATCTTTTCAAACAGGCTCAACTCGTCCGCATACAGCGGCGCGAATTGGCTAACGCCGCTGTCCGCGATTTCCGCCACGCGTGTCGCCAGTTCAGCGGACCCTTCCGAGCCCAATTCCCAGTGACGCGACAAGATCGCCTCAGACCCTTGGCTGACCACATAATCTTTGACGGCCTGCACTTCGGCGTCCGTGTCCGTGACAAAGTGGTTGATCGCGACAACTACCGGTACGCCAAAGCTTTTGAGGTTGCCGATGTGGCGCCCAAGGTTGGCACAACCGGCTTTCACGGCATCGACGTTTTCGGCGCCCAGATCAGCCTTGGCCACACCGCCGTTCATTTTCATCGCGCGCACTGTCGCAACGAGGACCACACAATCGGGCGCGAGACCCGCTTTGCGGCACTTAATGTTCATGAACTTCTCAGCACCAAGGTCGGCCCCAAAGCCTGCCTCAGTCACAACGTAATCCGCCGTCTTGAGCGCCGTGGTCGTTGCAATCACCGAGTTACAGCCATGAGCGATATTGGCGAATGGGCCGCCGTGCACAAAAGCCGGGTTATTTTCGAGCGTTTGCACCAAGTTGGGCTGCATCGCGTCCTTCAACAGCACGCTCATCGCGCCTTGCGCTTTGATATCGCGACAGAACACGGGCGTACGGTCACGGCGGTAAGCCACGATCATATCACCCAAGCGCTTCTCGAGATCCGCAAGATCGGTTGCAAGGCACAGGATCGCCATAACCTCAGAGGCCACAGTGATATCAAAGCCAGCTTCGCGGGGGAAACCGTTGGCCACACCACCCAGCGACGCCGTGATTTGACGCAGCGCACGGTCGTTCATGTCCACAACGCGCTTCCAAACAACGCGGCGGATGTCGATTTCGAGCTCATTACCCCAGTAGATGTGGTTGTCGATCATCGCGCTTAGCAGCGAGTGCGCCGAGGTGATCGCGTGGAAATCACCCGTGAAGTGGAGGTTCATGTCCTCCATCGGGACGATCTGCGCATAACCACCGCCAGCAGCGCCGCCCTTCATCCCAAAGTTTGGCCCAAGCGAGGCTTCGCGGATACAAACAGCGGCTTTTTTGCCGATGCGGTTCAGACCATCGCCCAGACCCACGGTTGTGGTCGTCTTGCCCTCACCCGCGGGGGTGGGGTTGATCGCGGTCACGAGGATCAGTTTGCCGTTGGGCTTGTCCTTGACGCTTTCGATGAAGGCTTGGCTCACTTTGGCTTTGTCGTGGCCGTAGGGCAGCAAATCCGCCGTGTCGATGCCCAGCTTCGCGCCGATCTCTTGGATGGGCTGCTTCGACGCCTCGCGGGCAATCTCGATATCGGTCTTATAGCTCATGCTGCTCTCCCTGCATGCACCCGTGGACGTGAAAATCCGCCACAGTCTTCATGTATACTTTGGCATATAGAGACGCGTCAGTGCCCACCGTGGTGCATTTCCGACAAAACGCGCATCGGAATCGTCCACCGAGGAAACAGACGTTTCAGATCGGAAACCCAGCGCACGGTGTATCGCGATAAACGCTTTGTTAACCGCTCAGAGGAATTTTCAGGCTCATTAAGCGGAGAGCCCCCCATGAACATTGAAACCCTCTATCTGCATTCCGGATTTTTGCTATTGGCGTGTAGCGTCATGATTAGCCTTATGACATCAACCGCCTAAGGCTATTCGCCCGTATAGGCCCATGCACGCTGATCAGGCACGTGGACAGTCACACTATCGCCGACACGGGCCGTGCCCTCACGCTCGACCCACGCGGTTACGCCGCGCAGGCCCCGCGCGGCCGCCTTGAACGCGCGGCCCTTGTCTGGGTGGGGCACGTCGATCTCAGCCGCTGGTAGGTGGCAGGGACGGTTTTGCATGTCCACAGTCAGGGTCGCGCCGTTGGCGATTTGCAAGCGGCTTGATGGCGGCAGGTGACTAAAATCCGGGATACCAGATACGACCATTGTCGCCCCAACCAACCAAGGGTCCAAGGTATCTACGCCCATTGCCTCTGCGATTTGCGCCAATTCCTCGGCTGAGACGACAGACAGCTGCCGCGTATTCTTGATCTCGGTGCCTCTGGGATACTGAGAGATCACCCGACTGCACGAAGGACGCGTCAGCCCACCATGGTCCTCTCCCGCGGGGCCAGCAAAAGACAGGGCCATTTCGCCCTGCGCAGTTGAAGCCAAGGCAGCCTCCCGGTCCGGGACGTGGCCAAGCCATACAATCTGGCCGGTTAGGTTCAGCGGTTTCAGTGCGGGCATCGTCGTCTCCTGTTGCTGCGGCCCATCTAGCCCTGCGTGCAGACAAAGAAAAACCCCCCACGCCAACGCGCAGGGGGTTTTGTGCAAGAAACGGAGTGGACCGTTTTAGGCCGAGGGCTCAGGCTCCATGTCGCCGCCCGAAGGCTTGGACTTAGGCTTTGTCTTGGGGATCGCCGTAACGCTGGTCCCGCCCGTGTTATGATCCTCATCATCGTCGCCCCGGTTCAGAGGCTCGCCGCGCATGACCTTTTTGATCTCAGGCCCCGTCAGCGTTTCATACTCCAGCAAGCCCTGAGCGAGGTTTTCCCACTCATCCCGCTTTTCCGTGAGGATGCGCTTGGCGGTCTCATAGCCGGTGTCGATGATCTCTTTGACCTTCTTGTCGATGATCTGTTGGGTCGCTTGGCTGTGGTTCGTGCCACCGCCGTAGTTACCCAGATAGGACTGCTGCTCATTCGCATAATCCACATGGCCCAACTCTTCGGCAAAACCGAACTGGGTGACCATCGCGCGGGCAATTTTGGACGATTGCTGAATGTCCGAGGTCGCACCCGAGGTCACATTCTCGGGGCCGAACTTCAGTTCTTCTGCAACCTTACCCCCCATCGCCATCGCAATCTTGGAGGTATACTTTTGCTTGCTCACCGACAGCTGATCACGCTCAGGCAATGACAGCACCAGACCCAGCGCACGACCGCGCGGGATGATCGTCGCTTTGTGGATCGGGTCGTGATCGGGCACATAAAGGCCAACCACCGCGTGGCCCGCTTCGTGGTACGCGGTCAGCGCCTTTTCATCCTCGGTCATGACCATCGAGCGCCGCTCTGCACCCATCATCACTTTGTCCTTGGCGGATTCGAAATCCTCCATTGTTACAAAGCGACGACCAACACGTGCGGCCATCAGAGCTGATTCGTTCACGAGGTTGGCCAGATCAGCACCCGAAAACCCGGGCGTGCCGCGTGCAATGATGCGCAGGTCAACGTCGGGGCCAAGCGGCACTTTGCGCGCGTGGACACCAAGAATTTTCTCACGGCCTTTGATGTCGGGATTGGGCACTTGCACCTGACGGTCAAACCGACCCGGCCGCAACAGCGCGGGGTCCAGAACGTCGGGGCGGTTGGTCGCGGCCACGATAATGATGCCTTCGTTGGCCTCAAAACCGTCCATCTCAACCAGAAGCTGGTTCAGCGTTTGCTCCCGCTCATCGTTGCCACCGCCGTAGCCTGCGCCACGGGACCGGCCCACGGCGTCAATCTCATCGATGAACACGATGCAAGGCGCGTTCTTCTTCGCCTGCTCAAACATGTCGCGCACACGGGAGGCACCCACACCCACAAACATCTCAACAAAGTCGGAACCCGAGATGGTGAAGAACGGCACACCCGCCTCACCGGCCACGGCCCGTGCGAGTAGCGTCTTACCCGTACCGGGAGGGCCCACAAGCAGCGCACCCTTCGGGATCTTACCACCCAAGCGGCTGAATTTCTGAGGATTTCTGAGGAATTCAACGATCTCTTCGAGATCATCTTTGGCCTCATCAATGCCCGCCACATCGTCAAACGTCACACGTCCCTGTTTTTCGGTGAGCAGTTTGGCCTTGGACTTACCAAAGCCCATTGCCCCACCTTTGCCGCCGCCCTGCATCCGGTTCATGAAGAAAATCCAGATGCCGATCAGCACGAGGAACGGCAACCAGAGGGAGATCGCGGACATAAATCCGGACTGTTCCTGCGGCTCTGCGCGGATGATGACTTCGTTATCCAAAAGCGTTTGGGTCACGTCCACATCAGCGGGCTTGATGGTCACTTGCTGTTGGCCATCCGCGCCGCGGAACAAAATACGCTCGCCGTCCAACGTCACGGAGTTCACTCCGCCGCCTTCGACCTGCGCGATAAAGTCCGAATAGGCTGCTGCGCGGGCATTGGACGACGACTGACCACCCGAGAACAGGTTGAACAAAGACAGGATCAGGACGAACAGAACGACCCAAAAGGCGATATTTCTCGCGTTACCCAAGGGGATACTCCTTCAAGTGTGGCGCGACGGGAGGATCACACCAGTTGCCCTAAAGATAAACGTGATGGGGCGAACTTCAACGGGATTCGAGGAATGTGATGAATGAGATGGGGATAAAAGCGTCCCAATCGCCTGTCAGTCCTGCCAAAGGCGCCGCCACGAGGGCGTCATCGACGAAAATTGCAGGCGTGGACACGAGGGATCGGCGTGGCAATCCGGTTGTGCGCCACGCTGGGCAATCGCGCAGATAATCCCCCAAGGCCACAATCCGCAGCGCGCCTGCCTCGGCGGGACCGATGATTTGCCAGCGGTGGTCCCACAATCCGCTCAAAGATGACTTCTCACACCTATTTGCCGCGTGCAGCTCTCGGCTTAACCGCAACGTTTCGCCTTGGACGGTCATCGCAACGCCCCCCAACGGTGCGCTGCCCTGCGACGTGGCCTGATCCAACCAGTTTTGCGTGGCCTGCCTGCGGGGTTTATAGGGGCTCGCTGACATCCATTGCACCGCAGCCGCCAAAATGCGTGAGACCAGCGCGGAGGGGGCCGCGCGCACAGCCGATGCATCGATCAACAGGTCGCCCGCCTCGGCCCGCACGTGGGTCTTGGCCCAGTTGAGCGCCGCATAGGCCAAAACGTCAGCCTCATCTTGCATCAGTTCGGCAGTTTGCAAAAGCCGCGCCCGGCTAAGGCCCAAGTCCGCCAGCGCATCTGCCATTTTGCGCGCGCGAATGCGATCAAACCGGGGGTCCTCATTCGATGGATCATCCACCCAATCCAAGCCCTCAGCACGCAACCAATCGCGCAAATCCGCCCGAGTTTCACCAAGCAGCGGTCGGATCACGCGGCCAGACACAGGCCTAATCCCCGCCAAGCCATCCACGCCAGAGCCGCGCGCAAGCCGCAGCAGCACCGTTTCGGCCTGATCATCCGCAGTGTGCCCCATCAGGATCGTGCCCGAGGTGGCCGCCAGCAGGACGCTGTGGCGCCCCCCACGCGCAGCGGCTTGGACATTGCCAACACCCGACCAATGCCACTCCAACACCTGATGTTCGACCCCGAGAGCCGCGCAATGCCGAGCGACCAGCGTAATTTCATCAGCCGCTTCGGGGCGCAAATTATGGTTAACACTTAACGCTGTGACGCGCGCGGCCCCCAAGGCACGCACGGCCAAATGCAGCGTTGCAATCGAATCCCCCCCGCCGGAACACGCCACGGCGACCGCATCCTCGGGGCAAAGCGTTCTGATCGCCTCAGCGGCGCGGGCCTCTAGCGTCACGAGCAGCCAAGCGTCGCCAGTGCGGCCTCAGCCTCAGCCACCTCGGCCGCCCCCGGAAAGCGGATACCGACCTCGGCCAACATCAAGCACGCCTCACCCGGTTGGCCGATCATATCCAACGCGCGACCAAGTTTCAGCAAAGCACCAGGCGCTTCGGGGCCGTTAGGCTCTAGGTTAAAACTGTCCAAATAGGCGCGGGCGGCGGGCTGCCACTCTCCCATTTGGCTCAGCGCGTCGCCGCGCAACAAGAACGCATCCAACGTCAGCGGGCCACCGGGATACGTCTGAGAAAACGCCTGTAGCTGGTCCGCGGCGGAAGCATAGTCCCCCGCCTCAAATGCATCACGCGCACGGGCGAAATCGCCTTGCTCACCCACGGCAAATTGCTCACCATCAACCTCGGGGCCAGGTGCAGGTGCCGGATTGATCGCGGGGCCTGTCGCCACCGCATCTGTCAGATCACCACCCAGTTTCGGCGTTTCACCGAGTGAGCCGATATCGCAGGCCGCTTCCAGCTCACACAGGCGGAACTCAAGATCACCGACCTTGTTTGTGCCATCTGCAACCACCCGCTGCACGCGCAGCTCAAGGTTTTCGGTAATGGCCGTCAGGCGGCGCATTTCCTGTTCAATCGCATCGAGCCGCTCAAGAACCGTGTCGCCAGAGACAACCGCCCCCGGCGCACTTGTGGTCGAAAGCTGTGTGCGCAACCGCTGCACTTCTACGAACAGAACCGTCAGTTCCTGCCGGATATCCGCCAGGGTCTGCTCCTGCGTTTGCTGCGCAGACAGCGGCGCGGCAAAGGCGAGAACAAAGGCCACTGGCGACCACAGTAAAAGTGCAGGCAGTTTCATAAGTTAGCTCCCCAGACCGGCGGCACCCAAGACCGTGACCGACCGGCGGTTTTGGCTATAGCAGGCTTCGGTTGAGCACAGCTCAATCGGGCGTTCCTTACCATAAGTAACGGTGCGCAGGCGGGCATCCGCGATGCCTTGGCTCACCAGATAATCACGTACCGATGCAGCCCGGCGCGCGCCCAGCGCAAGGTTGTATTCCCGCGTTCCCTGTTCATCGGCGTGGCCTTCGATCAGGGCAGTGTATTCCGGGTTGCGGGCCAAGAAATCAGCTTGGCCGGTCAGCGTGGCGCGGGCAGCCTCATCAATGGCGCTTTGATCCACGGCAAACAGCACACGGTCACCGATAGCTTGTTGAAAATACGCAGGCGAGGTCGGATCATCCACCGAGCCGGGCACAATTTGGCCATTGCTGCCCAGCGCGCCATCGCTGCCGGAGCCGCCAAAGCCGCCGCCGTCACCAAGGAACGGATTGCTGGTACACGCCGACAGCGCGAGGGCGGCCAGCAACATAATGGGAGTGCGGAGGGTCATTTCAAACGTCCTTCTTGTGGGCACATGCGGGCAGCTCGTCCCCGCAGTGATGAGTATAACATGGCTTAGGGCAAAAGCGGACCCCATGCGGGGTCGCTTGCAGCATTGGGGGTCGGGACGCGTTGCAGGTTACGCCCCGAAATATCGACGGAGTACAAAGCAGGCGCCCCCTGCGCGCCACTGCTTTCGCGGGTGAACATGATGACGCGCCCATTGGGCGACCACGTGGGGCCTTCGTCAAGGAACGCCCCCGTGAGAAGCCGTTCCTCAGTCCCATTGGTTCGCATCACTCCAATATGGAACCGGCCAGCATTTTGCTTGGTAAAGGCGATCAAGTCACCGCGCGGGGACCACACGGGCGTGCCATAGCGCCCACGACCTTGGCTGACCCGCTGCGCGCTGCCGCCAGTGGCGGACATGATATAGATTTGCGGGCTGCCAGAGCGGTCGCTCTCAAACACGATCTGACGACCATCGGGAGAGAAGCTAGGCGCCGTCTCAATCGACGGGCCAGAGGTCAGCCGCCGCGACTGCCCCGAGCGCAGATCAAGCGTATAGATATCCGAGTTCCCACGCGCCGAAAGGCTGTAGACCACCGTCCGACCATCAGGTGAAAAGCGGGGCGCAAAGCTCATGTCGCCGCCTTGGTCACCGATCACACGACGGCGCAGGGTGGCTACATCCATCACATAGACCTGCGGAAAGCCGGTCTCATAGCTGGTGTAAAGGATCTGCTCGCCGTCAGGCGAAAAGCGGGGGGCCAGAACGATAGTGTCTGAGCTGGTCAGAAACGAAACATTCGCCCCGTCGTAATCCATAATTCCAAGACGCTTGCGGCGGTCATTCTTTGGCCCGGTCTCGGACACGAAAACAACGCGGCTATCGAAATAGCCCGCCTCACCGGTGATCCGGGCATAGACCGCATCCGAGACTTTGTGCGCCATCCGCCGCCACCCGTCTGTGGTGCCCACGAACTGCAACCCATCCCCAAGGGGGGCATCTGAAAACACATCAAACAAGCGGAACTGTACGGTCAAACGATTACCCTGAACGGTCACAGCCCCCGTGATCAGCGCCTGTGCATTGATCGCTTTCCAGTCGCTATAGGGGACCGTGCTGTCAAAACTGGTCACCCGAGAAATATGCGCCGAAGCCGGGATTTCCCGAAATAGGCCCGTGTTCGTCAGGTTGGCCGCAATAACTCGGCTGATATCTTGGGCCATATCGTTCGACGCCCGGTTTTGCGGCACAAAATCCGGGATCGCGACAGGGATCGGCTCAATCACGCCTTCGGTAATGGTGATCCGCAGCGGCCCGGGGCTTTGCGCCACGGCGGGGCCAGTCAAAATCGCCAGCGCTAGAAGGATACGGCTCAGAAGGGACAGCATATTAACGGATCCTCATCGATGAAGGGTCAAAGGTCATCTCGACCTCTTGCCAATGGTCATATTTCTCTTGGGGCAGGTCAAACCCCCGCGCGCCACAGCGTAGGATTGCGCGGCGACCTGCCTCATAGGCCTGTCGGGCGGTCGCTTCCGAGCCACCCTGGAACCCAGCCATGCGCAAAGAACTTGCAACAGGCGTGCCATCGGGGTTGAGGGCAAAGGCAATCGTCACAGCCGTTTGCGCCCAAACAGCGCCGGGGTCGACGTTCCAGCATGACTGCACAGCGACGCGGAAACCATCCCGTTCGCCACTGCTAAGCGGCGGGCCAGATGGTGCGGCAGCCACCGTTTGTTGCAACTCAGAAATCGCGCCCGCGATCCCAGAGGACGTGTCGGCCTCAGACTCTGGCGCGGGATCAGGGGTCGGCTCAACCACGGGCTCCTCCACAACTGGGGCCTCGGCCACAGCGACGGGTCGGCTTGGTTTGCGCTGCGGGCGCAAGGAAACCTCCGGTGCGCGCGATGGAATATCCGCTTCGGTGACAATCCGTGTGGTGGCCTCTGGTGGGGCGACGGGGTCTGGCGCGGCCTCCTCCGCGGGGGCATCGGCGGCCTCTGATGGTGTGGGGGCAGCTTCAACCACAGGGGCGGTTTCCGCCAGCGAGGGTGGCGCAGGTGTGGGTGCCACACGCGGGGCCGCCCGCGGCGTTGGCGGCGCATCAGAAATCGGCGCATCCGGATCCGACGGCGGAGGTACGGGTGGCTCGGGCGCTTGGGGCGCCTCTGGCTGCACTTCGGTGCGCGGCGGCGGTGTCAGGATCGCGACCTGAGGCGGAGAAGGTGCCTCGGGCGCAGGTTGCGGCGTCGGAGCCTCGGGCCGGGGGGTGGTTTCAACCTGTGGTGTCGCGATGTCAGATGTCTCAGGCGGGGGCGCAATCGGGGCGGAGGGCATCGGCACCTCGGCCGCAGGGGCGTCGGACACCAAGGCGTCAAACTCCGCGTTAGTCATCACGCTCACTTCGGTCACGGCAAACGGCTCTTCCGGCGGGGTCGGTTGCAACCACGCTCCCAACAGCGCCCAAAGGAAAATCAACCCATGGACCGTCCCGGAGACAATGAGGCCCTCGCGCATCTGCATGGGCGATCACTGTCCGTCCGCGTCGAGCGTTGGCCCGCCCGCGTCCGTCACCAGCCCCAAATTGCGGAAACCGCCCGCGTTGAGCGCGCCCATGACCTCCATCACCTGCGCATATGGCACGATGCCGTCGGCGCGCAGAAACACTTTGTCGGTGGTGCGCTCTGCGGCAATGGCCTGTAACCGGGTGACCAGTTCTTCGCGTGCCACTTCAGTGGATTGGATCAATACGGTGCCGTCAGCGGCGATTGTCACGGCCAGCGGTTCTTCTTGTTCATCCGGCAGCGGCCCTGCCGCCGTTTCGGGCAATTCGATGGGCACACCAGCGGTCAACAAAGGTGCCGCGACCATAAAGATGATCAGCAGCACCAACATCACATCCACAAAGGGTGTGACGTTGATTTCGGACATCGGCTGACTGCCACCGCCGCGCCGACGCCGTCCGCGCCGCCCGCCGCCACCCGATTGCATGACCCCGCCGCCCATGACCTAGGCCGCGTCCAACTGGCGCGACAGGATCGTGGCGAACTCATCGGCAAAAGCCTCATACTCGCCCGTGATCTTGTCCGCATCGCGGGTAAGCTGGTTAAAGAACACCACCGCGGGGATCGCGGCCAATAGGCCCAGCCCCGTGGCCAACAACGCCTCAGCGATGCCCGGTGCCACAACAGCAAGGTTGGTGTTTTGCTGAATGGCGATTTCTTCAAATGCGTGTTTGATGCCCCAGACCGTACCGAACAGGCCGATGAACGGCCCCGTGGATCCGGTTGTCGCAAGGAACGTCAACCCCGAGGTCAGCGCGCCGCGTTCCTTGGCGATGGCCACGTCCATGGCCCGGTCAATCCGCGCCTGCGCGCCTGCGATCAATCCGCCATCGTTGCGGTGACTGCGTTCCCACTCGGTCATGGCCGAGACGAAAATCCGCTCATTCGCGGTTTTTGGTGCGCCGTTGATCTTGGCATACAACTCATCCAGCGGCTCGCCGGACCAAAACGCCTCATCAAAGACGGAGGTCTCAGCCCGCGCTTGGCGGAACTGCATAAGCTTTTGAATATAAACCGCCCAAACCCAGACGGAGGCCACGATCAGCATGATCATGACGACCTTCACGATAAACGTGGCGCGGAGAAACAGCGCCCACATAGAGAAATCAATCTCCTGCGCGGCTGCGAGAACTTCGGTTTCCATGGACTGCTCGGTCCTGTCTAGTGATGCCGTTATCGGCTTATATAGAAATTAGGTAACAGAATTTCAGCGCAAAGGCCAAGGTTTTGGCACAAATCAGCGAGCGGTTGCCAGTTTTGTGATCTGGGGCGGCAGGCGGGTGGGACGTCCGTCCGGGCCCAGACAGACAAGCACGACTTTTGCCTCGAAAATCAGGGTGCTTTTGCGGGTTACGACCTGCTGCAAGGTGAGCCGCGCCGGGGTCGTCTTTGTGACAGATGTTTCAACGATCAACTCATCATCGAATTTGGCCGGGGCGCGGTAGTCGGCCTCAAGCCGAGCGACCGCGAACACTTGGCCCGCAGCCTTCATCGCAGTTTGGTCGATACCCGCTGCGCGCACCATCTCGGACCGGGCGCGCTCGATGAACTTGAGATAGTTGGCGTAGTACACGATCCCGGCCAGATCGGTGTCCTCGTAATAGACACGAATGGGCCAGCGATGCGGGCCCGGCAGGCTCACTGGACTTTCTCCGCCGCCATCCGCGCACTAAGGCGCAGCGCGTGGGACGGATCCTGCGCCATCACTGGCATCACCGGGTCATAGGCCGCGCGCAACAAGCTGGACACATCAGGCCGCAGAACCGCCGTACCGTCGACCAACCCAATAGGCGAGGCCCCCAGAAACGCCGTGTCGGACCACAACACCATGGCCTGCACCATTTGGTTAAGCGCGAGCGTTTCGGCGGGCACATCGCGCAACGCATCATCCATGCAGATGAACGAAAAACAGGCCTTGATGCCCCCGTCCTCGTCAAACCGAAAGGCGCGGTATTGGTTTGCGTCAGCTGCCTTAAGCCGCGCGACCAGCGGCTCTAGGTCCGGTAACAGCCGGTCCATATTGGGGGTCTCGGTCAGTTCGTCCCAGCTTTGGATAAAGAACACCATCAGATTGGCGCCCAGCTCTGGGTCGGTCTCGGCCATTTTGTGGCCGGTCAGAACGCACAGAGCCTCAATCGCGCCCTTTAGGACTGCGATCGTTTCATCCAAAACGCCGAATGTGATCGGCACAATGGGCCGGCCCCAGCGGGCAAACAAATAGCTGCCATCGGCACGGGTGAAATAGGCGGTTGTCTCGTCTGGTGTCATCTCGGCCCCTTGAGCATAGGGGGAAAGACGCCTCTGCGTCCTCCCGTTCGAGGGGTCTACATGAAGATTTTTCGCCCCTAGAACAAGTCCCCTTGGGGTTCGGGGCGTGGTGGTGTCAGGCCCAGATGGGTCCAGGCACGGGGGCCAAGCATCCGGCCGCGCGGGGTGCGCTGCAACATGCCTTGTTGCAGCAAATATGGCTCAACCACCTCTTCTAGGGCGTCGCGGCTTTCTGACAGGGCAGCGGCGATTGTCTCCACGCCCACAGGACCGCCCATGTAATGCTCTGCAATCAGGGTTAGGTACCGACGGTCCGCCCCGTCCAGCCCCACGTTGTCCACGCCCAAGCGGGTCAACGCGTTGTCCGCAAGCGCTTGGGTAACGCGGCCATCTCCCTCAACAACCGCAAAATCCACGACCCGGCGCAGCAATCGGCCCGCAACGCGCGGGGTGCCGCGAGCGCGTTTTGCGATTTCGCGCGCACCAGCATCATCAGCAGGGCAGCCCAAAAGGCGTGCCCCGCGCAGAACGATCTGATGCAATTCATCCTCGGTATAGAACTGCAACCGCGTCGGGATTCCGAACCGGTCCCGCAGCGGGGTTTGCAGCAAGCCAAGCCGCGTCGTCGCGCCGACAAGCGTGAAAGGTTGCAGATCGATGCGCACGGTTCGGGCCGACGGCCCTTCCCCGATCACAAGGTCCAGCGCATGATCCTCCATCGCGGGGTACAGCACTTCTTCGACCACCGGGTTCAGACGATGAATTTCGTCGATGAACAGCACATCGCGCGCCTCAAGGTTGGTCAGGATGGCGGCCAGATCGCCCGCCTTGGCCAGTACCGGGCCAGAGGTCATGCGAAAGTTCACCCCCAGCTCACGGGCCATAATCTGCGCCAGCGTCGTCTTGCCCAAGCCGGGAGGGCCGTGGAACAGCACATGGTCCATCGCCTCACCACGCCGCCGCGCGCTTTCGATGAAAATACGCAGATTGCTGCGTGCCTCGGCCTGACCGATGAATTCCTCAAGCGCTTGCGGACGCAAGGCGCGGTCGTTGTCCTCGGGGGCGGGGTTTGGATCCAAAAGCGGGTCAGTCATGGCTTAGCCCTTCGGCGCGAGCAGTTGCAGCGCGGCCTTGATGATTGCGCCGGTGTCGCCTGCATCGGCGGCTTCCGCCACGGCGCGGGCGGCATCAACGGGCGCATAGCCAAGGTTGGTCAGCGCGGACAATGCCTCGGCCTGACCACCGGGGGCGGACGGTGCGGCTTGCGGCTTAGCCACAGACGCCGCCGCGGGGACATCGCCCACCGCCTCAACTAGCGTATCCGCCCCGGTCGCCATCAGGCCGGGGGCCTTATCCTTAAGCTCATTCACAACGCGCGCAGCAATCTTGGGGCCCACGCCAGGCGCAGCCTTGATCGCGCCTGCGTCACCCAAGGCAATCGCGCGGGCCACACCATCGGCCCCAAGCGTGCCCAGTATCGCCATCGACGCCTTGGCCCCAATCCCTTGGACCGAGATCAACAGCCGGTGCCACTCTCGCTCATACACAGTCGTAAAGCCGAACAATTGCAGCAGATCTTCGCGGACCAACAGCTCAGTATAGAGTGCAGCGGCCTCGCCCTTCGCTGGCAGGTTCGCCAGCGTCCGATCCGAGCAATGAACGGTATATCCAACGCCCGACACATCCAGCAGGACGTGATCCGTGCCTTTGTAGTCCACCCGACCCGTAAGTTTGCCAATCATTGTGCTGCCCGCATTGCGGCCTCCAGTCGACCTGAGGATTGCGCGTGAAACGAGTGGCAAATCGCAATGGCCAACGCGTCTGCCGCGTCGGGGCTGTCGAACGTCACACCCGGCAATTGCACGCGCACCATTGCCTGCACCTGCCCTTTGTCCGCGTGTCCCACGCCCACGACCGTCTTTTTGATCGCGTTGGGCGAGTATTCCCCAATCGCCAAGCCCGCCTGCGCCGGCACCAACAACGCAACGCCGCGCGCCTGCCCCAGCTTGAGCGTCGCTGCCCCGTCTTTGTTCACAAATGTCTGTTCCACGGCGGCGGTGTCGGGCTCATAGGCCGCGATCACATCGGTCAGCTGCGCATGCAGGCTCAGCAACCGTGCGGCCAACGTATCCTTTGCATCCGTTTTGCATGTCCCATTGGCGATGTGGCGCAAGTGGCTGCCGCGCGACTCAATCACGCCCCACCCCATGTTCCTCAGCCCGGGATCGACCCCTAGAACGCGCATTCTGCTCTCGCCTTTTGTGTTTGTTACAGGACTATCACGAAGATCGGACGGCAGCCAGAAAAACAAAGGTTAATCCCGCGCCACGCCAAACGCGACATTGCGAACCAAAACCGACGCAACACAATTCGCAAACGACGCTTTTTGGGCCAAAAATCGCAGTCAATTAAATCCGTTAACCACCCCACGATCCTATGCACAAATCGCATATGAGACATGCATTCTTGCTAATTGTTGAGATCAGAATTCCGGAATACCTGCCGCTCATGGAAAGCAATTGCTGCGCTTTCGCTTAAACCTAAAAACTTGAAAGATCGGAAAGGACGCACTTATGGCAACCCTCGACACCATCCGTCCGATCGCCACCGAAAATGGCCCTCGGACGTTCTTTATCTCTCTCATTGCGGCCATTGCGGCTTGGAATGATCGCCGCGTAACGCGTGATGCTCTTGAGCGTCTGTCGGACCGGGAGCTGAATGATATCGGGCTTAAACGCGCCGACATCGAAGCCTTGATCTAAGGCTATAGCAAAGGCGTTTACCCACCTTTGTAACGTGTAAACGCCGCACCCTCGTGCGGCGTTCTGCATTTTTAGAACGCTGTTTATCCAGCGACCGAGGCGGCAGCCCCAGAAGGCAAAACCGCCGACATCCATTCCGCGACCCGCAGCGAGATGGCATCCGGTTGTAGCACAAAAGCGAATACCTGATCCGACCAATTGCCCTGAGACAATCCCGTGACCCGAACATTTAAAACATCGGTCCCGAAGTAGGCATAAATAAACCCCTTCAAGCCGATCAAGCACACAATCACAAAAGCCAAATGCAGCCACGGAATACGGCGGGCTTCTTTTAGAACAACAGGAACCAGCAACCCATCGGGCCGCTTTTTATAAAGCACCTTAGCGTGTTTCGACGCGGCTTCGCGCTTGCGCGTTTCCACCTCCGCCATACGGTGCTGAAACGATTTATTTTGACTATACATCGGCACCTCAAAATGAATTGGCACCCCCAACACTGATAAAATACAGCCGAAATGGGGCACCAATAAGGCGCGATTTTTAGCTTCTCTTCAACGATAGGGTCGACCACTCGGGCGTCTTGTGATGATGCTCAAGCGTGAAACCCACTGTTTCATAAGCTTTAATTACGTCTGCGGCCTGTTCGTTCAGGATACCAGACAAAAGAGCGTAGCCACCAAAAGAGACGTTTGTTGCCATATCAGGGGCTAATTCCAGCAGGGGTCCCATCAGGATATTGGCAAAGACCAGATCAAAGGGACCCACCTCGGCCAGCGTCGGGTGATCAAAGCCCGCAGCCTCTAGGCATTCGATCCGGTCGCCCAACCCGTTGACGTCCGCATTCACACGCGCCACATCCACGGCCGTTGGGTCCATATCGCTAGCATAGACCGTGCCGGCCTCATCGGCGGACCAAACCTTGGCCGCAGCCATCGCCAGAACCGCTGTACCGCACCCAATGTCCGCTACTTTTCCAGGGCCAAAGCCCGCTTGCAACAGACGCTCAAACGCCAGAAGACAGCCGTGCGTTGTGCCATGGTGTCCGGTGCCAAAGGCCATCGCGGCCTCAATCAGCAAGCCAATGCGATCCTCAGGCAATGCCTCGGTGTCATGTCCGCCGTGTACAAAAAATCGACCCGCCTCAACTGGGTGCAATTCGCGGCGTACATGCGCGACCCAATCCGTATCCGGCAACTCAGACACTACGAAATCCGCCGCGCCATGCGCTGCAGCCAATAGCGCCAAGGCCACCGCATCCGGACGCTCAAGGAAATAGGACCCGACCTCCCACGTGCCCGAGCCGTCCTCGACCTCAAACACGCCCACGCCGTAGGGCGTCGGATCGATATCCTCCAACGCTTCACCCAAAGCTTCGGCGGGCGCTTTGCCAGAAAGTGTCGTAAAGGCAGTAAAGGTCGTTTCGGTCATAGCGGGGGCTCCTTTGCACCCCGCCTACCCGGCCCAGCGGCGGCTGTCTAGACGCCCACACCAATGGGACAGGTCACGCCCGTCCCGCCAATCCCGCAATAGCCGTCCGGGTTCTTGGCAAGGTACTGCTGGTGATAGTCCTCAGCGTGGTAGAACGCAGGCGCATCGATGATCTCAGTGGTGATGGCACCATAGCCCGCAGACAAAAGCCGTGGCGCGAACGCGAGCTTTGATGCCTCAGCCGCTGTCTTTTGCACCTCGGAATAAGCATAGATACCGCTGCGGTACTGCGTGCCCATATCGTTGCCCTGCCGCATCCCCTGCGTCGGGTCATGCCCTTCCCAAAAGACGCGCAGCAGATCTTCATAGCTGATGACCGCAGGGTCATAGATCACGCGCACCACCTCATTGTGGCCCGTCTGGCCCGAACACACCTCATCGTATGTGGCATTCGGGGTGTAGCCACCCGCATAACCCACCAGCGTGACATAGACGCCATCCAGCTGCCAAAACATCCGCTCAACGCCCCAGAAGCAGCCCATGCCAAACATGGCCTCTTCCATGCCATCAGGCACAGGGCCCAACAGCGGATTACCGTTCACAAAGTGAGTCTGCGCCGTAGGAATGGCGGTCTGACGACCGGGTAAGGCTGCACTGCGCGCAACCATCTCGGCTTTCTTACGTTGGAACAGAAACATGCAGCACCTCCATCTGGCTTTCGCTTGATATAGGGCGCTTTACTCCGCAGGACTAGGGACAGGCCGCGTGATCACGGTCTCATTCCCAGGTTCAGGGTGGCGCGGGATCAAACACGACAGCCCAAGCGACACCAACGCCATACACGCCGCCGCGACAAATACCGAAATCGGCGACACCAACCAAAGGTAGCCAAGCGATGCAGGCAAAAACACCGCCGCAATATGGTTGATCGTAAAGGCCACTGCCGCCGTGGGCGCGATGTCCCCGGGGTCGGCGATCTTTTGAAAGTATGTCTTAATCGCCAGCGCGAGGCTGAAAAAGATGTTGTTCAAGATGTACAGGGCCGCCGCTACCGTGGCCGACCAATCGAACAAATATAGCCCAATGTAGAAAGCAAAAATCCCGAACAACCCGGCATATTCGACGATCAAAGCGGCTCGTTCGCCAAAATACGCGACAGCCCGGCCCAACTGGGGCGCCACGATCATGTTCACCACGAGCGTGGCCATGAACAGGGACGTAATATCGCTCACCGAAAAGCCGAACTTCTCGACCATCATAAAGCCCGCAAAGACTACGAAAATCTGCCGCCGCGCACCGGACATGAACTGCAACAGGTAATACAGCCAATAGCGCTTACGCAGGACCATCTTCTTGGTCTGCGGGTTGGGGCTCTCAAACTGCGGAAACGCCCAAAACGCAAACAGCGCCATGGCCACAGTGATCGACCCCGCAACCCAATACACCAGATCATAGCTCAGATCGAACGCCCGCCACGTCAGCACAATCGCGCCATACGCCAGCAACGTCGCACCCGACCCCACAGCCATCAAAATGCCCAACACTTGCGGCGCGCGCGCCTTTTCGATCCATTGCAACTGCAACGATTGGTTGGCGGTCTCGTAGTAATGAAACCCGATGGACGACAAGAGCGTCACAAACAACAACCCACCCAACGATGGAAACTGCGCAGTAATCACCGTCGCAAACCCCAACAAAACCAGCGACACCAACGCCAACACTTGCTCGCGCATAAAGATGATAATGAAAATCACCCCAATGGCCAAAAAGCCTGGGATTTCACGCACCGTATGCAGCCACCCGATGTCGGCACCATCAAAGCCGGCCATCTCAATGACAAAGTTGTTCAACAGCGCCGACCAAGTCGCAAAAGCAATCGGCATAGCCGCGGCCATCAAAGCCAGCAAAGCCACAGGGCGCCGCCACAAAGGCCAGTCGCGCGTCTCAGAGAGGTGTACAGTTTTCACCCACTCGCGCTACACCACTGCCCCGCTCAGAGCAATCCCGCGCCCGCGCACACCTGCCCCTGCGTTTCTTTGGTTTCGAAATATCCCCGCCGGAGGCAAAAAATCTAACTGGCAAGCACGTTGCGGAACAACCAAGGATCGGCTTCGTCAATATCCTCGGGAAAATGCTGCCAGCGATCCTGCAATGGCGTCCAATCGGTATAATGCGCCTCGACCGGGCCGAGGTAGGGCACTTGCACCTCCAAACAGCGAGCGTGATCCATTTCGTCGGTCTCAACGATACCCGCATTGGGGTTTTCCAACGCCCAGACCATCCCGGCCAAAACCGCAGAGGTCACCTGCAACCCGGTCGCATTCTGATCGGGCGCCAACGCTTTGGTCTCTTCGTTCGACAGCCGCGATCCGTACCACAGGGCATTCTTCTCATGCCCATAAAGCAGCACACCCAACTCATCGATCCCCTCGACGATCTCATCGACCTCCAAGATCACATGCTCGGTCTGCTGACGTCCCGATCCAAACATCTCATGCAGGGACAAAACAGCATCATCTGCCGGGTGATAGGCATAGTGGCACGTTGGCCGAAACTCCGGCGCATCCGCAGCACCTACAGTGTAGTAATCCGAGATCGAGATCGCCTCATTGTGCGTCACCAAAAACCCAAACTGAGGCCCCGGCGTGGGGCACCAGGTGTGCACCCGCGTAATCGCACCCGGCCGGTCCAGCCAGATAGACGACTGACATCCCTCACTGTGGCGATAGCCGTTTTCCGGGAACCATGTCTCATGCGTGCCCCACCCCAACTCAGCGGGCTGGAACCCTTCGGCGATAAAACCCTCGACCGACCAAGTGTTCACAAAAACACCGCGGGGGCGCGGCGTTTCGCGGGCCTGAGTGTCACGCTCTGCTATGTGCACGCCCTTAACGCCAAGCGACTGCATCAACCCGGCCCAGCCAGCGCGGTCCGTAGGTGCGGTGATCTCGCGGCCCGTATCCCGGGCCAAGGTCATCAAGCCGGCTTTCACAAACCACGACACCATCCCGGGGTTCGCGCCACAGCACGACACGGCGGTGCTTCCGCCGGGGTTTGCGGCCTTCTCATCGCGCACCGCTTGGCGCAGCGCGTAATTGGTGCGGGCGGCGTTGTCTTCGGTGTCAAAATAGAAGCCCGCCCATGGCTCAACCACGGTGTCGATATAGGGCACGCCGATTTCGCGGCAGAACTTCATCAAATCAAGCGAAGAGGTATCGACGCTTAGGTTCACGCAAAACCCTTTGCCCGGTTCCAAAACCTTGCCCAGCACCTCACGGTAATTCTCAGGCGTCAGCGCCACGGGATGACAGGTAATGCCCCGCGCCGCCAATTCCTTTTGCCCCGCCTCACCCGGCTCAATCACCGAAAACGCCGCGTGGTCATAGTCAAAGTGGCGCTCAATCAAGGGCAACGTCCCCCGACCAATCGACCCAAAACCGATCATCACAATGGGGCCATCAATACGGGCATAAACTGGGTGAGACATCGCGCTGCTCCTTGCTTGGTGCGGTTCGAGATAAACCGCGCTTGGCCGAAAGAAAATGGCTTAGGGCAATGTCACAGACGGACGCGCCAGCCAGTGCGGGCTTCATAGGCTGAAACCAACCACAGAGGATAGCCATGGAACGCGACGTATTTGCCGAAATATCGCCCAGCAGGCACCGCATACACAGCCCCAACGCAAAAGGCCGCCCCCAAAGGAGCGGCCTTTAAATCCATCAACCAGCGTCAGATTAGTTCTGAGCGTAGTATTCGATGACGAGGTTTGGTTCCATTTGCACCGCGTAGGGCACGTCGCCCAAGCCGGGAGTGCGCACGAACGTCGCCTTCATTTTGTTGTGGTCGGCTTCGATGTAGTCAGGAACATCGCGCTCAGCCAGCTGAGTAGCCTCGATCACGACTGCGATCTGCTTGGACTTCTCACGAACTTCGATCACGTCGCCTTCGTTCACACGGTAGGAAGCGATGTTCACTTTCTTACCGTTCACGGTCACGTGGCCGTGGTTCACGAATTGGCGTGCAGCAAAGATGGTTGCAACGAACTTGGCGCGGTACACAACAGCGTCCAGACGACGCTCCAGCAGACCGATCAGGTTCTCACCGGTGTCGCCTTTGACACGAGCAGCTTCACCAAAGATGCGCTTGAATTGTTTCTCTGTCAGGTCGCCGTAGTAACCCTTCAGTTTTTGCTTGGCGCGCAACTGCAGACCAAAGTCGGACAGTTTGCCCTTGCGGCGCTGACCGTGCTGGCCGGGACCGTATTCGCGGCGGTTCACTGGGGATTTAGCGCGGCCCCAGATGTTTTCGCCCATGCGGCGGTCAATTTTGTACTTGGCAGACGTGCGTTTGGTCACGGCTGTTCTCCTTCGTTATGTAGGATGGTTAGGGCACGCGGTGAGGCGCATCAGAACCATCAAGAAGGGCGTTGTCCTTTGGGCGAACCCCGACAGGCATCCCCTTGCAGGGGCCACCAACACCAATGAATGGGCGGGCTTTACGGGGCCATGTGGGGGGAGTCAAGCGCGATAGCCTTGGCACAGGCTTTAACCCTTGGCGCGGGCGCCACAAAGCCGACAACTGCACAGTATATAGGGGGAAAAGCAAAAGGCGCCCGGTTCCCCTCATGGAACCCAAAGCGCCCGGTCAACACCGTATTGGTGCGTCTCTCACAGGTCCGTCCCGGGTGCGGTGTTCCACCATCTCCCCGGGAGTTCGCTAATGTGTTGAGCATCGGGCTTGCGCCGCGAATGCTCATGGCCTGTTATCACCTGCCTACGGTATTTGTTCTTATTTCTGGCTGCTCAAAGAACTTCCCATAAGGCTAACACAGCCGAATCACCCTGGGAAGGGGGTGATTCGTTACTGTGGATAAATATGTTGATTTTTTGTGGGCAGATTGTGGATAACTGCCCAGATCGCGCTATGCCAGCACCGCGCCCGCGGATCGCGCACCCAGCACATAGCGTGCAACAACTGCGCCCGTAACAATCGCGACCAGCGCCAGCATGGCCGACAGGCTAAGGGTGGCGACGCCGCTCAGGCCCGCACCAATCGTGCAGCCGCCCGCCAAGACCCCACCAATACCCATCAACACACCGCCTGCGCCGTAGCGCACGGTCTGCTGAGGCTCAGCGAAGCTGACCAAGGCCAACTCAGACCGCACAAGTGCGCTTAAGAACGCCCCAACCATCACGCCGCCGATCAGACCCGTGCCGAACCCGGCGGGAATGGCCGTTGAGGCGATGACCCAAAACAAACTATCCGTCCAAGGCAGGGTAAACGCGATGGATTGCACAGGGGACGGATCGAACTCATCCATCAACAGGGTTGATGTCCCGATCCAGCCCGCAGCCACCAGAAGGCCGATAAACACCCCCAAGCCTAAATGCGTCACGGATGCGCCGCCCCGTTTTGCCAGCCATACGCTGCCCGCGATCAGACCAATCGGCAGCACAACACTGATGCCCGGGACCGCAGCGATTGTAGCAAACGGCAGCTCAAATGAGATTTCGCCAAGGGTCGTGCGCAGCGGCGCAAGAATGCCCTTCATCATCGCGTGGGCCGTGATGGCAAACACCACCAAAACCGTAAGCGCACGCATGTTGCCGGTCGCCGACAACACCGTCAGGCGCGTCACGCAACCGCGCGTCAGCACCATCCCTACCCCAAAAGCGAGCCCACCCAGCACAATCGCAAGTGCCGGAATATCAGGGTTAAGGTAGCGGCTTTCGTCCAAAACGGCGTAGCCCGCGCCCACCGCGAACTGCACCGCCGCGATCGCCGCCGCAAGTGCGAGCAGCCAAACGGACAGGCCCGCCCGATCCACGCCCTCTTCGCCAGCGACCGAGCGCCGCAAACAAAACCGAGTGATCTGCGCCGCAATGCCGAACAGCACGCCAAGCGCCAATCCAAACAGAAGTTGAACATTCAGGTCAGAGGGGATGTAATCCAGCAGCATGGGCGCACCTATTTCTTTGCGTCTGCCCCATATGCGTTCTCACAAAGCAGAATACAAAGCATTTGCGCGGGAATAAATTCCATACCCGCTACCAAAACAGAACGCTCGTTCCGCTTTAGCGAAAACCGCAGACCAACGCCCGTGCAGCCCAGCTCTTGGGCAACACGCGCGTCCCTATTTTGCGTGATCAAAGGGGCTGGTTAGCCCCGCTGCCCCACGTAGCGCCCTGCGCCCTCGGGCCGGGGCATCCCTGCATGCGCTTGTCCAAACGCGGCCAACGCCTCGGCCACATCCGCACGCGCAGGCGCACTACGCCGCGTGCCCAGATCAACATGCAAAAGGAACGTCTCCATGGTCGCCGCAACCTCACCCGCAGGGTTCATCATCCGGTGGAACAAATGCATCTTTTTCGGGCCACCCTCTAGCACTTGAGTGCTCACCCGGACGCGATCACCAGCGTGCATCTCATCCAGATACTGCAAGTGGTTTTCTGTGGTAAAATAGCTCAGCCCTTCGGCGATGTAGGCCGCATCAGCACCGATCATCTCCATGAAGCGGTCGGTCGCCGCCGCGCCCAGCTCAAGGTAGTGCGCCTCATTCATGTGCCCGTTGTAATCGGTCCATGTCTGCGGGATCACGCGGTCTTGGGTGATGGGCAAAGCCTCAGGGGATGCGCTTGGCTGCGGAAGGCTGGCCTCATGGGCGGCGATCACACCACCCGCCGCAGCATTCGTCCGCTTGAGGCTGCGCAGAATGCCCACAAGGTTGTCGTCGCGCAAACGTTCCAACTCACGAATGCTCAAATGCCCAGATTGCGCGTCGGATTGCCCCGCGATTAGATCAACCAGCTCATCCGTAAACTCGGGCACATCCATCAGCTTGGTCCACGGCCACTGCAACGCGGGACCGAACTGCGCCATAAAGTGCTTCATCCCGGCCTCACCGCCCGCCACGCGGTAGGTTTCAAACAGCCCCATTTGCGCCCACCGCAAGCCAAAGCCCATGCGGATCGCTTCATCAATCTCTTCCGTGGTCGCGATACCGTCCTTAACCAGCCAAAGCGCCTCACGCCAAACGGCCTCAAGGAAACGGTCCGCAATATGCGCGTCGATCTCTTTGCGCACATGCAGGGGTGAAAAGCCGACACTGCGCAGCATATCGGCTGCACCCGCAGGCACGTCGCCCACCAGCTCAATCAGCGGCAGCAGATACACAGGGTTAAACGGATGCGCCACGATGCAGCGCGCACCCTGCGCCGTCAGCTCAGAGGGCTTGAACCCGCTGGTCGAGGACGCGATCACGGCACTATCCGGGGCCGCTGCATTCACGCGGTCCAGCACGGTGTGTTTGATATCCAACCGCTCTGGCACGCTTTCCTGCACCCAATCGGCGCCCGCACAGGCGTCCTCCAACGCGCAAAAGCTTAGCGTGCCCTCGGCTGGCAACGCCCGGTCATATACCGCAGGCAAGGACCGCCGCGCGCCCGCCAACACTTCGTTGATCTTGCGCTCTGCTTCTGGGTCGGGATCGGCCACAGCCACATCCCATCCGTTCAACAAGAACCGTGCCGCCCAACCGCCGCCAATTACGCCGCCGCCAATAATCGCTGCCTTCATGTCATCCGCTCCGTATGGCCGTCCACGGCCAGTGTTTGTCCTGAAATCCGCTTGCCCGCATCTGATGTGACGAACAAAACCATATCCGCGATGTCCTCTGCGGTGACCCATGTCCGCAGGGAGGTGCCCTCAGCATAAAGCGCGCGCATGTCCTCAACGGAGCAGCCCTTTGCAGCGGCTTCCTTGGCAAGAACCCGCTCCATGCGAGGGCCTTCAACCGCACCCGGTGCCACCGCATTGACGCGCACGCCAGAGGGGCCAAGCTCCATCGCGAGGGTCTTCATCAAGCCAATCACGCCCCATTTCGCAACGACATAGGGCGCGCGCGTCGGCACACCCCATAGCCCAGATGTCGAGGACGTCAGCATGATCGATCCCGCCCCCTGCGCGGCCATCAACGGCGCAGCCCAGCGCGTAGCCAGAAACGCGCCGTCCAGATTGGCAGACAAAGTGGCGCGCCAATCCCCAAGGCTCATGTCCGCAATGCCCGCCGCAGGGCCACCAATGCCCGCGTTGGCGCACAGCACGTCGACACCGCCCATCGTCTCCTCGACGCGGGCAAAAAACGCAGCCATCTGCGCTTCATCCGTGACGTCAGCAGCGACACCCAACATGCCCTCAGGCACCTCACCGGGATCAACGTCACAATAGGCGACCTGCGCCCCCTGCTCAGCAAATCGCCGTGCCAAGCAGGCCCCGATCCCGGCGCCTCCAGCGGTGATAACAACCCGCGCGCCTTCGTGCGTCATGAGGACGACTTATACGTGCCAGCCTCAATCGCAGGCCAAGCCTGATCAAATGGCATGATGCCCTCGTGCTTCAGATGCCAATGCGTATCGATGCCATCCCAGCCCTTGCCACGGAACAGATGACCACACTCGGGACAGGTCTTGCGCCCCGACGCATCCGCCGCAGGCACAGGTGCCGCGAGACTGCGCGCATCACGCAGGTCATCACGCGGCGCGCGCTTCACAAGCCCCAGCTTTTCACGCACCTCAGCGGGGCCAATCACCCGCGCGCCCATACCCTCAATGACACCAACCGCACGCTCAACAAGCTGCGCATTCGTGGCCAAAACACCCTTCTCAAGCCATAGGTTGTCCTCAAGACCGACCCGCACGTTGCCGCCCGCAAGAACACTTGCCGCAACATAGGCCATCTGATTGCGCCCCAACCCAAATGCACTGAACGTCCAATCCGATGGCACGTTATTCACCATCGCCATAAAGGTGTTCAGGTCATCCGGCGCGCCCCAAGGCACGCCCATACACAATTGAACCAACGCGTCAGAGGTCAAAATACCCTCCGCCACCAACTGCTTGGCAAACCAAAGATGCCCGGTGTCAAACGCCTCAATCTCGGGCTTCACACCCAAATCCGTCATCGCCTGCCCCATCGCCCGCAACATCCCGGGCGTGTTGGTCATCACGTAGTCAGCTTCGGCAAAGTTCATCGTGCCGCAATCCAGGGTACAAATTTCCGGCAGGCACTCGGCGATATGCGCAACTCGCTCGGTCGCACCCACCATGTCGGTCCCGGCGACCACGGGCAAAGGCGCCTCAACGCCGCCAAACACAATGTCACCCCCCATACCGGCGGTCAGGTTCAACACCACATCAACATCCGCATCCCTGATCCGGTCGGTCACTTCGCGGTACAAACCCAAATCCCGCGAAGGCGCACCAGTCTCAGGGTCCCGCACATGGCAATGCACAACGGCTGCACCGGCCTTCGCCGCGTCAATCGCACTTTCGGCAATCTGCGTAGGCGAGCGCGGCACATGGGGACTGCGATCCTGCGTTCCGCCGGACCCTGTGACAGCACAGGTGACAAACACCTCCCGGTTCATCGTCAGTGGCATGTCTTACTTCCTCGTCATCTTTGGTTTCAAAATATCCCCGCCGGAGGCCAGATTTTTTCCCGAAAAATCTGTGGCCACCCTAGCGCCCCGTCCATACGGGATCGCGCTTTTCAGCAAAAGCGCGCGCACCTTCCAACTGATCCTCGGATCGATACAATCGCTCCACACTCTCAAACTGGCTGGATTTAATCCGCAGCAACGCGTCTTGGAATTTCATATCTTCCGCCTCGCGCACAACCTCTTTGATCGCGGCAAACACCAACGGCGGCCCGCTCGCAAGACTATCCGCCAAAGCCCGCGCCTCGGCCATCAAATTCTCAGCGGACACAACTCGGTTCACCAACCCCCAACGCGCGGCTTCTTCCGCTTCTAGCCAACGTCCCGTCAACAACATCTCCATCGCGATGTGATACGGAATACGCTTGGGCAACTTGATAGACGCCGCATCCGCAACAGTGCCCGAGCGTATCTCGGGCAATGCAAATGACGCGCCCTCAGAGGCCAAGATAATGTCGCCCGACAAGGCCAGCTCCAACCCGCCACCACAGCAAATCCCGTTCACCGCCATGATCACCGGCTTGTTGAGCCCGCGTAGCTCCTGCAAACCACCAAAACCGCCCTTGCCGTAATCCCCATCTACGGCATCACCATCGGCCGCAGCTTTCAAATCCCAGCCGGGGCAGAAAAACTTCTCGCCCGCACCGGTGACCAAGGCCACCCGCATCTCCGGGTCGTCCCGAAACGCGGTAAATGCCTCGCCCATGGCCCGGCTGGTTTCCAGATCAATCGCATTGGCTTTGGGCCGGTTAAGCGTGAATTCAAACACGCCACCGCGACGCTCGATGTGAAAAGGGGTGTCCATTTAGTCCTCCGCCATGCGCACCAATGCGTCCACTGCCACCGCGCGGGTGGGCGTACACAGCACCGGGTTAATCTCAACTTCCCACAACGCATCCGCATGGGCCTGCGCGAAGTCCTGCACGGATTGCACCAAAGCCACAAGACCCTCCCGGTTCACACCCGGCGCCCCGCGCCAGCCCACCAATTTCGGCGCAATAGCTAAGCGGCTGAGGGCCGCGTCAATCTCGGCGGCAGTGCTGGGCACCAACAGCTGCACCGTGTCACGCCACAACTCCGTATCAACTCCGCCAGCGCCGAGCGTCAGGACAAACCCGTGGGCGGGGTCCCGCACGACAGCGACCAAAACTTCAACCACGGCGTCGGTGATCATTTCCTCCACCAAAACCGCGCCGCCCAGCGCCACCTTGGCCTGCGCCAAATCACACGCGGCGACGTTCAACATCACACCCCCGGCCTCGGTCTTGTGAGCAAGCCCCGTGGCCTTCACCACAAACGGCCCGGCTCCATCCCCAGGCGGAACAGCCACACCATAGGCCGCCAAGGCCGCCTTGGATCGCCCCTCGCCCCACACAACGGGCACACCACTATACGAGCCGGGCACCAAGGGCCGCGCACTGTCATCCCGCGCCATCGTGCCGACCACTGCAATCGCGGCCAAGGCCTCCGCCATACCCGAAAACGGCACAATGCCCTGCGCAATCAACCGATGCGCCACGTCCTCTGGCAAGGCCTCTGGCAAACTCGACACCAACCCCATGGGCGCATCACTTGCCACTACCGCCGCCTCAAGCGCCTCAATCGCAGGCGTCCACGCCTCCACGTCGCACCGATCTCCCCGCGGAAAATCCAACACCAACAGCCCCATATCCACGTCACCCGCCATCATGGCCGAATAAGTCGCAGTCATCGCCTGCACATCGGCCCAGATATAGGTGTGGTAATCCAACGGGTTGGCCAGCGCGACCTTGGGGCCGAGCGCCGCGCGCAGCCCATCCGATTGCCCTTGTTCCAGCGCCGGAAACGTCACGCCCAATCGCGCGCCCAAATCCGCCATCAGGCTCGCCTCACCGCCCGAGCATGACGCCGACACAACCCGCGAGCCCGCCAAACCGCCCGTGCAATGCAACAGTTTCAACGTTTCTAACAGAACCGGCAGGCTCTCAACCTCTCCGATCCCAAGGCGGGCAAACAACGCGGACGCCCCGGCGCTTGACCCAACCAAAGAGGCCGTGTGCGATACCGCCCCGGCCTGCGCCTGCGCCGACCGCCCCACCTTCAACGCAACGATCGGCACCTCAACGGCTCGCGCAACCGACACGAACCGCTCCAGATCATCGATCCCCTCAAGGTACAGCCCAATCGCACTCACCCGAGGGTCCGCCGCCAGTTCCGCAATCACATCACTCACACCCCGGCTCGCCTGATTTCCAAGCGTCACGACATAGGCAATCGGCAATCCCCGCGCCTGCATCGTGATGTTCAGCGCGATGTTGGAACTTTGCGCCACAATCGCAACCCCTCGCTCCACAGGCACACCACCATGCTGATCGGGCCACAATCCAACCCCATCAAGATAGTTCAAAAGACCATAGCAATTAGGCCCCAATATCGGCATCTCTCCGGCTGCGGCCAAAAGCGCGGCCTGCATATCGCCGCCGTCCGCTAACTCCGCCACCGCCTCCGAAAAGCCGGAGGCAAAGCACACAGCCCCCCCAGCCCCCATCGCAGACAACACATTCACCGCTTCGACGGTCGCCTCACGGTTCACGCCCAAAAACACCGCATCCGGCACGCCCGGCAAATCCTCGACCCGTGCGACATCCCCGCGAATGGGATGCACCCACCACACAGGCCCGTCAAAGTCCCGACAATTCGCAAGGACCGACGCACACCACGCGCCGCCGCCCACCACCGCGATGGACCGAGGCCGCAAAAGCCGCCCCAACCCATCCTTTGTTCCCAAAATACTCCCGCCGGAGGCTCCCACGCCCTCAGTCCTCCAAGGGCCGCAACAACTCGCGCGAGATAATGTGGCGCTGAATTTCGCTCGTCCCATCCCAAATACGCTCCACCCGCGCATCGCGCCAGAACCGCTCAATGGGGTAATCATCCATCAATCCCATCCCCCCATGGATCTGCAACACAGCATCCGTAACCCGCGCCAGCATCTCCGAGGCATAGAGCTTCGCACTCGCAATTTCACGGTTCGCGGGCAGCCCCTCATCCAATCGCCACGCGCTCGCAAGCGTCAGGTAATCGGCGGCGTCAATCTCCGTGACCATGTCCGCTAGCTGAAAACTCACCCCCTGAAACTTGCCAATCGCCTGCCCGAACTGCCGACGCTCAGCCGCATAATTCAGCCCCAGATCAAAACAACGCCGCGCCCGGCCCACCGCCATCGCGGCCACCGTGATCCGCGTCGCATAAAGCCACTCGTTCATCACCGCAAAACCGCCATCCACCTCGCCCAAGACTTGGGCATCCGGCAGGCGGCAATTGTCGAACTCTAGGATCATGTTCTTATAGCCGCGATGGCTGACGCTCTTGTATCCATCCCGGATCGTGAACCCCGGCGTGCCCCGATCCACCAAAAACGTCGTGATCCGCTTTTTGGGGCCCTTGGGGGTTTGATCCTCACCGGTCGCGACAAACACAATCACGAAATCCGCGTGTTCCGCGCCCGAGATAAAATGCTTGGTCCCGTTCAAGACCCAGTCGCCACCGTCGCGCACCGCGGCGCAAGTCATGCCCCGCACGTCCGAACCCGCGCCGGGTTCTGTCATCGCAAGCGCGTCCATCCGCTCCCCACGCACCGCTGGCAGCAGGTACCGCTCACGCTGTTCACCCTCGCAGGCCATCAGGATGTTTTGCGGCCGCCCAAAGAAATGCGTCAACGCCATGGACCCACGGCCCAACTCACGCTCCACAAGCGCGAAATCCACGTGGTTTAGCCCAGCGCCGCCAACCTCTTGCGGGAAATTACAGGCGTAAAAGCCCAACTCAAGCGTCTTGGCCTTGATCGCTTCGGCGACGGCGGGCGGCACTTCGCCGGTCCGCTCGACCTCCGCCTCATGCGGATAGATCTCGGCCTCTACAAACGACCGGACCGTATCCACGATCATCTGCTGCTCATCGCTCAACCCAAAGTGCATGGTCACCCCCTGTTTTGGGAGCAGCCTAGCGAGCAACCATTTTGAGGTCAGCCTATTTCAGACACCAAAAGGCCAGTTTGCGGCACCCTTCTTTTGGCCCATCGGGGCCGCGCACCACGCCCTCAGCCGCACTTTGAATGGCCGCAATCCCGGCACGTCATGCAGCCTTCGATCATCTGCATCCCGTATTGCCCACAACTCGGACAGGCAGGCCCCGCGCCTTGTCCGGGCAGGTTAACGACCTCGGCCTTAGGATCAGCCTTTAGGCCCATACCCTCACCCTCAATAAATCCGATTGAGATCAGATGCTGCTCAATCACCCCGCCAATCGCCGCAAGGATCGACGGGATATACTTGCCCTCAACCCAAGCGCCCCCGCGCGGATCAAACACCGCCTTCAATTCCTCAACCACGAACGACACATCACCGCCTCGCCGGAACACGGCCGAGATCATCCGCGTCAACGCAACCGTCCACGCAAAATGCTCCATGTTCTTGGAGTTGATGAACACCTCAAACGGACGCCGATGCCCGTTCAGGATCACGTCATTGATCGTGATGTAAATAGCATGCTCGGTGTTGGGCCACTTCACCTTATAGGTCTGCCCCTCCAACGATGCGGGCCGCCGCAACGGCTCCGAGAGGTGAACAACTTCTGCGCCCTCAGACGTGTCACTACGAGCCTCAGGCGCCGCGCTCAGGTCCTGCTTATCCTCCGACACGCTCAACACCGACCCGGTCACCGCATTGGGCCGATAGGTCGTGCAGCCCTTACAGCCCTGATCCCAAGCAGCCATGTAGACGTCCTTAAAATCCTCAAAGCTGATGTCTTCGGGGCAGTTGATCGTCTTTGAGATACTCGAATCGATCCATTTTTGCGCCGCCGCCTGCATCCGCACGTGGTCTTGTGGCGCAAGCGTTTGGGCATTCACGAAGTAATCGGGCAGCTCCCGGTCGCCAAACTTTTCGCGCCACATCTGGACGGCGTAATCCACGACCTCTTCTTCGGTCCGCGACCCGTCCTTTTGCAACACTTTGCGCGTATAAGCATAGGCGAACACCGGCTCGATGCCCGAACTCACATTCCCCGCATAGAGCGAAATGGTCCCCGTCGGCGCGATCGAGGTCAGCAGCGCGTTGCGAATCCCATGGATGCGGATGGCATCGCGCACGTCGTCATCCATCGCCTCCATCGTGCCGCTGGCCAAATAGGCCTCCGCGTCAAACAACGGAAACGGCCCCTTTTCCTGCGCCAATTGCACCGACGCAAGGTATGCGGCGCGCGCGATCCGGTGCAACCAGCGGTCCGTCAGACGCGCCGCCTCCTCCGAGCCATAGCGCGCACCGACCATCAACAACGCATCCGCCAACCCGGTCACGCCCAGTCCAATACGCCGCTTGGCCCGCGCCTCAGCGGCCTGCGCCTCTAGCGGAAAGCGTGAGGCATCAACCACGTTGTCCATCATCCGCACGGCGGTCCCGACCAAGGAAACCAAAGCCTCCTCATCCAAATCCGCCCCGTCCTCAAACGGCCGATCCACCAGCCGCGCCATATTCACCGAACCCAGCAAACAGGCCCCATAGGGCGGCAAGGGCTGCTCCCCACAGGGGTTCGTTGCCGCAATCGTCTCGCAATAATTCAGGTTGTTGGCCGCGTTGATCCGGTCAATGAAAATCACCCCCGGCTCGGCGTATTCGAACGTCGCCTGCATGATCCGGTTCCACAGATCACGCGCGTCCAACGTGCGGTACACCCGCCCGTCAAACACCAAATCCCACGGAGCATCGGCCTTCACCGCCTCCATAAAGGCGTCCGTGACCAACACGCTCACGTTGAACATGCGCAGCCGCGCCGGGTCCGACTTGGCTTCGATAAAATCAATAATGTCGGGGTGGTCGCACCGCATCGTGGCCATCATCGCCCCCCGCCGGGACCCCGCCGACATAATCGTGCGGCACATCGAATCCCACACATCCATAAACGACAAAGGCCCACTGGCATCCGCCGCCACACCCGTCACGCTCGCGCCCTTGGGCCGGATGGTCGAAAAATCGTAGCCGATCCCGCCACCCTGCTGCATCGTCAGCGCGGCCTCCTTCAGCATATCGAAAATTCCGCCCATGCTGTCGGGAACCGTGCCCATGACGAAACAATTGAACAACGTCACCGACCGCGCAGTCCCTGCCCCCGCCGTAATGCGGCCCGCGGGCAAATACTTGAAATCCTCCAACGCGGCATAAAACCGAGGCTCCCAAACCTCCGGCTCCGCCTCAACCGCTGCCAAAGCCCGGGCAATCCGCCGCCACGTGTCCTCCACCGAATGATCCAGCGGCGTCCCATCCGCCTCCTTGAACCGATACTTCATATCCCAAATCTGTTCAGCAATCGGAGCGGTAAAACGGGTCATGGCAGTGATCCTTGTTTTCAATAACAGCGGGTATACACAATAGCTTGAAGACCCCTCAAAATCCACTACCATATGTTGTGAATTATGGGGACGACTCTGTGGATAAGCCTGTGCATCTTATCAAACTCTGCGTTGGAGCAGAAGCGGTTGAGGACCTTCTGGCGTGGCAAAACCACCCCCGCGCCAAAGGCCCCGATGGCCAGCCGCGCCATGTCACGCGCATGTGGCCCAAACGCGAAGCCGAGATCGTGGGCCAAGGCTCACTCTACTGGGTATTCAAAGGCTTGGTGCTCTGCCGCCAACCTATCGTTCGCTTCGATGAGGTAATCGGCCACGACGGTATCCGCCGCTGCGGCATCGTGCTGGACCCCACGATCACCCGCGTCACGCCCGCTCCCAAACGCCCGTTCCAAGGCTGGCGCTACCTCCAAGCTGCCGACGCCCCCCTAGACCTGCGCGAAGGCCGTGAGGCTGACGACCCCCTCCCCGACACACTCGCCCGCGAGCTGGCAGACATCGGGCTGCTCTAACGCCGCCTCGCTTCCTTTGTTCCAAAAATACTCAAACGCCGCGCCAGCGGCCATCTGGGGCCTCGCCCCAGATCCCGACACGCTCAGCCCGCAATAACCGGGCGACCTACCAATGCGGTGGGCGTTGATCAGCTAGGGGCACGGTGCCCCCCGCATCCAATTCGCTCTCGGCGGCGCGGCGCATCAACGCCTCAATCCGACGCTCGGCGATGTCCAATGTTTTGGCGTGCCCGGCCACAACATCTGACAAATCCTCGACCACGCGGGTCAGGTGCGCCACCTTTTCCTGCAACGCAATCATTTCTACATCACTCATCTCTCACCTCGTCCAATTGTCCCATTGCTTGCCCCCACGTACCGGGGCGGGTAAAGGCGGGGCACCTGATCAAACATCGGACCGACCCATGGCCAAACCCAAGAAATCCCCGCGCCCCAAGGCCGAACCGCCCAAGGGCTTTCGCGACTATTTCGGCACCGAGGTGTCCGAGCGCAAGGCTATGTTGGATCAGATCGCCGCTGTCTACCACCTGTATGGGTTTGAGGCGCTCGAATCTTCTGCCGTGGAAACGGTCGAAGCCTTGGGCAAATTCCTCCCCGATGTGGATCGCCCGAATGAGGGCGTCTTTGCGTGGCAAGAAGCCGATGAGAACGACAAGGGTGACTGGATGGCCCTGCGCTATGACCTGACCGCGCCTCTGGCCCGCGTCTATGCGCAACACCGCAATGATCTGCCGATGCCCTACCGTCGCTTTGCGATGGGTCCCGTTTGGCGCAACGAAAAACCCGGTCCCGGTCGGTTCCGTCAGTTTTATCAGTGCGATGCCGATACCGTCGGCGCGCCTTCGGTCGCCGCAGACGCCGAAATCTGCGCGATGCTCTCGGACACGCTAGAGGCCGTGGGCATCCCGCGCGGCGACTATCTGATCCGGATCAACAACCGCAAAGTCCTCAACGGCGTGCTCGAGGCCACAGGCGTCACGGATGACGCCCAACAGGCCGACGTTTTGCGTACCATCGACAAGTTCGACAAAGTCGGTGAGGCCGGCGTGCGCGAACTGCTGGGCAAAGGGCGCTTGGACGCTTCCGGTGCCTACATCGACGGCGTTGGTTTGACCGACGCACAGGCCGAACCGGTCCTCGCGTTCCTGACATCCAAGGGCGCGACCTCGGCCGACACACTCGCCAACCTACGCGCCGCCATCGGCGACAGCGCCGTGGGCACCGAGGGCGTAGAAGAGCTGCAAACAATCGCGACCCTGCTCGAAGCCCAAGGCTACGCCGCCGACAGAATCGTGATCGACCCCTCCGTCGTGCGCGGCCTCGGCTACTACACAGGTCCGGTCTATGAAGCCGAACTCACCTTTGAGATCAAAGACGAAAAGGGCCGTCCGCGGCAGTTCGGCTCGGTCGCAGGGGGCGGTCGCTACAACGGCCTCGTGCAACGGTTCACTGGCCAAGAGGTTCCCGCAACTGGCGTCTCCATCGGCGTTGATCGCTTGCTGGCCGCCCTGCGCATGAAGGGTCGCACCGCCGCAACTCCGCCCGGCCCCGTGGTCGTGACGGTCATGGATAAGGCCCGCATGTCGGACTACCAACAGATGGTGTCTGAGCTGCGCGCCGCCGGCATCCGCGCCGAGGTGTACTTGGGCAACCCCAAGAACTTTGGCAACCAGCTGAAATATGCGGACAAGCGGCTCAGCCCTGTGGCGATCATCCAAGGCTCGGACGAGGCCGAGCGCGGCGTCGTGCAAATCAAGGACCTGATCCTTGGGGCCAAAATCGCCCAAAGCGCGAGCCTTGAGGAATGGAAAGCCCAGCCCGCCCAACGCGAGATTTCGCGCGACGATCTGGTGGAAGAGGTTCGCAAGTGCCTGGAGCAATAGACAAAACCGCAGACCGGGCCGAAGCCGCACGGGTGCTAGAGGCGTTCAAACACGCCGGTGCCACGCCGGTGGAAACGGACCTTTTACAACCTGCCGAAACGCTGTTGGACCTCTACGGCGAAGACATTCGCGGCCGCGCCTTTATCACCCAAGACCCCGATCAGGGTGAGATGATGCTGCGACCGGATTTTACAGTGCCAGTCGTGCAGATGCACATGGACAACATCGAGGCCGGAGGCCCCGAACCCGCGCGCTACGCCTATATGGGTGAGGTGTTTCGCAAGCAAGAAAGCGACGCAACCCGCGCGCGTGAATACCTTCAGGTTGGCTTTGAGCTGTTTGATCGCACCGATCCCGCTCGCGCCGACGCTGAGGTGTTTTCTCTGTTTTCAGAGGTGCTTTCGCCGCTCAACCTGCGAGCTGTGACCGGGGACATTGGTATCCTGATCGCGGTCGTAAATGGGCTGTCCACATCGGAACGTCGCCGCGCCGCACTGCGCCGCCACATCTGGCGTCCGCGCCGGTTCCGCACGCTGCTGGACCGCTTTACGGGCCGCACGTCCGTGCCCGCGCACCGCGCCGCCCTGATCGCGGACCCGCGCGCGGCCTTGGCCGTGGCGAGCGATGCCGTACAGGTCGGCAAGCGCGGCCCGCAGGAGGTCGCGGACCGGATCGAGGCCCTGCGGATCGACGCCGCCACCCCGCCCATCGGTGAGGCCGAGGCAGATGTGATTGACGCGGTTTTGGACCTAAAAGCGCCACTGTCCGGCGCACTGCAAATTCTGCGCGATATCGCCATCGACCTGCCCGCCATTTCGGATGCAACCGACATGTTTGAGGCCCGGCTCGAAGCACTGGATGCGGCAGGTATCACCATCGCCGACATCCCGTTTGAGGCCACCTATGGGCGCACCTCGATGGAGTATTACGACGGCTTCGTGTTCGGCTTTACCGGCGCGCCGCACCTGCCGCCTGTCGCCACTGGCGGGCGCTATGACGCGCTGACCTCGGTGCTGGGCCAAGGCCGCGCAATCCCTGCTGTGGGCGGCGTCATCCGCCCCGCCCTTGTCCGCCAAATGCGGGAGAACCTCACATGACGCTGAAGCTGGGGGTGCCGTCCAAGGGGCGGCTGATGGAAAAGACATTTCAATGGTTTGGCAAACGTGGACTGACGCTGTCGCGCACCGGGTCCGAGCGGGAATATGCCGGCGCGGTTGAGGGCGCGGACATAGAGTTGGTGTTGCTCTCGGCCGGTGAAATTCCGCGCGAATTGTCCGCTGGGCGCATTCATTTGGGCGTCACGGGATCGGACCTTGTGCGCGAAAAGTTGAGCCTATGGGACCAGCGCGTCGAAGAGCTTGCGTTGATGGGTTTTGGTCATGCGGACCTGATCCTTGCGGTGCCAGTCGCTTGGGCGGATGTGGACACGCTGGATGATCTGGACGCGGTTGCCGCCGCGTTTCGCGCGCAGCATGGTCACCGCCTGCGGATTGCCACGAAATACCACCGTCTGGTGCGCGACTATCTGCGCGACGCGGGCGTGGCCGACTATCAGCTGGTCGACAGCCAAGGCGCGACGGAGGGCACCGTCAAGAATGAGACGGCAGAGGCGATCGCGGACATCACATCGACCGGGGAAACGCTGCGCGCGAACCACCTGAAGGTATTGGGTGGCGAGCCGATCCACCAAAGCCAAGCGACGCTTTTCCGCGCGCGTAGCGCAGATTGGACAACCGAAGACCGAGCCGAGTTGAAGCGGCTTGAGGGTATTCTGGGCCTCTGACCCGATAGGTCACGCCTTATGCCCTATTGTTGTGCGCGCGCAACAAAGGGTCAGGGTATCTTACTGATAATTAACTAAAATTAATTTCGTACTATATCGCGTTAACCACAAAATGTAGAGGGGCATCCCTTTATTTGGCGGCACACGGGTGTCTTGCTGCAACACCCATCTGGTCATTGCGTTAATGTGTATTAAATGGCTGATCAGCGGGCGCTTAGGCCCTGCGCGAACCAGACCACCAGACCCCTATTTTCACAGCCGTTAGCAGACGCCTTTACCGTCCCGCATCTCCACCATTGACCAAGCCCGAAAACCGCATCATATCCCCATCATGACCGACCTCGATAAAATCCGCAATTTTTCCATCGTCGCGCACATCGACCACGGGAAATCCACGCTCGCTGATCGCCTGATCCAGGAGACGAACACCGTCGCCGTTCGGGACATGAAAGAGCAACTGCTTGATTCCATGGACATTGAGCGTGAGCGCGGCATCACGATCAAGGCCAACACCGTGCGGATCGACTACACCGCCGATGATGGTCAGGACTATGTGCTGAACCTGATCGACACCCCCGGCCACGTCGACTTTGCCTATGAGGTCTCCCGCTCGATGCGTGCGGTTGAGGGATCATTGCTGGTGGTCGACAGCACGCAAGGGGTTGAGGCGCAGACGCTGGCCAACGTGTACCACGCGCTAGACGCGGACCACGAAATCGTGCCGGTTTTGAACAAAATCGACCTGCCTGCGTCCGATTGTGAACGCGTGGCGGAACAGATTGAAGATGTGATCGGGATTGATGCCTCGGAGGCCATTCAGGTTTCGGCCAAGACCGGTGTTGGCATCCGCGAAACACTTGAGTCCATTGTCAAACATCTGCCCGCGCCCAAGGGCGACCCGGATGCGCCGCTAAAGGCGATGCTGGTGGACAGCTGGTACGATTCGTATCTGGGCGTGATCGTTTTGGTTCGCGTTATCGATGGTCGCCTGAAAAAGGGTGAACGCGTTAAGTTTTTGTCGAACGGGACCGTTCACCATGTGGATCGGATCGGCGTGTTCCGGCCTGCGATGGCCGAAATCGACAGCCTCGGCCCCGGTGAAATCGGGTTCCTAACGGCCTCGATCAAGCAGGTTCGCGATACGCGTGTGGGTGATACGATCACGCACCAAAAGTCCGAAGTTGAGGCACTGCCCGGCTTTAAGCCCGCGCAACCGGTTGTGTTTTGTGGGCTGTTCCCCGTGGACGCCGCCCAGTTTGAGGACATGCGCGACAGCATCGATAAGCTTGCGCTGAACGATGCGTCTTTCAGCTTTGAGATGGAAACATCCGCGGCTCTTGGGTTCGGTTTTCGCTGTGGTTTCCTAGGGTTGCTGCATCTTGAGGTCATCCGTGACCGGATTGAGCGCGAATATGACATCGACCTGATCACCACCGCGCCAAGCGTGATTTATGATATTCACATGAAGGATGGCACGGTTGAGCAGCTGCATAACCCTGCGGACATGCCCGACCTGACCCTTGTGGATCACATCGAAGAGCCGCGGATTAAGGCCACGATCCTCGTACCTGATGAGTATTTGGGCGACGTTCTGAAACTGTGCCAAGATCGGCGCGGCCTGCAGCTGGACCTGACCTACGCGGGTTCCCGGGCGATGGTGGTTTATGACCTGCCGCTGAACGAGGTGGTGTTTGATTTCTACGACCGCCTGAAGTCGGTAACGAAGGGCTATGCCTCGTTCGACTACCAAATGATTGGTTACCGCGAAGACAATTTGGTTAAGATGTCGGTGCTGGTAAACGATGAGCCAGTGGACGCGTTGTCGATGATGGTGCACCGCGAACGTGCCGAAACACGTGGCCGTGCGATGGTCGAAAAGCTCAAGGAGCTGATCCCGCGCCACATGTTCAAAATTCCGATCCAAGCGGCCATCGGCGGCAAGGTGATCGCGCGCGAAACCCTGTCGGCCATGCGCAAGGACGTGACCGCCAAGTGTTATGGCGGTGACGCCACCCGGAAGAAGAAGCTGCTTGAAAAGCAGAAAGCCGGTAAGAAAAAGATGCGTCAGTTCGGCAAGGTCGAAATCCCGCAGCAGGCGTTTATTAATGCACTGAAAATGGACAGCTAAGGCTGTCCGTTTTGGCGGCTGTGCGGGCCCTGTGGGACGCGCAGCCACCGATCCAGTTGACCCATATCAACGCGAGCGTCTGAGGCCGGGCGCATAGTTCATCCGCATAACGGAGGATGAACCCATGGCCGCAAGCCCAACCTATGCCGAAATAAAAGCTCGCCTGCTGGACCGGCGCGCTCAGCTGACCCGTCAGATGCAGATCATTGAGCGGGACCTAGACAAACCCGCCCCCCGAGACGTGGAGGATGCCGCCACTGAGCGGCAGGGGGATGAGGTGATGGAGGCGCTTGGCGTCCACGACGCCCAAGAGGTTCGCGCGATTGATGCCGCCCTCGCGCGGATCGAGACCGGGGACTACGGCATCTGTCAAAAGTGCGGTGAGGCTATTTCAGTCGCGCGTCTGCAGGCCGTGCCCACCGCGTCGCTGTGTCGAAACTGCGCGCGGTAACACGGGGACGGGTCGCTATTGGACCGCGCGTTCGATGGCCTGTCCGGCACTCGTGATGTCACGGCCCACGCCTTGGATTGTTCCGCAGGCGGTCAGCGCCACCAACATTGCCACCATCACACAAATACGGGTCATGCCGCGTTCTCCTTTGGTCTTCATACGTATTAACCATATCCAAACGGGCGCGACCAGCGCCCTGGGCTAGGTCGGCGAAAGGGTGCTGTTAGATATCCAACACGCAGATCCCATCCGCGCCGCCCGCACATATCGCGACCAATTCCGCGCCAGCGGCAATATGATCGGGATGGGATAGGTATGCGTCACGGGCCGCCGAGGCCTCGAAATCGATGGTGACGGCGTGGGTATAGCCGCGCGCGGCCCCCTCGGGGCTGGTGTTGGGGCCTGCACGCACCGGGCCCATGCCCGGCACGGCGCTGCGCAGCGCCTCTAGCTTTGCCCAAAGTGCGTCAATATCAGCCTGCGAAATGGTCGGTTTGATCTGGCAAAGTACGATGTGGCGCACAGGCGCCGGGACTGGGCGCAGACGGCCATTGATCTCTAGCAGGTTGCCCTCTGGGTCCTCGACATAGACGTGGCGCAGGCCGGGAATTGCGAACTCTCCGGTGACGGAATGGGGCACGCCTGCCGCTGTTAGCCGCGCAATCACGCCGTCCAGATCATCAACCTGAAGCGCCACGTGACCGCCAATGCTGGGGTTGTGGGCCATGTTGTTTTTGGCCGCGAACTCAGGGTCCGGTGCGATGAGGTGCAGGCCGGTGTGACTCTCACGCCCATCACCCAAAAGCGCCAACTTTTCTGGATCACCCGGAAGGTAGCCGCGCGTTTCGGGAAAGGCCCATGCGCCCAGCGTCATGCCCAGAATTTCGGTATAGAACCGAGCGGTTTGAGCCACGTTGCGTGCCTCTAGATTGACGTGATGAATGGACCAAGCCATGGCGCGCGCCCCCTGTTTTGCCTGTTGTTGCGCGCAGAGTGCGCCGTCTGCCGGCTATAATCCAGTCCCCATTCGCACGGCTCCGGTCGGGACCTTTTTGCGCCATAGGGCTGGCGGAGGACGGGCCGCGCCCCTAGCTTGAGGTCAAAGGAGATTTCCCATGACCAACCCGTTGCTTGCCGAGTGGACCGCCCCGCACGCCCTGCCCCCGTTTGACGCGCTGATGGACGCGCATTTCGGCCCCGCGTTTGACGCCGCCGAAGCCGAAGGGCGCGCGGCGATTGCCGCGATCGCCGAGGCCACCGAGCCGCCGACGTTCGCCAACACGATCGAAGCGTTGGAGCGTGCGGACAAGCTGCTCGACCGGGTGGCAGGCGTATTCTACAACATCGCGGGTTCGGACAGTAACCCCGAGCGCGAGGCGCTGATGCGTGACTTGGCGCCCCGCATGTCGGCCTATGCCAGCGAAATCACCAACAACGCAGCCCTGTTTGCCCGCATCCAAACGCTGTGGGATGCGCGTGATGACCTAGATCTGAGCCCGGAACAGGAACGGGTTTTGATGCTGTATCACCGCAGCTTTGTCCGCTCGGGCGCGGCCCTAGAAGGCGCGGCGCGGGATCGACTGACAGAGGTCAAATCACGGCTCGCAACCTTGGGCACGACCTTCACCCAAAACCTGCTGGCCGATGAACGGTCATGGTTCATGCCCTTGTCCGAGGACGACCTAGAAGGCCTGCCGGATTTTGTGGTGGCCTCGGCCCGCGCGGCGGGTGAGGAAAAGGATGCAGGTGGTCCGATTGTGACGCTGTCGCGGTCGTTGATCACACCGTTCTTGCAATTCTCGCCGCGGCGCGACCTGCGGGCCAAGGCCTTTGCCGCATGGATCGCGCGGGGCGCGAACGGCGGCGACACAGACAACCGCGCCATCTGCACCGAGATTTTGGCCTTGCGCGCGGAGCGGGCCAAGCTGCTCGGCTATGCCAATTTTGCCGACTATAAGCTTGAGACCGAAATGGCCCGCACGCCGGACGCCGTGCGCGGCTTGTTGATGCAAGTCTGGGAGCCCGCGAAAGCCGCCGCCGACAAGGACGCGCAAATCCTAGAAGCGATGCTGCACAAGGACGGCTACGAAGGTCCGCTAGAACCCTGGGATTGGCGTTATTACGCGGCCATCCGGCGCAAGGCCGAGCATGATTTGGATGAGGCCGAGCTGAAGCCATATTTGCAGCTGGACCGGATGATTGAAGCTTCATTCGCCTGCGCCAACCGGTTGTTTGGGCTGGAGTTTGCGCCACTGGACGTCCCGCTGTATCATCCCGATGCCCGCGCCTGGGAGGTCACCCGCAATGGCGCGCCTGTGGCCATTTTTATCGGCGATTACTTTGCCCGTGGGTCCAAACGGTCGGGGGCGTGGTGTTCGGCCATGCGGTCACAATCCAAGCTAGACGGGGCCGTGACACCCATCGTCGTGAACGTGTGCAACTTTGCCAAATCAGAGCCCGCCCTGTTGTCCTACGACGATGCGCGCACCCTGTTCCACGAATTTGGCCACGCGTTGCACCAGATGCTGTCGAACGTCACCTATGGGCTGATCTCAGGCACATCCGTGGCGCGCGATTTCGTAGAACTGCCCAGCCAGCTTTATGAGCACTGGCTAGAGGTGCCCGAAGTGCTGGAAGAATTCGCCACCCACGCCGACACCGGCGCGCCAATGCCGCGCGACCTGTTGGACCGCCTGTTGGGTGCGGCGACCTATGACATGGGCTTTTCGACGGTGGAATATGTCGCCTCGGCGCTGGTCGATCTGGCGTTCCACGAAGCCGCGGACGCCCCTGCCGACCCGATGCAAAAACAGGCCGAAGTCCTAGAGGCGATCGGCATGCCCCGCGCGATCCCGATGCGCCATGCAACGCCGCACTTCGCCCATGTATTCGCGGGCGACGGATATTCCGCCGGGTACTACAGCTATATGTGGTCCGAAGTGATGGACGCCGACGCGTTCGACGCTTTTGGCGAAGCAGGCGGTCCGTTTGACCCCGAAATCGCGGCAAAGTTGGAAGAATTCATCCTGTCGGCAGGCGGCTCGGAAGAGGCGGATGTGCTGTATACCAAGTTCCGAGGCCGGATGCCGGGGGTTGAGGCTTTGCTCAAGGGACGCGGATTATTGACCGCTTGATGCGTTAGGGGGCGGGTGCGCCTGCCCCCCACAAATGCGCCATGGGCGACCAGCCCTCAATGCCGCTGATGCGGACCTCACACCAGCCATCGGCGCATTCGCCCAAGCGCGCCACTACGCCCTCTTGGGCATAGGCTATGACGCGCGTACTGGCGTCGGGACGTGCGTGTAGGGGCAGTTTATCAAGCGTAACAAGCGCGGTGCGGGCCCCGGACAGCAGCGAATAATGCATCCAGCCGCCCGCGCCATCGCGGTCCACCACGCGCCGCCAATGGCCATATTCGCTGACGACTTGCAGGGGCATATTGCGCCGTTTGAACACCCAATCCACCCGGTGTGTGCGCGAAGGGCCGCGCCGCACATTGCCCTCGGCCGCCTTGAGCGAGACGAAGCGCGGCAAGGGCAGATTGGTCACGGGGCCGCGTTCGGCTGCGGGCTGGGCCGGCTCTTCGGTGGCCTGCGCCGCGGGCGCGTAAGCCATCAGCCCGATCAGTAGTGCGAACGCAAGCCTGCGCATCATGTGAGAGGTCCTGTATCGTCTGATCTGCGCCCGTTTCGGGCTGCGTTTCACGCCTTGCGCGTGGCTGTCAGTTTGTCACTATGGGGGGTATAAATCTAGAGCCCAGCGCGCCAGTGGCGTGACAAATCCAACGGAGAGCGGTCAAATGGCAGGCAAAAAGCTGACAGTTGTGGTCACCCGGAGACTGCCTGAGGCGGTCGAGACCCGCATGATGGAGCTTTTTGACGTCGAGCTGCGCGAAGATGACACGCCGATGTCCCGCGCGGAACTGGTCGCCGCGATGGGGCGCGCCGATGTTTTGGTCCCGACGATCACCGATACAATTGACGCGGGCCTTTTGGGCCAAGCAGGCGACAGGCTGAAGCTGATCGCGAACTACGGTGCGGGTGTCGACAACATTGATGTGTCCACTGCGCGGCAGCGGGGTATTTTGGTCAGCAACACGCCCGGCGTTCTGACCGAAGACACGGCTGACATGACCATGGCCCTGATGCTGTCTGTCACACGGCGCATTCCTGAGGGCATGGCCGTCATGCAGAAAGACAATTGGGACGGATGGTCCCCCACGGCCCTGCTGGGCGGCCGCTTGGCCGGGCGGCGCCTTGGTATTTTGGGAATGGGACGAATTGGGCAGGCAGTCGCGCGACGCGCCGCGGCCTTTGGGATGCAGGTGCATTATCACAACCGCCGCCGCCTACACGCGGGCCTAGAGGAGCCCTTGGAGGCCACCTACTGGGAGAGCCTTGACCAGATGATTGCGCGTATGGATGTGTTGTCGATCAACTGCCCCCACACGCCTTCGACGTTTCACTTGATGAACGCCCGGCGGCTGAAGTTGATGAAACCCACAGCCGTGATTGTGAACACATCGCGCGGAGAAGTCGTGGATGAAAATGCGCTGACCCGGATGCTGCGCGCCAATGAAATCGCGGGTGCGGGGCTGGATGTGTATGAACATGGCCGCACCGTGAACCCACGTCTGCGTGAGCTGAACAACGTCGTGCTGTTGCCGCATATGGGATCGGCGACCCACGAGGGGCGCGTTGAAATGGGTGAGAAGGTCTTGATCAATATCAAGACGTTTGATGATGGACACCGTCCCCCAGATTTGGTTGTGCCCAGTATGTTGTAGGGAACATGCTGTAGGGGGCTCTGCCCCCGGCCTGCGGCCTTCCCCCGGGATATTTGGAAACCAAAGAGTTGGGGATCAGGGGGTGAGGATCGCGTTGTCGATCAGCAGGACCGGCCCGAAATCTGCCGCGAGCAACAAGACCGCATGAGACGCGAGTGGGGCGTCAGGCAGTTCGCAGAGATCTGCGGCGCCGCGGATATCTACGGACTGTAGGGTGGCGCGGGGTTCTGCCGTGATTTGAGCGGAGACTTTTTCGACGATTTGATCGGGTGTGGCCCCTTGTGTGGCCATGGATTGTGCAGCATTGAGCGCCTGTGACAGGATCGTACTGGCGGCGCGATCCTCTGCGGTGAGGCGCAGGTTGCGCGAGGACATCGCGAGGCCGTCGGGTTCACGGACGGTTGCGTGAGCCACGATTTCGACCGGAATTTCGAGATCGCGAACCATCTGCCGGATCACGAGCACCTGTTGGTAGTCCTTTTGCCCAAACCACGCGCGGGCAGGTTGAACCAGGTTGAACAATTTGGTGACCACGGTTGCGACCCCTCGGAAGTGGCCAGGACGAAGTGCGCCCATTAGCATACCTGCAAGTTTGGGGGTCTCAACAATTGTATCCGCGCCTTCGGGATACATCTGCGCGGCTGTGGGGCAGAACACGAGGTCGACGCCTGCGGCCTCTAGCTGGGCGAGATCCTCTGCGAGAGTGTCGGGGTATTTGGCCAGATCTTCGGGATTGCCGAACTGTGTGGGGTTTACAAAGATCGATACGACCACGGCATCGGATGCGGCGCGCGCGGCCTGCACCAAAGCCATATGGCCCGCATGAAGAGCACCCATCGTGGGCACAAACCCGGTGTTGGCGGGCAGTAATGCGCGGGCGGCGCGCAGGTCGGATTTGGTGTGAACGACTTTCATGCGCGTCGCTTATCCGGCCCGGTTGCCTGCATCAATGCGGCATGAAGGGCGCAACTTTGACAACAGGTCGTTTTCGGATGGGTTTGCGTCGGGTGGGATTGTGGGCGGCGCGCTTTTTTGGACAATGTAGGCGCAACTAGATCTCCGGGAGTGTTGCAATGAAAACGGAAGTAAAAGCCCTCGTTGTTGGCGGTGGCGCCGTGGGCAACGGCATAGCCTATCATTTGGCAAAAGCCGGCTGGTCCGACGTGATGTTGCTGGAGCGCGATGAGCTGACCTCGGGCTCGACTTGGCACGCCGCCGGCCTGCTGCCCCTGTTCAACATGAGCTATGCCACAAGCCATATTCACGACTATTCCGTGAAGTTCTACAAATCGCTGGAAGAAGAGACCGGCCTAAACGCGGGCTTTTCCGTGGTGGGCAACTTGCGCATGGCGCAGACCCAAGCGCGTATGGATGAATATATGCTGTACGCATCCACGGCAGAAACCGTGGGCGTACCCTACGAGTGGATGACGCCCGCGCAGATCAAGGAGCGGTGGCCATTGGTGCGCACCGAGGACCTTGAGGGCGCGATTTTCCACCCCACCGACGGTTATATCAACCCCGCCGATGTGACGATGGCCATGGCCAAGGGCGCCCGCCAGCGCGGCGTCACGATTGAGCGTAAGTGGCAGGTCGATGGCTATGAATGGAAGGGTGATCACTGGGAGGTCACCTGCACCAAGATGGCCGACAAGGGCGGCAACTTGGTCGCGACCGAGGAACAGGTGGTCGTCAAGGCAGAGCATGTGGTCACCGCCACGGGCAATCACGCCCAGCGCACCGCGAAGCTCTTGGGCATCAAATCCCCTGCGATCCCGGTGGAACACCAGTTCATCGTGACCGAACCCGACCCGATGCTGCAAGAATACCGTAAAACCCACGGTGAGCACCCTGTGCTGCGCGATGCGGACGCCAAGTGGTACGTGCGTGAAGAACGCGGCGGCTGGATCCTTGGCCCCTATGAGAAAAACGCCCCCGCGTGTTTTGAATACGGCGTGCCGGACAGTTTCCGCGCGGACCTGTTCCCGCTGGATCTGGAGCGGATCGAAGAAGAATACATGTCCTTCATCCACCGCATCCCCTCGTCTGAGGAAGTCGGCCTCAAGGACGATTTCAACGGCCCGATCTGCTATACCCCCGATGGCAACCCGTTGGTTGGCCCCGCGCCGGGACTGCGCAACATGTGGCTGGCTGAGGGCTTTAGCTTTGGGATCACGGCTGCGGGTGGCACGGGCTATTACCTCGCGCAGATGATGGTTGAGGGTGAGGCTGAGATCGACATGGCGTCGCTCGACCCGAAACGCTTTGGCTCTTGGGTGACGACGGAATATGCCGCGCGCAAGAACGAGGAATCATACGACCACGTTTTCATCCTGCACCATCCGGATGAAGAACGCCCCGCCTGTCGTCCGCTAAAAACTGCGCCCGCCTATGATCGGCAAAAGGCGCTGGGGGCACAGTTTGGCTGCGTCAACGGTTGGGAACGGCCCAACTATTTTGGCCCGCTTGATGCGCCCGATAGCTTTGACCACGACGCGCGGTCCTTTCGGCGCGGAGCGTGGTGGGACTATGCCAAGGACGAGGCCCACGCGATCCGCGAGGGCGTTGGCCTGATCGATGCGACTGCCTTTACCAAGCACGTTCTCTCCGGCCCGGGTGCCACGCAATTCCTGGATTGGTTCACGACGAACAAGCTGCCCCGCGTGGGCCGTATCAACCTGACCTATGCCTTGACGGCAGCTGGCACCACGCGCACGGAATACACCATCGTGCGCCGGGGCGAGGACAGCTATTACCTTGTGTCCGCTGGTGCGTGGCAGTCCTATGACGCTGATTTCCTGCGGGCCGCGATTGCGGACAAGACCGCTGAATTCGGCGCGATGACCTTGCAGGACGTGACATCGCAATACGGGGTTTTTGCGATTGCGGGGCCAAAATCCCGTGATGTGTTGGGTGCCTTGATCAGTGATGCCAACCCCGAGACCGCGTTGTCCAACAAGCGGTTCCCGTGGCTCTCATCGCAGGACATCGAGTTGAAGATGTGCCCCACGATGGCGATCCGCGTGGCCTACACCGGTGAGCTGGGATGGGAACTGCACCACCCGATTGAAATGCAGAACTACCTGTTCGACCAACTGATGCAGGCCGGTGAACCCCATGGGCTGAAACTGGTGGGCGCACGGGCGCAAAACTGGCTCCGGCAGGAGAAATCCTATCGCGCGTTTGGCACCGAATTGGGCCGGGATGCGACGCCGCTAGAGGCCGGGCTGGACCGCTTTGTCGACCTGAACAAGGACTTCCACGGCAAAGCCGCGATGGAGGCCATTGGCATCCGGTCCAAGTGCGTCACGCTTTTGGTGGATGGGCCTGCGGATGCTGACCCGTGGGGCCGTGAGGCGCTGTATGCAGGGGATACCAAGGTCGGGCGCTTGACCTCAGGCGGGTATTCACCGGCGTTTGGGCGTTCCATCGGGATGGGCTATGTGCGGCCTGATCTGGCAGAGCCGGGCACCAAGCTGATGGTCAAAATCCAAGACAAGCTGTGGCCTGTCGAGGTGACCGTCGACAGCCCCTATGACCCGACGAACGCCACCATCCGTAAGGACGGCTAGGGCGGCATCTGACACAAAGACCCGTGGGGCGGCGATGCCGTCCCCGGACGCCCTCGTCGATTAGTCGGCCTTACGGGCAATCAGCATCACATTGTTGGCCGGCATCGGATAGGTTGAGACGCGCAGTTGCAGTGCCTCTAGCACCGACGCCACGGCGCCAAGGTCTTTGTACTCAAGCCCCTCATGCCGCGCGAGAAGTTCAGAGTGAAAATCGGCATCGCCCTGCGACGTCGTCATTCCTTCACGCAGGAACGGCCCATAAATCGCAAGCATTCCGCTGGACGACAGGCTCTGGCTTGCCTCATCCAGCAAAACGGCCATGTCGGCATCTGTGATCAAGTGCAAAAGGTTGACCACGATCACCACATCCACCGGGCCGCGCTGCTGCGCCCACCCTTGGGCACAGGCATCCATATGCACAGACGGCAGGACGTTTTCGAGGCCCATAACCTTGCGATACGCCTCAATGGACGCACGACGCATGGCGCTGATGTCCGTGGGCTGCCACATCAGCTCGGGGAAAGCCGCGCCGTGCGCTACGATGTGCTGCCCCGTGCCTGACGCGATTTCCAGCACCCGGCCACTGGTAGGCAGGTATTTGGCCAGCACGTCTTGGATTGGTTTGATGTTCCGTTCCGCTGCGACAGAAAACTTCTGAGCGATGATGTCGTCTGGGTCAGCGGCCGTGTTTGGCGCCCGGTCGGAGGGTTTTGGTGTCATGCAAATCGCTCCGGAGCAAAGGCGTTAACTGTGGTGGCATCTAATTCCGACGGACGGGCACCGACTATATCCGCCAAAAGGCGAGACGCCGCAGGAGCCGTTTGGAAGCCGTAGCCGCCCTGCCCCGCGCACCATATGAACGAAGGCTCAGCGGGGTCCCGGCCCAGCACAAGACGGCGGTCTGGGGCAAAGGTCCGCAACCCGGCCCATGTGGACATCGGGCGCGTGACCTCGGGGGTGACGGCCTCTTGGTAGCGGGCCAGCCCTTCGGCCAGCACCATGTCATCGGCGAAAGCGTCCATGGGGGCGCTTGGTTCTTCTTCAGCCGGAGACACCAGCAGCGCGCCAGCGTCGGGCTTGGCGTACCACGTTTCATTTGCGCCGATCATCATGGGATAATCCGCCGTGGGCAGCCCACCCGGGGCCGCAAGCCGCGCCATAGACCGCCGCATCGGCGTCAGGCCCACGGGGGCCACACCGACCATTCCCGCAACACCGTCCGCCCATGCGCCCGCCGCGTTAACCACATGCCGCGCGGTCACTGTGATGGCACCGGCACTAACACGCCATCCGCCCTTGAGCTTCTCAATCGCCGTAACGGTTCGGCCTGTCTCCGTCGCCCCGCCAGCGGCGCGGATAGCACGCGCGCCGTCTTGGACCATACGGTCGGTGTCCAGATCATAGGCCTCTGCATGGTACCCTGCCCCCGCCAGCGCGTCCGCACTAAGGATCGGGATCATATCCGTCGCCTCAGACGGACTAAGCGGGGTCAAACCATAAGCAGCAATATCCCGCGCCAGATCATCCGATTGCGCGGGCGTCCCCAAAAACAGCAAGCCCCGCGGCGCGGTATAGCCATTGGCATGATGGATCGGGCCGCTGGCTTTGTTGAGCGCGATCACCTCCGCACGGCCATAGGATTCCTCAAACAGCGCGGCAGACCGACCCGAGGCGTGATAGCCAAGCGCGGTCTCACCCTCCCACAGATGAACGGAGCCGAGCGCAGACAGCGCGGCGCCTGCGGAGGTTCCGGCAATGCCGCCGCCTATAATCAAAAAATCGATATCCATTCCGCCCAGGACAGTACACAAAACAAGAGGTGATCCAACCTATCCAAAAGTTATATCTCAGTTGGGGCCGGTTTCGCGAAACAACATGAAGATTTAGATACTTTTGTATGCTTGGCGAAAACAAAAGGGCGCGCCAGTTTTCACTGACACGCCCCATTGCGCCGCATTTTCAGCGGCTAGATCATGACCCGACTCAGTTCGGGATGTCACCTGTGATGCCTTCGACGTAGAAATCCATCGTCACAAGCTGCACGTCCGTGGCGACTTCACCTTCTGCAAGGAACACTGTGCCGTCTTGCTTGGTGATAGGGCCCGTGAAGGGGTGGTATGTGCCGTTGGAAATGGCCTCAACCATCGCCAGTGCTTCGGCTTTGACCGAGGCGGGGACTTCATCTGTGATCTCACCGATGACCACTTCGCCTTCGGGCATGCCGCCCCAGCTTGCGGTCTGCTCATACGTGCCGTCCATCAGCTGGCCAACGCGCTTGATGTAGTAGGGCGACCAATCGTCGATGATCGACGCGATGCGCGGCTTGGGACCGAATGCAGCCATGTCAGAGGCCTGACCAAAGGTGAACACGCGGCCACCGTTTGCGTTGGCTTCCTGTGCGGCGGCCTGTGGTGCAGTGGAATCGGTGTGCTGCATGATCACGTCAACGCCTTGCTCGATCATCGCTTTTGCGGCGTCGGCTTCTTTGGCGGGATCGAACCATGTGTAGGCCCAGATCACGACCATCTCGACGTCAGGATTTACCTTGGACGCGTGCAGATAGGCCGAGTTGATGCCTTGGATCACTTCGGGAATGGGGAACGACGCGATGTAACCGATTTTGTTGGTTTCGGTCATGTTACCTGCGATGTGGCCCAGAACGGCGCGGCCTTCGTAGAAGCGCGCATCATAGGTCGAAACGTTGTCGTGCAGGCGCTTGTAGCCTGTCGCGTGCTCAAACTTGATGTCTGGGAATTTGGCGGCCACGTTGTTGGTGGCGTCCATGTAACCGAAAGACGTCGTAAAGATGATGTCCGCACCAGACAGCGCCATTTGCGTCATCACACGCTCGGCGTCGGGGCCTTCGGGGACGCTTTCTTGGAACACGGTTTCAACCGCATCGCCGAACTCAGCTTCGACAGCAAGACGGCCCTGATCGTGCTGATAGGTCCAGCCGCCGTCACCGATGGGTCCGACGTACACAAAGCCGACTTTGGTTTTCTCGTGGCCGTCCGCGAATGCGGTCGTTGCAAGGCCAACCGCCAGTGCGGCCGAGGCCAAAAGTTTCGTGAGTTTCATGGGTATCCCCCTGTTGGATGTGCCCCTAGTGAGAGGCATGGAATGATTTGCCAAGATCGGCTGGTGCGTTGTGCGCCGCGCGTTTTCGGTCCGCCGAGATCACGACCAGCACGATGATAGTTATGAGGTAAGGCGACATGGACAAGACCTCTACAGGAATCTTGGCCCCTGCGGCCTGAAGGTTGAGCTGCAAAACCGTGATTCCGCCAAAAAGATAGGCACCCACGATAATCCGACCCGCCTTCCAGCTGGCAAATACCACAATTGCCAGCGCGATCCACCCCGCACCCGCTGTCATGCCTTCGGTCCATGAGGGCACGCGCACAAGGCTCAGGTAAGCGCCGCCAAGACCCGCACAGCCGCCGCCAAAGGCAATCGCCATCAGCCGTACGCGGATCACGTTGTAACCCAGTGCGTGTGCCGCATCATGGCTCTCGCCGACCGCGCGCAGGATCAGGCCTCCGCGCGTGAATTTCAAAAACGCCCACACCGCGATGACGATAGCGATGGACACATAGACCATCGCGTCGTGGCGGAACAGGATGGTGCCCAGCACCGGCAGGTCCGACAGCGGCCCAAGGTCCAGCTTGCCAATGCCCGGCGCCTTGATCCCGATGTAGCCTTGGCCCATCAACGCCGACAGCCCCAGACCAAACAACGTCAGGGCAAGGCCCGTCGCCACTTGGTTCGACATCAAGAACTGTGTCAGCACCCCAAACAGCATCGACAAAAGCGCGCCCCCCGCAGCCGCCGCCACAAAGCCCAGCGGCGCAGAGCCGGTTTCGACCGCGATGATAAAGCCGCAGACCGCGCCCATGATCATCATGCCCTCAACCCCAAGGTTCAGCACACCAGCCTTTTCGACGACCAGTTCCCCAATGGCCGCCAACAAAATTGGCGTCGCCGCCACCATGAGAGAGGCCAGCAAAAGAAGCCAATTGATGGAAGACAGGTCCATTACGCGACACCTTTCCGGCCAAACCGCACACGGTAATGCGTGGCCACATCCACCCCCAAAAGGAAGAACAACAACATCCCCTGAAACGCCTGAATAGCCGCCCCCGGGATCGACAGCATAAAGGATGCAAGCTCGCCACCGATGTACGTGAGCGCCATCAACAGCCCCGCAAGCAAAATCCCAATCGGGTGAAGTCGCCCAAGGAACGCAACAATAATCGCGGTAAACCCGTAGCCCACGTTAAAATCGATGCCGATCTGCCCCGCAGGCCCCGTGACCTCAAACAACCCCGCAAGCCCCGCAAGCGCCCCCGATAACCCAAGGCACACCAGAACTAACAAGTTCGGGTTTACGCCCGCGAACCGGGCCGCGCGCGGCGCCTCGCCTGACAGCCGGATATGGAACCCAAGGATGTGCTTGGTAAAAACGACATAGGCGAAAACCACCGCGATTACCGCCGCCATGACACCCCAATGCGCGCCTGTGCCTGCGATCAACTCAGGGTTGGCAGAGGCCTCCCACTGGCTCAGGTTCCGAGAGCCGGGAAATCCCGCACCATCGGGGTTTTTCAACCAACCAACTGCGGCGGAGGCTAGGATGTTCTCGGCCACATAGACCAACATCAACGACACAAGGATTTCATTGGTCCCAAAGCGCACCTTCAAAAGCCCCGGGATCATCGCCCAAGCCCAGCCTCCCAGCGCGCCAGCCACCACCATCAACGGAAAGATCAGGACCGATTCCGAAGGGTACAGCGCCAGCCCAACGGCCGCGCCTACGATGGCACCCATGATGTACTGACCCTCGGCGCCGATGTTCCAAATTCCAGCACGAAATCCGAACGAAAGCCCGATCGCGATCAAGATCAACGGCCCCGCTTTCACCAACAATTGCGGCCGCGAAAACGACGCGAATTGCTCATGAAACAGCGGGTCCCAAAAGATCGTGCGCAGCGCCTCAAACGGGTTCTTGCCCAAAATGGCGAACATGATGCCGCCCGCAATCAGCGTCAGGAAAACGGCCACGATCGGGCTGGCCGCCGACCAAGTGCGGCTCGGCGCGGGGCGCTTCTCAAGCCAAATCAAGCCCAGCACTCCAACACAAAACGACCCGGCCGCTCCTTTGTTCCAAAAATACTCAAATTCCCAGCCTCACGCCTGTTCCATCGCGGTGGTCTGCGCGCCACCTAGCATCAATCCGATCTTCTCCATGGTCAGGTCACCCGTGGGCACCTCCGCGCTCAGGCGGCCTTCATTGAGGGCGGCGAACCGGTCGGATATTTCCATCAATTCATCAAGGTCCTGACTGATCACCACCACACCCGTTCCCTTCGCAGCCAAGTCGAGCATTGATTGCCGGATAAAGGCCGCAGCCGCAGCATCCACGCCCCAAGTGGGCTGGTTCACGATCAAAACCTCAGGCGCTTGCATAACCTCGCGGCCAATCACGAATTTCTGCAAATTTCCGCCCGAAAGGGCACGTGCAGCCACACCTGGCCCCGGCGTGCGCACGTCAAAGGCACCAATAACCTTTTCGGCAAATCCCTTTGCAGCGCCCCAGTTCACAAACCCGCGTGACAGCATGCCCTGCCGCCGCGCCGCCGTTAGGGCTGCGTTTTCCGTAAGGCTCATGTTCGGGGCTGCCGCGTGGCCCAGCCGTTCCTCCGGCGCGCTCAGCACGCCGATCCGGCGGCGCATATCAGCGGGCCGCGTCCCGATGTCTTCGCCCTCGAAATAGAGCGACCCTTGGGGCAGCTTCCGCTCCCCCGATAGGGCCATCAGCAATTCATCCTGCCCGTTGCCCGCCACACCGCCAATGCCCAGCACCTCTCCGCGCCGCAACTCAAATGAGATGTTGCGCAGCGGTGTTCCAAACGCACTTGCACTTGGCATCGACAGGTCTTGGGCCTTCAGGATGATATCCCCGGGCGCAGCGCCACCGCTCTTGGGCGGCTTAAGCGAGGTGCCCACCATCAACTCAGCCAGCTCCGAGGCCGTCTTTTCGCGTGGATTGCACCGGGCCACGACCTTGCCCAACCGCAGGATCGTCGCCGCATCACACAGGCTGCGGATTTCCTCCAACTTGTGAGAAATATACAGGATCGCCGTCCCCTCCGCACGCAGCTTGCGCAAGGTCGCGAACAGGATATCTACCTCCTGCGGGGTCAAAACCGAGGTAGGCTCATCCATAATCAACAGACGCGGGTCTTGCAGAAGGCAACGGATGATCTCGACCCGCTGACGCTCCCCCGCGCTCAGGTCACCAACCCGACGGTTCGGATCCAGTGGCAGACCATAGGTGTTCGACACTTCCGTGATCCGCGCCGCAAGTGCGCTTGGCTTGGGCGGGTTCTCCATCCCGAGCGCTACGTTCTCCGCCACGCTCAGCGCCTCAAACAGCGAAAAATGCTGGAACACCATCGCCACACCAGCCGCCCGTGCGGCACGCGGTTCGGGCGGGGCAAAGGGCGTGCCGTTCAGCATCATCGTGCCCGCGTCAGGGCGCACAAGTCCGTATATCATCTTGACCAGCGTGGACTTGCCCGCACCGTTTTCGCCCAAAAGCGCGTGGACCTCACCGGGCTGGATCGCAAAGGTCACGTCGTCGTTGGCCACAACGCCGGGATAGGCCTTGCGCAGACCGCTCAGGTCAAGAAGGGGCGTTTGGCTCATGTGAATTCCTCTGCTGCGACCGGGTGCGCCGCCGCGGCATAGATTAGGCCAGCGACAACGCCAAGCGCAATGGCCTCCGGGTGCCGTCCAAGCTTTGGATCCCCAATCGGGCAAGTAATTCGAGCAATCGCATCCTCAGCATGCCCCAATTCGCGCAAACGTTTGCGAAAGCGCGCCCATTTTGTTTGCGATCCGATAAGCCCCGCACTCGCAAACCCGTGGCCCAGCGCCGCATGACACAGTGCGAGGTCCATCGCATGACTATACGTCAAGATCAGGTGATGGGCGTTTTTGGGCGCCAACCCCAACGCTCGCGCCGGGTCCTGCGCTGGCAAACAGCGAACCTTGGGCGCCTCGGGAAAGCGATCAACCCCAGTATCAACCCACGTCACACCGAATCCCGGCTGTAGGCTCAGCACATCAACAATCGCCCGCCCCACGTGACCCGCGCCATAAATCCAAACAGGCGTCACGGGGGCATCCGTGCTCTCGAAAAACCAGCCCCCTTTGATGCCGGGCAGAGCAAGTGGCGCGGCCGGACGCACAACGCCTGTCTCCAGCGGCTGGGCAACAATCCCCGGGGCAGGCACACTCTCGGGCGTATAAAGCACCGCAGCGATCTGAACCGCCCCACCACAACATTGTCCTAGCTCCGGACCCAGCGCAAAGCGCCGCACCCGAGGCGCCCCATCGCGCAGGGTTTGCACCGCAATCTCTGTCGCGTCCCATTCCAACTGCCCACCGCCAATCGTGCCGGACTGCCCATCCGACCAGATCAGCATCGACGCCCCTACCTCACGCGGCGCCGAGCCGCGCACATCCGCAACAACCACCCGCACGACCCGGCCCGCATGGGCTAGTGCGGCTTGCAACGCCTCAAGGTCGAAACTCATGCCCGGACAGCCTCAATCGCGGCCAACAACCGCTCCGGCGTGGCAGGCGCGTCCAACGCAGGAAAACGATCGCCACAGGCGGCCACCGCATCCGACAGCGCCATCAACGCGGACATGCCAAGCATAAAAGGCGGCTCCCCCACGGCCTTTGATCGATACACCGTGTCCTCACGGTTGGCCCCATCCCACAGATGCACGTTAAACTCAGCGGGCCGGTCGCTGGCAGCAGGGATTTTGTAGGTTGAGGGCGCATGGGTGCGCAGCCGCCCCGCATCATCCCAGACCAACTCTTCCATCGTGAGCCAACCTGCGCCTTGCACAAACCCACCCTCAATCTGCCCCACATCCAGCGCAGGGTTCAAAGACGCCCCGACATCATGCACAATATCCGTGCGCAAAATGCGGTTCTCACCGGTCAGCGTATCAACAACGACCTCCGTCAAAGCCGCCCCATAGGCAAAGTAATAGAACGGCCGCCCCTGCCCCTTGTCCCGGTCCCAGGCGATATCAGGCGTCTTGTAAAACCCAGTCGCCGACAGCGGCACACGCGCTTGATAGGCCGCATTCACCACTTCCGCAAAAGGCCGCGCCTCGCCCTTAGCGATAACCATACCATCCACAAACCGCGCCTGCGGATCACCCAACCAATCTACAATCGCAGCCTTGATCTTGTCACACGCCACCTGCACCGCCATCCCATTCAGGTCAGACCCGCTAGAGGCCGCAGTTGCCGAAGTATTTGGCACCTTGCCGGTATCGGTGGCGGTAATCTTGATTGCCTCTAGACCAACACCAAATCGATGCGCAGCGACCTGAGCCACCTTTTGGAACAATCCCTGCCCCATCTCCGTTCCACCATGGTTCAAATGCACCGAACCATCTTGATACACATGCACCAAGGCACCCGCCTGATTGAGATGCGTCAAAGTAAACGAAATTCCAAACTTCACCGGCGTCAAACCAAGACCACGCTTCAAGATCGGCTCACGCGCATTCCACGCATCCACCGCCTCGCGGCGCGCTCCGTATCCAGCTCGGTCCTCAAGGTCAGCAACCAACCCACCTAGACAGAAATCAGACACCTCCTGCCCATAATGCGTGGTATTTCTCTTTGGTTCCGAAATATCCCGGGGGGGTCCGGGGGGGCTGGCCCCTCCGGCCTCGTCATAAAAATTAACGCGCCGTACGGCTAAGGGATCGCGTGCCAAATGATGGGCGACATGCTCGATCACGCGCTCAATCCCAAGCATCCCCTGAGGGCCACCGAACCCGCGAAAGGCGGTCGCGCTCTGGGTATGCGTGCGCAGACGGTAACTCGTGATCTCGACCGCAGGCAGAAAATAGGCATTGTCAGCATGCAACATGGCCCGGTCCGCAACCGGCAGGCTCAGGTCCTGGGCCCAGCCGCAGCGGACGAAATGCGTGAACCGCACGCCCAGCAACCGGCCGTCATCGTCAAACCCCACCTCGTAAGCGACCCGCGCATCGTGCCGTTTGCCCGTGACCATGAAGTCGTCATCGCGATCATAACGCATTTTGCAGGGGCGCCCCGTGCGGGCCGCGGCAATAGCACAGGCAATGGCCAGCGCATTAGCTTGGCTCTCTTTACCGCCAAATCCACCACCCATGCGGCGAACCTCGACCCGGACAGCATGCATAGGCACGCCCAAAGCATGGGCCACTTTGTGCTGCACTTCCGTAGGGTGCTGGGTTGAACTGTGTACAACCATATCGCCGCCCTCTTGCGGCAACGCGAGGGCGGCTTGGCCCTCAAGGTAAAAATGCTCCTGCGCGCCCATCTCAATCGCGCCGGTCAGCCGGTGGGGGGCGGCCTTAAGGGCCGGATCCGGATCACCCCGGGCATAAACGCGTGGACCGCCGTCAAACCAGCTTTTGGCAGCCATTGCGTCCTCAATACTGAGGATCGCCTGGGCGGGAGTGATATCCGCGCGGACCAAGGCCGCCGCTCTGCGCGCATTCAGGTGGCTATCGGCCACAATCATACACAGCGGCATTCCTAAGAACTGGACTTCGCCCGTACACAAAAGCGGCTCATCATGGACGGAAGGCGAGCAGTCTGGCATGGGCGAAATATCATCGCCTGACCAAACGCCGTGAACACCCTGCGCGGCGCGTGCAGCTGTTAGGTCCAGGCCGTTTAACCTGCCGTGAGCCACGTCCGACAAGGCAAAAGCGATGTGCAACGTGCCCTTGGGTGTGGGGATGTCATCTACGTAGCGCGCAGCACCCGTTACATGAAGCGCGGCTGCATCGTGAGGGAGAGGTTTGGCAACGCTCATGGTCGGACCTCCAACACGTTGGTTCGGTGACCTAAATGTTCCGCCATGATCCGCCGAAGCATGTTTTGTGCGGATTTCAGCCTGTACTGCGCACTGGCTCGCATATCCGATAGCGGATCAAAGTCACGCGCGAAGGCATCGATCGCGGCATCAACAGTTGCCTCGGTCCAAGGCTGTCCCGTGAGAGCAGCCTCCACCTGCGAGGCCCGTTTTGGAGTACCTGCCATGCCCCCAAACGCGATCCGTGCAGAGGCAACACGGCCATTTTCGATCACCAAATTGAACGCACCGCACACTGCTGAAATGTCTTGGTCAAACCGCTTAGACAGTTTGTAGACATGCAGGGTATCGGGTTGGCGCGGAATGCTGACAGCCTCAACGAATTCACCGGGTGCGCGGTCTTGTTTACCGTATTCGATGAAGAAATCCTCAAGCGGGAGGCTGCGGCGGGTGTTTTCGTGCCGCAAATGCAACGTGGCCCCAAGCGCGATAAGCGCGGGCGGGCTATCGCCGATAGGCGAGCCGTTCGCGATATTGCCGCCGATGGTTGCAGCACCCCGCACTTGCTCAGAGCCGTAGCGGCGGATCATCTCCGCGAAGGCGGGATGGTAGCGCGCCATCACGGGCCGTAAATCGCGCAGGGTTACGCCCGCACCGATCCGGATTTCGCTATCATTAATGGAGATTTCTTGGAGGTCTGCGCAGCGGTTCAAAAAGGCCACAGGCCCTAATGAGCGATGTTGTTTGGTCACCCACAGCCCGACGTCGGTGGCACCCGCGATCAGAGTGCCTTTGGGGTGAGCGGCGTACCACTCGGCCAACGCATCGATTGTTTCGGGGTGAGCATATGGGGGCTCTGCCCCCCGGCTATCCGCCTCCCCCCGGGATATTTCGGAACCAAAGAGAGGTTTGATGTGGGGGGGAACGGGGGCGTTTTCGATGGATTTGGCGGCGCGCAGGATCGGCACGTACCCGGTACAGCGGCAGAGGTTACCAGCGAGTTGGTCGTCGTGATCCGTCGCGCCGTTGGCATGAGTTGTGGCCATCGAGACCGCAAAACCGGGTGTGCAAAAGCCGCATTGACTGCCGTGATGGGTGACGAGAGCGTTTTGAGCCGGGTGGGGTGTGCCATCTGGGGCGGCGAGGCCCTCGACTGTTGTGACGGCTTTGCCATCGATCTGTGGTAAAAACAGGATGCAGGCGTTTAATGCGCGTGCGCCTTGGGGGTCTGCCACCATGACCGTACAGGCGCCGCAATCGCCTTCGTTGCAACCCTCTTTGGTGCCGGTCAGGCCGCGGTCCTCGCGGAGCCAATCAAGCAGTGTAACCGTCGGGTCGCTTACCGAAACCCGGGTGGTTTCTCCGTTCAGAAGAAACGTGATCTCCATATTATATGCCCGCCGCGTTACTCGGTTAATGACCTCCGGTTGTGCGCTGTCGATGCGGCGTAGAGAGCGCGGGAGGAACTGCCCACAGGAAAGCGGGCGTTTGGGCTTCTTGCAAGTGCTTTCACGCTTTTCCAAGGGGCGCACCCTACATATGGTGGCGGCATGGCACAAAAACCGCGATTCATTCACCTACGTTTGCACACGGAATACTCACTTTTGGAAGGAGCTGTGCGGCTAAAGAAGCTGCCGGGTCTGTGTGAGATGGCTGAGATGCCTGCCGTGGCGATCACCGATACGAACAACATGTTCGCTGCACTTGAGGCCTCAGAGGGCTTGAGCAAGGCGGGCGTGCAGCCGATTATCGGCTGTCAGTTCGATGTGATGTATGATCCCGCCGAGCCCGGCCAGAAGCCGCGTAACCCTGCGCCGATGGTTTTGCTGGCCCAATCCGAGCTGGGCTATGAAAACCTGATGAAGCTGAACTCATGCCTGTACCTTGAGCGGCCCGAGATGCTGCCGCAGGTGACGGTGGATGAGTTGGAAAAATACGCCGCTGGGGTGATTTGCCTAACCGGTGGGCCGGATGGGGCCTTGGGACGGCTGATTGACGGGGGGCAAATGCCCAAGGCCGAGGCGCTGCTGACACGCCTCAAGGCCGCTTTTGGCACCCGTTTGTATGTTGAATTGCAACGCCACGGTGGTGTTCACCCGACCGAGGCAGAGACGGTCGAGCTGGCCTATGCCCACGACCTGCCGCTGGTCGCGACCAACGATGTCTATTTCCCCAAAACCGAGATGTACGAGGCGCATGACGCGCTGATCTGTATCTCGGAGGGGGCATATGTCGATCAGCAGGCTAACCGCCGCAGGCTAACCGCGGAGCATTACTTCAAATCGCAGTCCGAGATGGTCACCCTGTTTGCGGACCTGCCTGAGGCGATCGAAAACACTCTGGAGATCGCCAAGCGGTGTGCCTTCAAATCCTACAAGCGTGACCCGATCCTGCCCAAATTTGCCGATGATGAGGTCGCCGAACTGCGCCGGATGGCCAATGAGGGCCTGCAAAAGCGGCTCGCGGTGATCCCCCATGCCGCCACGCTTGAGGAATACCAAGCGCGGCTCGACTTTGAGTTGGGCATCATCGAGGGCATGGGCTTTCCGGGCTATTTCCTGATCGTTGCCGACTTTATCCAGTGGGGCAAAGATCAGGGCATCGCCGTGGGGCCGGGCCGGGGGTCGGGCGCGGGGTCGCTCGTGGCTTATGCGCTAACGATTACTGACCTTGATCCGCTGCGGTATTCGCTACTGTTTGAGCGGTTCCTGAACCCTGAGCGGGTATCGATGCCCGACTTCGACATCGACTTTTGCATGGATCGCCGCGAGGAGGTGATCCAATACGTGCAGGAGAAATATGGCCGGGACAAAGTGGGCCAGATCATCACCTTTGGTGCGCTTCTGTCCAAGGCTGCGGTGCGTGATGTGGGCCGGGTGCTTCAGATGCCTTATGGTCAGGTGGATCGTCTGTCCAAGATGATCCCGGTGGAGGGCGTGAAGCCTGTGTCCATCGAAAAGGCGCTGGCCGATGAGCCGCGCCTGCGCGAGGCCGCCCGTGACGAGGAAGTCGTGGCACGCTTGCTGAACTACGGCCAGCAGGTTGAGGGGCTGTTGCGGAACGCGTCGACCCACGCCGCCGGTGTTGTGATCGGGGACCGTCCGCTGGACGCGCTTGTACCGCTCTATAAAGACCCCCGCTCGGACATGCCCGCCACCCAGTTCAACATGAAATGGGTTGAGCAGGCCGGGTTGGTGAAGTTCGACTTTCTGGGTCTAAAGACCCTGACCGTTATCGAAAACGCGATTGAGATCATCCATGCGCAGGGACGCGAGATCCACCTTGGCGCGGATGGGACCGAGCTATACGTGCCCGCGCCCGGCACTGAGGGCGACATCAACGCGATCCCCTTGGATGATGAAGCCAGCTACAAGCTGTATTCCGACGCGCGCACTGTTGCCGTGTTTCAGGTGGAATCGAGCGGCATGATGGACGCGCTGCGGCGCATGAAACCCGACTGCATCGAGGATATCATCGCGCTTGTTGCGCTGTACCGGCCCGGCCCGATGGAGAACATCCCCAAGTTCTGTGAGGTCAAGAACGGCAAGAGCGAACGCGACAAGCTACACCCGTCAATCGACCACATCCTAGATGAGACGCAGGGCATCATCGTTTATCAGGAACAGGTGATGCAGATCGCGCAGGAAATGGCCGGCTACAGCCTTGGCGGCGCCGACCTGTTGCGCCGCGCTATGGGTAAAAAGATCCAAGAGGCGATGGACGCCGAGCGCCCCAAGTTCCTCGAAGGCTCGGCCAAGAATGGCGTCGACAAGGCCAAGGCCCTTGAGGTGTGGCACCTGCTCGATAAGTTCGCCAACTACGGCTTTAACAAATCGCACGCCGCCGCCTACGCGGTGGTCAGCTATCAGACGGCATGGCTTAAGGCGAACCACCCGGTTGAGTTCATGGCCGGTGTGATGAACTGCGATATCCACCTGACGGATAAGCTGTCGGTTTATGCCGAAGAGGTCCGCAAGCCCAGCGAACGGGGCGGGCTTGGCCTGACGATTGTGCCGCCATGCGTGAACCGCTCGGATGCGCGGTTTTCCTCCCGGGAGGGGCACCTGATCTATGGGCTGGGCGCGCTGAAGAACGTCGGCGTGGATGCGATGGAGCTTGTCGTTAAGGGGCGCGATGGCAAACCCTTTGCCACACTGTACGACTTTTCCCGCCGTGTGGACCTCAAGCGGGTCGGCAAACGCCCGCTTGAAATGCTCGCGCGGGCTGGGGCGTTTGATGAAATCGATGCCAACCGCGCCCGCGTACTGGCCAATCTGGACGGGTTGGTCGGGTATTCCGCCGCGATCCATGAGCAGCGCGCGTCGAACCAAGTCTCGCTCTTTGGGGAAGCGGGCGACGACCTGCCCGAACCGCGTATGCGTGAGCTGAACGATTGGCTGCCCGCAGAGCGTTTGGCAGAGGAATTCAAAGCTATCGGCTTCTATCTGTCCGGGCACCCTCTGGATGACTACATGCCCGCGCTGCGCCGCAAGGACGTCAAAACCTTGGCCGAGATCATGGATTTGACCCGTGGCGGCCCGTTGGTGGCACGAATGGCCGGTGTTGTGGCCGGACGGCAGGAACGCAAATCCGCCAAGGGCAACCGCTTTGCGTTTATCCAACTCAGCGACCTGACCGGTCAGTTTGAGGCGACGATGTTCTCAGACACACTTGAGGCATCACGCGACCACCTTGAGACGGGCAATCGTATCACCGTACAGGTTGAGGCCACGTTGGAGGCCGACCAGCTCAAGCTGCTCGCGCGCGGTGTGACACCCGTGGATGACGTGGTCGAAATGGGCCAAGGCCCCATGGGGCTGCGTGTATTCGTCGATCAGACTGAGGCGGTTAGCTCTGTCGCGAACCTGTTGGAGCGGATGAAAACTGAGAGCAAAACCAAAGGGCGTGCGCCAGTGCACCTGTGCCTGATGGCTCCTGATCTGCCCGGCGAGGTTGAGGTGATCCTGCCTGAACCCTTCCCCGTGTCGCCCCAAATCAAAGGCGCGCTAAAATCGCTGCCCGGTGTGTCGATGGTTGAGGAGGTCTAGGACTGAGGGCTCAATCCACAGGGATGGCGGTGGTTTTGAATACCGTCTTGAGGGCAAAGCTGGACTGCAACTGCGCAACCCCGGGCAGCCGCGCAAGCGATTGCCGGTGAATGCGCGCGAAATCCTCGGTGTCTTTGGCGACGACCTTGAGCAAGTAATCATAGCGCCCGGTCATCAGGTGGCATTCCAGCACATCGGGGATCAACGCGACCTCTTTCTCGAACCGATCCAACAACTCATCCGCCTGCCCGCTAAGGCTGATCTCTACAAACACCGTGGTTGAGCGCCCAAGTCTTCGCGCATTCGTGAGAGCAACATAGTCTCGGATTACCCCCGCCTTTTCCAACCGCTGAATACGCCGATGGCACGCGGAGGGGGATAAATGCACGATCTCGGACAATGCCTGCATGGAGATTCGTCCATCCCGCTGCAAACATGTCAGCAGACGACGATCAATTGCGTCCATTTCTTCATTCACAACATTTGATCCCGATTAAATAACGTATAACGCAAAAATATTGCGTTTAACTATCCTGACACGCCGATCAATTCAAAGCAATTGCCTTCGGCCTCTCCTATTGTGCGAGCAACGAGATCCAACGATGCGTTTAGGGAGAACATCACAATGCTCATCGGCTGCCCCACAGAGATCAAACCCCAAGAATTCCGCGTCGGCATGACGCCCGCTGCGGCCATGGAAGCCGTCCGTCATGGGCACGAAGTCGTGATCCAAACCGGTGCCGGTACAGGCGCAGGTTTTGCAGATGCCGACTATGTGGCCGCTGGCGCACGCATGGCTGACACCGCAGAAGAAATCTTTTCGACAGCCGACATGATCGTAAAGGTCAAAGAACCCCAAGCGGTTGAGCGCGCGATGTTGCGCGAGGACCAACTTCTGTTCACCTACCTGCACCTCGCACCCGACCCCGAGCAGACCCACGACCTGCTGAAATCCGGCGCGACCTGCATCGCCTATGAAACCGTCACCGACGCACGCGGCGGCCTGCCCCTGCTGGCGCCCATGTCCGAAGTGGCGGGACGTTTGGCCCCACAAGTCGGCGCCTACACACTGCAAAAGGCCAACGGTGGCCGCGGCGTTCTGCTAGGCGGCGTACCCGGCGTGGGCCCTGCAAAGGTAGCCGTGATCGGTGGCGGCGTTGTGGGCACCCACGCGGCCCGCATCGCGGCCGGTATGGGCGCGGATGTGACCGTGCTGGACATGTCGCTTGACCGGATGCGGTATCTTGATGATGCGTTCGGCTCTGTGTTCCGCACGCGCTACGCATCCTCCGGGAACACCGCCGAGCTGGTCGCAGAGGCTGACCTGGTTATCGGAGCGGTTCTCGTGCCCGGCGCTGCGGCCCCCAAACTGGTATCGCGGGCACAACTATCCACCATGAAGCCGGGTGCGGCCATCGTGGACGTCGCAATCGACCAAGGCGGTTGCTTTGAAACATCCCGCGCGACGACCCACGCCGACCCAATCTATGACGTGGACGGGATCATGCACTACTGCGTGGCCAACATGCCTGGCGCGGTTGCCCGTACATCGACCATCGCTCTCGGCAATGCCACGATGCCGTTCATGATCGCCTTGGCCAACAAAGGCTGGCGCGAGGCCTGCCTCGCAGATCCGCACCTGCGCAACGGACTGAACGTACATGCCGGCAAACTAACCTATGCCGCAGTGGGCGAGGCGCTGAACCTCGCAAGCGTCGATCCAAGCTCGATCTTGGCCGCTTAATTGCAAAACATCATAGTTGAAATAGAAAAGGCCCGCCGGATTGGCGGGCCTTTTGCTTAATTGGCTTTTGGCTCAACTGGCCTTTTGTTTAGCCAAGGCGTCCCGAATTTCCAAAAGAACATCGATTTCAGAAGGCCCCTTAGGCGCCTCTTCTTTGACCTCAGGCTCTTTTTCCGCAGCAGCTTTCACGCGGTTCACAGTCTTAACCAACATGAACACAACAAAAGCCACGATCAGGAAATTGATCACCGCCATGATGAAATTCCCGATAGCAAAGACCGGTGCGCCTGCTTCCTGCGCGGTGCTCAAGGATGCATATGTCTCCCCATCGAGCGAGTAGAACCAACCCGAGAAATCGATCCCCCCAGTAAAGAGCGCAATCAGAGGATTAATCAAATCCCCGACCAATGAGGTCACAATCGCAGTAAACGCGGCACCAATGATAATCCCCACCGCCATGTCCATGACGTTGCCTTTGGCAATGAATTCTTTGAATTCGTTAAGCATCTTTTCCCTATCCCTTTTGCTCACAATGCAACGGCGCTGTTCGTGTTCCCCAAACACCACCGCATACTACTCTGTCCAAAAACGCACAGGTGTCACGCCTTTTGTCCCAAGAAAAAGAGGCTAGGTGTAGTTCCAACCCAAGGAGACACTCATGTCGTTCATTACAAACCACCCCATTAACAAACGCTGGCCCGCATCTGATCCGTCTAAATTGCAACTCTATTCTTTTCCCACACCCAACGGGGTCAAAGTATCCATCGCACTCGAAGAAATGGGCATCCCTTACGAACCGCATCTCGTCACTCTTTCCGACAGCGATGTCAAAAGCCCCGAGTTCCTCGCGCTCAATCCCAACAACAAAATCCCAGCGATCATTGATCCCGAAACCGAAACCGCACTATTCGAAAGCGGCGCAATCCTCCTGTACCTTTCTGAAAAGTCGGAAAAGTTCGGCGGAAACACACCTCCTGAAAAGGCCCTCATCACACAGTGGCTCATGTTCCAGATGGGTGGTCTTGGTCCCATGTTTGGTCAGCTTGGTTACTTCAGCAAATTCGCAGGCGCGCAGATAGAAGACCCCCGCCCCCGGCAGCGCTACGTCGACGAAGGTAAGCGGCTTTTAGCAGTGTTAGAGGCTGAGCTAAGCACACGCGACTGGATTGCAGGGGAGTATTCCATCGCTGATATGGCAATCGCGCCTTGGCTACGCGCGCTCGATTTCTATGGCGTAAAGGACACTCTCGGGTGGGAGAACCACCCAGCCCTTATCGCATATCTTGAGCGATTTCTTGCCCGTCCCGCCGTGCAAGTCGGGCTCAACGTGCCCGACCGCGACGGCTAAGCCACGTTAACCGGGCAACTTTCCAGTTAACACGTAGTTCAAGATTTCGACCACTTGCCGCGGCTCTTCACACACCGCAAGCGCCGCGGCATCCACCTCTTTCAGAGGGTGCTGATGTTCCGCCCCGTGCAGAATGATCAGTGATTTCCCCAACGCTGCGGCATACCCTGCATCAAACGCGGCGTTCCACTGCTTGTATTTCTCACCAAACCGCACAACGACGACATCGGCATCCGAAATACCCTTGCGGGTCCGGATCGCATTAACCATCGCGCCCTTATGATCGTGCCAATACTTGTTCGGCTCCGCACCCAAAACCGCGACACCGCAATCGTCGCTTGCATCGTGATCCGTCACCGGGCTCTCAAACGTCACATCCAACGCAGCAGCCCCTTCCGTGATCTGCTCGCGCCAATCGGTATGAATTTCGCCCGACAAATAAACCTTCAACGTCATCTTAAACTTCCTCCGCTTCTTTGGTTCACAAATATCCCCGCCGGAGGCACCTCCCCCATCAGCCAGAACCAGACATCAGCCGCGCAGCACGCCTCCAGTCGCCTTGGATACCTTTGCGATCACCCTCTCCGACACGGCCTCGATATCTTTTTCCGTCAAGGTCGCATCTGTGGGCTGCAAGCGCACAGTTACTGCAAGGGATTTCTTACCCTCACCCAACGCGCCACCGATGAATTCATCGAACACGCGAACGTCTTCGATCAGAGCCTTATCAGCACCAGCAGCCGCATTCACGAGCGTCAGCGCCTCAACCTCAGCATCTACCACGAACGCGAAATCACGCTCCACCGCCTGCAAGTCACGCAGCTTCAACGCAGGACGCGTCGTGGATTTCGCTTTAGGGAAAGGCGGCTCTGCGAGGTATACGGTAAAGCCGACCGCAGGCCCCTTCACATCCAGCGCATCTAGCACTTTGGGGTGGATTTCACCGAACTCCGCCATGACCTTTTTCGGGCCAAGACACATCTTACCCGAGCGTCCCGGATGCCACCACGAGGGCGCACCGCGCAGGATTTGCACTTTGGCAGGGGCACCAATCGCACTTAGAACAGCTTCGGCGTCCGCTTTCGCGTCAAACACATCAACGCCGCGCCGCTCTCCACGCAGGTCTTTGGGGCCGGAATGGCCAACCAAAAGCCCGGTTGCCAATACGTGCTGCTCACCGGGCTCACCACCTTGGAACGCAGCGCCCACTTCGAACAAAGCCAAATCCATATAGCCGCGTGCTTGGTTGCGCGCCGCAGCCTGCAACAGCCCGGGCAACAGCGCAGGGCGTAGATGGCTCATCTCAGAACTGATCGGATTTTCTAGCTTCGTCGCGTCTGTGCCGCCCTCAAACACCTTGGCCGCATCCGCGTCGATAAAGCTGTAGGTGACACATTCGTTATACCCAAGCGCCGCGATCGTCCGCCGCGCCGCGCGCTCGCGCAGCTGCATTGGCGTCAGGACCGGCTTGGGCACACCCGCCACCCGCGACATCGGCTTGCCCACAAGTTTCGTAAGCGACGCGATCCGCGCCACCTCTTCCACAAGGTCCGCTTCGCCCCGAACATCAGGCCGCCACGATGGGACATGGGCCATGTCACCTTCCAGCACAAAGCCAAGGGCTTCCAATGTCGCGCGCTGCGTTTCAGCGGGGATTTCCATCCCCACGAGGCTTTGCACACGATCGGTATCCAGCTTGTAGGCGCGCGCCACATCCGGCACCGCGCCCGCGCTGATCACCTCAGACACTTCACCACCCGCGTGATCCACAATCATCCGCACCGCATGCTCAAGACCCTCAGCCGTAAAGGCCGGGTCAATCCCACGCTCAAACCGATAGCGTGCATCCGAATTGATCTTGAGCGCGCGCCCCGTGTAGGCGATTTGCACCGGATCCCAATAGGCGCTTTCGACGAACACGTTAACCGTTTCGTCCGAGCAACCGGTGGCTGCGCCGCCCATAACGCCGGCAATGCTTTCGGCCGCGTTGTCATCCGAGATGACCATTTGGCCAGATTGCAGCGTGTAGGTTTTGTCGTCCAGCGCAACGATCTCTTCGCCGCCCGCAGCGCGATGCACCCGCAGGTTGCCCGCGACTTTATCTGCATCGAACACGTGCAGTGGGCGGTTCAGATCGTAGGTGAAAAAGTTCGTCACATCGACGAGGAAGTTAATCGGGCGTAGGCCGATGGCGCGCAGCATATCCTGCAACCACTCCGGCGAAGGGCCATTTTTCACGCCCCGGATCAGACGGCCCGTAAACAGCGGACAGCCATCGAGCGTATCGTCATCAATGCTAACGGCCATGTCAGCAGCAAACGTCGCAGCCACAGGCGTCACATCGCGTGCGATCATCGTACCAAGACCACGGGCCGCAAGGTCACGGGCAATCCCGCGCACACCCAGTGCATCTGGGCGGTTCGGCGTGATTGCAATCTCAATGACGGGATCAACTTTGGCCGGATCATTCGCTGCGAGCCAATCAACAAACCGATCACCCACGTCACCGGAGGGCAGCTCGATGATGCCATCGTGCTCATCGCTCAGCTCCATCTCCCGCTCGGAGGCCATCATGCCAAAGCTCTCGATCCCGCGGATTTTGCCCACGCCGATCGTGATATCAATGCCGGGCACATAAACCCCGGGCTTGGCGACCACGACCGTGATGCCCTCACGCGCGTTGGGCGCGCCGCAGATGATCTGCTTTAGACCTTCGTCCGTTTCGACCTGACACACGCGCAGGCGATCCGCATCGGGATGCTTTTCGGCTGAAATCACTTTGCCGATGGTAAAATCAGCCAGCTTGGCGCCGCGATCCTCAACGCCCTCCACTTCAAGCCCAAGGTCCGTGAGCGCGTAAACGATCTCATCCAGAGTGGCATTGGTGTCGAGGTGGCTTTTAAGCCACGAGAGCGTGAATTTCATGGGGCGTGCCTTATGAATTTAAGCCAAGTCGCGGCGTGCTTAGCCCATTGGCCGCACAGGGGAAAGACCTGCTGCACAAACGCGCCGCTTGGGCGGTGGAAATTGTCTGATTGACCGCCCCTTGCTGGCCATCAATCACGGTCTTGGTTATGTCCACGCTTGGCATCGAGCCATTTGTCCACCAGCAAGATAGGCGCAAGGACGATGGTCCAACCGATGGTGTTCAAAACGGTGAAGGCCAGCTTGGTCGAGGTGTCCATCCCAGAGCGCCACAAAGCCACGTGCGCTAACACGATGCAAACGACCAACCCAGTGACCAACCATCCGCGCAGCTTCATTTCCCACCCCTTGTCCTGATGCCCATAGACATAGGCGTCAGGCGGCGCGTGTCACCTTAGCGGCTAAGGCCCGCGTGCAGACTGGGCGCATCCAGCGATGCAAACCCATAGTTCCGCAACCACCGCAGGTCGCTATCAAAGAACGCGCGCAGGTCGGGAATGCCGTATTTCAACATCGCAATCCGGTCAATGCCGACACCAAATGCAAAACCCTGATAGACGCTCGGGTCGATCCCACCGGCCTGCAGCACCTTGGGGTGGACCATGCCAGAGCCGAGGATTTCGAGCCAATCATCGCCCTCACCCACCTTCAACTGGCCACCTTCCCATGAACACCGGATATCCACCTCAGCCGACGGTTCGGTGAAGGGGAAATGCGAGGCGCGGAAGCGCAGCTCAACATCATCCACCTCAAAGAAGGCCTTCACGAACTCTTCAAGGCACCATTTTAGGTTCGCCATCGAGATGTCGGTATCAATCGCCAAACCCTCAACCTGATGGAACATCGGCGTGTGGGTTTGGTCGTAGTCGGCGCGATACACGCGACCGGGGCAAATCACCCGAATGGGCGCGCCCTGTTTCTCCATCGAGCGGATTTGTACGGGGCTGGTGTGGGTGCGCAGCACATGGGGTGGGCGGTCATCACCCTCCGCACGCGCCATGTAGAACGTGTCCATCTCGGCGCGCGCAGGGTGGTGGCCGGGAATATTCAGGGCGTCAAAGTTATACCAATCGGTCTCGACCTGCGGCCCTTCGGCCACAGAGAACCCCATGTCAGCAAAAATCGCGGTGACCTCTTCGGTCACTTGGCTGATCGGGTGGATCGAACCCTGACGTGCGTGGCGCGCCGGCAACGTCACATCCAGCCATTCGCTGCGCAAACGCTCATCGAGCGCGGCATCCGCCAAAGCGGCCTTCTTGGCAGCGATGGCCGAGTTGACCTCATTCTTGAGAGCGTTGAGCGCGGGCCCGGCAACTTGCCGTTCCTCAGCTGTCATCTTACCCAGTTCGCGCATTTTCAGAGCGATCTCGCCCTTTTTGCCGACAGCGGCGAGGCGGATGGCCTCCAGCGCGGCTTCATCGGCGGCGGCCGCGATTTGGGTCAGGTATGTGTCGCGCAACTCTTGCATCAGACGTCTCCGGATTGGCTGATGAGCGTGCTACCGGGGATGAAGGTTAGGCGCAAGGGTCGGGGACGCGCCGCGTTCAGAATGCTCCCACCACTGAGCTGCACATGCACCTAACACTCACAGGGATTTAGCCACCCTATCGCACGCATATTGGTTTCGCTGATGCCATTCTGCAGGCCACTCCAAACCCTAAATCTGGAAAAGACTTAGACGCTATGCAATGCCCAGTAGACGGTACTCGACTCATGATGTCAGATCGCAATGGGGTCGAAATTGACTATTGCCCGCAGTGTCGTGGCGTGTGGCTTGATGGCGGCGAGTTAGACAAAATCATCGAACGCAGCATCCCCGCCGCAGCCACCGCCAGCCCTCGGCCACCACGTGGCTACAACCAAGGCTATGAAGAGCGCCCCAGAAAGAAAAAACGCGACAGCTTCTTGAGCGAGATTTTCGACTTTTAGTCACCGCATCAGCGCGCTTGATCACCGAGAAAGCGCCTGCATCCGTGCGGGAGCTTTTTTTGAAGCTAGTCGAATGTGGATTCCGTATGCCCCAGCCAAAGTCGCCTGAAACAAGAGCTTGAAGGGCTTTCTAAGTGTCTGCTGCCCGCTCCACATTCTCCGCCAAAGCTTCGAACACTTTGATGACATCGGATGGCGTCGCCCTATCCAGCGCTCCATCAGCTATCTCTTGTCGGGACCAAATGAGGGATTTGGCCGGATCATGCAGCATCGCCCAATCCGCAAACATCCTGCGTGAAATCGACCGAGAGACCAGTTTGCGGGGGCTCACATGCCGATCATCACGGAGGATGCGGGCATAGGTTGCCTCAACCTCTGCGGTGGGACCTTCAAGCAGCTGTAAGAAAATATCATGACGGCAGACCAAAGCGCCCGTGACACCATCGCGTTCGTTACAGCGGCGGGCATCGAGCAGAATATTGCTGAGAATGGCTGCATCATATCCGAAGGGCTGAGATACATAAATTATTTGAGAGAGATCGGTGATGATCGTCACTCCTTTCAGATCGGCGCGTCCCGAACCTAGAACTGAGTATCAGTTATGATCGACGCCCCGTGTATCACACCTACGCTCGTCCTGTCCGTATGTCTTGCTCAAACTGGACAAAACAAAAAGGCCCCCACGTTTCCGCGGGGGCCTTTTAAAAACTATTACTAGATCGGCTTAGGCCAATGCAGCTTTCGCTTGGTCCACAACCGCACCGAACGCGTCGGGCTCGTGAACGGCGAGGTCGGCCAGTACTTTCCGGTCAACTTCGATGCCAGCTTTCGCCAGACCGTTGATGAACTTGGAGTATGTCAGGCTCTCGTCGTGCGAACGAACAGCGGCGTTGATCCGCTGGATCCACAGCGCGCGGAAATTGCGCTTGCGATTCTTACGGTCGCGTGTGGCGTATTGGTTCGCTTTGTCGACCGCCTGCGTAGCAGTCCGAAAGGCGTTCTTACGGCGACCGTAATAACCTTTGGCGGCCTTGATGACCTTCTTGTGACGGGCGTGGGTGACTTTACCAGATGTAACGCGGCTCATATCTCGAACTCCTGCTTAGCGGTCGTAGGGCATGTAGCTCTTGACGATACGTGCGTCAGGAGCGGACAGGGTCGTGGTGCCACGGGCGTCACGGATGAATTTGGTGGTGCGCTTGATCATGCCGTGGCGTTTGCCTGCCTGACCAGCTTTGACCTTCCCGGAGGCGGTCATCTTGAAGCGCTTTTTGGCGCTCGATTTCGTCTTCATCTTGGGCATTTCGGTCTCCTATCGGATACGTGTTGCCGCGCGACTCGGCATGCCACTTGCGCCGGTCTCGCGGATTAGAACGCCTCCTTTACGGAGACACAGAAGGTTTGGCAAGCCCAATGCGCACGATCCTACCGGATCAATCGCGCAAGGATTTCCACAAAGGCCACCGGGATCGTGTCCAGCGCGATTCCCTCTTGCGATCCGACCCATGCAAACCCGCATGAGGCGACGATCGTGACCAACACGCCAAGCCACGGAAACCGACGCTCGGCCCAGCCGGACATGACGCTTGATGCCCCCAGCGCCATCAGCACCGTCATCAAAACGATGAACAGTCCCGGGTCACCGATGGGCGGTAGCTCAGTCACCCTCGCCTGCGTAGATCAGCTTTTCGTCACAAGGCGCGACGCGCAGAATGTTGGTCGAACCGACTTGGTTGAACGGGATCCCGGCGGTCACGACGACCTGATCCTGCTCCTCTGCAAAGCCCGCCGTTTTTGCGGCCCGCACCGCTGATACAACCGCCAGCTTGAACCGCTCGACCTCATGGCTGATGACGGTGTGCACGCCCCACGTCAGGCAAATGCGCCGGGCGCTGTTGGCGAATGGGGTCAACGCGATGATCGGCACGCGCGGCCGTTCACGAGCCACCTTAACCGCCGTCGTACCCGAGTGCGTGAAGCAACAGATCGCCTTGATGTCGGTGGTTTCCGCGATTTCACGCGCCGCGGCCACGATCCCGTCGGCCGTTGTGGTGCGCGTGGCGGTGCGGCTCGCCTCAATAATCTCGCGGTAGGTTGGGTCGCTTTCAACCTCAACAGCCACGTTGTTCATCGTGCTGACTGCCTCTAGCGGGTACGATCCTGCGGCAGATTCCGCGCTCAGCATAATGGCGTCCGCGCCCTCATAGATGGCCTGCGCCACATCCGACACCTCGGCCCGCGTGGGCATGGGGCTGTCGATCATACTCTCCAGCATCTGGGTCGCAACGATCACGGGCTTTGCCGCGCTCCGACAGCGACGCACAAGGCGTTTTTGAATCGGGGGCACGGCCTGCACCGGCAGTTCAACGCCAAGATCACCGCGCGCCACCATGATGCCGTCAGACGCGGCAAGGATTTCTTCAAATGCTTCTACGGCGGCGGGCTTTTCGATCTTCGACAGCAGTGCGGCCCGGCCTTTCGCCAAGTCGCGCGCTTCATCCACGTCGGCCGCGCGTTGCACGAACGACAGCGCCAACCAATCGACGCCCAACTCACATACGAACTCAAGATCGCTGCGGTCTTTTTCGGACAACGCAGCCAAGGGCAGTACCACATCAGGCACGTTCACACCCTTGCGGTTCGAAATCGTACCGCCGATCACAACAGTGCATTGTGCGAAATCGGGCCCGCAATCATCAACCGTAAGCCGCAGTTTGCCGTCGTTCACCAGCAACGTGGCACCAGGACGAAGGGCTTCAAAAATCTCGGGGTGGGGCAGCTGAACACGGGTCGCATCGCCGGGCGCATCGCTCAGATCAAATCGAAACGGCGCACCGGCTTCAATCTCGGCGCTATCGCCTGCAAACACACCGCACCGCAGCTTTGGCCCCTGCAAATCCGCAAGGATCGCGATGGGCCGGCCGGTATCACGCTCCAGATCTCGGATCATCGCGTGGCGCGCCCGGATCTCAGAATGATCACCATGGCTCATGTTCAGGCGGAACACATCCGCGCCCGCCTCAAACAACGCCTTAATCGTCTGATAGTCGTTGGATGCGGGCCCCAAAGTAGCCACGATTTTCACATTCCGATGCCGGCGCATTCTGCTCGTTCCTTCTAATTTCGTCTCATCCACGGCCAACACATCAAAATGTTAGCGCAAACATTACCGCTTTAATGCCCGAAGTCTGGGTCAGGCACAACTGGTCACCGCCATAGAAGACCTTTATATCAGCCCTATGACAAGAGCCCTCTCCCCGCCTTACGAAACGCTTCCCGGTCCGGCGACTGCCCGGTGGGTTATCACGTGTGACCATGCAAGCAACCGTATCCCCGAAGAAATCGGCTGCCTCGGCCTGCCCGAAACAGACATGGGGCGGCATATCGCCTACGATGTGGGGGCCGCCGGTGTTACCCGCCACTTGGCTGTGCATCTAAACGCGCCTGCCGTGTTGTCGACCTATTCGCGCTTGGTGATTGATCCCAACCGAGGGGAGGACGACCCAACGCTTATGATGCGCCTCTACGACGGCTCGATCATACCCGCCAACCGCCACGCCACCGAAGCAGAACGTGAGCGGAGGCTCGCCCTCTATCACCGCCCCTATCACGACACGCTGGCACAAACGATCAACGCCACGCCCGACGCGGCGATCGTTGCCATTCACTCCTTCACGCCTCAGCTCAAAGGCCGCGCGCCCCGACCATGGGAAATCAGCGTCCTGTTTTCCGATACAGACGACAGGCTGTCTCGCGCGCTGATCACTGCCCTAAACGCCGAGGAAAACCTTTGCGTCGGCGTGAATGAACCCTATCATGGGCACCTACCCGAGGATGCATTGCACCGGCATGGTTTGCGTACCGGGCGCCTGCATACACTCATCGAAATCCGCAACGATCTGATCGAAACAGCCGCGCAACAAAAGGCATGGGCCATACGGCTCGCCCCGCTACTCGAACACGCGCGCGCCACCCTAAAGGAGCCTATCCATGGATGACCAAACCCGCATCGAAATCGAAGCCGCCGCCTTCCGCCGGCTCCGCAAGCACCTGATCGAAGATCGTCCAGACGCACAAAACATCGACATGATGAACCTCGCAGGTTTTTGCCGCAACTGCCTGTCGCGCTGGTACCAAGAGGCCGCCGCAGAACATGGGATCGAGATGACCAAAGACGCCGCGCGCGAAACCTACTACGGCATGCCCATGTCCGAATGGAAGGCCAAGCACCAGACCGAGGCCACCGCCGAACAGCAAGCCGCGTTCGACACATCCTTCAAAGAAAACGTCACCAACAAAGACGGCTGAGCAAACAAGAAGGGGGGCCGCGACGCCCCCCTCCTTTGTTCACAAAATACTCCCGCCGGAGGCTTCCTCCAGCGCAGCACTAGATGGCCTTTGCAAGGCTCTCCTCAAGATAGATCTCACGCAAACGCGCAGCCACAGGCCCAGGCTTCCCGGTTCCGATTTGCGCCCCATCCAATGACACCACCGGCATCACAAACGTCGAGGCCGAGGTCACAAACGCCTCATCCGCAGTCGCCGCTTCTTCGAGTGTAAAGGACCGCTCCTCTACCTGCATCTGCGCCTCTTGCGCCATGCGCAGTACAGCGGCGCGGGTAATCCCGTGCAAAATTTCGTTGCCCAAATGGCGGGTCACGATCGTGTTGCCCTTAACAATGTATGCATTGTTAGACGTGCCCTCTGTGACGGCGCCATCCTCGACCATCCACGCATCGTCTGCACCCGCAGCCTTGGCCATCATCTTGCCCATCGACGGGTACAATAGCTGCACGGTCTTAATGTCCCGCCGACCCCAGCGTTGATCTTCGATCGAAATGACCGAGATCCCCTTTTCCGCCACAGGGTTCGCCGCCAATCCGGGCTTGGACTGTGTAAACAAAACCAACGACGGCGCGGCATCTACCGGATAGGCAAAATCACGATCTGCTGCCCCGCGCGTGACCTGCAAATAAACCAAGCCTTCATCGATCCCATTCGCCCGCACCAATTCGCGGTGAATTTCCAACAATTCGTCCATCGTGCAGGGTGCGGGCATATCCAACTCAGACAATGAGCGCTCGAGCCGTTTGGCGTGCCCCTCAAAGTCGATCAGCTTGCCGCCCAGTACACTCGTGACCTCATACACCCCGTCCGCGAACAAAAACCCCCGGTCGAACACGGAAATTTTGGCGTCTTCTTCGGGCACATAGGCCCCGTTCACATAGACGGTTCTGGACATGGGGAAGCCTCCTGATTGGGTCGCACGGTTATGTGCCCGCCCGCGTCAGACCGTCAAGTCCAGCCTTGCCGAAAGGGTCATAAGGCCGCAAAAAGGCGCCATGATCCAATCTGTTACCCAAGGTGTTCTTGGCACCTATCGCACTCAATCCATTGCGGAGCGCGTGGCCCGCGCCGAAGCGCTCCGCCCCGGCTACCGCGACCATCCGATGGACGTCAGCGCCCCGGCGCAACGCGACGCTATGGTGGATTTGCGCGCATCAGGGATCGCGGGCGAGAACTACTACCACAGTCTGCACAACCCGCCGTATCACACCAAAATCGACGGCTCGGTGCCTGATCTGTTGCTGCGTGCCCCGCTCGCGGAACGCCTACAAACCGTCAACACGGTCCTCGCCCCATACGGGCTAGAGCTGTGGGTGTTTGATGCGTGGCGACCCATCGCCGTGCAAAACTATTTTCATGACCACTGGATGCCTACCCATCTGCGCCGCCACGATCCAAGCCTTGAGGGTGCCGCCCTTCAGGCGGAAGTGGAGAAATACTGGGCGCGCGGCGCGCCCGGCGGCATGATTGATCCAACCTCACCGCCGCCCCACGCCACAGGGGCCGCCGTGGACCTGACGCTGCGCAGGATCGGAGGGGACGCGTTGTTCATGGGCTCAGTCTTTGACGATGTGACAGAAATATCGAACACCGCACATTTGGAAACCGCCTCAGACGTCATGTCTTTCTCGGCGATTGAGGCGCGAGACAACCGGCGCATGCTCTTTTGGGTGATGGATGCGGCGGGTTTTGCCAACAACCCGACGGAGTGGTGGCACTTTTCTCTGGGTGATCAAATGTGGGCCCGCATTACCGGTGCGGAGGCCGCCTATTACGGGCCAGCGCCGATTTAGGTGCGGGCGGTATCACGCCCAAAAACGTATCTCAGAAAGCCGCGCGCTTCATCGACCGCATCGATATAGGCCTCTGACAACAACTGCTCACCGTCGAAAACCAAAACAAAACCCCGCAAAAGCGGGGCGTCCTTTATATCCATATCCAGACCGTTTTCAGTAAGCGCATAAACCGGCAGGGACGCATCCCCCACACGGACGTGAACATTTGAATGGTCTTGAATAAGCGTGCTCATGGTTGGTCCTCTCTTATGAACACCACCGTGGCACGCCATTCGTTAAGGGCGGGTTTAATACCCGCAGAAAAACCTCAGGCGCGCGCTTTTGGCCTGAGAACATGGGGCATCGCCGGGTCATAAAGCGCGCTATCGCGGAAATCTTGGACCTCCCGCAGGGCTGGACCGACCAGAATCAGTGCGGTGCGCGTTATCTTGGCGGCGCGTATCTTGGGCTGAATGTCCGAGATCGTGCCCTTTACAAACATCTGATCTGGCCAGCCAACACGGTATGCCACAACCACGGGACAATCTGCGCCGTAATGCGGGGTCAAAACGCGCTCAATCTCCCGCAGGTTCCGGATGCCTAGATGGATCGCCAGCGTCGCCCCCGTGCGCGCAAAGTTTTCCAACGTCTCGTTGGGCGGCATAGAGGTGGACTTCATGCTCACCCGCGTCAGGATGATCGACTGAGCAACCTCAGGGATTGTCAGCTCTTGTCCCAAGGCGGCCGCGGCCGCGGCGTAGGCGGGCACACCGGGCACCACTTGGTAGTCAATGCCATCAGCCTTTAGGCGACGAATTTGCTCTGCGATCGCACCATAAAGCGATGGATCACCGGAGTGCACACGCGCCACGTCTTGGCCTTGGCCATGGGCCGCAACAATCTCTGCGTGGGTTTCGTCCAGCGTCATCGAGGCGGTGTCCAACACCCGCGCGCCCTCTGGCGCCTCTGCCACGACCTGCTCAGGCACAAGTGAACCCGCGTAGAGGCAGACCGGACAGGCCCGGATCAAACGTTGCGCCTTGAGCGTTAGCAGCTCGGGGTCGCCAGGGCCTGCGCCAATGAAATAGACAGTCATAGTAGTGTTCCTTGCGAAGGAAAGGCGGCACGACAAAGCGCGGCCCAAACAGTTTCGTACCGGTATGGGAGAGCGCGCGCGCTCACCCCTGACCCTCTTTGGCCGCCTGCGCCAAATCGCCATCGATTTTACGCGCATAGCCACGTGGCGTGTACATGCGCGGCCCCTCGCCCAAATGCGCCAGCTTTGAGTGGCTGGAGCCGATGAGAACAACAGTCAACATATCGACCTCGTCTACCTCAAGGGCATCAAGGCGGCGGTAGCGGATGTATTCCTCGGGACGACCAAGTGAACTGGCCAGCATAACGGGCGTTTCCGGTGGGCGGTGCTGCAACAGGATATCGCGCGCCTCGGCCAACAGAGTCCGACGGCGTTGCGACACGGGGTTGTAAAAGGCGATGACAAAATCGCCCTCAGCCGCTGCGTGCAGACGTTTGATAATGTCTTCACGCGGGGTCAGCAGATCGCTGAGCGAAATCGCGCAGAAATCATGCCCCAGCGGGGCACCGGCACGGGCCGCAGCCCCTTGCAGGGCCGACACACCGGGTGAGCAGACGATATCCACCCGCTTGGCCGCGTCGCTTACGCCCAGTTCATCTGCACCCCGGTCGAGCAATTCAAACACCAGCGCGCCCATGGCATAGATGCCCGCATCCCCCGAACACACCAGTGCCACGTTGCGCCCCTCGGCGGCCTTTTCCAGAGCATAACGGCAACGCGCTTCTTCACCGCCGAGCGGGAAATCACTGCGAGCCTTGCCATAGCCGAGCGGACCCAGAAGATCGATATAAAGGCCGTAGCCCACCAGTTCTTCGGCGTCGGCCACTAGTTTTGATACCTCGGGCGTGCGCCATGTGGCTTGCCCCGGACCGATCCCTACGATCGACAGCCGCCCACGCGAGCGGCCTGCGTGTTCAGTGATGGGCACAGGGTTACGGACCAGTGCGCAGGTCGTGTTGGCGGTCTTGCGCTTGGCAACCGCAAGCGCGCCATCGGGGGCCGCTGCGAGGGCCGCGCCCTCGGACACGCCGTGGCAGCCCACTTCGGCGAATACGACGTCCGAAGGGTTGGCCAGACGGGGGGCCTCAGCCTCCAACTCAGCGGCAGAATAAACCCGAAGCGGGACACCCAAACGCTCGGCAAGCTGGTTCATTGCCGGCTCATCAGCCTTTAGGTCAAGTGTGTTGACCGAAGCGATTGCACCCGGCGCAATGTCCGCCTCGGCCATCGCGGCTTGAACGTTGTCCCACAATTCGGCTGGGTCCGCATCACGGGCACAGCCCACACCCAATGCAAAAGTCTGCGGGTGGTAAACCAACCGCTCTGGCCCAGTTTCGGCGGGCTTTTCGGTGACTTCGATGGTGGCCGCAGTGCCCTTTGGCAAATCGAACAACGGCGCGCCAAGGCAGGTTGCTCCATCACCAGACAACAACGCGGCCATGGCGGTTTTGGCGTCCTCGGGGTTGGCGAGGCAATAGCCCACGGGCGGCGCATCAAGAGCCACCCCAAGGGCGACATCACCAGCTGTTGTGACGGCTGCGGTGGCGCCTATGGCATCCCCAATGGTTGCGGCAAGGCGGTTCGCACCCCGGTGCCCCCCAAGCAGAGGGATCACGATTGCCCCATCGTCCGATACGCTCAGGAGCGGCGGATCAATAGATTTATCGACCAACAAGGGCGCCACAGCGCGGATCAAAATGCCGCTGGCACATACGCCAATCACGGGCGTGCCTGCTGCAAACAACGTGCGGATATGATCCAACGCGTTCGCAAAAAACACGTCGGCTTGATCGACGCGGGTTTCGCGGCCATGCACTGGCGCGCCAAGCGCCTGCGCAATAAGATGTGCCGTGGGTTCGCCGGCCCGGTTCAGGCACAGGACAATGGGATCTAGAGCCATGGGTCGGCGCCTTTCGCGATCAGGATCATGGAGAAATAGGGTGCAGTTTCCGGCGCTTGCGCAAGGGGCAGGATAACCTCAGCCCCAAGCGTCGCGCGTTCCACATAGGTGGCGTTGTCCGTCAGGCCCGCCTCGTCCAGCAGCGCGCGTAGCTTGGGCAGGTGGCGGCCGACCTTCATGATGACCAGCGTGTCTGCGGCCTCAAGATGGGCGCGCAACTCTGCCTCTGGCAGGGGGCCGGGCAGGACAGTCATCACTTCGTTGCGCGCCACCAGCGGCATCGCCGCGCGGGCTGCACAGGCCGTGACCGAGGTCACACCGGGGACAATTTCGGTGTCATACTTAATACTGAGCCGCGCATACAGATACATGAAAGAACCGTAAAAGAACGGATCCCCCTCACACAGGCATACGACATCCTGACCCGCATCAAGGGCGGCCGCGATTTCGGCGGCTCCTTGGTCATAGGCTGCTTGAGCCGGGGCACGGGCCGGGGTCATCGGCACATCCATACGGATTTCGCGGGCCTCTGCACGGATAAAATCGGCAGCAATGCTGCGCGCAAAACTGTCGCCCCCTGCGAGCGTTGGGTAGGCAATCACGTGAGCCGATTCAATCAATTGCGCAGCCTTGCGCGTGATGAGCCCGGGGTCACCCGGACCCAGGCCCACACCAATAAATCGTCCCGTCATCTCTTTACCAAGCTCCATTGCGTGACCGGCATCAGTGGGCGCCAGCCTGTCAGGCGGCCCACGGGTTCAGCGCGGTTAACGGAGAGCTTAACCAATTGCCCCCCGTGGGTTTTGTGCAGATCGACCAGCGTCGCCTCAGATTCCAGCGTCACGGCGTTCGCGACCAACCGACCCAAGGGCCGCAGCGCGGCGAAGGCAGCAGCGAATGTCTCGGGCGACAGGCCCCCACCGATGAACACGGCATCAGGTTTTTCCAACCCATTCAGCGCCTCGGGAACCTGTCCATCAATCAGCTCCAACTTGGGCACCCCAAGCGATAATGCATTCGCAGCAGCCATGGCGCGGCGGTCCGCACGTGGCTCAATCCCGATAGCGCGGGCGTAGCGCGCCGCCCGCATCCATTCCACCGCGACGGACCCGCAGCCCGTCCCGACATCCCACAACAGCGCGCCGCGCATCGGCATCAGCTTAGCCAGTGTAATGGCGCGCACTTCTTGTTTTGTCATGGTGCCGTCGTGCTGGAACATGTCGTCCGACAGGCCCGGCACACGCGGCAAAAGGGCAGCATCAGGGGCCGCGCGGCAATCGACACAGAGGGTGTTGAACGGCGGCACTTCATGGGACCATTCCCGCGCAATCCCGTCAAAACGCTGCTCTTTTTCGCCGCCCATATTGGCCAAAACAGTCATCGGGCTGTCGCCAAATCCGCGTTCCGTCAGGAACTGCGCGATCTGGCCCGGCGTCGCGGCCCCGGTGGTCAGAATGATCAGCCGCTGATCGGGTTGAATAAACGCGATCATCTGCTCAACAGGGCGGCCATGAACGGTCAACGTCTCTACATCGGCCATCGACCAGCCCATGCGCGCACTTGCTAGCTGAAACGCGGACAGTTGCGGGTGGTACGTGATCTGCTCTGCAGGGATTGAGCGGCCAATCCGCGCCCCGACCGAAAACCACAGCGGATCTCCTGTCGCAAGAACAACAACACGCTGGTTTGCGTGCTGTTTTAACAGATCAATCAGGGCATCAAACGGGCTGGGCCATGCATAGCGCTTGGCCGTAGTCGTCTGTGCGAGGGCGTGGTGACGATCCCCGCCGATCAGGATTTCTGCGGCCTCAACCACGGCGCGTGTGGCGGGGGTCAGCCCGTCCAGACCGTCCTCACCGATGCCAACGATATGCAACCAAGGTGCGGACGTTTCGACGTGCCCGCTCATGCGTTGAGTTCCGGCAGCCCAGCGGCCAAGGCATTCACGGCCGCGCTGGCAGTCGCCGAACCACCCCGCCGCCCACGCAGAGCCACAAAGTCACAGCCCCGGGGCCGTTCCGCCAATTCGGCCTTGGATTCCGCCGCGCCGACAAACCCCACCGGAAACCCGAGGATCACGGCAGGCTTGGGCGCGCCTTGATCCAACAGTTCAAGCAAGTGAAACAGAGCCGTGGGCGCATTGCCGATTGCGACAACAGCGCCCTCCAGATGGTCGGCCCACAACTCAACCGCGGCAGCAGATCGCGTGTTGCCGATCGCGGCCGCTCGGTCCGGCACGCTAGGATCATTCAGCGTCACGATGACCTCATTCTGCGCGGGCAGATACCGGCGGATAATGCCTGCACCGACCATTTCACAATCGCACAGAACCGGCGCGCCATTCGCCAAAGCACGGTGCCCGGCCAAATAGGCACCTGGGGAATGCGCGATGCGGTCGGCAACCTCAACCATGCCACACGCATGGATCAGCCGCGTGACCAGCGCCTGCATACCACTATCGAACCGGTCCAGATTGGCCTCGGCCTGAACGGTGGCAAAGCTGGCCGCATAGATGGCCTTCGGGTCTTTTTCGTAGGGACGCAGGGCGAAATCCTCTCGGAGCGGTTGAGCCGGACGGGACGCAGATAATCAGGCGCGTGTTCGGAGTTAGGACTTAACCCGTTTGCGCGCGCTTTCGGGCCCATGAGGGTGCTTGGCGTGCGGGTATTCCGCGTGATGGTGATGCCCGTGGTCATGGTTATGAGCATGTCCATGTCCGTGGTCATGATGGTGGTGATGCGCGTGCGCATCCTGCATTTCCAACCGGCACATGCCCGTGCAGAACGTATCGCACAGCTTGCAATCCGCCACGTTTGAACCGGGCGCATTGGCCCCCTGACCTTCAACATGGTGGTGATGGCTTTCTTGGACAGCCCCCACCTCAGCCTCAAAACCCAGCACGGCGGTGCGGTATTTGCACATCACACAAGTGGACGGCGGGACCGCACCAAACGCGGGGTGCTGGCGGTCTTCGGCCTTGATGTGGTGGTGGCGGCCATCCTCCAACGCAAGCACCTGCTCACGGTAGGCGCAAAGCCCACAGTTAGGGGGTGGGGTCGCGCTATCTTGTTCAATCACACGCTCAGCAAAGGTGCGCAGAACGTCCACGTGATCGCCCAAATAACCGGCCTTGAGGAATTCAATCTCGGGGTGCTGTGCCGCGACTTGATCGGTGAAGCCATAGATCCGGTCGATCAAAATGCCCGAGAACAGGAAGTACGGGAACACGACGATCCGCTTGTAACCCAGCTTGGCCGCGTGTTGCAGGCAAGGTTCCACCAGCGGGAACGTCACGCCGGAATAGCCAACCTCACACCAGCCAAAGCCAAGGCCTTCGTGCAAAAGCCGGGCGATTTTGGCGACGTTGCCATTGGCGTCAGGATCGCTTGCGCCGCGGCCAATAACCACCAGACAGGTGTCATGATAAGGACCATCACCCGCGACTTCGCGAATGCGGGCGGCCGCCGCGGACACCATCTTGGGGTCTACGCCCAGCTCACGGCCATAGCTGACCTGTAGCCCGTTTTTCTGGGCATATGTGTTCAGAACAGTGGGGATGTCATTTTTGGCATGCATCGCTGCGAACAACATACCCGGCACCGCCAAAATCCGCGTGCAGCCTTTGGCCCGCAGAGCATCAAGACCGTCACGAATGACGGGGTTGGCGAACTCAAGATAGCCATAGTCAACCTCCCACTCAGCGGGCAGGTGGGCGGGCAGCTTTTCGGCCAGTGTCGCGAATTCATCCACCGCCGACTGCGAGCGCGAACCGTGCCCACAAATCATGACGCCGGTTTTCTGGGGAGAAGTGGTGCTCATGCGGTGGCCTCCTCGGCGGTATCTTCGGGCTCTTCGTCTTTGGCCTCGGCCTTTTTGCCCTTTAGGTGCCCCCAGATCGCAGCACCGATCGCCGCACCAATCGCAGCACCCGCAACCCAATGGTCATGGCCAGCAAGGTCCGCGATATGACCAGGGTGCGCCGCAGCCGGTCCCGCAAAAGCAGAGAGGATAAGGAAAAGAACAGGTCTCAAGGCACGCTCCATCATTCGCATGCCCCGCTGCCGTGGCCGGGATGACGATGTCGCGGTCCGCCCCCTGTCTGGGTCGGCGGGGCCCGTGATCCACCTGTCCGGCCCCGAAACGAGGCGTCGTCTGCCACTGCCTAGCCTGCGGGTGACAAGGGCGCAAGGGGATTCAAAGCCGGTTTTGGCCTCATTTTCCCCCAGTTTGTGCGTATGCGCGCAGGCCCTGCGCTGAACGCGACCTAGATGCGCGAATGCAAGCGGTCTATTCGGAACACAACAAAAGGAGATGAACGATGGGCCAATTGGTTGACGGCGTCTGGCATGACACTTGGTACGACACGAAATCCACGGGCGGAAAGTTCGTCCGCTCAACGGCCGGGTTCCGCAATTGGATCACCGCAGATGGCAGCGCGGGCCCGACGGGTGAAGGCGGATTTAAAGCCGAAGCGGGCCGCTATCACCTCTATGTCTCCCTTGCGTGCCCATGGGCGCACCGCACGCTGATCTTTCGCAAACTCAAGGGTTTGACTGATCTCATCGACATTTCAGTGGTGCATCCCGACATGTTGTCCGACGGTTGGACGTTTGAAACTGACGATGATGGTGCAACCGGCGACACGCTGTATGGGCTGCCCTTTGCGCGTGACATCTATACCCGCGCGGACCCCGGCGTGTCGGGCCGCGTAACCGTACCGATCCTATGGGACAAACAGCGCCAAACCATCGTGAGCAACGAATCCTCTGAGATCATTCGCATGTTCAACACGGCGTTTAACGAAATCACGGGTAACACGCTCGATTTCTATCCGATGGCCCTGCGCTCCGAGATCGATCAGATCAATGAGCGCGTCTATGAGCCGATCAACAACGGCGTCTACAAATCAGGTTTTGCCACGACCCAAGGGGCCTACGACAATGCCGTCACGACCTTGTTCGCCGCTCTCGATGAGATGGAGGCCCTGCTCGGCACCCGCCGCTATCTTGCGGGCGATCAAATCACTGAGGCAGACTGGCGCCTGTTCACCACCCTTGTACGGTTTGATCCGGTCTATCACCTGCATTTCAAATGCAATCACAAGCGGCTGGTCGATTACCCCAACCTGTGGGCCTATACGCGGGAATTGTACCAAGTGCCCGGCGTCGCAGAGACCGTCGGAATGGAGCATATCGTACGCCACTACCACTATAGTCACGACACGATTAACCCAAACCGCATCCTTCCGATCAATGCACAGATCGACTGGATGGAACCCCATGGGCGTGACGGGCTTCAGGCCGCGTAATATTCGACCATCTTGCTCAGATCATCGGGCGAGGTGGCCCTTGGCAACAACACACGCGCGTTGCCAAGGTGGGCAAAGATTGACCCATCGGAAAAACACCGGTCCGAGGTGACCGCGATAATATGGGCCTGTGGCTGGCGGTAATTTGCAAAATCCGCCACCGCCATGGCGCTGCCTTCGGTCAATTTTAGGTCTAGAATGATCGCGTCAAAATCGTGGGTGGACAGGTGCCGCACGGCATCCAACTGCCCCGTCGCGATGGTCACGCCATGCCCCCAAGCCGACAGCGGTCTTTGCCAAAGTGCGGCCAAATTCGCGTTACTCTCGACAATAAGAACCTGCATGCCCGTTTACCCCTTCTGCGGTGTATCGACCTAATGAACTCGTTCTGAGTGACTGTGCCTTATGGCTAGTCCACGAACCCTAACAGAGGATTAACAACGCCACGTCGCAGCCCCCGATGCGCGGTTTCTTGCAGAGCGTTCCGAATTGCTGTTGAAGGGTCGCAAAAGGGGCATGCGCCAGCTTGCGTGCCCTATATTGACGCACACATCTGCACGAAAAGGGGAGCGCCTGATGACGAGCGTGATCACCATTTGCGACACTTGCAAACGCGATGACTGGGCCGAACGCGCGGCCAATGATGGGGTTGAACTGACCGATGGTGAGGCTTTGGCCACACTTGTCGAAGCCGCCGCCGAAGGCGTTGCTGGTGTCGAAACACGGCGTCATTCCTGCCTTATGGGGTGCAGCCACGGGTGCAACGTATCGCTCCAAGCCGCGGGTAAGCTGACCTATACGTTGGGAAAATTCGAAACCACGGCGGAAGCTGCCGAGGGGATTGTTGCCTACGCCGCCCTGCACGCCGAAAGCCAAAGCGGACAAGTCCCGTTCAAGCAGTGGCCCCAAGCGATAAAGGGCCACTTCATCACCCGCATCCCACCACTGCCCAACGCCTGAGCGCAAAATGACTCTCGCGCCTGCCCCCTCGGCTTGCCCAAAAGCGCCCCGCGATCATGGCGGTGGTCTTGATGCCGCTGTTGCCCGCTGGGGCGGGGCACGCGACGCATGGCTGGATCTTTCTACCGGCATAAACCCGGTAACGTTTCCGATACAAAAGTTAACATACGCTGACTGGGCCTGCCTGCCCGATGCAGCGGCACAAGACAGGCTCACGCAAGCCGCGCGGACATTCTGGAATGTCCCAGCCTCAGCCGAGGTTTTGGCAGCCCCCGGCGCCTCTGCGCTTATTGCCCAAATGCCGGTCTTGGCCCCGGTTGGACGTGTCGACATCCCTGCCCCCACCTACAACGAACATGCGGCAGCCTTCCGCGCTCATGGCTGGCAGATCACGGATCAGGCCCCGTCGGCCCGCGTGTTGGTGCATCCCAATAATCCCGACGGGCGGCTCTGGTCCGCTGAGGATATCACCGCCCCGCTCACCATCATCGATGAAAGCTTTTGCGACGTCACGCCCGAGGCATCGATGATTGGGCTTGCCACGCGCGATGGGGTTGTCGTCCTCAAGAGTTTTGGCAAATTTTGGGGCCTCGCAGGGATGCGGCTGGGCTTTGCGATTGCACAGCCCGCGACCATCGCACGCCTGCGCGACATGATCGGACCGTGGGCTGTATCGGGGCCAGCCCTGCGCATCGGGGCCGTCGCGCTTGAGGATCACGATTGGGCCGCAGCCACCCGGGACAGGCTCGCCCAAGACGCCGCACGGCTGGACGCGCTAATTGACGCGCCCGTTGTCGGCGGCACGTCCCTGTTTCGCCTGTACGATGTGGGCGATGCAAAGGCATGGCAGGACCGACTGGCCATGCATCATGTCTGGAGCCGGATCTTTCCCTATTCCAGCCGTTGGGTGCGCCTCGGCCTGCCCGGCACGTCCGCCCAATGGGATCACTTGGAACGCGCCCTAGCCGCCCCCGGATCGGACGCCCACGCATGAGCGGACTGCTCGCCCTAGCCCTTGCACTGGACGCTGCATTGGGCGAACCCAGGTGGCTGTGGAACCGCGCCCCGCATCCCGCTGTCGTGATGGGCCGCGCGGTCGGCGCGCTTGATCAACGGCTCAACCATCCCCCCACGCAACGCCGCGCCGGTGTGTTGGCCGTGGCAATCCTTGTGATTGGCGCGGGCGCTTTGGGGATGGCGCTGGCCGCCCTTCCCCTCGGCTGGGTGTTCGAAATCATCGGCGCCGCGATCCTGCTGGCCCATCGCTCGCTCATCGAGCATGTGCGCGCAGTGGCAGACGGGCTCCGCACGGGGCTGGCCGAGGGGCGCAGCGCTGTCGCCATGATCGTCGGGCGCGATGTAACCGCGATGGACGCACCCGCCGTCACCCGCGCCGCCATCGAAAGCGCGGCCGAAAACTTTAGCGACGGCGTCATGGCCCCTGCGTTTTGGTTCTTTGTGGGCGGGCTGCCGGGCATCCTGATCTACAAAATCGTGAACACAGCCGACAGCATGATAGGCTACCGCACGGAGCGATACCGCGACTTTGGCTGGGCTGCCGCGCGGCTAGACGATGTCATGAACTGGGTGCCCGCGCGCCTGACCGCACTTGCAATTATGGTGGTCTCGGGCCGCGCACTGGATCGCGCCGCGTGGGGCCGCGTGATGGCTGAGGCGCGGCTACACCGCTCCCCCAATGCCGGTTGGCCAGAAGCCGCAATTGCGCCGGTGCTAGACGTCGCGCTTGCTGGGCCGCGCAGCTATGATGGTCGGATGGAGGACTTCCCCTTCGTCCACCCCGCAGGGCGCCGCGACATCGGCCCAAGCGACATCGACGCTGCGTGCAATGTGCTTTGGCGCGTCTGGGCAGGCCTGTTCGGCGCGGTTGCCATTGGCGCGCTGATGATGTGAGGTGGCCGCAAGGGGATAGCTAGGAACAGCACCATGCGCCGACTTTCATTCGCCATCAGCATGGCACTGTACCTGCCCAGCGCGGCCTTCGCCACATGCGGGGGCAGCTTTTCGGGCTTTGTCGAAGACCTAAAGGCCGAAGCCATCACCCGCGGCCACAGCCGTGCCTCGGTGTCAGAATTCTTTGCCTCCGTCACCCAAGACGACCGCACCCTGCGCGCCGATCGATCCCAAGGGGTGTTCCGCATCCCCTTCACCGACTTCACCCGCCGGGTCATCAGCCAAAGCCGCCTGACCAACGGGCGACGCAACGCAGATCGCTACGATGCAATCTTTGACCGGGCTGAGGCCGAGTACGGCGTCCCGCGCGGGGTCCTGTTGGCATTTTGGGCGCTTGAGACTGACTTTGGCGCGGTGCAGGGCGACTTCAACACGCTCAACTCCCTCGTGACACTGAGCCACGATTGCCGCCGCCCGGAATTGTTCCGTCCGCAGGTATTCGCCGCGCTGGAACTGTTTGAGGCGGGCGATTTCGATCCGGCCCGCACGACCGGCGCATGGGCTGGCGAAATCGGCATGGTCCAAATGCTGCCCGGCGATATCCTAGAGCGCGGCGTAGATGGCGACGGCGATGGCCACGTCACCCTCAAAACATCTGTCGCGGATGCGTTGTTGTCAGGCGCGCGTATGTTGGCCGATTTCGGCTGGCAGCGCGATGAACCGTGGCTGGCAGAGGTTGTCGCGCCCGCCGAAATGGATTGGAGCGTCTCTGGGCTTGAAACCCAAAAGAGCGTCGCGGAATGGGCACGATTGGGCGTCATACCGCGGGGCACAGACCTGCCGCGGAGGCTGCAAGCCTCGCTGCTATTGCCCCAAGGCCACAAAGGGCCTGCGTTTTTGGCTTTTGACAACTACCGCGTATTTTTCGATTGGAACCAGAGTTTTACCTATGTGACGACCGCTGCTTACTTTGCCACGCGGCTCAGCGGGGCGCCCGTATTTGATGCCCGCGCGGCTGAGCCTGGATTGGAGGACAACCAGATGAAACACCTGCAACAAAAGCTGGCCGCACGCGGGTATGATGTTGGCAAAATCGACGGCATCTTGGGCGCGCGCACCCGCGCCGCTGTGCAGTCTGAGCAGCAGCGCCTTGGCCTTCCGGCGGACGCTTGGCCCACGACAGATTTATTGGACGCGCTCTGAAGGCCTCTAAGCCACCAGACTTTCGGCTTTTTTCAGGTCAACGGACACCAGCTGGCTGACGCCCTGTTCGGCCATCGTCACCCCGAACAAGCGGTCCATCCGCGCCATCGTCACCGCGTGGTGCGTGATGATGAGGAACCGCGTGTTTGTGCGGCGGGTCATTTCATCGAGCATGTCGCAGAACCGTGTGACGTTTGCATCATCCAAGGGCGCATCGACCTCATCCAACACACAGATCGGCGCGGGGTTCGCAAGGAACACCGCAAAAATCAAAGCCAGCGCGGTCAGCGTCTGCTCGCCCCCCGACAACAGCGACAGCGTGGACAGTTTCTTGCCCGGCGGCTGGCACATGATCTCAAGGCCTGCCTCCAACGGGTCATCGCTTTCGACGAGGGCCAGTCGGGCCTCACCCCCACCAAACAGGTGCGTAAACAGCATCGAGAAATTACTGTTCACCGTTTCAAACGCGGTCAAAAGCCGCTCGCGGCCCTCTTTGTTCAGACCCGCGATCCCGGCACGCAGGGCCTTGATCGCCTCCTCAAGGTCGGTCTTTTCGGCAAGCAACTCGTCATGCTCGGTCTGGACCTCACGGGCGTCTTCTTCGGCACGCAGATTGACCGCGCCCAGCGCATCGCGCTGACGGCGCAGGCGGTTCACATCCGCCTCTAGGGCCGCCGCAGTTGGCATGTTCACGGGGTCCACCTCCAGTTGCGCCAAAAGCGCTTTAGGCGTGGTTTCGAGGTCCTCGTTGATCCGGTTCGCGGCGGCCTCAACGGCCTCAGCGGCAGCCTCAAGGCGGGCTTGCCCTGCGGCGCGGGCCTCTCGGGCCTCTGAAGCGGCGCGCTCTGCGGTGCGCTCAGCTTCGGCGGCTGTGCGAAGTCCGGCCTCTCCCAACGAAAGCGCTTCGGCGGATGCAACTTTGCGGGTTTCCGCGGCGGTGATCTGTGTCGACAGCTCTGCGCGTTGCGCCGCCAATGCCTCCGGCACGGCCTGCGCCTCACCCAACTCCGCCTCAGCCTTGTGGCGCCGCTCCGTCAGGTCCGTGATGCGGGTCGTGGCGGTTTCCAAGCGGTGGCGCCAACCGCTCAGCTCTTTGGTAACCTCTTGCCGACGCCGGGTGCGCGCATCGCCTTCGCGCTTCAATTCGTCAGAGGCAGCGCGCCGTTGCAACATGGTCAGACGCGCAGCCTCAACCGTCAGTTTAATGTCCTCAACCGCGCCGCGCGCCGCGTCCAACGGCTCCAGGGCGGTTTGTGCGGCCTGCGCCTCAGTCAAAGCGATCCGCGCCTCGGCCCCTTCATCGGCGAACCGTGCAACACCCAAACGCCCGGTTTCCAGCTTGCTCTCTGCGATGCTTTGCGCGCTTTCGGCGCGGGACACATCGCGGGATGCATCGGCCACAGCCCGGTCCGCAGCACGGCGGGCATCCCGGGCCGCTATGTCAGCCGTCGTCAATTCCTTAAGCCGCTCCGTCAGCGCCTCATGCGCGGCACGGGTGCCATCAGCACGGGCCTCGACCTCCTCAAGGTCACGCTTGAGCGCCTGAAGTCGGTTGATCTGTTGCAAACGCAACGCGGCCGAGGACGGCGCGGTTTCAGATGCGGCCCGGAACCCGTCCCAGCGCCACAGATCCCCGTCTTGGCTGACCAGCCGCTGCCCGGGCAACAGCATGTGTTGCAGCTTGGGCGCCTCATCCGCATCCACGACACCGATCTGTTCCAGCCGCCGCGTCAGAACCGCCGGCGCCTTTACATGCTCCGCGATAGAGCGGATTTGCGCAGGCAGTTTTTGCGGGGCGTCGTAATCCGGCAACCGCGCCCAGCCGGTGTCGCCTTCCGTCTCCGAACTGCGCAGATCATCCGCAAGGGCCGCTCCCAATGCGGCCTCAAACCCCGGCTCAACGGTCAACCGATCCAGAAGTGGCTCATCCTCAGAACTGTCGCGCGCAATCAGCTTGGTCAGGGCAGTGACCTCAGCGCGCAAGGTCGTGGCTTCCCCCTCAGCTTCGGATCGTGCAGCGCGGGCGCGGCTTTCGCGCTCCTGCGTTTCGGCGCGTGCAGCCTCCGCAGCCGAGAGCGCTTCATCCGCCTGTTGCGCCAAGAGGGTCGCGGCCTGTTGTGCGGTTTGCGCCTGCGCCAAGGCCGCCTGCGCGCCGTCCAAAGTGGCTTGCGCCTCGGTCACGGCTACCTGTGCCTTCGCGGCTTCAGCCTCCAGACGTTCGACCCGCGACTGGCTGTCACTGATCAGGCGTGTTGCCGATTGGTGTCGCGCCGCCAGCCGCGCCATATCCTCGGTCAGCCGCGATAAGTCGCTTTCACGTTCCGCAAGGACTTCGGCAGCCTCATGGGCGGCGGCTTGCGCAGTGGCCAGCGCCTCGGCGTGGCCAGCGTCCGCCTTTTCCAGCTCCGTCTTTTCCCAATCCAAACGCTCAATCGTCTGGCCCGCATCGGTGTTAAGCGTCTCTTCGCGGGCTTGGTCATGGGCCAGTTGCTCAATCCGCCCGGTCAGCGTTTCGATCCGCTCCAGCGCGCGGGTCTCTTCTGCCTCAAGCGTGTCGCGGGCCACCAAGACGCGCTGTAGAACAGCCGCTGACACGGCCTCTTCTTCGCGCAGAGGGGGCAGCTTGTCCTCGGCCTGCGTGCGGGCGCTGGCGGCGCGTGTCACAGCCCCCTCTGCCTGCGCGGCCTCGGTCAACAAAGTACGCACCTGCGCCTCCGCATTTGCGCGGGCCTCTTCTGCTTCGCGCCAGCGACGGTATAACAATTGCCCCTCGGCCAACCGCAGGCTGGTCCCAATTTCGCGATAGCGCGCAGCCTGACGGGCCTGCCGCGCAAGGGTCTGCAACTGTGCGGCCAATTGCTCTAACACGTCGTCCACCCGCGTCAGGTTCGTCTCAGCACCCTTCAGCTTTAGCTCAGCCTCATGACGCCGCTGGTACAGGCCCGAGATGCCAGCCGCTTCCTCTAGCACGCGGCGACGTTTCTGGGGTTTGGCGTTGATCAACTCACTGATCTGCCCCTGCCGGACCAACGCGGGCGAATGCGCCCCGGTCGAGGCATCGGCAAAGAGCATCTGCACATCGCGCGCGCGCACATCCTTGCCGTTCACCTTATAGGCGGAGCCAACATCCCGCGTGACCCGGCGGATAATGTCGAGGCTTTCCTCACCATTAAACGCAGCCGGCGCAAGGCGCTCACTGTTGTCCATGCCCAGCGTTACTTCGGCGAAATTGCGGGCCGAACGTGTGGCGGCCCCCGCAAAGATCACGTCCTCCATGCCGCCGCCACGCATCGCCGTGGGGCGGTTTTCGCCCATTACCCAGCGCAGAGCCTCAAGCAGGTTTGACTTGCCACATCCGTTGGGGCCCACCACCCCCGTCAGCCCATCCGCAATGACCAAATCGGTGGGATCAACAAAGCTTTTAAAGCCATTCAGACGAAGACGGGCGAAACGCAAGGGCGACTCACTTCAAGAAATAACGCAATACCAATGGCAGTCTCGGAAAGGCGCGCGCCTTGTGTCAAGGCGAGGCATCGCATATTTCGCGACTCGGGTCAGGTTATCCACAATATATAGGCCCTCGCGGAGAACAGATGCCGTTATGCCGCCCCCAGATGACGCTTTCATTGTTGACCCACCCGCACCGAACACGCACAACAGGTGCAGTTTGGTGGCCCCATGCGCAAAGCGCGACGGGGTCTGAAACGGGAATGTGGTGACGGTGACCCAAGTCGGGGCCAGATGCCACAGCCGCCCCCGCGACTGTAAGCGGTGAGCAAAGGCCACATGCCACTGGGGTTCCCCCGGGAAGGCGGTCCGCGCATCGACCCGCAAGCCAGGAGACCGGCCAAGCGATTTTGATAACCCCTGCCGTCGGGTGGACGGACATAGGAGAAAGACCCATGACGACCCAAACAGTCGCAACGACCAACACTTCCACAGCTTCCATCGTTTTTGCCGCAGCCGCTGGCATGATGCTGCTGTTCTTCTCGGGCTACGCACAAGCCACAATCCTGCATGACGCCGCCCACGATCAGCGTCACGCTATGGCATTCCCCTGCCACTAGGCAGCGCTTAGCTCCATGCCGATGAAATTGCTGACCAGCGCGGTGTTCGCTGGTGTTGCTGCAGGGCTGATTGCCGCTTTGCTGCAATTTACATTTGTCACGTCCTCATTGCTTGAGGGCGAGCTTTACGAAGCCGGTGCCAAGGTTCACTTCGCCGTCGATGGCTCGCCACAAAGCCCTCGTGGCGGCGCAGAGATCGACTTTGCCGCAGAGCCGATGCGCTACGTCATGACCATGGCGTTCAACGTGGTGACCTACGTAGGGTTCGGGTTCCTTTTGGTGGCGCTGATGGCGCTGGCTGAGGCACGCGGCCTGACCAAAATCACCCCACGCCAAGGGTTGATCTGGGGCATTGCCGGGTTCATCGCGATCCAACTGGCCCCCGCGATCGGGCAACCACCGGTCCTGCCCGGCTCCATTGGCGCCGACATTGGTCCGCGTCAAGCATGGTGGATGGCAACGCTGCTCACCGCAGGGTTGGCCATGTGGCTCCTGGCGTTTGGCCGTGGCTTGCTGCCCCTGTTGGCAGTGCCTCTTTTGCTGGCTCCCCAGCTTGTAGGTGCGCCAACGCTCGACACCTACTTTGGGGTGACACCGGCGGAACTTGCGGCACAATTCTCAGCGATGTCGCTGGGATATGCGGCCGCCGGATGGGCTGCCCTCGGGTTCTTTGCGGCGTATTTCTATACGCGTGAGGCCGCCTAAACCAACCATTTGGGTCAGCGCTCAATCGGCGCTGGCCCTTGATCATTCGGCGCGCCCCTTTCGCCACCAGGCAGGCTTGGCGCACCGCGTTCAGACGCAAAAAGGAAAGACGAGTATGGCAGGCAAAGTTCCAGCAACCGTTGTCACTGGATTTTTGGGCGCGGGCAAAACCACGCTCATCCGTCACATGTTGCAAAACGCCGAGGGCAAACGCATCGCGCTGATCATCAATGAGTTTGGTGATCTGGGCGTCGATGGCGATATCCTCAAGGGCTGCGGCATCGAGACCTGCACCGAGGACGACGTAATGGAACTGTCGAACGGCTGCATTTGTTGCACCGTGGCAGATGACTTCATCCCAACGATGGAAAAACTGCTGGATCGTGACACGCCCCCTGATCACATTGTGATCGAAACGTCTGGCCTTGCCCTGCCCCAACCCCTTGTGCGCGCCTTTAACTGGCCCGGCATTTCGACCCGTGTCACCGTGGACGGCGTTGTCACGGTCGTGGATGGCCGCGCCGTGACCGATGGGCAGTTCGCGCATTCCGTCGCAGCCGTGGACGCACAGCGCAAGCTGGACGAAAACCTTGATCACGAAACACCCCTGTCCGAGCTGTTTGAAGACCAAGTGGCCTGCGCTGACATGATTGTCGTGAACAAAGCAGACCTCCTCGACACCGCCGAGGCCGACGGCCTTGTTGCCCGCCTCAAGGATGAGGCGCGGGGCGGCGTGCAGGTGGTCAAAGCATCCATGGGCGCGCTCCCCGTTTCGGTCCTTCTGGGCCAAGGCGTCGGCGCCGAAGCCGATCTAGACGCCCGCCATGAAGTGCATCACCACCACCACGACGATGACCATGCCCATCATGAGGGCGATCACCACGATGACGACCATCATCATGATCACGATCACCACCACCATCACGCCCATGAACACGGCCACGACGAATTCGAGAGCTTCATCGTCACGCGCTCCGAAATCGCTGACCCCGCAGCCTTCGCCGAACAGGTCGCCGATGTGATCCGCGCCCATGGTATCCTTCGGCTCAAGGGCTTTGCCGCCGTCGCGAACAAACCCATGCGGCTCACGCTCCAAGCCGTTGGCCCGCGCGTCGACACCTACTTCGATCGCCCCTTGGGCAGTGACCCACGCGAAACACGCTTGGTTGTCATCGGTGAGGCAGGGCTCGACCGCGCCGCCATCACGGCCGCCCTCGTCGCATGATCATCGCGCCCGGCGATCCGCTCAGCCCCGAGGGCCTCGCCCTGATCGAAGGGTCTGAACAGGCGTTGCGTGAATTCTACACGGCCGAAGAAAGCTTTGCCTATTCGCCAGAGGAACTCACGGCGCCGGGCGTCATTTTCTACATCGCACGCGATGCCCAAGACACCCCACTAGGCTGCGTTGCCTCTGTTGATATGGGCGACTACGTCGAAATCAAACGCCTGTTCGTCACGCCACCCGCCCAAGGCACCGGACTGGGACGCGCCCTAATGGCCCACCTAGAAAACGACGCGCGCGCGGCCGGTCATACTCTCATGCGGCTCGAAACAGGTGATCTTCTTGTCGCAGCCTGCACCCTGTATGAACGTATGGGATACCGCCGTCGCGGCCCCTTCGCAGACTACCCCGATGTACCCACGTCAACTTTCATGGAAAAACGGCTCTAGTCCTTTGTTCCCCCAATACTCCCGCCGGAGGCCCGGTTTTTCGCCAGAAAAACCGTAACAGGAGCGCCCATGCATCTGCTCGCAGCAACACCCGGACAAATCGACGACGGCCAAGAACCCGTTGACCTCGGCCAAACGCCCGCCGACGTGGTCATCATTTCCGCCGCTGATACGGAACTCGCCGCCCTGTCTGCGGCCCATGCCGACGCGCCTCACGGCACACTGCGGCTGGCCAACATGATGCATCTGCGCCACCCAATGTCGGTGGACCTCCACCTAGAAGCCTGCGCTACTAAATCCCGGCTGGTCATTGCGCGCGTTCTTGGGGGCATGGGCTATTGGCGCTACGGCGTGGAACAATACGCGGCCCGGTTGGGTGCCGCAAACATCCCCGTGGCCTTCCTGCCCGGTGATGACAAACCCGACCCCGAACTGCGGGAGCTTTCGACGATCCCGGCTGAGGATTACGACGCCCTCTGGACCTATCTAGTCGAAGGCGGGCCCCAGAATGCCGCCAACTTCCTTGCCTACACCCGTGCCTTTCTTGATAAATCTGAGCGCCCCCAAGCCGCGACACCCCTTTTGCGCGCGGGCGTCTACTGGCCCGGTGCGGGTATCGCGGACCTAAGTGCGGCGACAGCCAACTGGACCCAAGGTGCGCCCGTCGTGCCGCTGATCTTTTACCGCGCACTGGTCCAAGGCGCGGGCCTGAATCCGATCAACCGCATGGTCAAAGCGCTCCTGCGCGCGGGCATGAACCCACTGCCGGTCTTTGTTGCCTCGCTCAAAGATCCGGTCTCGGTCGCAACGCTTCAGACGCTATTCACCCAAGCGCCGCCCGAGGTCATCCTCAACGCGACCTCCTTTGCCGTCGGCAGCCCCCATGGGGACGGGGCCGAAAACCCGCTGGCCGCCGAATGGTGCAACGCAGCCCCAGTGTTTCAGGTCGTCCTCGCAGGCTCAGGCGAACAAGCGTGGGAAGAAGGCCTCACCGGCCTAAGCGCGCGAGACATCGCCATGAACGTGGCCCTGCCAGAGGTGGATGGCCGTGTCCTGACCCGCGCCATCAGCTTCAAGGGCGAGGCCTATTTCGATGAAGCAACCGAATGCGCCATCGCCACCTACAAGGCGCGCGGCGACCGGATCGCCTATGTGGCGGAACTGGCCCTCGCATGGGCACGCCTGCGTCGGGCCAAGACGGCGGATCGCAAGGTCGCACTGGTTCTGGCGAATTACCCCAACCGCGACGGACGGCTCGCCAATGGTGTGGGCCTTGACACGCCTGCGGCCACTGTAGCTGCCCTCCAGACTTTGGACGCCGACGGGTATTCCGTTGAAAACACTCCCGCAGACAGCGATGCCCTGATGCAGCGGCTTATGGCAGGCCCCACTAACTGGTTGACGGACCGGGTTGAGCGGACGGGCGGTGAGCGTTTGACCATGGCCGACTATCGCCGCCACTACGACGCCCTCCCGTGGGAGGTCCGCCGCCAGATGGAGGACCGCTGGGGCACACCCGAAACGGACCCGTTTTGCGACGCGGACGGCTTTGCGCTTGGCATCCACACCTTTGGCAATGTCGTCGTCGGCCTACAGCCCGCGCGCGGCTACAACATTGACCCGACCGAGACCTATCACTCCCCCGATCTGGTTCCGCCGCACAACTACCTAGCGTTCTACTTTTGGCTGCGCCACCACTGGGACACAGACGCAATCGTGCATATGGGCAAGCACGGCAACCTCGAATGGCTGCCCGGCAAGGCCGTCGCACTGTCGGATACCTGCTGGCCCGAGATCGTGATGGGCACAACGCCCCACATCTATCCGTTCATCGTGAACGACCCCGGCGAAGGGACCCAAGCCAAGCGCCGCGCGCAGGCGGTGATCCTTGACCACCTGACGCCACCGTTGACCCGCGCCGAAACCTACGGGCCGCTGCGCGACCTAGAGGCGTTGGTCGATGAATACTATGAAGCTGCGGGCGTTGACCCGCGCCGGATCGAACATCTGCGCCGCGAAATCCTGAGCCTGACGGCAGCAACCGGGTTGGACCAAGACGCAGGTTTTGACGGCGATGAGGCCGGCGATCTGGCCAAACTGGACGCATACTTGTGCGAGTTGAAAGAAGCCCAAATTCGCGACGGCCTGCATATCTTTGGGGCCTCGCCCGAGGGCACGCTAGAGCGAGATCTGGTCATCGCATTGGCCCGCATTCCACGTGGTGAGGGCAAAGACGCGGACGCATCCCTTTTGCGCGCGTTGGCACAGGACTGCGGTGCTGGGTTTGATCCGCTGGATTGCGACATGGCGGCGACATACGCAGGCCAACGTCCCGCGATCCTCGCGGATGTAAGCGCGGATACGTGGCGGAGCAATGGCGACACCGTGGAGCGGTTGGAACTATTGGCGCAAACCGCCCTCGGCTGGACCGAAGCACCGGCAGACTTCACCGCATCCGCCCCTGTGCTGGACGCAATCCGCGATCATATCACCCCCACCGTGCGCGCCTGCGGACCGGCGGAACGGGCGGGTCTTCTCACCGCCCTGTCAGGGCACTTCGTCGCCCCGGGTGCATCAGGCGCACCAACGCGCGGACGGCTGGACGTCCTGCCCACAGGGCGCAATTTCTTTTCGGTCGATAGCCGCGCTGTTCCCACCCCCACCGCATGGAAGCTGGGCTGGAAATCCGCCAACCTGTTGATCGAGCGGCACCTGCAGGACCACGGCGACTGGCCCCGTGCCCTGCTGTTAACGGCATGGGGCACGGCCAACATGCGCACGGGCGGCGATGACATCGCGCAGGCCCTCGCGCTGATGGGCGTCAAGCCAAAGTGGGACGCCGCAAACCGCCGGGTCACGGGGTTTGAAATCCTGCCCCAAGGCGTCTTGGGCCGCCCGCGCGTAGACGTCACGCTGCGGGTTTCGGGCTTTTTCCGCGACGCCTTCCCGCAGCAAATCGCACTGATCGATTCAGCCGCCCGCGCGATCCAAGCGCTTGATGAACCGGACGCGGACAACCCCGCCGCCGCCCGCGCCCGCGCAGGCGAAAGCACGGCCCGTGTTTATGGATCAAAGCCGGGGGCCTATGGCGCAGGCCTTCAGGCCATGATCGACGAACGCCTTTGGGCCGACAAATCAGACCTCGCGGAGGCCTACCTCGAATGGGGTGGCTACGCCTATGGTGCTGACGCCGAAGGCACGCGCGACCGCGCCGGGTTGGAACAACGGCTAAGCCAAGCTGAGGCCGTGGTGCAAAACCAAGACAATCGCGAACACGACCTGCTCGACAGCGATGATTATTACCAATTCGAAGGCGGTGCCGCCGCCGCGATCAGCACCCTGCAAGGGCGCGACCGTCCTGTCTATCACAACGACCACTCTCGGCCCGAACGGCCTGTTATTCGCACACTAGAGGATGAGATTGGGCGCGTCGTACGATCCCGCGTGGTGAACCCAAAATGGATCGAGGGCGTCAAACGCCACGGCTACAAGGGCGCGTTTGAGATCGCGGCCACGGTGGACTACTTGTTTGCGTTTGCCGCCACGACAGGCGCCGTGCGGGACCACCATTTTGACATGGTCCACGCCGCGATGCTGGAGGATACCGACACCCGCGACTTTATCGCCGAACACAACGCGCCAGCCCTCGCCGACATCGCGGACCGCCTACAAGAGGCGATTGACCGCGGGCTATGGACGCCACGGTCCAACTCAGCCCGCGCATTGCTGGAGCAATTGGGCAGGGGTCAACCCGCGAACAACGCCTAGTCGCAGTCGATGGCCAGATCGAACACCCCGGTCGACAGGTCAAACGGGATCAAATTACCCACGCAGGATGTTTTGGGACCATTCCGAGGCGGGGGCAATTTCAGCTCTGCGCCCTCGGTGCAGTCGATCTTCATCCGCAACAAAGCCACGTCGCCGGACACCGACCCAAGGTCCGGCGCGCAACCGGTCCCCTTGATCACGGCGGCCACCGCTGCGGCCTGTACGTCCGCATAATCAGGACGCCACACGCGGGTGAGCCGGGTCACCTCGGCTCGATCTTGTGAGTAGTTTATTGCGAAGGAGTAGCCGCCTGCCTCCACGGTGACCTGATCTCGCAGCCCGGATAGAGGATGCGGTGAAGCGCAGGCGGCCAAAGCCGCAAGGGGGATAAGAATTACGGCCTTCATGTCCTAGTTTGCACCAAACTTAGTTAAGCCTTGGTTAACAACTACACCCCCTTTTCATCTGCCGCTCTCGCAGGCACTCTGGGCACCAAATGAAAAGGGAGCCCGCGATGACCGACGCAGCAGACACAGAGCGCCACAATGCCAAGATGGCCAAGAAAAAGGCCGCCCGCGATAAGATCATGGCCACCAAGACCGACAAAAAGGGCTTGGTGATCGTGCACACCGGCAAGGGGAAGGGCAAAAGCTCTGCCGCGTTTGGGATGATTTTCCGCTGTATCGCGCATGACATGAAATGCGCCGTGGTGCAGTTCATCAAGGGCGGCATGTCCACCGGCGAACGCGACCTGATCCTCGCTAAGTTTGGCGATATCTGTGAATTCCACACCATGGGTGAGGGCTTTACATGGGAAACCCAGGACAAAGACCGCGACATCGAAATGGCGCAGGCCGCGTGGTCCAAGGCCAAGGACCTGATCCGCGACCCCAGCCACAAAATGGTCCTGCTGGATGAGATCAACATCGCCATGCGGTATGATTACATCGACGTGAACGAAGTCGTGGCGTTCCTCCGCGATGAAAAGCCCGAGATGACCCATGTGGTTTTGACCGGGCGCAACGCCAAGGATGAGCTGATCGAACTGGCCGATCTGGTCACCGAAATGGAGCTGGTCAAACACCCCTTCCGCGCGGGCATCAAGGCGCAGATCGGCGTGGAATACTAAGTCATGGCGCAGGCGCTCATGCCGCTGGCTGCCTTTGACGTGGTGGACGGGGCGGCGCGGCCCGTGGATGACCCATGGCCCGCCCCCCAATCACCGCAGGGCTACCGGTGGCTGCATCTAGACCTGAACGCACCGGGCACTCGCGACTGGGTGGCGGCGCATTTGCCTGCCATCGCGGCCAAGGCCCTGATGGCTGAGGAAACGCGTCCAAGGGCTGATCATATGGCCGAAGGGTCCATCATTGTGCTGCGCGGGGTCAACATGAACCCCGGCGCGCAGGTCGATGATATGGTGTCGCTGCGGTGCTGGCTGAGCCCCGACGGGTTGGTCACGGTCCGGTTGCGGCGACTGATGGCCGTGCAGGAATTGCAAGATGCGCTTGCCGATCCTGCCGCCCCCGTACCCGCCACACCCGCCGCTGCGTTGACGATGATCATCGCAGGCCTGATCACCCGGATTGAGACTGTCTCGCTCGCGCTCGAGGATCAGGTGGACACCCTAGAGGACGTCTCGCTCGACGGTGGCTCAACGGCTGCAAACCTTGCCCAATTGCAACGCCGCATCATCAAATTGCGCCGATACGTTGGCCCCCAGCGAGAAGCACTGGCCCGGCTGGCACAAGCCGACACCCCATGGCTGGATGCCTCCGCCCGCGCGGCCTTGCGCGAATGGGCCAACGCTGCTGCCCGCTCCGTCGAGGAGCTAGAGGCCAACCGCGACCGCCTTGCGGTGCTGCAAAACCAGTTGGACGCCCAGCAAAGCGCCATCGTGTCACGACACGGCTATATCCTGTCCGTGGTCGCGGCTGTGTTCCTGCCGCTAGGGTTCCTCTCGGGGCTGTTTGGGGTCAATATCGCGGGCATGCCGGGGCTGACCGCACCTTGGGCCTTTGCCGCGCTATGCGCCGCCTGCGTGGCCATTGCCGCAGCACTCTTCGTATTTTTCCGCTATCATAAATGGCTATAGAAAGGGCATCTGATGCCACGTCTTTTGACAGAATTCGGCATGGGCACGTCCCTGCGCCGCCAAGACTACACCGAGGCCGCGACCCGCGCTCTAAAGGACGCGCTGTGGCACAATTCGATCAACCTAGCGGAGCTGTTCGACAAGCCGAAATCCGCCATGCAGATCACCGCCGAAATTGGTGTGCAGCAACCCGATGCTGTCGATGCCGAGGCGTGTAAGGCCGTCTTTCCCTATGGCGATGTGACCGTGCGCGTCGTTCTTGGCGGGTTGGATGTGCCCCGGCCCGATGGCAACCCGACCGTCATCGCGAACGCTGCAATTTCCGTCGCACTAGAGGTATAAGCCATGACAGATCAACGTTTTATCATTGAGATGGGCATGGGCAACGACCTCTATGGCCAAGACATGACCAAGGCCGCCGCCAGCGCGATTGAGGATGCGATCCGCCATTCCTCAATCCCGATGTTCGAGGCGCTCAATATCTCACACGATGAGATGCGTGTTCAGGTCACCGTGGGCGTGCCGGATCCAGCGGCCACCGACACAGAGGCACTAAAGGCCAACCTGCCACGTGGCCGCGCCACTGTGACCGCCGTGCAAGGCGGGCTGTCGATCACCAACCCCGACAGCGGCAATGTCACAACCATCGCCACCGCCGCGGTTGAGGCGTTCTTGCCGAAACAGGCCTAAACAGGCCTAGTTTCAACGCCCCTGAGGGCCTTCACCCCGGTCCTCAGGACCCCGCCAAATCGCTGAGCGATTGGCCGGTGCTCAGCATATCTGGGTCCAGCTTCAGCTCAATCACCGCAAGGGTTCCACAGGCGCGCGCAGCATCGAAGGCGGGTGCAAACTGCGCCTGTTCCGTCACGACCCATCCCTTGCCGCCATAGGCTTGGGCCAACGCGGCAAAGTCAGGATTGGCCAGAGCGGTGCCAGACACACGCCCGGGATATGTTTTCTCCTGATGCATGCGGATCGTCCCGTAGCGGCCATTGTTGGCCACGATCACGATGGGTGCGGCACCATGTTGGATCGCGGTGGACATCTCATTGAGGGTCATCTGAAAACACCCGTCCCCCGCAAGACAAACCACGGTACGGTCCGGCGCATGCAAGGCCGCCGACACCGCCGCCGGAAAGCCATAGCCCATCGACCCAGAGGTGGGCGCCAACTGCGTGCCATACTGCCGCCAGCGGTAATAGCGGTGCAGGAAGGCGGCATAATTTCCGGCTCCGTTGGTCAGAATGGCATCCTCGGGCAACACCGCATCAAGGTGCGCGATGACCTCTTCTAGGCGGACGGCACCGGGGGTGGGCTTGGGCGTGATCCACGCCTCATAGGAGGCGCGCGCGCCTGCGACCTCAGCGGGCCAGCCGGGCAATTCGCCACCGCGCGGGGCCAAGGCGGCCACCACCGCGCCTGCGTCTGCGACCACAGGCACCTCAGCCTGATATGTCGTATTGATCTGGTCGGGATCGGGGTGGACATGCACGATCGTTTTGCCCGGGTCCGCAGGGTCTAGCGCAGTGTAGCCCTGCGTTGCGATATCACCCAGACGACAACCCAACACCAACAACGCATCCGCCGCGCGCAACCGCGCCATCAACGCAGGGTTCGGCCCCACGTTCAGGTCCCCGGCATAGGTCGGCGCGCGGTTGTCCATGTAATCCTGCCGCCGGAAGGCCACTGCCACGGGGATTTGCGCGGCCTGCGCAAAGGTCTCAAGGTCCCGCGCGGCCTGCGCGCTCCACCCCGGGCCACCCGCGATGATCATCGGGCGCGACGCCCCGCGCAAAGCCTCAAGGATCGGGGCAACATCGGGTGTCGCGGCGCGCGGCACCACAACGCGCGCGCGGTCCGCAACCTCAGCCGCGCTGGACAACATGTCCTCCGGCAGGGCCAAAACCACCGGCCCCGGTCGCCCCGCTTGCGCCACCGAAAACGCCCGCGCGATGTATTCGGGCAGGCGTTCAACCTGATCGACCTCAGCCACCCATTTCACCAAGCCGCCAAAGAGCCCCCGGTAATCAACCTCCTGAAAGGCCTCTCGGTCGCGGTGATCACGGGCGATTTGACCCACAAACACCACCATCGGGGTGCTATCTTGCATCGCCACGTGCAGACCCGCACTGGCGTTGGTCGCCCCCGGTCCGCGCGTCACAAACAGCACGCCGGGCTGACCCGTCAGCTTGCCATGGGCCTCGGCCATCATAGCGGCCCCGCCCTCTTGGCGGCACACAACGTTGGCAATGCCGCTGTCATACAAACCGTCCAAAGCGGCTAAGAAACTCTCACCCGGCACAGAAAACACGCGCGTGACGCCCTGTATCGCCAATTGATCGCTTAGGATTTTTCCACCGTGGCGCATGAACCTTGTCTCCCCGTCATTTGGCTTATCTGTGACACAGCCAACGGGTAAGGAAAACACCATGTCACATCTTCTGGGACTTTGCGGATCACTGCGCCGCGACAGCTTTAACCTCAAACTGATGCGCGAGGCCGCGTTGCAGTACGGCGGCCCCTTTGTTGAGGGCAATTTGCGCCTGCCGCTGTATGACGGCGACCTAGAAGAGGCCGAGGGCATCCCGGCGGATGTCCAGACCCTTGCCGACCAGATCAAAACCGCCAGCGCGGTGCTGGTCGTGACCCCAGAATACAACAAGTCCCTGTCTGGCGTGCTCAAAAACGCGCTCGACTGGGTGAGCCGGACCAAAGATGCCCCTTGGGCAGGCAAGCCCGTCGCGATCCTGTCGGCGACGGCGGGCCGCTCCGGCGGAGAACGCGCGCAATACGCCACGCGCCTGTGCCTGATGCCTTTTCAGGCGCATGTTCTGCCGGGGCCCGAGGTCTTGATCGGCAGCAACTTCAATGAGTTCACCGAGGATGGACGCCTCAAAGAAGGGCGCGGGCTGGACGGGCTCAAGCGGTTGATGGACGCGCTTAAGGCAGCAGCCACCTAAGCGGGCAAATTATCCTCAACCCGAAAGCCTTGGGGGATCGTATCGCGACCCTCAAGCACCAAATCGGCCATGACCTCTGCCACCTTGGGGGCCATGCCAAAGCCGATTTTGAAACCACCGTTGGCGATAAAGTGCCCGGGCCGGTCGGGCCATGCGCCCAACATCGGGGCGCGGCTGCGGGCACGCGGGCGTACACCAGCCCATCGCTCAATCACCTCAGCCCCCTCCAGCACCGGAAACGCGGACAGCGCGCGCGCAATCACATCATCCAGCTGATCGTCACAGGTATCGGGCGCGTCGAACTCTCGCTCGGATGTTGAGCCAATCGCCACCGTGCCATCCGCATGCGGCACAATGTGCAGCGCATCGGCAAACAACTGCGGCGCATCGCGGGCATCATAACGCAAGAGCGCGGATTGCCCTTTGACGCCTGCACCCATCATCCGACCAAACCGGTCTGACAGGTCCAACAACCCGCGCCACCCCGTGGCCCAAACGACCGCACCTTGGTCCGGAGCCTCGGCCACGACGGGCGGCAAACACCCCGCCAACGCCCGCGACGCCATACGCGGATGCAACCGCCCCGACAGCGTATCGCGGATAACCATGCCCGTGGGCGATTGCGGGCACCATTCACCCGAGGCGGCCTCAACGGACCACACCGCCTTACCCTGCCACAGCGTCTTGGCGCCTTCAGCCCGGGCCTGCGCCAGTTCCAGCCCGCGCGCATCCAACACAGGCTGAACGCGGCCGCTGCGCGCGTAACCGGTGGGCAGGCCGCTGACATCTGCGATCTCATCCCACCACGCCTGCGCCATCATCAGACTGTCGAATTGAAACGCCTTTTTCGGGTTCCAGTTTTCGGGCGTATGCGGCGCCAATGCCCCGACGATCCCACCCGAGGACCCTGCCCCCACGCCATGAGGATCAACCACCTGCACCCGCGCACCCCGCCGCGCGCAGGCCCATGCCACCGACAGCCCAAAAATTCCTGCGCCACGCACTGTTACATCGACCATCGCCACACCTCTTGCCGCATTGTTCAGATGGGCCTACAGGACGATATGACCAACGAAAACCCCCTCAGCTGGCGCGAAAACGGAACCCCAGTGTCCGATCGCTTTGATGACCCTTACTTTTCGCTCGAAGGGGGCTTGGCCGAGACCCGGCATGTGTTCTTGGACGGCAACGGTCTGCCCGCGCGCCTGCGCGACGGGTTCCAAGTGGCCGAGCTGGGCTTTGGCACCGGGTTATCGTTTCTAACGCTGTGGCAGGCTTGGATCACCTCAGACAACTACAAAACCAACGGCGGGCAGATCCATTTCACCAGCTTTGAGGCCTTTCCGCTGGATACCCGCGACATGGCCCAAGCGCTTTTGGCGTTTCCAGAACTGGCCCCCTTGGCCGAGCAATTGGTCAAAGCGTGGCCCCTGAGCCGCGCCAATTTCGGCCCCATCACCCTGACCCTGTGGAAGGGCGACGCGCGCACCATGCTGCCCCTATGGTCAGGCGCGGCGGACGCATGGTTTTTGGATGGGTTTTCCCCCGCCAAAAATCCCGAGCTGTGGGAACCGGACCTCATGGCCCAAGTCGGCGCACATACCGCGCCACAAGGCACATGTGCGACCTACACCGCCGCAGGTCACGTGCGCCAATCCCTAGAGGCGGCAGGCTTTGACATCACCCGCACCGAGGGCTTTGGCCGCAAACGCCACATGACCCGCGGAACCAAACCATGACCGACACCCAAAAAGGCATCGGACTGATGGTCATCACGACCATCATCTTTGCCGCTCAAGACGGGATTTCCCGGTACCTTGCGGGCGAATACAACGTTCTGATGATTGTGATGATCCGCTACTGGTTCTTTGCGGCCTTTGTGATCTCTATCGCCAAGCGTCAGGCAGGCAGCATCCGCGCCGCCGCAGCCACCCAACAGCCGGTGCTACAAACCGTGCGGGGCTTTTTGCTCGCTTCTGAGATTTGTGTGATGATTACCGCGTTCACCCTTTTGGGCCTTGTGGAAAGCCACGTGATTTTCACGGCCTATCCGCTGCTGGTTGCGGCCCTTTCTGGCCCCGTCTTGGGCGAGGCCGTCGGCTGGCGCCGCTGGGCCGCGATCGGGATCGGCTTTGTCGGCGTGGTCATCATCTTGCAACCGGGGGTAAAAGTGTTCTCACCACTCGCTCTGATCCCACTGCTCGCAGCCCTGATGTTCGCGCTCTATAACCTGCTGACCCGGTTGGCCGCCCGCAAAGACAGTGCGGCCACCTCGTTCTTTTGGACCGGCACGGTGGGCGCGGTCTTTACCACCACCATCGGCATCTGGTTCTGGGAACCGATAAGCAGCTCGGACTGGGTCTGGATGTGCATCCTGTGCGTCACCGCCGCCATAGGCCACTACACGCTGATCAAAACCTACGCCTTTGCCGAGGCAAGCGCCGTGCAACCCTTTGCCTATCTGCAACTGGTTTTTGCCTCAGCAATCGCACTTACGATCTTTGGCGAAAGCCTATCGTGGCCGCTGGTCATCGGTGCCGCAGTGGTGATTGGCGCGGGCCTGTTCACCCTGTGGCGCGAACGGGTCAGCGCGCCGTAAGCGCAGCCCCCAACCCCAGCGGCGCGGTTTGCCCCGACAGCCGCGCGCGATAAATCGCAAGGCTTTCGGAGACGCGCATGATGTAGTTACGCGTCTCGGTAAACGGCACGTGCTCGATCCAATCGACCACATCAACCGAAGGATCACCGGGGTGCCCCAACTCCTTGACCCAGCGGCGCGCCCGTGTGGGCCCTGCGTTATACGCCGCGGACACCAGCACAACATTCGCGCCAAACTCGCGCTGAAGCTCCGCCAGATAGGCGGTGCCGAGGCGCGCGTTATAGACTGGATCGCTCAGCAAACGGCTCAGCGAATGGGCCTCTCCCAAGTCTTGCGCCATTTCTTTTGCGGTGCCGGGCATCAATTGCATCAACCCACGTGCCCCTGCGGGCGACACCACGACGGGGTCAAATTCGCTTTCGCGGCGCGCAATCGACAGGGACAATTCGGGCGCAACAGGGCCATCCATGGCCACCAACTTTGGCAACACGGCATAGTAGCCCCGGTGCAATTCCACACCTGCTTGGGCCGCGCGTTTGCCGATCATGATCGCGATATGCGGCTCCTCCAGCTCTAGGACCAGCTCAATCAACTGGCCCACTTCGCGGCGCGGCAGGCTTTCGGTGAGGTGGGTGAAAAACCGCTCTGCAAGGACATCTTGACCCGCATCGCGCAACACCAGTGCCGCGCGCAGGACGGAGCTGTCAGCAAAAGACGCGGTGCGGTAATCCTCAAACGCCTCTTGCCCCGTTAGCAGCGGGTCGGGGGCCAGCCCCGCGCGTTCCGCCGCCAACTGGCCATAGAAACTGGTTTGGAACCGTGCACCAAAGGCATAGGCCTGCGCTGCGGCTTCTGGGTTGCCCGCAGCCTCCTGCGCGCGACCCAGCCAATAGCCACCGCGGCCAAAACTGATGGGGGTGCCCACGGCGGCCGTGAACCGCTCAAAATGTTGCACGGCGCGGGGGGCGTCGTTCAGCTTGCGCAGGGCGATATAGCCCGCAAGCCATTCGGCCATCGCCACCTCAGACACATCCGTCATCCGATGCTCGGACGCCACGCGGTAGGCATCGCGGTCACGCCCGTCCTGCATCAATCGCCGCGCAAGGCGCTCTCGGTGCTGGGCCCATACCTCAGGGCGCCCCAAGGTTTTTGCGCTACGGCTGGCCCCAAACAACAGGTCCATCGCGGCATCCAAACGGCCCTTGCGTAGACGCCAACGGAACCGTTCATAGGCAAGCCCGGGATCATCACGCAGCGACGCAGGCACCGCATTGATCAACGCATCCACACCGTTTTGATCCGCGCGCAAAGCCAACCGCGCGCGCGCCAACGCGGCCTGCGCGTCCGGCACCAGCGGCAGCATCAACGCGCCTGCCTCTTGCGCACCGGCCCATGCCAGATTGTCCAACCGCACCTGATGGTGGGCGGCCAGCGTTGCGCCGTGCTCCATGATGAACAGGGCGTGGTCCTCTGGCCCCATGGGTTCATTGCGCCAATACCGGATCAACACGGCCCGCGCGGCGTCACGCTCCCCGAGCCGCGTCAAAGCCTCGGAAAACCGCAGCGCACCTTGGGCGGTGCTGGGCGGTCGGGGCGCAAAATATCGCAACACCCGATCAGGGTTTGCGTCGGGGGCAATCGCGGCCTCGACCCGCGCGCGCAGCAACGGCAGGCCCGGCCAATCACCGTTGCGCGCCAAAAAATCCTGCGCCTGCGCAAAGCTGCCCTGCCGCGCCCGCAGAAGCGACCAGCTCACGACGTCACGCCCCGCGGGGTCAGTGATCCGCGACTGTGCCGCCCGCGCCGCATCCCAATCCTGTGCGCGCACCGCATCCATCGCCACGCGCAAATTTGCGTCCGCCGCAGCCCCGGCAACAGACGCGCAAACCATCACTGCGCCCAGAAAAGCCCGTAAAATCATCGCCTGTACCACTCCGCATTCGCGCTTGTTTCGACATAGCTAAGGCCCCGCGCACCGGAAGCCAAATAGCGAACTTGTTAAAGACCCACATCGCGGCTAGTTTCCGCGCGATTCACACACGACCACACCTCATCAAAGGAAGCGTATCATGCTCAAAGGTTCCATGCCTGCCCTGATCACGCCGTTTAAAGACGGCGCAGTGGACTTCGATACGCTCAAGAAGCTGGTCGAATGGCACATCGCCGAAGGCTCGCACGGGCTCGTCCCCGTTGGCACCACTGGCGAAAGCCCTACGCTCAGCCACGAAGAGCACTACGCAGTGGTAGAGGCTGTGGTCACCGCCGCCGCAGGGCGCATTCCAGTTGTCGCGGGCGCAGGTTCCAACAACACGGCCGAAGCCTATGAGATGGTCCGCCACGCCCATGACGTCGGCGCGACCGCCGCCCTTGTGGTGACACCCTACTACAACAAGCCGACCCAAGCCGGTCTGATCGCCCACTTCGAGGCGCTGGCCGCAATCGGCATTCCGATCATCATCTACAACATCCCCGGCCGTTCCGTCGTGGATATGACGCCCGAAACCATGGGCCACTTGGCCAAGAACCCCAACATCATCGGGGTCAAGGACGCGACCGGCGATCTGGCCCGTGTTTGCGCCCAGCGCCAGACCTGCGGCCCGGATTTCATCCAGCTGTCGGGCGAGGACGCAACCGCACACGGCTTTAACGCCCAAGGCGGCACGGGCTGTATCTCGGTCACCGCGAACGTCGCACCCAAACTGTGCAGCCAACTGCAAGAGGCCTGCCTCAAGGGTGATTACGCAACCGCGCTCACGCTTCAGGACCGGCTGATGCCCCTGCATGACGCGATCTTCACCGAGCCGGGTCTGGCCGGTGCCAAGGCCGCGCTCGAAGAGTTGGGCCTGATCGACGGCGAACTGCGCCTGCCCCTTCTGCCCGTGACCGAACCCACCCGCGAAAAACTGCGCGCGGGCCTGCGTCACGCGGGACTGCTGAACTGAGCCAGCCCTCCATGACAGGCACAGCAGCGGGTATTCCCAAGGGGCTGATCCCGCTGTTGTCAGCCACCAATTTCATCATCGGCATGGGCGCCTTTGTCGTGATCGGCGGGCTGATGCCATTGGCCAGTGACCTAGGCCTCACCCCCGGTGAGGCGGGCCTCCTGCTGACCGTCTACGCGATATCTTATGCGGTTCTGTCGCCCCTGTTGGTGACGTTAACAGGCGGGATCGGGCGGCGGCGCGTATTGGTTGCGGGGCTTGCCCTGTTCACACTGTCGAACCTGATCGCCGCCCTCGCCCCAAATGAAACACTGTTGCTGGCCAGCCGTGTGATGGCCGCAGCTGGGGCAGGCATCACAACGCCCATCACAGCGGCAGTCGTGGCGGCCCTTGCCCCGCCCCAAGCCCGCGCCAAAGCCTTGGCCGGCGTGTTCTTTGGCATGACCATGGCGCAGGTCATCGGCGTACCGGCAGGCAGCTTCATCGCCTATACGTTCGGCTGGCGCGCGGCGTTCTGGACAGTCACGGCATTAGGCCTGCCGATGCTCGCGCTTTTGTGGCTCCGCGTCCCCGCTGGCCTGTCGTTCCAACCCGTGCGCCTTGGCGATCTGGGCCGAACCCTGCGCGACACCCGTGCTATGATTGCGGTGCTATTCACGGCGACGTTCCTTGGCGCGATCTATACGCTTTATACCTATTTCACCCCCCTCCTAGAGGCCAAAATGGGCTTTGAGCGGAACATGGTAACCGCATCGTTGATCGTCTTTGGCGTCGGCGCTGTTGTTGGCAACTGGATGGGCGGCCGGATGAGCATGCGGCTTGGACCCGCCCGCACCTTGCTGGTCTTGTCCTGTGCGCAGGCCGCGCTGATGGTCCCGTTCAGCCTGCTGCCCCTGCCGCTTCCGGTGTTTGTGGTGCTGGTCGCACTTTGGTCGGTCTGTGGCTGGTCCTTTATGGCGCCGCAACAAACCCGCCTTGTGACGCTATCCCCTGAAACGGCCCCGGTGCTTTTGTCGCTCAATGCCGCCGCAGTCTATGCTGGTGCCGCCATCGGCTCGGGCATGGGCGGCGTGGTCATCGCTCGCTTCGGGATTGAGGCGCTGGGGCTGGCCAGCGGCCTCGCGGCGACACTGGCAATCGCACATATCACGCTGTCACGCAGGCTCTCTGGCTAGACATCCCAGAGCCGCGCGCATACATCCCCGTTATGGCCAAACCCAAGACCCCCGAGGAAAAGAACTACAAAGTCGTCGCCGAGAACCGGCGCGCGCGCTACGACTATGCCATCGAGGACGACATCGAATGCGGCATCGTCCTTCAGGGGTCTGAGGTCAAATCGCTACGCGAAGGCGGGGCAAATGTCGCCGAAAGCTATGCCTCGGTGGATGAGGGCGAGTTGTGGCTTGTGAACAGCTATATCGCACCCTACCCGCAGGCCCGCATGTTCCCCCACGAAGAACGCCGCCGCCGCAAACTTCTGGTGTCGCGCAAGGAACTGGCCAAACTGTGGAACGCCACCCAGCGAGAGGGCTATACCCTCGTGCCGCTGGTTATGTATTTCAACCACACGGGTCGGGTGAAACTCAAAATCGGCATCGCAAAGGGTAAGAAAAATCACGACAAGCGTGAGACCTCTGCCAAGCGCGATTGGAACCGTCAAAAAGCCCGCCTGTTGCGCGAACGCGGCTAGTCCGCACCGCTTTTGAACGGCCCTTGCAGAGCCCTTGCACGGGGGCCAAGCCCGGCGTAGGAAGGTCCCCGACGTAAAGAGGCGATGGCAATGGCTGACGATCCCCGCATCCTCGTATCCACCGACTGGCTTGAGGCCCATCTCAACGACCCGGACCTGCGTGTTCTGGACATGAGCTGGTACCTGCCCGACGCAGGCCGCGACCCAAAGGCGGAATACGACGCCGCCCACATTCCCGGCGCACGGTTTGTCCCGATTGACGAAGTCTCGGACCTGCGCAGCGCAATCCCACACACCGCCCCACCGGTTGAAAAGTTCATGTCTCGCATGCGCAAATGGGGCGTGGGAGATGGACACCAAGTCGTCGTTTATGACGGCGCGGGCCTGTTTTCCGCCGCACGCCTGTGGTGGCTGTTCAAACTGATGGGCAAGCAGGACGTGGCCGTGCTGGACGGTGGCTTTGCCAAATGGCAGGCCGAGGGCCGCCCCACCGAGGACATGCCCCCCATGATGCGCGACCGACACATGACCGTGTCCCGTCAGGCGCATCTGTTGAAGGATGTCACCCAAGTCGCCCAAGCCTCCAAACTGGGCACACACGAAATTCTGGACGCCCGCGCGCCCGCACGTTTCCGGGGCGAAGCGCCTGAGCCGCGCGCCGGTCTGCGCGCAGGCCACATCCCCGGATCGCGCAACATCCCCTACACCTCGCTCCTGGCTGAGGACGGCACAATGCTGCCCACACCCGCCCTGCGTCAGGTGTTTACCGATGCTTCCGTGGACCTGTCCAAACCCGTGATCACCACATGCGGCTCCGGCGTAACGGCGGCTGTCATTAACCTCGCGCTGGCCCAGATCGGCCATGACGCACATGCGCTCTACGATGGCTCTTGGGCCGAGTGGGGCATGTACCCTGACCTGAAAATCGAAACGGGAGAATAGCCCATGCTGAGCAACCTAAAGGCCCAACCCGTCGACAAGATCCTCGGCCTCGCCGCCGCCTATCGCGCCGACCCGCGCGACACCAAGGTGGATCTGGGCGTTGGCGTTTACAAAAACGCCCAAGGCCTGACACCCGTGATGCGCGCCATCAAGGTGGCCGAACAGCGTATCGTCGATGAAGAACAGACCAAAGCCTACACCGGGCTTGCCGGTGATCCCGCATTCTCTGAGGCGATGGCCGGCCTGATCCTCGGCACGGACTACCCGCGCGAGCGGTTCGCCGCCGTCGCCACCCCCGGCGGGACCGGCGCGATCCGTCAGGCGCTTGAGCTGATCCAAATGGCCTCGCCCGATGCGACCGTCTGGCTGTCCAACCCTACGTGGCCAAACCACCCCTCGATCATGAAATACCTCGGCGTGCCGATGGGCGAATACCGCTACTTCGACAACGCCACGCGCGCAGTCGATTTCGCGGGCATGATGGCTGATCTTGAGGGCGTAAAGGCAGGCGATCTGGTCCTGCTGCACGGCTGCTGCCACAACCCAACAGGCGCAAACCTGAACCTCACGCAGTGGGGCGAAGTGGCCGATTTCCTGAACGCGCGCGGCGCGATCCCCTTCATCGACATCGCCTATCAAGGCTTTGGCGACGGGCTGGAACAGGATGCAGCTGGCGTGCGCCTCATCGCCTCCAAAGTGCCCGAAATGCTGATCGCGGCGTCTTGCTCCAAGAACTTCGGCATCTACCGCGAGCGGACGGGCGTTCTGATGGCGCTTTCGCCGTCCTCGGCCGAGCAAAGCCTCACCCAGACCAACCTGCAATTCCTGAACCGTCAGAACTTCAGCTTCCCGCCCGATCACGGCGCGCGGCTGGTGTCGATCATCCTGAACGATGACGCGCTCAAGACGGACTGGATGCAGGAACTCGAAGACGTGCGCCTTGGCATGCTGGACCTGCGCCAACAACTGGCAGATGCCCTGCGTGAGCGCTCTGGCTCGGACCGGTTTGGCTTTATCGCCGAGCACCGCGGCATGTTCTCACGCCTCGGCGCGAGCCCCGAACAGGTCGAAGCCATGCGGGAGCATAACGCGATCTACATGGTCGGCGACAGCCGCCTGAACATCGCGGGCCTCAACGCCCAGACCGTGCCAATCCTTGCGGACGCGATCATCGCGGCGGGGGTCTAGGGGCGCTTTGCGGCGCGCACCGCCCGCTTATGCCTACACATTGCGACCCGCTCGGCACACCGCCGGGCGGGTTTTTCATTGGATATTCAAGGCAAACCCCATGACCACCGTAACCTTTGAAATGACCACGCCCGCCGATATTCCCGCGCTCCAACGCGTGCTGGACGAAACACACCTGTTCCCCAGTGAGATCCTGCCCGACATGCTCGCCCCGATGCTTGCAGGCGACAGCCCCGCGCGGTGGCTGACATGTCAGCGGGACGGCGAGGCCATCGGCCTGTGCTTTGCAGAACCTGAGGAGCTGACGGACGGCACATGGAACATGCGCGCCCTCGCGCTGCACCCGCAGTATCAGGGCCAAGGCCTCGGCGCCGCGCTCACCCGCGCACTGGAGGATCAGCTCCGCGCTGAGGGCCAACGCCTGATCATCGTGGACACCTCCGGCACGGATGACTTTGCCCAAACGCGAGGGTTTTATTGCCATATCGGCTACAACCAAGTCGCTTGTATTCCGGACTATTGGGCCAAGGGCGACGACAAGATTGTGTTTTCAAAACCGCTCTAGCCGCCGCGCCACTTTCGCTGCAATGCAGCGCTTGCGCCCGCTCGCGCAATATCCTAACACTCAAACCGAACAAGACGAAACTTTCTAACCCAAAGAGAATCGCCATGAGCTTCCGCCTGCAACCCACGCCCGCCGCCCGTCCAAACCGCTGCCAGCTGTTCGGACCCGGCTCCAACACCAAACTGTTCGCGAAAATGGCGGCATCGGCGGCAGACGTCATCAACATGGACCTTGAGGACAGCGTCGCACCCTCCGACAAGGCCACGGCCCGCGCCAACATCATCGAGGCGATCAACACAATCGATTGGGGCACCAAAACCGTGTCGGTCCGGATCAACTCGCTCGACACTCCCTATTGGTACCGCGACGTGGTGGACCTGCTGGAACAGGCGTCCGAGCGTTTGGACATGATCATGATCCCCAAAGTGGGCTGCGCCGAAGACATCTATGCCGTCGACGCCCTGATCACCGCGATCGAAGCCGCGATGGGCCGCACCAAGAAAGTCGCGCTTGAGGTCATTATCGAATCCGCCGCAGGCATCGCAAACGTTGACGCCATCGCAGCCGCCTCGCCCCGCCTCCAAGCCATGAGCCTTGGCGCCGCCGATTTCGCGGCCTCCATGGGGATGCAAACCACCGGTATCGGCGGCACGCAAGAAAACTACTACATGCTGCGGGATGGTGCACAGCACTGGTCAGACCCATGGCACTGGGCACAGGCGGCCATCGTCGCGGCCTGCCGCACCAACGGCGTGTTGCCCGTAGACGGCCCGTTTGGCGATTTCTCAGACGACGATGGCTACCGCGCACAGGCGCGCCGCTCGGCGACGCTGGGCATGGTGGGCAAATGGGCGATCCACCCCAAACAAATCGCCCTCGCGAATGAGGTCTTCACCCCCTCCGAGGCCGCTGTGACCGAAGCTCGTGAAATCCTCGCGGCCATGGAACAGGCCAAGGCGAACGGCGAAGGCGCAACCGTCTACAAAGGTCGCCTCGTGGACATCGCCTCGATCAAACAGGCCGAAGTGATCGTCAAGCAATCCGAAATGATTGCGGGCTAACCCGCCACAGCACCGGAGCGCGGACCGGAGCCCACAGGGCTCTGGCCCGCGCTCCGGTGACCCCTCGCGTCCAACCACGCACCCAGGTTCCCAGCACAGCCCCCCGTTGCATCCCGCGCGGCCTTGTCCCATATGTGGGCGAAGCAAAAGGGCAGCCGCATGAACCACTACCTCGAGTTTGAAAAACCTCTCGCCGAGATCGAAGGCAAAGCCGAAGAGCTGCGCGCCATGGCACGCACCAATGAGGACGTCGATCTCGAAAAAGAGGCCGTCGCCCTCGACAAAAAAGCAGCCCAGATGTTGCAGGACCTCTACAAGGACCTCACACCGTGGCGCAAATGTCAGGTGGCCCGGCACCCAAACCGCCCCCACTGCAAAGACTACATCGAGGCGCTGTTCTCCGAATACACGCCGCTTGCAGGTGACCGGAACTTTGCCGAAGACGACGCTGTCATGGGCGGCCTCGCCCGGCTCGGAGATCGCGCAGTCGTCGTGATCGGCCACGAAAAAGGCGCTGACACCAAATCCCGCCTGCACCACAACTTTGGCATGGCCCGCCCCGAAGGCTACCGCAAAGCGATCCGCCTCATGGACATGGCCGACCGCTTTGGCCTGCCGGTCGTGACCCTGATCGACACCCCCGGCGCATACCCCGGCAAGGGCGCAGAGGAGCGCGGCCAGTCCGAGGCCATCGCCCGCTCGACCGAGAAATGCCTGCAAATCGGCGTGCCTTTGGTGTCCGTCGTCATCGGCGAAGGCGGCTCCGGCGGAGCGGTGGCCTTTGCTACGGCCAACCGCGTCGCAATGCTGGAACACTCGGTCTATTCCGTGATCTCGCCTGAGGGCTGCGCATCGATCCTATGGAAAGACGCCGAGAAAATGCGCGACGCCGCCGAGGCCCTGCGCCTCACGGCCCAAGACCTGCACAAGCTGGGCGTCATCGACCGGATTATCCCCGAACTGCAAGGCGGCGCGCAACGCAACCGGACGCAAATGATGGAAACCGTTGGTAAAAACATCGACACCATGATCGATGAGCTTTCCGGCTTTTCACCCAAAAAACTGGTGGCGATGCGGCGGCAGAAGTTCCTCGATATCGGGTCCAAGGGGCTGGCCGCTTAGGCCACCCCAACCCAAAAGCGCACGAATCGATCACAGAGCGGCCCCATCGCGCAAGCGCCAATTAGCAGGATTAATCTTTATTATCAGTCACGTAGACTGACCCATTGTTGCGCACGCGCAACAAAACAGCAGTAAGGCTGACCTAATAACCGGCCGTCTACCACATGCTCGCCTTGGCGCGCGCGGGCCAAGCCGCGTCATAAGCGGCGCCGTCAATCTCACCCTCGGTCATCTCATGCAGGACCTCACCCGCTGACGGCAACCCCGCACTTTGATCGCCCTGCGTCCACAATCCCGCCCGCATAATCGCCCGAGCGCATTGGGTATAAATCTCAGCTATTTCAAACACGATAACCGTCGTGGGCTGCCGCTCTTTTTGCATAAACCGTTCGCGCAAAGCGGCATCCGTGCTGAGGTGCGCACGCCCATTGACGCGCACAACAGTCGCCGATCCCGGCACCATGAACATCAAGGACACCCGCCCATCACTGACAATGTTGCGCAGGCTGTCCAACCGGTTGTTGCCGCGCCAATCGGGCATCAACAGCGTCCCGGGGTCCAGCTCGGCGACCACGGGGCCGTCGTCGCCACGGGGGCTTCCGTCCGTGCCCTCCGCACCAACGGTCGTCAGCACGCAAAAGCGCGATGCCATGATCCATTTGCGATAGAGAGGTGTCAGCCGCCGCGCGACCTTTGCCAAGGATGCGGCCCCCGGCGGTTGGCTGTATAGCGCCTCAAGCGCTGCGATCGAGTTGACCCGTGTCACGCTGAAATCCCGCCTCGTCCAAAAGAGCATCCGATGCGGTTTCAATATCATGCTCAAGGCGTTTTATGAAATCTTGTTTGCTCAGCCCCGGCTCAATCGGCGGCAGGAAGTCGATGACCGCTACACCCGGTTTGCGGGTCACGCCGCGCTTGGGCCAGAACACCCCGACATTCGCCGCAACCGGATACACCGGCTGAGCCATTTGGTCATAAATCGCGGCAGTGCCGATTTTGTACGGCTTGACTACACCCGGTGCGACCCGCGTGCCTTGTGGGTAGATAATCAACTGACCGCCCCTCTGACGGCCACTCGCCACGTCATCCAGCATCTTTTTGATCGCCACGCCACGCTGCCCACGCTTCACCGGAATACAGCCCAGCCGTAGCCCATACTGGCCAATGACGGGGGCGTATTTCAGGATGTTCTTCATGATGAAAATACCGCGCGGAATGGCGTGATAAATCATGAGAATATCGAGAAAGCTTTGGTGCTTGGCTGCCACGATCACGGGGCCTTGGGTCGGCGGGGTGCCCCGCACCTCGCACCGCAGGCCAACCATCCAGCGCGCCGACCAGATCACGTAGCCCGCATAGGCGTGACAGCCCGCGTGCGCGCCCCGGCGCGACACCAGCGCCCATGGCAAAAACAGGATCCCAACGACCGGCATCGCCAGATACATTTGGATGTTAAACAAGAGGGAACGAAGGAATTGCATGGCGTCCCTTATGGCATTTTGCGCAGGGCGCGCAAGGCGGCGGCGCGAGTGGCGGCAAAGCCTACGCCCCCCGCGAGCGGCGGGATCAGCAGCGGCAACAGCCAACTTGCCCCCCAAAACCCCAACCCAGTCAGAAACCCGCCCGCCACATCCGCCGTTGGTAAGGCCGCGACGGCCCCCATGGCCAACACGGTCCCGAGGCCTGCGCCCAAGGCCGCGCGCATCGTGAATCGGTGCACAAATGCCCGCGCGATATAGCTGTCACGCGCCCCGACCAGGCGCAGCGTTCGGATCACCCCCGCATTCGCTGCCAACGCCGATTGCGCTGCAAGCGTGATCATCGCCGCCATGCTCAGCATAATCAGGAGCAGCGAGACCCAGCCGATTGTGCGCAACCGATTGGCCGCCTCGATCAAGGGGCGACGCCAGCGGGTGTGATCATCCAAGATTGCGCCTGGGGCCTCTGCCGCGAGGCGCGCGCGCAAGCCTTCGGCGTCATAGCCAGCGCCGGCCTCAACCACCTCAATCAGACGCGGGATCGGGAGGGCATCCAGCGGCAGGTCAGCCCCAAACCATGGGGCCAAAAGCGCTTCTTGCTCGGCATCGCTCAGGGCGCGGGCGCGGGCCACGCCGGGGGTTGTTTCCAGCACGGTGAGGGCGGCCGCGGTTTGCAGCGCCTCCTGCGCGGAGGGGGCGGAAATGCGCACCGTTGAGGTGCGTGCCAACTCTTGGCCCCACCGCACGCTTAGCCGTTCTGCTGCCAGCGACAAGGCCAAGGCGAACACCGCCAAAAACGCCATCGCAGCCGCGCTAAACACCGTCAACCAAACGGTAAATCCGGTGGGCGGGACAACACGGTCCGCATCCGGCGCACCGGACAAAATGGCCCAGATTTGTTTCACAGATCCGCCCCCGCCAGTTGAACCGACCCACCCGCAAGCCGCAACACCCGGGCCGACACTTGCGCCTTGGCCGCGCGGATCAGGCCCAAATCATGGGTCGCGATGAGAACCGTTTTGCCCATCTTATTCAGCTCAACCAATAGCGACAGAAGGCGCTGCGACATCTCCCAATCGACGTTGCCGGTGGGTTCATCCGCCAAGATCACATCAGGCCCCATGATGATCGCGCGGGCCAAGGCGGCACGCTGACGTTCCCCTCCCGAGAGTTCGGGCGGCAGGGCATGGGCGCGCGGGCTTAGCCCGACCCACGCCAGAAGTTGCGCAAGGTTCTCGGCCTCAGCCTCAACATCGCGGCCCGAGACCGCAAGCGGCAGCGCCACGTTCTGCGTGATGCTGAGGTGATCCAAAAACTGGCAATCTTGGTGCACCACACCAATGCGTTGGCGCACTTTGGCCAGCGCATCACGGCTCAGATCGCGGGCGTCTTGGCCCAGCAATTTAACCGTGCCCGTATTGGCCAAAAGATCGCCGTAGCACAGCTTGAGCAGGGTGGATTTGCCCGCCCCGCTTGGCCCCGTCAAAAAGTGGAACGACCCGGGCGCAAGCTGCAACGACACGTCCCGCAAGATCGCGTCCTGACCGTAGGAATAGCCCGCCTTGTGCAACTCAATCACGATATGCTCCCGCCCGTGTTGGGGTCTTTCTGCCCTAGGGTCGCCAGCGGCGCAATGCGCCTGTCCCGCGCGGGGCCGGGTTTGGCCGGTTCCCGAATTTTGGGCGATGCAGGGACCTGTGGACAAGGCGCTTGGAAAAGCGACAAGGCGTTGATAGACATAAGGTTCAAGGACATTTCGCCTGGAGAGCAGTGGCACATGCGTTTGATCTGCCCGAATTGTGGGGCGCAGTACGAAGTAGACGCTGCCATGATCCCGGCGGACGGCAGGGACGTGCAGTGTTCGAACTGTGTGACCACGTGGTTTCAGCCCGGAAAACATGACGTTGATCAGGCCCCTGCGGCAGCGCGGGTGCCCGTTGATGCAGTGCCCGAGGACGTGCCTGCGCCCATCCCTGCCCCAACCGAGCCGCCACAACCGCGCCGTCAGGGCACATCGGCTGGCGCGCTTGAGATCATCCGCCAAGAGGCCGCCCGCGAAGCGCGGATGCGCGCCGCTGAGGCGCTTGAGACCCAAGAAGAAATGCCGCTGGACATGCCCGCCGACACCGCTGAGCGGGGTCGTCAAGCACGCGCGCAGATTGCCGGGCTGACCCGCCCCGAGGCTGAGACCCCCATGGCCAAGGTTGAGGCTGATCTGGCCCCAGAGGGGGCGCCGGAACCAGAAGTGGATGCGGCACCCGATTTAGCACCGGCCCCACAGCCCCCCACGATTGCACCGGGCAAGCCCGCCGAAGCAGAGGCTGACCCCACCGCTCAGCGGCGCGATTTGTTGCCGGATATCGAAGAGATCAACTCAACCCTGCGTCCCGATGACGTTGCACGCGAGCAGGACATCGCAGCTGTCGTCGAAACGCGGCGGCCCGCATCGCCACAGCGCGCCGGGCGTCGGTTCGGGTTTGGGTTTGTGATGGCGGCAGTCGTGATCGCGGCCATCGCATACGTGACCGCCGGATCATTGGCCCAAGCCGTGCCAGATGCAGCCCCGGTTCTGACCGTGTATGTCTCGTGGGTAAATGATTTGCGCGTGCAGCTTAATGAGGTGTTCACGCAGCTTACGACGCTGGTGAACACCCTTAACGCGCGCTAAGGCCTACTACTGAAGGTCGGCAAAGGCCTTTTGCATCCGCTCAACCGCGTCTTCAATCACGGCGCGGGACGTTGCGATGTTGAAGCGCAAGAAACTCTCTCCGCCCTTGCCAAATGTCGGCCCGTGGTTGGCCGCGATTTTCGCGTCCTGTTGCACGCGGCGGGTGAATTCATCACGGTCCATGCCTGTGTCCGCGAAATCGACCCATGAAAGGTACGTCGCCTCCAGCCGGGAGGATTTCAGGCCCGGGATCGCGTTGATCCCGGCATCGAAAATCTGGCGGTTGCCATCAAGATAGACCATCAGATCGTCCACCCAAGCCGCACCTGTAGGGCTGTAGGCCGCCTGCGCCATGACGATCCCGAAGGAGTTTGGCGAAAGGCCCAGTGCCCCCATCCGCTTTGCAAACCGTGCGCGCAGACCTTCATCGGCGATGATGACGTTGCCAATATGCGCGCCCGCAATGTTAAAGGTTTTGGTGCTTGCGGTCATCATCACCAACCGGTCCGAGATCCCGTCCAGCGCGGACATCGGCGTGTGGGTGAAGCCGGGATAGATCAGGTCGTGATGGATTTCATCGGATACAAGGATCAGGTCGTGACGCTTGGCGAAATCGGCGACCTCTTGCAGTTCGGCCCGGGACCAGACGCGACCATTAGGATTGTGGGGCGAGCAGAAGACGAGCATCGTCTCGGACCCATCGAGTTGGGCATCCCACGCGGCGATATCGAGGCTGTAGTGCCCATCGGTATTGGCCAGTTCGCATTCGACAACGCGGCGGTCCGCGGCCTCAATCACGCGGGCGAAGGCGTGGTAGACTGGGGTCATCAGGACAACGCCGTCACCGGGTTTGGTGAAAGCATCCACGCACAGGCCCGTCCCATTCACGAGGCCATGGGTGGTAAAAATGGAGGCCGGATCAACGTGCCAGTTGTGGCGGGTTTGCATCCACCAGCAGATCGCCTCTTTGTAGGCGGTTTGATCGCCGTAGTAGCCGTAGACGCCGTGGTCATGCATCGCCGCCAGCGCGTCCGCGACGCATGCGGGTGGTTTGAAGTCCATATCCGCGACCCACATCGCCAGACCATCCTGCGGGGAGACGCCATAAAGGCTCTCCATCGCATCCCACTTAGAGCAGCTTGTGCCCACGCGATTGATGATGGGATCGAACCTTGGATCGAGATCGGAATGGGCGGTCATGGGCAGGTCTCCTTTGGCGGGGAAGCTAGAGAAATGCGGGGCGGACGCAAGGGGTGCGGCGCTGGGACGCCTCCGGCGGGAGTATTTTGGGAACAAAGGAGGGGGCGGCGCATTGCGATTTGCGGGCGTCTGGATTACGTGAAGGGTATGACAAAACGGACCATTCTTATCCATCCGGACCCGCGATTGAAGGCGATTGCTGCGGCTGTTGAGGATTCTGGTGATGACCTGCGCGCGTTGGCCGAGGACATGCTGGAGACGATGTATCATGCGCCAGGCATTGGCCTGGCTGCGCCGCAGATCGGGATTGGCCAGCGGCTGATCGTGATGGATTGCGTGAAGGAAGAGGGCGAGGCGCCCCGACCTTTGGCGATGCTGAACCCACGGGTGATTGCCGCCTCCGATGAGACGAGCGTTTACGAGGAAGGCTGCCTTTCGATCCCGGATCAATATGCGGATGTCACGCGCCCTGCCGAGGTGGAAGTCGCGTGGATGGACGTGGATGGTTCCGCCAAGAGCGAGGTGTTTACCGGGCTTTGGGCGACCTGTGTGCAGCATGAGATCGACCATTTGGACGGCAAGCTGTTCATCGATTACCTCAAACCGCTCAAGCGTCAGATGATCACCCGCAAGATGCAAAAGCTGAAACGGGAATTGGCGCGGCCTTAGGCGCGTGTATTGCGGCCCCGAGCGGCGGCTGATCAGACTGGACTATTTGGAGAACACCCCATGGCGCATCGCCCCTTTGTCCCTTGGCCTGCGAAGGTTTTGCGCACGCCTGCGGCCCCTGTTGAGGCCGTGACCGACGAGACGCGCGCGATCTGGGACGAAATGCTTGAGGCGATGTATGCGATGCCTGGTGTGGGCCTTGCGGCACCGCAACTGGGTATCTCGCTGCGGCTAGCGGTGGTGGATGCGGGCGACCAAACGGCCCCCATACGCATGGCCAACCCCGAGGTTCTGCACGCCAGCATCAAGACCAACGATCACCAAGAAGCGTCACCCAATTTGCCCGGTGCGTTTGCTTGGATCACGCGGCCCCGCGCCGTGACCGTTGCCTTTTTGGACGAAACGGGTGCGCGCAAGGAGCAAGACTTTGTCGGGCTTTGGGCGACCAGCGTGCAGCACCAGATCGACCACCTGAACGGTAAGATGTATTTCGATCACCTGTCCAAGTTGAAGCGGGATATGCTGATCAAGAAGGCCCGCAAATGAGGGTCGTTTTCATGGGCACGCCGGAGTTTTCGGTTCCGGTGCTTGAAGCCTTGGCGGCTGAGCATGAGGTCGTGTGTGCCTATTCCCAGCCGCCGCGCCCAGCGGGCCGGGGCAAAAAGCTGCGCCCATCGCCGGTACAGGCGCGGGCAGAGGCCTTGGGGATTGAGGTTCGCCACCCTACGTCGTTGAAATCAAGCGAAGAACAGGCGGCTTTTGCGGCGTTAAACGCGGATGTGGCGGTCGTTGTGGCCTATGGTTTGATCCTGCCACAGGCCGTTTTGGATGCGCCTGCGCGGGGGTGTTTGAACATCCACGCCTCGCTTTTGCCGCGGTGGCGGGGGGCGGCGCCGATCCATCGCAGCATTATGGCGGGGGATGCGCAAACCGGCGTTTGCATCATGCAGATGGAGGCCGGGCTGGATACTGGGCCGGTCCTGCTGCGTGAGGCATTAGACATTGGTGACAGGGAAACCACCGGCGCGCTGCACGACAGGCTGAGCGCGATGGGCGCGCGGCTGATCATCGAGGCCTTGGAGCGACTGCCAGAGCTAGAACCGCAGGTTCAGCCCGACGCGGGCGTGACCTATGCCCACAAAATCGACAAGGCCGAAGCCGCAGTGGATTGGACCCGGCCTGCGGCGGAGGTTGCACGCCATATCAATGGGTTGTCACCGTTTCCGGGTGCATTCGTGATGCGGGGTGAAACGCGGCTCAAGCTGTTGCGGGCGCGCGCGTTGGACGATGCAGGTGCGGCCGAACCCGGCACCCTGCTGCAAGGGACGACCGTGGCCTGCAGCACCGGAGCGATTGAATTGCTAGAGGTCCAGCCCGCCGGCAAAGGCCGGATGGATGCGGCATCTTGGGTCAATGGCGCAGGCCTGAAATCCGGCGCGCGACTGGGGGATTAGGCTAATGTTTCCCACAATGATCGGCACCATCATCATCGCGGGCATCATCAGCTACGCAAGCGAGCGCACGGGATTTACGACCAACGGTATCATCCCTTCGGTCATCATTTGTGTTGGTGGGGCGCTGTGTTTTTACTTTGTACAGATCATGTTCGGCATCGGCTTTCGCCAGCCCGGATTTAACGCCATCGCCAGCTCAATCGGGGCGCTTGCAATTGTGCCGACACGGTGGCGAAAGTAGGGATGCGCGGGGGATATTGATCTCTCTTTGACATCGGGCCGATTGGCCATTCGCCTCTAAACCAGCCATTTTTAATAATTTTTATCGATTTAGGTCGATTTTTTAGGATGGATTGCAAATGTGTTAACAATACGATAGATATTAAGCATCAACTAAAGAGATTTTATATATCTATTTACTTAGGGGACAGTCATGAAAGCAATTCGGTTTGCGGCGGCCATGTTGGCCGCAACGTGCATTGCTGGCGCCGCCCATGCGGCCACAATTACGCAACAATACAAAGCCTTTAGCCATACCGTTGGGGCGCAGGCGACGCCCGAGCATTCGGTGTATTTTGCGGGTGGGCACAATCCGGCGGGCTCTAGCGGGCCGAAAAACAACCACTTCCTGTTTGAGAACGCGATGCCCGGTAACGGTGTGTTCACGCAGTTTGACGACGGGACCGCGACGCTGACGGGCAATGTCAAAAACGCAGGTGGCGATGAATATGCGCTGAGCCTGTTTATGGAGGCCACCGGCACCCCCGCGAGCCTGAAGCTGCCGCCTGTTCCCGCCGGTCAGAGCATCGATACCAGCGCGTGGACGTTTTATTCCATCAGCACATCCATCGACAGCACGCTGACCTATTTGGGCGCGGGCAGTTTGGCGAGCTTTAAGCTGACGGAAATGGACATGACCAAAGCGGTTCAAGTCGGGGTGGGAGCCAACGACAAGAACTGGGATCTGCTTGGTCTGTCGACGTGGATCAACTTTACCGATCTGGCTTGTACCGGCAATTGTCAGCCCAGCTATGGTGGCGACATCAACATCACGCTGGCCGCCGTGCCCCTGCCTGCGAGCCTGCCCTTGGTTCTGCTGGGCCTTGGTGGGTTGGGATATGCGGCGCGGCGGCGTCAAACCGCCTAAATCATACGTCATGCTTGCGAAGGACCCGCCCCCAGTGGCGGGTCTTTTTCGTTGGCGCGGCTGACGGCTAGTGTTTGACCCCGCGCGAGGGGCGGTTTACCCCTTTGGAAGAAGGAGACCCCACATGACCAAGCCCCCTCTTACGCTGTATATGGCCGCGCCGCGCGGATTTTGCGCCGGTGTCGACCGCGCGATCAAGATTGTTGAGATGGCTTTGGCGAAATGGGGCGCGCCCGTCTATGTCCGCCACGAGATCGTGCACAACAAATACGTCGTTGATGACCTAAAGGCCAAGGGTGCTGTTTTTGTTGAGGAATTGGACCAATGCCCCGACGACCGACCCGTTATTTTTTCGGCCCATGGTGTGCCGAAATCCGTGCCCGCCGCGGCAAAGGCCCGCGAAATGGTCTATGTGGATGCCACCTGCCCGCTGGTCAGCAAGGTCCATATTGAGGCCGCGCGTCATGCGGATGCCGGGCTTCAGATGGTGATGATCGGGCACGCGGGTCACCCCGAAACTGTGGGCACGATGGGGCAATTGCCCGAGGGTGAGGTTTTGCTGGTAGAAACGCCAGACGATGTAGCGGGCCTAGACGTGCGCGACCCAGAAAAACTGGCCTATATCACGCAAACAACGCTGAGCGTGGATGACACCGCCGAGGTTGTCGCGGCCTTGAACGCGCGCTTCCCCGCTATCGTTGGCCCCCACAAGGAAGACATCTGTTACGCGACGACGAACCGCCAAGAGGCGGTCAAGGCCATGGCACCTTTGGCCGATGCGATGTTGGTGGTTGGTGCGCCAAACTCAAGCAACTCCAAGCGCTTGGTCGAGGTTGGCGCGCGCGCTGGCTGCAAATATGCGCAATTGGTGCAACGTGCGACAGACATTGATTGGCGCGCGCTAGAGGGGATTTCATCAATGGGGATCACGGCGGGTGCCTCCGCGCCTGAGGTGTTGATCAATGAAGTCGTTGACGCCTTCAAGGACCGCTATGACGTGACCGTCGAAATGGTGGAAACGGCCGTTGAGAACGTCGAATTCAAAGTCCCCCGCGTGTTGCGCGAACCCGCCTAGGCCCAGCCCCGAACCTTTTGGGCGCGTGCCCAAATGCATCCGCCCGATCGACACGATTTATGCGGTCTCCGATGTGCCTACCACGGGGGCACCGCGGCCCTAAATCGGCTCCAAAAGAGGCTTTTCGCATTCGGGCAATGGCCGTAAACTAAGGTTAACATGAGGACGCCATGATCTCAGTCCAATTCCTTGTCACCGCTTTGGTGGTTGTTGTCGCCCCCGGAACCGGGGTGATTTACACGCTGGCTATTGGCTTGGGTCAGGGGTGGCGCGCAGCGATTTGGGCCGCGTTGGGATGCACCTTTGGGATCGTACCGCACCTATTGGCCGCAACGCTGGGCGTAGCGGCTGTGCTGCACACCTCGGCCGTTTTGTTCAACATCGTCAAGTTCGCAGGCGTTGCGTATTTGTTGTGGCTTGCGTGGGGCGCGCTGCGCAGTGACGGCGCGCTGGCGGTATCGGCCACGCGCACCGCAGAGCCGGGCCTGCGGATCGCCCAACGCGGTGCGTTGATCAACATCCTGAACCCGAAGCTGTCGATCTTTTTCCTCGCGCTTTTGCCACCGTTCCTAAGTGGAAACCCCGCAACCGCCACAGCGGAAATGGTGGGTATGGGCGCGATTTTCATGGCGATGACATTCGCGGTCTTTGTGGCCTACGGCGTGTTCGCAGCGGCCGCCCGGGTGTGGCTGCTGTCTAGCGCGCGGGTCATGCGCTGGTTGAACCGCGGGTTTGCGGGGGTGTTTGCCCTGCTCGCCGCCCGCCTCGCGACGGAGCGCGCATGACACAGATACCCCGCAGTGCCCTTTTGCTCGGCCTTGCCGGGCTGATCCCTTTTGTGTGGGGCGCCATGACCACGTTGAACACCGACCTACAACTGTGGGGCGTGCATGCCTTGGGGCCGCGATTTGTGGGGCCTTATATACAATTGTTCTATGGCTCGGTCATTTTGTCGTTCATGTCCGGCGTATTATGGGGCTTTGCCACCAAAACCACCGGCCCCGTGGCCACAACCGGCTACGCGTTATCGGTGCTGCCTGCGCTGTGGGCGTTTTTCATGACGGGGGGCGGCCCGGTTAGTGCGGGCATGGCCCTGATGGCGGGGTTCATCGGGCTGTTGGGCATTGATTGGCTATTTTGGAAACAAGAGTTAGCGCCGCCGTGGTGGATGCACTTGCGCGTATTGCTAACCGCTATCGTTGTGATCTGCCTAAGCGTTGGGGTGTTTCTATGAGCGACCGTGAAACAATCGACTGCTATAATGCGCGCGCGGCCGAATATACCGCGCTTGAGCTGCCGGACAGTGAAATCCGCTCTATGGCGGCGTTTGTCGAGGGGCTGCCCTCAGGCGCGCATATCCTTGATTTGGGCTGTGGGCCGGGCCTGCATGGGGCCGCGTTCCTGAGCCAAGGGTTTGAGGTTTCCGGGCTGGATGCCTCGGTTGCCTTTGTCACCGCCGCGACCGAGCGGGGCCTGAGCGCGCGTTTGGGCAGTTTTTTCGAGCTGGATGATTATGCCGCTTATGATGGGGTTTGGGCCTCGTTTTCATTGCTACACGCCTCGCGTGCAGAATTTCCCGATGTCTTGGCCCGCGCCGTCCGCGCCCTGCGCCCCGATGGCCGCTTGTATATAAGCATGAAGCTGGGCACAGAGGATTTCCGCGACGCGATGGGTCGGCTTTATGGCTTTCACACGGTTGAGGAACTGCACAAAGCCTTGGGAGACGTGGGCATGAAAGTGATCTGGCAAGAAACCGGACGAGAGCGCGGCTTTGCCGGAACGATAGACCCCGTTGCGATGATGGTGGCCATCCATGAATAAGCTCTATGCCTATACCGATGGCGCGTGCAGCGGGAACCCCGGGCCCGGCGGTTGGGGTGCATTGTTGCAGGCCAAGGACGGCGCAGATGTCGTCAAGGAGCGGTCCTTGCAGGGCGGTGAGGCCGACACGACCAACAACCGGATGGAGCTTTTGGCTGCGATCAATGCCCTAGAAGCCCTAGAGCGGCCCAGCGTGATCACGGTCGTGACCGACAGCGCCTATGTGAAGGGCGGGATCACCGCGTGGCTGTTCGGTTGGAAAAGGAATGGCTGGAAGACGTCGACCAAAAAGCCCGTCAAAAACGTGGACCTGTGGCAGCGTCTAGATACCGCGCAGGCCCGTCATGACGTGACGTGGGAATGGGTCAAGGGCCACGCGGGGCACCCCGAGAATGAACGCGCCGATGAACTGGCGCGCGCTGGCATGGCGCCGTTTAAGGGCAAGGGTAAGTAGGGCTTAGACCCGCCCCTAAAGGACCGTGACACGCGTACCCACCGGCACCCGGTCATACAGGTCCTCAACATGTGCGTTGATCATCCGAATACAGCCGTTCGACACCGACTGCCCGATGGAACGCGGCTGCGTCGTACCATGAATGCGATAATACGTATCGACCCCGCCCTGATACAGATACAGCGCGCGCGACCCGAGGGGATTTTCGGGTCCGCCGGGCACACCCTCTGCAAAGCGGGCATAGGTTTGGGGATCGCGTTCGATCATCTCATCCGTGGGGCGCCAGTTGGGCCATTTGGCTTTGCGCGCGATCACCGCGTCGCCCTGAAATTCGAGGCCCGCGCGCCCCACCCCTACGCCGTAGCGCATGGCGGTGCCGCCTTCTTGGATCCAGTACAGGTAGTGCGCCTTGGGCACGACAACGATGCTGCCGGGGGCAAAATCCGCGCGGACCTGCACCAGCGTTGGGCGCAAGTTCGCGGCGGGTTCATATGCCGCTGCTTGGCCAGTGGCGAATGCGCCACCAAGTCCTGCGGCTGACATCAAAAAAGTTCTGCGGTCCATCTATCCCTCCGATCACGCGCCCCACCGCATGTGGGTGTGATTTTAGGGCTTCGAAGCGGAATCCGTGGCTCACGTTTGTGTGAAAGGGTCATCAAGGTTGGGCAGACGGTCGATGTGTTGCAGCGGCGCAGCAGTTGGGTTCGTAATCCGGGCGATGGCTGCGCGGGCCAAGAATGCGCCCGCCGCCTCGGCCCGGCTGGGAACGGTGTGCACCATTGGCTGCGCCCAACCCACGAAGGACGGCGCATCATGGACAACCACGTCGAAATCGGAACCCGCTTCTATGCCTGCGGCCGCGAACCCGCTGAGCGCGGCCAAGCACGACGCCGCTGACGCGAAAATCCACCCATCCCCTGCGCCGCCGCCAACTGCGATTTCTTGAACAAGGGCCCGAATGTGACCTCCGGGGCTGTCTGCGTCGAAGCCTGAGACGAGCTCAAGTTCGACATCATAGGTGTCAGCGGCAAGGCGGGCGCCCTCTAACAGATGGGCGGCGGCGTATTGATCAGCGGATGGGGCCACCAGCCGAAGCGATTGACGGCCTTTCCACACCAGCCGCGCGACTGCTTCGGCCCCCAGTTGCGCGTAATCCACATCGAAAAAGGCGTGGTCCGCGGACCAGCGACTGCGCCCGTGGGTCACGAACGGGTGGCCAATATCCATCAGGTGCCGCACACGCGGGTCATCAAGAGTTACGCGATCAAGGATCAGCGCGTCTGCCATCTGCGTGGACACGACGTATTTCAGCTGCGCCAGCGGATCACCGTCGGGCAGACTAGGGGCAATGGACAAAGCATAGTCAGAGGCCCGCAAGCCCGCCGCCGCCGCCCGCACAAAGAGGGCGGTTTGGGTCATCAGTTCAGGTTCCGTGGACATCAGCATCGTGACGACATGGCTACGCCCCGTGCGCAGTCGAATACCCGCGTGATTGGGCACATAGCCGATTTCATCGGCCACTTGGCGCACCCGATCCTTGGTCGCCTGACTGATATCCCGCGCCCCTTTCAGTGCCCTAGAGACTGTTGGCACAGCCAATCCGGTGATCCCGGCAATGGTCTTGAGCGTTGGGCGTTTGGTCGTATCCATCGTCCGTCCCCCGTTGGAAAACACACCCTTCTGAGGGTGTCGTCGCCCGGCGGCCGTTACGTTGCAAGGGCTACGCCCACGGGAATAATCCTGCGCGGCCCACCGCTTATGGCGCGCGGTCTGCCGCCGATACTTGGCCACAAAGCGCCGAGCCGCCCGCGTGAATTGGATGTGATGTGGCGATCCCTTGAGGACTCGAACCCCAAACCTGCTGATTAGAAGTCAGCTGCTCTATCCAGTTGAGCTAAGGGACCGCTATGCGCCTTTTGCCCCGGACCGGGGGGCGCATGCAATGGCAAAGGCGCATGCGGCGGCTGTTGCCCTCTGGGCGCGCCCCGGCTACATCCCTGTGAAACGTTTGGAGGACCCCAATGGCGGCTTATCAATATGTCTACCACATGGACGGCGTGTCCAAGACCTATCCCGGTGGCAAGAAGTGCTTTGAGAACATCCGCCTGAGCTTTTTGCCCGGCGTGAAGATTGGCGTCGTTGGCGTAAACGGCGCAGGTAAATCCACCCTGATGAAAATCATGGCCGGGATGGACAAGGATTTCACCGGTGAGGCGTGGTCCGCCGAGGGCGCCAAAGTTGGCTACCTGCCGCAGGAACCCCACTTGGACGAATCCCTCAACGTGCGTGAAAACGTGATGCTGGGTGTGAAGGCCAAGAAAGACATTCTGGATCGCTACAACGAGTTGGCGATGAACTACTCGGATGAGACCGCCGATGAGATGGCGCAGCTCCAAGACGAGATCGACGCGCAGAACCTTTGGGATCTGGACGCGCAGATCGACGTCTCGCTGGAGGCGCTGCGCTGCCCCCCCGATGACGCGATGCCCGCAAACCTGTCGGGCGGCGAGCGGCGCCGTGTGGCGCTGTGCAAACTGCTGCTCGAAGCGCCTGACATGCTGCTGCTCGATGAACCGACCAACCACTTGGACGCGGAAACTATCGCGTGGCTGCAACGCCACCTAATCGACTACAAAGGCACGATCCTGATCGTGACCCACGACCGCTATTTTCTTGATGACATCACCGGCTGGATCCTTGAGTTGGACCGGGGCCGGGGCATTCCCTACGAAGGCAACTACTCTGCTTGGCTGGAGCAAAAAGCCAAACGGCTGGAGCGTGAGGCCAAGGACGACAAATCCAAGACCAAAGCCTTGGAGAAGGAGCTGGAGTGGATTCGCGCCGGTGCCAAGGCCCGCCAAGCCAAATCCAAGGCCCGGATTGCCGCCTACGAAGAAATGGCAGGCCAGTCCGAGCGTGAGAAAATCAGCCGCGCCCAGATCGTCATCCCCAACGGCCCGCGTCTGGGCAACAAGGTGATTGAGGTCGAAAACCTGAAGAAGGGTTTTGGCGACCGCTTGTTGATTGAAGACCTGTCGTTCTCGCTGCCTCCGGGTGGGATTGTCGGCGTGATCGGGCCTAACGGCGCGGGTAAATCGACGCTGTTCAATATGCTGACGGGCGTCGAAAAGCCCGATGAGGGCACGGTTGAATTTGGTGATACGGTCAAGTTGTCCTTCGTGGATCAGTCGCGCGATACGCTCAGCCCCGATGCCACCGTGTGGGAAGAAATTTCGGGCGGGGCGGAGTTGATCAAACTCGGCGACGCGGAGGTGAATTCCCGGGCCTATTGTTCCTCGTTCAACTTTAAGGGCGGCGATCAGCAGAAAAAGGTCGGCCTGTTGTCGGGTGGTGAACGTAACCGCGTGCACATGGCCAAGCTGCTCAAATCCGGTGGCAACGTGCTGCTGCTCGATGAGCCGACCAACGACTTGGATGTTGAAACGCTGCGCGCGCTCGAAGATGCGCTGGACGATTTCGCGGGTTGCGCGGTCATCATCTCGCACGATCGGTTCTTCCTCGATCGGCTGTGCACGCACATCCTTGCGTTTGAAGGTGAGGCGCATGTGGAGTGGTTTGAGGGCAACTTCCAAGCCTATGAGGAAGACAAAGAGCGTCGCCTCGGCCCAGATGCACTGGAACCGACACGCGTGAAATACAAGAAATTCACGCGCTAGACAGATACAAAACCGTAGGGTGCGCCGCGGCGCGCCCTACGACTACCCACGCAGGTTATGCCTTCGCGACCTGCTGATGGACCTCAATGACATTGCCCTCGGGGTCTTGGAAAAAGACTTGGTGCCACTCTGCCGAGAACGCGGTGCCGTAGTCGGCGTAGGGCACACCCGCCGCGTCTAGCTCCGCCAAAACCTGCGCCAAATCATCCGTGCGAAACGCGATGTGCCCGCGAGCGACGGGATTAAGTGATTGGCCGTTGCGAAAGGCGACGGTTAGGTCGCGTTGGGCCAGATGCATTTGCATGCCGCCGTCCGTTGCGAATTTGATATCGCCATCGTAGCCGGCCCCCGCCCGCGCCTCGGTACGGGGAAACATTTCGACCGGCATATCCGCCAGCCCAAGGACGTTGGTGTAGAAATTGTGCAAGCGATCGATATCGTCGCCCACAACGTTGATGTGATGAAATTCAAGCTGCATGAGGCCCCTCCCCTTTGGGGACCACACTAGCCATGGGGCGTGTTAGGGCAACGCCCGTTTGCGGCCTTCGTCATCAATGGCCACAAAGGTAAACAGGCCCTCGGTTACCTTTTCACGCGCGCCGATGCGGTCCCGTAGGACCCATGCCTCTAGGGTGATCCCCATGGAACTGCGGCCTTCGCGTGTGACCTGACCGTAGATGCACAGCACATCGCCCACGTGGACGGGACGAATGAATTTCATCGCCTCAATCGCGATGGTTGCCACCCTGCCCTGTGCCCTCTGGCTGGCAATGATACCCGCCGCGATATCCATTTGGCTCAGTAGCCAGCCACCAAAAATATCGCCCGAGGCGTTGGTGTCGGCGGGCATGGCCATGGTCCGCAAAAGCAGTTCGCCGCGTTCATCTTGGGTCATGACTTGGCCTGTTCTAACTGGCGCTGGCGTTCGCGGAAACGGACGCGGTCGGCCTCGGAATAGTCGTCCACGCATTGGTGGCACTGTACCCCGGCCTCATACTCAGGACGCTGAGTATCGGCGGGGTCTAGGGGGCGGCGGCAGGCGTGGCACAGAACATGGGGCCCTTCGCGCAGGCCGTGTTCCACGCTGACGCGCCGATCAAAAACAAAGCACGATCCGTCCCATTTGCTGTCCGTCTCGGGAACTTCTTCGAGGTATTTCAGGATGCCACCCTTGAGGTGGAACACCTCCTCGACGCCTTCGCCCAGCAGGTAATTCGTAGACTTTTCGCAGCGAATCCCCCCCGTACAGAACATCGCAATCCGCTTGTTGTGAAAGCGGGCCTTGTTGGCCTCCCACCATGCGGGGAACTCACCAAAGCTTTTGGTTTCGGGGTCAACGGCGCCTTCAAACGTGCCGATGGCCACCTCGTAATCGTTGCGCGTGTCGATCACGGCGACATCGGGTTGAGAGATCAGGTCATTCCAGTCGGCGGGCGTCACATAGTGACCCACGCTTGCGCGGGGGTCCACATGGGGCTGGCCCATGGTGACGATCTCTCGCTTGAGGCGCACCTTGAGCTTTTTGAAGGGACGCTCGGCGGCGGTGCTTTCTTTCCACTCCAAGTCGCTGCACCCCGGAAGGGCGCGGATATGGGCCAAGGCAGCGTCAATCCCGGCGCGTGGACCGGCGATGGTCCCGTTGATCCCCTCGGGCGCGAGCAAGAGCGTACCGACAACGCCGCCCGCCTCACAGGCGTCCCGCAGCGGATCCTGAAGGGCGGCGACATCCGCAAACGGGGTAAAGTGATAGAGTGCAGCTACTGTATACATGGGCTATCGCATACGCGGTTGCGCGGCACCGCTCAAGGCGTAAGCTGGTCGCAGACCCATGCCCGGAGGCCCCCATGACCCACGCCCTGCTTGTGATCGACGTCCAGAACGATTTCTGCCCCGGTGGTGCGCTTGCGGTACCGGACGGCGATGCGATTGTTCCCGGCATCAACGCATTGATGGCTGATTTCGACGCCGTGATCCTGACCCAAGATTGGCACCCCGCCGGGCATTCCAGCTTTGCCAGCAGCCATGACGCGGCCCCCATGAGCCTGACCCAGATGCCCTACGGCCCCCAGGTTTTGTGGCCCGATCATTGTATCCAAGGCAGTCGTGGCGCGAATTTTCACTCTGATCTGCGCACAGATCGTGCCGATATGATCATCCGCAAAGGGTTTAACCCCGCTATCGACAGCTATTCTGCGTTTTTTGAGAATGACCACACAACGCCCACGGGGCTGGAGGGGTATTTGCGCACGCGCGGGATCACCCAAGTGACGCTTGTGGGGTTGGCCACAGATTTTTGCGTCAATTATTCAGCCGTGGATGCAGCTAAGTTGGGATTTGAGGTCGCAGTCCGCATGGACCTATGCCGCGCGATTGATTTCGACGGTTCATTGGCCGCCGCGCGGGACGGGATGGCGGCGGCGGGTGTTGTTCTGGCGGGCTAAGCGGCCATGATCAGATGACGCGCACTTGCGTCCCAATTGGGGCGAGCGCGAACAGCTCTTCGATCTTTTCGTTATACAGGCCAATGCAGCCCGATGACGACTGACGCCCGATTTTGCGCGTGTCGTGGGTCCCGTGGATCAGGTAGGCGGGCCAGCCGAGGTACATGGCATGCGTGCCCAGCGGGTTGCCGGGGCCTGCCTCCATGAACTCAGGCAGGGATGGGTCGCGGCGGCGCATATTGGCCGTGGGCGTCCATGTTGGGCCCTCTTTCTTGCGTACAATCGTGGTGTAGCCGCGGCGGGTAAGTTCTTCGCTCATGGGGACGGACGTCGGATAAATCCGGTAATCCGTGTCGTCCGCGTTCCAGTAATGCAGCGCCCGGGACCCGGTATCACACACGATCGTCGCGACACCCAGTGTGTCGAAGTGATCCTGCCAAGACTGCTGCCGGAAGCTGGATGTGTTGCGGCGCGTCACGGCCGTGATGGACCGGTCCTGCACCTCAAAATCGAGGTCCTGCGCGATGGCAGGAGCGGCCAGAACACTGGCACCAGCGGTCAACAGCAGCGAGCGACGGGAAAAAACAGGTTTGGTCACGGGTCTCTCCTTGGGCGATGTTTCTGATGTGCCGATTTTGAGGCCTTATGAAAAGGGGCATAGGCCCGAATTGCCAGACACAATGGTGTGAGAGCCACACCTGCGCCCGGCCTGATTGCTTTCCCGCGTGGCGTTTGGTCTAAAGCCATTAACCAAAGGAGCGCACCATGGTTGATATCGCCACGCGGGTCTACAATCACAAGTGGAAGATCGATCCGATCGTGCGATCGTTGATCGATACGGACTTCTATAAGCTCCTGATGTGCCAATCGGTTTTTCGCAATAAACCCGACACAAACGTGACTTTTTCGCTGATCAACCGGAGCAAATCGATCCGGCTTGCCGATATCATTGATGAGGGTGCGCTACGCGAACAACTTGATCACATGCGGTCCCTCTCCCTAAGCCGAGGTGAAAGCACTTGGCTGCGCGGCAACACCTTTTACGGCAAGCGCCAGATGTTCCGCTCCGATTTCATGGAATGGTTCGAAGGCATGCGCCTGCCCCCCTATCATCTCGAAAAACGGGACGGGCAATATGAGCTGACGTTCGAGGGCAAGTGGCATGAGGTTATGCTCTGGGAAATCCCCGCGCTCGCGATTTTGATGGAGCTCAGGTCCCGCGCTGTGCTGAGCGATATGGGCCGGTTCGAGCTGCAAGTGTTGTATGCGCGCGCGATGACAAAGGTTTGGGAAAAGGTCGAAACACTGCGCGATCTGCCCACCCTGAGGTTGGCGGATTTTGGCACCCGGCGGCGCCACAGCTTTCTGTGGCAAGACTGGTGCGTGCAGGCCATGCGCGAGGGATTGGGCGAGCATTTTGTCGGCACCTCCAACTGTTTGATCGCCATGCGCCGTGAGATGGAGGCCATCGGCACCAACGCGCACGAACTGCCGATGGTCTATAGCGCACTGGCAGAGGATGACGCAGCCCTGCGCGACGCCCCCTACAAAGTGCTGGCCGATTGGCAGGACGAACACGAAGGCAATCTGCGGATCATCCTGCCCGACACCTACGGCACCCAAGGGTTCCTGCAAGGCGCGCCCGATTGGCTGGCTGGCTGGACTGGCATGCGCATCGACAGCGGTGACCCCGCCACCGGCGCAGAGCGCGCGATTGCATGGTGGAAGGCGCGTGGCGAGGACCCCACTCAAAAGCTGGTGATTTTCTCGGACGGGTTGGATGTGGACAAAATCCTAGAGCTGCAAAGACAGTTCCAAGGCCGCGTGCGCGTGTCGTTCGGTTGGGGCACATTACTGACAAACGATTTTCGCGGATTGGTGCCGAACGAGGGTCTCGCGCCGTTTTCTCTGGTGTGCAAAGCGGTGGCCGCCAATGGGCAGCCTACGGTCAAGCTGTCGGACAACCCCAACAAAGCGATGGGTCCCAAGGCCGAGGTGGAACGCTACAAGCGCGTGTTCGACCTAGACGCCCAAGAGCCAATGGACGTGATCGTTTAGGCGGTCACCCAAACCCCTCAAGAAAGAAGTTCCGCCCCTGTTGCAGCGCCTCAACCGAGCGCGTGGCCCGCGCGATGTAAATCGGCATTTTGGGATGGTTGGCCGGGTACCGCGACATTACCCACCCCAGCGCAGCCATAGATCGCAAAAGCGACGCAACAGGCATCAGCGATAGATCTAGATCCGACAACCGCCGCACATCATCGTAGCCCCGCAGCAACGCCTGCGCGAGGTCCGGCAGCTCGGGATCCTCAAGGCTTTGGGTGAGGGTCGTCGTGATATCATACAGCCGGTAGCCAATGCCTGCGTCATCAAAATCGATGAATGTCAGGCCTTGCGGCCCGGTAAAGACATTCTCCCGCAAAAGGTCCGCGTGGATCAGCCCGATGTCTGGCACATCACGGCTCAGCGCATGGCGCGCAATGATGCGCCCTTCGTTCACAAGGGCGCGATCCCGATCCGTCAGGCAGGGGTTTTCCCAAAACCGACCCCAAGTTGGATGGTGGCTCAAAAACCCGTCCATGTCCCACGCGGGCCGCTCAAACCCTTCGGGCAGCACCATGCCATCGCTCAGGCTGTGCATCTGTGCCATCAGCCCGCCGATCTGCGTCATCAGTTTGGATTGATCGGCCAGAGTGCCCGGCAACGGCGCCCCACCCTCACCGATGGCGGTGCCCTCGACCCATGTGACCATCGTGGCCATCCGGTCCCCGACTTTGCGCACCAATGACCCATCGGGCAGCGGCACGGGCGCAGGACACGGAAAACCCTGGGAAACCAGCGACTGCATCCACCACAGTTCCGACGAAATCGCCCGGCGGGACATATACCCCGGTCGGTGAAGCCGCAGCGCCGCGCGTTGCCCGCCACGTTCAACCGCATAAACGGCATTCTCGCGATGGCTCAGCAGAACCGGCGAATGTGCGCCCCAATCGGCGGCTGCGGATTCGGGGGTCATCACATCATGCATCGAGCGGTGTCGCCTTTAGCGCATCGTCCAGCACCTGCACCAAATGCTCGGCGTTCTGGTGTGAAAACGGCATGGGTGGCCGCATCTTGAGCACCTCTCCATGCCGCCCAATCTTGTTGAGCAAGACCCCCCGCGCCACGACTTGCTCGACCAGTTCGGCGACAAAATCCGTGGCGGGGGCCCCGTCTTTGCGGAACTCCATGCCAAAGAAAAGACCCGCGCCGCGCACCTCATGCAGGAATGGATGATCCAACCCGCGCAACATCTCTGTCACGTGCGGGCCGACGGTGGCGGCGTTTTGGACCAGCGCCTCCTCCTCAATCACATCAAGGGTCGCAAGGGCGGCGGCACTGCTCACGGGGTTGCCGCCAAAGGTGTTGAAATACCCAAAAGCACTGCGGAACGCCTCCATAATATCAGGCCGCGTCACAACGGCCGCCACCGGATGTCCGTTGGCCATGGGCTTGCCGAGCGTGACAATGTCCGGCACCAACCCGATCCAATCATGCCCCCACCAATGACTGCCCAACCGGCCAAAGCCCGGCTGCACCTCATCAGCCATGATTAAGCCGCCCGCATCCCGCACAACCTGTTCCGTCGCGCATAGAAACCCCGGCGCAACGGTCGGAAACGCTTCATTGGCAAAGAAAGGGCACAGCATTAGCCCCGAAAACCCTTCACCAGCGGCTTCAAGCTCTGCGATGGCGTCGGCCACGTTGGCTGCAAATTCTGCGTCGGTCATGCCTGCCTCGGGGGCGGGCACCAACCGCACATGGGGCGGATACCCCCCAATTGGCGGCCGCCGAGTACTCAGAGCGGAAACCGCTGACGTGTTGCCGTGATAGGTCGCATCGGTCGCAATCACGCCCCGCGCACCCGTTACCGCCTGCGCCATGCGCAACGCGACGTCGTTGGCCTCAGATCCCGTGCACACCATGATGGCCTGCGTCAAACCGTGATCAAACTTGGCGCATAGCCGCTCAACGTATTCCACGACCATCGGATGCAAATACCGTGTGTGCGTGTTCAACGTCGCGGCCTGCTGGGCAATCGCCTCCACCACACGCGGATGACAATGCCCAACGTGCGGTACGTTGTTGTAACAATCCAGATATTGCCGCCGCTGCGCATCCCACACATGCACACCCGCACCGCGCACAATCTCTAGCGGCTGGCGGTAAAACGTCGGCACATGCCCCCCAAGGGCCGCCGCACGTCGAGAAAGCAAATCAGACGTCATTCATCATCGGTAACCCGCCCACGCGAGGCTTTCAATGCACCGCGCTGCGCCTTTCCGGCCAACCTTCGCCGGACGGACCCCTTTGTCGGCTTTGTTGCGACCCTGCGCTTGGGTACGACCAACGCCTTGGCGATCAAATCTACCAACCGATCGCGGGCGATTTCACGGTTGCGCGCCTGATGCCGCGTATCCTCAACACGCAACACAATCGCCCCATCCGCAGTCCAGCGCCGGCCTGCCAAGCGCTTCAACCGCGCCTTAACCGACCCGGCCAAATTAGGCGACCGCGCCGCCTCAAACCGCAACTCCACAGCCGTAGCGACTTTGTTGACGTTCTGCCCCCCCGGCCCCGAGGCGCGGGTAAAACTCTCCGTCAACTCCCACTCTTCAAGACTGACATCCTCTGAGACCCGCAGCATTCCTTTGTTCCCCAAATACCTCCGGGGGAGTCCGAAGGACGGGGGCAGCGCCCCCTAAAACATGTAACGCGCACGGCGCACATTTAGAAATAAGAAACGCCGCCCCCGGCAATGGGTGCGGCGTTTCCGTGAAGTTCAGGAGGGGGCCGGTTAGAGCAGGCTCCACCTCGGAGTTTCAGTCATCCAAGGACTGCCTTAGATGAGACCCTCCAAAGTTGTCCCGACCGCATTCTCCAACACCTTCTTAGACACTGGATCACCTCCTTTCGATAAATTGCCGATATGGTGACCGTGCCATATATTTTGTGGAAGTCAAAAACTTTTTAGGCCGATTTGGTAATCGTTTTGTGAACGAGCACCCGGAATGGCACCAAAGCTGCCAATCCAATCATCAGTTTGACGCCATAATCAGCAATCGCGAGACCGACCCAATAGGGCAGTTCAGGTCCGAACCCGAACAGGGGCAACGCCTCATTCGCCCAGCTCACATCATTGGCTGGTTCAATGAACGTAAACGCCGCTGCAAACGCGAGCGAAAAGAAGATCGCCGTATCGATGGTCGAACCCACAAGGGTTGAGGCCAGTGGCGCCCGCCACCATGCCTGATCCCTCAGGCGGTTAAAGATCACCAGATCGATCAAGTGCGCGATCAAGAACGCCGAACCCGACGCAATCGCGATGCGCAATGTCACAAGCGGGCCAAACTCACCCATGATTTGGCTGCCGATCAGCGAACAAATCACGCCGGTCACAAAGCCTGCAAACACGACTTTGCGGGCCGCATCGGTCCCGTAGACGCGGTTCATCACGTCATTGACGAGGAACGCGAGCGGATAGGTAAAGGCACCATAGGTCAGCCAACCATCCGCGATGATGTACTGAACGCCGATGTTTGAGGCGACGACGATAGCCGCCATGGCGAGAACGCCAGGAAGAAGTCTTGTCATAGATATGATCCGTTTTTCACATGGTAGTCGGAGACATGGTCGCCCCAGAACGGGCAGCAACGCGCTCTGTTACCGAAGGTGCCAACAGGGATCAAGTGGGATCAGGTGGGCGCAATCCGCTAAAGAACCGCCCCCACTAAGGCCCCAACCGCCGCCGACACGCCCATGGCCAGCACACCCCACAGCACGACACGGCCCGCTGCTTTGCCCCGCGCGGCCCGGCCCGCGTGCGCGCCCAGCGCCCCGAGCGTGGCCAGCGCGATAATCGTGACCAACCCAACCGCCAGCAGCAAGTAGTCATAAGGCACGAAAGCCGCCACCAATATCGGCGGCAATGAGCCCAGAGCGAACGCGCTTGCCGAGGCCCCCGCCGCCTGAACTGGGTGGGCGCGCAGTGTCTCATCCAGTCCCAACTCATCCCGGATATGGCTGCCAAGGGCGTCCTTCTTGGTCAGGGCCTGCGCCACTTCATGTGCCAGATCAGGCTCTAGCCCACGGGCCTCATAGATGCTTTGTAACTCGACCAATTCGCCTTTGGGATTGGTGCGTAAGGCCTCTCGCTCTCGGTCGATATCAGCTTTTTCCAGATCGGACTGGCTGGCCACTGAAACGTATTCCCCCGCCGCCATAGACATGGCCCCTGCCACGGCTGACGCGATGCCGGCGATCACAACGCCGTCCGCACCCAGCCCTCCAGTGCCGACACCAATGATCAACGCAGCCGTCGATAGTATTCCGTCATTCGCCCCCATCATCGACGCCCTGAGCCACCCCTGACGGTGGATCAAATGCGGGTCGTCATGGGCGGTTTGGATGGGCGGTGTTTCGGATTGTGCGGGCATGGGAGTGTACTCATGTGTGGGGTCCAGGCAGGTTCATTGAACCTTACTCAGCCGTTCAAAGCAAAGACTGCGGCAGATCATTCCGGCGTAAACAGCGTGAATAGAACCCGAAAAAATCGCCGGAGCGCCCAAGAAACAGCCGGTAAATCAAATAAGTTTACGCAGCGTCATGAGTCGTGCGAGGCTTCCCTTCGGGGTGTCAGAGATCAGCAACTGACCGGCACCTCTTTTTCCAAGGGAGGACCCATTCATGAATTTAAGACCTGATCCAACGTTTTACCCATCTCCTCGCATGGCGATGGAGGCCCCTGCCGAAACCCTTGCCTTTACCCTGATGCTCAGTCCCGATGGCGCCCAGCCTGACGGGCTTGCGGTGGTTGATGTGGACCCAAAGTCCCCGACCTTTGGTCAGATCGTCCATCAAGTGATCATGCCCAATACAGGCGATGAATTTCACCACTTTGGCTGGAATGCATGTTCGTCCTCTTTGTCGCCCCTATCAGGTCATGCGTTTCTTGAACGCCGCTATCTGATCATTCCCGGCATCCGGTCCTCACGGATTTATGTCATCGACGTCAAAGAACCGCTCAAGGCCAAGATCCACAAAATCATTGAGCCCGAGGAGGTCTTTGACAAAACCGGTTATTCGCGCCCTCACACCATCCATTGCGGCCCGGAGGGGATTTATGTCTCGACCCTTGGTGGCGGCGGCGAGGATGGCACCGACGGCCCCCCCGGCATCTTCATCATGGATTGTGAGACCTTTGAAATCTTGGGCCGCTACGAAATGGACCGCGGGGCGCAAGACAAGCATTACGATTTTTGGTGGAACCTGCCGCGTGACTACATGGTCAGTTCAGAATGGGGCCTGCCGCCGCAATTCGAAAACGGGATCGTGGCTGAGGACCTTCTGGCCAACAAATACGGCCATTCGATCCATTTCTGGAACCTGCGGGCGCGCAAGAATGTCCAAACCATTGATCTGGGCGCGAACCATCAGATGGCGTTGGAAATCCGCCCTGCACATGACCCGGCCAAGGATTATGGGTTTTGCGGGGTGGTCGTAGACACCACCAACCTTCAGGGCGCGATTTTCACTTGGTGGCAGAAGGAGGATGGCACATTTGACGCCAAGAAGGTCCTGACCATTGATCCGCGCCCCGAGGACCCTGCCAACCTGCCGCCCCTTTTGCAGGGTTTTGGCGCCGTGCCCCCATTGGTCACAGACATCGACCTCAGCCTTGATGACAAATACCTGTATGTGGCCTGCTGGGGCTTGGGCGAGATGCATCAATACGATGTGACGGACCCGATGAAACCGGCGTTGGCGGGCAAGGTTGAGTTGGGCGGCATTGCACGCGGTGCAGCACATCCCAACGGCAAGCCCTTTGTCTATGGCCCGCAGATGGTTGAGATCAGCCGCGACGGAAAGCGCGTCTATTGGACCAACTCGCTCTATTCCACGTGGGATGATCAATTCTATCCGGGCGAAGACGGTGGCCAGATGGTCATGGCTCATGTGGGCGAAAATGGCGGGCTCACGCTAGACCCTGATTTCTATGTGGAGTTCCCCAAAGGCTACCGCAGCCACCAAATCCGGCTAGAGGGCGGCGATTGCTCGACCGATAGCTTCTGCTATCCGAACACCTGATCGGTGCTGGATTTTGACACGACGACGGCCCTTTGGTGGGCTGTCGTTGCATCAGGCATTTATCACGGTGTGAACCCCGGCATGGGCTGGCCCTTGGCGGTATCTTCGGCGTTGATGACGAAAACGGGCGGGTCATTGTTGCGCGCGCTTGTGGCGCTAGCGGTGGGGCATTTGCTGGCAATGATCACGATCTTGCTGCCGTTTTCCGCGCTGTTGGTGCTGGTGCAATGGCAGCATGAGATTCAAGTGGCCGCGGCCGTCTTGGTGATCGCGTTGGGGGTCTATTTGTTGATCAACCGACGTCACCCCCGTTTTTTGGCCCGCGTACCGCCGACGCGGTTGGCGTTGTGGTCTTTTTTGGCGGCGATGGCCCATGGCGCAGGGTTGATGTTGGTGCCGATCTATCTGGGCATCTGCAAAACAATCGACACAAATGCGGGCCACGCCGCCGCGGCGCGGTTGATCACGGGCGACGTAGAGATCGCGCTGATCGTGGCGTTCGTGCACACGGGCGCGATGATGCTGTCGGGTGGTTTGATCGCCATTGGAGTATACCGCTGGCTCGGGCTGCGGTTTTTATCCAAGGGCTGGTTTAACCTTGATGTCGCCTGGGCGCTGAGCCTCGTTTTGGTAGGTGTGCTGGCGTTAACCGTCGGGCACAGCGCGTAACCGCGCGGTTTAGAAACGATCCAGCAGGCGGTTAAGGTAGTCGCGTTCTTGCTCGGGACGTTCCTGCTCAGCGGAGCGGCGGCGGATTTCATCCAGCAACTCGCGGGAGCGTTGGCGCGGATCGTTTGCCCCAAGCATGTTCTCATCCGTACCAAGCCTGCCCGTGGTGCCTTGACTACGACCAAGCGGGTCTTGCTGTTGCGGCTGACCGTTTTGCCCGAACTCGGAGCCTTGCTGCCCCTGTCCGTTTTGCTGTTCCTGCGCGAGCGCCTCGCCTAGGTTTTGCATCCCCTCACGCAAGGCATCCATTGCCTGCGCCTGATCGTCAATCGCACCGGGCAGATCACCTTGTTCGAGCGCGTCGGCGGCGTTGTCCATCGCGCGGCCTGCGCGGCCCAATGCGTCACGCGCGGCGTCGCCCGCTTCGGTACCCTGACCGGGGAGGTTGCGTTCCAATCGGCCAAGCTGGTCGCGCAGGGCCTCTTGGCGTTGTGCGAGGCTTTCGGCAGTGGGCGCGCCGCCGGGCTGCTGGCCGCCCTGTGCTTGACCTTGCCCCTCTCCGGGTTGTTGGCCTTGGCCGGGTTGTTGACCCTCTGCCTGACCTTGACCCTGTCCTTGTCCTTGTCCCGGCTGCTGTCCGGGTTGTTGGCCCGGCTGCTGGCCCTGTTGGCCTTGTTGACCCTGCTGTCCGGGCTGATTGAATTGCTCCTGCAAATCGCGGAAAGCCTCATCGCTCAGACCTTGCTGTTCGCGGAGGGTTTCGCGCAGGTCTTCCATAGCTTGCTGACCTTCGCCTTGCTGGCCCTGGCCGCCCTCACCTTGGGTGACCTGCATGTTCTCCATCATCTGCTGGAGCTCTTGCAACAATTGCTGGGCCTCCGCCGTGCGGCCCTCGCGCATCAACTCCTCAATCCGTTCGAGCAGCTGATCAAGCTGGTCTTGGGTGACCTGCTCGCTCTCACCCTGCTGGCCCTGTTGGTTCTGGCTTTGCTGGCTATCGGGGTTGCGCATGGCCTCTTGGGCCAGTTGCTGCATGTAGTTGTTCATCGCTTCGCGCAGCTCTTGCATCAGCTGATCAATCTCAGCCTGATCCGCGCCTTGGCGGATCGCCTCCGACAAACGCTCTTGGGCGCGGCGCAGTTCCTCAAGGGCGTTTTCAAGTGTCCCTTCCTCAATCTTGAGAGCCGCTTGCCACAGAATTTCGGCAACGTCTTCTTGGACCTCAGACGTCAGATCGGCGTTGGCCTCAAGCCGACGAATGGCCATTCGCACAAGGATAAAGGCAGACGGATCGGCAAAGGTATCATCGGCGCGATGAGTCAGCGTACGCAGAATTTGTGCCACCCGCGGGCCATTTGCACGGGCCCACAACAGATCGCGCCGCTGTTCGATCAGCGCATGAGCCAGCGGGTCGAAAAAGCCCTGCCCCGGCAATACCACCTGCATCGTATCCGAGCGCCCGATTTGGCCCAGCGCATCCTCCGCCTCTAGCGTCAGGGCGACGGGCAACTCCGCGAAGGGGTGCTTTGAGACGTCCTCAATCAGAACTTCGGAAAAATCGGCGCGATCACCCGAAATCGGCAAGGGCAGTGTCAGCGAAAGGGGGGCCCGCGGATCGGGATCAACAGCGAGGCCATGACGACGGTCCGTGCTGGCCAGATCGCGGGTAATGACGGCGCGGCCGATCTCCATGCCGTAGTCATCGACCACGGTGAACGCCATCTCCATTTGTGATGGAGGCTGTGCGGTGGGAGCCTCATCAATGGTGATGCTGGGCACGGTATCGGCCAACATCACGATGTCCCATGTTTGGTCATCCTCCCCACCCGCGATGGTCAAACTGCCTGAGCGCGTGACCTCAAAATCCTGTGCGACGGCGGATGGGTCCGGCAGGGGCGTCGCCGATAGGGTTTGGGTGACGGCCAATGCGCCAACTTGCCCATAAAGCCGCAATGTCACGCGCGACCCTTGAGGGATTTCCAAAGTGCCCGGCGCGATGTCGGGCAAATAAAGAGTTGGCTTGCCGGTGTAGCGCGGCGGCTCAAGCCATGCTTCCCACGCGGGACCTGCGGGCAGCGCATCAGCGGCCCCAGCGCCCAAGCCCGCCGCGAGGTCAGAACCGCGCCACGCGCCCCCAAACAAAAGCGCCAGCGCAAGCCCAAGAACAGCCATGTACCGCAGAGCATAAGGGTCGGCACCTGCGACACGCAGGTCAGGCTCAACCGCTTTGGCGGCGCGCAATTTCTGCTCCATCCGGGCAAGGTGTGCACGCCACACCGCAACAGATGCCGCGTCCGTGCCGCCGATCGTTTGCGTGTCTGATAGGGCTTGAATAGGGCGTCCCGGCAAGGCCGCATCAAGACGCTCTAACGCTTCGGCCCGGGTGGGCCAACGCAACCGTCGCGCGTACCAGACGCCATATGCGCCCCCCGCAAGCAGCACTACAACCGCAAGCCACAGAGCCTGCGTCGGCAAAGCCGCCAAAACGCCCAAACCCCACAGCGCCAAGGCCGCGAACAGAACGCTCCAAAGCGGCCAAGCCGCTTGGGTGATCCGCTCAGCCACAAGCCCCAAATACGTGAGCGAATAGGGCCAGCGCAGGGTTTTTGGTAAGGTCATTCAACCCCCGGAAGGTTCACAATGGATGCGCCCTTCCGCGGGGTTTCCGCTTAGAGCCACTCTGGAATGGTATCTCGATTTATCATCTCGTCAAAGGTGGGACGTGCACGGATCACCGCGTATTGATCGCCCTGCACCAAAACTTCTGGGATGAGGGGGCGCGAATTATACTCGCTCGACATAACCGCGCCGTAGGCACCCGCACTACGGAACGCCATGAGATCGCCTGATTTAAAGGGCGGCAGCGTGCGTTGTTTGGCAAAGGTGTCGCCGCTTTCGCAAACGGGGCCAACGATATCATAGGTGGATGTTTCGACACCGGGCGCGGGCTCGACGACGGGCACAATATCGTGATGTGCCCCGTACATTGCCGGGCGGATAAGGTCATTCATCGCCGCGTCGACGATTAGGAAATCGCGGTTTTCTCCGTTCTTGAGGTAGATTACCTCGGTCACGAGCAGACCTGCGTTGCCAGAAATCAGACGACCCGGCTCAATCTCGACCTCAACATCCAGATCACCGACACACTTCTTGATCAGCGCGCCGTATTCCATGGGCAAAGGCGGCGCGGTATTGGAACGCTCATAGGGGATGCCAAGACCGCCCCCCAGATCGAGCCGCTCAATCGTGTGACCATCAGCGCGCAACTGATGGGTCAGTTCGACCACCTTGTTGTAGGCCAACTCAAATGGCGCAAGCTCGGTCAGCTGAGAGCCGATGTGCACATCAATGCCAATGACCTTGAGGCCCGGCAGCTTAGCCGCCATCGCATAAACTTCGCGCGCCCGCGAAATCGGGATGCCGAATTTATCGTCGTATTTGCCGGTGGAAATTTTCTCATGGGTTTTGGCGTCTACGTCCGGGTTAATCCGGATCGTGATCGGCGCCTCAACACCCAGTTCGCTGGCCACGGCGCTCAGCGCCTCCATCTCTGGTTCGCTTTCGACGTTGAACTGCCGCACACCGCCCTCAAGAACCATCCGCATCTCAGCCCGGGTTTTGCCCACGCCCGAAAACACGATCCGCTCACCAGGAATGCCCGCCGCCTTGGCGCGCGCGTATTCACCGCCCGACACAACATCCATGCCTGCGCCCAAATCCCCCAGCAGCTTGATCACCGCTTGGTTAGAATTCGACTTCATCGCAAAGCACACAAGATGCGGCAGCCCCTCAAGGGCTTCGTTGAACAGCTTGAAATGTCGCGTCAGCGTGGCGCTGGAGTAGACATAGAAGGGCGTGCCCACCTGCGCTGCGATCTGCGCAAGGGAGACATCTTCGGCGTGCAGCGCGCCGTCTTTGTAGAGAAAATGGTCCATGTCAGCGGCTTTGCCGCGCCCGGAGCAAAAGGTAAAGAGGCAAGCCCGCAGAGATGCCGATGCCATAGGTCGCAGGGATCGCCAGAAGTCCCAGCCAATTGCGGCGTGAGATCGTCTCATGGAGAATCCAGAGCGTCAGCGTCACAGCGGCAATCGTCAGGTCCCAGGTCAGGCCCGTCGTGCTTTCGTTGACGTACCAAGCATCGATCAGGGGGCCGAGTTCCCACCCATGTTCTTGGAACCACGCATAGAAATGGCGCCACGGCAGGATCGTGCCGAGGATCACGAGGGCGATATAGACGAAGGTCATCATGGAAATCTCCTTTGGCCGAGACGTAGTGGGAAAAGCCCAAAGGCCAACCGTGTGCCGTTATTGCGGCTGATTGAATGAAAAATGTGCCCGCCGCGACATAATATTACGGAATTGCGGCAGTGCGGCGAAATGATGTGGCGTCGGAATTGACGCCTCCGGCTTCTGTCCCCATAACCTTTTTGAGTTTGGAATCGAGCAAAGCCAACGGGGTGACCGATATGTCTGCAATAGAACGCGAAGCCATGGAATACGATGTCGTAATCGTCGGGGCGGGTCCTGCGGGCCTGTCGGCTGCGATCCGGCTCAAGCAGTTGGACGCAGATCTGAACGTGGTCGTTCTGGAAAAAGGGTCCGAAGTCGGTGCGCACATTCTGTCTGGCGCCGTTTTGGACCCGACCGGTCTGGATGCTCTGATCCCCGATTGGAAAGAAAAGGGCGCGCCGATCAATGTGCCCGTGACGTCGGATAACTTTTACATGTTGGGTGAGGCCGGTTCGCTGCGCATCCCCACGTCGATCATGCCCCCATTGATGAGCAACCACGGCACCTACATCGTGTCGATGGGCAACGTATGCCGCTGGATGGCCGAACAAGCCGAAGAGCTGGGCGTTGAAATTTTCCCCGGCATGGCGTGTTCCGAGCTAGTGTTCGGCGATAGCGGCGAAGTGAAGGGCGTTGTGGCCGGTGTGTTCGGGTTAGAACAAGACGGCTCTATCGGTGAAAACACCGAAGTCGGCATGGAACTGCACGGCAAATATGTGTTCCTGAGCGAAGGTGTGCGGGGCAGCCTCTCGAAGGAGGTGATCGCGAAATACGACCTCGCCAAGGATGCCGAGCCGCAGAAATACGGTCTTGGCATGAAGGAAATCTGGGAGATTGACCCAGAAAAGCACAAAGAAGGCACCGTGACCCACACGATGGGCTGGCCCTTGGGCAAGAACGCGGGCGGTGGCTCGTTCATTTACCACCTTGATAACAATCAGGTCTACGTGGGCTTTGTGGTCCATCTAAACTACGAAAACCCGCACATGTTCCCTTACATGGAATTTCAGCGGTTCAAGCATCACCCAATGGTTGCGGACCTGTTGAAGGGCGGCAAACGCGTGGCCTATGGCGCGCGGGCCATCACTGAGGGCGGCTGGCAATCCATGCCGAAACTTGTGGCCCCCGGCGTGGCGCTGCTTGGTTGTTCCGCAGGGATGGTCAACGTGCCGCGCATTAAGGGCAATCACAACGCGATGCTGTCCGGCAAAGCCGCCGCTGAGGCCGCGTTTGAGGCGATCGGTGCAGGCCGCGCAGGCGATGAACTGGCCACATACGAGGCCGACGTTCGGTCCGGCCCCATCGCCAAAGACCTCAAGCGCGTGCGCAACGTCAAACCGCTGTGGTCGAAGTATGGGCTTGTTGCCTCACTCATGGGCGGTGGCGCCGATATGTGGGCGGCCAACCTGACCGGCTTCAACATTCTGGGCACTTTGGGTCATGGTAAAAACGACGCCGAGGCCACTGGTGAGGCCGCCAAGTTTGCACCCATCGATTACCCCAAACCCGATGGTGTGCTGTCGTTTGATCGCCTGACCAATGTCAGCTTTTCGATGACAAACCACGAAGAAAGCCAGCCCGCACACCTGCGCCTGACCGACCCGTCGATCCCGGTGGGCGTCAACCTGCCCAAATACGCGGAACCCGCGCAGCGATACTGCCCCGCAGGCGTCTACGAAGTGGTGAGCGAGCCGGACAAAGACCCGCGCTTTGTGATCAACTTCCAAAACTGCGTGCACTGCAAAACATGCGATATCAAAGACCCAAGCCAGAACATCACTTGGGTCACACCGCAGGGCGGTGACGGGCCGAACTACCCGAACATGTGATCAACTTGATGGGGCGTCCTGCGGGGCGCCCCATTGCTCTTGGGGCTGGGGCAAACTACCTTTGACGAAACCAGACCGGAGAGCCAATGCGCCTGCACATCCTCAAAAGCGCCCTACTTGCCAGCACCTTTGCATTTGCGACGCCCGCCCCGAGCTTTGCCCAAGACGGTATTGCAGGCCCCTATTTGGCCGCGCGGCTTGCGGGCTTTGCCAGCGATTACGCCGCCGCCGCAGAATATTACGGCCAATTGTTGCAGCGCGATCCTGGCCAAGTTGAAATCCTTGATGCGGCCATGATCAGCTTTGCCATGCTCGGTGATTTTGAGCGCGCGGGCGATGCCGCAGCGCGGGTCATTAGCCTTGAGCCGGACATGCAGATCGCGCAGATGGTGCGCTTGGTGCGCGACGTATCGCAGGGCAACACGGCTGCGGCAAAGGATGCCCTGATGCAGGGTGTGGTCGGCGGCCCCCTCCTAGACGGGCTGCTGCTGGGCTGGGTGGAACTGGCCGAGGGCAATATGTCCGAAGCCGTCACCGCGTTTGAGGCCCTTTCGGAAAACCGCGCGTTCCGCTCATTTGCCTATATTCACAAGGCCCTCGCCCTCGCGATGGTCGGTGATTTCGAAAGCGCGGAAGCCATCCTGAGCGGTGAAACCTACGGCGAGTTGAGCCTGAACATCACAGCCTTTGAGGCCTATGCGCAAATCCTTGTGCAGCTGGACCGTCCAGACGATGCGGCCGCCTTTCTGGCCCAAACGTTACAACGCGGCTCCTCCCCGGAGCTAGAGGCGCTGCTCACCCAGATCGAAAACGGTGACGCGGTCAGCTACGACATTATTCGCACCCCGCTTGAGGGCATGTCTGAGGCGTTTGCCACACTCGCGGCCGTCGTCAACGGTGAGGCCTCGCACACGTATACGCTGCTGCACAGCCGTGCGGCGCTTGTGCTGAACCCCACCAATGTGGATGCGATCCTTTTGACCGCGGATCTGCTAGAGGAACAGGAACAATACGCCCTTGCCGGGGCGGTTTTGGACGCCGTTCCGATTGATCATCCGTCATTCTACCTCGCCGAGATTTCACGCGCGGGCCTGCTATACAGTGACGACCGGGGAGATACGGCGGCTGAGGTTCTCAAGTCGCTCGCGCGGACGCATGGCGATATCCAACAGGTTCACACCGCCCTTGGCGACACTCTGCGCCGGCTGGAACGTCACCGTGAGGCCGCAGACGCTTATGAGGCCGCTGTTGCCTTGGTCCAAGAGCCGACACCCCGCGATTGGTTCCTCTATTATGTGCGCGGCATCGCCTATGAACGCACAGACCGTTGGCCACTGGCCGAGGCGGATTTCCGCAAAGCACTCGAATTGAACCCAGAGCAGCCGCATGTGCTGAACTATCTTGGGTATTCGATGATCGAAAAGCAGGGCGATCTGGTCGAAGCGCTTGATATGATCGAAAAGGCCGTGGCTGCGCGCCCCGATGATGGCTACATCACCGACAGTCTTGGCTGGGTGTTTTACCGCCTTGGGCGGTTCGATGAGGCCGTTGCCCCCATGGAACGTGCCGTCGCCCTAGAGCCGCTTGATCCGGTTATCAACGATCACCTCGGCGATGTATTCTGGGCTGTTGGGCGCAAGCGCGAGGCGGAGTTTCAATGGCGTCGTGCCTTGTCCAACGTGGACCCCGACGACACAGACAGCGAGGCTGATCCGGATCGAATGCGCCGGAAGTTAGAGATCGGCCTAGACCGCGTCCTGAAGGAAGAAGGTGCGCCGTCATTGGCCGAAAAGGCCGCGGCGGCGGAAGCGACGCGCAAAGCCGCGCAGGACTGAGCCTTTTTCGTGACAGCCACGACCCAAGAGTTCGCGCCTGCGAAGATTAACCTCACGCTCCATGTCACGGGACAGCGAAGCGATGGATACCATCTGCTCGACAGCCTCGTGGTTTTTGCGGATGTGGGCGATGGGCTGGCGGCTCAGTTGGGTGGCCTATCCCTTTCTGTAACGGGGCCGTTTGCGCAGGGCGTGCCGACGGGGCCAGAAAACTCAATACTTAAGGCCGCAGCACTGCTTGGGGTCGACGGTCAGTTTCACTTGACAAAAAACCTGCCCCACCCTGCCGGGATCGGAGGTGGGTCCGCAGATGCCGCAGCCGCAGTACGCGCCTTATGTCACCTAACGGGCCAATCCCTGCCCCCACCACAGGCGCTGTTGCCATTGGGTGCGGATATGCCCGTGTGCCTATCACCGCGGCCGCAACGAATGACTTCGATTGGTGAAGACGTCGCCCCAGTCGAGGCTTTGCATCCCATGTGGGTGGTGCTGGTTAATCCCGGCGTTCCCACGCCGACGGGGCCAATTTTCAACGCCCTACCGACCAAAAACAATCCGCCCATGGGGCCGGTACCCCACTTTGCATCGCTGCACGATCAACTGGCTTGGCTCAGAGAACAGCGTAACGACCTAGAACCCCCGGCCCGAACGTTGTGCCCAGAAATAGCTGAGGTTCTTGCTGCGATCACAGCCACTGATGCGGGGCTTGCGCGGATGTCCGGCTCAGGCGCTACTTGCTTTGGGCTATACACATCAGAGGCTGCTGCAAACACAGCCGCCGCGCAATTGAGCAGGTCCAACTGGTGGACCCGTGCCGCAAAGGTGCTTTAGCGGACGCGCGCGACCACGTAGTCCGCAAGATCAATCAACATGTCGCGCAAGGGATGCTCTGGCATGGACGCCATCGCGGATTTCGCAACCTCGGCCCAACGCAGCGCCTCTTGGCGGGTCTGCTCAAGCGTGCCGTATTTCTCGATCAGCGCCATGGCGTGTTCAAGATCGCCTTCATCCTGACGCCCTTTTTCGATCGTCTTGACCCAGAACGCGCGTTCTTCATCGGTGGCCTGCGCCACGGCGCGGATGACCGGCAGGGTCAGTTTACGCTCCCGGAAATCATCGCCAACATTTTTGTCGAGGGTCGTGCCCGCGCCGCCATAGTCCAGATAGTCATCCACAATCTGAAAGCTCACGCCGAGCGCGTCACCAAAGATGCGCAGGGCGGCAACGGTCGCGTCGTCTTGGCCTGCGATCACACCGCCAACCTCGGACGCGGCTTGGAACAAAGCCGCTGTTTTGCCGCGGATCACTTGCAGATAGATCGCCTCAGTCGTCGCCAGATTGGAGGCAGCCGTCAGTTGCAGTACCTCGCCCTCAGCAATAGTTGCAGATGCGTTGGCCAGGATATCCAGCACGCGCAGACTATCGGTTTCGACCATCAACTGGAACGCACGCGCGAACAGATAGTCACCAACTAGGATTGAGGATTTGTTGTCCCACAACAGGTTCGCCGTTGGACGGCCCCGACGCTGACCGCTTTCGTCCACCACATCATCGTGCAGCAGGGTCGCAGTGTGAATAAATTCAACGGTTGCAGCGAGCTTTTGGTGATGCTCACCCTCATAGCCGAACATCCGCGCGCAGGCGAGCGTTAGCATAGGGCGCACACGTTTGCCGCCAGCCTCGACCAGATGGGCCGTGACCTCCGGAATGCGCGGGGCATGTTCAGACGCCATACGCGCACGGATCAGGTGGTTAACAGCCTCCAGATCAGCGGCGAGCGTAGTCGCCAGAAGTTCGTGGGGCTTTTGGACAGCGGTATCCAAACTCATCTTTGCGACCTTTGGCTCGACAGCGCCCTAACCGGCGCCTAACTGATGGGTATGAAAGAAATCCTTCGCACCAATGAACCAACCGCCATTGCCTTTGCCAAGGCCCTCTTACAGGGGGAGGATATAGAGTGGTTTGAAATGGACGTCCATATGAGCGTCCTAGAAGGAAGCATTGGCGTATTGCCGCGGCGGCTTTTGGTGGCGGAGCGCGATTATTTCATGGCAAGCGCGACATTGCGCGACAACGGCATCACGGTAACCGGGTGATCGAGACAACATTTGATAGTTTTTTGGGCGGCAAGGTGCAGGTGCATCAACCGCGCGACGGCTACCGGGCCGGGACGGACCCGGTGTTGATGGCCGCCGCATGCCCCGCCGCCGCTGGCGAAAGCGTGTTGGAGCTTGGCTGCGGCGTTGGTGTCGCCAGCTTGTGCCTTTTGGCGCGGGTACCCCAAGCGCAGGTAACGGGCTTGGAACTGCAACCGGACTACGCGGCCTTGGCCAGAAGCAACGCCCAAGGCCTGCCGTTTGAAGTCATTGTAGGCGACGTGGCGGCCCCGCCTGCGGAATTGTCCGCACTCAACTTTGATCATGTCATCTGTAACCCGCCCTATTTCGCCCCCAAGGCCGGGACCGCATCGACCAACGCGTCGCGCGAAACCGCATTGCGTGAGGATGTGTCACTGGCCAAATGGATCGACGTGGCGACCCGTCGCCTGCGACCCAGGGGCACGTTAACCATGATCCTACGCGCGGACCGGTTGGATAGCTATTTCCAAGCCATCGACGCACGGATGGGCAGTCACATCGTGCTTCCGTTAACATCTCGGGCCCAAAAACCGGCGCAGCGTGTAATATTCTGCAGCCGCAAAGGCGGACGCGCTGGCCTGCAAATGTGCCCCCCGATGGTGTTGCATGAAGGGCCACAACATTTTGAAGATGGGGATGATTTTACCAAAATCGCCTCAGACGTTTTACGCGGCGGCGCGGCAATTCACTTGAAATAGATAAAACTTGTTATATTCGTCGCCCGGATGCCGAACAAAATTACGTGACAGGACTCAGTTCTTGTGGTGAGCTTTTAATATTCATCACTAGAGAGGAGATATACATGTCGCTGACGTCGCATCTGCAGAGCCTACGCAAAAAGCACGAGCATCTCTCAAAACAAGTGGAAGAAGCCCAACGAAGTCCCGGAACGGACGGACTTGAAGTCGTCTCTTTGAAAAAGCAGAAGCTACAGCTCAAACAAGAAATTGAGCGCCTCTCCGCCTAACCCCCAATATCATCTGCGCGGACCATGTGCCGACCTTGGCCGTGGTCCCGCATTTTGCACGTTTCAACCCGCAACCATTCGAGAAACGCTTTGAATTGCGGCTTTTCCTCGGACCCTTTTGGACACAGCACCCGAAAATGTGCATCCGTTGAGATCGCTGTCTTGAATGGTGCAACCAGGCGTCGATCACGCAACGCCCGATCCGTCAAAGTAATCCGCCCCAAAACAACACCTGCCCCGGCTTGGGCGGCATCGATGGCGTGATCCGCTTGGCTGAAACGTGCGCCATGGATTTCGCCCAACTCTAGGCCATTTGCCCGAAACCAAGCGGTCCAGTCACAGGCCGGACGCAGCCACGCGATATCATCTTGGTGTAGCAACGGTGCGTTCAATAAGGATTCTGGCGTCGGAAAGCGCGCAGCAAGGTCAGGGTGCATCATTGGGGTGAGCCATTCACCCACGATTTTTTCACTGTAAAGATTCGGACCATCATCCCCACCGAAGCCAAACCGGATGGCGATATCGATGTCATCCCGCTCAAAATCCATCAGCCGGAGGCTGGCCGCGAACCGCAATTCGATCTCTGGGTGGCTCTGAGCGAAATCAAAAAGCCGCGGTGCCAACCATTTGGCCGTAAAAGCTGGGCCAGCCGTGACCGTAAGCACGCCTGTATCCACCGTTCTCCCCGCCGCCCGCCACGCAGCTTGCAGCATCTGAAAGGCGTCCGTAGTGCCCGGTGCCAGAGCCTTGCCAGCCTCCGTCAACTCAACCGCGCGGTTGAGCCGCCGAAACAAGGGCGCGCCGAAGTGTTCTTCCAGTGATTTGATCTGAAAGCTCAGCGCCGCTGGGGTGACGTTCAATTCATCCGCAGCCCGTGCGAATGACATGTGCCGCGCAGCAGCTTCAAAGGCCCGCAAAGCGGTAAGGGGAGGAAGACGATCAATCATATCAGTTAAGTATAACTTATCTGACGCGTTTGAAAGTCTCGTTTGTGAAAAAGAACGCGGAGGCGCATGTTGAGCCATAGAAATTGCAACATGCTAAGGAACACTGACATGGAACATCAATTGCACACAATACCGCTGCAACAAGCGATTGAAAACGCCCACAAAGAACGGGCCGCTGCCTTTACTTCACTTTGGAAAAATTGGTTCGGGCTTCGCGCAGCATTCGCCCCGCTAGCCGTTATGCAAGCGACTTAAGCACAGCTTTAACGCAAAAAGGACCGGCACTACATGGCCGGTCCTTTTGAATTTCTTATCCTCGCAACCCTTAGACGAAGAACTGGCCACCGTTGGCAGAAATCGTCGAACCGTTGATGAAGCCCGCATCATCCGACGCAAGGAACGCTACACAACGTGCGATCTCTTCTGGCTCACCCAGACGGCCCGCTGGGATTTGCGGGATAATCTTGGCGTTCAACACTTCCTCAGGGATTGCGCGCACCATTTCGGTACCGATGTATCCGGGGCAAACAGCGTTGGCTGTGATGCCTTTGGCGGCACCCTCTTGAGCCAGCGATTTAACGATACCCAGATCGCCCGCCTTGGTCGCGGCGTAGTTAACCTGACCGGCTTGGCCTTTTTGACCATTGATCGAAGAGATCACGATCACACGTCCAAAGCCACGCTCACGCATGCCGGGCCACACGGGGCGCACAGTGTTAAACACACCTGTCAGGTTCGTATCGATGACTTTTTGCCACTGCTCGGGCTTCATTTTGTGAAAGAAGCCATCCCAAGTGATGCCGGCGTTTGCCACCACGACATCAACAGGGCCAAGGTCGGCTTCGACTTGCGCGATGCCAGCTTCAGACGCTGCGTAATCCGCCACGTCCCACTTGTAGGTTTTGATGCCAGTTGCGGCAGTGAAGGCAGCCGCTTTTTCATCGTTACCAGCGTAGGTTGCCGCAACTTCGTAGCCGTCAGCCTTTAGTTTTTTGGAAATCGCTTCGCCAATACCGCGCGATCCGCCGGTGACCAGTGCAACTCGTGCCATGGATTTTCTCCTCAGAAGTCTAGAAATAAGGGCGGGTTTTAGCCCGCCCGTTTTTGATGATTAGGGACGCTCAACACACAGAGCGACGCCCATGCCGCCACCGATGCAAAGCGTGGCGAGGCCTTTTTTGGCATCACGACGTTGCATTTCGAACAGCAAGGTATTGAGAACACGACAACCCGAGGCACCAATGGGGTGACCAATCGCGATGGCGCCGCCATTAACGTTTACGATCTCCGGGTCCCAGCCCATGTCTTTGTTCACAGCACATGCTTGCGCCGCAAAGGCCTCATTGGCTTCGACAAGATCAAGATCACCAACCGACCAACCGGCTTTATCGAGCGCCTTGCGCGACGCGTAGATCGGGCCGACGCCCATGATCGACGGGTCAAGACCAGCAGTTGCGTAGGATACGATGCGCGCCAACGGCTGAATGCCACGCTTTTCGGCGGCATCGGCAGACATCAGCAATGTCGCGGCAGCACCGTCGTTCAGGCCAGAAGCATTTGCCGCAGTCACTGTGCCATCTTTGGTGAAAGCGGGGCGCATTTTTTGCATCGCTTCCAGCGTGGCACCGTGACGGATATACTCATCTTTATCAACGATGATGTCACCCTTGCGGGTTTTCACGGTAAAGGCCGCGATTTCATCATCAAATTTGCCAGCTTTTTGCGCCGCTTCTGCCTTGTTCTGCGAAGCGACCGCGAATTCGTCCTGCTGATCACGCGAAATCTGCCATTTCTCAGCGACGTTTTCGGCGGTTTGCCCCATGTGGTAGCCGTTGAAAGCATCCCACAGGCCATCGCGGATCATCGTGTCGATGAACTTCATGTCACCCATTTTTTGACCGGCACGCATTGCAGCGGCATGGGGTGAAAGCGTCATGTTTTCCTGACCGCCAGCGACAACCATTTCAGCATCGCCGAGCATAATGTGCTGCGCGCCCAACGCGACTGCGCGCAGACCGGAACCACATACTTGGTTAATGCTCCAAGCAGCAGCCTCCTGCGCGAGGCCTGCATTGATATGCGCCTGACGTGCAGGGTTTTGGCCTTGGGCGGCGGTGAGCACTTGGCCCAGAATTGTTTCGGAAACTTCGGCTTTATCCACGCCGGCCCGCTCAACCACAGCTTCGATAACAGCAGCACCAAGATCATGGGCGGGGGTGTTGGCAAACGACCCCCCAAAGCTGCCAACCGCGGTCCGCGCAGCTGAAGCAATCACTACATTCGTCATTCATCTTACCCTTCTGAGGGCGCGACCACCCCAACCCCTTAGTGGGCCAAGCCCTCGCGCATGTCCTAGGGTTTGGTTAACGCGAGTCTTTGAACGGAGTAAGCGGACACGGTGTCTCACCCGGCGCATACCTGCCGATAGGTCCCATGCGCCCAGCGCATAGCTAAGCTGACATCTGGCTATGCTTTTGCACAGGTTGCTGTAACCACAAAGGGTTCGTTTCCGGGCGGCCGTAGTAATAGCCCTGCATGCAATCGATGCCCGCCTTCGCCAAAAAATCAGCCTCTTCCTGCGTCTCAACGGCCTCGGCCACGGTGAACATATCGAACTGTCGCCCGATCTTGATAAGGGCTTCGGTCAGCACCTGATTGTTCGCATCATGATGAACACCGCGCGTGAATTGCCCATCAATCTTGAGAATGTCGAAATAGAAGTCTTTGAGGTACCGAAACGAGGTATGACCCGCCCCAAAATCATCCAATGCAAAGGTCACGCCCTGCGCCTGAAACCGCTGCATGAAGGCCATCACCGCCTCAGGCATTCGCATGGCTGAACTCTCAGTAATCTCAAGGATCAAACGCTCACCCAAAGTAGGGTCATTGCACAAAGCACGCTCCAGTATGCGCGTCCATTGCGGATGACCAATTGAGCGGGTGGACATGTTGATGGCCAAGCGCAAATCGGGCTTGCGGCGCAGCGCATCAATGCCACAGCGAAGCGCGGCGCAGTCGATGTCGCGCCCGATATCATGATGCTCGACCAGCGGCATGAACTCAGCCGCCGGAATAATCCGGCCAGCACTATCCAAAACACGAATTAACCCCTCATAAAACGCCGGGTGATAGGGCTTCTGCGACTGAACGATAGGCTGGAACGCCAACATGCAATCGCCTCGTTCGAGCGCGGAAGCCACCATAGACAATATGGCCTGATCTCTCTGAACAGCGTCCGTACTGGCGGATTGTTCCTGATCGGGTTTCATAATTTCTTGTGCCATAATGTGCTATCCCTCTCACCAAATTCACAGCAATCATGGCTCCGAAACCCTTTCTGAATTATTAAATGTTTTATTTTTGTTCTTTTTACTTCACCTTTCCCTAAAATGAAGGAGACCTCTATGGATCGCTGCGGATGGTGCGGAGTTGACCCCGTTTACGTGGACTATCACGACACTGAATGGGGCGTTCCCGAATGGGATAGTCGCGCCCTATGGGAGAAGTTGATTTTAGATGGGTTTCAAGCAGGCCTTAGCTGGATAACCATCTTGAAAAAGCGGAATAATTTTAGATCTGCTTTTGCAAACTTCGATCCCAATGAGATCGCAACCTGGGGTGAAAAAGAGGTTGAAATTCTTGTTCAGAACGCAGGAATTATTCGGCATCGAGGCAAGATTGAAGCGGCCATCGGCAACGCCCGCGCGTGGCAGAAAATCGAGCAGCGCGAAGGGTTCGATACGTTCCTTTGGGGCTATATGGAGAACAAACCGTTACAAAATTCTTGGGCGAGTTTGGCCGATGTTCCAGCCCATACCCCGCTTTCGACTCAGATCAGCAAGGACCTCAAGAAGGCCGGATTTCGATTCTGTGGCCCCACGATTGTTTATGCGTTCATGCAAGCAACCGGCATGGTGAACGATCATTTGGTCGGCTGTCCCCGCCATGCTGAGGTCGCCGCCATGCAGCCGACCTCATAGACATAGCCTAGGCGCGCTCATCCTTGGGCGAGCCCATCACAACATAGCTGGTAATGGCGTGGACCTGTGGCAGTGTTCCCAAAATTTCGGTGTGGAACACTTTGTAGGCCGCCAAATCCTCAACCTCGACACGTAGCAGATATTCAACCGAGCCAGTGATGTTGTGGCACTCCCGCACCTCGGGACTTCGGGAAATCGCGCGCTCAAAAGCCTCTTGGCTGGCCTTTGTGTGATCGTTCAAACCGACGGTAATATAGGCCGTAAATCCCCGCCCGATTTTGAGCGGATTTACGACCGCACGGTAGCCAGTGATAACACCGCTCCGCTCCAATTCCTGAACGCGGCGCAGGCACGCGGAAGGCGACAATCCTACGCGTTCGGCCAGATCAATGTTGGACACGCGCCCATCATCGGAAAGTACGCGCAATATATGCGTATTTATAGCATCAATCTTCATCATTTATTGCAAAATTAGCGGATAAACCCGTGAAAACGCAAGCACATGCACAGTGTTTACGTTCTTTATTGCGCCATGAGTTATGAAATCCTCCTCGCCCTGACCGGGTTTGCCTTTGTCAGCTCCATCACCCCGGGGCCCAATAACCTGATGCTTATGGCCTCCGGCGCAAACTTTGGGTTTCGCCGTACGGTGCCGCATATGCTGGGCATCGGGATCGGCTTTACGCTGATGATATTTCTGGTGGGGATGGGCTTGGCGCAGGTGTTTGACGCGTTTCCGGTCCTGCACACCATCCTCAAGATCGCGAGCGTAGCATACCTATGCTGGCTCGCATGGAAAATCGCCCATTCCGGCACCCCAAAGGAACAAGGCGCGGGCCCTAAACCCTTGACCTTTTTGCAGGCGGCGGCTTTTCAGTGGGTCAACCCAAAGGCGTGGACCATGGCCCTGACAGCGATCACGATCTATGCGCCAGATAGGTCCGTTTGGGCGATCGGGGCCGTGGCCCTCGCGTTTGGCGCGGTGAACCTGCCATCGGTTTCGACGTGGACGGTGCTCGGCCAACAAATGAAGCGCGTCCTGACCAACCCAAGCCGGTTGCGCGCCTTCAATTGGACGATGGCCACGCTGCTAATGGCGACACTCTGGCCCGCGCTGGCCTAATCCGTAAGAAACCCCTCCAAAAGCGCAATCGCCTCGGCACTGTCCCATTCAGCCTCACCCGGAAGCGAGGCGATTTCGTTGCCCTCGGCATCCAGAATCACCGTGTGTGGCAGCCCCTTCACCCCGAAAGCCTGCGCCAACTCAGTGGTGGGATCACGGTGCAGGGGCAGATTCTCAATGTTGGCACGGTCCCAGAATTTCTCCATCGCCATCGGGTTGTGCCGCCCAAAGGCCATCGTAACGACCTCAATGCCCTCATGGCCCATCATGGCCTGCAAACGATCCAAGCCGGGCATTTCTCGCTTGCACGGGGCGCACCAAGTCGCCCAGAAATTAAGGACAACCACGTCACCCGCATAGACGCTGAGGTCCATTGGCACCCCATCAATTGTCACGAACGACGTCACAGCGGGCGCTTTGGGCGCGGCATGGACCTGTAGCTTTTCGAAGCCGCCGGCCAGCGCGCTGTTTGCACCCAAGGCCAAGGCACCGTATAGCAGTCCGGCGCAAATTGCCCGCATGTTTCACTCCCATTTCTGGACCACTTCCATGACCCAATCCAACGATGCCGCCAGCTCCAACGCGATGTGGGGCGGGCGTTTTGCAGAAGGCCCCGACGCAATCATGGAGGCCATCAACGCCTCCATCGGGTTTGACAAGCGCATGGCGCGCCAGGACATCACCGGGAGCCGCGCACACGCTGCCATGCTAGCCGCCCAAGGCATCATCTCAGATACCGATGCAGAAGCGATCCGGGAAGGCCTCCTCACGGTTTTGTCAGAGATTGAGACCGGGACGTTCGAATTCTCAACCAAATTAGAAGACATCCACATGAACGTGGAGGCGCGTCTGACCGCATTGATCGGCGCACCAGCGGGGCGGCTGCACACCGCACGGTCGCGCAACGATCAGGTCGCGCTCGATTTTCGCATGTGGGTCCGCGACCAAGCCGACGCCGCAATCGACGCACTAAGCGCGCTGTGTAAAGCACTTGTGGCGCAGGCCGAGGCGGGGGCCGAATGGGTCATGCCCGGCTTTACCCACCTACAAACGGCACAGCCTGTGACGTGGGGCCATCACATGCTGGCCTATGTTGAGATGTTCTCACGCGATTTGACCCGTTTTGCGGACGCCCGCGAGCGAATGAATGAATGCCCCTTGGGGGCTGCCGCTCTTGCGGGCACATCATTCCCAATTGACCGCGAAATGACCGCCAATGAGCTGGGCTTTGATCGACCTGCCGCCAACTCGCTCGATGCGGTCTCTGACCGCGATTTCGCGCTCGAATTCCTGAGCTGTGCGTCAATTACCGCGATGCACCTGAGCCGCCTGTCAGAGGAACTGGTCATCTGGTCCTCAGCGCAATTCCGCTTTGTGCAACTGTCGGACAAGTGGACGACGGGTTCCAGCATCATGCCCCAAAAGAAAAACCCCGATGCCGCAGAGCTGATGCGCGCCAAAATCGGGCGGATCTTCGGGGCTCAAGTCGCCCTCACTATGGTGATGAAGGGACTGCCGCTGACCTATTCCAAGGACATGCAAGAGGACAAAGAGCAGGTGTTCGACGCCGCCGATAACCTGATGCTGTCGCTTGCGGCAATGACCGGCATGGTGTCGGACATGCAGGCTAATGTTCCCAGCCTTGAGGCCGCCGCGTCCAGCGGGTTTTCAACCGCGACCGATCTGGCGGATTGGCTGGTGCGGGCCCTCGACATGCCCTTCCGGGAGGCGCACCACGTCACAGGCACACTCGTTAAGATGGCCGAGGACAAAGGCTGCGATCTGCCCGACCTTACGCTTGAGGATATGCAGGCCGTACACGGCGCAATCACCACGGATGTGTTCACCGTTTTGGGTGTCCACAATTCTGTGGCCAGCCGCACGGCCTATGGCGGCACCGCACCCGTCAACGTGCGCGCGCAGGTCAAACGCTGGCAGGGGATCTACGCATGAAGCCCGCCGCACTGATCCTATGCATGGTCATCCTCGCCGCTTGCGGCGTGGATGGCGCCCCCAAACCGCCCTCCGGTGGCGAAAAAACGGTCGTTTCGACCAACTGATGCGTGCTGCGCCCCAGCGGGCGTTGCAACGCGCACGGCGCAATCATACAGTTAACGTGAAGTCCTGGTCAGGTCGGCCGGGTAGGAGACGTTTCATGGAAAAATTCCCAATGACCCCCAAGGGGTTCGTGGCGCTTAACGTAGAGCTCAAACAGCTCAAATCAGTCGAGCGTCCCGCTATCATCAGGGCCATCGCCGAGGCTCGGGAACACGGCGACCTGTCGGAAAACGCCGAGTATCACTCTGCGCGCGAAAAGCAGTCGTTCATTGAAGGCCGCATCAAGGAGCTTGAGGGCACCATTGGTCTGGCTGAGGTGATTGATCCCGCCACCCTGTCGGGCGCCATCAAATTTGGCGCGACCGTCACCATCGTGGACGAGGAAACCGACGAGGAAAAAACCTATCAGATTGTGGGTCAAACCGAGGCTGACATCGAAAACGGCCTGCTGAACATCAAATCGCCCATCGCCCGCGCCCTGATCGGCAAGGAAGAAGGCGACAGCGTCGAGGTGCGCACACCCGGCGGCGTCAAAGACTACGAAATCCTGACCGTCGCATTCAAATAGGCGCTTCCTATGACCAGCTCAGCCCCACAGCCGCCAAAACCAACCAGTGATGACACTGGCACTGGTTCTGGGGCCGCGAAGCGAATCGCATCAATGGGGCTTAACACCTATAGCCAGCGCGATGCCCCGAGCCTGATCTCAACCATTGAGATCGTGGCCATTGTGCTGAGCATCCTGTGGGTGCTGGTCGTCAGCTACTTTTATCTAACGGTTGAGTCTGCCGCAGGCGGCGAGGAAGCCCCACTGACGTCTTTGATGACCATGGTTGGCGTCATCCTACCGCTGGCCGTGATTTGGATCGGGGCGTCTGCGGCGCGTACCGCGCGCACCATGCGCGAAGAAAGCGCACGTCTTCAGGCCGCCATCGACGGGATGCGTCACGCCTATGTTGAGCAGCAGCAGATGGCGGGTATGTCGATCAAACGCTCGATGGAAGCCAAAATCGATTCGATCTCCAAGGCGCAGGAGCGGGCTGAAGCCGCAATCGCAGGCATGGCCCGAACAGCAGCCCCGGAGCCAGCAACCCCCGAGGTAACAGCCGAAGCTGCCCCACAGATGGAGATCACCGATCAACCGCCCCTCGCATTGGGCACCCCTGCAGAGGCTCTGCCCGCAGGTGATCCGCTCACGATGGGTGAATTTATTCGCGCCGTGAATTTCCCCGAAAACGAGAAAGACAAAGAGGGCTTTCGCACCCTCCGCCGCGCTCTCAAGGACCGGGCTGCGGCGCGGTTGATCAACGCAGCCCAAGACGTGCTGACCCTAATGAGCCAAGAAGGCATCTATATGGATGACCTCACGCCAGACCGTGCGCGCCCCGAAATTTGGCGCCAATTTGCGCAAGGCGAACGCGGTCGTGAAATTGCGTCTTTGGGCGGTATCCGGGACCGGTCCTCGCTCACGCTTTGTGCGGGGCGGATGCGCTCGGACCCTGTGTTCAAGGACACTGTGCATCACTTCTTGCGCCAGTTTGACCGCACGCTCGCGCAAGCAGAGCCGCGCATGACCGACGTGGAATTGACCCAGCTGGGCAATACCCGCACGGCCCGCGCCTTTATGTTGTTAGGGCGCGTGACCGGAACGTTTGACTAAACGGCTCTAGCCTGCGGGCTGCAAAATACGCCCAAGACCGCGCCCAGCCACAAGGTGGATGTGCATGTGAGGCACCTCTTGGATGGCGTCTTCACCTGCGTTGGTGATCAGCCGGAACCCGTTGCCGCCCTCACCCGGTTGAACGCCCAGTTGGGCGCAGAGTTTACCGATGGTGCGGGTGAAATCGACGATCTCAGCCTCTGATGCTTCGAGCGCAAAGTGATCATAGCAAACATATGCACCCTTCGGGATGACCAGCACGTGGTGCGGCGCCTGCGGGGTAATGTCGTTGAAGGCGAGCGTATGCTCGGTCTCCATCACAGTGCTATTGGGAATTTCACCGCGCAGGATTTTGGCAAAAATGTTCTGGGTGTCGTAGGTATAAGGCATCCGGGTCTCTCAATTAGCAAACAATGTGGGTGGGTCCGACGGCCCGATCAAACGAGGCCTTGTTCCTTGAACACCGCGAGCAAATCCACCTCGGGGCGGGGTCCAATGTGGCCAATCACTTCGTGCGCACAGATGACACCCATTTTCGCGGCCGTCTCAAGGTCTTTGCCCGTCGACAGACCATAGAGGAAGCCCGCCGCGAACTGATCGCCCGCGCCTGTCGCATCGACCGGGGTGATGGTTTTGACCGGCACTTCGATCTGCGCACCATTGGCCCAGACCCAAACCGGCTCACCGGAGCGGGTGCAGGCGACGATGTCACACACGGCTGCGGCCTTAGTCAGTGCCGCCTTCAGATCGTCAGTTTCATAGAGCGTCATCCACTCCTGATCGTTGCCGATAGCAATATCCATGTCCTCAGCGATGAGGCGCTGAAAATCATCGCGATGACGGTCGGCGCAGAACGGGTCCGACAGGGTAATCGCGGCGCGCCCACCGGCGGCTTTCATATCCTTCGCGGCCTCAGAGAACGCGGTTTTCCCCTCATCCTTGTCGAACAGATATCCCTCAAGGAACAACAAACCACCGCCCGCAAACACGTTCTCTGGCACGTCCTGAGACGACAGATCCGCCCCCGCACCGAGGTAGGTGTTCATCGACCGCTCACCATCAGGCGACACAAAGATCATCGAGCGTGAGGTCGGCAGATCAACACCCTTGGGTGGGTTGGGAAACGCGGTGCCCGACTGCGCCAACGCATCGGCATAGAACTGGCCCAAGGCGTCATCCTTTACCTTGCCGATGAACGCGGTCTTGAGGCCCAGCGCGCCAATGCCCGCAATCGTGTTGGCCACCGATCCGCCCGGGGTCTCAACCCGACCATCCATCGCAGCATAAAGCAACTCGGCACGGTCACGCTCAATCAGCTGCATGATCCCCTTCTCGATCCCCATCTGGTCGAGAAACGTATCAGGCGCGGTTGAGATTACGTCCACAATCGCATTGCCGATGCCGATGACGTCAAATTGGCTCATTGGGTCTTGTCCTCATAGGGGCAAAGGTCGCGGATGATGCAGGTTTGGCACATCGGCTTACGCGCTTTGCAGATATAACGGCCGTGTAAAATCAGCCAGTGATGGGCGTGGTGTTGGAAGGGCACGGGGACATGGTCCTCAATCGCGCGTTCCACAGCATCGACATCCTTGCCGGGGCAAATGCCCGTCCGGTTGCCAATGCGAAATATATGGGTGTCGACGGCCTGCGATGGATGCCCCCACCACATGTTCAGCACAACATTCGCCGTTTTACGCCCCACACCGGGCAACGACACAAGGGCCGCGCGGGAACATGGAACCTCACCGCCGTAGTCATCCACGAGGATGCGGCTCAGCTTCATCACGTTCTTGGCCTTGTTCCGGTACAGGCCGATCGTCTTGATATGCTCAATCAGGGCCTCTTCGCCAAGGTCGAGCATCTTTTGCGGAGTATCGGCCACCTTGAACAACTCATGCGTGGCGCGATTGACGCCAACGTCCGTCGATTGCGCCGACAGCGCCACGGCCACCACAAGCGTGTAGGCGTTGGTGTGGTTAAGCTCACCCTTGGGTTCCGCCTCATGGGCCTGAAACCGCTCAAAAATCTGGGTAAGGGTGTTGTAGTCCATCTGCTTTGCCATCCGATGTCTATGCCCCACCCGGCCCAGCCTGCCAAGCCCGCGGCAAATCATTCGCGACAAAAGGTGCGGTAATGCGCAAGGTTCGGGTCGCGGTGGCGGGCCAAGCACCCTAAAGTTTCCCGCAAGGAGACCGCCATGACCGACACCCCCGAGGAAACTTACCACTACGGCGTTGTGCGCCGTGCGCTAGACATCATCGACGCACAGGGTGCGGGCATCCGGCTTGAAGACCTATCCAGGGAATTGGGGATGAGCCCCGCGCACCTGCAACGGGTGTTTTCGCAATGGGCGGGGCTCAGCCCAAAGCGGTATGGGCAATACCTTGCGCTAGACCACGCCAAAACGCTTTTGCGGGCGCGCCACACCACACTGGAAACGGCGGCAACCATCGGGCTGTCGGGCAGCGGGCGATTGCACGACCTTTTTGTCCGGTGGGAGGCGATGGCTCCCGGTGATTACGCCGCTGGGGGCGCGGGGCTCACCATCTTTTGGGGCTGGTTCGAAAGCCCCTTTGGCCCGACCCTTGTAATGGGGACAGACCGTGGCATTTGCGGCATGGGCTTCGGGGCCGAAACCGGAGCCGAGCCGACCTTTGCCGACCTAAAATCCCGCTGGCCCAAGGCGACATTCGTCGAAGACCCCATGCGGCTGGGCCCTTGGGTCGATGCGGCCTTTGGCAAGGTCGAGGGCGGGACAGCGCCCTTGTACCTGATCGGCGCGCCGTTTCAGATCAAAGTGTGGGAAGCCCTGCTAAAAATTCCCTCGGGCCACGTCACAACCTATTCCGAAATCGCGCAGGCTATCGACAACCCCAAGGCCGTGCGCGCGGTGGGGACCGCAGTCGGCCGGAACCCTATTTCATGGCTGATCCCTTGCCATCGCGCCCTGCGCAAATCGGGCGGTTTGGGCGGCTACCACTGGGGCCTGCCCGTCAAACGCGCGATGCTTGCGTTTGAAACGGCCAAATTGGAATCAGCATGATCACTTCCTCGCGCATTCGCGGAAATTAACTGGCAAAGATCGTGGCACCTCGGCAAACTGATGAAAAATCACAGGTGATCTATGCGCAGTTTTTCCAAGTTTCTTGTTCTTATTTCCGTCAGTGCGATTGCTTTGGCGGGATGTACCTCTGGCCCGATCTCAAATGAGCCGGTTCGCAACGGTGAACGCACCAAAAGCGGCGCGGCCATTGGGGCCATCCTTGGGGCGGCAGCAGCGGGCCTCACAAATGATGATGATCGGCTCAAAAGTGCGGTCATCGGTGGGGCCATTGGCGCAGGTGTTGGCGCAGCCATTGGCCAAACGTTGGACCGTCAGGCCCGCGATCTAGAGGCGCAATTGGACAACCCCGACGTCCGCATCGAAAACACCGGGTCCGAGCTGATCGTGACCCTACCGCAAGACATCCTATTTGCCACTGACAGCGCGATTGTGGCCCCGGGCCTTGTCGGCGATTTGCAGGCGCTGGCGGATAACTTGCAACAGTACCCAAACAGTGTGGTCGAGGTGCAGGGCCACACCGATAGCACGGGTACCTCGCAGTACAACCTCGCGCTCAGCGCGCGGCGGGCCACGGCGGTGGCCAGCGTGCTGTACGAAAGCGGCGTCGACCCATCGCGCGTCATCCCCCAAGGCTTTGGAGAGGAAGACCCCATTGCCACCAACCTAACGGAGGACGGCAAGGCGCTTAACCGCCGGGTGGAGATCGTTATTCAGCCAACCGCCTAGCCCCCAATGGTTGCAAAGGCTCCCGCGCGGTCATATTCTTTCGCCAATTCAGGAGTATGCCCGTGCCTTTTGCCAAAATCGAATCCGAGCGTTTGTCGACAGCCGTGGTGCGCCAAATTGAGGATTTGATCCTGCGCGGCATCCTGCGCCCGGGAGACCGACTACCGTCAGAACGTGAGTTATCTGAACGGCTTGGCGTATCGCGTCCTTCGCTGCGCGAAGCCGTGGGCGAATTGCAGGAGCGCGGATTGCTATCGGCCAAAGCGGGTGCAGGCATCTATGTGGCCGATGTCTTGGGTTCAGCGTTTTCACCTGCACTGGTCAAGTTATTTGCCAGCCACGACGCCGCCGTTTTTGACTACATCGCGTTTCGCCGCGACATGGAGGGGCTGGCAGCCGCCCGCGCCGCCCGCCTTGGCTCGGATACGGATTTGGCCGTGGTTGATACCGTTTTCAAAAAGATGGAAGCCGCCCACACCAAGCGAAACCCGACTGATGAAGCCACCCTTGATGCGGAATTTCACCTCGCGATCATTGAGGCGAGCCACAACGTCATCATGCTGCATATGATGCGTTCGATGATGGATCTTTTGCGCGAAGGCGTGTTTTACAACCGCACCGTGATGTTCAAGCAGCGCGCCACGCGTGAACTGTTGCTGGACCAACACCGCGCGATCAACGACGGGCTTCAAGCCCGCAATCCAGACGCAGCCCAAGCCGCCGTCGAAGCGCATCTGACCTTCGTTCTGACCTGCCTTAAGGACCAGACCGAGGCCGACAAGCACGAGCTGATCGCCCGCAAGCGGCTTGAGCACGAGCAAGCGCGCTAGGATTTACTCCTTAACCGGCGCGCCACCCGCAAAGCTGTTGCCATTAACGTAGTCGCAAGGCGCATCCTGCATGTTCAGGTGCAGGCCCGTGCCCGTCCACGGATGCGCCCGCGCAAGATCTTCATCAAAGTCGATGCCCAGACCGGGGGCTTGGGGCGCAGGCACAAACCCACCCTCAACCTTTACAGTGTTCTTGATCAGCGCGTTATGGAACGGAGTATCAATGCTTTCGACCATCAGAAGGTTCGGGATCGAGACGCCCAGATGCACATTCGCGGCCCATTCCACAGGCCCTGCATACAAATGCGGTGCCATCTGCGCGGTAAAGACTTCGGCGATGGCCGCTAGCTTCTTGGCTTCAAGAATACCGCCCAAACGCCCCAAAGCGGGTTGCAGGATCTCAACGGCACCCGCACGCAAGAGCGTCGCAAACTCGGCCTTGGTGCACAGCCGCTCACCGGTCGCCACCGGAATGCGCACCGATTGTGCAACGCGGGCCATATCCAGCGGCGCATCCGGCGGGATGGGTTCTTCGAACCATAGCGGGCTATAGGGTTCAATCGCTTGGCCCAGACGGATCGCACCCGCAACACTGAACTGCCCGTGCGTCCCGAACAAAAGATCAGCGCGGTCGCCCACGGCCTCACGGATGGCTTTGCAGAACGCCACCGACGTCGAGATATCGGACATCGCCGGCATGTGGCCGCCGCGCATTGTATAGGGGCCCGCGGGGTCGAACTTAACGGCCGTATAGCCCTGCTCAACCATTGCGATTGCCGCCTCACCCGCCATTTCGGGCGAGGTCCAGAATTCTGGCAAAGCCTGCCCCGGCTGCGGATACAGATAGGTATAGGCGCGCAAACGATCGTTCATCTGCCCACCGAGCAGTGCCCAAACAGGCCGATCCCGCGCCTTGCCCAGAATGTCCCAGCAGGCGATTTCGAGCCCGGCAAACGCACCAATGACCGTCGGATCGGGCCGCTGCGTAAAGCCGCTGGAATAGACACGGCGGAACATTTTTTCGAGGTTCTCTGGATTTTCGCCCTGCATATGCCGCGCGAACACGTCCTCGATCACGGCACGCATGACCTCTGGCCCAACCGTAGAGGCGTAGCATTCCCCATACCCCACGATCCCACAGGCCGTCGTTAGTTTAGGGAAAATCCAGTATTGGCCACCCCAACCCGGTGCGGGGGGGGCCACGACGAAAATCTCAAGATCAGCGAGTTTCATTTGAACACAATCACGTTGCGGCGGGCCGCTCCGGCCTTTGTGTCGGCAATCGCAGCATTGATGTCTTCCAACGGATAGCGCCTGGAAACCAACTCATCCAGCTTCAACCGCCCTTGGTTGTACATTTCAACCAGCCAAGGAATGTCGCGTGCGAGCACGACGTCTCCCATTTTTGTACCAACCAAGGACTGCCCATAGGCCGCGATATTGCCTGGCTCAATCGTCATATGTTCGCCCTCATGGGGCATGCCCACCATGTAAACACCACCGCTCCGCGCGAGGTATTTGGGCGCCGCATCATAGGCGGGGATCGCGCCGACGGTCACAAAGACCGCATCCGCCATCCGCCCGCCCGTCAACTCAGCCAAACGGTCCCATGGGGCGGGGTCTGTCGCCAAAATGCCGTCTGTTGCGCCAAATTCGCGGGCATCCGCGAGCTTTTCCTCCGTCATGTCTACGGCCACGATCCGCGAGGCACCGCTGATCCGCGCGCCTTGGATCGCGTTCAACCCCACGCCGCCGGCGCCGATCACAACAACCACTTGGCCCGGCCGTACTTGGGCAGTGTTCACCACCGCGCCCAAGCCCGTCACGACGCCACAGGACAACAGGCTGGCCGCATCCATAGGCATATCATCCGGGATCGCGGCAAGCTGCGATGAATCTACAACGACCTTTTCCGCAAAGGCACCGCAGTTCATCGCCGCGTGCAAAGGCGCGCCTTCGAGGCTGAGCGGCTCGGACGCATCCGGGTCGGCACATTGCACCGGCACACCTGACGCACAGGATGCGCAGGTCCCACAGGACCGGATCAGCGTGACCAAGACTGCCTGCCCCACTTCGTAGCCGCGCACATCGGCGCCCACGGCTGTAATGCGGCCCGCAGCTTCATGCCCAAACACCGCTGGCAGCGTTCCGCCCCAACCACCATCCATGAAGGAGATGTCTGAAAAACAGATCGCACAGGCCTCAAGCGTGACCTCAACCTCACCGGCTTCTGGGGTGCGTAGATCTACCTCTTGGATCTGAAGGGACGTACCGAATTCATGGCACACAGCGGCTTTGATTTTTGCCATCACAAGGCTCCTGTTCTTTTCTCGCACGTTGGCACGTCCCTATCCGCTCGATTGTCCTTTAGCGACGCCTGAGTGTCGGATTAGCCAACTTTTTCCGCCATACCCGGCACTTGCGTGAAACCGCTGTAGAGGTGTAAGGCTGCATTGACACATCAGCCGAAACACGCGGAACGCACATGCCCGCGACAGGGGCAATATTCGATCATGACCAAACCCGCCGCATCCGCGAAGGCCCCTGTATACTTCATCCTAGTGACCGTTGTTTTAGACGCCATGGGGATCGGCCTGATCCTACCGGTCATGCCCGATTTGCTGATGGAGGTTGGCGCATCAGATGTCGCCAAGGCCGCCCTTTGGGGAGGCGTTTTGTCGGCCGTTTATGCCGTGATGCAATTCCTGTTTTCGCCTACAATTGGGTCGCTCTCGGACAGGTTTGGACGGCGCCCGGTGTTGCTCATTTCAACGGCAGTGCTGTGTTTGGACTATGTCATCATGGCACTGGCGGGCACGTTGGGCTGGCTGCTCATTGGGCGGATCATTGGCGGGATCGCCGCCGCCACCCACGCAACTGCGATTGCCTACATGGCCGACATCTCAGCCCCTGAAAAGAAAAGCGCGAACTTTGGTCTGATCTCGGCCTGTTTCGGGATAGGATTTATCCTTGGCCCCGTTCTTGGCGGGCTGTTAGCAGAATTAGGACCCCGCGCGCCGTTCGTCGCCGCCGCAATCCTCGCGGGTGCGAACTTTCTCTATGGGCTGTTGATCCTGCCCGAAACCGTCACGGATCGTACCCGCCGCCCGTTTCAGATCAAACGTGCAAACCCGTTTGGCGCGCTGAAATATGTCACCGCTATCCCCGGTGTGGGGATCTTGCTTGCATGCTATTTTTTCTACCAGATCGCGAACATGGTCTACCCAGCGGTCTGGGCTTATTACACCAGCGCCGCGTTTGATTGGGGGCCGCGCATGGTGGGCATTTCGCTGGCCTGCTACGGCATATCAATGGCGCTGGTCCAAGGCGGGTTGATCCGCGTGATCATCGCCCGTCTAGGGGAAATGCGCACAGTCTATGTGTTCCTTTGGTACAACGCTGTGATGCTGTCGGTCATCACGTTCATCGGCAGCGGCTGGCTCCTGCTTGCGCTGACGCCGCTGTCAGCCCTTGGCGCGGTTGTGGCACCTGCCCTGCAATCGGTGATGTCGCAACGGGCCGCTGATAACCAACAGGGTGAATTGCAGGGGGTTATGTCTTCAATCAATGCGATCGGAATGATCGTGGCCCCATTGGTCTTTACCCAAGTGTTTTGGCGGTTCACCGCCCCCACAACGCCAGTCTTTTTACCCGGTGCGCCGTTCATGGCCGCCGCGGTTTTGATGGCGGTTGCGGGAGCAATTTATGCGATGGGCCTACGGGTCAGCGGCCCGGCAGGCGCACGCTAGCCAAACCGCTCTAGCGCGTTCACAAACACGTCTCGGTCCACGTTACCACCGGAGGCAACGGCCACGATATCAGACGTGCCTTCGCTGTGGAACAAAGCGGCCGCAAGCGCGATTGCCCCGCCGGGTTCCAGCACCACCTTGAGCCGATCCCACGCCAACGCCATTGCCCGCAGGCAATCATCCTCGGGCACAACGATGCCGGGGCCGCACAAGCGTTGCAGAATTGGAAATGTAATATCACCAGGTTGCGGAGTGATGATCGCGTCACACAAAGAGCCAGAGCTGCGCGCATTGCGCTGGATCGTGCCCGTCGCAAGGCTGCGGGTGACGTCATCGAAAAACTCAGGCTCCACGGGACGAACGGTTACACCGGGCATCTCCGCCTCAAGCGCCAGCGCGATGCCAGAGGTCAGCCCACCGCCACCGCAACACACCAACACCTCTTGCGGGGTGACACCCAGCTCAGCCGCTTGAGCCGCGATCTCTAGCCCGCAGGTGCCTTGGCCAGCGATCACCAACGGCTCATCAAACGGTTTCACGAGGGTCATGCCACGCTCAACCGTGAGGCGCGCGCCAATGGCATCCCGGTCCTCAGTGTCCCGATCATAAAGCACCACCTCAGCGCCCAGCGCACGGGTGTTTTCAATTTTCACACGAGGAGCGTCGGCAGGCATAATGATGACGCAAGGCACCCCATGACTGCGCGCCGCCATAGCGACACCCTGCGCGTGGTTTCCCGATGAAAAGGCCAAAATCCCCTTGGAACGCTCGGCTTCCGACAGGGCCGAAACCGCCGACCATGCGCCGCGGAACTTGAAGCTACCAGTGTGCTGCAAGGCCTCGACCTTTACGAACACACGCCGGCCAGCGATCTCATCCAAGAAGGCCGAGTTCAACAAAGGCGTGACGCGGGCATGGCCCTTCAGCCGCTCCGCTGCGGCGCGGATCATGGTCAAATCGCTCATAGCAGCATCATCCATTCGTTCAGGGCATCCAGCGCCTCAGCTTCATCCAAAAAGGGCACATGGCCGCGCTTGGGCACTTCGGCATAGATCATGTCGGGGTTACGCGCCTGCATTTCGGCGGCCGTTTCGGCCGTGAGCAAGTTCGAATTAGCCCCACGGATCAGGCAGCAGGGCAAAGGCGTCAGCGCGTCAAACAGCGGCCAAAGGTCGGGAATGGGTTGCGCGCCTGCCTCAAGGATCGCATCGCGCAGACTTGGGTCGTAGTTCAGGCCAAGCCCCTCCTCGGTCTCGACATAGTGCTTCTCGACCTCCTCGCGCCAACGCTCCTCGGGGACATCGTCGAACCCGGGCAGAAGGCTGGCGCGGACCTTAACTGCGTCCTCATACGTTTTGGCTGTGGGCGGAATGCCGAGGTAATCGCGAATGTCCTCCATCCCGCTTTCGGCGATTTCAGGGCCGATGTCGTTCAGGCAAACACCCAACAATTTGTCCGGCACGGTCGCGGCCAACGCCATGGCAATTAAACCGCCCCGCGAGGTGCCCAAAATCGCCACCTCATCCAAGGCCAGTTCATCCAAAAGCTCCAGCACATCGCGCGCCTCAACCGGGATAGAATACGTGCTCCAATCCTTGGCCCAGCCGCTTTTGCCCCGCCCGCGATAGTCCAGACGGATCAAGCGTGCCCCATCCAGATAGGGGGCAACGTAGTCAAAATCGGTGCCGTTGCGCGTCAGCCCAGCCAGACAAAGGATCGGCGTACCAGCCCCCTCATCTGTGTAGTGCAAGGTCAAGCCATCGGATGTTGTGAATTCGGGCATATGCTTAGAACGTCCTTGCAAGATCAGGGATGGGGGTCAGATCGTCCAACACATGGGCGGGCCGATGCGGCAGGCGGTCCACGGGTTCGGCGGCGCGGTTCACCCAAACGGTGTTGAACCCATAGCCGGTTGCCCCCGCCACGTCCCAGCCGTTGGACGACACAAACAAAACCTCGTTTGGGGCGCAATCGAATGCTGTGCCGACCATGTCGTACACCGCCTGCGCGGGCTTGAAGATGCCGACGCTTTCTACGCTCAGCACGTGGTCCAAGTGCCGCGCGATCCCGGCGGATTTGACCGCACCGGCCAGCATCTCGGGCGAGCCGTTGGACAGGATGCCCGTTTTGAAGCCCGCTGATGTCAACGTATCCAACATGCCGGGCACCTCTGGATAGGCGGACAGCTCCCAGTAAAGCGCCATGAGGCGTTCGCGCAATGCCGCCTCACCCGCAAGACCCGCGCGTTCTAGCGCCCAGTCCAAACCGTTGCCGGTGACTTCCCAGAAATCTGTGTGCTCACCGGTGATGGCCCGCAACCACGTGTATTGCAGCTGCTTCAGCCGCCAGTCGTTCGCGATGGTTGGCCACGTCTCCGCAATCATGGCGAATTCGGGTTCCGCTGCGGCCTCGCGTGCGGCGGATGCCACGTCGAACAGAGTTCCGTAGGCATCAAAGATACAAGTTGTGATTGGCATATCGTGTGCTCCCTCAAGGTGCACACATTGCATCGCGCAAAGCCCACACTCAAGCCACGAGATGTGATACATTCCCATCACATTAGGAGATTGCCATGACATTTATTCCCGGAACGATCCTTTGGACCGAATTGATGACCTCGGACCCCCACGCCGCAGCCGCGTATTACAACCGAACCGCGGGCTGGACCGTTGAAGAGGTTGATATGGGCACGGGCCCCTACCACGTCGCACGGATCGGCGACACGATGGTGGCGGGCATCATGGGCATGCCCGAAGGGATGGAGGACGTTGAACCCTATTGGCTCAGCTATATCGGGGTGCAGGACGTAGACGCCACGGCCGCCGAGGCAGAAGCCGCCGGTGCGACAATCATCCAGCCACCCTTTGAGGTGCAGGGTGTCGGACGCATGACAATTCTAAAGGATCCGTTCGGCGCGCAAATCGCCTACATGACCCCAAGCGGCTAGTTCGCTTTGGGGCGCAACCGAATGACGACATCGACCTTCGCGATCTCCATCCCTTCGGGGGGAGATGGCAGGCGCGCGATCTGCAATTCATCCGCGCTGGCATCCGTGAGGGAATTGCTCCCCTCCCAGTAGAAATGCGGGTGATCTTCGGTGCGTGTGTCAAAGTAGGAGCCCGTGCCGTCAACAGTGATTTCCTGCACCAACCCCGCATCAGAGAAAGCCCGCAGCGTGTTATAGACTGTCGCGAGCGAAACTTTGTCACCCACACGGCCCGCCGCATCGTGCAGCCATTCGGCAGTGACATGACGATCCGCCCCGTCACCCACCAGAATACCAGCCAAAAGCACGCGCTGGCGCGTTGGTCGTAGCCCCGCGCCCGAAAGCCAGTCTGCTCCGCGTGTCAGCGCTTCAGGGGCCATTTTAATGTCCGTTTTCTCCATAACCTTAATATAGTGCGAGTTGCGACCAATTTTCAATGGGGCTGTGCCGGGCGCACTGACGCACACAACGGGGAGTAGCACGCGCCCTTGCGGACCCCAAACCTTGAATGCTAAGCCCGGTTAATCGCGACACATTCGAAGGATTGACCATGGCCGATTTCCCCAGTTCTTTCGACAAGGAAGCCCTCCTGCAATGCTCACGCGGAGAGCTGTTTGGCCCTGGCAATGCCCAGTTGCCCGCTCCGCCCATGCTGATGATGGACCGGATCACCGAGATTTCGGGTGACGGCGGACCGCACGGCAAGGGCCACGTGATTGCAGAATTCGACATCACACCAGACCTTTGGTTCTTTGACTGTCACTTTCCCGGCAATCCAATCATGCCCGGCTGTTTGGGTCTGGATGGGCTGTGGCAGCTGACCGGTTTCAACCTTGGCTGGCGCGGCTGGCAGGGACGCGGCTATGCGCTTGGCGTAGGTGAGGTCAAACTGACGGGCATGGTGCGCCCTGACCGCAAGATGCTGAAATACCACGTGCATTTCACCAAAGCGATCCAAACGCGCCGCCTGACCATGGGCGTAGCTGACGGCATCGTCGAGGCCGATGGCGAAGTGATCTATCAGGTCAAAGACATGAAAGTCGCGCTGAGCGAGACTTAACGCGCCTGCGGCATCACCGACAATTCGCATCCTTTCAGTCACCCGCAAGCCTGCGGGTGACTTGTTTCTGCGTACCGCACACCAACCTTTAGATCACCCGGGCCTTGCTCCTCCACGACCCCTCGCCTAAACACAAATGCGACCGGATCGAGGAGAACCCCATGCGTAGAGTTGTTGTCACAGGTATTGGCATCGTGTCCCCCATTGGCAATACGCCCGATGAGGTTGAAGCGAGCCTGCGCGCAGGCAAGTCCGGTATCACATTCTCAGAATCCTATGCCGAGCATGGGTTCCGCAGCCAAGTTCACGGCGTGCCGGACATCGACTTGGCCGAAAACATCGACAAGCGGCAGCTGCGGTTCATGGGGCCGGGTGCAGCCTACAACTACATCGCGATGGAACGCGCGATTGCAGACAGCGGCTTGGCGGAAAACGAAGTCTCGAACGAGCGCACAGGCCTTGTGATGGGGTCCGGTGGGCCATCGACCTCAAACTTCTTTACCGCCTTTGACACCGTGATCAACAAAGGCAGCCCCAAGCGCATGGGCCCCTTCATGGTCACGCGCTGCATGTCGTCCACGAACTCGGCGTGTCTTGCGACGCCGTTCAAGATCAAGGGCGTGAACTATTCGATCACGTCCGCCTGCACCACATCGCTGCACTGCATGGGCAACGCGACCGAGCAAATCCAATTCGGCAAACAGGATATCGTATTTGCCGGCGGCGGTGAGGAAGTCGATTGGACCCTCTCGTGCCTGTTCGACGCAATGGGCGCCATGTCGTCCAAATACAACGACGCCCCCGAAACCGCATCCCGCCCCTACGACAGCACCCGCGATGGCTTTGTCATCGCCGGCGGCGCCGGTGTTGTGGTCCTAGAGGAACGCGAACGCGCGATTGCCCGTGGCGCCAAAATCTACGGCGAAGTTACCGGCTACGGCGCAACATCCGACGGCCATGACATGGTTGCCCCCTCCGGTGAGGGCGGGGAACGTGCGATGCGTTTGGCCCTGAGCACACTGCCTGAGGACCGCTCCATCGGGTACATCAACGCCCACGGCACCTCGACCCCTGTGGGCGACATCAAAGAAATCGTGGCCTGCCGCAACATCTGGGGCGAGGGCAACACGCCCCCGGTCGGCTCGACCAAATCCATGACAGGTCACAGCCTCGGCGCGACCGGCGTGCAGGAAGCGATCTATTCCATGATCATGATGAACAAGGGCTTCATCGCGCCCTCGATCAACGTCAACGATCTGGACGAAAACCTCGCCCCTGCCGAGATCAACACCGAGCTGAAGGAAAACGCTGAGATCGACTCGATCTTGTCGAACTCGTTTGGCTTTGGCGGCACCAACGGCACGGTCATCATCTCCAAGCACCGCGACTAAGCGCTCCGCTAACCACCGCGCGCCGTGCCCAGCTTGGGCGCGGCCTATCGGCGTGCCCACCCGCCAAATGCCGCCCAAAGCTTGACCGCCCCGCGCCCGTCCCCTACCGCTCACTCTAAATAGTGAAAAAGGAGACACCATGGGACTGATGGACGGCAAAAAAGGCCTGATCATGGGGGTCGCGAACGAGCGCTCCATCGCGTGGGGCATCGCCAAGGCCATGGCAGAGCAAGGCGCCGAGCTGGCGTTCACGTACCAAGGCGAAGGCTTTGGCAAACGGGTCGCACCGCTTGCCGCGTCATTGGGCTCAGACATCCTTGTGGATGCGGACGTCACCGATGATGCGTCACTCGACGCCGCCTTTGACACCCTCAAAGATCGCTGGGGCAGCCTCGACTTCCTCGTCCATGCCATCGCGTTCTCGGACAAGTCGGAACTGACGGGCCGCTTCGTCAACACCAGTCGGTCGAACTTCAAAAATTCGCTCGATATCTCCTGCTATTCGTTCATCGAAGTGTCCCGCCGGGCCGCTGAAATGATGCCCAATGGCGGCACATTGCTCACGCTGACCTTTGATGGCTCGCAACGCGTCACGCCGTTCTACAACGTGATGGGCGTGGCCAAGGCAGCGCTTGAGGCATCTGTTCGCTATCTTGCCGCTGATCTGGGCCCCGACGGGATCCGCGTGAACGCCCTATCGCCCGGCCCGATGAAAACCCTTGCGGGGGCGGCCATCGGTGGCGCGCGCAAAACCTATCGGCATACCGAACAAAACGCACCGCTCCGTTCCAACGCGACGCTTGAGGCTGTGGGCGGCACAGCCGTCTACCTCGCATCTGAGATGGGGGCCTGCACCACAGGTGAAGTCGTGCATATTGATGGCGGCTATCACGTTATGGGCATGCCGCACCCCGACAACCTGTAAGGGGCTGACACAGTCAACGGGCGTGTTTTTGAGGCGCCCGTTAACCTATTTTTAAGGTAAATGAGCAGCTAGAGGTCCGGCGCGCTCACTGGCAAATTAATGACATAATGGGTGCAGAAACTGCGCTTTGTTGCTCATTCAGGACCTAATGATCCCGATATAATTCGCAAAGACCGGCCAAAGTGCCCAAATTTTGCCAACCTCAGCCGCTATGCTGAAAGGACATTAACCTTAACGAGTGGCTTATTATGTTTTTTCGCGACTTCCTAAATGACGATGCCGGCGCGCTGACGCTGGACTGGGTGGTGCTTACTGCTGCCCTGGTCGGGACGGGTATCGCAGTGGTTTCAACCGTCAGTACCGGTGTCGATGGTCTGGCTGTAACCACCGAGGCGGACCTAAACGGATCGATCATCCGCAAGACCTTTGTGGGCAACCTTTGTAAAGGTGGCCTTGAAGCGGTGCAAATGAATGAAAACGCGCGGGTGACCGCAGCACGCGCCAGTGGCATTGATACCGATGCCATCAATGTGCGCAGCGCGCTCAACGCGCTGGAAACCGGCAAGGGCGATGCAGAAATCCTGCACCTTTATTCTGAGATGCAAGCCGTCACATTCGCGCCGTTAGACAGCGAAATCACCGAAAAACGCCTACTGGAGTGTGAAATCCAGCGGCGCGGTTTGCTATAGCCGCAAAAGCGCGTCGTAGGGCAGCACTCGCACCATGTCGCCGCGCTGGATTTCCAGCGCGTCCGACGGCAGGTCGATCAACGCATCCGCCCAAGACAGCCCCGACACCCGGCCCGATCCTTCGGATGAGTAGGCCTCAACCCCTTGGGGCGTGATTTTCGCGCGCAAAAATTCGCGGCGTCCTGCTTTTTTGCCCTTGGTGAATTGCGCGGGCAGCGACGTGGGCCGTGGTGTGCGCCAACCCGCGCCTGCAAGCACGGCCAGCGCAGGGCGGGCAAAGATGGCCGCCGTAACAAAGGCAGCAACCGGGTTGCCGGGCAGACCGAACAGCGGCACGCCCTGCCACAGACCCAGCGCAAGCGGACGCCCCGGCTTTACCGCAATGCGCCATAGAGTGTGCTGCCCCTCAGCAGTCAGGAGTGCGGACATATGGTCCTCATCCCCGCCCGAGGCGCCGCCAGACGTCAGGATCGCGTCGCACCGACTGGCCGCATCATTCAGCAGCGTGCGCAAGGCATCGCGATCATCAGGGGCACGGCCCAAATGGACAGCCTCCATCCCCCAACCCGCGATCAAACCACGCAGCATAGGGCCGTTCGCATCATAAATCTGCGCAGGTGCCACGGCCGCGCCGGGGGCAGCCAGCTCATCGCCCGTAGACAGCACACCCACACGCAGGCGCCGCCAAACCGGAACACTGCCGTGGCCAAGCGCCGATAGCGTCGCCAAATCCGGTGCGCGGACAACGTGACCCGCATCGAAAATCGGCGCGCCGGCTTTTTGGTCCTCACCCGCGCGGCGAATATTTGCGCCGGGCTTTGGCAGCGCGGAAAGGTGCAAGGCACCCGCATCCAGCGCGACGTCCTCTTGCATCACGATCGTATCCACACCCGCAGGCACGGGTGCACCTGTCAGAATGCGCACCGCATGCCCGGGGGGTACGATCCCCTCATAGGGCACACCAGCCGCCGCACGCCCATCCACCAGCGGCATCCGCAGCGCGCCCGAGGCATGGGCAAAGCCGTAGCCATCAACGGCCGCATTCGCAGTCGGTGGGTTGTCCCGCAGGGCGACAATATCTTGAGCCAGAACACGACCTAGGCTGCGCTCAAGCTCCACGACCTCCGCGGCTACAACTCGGCTTAACCCATCGCGCAGGTGGTCCAACGCCTCGTCCACGGGGGTCCAGTGCACGCCGGGCGGTAGAGCAAAGCAATCGTTCTTAAGGGGCGGCGCCACCGGCGCACGCGCTGCGTTTGCCCCAAAAATCCACCCCTCCTCGGCCGGGTCGCCCTCGCCATGGAACCACCCCTCAAGCGTACCATTTGCTTGGGCAGTCAGGATCGCCTCAACCACCCAACGGACCTGCGCGGCATCGAGGATGTCATAGCCAGCGCCCGGGTATTCCGAGGCCAACGCTCCGGGATCGCTTGGGGCCAGCATCGACGGATAGATCTCAGCCACAGTGATTGCGGCCTTGGGTGCCTGCCACCCGCTTTGCAGGGGCCAAACCGATAGGTCATCACCGTACCGCGCCCGGAGTGCTGCAAGCCGCGGCAGCCCAAGCAAGCTTTGAGAGCCGACCGAACCCGTTGTGAACAGCTTCCACGCGGGCTGCGCGCTGCGGATGTTGGCCTCAACACGACGACGTTCGGCCATGCCATGCCCGTGACGCGCCGTGCCTTTGGCCGGTAAGTCCGGGAGGTCAACCTGCGCAGGGCACCCCCAAAAGGGACCAACACCAGAACAGGCGCGGTTCATTTCCGCAGCGACCTCAAAACGGTTGTTGGCATTGTCAGGCGCATCAAACACGCGTTCCGCAAGCCAATCCCACACGGCAAGCGCGCCGCGCTGGCCCGTCAGCGTTTCGGCAAAACCATCGGGATAGCCAAAGGCGAAATCAAAGCCCAAAAACACCCGTTCCTTTGCTGCGAGGGCGGCATCCAGGAGGGTATAAATATGTGCCATCGCGTCCATTCGGGTGCGACAATAAACGGGGTGCGTGATTTCACCGGGCCGTCCGGCACAGATAAAGATACTGTCTTTGGTCGGAGCCTTTGGCCCCGGCTTGGCCCGTGCGGACCAATCAACCGCGATCACCAGATCATAGGTCAAAGGCCCAGATCCTGTGCAATGAACGCCGCAATGGCCGCCGTATCATCGAGGTCAAACACTGGCACGGACGCGCTAGGGTTGCTGTCGCTGGCCACGGCCCGAATGGTCGTGTTGGTCTCGGCCAACAGTGCGGACGTGCCCGCGGCGGCGCGGTGCGCCTCAACCTTGGGATGATCACTGGACTTGAACCCTTCAACCAGCACCAAATCAACGGGCGCCATCTGCGCCAAGAGATTACGCAATTCCGGCTCAGGCGCGTCGCTATGTTCAGTCAGCAGCGCGGAGCGACTGGCAGAGGCCAGCATCACCTGATCCGCCCCGGCCACACGGTGACGATGCGTGTCAGTACCCGCGACCTCAAGGTCGACCGCATGGTGCGTATGCTTAATCGTCGACACGCGCAGACCTTGGCCCGTGAAATGGGTGACCAATCGCTCCATCAACCCGGTCTTGCCGCAGTTTTTCCAGCCCGTAATGCCATAGTGCTTCATAGGGCGGCCTCAGCCGTCGCAAGGTCATCTGGCGTGTTGATGTTGAAAAACGGATCAAGCCCTGTGACCGGAAACTCGGCCATGCCAGCGCCGTGGCGGTCGGTCCAGTGCAGCACTTTGCGGAGCCCTCCCTCGAGAGCTGCACGCAGATCATGGCGCAACGCAGTGGGCCACAGCCCAAACGTCGGTTGGTGCCACAGCTTACCATCCTCATCCCGGGTCGCAGCAAGGGCCACACCCTCGGGACCTGCAGCAAGCAATAGACGCGGCACCAGATCAGCGGGGAAAAAGGGCGTATCAGCAGCAGCCGTCACGATATGCGGCGCGCCTGTTTCGGCAGCCCATTCCAGCCCAGCCAAAACACCCGCGAGGGGACCCACGAACCCATCCACGCTATCGGGCAGAACCGGCAAGCCCAGATCAGCAAACCGGGTCGCGTCGCCATTGGCATTCAGGGCAATGCGGTCAACCTGCGGCTCTAGCCGGTCAATAACACGAGCAAACAAACTGCGCCCACCGACGCCGAGGCGACCTTTGTCACCGCCGCCCATACGTGTGGCCAAACCACCCGCAAGGATCACCCCATGAGGTTGGATCATGACTGTGCTCCCTTGCGGCGATGCTTGCTGCTTTCGTCCGAAACCGCGCTGAGATCAGCATCGTATACCAACCGCTCCGCCCCGCTAAGGCACACAAACCGCTGCCCGCGTAGACGACCCACAACGGTCAGACCAATCTCTTGGGCGATTTCAACACCCCAAGCGGTAAAGCCCGACCGGGACACAAGCGCCGGGATGCCCATCAATGCGCATTTGATCACCATCTCGGACGTAAGGCGCCCGGTCGTATAGAGCGTCTTGTCACCCGCAGGCGTTCCTGTGGACCTCATCCAACCCGCGACTTTATCCACCGCATTGTGGCGGCCAACATCCTCCATATAGACCAAGGGTTGGTCACCTTGGCACAGAACCGTGCCATGGATCGCACCCGCATCTAGGTAGAGTGAGGGCATCTGATTGATCGCCTTTGACAGGGAATACAGGTCCGAGGTCCGCACCTGTGTGGCTGGCAGCTCCAGACCCTCTAACCCCTCCATCATGTCGCCAAAAACGGTGCCTACAGCGCAACCGCTTGTGCGGGTGGCGCGGGCCAGTTTGGCTTCGTGGTTCGTCTCAACCTCAGTGCGCACAACGACAACTTCGAGCTCTTCGTCGTAGTCAACACCCGTCACAACATCATCCGGGCCAACCATCCCTTGGTTCACCAAAAACCCAAGCCCCAAGTATTCGGGATAATCCCCAATCGTCATCGAGGTCACGATTTCACGGCTATTGAGGTAAATCGTCAGGGGGCGTTCTTCGACCACGCGCAGATCGACCTCAGCCCCGGTCTGATCACGCCCAACGACGGCCCGCGTGAGCCGCGGCAAAGAAGGATCGGGGGCAATAATCATGCGCTTGTTTCTCCGAAGGTGGGTGCGTACACCGGACGCAACTGCGCCGACTGAGGCACAACTTTGGGGCGTTTCATGGCAATTTCCAACCCGAAAACAGCATACTGGCGCGGCTTTCGCGCGGGCGCGCCATTTCTGTTGGTTATCGTCCCATTTGGGGCGCTTTTCGGCGTTGTCGGGACCGAAGCCGGGTTACCCCTGTTAGAGGTCATGGCGTTCTCGGTCCTTGTGATTGCCGGGGCCGCTCAGTTCACCGCTGTTCAGTTGATGACCGAACAGGCGCCAACGATCATCGTGATCATATCGGCGCTGGCCGTGAACCTGCGCATGGCGATGTATTCGGCATCGCTTGCCCAGCATTTGGGGGCAGCCCCGCTGTGGCAACGGGCCTTTATCGCCTATCTGTGCGTGGATCAAAGCTACGCCTGTTCAATCAACGAATACGAAAGCAGGCCCAATCTGACGATCCCGGAAAAGGTCGCCTTTTTCGTCGGAAGCATCAGCACAGTCGCCCCAATGTGGTATATTTCAACCTATGCAGGGGCGGTTTTGGGCATGGCCATCCCGCCGGAATATGCCCTCGACTTTGCGGTTCCGATCACATTCCTTGCGATTATCGCACCTGCGTTGCGCACCTTACCCCACGTCATTGCAGCCGTCATTTCCGCAGCCCTCGCGTTGGCGTTTGTCTGGGTGCCCTACAACCTCGGGCTGATTATCGCGGCCGTTTTCGCAATGATTGCAGGCGCGCAGTCTGAGCTTTGGTTGGAGCGTCGGCGATGAATTATTCAACCCCAACCATCTGGCTCATCATCGTCTGCCTCGCTTTGGGGACGTTCGGGCTTCGATTTGTTTTCATTGGACTTGTTGGCGACCGCGAGATGCCTGCATGGCTGCTACGGCACCTGCGATATACAGCCGTCGCGGTGATGCCCGGGTTGATTGCGCCTTTGGTCTTGTGGCCCGCCGCAACCGGGGGCCAATCCGACCCTGCGCGGCTTAGCGCGGCGGGGGCTGCACTTGCGGTTGGCATCCTGACCAAGAACGTCATCGGGGCCATCGTCAGCGGGATCGTGACCCTCTACGCGGTCCAGTATCTGTTGACATAATCGCTGCGCTGCCGCATTAGGGCCACTCAATCACGTCTCCCGAGAGTGCCATGTGGCGCTCGGTGTCGGAGAAGACGTCCGACATCTAAGGATACCGTTGATGGATTTCGACATGCTGGGCCTTGCGCCCCGCCTCACACGTGCGCTGGCTGATCAAGGCCTCACACAGCCAACCCCCATTCAGACCCAAGCCATTCCCCATGCCATGAACGGCAAGGATGTAATGGGCCTTGCGCAGACCGGCACTGGCAAGACGGCAGCCTTTGGCCTGCCGATGATCCACGCGCTTCTGACCGCGGGCACTAAGCCAGAGGCGAAAACTGTGCGCGGTTTGATCCTTGCGCCAACGCGCGAACTGGCCAAGCAGATCACCGACAACCTGCGCGCCTACACCGAAGGTTCACACCTGAAGGTACAGCTGGTTGTGGGCGGCGTCGGCCTTGGGCCACAGGTCAAACGCCTAGAGCGTGGTGCCGACCTGTTGGTCGCGACCCCCGGTCGCCTGCTCGATCTGCTGGATCGCAAGGCGATGCGCTTGGATGAAACCCAGTTCCTCGTGCTGGACGAAGCGGACCAAATGCTAGATCTCGGCTTTATCCACGCACTTCGCAAAATCGCGTCGCTACTGCCCGCGCAACGTCAGACCATGCTGTTTTCGGCCACAATGCCCAAGCAGATGGAAGAAATTGCTGGCAAGTACCTGACCAATCCTGTCCGCGTACAGGTTTCGCCCCCCGGCAAGACCGCCGACAAGGTGACGCAGAAAATTCACTTCATCGCGCAGGCTGAAAAATCCAAACTCCTGATTGAGTTGTTGGGTGAGCACCGCAAGGAACTCGCGCTCGTGTTTTCCCGAACCAAGCATGGCGCAGAGAAGTTGATGAAAAGCCTCGTGAACGCGGGCTTTACGGCTGTTTCGGTGCACGGCAACAAATCCCAAGGGCAACGTACTCGCGCGCTTGAGGCATTCAAAGCTGAAGAAGCCATGATCATGGTGGCCACTGATGTGGCGGCCCGTGGTCTCGACATTCCCGGCGTGCGCCACGTTTACAACTTCGATCTGCCCAACGTGGCCGAAAACTATGTTCACCGCATCGGCCGTACGGCACGGGCTGGACGTGATGGTGCGGCCATTGCATTTTGTGCCCCCGATGAGATCGGCTGCCTGAAAGACATTGAAAAAGTCATCAAGCTAGACATCCCCGTGGCCTCTGGCCGTCGTTGGGAACCCTCGCATGGGGATGCCGCCAAGCCTTCGGGTCGCAGTGGCGGCGGACGCCGTGGTGGCCCCGGTGGTCAAGGGCGCGGCCCGGCTAAAGGTGGCGCACCCAAGGCTGGCAAACCCAAACCACAGGGCAAGCCTGGCGGTCCACGTCGCAATAAACGCCCCTCCGGTGGCGGTCGCAGTAAATCCGCCGCATAGAAAACGACACGCCTGCGGTGCAGATCCGTTTGCACCGCAGATGTTGAGCCGAATTAAGGTTTCTGACATCATTTCCGCGTAGGCCCCAGTAGTAGGGGCGATGCGGTATGAGGCTATGATGAAATCTTGGATGCTCGCCGCTTGTCTAGCGGTCCTCCCCTCTCTCACGTATGCAGGCCCTATTGAACGCGCCTGCCTTCAATCTGATCGCGCAGCGGCCAGTCGCGCCTTATGTGCATGCATTCAAGGGGTGGCTGACGCGTCATTGCGGCGCAACGAACAGCGGCGCACGGCGCAGTTCTTCGCGGACCCGCAACTGGCCCAAGACACCCGACAATCAAACCGTACAAGTGATGAGCGACTCTGGCAGCGTTGGCGGGACTTTGCGTCCCTTGCCGAACGACGCTGCGGCTAGAGCCGTCGTGCTGACGTTTTCCCTATACCGGGCGGCTTGCCGCAACACGCCACCCCAAAACGCAAAAAGCCCCGGGCAACCCCGAGGCTCTTGCATCAATCGCAGGCTCTCTTAGGCAGAGGCTTTTGCGATCTCTTTTTTGATTTTCAGCGCTTTGTCGGACAGTTCAACGTCTTTGGCTTTCGCGAGGTAGGCATCAAGGCCACCACGGTGATCGACGGTGCGCAGGGCAGAAGCCGAGATGCGCAGCTTTACGCCACGACCGAGTGTCTCGGACTGGAGCGTTACGTCGTTCAAGTTCGGCAAAAACCGACGCTTTGTTTTGTTGTTGGCGTGGCTGACGTTGTTGCCAGACATCGGCCCTTTACCGGAGAGTTCACAGACGCGCGACATGGCCCAACCTCAGTTATATACAATTCAGATAGAAAGCAGGGGCCTGATGGCCCCGCGGTTCGCGCGGTACTAGGCTCTCTGCGGGGGGCTGTCAAGCGATTCACCCCGCAAATACGCCAACATCAGCGCGGCGGCCGCATCTGGTGACTGCTGCCCCTCGGACACTTGCGCCGCCAAAGCGGCCATTTCACCGCGTGCTCGCGGATTATCCGTCAGTTGCGCCAACAAACCGCTACGAACTTCTTCTTCAAACCAATGGGTTGCCTGTGCCGCACGACGTTTGGCCCAATGCCCTTCAGCGCGACGCCACTCTGCGAGTTGCTGCATATCGGCCCATGCGCCCGCCAGCCCTTCTTCGGCCAATGCGGAAACCGGCAACGCCTTGGGAAAGCCCTCAGGGTCCTGCGCCCGTTTGCGCAACAGCCGCAATGCGCCTGCGTAATCCGCAACGGTGCGACTGGCAGCAGGTTTCAAGTCACCGTCGGCCTTGTTCACCAGAATCAGATCCGCGATCTCCATGATTCCGCGTTTGACGCCCTGCAATTCATCCCCGCCCGCAGGCGCCATCAGCAAAGTGAACAGGTCGCACATTTCAGCGACCATCGTTTCGGACTGGCCCACGCCCACAGTCTCAATCAACACGACATCGAACCCAGCAGCCTCACACAGCGCGACCGCTTCACGGGTACGACGCGACACCCCACCCAGATGTGACAGCGAAGGCGAGGGCCGAATAAACGCCAGCGGGTCCCGCGACAGCCGCTCCATCCGGGTTTTGTCGCCCAAGATCGAGCCACCCGAGCGGGTGCTAGACGGGTCCACCGCCAAAACGGCAACGCGAAGTCCCTGCCCTGTCAGCATTAGGCCAAAGGCCTCAATGAACGTGGATTTACCGACGCCCGGCGTCCCCGACAGCCCGATGCGCAGGCTTTCGCGCCCATGGCCACGCAGCGCCTCTAACAGGGCGGTTGCGCGGCGGCGGTGATCGGGCCGCGTGCTTTCGACAAGGGTAATCGCACGGGCCAATGACCGGCGTTGCCCTTGCAAAACGGGCTCCAACAGCGGATCAGGCGCAAGATCGGCGTCGTTCACGAAATATGTCCTTTGCGGCAGGCTTTCGCCCAGTTCACGGGCCTTTTGGTTGACCCTTCCGGAGATACCTGCCTTGTCTGACCCCAGAAAGTCCAGTGCGTCTGCACGGCGAAAGGAACGCTTTTGATGCGACACACCCTCGCGATTGCCCTTGTTCTTGGCCTGCTAGGCCTGCCCCTGCACGCCCAGCAGGTGGATGAGGGCCGTTTCGACGTGATCCTACGCGGTATTCCTGCGGGACAGTTGGTGTTTAAGGCCGAACAGGCCGGTGGGCGATATGCCGTGGCCGGGAAGGTCCAAAGCACAGGGATCGTCGCGGCCCTTTTGACGTTTCGCTATGACGCCACCGCGCGCGGCACCGTAACGCCCAATGGCTTCCGCCCCAGCTTCTACAGCCAAGATACAGACCGCCGGGGCCGAAAGGCCCGCGCAGAGATGAGTTACAGCGCGGGCGTGCCCCGACCACCTCAGATCACCCCACCACGCGGCCGCGCCCAATATGACCTTGATCCCGCAACCCAAGGCGGCACTATTGATCCGCTGACCGCGATCTTCGCGGTCCTGCGTGACCAACCCCGCGAGAGCGCCTGTAACACCAGCCTAACCTTGTTTGATGGCCGCCGCAGGACGCAGCTGACACTTGGCGCGCCAACGGTACAGCCGGACGGAACCGCGACGTGCACGGGCGAATACACGCGATTGGGCGGTTTCTCACCTGAGGATTTGGCAGAACGCTCAGTCTTTCCAATGACCCTGAGGCTACAGCCGATGGCGGACAAACTACGGGTGACCGAAGTCCGCGTGCCCACAGTATACGGAGACGCCGTGCTGCGCCGCCGATGACCAACCTTCCGATCGACACCATTCTGCCTGATCTGCGCGCTGCGTTGCGCAGCACTGGGCGCGCTGTGCTTCAGGCCCCACCGGGTGCTGGGAAAACCACGCGTGTGCCGCTGGCTTTGTTGCCGGATGTTGCGGGTAAAATCCTGATGCTTGAACCTCGTCGCCTCGCGGCACGGGGGGCCGCCGCCCGGATGGCCGAAACACTGGGGGAGCCTTTGGGCCAAACCGTCGGCTATCGGATGCGCGGCGATGCGCAGGTATCTAGATCGACCCGGATCGAGGTTATCACCGAGGGCATTCTGACAGCGATGCTCCAATCCGATCCCGACCTGCCGGGTGTCGATGTGGTCATCTTTGATGAATTCCATGAACGCTCCCTGACGGCGGATCTAGGCCTCGCGCTCACGTGGGAGGTCCGGGGCGCGCTGCGTGATGACCTGCAGATCGTAGTGATGTCCGCCACGCTGGACGCAGCCCCCGTCGCCGCGATGCTGGACGATGCCCCAATCCTCACGGCAGAGGGCCGCGCGTATGCGGTGGATATCCGCCACCGCGACCGCCCCGTGCCCCAAGGCCAGCGATATGAGGCCGCAATGGCGGGGTTGGTGAACCGCGCATTGGAAGAGGTTTCCGAAGGCTCCTGCCTCGTTTTTCTGCCCGGAGTCGGAGAGATCAACAAAGTGGCCCAAGCACTGGGACCCCTGCCATCTGATGTCACGCTGCACAAACTTTACGGTGCGATGCCGTTCAAGGACCAACAGGCCGCGACCCGCTCCCCGAAAACTGGCCGTCATTTGGTGCTGTCTACGGCGATAGCCGAGACGTCGCTGACGCTGCCAGACATTCGCGTGGTGGTCGACGGTGGACGCGCACGGCGGGCACGGTTCGACCCGTCCCGTGGCATGAGCCGGTTGGTAACCGAACGCGTCACCAAGGCTGAGGCCACCCAGCGCGCCGGACGTGCGGGCCGTGTTGCCGCTGGCACCTGCTACCGCCACTGGACCAAGGGCGAAGAGGGCGCGCTGGCGGCATTTCCACCGCCGGAGATAGCAGCGGCCGATCTGTCGGATCTCGCGCTCAACCTTGCGCTATGGGGCGCGCCAGATGGCACTGGCTTGGCGTTTTTGACCCCACCACCCGAGGGCGCGCTGCGGGAGGCACAAGCCTTGTTGGCCTCCCTCGGTGCAATCCGCGATGGCCAGATCACAGAACATGGCCGCGCCTTGGCCAAGCTGCCGCTACACCCACGTTTGGGCCACATGGTTCTAACCGGTGGGACAGGGAGCGCGACGCTCGCCGCACTTCTGTCAGACCGAGACCCGCTTCATGGCGCAGGGGTTGATACGCAGGCGCGACTAGACGCAATCAACTCGGGCCGGGCGGATCCCGCGCTGAGCCGCCTCCGCAAAGAAGCTAAACGGTTGCAAAGATTTGAGGCCGGAGAGGCGGGCCAAAGCCCTGCTCAACAGGCCGCCCGCGCCTATCCCGATAGGATTGGGTTGCGCCGCACAGGCGATGCCCCCCGGTGGCACCTGTCAGGCGGCGCCGGTGCTAAAATGGAGGTAGGCGATAGCCTATCAACGGCGCGACTTATCGTGGCCCTAGACGTAGATGGTGACCGCCGCGAAGCACGTGTGCGTCAAGCTCTCGCGCTCAGCGAGGCTGAACTGCGCGCCACCCACGGGGACGCCATCGCGTGGCAAAACGTTTGCCAATGGGATGCCCGTGCGCGCCGGGTCCAAGCGCGACGGCAGGAACGGTTCATGGCGCTGGTCCTTAATGACCAAACATGGCCCGAAGCCCCGTCTGAGAACATCGCAGAGGCCTTGCTGGACGGCATCCGCGATCTGGGACTGGACTGTCTCAACTGGTCACCCAAAGCGAAACGGCTCCGCGCACGGATCGCCATTTCACAGGTTCGGGATGTATCGGACGAAGCTCTGATCGAAACGTTGGAGGACTGGGCCCTGCCCTATCTGAGCGGCAAACGCACCGCGGCTGACCTCAAGCAGTTCGACCCGACTGAGGCCCTGACCGCATGGTTGGGCTGGGAGGACAGCCAGCGCATGGGCCAACTTGCTCCTGCGCATTATACCTCACCAATGGGACGCCAAGTGCCAATCGATTACTCCAGCGGCACCCCCGAGGTGTCCTTGCGGCTACAAGAAGTGTTTGGCGAAACGCGGCACCCTTGCACGGGGCCAAACCAAACACCGCTGCGGATGGTCCTCTTGTCGCCAGGACAAAAGCCCGTTCAAGTGACCCAAGACCTTCCGGGGTTTTGGGCGACGTCCTACGCCGACGTGCGCAAGGACATGCGCGGTCGGTATCCGCGCCATCCGTGGCCAGAGGACCCGACACAGGCGGACCCAACCCTTCGTGCAAAACCGCGCGGCACCTAAACACTCTCCATAAACGCAAAACGCGCCCCGCTGGCTGGCGGGACGCGTTTTGAATTCTTGTAGGTCGTGCTTAGTGCAGCTTGGCGCCAACCGATTTGATCGAGTCAGCGATCATTGCGTTTGCGTCAGCGGCTTTGAGCTGCTTGGCAACAACTTCACCGGCGACAGCAATTGCCACGGTCACGGCAGTGTCACGCACTTCCTTAACGGCAGATGCCTCAGCACTCGCGATTTGGTCCTGCGCAGCGGCCAGACGGCGCGTCACGGAGGTGGCCAAGTCAGCTTTTGCTTGCTCGGCAGCGGCCGCCGCTTCTTCGCGGGCCGCCTTAACGATGGCTTCGGCTTGATCCTTGGTCTCAGCGGCCTTGCGCTCATACTCGGCGAGGATGGACTGAGCCTCTTCGCGGAGCGCGCGGGCCTCATCAAGGTCGGACTGGATGCCAGCAGCGCGCTGATCCAGCAAACCCATCAGCATGCCGGGGACTTTGAAGTACACCAGCACCCCGAGGAACACGAGGAAACCGATGGTCACAACAAAGTCTGTGTTTCCAAGCGAAAAGAACGGACCTTTCGCTGCGAAAGCAGGCGTTGTTGCCAACAGGGTGATAAGAACACTCATACGTTTCATGGTCTTATCCCTTCAGCCGGGCCGCGACGGCATCGCCGACGGTCTTTGCATCTGCTGTCTGGCCAAGAGCTGTCACGATCTCTGCCGCGACGTCTTTGGCCACCTCAGATACGCTTTCCATGGCTCCGGCGCGGATCTCGGCGATCTTTGCCTCACCTTCGGCAGCTTTGGCGGCAATCTCAGCGTCGGCCTTAGCGATGGCATCATCCAAATCGGCCTTGATCTCGGCACGGGTTTGGGCGGCGATGCTCTGCGCTTCGGCACGGGCGTCAGCCAGAGCCTTATTGTAGGCTTCTTCAGCCTCAACAGCTTTGCGCTTCAGGTCTTCGGCGGATGCCAAATCATTTGAAATCGTGCCCGAGCGTTCGGCCAAAACCGCAGCGATGCGGGGCAGAGCGATCTTCGACAGCACGAAGAAGATAGCCAGAAGGGCAATCACCAACCAAAAAATCTGGTTTGTGAACCAATCTGGGCACAGTTGGGGCATCCCGATTGCGCCGCCGGAGGCGTCCACGCAAGCGCTTGTGGATGTAGTGGTCTCGGTTGCCATTGGGCTCTCCTAGGGGAAACCTCTGTCAACGGTGGGGCAAACAAATGCCCCACCGCGCGTAAGGATACCTGAAGTGCTTAGACGGCGAACATCAGAAGCAGAGCGACGAGGAACGAGAAGATCCCCAGTGCTTCTGCGAAAGCGATGCCGATGAAGAGCGTGGCAGTTTGACCGCCAGCAGCAGATGGGTTGCGCAGTGCGCCGGCCAAGAAGTTGCCAGCAACGTTGCCAACACCGATTGCAGCCAGACCAGTACCGAGTGCAGCAATACCTGCGCCGATGTGTGCGAGTTCACCTTCCATGAGTATTCTCCTTACGATTGGAAGTTAGTCGTATGCGCAGCAGGATTTCCTGCTGAACGTTCTTAGTGATGCGGGTGAAGTGCGTCCTTGAGGTACACGCACGTCAGAATAGTGAAGACGTAGGCTTGGATCGCTGACACGAGAATTTCGAGTGCGAAGATGCCAACCACGCCGAGGATCGCCACTGGTGCGACCAGAACAGACGCCGCAAAGGTTGCGAACACCTTTAGAACTGCGTGCCCGGCAAGTACGTTGCCTGCCAAACGGACAGAGTGGCTAACAGGCCGCACGAAGTAAGAGATCACTTCGATCAAAGCCAAGACCGGGCGCAGCGCGAGTGGCGCCGACGATACCCAGAACAGGCTCAGGAAGCTGACGCCGTTTTTGATGAAGCCAATCGCCGTGATGACGAAGAACACCGAAAAACCAAGCACCGCGGTGACGGCGATCTGCGACGTGGGCGAGAACGACATCGGGATCAGTGCGAGGAAGTTCGAGAACAAAATGAACACAAACAGCGTGAAGATGTAGGGGAAGTATTTGACGGCGTCTTTACCGGTGACGTCCTCAATCATCTTGTACACGAAACCGTAGGCAAGCTCCGCGACGGATTGTGTCCGCGACGGGATGATCGCCCGGCCTCTGGTGCCCAAAACGAACAGAGCGATGATCGCAAGAACCGAAATACCAAGCCACAGCGTTGCGTTGGTGATCGTCAGCATGCTCACAGGATCACCTGCCGACCCGCCGAGCGGCTTGACGATAAACTGATCCATCGGTTTGAAGTCGAATGCGACTCCGCTGTCAGTTGCGTCTGCCAAGACTACTTCCCTTCGCTCTCATCCTGCGCGTCCGAAGACCGCGCCATGTTTTCATCCTGAAGCTCTTGCGCCGTTTTGATCATCACCTTTACACCGGCCACAAGGCCTAGAATGGTGAAGATCAACATCATCAATGGGGCTGTCCCCATCAGCGCATCGAGCCCGTATCCTATTCCGAAACCAATCCCGAGACCCGCGACCAGCTCCGTCACCATCCGCCATGCGTGTTGCGCCTGCGAATAGTGCTCTTCCATGTGATCGGCGCCTGCGTCACCCTTGGCGGCTTTGATGCGCGCCTCAAGTTCAGCCAGTCGGTTTGGATCAGGTCCTTCGGACATGCGCACCAACCCCCCAGAAGATTGAGCGGAAGCTATCAGAGGCGACGAGAGAGTCAACGCACATACGAAATCATTAAGTCACTGATATAATAGCGTTTTGCTCAAAATGACCATCCTGTCGCACCCTCAATATCGGCTGCGGCATATTCAACGGTCTGGTTGATAATCGCGTGATTGGACATTGCTTACGCCCCGCGCTGCTGGCAGGGAGAGTGTATGAGTGATGCTCTCGACACGATATTTTCGGCCCTCTCGGACCCCACACGCCGCGCAATCCTTGCGATGCTGTTAGAGGACGACATGGCCGTGACGGACGTGGCCGAACCGTTCGAAATGTCGCTGGCTGCGGTATCCAAGCATCTGATGATCCTGACCCGCGCAGGCCTGATCACGCAGGAGAAACGCGGTCGGGTCAAATGGTGTAAGTTAGAGCCAGAGGCCCTGCGCGATGCGTCCGTATGGATGCAAAGTTTTGGCCAGTTCGAAGCCGTGAACCTAGACGCGTTTGAGCGTTTCTTGCAGACTGAGCTGCCCGACGCGGATTAGGCCGGCCAGGACTTGGCGTAATCTTTGAGAAAGCGAACGAACGTCTGCACCTTTGGCGTCCGGTGCAAGTCCACGTGCGTCACCAGCCACAACTTTGATTCCCACTCAGGGATCGGCGCAAAGACTTGGACAAGGCCGTCCGCCTCATTCCGGTCCCATACACCAGCAAAGCCAATCCCCAGCCCCGCTTCAATCGCTGGGCGCATGGCTGTGATCTGGTTCACCTTATATGTAATGTTTTCAGCGGGCACATTATCATGCAGCCACACAAAGAACGGAGCGCGCGGCGTTTCATCGGCACTGCCAATGAATTTGTGGTGGGCCAAGTTCTCAAAGCTCGTCGGTTTACCGTAGCGCGCGACATATTCTTTGGAGGCATAAAGACCGAACTGCTGCGTGTAAAAGTTCTGCACCACATTGTCGGGCTGATCGGGTGGGTTGCCTGCACGAATCGCGACATGGGCCTCCCCGTATTCGAGCCGGAACAACCGCTCATCCGTCAGGAACTTGATTGTGACCTCGGGGTGCTCATCCTGAAATGCCGCCAGCGCGGGTGAAACAAGCGGCGCAAGAACGGCAAGCGATGTGATTACCAAATCCCCGGTGACCTGATCGCCGCGTCCACGGATACGACTGGCCAATTGGTTCAACTGATCATCGGTACTTTGGGCAACGTTCAACAGGTCGGCACCTGCCTCAGTCGGGGTGTAGCCGCGCGCATGGCGCTGAAACAGCTTGGCACCCAGCTTTTCCTCAAGACTATCAATGTGGCGGATGACGGTCGCATGGTGCACGCCCAGCACCTGAGCCGCCCCACTCACGGTACCCTTGCGGGCCACCTGAAATGCGGTACGCACCTCGTCCCAATCGTTAAACGCCATTGTGCTACCCTCCACACAGTTCACACAAAAACGACTATTGCGTTCATTTACGCAGGAAACAACGGTAATCGCCGCGGAATTTTGCCGAAGTATTAAGCACGCCGGGTAAAGATTCACGAAACCACTTTACGCCTCCGCGTCAACCTGTCATGCGGTAGGGGCTACGTTATCTCTATCGACCCTGTCTCCAGTCTATCGGCTACAGCGCATTCGATCTTGTGCATACACAGCCGGGTTGCCGCCTTATGCGGGCAACATGATATAAGGAAGACACGGAATGGCCAACGGCACCGTAAAATGGTTCAACACAACCAAAGGCTTCGGCTTTATCGCTCCTGAAAATGGCGGCAAGGACGTATTCGTTCACATCTCCGCTCTTGAGCGTTCCGGCCTGCGCGAACTGCCAGACAACACAAAAGTTACCTTTGAGCTTGAAGCTGGCCGTGATGGCCGCGAGAGCGCGGTTAACATCGAAATCGTCTAAGCGATTCTTTCGCTGCGGATGGAAAAGGGCGTCTCAACCGAGGCGCCCTTTTTGATTCTGGGCCAGAGGGTCCACAAAATATACGCTCCGAAGGCCACGCACTTAACCAGGTCCCGCACCTTTGGTTGACTCCCACCCTCGCGCGGCGTACACGCCACCCATACCCGGAAGCTTGCCTTCCGGTCCTGCGGCTATGTGCCAAGGATCGCCCTCCACCAGCGTGTTACGCCCGTGGGGGCGTTTGTGTATTGCGCTGCGGCTCCATATGTTTGGGGCAATTGATCGAGAATAAGGGGCCTGTGGGCATGTTTGAAAACCTCTCTGAACGCCTGTCCGGTGTCTTTGACCGTCTTACCAAACAAGGCGCGCTCTCAGAGGATGACGTCCGCACCGCCATGCGTGAGGTCCGTGTCGCCCTGCTAGAGGCCGACGTTTCGCTACCCGTCGCGCGCGATTTCGTCAAAGCCGTGACGGCCAAGGCCACCGGCGCCGCCGTCACCAAATCCGTGACCCCCGGCCAGCAGGTCATCAAGATCGTCCACGATGAGCTGATCAACACGCTCTCGGGCGAAGGGGACCCTGGCGAGCTAAAGATCGACAACCCGCCCGCGCCGATCCTGATGGTCGGCCTACAGGGTTCGGGTAAGACCACCACCACCGCAAAGCTGGCCAAGCGCCTGACCGAGCGTGAGGGCAAGCGCGTGCTGATGGCATCGCTCGACGTAAACCGTCCCGCCGCAATGGAACAGCTGGCGATCCTTGGCACCCAGATCGGCGTTCAGACCCTGCCCATCGTCAAGGGCGAGACCCCCGTTCAAATCGCAAAGCGCGCCAAGCAGCAGGCCACCTTGGGTGGGTTTGATGTCTATATGCTCGACACCGCCGGGCGCCTGTCGATCGACGAACAGCTTATGGCTGAGGTTGAAGCTGTCCGCGACGTGGCGAACCCACGTGAAACGCTACTCGTGGTTGATGGCCTGACCGGTCAAGACGCGGTCCACACGGCCGAAAACTTCGACGGCCAAATCGGGATTACCGGTGTTGTTCTGACCCGGATGGACGGTGACGGTCGCGGCGGCGCGGCCCTCTCTATGCGGGCCATCACCGGCAAGCCCATCCGTTTCGTCGGTCTTGGCGAAAAGATGGACGCCATCGAAACCTTTGAGCCTTCGCGCATCGCGGACCGCATTCTTGGCATGGGCGACATCGTCGCGCTGGTCGAGAAGGCGCAGGAAACCATGGAGATCGAGGCCCAAGAGCGCATGATGAAGCGCTTCCAAAAGGGCCTGTTCAACATGAACGACCTGAAGGGCCAGCTGGAGCAGATGCAAAAGATGGGCGGCATGGAAGGCGTCATGGGCATGATGCCCGGCATGGGCAAAATGGCCAAGCAGATGGACAAAGCCGGGATGGATGACGGCATCCTCAAACGGCAGGTCGCTCTGATCAACTCGATGACCAAGAAAGAGCGCGCCAACCCTGCGGTCCTGCAAGCGTCCCGCAAAAAGCGGATCGCGGCGGGTGCAGGCCTTGAGGTCTCTGAGCTGAATAAGTTGCTGAAGATGCACCGCCAGATGGCGGACATGATGAAAAAGATGGGCAAAGGCGGCATGATGAAGAAAGCCATGGCCGCCATGATGGGCAAGGGTGGCGGTATGCCAGACCCCAGCCAGATGGACCCCGCCGCGCTGGAAGCTGCCAGCAAACAACTGGGCGCCATGAAGGGCATGCCCGGAATGCCCGGCGGTATGGGCGGATTGCCAAGTGGCCTGAGTGGTTTTGGCAAAAAGAAATGATCACCTGCACGATCACATATGAGATCGATCCTGATCAGGTGTCCGCCTTTGAGGTCTATGCAAAAGCATGGATCCATTTGGTGAACACGATGGGTGGCACGCATCATGGCTACTTCCTGCCTCACGAGGGTGCGAATGACCGAGCTTGGGCTATGTTCTCATTTCCGTCGCTTGCAGCATACGAAGACTACCGCAGCCAAATGACTAACGACCCCGCATGTCAGCGTGCCTATGCCCACGCCCGCGAGACAGGCTGCATTCGTCGCTATGACCGCACATTTACGCGCCCTGTCCTAAGCGGCGCGTCCCCAGAGGCGCTCGGCCTGTGAGTATGTCAGCCCTCTCAATAAACCTGATTTTGCGCCCGCCCCTTGGGCAAACGGCACACGCTGCCCCGCGCCATTGGTGCACCGTATGACAGTTCTGACGCACATCCCCGTCACCCCGCGTGGCTATGAACAGGCATTTTTCACCTCGGCCACGTTGCCGGTCCTGACGACTGAGCGTTTGTCCGTGCGCGCACCCAACCTTGATGACTTTGAGGTCTACGCGAGCATCGCCTGTTCTGAGCGCGGCAAGCATTTGGGTGGCCCCAAGACGCGCGCCGAGGCATGGGCCGACTATGCCCAGATGTGCGCAACTTGGGTCCTGCGCGGCCACGGCATCTGGACCGTGACCTCCGATAGCGTGCCCATCGGGTTTGTCCGGATCGGGACCGAACCCGGGGATGAGGCCCACGAATTGGGCTTTATGTTTACCGAGGCAGGCGAAGGCCATGGCTATGCGCACGAAGCAAGCCAAGCCGCTCTTTTGCATGCACGCGACACGCTGCATCTGCCCGAGCTTGTCAGCTACATCCACGCCAGCAACACCCGTGCCATTGCGTTGGCCGAGCGGTTGGGTGCCAAACACCGGGGCACTCTGAACGGTAATCGCACATACAGATATTGGGGACCGCGCGGATGATTGCACCGACCCTCACCACTGACCGCCTGACACTGCGCGCGCTTGGCCCCCAAGACGCCGAGGCGTTCGCCGCGTTCTATGCCGATGACCGCTCTTCCTTTGTGGGCGGCCCCATGAACGCAGAGCAATCCTGGCGTACGCTCGCGGGCGAAATCGGGCACTGGACCTTGAATGGCTTTGGCCGTTGGGCCGTGACCGAGACGGGCAGCGACACATGTATCGGCTGCGTCGGGCTATGGGCCCCCCTGGGTTGGCCTGAGCCGGAAATCGGCTGGGACCTTTTCGAGGGCGCGACCGGCAAAGGCTACGCGACTGAGGCGGCTGAGGCTGCGCGCAGCTATGCCTATGAGACGCTTGGCTGGGACACAGCGATCAGCCTTGTGGCGATTGGCAATGATGCATCTGCCCGCGTGGCCACGCGCCTCGGCTGCACGCCCGAGGGTACGTTCACGCACGCGCGCCTAGGCACACTGACCATCTACCGCCACCCCAAGGTCGGAGGATAATCGATGGGTCACCGTGATATCCCCGTTCTGCGCACCCGCCGCCTAGAGCTGCGCGGCCCGCAGGCTGAAGATTACCCAAACTTCAAAGCCACATTCACCAGCTACCGCGCGCGTTTCATGGGCGGGCCGTTGAACGACTACGAAAGTTGGATGCTCTATGCTGCTGAAATCGGGCATTGGGAAATTCGCGGCTTTGGCATGTGGATGATCCATGACCGTGAGACGGATCACACCTTGGGCATGGCCGGTGGCTGGCAGCCCGCCAAATGGCCCCAAGCCGAATTGGCGTGGATGATCTGGCCTCAAGTCGCAGGTAAGGGCTATGCGCTCGAAGCCACCCATGCCGCGCGCGACTATTTCTATCGCCAAGCTGGTTGGGAAAACGCCGTTAGCTATCTGGACCCAAAGAACCTAGACAGCATCCGGTTGGCGGAGCGTCTGGGGGCTTGTCGCGACAGAGATGCCCAAAGCGTTGATGGCAACGATGTCGTCTATCGCCACCCGTCCCGAGCCGAACTGGATAACACGCGTCTGGCCCATGGGATCGAGATGGAAATCGAACACTACGCAGATCCGACCTTCAAACCGAAAGGCTTTGCTCTTGACTAATGACGTCGTAACCCGCGCCGCCGAAGTGCTTGCAGAGCACCGCGGCAGCATCGACCGGCTCGATGCCATCCTCGTCTACACGCTGGGCGAGCGGTTCAAACACACGCAGGCTGTGGGGCGGCTCAAAGCCACTCACGACCTGCCGCCCAGCGATCCGGCCCGTGAGGCCACGCAGATCGCTCGGCTCGAAGCCCTTGCGACCGAGGCCGATCTGGACCCCGAGTTTGCCAAGAAATTCCTGAACTTCATCATTCAGGAAGTCATCCGACACCACGAAGAACACCAGAAATAGCAGACACATTCGTCTGCAAACGCCATTGATAGGAGAAACACCATGGCTATGAAAATCCGGCTCGCCCGCGGCGGTTCCAAAAAGCGCCCCTTCTACCGCATTGTTGCTGCTGACAGCCGCATGGCGCGTGATGGCCGCTTCATCGAGAAACTCGGCACATACAACCCACTGCTGCCCAAAGACAGCGAAGAGCGCGTGCAAATGAACATGGAACGCGTTCAGCACTGGCTGAGCCAAGGCGCCCAGCCTACCGACCGCGTGTCGCGTTTCCTGGAAGCCGCCGACGTGCTGCCCAAGAAAGAGCGTAACAACCCCAAGAAGGGTACACCGGGCAAAGCCGCTCAGGAACGCGCTGAAGAAAAAGCTGCCAAAGCTGCTGAGGCCGCCGAAGCTGCTGTCGCACCCGCTGAGGAAGCTGCTGCCGAGTAAGGCAGATGCGGACGTTTTCGCAGGCGTTCCAAGAGGAATTCCGGGACCTGTTGAAGTGGCGCCGTGATGTGCGCCGCTTTCGCACGGACTCGGTACCAGAGGATCTGCTGGCCGAGGCGCTGGATGCGTTTCGGCTTGCCCCCTCTGTTGGCCTCTCGGAGCCTTGGCGGATCGTACGCGTGGCAAGCCCGCAGGCAAGGGCCGCAGCCCTTGCCAATTTTGAGGCTGCCAATGCAGATGCGCTGGCGACCTACGATGGGGCAGATGCTGACACCTACGCCTCGCTCAAGCTTTCGGGCATGCGCGAGGCGCCGGTGCAATTGGCTGTGTTTTGCGACGAAACCGGCCTCAAAGGCAAAGGTCTGGGCCGCGCGACCATGCCCGAAATGCTTCGGTATTCGGTGGTTTCGGCCCTGACCCTCTTTTGGCTTGAGGCCCGCGCAAAGGGCCTTGGCATGGGGTGGGTTTCGGTCCTAGACCCTGACAAACTAACCCGCGATCTGGATGTGCCTGCGGATTGGGCATTTGTGGCCTACCTATGCGTTGGCTGGCCCGAGACCGTGGATGAGACACCCGAATTAGAACAACTCGGCTGGGAAGACCGGTCAACGGCGCTGGAGGTGCTGGAGCGATGAAGGACAAAGTCTGTCTGGGGGCGATCACGGGGTCCTACGGCGTGCGCGGCGAAGCGCGGGTCAAAAGCTTTTGCGCCGACCCATCGGCCATTGGCGATTACGGCACGCTCACCGATGATGAGGGTCGCACATACACCCTCACGGTCACGCGGCCCGTAAAGGGCGGCTATGCAGTGCGCCTGTCTGGCGTCAAATCCAAGGAAGCCGCTGATGGCTTGCGCGGACAAAAGCTATGGGCCCCCCGGAGCGCCCTGCCCGAACTGCCCGATGACGAATATTATTATAGCGACCTGATTGGCATCACAGCCGTGGACACGGGCGGCGAAACGCTAGGCCGTATCCATGCGGTGCATGACCACGGCGCTGGCGATATCCTAGAGCTTCGTCCAATCAAGGGCCCGGGCACCATACTGGTTCCATTCACCCAAGCGGTCGTGCCCACTGTTGATCTGGCCGCGCGCCGGGTGGTGATTGACCCACCTGCCGGGCTGTTTGACGACAACGACGAAGACGACGACGCGCCCAAATCCTAACGCCCCCAAGCCATGGCGCGTCTGACGCCCAAGCATATTGAGACCCGCCATGAGTGACCCCGACAAGCCAGACCTCGCCCGCCCTCGGCCCACCAAATCCCACGGGCGGCTATCAATCTCGGCTAGCCTCAAGCCACGCGCGCTTGTGACGGATACGCCGCGCCTTAAGGGCGCATGGACCGCCAAGATCATCACCCTTTTCCCAAGCGCCTTCCCCGGCGTTTTGGGCGAAAGCCTGACGGGCACGGCCCTGCAAAAAGGCCTTTGGGCGCTTGAAACAATTGATCTGCGCACTTTTGGGCTGACGAAACACCGCAATGTGGATGACACACCTGCGGGCGGCGGCGCAGGTCTTGTGCTGCGCCCCGATGTTGTCGGACCCGCGATTGAGCATGCCCAACGCGGTTGGGACGCGCCAATCATCTATCTCAGCCCCCGGGGCAAACCCATGGATCAAGCCATGATGCAGCGCCTGTCCGAAGGTACCGGCGTCACGCTTTTGTGCGGCCGGTTTGAAGGCGTGGATGAGCGCGTTTTGGAACATTACGGCATCCAAGAGGTGTCTTTGGGTGATTTCGTCATGACCGGGGGTGAGATCGCGGCACAGGCCTTGATCGATGCCACCGTCCGCCTTATACCGCGCGTACTTGGGAATCAGGCTTCCACCGAGGACGAATCGTTCTCGCACGGTCTGCTCGAACACCCCCAATATACGAAACCGGCCACCTGGCAGGGGCGTGACATTCCTGAGGTTCTTCTCTCGGGGCACCACGCCCGGATATCTGACTGGCGGACGGACATGGCCGAAAGGCTGACGAAGCAACGACGACCTGACCTCTGGCGGGCTTATTGTGAAGATCACGATAGGGACCCGGGCGAAGACCAAGAGCTCTGAGGACGCGCCAATATTTCCCGAAAAACGGGGATCAGCATAGGAGCGTATCATGAACGTGATCGCACAAATCGAAGCGGAGCAAATCGCTGCGCTCGGCAACGACATTCCGGATTTTAAAGCCGGTGACACCATCCGCGTCGGTTTTAAAGTGACCGAAGGCACACGTACTCGTGTGCAGAACTACGAAGGCGTCTGCATCGCCCGCAAGAACGGCTCCGGCATCGCTGGCTCGTTCACCGTGCGCAAGATTTCCTTCGGTGAAGGCGTGGAACGTGTGTTCCCCCTGCACTCGACAAACATCGAAAGCATCACTGTTGTACGCCGTGGCCGCGTCCGTCGCGCCAAGCTGTACTACTTGCGTTCGCGTCGCGGTAAGTCCGCACGGATCGCCGAAGTGACCAACTACAAAGCGCCCAAAAGCGCATCCGCAGACGCGTAAGGAGCTTTTGTCATGAAAAAAGAGATCCACCCCGACTACCACACGATCAACGTCAAAATGACGGACGGTACTGTTGTAGAAATGAAATCCACTTGGGGCGCCGAAGGCGACCAGCTGGCGCTCGACATCGACCCCTCCGTGCACCCTGCATGGACTGGCGGCAACTCGCGCCTGATGGACACCGGCGGCCGCGTGTCCAAGTTCAAGAACAAATACGCAGGTCTGGGCTTCTAAGACGCCTGATCCTCGGATTAACGAAACGCCGTCCCTTTTTGGGGCGGCGTTTTGCGTTGGGGACTATGGTGCTGGCAGGATTGCGGCGCGCAGGGCGCCTAGCCCACTACCTTTGCCCAAACCATCCACTGCCGCCTCAACCACACTGGCTCGGTTCTTGCCTAGAACGGGTTCTGCATAGGCATGGAATTTCGCCCGGACGTCTGCGTTGCTAACAGGGTTTTCCGGGTCGCCCGGGGCCTCTGTGTCCGCTGATGTCAGGCGTTGCCCATCCTTTAGCACAATCGTCACCCGCGCGATCCGACGCTCGGGGAACGCTGCGGTAAAGCCCGCGTCTTCGTCGATCCGCATGCCCTGCGCGATCCGCGCGATTTCTGGGTCGTTTAGTGCCGCATCGGCCACATCTGCCGGGTCTACCCGCCCCCGAACAAGGGCGACGGCGGCGGGAAAGGCCGTCGAATATTGCGCCTCTTCGGTGGTTTTGGGGTCCCGCGTAGCAAGCCGCTTAGAGTGATGAAAGGTCTCGATCGCGATATGATCCACAACCTCAGATCGCAGCCCATGTGCGCGACGCACATCAAGAACCGCCTGTACCGGGGGCTGCGCCCAACGGCAGACTGGGAAATGTTTGAAATACTGCTCCGCGATGCACCACCGATGGCCAAGGCTCTGCCACAGGTCCTGCACATCCCCACCTTCAACCGTTATCGCGGGCGCACCGGTGAACCCGTCTGCCGCCAAATAGGCAGCCGAAACCCCGGACATGGCCCCCCATCCTGATCCGTCCTTGAGCATGGCAGGGTGATCAATCACCCGCATCATCTGGCTGCGCGGCCCGTGGTATTCGGCAATCCCGATGGCATGGCGCGTCTGATCCGCCGTCAGCCCCATCGCGCGTGCGCCAAGGCCCGCCACACCCACCGCAACCCAAGCCCCCGAGGTATGATAATCGCTGGCTGTTCGGTGCAGCGCGATGCCTGCACGGGTCGCGAGTTCATAGCCCACAATAAACGCCGCAAGGAACTCTTGGTCATCCTCCATCCCTTCGGCCTCGCTGAGGGCGGCAAGGGCCGGTAGCACACCGCAGCCCGTATGGCCCTTGGTCAGCTTGTGCCCATCGTGGGCGTCCACGGCATCAATTGTGCAGCCCCCTGCTAAGGCCACCCCCGGCGCGCTCGCGGCGCGACCGTCAAACAGCACCGTCGCCGATTTCGCCCCCGGCCCGAAATGCGCCGTGGCATGACGATGGATCACCCGCGACAGCTCTGTCTGCGTGCCTGCGGCCGCGACCCCCAACAAATCCAACAACCACTGCCGACCAAGGGCCTGCATCTGGGGTGGAATGTCCGTCAGCTTGGTATCATGTAGAAACTCGGTGAAGGCGTTGGCCATGACGTTACCCTCCAAAGGCGTGCAATAGTCATAGGCTGGCAGGCTCTTTTCGGCATTCCCAGCCTAAAGCCGACAAAAAGCGACGTAATCTGACTGTGCAGCCGCTTCCCCCGCCTGCACTTCCTACCTATAGTGGCTGATAAGCATATCTTGGGGAAACGCCCGCATGGCACACATCATCGTATTCGGTAACGAAAAAGGCGGCTCGGGTAAGTCCACCTCCTGCATGCATATGGCCACGGCTCTTGCCCGGATGGGCAAACGCGTTGGCGCGCTTGATCTGGATCTGCGCCAGAAGAGTTTCACCAGATACATGGAAAACCGCCTGTCTTATGGTGAGAAAAACGGCGTCACTCTGCCCACGCCGCGCTTTATCGAACTGCCCAAGGTGGATCGCGCGACGTTGAATGAGAATGAGAACCCGTTCGACAAATCTCTGTCACTTGCGGTGGCTGAGCTGGAAAAAGACAGCGACTTTATTGTGATCGATTGTCCGGGCTCGCACACGCGGTTGAGCCAGGTGGCCCACTCGCTGGCAGACACGCTGGTCACCCCACTGAACGACAGCTTTGTCGACTTTGACCTACTGGCCAAAGTGGACCCGGATACCAACAAGATTGAGGGGCCTTCGGTCTATTCTGAAATGGTCTGGCACGCACGGCAACTGCGCGCAAAAGCGGGGCTAAAGCCGATTGACTGGCTGGTGCTGCGGAACCGTTTGGGCGCACAGCAGATGCACAACAAACGCAAAGTGGGTGAGGCATTGGATCAACTGTCCAAGCGCATCGGTTTTCGCGTTGCCCCCGGCTTTACCGAGCGGGTGATCTTTCGCGAGCTATTTCCCCGCGGCATGACCCTTTTGGACCTGCGCGACATTGGTATCGCCAACATGAACATGTCCAATATTGCCGCCCGGCAGGAAGTGCGGGACCTTGTCCACGCTCTGAACCTGCCGGACGTCACAGCTGATTTTTAGGCTGCGATTTTGTCGACCTGAGCGTTCGCTTCCGCGATCTTTTCATCGCCGCCGTTGCCTAGGCTGTCAGCTTTCACAAACTCAACATCGGTGATCCCGATGAAGCCCATGATGTGGCGGATGTAGCGGCCAGCAAAGTCGATCTCACTGTCGACGGGCGTACCACCCGAAGCGATTGCGATAATTGCGCGTTTGCCGGTCAGCAGACCTTTGGGGCCCGTTTCGGAGTACTGGAACGTCACGCCAGCTCGGGCGACGAGATCGATCCAAGCCTTCATCGCCGCAGTCACCGAAAAGTTGTAAATCGGCGTCCCGATGACGATCACGTCGGCGGCTTGAAGTTCTGCCACCATCGCGTCTGAGGTGGCCAGCACGGCTTTTTGCTCATCCGTACGGTCGGCAGCCGGGGTGAAGTTCGCGCCGATCCACGCCCCATCAATCAGCGGTACGCCATCCGCCAGATCGCGGCGCAGGACAGTCGCGCCCTCAAAACGAGATGTGATTTTTTGCGACAGCGCGCGGCTAACGGAGCCTTCGGCGCGGATAGAGCTATCAATGTGCAAAACAGTCTGGGTCATGGGGAAGCCTTTGGTGAGTTGGGTTGCTTCCCCTTCATTTGGCATGTTTGAAAACAAACGCAACTATTCAGAATATATAGCCGGTGTGCATTATTGCGCGCGCTCAGTCATATCGCAGTTCGGTCGCTTTGCCGCGAAAAATCACATAGGCCATGACAGTGTAGGCAAGGATCGTCGGCACCACCACACAAGCACCGATGAGAATGATCATCAGGGATTCAGGTGCCGAGGCGGCCTCATAGATCGTGATCTGTTCGGGCACCACATAGGGGTAAAAACTGTAGGCCAGTCCAACAAAAGCCAACACAAACAAGGCACAGGACGTCACAAACGGCACCCACGACCAGTGGTCGTTTTGGGCTGGCAGACGACGGAGCGAGAACCACAGCACACCCACCAATATCAACGACATCAGCGGCAGCGGCGCGAGGTAGACCGCCTCGGGAAAGCTGAACCACTTTTCGAAAATGCGTGGCGATACCGCGGGAGACGCGAGCGAGATCGCCCCAAACCCGAGCACCAGCCCCCAGACGCCCCCTTTGGCCCAAGCGACTGCTTTGCGCTGCAACGCGCCTTCAGTTTTGAGGATCAACCACGCGGCCCCGATGAAACTATATCCAACCGTCAGGAACACTGCCGTCACGAGTGCGAATGCCATCGTCAGCCACGTTTGCTGCAAGCCCATGATGTAGATGCCCAACATGTAGCCCTGCGCCAGCGAGGTCATGGTCGAGCCGATCCAAAAGAAGCGGTTCCACATATCCTTGCGTTTGGCCCGCGCCTTGGCCCGGAACTCAAAGGCGACGCCGCGCAGGATCAAACCCACGAGCATGACGAAAACGGGTAAATATAGCGCCGTCAAAATAGTCCCATGCGCCGATGGAAACGCCACCAAGAGCAGCCCAACGGCTAGAACGAGCCATGTCTCATTTGCATCCCAGAACGGGCCAATGGACGCGATCATGCGGTCTTTTTCGGCGTCCTCCGCAAAGGGAAACAGAATGCCGACGCCCAGATCAAAGCCATCCAGCACCACATAAATCAGGATCGAAAGCCCCATAAGCCCCGCAAAAACGAGCGGCAACCATACGGATGGATCATCAAAAATGGACATGTTGGGTCACTCCGCCGGGGTCAGGATTTTGACCTGCGCCTCACCAGAACCACGCACCGCCATACGGATGCTGTCGCCCTTGGTCGCTTTGGTCGCGAGGTAGAAAATTACGCTAATGTAGGCAGTTAGCAATGCCGCATAAATCGCGAGGTAAGCGATCAATGTGCCGAGAACCATCGGCGCGGGCACGTCGGCCACGGCCTCGGCCGTGCTCATCACGCCTTGAACCAGCCATGGCTGACGGCCGATTTCGGTGGTGTACCAGCCTGCCAATGTCGCGACCCAGCCCGAAAAGGCGAAGGGCACCATGAACAGCAAGATCGGCGTGGGAATACAGCCAGTCTGAAACCGTCGGCCCAGATCATCACGCCGCGCCATCAGGGCCAGCGTACCCCAGCTTAGCAGCAGCATCGCCATGCCCGTGCCAACCATAACGCGGAACGACCAGAATACTTTGTCCACCGGAGGGTGCAAAATCGTGCCGTCCTCCGCGACAAAATCATTCAGGCCGGGCACAACACCATCGGCCTTGTGGGTCAGGATGATCGACGCAAGGTTCGGGATCTCAATCGCGAAATCATTGGTCCGTGTTTCCTCATTCGGAAGGCCAAACACCACCAGCGGCACGTTAGAGCGCGTATCCCAGTTGCCCTCCATCGCGGCAACCTTGGCGGGCTGGTGTTCCAGCGTGTTCAGTCCATGAAAATCACCTGCAAGGATTTGAACGGGGATGAGCAGCGCACCAAAGACTAGCCCCGTGCGCAGTGTCGCCGCAACGCTGCGCGACCGATCCCCCAAAAGGTAGCGAAACGCACTAATCCCTGCGATCAGGAAGGATACCGTCAGCCCAGATGCAAGCAGCATGTGCACAAACCGGTATGGCATTGAGGGGTTGAAAATGATCGCCCACCAATCGGTCGCGTGCGCCACGCCATCAATCATTTCAAACCCTTGAGGCGTATGCATCCAAGAGTTCAACACGATGATCCAGAACGTTGAGACCGTGGTCCCAAAGGCCACGAGGAACGTGGCGGTTGTGTGCAGCCAAACCGGCACGCGAGACGCCCCAAAAAGCATGATGCCGATGAAAACCGCCTCTAGGAAGAACGCGGTCATGATCTCATAAGCCAGTAGCGGCCCCGCGATATTGCCGACCTTCTCCATAAATCCTGGCCAGTTCGTACCAAATTGGAACGACATCGTAATGCCGGAAACGACCCCCATGGCAAAGCTTAGGGCAAAGATTTTCACCCAGAAGCGATACGCCTCCATCCACTTTTCATCACCAGTCCATTGGAAGCGCAGTTTAAAGAACAACAGCATCCAACCCATCGCGATGGTGATCGTAGGAAACAGAATGTGAAACGAGATATTCGCGCCGAATTGGATGCGCGACAGAAGGAGGGTGTCCATCATGTGTCTAGCCTTTGGTGCGGGTAAATGGGTTTAGGCGGCTGGTTTTTTCGACCAACCCGCCCAGTTTGGCGCCGAGCGTCATCAATTGAACCAAACGCTCAGTCTCAAGCCGGTTCATGTCCTCATAGAAGGTGGACATCATCTCAATCAACTCGCGCAACTCAGCGATGCGCGCTTCGGCGTAGGGATCGCCCTGTGCGCCCTGCATTTCCAGTTCACGGAGCTTGGTCAGGGTCGGATCGATTTCGCGTTTTTTCCGCTCTGCGACGAGGGTACGGACGATCTCCCACAGGTCATCGGGGGTGGTAAAATAATCACGCCGATCGTCGGGCAGGTGGCGCAGGCGGACAAGGTTCCATGCCTGTAACTCTTTCAATCCCATGGACGTATTTGAGCGGCTAATGCCCAGTGCAGTGGTAATCTCCTCAGCGTTGAGCGGCGTTTTCGACAGGAACAAAACTGCGTAGATTTGGCCAACCGTTCGGTTGATCCCCCAACGACTGCCCATCTCACCAAAGTGGAGAACGAACTCTTGAAGAAGAGGCGCCATTTTCATCTTTTTCCACCACACAGTAATTTCAGAAATTTCTGAAATATCAGATAGGCCAAACTTTATCCCAAGAATAGAGGGAACGACAGGATGTCGCAGATGTGATGGTTCAGATGTTTCCGCAGCAGGCGCAATCCGCGCGGCGCTTGATGCCGATGCTGCGCGTTTCGGCGTATAGACCGTCATAAATCAACATCTTACCGCGCAGCGTCTCACCAGCGCCGGTGATCTCTTTGATCGCCTCTAGAGCCATCATAGACCCTACAACACCAGGCAATGCACCGATCACCCCGGCCTCAGCACAGGATGGGGCTTGCCCTGCGGCAGGCGGTTGCGGGAAAATACATGCCAAGCACGGAGACCCACCGGCGGGATCATAGACCGTCACCTGCCCCTCCCACTGGGAAATTGCACCGGCGACCAGGGGCGTGCCCGTGGCCACGGCCGCGGCGTTCACCATTTGGCGCGTGGCAAAACTGTCTGATCCATCAAGGATCAAATCGTAATCCGCGAACAAATCCTCGGCGATATCTGCGGTCAGCCGTCGTTGATAGGGGCGTACATTGACGTGCGGATTCAGGGCTTTCATCGCCGTCTCGGCTGAGAAAACCTTGGGCATGTCAGAGCGGTCATCAGTGTGGATAATCTGCCGCTGAAGGTTGGACAGGGAGACGATGTCGTCATCAATAACACCGATCGTGCCAACGCCCGCCCCGGCCAAATACATCAACGCAGGCGCGCCGAGACCACCTGCGCCAACCACCAGAACCTTTGCCCCACGCAACCGCATTTGGCCGGGGCCACCCACTTCGCGCATCACGATGTGGCGTGCATACCGCTCCAGCTCAACCTCAGACATACCAGCCGATGGGGGCGGCGATTGTTCTTGGGCAATGTTTTTCTGGGTTTCGTCGGCGCGAGCTCGCAGCTTGCTCAGCACCTCACGATAAAGCCAAATCACCCCGACCAGCCCGCCAAAGATCAACCACATGGACGCACTGCCGCCCGTAGCCTCGCGCAATGGCGTGCCAGCAGGCATCGCCAATTGCAGGCCAAGAACGGCGATGTACAAAAGCCCCAACATCAACCAGCGCGCCTGCATCGGCAGCCGCAAAATATGCCCAATGCTCCAAATCAGAGCCGCAACACCAAGAACCAAAATCATATCAGCGGACCCCTGTTGAGCCAAAACCACCTGTGCCACGCGCGCTATCGTCCAAGTCGTCAACCGGATCGAATTCGGCACGATGCAACGGGGCAAACACGGCTTGGGCGATCCTATCGCCGTGCGCAATAGTGACTGGCTCATCCCCAAGATTAATCATCAAAACACCCACATCGCCGCGATAATCGCTGTCGATTGTGCCGGGTGTGTTGATCAGCGTCAGCCCCTGTTTGAAGGCAAGACCAGAGCGTGGGCGCAGCTGCAACTCATATCCCTCAGGGATCGCGATGCGCAGCCCGGTAGGCAGGACTGCGCGGCTCATGGGCGCTAGGGTGTGACCCTGTTCGCGATGCTCGGCCGGGAAGTTCGCGCGCACATCGGCGCCAGCCGCCCCCTGTGTGGCGTAGGTGGGCAAAGCGACAGACGCGTCCGCCCAATCTGCACGCACGACCGCGATCCGAACATTCATGCTAAGGCCTTTGCGATACGAACCGCCAGCTTGCGCGCGGTCTCTGATTTACTCATGCGGGGCCATGCCTCCGTCCCGGTTTCGGTGACCAAAGTAACCGCATTTTCCGTACCGCCCATAATCCCAGTTTCGGGAGAGACATCGTTGGCCACGATCCAGTCGCAACCCTTTCGGGTCCGTTTCGCGGTCGCGTTGGCGACGACGTCATCCGTTTCGGCAGCAAAGCCAACGACCAACTTGGGCCGTTTGTCACCCCAGCCAGATACGGTTTTCAGAATGTCTGGATTTTCCGAAAACGCCAAAGCCGGGGCCTTGCCACTGCCGTCTTTCTTCATCTTGTGGGCTGAACTGTTGTCCACGCGCCAGTCCGCGACGGCGGCAGCAAAGACCGCTGCGTCAACTTTTGGTGCGGCCTCAACCGCGAACAGCATCTGAGCCGCCGTTTCGACCTGCACAACTTGCACCCCATGCGGCGGCGGCACGGCAGCCGGGCCGGTCACAAAGACCACCTCGGCACCCAAGTCCCGCAACGCGCCAGCAATCGCCACGCCCTGCGCACCAGATGAGCGGTTCGCGATATAGCGCACAGGATCAATGGGTTCATGCGTCGGACCAGAAGTCACAAGCACCTTGCGCCCAGCCAGCGGTCCCGCAATGAAGAACCTTTGCATCGCTGTAATAATATCAGGAACTTCAGCCATCCGACCCGGGCCAAACTCACCACAGGCCATTGTGCCATCGTCCGGCCCCACAAAACCGATCCCATCCCCCATCAACGTCTCGACATTGCGCTGCGAGGCAGGATGTTCCCACATTTTCACATTCATCGCGGGGGCAATTAGCACGGGCGTATCCGTCGCGAGCAAAAGCGTAGAGGCCAGATCATTCGCTAAGCCCTGAGCCATTTTAGCCATCAGATCCGCAGTAGCGGGCGCAACCACGACCAAATCCGCAGCGCGGCTTAGCTCTATGTGGCCCATCTCCGCCTCATCGGTCAGGTCAAAAAGATCGCGGTAGACTTTGTTTGCCGCCAATGCGGACACTGACAGGGGCGTTACGAATTCTTCACCCGCGCGAGTTAGAACCGGGATAACCTCGGCCCCTTGCTCTCGGACGCGGCGGATCAAATCCAAGGATTTGAACGCCGCTATACCGCCGCCGATGATCAGGAGGATTTTCTTGTTGTGGAGCATGATGGCTGGCGTTCCGCGGCAGTTAAGTTGGCTGGACGTTACGTTGCACCGCCGCAAGGAGCAAGATCAGCGAAAGGCCAGACAGGGATCGGGACGCTCTGCCGCGCTTGAAACAAGGGTGACGTCAAATGGCGCGTCCGCGGCGGGGGCGTCTTCAAACTGGCCAAGCGTGCGCACTGTCACCTCGGGCGCCGCTGCCGCGAGGTAGACCGGCATACCCCAGTCTTTGCGCGCGTGGCCATTGCCCGTGATGACGACAACCGGGCCGCCCGTTTCATCCAGCGCTTGGAGCGTCACACGCGAAAAATGTGCATCCCGCAAGCGTTGCGCTGCGACCATGCCGGGCAACATGTCGGCTGGTAACGCATCACAATGCGCCGACATTTGCATCGCCTCACGGGCCTTTTGTTCAGATGGCTCAAGCAGTTGATGCAGTCCCAACGCGTCGGCACCATCACCGAAAATGACTGTTATATCGCCAGACACTGCAGCACGGACTTGGTCACGAGGCAGTGCAGCACCATAAATTGCAGCATCATTCGCCGCAACAAAGACCGGATGATACATCGTGTAATCCGGCCAGCCAGAGGCGTTCCACTCCAACAACTCGGCCACATCTTCGGCCCGATCCGGCAAGCCCGCCGACAGCATTTCGGCTTGCTCTGGCGTCAACATTTCAAACACGACGGCTGTTGGCGCAAGGGACGTAATGGCCTCTGCTTGCCGCATGTGATGCTCCGGATTGTCGTGAATTTCGCCCAGCAAAGCCACGTCAGCATCAGTCAAGCGCGCGATCCAGTCACCTTGCGCCCCCGCAGACGTAGAGAGGGTCGCGCCTGCACATGCCAACGCGACCCCAGCAAGCAACAGATTGCTATAAATCATACGAAAAAGGCTCGAACCTCTTTGGACTGACCTTCGAGGCTCTTGCGCATCTTGGTGAAAGCAGCGGCTTCAAGCTGGCGCACTCGTTCCTTGCTCAGCTTCAGCTCTTGGCCAAGACTTTCGAGTGTCCGGGGTGCATCGCGGAGCTTCCGCTCGCGCACGATAAACCGTTCACGTTCATTAAGAGCGTTGAGAGCGCACAACAGCCATTCCCGCAGAGTATCGGTGTCGTGACGGTGCTCTACGGTTTCAGCGGCTTGCGCGCCATCATCCTCAAGCGCATCGATCCATTCACGACCCTCATCCTCGGATGATTGCGTCGCGTTCAATGAAAAATCGGAGCCGGACAAACGTCCTTCCATCATCTCAACATCGTGCAGCGGCACACCGACCTCTGTCGCGATCATCTGGCGCAATTGGTGCCGGTCTAGGTTCTCGCCAGCGGATTGCGCCTCACGCTCAAGACGGGCTTGCACGCGACGCATGTTGAAAAAGAGCGACTTCTGCGAGGACGTCGAACCGGTCCGAACCATCGACCAATTCCGCATCACATAGTCTTGGATCGAGGCCTTAATCCACCACACAGCATAGGTCGAAAAGCGCACTCCACGGTCGGGATCAAATTTGTCGGCAGCTTTCATGAGACCCAATCCAGCCTCTTGGATCAGGTCGTTCATCGGCGCTCCATAGCGGCGGAATTTCGAAGCCATCGAGATCGCGAGCCGCATGTACGCGGTGATCAGCCGGTGCAAGGCTGCCTCGTCTCGTTGATCGCGCCACGCATAGGCCAGCTGCAATTCCGTTTCGGCGTCCAGCAGCTCTGCCTTCATCGCACGACGGGATAGTGTTGTATCGCTGTTGAAATCCAAGGCCATGATTGCCCCCTGAAGACTGTTGGTTTGGTTTTGTAAGTGATACGGGAGGCACAGGACGTTGGATCACTAGGGGGCATAATTAATGTTGATTTTACCAAAACTAACCCTAGTGACTGGCGGAGCTGCATCTGGAAAAAGCGATTATGCAGAGCGACTTATAGCCAGTTCCGGCCTGCCGAAAAAATATTTCGCAACGTCACAAATTTGGGATGATGAAATGGCGGAAAAAGTCCGCGCGCACCGCACAAGCCGTGCAGGTGATGGCTGGGATACCGTTGAGACGGGAACTGATCTAGTGGCTGCAATCCACGCAACGGCACCGAATGAGGCCGTCCTAATTGATTGCGCCACAATGTGGCTGACGGCGATCATTATGGCGGACGCCGACCCCGCTGATGAAGTCCCGCGGGTGTTAGGTGCCCTTAGCCAGTCACCCACGCCGTTCGTCATCGTGACCAACGAAGTGGGGCAAGGCATCGTGCCAGACACCTCGATGGGGCGCGCATTTCGCAACATCCAAGGGCGTTTCAATCAAGTAGCAGCAAGGCAAGCTGACAGCGTGATTGCCGTTATGTCGGGCCTGCCCTTTGCCCTCAAAGGAACACTGCCGGAGGTCCCGCAATGACCCGTTTTTGGTGGGTACGTCACGGCCCGACCCATGCAAAGACGATGGTTGGCTGGACCGATTTGCCAGCCGATCTGTCCAACGCCGATCAGATCGCGCGCGTTAGCGCCGCTTTGCCTGACGCGCCCATTATAAGCAGCGATCTGCTCCGCACCCGGACCACCGCAGACGCGATACAAGGCACGCGATCCCGGCTCTCGCATGAAAAACGCTTTCGCGAATTTCACTATGGCGAATGGGAAAACCAAACGTTTGACGCAATCGACAGCCCCGAATGCCGCGCTTTCTTTGATGCCCCTGGCACGCAAAAAGCACCCGGTGGCGAGAGCTGGAATGACGTCACCGAAAGGGTAAATGCTGGCTGTGATGTGTTAACGGGCACCTATTCTGACATTATTATTGTTGCCCATATGGGGGTGATCCTCACGCAATGGGCGCGCGCGCTCAACATCACACCATATGAGGCCCTTGGACAGGTAATTGAGCCGCTCTCGATCACGCGGATCATATGGGACGGCACTAAATTCGAGGGTGATTTCGCCAATCACCATCCGTGATAGAGATGCCGCAAAAACATCATTGGCGCGTCGGCATTTAACAGGGCTATGCTAAGCTCATGACATATGACCTTTTGATCGGCGATAAATCGTATTCAAGCTGGAGCCTGCGTGCTTGGCTGCTGTTTGAACGCTTTGATATCCCTGTGAACATTCACACCACCGAGTTCTATCAACCGAGGTTTGCGGAAGACCTGAAGCGGTGGTTTCCTGCGGCAACCGTCCCTACAGTGCGCGCGCATTCTGGGGCGGTTTGGACAGATTCCCTCGCGATCTTTGAAGGAATTATTGAGGCGCACCCTGAGCTGTCGTTACTTCCAGAAGACCCCAAAAGTCGAAGTGCTGCGCGGTCGCTCATGGCTGAAATGCACAGTGGTTTCATGGCGTTGCGCGGTGACTGCCCAATGAATTTGCGGCATACATGGCAGGATTTTCGACCTTCGGAGGCGGTTATGCGTGATATCAAACGCATCGTCATGCTGTGGGATCACGCGCGCAGTCTAGGTGGGCAGGGACCTTGGTTATTTGGCGAATATGGGGCGGTTGATGCCTTCTATGCGCCTGTCGCTGCTCGCATCGCGGGATACGGGCTGCCAGTCGACCAAGCCGCCGCAGAGTATGTGAGCGCGCATTTACACGACCCCGCCTTCCGCCGCTGGCGCGCCATGGGTGAGGCACGTAATCGAACGCTGAGCGAATACGACAAGGGCCTCCCCAAAGGACTCTGGCCTGGGCCAAAATCGCTCTCTGCCCAGCCGGTTGCAAACGGTCCCTCAGAGAATGACAGCTGCCCATATTCCGGTGGATCAGTAACCCATTTTCTTGAACTTAGAGGACGGGTCTTTGGCTTTTGCAATGCAACTTGCCGAGACAAAACATGCGCCGATCCAGAAGCATGGCCAGCCTTCATGAAGCTTTACCAATCGTAAACACCTTGCAGCTAATCCTGTCCCAAGATGCCATCGAGGGGACGCAATGCTCGCAAGTACATACACCGTCGCTTTCGATGGATTGGTCGCACGGCCGGTCAAGGTAGAATGCGCGCTCGCGCCCGGGCTGCCGTCATTCTCAATCGTTGGGCTTCCCAGCAAAGCCATTAGTGAGGCGAAGGACCGAGTGCGCGCCGCACTCGCGCATTTGAATGTGGCGATGCCATCCAAGCGAATCACGATCAACCTATCCCCAGCGGATCTGCCAAAATCAGGCGCGCATTTCGATCTGCCAATCGCCGCCGCGATCCTCGCTGCTATCGATATGCTCCCGCAGGATAAAGTCGCGCGCATAATGTCGTTAGGAGAGTTATCTCTTTCCGGCAAACTGATCCCAATCAAGGGTGCGCTACCTGCCGCGGTCACGGCTGGCACACTTGAGACAGAATTATACTGCCCCGAAGAATGCAGCACTGAGGCCGCTTGGGTCGGCGCCACGCGGGTGTTTGGCGTGTCTAGCTTAGCGGCGCTACTGGCACATTTCACCGGAGCCAAACCCCTCGCGCAGGCGCATCCCGCCCACCTCGCACCCATTCAGCATGAGCGCGATTTGCGCGATATTCGAGGCCAAGCCCGTGCGAAACGCGCGCTCGAAATTGCAGCCGCTGGCCGGCATCACCTGCTAATGGTCGGAAGTCCGGGGTGCGGAAAGTCCATGATAGCGGCCCGGTTGCCATCCATTTTGCCGGACCTCACACCGGCCGAAGCGCTTGAAACATCAATGGTACACTCGATCGCAGGCCTGCTTGGTGAAGGGGGCATTGCCCGAACCCGGCCTTTTCGCGATCCGCATCACACAGCCTCAATGCCCGCGCTGGTTGGTGGTGGCAAAGGCGCCGGACCCGGTGAAATCTCACTCGCGCATAATGGTGTTTTGTTCATGGACGAGTTCCCAGAATACCAGCGCCAAACACTAGAATCGCTACGCCAACCCCTTGAAAATGGCGAAGTCGTCATCTCACGCGCGAATGCGCATGTCCGCTATCCCTGCCGGTTTTTGCTGATCGCCGCCGCAAACCCATGCCGCTGCGGACACCTCTATGACGCAAACCTCGCGTGCGGCCGCGCCCCAATCTGTGGCGCGGACTACATCGAAAAAATCTCAGGCCCGCTGCTCGACCGCTTCGACCTTCGGATTGAAATGCTACAAGTTCCAGCCGATGAACTGAAACGTGAACCAACCGGCGATAGCTCCGCTCAAGTGGCTGAGCGAGTTGCCGCCGCCCGCGCGATCCAAACTGAACGCTACGCCAGCATCGACAACACCCACACCAATTCGGATTGTGAGGGCGAAGTCTTGATGGATGTGTGCCGCCCAACACAGGCCGGGCAAGCGATGCTCGACCTCGCGACGGAGCGGTTTTCGCTCAGCGCGCGAGGGTATCACCGGGTACTGCGAGTTTCGCGCACCATCGCTGACTTAGCAGGGGACGTTGATGTCGACACCCCGCACATAGGTGAGGCGTTATCATATCGACTGGTCGCCGCCCCTAAAGTTTAGTCCGCCAGCTTCCGCTCAATCGCATCCCAGATCAGTGCCGCGCCATTGACGCCGTCAAATGCCTCAAGCTCCCGCAAGCCGGTGGGGGACGTGACATTAATCTCGGTCAGGTAGTCGCCAATCACGTCAATCCCGACAAAAATCTGACCTGCTTCACGCAACTTTGGCCCAATGGCTGCACAAATCTCAAGGTCACGGTCGGTCATTCCAACCGGCTCAGGCCGCCCACCAACGTGCATATTCGATCGCGTTTCACCCTCAGCAGGGACACGGTTGATCGCACCAATTGGTTCCCCATCCACAAGGATAATCCGTTTATCCCCCGCACTCACGGCGGGTAGAAATTTCTGCATAATAAGCGGTTCATTGTTCACGGATGAAAACAGCTCATGCAGCGAATTAAGATTACGGTCTTCGGGGGTTAGGCGAAACACGCCCGCGCCGCCATTGCCATAAAGCGGCTTAAGAATGACGTCACCATGCCGCGCACGGAAGGCTTTCAAAGTCTCCAAATCGCGTGTCACCATCGTTGGTGGTGTCAGTTCTGGAAAATCCAAAACCATCAGCTTTTCCGGCCAGTTCCGCACCCAAGTCGGGTCATTCACGACAAGCGCCTCACCCTTGAGGCGATCCAACACATGCGTCGTGGTGATGTAGCCCATGTCGAACGGCGGGTCTTGGCGCAGCCAAACCACATCCATGGATGCAAGATCGAGCTCGGTTTCAGGCTGCAGAGTAACATGATCGCCCACCACATTGCGGACTTCCATTCCGTGGCCACGGGCCATGATGCGGCCTGTATCATACGCCAATGCGGTTGGTGGGTAATAGAACAGCTCATGCCCACGGGCCTGAGCCTCTAGCGCCAGTCGAAAGCTGGAATCCGCGTTAATATCGACACCCGTAATCGGGTCCATCTGGAATGCTACACGCAGCGCCATGTCCGTCTCCACTTAAACATCTTTGCCTAGATGGCGCAGTCGGACGGGCCGCGCAACGCACAAGTATACGCCGTTAAGCGCACAGTGCGTTTTCGATGACCTCTATTTGGCCAGATTGATCTACTAGCGCCACGTCAAACCGTGATGGCGTAAGATCACCCTTCGGCTGACCAGATAGGAATTCAGACGCCGCACCAAAAAGACGTTGGATCTGCCGAGGGCCTAGACTTTCCGCAGCACGTGCGAACGCTTTGCTTTTCTTGACTTCGACAAAAACGCAGGTGCCCGCTTTTTCAAAAATGAGGTCAATCTCCCCCCCGATACCACGCCAGCGATGCCCCAACAGTGTGTGACCGCCGCGAATGTATCGAATGGCAACCGACTGCTCTGCGGCCAAACCGGCAAGGTAATTGGTAAGACTTCTCATTTATCGCCCAATTTCAAAGCCATCTGATACGCATCCCTCCGTGAAATCGAGAAATCCTCCGCGATCATCGCAGCCGCCTCTTTGACTTTTAGCGTTTGAAGAGCTTCGCGCAGCGCCGCTTCGATATCCCCCTCAGAGGCGACCTCAGCAGCACCCTCACCAATCACGAGAACAATTTCTCCCTTCGGAGGGTGATCGATCACAGAGGTCAAAACGTCAGACATCATACCACGGCGTGTTTCTTCAAATTTCTTGGTCAACTCGCGACATAACGCGCATTCGCGATCCCCTAAAACTATCAGACAGGCTTTTAATAATTCGCTAATGCGCTTGGGGCTTTCATACAAAACAAGCGTCCCCGGGATCGACTTCAACCCCTTCAGGAACGTCTCACGCGCTTTGGCCGCGTTCGGTGGAAATCCTGCGAAATAGAACCGATCCGTTGGCAATCCCGCGACGCACAGGGCCGATAACACGGCCGAGGCACCGGGTGCCGCAAATACCGGCACATCCGCATCATGCGCGTCACGCACCAACTGATAGCCCGGATCCGCAACCATGGGAGTGCCTGCCTCTGACACGTAGGCCACGGATTTTCCCTCCTGCAAGGCTGCCAACAACCGGGGGCGCGCGGTGGGACCATTGTGATCGTGATAGGCTACAATCTGGCGACCATCGCGTGAAATTCCATGCAATTCCATCAACTTGCGCGCAGTTCGCGTATCTTCGGCTGCAATCATATCTGCCGCCCCCAGTATATCGAGACCCCGCAATGTGATGTCCCGCGCAGCACCAATTGGCGTGGCAACAAGGTAAAGCCCCGGGGCAAGGCTCGCGCTCAGTGGCGATGTGGCGCGCGTCATGCTCAATTCCCTTCGCATCGTTTACTTGGCTGACTATAGGCTCTAGTTTCCACGGAAGGTCTATGGGATTTCGATGAATTCCCGCATTAATTCAAAGGGTGGGTCTCATGTTGGGGTGGCTTTTTTCTCGTGTTTCGCGATGCGCGATGTTGGTTTTGGGTGCGCTGGCGGTTGCGGGGTGTCAGGCCAACTTCCCCGGTGGGGGCTCCCGCGCGGTTTCCCCCGATCGTGCTGTGCCGGTTGCCATTTTGTTGCCCTACGGCTCCGCCAATGCCGGTGACAGTGTCGTTGCACAGGCCCTAGAGGACGCCGCACGCCTTGCAATCGGTGATCTTGCAGGGGTCCGCCTTGACCTGAGAGTATATGAAACGGCGGGTGACGCAGCCATTGGGGCCGCCGCTGCCACGCGCGCCGTAGATGACGGGGCCAAGGTTATTCTTGGACCGCTATATGCCGATGTCGCCGCCGCAGTTGGCGTCGCGGTGGCGAACGACAACGTCTCAGTCCTGAGTTTCTCCAACAACACTTCCGTCGCGGGGGGCAATGTCTATGTCCTTGGCAACACGTTTGAAAACACCGCAGATCGCGTGATCAGCTACGCCACAGCCCAAGGCCGCAACCGCGTGGCAGTCCTGCATGCCAACGATACGGCGGGCAATATCGCCCGAGCTGCCGTCCAATCTGCAGTCGGTAAATCAGGCGCAACTCTTGTGGCCGCGATCCCATATGAGCTGTCGCAAGAGGGCGTGTTCAATGCCGTGCCCATCGTGCGCGACGCTGTCCGCGAGGCCGGTGCCAATTCGGTATTCTTCACTTCGGCCTATTCCGGCGCGCTGCCGATCTTTGCGCAACTTCTGCCCGAAAACGGCATTCAACCCGGTGATGTCCAGTTCATGGGCCTCGCACGTTGGGATGTCCCATCAGAGGCACTCAGCCTCGCAGGGCTACAGGGCGGGTGGTTCGCCCTACCGGACCAAGGGCTTTCAGCCCAATTCGACAGCCGTTTTCAAGCCGCCTTTGCCCGTGCGCCGCACCCCCTTGCGGGCCTCGCATTTGACGGCATATCCGCGATTGGCGCTGTCGTCCGCGATGCAGGCGAAATCGGGCCCGCATCATTGACGCAGCCCTCTGGCTTTGCGGGCGTGAACGGGGTATTCCGACTGCGAGCCGATGGCACCAATGAACGTGCCTTAGCCATCGCGCAAATCATTGACGGCCAAGTTCAGGTGATCTCCCCTGCCCCAAGACGTTTCGGAACCCCGGGTCTCTAAGACCTCCGCCCCCCGCCGTTTACCGCGGGACCTAAGCACACTTGCCCCCAGCGACCTGATCGTTGAGGCACGCAGGATATTCGACGTAGAGCCAATGCTCGACGCGCTCGAAACAGCGCTTGCCAACGCGCCCGACAGCGGCGCGGTCCGCAAGGCAACCGTTGAGACACTGGGCGACGCCCGCACCCTTGGCCGCGACGCCATTGCCGCCGGGTTTGAGGCCGACCCAAGCCGCGCCCGCCGCGTCACCCATGCCTACAGCTTCCTTACGGATTGCATCGTGGAATGCGTGTTTCACGTCGCCACCCGCATCCTACACCCAAACCCGCACCCAACTGAGGGCGAACAGATCGCCGTGCTGGCTGTGGGCGGCTATGGTCGCGGCGAAATGGCCCCCCATTCTGACGTCGATCTATTGTTTCTCACACCTTACAAAATGACCCCCTGGGTCGAGAGCGTGATTGAATCCATGCTCTACATACTGTGGGATTTGAAGCTGAAGGTCGGACATTCCAGTCGTACCGTAAAGGATTGCCTCCGCCTTGGGCGTGAGGATTTGACCATCCGCACCGCACTTCTAGAACAAAGACTTATCTGCGGACGCGGCGCCTTGGCCACGGACCTGCGGGACCGACTGTGGGCTGAGTTGTTTTCCCAGACAATCCCTGAGTTCGTTGAAGGAAAGCTCATCGAACGCAGCGAGCGGCACCGCAAACAAGGCGGTCAGCGTTATATGCTGGAGCCGAATGTCAAAGAGGCCAAGGGCGGCCTTAGGGACCTCCAGACGCTGTATTGGATCGCAAAGTATCGCTACGGCGTGCGCGACGCCGCAGACCTTGTGGATTTGGGCGTCTTTCGTCCCGAGGAGTTCAGAAGCTTCGAAGCCGCAGAGCGGTTCTTGTGGTCCGTGCGCTGTCACCTGCATCTGGTCACAAACCGCGCCGCCGATCACCTGACCTTCGACATGCAGGTCGAGGTTGCCGCGCGCTTGGGCTATACCGACCGGGGTGGCCGACGCGGCGTTGAACACTTTATGCAGGCCTACTTTCGCCACGCGACCAAGGTGGGTGAGCTCACGCGCATCGTGCTCACGGCACTTGAGGCCGACAACACGAAATCAAAGCCCGGCATCTTTGGGTTCCTGCGTGGCAAACGCCCCAAGAAACTAAAGGCCCCCTACGTGCTGCACCAAGAACGCATCAACGTTGAGGATGAGGCCGCGTTTCTGTCCGACCCGCTGAACCTGCTGCGCGTGTTCGAAGAGGCCTTGCGCACTGGATTTTTACTGCACCCCGATACGATGCGGCTGATCTCGGCCAACTTGCACCTGATTGACCAGCGGATGCGCGAAACACCCGAGGCGAACAAATTGTTCCTTGGGCTGATGCTCAAACACGGCAATCCCGAACGATCCCTGCGGCGCATGAACGAACTGGGCGTTTTGGGTGCGTTCTTGCCGGAATTCGCGCCCATCGTCGCGATGATGCAGTTTAATATGTATCACAGCTACACGGTTGATGAGCATACGATACAGGTCATCTCAAATCTTGCAGAGATTGAGCGTGAAGAGCTGCGCGATGACCTGCCGCTGGCTTCATCCATCCTAAAGGACGGCGTTAACCGACGGGTCCTGTACGTGGCGATGCTGCTGCATGATATCGGCAAGGGACGGCCCGAAGATCACTCGGTGCTTGGGGCACAGATCGCCCGCCAAGTGGCCCCCCGCTTTGGCTTGCGCAAAGAAGAAGTCGAGACCGTCGAATGGCTGGTGCGTTATCACCTGCTGATGTCCGACATGTCGCAAAAGCGAGATATTTCCGACCCCCGCACAGTGCGTGATTTCGCCAAAGCCGTCAAAACGCGCAAGCGGCTCGACCTGCTGACTGTACTCACCGTGTGTGACATTCGCGGCGTTGGCCCCAACGTGTGGAACAATTGGAAGGCGCAGATGCTGCGTGCCCTGCACCGTGCCACCGCCCTCGCGCTAGAGAACGGGCTAGAGGACGTGAACCGCGAAACCCGTGAGGCCAAGGCCCGCAAATTGTTCCGCGATGCGATGCCCAACACATGGACCGAAACGCGCCTCCGCGCCGAGATTGGGCGCCACTACGGCACATATTGGCAGGGCCTGCCCACCGGGGCGCAAGTGCGCTTTGCCCATATGTTGCAGGACATTGCAGCCGACGAATTCAAGGTTGAGCTGGAACCCGATGAGGAGCGCGATGCGACCCGCGCGCTGTTTGCCAACGAAGACCACCCCGGCGTGTTCACCCGGCTTGCGGGTGCGCTGTCGCTCGTGGGGGCCAACATCATCGACGCCCGGACGTTTACCTCTAAGGATGGATACGCGACGTCGGTGTTCTGGCTGCAAGACGGTGACGGTCACCCCTATGAGGCCAACCGCCTGCCCCGCCTGCGCGGCATGATCGAAAATACCCTGCGCGGTGAGGTCATCACCTCTGACGCGCTTCAGGGACGTGAAATCAAGAAGCGCGAGCGGCCCTTTGCGGTGCCCACGTCGATCACCTTCGATAACGAAGGCTCAGAGATTTACACAATCGTTGAAGTCGATACACGCGATCGCCCCGGCCTGCTGTATGACCTGACACGCACCCTCGCGGACGCGAATATCTACATCGCCACCGCCACCATCGCGACCTACGGCGCGCAGGTGGTGGACGTGTTCTACGTAAAGGACATGTTCGGGCTCAAGCTACACTCCAAGTCCAAACAAGCCGATCTCGAGAAAAAACTGCGCGCCGCGATTGCGCGCGTCAAGGAACGGGCGGGCGCCTAAGACATGCTAAGAGGGTTCCTGACTGTCGGAGGCTGGACAATGGCCAGCCGCGTGCTGGGCTTCATGCGCGACATCTTTATCGCGCGGTTTCTAGGCACAAGCGGCATGGCCGAGGCGTTCTTGATCGCCTTTTCGCTGCCCAACATGTTCCGCCGGTTTTTCGCAGAAGGCGCGTTCAACATGGCCTTTGTGCCGATGTACGCCAAAAAGTTAGAGGGCGGTGAGGACGCGGATGACTTTGCCCGCGACGCGTTCACGGGGTTATTCGTCATCCTATCGGTGTTCTCCGTTTTAGGCGTGGTGTTCATGCCTGCGCTGGTCTGGGTCATGGCCTCTGGTTTTGCAGCGGATGAACGGTTTTCTCTTGCGGTGATCTACGGGCGCATCGCGTTTCCCTACATCCTTATGATCTCACTTGCTGCACTGGTATCAGGGCTACTGAACGCCAACAGCCGGTTTTTAGCGGCGGCAGCGGCTCCTGTTTTGCTCAACCTTGTGTTCATTGCGGGCATGCTGGGTGTGGCGGTCTTTGGCACGCCAACACCATCGGCCATCGGCATCGCGCTGGCATGGTGCGTGCCTGTGGGCGGCATCGCCCAATTGGGCTTGGTCTATTGGGCGGCACGCCGGGCGGGCCACACGCTTACGATCCGCCGCCCCCGCATAACGCCTGAGCTTAAACGGCTCGCCATTATCGCAGGGCCCGCCGCATTGGCAGGCGGTGTGATGCAGATCAACCTGTTAGTCGGTCGCCAAGTCGCCAGCTATTTTGAAGGCGCGGTCGCGTGGCTGGCCTATGCCGACCGATTATACCAATTGCCTTTGGGGGTTGTGGGCGTCGCAATCGGCGTGGTCCTCCTGCCCGAGCTTGCGCGCCGTGTCCGGGCCGAGGATGAAGCTGGCGGCCAAGAAGCGTTTTCCCGCGCCGGCGAATTCGCCCTACTTTTGACCATTCCAGCAGCCGTCGCCCTCGTGGTGTTGGCTGTCCCGCTCGTGTCCGTCTTGTTTGAGCGCGGAGCCTTCAACGCCGACGACACCGCCTTTACCGCCCTCGCGCTAATCGTTTATGGCGCGGGCCTGCCTGCTTTTGTCCTGCAAAAGGTGTTTCAGCCCCTGTTTTTCGCCCGCGAAGACACCAAAGCCCCCCTGCGCTATGCGGTAATCTCACTGTTCATCAACGCCGCTGTCGCCATTGGCCTCGCCCCATTTATTGGGTTCATGGCTGCTGCACTTGGCACCACACTCGCGGGATGGGGCATGGTTTGGCTGTTATGGCGCGGCAGCCGCGATATTGGGCAGGCCGCAACCTTTGACGCCCAATTCAAAGGCCGCATTTGGCGCGTGATCTTTGCGTCACTCATCATGGGCGCAGTCTTGTGGTTCGCCGAAATTACCCTTGGCCCAGTGCTGGGCATGGACGGTTGGCGGTATCTCGGCTTGGCCATTTTGGTCGCAGTAGGCATCGCAACATACGCAATCGCGGGCCAGCTATGCGGCGCGTTCCGGTTGCGCGAACTGCGGGCGGCGTTACGGCGCTAGCGGCGCAGGCTGTCGCGCAACCGGGCCCATCCGCCCGGGATCAAGAAAAACGACATCCCAAAGCCTGCGACGAAACCCGCCAAATCCGCCGTCCAATCCCCGGTTGATCCGAAAAGTGCTGCGAACAAAAGCTGAATACCCAACAGGAAACCGATCAGAGAAAATGCCTTCATGGGGGCTTCACCCATAACGCGTGCGCGCACCCACAACAGAAAAGTGAACGCGCCGATCAACCCGTAAATGCCCGGGTAGCTGCCGACCAAGGGCGTCAGGAATTCAAACAGATAGCCGTAGACGAACGCCCCAAAGATTGAGGCCCCAAAGAACACGGCCAGTAGCCGCCATCCCCCGAACGCACCCGAAATCGCCTTGCCTATGGCCAGGATAAACACCACCGAAAACAGCACATGCGTGAAGCTGAGATGCAGGAACGGGTAGGTCACAAACCGACGCAAATGTTCGAGCGGGAATTGCCCCGTCGTGATCATCCAATCCAGGATTTCGCCGCTAAAGCCGAAGTCACTGATGGCATTGATCCGCCAACCGATGCCGCCATCTCCGCCCAAATATCCTGCCTGCGCGAGGGAAAACATCCCCTCCACCCCGCCGATAACCGCCGCCAAGGCGACAACAGTGCGCGGCACATCAAGAAAGGGAGAGGCGTTTGGATCGGCGTTCATACATACGGGTCCTGTGCGAGTGTTGGCCAACGCCTAGCGCGGAATGCCCCCCAAGACCAGTCGCAGCCTGCCCCTTTGGTTGACGCCCCAGCACCGCCTCGCTAAGCGAAAGGACCACTTTCGATCCGTTTCATGAGGCCACCATGTCCGAAGCCCAATTCACCAAGCGCGTTTTTTCCGGCATCCAACCGTCGGGCGGTTTGACGCTGGGCAATTATCTGGGCGCGATGAAGCGGTTCGTGGATATGCAAAACGAAGGCTCGTTCGAGACTGTTTATTGCATGGTGGACCTACACGCGATCACGACCGTGCTGAACGATCCTGCCGCATTGCGCCACAACACGCGGGAATTGTGCGCGGGCTTTATCGCTAGCGGGATCGACCCCGAAAAATCGATCCTGTTCAACCAATCACAAGTCCCCGAGCACGCGCAATTGGCTTGGATTTTCAATTGTGTGGCGCGCATGGGCTGGATGGGCCGCATGACCCAATGGAAAGACAAAGCAGGCGAAAATGCCGAAGGCGCGTCCCTTGGGCTGTTCGCGTATCCCGCGCTCATGGCGGCTGACATTCTGATTTATCACGCAACGCACGTCCCAGTGGGTGAGGACCAAAAACAACACCTTGAGCTGACGCGCGATATCGCCGCCAAGTTCAACCACGACTTTGGCGTAGATTTCTTTCCGATCACTGAGCCAGTGATTGAAGGGGCCGCGACCCGGGTGATGAACCTGCGCGACGGCACCAAGAAGATGTCAAAGTCGGACCCATCGGACATGACCCGGATCAACCTGACGGATACGGCCGACCAAATCGCGAAAAAGATCAAAAAGGCCAAGACTGATCCCGATCCGCTGCCCGAAACGCTGGATGGCCTCGGCGCGCGGCCAGAGGCGCGCAACCTTGTGAACATCTGGGCCGCCTTGACCGAAGAAACCCCCGCCGCAGTCGTAGAGGCCAATGCGGGCAAATTGTTTGGCTACTTCAAGCAAGACTTGGCCGAGATCGCCGTGGACAAACTCGCCCCGATTTCCACAGAAATGGGCCGTTTGATGGAAGACACTGCCGAGATTGACCGCATTCTTGCGCGCGGCGCGGAGCGTGCCCGCGAACTCTCTGAGCCGATCCTCAAACAAACCTACGAGATCGTTGGGATGGTGCGCTAAACGCTAATTCACGGCCTGCGCCTGTGGAATATCAACATGCCTCTCGTGATGTTTGAGGCATTCAATAAGCGTCGCCAATAACTGCTTTTTTTGCAGCGGCTTGGACAGGAAATCGTTCATGCCTGCGTTCAAACATGCTTCACGGTCACTCTCAAACGCATTGGCCGTAAGGGCGATAATCGGCGGTTGCGGAAGGTTCATCGCACGAATGCGGCGCGTCGCCTCGACACCGTCCAGCTTGGGCATCGACATATCCATTAACACAATGTCAGGCTGGACCTGCTCAAAGACATCAATCCCCTCCAACCCGTCTTTTGCATCCCAAATCTCGAGCCCTGCATCCTTAAGAAAGCGGTGAATGAGAAAGCGGTTGGTGCCGTTGTCTTCAACCAAAAGCAGGCGCAGACCCCGCAGAACACTCAGATCGATTGGGCGTTCGACGGCCTCAATGATCGGTACATCAACCGCTGGCGCCACTTGGATCGTGAAGGAAAAGCACGTCCCCTTACCCAGCGCCGAGCGCACCGAAATCCCGCCATCCATTTGATGAACCAAATGGCGAGCGATCGACAAACCAAGGCCTGTTCCCCCGAATTTACGCGCAATACCTGCGTCGGCCTGCGCAAAGCGGTCGAACACATGGGGTATCTGCTCATCCGAGAGGCCAATACCGGTATCCTCAACCTCAATGTGTAATCGATGGGAGTCTTTCTTGTCAGTATTTGCGCGCAAGGTGATTTGACCTTCGGAGGTGAACTTCACCGCATTTCCGAGAAGGTTCAGCATAATCTGACGGATACGCCCATCATCACCAGACACAAAATACGGGAGGTCATCAGACATCTCGACCGCAATCTTCAATCCCTTGTTCAGGGCTGTCGCGCGCACCAGCCCCACGGCCCCTTCGATACATTTTCTGAGGTCAAAATCATGCGATGAGATTTCTAGCTTGCCGGCCTCAAGGCTAGAGAGATCGAGAATATCGTTAATGATAGCCAACAACGACTGAGCGGATTCATGCACGATTTTGACATGCCCACGCGCCTCCGGCGGAAGCTTGCTTTCCTTTAGCAGTTCAGACATTCCGATGATTCCATTCATCGGCGTGCGAATTTCGTGGCTCATGGTGGCGATAAAAGCGGATTTGGCTTCTGTCGCCCTTTCGGCAACATTCCTTGCCTCGGCGAGCTCGTGTTCCTGACGCTTTGTCGCGGTGATATCTCGCTCAATGGCAGCGGTGAACAACAGCTCACCCTTTTCATCCCGCGTCGGCACCAAATATGTCTCAATCCAAAATTTACGCCCGTCCTTAGCGTAATTCACAATTTCGGTACGGAAGGGTTCGCCACGTTCGATGTGTTCGTGGATTTGACGGATTGTCTCACGATTGGTTTCTGGCCCATCAAGGATGTTCGCGGGATCTTGGCCCACGGCTTCCTCAAAACTGTAGCCAGTCATATCGGTAAATGCTTTGTTCACCCATTGAATGCGGCCAAATTTGTCATTTATCACAACACTATCAGACGCAGACTCAACCACTGTGGATAGTTTTTTCAGCTCTTGGGCTTGGTCACGAAGCTGGCGTTCGTTGCGAGACAGCGATTTGACCATCACGTTTCGCTGCTGTGAGATACTGCACATCAAAAATGTGGGAACAAGCACCAAGAGCCCAACCAAAATGACAGGCACACGGACCCACCAGCTGGCAAAATGCGACGTGGACCAGCCAGCCTGCGGAATAGCCGCAAGCTGCCATGACCCCACCGGCAGATTGATCGTGCTGAGTACCGCATCAGAGTTAAAAATCTCTTCATCGCCAAAAAAAACATCACCACTGGCGCCTAGACCGTTTCGTCCACGTATCGCGAAAGACAACCCTAGCTCAGGGTCCAAAATCCCCGCACGATCGTACAAGTGATATTCATCTAAGACGCTAGAAACGATGCCCCAAAACACCTCGACCCCGTCGCGTTCGACAAAAATGGGGAACCGCGCGGCGAAACCTGTGCCACCACTTTTCAGCAACTCAAACGGACCCGAAAATACCAGATCGCGCGTGATACGCGCCTGCTCAGCCAACTGGGAAATTGCAGCATTTTCATTAAAATTCAGCCCGATAACATTTTGATGCCTTTCGATCGGATGAATTAGCGTGACGATCAAATCGGGGGCAATCGCGATCCCGTAGAAATCGTCATTACCATCAACAACCAGGTGCGAGAGCGCGCTGAATTCCTCTTGGTTCATCTCGGGATGCAGTGACACGCTGGCGACTAGGCCACGCAAAAGCTGTAGGTCGGAATGAATGATGCCCTCCATTCTGGATTGCACCTCACCAACGGATTTGAGCACCTCCGCACGTTCTGTCTGTGTATGAATGATATGCGTTTGCCGTTCGATGAAGGCAAAACTGATCAAAAAGACCCCAAACACGATCCAAGCGGGTAAAAACGCCTTATTAAGAAGCCTTTGGCCTCTAAGCCTAGTCCAATGCTGTTCCAAACATCCAAGCCTTTTCCCATGAACCGTTTTTCGGTTTTAAGGCTGAAGGATTAACAGGCTGTTAACGATATTTACATTTAACGCAGAACGTTGATTTTCAACGGATAAATCGGAACACCGCAGAGGCCAACCACCCCGCCGAAATCGCAATAAACAATGACAGCAGGCCGTAAATCAGCGGCTGTTCGTGCGCGAGGTTGTAAATGAAACGCTCTAGCCCGACTTTGCTAACCTCAATGACATCATTGTAAATGGCCGTCACCTCACCCCCGCGGGTTAGGAAAATCCGGGTCTCATAGGCGCCTTCCACCAGATTAGCGGGCAATCGAATTTCTGTATTAAACAGCGTCTCTTGTACCAGTTCGACCGAGCCTTCGGAGGTAACATACAGCTCATCATTGGCGCGAATACGCATTAATGCTTCGGTAAAGGACTGCGCGTCAGAAATTGAGGCAGGCGCGCCAACGGACCGAATGGCACGCGCAACAGACACCTTGTGACGCTGATCTTCGGTCTCGGTTAACACATCACCCAGCGCACCGGATGTTGCGACCGCGTAAAAGCTTGGCGCGGCATCAATATCAACCGACTCCGTGTTAACCCAAATCCCGAGACGCCGGTCTTTTTTCCGCACGGTAACCGGCTCAGACGGGCCACTGACGGTGATGATCACCTCAAGCGAGGGCGTGCCAACCGGCACCGGGCGGGACCGTTTGACCGCGCCAAACACGAGGATTTCAGAGCCATCAAAACTGGTGTTAATCGACACGCGGTTCTGGCTCAGGTCGGCCACGACATCCTCAGCCGCAAAGGCGTGAACCTGCGTGGGCAACAATAGACAAAGAAGGGCAAACAGCCTGCGCATCAGCCGTGCCCCCCCGTCCCGATTGAGTAGATTTCAGCCGGTGTCAGCAGTAGATCCAGCGCCAGCTTGCCGCATACCGCAAGCACCATGATCGCGAGCAGGATACGCAGCTGCTCCGCCTTCAGCTTCACGCCAATCCGCGCACCAATTTGCGCGCCGATCACGCCGCCAATCAACAACAGAACCGCAAGGATCATGTCGACCGTGTAGTTCGTCGTCGCGTGCAGCAGCGTGGTAAACGCGGTCACAAAAATGATCTGGAACAGCGACGTTCCAACAACGACTTTTGTCGGCATACCAAGGATATAGATCATCGCGGGCACCATGATGAACCCACCGCCAACACCCATGATCGCGGCCAAAATCCCGACCAAAACACCCACAACAAGCGGCGGAATGACCGAGATATAGAGACCAGATGTGCGGAACTTCATCTTGAACGGCAGCGCGTGGATCCATGTGCGCTGCTTGCGGATGACCTTGGTCGTGCCGGGCGCCCGGGACCGTCGGATCGCGCGCAGGCTTTCGATGAACATCAAGCCGCCGATAAGCCCCAGGAAGACGACGTAGCACAGCTTAACCAGCAGATCGACTTGGCCCATTTCGCGCAAAAGCGTGAAAACCTCCACACCGACGGCTGCCCCCACAAGGCCGCCAACCAGCAAAACCCCGCCCATTCGGAGGTCGACAGTCTGTCGTTTCAGGTGCGCCAACACCCCGGAAAAGGACGAAGCGACGATCTGGTTCGCCTCAGTCGCCACGGCGACAGCTGGGGGAATGCCGATGAAAAACAGCAGTGGCGTCATAAGGAACCCACCGCCCACGCCAAACATGCCGGACAGCACTCCGACGATCCCTCCCAATCCCAAAAGGAGGAAGGCGTTCACCGAAACTTCGGCAATTGGCAGGTAAATTTGCATTGGCTGGGTCCACCAGGCGTGGCTTTTCCCCTTAAAAGCCGATTACCGGATGAAAAGCAAACCCAACGACCGGGAAAATGAGACGCAGCGCCTCAATTTCGAAAGTGGCACGATGGGCCCGCAGAAACTGGACCTAAAGGTTGCGCAAAAACTGTCGGAGGACCTTTTCCAGCTTTGCCGCGCCAAGCGGAGCCATCGCCTTGGTATGCTCATGACTAATCTTTTCATTCGACAGGCCAGCGGCCTTGTTCGTAATCGTTGAGATCGCGGCCACCCGCAGCCCCAAGAACCGAGCAAGGATTACTTCGGGCACCGTCGACATGCCAACAGCGTCAGCCCCAAGCGTATGAATGGCTCTGATTTCGGCGGGGGTCTCAAATGACGGGCCCGAATACCAAGCGTAGACGCCTTCGGCCAAGTCAACTTCTTGCGCCTGCGCCGCTGACCGCAGCTGCGCCCTTAGGGTCGTATCATGGGCATCCGTCATCGGCACAAAGCGCGCATCGGTGGGCTCACCAATTAACGGATTCAGCCCAGAAAAGTTAATGTGGTCCGACAGCAACATAATGTCGCCGGGATCAATCTCTGGATGAAGTGACCCCGCCGCGTTCGTCAGCAAAACGGCCTCAGCGCCAAGCGCCTTCAGCACCTCAAGCGGCAAGCGCATCGCGTCGCCGCGTCCGTTTTCATAGTAGTGTGCCCGGCCGCCAAAGATCGCTACGCGCTGCCCCTCCAGCTCACCAATCACAAGGTGCGGCGAGTGACCGGACACACCTGCGTGCGGGAAGCCATTTAGCTCGGCATACGGAATGCTGACCCCGTCCACAGCCTCCGCCAGATGACCAAGGCCAGAGCCGAGGATCAGCCCAAACCGTACCGGCGCATCACCTGCAATCGCGCGGATTTGCGCGGCCAGTACCTCAGCGTTCTTTGACATAAGGTTCGCCTCCGGCGCGGGGCGGGATCGCCTTGCCCACAAAACCCGCGAGGATCACAACCGTCAGGATATAGGGCAACGCCTGCATGAACTGCGACGGCACCGCGATACCCAGCAGTTCGATTGATTGGAAGCGGTTTCCAATGGCCTCAAGGAAACCGAACAACAAGCACGCATAAAGCGCGTACCACGGCCGCCATTTCGCAAAAATAAGCGCCGCAAGCGCGATGAACCCGCGCCCGGCAGACATGTCCTTAACGAAGCCCGCCGCAAGGCCGGTCGCAAGATAAGCCCCTGCAATACCGCACAAAACGCCACAAATACCAACCGCATAGAACCGCAAAGCAACAACCGAAACACCTGCGGTATCCACCGCTGCGGGGTTTTCCCCCACCGCGCGCAGGCGCAGGCCAAACCGCGTGCGAAACAAGACCCACCAGCTAAGCGGAACGAACAAAAGCGCCACGTAAACGAGGGGTGAATGACCTGAGATCAGCTCGGCATAGATGGGGCCAAAAACCGGCACTGGCGCCAAGGCGTCTGCGAAGGGAAGCGTCACCTCTTGGAACCGGCCTGCCCCCTCTAGGGCCGGGGTCCGCCCCCCCAAATCAAACCACGCCTGCCCGATGACTACCGTCACACCCGCCGCCAAAAAGTTGATCGCAACACCCGAAATCAACTGGTTCCCGCGGAAGGTAATGGACGCCAAACCGTGCAACAGCGACAGAGCAAGCGACGCTGCAATAGCCGCCAGAAGCCCGATCCAGACATTGCCCGTAAAGGCGGCAAAGGCGGCGGCAAAAAACGCGGCCATCAGCATCTTGCCCTCAAGCCCGATGTCGAAAATCCCAGCCCGTTCTGAGAACAATCCCGCAAGACACGCCAGCAGCAAAGGTGTCGCCATACGCACCGTGCTGTCCAAGATTTGAAGCACTCCGAGCAGGTCCATCACGCGGCCCTCTTGTTCAGGTTCACAAAGAACCGTTCAACCGGAGAGCGCACCATATTGTCGAGCGCACCGGTAAACAAAATGACCAAAGCCTGAATAACCACAATCATCTCACGGGTGATCGCGGGGCGTTCAAATTCCAACTCGGCCCCGCCCTGATACAACATCCCAAACAGTAGCGCCGCGAGGAAAACACCAACAGGATGCGAGCGCCCCATCAGCGCCACTGCGATGCCCACAAATCCCGCGCCCTGCACAGGGTCTAGGACCAGCCGTTCGGCCTCTCCCATGACCGCATTGATCGCCATCAACCCGGACAATCCGCCCGAAATAAGCATCGTCACCATGATGATCCGAACCGGCGAAATACCTGCGTACAAGGCCGCAGGTTCTGAATGTCCGTAGGCGCGGATCTCATAGCCCAATCGCGTGCGCCAGATCAAAACCCAAACCGCAACACAGGCCAGCAACGCCACGACGAATGTAACGTTCAATGGCGTTGACCGGGGAAACCCAACCCACGGCAACACGTCATTTGCATTGGGCAATGACACGCCAAACCGCGCAGTCTCGGGCGACATGGAGCCTGGGACCTTAATCACGTTAACCAACAAATACACCAGTAACGCAGAGGCAATGAAGTTGAACATAATCGTGGTAATCACGATGTGACTGCCCCGCTTGGCCAACAAATATGCCGGGATCGCAGCCCAAAATGCGCCGAACGCCATTGCCCCCACCATCGCCGCCAAAAGCGCGATGGACCAGTGCGGCCACGGCAAAGCCAACAGCACCAACGCCACGCCCAGCCCGCCAAGGCCCGCTTGGCCTTCGCCCCCGATGTTGAACAACCGCGCATGGAATGCCACGGCGACGGCCAACCCGGTGAAGATGAAATTGGTGGTGTAATATAGCGTATAACCCCAGCCATAGGGCGACCCGACGGCCCCCTTCACAAGGATCGCAACGGCCTCAAACGGGTTCTCACCGATATAGGCCACAACCAGCCCGGACACGAACAAGGCCAAAGCCAAATTGATCAGCGGGATCAAAAGGATATCCACCCATTTGGGCATCACGCGGCTCCCTGCTGAACGCCAGCCATCAACAGGCCAAGCTCTGTCTCATTGGTCTCGGACGGTAGACGTTCGCCCATGATTTGGCCGTCAAACATCACTGCGATGCGGTCTGATAGAGCCATAATTTCATCCAACTCGACCGACACCAAAAGCACCGCCTTGCCTGCATCACGCAGGGCAACGATCTGCTTGTGAATGAACTCAATCGCCCCAATATCCACGCCGCGCGTCGGCTGACCGATCAACAAAAGGTCCGGGTTGCGCTCGATCTCACGCGCGACAACGATCTTTTGCTGATTGCCGCCAGAAAAACTTTTGGCCTGCAAATTCGGGTTGGGCGGGCGCACGTCAAACCGCTCCATCTTGTCGATCGTGTCCTGCTTCAGAGCCCGATTATTCATGAAAATGCCGCTGCTGTACGCAGGATCGTGATGGTAGCCAAAACCGGTGTTTTCCCACGCATGATAGTCCATGATCAGGCCTTCACGCTGCCGATCCTCGGGCACATGGGCAATGCCGCTCGCGCGGCGCGACCGACCGTCAGAGTACCGTCCAGACAGATCAATCGCCTGTCCATTTAGCCGAACGACACCATCACCGGTGGCATATCCACCCAGCACCTCCAATAGCTCGGACTGACCATTGCCAGCCACGCCAGCAATGCCCAAAACCTCGCCCGCGCGGATGTCCAAACTCACGCCCTTAAGCCGCTCAACCCCCTGCGCGTCGCGCACCCTCAGGTTTTCAACCTCAAGCACTGTCTTGCCCGGGGTGGCGGGCACCTTGTCGACCCGCAAAAGCACTTTGCGCCCCACCATCAATTCCGCCAATTGCTCGGGGCTGGTGTCGCGTGTTTTAACGGTCGCGGTCATCTCACCGCGGCGCATCACGCTCACGGTATCCGTGATATCCATGATCTCACGCAGCTTGTGGGTGATCAGAATAATCGTCTTGCCCTGGTCCCGTAGCCCTTTGAGAATACGAAACAAATGATCTGCCTCAGACGGGGTCAACACACCCGTCGGCTCATCCAAAATCAAGATATCCGCCTGTCGATACAGCGCCTTCAGGATCTCAACCCGCTGGTGCAGACCGACCGAAAGGTCCTCAATGACCGCGTCAGGGTCAACGTCCATCTCATAGTCTTTGGCCAGCTGGCCCAACAGTTTGCGCGCCTTGCCAAGGGACGGCTTCAGCAGCCCGCCTTCCTCAGCACCTAGGATCACGTTTTCCAAAACTGTGAAATTCTCAACCAGTTTAAAGTGCTGGAACACCATCCCGATGCCCGCAGCAATCGCCGCCTGACTGTCGGGGATTGCGGTCTTTTGACCACCGACAAAAATCTCGCCTGCATCGGCTTTGTAGAACCCATACAAGATCGACATCAGCGTGGATTTACCCGCGCCGTTTTCACCAATAATCCCGTGAATCGTGCCTTTTGCGACCTGAATTGAGATATCCTTGTTGGCCTGCACGGGGCCAAAGGACTTGGAAATTCCCCTCAATTCAATAGCAAGGGCGGCCCCGTCGGACCGCCCCTGTTGAAGAGTTTGCACGTCAGACATGCCCTATCAGAACGTCAAAACGGGGCAGCTGTCGTCGCTGGTGTAGTCATGCACCGTCAACCCGCCACTCACGATCTGATCAGCGGCGGCATACACCTCTGACAACATGGAAAACGGCACGATGGCCTCGTTGAACCCGTCAAGCGCGATGCCGACACCACGGTTGGACAGGTCCATCCGCACGACACCAGCCTCAAAGCCTTCGGCACCGGCAGAGAACACGTCATAAACGGCGTTATCCACGCGCTTCAGCATGGATGTCAGAACCTCACCGGGGTGCAGGAAGTTTTGGTTGCTATCGACGCCGATGGACAGAATGTCTTCATCTGCGGCTGCTTGCAGCACACCAATACCCGTGCCGCCCGCCGCTGCGTAAACCACATCTGCGCCTTGGCTGATCTGGCTGCGCGTCAATTCGGCGCCGCGCACCGGGTCGTTCCAAGCGGTGGGCGTTGTGCCAGTCATATTGGCGATCACAGTCGCCTCGGGGTTCGCGGCCAGAACACCTTGGGCGTAGCCGCAGGCGAATTTCCGGATCAACGGAACATCCATGCCGCCAACGAACGAAACCGTCCCGGTCTCGGACGCTTTTGCCGCCATCATACCCACAAGGTACGATCCCTCATGCTCGGAAAACGCGATTTGGCGCACGTTTGGCAGATCACCAAGCCAGTCAACGTCGATGATCGCAAAGTTAGTGTCGGGATAATCGGGTGCCACTTCGCTGAGCGCAGAGGCGTTCGCAAAGCCTAGAACGACAATCGGGTTCGCGCCCCGCTCGGCCATCCGGCGCATGGTTTGCTCACGCTGAGCCTCATTCGCAAGCTCGGTTTCGACGTATTCGCCACCGGTCTCAGCCACCCAACGCTGTGCGCCGTTAAACGCGCTTTCGTTGAAGGATTTGTCGAATTTACCGCCCAGATCGATGATCAGGCCCGGCTCCGCAGCGGCGGCACCCGCCGTGAGTGCAAGCATGGCAGCAGCGCCAAGAAATTTCTGCTTAAGGTTCATGTGTATCTCCCAGGTTTTCAAACGGGGGGCGCAACCAGACGGGCGCCACCCCTCGCGAGCATGCGCAGAATAAGGCCGCAGCAACCGGGAAGGGTCAACTGCTTTTTGACTAATTTCGCCACCGACGTGCCGTTACATCGCCCGGCGCAGAACCAATGCGTCTGTGCCCGCATAATAGGCAGGACGACGACCCACCCGCGCAAAGCCATGCTTGGAATAAAGCGCGCAAGCCGCGGCATTGTCAGCGGCAACTTCTAGGAACATATCCTGCGCCCCCGCCACCTTTGCACCTGTGCAAAGGCTCTGGACCAACGCATCGCCCAAACCCTGCCGCCGCCGCGCTGGATCAACCGCAAGCGTGAGCAATTCAGCCTCATCCGCAATCACGCGCACCACGCCAAAGCCGCCCTCAATGAAGCGGATCAAAACGTTCGTATCCTGCGCGTAGGCCGCAAATTCCTGCGCAGACCATGGTCGCGGTGCGGCCTGAAAACACTGCGCATGCAAAGCCGCCATATCCTCGGGCGTCATCATTATGGCAGAATAATGGGGGCCGCTTCGCGCGAAGGCGCCGCATCCGCAGGACGAATATACAGTGGCACCGGGCGCGATACCTCTTGTCCAATTCGCGCCATTGCAACCCGTGCTATAGCCTCGGCAATGGGATGCACGGGCGCGATAACTCGCACGCCAGCCGCCGCCATGGCAGGGGTGTCCGTGGCGCAAATAACAGTCCGATCCGCCGCATCCGAAACAGGGGCAAGCCGCACAGGCAAATCCGCGTTGGCGCTCAAATACAGGTGATCACGTGGGGCCGGCACGGCGCACCATGTTTTCACATCACGCGCGCCGTACGCCAAGGCATCAAACCCGTTCACCCCTATCGCGGGGCACCCTAGGCCCAGCGCAAGCCCCCGCGCCGTCGCGACAGAAATGCGGATACCGGTGAAATTTCCTGGGCCAGTCCCCACACCGATCGCATCCAACGCGGCCCATGTCGTGCCGCCTTGTCCAAGGACATCTTCGAGCAGAGGCATCAAGCGCTCTGCCTGCCCACGACCCATATCCTCGTGAACCGAGGCCACAACACGGTCACCGCAAAGCAAAGCGGCCGCGCAATGCGCGGCCGATGTGTCAAAGCCTAAAACAAGGGGGTCAGACGGCAACGGGCCGGACCTCCAGCACCTCTGGGATGTAGTGGCGCAGCAAATTCTCAATCCCCATCTTGAGCGTCAGGGTTGAAGACGGACAGCCCGCGCAGGCGCCTTTCATGTGCAGGTAAACCACACCCCGGTCAAAGCCGTGGAACGTGATATCACCGCCATCTTGGGCCACCGCTGGGCGCACGCGTGTGTCCAACAACTCTTTGATCTGGCCGACAATTACAGTGTCCTCACCGTGATCCACATCCGTGTGGCCCGAGCCTGCATCGCCTTCCATGATGGGCGCGCCGGACTGGTAATGCTCCATGATCGCACCCAAAATCGAGGGCTTGATATGGTCCCACTCTACGGGCTCATCCTTGGTCACGGTCACAAAATCCGTACCAAAGAACACGCCCGTCACGCCTTCAACCCCGAACAAACGGGTCGCAAGCGGAGAGGTCTGTGCCGCCTCAGCAGTGGTGAAATCCGCAGTGCCTAGGTCCATCACGGGCTGACCGGGCAGAAATTTCAAGGTCGCAGGGTTTGGCGTCGATTCCGTTTGGATAAACATGGGCAGCTTCCTTCGATTGGACTTCTTATATGCAAATCCAAAGGCAAAAGGTCAAGATATTTGGAACGGTTCTAACTTAGGTTACAGCTTCTAGCTGCTCTTTCGACATCTCACCGGGGACGATCGTCACGGGAATGGGCAGGTTGCCCGCAATTCGCGTCAGTTGTGTCACCAGCGGGCCGGGGCCGTTTTTGTCGATGCCAGCGCCCAAAACAAGGACCCCAATATCCGTGTCCGCCTTTACCTGAGCGAGGATTTCATCGAACACTTCGCCCTCACGGATGACCAACTCGGGATCAATATTCTGACGGTCCCGCATCCATTTGGCGAACACTTCGAAATGTGCCTCAATCCGTTCGCGCGCCTCTTGGCGCATGATATCGCCCACGCCGATCCAGTGGTTAAACTCTTCTGGCGGGATCACGGCCAGCACTTCGACCCCGCCCCCCGTATTGGCGGCGCGCATCGCGGCAAAGCGGATCGCATTCAAACATTCACGGCTGTCGTCGAGCACAACAAGAAACTTGCGCATCGGATCCTCCCGATTGATCGGCTCGGACTGTGCATGCTCCGGCCACCTCTGGCAATGGCAAATACGCGGGCTAGGCCTCGCTCAGCGCCCAATCCCAATACAACTCACGCGCGCGGCGGGCGATGGGGCCGACTTGATACGGGACGTCATCAAACGCGGTAACCGGCGTAATCTTGGTCATATTGCCGGTCAAAAACACCTCATCTGCGCTGCGAAAATCATCAAAGCTAAGCACACATTCATGCACCTTAACCCCATCACGACGCAGGTTATCCATGTGCCGCGCCCGCGTGATGCCCGCCAAAAATGTGCCGTTGGGGATGGGGGTGAACACCTCACCGTCACGCACCATGAACACGTTTGAGGTGGCGGTTTCGGCCACATTGCCCATGGCATCCGCGACCAACGCATTGCCAAACCCTTTGCGCGTAGCCTCAGCCAACATGCGCGCATTGTTTGGATAAAGGCAGCCCGCTTTGGCATTACACACCGCATCCTCAAGGACGGGACGGCGGAATTGGGTGGTGGTCAGGGTCGTGGTCGTGTCCTGCGGGGCCATTGGAATTTGCTCAAGGCAGATCGCAAACCCCGTGGCACCCATCTTGGGCAAAACGCCCAGCGGGCCACCCTCCAACGCCCAATACATTGGCCTGATATAAACGGCGTCATTGGGGCCGTAGGATTTCAACCCTTCCTCAACGATCTGCACCATATCTATGGGGGAAACCGTGGGCGTGATCATCAACGCCTCGGCGGATCGGTTGACCCGTTCGCAATGCGCCGCAAGGTCGGGCACGCGCCCCTCAAACCACCGCGCGCCGTCAAACACGCTAGACCCAAGCCACATACCATGATCAGCCGCGCGCATAACGGGCACATCTCCGTCATGCCAGCGGCCCTCAAAATATGTGCGAATGTTTGTACCCGTTGCCATCTGCGCCTCCCCTATTTGGGCGGAGCTTAGGCGCGGTGTCAGGGCGGCTCAAGCCCAGAGGTACCGATGGCCAATCACAGCCCTTTAGCGCACAACGTGCACGCAACATTTCGCATGCCGGACCACACGCGCAGCGGTAGAGCCTAGGAAATAATCCTGGACCGACGGGCAATGCGAGGCGATCACGATCAAATCCGCCTCACGACGCTCAGCCTCCTCCAAGATTCTATGGCCCGAGCGGCCCTCCACCACGACCACATCAATATCCGGGCTGTTGCCGGTTTTTTCGAGTAATCCATTCACCAGCTGAGCCCGATTTCCCTCCATCTGCTCTTTGGTCAGGTATTCGGTCGCATAAGATGGCAGATGCTCACGCACGTGAATCGCCGTGATTTTGCCGCCCTCATCAAGCAATTTGCGCGCCACGTTCAAGGCCTGCGAAACATCACGTTCATCGTCAAACGCGATTGGAACAAGGATATTGGAGTACATGATCAATCCCTCTCTCTAGTCCCCTCACAATAATCGACCCCAAAGAGACGTCTTTGATATGCATCAGACGTTTGCCGCTTGCCCGCGTAGCGGCTGTGGCCCATCTTTCTCGTATGACCGACCCGTTTCGCCCAGTTGATGACGATGCCCGCGCAACCATGGACAGGTTGCTTGCGGAGATGCGGCATGGCGTGTTGTCGTACCTAGACCCCAAGCGCGTAACGCCATCGGCCAGCCGAATTGCACTTCTCTGCCTGCCGGGGCACGGCCTCGTCACACTGGTGTCGGAGCTATCTCTGCACACACCCGCCCTACAATCCGGCGCAAAATGCGCCCTATTGGTCGGGGAACCCGCGGCCAAGGGCGACGCATTGACGGCACCGCGGGCCACCCTGCACGTCCAACCTGAACCCGTCGATAAATCCACCATCCGGGACGCATGGTTAACCCACCTGCCCAAATCAGCCCTCTATTTCGATTTCACCGACTTCATCGCGTTCCGCTTTAGCATTGATGACGCATTCCTGAACGGCGGCTTTGGCAAAGCATTTCTGTTCACTGCCGACGACCTAAAGCCCTATGCGTCCTGACGCACGATATCCGTGATCAACACCCCAACATGGGTGCCTCCCAGCGCCTTGTGCGCAGCCTCAGATAGACCCTTTCGCAGCATCTCCATCTTGCTGAAATCCGTAAAAACGCCATCAAAACCACCAGTATTGGCGTGAAAAAACAGCACTTCATTGAACAGATCGCGCAACTTTGGCTCACGTTCATAGACAGTCGCATCCTGGTCACCGCTGACCTCAACACTCAGCGACAGGATCACCAGCGCAGCCACCCGACCAGATTTCAGCACTGGAATAACGAACTGGTTGTTAAGCTTAACATACTCCAACTCCGATGGCGTCTCAGCTTCTACGGCCTTGAGCGTCTGAGTGGTCTCTGACGGCAGGCAATCATGCGTACCATCCTCGTCGACAACCTCCACCGGGGCAGGCTTAAGGAAAAACCCGGCGGCCGCCCCGCCCCCGACACCAAGAACCACCAACAAAAGCGGGAGAATGAATTTCATCATGTCAAACCTCAGAACGGCAAGAGAATATCGGCAACCTGCTGACCATAGCGCGGCTGCTGCATGTCAGAGATTTGCCCACGACCACCGTAGGAAATACGCGCCGAAGCGATCTTGTCGTAGGTGATCTCATTCTGCCGTGAGATATCCTCAGGCCGCACAAATCCGCTGACCAGCAACTCGCGGACTTCAAAGTTAACGCGCACCTCCTGCGAGCCCTCAATCCGGGCCACCCCATTGGGCAGAACATCAACAACCGTCGCCGCCACGCGCAGGGTCAGCTTTTCATTGCGCCGCACAGACCCATCGCCCGAAGATGAGCTAGATCCACTCGCATTCACGCCATTGCCAAGGGTCGCATCACCCGGCAGTTGACGATCAATTAACTGCGGCAACCCAAGGAACTGCGGAATCGCCATCGCCTCCGAACCCGAGCGTGAGCGATCCGTGCTATTCGAAATCTCAGCCTGATCGTTAATCTCAATTACAACGGTCATGATATCGCCCCGGCGACTGGCCCGACGATCTCCCAATAGGGATTGCCGATCCCCGGACCAAAGCGAGGCCCGCTGCACACCCGGCCTTTGCTCGGCCATCTCTGGAAAGCTGTTGCTGACCATGGCGCTGTGTTCATAACCGCCCGTAATGGGCGTAAATTCCGGCGCCTTACCCACCTCGGACAGGCGATCACAGGCCGTTACAGACAATGCACACAGGATAAGCAGGGAACGTTTCAAAAGCATGGGAAGGTCCAATTAAAATCTGTTGGGGTTAACGATGACGGAACCATCGGAAGTCACGGTGCCGAAGACAGTGGTTCGAGAGGCAAGGTTCATGACGCGCAAGGTTTCCCCCACACCCGCGGCGCCCAGCGCGCGCCCCTCTGTCGTGATCAAAAGACCACCCGCGTTGAAAACCAGCGGCACGATTGCGTTGCGTTCGACCAAAGTGGGGCGCCCAACGTCTTCGGGGCGAATGGGGCGGTTCGCATACAGGTTCACCCGCGCCTCCATCCCGATCAGTGCCTTGGGGTCGGTGGCCGCGCCGGGCAACGTCATCTCGCTGAGGCTGAGGTGATCCGCCGTAAGGATCGTACCGCTGCGAATGGTCATCGCCGCCAACACGGCATCCGCACGGGCCGCGGCGGGCATTAACAAGACAAACATCATTAAGATTAGTTTCATGACATCACCGGATCTGCGTTGTCGCGCTAAGCATTTGATCCGCCGCAGTGATGACCTTGGCGTTCAACTCATACCCACGCTGCGCCTCGATCAGGTCGGTAACTTCTTTCACCGCATCGACGGAGCTGTCCTCAAGATAGCCTTGGCGAAAGGACCCCAACCCGTTTTCGCCGGGCGTGCCCACCAATGGCGCGCCAGACGCTCCGGTCTCTCGGAACAGATTGCCACCAATCGCCTCAAGACCCTTTTCGTTCGAGAACCCCGAAAGCGTCAGCTGACCCAAAAGCTCCGGCTCGGTCCGGTCGTTGAAATAGGCGTAAATCTCACCCTCAGGGTTAATCGATAGCGATTGTGTGTCCTCGGGCACCGTGATGTCGGGCACCACAGGGTAGCCATCGCTCGTGACAAGTTGACCATCGCCCGTCATCTTGAGCGCGCCATCGCGGGTGAACCCCGACACACCCGAGGGCAGCGTCACTTCAATGTAGCCCTTGCCCTCGATCGCGAGGTCCAGATCGCCGCCCGTTGCGGACAGCGCCCCTTGGTTCACGTTCATCGTCACAGCGGTCGGCCGCACACCAAGCCCCAACTGCACACCTGCGGGAACAACCGTCCCGTCAGACGCGGCGATAGAGCCCGCGCGCGTCACCTGTTGATAATGCAGGTCCGCAAACTCAGCCCGTCGGGCGTTATAACCAGTGGTATTCATATTCGCGAGGTTGTTGGAAATCACCTCAACTCGTGTCTGCTGGGCGCTCATGCCCGTGGCTGCGATTTGGAGTGCACGCATGTTGGTCTCCTTTTTCTATCGGCCAATGAGCTGGGTCACAGAGCGCATCCGCTCGTCCTCCCGCTCCATGAAGCCTTGGCCCATCTGGTAGGCGTGTTGCACTTGGATCATCCGAGAAATCTCAGAGACCGCGTCGACGTTTGATCCCTCAAGAAACCCTTGCAGGACGCGCCCATTTTCAACCGGCCCAAGGGCGCCGTCGGTCGTGAAGCTCACCCCATTCGTCCGGTCGAGAGAATTGATATCTTCGGGCATCACCAAACCGATCTGCGCCAGCAGCCGGCCATCCGCGCTAAGCGTGCCATCACTGCTGATGTGCACATCGCTCACGTCGGGTGGGATAAAGATCGGGGCACCACCAGCATCCAACACCCGCAAGCCCTCGGGCGTGACAAGATCCCCGGCATCATTGGGCAAAAACGCACCCGCGCGGGTCAGTTGGATCTCGCCCTCGGGGCCCTCAACTTGGAAAAAACCATCCCCTTCGATGGCCAAATCATAAGTGCCATTCGTCTGGCTCAGCGCACCCTGCACCGAGCGGGTGACATGCCCGTTGCCCGTAGCCATGGACAGCGAAGGCTGACCCTCGCCCAAATCCTTCACATGCTCCGAAAAGATCAGCCCCTCAGCGCGGTAACCCGTCGTCGAGGCGTTGGCGATGTTGTTGGCCACCATGCTCATTTCTCGCATCAGGCCGGACTGCCGCGTCAGCGTGGTATAAATCCCGTCTGACATCAGATGCTCACAATCAGGGGAATGATCGTATCCCCGAAAAAGTCCGTAAGGACCGTGCTCATGAAACCCATTGTCGCCCAAAACACGACCATAATGGCCCCCAGTTTTGGCACAAAGGTCAGGGTCATTTCCTGAATAGACGTCAGCGCTTGGACTAAGCCGATGATCAAACCCACAACAAGGGCCACGGTCAGGATCGGCGTGGACATCAAAAGTGCCGCCCAAAGCCCCTGCCGCATTGTGTCGTAAAAGATAAACTCATCCATGAAACAGACCCCTCATACCGGCATCCTCAAGATTTCTTGATAGGCTTCGACGACCTTGTCGCGGACGGTCACGGCCGTCTCGACCGCAAGGCTGGTTTCAGCCAAAGCGGTGACCAAAGCATGCGGGTCGGCCCCGGTTGTCATGGCCGCTTGGGCCTGCGCCTCACCCTGCTGAACCGTCTGCGCAAAGTTCTGCGCGATCTTGGCAAAGTCCGATCCTGCAGGCGTTTGCTCTTGGGGCTTGGGCTGCGCAATTGACCGCCCAGCGCCATAGGCTTGCTGCGCAAAAGAAGAACGAATATCCATCTCTCATCTCCCCCTTACTGTCTCATTATCTCATTGAGTTTGTTCGACATCTTGCGTGTCTGCTCAAACATCTTGAGGTTTGCTTCATAGGACCGTTGCGCCTCTCGGGCGTCGGCCAATTCAATCAGCAGATCGACGTTGGACCCGTCATAATGGCCCGTTTCGCTCGCCAACGGATGGGAAGGGTCATGCACCTTTGGAAGGTCGCTCTGATCCAACTGCACAGGCCCCAACTGAACCGCGCCAGACTTCTCACCAGCCTTCACCATCGCTTCAAACGACACCATCTTGCGGCGGTAGCCGGGGGTATCGGCATTCGCGATATTCTCAGAGACATGGCGCAGCCGCTGGGACTGGCTTTTCATGCCGCTCGCAAGAACCTCAAGTGTGTTGGAAAAACCCATGATCTAAACTCCTTACCTACGGCCTAGCCCGGCGCGCAAAACGCCAAGCGAAGCCTGATAAACGGTGATAGCGCGGCTATGGTCACGCTCCGCCTGAACGGATCGCAGCACCTCTTCATCCAAGGAAACGCTGTTTCCATTGGGATCAGCCGCGCCACCGGCGTCGATCTCACGCCACTCATTACGCGGCTCAGAAAAGTCAAAATGTGCAGGATGGGTGCGACGCGCCCGAAAGCCTGGATCAAGCTCAGCCTTGAACTCAGTCACATCCCGGGCGCGATACCCCGGGGTGTCGGCGTTGGCGACATTACGTGCCGCCACTTCCTGACGGGCCGCTGCATGGCGGGCTTTGTCAGTCGCTAGATTTAGTATTCCAATTTTCTCAAGCATCGGGGCTTCTCCTCCGATTAATCTCAACCAAGCCTTAACTGTGATTCCTTTAGAAAGAGTAAGGAACAAACGGAAAACATCATTATGGTTACCGCCGAGCTTTTCACGACCTTGCGCAAGGAAGTCGCGCGCCTGAAGCCTGTGTATGATTTGGGATATGTCACTGAAATCAACGCCAACGCCCTTGTGGTTGCGGGGCTGTCAAAGGTCGCGCGTCAGGGGGATGAGGTCAGCTTTTCAGCGGAACATGGACAGAATCACCACGGTGAGATCACCCAGCTCAGCAAGGATACCGTGACAATCATGCCCTACGGATCGCTTGACGGCGTGGCGATTGGCACCCCTGTCAAACTGTTGGGCGCGCCGCTTTTGGCCCCGGACAACAGCTGGATTGGCCACGTGCTGGACCCGTTCGGTGTCCCGATGGATGGCTCAACGGTCAGAATGGGCCCCCTGTCAAAATCCGTCCACGCGCCCGCGCCCCCCGCGCACGCGCGTCAGATCATGGGCGAACGGCTCCAGACCGGGGTCGGCGTCATGGACACCTTTCTCCCCTTGGCCAAAGGGCAACGGATCGGCCTTTTTGCAGGCTCTGGCGTAGGAAAATCAACGCTTTTGGGGCGGCTGGCGAAACGTGTGCCTGCCGATGTCACGGTCATCGCGCTGATCGGCGAACGCGGGCGCGAACTACAGGAATTCATCCAAAAAGCCCTCGGCCCCGAAGGAATGGAGCGGAGCATTATTGTTGCCGCGACCTCTGATATGGCCCCCAACCTGCGCCGCCGCGCGGCTTGGACCGCGATGACCATCGCCGAACATTTCCGCGATCAGGGCGCGCATGTCCTCTTCCTTGCTGACAGCCTCACCCGTTTTGCCGAAGCCTACCGCGAGGTGGCCGTTTCCGCCGGCGAAGAGGCCAATATGCGCGGCTTCCCCCCCAGCCTGACCCACGCGCTCGCCGCGCTTAGCGAACGGGCCGGACCGGGCGCAAAGGGCCAGGGCATGATCACGGCGGTGATGTCCGTTCTTGTCGCGGGCTCCGACATGGAGGAACCCGTTGCCGACATCCTGCGCGGGCTCCTTGATGGGCACATCCTCCTGAACCGCGACATCGCAGAACGGGGCCGATACCCCGCGATTGACGTGCTGCGCTCCGTCTCTCGGTGCTTGCCCGACGCCGCGACCGAACCGGAAAATGCCCTGCTCAGCCAAGCGCGCCGCCTTATTGGCGCCTATGATCGGGCCGAAATGATGGTGCAATCCGGCCTCTATGAACGGGGCAACGACCCTCAACTGGACCAAGCGATCGCCGCTCTCCCCAAGTTGGAGGCGTTTTTCGGCGACGGGCGGCACCTTAGCATCGAGCAAAGCTTCGAAGCCCTCGCGGCCTGTTTGCCAGATTAGCGCAATCCGCTAGAGGTGGTCCAACAACAGGAGACGCGCCATGACCCCTCATATTTCCGCCCAACCCGGCGATATCGCCGAAACCGTTCTGATGCCCGGCGACCCGATGCGCGCCAAATGGGCCGCCGAGACCTTTCTCGACGCCCCCAAAGAGGTCAACGCGGTGCGCGGCATGCTGGGCTATACCGGCACATGGCGCGGCAACCCCGTCACGATCCACGGCTCTGGCATGGGTATGGCCAGCCTCTCGATCTATGCCAATGAACTGATCACCACCTACGACGCCAAAACGCTGATCCGCATCGGCTCAACCGGCGCGATGCAAGAAAATGTCCGCATGCGCGACGTGATCCTTGCGATGACAGCAAGCACGGTTTCCACCCCGTCCTCGACCATCTTCAAGGAACTCAACTTCGCCCCATGCGCCGATTTCAACCTATTGAACGCCGCCCACACCGCCGCCAAGGCAAAGAACAGCACCGTCCACGTCGGTGGCATCTATAGCTCTGATACGTTCTACGATGAACGCCCCGACCTGAATGAGCAGATGACCCGCCACGGCATTCTCGCGGTTGAGATGGAGACGGCGGAACTTTACATCCTTGCCGCCCGCCACCAATGTCGCGCGCTTTCGGTCCTAACGGTCTCGGACCACCTCCTGACGCATGAGGCGCTCCCCTCGCAGGAGCGCCAATCAAGCTTTGGCGACATGGTCGAAATCGCGCTTGAGGCGGCCTTCGCCTAGATCACAACCACATCCAGCGGCGGAAACCCGTTGAACCCAACCGAGCTGTAGGTCGAGGTATAGGCCCCGCAATTGCGGATAATCACCTTATCACCCGCCTGCAGCGATAGCGGCAATTGGATCGGGCGGTTTTCATACAACACATCGGCGCTGTCGCACGACGGCCCCGCCAAAACACAGGCCCCCACCTCATCCCCATCGCGGGGCGTGATGAATTGATACCGGATCGCCTCATCAATGGTTTCCGCCAGCCCTGAAAACTTGCCGATGTCCAAATACACCCAGCGGTGCAGGTCATCGTCCGATTTCCGAGACACCAACATCACCTCAGCGGCAATCGCCCCGGCCTCTGCCACAAGGCCGCGACCCGGCTCTGCCATGATATGCGGCACGTCGCCAAAGCGAGCGGTCACACGCTCCATCACGCGGGCGGCATAGGCGGTTGGGGCCTCAATGTCTTGGCCGTAAAACGCAGGAAATCCACCGCCAATGTTCAACAATTCCAACGCAAACCCTTCGCCCAAGGCACGATGCCAAATGGCCGCCACCTGATCCAAAGTGCCCTCCCACATGCGGGCCTCGCGCGTTTGCGAACCAACGTGAAACGACAGCCCATGCGGGTCTAGCCCCAGCATCCGCGCATGACCCAACAGCGACAAAACCTTATCCGCTGCGCAGCCAAACTTGCGCGAAAGGGGCCAATCAGCCTCTGGGTTGTCGACGATCACACGAATATACACCCGCGCGCCCGGGGCGTTGGCGGCGATTTTCTCAAGCTCTTCTTCTGCGTCGGCGGCAAACAAGGAGATGCCCACACCATGGGCCCACGCCACGTCCGAGGCGCGTTTGATCGTGTTACCAAAGGAAATCTGGTCAGGGCGCGCGCCGGCATCAAGGCACATCGCAATCTCGCCGCGTGACGCCGCATCAAACCCGGATCCAAGCGCAACCAAACGGGCCAAGATCGCTTCATGCGGGTTCGCTTTGACCGCGTAATGGATATGCGCGCGCCCAAGGCCCGCCGCCAACGCGCGAAACTGCGTCTCAACCGCGTCCACGTCCACCACAAGGGTCGGGCGATCAAAACTGTTGGTATCGATATAAGTTTCGGCGCGGGTGCGCGCACGGATAGGGGTACGACCCGACAGGTCGGCTACGTATGCGTTCATGGTCATCTCCAATCAGACCCGGCCATTCCGGGTTCCCCCGGCTCAGACCGCTCACTTCCAAACAGAGACGTTACCGTCGCTACGTAACCGCGTGGGTGCTATGCCCACCTCGCCAGAGGCGCGTGCGTTGGCGTCTATAATCGCGCATATGGGGCCAATTTCAAAACCGATCAAGAAAAAAATTCAGGTCCGTGATCGGCGGCGGTTTTCTGTAACTTTTGGGGTTAATGGGTCCCCGTCACCCCGCGTGGCACCAAGGCGCGCACGAGATCCCGCATGTCAATCTGACCCAGAATTTCACCATTTTTTACAACGCGGTAGCATAGGCTTGTCTCTCCGCCAGAGCGGGCAATCAACGCCTCAAGCGTGTCGTCCGGGTCCACGTCACCCGCACAGGAGCGGTCCTGCACAGGCTCCATAACTGAACGAACACGCAGCACCCGCGCGCGGTTAATATCGCGCACAAAATCCTCGATATACGGATCAGCCGGGGCCAGCAGAATCCCCTGCGGCTCACCCTGCTGGACCACCGCGCCGTCCTTCAAAATCACCAAATGATCCGCCAGCTTCAGGGCCTCATCCAGATCATGCGTGATAAAGACAATCGTCTTTTGCAGCTCAACCTGAAGCTCCAGCAACAGGTTTTGCATATCCGTCCGGATCAACGGGTCCAGCGCGGAAAACGCCTCATCCATCAGCATGATATCAGCGTTTGAGGTCAGCGCCCGCGCGATGCCGACACGCTGCTGCATCCCCCCCGAAAGCTGCGCGGGATACCGCCCCTCATAGCCATCCAGCCCCACGCGTTTGAGCCACTTTTGCGCCTCCGCCTCACGGGTCGGGCGGTCGACGCCCTGCACCTCTAACGCGGTCGCCGCGTTTTGCAGAACCGTCCGATGCGGCAGCAATGCAAACTTCTGAAACACCATCGACATGCGTTTTTGGCGCAATTGGCGCAGCGCATCCGGACCCAGCGCGGTCACGTCCTCACCATCCAACAGGATTTCGCCAGCCGTCGGCTCAATCAACCGGTTCAAATGGCGGATCAGCGTCGACTTGCCCGAGCCAGACAAGCCCATCACAACCGTGATCTCGCCGGGCTGCATATCGACCGAGATATCCTGCAACCCAAGCACGTGTTTGTGCTGCTCCAAAAGCTCGGTCTTTCCCATGCCCGCACGGATATGCGCCATCATCGCCGCGTCATCGGGACCAAAGATTTTGTACAGCCCGCGCAGGGCAATTTTCGGCATGCTCATTCAGCTTTTCCTGCCCGGTCTACACGCGCCAACGCCGCCTTGGACGTGCGGTCCAAAATGACCGCCAACAACACGATGCCGATGCCCGCCACCAGCCCCACGCCAAGCTCTAGATTGCGAATGCCGCGCAGGACCAGCACACCCAATCCTGGCGCGGATACAAGGCTGGCAATGACGACCATCGCAAGGCTCATCATGATGGTCTGGTTCACTCCTGCCATGATGTTCGGCAGCGCGAGAGGCAGTTGCACTTTCCACAGCTTTTGACGCTGCGACATGCCAAAGGCGTCCGCCGCCTCAATCACATCGCGGTCCACCAAACGAATGCCAAGGTCCGTTAATCGGATCACTGGGACAATCGCGTATAGAATAATAGCAATCCCATACAGCTTTGATTCCGTGACCGAAAACAGGAATATCAGCGGGATCAGATACACAAACGTCGGCAGCGTTTGCAGCAGGTCCAACACAGGCAAAATGCCCCGCTGCACCGCTTTGCTGCGCGACATCGCGATGCCGATGGGCACGCCCAAGACCACCGATATCGACGTACAAACAAAGATAATCGAGAGCGTCTCAAGCGCCACCTCAAGGTGGTCAATCACCCCAAGCCCCAAGAACGATAGCGCCACAAACAGCGTCACCCCACGGGACCGCGACACAGCCCACGCCAGATAGATCAACGCCGGCAACAGCACCCACCACGGCACGCTCGTAAAAAACCACAACGCGCTATCCAGCATCCACGAAAGGGGCTGCGTCACCGGGTCCAGCACTAGCTTTAGCTCGGGCCGCATCGCTAGAAATCCGTCCTCTAGCGCGGCGGTCACATCGCGGGTTTGGGCGATCTGGGGGCAGGCCTCATGCAACACATCAAGCGAGGGGAACGGCACGCCGCCCCCCCCATTTTCCGCACCTGTGCTGGCCAACAAATCGGCCATCGACAGGGGCGCATTGTCCCCCGCAGCATCGCACCAGGCCCGCAGGCCCAGCGCGTCAAAAACCCCCTCGTATGCCACGCGCTTACTTAATCAGCGCGGCCAGTTTGGCCTTTGCCTCGTCGTTCAGCCATGCGGACCAAACCTCGGGGTAGGTCGTCAGGAACAACACCGCCGCCTCTTCGTTTGACAGGCTGTCGGCCTCTTGAGCGGCCAAAACTGCGCCCATCTGAGCGTTGGTAAAGGACATTTTGGTCAGGAACTCCGCAACCGCAGGCTCCCGCTCCGCGAATGCGGTGGTCGCGGCGGTCACGACGTTGGCGCGGGGATAAGCCGAAAGGCCCGGCGTGGCGCAATCCTCTAGCCCGTTGCAGGTGTGGATCTCCGCGTCGTAGGGCGGAAATTCGACCTGAACCATCGGGTATTTACCCAGCACCGATGTCGGCGCCCAGTAGTAGCCGAACCACGGCTCACGCGCTTCATATGCGGCGGCCAATGCGGCGGCCAAGGTCTCACCGGAGCCGTGCTTGAACCGCTCAATGCCCGCATCAACCAGCCCTGCGGCCTTGAGATTGTTGAAGTTTGTCACATCGCAACCCCAGCCCGTGACACAGTCGTGGAACATCCCACCGACCAGTTCGGGGTTCGCGCGGATGCCTTCCAGCGTGGCCAGTTCAGGGTGTTCTTCCACCAAATAGGCGGGGACCCACCATGCCTCAACGCCGCCATCCGACAGGACTTTGGACATTTCGGTCAATTTGCCCTCGGCGATCAGGTCGTCATAAACCTCAGTGTAGCTGGTCCACAATTCCGTCAGAATGTCAGGCTGGCCCGTTTCCGCAACGGACGCCATGGCCGGCACCGTTGTCGTGGGCACCACGGTCACGTCACAGCCGTAGCCTTGTTGGATCAAGAAGCTCGCCACCGATGTAACCACCGCCGCAGAGGCCCAGTCCATCTCGGTGATCGAAACCTCGCCGCAATCGGCGAATGCGGCAGTGGTGCTGAGCGCACCGGCGGTCAATGTAGCGGCGGCAATCGTTCTCAAATGCATAATAGGCTCCTTGTTAACCCCGCGCAGACCTCCGCGCGGGTGAAAAAATCATCGTTATAATCCGCCACTTCGCGGCAGAATTGAACCGCTAAGTCGCGTAGGCATCGCCCTCTGCGTCAAGAAGCGCCTTTAGCTCTGACAAGAATTTCTCATCGTCGCCGGAATACTCTTCAATCTCACGGGCGGTTTTCTCTGCGACCTCATCCGACAGGATGTTCAGCGGCTGACCGGTTTGCAGGGCGCGGATGTAGTTGGCGCAGGCGCGCTCAAAATAATAGAGCCGGCCAAACGTCTCACCCACGGTGTCGCCAATCACCATCACGCCGTGATTGCCCATCACGAGGACCTTCTTGCGCGGGTCGTCCAACAGTTTGGCACAGCGCGCGCCCTCTTCTTCTAGCGCTAAGCCGCCATAAGCAGGGTCCACCGCAATCCGGTTAAAGAACATTGCAGCGTTCTGTTCCAACGGGGGCAGGACCGGATCCTTGAGGCAGGCCAGAACCGTCGCATAGGGCGAATGGACGTGCATCGCGCACCGCGCGTGCGGGCACAGGCGGTGCAACCCACCGTGCAACCCCCACGCCGTTTCATCGGGGGCATTCGGGCCCTGCAATGTCTCGGGGTCGTTTGCATCGACGACGATCAGATCGCTCGCCCGGATGCGCGAAAAATGCATCATGTTCGGGTTCATCAAAAACTTGGACCCGTCCTCATTGATCGACAGCGAAAAGTGGTTGGCCACCCCCTCGTGCATGTCCATCCGAGCCGTCCAGCGGAAGGCCGCAGCCATATCCACCCGCTCCGTCCAATTCCCGATATTCGCGCCGGCACCGTCCATGTTTTTCCTCCCGTTTAATGTATACATTAATGTATACATTGTGGCCCTAGTTTTTCAGGGGCCTTGATGGCACCCAAGCGTACCCGCTGGGCGATAGAATGTAAGCCTCGCAGAGACCATGGGGTTTGTCCGTCGGAGACTGCAAAACCACGTCGCCCCGAATCGTCGCGCGGGCCACCGCAGGCTCTGGCGCAATGTCGTACAGCCGCAATTCCGCCCCGCCCCCGCGCGGTGGATTTTCGGGCACCAGACCCAGCAAAGGGTTAGCATGATAGGTGCCATCACTGTGCAGCTGAAGCACCGTTCCCCCCGATACCAAAATCGCGAAATCATCCGATACGCGGTGGGCGGTCATCTCGAACACCTCGGTCAAGAACGCCACCTCATCGGCGACATCCACAACCAAAAGGTTGATCCCGAAACCACGCAGACCCGCACCGAACGCCTCGGCAGAGATCGTATCATAGTCCATTGGCCGCGCTCCCGTCTTGCGCCTTTAGCCTGCCCGTGTCAGCCTAAGTTATGCAAGCAAAAGATATTACGTCTTGGGCGGACTGCGCCCCTACATTAATCGCCGTAGCCGCCGGGCGAACACCTGCGCAAACCGTGGTCCGTGGCGGCCGCGTGGTGAACGTGCACACCCGTGAAATCCTTGAGTGGGACATTGCCATCGCGCAAGGGCGTTTTGCCTATGTCGGCCCCGATGCAAGCCATTGTATTGGCCCAGATACCCACGTGATCGACGCGGCTGGGCAATATGTCATTCCGGGCCTGTGCGATGCCCATATGCACATCGAAAGCGGGATGCTGACCCCGGCTGAATTTGCCGCCGCGGTCATCCCCCACGGCACGACCTCTATGTTCACTGATCCCCATGAAATCGCGAATGTTTTGGGCCTGAGCGGTGTGCGCTTGATGCATGATGAGGCGCTGTTGCAGCCCATCAGCATTTTCACCCAGATGCCCTCCTGCGCGCCCTCTGCGCCCGGCTTGGAAACCACCGGCCATGAGATCACTCCGGACGACGTGGCCGAGGCGATGGCGTGGCCCGGCATCATTGGTCTGGGTGAGATGATGAACTTTCCCGGCGTCGTGAACGGCGACCCCAAGATGCTGGCCGAAATGGCTGCGACCGCGCGGGCGGGCAAAACCATCGGGGGGCACTATGCCTCGCCGGATTTGGGGCCTGCGTTTCATGCCTATGCGGCGGGTGGTCCGGCGGATGACCACGAGGGCACCTGTGAGGACGACGCTGTTGCCCGCGTGCGCCAAGGGATGCGGTCGATGATGCGGCTTGGCTCCGCGTGGTATGATGTCGAGAGCCAGATCACCGCAATCACGGAGCGCGGCCTTGATCCGCGGAATTTCATCCTCTGCACGGATGATTGCCACTCTGGCACGTTGGTGAATGACGGGCATATGGACAGGGTTGTGCGCCACGCGATTGCCTGCGGGTGCGACCCATTGATCGCCCTGCAAATGGCCACCATCAACACCGCCACGCATTTCGGGCTGGAACGGGAATTAGGCTCCATTGCGCCGGGGCGGCGTGCAGATTTGATCCTGACCTCCTCGCTGGAGGAGCTGCCGATTGAGACGGTCATCGCCCTCGGCGAGGTCGTGGCAGAGGGCGGTCAGCTGCGCGCAACCTGCCCGCATATCGACTGGCCCACAGCTGCGCGAAACACCGTTCATCTGGGTAAACCCCTGACTGCGCCGGATTTTGAGATCACGGGCAGCGGTGAAACCGCCACCTGCCGCGTCATTGGCGTGGTCGAAAACCAAGCCCCCACCGAGGCCTTGATCCGCGAGCTACCCGTTCGCGACGGCCTGATTGAGGGCACGGGCGATACTTGCCAAATCGCGCTTGTGGAGCGGCACAAAGGCACGGGCGGCGTGAGCAACGCGTTCGTCGCAGGATTTGGCTATAGCGGGCCGATGGCGATGGCCTCAACCGTGGCGCATGACAGTCACCACATGATCGTCGTGGGCACATCGCGCGCGGATATGGCACTGGCCGCGAACCGCCTTGCGCAGGTCGGCGGCGGGGTCACCGTGTGGCAGGACGGGCGCGAGTTGGCCTTGGTTGAACTGCCCATCGCGGGCCTCATGTCCGACAGCCCCGCCCATGAAGTCGCGGCCAAAGCAGACGCCATGGTGGCCGCGATGCAGGCCTGCGGCTGCACCCTGAACAACGCCTATATGCAGCATTCTCTGCTGGCTCTTGTGGTCATCCCCGCCCTGCGGATCAGTGACCTTGGGCTGGTGGATGTCACGAAATTTGAGCTTACGGAATTGACCCTATGAACGCCCCCCGCGCGACGACCAAAATCTCTAGCCCGCCTGACGCGGAGCCAAAACGCTTCACCGATCCTGCTGCCGCTGTGGCCGAGCTTCAACGGCTTTACACCGAGGCCACCGGTTTTTTGAACGGCGCGTTCAACCGCGCCACGGCGGAGGGTGATCCCGGCTGCCGTTTTCGCGCCTATTACCCGGAAATTCGTTTAACAACGCGCAGTTACGGGCATGCTGACAGCCGCCTCAGCTTTGGGCATGTGGCCGAACCCGGGGTCTATGCGACCACGATCACCCGCCCCGATCTGTTTGCGCATTACCTGACGCAGCAGATCGCGCTGTTGATCAAAAACCATGATGTGGGCGTCTGGATCGGGTGGTCGCAGACACCGATCCCGATCCACTTTGCGGTGCTAAACGACGACAGCCTCAGCGTGCCCCAAGACGGGGTTTTGCCGTTTTTGATGCGGGATATTTTCGATGTCCCGGACCTAAGCACCACAAACGACGATATCGCCAATGGCGTGGGTTTTGCGTTTGAGGATGGTGCAAAACCGCTGGCGCCCTTTACGGCGCAACGGATTGATTATTCGCTCGCGCGGTTGGCGCATTACACCGCGACCGACGCGGAGCATTTTCAAAACCACGTCCTGTTCACGAACTACCAATTCTATGTGGATGAGTTCGTGGCCTATGCCCGTGCGGCCCTGCGGGACCCTGCGTCGGGGTACACCGCGCTGGTGGGGCCGGGCAACGTGGTCCTGACGGACCCCGACGGTGATCTGCCCGAGCCTGCCAAAATGCCCCAAATGCCGACCTATCACCTAAAGCGGGGCAAAGAGGCGGGCATTACGTTGGTCAACATCGGCGTGGGCCCGTCCAACGCCAAAACCGCGACGGACCATATTGCCGTGTTGCGCCCCCATGTTTGGCTGATGGTCGGTCATTGCGCGGGGCTGCGAAATTCGCAATCGCTGGGGGATTTCGTGTTGGCGCACGCCTATCTGCGCGAAGATCACGTGCTGGACGATGACCTGCCGGTATGGGTGCCGATCCCCGCCTTGGCCGAGGTGCAGATCGCGCTGGAAACCGCCGTGGCCGAGGTGACCGAGCTGGAGGGGTATGAGCTAAAGCGGATCATGCGCACGGGCACCGTCGCCACGATTGATAACCGAAACTGGGAATTGCGAGAGACATCCGGCCCGGTCAAGCGGCTGAGCCAGTCGCGGGCCGTCGCGCTGGATATGGAAAGCGCGACCATCGCGGCCAACGGTTTCCGCTTTCGCGTGCCCTATGGAACGCTTCTGTGTGTGTCGGACAAACCCCTCCACGGGGAGCTGAAATTGCCCGGAATGGCGTCGAGTTTCTACAAGTCGCAGGTCAGTCGGCATTTGCTGATTGGGATCCGCGCCATGGAGAGCTTGCGCGAAATGCCCCTCGAACGGCTGCATTCGCGCAAATTGCGCAGCTTTGAAGAGACCGCTTTCCTCTAAAAGGGCAAAATAACGTAGAAAACTGGGGGTCAGGGCACACAACTTGTTGTGTGTCCCCACATCATTCGGCTAGAATCATATGAAACAACCGCCAGGGTTAAAGCTTTGAGGAGATCGACATGGCAACTAAACCAATGACAAAGACCCAGCTTGTGGCCGCATTGGCAGAGAAGATGGACACGGACAAAAAGTCCGCAGGCGCCGCATTGGACGCAATCTGCGAACTGATTACGACCGAAGTTTCCGGCGGTGGCGCAGTGACCCTGCCCGGCATCGGCAAAATCGCCTGCCGTGAGCGTCCCGAGCGTATGGTTCGCAACCCCGCCACTGGCGAGCAGTTCAAGAAAGACGCAGACAAGGTCGTGAAAATGACCATCGCCAAAGCGCTGAAAGACAGCGTGAACGGCTAATCGCTTCTTGAGCGTAGAATTTAAGGGTCGTCTTCGGGCGGCCCTTTTTCTTTGCAGATATCCATGTGATAGAAACCTATGGATTTTCGCGCACTTTTTCTGGGGCTGGCCTTTGCGCTAATGTGGTCGTCGGCCTTTACGTCGGCGCGGATCATCGTGGCCGAGGCACCGCCCATTCTGGCGCTGGCATTGCGGTTCGCGATTTCGGGTGGTGTTGGTGTGGCCTTGGCGTTGGCCATGGGGCAGACCGCGCGGCTGACACGCGGGCAATGGACCGCGGTCGTCGTGTTCGGCATCTGTCAAAACGCGCTGTATCTGGGCCTGAATTTTGTGGCGATGCAGTGGATCGAAGCGTCCCTTGCCGCGATCGTGGCAAGCGTCATGCCCCTACTGGTCGCTGTCTGTATCTGGGTCTTGTTCGGAGAGCGCACCCGCCCGCTCGGCGTGGCCGGGTTGATCGCGGGCACATTAGGTGTTGCTTTGATTATGGGCACGCGGGTGCAAGGCGGCGCGGATATGCTGGGCATCGTATTTTGCCTGATCGGTGTCATGGCGTTGACGGCCGCAACGCTTGCGATGCGGGGCGTGTCGGGCGGCGGCAATTTGATGATGGTCGTGGGCTTGCAGATGCTGGTGGGCTCTGCCGTGCTGACACCGCTCGGCTTTGCGCTTGAGACATGGGACGTCACGTGGACCCCGCGCCTGATCACGGCGCTTGCCTATACGACGCTGGTGCCGGGGCTGGCCGCAACGTGGGTTTGGTTCACGCTGGTGGACCGGATCGGCGCGACACCTGCCGCGACATTTCACTTTCTCAACCCGTTCTTTGGCGTGGTCGTCGCGGCCCTATTGCTGGGTGAGCGGATGGGCATCGCGGACGCCGTGGGCGTTATTGTGATCGCCGGCGGTATTCTGGCCGTACAAGTCAGCCGGATGCGCGCCTAGCACCTAGCCAATCGCGCCTTGGTTTTCGCCAACTTGGCCACGGTGCAGCAGGATATGATCCAACAGGACGCAAGCCATCATCGCCTCACCTACGGGGACAGCGCGGATGCCGACACAGGGGTCGTGGCGACCCTTGGTGATGATCGTCGTCTCTTCGCCGGACTTGGTGATTGTGCGCCGCTCAGACAGGATGCTCGACGTTGGTTTGACCGCGAACCGCACAACGACGTCTTGGCCCGTGCTGATCCCACCGAGAATACCGCCTGCGTGGTTTGAGCTGTATTCCGGCCCGTTTGGACCCATGAAAATCTCATCTGCGTTGTCACGACCCGTGAGGGCGGCTGCGGCCATGCCCTCACCGATCTCAACGCCTTTGACGGCATTGATCGACATCATCGCGGCGGCCAGATCGGTGTCCAGCTTGCCATAGATCGGCGCACCGAGGCCGGCGGGCATGCCGCGTGCAGTGACCTCAATCACGGCGCCGACGGAATTGTGATCATCCTTGCGGAGCCAATCGAGATGCGCCTCAAACGCGCTGGCGGCTTGCGCATCGGGGCACCAGAAATCGTTACGGTCGATTTCATCCCAGTCGAACTGCGCGCGATCAATGCCAAGCGCGCCCATCTGCACCATGTAGCCCGTGATTTGCAGGTCCGGCACCATCTGCGCAAGGGCCGCGCGGGCAATACCGCCAGCAGCCACCCGCGCGGCCGTTTCGCGCGCGCTGGACCGACCGCCCCCGCGATAGTCGCGGATACCGTATTTCTGCCAATAGGTGATGTCCGCATGGCCGGGGCGGAATTTCTCGACGATGTCGCCGTAATCCTTGGACCGTTGATCGGTGTTTTCGATCATCAGTTGGATCGGCGTACCCGTCGTGCGGCCCTCAAACATGCCGGACAGGATACGCACGGCATCGGGTTCTTTCCGCTGGGTAGTGTTCTTGTTCTGGCCGGGCTTTCGCTTGTCCAACCACTGCTGAAGGAACGCCTCATCCACCGCGATACCGGGGGGGCAGCCGTCAACCGTGGCGCCCAAGGCGGGCCCGTGGCTTTCGCCCCAAGTGGTGACGCGGAAGAGATGTCCGAAAGAATTCATCGACATGGGCAGTGCTCCTTTGCGAGCATTGGTCTAGCGGGCAGCAAGCAGGCCCTCAACATGAAAAAAGGGCGCGAGACCAGCCCGCGCCCTTTTTCAATCATAACTAACGCGCTTATTCAGCGGGTTGGCCAGCAGCTTTGGCTTTCTTCTTCACCGGCGCCCAGAGGCGTTTGTTGGTGAGGTAGAGCAGAACCGTCAGCAAAGACAGCAGCAGAACAGAGGTCAGACCCATCTGTTGACGTGCCATCATCTTGGGCTCAGCCGTCCACATCAGGAATGCGGAGACGTCCTGCGAGATCGATTCCAGGTCCGTTGCCGCACCATCGTCGAACTCAAGGTCGTCACCCCAAAGTGGGGGGGCCATGGAAATCCAGCCGCCGGGGAACGCTTTGTTTTCGTACAAAACAGTGCCAGCTTCTTCTTTTTCCTCACCGGTGTAACCCGCCAGCAGGGAGGCGATGTATTCCGCGCCGCCCATGCCTTTGAACAACTGGTTCGTACCAAGGCCGTAGGGGCCGTGGAAACCAGCGCGTGCCTTTGCCATCAGCGACAGGTCAGGTGCGCCAACGCCGTTCACGGCGGGGAAGTTGTCGGACGGAACCGCCTGACGGAAGTCACCTTCGCCGTCGTTCAGGGACGAATCCCAGACTTCGAAGTTGGAGGTGTAGGCTTTCATCTGGTCTTCGGGGAGACCAACGCCACCCTCGTCCGACAGTGTGCGGAAAGGCACGTACTGAAGGCCGTGGCAGGAGGCGCAGATCTCGGTGTAGACCTTGAGGCCGCGTTGCAGTTGGTTTTGGTCAAATTTACCGAATGGACCCTCAAAGGAGAAGGCGTAGTCGGTCACATAACCAGCCCCACCGGCGGCGATGGCAGGAGTTCCTGCCAAGGCCGTAAGCGCCGCTGCGGTGATCGCAAGTTTCTTGAACATGTGTCAGAGTCCCCTGTCTTATTCGGCTGGCGAGGCGGCAGGAGCGCCGTCTTTGCCATCCGAGGACTTGAATTTGGCGTTGAAGTCATCTTCGATCGTTGCAGGCTGAACGTCTGGCTTCTCGAGGACACCCAAAAGGGGCAGGATCACGAGGAAGTAGGCGAACCAGTATGTTGCACCGATAAGAGCGATGACCGGGTAGATGCCTTCGGCAGGCATTGCGCCAACCCAAGTCAGAACCACGAAGTTCACCACGAAGATCCAGAACCACCACTTGAACATCGGGCGGTAGCGGCCGGAGCGGACGTTGGACGTGTCGAGCCATGGCACCAGAGCCATCACCACGATCGCGCCGAACATCGCAACCACACCAAAGAACTTCGCATCGACGATGCCACCTGTGAGGAAGCCCACAAGCTGCACAAGCCAGACCGTGTCATCGAATGCGCGCAGGATCGCGTAGAACGGCAAGAAGTACCATTCGGGCACGATGTGTGCGGGCGTCGCCAGAGCGTTGGCTTCGATGTAGTTATCGGGGTGGCCAAGGTAGTTGGGCATGAAACCCACGATGGCGAAGAACACAGCCAGGATCAGGGCCAACGCGAACAGGTCTTTGATCACGAAGTAGGGCCAGAATGGCAGCGTGTCTTTTTCGGCTTCTGCTTTGGACGTGCGGCGGACTTCGACACCGGTTGGGTTGTTGTTACCCGTGGTGTGGAAGGCCCAGATGTGCACGATCACGAGACCGGCAATCACGAACGGCAGCAAGTAGTGCAGCGAGAAGAAGCGGTTCAGCGTGGCGTTGTCCACGGCGGGTCCGCCCAGCAGCCATGTTTGCAGGCCTTCACCGATGAACGGGATGGCACCAAACAGGCCGGTGATCACGGTCGCGCCCCAGAAGGACATCTGGCCCCATGGCAGCACGTATCCCATGAACGCAGTCCCCATCATCAACAGATAGATCAGCATACCGATGATCCACGTGACTTCGCGGGGTGCTTTGTACGAGCCGTAGTAGAGGCCGCGGAAGATGTGCAGGTACACAGCAACAAAGAACAGCGACGCGCCGTTCATGTGCAGATACCGCAGTGCCCAACCGCCGTTCACGTTGCGCATGATGTGCTCAACGGAGGCGAACGCGAAGTCCACATGGGGCGTGTAGTGCATCACCAGAACGATACCGGTGATGATCTGCAGTGCCAGCGTAAATGTCAGCACGATGCCCCAGATCCACATCCAGTTGAGGTTCTTGGGGGTGGGCAGCATCAGTGTATCGTACAACAAACCTACGATTGGCAGCCGCTTGTGCAGCCACTTTTCACCGCCGGTTGTTGGTTCGTAGTGGTCGTGGGGAATTCCGGACATGGTCGTATTTCTCCCTGATTAACCGAGTTTAATTGTTGTTTCGTTGACGAAAGACGCAACGGGGATGGGCAGGTTTTCGGGCGCCGGGCCACGGCGGATCCGGCCTGAGGTGTCGTAGTGCGACCCGTGGCAGGGGCAGAACCACCCACCGTAGTCGCCGGCACCGTCGCCGATTGGTACACAACCAAGGTGCGTACACACCCCGATCATCACCAGCCATTCGCCGGTTTCATCCAGCGCGCGGTTTTCATCGGCAGCGTCTGCGCCGCTGATGTTGCGGTTCCGAGCTTCGCCATCAAGCAGGTCGCCCAGCTCAACGGTGCGCGCAGCTTCGATTTCTTCGGCTGTGCGGCGGCGAATGAACACGGGCTTGCCCAAGAACAGAACGCTAATCTGCGTTCCTTCAACAACGCCCGAAACGTCCACCTCGATGGAGGACAGAGCCTGCACGTCCGCGGATGGGTTCATTTGGTTAACAAGGGGCCAAACCCCGGCGCCAACCGTGACAGCCCCCACACCAGCGGTGGCGTAGTAGAGAAAATCCCGACGAGTGTCGGTCTGATCGTCTGCGTGTGACACGTAGGTATCTCCCGTGTTGTGTACCGGACGCCTCGCGCGCCCCAGCGGTTCAAACGAAACAGGGCGCGCGGGAATCCCTTTGCGCCCAAATTTGGTGCCTTCTAGCAGGACCTAGCGAGCAGTGCCCAGCGGACAAACGCGCGCAGGTGCGCCCGATTGTCGCGGAGCGGTCGTAACTTAATCCCAAACGGGGGGTGCGAGCGTCATTTCCATCTCACGGTGATCGATCCCGGCGTCATCGTAGACGGGGCCATAAACCGCAAACCCTAACTTGGTGTAAAACGGGATCGCGGTGACTTGGCTGCCCAAGACCGCCTTGGAAAATCCGTCTTGGGGAAGTTCGCGCACGACGGTTTGCATCAACAATGCGCCTGCCCCCTTGCCCCGATGCGCCTTGAGAACGGCAACGCGTTGAATTTTCGCCGTTTCATCCATCGGCTTGACCCGCAGTGTGGCGATGGCGATTTCGCCTTCCCACAACAGGTAGTGATGGCAATCGTCATCGAGACCGTCCATTTCTTCGGCCTCACTGACGCCCTGTTCTTCGATGAACACGGCGCGGCGGATGGCCTGGCAGGCCGCGATATCGTGGGTTTCTTCGACGCGCATGTGCGGCTGGTCCTTCATGCTGGTTTGGTTTGCAGCATGGCGGGGCGCGCGGCGAAATCCTTTTCCCACGCGGCCAGCACATCACGCCCAGCGCGCCAGTTCCGATCCGCATGGCGCAGGTCCAGATAGCCCAGCGCGCAACCAACGGCGATGTGGCCGGCATCAACGGGACCGTGCAGGTGGCTCATCCAACGGGCGCCCAGCGCATCAAGGGCGCGCTCAACCTTGCCCCATTGCGCGTCAAACCACGCGGGCCAATGCAGCTCCGCGGGGCGAAGACGCTGTTCATAGACGATGCCAATGGCGGCATCCATAATCGCGTCACCTGTAGCCTCTAGGGTCAGGGTCTCCCACAGGCGGGCATCGGGGTACAACGCCCCGTCGGCGCGGGCATTCAAGAACCGGCTGATCACGCGGCTATCGTACAGTGCAGGCCCCTCATCGCGCAAAAGCGCGGGGATTTTGCCCACAGGGTTCGCCGCAGACAACTCGGGCACGTTGGCCATGGGGTTGGTTTTGGTGTCCACGACCTCTACGTCGCTTTGTTCGGTTTCCAAAAGCACCACGCGGACTTTGCGCGCGTAGGGCGATGCGTCAGACGCCAAAAGTTTCATGTCCCCTCCCTGGGAAATCTTATCCTGAGGTAAGCTAGCGCGGTGTCCCTACGGAGAAAAGGGTCCGCGCATCAGAGCCGCCAAAAGTCGGACCTCTGAGCCGGTGCCAAAGGCCTCCATCTGATCGGCGGCGCGCAGGCGCACATCATCAGGTTTGTTCTGATTAAGCTTCCATGTCCCTTCGGTCGTGGTAACGGCCATCCGGCAGGGTACGATCTGGCGCATCATACTTTCCAGCACCTCGGGCGTCATTTTATCGGTGGTCCAAGGGGTTTTATGCGGCAGGAGTGCTTCGAAATGCGCTGATTGACGGTTCAGCATTTCGTGCATGGCTTCTTGCGGCAAAACATCGAGCGTGCCGCGCAGATGCACAGCGACATAATTCCATGTCGGTGCTTGATCCGGGACTTCGTACCAATCGGGTGAGACGTATCCATCCGGGCCGGCCACGGCGATTACCGCGGGCTGCGCGCCGTCCTTAAGCTGCCGCAGGATCGGGTTGGAGCGGACGAGATGCAGGTCGAGGCTATCGCCCTCCGCGTTCAGCAAAAAAGGGACATGCGAGATCAGCGGTCCGTGAGATCCGTTGAGGCTGAGAACACCAAATCCGCGTTCCCGCGCGTAGTCCCGATTGCGCGTATCACTGGATTTGCGGAAGGCAGGATTGGGATGCAACGCTAGCAGCCCTGCCCGCGAAGCTGTGCGCCATCTGCACCCGTAATCTGCGCCTGCACGATCTGCCCCTCAGGGTGATCGGCATCAAACGTGACTTCGGCGAAGTGGGGCGTGCGGCCCATACGAGGGTTTTCCATCAGCACAGGCTGCGTGGTGCCCACCCAGTGCGCAAGATGTTTTTGCACCTGCGCATCCCCTGCGGCGCGCAGCCGAGCGGCGCGGTCCTTGATAATGCGACCATCCACGGGGGGCATTTTGGCAGCTGGCGTGCCTTCACGCGCGGAATAGGGAAAGACATGAAGCCACGTCAGATCGCATTCCTCAACCAGCTTGAGGCTATCGGCAAAGTGGGCCTCAGTCTCGGTCGGGAAGCCTGCGATGATATCGGCGCCAAAGGTCATGCCGGGGCGCAGGCGGCGGGCCTCTTGGCAGAATTGGATCGCGTCATCGCGCAGGTGGCGACGTTTCATCCGCTTGAGGATCAGGTCCGCCCCATGTTGCAGGCTGAGGTGTAGATGCGGCATCAGGCGAGGCTCGGTCGCGATGGCCTGCATCAGGTTTTCGTCCACCTCAATCGAATCGATCGAGCTGATCCGTAGGCGCGGCAGGTCCGGCACCAGCTTGAGGATACGCATGACCAAATCGCCGAGTTTCGGCGTGCTGGGCAGGTCCGCCCCCCATGAAGTCAGGTCAACGCCCGTCAAAACGACCTCATTGTAGCCGCGTCCCACCAGCCGCTTGATCTGTTCAACCACAACGCCCGCAGGCACCGAGCGGGAATTGCCGCGACCGTAGGGGATGATGCAAAACGTGCAGCGGTGATCGCAGCCGTTTTGGACCTGCACATAGGCGCGGGATCGCGTGCCGAAGCCGTCGATCAGATGGCCCGCCGTTTCGGTGACGGACATGATATCATCGACCTGCACCTGTTCGGTCGCGCCAATCCCAAAGGCGGCCCATGTTTGGGGCTGCATTTTCTCGGTATTGCCGACAACGTGGTCGACCTCTGCCATGGCGGCAAAGCTTTCGGGCGCCGTTTGGGCCGCGCATCCGGTGACAATGATCTTGGCATCGGGATGGGTGCGGCGCAGCTTGCGAATATCTTGGCGGGCCTTGCGCACAGCCTCGGCGGTGACGGCGCAGGTGTTGACGATCACGGCGTCCTTTAGGCCGGCTTGCGTTGCCAATTCCTTCATCGCCTCGGTTTCATAGGCGTTCAGGCGGCAGCCGTGGTTGGAAAATACCGGGGCGTTCATAGCCAGACCCCATTGAACACATGGGCAGTGGCCCCGGACATCCAGACGCCATCGTCGCGCCAGTCGATCACGATATCCCCGCCGTCCAGGGTGACACGCACGTGACGCCCGGTCAGGCCCCGCCGCGCAGCCGCGACGGCCGTCGCACACGAGCTAGAGCCAGACGCCAAAGTGATTCCCACGCCACGCTCCCACACGCGCATCCGCAGGTGATCTGGCGCGATCAGGTGCGCTATCTGCACATTCGTACGCTCTGGGAACAATTCGTGATGTTCGTGGGCGGCACCAAAGGCCGCGAGGTCGAGGGCCTCGGCATCCTCAACGAAAAAGGTGCAGTGGGGATTGCCCATACCGGTGGCTGTGGGCCCGCCCTCGATCGGCAGTTCCAGTGTATCCATTTCACGCGCCAGCGGCACGTCCTGCCAGTTCAGCAACGGAGGCCCCATGTTCACCGAGGTGATCCCATCCCCCAGATCGCGCGCAAACAGGATGCCGCGTTCCGTGCGCAATGTCAGTGTATCCGTGCCCGTACGCCCCATTTCATAGGCCGCAATGCAGCGCGTGGCATTCCCGCAGGCCCCGGCGGTTGAGCCATCGGCGTTCCAAAAGACCAGCTCAACATCCGCCTGCGCGGAGTGTCGAATGACCGCGAGTTGATCAAAACCAACCCCGCGATGCCGATCACCGATCGCGCGAGCAAGGGCTGCGTCGACCACCGGACCAGTGGCGCGCTCATCGATCACGACGAAGTCATTGCCCAGCCCATGCATCTTCATGAAGGGCAGGCCATTAGGGAAAGAAGTGGACTGCATGGCGCGGCGTATACGCCTGTCGTGAACCTTTTGCTAGCCATGGGCAAAAAAGGTGATGATTCCGGGTTGACCACTGCGAGAGTGGCGGATAGCTACCCCGCCAGTGAGGGCCGTTAGCTCAGTTGGTAGAGCAGCTGACTTTTAATCAGCGGGTCACAGGTTCGAATCCTGTACGGCTCACCACTTTTATCTTAGAATCAAATATTTAGACGTGAGCTGTCTCTGGTGACTAGTGAACCGCGATCTTGTGGAAGCGCCGTGGAAGCGGAATGGGATGTTGCAAGCCCGTCACAGGAAATTCCAGCAAACTCAACTTTGAACCTGTTCGATCTTCGTGTTAGGCGTATTAATGGCCACTGGGCGGGAAACTTGAAACGACACCTTCATTTGAACGCCGAGGATATACGTATCGTCGCTTAGAAAAATCGGAGAGCGGTTTCGACATGAGGTGCATAGTAATTAATCTTGCTACTGCTAAGCAGCGAATGGCTTTCATGTCCTCTCAGCTAGAAGCTCTGTCTATACCGTTCCAAAGAATTGAAGCAGTAACGCCCAGTGATCTTCCCGACCCAAAATACAAGCTTAATTGGAATAGCTGGGAGCGACCGCTAAAGAACACCGAAAAAGCTTGTTTTCTGAGTCATCTAGCAGCATGGGAACAAGTCGCTACCGATGACCACTGTGCTCTCATCCTTGAAGATGATGCTTTGCTATCTCACCAGACAAAGACTGTTTTTCAGCATTTGGCTACGACAGGTGCGTTTGATCACGTTACACTCGAGGTACGGAAGCGCAAGAAGGTCGTGGCCAAGCAAAAGATATCGTCGGGGCCAAGCCACTCCTTATTGCGCTTGTATCAGGACAGAAGCGGCGCTGCAGCATATATCCTTTCGCCTTCCGGTGCACGCAAGTTGGTCGAGCGCTCGAGGAAACAGACCGCCCTCGCGGATGCAATGATATGTAAGTCATACGAACTAAAAAGTTTTCAAATCGAACCAGCCTGTGCGGTTCAGCTCGACCGGGCTTCGCTGTACGGAATACAATCCGATTTTCAGACAGTATCACAGATTGACATTGCCCAATTGGGGCCAAAAGACAAAGGCGGGCTTCATTTTCGCGCTCGTCGAGTTACTGCGCAACTTCGCATGGCTATTCGCAAGCTCAGATACGCACATGTTTCTGAATGCCGCGAGATTGAACTCAGTTCTAGCGATTTTTAAGACGATTCATTCTGACTTACCACCAACGGGTCTTCTCACGTGTGTGCACAGCGCGCATACGTTTGAATACTGTATCTTCAACTTGCAGCCTACGCCAAATCTCGGCTAAAATTGATCCTGCAAGTTGCACAGTCATAAACGGTTGAAGTCGCCACAGCATATTTCGGAGAGTATCATCCGTGCCGACGGTAAAGCATGACATGCCTTCGAAGAGCGGAACTAGCTCTTTTTGCACCCTTTCCATTGATTTTGGATCGAGAGCCAATTCATCTGCATGTCCAAGTAGTCGCTCACTTTCGTACATCTTTACAGTGTTCACGAGCGCTGAAGTGACCATAGCCGCACCACGCACAGCCATATCGTCATCATGTTCTGCAAATGTATCGCTCGCCGCAATGAGCCACCGCATGTTCAAATGTTCACAAAGAAAATCAGTCTCCTCCTCCCAAAGCAGCCGAAACTCCGAATATATCTTGGGAATTTGAAACTCACGGCGGATTAACACAATCAACTTTGCATGGTGCCATAGCAATTCTGGCTGGTTCGAAAATTCCCGCCGCAAATTATCCAAATGTTGATCAAGCGATTTTTCCGAGCCACGCGTCTGCACAGCATCGCCTAATTGAATAACATTTTCTTTCATTGCTGCAAAATCATATTCAGTACGAACATGGCGCAAAGCACCCCAGCGCTTACGATACCGATTGAATGACAAACGGCGGTGGAATTTACTAGGTATCTTCATCCCATTTCACCTTTTTGTTATATCTAAAAACAATGCGCCGCCACCAACTACGAAGCTCAATGAGCATCGACCGAATTCATCCGTAAAAACAGTATTCGCAGAAACAACACAACCGATCCATTTGAAATGACGTTACGCAACCCAAAGGCAAGCTCTCGGCATTCCACCACACTCAACTACCGATCTGTAACTTGTTTTTGTCAATCCCCCATTTAAGAACTTTAACTTTCTTAAAAGATGTCTACTCAGCCCTCACATGAAGTTAGCCGCAAAAATTACTAAATTATATTGACTGTAAATATACTACTACCTACTGCATTTCCATAAAGGCCGCTAGATTCCGAAACTTGAAATAATTTATTCGGAGTACACGATGTAAGGGACTCTCGCTACTTCTCCGTTCACATCTATCATCAAGTACTTATTGGGCTCCAAATCCTTACTCGGATCTATATCGCGGATGTAGATAGCAGGATTACCGGCCCACACCTGGCCATCAGGAATATTCGAAGTCACTACTGATTGATAGCCTATAATAACGTTATTTCCGATACTTACTGGCCCTAGAACCATACTGTTTGGATACATGGTCACATGATTGCCGAGTGTTGGGAAGCCTTTTTTATAACCAATAGTTACGCCTTGCGCAAATGCGCAATACTTCCCAAAATTTTCTGTACCAATAACAATTCCGTGAGGATGGAAGAAGTATGTTTTCCTTCTCATAACAGCTTCTTTGAGTGAAACCGCAATATCTGTATTTCGCCTTAATTTCCGAAAACGCACCCAATCCTCAAAAATATAGCCTCTATTAACTTGAACAAGCACAACCGCAGCATCAAAAATAGGGCCTATAAGAAGAGATCTCACTATTCTAAAAATAAGCCTCACATTATACTGGATAAATTTCTTCAATTTCATCGTTACAAGATCCGCCAAATCGTCAGAAGGAATATAATTCCAAAAAATCACCGCTACAGATACGCGTTACTCGAGAGTAAACCGTTCATCGTTTACTCTGTTACCCCCAAAGAATCTTTCAAATGTTTAGGGATGGCAACCATCATAGAGTGTGATTTTTTCGGTATATCCAAACCAAAAACTATGTTTGGTCGCCTCCGATTTATTTTGTCCAAAAGTTTTCTAATTTCGCGAACTAGTGAGTATTTCGTGTGTTCACGTGGGTACTCTGCCCAGCATATGGAATAGCCAAGCGAACGGAGGAAATTAATGCTGGGGGTTGATCCATCGCAAAACTCGGTTTGATGTTGCTCGAAAACGACTACTGGTTGGTGTCTACATAACGTATTTGTAGCTCCTCGCAGCACCTGAGCCTCGTAGCCTTCGACGTCTATTTTGATTAACGTGATGTCTTCTGCGAGATCGTCCAGAACAGTGTCCAGGGTTTGCAATCGGATTGGAATTCTATCATTCGCTCCGGCGCTATCTCGCATTATAAAGGATCCACCACGGTTTCCGTCCACACCAATGAGTTCAGCTCTCGCACGGGCTTCCCCAAGGCCATAATTGTAAGCAGTTATATTATTTTTTTTCTGAATATTTAGTTTCAAAAGATCATAGACTTCAGGATTTGGCTCATATGCCCGCACATGAGAAAAAATATTTGAGAAGTAAATAGAATGGTTTCCTATATTTGCACCAATATCCAATGCAATTCCCTTGCGCTCTTTACTTAATAATGGCTCAAGAAAAGCGAACAGATCATCTAAATCATCTCGCTCAAAGCATCCATATAAATTTATCTGATTCCCCACAAAGTCGTGAGCAAATATAGCTGTAATGTGACTATTTATTGCATATTGATTTGAAATCTTATTGAGCTTCTTTTCAATCAAACGCTTTATTGTGTCTTGAATGAAATTGCCTGACCTAACAGCCTTGCTTTTGAAAATAGTTTTATTCTTCATTCAGGCATGTCCTAGCGGCTGGATAAAGTGAGATTGACCTATGTCGCTCACCGTTGTTGCGTTACACAGTATAAGCAAATTTGTCACTCAACGGAAGATGCTTGTTACACCTTTTATTTCTTGAAGTTTAAATTCCGCTAGTGATACTTTAAAGCCATCACCTATATCGTTAGAAGTATACTCCCTGCCAATATCTCGGGAAGAGTTAATAAACTCTTTTAGCTTTCGGGATGCTTGCTTTTGGTTAATAAATGGTTTGATTTTTTTATTTGCTGAATAATAAAATATTTTATCACGAATATCTCGAATGTAAGGTCTGGGAAATCGAAAAATTCCATCATTCAAAAAATAGCTAGACAGGTCAAAACTTTGTGCAGTTCGATACCATGCGAGGGATAACAACACTTGATCCCACACATGTTGATTTTCGCGACACAAGCGCGCCCACTCCGTGATAAGCTGGCGAGCTGGTTCCGACTTATTCAAATAGATGAAGCCTGCTAGATCATACCAGCCATATCGACGAACAAATGAGACGTCAAACGGATGGCCAAATACGAAACTAGGAGTCCTTATTATTTCGGCGTCGGCATCAATCCAACAGATAGGGCGATCACTCTCGTTCCATATCTTTTCGATGATAGCCGCTTTTAAACCGGTATTTGCAACCCAACTTCCAAGAGACTGGATCGGTTCTATACGATGTGGCAAGCCATAATGGTCGAGTGATTGAGCAAGTTGATGCGCATACTGCTCATAGGGTGTGTTTTCGGTGTAGTACGGCTTTGTTGCACAAATCCCATCATGAGGGGATTCACTACGTGAAGCCAGCGTGG
>NZ_CYRX01000032.1 GCF_001458315.1 Thalassobacter stenotrophicus | reverse complement strand
AACGACCTATTGCCCTGGAACTACGCGAAGCCCGTGTGACTGGCGCACCGCTTACCTTCTTCTTGAGTGAACGAAACGTAAAAGTCTTTCTTGTTGATCTGACTGGAAACACTATCAAGCTCTCGAAGCAGTGCATCATCACGCTGGCGCCGCTTCTCTTCCCGAAGCTCCTTGAGGAGGTTAAACTCAGCCTGTTCATCGTCTGAGTATTTTCCGGGATGAAGACGCCTAAATTCTTTGGTATCGTGATTTGCCTGCTTTAGTTCTTCTGTCTTCATCTTCACAGACTCGAAGAAGTGGAGATCTCGAACTCTTCCTCGCCGCTTCTCTCTCTCGGATATTCTCCTGAGGTTCATTGCAGAAAATGTCTGGTCTAACACAATACTCTCACGTGGCTTTAGTAAGGGTCTATATGAGGATGCAGCCCATCACACTGAAAAGCAACTCTCGTCGTGTGCGCCTGCGAATCCATTTGCCTCGCGCGATACATGCCTGTCTTTCGCTCACATGATCTGGTTGGAAGCTCTGCTCAGCTGCCATTCATGCCTGGCGAAGCGAACTACCGCTTCCCGCCCAACCTACAAATGGAGCCAGTGCAAGGCTACCATAACCCATCCAAATCGCGGAGCCCCCGTCCCCCCACAGTTGCGGCATTCGTACTGTGGATTTTTCTTTTTCTGCCGGTTACCCAAGGCGAGATATAGGGCCCCGAATACTGTAAGTGTTGATGTTCCTAGGCACCACCCGCGCACGTTCCCCTTAAAAATGACGCAATCGCGTCAAGCTCGCGGGGTTCTGCAGCGACGGCATTACGCAAATCGCATAGTGCGGCCTCCGCTTTTTCGAAGGTCATCCATTCGGTTTCAGGGACGTCGGGCGCCGACCACTTATCACGCAGATAGGCTTTGAAAAGCGCCAGCTCTTCTGCTGTCAGAAGCTCTGGGCTGTAAAACGCCACCAGCCGCCGACCGAGCTGACGCAGCCGAGTATCTGAAATGCTTGCGACGATTTCTTGGCGGCGCGGCCAGGTTGCATGCTGAAACTCTTGCAAAAGCTGCTTGTCGGCGTTGGAGTAGAATTCCCCATAGATTTGTCGCTCAACCGGCTTGGGCGGGGCGTCGGGATCTTCGACGAAGCGAGCGGCCATTGCCGCGCCTACACGCTGACGAAACTCAGGCGCGTTGGCTATGACCGTCGCTCGGCGCAGATGCTCTGCGCTGGGCGCTGTGTGTTCAAGGAACGCGGGGGCCTTATTTGTGGACACGCCCCTAATGATCTTTGGCGTGGCATCCACTGCGGCGAAGATCGTCTCATCCGAGGCCTCGAGGAAATCAGATGGGTCAGCAGCATCCAGATCAAAAAACGCCGCTTGCGCGCTGTTGCCGTGGGAGTACCCGCAGAGACAGCCGACGTAGGATCGCGGCTCACCGCCGCCAAAGCGCGTGACCAGCTCATAGGGCCGGAAGCTTTCTAGCTTTGCCTGCACACGCGCCTTATGAGCGTTGTCGACCAACTCGGACCAAAGCGCTGGGCTATGCGTTGCGATTAGGCGCGCGATATGGATGGTCGCCTCAACGTCCCCCAGGGCATCATGAGCGTTGTGGGCATTAAAGCCATTTGCAGGCGCCAGCCGATCAAGCTTGAAGCTCCGTCGGCCAGTGCCATCGGTGGGCCAGACGAGTAGATCCGGGTGACGGGCATAAGCGGCATAGACAGCAGGCAAAATGTCAAAGCGCGTGTTGCCATTGAACTGCGTGGCGTAAATGTTCGGCGACAGGTTCTGGTAGAAGGTCTGCCGCAGCACCTCCTCGTCGAACTTCATCGTGTTGTAGCCAACCCAAATCGCCGGCGCCCATCGTTCGGTGAACTCGGCCACCTGCTGCGAAAACTCAAACAGCGACGGTAGGTTTGGGTCAGTCAACTGATCAGGGGTGACGCGGGTCACAACCAACGCTTGCGGTGAGGGCAAAATATGGGGCGCCAACCGGCAGCGGATGTTGACCCGATCCTTTTCCACAAAATTCTCATCCGTCCAGATCGCGGCGAACTGCAGCGGCTGGTCAAACTCGGGGGAGATCCCCGTGGTTTCAAGATCGTAGAAAACAAAATCCATACTTGAAGCATAGCCGAGACAAAGGGAGAACGCCACTTAGCGCGCTCTGGAGTGCTGGCAGTTGCAAACTGTCAGAAAACTATTTATGTTTCTGACACAAGAGGTAGCATGCAACACCTAAGCGAACAAATCATGGCACATGCCGAGCAACTCCCTGAGGGGGCTGCCTTGGCCGCGAAAGGCCTTCTGCACCTTGGCAGTCGCGCAGGCGTGGATCAGGCCCTGAAACGCCTTACCGAACGCGGTCAGCTTATTCGTGCTGGCCGCGGTATCTACATGCGCCCCGTGAAGGGACGGTTCGGCGTTCGAGCGCCCTCGATTGATCAAGCCATTGAAGCGTTGGCGGCTCAGCGTGGGGAAGTCATTGTTCCCAGCGGTGCAGCAGCGGCCAACGCTCTAGGGCTGACGACCCAGGTTCCTATACGGTCCGTGTATTTCACCTCTGGCCGTAGCCGGACGCTGTCCATCGGTAAACAAGAGGTCGAACTGCGGCATGCTCCGCGTTGGCAACTTGCTCTTGCAAATCGGCCGTCGGGGCAAGTGGTCCGTGCGCTAGCATGGTTGGGCCCTGAACAGGCCGAAGGCGCACTGAAGACGCTCAAGCGTAAAATCCCAGGCGCCTCGTTTTCCGAATTGGTCGCAGCAGCACCACAGTTTCCAACCTGGCTCGCCCGAGCGGTCAGCCGCGTTGCTCATAGCTGAGGCTCTCTGAAAACTATCGATGTAAGCGATGCCCCAAGAGGCGCCCTGTCACCTATTGATTTTCAGAAAAATATACCGTATTTTCTGACAGAGGGCATAAGCATGATCACTTCAAGCATCAAACAACGGATCATTGACAAAGGTCGTGGGGCCATCTTCGCACCCAGCGACTTTCTCGGTATAGGATCCCGCGCAAGCGTAGATCAGGCCCTATCACGCCTTGCGGATCAAGGTGTGATCCGGCGGCTGACACGGGGGCTGTATGACTACCCAAAGAAGAGCCCGCGCTTCGGATTTCTGTCGCCTTCCGCAGATGACATAGCAAAGGCTGTCGCACGAAAGGACGGTCAGATCTTGCAACCATCTCCTTCGATGGCTGCTAATCAGTTGGGCCTTTCCACTCAGGTACCCTCCAAGCCGACCTATATGACCGACGGTCCGACCCGCACCAAAAAAGTTGGACGGCAAGTCATCCAATTCCGGAACGCGTCCTCCAAGACGCTCGTCGGCGCAGGCCAGAAAACCGGGGTTGTCTTCCAGGCATTGCGTTATGTCGGCAAAGACCGTGTGAACACTCAAGTCGTCGACCAGCTTGCACGCGCACTGGACGATAATGATCTGAAGCTTTTGGCAAATCAAAGCAGGCACGTTCCTGCATGGATGCAACCCATTATTCAACAGATTGTGTCAAACGCTTAAGCATGGAAAATTTCGCCAACGACGCGCCTGACCTTAGAGATGAAGCCTTTCAAGAAACTGCAGCGCGGCTTGGAATGTCAAAGGCAATCATCGAAAAAGATTTCTGGGTTTGCTGGTCCCTCAAGCAACTCTTTGCACTGCCAACTATCGGCAAGCAGTTGATCTTCAAGGGAGGAACCTCCCTGTCCAAAGCCTATGACGTGATCCACCGCTTCTCTGAGGACGTGGACCTCTCGCTTGACCGCAAACGACTCGGGTTTGTAGGCGACCGTGACCCAGAAGGCCCAGACATGAAGGGCAAGAAACAGAAAAGGGTGCTTCAGGAACTGGAGGAAGCAGCGAAAGAAGCCGTCGGTGGCCCACTGCTGGCCGAGATTCAAACAGCGTTTGGCTCCAGTCTAGAACAAAGCTTCACCCTATCGGTTGATCCAAACGACCCGCAAACCATTCTCTTCACCTACCCTACATTGGCAGAAAACGCTGCGGGCTATGTCAAACCGGTTGTACGCTTTGAGTTCGGCGCCCGTGGCGTCCAATTGCCTGCCGAGCAGATCGAGATTGCGCCGTACTTGCATCAGGCTTTTCCAGATCTTCTAGCAGACGGTCTGGTCGGCGTAAAAGTGTTAGGGGTCGAGCGCACGTTCTGGGAGAAAGCCACCATTTTGCATATGCTGTTCCACCAAGATGCAACCAAACCCCTCGCAGATCGCATGTCCCGCCATTACTACGATATGGCTCAACTGATTGGGCATGAGGCCAAAAAGCGAGCCCTCGGAAAGCTTGATTTGCTGACCCAAGTCGCACATCACAAATCGGTATTTTTCAAATCCGCCTGGGCAAACTACGATGAGGCCAAGCCCGGCTCCTTGCGCTTGGTACCGAACGCCAACCTCGCCGCCGCGCTTCGAAAAGACTATGCTGGCATGCGGGAAATGATCATCGGTGACGCACCAAAGTTCGATGAAATCCTCGCTACGATCGAAGCGTTCGAAACTGAGATCAACAGCTGACTCTCGCGCTCACAGTGAACTTTTCACATTTCAGTTCTAGCCAACGTTCCTGGATAGAGTAAGCGTGCTGTGCGGAGATTATCTGATCTATTCTCCGCATTCTCTGCGGAGAATAGGCTGGGAGTGATCACGATCGTCGCCATCAGCTGGCCGAGCCAATCCGTTTCAATGCAGCTGAACATCATCGGTCACCGCTGAGCGCGGCTGATTATCAATGATTACGGCTTTTCGGAGGGTGCGACTCGCCAAACGTTGACATGGCGTTGACATGAAACAAACGCATAAAGCCCGACTGATTAAGTCGGGCTCTAAGCATTTGATTTGGCGTAGTTATTTGGTTGCGGGAGTAGGATTTGAACCTACGACCTTCAGGTTATGAGCCCATATGCAGGCGACTTAAATAACCTCTTAAATTCAAAAGCTTAGACAGAAACCCTTTGATCTCTCAATCTTTTTCACCTGATATTGGCACGCATTGACCGTCATTCAGCCACAAACCCTGCACGGAACATGCATTCGCGGGTTGATGTGGCGTTGATGTAGACGATCGGCTTGTTAATCGCCTCGAAAGATGCGTCCCGCTGACGAACAGCTAATAGAAGCTGTGATGCAAATGCTGGCAGTGCGCATCCGTGGCGTTTTCGTCGCGCTGAGACAAGGTTAATTGCCCGTGAATTTTCCTTTGTGGAACAACCTCAAGCCTTAATGCGAAGCAATCAAATACTTCGTTTAGACGACAGGCTCGACGTGTACGTCAATATGGGATACCAATTTAAGACTTAGCGGCACCTGATGCATTGCATCGTTATCATTGCAAAAAGAGTAGTCGAATTGGGAATTAAAAAACATCTTAAGATCACTTTGGCCTTAGCACTGACTATTGCTACTTCCTCAGCCGAGGCGAGAGAGGTAGACGGCACAGCTTACGTACGGGACGCAGACACAATTGTAGTAGCAGGCACTCCAGTCCGCTTAAATGGCGTAGATGCGCCAGAAACCACCACACTTCACGGTCGTGATGCCAAGTCATTCATGGAACGTCTTCTAAAGGGGAAACGCGTTGTTTGCGAGCTTAACGGCAAACGAACCTATGACCGTTGGGTCGGCACGTGCTTTATCAATGTTGATGGCCAATGGGCAGACGTTGGAGCAATAATTATTGAGAACGGAAACGCTCTCGACTGTAGGCGCTATTCCGGGGGACGCTACAGATCACTCGAACCCGCTGGTGCCAGGTCACGATTGACCCAAGCACGCTACTGCTAGCCAATCACTGAAGGAATATTCGATGGGCGATACGAATCGACGGCTGACAGCTGCAGAGACCAAAGGTTTGCGCACAGCAAAAGAGTTAGAGGGGCACCTAGCATGGCTCGACACTTTTACACCGGCCGCTCTTGGGGTTCTGGCGATTGCATCGGGTGTGTACACGTACCTTGGAGTTACATCATTACTTGAAGATACTGGTGCCATGAGTTTTTTCGCCGCAGTGGCCTATTCTGTCGCTGTGTCCGTCGGGATCTTTGTATTTTGGAGTTACATGCTCCGATTGCTGCCTTCAATGCGTACGGCCGGCGGATTTATCGGGCTTACGGTGTCCACGATGGTCGGGTCTCTGGCAATCATTGCAATGTCGAGTTGGCTCAATGCCGCCGCACTTGCAGGGTCAGCTGCGGTTGAGCAGCATCTTGAACGCACGGTTCGAGGCTATCAATCTGCGTTGGAACAAGCTCATGACATCGCCCTTTCTGCACAAGCTTTAGAACGAGAGGTCCGCCGCGCACGCGAAGCTTTTGAAGCGCTCGCAGAACAAGAACGCTCAGGCGAGTTATCCGGCACCGCGGGAGAAGGTGCAGTCTATCGCGTCCTACGGCAAAAGACAGAAGAGCTGCAAAGCCTAGAGGAGCAAATCTCCGAACAACAACCATTGATCGTGGATGCCTACGAACAGGGAAATGAAATCCTTGGTCGGATGCGCGGGCTTACGGTAGCCCCGGGGCCGGTCGAGCAACGTTCAGTAGCTTTTTCTGAAGAAAGCGTTCGGCTGGCCGGTGTCATCTCAAACTTAAACCAATTCTCAGTAGCACTTCTGGTTGCTCGCGCAGCAGAAGATTTGCCAGCCTCAGTCGTTCTACCCGAGCTCGACGGACAAACCACCAGCGTACGACAGGCCCAATCTTCTACAATCGGGTCAGTTTTGGATGCATTGGACCAACGCAGCCAAACTCTGGGGCAAGCTGCAGGCGAAGTGCTCGCAATGGAGCCACCGCAAGAAACCGCCTATAATCCGATTTCCAGTGCAGACGCCGTAATCCGGTATGCTGGCAACTTTGTTCCATCTTGGGCCGGAGCCATTGCCATTGACCTCCTTCCCGGCGTTCTTGTTTTCGTCTTAGCTGTCACTCAGGCAGCAATCAGAAATGGCCGGGATGGTCTCAGTATCGAAGAAACTTTGACTCTAGCCGATCTGAGAGCGGCCGTGAGTGCCATGAGGGAAGTGGAAATGTCCATGAACGACATGGATACCGAGATTTTACGGCGTGTCCGAGGAAGCGAGGCCGCTCAAGACGATAATGCATCCAAGGCGGACTAGCCTGTGTACCGAATTTTCCAAAACAGCCGTTTTCTGACGATAGGAAATTGGCTTAAACTGGTCTTAGCAGTTCAATTAGTGATAGTTGGGCTGCTGATTGCAGCGGATGTGAGTATGCGTTGGGAGTTCGCCGGGACATCCCCAAAGCTTTCGATCGAGAGCCCCGTGTCGCCGGGCGACCAAGTCCGCAAATACCAACCAGTTCTGCCACGTGTGGAGACGCCCGATACAGATCTGGACCACACCATTGATCTGGCCGCGGATCAGCCAACGCGATTAGTCTTTTCCATACACCAAAGTTCCGATTTGAATAGTGTCTTGCACATGCACGGCGAGATCGCGCAAGGCGACGCAAACCGGTTCAGCGCCTATCTGGAAACTTTAGCCTCTCCACCAGAAGTAATCGCGGTAAACAGCACAGGCGGCATCGTTGATGAAGCTCTGCAAATAGGCCGTATTATACGAGAGCAGGAGTTCAACACGCAACTGTCTGCGCTTGAGATATGCCTATCCGCTTGCCCATATATACTGGCTGGAGGCATTGAAAGGCGCGTTTCCCGAGAGGGCATTGTAGGGCTTCATCAACACTATTACGAAACGCCGGGCTTTATGCCTGTTTTTCTCGCCGTCGAGAATATTCAGCGGGGGCAAGGTCGAACAATGGCGCACTTAATCGAAATGGGTATTGATCCAGGCGTCATGATCCACAGTCTTACGACACCGCCTAACGACATTTATGTCCTCGTTGAGGACGAGCTCATTCAAAGCCAAATGGCAACACAAATTGTAGAATAGACGTCGCGTCTTCGCCAATCTAATTTCTGACCGCCCGAGACCTAAACATTTTCACCGTGAACGTGGACTAACGCAACTCAGCCACTTCTTGTGTGGGCGCTTGTCGCACGGAGCGACGCATCGACACTTTCAACTAACCGTGGCTTTGGGCGCAGCACTTCAGCGACAGCATCCACCCCAGCCCTAAGAGGTGCATCAAGCAGATGTGCGTAGCGCTGCGTGGTTTGCATTTGAGTGTGGGGTTGGCGATTGATAGAGATGATACTGATCGAGCGGAAAATACATCAGCACGGCCTCCATGCGCATGTCTTCAAATCAAGACACTATCAAGAATTAATGGGGGCTAATATGGGTCCGATTGGCGTTGGGGCGGCTCCTTGCAACGCCCTCTCCTTGCTAATAGATTGATGAGCAATCAACGCACCTGGAGGCAATGCAGATGATCAGACAGCTCTTTATATGTCTAATGCTAGTCATGGGAGTCCCAAGCATTGCGGCTGCCGCCAGCTTTGACTGCAACAAGGCTACAACAGAGACTGAGATAGCTATCTGTAGTGATCCTGAGTTGAGTGCTTTGGATGAGTTGATGTCATCGCTGTACCAATTAAAATACTCAATTAACCTCAGTTCTGAAGACCTTTCTTTTGAAACAGACACGTTCGATTTCCCTGCATTTGAAAGGACCGCTCTGCGAGACAATCAATTTAGATGGATTGAAGAGGTTCAGACCAATTGTTTTGGGCTTAGCGCATGTTTGACAGAAGCATATCTCACTAGGCTTGGAGATTTTTACGGCTTATATAAGCCTAGCAGAGCCTCACAAGATTTTGGATGGACCATCGAAAGACGATTAGTGCTTTCTGAGATTGGCCAGACTGTAATTGTCTGGGTACACAATACCAACGAAACTGAGGATTACGGCTGTTTTTCTGAAACATACCATCCAATCTCTTATATCATTACCGTGCATCGCACATCAGATTGGAGATTGATCGACTACAATGCCTCACTTCTCCCTCATATGGATGATAGTTGTCTTATGTTGGAATATGATCTTTCTGAGTTAGGAGATCACTCATTGGAGTTGAATACCTCTTTCATGAGGTCTGCCGGTGGTTGGGGGGCAGGCGGAGAAAATTTTACCTTTAAAATAAATGAAGATGAAATTATTTTAAAAAAATATTCGAAATTATACTACGCTAGAAATGTTCATTTGTTTGAAACGACTGTCCTGGATTTTGAGAACAAGTTACTTAAGATCGAGTATGATAATGGTTCAGAAGAAGTGCAGACAGTAAGGGGAAAAAATATTGATCCCGGAGAGAATTTTGAACACGTTTTGCACGTAGATAATTTACCTGAGTTGAGCTTTAATCACACTAATATCTCGTTGATGTATGATTTGATTGAGCGTGTCGAGTAATTACTTTTTATTTAAACCTAAATGCACTTATAAAATGGTGTTTTTCCATACAGGAAAGGTTGGGTTATGCTTCAGTACTTAAGATTGGTTGGTCTAGCTCTGCTGCTTTCAGTGGGCATCGGAAGTGTGGGTAAGGCTGCCAGCTTTGACTGCAACAAAGCTACGACTGAGACTGAGATAGCTATTTGTAGCGATCCTGAGCTGAGTGCCTTGGATGAGTTGATGGGGGGATTGTGGGTGTCGCGCGATCGAGAGCCACACGAGGTGAAGCTTCAGACTAATTGGCTGGCAAGGAGGAATGCTTGCGAAGGCCGGTCATCATGCATTGCTTTCCATTATAATACCCACCTCGAAGCATTAGAAAAGAAAAGACCATTACAATGTCTTGATCAGAACACAGATCTTAAAGAGTTTGCGAATTTTTTAGAAATCGATGCGGATCTAAATGGAGATGGCGCTGCCGATAAAGCCAGGTTTGAAGTGGTCCGGCAAAACTGGACAGCGTGCTAAGATGTATCCAACCTTGAATACAGGATACACAAATGACGAAGAGACGCAGTTTTTCAGACAAGTTTAAGGCCGCGGTAGCGCTTGAGGCGCTTCGTGGAGATCGCACAGCGCAAGAGATTGCAGCCAAGCACAAGGTTCATCCAACACAGGTGACGACATGGAAACGGCAGGCCATTGATGGGCTGGCGGGCGTGTTTTCTGATAAGGTCAGACGAGCGGAAGACAACGAGGCCGAGGTCAAAGAACTTCATGCGAAGATCGGAAAGTTGGCGGTCGAAAACGATTTTTTGTCACAAGGGCTGAAGCGATGAGCCCGAGTGAACGCAAGACTATGATCCATCGGGATCATACGGATCTGAGCCTGCCAGCCAATGCAAACTGCTGAAGATTAGCCGGTCATCGCTGTATTATGTGCCAGTCGGTGTGTATGCTCAGACACTGGAGCTGATGAATGAAATTGACCGGGTGCTTACGAAGTACCCGTTCTTTGGCAGTCGCCAGATTGCGGCCTATCTGCCCCGAAATGGGTTCCAAGCGGGTCGCCACCGTGTGCGCCGATTAATGGGTCTCATGGGATTACAGGCCATATACAAAGGACCTAACACCAGCAAGAAGCACCCGCAGCACCGCATTTATCCCTACCTTTTGAGGAAGTTGCCGATCACGCGGCCAAACCACGTTTGGTGCAGCGACATCACCTACATTCCAGTGCGCCGTGGGTTCTTGTATCTGGTCGCGATCATGGATTGGGCCACGCGCAAGATATTGGCATGGCGGCTCTCGAACACGCTGGACGCCAGCTTCTGCGTTGAGGCATTGAACGAAGCCATCGCAAAATATGGCAAGCCGGAGATCATGAATACCGATCAAGGATCGCAGTTTACTGGTACTGCTTGGATCACGACCTTGACTGAGGCTGATGTCAAAATCTCAATGGATGGGCGCGGCCGGTATCTCGACAATATCTTCATCGAACGGCTGTGGCGGTCTTTGAAGCAGGAGGCTGTATACTTGCATGAATTGCAGGACGGGTTCCAGGCCAAACGCCTCATCGACAGTTGGATCGGATTTTACAACGCTGAGCGGCCACATACTGCGCTTGAAAAAGGAACGCCCGACAACGCATACTTTGATGCGCTACAGATGAACCACGCGGCATGAAACCTAACCCAGATGCATCTTAGCTGAGCCGCAAGCCTGTCCTAAAATGTAGGACCACTTCACAGATTATCGGGATGATCAAAGAACAAGAAGCTGGGATGCCGACTGCGGACGTGTGCCGCAAGTACGGACTGAGCCAAGGGACATTTTATAAGTTCAAATCGCAGTATGGCGGCATGGAGGTGTCGGATACGGCGAAGCTGCGTGCGGTCACACAAGGAGCGACGCATCGACACTTTCAACCAACCGTGGCTTTGGGCGCAGCACTTCAGCGACAGCATCCACCCCAGCCCTAAGAGGTGCATCAAGCAGATGTGCATAGCGCTGCGTGGTTTGCATTTGAGTGTGACCGAGCAGCTTGCCGATCATCTCAAGCGACGCGCCACCGCTGACCAGCAGCGAGGCAAAGGTGTGGCGCAAATCATGGATACGCACGTCCGCCAGTTCAGCTTCGCGCTGCACGCGGGTCCAGAACCTGCGTATCTCTTTCACCGGCTGCCCTGGAACATCACCAGGAAACAGCCAAGGGTTGCCCTTGGGCACAATCAGCTGACGCTGGCGAACATGTGCAGCCACATCTGCTGAGATTGGGACGCGGTGCACACGGCGTTGCTTTGTAGTTGCCGCAGGCTTGGACCAGACCATCAAATCTAGATTGAACTGTTCAAACTGGGACTGGCGCACCTCGCCCACGCGTGCTCCCGTCAACATGCAAAGCCGGATAATTCCCGCCGCGCGCTGGTCTTCGGCTCTCTCCAAGACCGCAGCCAACCGCTCGATCTCGTCTTTGGTCAAGAACCGCTCGCGCGGGCTCTCAATCCGGCGATAGAACCCATTGGCTGGGTTGGTTGTGCGCCACTCCCACTCTATGGCCAGGTTGAACATTTTGCGCAGCACCTCGCCCACGCGGTTTGCACGGATAGGCGTGGGCTTCGAGCCTTGCAGTCTACGCGCACGGTTGCTCGGCTTGGCCTTGGACGGGCGCGCCCGCCCTTCAGCGATTTTAGCCAGCAAACGCTCAACATCTGACTTCGTAATGTCCTCAACAAGGCGATTGTTCCATTCCGGCCCAATCAGCTTGGTCATCATCGAGCGTTGATCCGCTGCGTTGGTTGGTGCCAAGCGGACCAAATGCTCTGCCTCATAACGCGCAATCAAATCACAGATCCGGGGAGCCTCACGCAAAGCGCCCCGTTCTGCCAGCGGATCAATACCCGCATCGACTTCGCGCCTGAGCAGCTTCGCCCGCTCGCGTGCGGCGGCAACGGACCAATCCGGCCAACGTCCCAGCGTCATCCTGCGTTGGCGCCCCGCATACCGATAATCGATGGTGAACGCCCGCCCACCCCCTCGGTAGATACACACAGCAAACCCGCGCAGCTCCCCGTCAAATATCTGATAGTCACGCCCGGGTATTGGCTCTGCATCTCGGACGATCTTTTCGGTCAGCTTAATCCTTTGTGTCATCGTTCAATCCCTCTTTGAGCTGCCATGACGCGTATAAGCGCGGCTCAATCAAGTTAAACGTCGACATGCTTGGACAGGGAGGCGGAAGGTGGCTGAAGTTCTGTCACAATTACGCCACCCCGCCCAAACGACCCTACCCGCTTTGGAACCATGCAAACCTTAGGTCTGGGTCAGAGCCTTCCAAATGGGCGCGAGACGTCGCCGTATTGTACGCTCATCAGGCACATCCACCCCACCTGCCTCACTTGCAAACCACTCTTGGATCTCCGCTACCCAGGCCGTTTGGCTTTCCGGTAAGCCTTCATTGTGGATACGAACAATTTGCGCCGCATACATACTTTCCCAGTCATATCGCTTGGGGGCACCAACCCCCGCTGTTGGTCGCCGCGACAGATCATGTTCTGCTTCAAACCGATAGACATCTTCCGCAAGGATCAACAGGTCTTCCAGGTGCACATTGGGTGCGTCGTCACTGCCCGGCGCAAACTCGATCCATATCTCTTGCTCCAAGGGACGCACCCGCCCAAGCGGCACCTCAACCAAAGCCCGCCTACCCTGTCTCAAAAGCGGCATGATATCTCCAACTGAAATTGAAACAAATCCATCAAAGCGCTGGGTGCGGCTTTGATGAGACGCGATCGTGGTCACAATAGCAAAGTGACCTTTGGCAGCCCAACCGCCCAAATCCGTCAAACGGCATTCCCACCGCACCGACGCTTCTTGCACTGTATAAAATACCCGTTCTGGTAGCCCCATATATCTGTTCCTTCACATTAAATCTCGCAGCCGCATCGCAGAACCGGTGCAGCCAACCCCCTGGGATGCCCCCCACATTTAGACAAACCAATCACGTACGCGGCCAGGACACCTGACTGCGTTGGACGGCTTCCACTTGGGGAACGGTTTGAACATCGGGCATGAACCGGCGATTCACAAACAAACTTTGCCGTCTTTGTTCATATTTTGTTCTTGACTCTCATCTGCCACTTTAGGCCCCGATTTTGAGACTTAATCAAACTGCTCAAAACACCAACATTTATTGGGGTGGCATAATTAGGTGGCGACTTCCGCCACCTTCTGCCTCCCCGCCACCCCCTACCTTCATGCTCTGACGTCAAAACGGCGCTGCCCCGCATCGGCAGTCTCAAACAGGAGCAGACCATGGACATATCCGTAGATCCCCTTCCGAGCACCTCAGTTACACATGTCCCCCTTCTAAGCGCGTGGATGACCCGGGCTGAACTGGCACGGGAGCTTTGTGTCACCGAGGACACGCTCGGGCGATGGCACAGACAACGCAAAGGACCAAGCAGCGTGAAGGCAGGACGCCGGGTGCTTTATCGCCGCAGCTCAGTGCTCGCGTGGATTGACGCGCAGGAACAAGATCCAAGCCCGGACACCAAGCGCCCTATACGCACACGGGGGCGGCGCTGATGGGATACATCGGCAAAACCAGAACACAGAAGCGCGCTGCTGTGCGCGCGGATTGGATCGAAGAGCGCCTGCGCGAGGCGCGGATTGTGATTGCGGACGTAGCACATCACTCCGACTATCTGCTGCGCCTTGCCTGCACTGTGCTGGTCAAACACGGCGCGACGCCTGAGGAGCGCGAGGACGCCCGCATCCTGCTCGTGGTCCTCGACGCCAAGACGCCAGGGCGGCTTCCTGCGCTGGACAGGGAGGGCCGCTCATGAAGCGACGCGGAACGCCTGAGGCGGACCTGCAGCGCGCTGTTGTGAGCGCGCTGCACTTTGCCCTCCCCCAAGGCACAATTATCCACCACAGCGCCAATGAAGTGTCTGAGGCTGGGCCACGCGGGGCGCGCAAGCAAGCGATCCTCGTTGGGATGGGCGTCCATGCCGGCTTTGCCGATCTGATGGTGCTCTGCGAGGGTCGCGTCCTGTTTCTTGAGCTGAAGTCGCTGAAAGGCCGTCTCAGTCCTGCGCAGGAGGCATTCCGTGACACGGTCTTGGCACAGGGCTTTGGGTGGGCACTGGTGCGCTCGCTTGATGACGCGCTGGGCGCCCTGGCAGATAACGGGTTCACAACGCGTGTAGCCTCTCCTATCGTGAGAAGCGCACCATGAGCCACGCCGCCACCAACTGGGCCATCCAGCAGCGCGGGCTGAAGCCCACAACCAAAATCGTGCTTTGGCATCTCTGTGATCGGTTCAACCCCGACTTTGGCTGTTTTCCGACACAAGCGCGCCTGGCGCATGATTGTGAAATCGGGCGCGCAACGCTGAACCGGCATCTCGACGAATTGGAAGCCCGCCGTTTGATCAAGCGTGTGCGCATCGTCGATACCAAGACCGGACAGCAGCGCCCCACGCGGTATCTGCTGGGGTTTGAGTTCAAAGATGGCGCACGAGCATCAAGCCCACCCCTGGATGGAAACATTGCTACGGATGCAGGTGACACAGCCCCGTCCAACCACCCTGAGGATGCATCATCCGCATCGCAAAACCCGGCAAAAAACCCGTGTCTGGATTTGGGACACGGACGAGACAGAGAAACTTCCTACTGCAATGGGGGGCAAGGGCATCCTACGCAAGGCCCGCCGTGTCTCGAAACAGGACACGGGTCCGTGTCTCACTTTGGCCCAAACCCGTGTCTCAAAAATGGCGATTCCCGTGTCTCAAAATGGGACACTAACCCTGTAAGGGAACCTTTAAGTAAATCAGTAAAGGAGGAGGAGCACGCGCAAGCGCGCGAAACCGCATTTGATGTTTTTTTTGGCAAGCTGCTCAAAGCGCTGGGCTTCGATCCTGACGGACCTCTTCCTGGCTGGTGGCAGGGCTGGCCTCCGCGAGAGCACGTTCGACGGTGGATTGGTGAGCTCAGGCTGAGCGAGGCGGAGATCCTCGAAACCGCCGGGACGTCGAGGCAGGACCACCCCGAGCCTCCCGACGGGCCCAAGGCATTGGATCGCCTCATGCAGCGCGCTGCCCAGCGCAAAACGACTTCAAAGGGATCAAAGGGCCAGGACGGCAAAAGACTGCGGGGAAAGGCAGCTTCAGGGCCTGCGCCCAGCATCGATGAGTTGGCTGCCTTCTATGCCAAGCGCGTGAAGGGTGCCGGCTACCTACCACCCAGCATGATCAGCACCGCCATGTGCCAAGCCATGCTGGAGCGTGAGTTGGTGACCCATGACCAGCTGAGGATGCGGGGTGTGCTGTGAGCCGGTTTGATCGTAAGCTGCATGGGCGCCCCCTCGCCTCACCGCAGGAACAAGGCCTCCAGTCACGTAGTGGGCGCCCAAAGCGTGTAATGGCCGTCCAACAGGCCTTGGAGTGGACCTTCCGTACCGAACGCGCACAGCTCGAGCTTCCTGAGCCGCCTGATCCCGAGCGGGCACATCGGCAGGGGTATGGTTTTGGGTTGGAGTACGTGCTTATGCAGCGGGCAGCGCTGGGCTGCCAGATTGACGGCGGGCGCTACAAAAAAGACAGCTACACCCATGAGGATGCCGAAGTGATCGCCGCCACGGTTGCCGGAATGCCTGATGATCTTGGTGGCAAGCGCATGGCAATACACGTGGCCGAGCTTGCCCGCGCTGGGCTGACGCCGGACTGGATGCCCGGGGCGGTGCCGCAATGTGTACCGTTCGAGATGAAGCGTAATCGGTATGGGGATCATGCAACGACTGTGGTTGTCGGGACCGAGCGGGTATTGTCACGCGGGAAGTGGCGGACCGTTGAGGTGCGGGCCTGTCCAGTGACCTATCAACCCTATCCAGAGCAAATTGAGGCCGCACGGAGGGGGTATCGTGATTGGATGAAAGCTCTGGGCTGGATCAAAGAGGGGCTGCAGGCCGGCGGAATGCTGCGGGAGGTTGTAGTGATAGAAGGAATGCCAAAGGTACTGCCGTGGGAGCCCTAGGCGATTGTTACGGTGGGCGGATTTTGTTGAAAAACTCTCCCTTGATCGAAGCTCAATCTGCTGGTTCAATTCTTCTAACGAGCAGGAGGGTTGGCGATGATGGGACCAAAGCAGGAGGCGCAAGGCGCGTTGTTTTATGAGTTCTCTGTTGAAAATCATGTGCCTCAAGATCACCTGCTACGTTCGATTGACCGGTTTGTTGACCTAAGCAGTATCCGTCCACATCTTGCAGAATTTTACAGCCACACGGGCCGCCCATCGATTGATCCAGAGCTGCTGATCCGCATGCTTTTGGTTGGGTATTGCCTTGGTATCCGATCGGAACGACGTCTGTGTGAGGAGGTTCATCTGAACCTTGCTTACCGCTGGTTCTGCCGTCTTGATCTTGCTGATCCTGTGCCGAACCATTCGACTTTTTCCAAGAACCGGCATGGGCGTTTCCGTAACAGTGATCTTTTGCGCCACTTGTTTGAAACGACTGTGGCGCGCTGCATTGCGGACGGTCTCGTGAGCGGCCAGCGCTTTGCGGCAGATGCCAGTTTGATCGAAGCTGACGCCAACAAACAAAACTCAACGCCGAAGGAAGATTGGGACACATCAGCAATTACGCCACAGGATGCTCCGCGCGCCGTGCGTGAGTATCACGATGTTCTGGACGATGCCGCTTTCGGCGCTGCATCTGAGGTCGAGCCCAAGTTCACATCCCATTCCGATCCCGCCAGCCAGTGGACTGCAGCCCGCAAAGGGCCCGCCTTCTTTGCCTATTCCACCAATTACTTGATCGACACTGATCACAGCGTGATCGTCGACGTCGAAGGCACAAGATCGATCCGGCAGGCTGAAGTCGGGTCTGTGCGCACTATGTTGGACCGGATCAAGGACCGGCATGACTTGGCCCCCGAACGATTGATTGCTGACAGCGCCTATGGATCAGGACCCATGCTTGGATGGCTCGTTGATCGCGATATCAAACCCCACATTCCTGTTCTGGATAAAGCGGGGCGCACCGACGGCACTTGGTCTCGCACCGACTTCGAATGGGACGCCGAGAACAACCAATATATCTGCCCCGAAGGCGAACCGCTCAAGCAGTTCCGCCGCAACTACTCAGACCCGAACCGTGGCCCCACTGGCAAAGGTGTAGCCAAGTATCAGGCCCTGAAACACACCTGCCAAGCCTGCCCATTGAAGATGAAGTGCTGTCCAAAAGCTGATGCCCGCAAGATCACCCGCGAAGAACATGAATACGCCCGCCAAGTTGCCCGCGACATCGCCAAAACCAAGCAATATGCGATCTCAATGCGGTTGCGGAAGAAAGTCGAGATGCTCTTCGCGCATCTCAAGCGCATCCTTGGACTGGGAAGATTGCGATTACGTGGCCCATGTGGCGCAAATGACGAATTCCTCCTCGCTGCAACCGCCCAAAACCTCCGCAAACTGGCTAAGATCTTTCCGGCACCGCAGCAAAGGTGCAAAGCATGACAGGAAAGGCACTCGCATCCAGTTTGAAACCGCAATTTCTGCGCCAGCAGCACGCTGTTTTTCCACAGAATCGGCGGAAAGTCGTCATTCGCTGCATTCTGCACCAATGTCTTCTATGCGGGACTTAGCTGTCGTTCGCTGCGGCCGCGCCAATGTCCAGCTCACGATCGCTATAAGGCGGCAAAAGGGACAAAGCGCCAGTCACCCGCGATCAAATTCTAACAGAAAACCCAAAGCGTTTGGCTTATTACGCATTAAACGGGGGAAAAGCCGGCCAGTGTGGTGTTTTCCGGCAGGCTGACAAGTGGCGTTCAGTTTTGCGTAGCCTACAAGGTCATGTCATAGGAAAAACTGCTCTGAGCGGTCGGCAAAAGCGTGCAAATGAACTGTGACCTGATCGTCGCTAAGCATAACCACACCATAGGCTGGTGGTTCGCAGTTGGCCCTTATACGATCGACGGTTCCGTTCAGATCTAGTGCGACTTGATGGTTGAGGCCACGCATGCAGGAATGGCTAATGCCGCGCCAATTTCCAAAAATCGCACGATGCACATGACCAAAGAACAGGTGCCGGATACGGGCCTTATGGGGCGCAATAACATCATAGAACGTCTTAGCATCCGGCAACATGATCTGGTCCATCGCGGCTATGCCGATCTTGAATGGCGGGTGGTGCATGAACAGGAAGATCGAGCCGTCGGTTTGGTCTAGTTCGCGATCCAACCAAGCTTGGCGCGCGGGGCAGTAAGCGCCCGCATGGGATTCTGGGTCTTTTGTGTCCAACAAAAGAAACCGCCCGAACTGGGTTTCAAAGCTGCTTTGGACGAAACCGTTTTCGTCGCGCGGTATCTCTGGGAAAGCCGCACCAAAGGCAGCTGTATCGTCGTGATTACCCACCATCAGATGCGCGGGCATGTTGAGCTGTTCGATTTCGCGCGAAAACCGTTCGTAGGCCGCTGCGTCGCCCCAATGGGTCATGTCACCCGTCAGGACAACAAAGTCCGCATCGCCATGTTCCCTGTTGATAGATGCCACAGCGGCCCGCAGTCGAGCGGCGGGGTCTTGGCCATAGAGCGTCCCTTCACCAATGACATGGGTATCGGTGAGATGAATAAACTTCATTCTGCAGCAACAGGTTTGGCCCAATCGTCCCACTCTGTCCCGGAACTGAAAATCGGTCCGTCCCAAGTGAAAGGGATTTCGTGAATGGTGGTGCCCGTATCCTGGGCGAGGATCACGGCATAGGATGGGGCCATGGGGGCCCCTTGCAGCAGCTCTTGTTCGGACAGATCAGGCAGGGATTGATTTCCTGTCGAACGGACGGCAGCAAAAGGTATCCCGCACCAAGTCCCGTGCACCGGCGCATGGACATGGCCAAAGTGGATGTAATCGATGCGGTCGCGGTACTTTGTCAAAAGCGCGGCCAATGGCGCGCGATCTTCTGGCACGAGGGCGATTTTGTCTTCGGCAGGCAGGCCAAGCGGCATTGCATTGTGATGCATGAACAGACGCGCGCGGGTGCAGTCTTTCAGCTCCCTTTCCAGCCATGCGCGCCGCGCGGCGCAGAAGTGGCCAGCGTGGTTGCAGGGGGCTGTTGTATCAAGGTAGATCAAACGCGTGCCGTCCACCGTTTCCGCGTGGTTGATGAAACCTGCGGAGTCTTTGGGCTGATCTGGGAAGGCTGCAAGAAAGGCGGCGCGGTCATCGTGATTGCCAATCAGCAAACGCACAGGACAGGGCAAATCGTTGAGTGCATCTACAAGTGTCGCATAGGCCGCAGGTTCGCCCCAGTGGGTCAAATCGCCTGTGATGATGATCCGCACTGCGTCGCTATGCTGGGATCGCACGTCGTCGAGCGCTTGCGCGAAACGCTTGTGGGGGTTCAATCCGCCCATGCGTTCACCGGGAGCCGTTAAATGAATGTCGGAGATATGCACTAGCTTCATGAACATGACCTTTCTAGAATGGAAATCTGGCCGCCCTCGAAAGGGCGACCAGAGGTTGATTTAGCCGTTTGGCAGTAGGTCGGCGATTTCTTCGACCAATTCTTCCTGAAGCTCTTTCATGTCGGTGGCGTCACCGGTGACGATGCGTTCGATGCCGTCATAGATCACCTGCGTGATGGCCAGGCCGTTATCGCCGGGGTAGGCCAACCAGTCGCGCAACAGCGGAAGCTGGTCCACAGCTGTCTGCTTGTTAGGGTTCTGGTCGTAGAAATCGGCGAGGATGATCTCGTTTGCGGCCTTGTTGGGTGGCATGTAGCCCGTGGTCTTAGCCACTTCTGCAGCACCTTCACCAGAGGTGATGAATTTCAACCAAGTCCATGCCGCTTCGCGCACGGCAGGATCGTCTGAGGTCGAGGTCAGCATCGCTGCGTTCCCGCCTGCTGGCAGACCTTTAGGGGTGCCGTCGAGACCGGGGAATGGACCTGTGACAAGTTCAAAATCGCCTTGGCTACGCTCAACCGCGCCGAGGGCTGACGTGGACCAGAACATCATGCCAACATCACCCGCAGAGAAAGATGACAACGCGGCCTTCCATTCGAGGTTCTGCATCTCACACTCTGTGAAGATTTCCTGCATCTGTTCAAGAGCGACCAGTGCCTCAGGGCTGTCCATGGTCACGCGGCCTGCTTCGACGATGGCTTTGTCCTGGCTCCATAACAGGGCCTGTACAAACCAGTTGCCAGTGATGTTCCAGCCCCAGAAAATCGGGTTGTCGATGCCATTGGCTTTCATGGTTTTACAGGCTGTGATGACCTCGTCCCATGTTGTTGGCAATTCAGAGATGCCACCTTCACGCAGGATATCCATGTTGTAATAGCCAACCGGCAGAGAGATCGAGAACGGTAGACCGTAAACTTCGTCGTTAAAGGTCGACAGGGACAGCATCGCTTCATGGTAACCATCTGTTTCAAAATTGGTCTCCGCAGCAATGAACGGGGCCAATGACTGGGCGATGCCTTTGTCGACCAATGGCGCCTGACGGTTCAGACCCTGCATGGTGACGTCTGGCAAATTACCTGCGACAGCCTCGCGTAGGACTGTGTTGGTGGCATCCTCATAAGATTCATAAGTGGCGCGGAACTTTACCTCGATATTCGGATGCGCAGCCTGAAAAGCTGGCATCATCGCTTCGTAGGTCACGTCAAACAGGTGGCTATAGGGATAGGCGAACTCGATCGTCACCTTGTCTTCGGCGAAAGCGGCAGAGGCAGAAAGCGCCAGAGCCATTGCAGTTACGGTATTTTTCACTATGTTTACTCCAGTTGGCGGGGACGTCCGGTTTGGCGATTGGTAGACCCCAATGATGTTCCCCCAATGGGGGCGATGATCCCCTTTCGGGGCTATGGGTAGGGCGGGCCAAGGCGCGCCCTACTTCATTCCAGACAGCGTGATCCCATCGATAAAGCGGCGCTGTGCCAGCAGAAACGCGACGATCAGCGGTGTGACGATCACAGTGGCCGTGGCCATCATCGGGCCGAAGAAAGACCCGTCTCCATCGCCTTTGAATTCGCGCAAACCCAGTGGCGGGGTGAACAGATCGCGGTTGCCGGTGACAACGATGCGCGGCCAGAAATAATCGTTCCAATGGGCCACCACAGAAAAGATGGCAAAGGCCAAAAGCGCGGGTATCGCCGTGGGCAACATGACCCGCCAGACGATGGCTAGCTCGGACATCCCGTCCATCCGCGCGGCATCAATCAGATCGTCTGGCACGGTCATAAAGAACTGACGCATCAGGAAAATTCCAAAGACCGAAATCGTCCAAGGCACGACAAGGGCGGCATAAGTGTTGGTCAGCCCCAGCTTTGCCAGCCCGATATAAAGCGGCAATGCAATCGCGTGGACGGGGATCAAGAGGCAGAACAGGACCAGCCCGAACACCGCATCACGCCCCCAGAAATTCAGCTTTGCCAATGCATAGGCCGCAGGTAGGGCAACAACGCTTTGAATGAGGAAAATCGAAAGCGTGACGGCCACGCCATTCAGAAGATAGCGGACAAGCGGCGCTTCGGTGAAGGCTTTGGAGTAGTTGAAAAGGGCAGGCCGCATGGAACAGTCCGCCTCAGTCTCGGCCAAAAGAGAGGCCTGCACGCTGGCGTCGTCTTGGCCCACAAATCGCGCGCGGGCGGCTTCAATATCGGCGCGGCCCGGCTGGCGCAGGGCGACACAGCGCGGATCGATCATCATCTCCTGGCGGCCGAAAAAGCCGCCTTCGCCGCGGTCGATTTCGCCGGGGCTTTTGAACGAATAGCTGACCATCATGTAGAACGGCGCCAGCACAATAATCGCGCCAAGGATCAGCACCAGATGTTTCCACCAATCACGTGTCATCAGTAGTGCACCTTGCGTTCGACCAGCCAGCGCTGGATCAGGGTCAGAAACATGACGAACAGCAGGAACAACATGGTGATGGCCGAGCCGATCCCAATCAGGTTCTGCTGGATGCCTTTCTCAAAGATCGCGAACATCATTACGTAGGCGGATTTGTTCGGTCCACCGCCCTGCGGCCAGAAGGCCTCGATCGTATCGAAGACTTGGAAGGCGCGGATGCAGGAGATGGTCACGACAAAGACAGTGGTCGGTCCGAGCGCAGGCCATGTGACCAGTCGGAACCGCTCCCACCCGGAGCGGGCACCATCCATTTCTGCGGCGTGGTACAGCTCTCGATGCACCGAGGTTAATCCGGCCAAAAACAACACCATGTTAAAGCCGAAGCCCTGCCAGATACCAATAAAGCAAACCACCCAGATCGCGTAGTCACGATCCCCCAACCAAATTGGGAAGCCATCGGCGCAGCCACCTGCAAAGAAGGGGATGACCTCAAGCCACGTCCCGCACGCCATCTCTAACGTGCGGTTCACCATGCCAATGGTCGGATGCAGCATAAATTCCCAAGCAATAGCCATTGCCAGAAGCGTTGCCATCACCGGCAGGAAATAGATCGTCTTGTAGATATCCCCGATGCGGCCCAGTGAGTGAACCAGTAAGGCCGCTCCAAGGCCAAGGCCCACGGAAATTGGCACTACGGTCACCACGTAAGTAAAGGTCGCGACAAACATCTTTTCATAAGTGGAGCGGGCGAACAGGCGCTCGTAGTTTTGCAGTCCGACCCAACCAAAACCAGAGTTGCCCAACGAATAATTGGTGAAAGACAGAACACCAGCCAGAATGATCGGCACCAGCAGTATCAAAACCATTAGAACCAAGGCAGGCGTTGCCAACATCCAACCTGTACGGGCTTGTCTGTTGTCTGCTTTGGGCTTGGTGACCCTTGTGGCCCCGCTGGCGTCCACGGCCACCATGTCAGGCCACCTCAGCTGCACGGGTGGCAGCAACTTCGGCCTTGCGCAACCGTGCGCCGTCTGCGTCGAACAACATCACTGAATTCAGATCAAAGCTCAGGCCAACTTGCACCCCCAGACCCAAACTGTGCCGCTGCGCTGGTATGGCCCGCAGGGTCACCCGCGATCCATTGCTATCTAAGGCAACTTGGGCAAAGATCTCTGCCCCAAGGTTTTCCAGATGCACAACCCGCCCCGTCAAAAGCGGCGCGGTTTGGGTCAATCGCAGCGCCTCGGGGCGCAGGCCCATCTGCATCAACTTTGGACTGTCAGCAGAGAAGTGAGCACTCAAAACCTGATCAAACACCGTCAGCACGGTGCCGTTGCGCTCCACCGGCAAGATATTGATCTTGGGCGAGCCGATAAATTCAGCCACGCGAATGTCGTCGGGGTCTTCATAGATCACATCAGGGGGGGCACACTGTAGGATTTCGCCTCCCATCATCACCGCAATCCGGTCGGACATGGTCATGGCTTCGACCTGATCGTGGGTGACGTAGATAAACGTCGCCTGCAGGCGGCGGTGCAGCTCAGCGATCTCTGTGCGGGTTTGAACGCGCAGTTTCGCATCAAGGTTTGACAGTGGTTCATCCAACAAGAACGCGGCCGGATCGCGGACCAAGGCCCGCCCCAAAGCAACCCTCTGTCGCTGCCCGCCCGACAATTGCCCCGGTTTGCGATCAAGAAGAGGCGCGATTTCCAGTATCTGGGCTGCATGGCTGACCGCTTGGGCGATATCGCCCGCCTGCGCCCGCGCACTGGGCAAAAGACCGCCCAGCAAAGGCAAGCGCTGCAGCGCTGTCATTTGACGCATCTGCAAAGGCACTGCGATATTCTCGGCCACAGTCAAATGCGGGTAGAGCGCGTAGGATTGAAACACCATCGACAGATTGCGGTCCGCCGCGCGGAGCTGTGTCACATCTGCTCCACCGATTGCGATGGTGCCGGTCGTTGGTGTCTCCAGCCCTGCGATAATCCGCAAGAGAGTCGATTTTCCGCAACCAGATGGGCCCACCAGCGAAATGAACTCTCCATCCTTCACGTCCAAGGTCACCCCTTTCAAGACGGAGGTCTCTCCGAAGAGCTTGGTGACAGATGCGATGTGCAAATCTGACATGTGATTCCCCTTTGGTTCAACCAAAGGAATAGGTGGCGGGCACAACAGTTTTGTGTCGTCATATTAGTGAAACCGATGGGTTCTATCTGAGGGGCAAAAGGAAAGATAATGCGCCCTAACCACCATCAATTCGAAGCCTTTGCCTATGTCGTCCGTGAGGGGAGCTTTTCCGCCGCTGCCGCACGGCTGGGCGTCACCCAATCAACGATCACGCAACATATTGCCAACCTTGAAAAGAGCGTCGGGACACTTCTTTTGCTGCGCGGACGCGACGGGGTGGAACTGACCCCGACCGGACAGGATTTTTTTGATCTGGCAGACCGCATGATTGCCCTCAGTGCAGAGGTCACCGAAAGGCTCGAAGGATTCAACGCTATGAAAGAAGGGCGTCTCAAGATCATCGGAAATGCGCCACAACCCGCGCTGAAGACCATCGCACGATTTCAGCGCCGTTTTCCCGATATCTGCGTCGACTTTGGGCTTTATGATTGGACGACGGCCAAATCAATGATTGCCAACCGCCTTGCGGATGTAGGCTTGATCACGGATGCGCCCGATCATGAGCATTGGGAAAAGATCCATATAGAAAGCGCGCGCTACATGATCTATTGCCGAAGCGATCACCCTTTCGCGAAGCGCACCAAGGTTTCACTGTCTGAACTTGAGCAAGAGACAGTCATTGTGCCCGAGAAGGGGTCGCTCACGCGCCGCTTACTTGATCGCGCTTGTGATCGTTACGAGATATCGCTTCATCGTGTGGCTACCATGACGACCTTCCCTTTGATGTGCGAAGCAGTGTTGCAGGGCATTGGTGTGGCGGTGTTCCTGCAAAACAGCAGCCTGATCAAAAGCAATCTTTGCGAAATTGACATCGAAGAAATGCCTGAAGCCCGGGACACGTCCCTTATCGCCACCAAAGACCGGGCGCGGTTGAAGCTCGTTTCAGAATTCATCAATGCCGCCATTGAATGAGAGTTCTCCAAGCGTTTAGTTCCACTTTGCTAACTAAAAGCGGCCGTTCATGTGTCCTGCAGCATTGGGAGGGTTGGGCTCAGAGGACGAAGCCGCTCGCGCGGCACTGGCGCTTGTGGCAAGCGTATTGAAGCATCCCACATGTTGGCGGATTTTGCGATCTGGCTGATCTGTTTGACGATTGAGGTTTCTCAATCGACAGACAGGAGGATTTCATGGTCAGCGAGAGAACAACACCGCTTCGGGAGCGGATGATCGAAGACATGCGCATTCGGGGTCTGGGGCACCAATCGCAGCGATCTCATATCCGGGCAGTAAAGGATTTTGCTGCGTTTCTGGGGCATTCACCGGATACGGCTACGCGTGAGGAGCTGCGCGCGTATCAACTTCACATGACGGATAACGAGGTCACGCCCTCGGTTTACAACGCGCGGATCACTGCTCTGCGTTTCTTTTTCTCGATGACCTGCGGGCGTGATGAGATGAAGAAGTACATGCAATTCCGCACCGAGCCACGCAAGCTGCCCGCTGTGCTCAGCGTTGAGGAAGTCTCTGAACTTCTGGCCGTAGCACCTGGTCCCGGGCTCAAATATCGCGCGGCGCTCAGTATCTCTTATGGTGCGGGTCTGCGCGCCTCTGAGGTTTGCAATCTGACGACCGGCGATATCGACAGCGACCGAATGCTAATTCACGTCGTGCAGGGCAAGGGGCGGAAGGATCGTAAGGTGATGCTGTCGCCGGGATTGCTTGACCTGTTGCGTGACTATTGGTGCGAGGCGCGGCCTGAAGGATGGATGTTTCCGGGCAAGCCGAAGATCAACCCGATCTCGCCGCGCCAGTTGAACCGGGCCTTCACATCGGCCAAACGCATGGCCGGGATCAACAAACCCGCAACGCTGCACACGCTCCGGCACAGTTTTGCGACCCATCTGCTGGAATCAGGGACGGATGTTCGAGTGATCCAAGTGCTGTTAGGCCATGCCAAGCTGACGACAACAGCGCAGTACACCAAAGTCGCCACAAAGATGATCCGGGATACAACCAGCCCGTTTGAGGCGCTCAAGCAGTTGAACCTCCAGACACGCAAGAAGCGACCGGAGTGACGGACGGGGATTGCCGCGCGCAAGGCTGGAGGTTGCTGACATATTCCGCAAGCATGGTCCCGCGTGGCGGCGGGCCAATGCAGGGCATATCAGCCTGAGCCAGCTTAAGGTGATGTCAGCGATAGAGGCCTGCCGGACCGAGGCGCTCGGTGGGCATGTGGCAGCCTGCACCAAGTGCAGCCATCAGCACATTGCGTATAATTCCTGCAAAAACCGGCACTGTCCAAAGTGTCAGGGACCCGCTGCGCGCGACTGGATGGCGGCACGGGCCGAAGACTTGCTGCCCGTCGAGTATTTCCATGTCGTCTTCACGCTACCAGCCGAGATTGCCAGGATCGCCCTCTGGAACAAGCGCGCCATTTACGGCCTGCTGTTCCGGGCGTCCGCCGAGACCGTGACGACCATCGCCGCTGATCCCAAGCGCCTCGGCGCACGCGTTGGCATGACCAGCGTGTTGCACACATGGGGGTCTGCGCTCACCCATCACCCACACATCCACATGATCGTCCCCGGCGGTGGCTTGTCGCGCGACGGCAACCAATGGGTGGCGTGCAAGCCGGGGTTCTTCCTGCATGTGCGGGTGCTGTCACGGTTGTTCCGACGCCTATTCATCGAAGGACTGATGGTGTTGCATCGCTCGGGTGATCTGGCGTTTTATAGTGACCTAAAAGGGCTGGCTGAGACCGGTGCATTTGCAAACTGGTTGGCCCCGTTCCGCAAAATTGAATGGGTGGTCTATGCCAAACCACCGTTCGGCGGACCCGGGGCAGTTCTAGCCTACCTCAGTCGTTACACGCACCGTGTCGCGATCTCGAACCAGCGCCTCTTCAGCGCCGATGCAAACACCGTCGCGTTCCGATGGAAGGACTATCGCATCAAGAGTGGTGACCGGCAAAAGGTGATGCGCCTGACAACGGACGAGTTCATCCGCCGTTTCCTGATGCATGTTCTCCCCGACGGGTTCCACCGGATCCGGCACTATGGCCTGCTGGCGTCCGCGCAACGTAAAACCAATATTGCAAAGGTCCGAGCCCTGATTGGGGCGAGCCCGCCAGAGCAAGAACCACCATCCGAGGATGATCCCACACCATTCACATTGCGGGAACCGTGCCCCTGTTGCGGCGGCACAATGCTGATCATCGAAACGTTCAAGCGCGGCCAGGTTCCCCGATCCCGCGCTCCACCAAGGAAACAGGCCGCATGACTGACTGCCCGTTCATCCCGCCCAATGCGATCCGGTTGTTTCTGCAACACCGGCCAAAATCACTTGTGCGCAGCGATCCAGCAAATCACGTTAAAGGTACAAACCGGCAGCGACCCAGCTCCCATCTTAGGCAAGCGAGCGGGCAAAACGTACGAACCGCCGTCTTCAATCTGACCAAAAACGTATCGGCAGCAGTCACAAGCCCGACAGACAGCGCTCTTTCCCCATAGACACCGCCCAGCCCCCGCGGCTTCCTCCCTGAGAGATTTTCCAACGCGGGCCACAGTCGAGCCAAGCCGAAAGATTGCACCCTGGCCCGCATCAGAAAATCTTCATCAGAACTGCCGTTCGCCGCGACGGGCACGAACGGCTGCTAACCCAAACGAGGCTTAGAGTGTCAATTCGCCCCTCCCGCAAACGACCCCAAATAGGGCGGTATATTCGCTTGCTCACCCAAATTTCTGTTTTTCGTCTTACAGTTTGGGGACCACGCGATTTGAACTTAGGACAGCAATGGCCGTCCAGGACAGCCATTGCCTACTGCTCGCGTGTTTAGTGGTCAGGCAACCTCTGTCTCAACCTGAATATTACCATTTGTAGCGTTGGAATAGGGGCAGATGTGATGTCCGCGCTCCGCGATCTTTTCGGCGACCGTTGCCTCTACGCCGGGCATGTTGACGACCAGCTTGACCTTCAGGCCAAAACCGCCGTCGCTGCGCGGGCCGATCCCGACATGGGCGTTCACCGTGGCGTCGTCCGGCACCTTGCCCAGCTTTTCGCTCTGCGCCGCAAACCGCATCGCACCCAGATAGCATGCGGCATAGCCAAGCGCGAAGAGCTCTTCGGGGTTGTGACCTGCGCCTGACCCGCCCAATTCCTTGGGCGGAGTCATGTTCAGGTCAAGCGTACCTGATTTCAGCGCAGTTGTGCCTTCACGGCCTCCGCCTGTGGCGTGGGCTTCGGTCCAGTATTTAATATCGGTAGACATAGGATTCTCCTTGTGCACGATTTAATTGTGCGCATGTCATAGACGCTCTTGATACCGGATGTCAATTGCTTGCAATTAAATCGTGCACTATGTAAGTGGATCGAATGACAATGGCCCCATCAGACATGATCTGTTTCGCGCTCTACTCAGCGACGCACGCGATGCAGCAGGCCTATCGCCCGTTGCTGGACGCGCTTGGGATCACCTATCCACAGTATCTGGTACTGCGTGTTCTGTGGGCGGAAAAGGCACCAATGAACGTCAGCGGCATTGGTGGCATGCTTTATCTGGATTCCAGCACGGTCACGCCACTTCTCAAACGGCTTGAGGCTGCGGGGTTGGTCACGCGCAATCGTGATCCGCATGATGAGCGCAAGGTTCATGTGACCCTCACCGATGCGGGCGGCGAAATGGAAGGGCGCGCTGCGCATGTCTCTGCCTGCATATTCGAACGAACGGGGCTGGATGCCCGCGCTTTGGAGCGTTTGCACGCCGAGGTTTCGGACCTTGGTGAACGGCTGCGCGCCTCCTCAAAACCCGAACTGCGGCCCGACAGCCGCGAAGTTTCAGTACAGAAAGCGACCACATGACGAGAGATGAGTTTGAAGACACCGCCCGCAGTGACGGCTACGGTGAGCCAAAGCGGGTTCGCTTCGATCCGTCGTCGCGCAGCGAAACGCACAGTCACGACCAAGTGTCATTTGTCTACGTCCTCGAAGGTGAATTTATCCTGAACACGGACGATGGTGCACCGCGATACGACCCGGGTGAAACCTGCATCCTCCCGAAGGACGTAAATCACGCCGAGGAGGCCGGCCCGGACGGGGCAACCATTTTGGTCGCTCGCAAATAAACTGACGCGCGCGCCGTCGCCGCAGGTATTGACCCTGCGGTGGTTCCGGGCGTAAATTTTACAGTACCCTCACGAACCAACAGCGAACCTTTGTCTGTAAGACTGCGGAACCAGTCCGGTCAGCCGCAGAAATACCTTTCTGAACGCAGCGGGATCGCGGTATCCTACCTGCCGCGAAATCTGGTCTACGGGACATTGGGTCGTCTCAAACATTTCTTGGGCTTTTCCACCCGCCAGATTGAGCAATAGCCCCCGTGGGTATACCTGCCTCACGTTGTTCTACAGCATTGCCGGGAAAGCTATACGCTGCGCGACACGCTTTTACCGCGCAACGCTAACGGCAAGATACTCAAACGACAGATCAAGCAAGAGCTTGGATTTGAATCCCCCCTGACGCGCTGAACGCGACGCGATACCCGAAAAGGATAATTACATATGAATACTCATCTGGAACGGCAGGGAATATCTCAACGTGCGCTCGACATCGCGGACAAGGTCGAAGCCTTTGTGCGCGAAACCGTGGCCCCGTTCGAAGGCGATCTCCGCTGCGGCCCCCACGGTCCGTCAGAAGCACTTGCCGATGAATTGAAGGCCCTTGGTCGAGCGGCAGGGGTGATGACGCCGCATATTCTGGATGATGGCGGGCACCTGACGCAACGCGAAACGGCAGCAGTGCTGATCCGGTCGGGCCTGTCCCCGCTGGGGCCGCTGGCCTGTCACACCTGTGCGCCGGACGAGGGCAACATGTACCTTCTGGGCAAAGTCGCCTCGCCTGAGTTAAAGGAACGGTTTCTGCCGCGCATGGTGGATGGCAGCATGCGGTCGGCATTTTTTATGACCGAACCCGCCGAAGATGGCGGTGCTGGGTCTGACCCGTCGATGATGCAGACCACCTGCAAGATGGATGGCAATCACTGGGTGATCAACGGATCCAAGACCTATATCACCGGGGCCGACGGCGCGGGCATGGGCATTATCATGGCAAAATCCGACGAGGGGGCCTGCATGTTCCTGGTCGATCTGCCCGATCCCGCAATCCAGATCGTGCGGGTGATGGACACCATCGACAGTTCAATGCCTGGGGGCCATTCGGTGATCACCATCGACAACCTGCGAGTCCCGGCGGATCAGATGCTGGGCGCGTCGGGCGAGGGGTTCAAATACGCGCAGGTCCGTCTGGCACCCGCCCGTCTTAGCCACTGCATGCGATGGCTTGGGGCCTGCGTCCGTGCCAATGAAATCGCCACCGATTATGCAAACCGCCGGATGGCCTTTGGTAAACCGCTGGTTGATCACGAAGGCGTCGGTTTCATGCTGGCCGAGAACCTGATCGATCTCAAGCAGGCCGAGTTGATGACCTATTGGTGCGCCGATGTTTTGGACACAGGGGCGCAGGGCGGTGCCGAAAGCTCGATGGCCAAGGTTGCCGTGTCCGAAGCGCTGATGCGTGTGGCCGATCGCTGCGTGCAATGCATGGGCGGGCAGGGCGTGACGGCGGACACGATCGTCGAACAAGTGTTCCGCGAAATCCGCGCCTTCCGTATCTATGACGGCCCCACCGAAGTGCACAAATGGAGCCTTGCCAAAAAGATCAAGCGCGACTGGAAAGCGGAGAACGCCGCGTGACCACCTCTGCCACCGATCAAGATGCCAATTTGGGAGTAGGGCCTGTGCGTCCGGGCTTTGGCCTGGACCAAGACGCGCTGACACGATGGATGGCGGAAAACGTCGATGGCTTTGACGGCCCTCTCGAGATGTTTGAATTTCGCGGCGGCCAGTCGAACCCGACCTACAAGCTGGTGACACCCGGCAAGACCTATGTGCTGCGCCGCAAACCGCCCGGACAACTGGCCAAAGGTGCCCATGCGGTCGACCGCGAGGCGCGAGTGCTGACGGCCCTTGGGCAGACCGGGTTTCCCGTCGCCCATGTCCATGCGGTTTGTCTGGACGAGACCATCATCGGCAGTTGGTTCTTCATCATGGACATGGTCGAGGGGCGGATCTTCTGGGATGCCACCTTGCCGGATGTTTCTGCAGACGAACGACCTGCCTATTTCTCGGCGATGAACGCCACCTTGGCGCAGCTTCACCAGATCGATCCAAGCGCCGTCGGGCTTGAGGATTATGGCCGCGGCGGCAATTATTTCGAACGTCAGATCAGTCGCTGGACCCGATCCTATCTGGCAGACACGGATGCCAGGCGGGATCCGGGTATGGAGATGTTGATCGACTTTCTGCCAACCGCCATCCCCGACAGTGATGAGACCTGCATCGTGCATGGTGATTTTCGCTGCGATAACCTGATCTTCCACCCCACAGAACCAAAGGTCATCGCGGTGCTGGATTGGGAACTGTCGACCCTTGGGCACCCGCTGGCCGATTTCACCTATCATTCCATGATGTACCGGATGCCGCCCCAGGTCGTCGCGGGGTTGGGCGATGTCGATCCCACCACCCTGAACATCCCAGACGAGGCTTCCTATGTGGCGCAGTATTGCGCCGCGACCGGGCGTACGGGCATTCCCGATTACGAATTCTACATCACCTTCAACTTTTTCCGTATGGCCGCGATCTTTCACGGCATCAAAGGGCGCGTTATCCGGGGGTCAGCGGCATCGGCGCATTCGGCGGCACGGGTTGAACACTATCCACGCCTTGTGAAACTCGCGGTCGATGCGGCGGAAGCCTATAAATCAAGCGCTCGGAACGTCTGATCCGCCTGCGTACAGGCCCCGATACGTCATCACCAAATAAACGGCGCACCCCAAGACCGTGCGCCCAACCCCAAGTTGGAACTGTTACCATGAGCCTTCTCTTTCAAACTCTGAACATCGGCACGCTGCCCCTTGCGAACCGCATCATCATCGCGCCGATGTGCCAATATTCAGCCGTCGACGGCAATGCGCAGGATTGGCACCTGATGCATCTTGGCCATCTGGCCCTGTCAGGTGCCGGCCTGATGATCATCGAAGCCACCGCCGTCTCGCCTGAGGGGCGCATCACTCCCGGTGATCTGGGCCTCTATTCAGACGACAACGAGACGGCGCTGGCCCGTGTGGTTGTCGCCATCCGCACCTCATCTGACATGCCACTGGCGATCCAATTGGCGCATGCGGGGCGCAAGGCGTCCAGTCGGGCCCCATGGGAAGGCGGCGGGCAGATCTTGCCGGATGCGGCGCAAGGATGGAAGGGCGAGGCTCCCTCGGCCTTGCCGCACGCACCGGGCGAAGACACCCCCACCGCGTTGGACGCCGAAGGGTTGGAGCGCGTCAAGGATGCGTTCGTGCAGACCGCGAAACGCTCGGTTCGGCTGGGCTTTCAAGGGATCGAACTGCACATGGCGCATGGCTATTTGCTGCATCAATTCCTATCGCCCCTGTCCAATGAAAGAACCGACGACTACGGCGGCAGCCAGCGGGCGCGCATGCGCTTCCCGCTTGAGGTGTTTGACGCGGTCAAGGCGGCGGTGCCTGACGACATGCCCGTCTGGGTGCGCGTATCAGCCACCGACTGGGTGCCGGGAGGCTGGGATTTGGACAGCACAGTGGCGCTTGCCCAAGCCCTGAAAGAGCGTGGTTGCGCAGCGATCCATGTCTCGACCGGCGGCGTATCCCCCAAGCAGCAAATCCCGGTTGGCCCCGGATTTCAGGTGCCCTTTGCCGCCCGCATCAAGGCCGAGACCGGCCTGCCGACCATCGCCGTGGGTTTGATCACCGAACCCGAACAGGCCGAAAAGATCTTGCAGGACGGCGATGCCGACGCAATCGCGCTGGCTCGAAGCATGCTTTATAATCCGCGCTGGCCCTGGCATGCGGCGGCTGCACTGGGGGCACAGGTCGAAGCGCCCGAACAGTATTGGCGCTCGCAGCCCCGCGAATTTGCGACACTGTTCAAGGACATGAAGGTCGGACAACGGTAGCACCGGGGGGCTTGCGCAATGAACCCGGTCATCCATGAGGATAAAGTCAACGGCACCCCGCCATCCGAGTGCACGGCGGCGGACCAAGTCAGGGAGTACAGTAACCCATGACTCGGCACTGTCAGAAGAAAACCTGTTGAGGCGGGCAGGGCGAGCAATTAGCGTCGCGGGATGACAAAACGCGGTTCTGATGGATTGGACATCCCCCACCTAGCGTTGTGCTAGGATTGAGTGGTGGAAACTATCAGGAGGTTATTACGATGGAAAATTTGGATCTTGTCGGCATAGATCCGGCAAAGAATGTATTTCAGCTTCATGGTTGTAGCTCGACAGGGGAAGTCATTTTTCGCAAACAGGTCAAGCGCAACAAACTGCTTTAGTTCATTTCTGAGCTGCGAAAGTGCACTATTGCGATGGAGGGTGTTGTCACATTAACGGGCCTGAGGTTGCTGGTTTGTTGATCTGGGAGTAGGCGGTGTCGATGCAAACAGAGAAAATCAGCTATAGTGGTCCAGCGCTTCGCACTGATCATCAGACCGTTCAGGTAGAACTCCCTCGCCCATTCCGTGGCCGCATCAGTCGCTCCTCGATATCTCGCCGGGCGACCACCTTGGTCCAGTTGGTCCTCCCCATCGACGCTCAGGAAGTCTCCGTAGCGCAGGCTGAAAACGTCTGCGGGGCTTTCGGGCTTCCCCAGGAACCCAGTCCCGGCCTGACGCGCCTTCATGGCCTTGGTGAACTGGTGAACCTCCTCATAGGCCGTGTTCCGAGTTGGAGTTGATACGTGCAACAAGACCCATCTCTGATTTCTTTCGTGTTGAAAATCAGCAAACTACAAATCGCAGATTACGTTAGTGTCCGATTTGGGGGAGGTAGCTCAGTTCGCGTGATCTGAATATGCGTTGACGCCTTGGAAAAGCACCGGCTGACAGTTTCAGGCGGTGCTCTTATATTCAATGGGTTCGCATTGAATGGACCTACATTTTAAAACGTATTGACCAAGATCATGCAGCCCGATGCCTGGGGACGTGGCGCAAGTGGCTTCCGGTGATACCGCCGGGCAGAGCATGGATGCGGTCAGCAGTTTGCAGCAAAAGCCCAATGTCGATTCCGGTTGGCAGCCCGCCTTCGTTGAAAGCAAAGACCAGATCCTCTGTCGCGGTGTTGCCTGTGGCCCCCGGCGCGAATGGACAGCCGCCAAGCCCTGCGGCGGCTGTATCGAAAACGTTCACACCGCTGTGCCATGCAGCCATCGCGTTGGCGACGCCTTGCCCGAAGGTGTCATGCCCGTGAAACGCCCAGGTGTTGGCCTGCGTTTGCGGCAGGGCGATAGCCGCTGCAAACCGTGCGGCGACGACGAAAGGGTTGGCGCGACCAGTTGTGTCGCAAAATGCGACTTCCGCGTGCGGCGCAATCTGTGTCACGGCGCGCACGGCATCCAGAACGGTGCCTTGCCCAATTGCCCCGTCAAACGGGCAGTCAAACGCTGTCGCCAGGTCCACGCGCAAGCGCGTCCGGGCTGGCAAATCTGTGACGATCCTTGCCAACCCGTCTAGGGACTGTGCCACGCTTTGGCGCACGTTGTTCTGATTATGGGTTTCCGAGATGGAAAAGACATAGACCATGTCGGTGATACCAGCGCTCAGCGCCGCCTGTGCGCCGCGCTGGTTTGGCACCAACGCAGACAGCCGCGCGGGCAGGTCGCGCACGCCGTCGACGATGTCGGCCATATCGGCCATTTGTGGCACCGCCTTTGGGCTGACGAAACTGCCGATCTCGATCCTTGTACAGCCTGTGGCGGCAAGATCGCGGATGATGGCAATCTTTTCATCGGTTGGCAGCGGTGCCATGATCGACTGAAAACCGTCACGTGGGGCGACTTCACATATTTCTGGGTGTCTTTGGGTCATTGGTTTCAAATCTCTTGCAGGTCTTGATGGTCATCGCCCGATGGGGCTTTGCCCATCACGGCATCCAGCGCGTTAAAAAGGAACTGAAGCGCAAGCATGCCGAACCCGAGTGGCAGCAAGGCATAAGGGTACACCATCGGCGTGCCGAAGCTGGAGGAAACACGTTCACCGAAGTCCCACGCCTGATGGGCCATAATAACGCCGCGCCACGTCATGATCGCGCTAAAGATCATTCCGATCACTGCAATAACAAGCCGCGTAAACCGTTGGGCAGATGTGCCCAGCATATCGACAAAAAAAGTGATGCGGATGTGGCTATCGGTGCGTTGAACGTCCGCCGCGGTCATCGCCGCGACGAACACAATCAGGAACGTATTGATCTCAAGCGACCAAGACGTCGGGGCCGTGAACACATAACGCATGAAGGCATCGTAACAGATGGTAATCATCATAAAGGCCAGAACGACCTGTCCGGCGATCTGAAATGCCTGTGCAATTCGCTTGAAGATATGTTTCACGGTCCCGTTCCCTTCGTGGCTTAGCTGCTTGTGCCCATGGCAAGCGCGATGGCGCGTTCGCCAACATCGGCGCCGACCTCTTTGATCCATGCTTCGCGTACACCCGCGCTGGCTTCATCCAATGCTGCCAGGTCTTCTTCAGAGGGTTCGATGATCTCGATCCCAGCGTCGCTGATGATCGGCCAGAATTCATCGGGATAGATTGAATTGTTCGCCTCGGCTGCGCCGTTTTCATCCAGCCAATCGGCGGCTTCGCCAAAAGCTGCGCGTTCATCTTCGGTCATCTTTTCCCACCGCTTAGTGGTGGTGAACAGGCCAATTCCAAACGCGGTCAGCGGTAGTTTGTAGACCTGGTGCAACTGTTCTTGAAGCGACCGCCCGATGATGGTCGAGATGTTGGCGACCGCTGCATCCACGGTGCCACGTTGCAACGCGAGGTAAAGCTCGGAGGACGGGATGCGCACGGCCGCGGCCCCGAACCCTTCGACAACCTGCGTGGCTTCAAAGCTGACAACGCGAACCTTCTTGCCATCGATGTCCGTAAGCGAACGGACCGGTGCGGCTGTTGTGCTCCAAAGGTATTCAGGCTGAAGAATGTTACCCATCATCGAGGCCATATAAAGACCTTCCTTGCCTAACTCTTCGTTGATCAGATCGAAAAGGGGGCTGCCTTTCTTCAGGCGATCGGGGTTTTCATACAGCGCTTCAACCACTCCCGGCAGGCCTGTGATGCCCAAGATGGGCACGGACCGGGTGATGTAGCTGGACGTGTGGAACATGAAGTCGATCGCACCCGACAACAAAGCAGGCAGTTGTTCGTCAGCCTTCAACAGCTTGCCGCTGTCATAATAATCGACGGTGACGGCATCGCTTTTACCTAAACGCTCGACAAAGCCGTTAGAGCCGAAGGACAGAGCTTTGTAGCTGGGCGGCAGATAGCTGACGCCCGTCAGGGTCGTTTTGGCCCACGCAGGTGACGCAAAGGTCAGGGCGGTTGTGCCCGCAAGTGCGGCGGACGTTTTCAAAAAACTGCGGCGATCATAGGTCATTCTTGGTTCCTCCTAATGGAATGACAGGGGCCCGGTTCAAAGCAAATTAGGCAGCCAAAGGCTGAGTGCAGGGAACAGGACAAAGATCATCAACATCACAAACTGGACGAAGACGAAGGGAATTACGGCGCGGATGATTTCTTCGACGCGCAGCATCGGGCAGACACCGCGCAGCGCATAGAGGTTGAGTCCCACGGGGGGCGTCACTACGGCAATCTCAAGGTTCATCACCAATACGATGCCGAACCACAGGGGATCATAGCCAAGCGTCACGATCAACGGCAACAGGATCGGCGTGGTCACCACGATCAGCGACACAGCATCGACCAACATGCCCAGCAAGACCAACGCCAGCATGATGATCACAAGAATCCCCCACGCGGGCAGATTCGTTGCCGTCAGCGCTGCACTTACATTCTCCGGGACACGCACCAGATTGAGATAGTCCCCGAATATCTTTGCGCAGCCCATGATCAACAGGATCGCGCCTGACACTTTGACCGACGACGCAAACACCGATGTCAGGGTTTTCCAATCAAGGACACGAAACACGACACCGCCGATAAAAAGCGCACCTGCCGCACCAAAGGCGGCGGCCTCGGACGGGGTAGCGATACCCGAATAAATTGCGCCGAGCACGATAAAGACCAGCAACAGCGCGTGCCAGATGCCGCCCAAGGCCCGCATCCGTTCGCGCAACGGGGCCCTTGTGCCAGTGTCCAGCGGCGCTTCCTCGGGGTTCAGCGAGGCGCGGACATAGATGTACAGACAAAGCGCCAGGGCCAGCGCAATCCCCGGCACAATGCCTCCGATAAACAGCTTGCCGACGGATACGCCGGAGACCGCCCCGTAAATGATGAACGGAACCGATGGTGGGATCAGCATGGCCAACGCCCCTGACGATGCGACCGACCCGGCGGCAATGCCGCGCGAATAGCCCCGGTCAAGCATCTGCGGCACCGCAATGGATCCGACGGCGGCAACACCAGCCACCGACACGCCTGATACGGCCCCAAAGATGGCCGAGGCCCCAACGGTAGAAATCGCCAGCCCACCGCGTAGCCATGACAGCCAAAGCGACGCGGCATGAAACAGATTTTTGCCGACCGGAGTCGCCCCCAGCAGGTTGCCCATCAGGATAAACAGCGGCAAAGCGATCAGTTCAAAAGAATTAAGCTGCCCGAAAAAAGAGGTTGGCGCAAAGAAGAACGCAAGCGATCCGCGCGCCATATAGAGGCCCAAAAGACCGCTTGCGCCAAGCGCCAGAAAGATAGGTGCGCCAAAGCCGATCATCCCGATCAACATGACGACAACGAGGATGGGTTCTATCATCAGGATGTACTTTCTTGGCCGTGCGCGGCGTAGGTGACTTCGGGGCCGACGATGCCCGCCTTGGCCAGATCCGCCACCGCGGCGGCGTCATACCCAAGTTCTTGCAAAATCTCGGCTGTATCCGCGCCCAGTTTAGGGCCCAAAGACCGCACGTGGCCGGGGCTTTCCGACAGGCGGGGAAAGACATTCTGCATTGCAAGGCTTCCGCCGTTGCCGTCTGCCACCCGCACAATGGATTGCCGCGCGGCGAAATGCGGATCTTCGACCATTTCGCGGGCGGTATAGGCCAACCCCACGGGCACACCCGCCTGCGCCAGCGTGTTAAGGATGTGCTGCGCGTTGTGCTGGCGGGTCCATTCACCGACGCGGGCATCCAAGGCATCGGCGTTTTGACCACGTGCACGGTGGTCCGCGTAGTCAGGATGATCGGCCAGTTCGGGTGCCCCCATCGCTTCGCAAAGCCGACGATAGACGGTGTCTTGGTTGGCCCCGATGATCACATCGCGGCCATCGGCGGTAGGGTAGGCGTTGGAGGGGGCGATGCCGGGCAGGGACGACCCGTGGCGTTCGCGAATATGGTCTGCTGCATCGTATTCCGCAACCATGGATTCGGTCAGGTGCAGGACGCTTTCAAAGATCGAACTGTCTACGATTTGCCCGCGTCCGGTTTTATGCCGATGCTGAAGCGCCAGCAACACCCCCATCGCCGCGTTGATCCCGGCCATCGAATCCCCCAGCGACAGACCGACACGCACCGGCGCCCGGTCGGGGTAGCCCGAAATGTGGCGCAATCCGCCCATCGCTTCGCAGACCGAGGCAAAGCCGGCTTGCTTGGCATAGGGCCCATCCTGTCCAAAGCCCGACACACGCGCCATGATCAGGCGCGGGTTAATCCGGCTTAGGGCATCATATCCAAGCTCCCAGCGTTCCATGGTGCCAGGGCGAAAATTCTCGATCAGGACATCTGCCGTGGCGACCAGATCCCGCAGTACCTGTTGGCCCTCAGGCTCGCGCAAATCCAGCGTGATGGACCGCTTGCCGCGGGCGATAACCTGCCACCAGACCGGTTTTCCGTCCTTGTCGGCGCGGCCCCATTGCCGCATCACGTCCCCGACTTTGGGCGGTTCGACCTTGATGACCTCCGCACCATAATCGGCCATCAACTGGCCGCAGAAAGGCCCCGCAATCAGCTGCCCCAACTCGATCACTCGAATATCGTTCAGTGGTCCCATATGGTTGCTCCCCCTCCAGGATGTCATGTGCATAGGTTTCGTCCGGGCGTTAGCGTCGCAACCCGTGCCGCAATGGCGTGGGCATCCAGTCCGAATTGATGATAAAGATCACCGATGGTGCCTGTCTGCCCAAACTCTTCGACACCGCAGGGCATGACGCGGTGACCCCCGACGCCGCCCAGCCAACTGAGCGTTGCGGGGTGGCCGTCGATGACTGTCAGGATGCTGCAATGTCCAGGCAGGTTTCCCAGTAATCTCTCGATCTGCGAGGGTGCCATGTGTCGACCACCGGCCCGCGATTTCTGCGCCGCGCTCCACCCTGCGTGCAGCCGGTCGGCCGACGTCACGGCCAAAACCCCGATGTCACGCCGCCCGTTGCCGATCATTCCCGCTGCGGCAATCGCTTCGGGGGCGACCACGCCTTGATAGGCGATCACCACATCGCAGTTGGGGCCGGGTTCGCGCAGCCAATAGCCCCCTTCAATCACATCCGCCGCAAAGCTGTCCCCGCCGCGTGGACCGATCTGTTCCAACGGATTTGTCGATAGCCGCAGATAAACAGACCCACCGTCGTCAGCCTGCAGATAGCCAAAAGCCCACTCCATGATAATGGCCAATTCGTCGGCGAAAGCGGGTTCAAACGCGGTCAGCCCCGGTTGGCTCATCCCGACCAAGGGGGTGCCGATGGATTGGTGCGCGCCGCCTTCGGGCGCAAGCGTCACGCCCGAAGGCGTTCCGACAAGCATGAACCGCGCATCCTGATAGCAGGCGTAGTTCAGCGCATCGAGCGCGCGGGAAACGAACGGATCATAGACCGTGCCAATCGGGATCAGCCGGCGCCCGAAAAGCGACGTCGACAGACCGCCCGCTGCCAACAACAGACACAGGTTCATTTCAGCGATGCCCAGTTCGATGTGCTGCCCGTCAGGCGAGAATTCCCATTTCGCTGTCGACGGTATCTTGTGCGACTTGAACACGTCTGGGCGGGGATTGCGCCCGAACAGCTTGCGGCGGTTGACCCACGGCCCAAGACTTGTAGTGCCCGTTACATCGGGTGATGTCGTGACGATCCTGTCCGACAGCGCGGTCTGCGCCTTGGCCAGCCCGTCAAGGATTTTCCCAAACGCCATCTGGGTCGAGATTTCACGATCTTGCGGGGCGGCAAGGGCAGGCACAGGCAACGTCGCATCCTGATAGCGCCGCCTGCCTTGCGCAAAGAAGGGCACGTCGTCAAGATATCTGCGCAAGGCTTGAGGGTCGGGCACGGTGGCGAAGGGATCCCATTCCTCGCCTTTCTCTACGCCCATGTGGTCTTGCCATGTGTCCATCTGGGCGGTCGTCATCAGTCCGCCGTGGTTGTCCTTGTGCCCCGCGATGGGTGTGCCCCAACCCTTGATCGTATAGGCCAGAAAACAGACCGGGCGGTCGTGGTCGATGGCGTCAAAGACCTCGGCCATGGTCTGAACGCAGTTCCCGCCAAGGTTCTCCATTAGGTCCGCCAGTTCGTCATCCGAGCGCCGCTCGATCAGCGCCGTCAAATCGCCCTGATCCCCCAGGTCATTCATCAATTGTTGCCGCCAGACACTGCCCCCCATGAAGGTCAGGGCCGCATATTCAGAGTTGGAACAGCGGTCGATCCAGTCGCGCAATGCAATGCCGCCCGGCTCTTCGAAGGCCGCGCGTTGCAGTTTTCCATATTTGACCTTGACCACATCCCACCCAAAAGCGTCAAAGGTCTTCTCTATACGCTGGAACAGACCCTCGTGAACGATCCCGTCCAACGACTGGCGATTGTAGTCCACGACCCACCACACATTTCGCAGATCGTTCTTCCAGCCCTCTTGCAGGCATTCATAGACGTTGCCCTCGTCCAACTCGGCATCGCCGACCAGTGCCACCATGCGTCCCAACGGGCGATCAGCCCCCCAGGATTTCGAAGTTACATAATCCTGTATGATCGAGGCAAACGACGTGATTGCCACACCAAGCCCGACCGATCCGGTGGAAAAATCCACATCATCCACATCCTTGGTGCGCGACGGATAGGATTGCGCGCCGCCAAAGCCCCGAAAGGCTTGTAGTTTTTCACGGCTGATCTGGCCCATCAGATACTGCATCGCATGAAAAACCGGCGACGCGTGAGGCTTGACCGCCACCCTGTCCTCAGGCCTCAGTGCCGAGAAATACAGCGCGGTCATGATGGAAACCATCGACGCCGAAGACGCTTGGTGTCCGCCGATCTTGATGCCGTCTTGCTTGGCGCGGAGATGGTTGGCGTTATGGATCATCCAATGTGACAACCACAGCAGGCGCTGTTCAATTGTCTTGAGATTTACGTCTTGCATTGATGGTCCTCACCTGTGTTGGCTGTATCGTATACAAAACGGTTTGGAGGATTCCTGCGAATGTCGTATCACTCCAACTTATCAAAACAGGAAATACCTACGAAAGTTGATAAACTTGGGGAAAATAGCTAATCTTGACGAGATAGACATAAGAATCTTGCGCGCCGTGCAGCAATCAGGTCGAATCTCTGTTCAATTTTTGGGTGAAACAGTCGGGCTCAGTGCTACTCCGGTTTCGCGCCGATTGAAGCGTCTCGAGGACAGTGGTGTCATCACGGGGTATACCGCCATTCTGGACGAAGCTGCCATCGGATTTGAGGTTTCGGTCTTTGTTTCCGTGAAACTTGACCGTCAGATCGACAATGCGCTGAACCAGTTTGAAACTGCCATAAACGCAATGGCCGAAGTCGTTGATTGCTGGCTCATGACGGGCAGCCGCGACTATTTACTGCGGGTGTCGGCGCGCAACATGGCAGATTTCGAACAGTTCCTTGTCGGGCGGCTTACCAAAGTCAAAGGCGTGGCCGAAATCGAGAGCTCGATCCCATTGCGTCGCATGAAATCAACCGGAACGCGGACGCTGTGACACACACCCGCAAGAGAAAGGAAACCATATGAACCTCTCAAGACTGGCTGCCGATGCGGCGGCGCGGGGTACCCCCGTGCGGGCCGGGCTGATCGGCGCGGGAAAATTCGGGTCGATGTTTTTGTCGCAAGTGCCAACTATCGGAGGGCTTGAGGTTGCGGCTATTGCAGACCTGAACCCCGACCGCGCAAGGGCGGCATGCCGTGGCGTGGGCTGGGATGATGACCGTTTGGCTGCCACTGCCTTCCTGGACGACGGTGCTTCTCTTGCGGCTCGCGACGATGTTGATGTCGTAATCGAAGCAACTGGGAATCCCCGCGCTGGTATCGCCCATGCCCGCGCCGCGATTGCGGCCGGCAAACACGTGGTGATGGTCAACGTCGAGGCGGATGTGCTGGCAGGCGTTGTTCTGGCCCGCGAAGCCGAGGCGGCGGGGGTTGTCTATTCCATGGCCTACGGCGACCAGCCCGCGTTGGTTTCCGAGATGGTCGATTGGGCCCGCGCCGCCGGTTTTCATGTCACGGCAGCTGGTAAGGGAACGAAATACTTACCTGCCTTTCACGCCGTCACCCCCGACGACGTGTGGCAACATTACGGGTTGACCCCCGATGCGGCAAAAGCGGCAGGAATGAACCCGCAAATGTTTAATTCATTCTTGGACGGGACGAAAAGCGCCATTGAAATGGTTGCCATTGCCAATGCCTGCGGGCTGACGGTGCCGTCACAAGGCCTGACGTTCCCACCTTGCGGCGTCGATGACCTGGCCCACGTGATGCGCCCCCGTGCGGTCGGCGGGCAGTTAGACGGCTCCGGCATGGTCGAGACCGTATCATCGCTTGAGCGGGATGGTCGGCCTGTGTTCCGTGATCTGCGGTGGGGCGTTTATGTGGTGTTTGAGGCCCCCAACGACTATGCAGCCGCCTGTTTTGCGCAATATGGGCTGCCCACCGATTCCACGGGGCGGTATGCCGCGATGTACAAGCCGTTTCACCTGATCGGACTGGAGTTGTCGGTCTCTGTCCTAAGTGCGGCGCTGCGTAACGAGCCGACGGGTTGCACAAGGGCGATGTGCGGCACTGTCGCCTCCGTCGCAAAACGCGACCTCAAGGCGGGCGAGGTGCTGGACGGCGAGGGCGGCTATACCGTGTGGGGTAAGGCGCTGCCGATCACTGCGGCAGGGCGGGCGCTGCCGATTGGGCTGGCCCATAATGTCACCCTGACCCGCGATGTCGCACAAGGGCAGGTTGTCATGATGGACGGCGTCGATATGCGAAATGATCCGATTGCAGACCTTTACATTCAGGCGCTTGCCGGGACGACGGGCTGACGCGCAGAGCCGGAAAAGGGCCGCACGCGCGGTCCCTTTCCGGTTCAATGTTATGCCGAGAAGAATGAAAAGGGTGTAAGATCGCGAACAAACGCCTGGCTCACTCGGACTTCGTATCGTTAACTTCCTATCTTCAAAACGTTGATCGCGCCCAGCTGGCGGAGTCTGGTTTTGGTTGGGTTTAGAGGGCTCTGCGAAAGCTATCTCGACGAATTCGTGTTCCGCTGGAACCGACGGCGACACATGCGCAGCGCGTTCGACACGCTGCTCGGGATCGGTGTTGGTCTCGACCCCGGTCTCGCAACATAGGGTTCGTCCCAACAAAGGTACGTAATGCGACATAAGGCAACTTGATTCTCGGCGCACTCAAAGACATGAAAGGGCGTCTAGGGCACCGAGCTTCAGGTACTATCCATTTTGTTTGGTATGTCCGCCGCTACGTTATTTTCTTGCGACGAGGATCACCGCACCGTCTTGACCGGCTTCCTCCGCGTGTTCGGTGTCCTTGTCGAGAATACAGGTTTCGCCCGGACGGTACCGCGGGGCGCCGTCGGCAGTATTCAGGATGAATTCACCCTCCAGGACATAGACGAACGACACCTTGTCATGGGTGTGACGTGCACTTCGGGACAACGGTTCGAAGCGCACAGTCTTTGGGGCTCCATAACCTTCACGGCGCCGGATCTGATCGAAATCTTGAGGGTTCATGCCCCGTTCCTCCTAGGTGCGTCCCACAGGTGCGATGTCCGTTGGTCAGTCGAACATATCGGGCTGATCTTCGACAAGTTGGTTCCAGATGGTCTGGAAGTGCAGCCAGCCGATATATTCGCTGCCCACATGCTCGCGGCTATAGCGCGCCCGGTCGGCGGGGATGCGAATCGGCTCGACCCCCGATGCCGCGATGTCGAGTTGCTGCTGGCAGCACCGCTCAAGCGCGATGAACCAGAACGCGGCGGCCTCGATGCTGTGGCGGCTCGCGGTCAGCAGGCCGTGGTTTTGGTGCAGCGCGGCCTTCACGCCCTTGAAGGCTTTGGATACGTCGCTTCCGGCGTGGTTCTCCACCGCGACGGCACCACCTTGTTCACCGATGACGACATGGTCCTCGAAGAAGGCGCAGGCATCTTGCGTGATCGGGTCGATCGGGCGGCCAGTGGCGCACCATGCGGTGCCATAGGTGGTGTGCGCATGGCACATGGCGATGATGTCGGGATGCTCTTCATGGACATTGGCGTGCAGGATGAAGCCCGCGCGGTTCACGGCGTGATCGCCCTCGATCACCGTGCCCGCATGATCCACGAGGATCAGGTTCGACATCTTCACCTTGCCGAAATGAACGCACATCGGGTTGGTCCAGTAGAGTTCCGGGTGCTCGGGATCGCGGACGGTCAGGTGTCCTGCAAAGCCGTAGTCAAACCCTTGCTGCGCGAAGGCGCGACAGGCCGCGACAAGGCGTTCCTTACGGTGGCGGCGTTCCTCTTCGACAGTGTCGAAGCCGGGCAGTTCGGGAAAGATCAGCCCCTCTTGCTCGGGTTGATAGATCGAGACGCGGTTTCCGAGATCCAGCATGGCATTTCCTCTCAATGCGTGACGTGGCAGGACTGCCGTCGCCTTTGATGGCGTAGAATGCGCAACGCCCGCGACTCCATCAATACAATGGTCGCAATAAGTGTTATCGTTCTTTGTAATGAATGAGGAAGGCGATGAAAGACGACAGGCTGTTGGAAATGCGCGTGTATCAGGCGGTGGTCGCAACCGGTGCCTTCACCGCCGCCGCCCATAGTTTGGGGGTCAGTCAGCCATTCGTCAGCCAGACGATCCAACGGCTGGAAAAGCGCCTTGGCGTCAAACTCATGCACCGCACCACACGCGGGCACCGCCTGACGCCCGATGGCGAGCGGTTTCTCGACGTCGCGCGCCGTGTGCTTGATGCGGTCGAAGCGGCGGAATCCGATTGGCAGATCAGCGACGCGCAGGTCGACGGGCTGTTGCGCGTGTCCGTGCCGATTGCGTTCGGGCTTGATCGCATCACCTCCGTCATACCGGGGTTTCTTGAAAGGCACCCCAAGCTGTCCCTTGAAATGCGCCTGACCGACGACAGCGAACGCCTGATCGACGATCAGATCGACGTGGCTATCCGCATGGGAACGCTCAGCGATTCCAGCTTGATGCATCGTCGCCTGTGCGGATTGCAGCGCATCGTGGTGGCCACCCCTGCCCTTGTCGCGCGGCACGGTCTGCCGACCCGGCCTGCGGACCTTGCCGCCTTCCCCTGTCTGGCTTGGGATGGTGGCCGGGCGCATCTGAACCGCTGGCGGTTCATAGAGGACGGCAAGGACGTCATCTTCCAGGCCGAAAGCCGGTTCCGCAGCAATCAGGGCATGTCGCTATATCAGATGTGTCTGGTCGGCATGGGCGCGATGCGTGCGGCCGAACATCTGGCCCGACCCGCGATCGCCGACGGGCGGTTGGTTCAGCTTCTGCCCGATCACACCGCCTTGGATGACACCGCCATCTACGCGGTGTTCCTTCCCGACCGCCACATGGTGCCGCGCATTCGCAGCTTCATCGACTTCATGGTCGACACGTTCCGATCCCCGGATTGGGAGGCAACCGGCCCGTCCAGCTAATCACGCCCCGCTTGGACAGCTTGACAGCGCCCGCGACTCTCTATATTGAATTCTGAATTCAGAACTCGGAATTCAGTAAATGAAGATCCTCAAATCCCAACCCAGCCTCACCGATCAGGTCTATGACGCCATCGTCGATCAGATCTGCGAGGGGGCGCTGCCAGCGGGCTCACACCTCGTGCAGGAGCAGTTGGCCGAGCGTCTGGGCGTGTCACGTCAGCCCGTGCAGCAGGCCATGGCCCTTCTGAAGGCGGACGGGATGGTGGAGGAGGTCGGACGGCGCGGCCTGTGGGTCACGCCGCTCGATGCCGATCTGATGCGCCACCACTACGACATCCGCGCCACACTGGATGGCCTGGCCGCACGCATGGCGGCGGCACGCATTGCGGCCGCGCCAGAACTTGGCGCGCGTTTTGCCCAGTCGGCGGGAGACATCCTTGAACGGGGTGAGCAGGCCGTCGCGAATGGCGACGTGGCCGGGCAAGTCCGACACGATATGGCGCTGCACACGTTGATCTACGACATGTCCGGCAACCCGCTCCTGGCGCGGACCGCCGAGCCGCACTGGCGTTTCTTGCGCCGCGCGATGGGCGAGGTTCTACGCCGCGCGACGCTTCCCCGCGAAATCTGGCGCCAGCATGCCGAGATCGTCGATGCGATCGCAGGCGGCGACACGGACCGCGCCGAGACCCTGATGGTCGACCATGACCTAGCCGCCGCCAAAACCCTGCGCGCCGCGCTCGATGCGCCCCGCGGCCGACAAGACCAACCCCTGACACCTGACGGAGACCTGTGACATGACTGCGCTTCTGACTGTTGGAGAGATGCTGTCCACCCAGGCAAGGGTTCAGCCCGACCGCATCGGTGCGCGGGATCTCGAACGCAGCCTCACCTTCCTCGATTGGAACACCCGCTCCTGCCGCCTTGCAAACGCGCTTCTTGGGCTGGGGCTCTCGAAGGGCGACCGCGTCGCCGTTCTGGCCTATAACCGTGTGGAATGGGCCGAAATCTATGGTGCCGTCGCCAAGGCCGGCCTGATCGCGGTCCCGATCAACTTTCGCCTGACAGGCCCCGAAGCGTGTTTCATCTGCAAGGATAGCAAGATCTCCGCGGTGATCGCCGAGGCCGCGCTGGCCGATATCGTGGACGATATCCGCGCCGATCTGACGATCCCCCAAAACACCTACATCTTGATCGGTGACGCCGCACTGCCGGGGTGGACTAGCTACTCCGGTTTCCTCGAAACCGCGTCGGCGGAGGAGCCGGACGTTGAGGTGTCACCCGACGATGCCTGGTGCCTGATGTACACGTCCGGCACCACTGGCAACCCCAAGGGCGCCATTCGCAGCCATCGCGGCATGGCCATGCTCGCGCTGATGACGCAGGTCGAGCTTGGCCTCCGGCGCCAAGACGACGCGCTCCTGGTCATGCCGATGTGCCATGCCAATTCGCTCAACTTCTTCACGGCCTTTCTCGGTATCGGCGCGACCGTCGGTAGTGTCGCAAACTTTTGGGTGAAGGGAGATGAGGCCTCAGCCGGACACAATTATCCAGCGAACTCAGCGAACTGCTCGAAGCCGGACTTCCCTGGTCGGTCGAATTGTCCTTTGCGGATCATATGCGCAACTTCGATGCCCGCTAGAGTGGCTGCGGCTGAATTGAACGACTTGAAGGTCTGCATGGGGCGGGTGATCTTCTTTATGAAACGATGGTCCTGCTCGATGATGTTATTCAGATATTTCACCTGTAGGACGTCGATCAACCAATACCAGTTATGCATTACCAGCAGGCAATTCATGTTGAACAGACCGGCCGCGTTCGATCCGCTTTTGTCGATAACGACCTTGTCCGGCCATCCGTTGCTGGCGATCACCTTGGCGAAGAATGCGGTCGCCGCCGCTTTATCACGTCGTTCAGACAGCATGAAATCAAGGGTGTTGGCCCATTTGTCGATCGCTCGATAAATATACATCCAGCGACCTTTGACCTTCACGTAAGTCTCATCCATTCGCCAAGATCGCCCTGTCTGTGCCTTCCGGCGATGGCTTTGCACAGCGATGGCGCTTGAATACTTCTCGACCCATCGGTTCAGAGTGGCGTGATCAACATCGACGCCGCGCTCGGCCATGATTTCTTCGAGATCGCGATACGATACCGCAAACCGAACATAGAAATAGACTGCGTACAGGATCACAGATTTCGGATAATGCGCGCCTTTAAAATCAATCATGGTTCTGCTCCCTGCGCCTGTGGCCTTCAAAGACAAACTGCTGCCACATCGTTAGACAGAGAAAAAGCTCGAAAAGTTTGCGACACAACCAAACTGACAACTTGTTGCGCAAATCATCAAACTCGCGGGTTGATCGAGCCCCACAGCTTGTTGGCAAAACACTCTCAATCCTGCCCTGATTGACCAAGCGCGGGACCCGCAATGAGACAGTGCCGAACAGCGTTTGGACCTTCCGAAGGCGGTAATCTTTGAGCGTGAGGTCTGATGTGGTCGCCGTTCGCTCTTTCGCGGCGGCACGAAGAGCGGCTTCCTGAAGCGTAACGACAGCTTGTTGCAATTCCCAGAGTAGCCGCCTGCCTGTGGTTTGGGTGACCCCGATCTCATCGATATCGTTAGGTGAAGGAATTGAACCCAATGCCAGCAGATCAATACGTTGTGTCACTCCGTCAACACCTTCCCCAAGCAGACAAACTGACCACACCATACAAACCCCTATCCAATCTTCTCTCGGACGCGACTAGGGCAAAACCCCCACTTTTGGAACAGTCCCAGCTGGGACAACTCCGAAGTGTGAGCACAGCACTCGTTCGATGCATCCCAAAGTTAGTCAGATTGGCCGGACTTTCCCAACATTCACTCTGATCGGATTAAACGCCGCTGTCGGCAGCTAAGCCCCCCACTGCATTGTACTGAATCACCCACAGTCAGGAATTGGATTGTTTGTAGCAGCTTAAACCTAGACAATACATATGCACGAGGACATAGATCGCCTCATAATTTTGGTGCACTACGATGACCTGTTAGGGAACCCAAGCAGCGTTCACCTCGATCAGACCCTGTAGCGACCGACAAAGGACATGATTATGGCCAGTAACAAGATGAATATTGCGGTTATTCCCGGCGACGGGATTGGCAAGGAAGTCGTCCCCGAAGGGGTGCGTGTCCTGAACGCAGCCGCCACAAAATATGGCTTGGACTTTAACTTTGACGAATTTCATTTCTCGTCATGTGACTACTACAAGCAACACGGCCAGATGATGCCGGACAACTGGAAAGACCAGATTGGCGGCCATGACGCAATTTTCTTTGGTGCAGTTGGCTGGCCGGATACGGTGCCGGATCACGTATCGCTATGGGGTTCGCTTTTGCAGTTCCGTCGTGAGTTCGACCAATATGTCAGTCTGCGCCCGGCTAAGCTGATGCCCGGCGTGACCTCTCCGTTGGCAGGGCGCGGTCCTGGCGATATCGATATGATGATCGTGCGCGAGAACACCGAAGGCGAGTATTCGTCGATTGGCGGAAGGATGTTCCCCGGGACTGACCGCGAGATTGTTATGCAGGAAACGGTCATGTCGCGCGTGGGCGTTGACCGGATATTGCGATATGCATTTGATCTTGCACGCAAACGTGGCGGGAAACTGACCTCGGCAACCAAGTCGAATGGGATTTCGATCACGATGCCCTATTGGGATGAGCGTGTTCTTGAGATGCAGAAAACCTATCCTGATGTCACAGTCGATAAATACCACATCGACATCTTAGCTGCGATGTTTGTGCTGCATCCTGATCGCTTTGACGTTGTTGTAGGATCAAATCTGTTCGGGGATATCCTGTCCGATCTGGGTCCGGCCTGCACGGGAACCATCGGCATCGCACCATCGGGCAATATCAATCCAGAGCGAAAGTTCCCCTCGCTGTTTGAGCCCGTGCATGGCTCGGCACCCGATATCGCAGGCAAGGGCATTGCCAACCCGATCGGTCAAATCTGGTCAGGTGCGATGATGTTGGAACATCTGGGGCATCCTGAAGCCGCACAAGGCATAATGACCGCGATCGAATCCACTCTGACCGATCCCGCGTTGCGCACCGGAGATCTTGGGGGGACGGCAGATACCATAACCTGCGGAAAAGCAATCGCGGCGGCTGTCTGACTGGCGACATGCCCGCCCATTATACGTTCTGGCCCAACCTTCCCTGACAGCAGTAATTTCTTCTTCACAGGTACAACTTTGGCGACCGCAAAACGATGAACCGCTACATAGCGGACGGCAGCTTTTCCGCACTGCGGTCCTTTAACCGCCCAAAAGGCTGCGCGATGCACGAACGACCGGTCTGAGGAAGCTGCACTGCGGCGTCGGAAGGCTGGTTCAATGGCTGGTCTGGGCTCGGGGACGAAGCCGCTCGCGCGGCACTGGCGCTTGTGGCAAGCGTATTGAAGCATCCCACATGTTGGCGGATTTTGCGATCTGGCTGATCTGTTTGACGATTGAGGTTTCTCAATCGACAGACAGGAGGATTTCATGGTCAGCGAGAGAACAACACCGCTTCGGGAGCGGATGATCGAAGACATGCGCATTCGGGGTCTGGGGCACCAATCGCAGCGATCTCATATCCGGGCAGTAAAGGATTTTGCTGCGTTTCTGGGGCATTCACCGGATACGGCTACGCGTGAGGAGCTGCGCGCGTATCAACTTCACATGACGGATAACGAGGTCACGCCCTCGGTTTACAACGCGCGGATCACTGCTCTGCGTTTCTTTTTCTCGATGACCTGCGGGCGTGATGAGATGAAGAAGTACATGCAATTCCGCACCGAGCCACGCAAGCTGCCCGCTGTGCTCAGCGTTGAGGAAGTCTCTGAACTTCTGGCCGTAGCACCTGGTCCCGGGCTCAAATATCGCGCGGCGCTCAGTATCTCTTATGGTGCGGGTCTGCGCGCCTCTGAGGTTTGCAATCTGACGACCGGCGATATCGACAGCGACCGAATGCTAATTCACGTCGTGCAGGGCAAGGGGCGGAAGGATCGTAAGGTGATGCTGTCGCCGGGATTGCTTGACCTGTTGCGTGACTATTGGTGCGAGGCGCGGCCTGAAGGATGGATGTTTCCGGGCAAGCCGAAGATCAACCCGATCTCGCCGCGCCAGTTGAACCGGGCCTTCACATCGGCCAAACGCATGGCCGGGATCAACAAACCCGCAACGCTGCACACGCTCCGGCACAGTTTTGCGACCCATCTGCTGGAATCAGGGACGGATGTTCGAGTGATCCAAGTGCTGTTAGGCCATGCCAAGCTGACGACAACAGCGCAGTACACCAAAGTCGCCACAAAGATGATCCGGGATACAACCAGCCCGTTTGAGGCGCTCAAGCAGTTGAACCTCCAGACACGCAAGAAGCGACCGGAGTGACGGACGGGGATTGCCGCGCGCAAGGCTGGAGGTTGCTGACATATTCCGCAAGCATGGTCCCGCGTGGCGGCGGGCCAATGCAGGGCATATCAGCCTGAGCCAGCTTAAGGTGATGTCAGCGATAGAGGCCTGCCGGACCGAGGCGCTCGGTGGGCATGTGGCAGCCTGCACCAAGTGCAGCCATCAGCACATTGCGTATAATTCCTGCAAAAACCGGCACTGTCCAAAGTGTCAGGGACCCGCTGCGCGCGACTGGATGGCGGCACGGGCCGAAGACTTGCTGCCCGTCGAGTATTTCCATGTCGTCTTCACGCTACCAGCCGAGATTGCCAGGATCGCCCTCTGGAACAAGCGCGCCATTTACGGCCTGCTGTTCCGGGCGTCCGCCGAGACCGTGACGACCATCGCCGCTGATCCCAAGCGCCTCGGCGCACGCGTTGGCATGACCAGCGTGTTGCACACATGGGGGTCTGCGCTCACCCATCACCCACACATCCACATGATCGTCCCCGGCGGTGGCTTGTCGCGCGACGGCAACCAATGGGTGGCGTGCAAGCCGGGGTTCTTCCTGCATGTGCGGGTGCTGTCACGGTTGTTCCGACGCCTATTCATCGAAGGACTGATGGTGTTGCATCGCTCGGGTGATCTGGCGTTTTATAGTGACCTAAAAGGGCTGGCTGAGACCGGTGCATTTGCAAACTGGTTGGCCCCGTTCCGCAAAATTGAATGGGTGGTCTATGCCAAACCACCGTTCGGCGGACCCGGGGCAGTTCTAGCCTACCTCAGTCGTTACACGCACCGTGTCGCGATCTCGAACCAGCGCCTCTTCAGCGCCGATGCAAACACCGTCGCGTTCCGATGGAAGGACTATCGCATCAAGAGTGGTGACCGGCAAAAGGTGATGCGCCTGACAACGGACGAGTTCATCCGCCGTTTCCTGATGCATGTTCTCCCCGACGGGTTCCACCGGATCCGGCACTATGGCCTGCTGGCGTCCGCGCAACGTAAAACCAATATTGCAAAGGTCCGAGCCCTGATTGGGGCGAGCCCGCCAGAGCAAGAACCACCATCCGAGGATGATCCCACACCATTCACATTGCGGGAACCGTGCCCCTGTTGCGGCGGCACAATGCTGATCATCGAAACGTTCAAGCGCGGCCAGGTTCCCCGATCCCGCGCTCCACCAAGGAAACAGGCCGCATGACTGACTGCCCGTTCATCCCGCCCAATGCGATCCGGTTGTTTCTGCAACACCGGCCAAAATCACTTGTGCGCAGCGATCCAGCAAATCACGTTAAAGGTACAAACCGGCAGCGACCCAGCTCCCATCTTAGGCAAGCGAGCGGGCAAAACGTACGAACCGCCGTCTTCAATCTGACCAAAAACGTATCGGCAGCAGTCACAAGCCCGACAGACAGCGCTCTTTCCCCATAGACACCGCCCAGCCCCCGCGGCTTCCTCCCTGAGAGATTTTCCAACGCGGGCCACAGTCGAGCCAAGCCGAAAGATTGCACCCTGGCCCGCATCAGAAAATCTTCATCCAAGTGGACCTTCCTCCCGGGTGGCCTGAAGGTCCGCATTGGGCCGGTTGCGTTGGCTGTCCCCCTCCCATGGTTCCTCCCGGGCGCAATCCGTATACGGGGGGGCTTAGCGCGCAAGTTTTCTAGCGACTTGGATTTTCACCGGGGAATCCACTTCGCAGCCACCTGCGATCGCACCTCAGATAAAGCCTATAAACAACAGATACTTGCGCACCAACCAAGGGTGCCAAAGGTGGATTTTAGTTTTTTAGTCAAGAATCCATCCAAGCCAGCTTTAGCCAAAGAGGAACCCAGCGGGAAGCCACCCGAAAATCCACCCAAAAAAAATGTGAGTCTGATTCACATTTGGCTTTGACAATGCTGCCCCTCTTGACGTACCCCTTGACTATCGAAGAATTGCGCTCGGAGGATACCCCTCGCGGGCGCTTTCGTTTTCCAGACATTGCGATAGCTGACACATCCTTTTGCAAGGATGCCGTCTACCATGCCTCGCCCCTACCCTGTGAGTCTTCCTCCCCATGGATCTTGTCTTTGCGCCGCGCCAGATTGAGCTCTGGCCGATCGAGAAGCTGCGGCCCTATGCCAAGAACGCGAAGATCCATGGCGAGGCCCAGGTTGCGAAGATTGCGGCCAGCATGGCGAAGTTCGGCTGGACGGTCCCTTGCTTGGTCGCGGACGACGGCGAGTTGATCGCGGGCCATGGGCGCGTGCTGGCAGCCGGCGCGCTGGGCCTGACCGACGCTCCTATCATCCGGCTTGGGCATCTCGATGAAGCGGAACGGCGCGCTTACCGGATTGCCGACAACAAGCTAACCGAGCTCGGCGAATGGGACGAGACGATGCTGCGCGACGAAATTGCGGGTTTGCTGGCCGAAGACTTCGACCTCGATCTGCTGGGCTTTTCGGATGAGGATCTGGATGCCCTGCTGCAGGATTCAGAGACGCTGGGCAATGACAGCGCGATTGACGGCGAGGATGATGTTCCAGAGCCCCCGGCAACCCCTGTGTCAGTCGAAGGTGATCTTTGGCAGCTCGGGCCCCATCGGCTGACCTGTGGGGACAGCACCAGCGCCGATGTTGTTGGGCGGCTTCTGGGAAGCGTCAAACCGCTCCTGATGGTGACCGATCCACCCTATGGCGTGGAATACGACCCTTCTTGGCGCAACCAAGCGGGCGCTGCAAAGACCAAACGCACAGGCAAGGTCCTCAACGACGACCGCGCTGACTGGCGCGAGGCCTGGTCCCTCTTTCCCGGCGATGTGGCCTATATCTGGCACGGCGCTCTGCACGCAGCGACTGTGGCCGACAGTCTGATTGCCGCCGGTTTCAACATCCGCTCCCAGATCATCTGGGCTAAAGACCGGCTGGTCCTCAGCCGCGGGGATTACCACTGGCAGCATGAGCCCTGCTGGTATGCCGTACGTGCCAAAGGCAAGGGCCACTGGGCCGGTGATCGCAAACAGACCACGCTCTGGCAAATCGCAAACAAGGACCAAGACACTGAGACCGTGCACGGCACGCAAAAGCCGGTCGAATGCATGCGCCGCCCAATCCTGAACAACTCCAGCCCCGGCCAGGCGGTTTTCGAGCCCTTCATGGGATCCGGGACCACGCTCATCGCAGCGGAGACCGCTGGGCGCATTTGCTACGGCGTCGAGTTGAACCCGGTTTACGTCGATGTCGCTATCGAGCGCTGGGAGGCCTTTACGGGTGAAGAGGCTGTTTTGGCAGACAGCGGGGAGAGTTTCGCAAGCCTCAAGTCCAAGCGGCTGGCAGCGTGATGCAGTCGCGGCGCCAATCACTTATCGAGGCGGTCACCAACGTTGTGGTAGGCTATGCATTGGCAATCTTAACGCAGATCATGGTGTTCCCATGGTTTGGACTGCAAGTCAGCCTTGGCGACAACCTTGCAATCGGTGCACTGTTTGTGATGATTTCCTTGCTGCGCAGTTATGCGCTACGCCGACTGTTCGAGCGATGGCGATAATGGGCTGGCTCAGGCCGCGTCCAATTTGTAAACAGTGCCGCGTTCGGGGTGTTTCTCGGACGTGATTGGTAGGCCAAGCTTCTTCTTGAGGGCACCAGAGATTGCACCTCTCGCCGTATGCGCTTGCCAAGATGTCGCCTCAACAATCTCGTTGATAGAGGCACCTTCGGGGCGTTGCAGCATGTCGATCAACAGGGCCTGCTTGGTACCTTGCCGGATAGAGGCCAGCCTAGGGCCTTCGCTTGCCTCTGCGGCCGCTTCTGCAGGTTTACCCGCCGGTCGGGCCTTGCAGATGTTGCTAACTGTACTTGCGACGACCGGATCAATGCCGATAGCTTCAAGCCCGGCCTCAGTTGCAATCAAGGTTGTGCCGTGACCATCGCCGGTCTCCCGCCAGAGCGGCTCTTTGCGGCAGAGATTGGCGTCGACCTCTTCAAGCCAGCCGCGCTCGATCATTTTGCCAACAGTCATCTTGGCCGCAGCGCCAGCCAACCCCTTAGGCAACGGCATGGCCAAGTTGCGAGGGCGGGATGCGGCGCGCGTGAGGATAATAGATTGTGAATCGGTGAGTTTGGGCATCGTTTGCTCCTTTTCAAAATGTCTCGTGAAACTGGTTAGTCGGCATCATCCATCGCGGCCGTGACAGCGAAATGCTGCACCCAACCCGTGAGGTATGGCAGCCCGGCCGGGATGCCTTCTTTCCGCTGGGTCTCCGCACTGATGGTCCAGGCTTGCCATTTCTCGATGGCTTTAATGATCGCGATTTCATTGTTCGTGGCGCGGCCTTGCTGCGCGTCAATCACATCATCTGCAAAATGCCGTCCCATTGAGCTGTCCAAGAAATCCCTGATGCCGCGCATCTCATCTTCGGTACCGGCACCCGTGGCCAAACCAATAAAGGCGCAGGTCACCGTCCAGATCCGATCCGTCGGCCTGTCCCGCAACGCGCAGGTGCTCATCTGCCCGTAAAACCCGTGAGCCTCGTTTTGACTGGGAAGAACCAGCTCGCTCATTGTGCTGCCTCCGCTTCTGCCCACGTGCCGTCCTGCCAAACATACAAATGGCCAAAGGCGCGGGTTGGTCGCGGCAAGACCCGCGGCGTCCGCGGCGGATCAAAACAGTCCAGCGCCTCGGCGCTGACTTGCCGGATCTCGCGGGCGGCAAGGATGTCCTCGGGCGTCCAAGCGTGAAGTGCTGCCAGTATGTGCTCGGGGTAGCCGTCGTAGTGGACGTAGACGTGCGCCCATTCTTCGGGTCCGGTCTGTATGGCAATCTGTGCGCGGGTGCTCATGGGCTTTCTCCAATCAGGCTGTTTGCTTGATGTGAGAGTCGCTCGACACGGAAGTCTAATCAACTCAAATAGACGTATTTATCCGTTTAATAACAATGCTCTGAGGCTCTGGAACAGGTCATGGAAGGACTATCTGAACGCGCCTACGCCGAACACGCCGGGATCTCCCGCGGGGCCGTGCAAAAAGCCCGCAAGACCGGCCGCCTAGTGCTTTATGCAGACGGGTCCATCAACGCGGTGGCCTCGGATGCGCGGCGCGGTTCAGCGACCGATCCGGATCAACAGATACGCTCACGTGGTGGGTTTGGTGCAACTGGTGACGGGCCAGCGGCCTCGGGCACAGGCGATAGCACATCCTACATAAAGGCTCGGACGGCGCTTACGGTCTACCAAGCCCAAGAGCGCCAACTGTCGATTCAGAAAAAGAAGGGCGTATTGGTGGATCGGGCGCGCGCCGAGACCTTAGTGTTTCGTCTCGCTCGTCGGGAGCGGGATCTTTGGGTCACCTGGCCCACACGCGTGGCCGCACTGATGGCCGCGCAATTGTCCGCAGAGATGGAGACAGCATCCGGCAAGGCCGTAACGATCGAGACCGCGATCCTGCAAAGGGTGCTAGAAACCCATGTCCGAGAGCAGCTCGACGCCCTGGCCAACCTCAAGGTCGCGCTTGAATGATGAGGAGAACACATCTGATCTAACTGAAGGCTTCGATCTCGCCTTTGACGGCGCCGAGGATATCCTGCGCGCATGGCGCCGTGGAATGCGGCCCGACCCTGACCTCACAGTCTCCGAATGGGCCGACACCCATCGGAAACTGTCCTCGCGCGCTTCCGCCGAACCCGGGCAATACCGAACGGCCCGAACGCCATACCTGCGCGCCATCATGGATGCGCTGTCGCCGAACAATCCGGCGCAGCGGATCAGCTTTATGAAGGCCGCCCAGGTCGGCGCAACAGAAGCCGGCAACAACTGGATCGGTTTTGTCATCCATCATGCGCCCGGCCCCATGCTGGCGGTGCTGCCCACGGTGGAGATGGCCAAGCGCACCTCGCGGGGCCGCATCGATCCGCTGATTGAGGACAGCCCCGCGCTGAAAGAACGGGTCCAACCGGCGCGCTCTCGCGACGCGGGCAACTCGATGCTGTCCAAGGAGTTTCCGGGCGGCATTCTGGTGCTGACCGGGGCGAACAGCGCTACCGGCCTGCGCTCGATGCCGGCGCGTTATGTGTTTCTCGATGAGGTCGATGCCTATCCGGCTTCGGCTGACGAGGAAGGCGATCCGGTCAGCCTGGCTGAAGCACGCACCACCACTTTCGCGCATCGACGTAAGGTGTTCATGGTCTCGACACCAACCATCCGGGGATTGAGCCGCATTGAGCGCGAGTTCGACGCCAGCGACCAGCGGCGGTATTTTGTGCCGTGTCCGCATTGCGACCACATGCAATGGCTGCAGTTTGAGCGGCTCCGCTGGGACAAGGGGCAGCCTGAAACCGCAGCCTATGCTTGTGAAGGCTGTGACGCTTCAATTTCTGAACACCACAAGACAGATATGTTGGCACGTGGGGAATGGCGGGCGACGGCGACCAGTGCGGATCCTAACGCGATCGGCTTCCACCTCTCAGCACTTTATTCGCCAATCGGCTGGAAAACTTGGGAACAGATCGCGCGGGACTGGCTGGCGGCCCAAGGATCAGACGAGATGCTGCGTGCGGCGCGCAACACGCTTCTGGGCGAGACCTGGGTTGAAAGCGGCGACGCGCCGGAATGGCAGCGGCTTGCGGATCGGCGTGAGGCATATGCTGCGCAGATCCCCCTCGGCGGGCTGTTCCTCACCGCCGGAGCCGACGTGCAAAAGGACCGCATCGAGGTCGATGTCTGGGCTTGGGGCCGTGGGCTCGAGAGTTGGCTGGTTGACCACATCGTCATTCCGGGCGGGCCTGGAGATCCTGCCTGCTGGCAGGCGTTAACGGACCTGCTTGGCCAGACTTGGGTGCATGAGAACGGCGCGGTGATGCCGCTGGCAAAGCTGGCCATCGATACTGGGTATGAAGCCGCCGCGGTCTATGCATGGGCGCGGCTGCAAGGCATTGCGCAGGTCGCGCCCGTCAAAGGTCTCGAAGGGTTCAACCGCGCGACGCCGGTATCGGGCCCGACCTTTGTCGACGCGACCGTGAATGGGCGGAAGCTCAAGCGTGGGGCGCGGCTCTGGACGGTGGCTACGGCCACCTTCAAGGCGGAAACGTATCGCTATCTGCGGCTAGAGCGGCCCTCGGACGAGGATCGCACACTGGGTGTGCCCAATCCGGCGGGCATGATCCACCTGCCCGACTGGGCCGACAGCGAATGGCTGAAACAGCTCGTGGCAGAGCAGCTGGTCACCATACGTGACCGGCGCGGCTATGCCCGCCAGGAATGGCAAAAGATGCGCGAGCGCAACGAGGCGCTGGACACACGGGTCTACGCCCGGGCCGCGGCATGGATTCTCGGCGCCGACCGTTTTGATGAACGCATGTGGCGCCAATTGGAGAAGCAGGCCGGCGTGGAAACCAAGATCAGTGATCAGACGGACCTGCCAGAGAAGGTTGCAGAACCGCAAGCAGGGCGGATCGCAGCGCCCCGGCGGCGTGGCTGGAAGATCAGTACGCCCAAATACATGGAATGATAGATGACCCTCGACGAGTTAAAACTCCGCCACAGCGCGCTTTTGGGCGCGCGCTACAGCGGCACGCGGTCTGTCAGCTATGACGGCAAGACCGTGAACTACGGCACGGATGCCGAACTCGCCGCCGCCATAGGCGATGTCGAACGGCGTATTGCAAAACTCGAGCGTGGCGCTGGACGGATGCTCCGGCCCTTCGCCGTGAAGGATCTGTGATGAACTGGCGTCAGCGCCTTGGAGCGTTTATCGGCGGGTTTGACGCGGGCCAGCATCATCGCCGTCTTCGCGGGTTCCAAGCGACCCACGCACATGTGAATGCGCTGATTGCGGCCTCAGGACCAGACATCACTGCACGTGCACGTTGGCTCGTGCGCAACAACGGCTATGCCGTGAATGCGGTGGAAAGCTGGGCGGCCAACACCGTGGGCGACGGGATCAAGCCGATCTCGAAACTGGTCGATGCTGCTCGCAAGGAAGAACTTCAGCGGTTGTGGCTCGCCTGGACGGATGAGGCGGACGCCGAGGGGCTGACGGATTTCTACGGGCTGCAGCGCCGGGCTGCCCGCGAGGTGTTTCTGGCGGGTGAGGTCTTTGTCCGGATCAGGCCCCGGCGGCCCGAGGATGGGCTGACAGTACCGCTGCAGCTTCAGATGCTGCCCTCAGAAATGCTGCCACTGCATGAGACCGGCGTGGCGCGGAATGGCAATGCCATCCGCCAAGGGATCGAGTTCGATCGGATCGGGCGACGTGTTGCCTATCACTTCCTGCGGCGCCATCCGGGCGACAGCACCGATCCGGGGCTTTCCGGCGAGATTGTCCGCGTGCCCGCTTCGGAGGTGATCCATGTGATTGACCCAGTTGAGGGTGGTCAGTTGCGCGGTGTGTCAAAACTGGCCCCAGCCATCGTGAAGCTCTTTCTCCTGGATCAATACGATGATGCGGAACTTGACCGGAAGAAAGTCGCGGCCATGTATGCGATGTTCGTGACCTCGCCTGCGCCAGAGAACCCGCTGGCCCCCTTGGACGACGAGGAGATGCCCGCAGGCGTCGAGATCAGCCCCGGTCAAATCGTGCGACTGGATCCGGGTGAAGATGTGACCGTAGGCCAGCCAGCAGACAGCGGGGCAACCTACGAGCCGTTTCAATACCGGACGCTGCTTCAGATCTCAGCCGCGCTCGGGATCCCCTATCCCTACCTCGCGAACGACATGGTAAAGGGGAACTTCTCGAACTCGCGCCTTGCCCTGATAGAATTCCGCCGCCGGGTCTCGGCCTGGCAGCACTCGGTGATGGTCTATCAGCTCTGCCGGCCCGCCTATGCGCGCTGGCTGGATTTGGCTGTGCTCTCTGGCGCAATGACGCTTCCAGGCTATGAAACGGATCGCCCGCGTATGCTCGCCGCGGATTGGCTCCCCACGAAATGGGACTGGGTCGATCCACTCAAAGACGCCAATGCTGAAATCGCCCAGATCGAAGCGGGGCTCAAATCTCGCACTCAGGCCATCGCCGAGCGCGGCTATGACGCCGAGCAGGTTGATCGGGAGGTTGCCGCGGAGCGCGCACGTGAGCGCGCGCTGGGTCTCGACTTCCGCCGGCCGGGTTCGCCCGCGCAAGGTGTGCAGGCAGTGCCGGTCAACGACGACAGCGAAGATGACAATCGCAGCGATGACGCAGCCGATGACGTATCAGCGCGTTCACGCACCGAAGAGGACCGACCCTAATGCTCCACGCCCGCATTGCAGCACGCTCTTTCAACACGCCGCTCTTGGTGGAACCCTCCAAGGCCATGGCGTTTCTGTCAGGGCTCGGGCCGCGTCTTCTGGGACGGCCGGTCGATCTCTCTGATCACGACGACGCGTCAGACAGCACCGCAGCACATCTTCCCGCAAAGGCCAGCATTTTGGCCGGCAACCTCGCCGACCACCTGCAGCAAAATGGCAATGCGCCCTACGCGGTCGTAGACGGCATCGCGGTGATCGAGATCTCGGGCGTCTTGATCCATCGGGGCGGTTGGATCGGGCAATCCTCTGGCCAAACAAGCTATGAGGGGATCGCAACACAGGTTGAGGCGGCAGCCAGCGATCCGGCGGTGCGCGGCATTGCATTAGAAATCGACAGTTTCGGCGGCGAGGTGGCCGGGATTTTTGACCTCGCAGATCGCATCCGGGCGATCCGAGGCGCAAAGCCCGTCTGGGCCTTTGTCGCTGAACACGCCTTCTCGGCTGGCTACGCACTGGCATCCCAGGCTGACCGGATCCTGCTACCGCGCACCGGCGCCGTCGGCAGTATCGGTGTGGTGGTGATGCATGCCGATCTCAGCGGCCAGTTGGATCAGGACGGCGTGCGCGTGACGATGATCCATTCCGGTGATCATAAGGTTGATGGCAATCCCTATGAGCCTTTGCCGCCAAATGTGCGTGGCAACATGCAGCGCGAGATCGATGTTCTACGCTTTCTCTTCGCCGAGACTGTCGCCGTGGGCCGCGCTGGGCGCCTGAGCCAGGAGGCAGCGCTGGCCACCGAGGCCGCGACCTATCGCGGGACGGATGCCGTCGCCGCGGGCCTTGCCGATGAGGTGATCGACCTCTCCCGTGGCTTTGCCCGCTTTCGCGAAAGCCTGTCTGCCCCATCACCTACCGCGCGGCTGCGCCGCGCCAGTCATCCCCGAGCAAAGGAGGCCGCCATGAGCGCCAAAACAGATACCGAAGAGGCAAATACAGAAACCACCGATGCCGAAGACACGGTGCTATACGAAGCAGAACAGCTATCCGACGCCCCAGACGATATAGAAGAAATGCTGCAAGAAGACACAGGGACCGCCTCAGACGCTGCCGCAGCATCACCTACACCGGCCGGCACGAAACCTTCCAATCTGGCAGAGATCTCTGCACAGCTTCGCGAGTCAGCAGCCGAGATTGCAGAGATCACAGCCCAGGCAGGTCGCCTCGGCATCGCGATTGACGCCGCGAAAGCTCTGCGCGACGGAACAGCCCCAGAGGCTTTGCGCCGATTGGTTTTGGACCAAGCGAGCGCCGCCGCAGATGCACGCGACATTGTGGCGGCACCGCCGTCCCCTGTTCTGCCAAAATCCGTGGAAAGCCCAATTGTGGCTGCCGCAAAGAAGGCTGCCTCGGCGGGTCGTAACAACTGAGCACCCTCCCACTCATCGCGAACCGCCCACCTGATCCCCCGCCGTTCCTCCCCGGCGGGGGATTTTTTCTGACCCCAATCTTTTGGAGATTGCCCATGTCCGTGCTCACCCAACCGCCCACCATGGGCGATGTGCTCAAATACGAGCTGAACCCCAACTACACCCGCGAGACCGTCACGCTACTGGCCGGCGCCAATTATCCGGTTGGCGCTGTGCTTGGCCGCATCACAGCGAGCGGCAAGATGAAGCTCAGCACTGCAGCAGGCAGTGATGGCGCACAGAATGCTGCAGCTGTGCTTCTCTATGCCACCGATGCCAGTGCCGCAGACCAAAAGGCCGTCGTCATCGTGCGCGGTCCGGCCATCGCCTCACAAGCGGCCCTAGTCTTCGACGCCAGCGTAGATGACGCCGCCAAAACGGCGGCCAAGCATGCCCAGCTGACCGCACTCGGCATCATCCCGCGCGATCCCGCCTGATCAGGCCGCAACATTCCTCCCCCATTTCTCCGGAGTTCCCCATGACCATCACACGCAACCCGTTTGATGCGGACGGCTATTCGCTCGCCGAGATGACGCAGGCCATTAACATCCTGCCCAATCTCTACACCCGTCTTGGCCAGATCGGCCTCTTCCGCTTTGAAGGCGTCACGCAACGCTCTGTGGTGATTGAGCAGCGCGAAGGCGTCCTCAGCCTCCTGCCCTCAGTCCCACTGGGCGCGCCGGCCACCGTCGGCACCCGCGAGCAGCGCTCGATGCGCAGCTTTGCGCTCCCGTGGATCCCCCATGATGACGTGATCCTGCCCGCCGACATTCAGGGGATGCCCGCGCTGGGCATCTCGGATGCAGCTGACCCGCTAGTCGAAGTGATGAACCGCAAGCTGACGCTGATGCGCCGAAAGCATGCCCAGACCCGCGAATACATGGAGATGAATGCGCTGCGCGGTATCGTGAAGGATGGCGCGGGCACGACCCTCTACAACTATTTCACTGAATTTGGCTTGGAACCGATTGAGGTCGACTTTGTTTTCGGGACGGCAGGCACCAATATCCAGAGTAAAGTGCGCAGTATTTTACGTGCCATCGAAGACAATCTCTTGGGCGAGACCATGACCACGGCCCATGCTTTGATCAGCCCCGAGTTCTTCGACAAATTAATCAGCCACCCAAAGACCGAAGAAGCCTATAAATACTTCTCTGCAAATGGAGGTCAGCCGTTGCGGGAAGACATGCGCCGCGCCTTCCCCTTCGCGGGGCTGCTCTTTGAAGAATATAACGGCTCGGTAGCGCTCTCGAATGGAACAACGGAGCGCTTGATCCCCGCAGGCGAAGGCATCGCCTTCCCCCTTGGCACCTTCGACACCTTCACCACTTATGGCGGCCCGGCCAATTTGCTGGAGACCGCCAATACTGTCGGCTTGCCGCTCTATGCCCGCCAGCAGATAGACAGCAAAGGACGCTGGATCGATCTTATGACCGAGGCCTCCACCTTACCTGTGAACAAGCGTCCACGGCTCGCCATCCGGCTCTTCAGCTCGAACTGAGGCACGAAAGCAATGACGGCATTTGCCGTGGCCCTCGATATGCTCTTCGCCGATCCAAACTTCGCCCAAGAGGCCTGGCATCGCGACTGCGAGGGGCAGTTCACCCGCATCCGCGTCATCATGCGCCGCAATGATGACGTGACCACATTCGGGGCCGCGCGCCTGGTGTCAGAGTCACTGCGCTTTGATGTGCGTGTCTCCGAACTCCCCGCACCCCGGCCCGATGAGCAGATACTGCTCGGTGAGGAAACCTTCCTGATCCAAGGCGAGCCGATCCGCGATCGCGAGCGGCTGATCTGGACCATAGAGGCAACGCCTGCATGAAACTCGACCTCTCAATGGCAGGCGACATCGTAGCGTCCATGCAAGCCGAGATCCTTGCTGGTGAAAAGGCTGTGACCCGAGCAATGCGGCAGGCGGGCTCGGATCTGAAACAAAACTGGCGGGGCCAGATTACACAAGCTGGCCTTGGCCGGCGCCTTGCGAATTCAATCCGGAGCCAAATCTACCCAAAATCTGGCGAAAGCCTAAAAGCGGCGGCTCTTGTCTGGTCGAATGCACCCCAGATCATTGGGGCGCATGACACCGGGCCATTGATCCGGTCGAAGGACGGATTCTGGCTGGCCATCCCAACGCCCGCGGCCGGTAAAGGCACGCGCGGCAAGGCGCTCACGCCCGGCGAATGGGAGAGGCGGCGCGGTCTGCGCCTGCGCTTTGTTTATCGGCGGGGAGGTCCAAGCTTGCTCGTGGCCGATGGGCGGTTGAACAGCCGTGGGGTGGGCGTGGCCTCTCGGTCCAAGACCGGGCGAGGACGGAGTACCGTCCCCATCTTTATGTTGGTGCCTCAGTTAAAACTCGCCAAAAGGCTCAATCTAGCGCGGGATGCTAAGCGCGCGGAGGCAGCGGTACCGGGGTTGATCGTGGCGAATTGGTTCTCAGAGAGGGTTTGAACGCCAATGTCAGCCAAGCGTCGCCCTGATATCTGCCATCGAAATATAAACCCGTTGTGGATTGTCGGGATCACCCAATGGTATAAAGCCAAGCCCTTTATAGAAGCGCCAGCGTTGCTCAAACTGGTTGTCCTCTAGAACATCGAGGACAACGGCAGCTGCCCCCATCTGATCCGCGATGCCAAGGCAACGCGTCATGGCATCAATGAGAAGCGCTGTGCCAAGGCCCTGGCCCTGCATGTCACTGCGCACCGCAACTGCACGGATATAGATTACCGGGATGTCCGGCACGCCGGCACGTTGCCATTTACCCGGACCGAGATTGGCGCGAATGGCCAGTGCGCCAAGAGTATAAAACCCCAAAACGGCTGGGTCGCCTTCAGCCGTGGCCATCCAAGCAGCGACCATCCCGGTCTTGATCTGATCCGAGAGCGAGGATTTTAGGAAATTATCGATCGGGCCAAAGCCACAAGAAAAGGCGCTACGATCATGCAGCGCCTTGTCGAATTTCGCGATCACAAGGGCGGGTTGATCCACCGGTGCTTTACTTGGCATCCGTCAGATGACCTTTGCTAGCGGCCGCAGCGCGCGCCAGCCCTGTCACGACTTTGCCTGGCGCCTCGATCGCGCTGCGAAATGCCTCAAATGCCTCGATGGGCAGGACTGAAAGCGACAAACGCTGTTCGACCTCCTGCGCACGTAAGAGCGCAGCCTGACGAATGAAATCGGCTTCCTGCAAACCGGTTGCTGCTGCGGCGGCTCGGATGCGTTCTTCATCAGCGCGATGCAGGCGCAATTCCTTGCGCGCCTCCATCTTGCCAGAGGTCGGTGTGATGCTCTCAGTAGCAAACATGAGGGAACTCCTTTTTCCAATACGTACGGTATAAAGCCGTACATGTCAAGAAATGACCTAATGGCGAAGATCTAGATGCCTACCACCCGCGAAACCATCCTGACCGCTTTGGCGGACCTGTTGCGCACGATCCCACATGTGCCAGTTCTGCGTGGAGAGGTGCTTCCAGAGCGCATCCCGCCCGTAGGTCTCATGATCCTGCGTGACGGCAGCCCTGGCGAGCCCGCTGTGACACTGTCACCACTGGCGTATCATTACCAGCACCGTGCCGAACTCGAGGTCATCGTACAATCTTCAAGAGACCGCGACGGTTTGTTTGACGCACTTACGGCTCGCATCGGCGCTGTCATTGCCGCCGACCGGACATTGCGGGGGTTATGCGATTGGGTCGAGGCAGAGGCCCCTGAACCTGTCGATCTTCCAGTCGAGGGTGCGGCCAGTATAAAAGCTGCCATCTTGCCCGTGCTATTGCACTATGGGACGAACGATCCTTTGGCTTAAAGCTTGAACTTTCCTGCATCCACCCGGCTGTATGCGCCCTCGACTTGGGCCCCAGAGGCGATGTCGAGACGATCATAGGCCACACTGGCCATTACGCGCGCACCAGTTTTGATACTGACATGCATTGCGGTCACATCACCTTCTAGCTTGCCTTCAATGGTCAGCTGGCGGGCACGAACGCTACCCTTGACCCGAGCCGTAGGTGTCAAAACCACTGCATCAGCGGTGAGATCACCGGTCAGCTGACCGCCAAACTCTAGAATGCCTTCGCAGGTAATATTGCCTTCGATCCTCAGATCATCTGCAAAGATGGAGCGCTTGCGCTCTGTCTGGCTTGGCGCACTTGGGCTCGATGATGTTTTGTAATCGGCCATGAGGGCACTCTTTCGTTGAAACGTGGGGGCAGCTAGGGGCCCACCAACGCCGGCGTCAAGCCAGACCAGTTTAATCTTTCGAAGCTGAGGAGAAATTACCATGGCACGAGCCCAAGGGGCGCGGGCGCAAATGGCGCTGGCGTTCGAGATGACCTACGGCACGCCGCCTGCGAGCGGCTACACCAAGATGCCTTTTGCCAGCACAACGCTGGGGGCCGAGCAACCACTGCAGACCTCGGAGCTATTGGGCTATGGCCGCGATCCACAAGCCCCGATCAAGGATGCGGTGACGGCGGATGGCGATGTGGTGGTGCCCATTGATGCTGAGGCCTTTGGGTTCTGGCTAAAGGCTGCGTTTGGGGCGCCCACGACCACGGGCGCGGAAGCGCACTATAGCCACGCGTTCCGCTCAGGAAACTGGGCGCTGCCGAGCTTCTCGGTCGAGACCGGCATGCCAGAGGTGCCGCGCTTTGCGATGTATTCCGGTTGCATGGTCGACAGCCTCAACTGGCAGATGGCGCGCTCCGGGCTGCTGACGGCCACGGCGAGCATCGTGGCACAGGGCGAGGCAATCGCCACCAGTACCGCCGTAGGCACACCAACCACTATCGCGTTGAAACGCTTCGGCCATTTCAACGGGTCGATCACGCGGAACGGAGCCAACATCGGGAACGTTGTCTCTGCAGACCTTACCTATGCCAACAACCTCGACCGCATCGAGACGATCCGGGCAGATGGGAAGATCGACGGTGCAGATCCGTCCATCGCCGCGCTTACCGGCAATGTCGTCGTGCGCTTCGCAGACCAGACGCTGGTGAACCAAGCCATCAATGGCGAGGCCTGCGAGTTGGAGTTTTCCTACGCGCTCACCACGGGCGAGAGCCTGACCCTGACGGCCCATGCGGTTTACCTGCCGCGCCCTCGGATTGAGATCTCAGGCCCACAAGGTGTGCAGGCGACCTTTGATTGGCAGGCAGCAAGCGATCCCGTTGTAGGCCGCATGTGCACTGTCACGCTCACCAATGACCGCGAGGATTACTAATGCTGCGATTGAATCTGTCCACGGAACCGCGCTGGCTGGACCTCGGCCATGGCGTGCGGCTGTTCGTTGAGCCGCTCACCACCGCTATTATGTTGGCCGCGCGGAGCGATCCGACGATCGTTGCGGCAGCCGGTGATGCTGATAGCAGCGCTACTAACGATGACCTCGCCCGCATCGTGGCCAAGGCCGTCGCGCACATCGTCGTGAAGGATTGGGAGGGCGTCGGTGACGAAAACGATGAGCCTCTGCCTCTGAACCCTGAGGGCATCGACGCCCTCTTGGAACTCTGGCCCATCTTTGAGGCCTTCCAGACACGCTACATCGCTGGCGCGCTCATCCTGGACGCGGAAAAAAACGCCTGACCGCTCTCGCCGACTGGGAGTTCGGCGGGGGCGGTGACTATTGCGCGGGGTGCCCCTCTGTATGCGCGGAATGCCCCAGAGCCCTTCATGCGCCATGCACACTTGAGGGCTGGCAGATCTGGGATCTCGTGCAGCGTTTGGGCGGGCAAGTGCGCGTCGCGGGCGGCATGAGCGGCGGCGCTGTCCTCGGCTGGGACATGGGCGCGGCTTTGCAACTCGGGGCAGCCCTTGGGCTCTCGCCTCTCATTATCGCGGAACTCATGCCGCCCATCGAGGCGGTGATGGTGCGCAAGACAAACGAAGAGATCGAACACCACCATGGCTGAGAAACGCGTATCCGTCCGGCTATCCGCGACTGGTGGCCGCCAAGTGCGCGCCGAGTTGGAAGGCGTCGGTGTCGCCGGGTCTCGTGGCATGGGACGTCTGAGCCATGAGCTGGATCAGGCTAATGCGCGTATGGCAGCCTTCGCGCGCCGGACCCGGATTGCGGCGACTGCTGCCGCCACGGCGCTCGCTGCTGCTGTTGTCGCGATGACCCGCTCGACCGTTGCAGCCGCCAACGAGATCAGCCAGCTCTCCCAAGTGGCCAATGCCAACCCCGAGGTGTTCCAGCGCTGGTCGGCGGCCTCGGCCACAGTGGGGATCGAGCAAGAGAAGCTGGCCGATATCCTGAAGGACGTGAATGACCGCGTGGGGGATTTCCTGCAGACGAGCGGCGGCCCTATGGCCGACTTCTTTGAGAACATCGCGCCACGTGTGGGCGTGACGGCTGATCAGTTTGCGCGTCTCTCGGGACCGGAAGCGCTGCAGCTCTATGTCGACAGTCTCGAGCGCGCGGGCGTCAGCCAACAGGAGATGACCTTTTATCTCGAAGCTATGGCGTCTGACACGACGCGGCTGATCCCGCTCCTGCAAAACGGCGGGGCAGAGATGACGCGGCTTGGAACACGGGCACAGGCACTTGGCGCGGTGCTCGACGCCGACGCAATCGCCGCGATGCGCCGCTCTGAACTGGCTCTAGTCAGCATCGGTCAGGTGTTTACGGGCGTGCGCAACCGGATTGCCGTGGCTCTTGCTCCGTCGCTGGAGGCGGTGGCCAACGCGTTTGTCGCCCTTGCGTCCAGTACCAGCCCAATCAGCCGGGCTTTTGATGCTGTGCTGAGCAACCTTGATCGGCTCGCGATTTATGCTGGGACTTTCGCCACCTTCCTCGCTGGTCGCTGGGTCTCGGCGATGGCCGCCGCGGCGCTGTCGGTCCGAGGTCTCGCTACGACCCTGGTGGTTCTGAAGGGCGCGCTCATCCGCACCGGCATTGGCGCGTTGATCGTAGGCGCAGGCGAGTTGGTCTATTGGTTTACCCGTCTATCCTCCGGCGCAGGCAGCTTCGGCGAGGCTATGGGCCTCTTGAAAGACGTCGCGGTCGAGGTCTGGGACCGGATCAAGATGGGGGCATCAAGCGCGGGGGCTGCGGCCACCGCCATGTTCTATGACCTGAAAGCCGATGCCGCGAGTGGCATGGCCGGGGCCATCGAGAGTGTCGCGGCTTTTGGCAACGCAGCGGCCAACACCTTCGAGGGTGCCCTAATGGCTGTACGCGAGATCTGGGCGCGTCTGCCGGATGTGATCGGGGATCTGGTCTTCTCAGCCGCCAACCGCATGCTCGACGGGATCGAGGCCATGCTGAACGGCGCAATCCGCAGGATTGACGCCTTCACGGGTCGCATTCGCGATGCGCTCGCGGCTGTGGGCATCGAGACCACCTTTGGTCAGATCCGTGAGATCAGCCTCGGCGACATCCCCAATCCCTTTGCAGGCGCCTCCGCTGACACGGGAACGGCTGCGGCAGATGCCTTTCGCCGAGCCTTCGAGAACAACCCGCTCACTATTCCCGACCTTGGGCTTGAAACGATCGCCGCCGAGGCGCGGGCCACCGCAAACATCTACCGTCAGGCAGCCATCGATCTTGCGGGTGTCGCGACGGTGCCACTCACCTCCTGGGGTGCGCTCCGCGATGCCGTTGCGGGCACCGGCGAAGAAGGTGCGGCGGCGCTGGATGAGGCGACTGTCTCAGCAAATCGGCTGTCGGCTGCCATGGGCCGAGCTGGTGGTGCGCCCGGGAGCGCTGGCGACCGGATCGCCACCGGTTGGCGTGCAGTCTCAGAATCTCTTCAAGCCTATGCCGCGGATGCTATGAATTGGGGCAAAGGCCTCGGCGAAACTCTGACTGGCGCTTTCAGTGGCGCGGAAAACGCCTTCCGCAGCTTCGTCGAGACCGGCAAGTTCGACTTCAAGGGCCTCGTGCGCTCGATCCTGGCGGACCTTGCGGTTCTGTCGTTCAAGCGCGCAGTACTGGGCTCCATCGCCTCGGCGCTCGGAGGTGTCTTTGGGGGCAGCGGGTCTGTAACGGCAGCCGTCTCGCATGCAGGCGGTATTGTGGGACTGTCGGGACATAGCCGCTCAGTGCCTGCGATGGCCTTTGCCGGGGCGCCGCGGATGCATAACGGCGGTACCGTGGGGCCGGTTGGCTCCTGGGCCGGTCTGCGCCCCGACGAAGTCCCAACGATCCTGCAGCGCGGGGAACGGGTGTTGAACCGGCGCGAGGCGGCAGACTATGGCAGGGGCGGCAGTGCTGACGCAGGCATGACGGTGAACATCGACGCGCGCGGGGCGCAGATGGGCGTGGCCGAGCAGATTGATGCGCGGCTTCGGGCTGCCATTCCGGAAATCGCCCGCATCGCAAAAGAAAGCGTGGCCGATGGCCGACGCCGGGGTCAGGTGATCTGAGATGGCCATTCCTGTCTTGCCGCTGACGCTCGTGTCCTCCCTCGAGCGGAGGCTGATTACGTCTGTGGCCGAGGCACGCTCGCCCTTTACCGGCACGTCCCAGATCCAAGATTGGGGTGCGTCGTGGTGGGAATATCAGTTTGAGATGGCAGTGAGCCAAGGTGCCAAGGCCCGGCGGCTTTCGGCCTTCTTCACGGCACTTGGCGGATTGCGGGGCCGGTTCCTGTTCCCCGATCCTTCGATCAAGGTGCCGGTGGCGGCGGGCAATCCTTACGTGACCGAGGTGCAAGCTGCGGGAGCCTCCACCCTGCGCACGGCTGGTTGGGGACTTGGCCTTCGCGCGGGGGATTTCTTCCAGTTGGGCGGAGATGCCACCACACGGCTTTATCAGCTAACGGCGGATGTGGTGCCCGTGGGCAGCGAGGCGACGCTCACCCTCGTGCCGCCGCTTCGGGCTTCCGTGCCGGTCGGCACGCTGCTCGGCCTCGATGCCCCGTCGGTTCTGTTGCGGCTGACGGCACCCGTCCCCTCGGTCATCGGCCGAGCGGATCAGCATCGCTTCACGATCTCAGCGCGGGAGGCGCTCTGATGAGCCGCGATCTTACCGTCGCCTTCGCCACCGCGCTGGCTGATCAAAGCCTCCGGCCCGTCATTTTCTTTGAGGGCGAGTTTGCGACTGGCTGGGTGCGGATCTGGTCAGGGCTGGGAGAGGTGAGTTGGAACGGCCAAAGCTGGGCTGGGGCCGGGTCGCTCTTGGGCCTTGGCTCCCTAGACGAAACCGGAGAGGTCGTGGCCGGCGGCACGGCCGTCTCGCTTTCCGGCGTGCCGCTGGACCTTGTTCAAATGGCGATTGATGAAGCGCGCCAAGGCCTGCCGGGCCGGATTTGGCTGGGGCTCCTAGAAGAGGATGGCAGCATCATTGCCGATCCGGTTCAGGCCTTCTCAGGTCGGCTCGATGTCCCTGAAATCAAGGATGACGCAGACACCTGCACGATCACCATCAGCTATGAAAGCCGTCTGATCGATCTGACCGTGGCGCGGACCTGGCGCTACACCCATGAAAGCCAGCAGGTCTTGTTCCCGGGCGATCTTGGCTTCGAATTCGTAACCGCGATCCAGGATCGCGAAATCACCTGGGGACGAGGGTAAGCTACTGCCAGAAAGCGAGCGTTGAAAGCGATGGCCATTCAAAGTCCGGCAAGTCTGGAACATAGGTTCCAGCTTGATGCCAACTCTCAGATGCGTTTGCTTTAACCGACGCCCAGATATCTTCGCGTTTAGGCAATTCCATACCGCAGACTTCGGCTGCTTGAGCGTTAACTTCTTTGTCTGGGTTGAAGGCTAAGTCTAGTTCGGAAAGATCTTTTAATGTCTGACAGCTGTCTTTTATGTCCCAAGCTGCGACTCCAATAATCGCAGCAATACCTAAATAGGGTATCGATTCTGCAACAACAGACGACGCACTGCGTGAAGCAGCAATGGCCGTTCTTTTTGAAACTCGATCTGCAGTGTCAGACACTGCATCTTTGATAAGATGTGGCTTTCCACGATACGTGACCTTGGGCTGCCTTAATGATGCCACTTCATCCGATAGGGACGAAATCCGCATCTCTTTGGCTTTGAGCTGGTTACGTAAGTCAGTGACCATTGAGGTGGTTCCGGTCAAAGCCTCAAAAACCATACTTGCTTTGGTTGCAATCGTGCTGACGGCAAGAATCCCAATATTCAACGAAAGGGATGCAACGGTAAGGAGTGCCATCAGAGTAAACCAAAAGCGGCCCAGCATTCTAAGCATTCAAAATTCCCCGCAAAATAATCACGTTCTTGAAAGGACTATGCTTTGAAAGTTTATGGCTGGCCACACCTACTAGCCGCAGCCATAGACACCGCACGAGCAAAGCCCTTCGCCTGGGGCCACCACGACTGCCCCACCTTTGCATTCGAGGTTCGCATGATCCTGACCGGCGGCGAGGATGTCGCGGCCCTCTGGCGCGGGCGCTATACAACTGCACTCGGTGGCGCACGAGTGATGCGCCGTTTAGGTTGGGCCTCACTTGAGGAGATGGGCCATGCGCTTTTGGGCGAACCGCGCCCAACGGTGCTGCTTGCTGGGCGCGGCGACATCGTTCTTGCCGACACTGGCCTAGGGTTTGGCATCTGTACTGGGGCCAAGGCTGTGGGAATGACACCCGAAGGGCTCGTGACCGTGCCACTCACCTCCTGCCGGGTCGCTTGGTCCGTTTAAAGGCTGCATTTGGCTTTTGTGGCATAGGTGCGCGGCTCAGGCCTCCCCTCCCGAGCCGCGCTAAGGGTCTCGCGTATATCCGACGGTCACACAGCTTGGGTGCTGCTCGGTCTACGATCACCCTTACACTGCCAGATCCCTGCTCCAGGCATCTGTTGTGCGTAAATAACGGCTCAAAAAAGGTGTTGTTGGCCAATCATTTGACCTGGATCCTTCAGTTGTCAACTCCACGCCATGTAAAGCCATTCTCACTTTGGCAGTCAAGAACCTCCAAAACTGGACTTAAACCATGCCCTTTGTCGTCTCTGCTGTCACTGCGGTCGCGGGCGCAATCAGTGCAACCTTGGCGGCTGGCGGAATCGGTGCGGCCCTTTTGCGGATCGGCGGCACGCTTTTGCTATCCACCGCGGCGCAGGCCCTGATGCCAAAACCGCAAACCACGATGCAACCGCGCACCGTGACCATCCGCGAACCCGTAGTGCCGCGTGATCTTGTCTATGGCCGCACCCGCAAGGGTGGGGTCATCGTCTTCCTGCATTCCTCGGGGTCGGACAATAAGTTCCTCGATCTGGTGATCGTGCTGGCGACGCATCGGGTCCAATCGATCGGTGCCATCTATTTTGAGGGGGAAGTGGCCCTCGACACAAATGGCGAGGCCCAAGGTCGTTGGGCTGGAAAAGTCCTCGTCGAGAAGACACTCGGCGCTGCCAACCAGACCGCTTTCGCGGGCCTCAAATCCGCGCTGCCGGACAAGTGGACCGAGAACCACCGGCTTCGGGGATGTGCGGCCATTCGGCTGCGGCTGACCTATGATCAGGACGCCTTTCCGGGTGGCATCCCGAACATCACGGTGGACATCGAGGGTAAAGACGACATCTGGGACCCGCGGACCCAAACCGCCGGCTATTCGGAAAACTCCGCCCTTTGCCTTGCGGACTATATGGCCAACCCAACCTGGGGCATCGGGGCGCGCATCGGCGAGCCCGACGGGATCGACGAGATGTCCCTCATTGAGGCTGCAAATATCTGCGACGAGCCCGTTCCACTTGCCGGTGGCGGGTCGGAGCCGCGCTATGCCTGCAACGGGGTGATCACGCTTTCCGAGGTCCCGAAGACAATCATCGAAGGAATGCTCTCCAGCTTTGCAGGCCGCTGCGCCTTCTCGGGCGGGTCCTGGCGCATACATGCAGGGGCATGGCGGGCACCGGATGCGGCGCTCACCTCGGACCATGTCCGCGAGGGTGGGCTCACGCTCGCCACGCGCGTGACGATGTCGTCAAACTTCAACGGCGTGCGCGGGCAGTTTGTCAGCCCCGAGAACGATTGGCAGCCCGACGACTTCCCGGCCTATGCGAGCGCTGTCTATGTGGCTGAGGACGGTGGTGAACAAAAGTGGCGCGATATCTCGCTGCCGTTTACGATCTCGGCCTCGATGGCGCAGCGACTTGCGAAGATCGAGCTTGAACGCGCACGGCGGCAGATGACGGTGCGGCTCTCGGGCAAGCTTTCGGCCTGGGCGGCCAGCGTCGGAGATGTGGTGACGCTGTCCTACGCCCGCTGGGGCTTTGCCGCGAAGCCATTCGAGGTGCATGGAGTGAGCCTTGATCTAACCGCATCGGGCGATGGGGCATTGTTGCTGCCGGAGCTCGTTCTGCGCGAGACTTCGCCTCTGGTCTACGACTGGACGGCAAGTGAGGAGCAAATTTATGCGGCTGCTCCAAGAACGGCGCTGCCCAATGCTTATGACATCCCGGCACCCGGCGCGCCGCAGGTCACCGAGGACCTTTATGTGACGCGGGATGGCGGCGGGCTGAAGGTTCTGGCCAAGATTAGCTGGGAGGCGTCGCCGTCTGGGTTTGTTGCAGCATACCAGCTGCAGGGCAAACTTGCTGGTGCGGCCGACTGGATTGACTATGGCCGCACCGACGGCACTGCGCTCGAAATCCGCGACATTGCCCCAGGAGGCTGGGCTTTCCGCATCAAAGCGATCTCGGTTCTGGGCGTCTCCTCGGCTTGGCAGGAGACATCGGTCGAAATTCTTGGCCTGACCGCCCCGCCAGCGCAGCTTGAGAACATCACGCTGCAAACAGCTGGCGGGCTCGCGATCCTCAAATGGTCCCGCTCGGTGGATCCGGATGTGCGGGTCGGTGGCAACATCGTGATCCGGCATTCGAAGGAAGCGACGGCCACTTGGGCTGACAGCTATTCGATGGACCGGGTCTCAGGCGGTGAAGCCATCGCAGTCGTACCGCTCAAACCCGGCACCTATCTCGTGCGTGCCGAAGACAGCGGCGGACGCGCCGGGCTTGAGACCCGGGTCACCACCAAGGGCGCCCAGGTGTTGGCCTTCTCGACCTTGGACTTCTTGCAGGCCGATCCCGGCTTTGTTGGCTCGAAATCGGACCTACAAGTGACTGGATCAAACCTGACACTGGCCACGGCAACCGCCAATGGCGTGACACAAGTGACCGCAATGGAGGGGTGGTACGGCTTCGCGGCGGGACTTGATCTGGGCGCCGTGAAACGCGTGCGCCTGCGCTCTGAAATTGGCGTGGCGGCGCTCGCGCTCAACGACCGGATCGATGCGCGCACCGCGCTCATGGACACCTGGGCGGATTTTGACGGATCAGCTGGTGCAGAAATCGATGTGCTCTTCGAGATCCGCGAGACCGATGACGATCCGGCAGCTTTGCCGAACTGGGGCCCCTGGGGCCGTCTCGATAACCATGAAATCGAGGCCCGCGCAGTAGAAGCACGGGCGTTTCTGACGACGAAGGACGCGTCTTACACGCCCATCGTCAGGCAATTGCGGCTTTACGCCGACGAGGTGGCGTGAAGGCACTTTCCGTTCCTGAGGTGTGCGCATTCACTGCCTCTCGGCTCCGCCTCGAACGCAAAGGCCCGCACATCTTTATAAATGAGAACGGAAACCGCTGAGATGACGCAAACCTCCAGCTTTACGATTGCCAATGATGCGGGTGCCGCGGTGCGCGCGCGGATCAACGAGGTGATCGCAGCCCTGCAATCGACCAGTGCTGGGGCCTCGGCCCCGAGTGCCGCCGTCGCGGGCATGCTTTGGGTCGACACCTCAGTCTCGCCGCCAGTTCTTCGCCGGAGGAATGCCACGAACACTGGCTGGGACGCGCTCTTGGATGCGGTGGGCAATCTGGCGGGGCTTTCGAACAACGCTGTGGCGCGGACAAACCTTGGGCTTGGGAGCATGGCGACCAAATCGGCGGCGGATTACGACACAGAGATTGCGGCGAAGGCGGCACTGTCGGGAGCGACGTTCACCGGAGTGGTGACAGCCCCGAACTTCGTCTCCTCGTCCGATGCGCGGTTAAAATCCGATGTGGAGACCATCGCCGGCGCACTGGCCTTGGTCTCAGCCCTGCGCGGTGTGCGCTTCACAATGGATGGCAGCCGCCAGATTGGCGTTATCGCGCAGGAGGTCCAGGCGGTCCTTCCTGAAGTGGTGAGAGCGGATGCGCAAACCGGTCAGCTCTCCGTTGCTTACGGCAATATCACCGGTCTGTTGATTGAGGCCGTCAAAGAATTGTCTGCCCGAGTGGCAGAATTGGAGGAGGCGCGCCTGTGAGTGAGAGCGGATTTATTGACACTATGAACGCGCTGTTTGGTGGGGCGGTGACCACGCTGATCGGCGCCTTTACCGGCCGGCTGATGTGGCATTCGGGCGAGGTAAAACTCGGCAATCGCTGTTTTTTTGGCAAGGAACTCCTGTGGGAAATCCCCGTCGCCGTTGGCATGGCGCTGATTGGAGAAGCTGGCGCGCGCTACATTGGGCTCTCGCAGCCTGTCTCGACCGGGTTTGTGGCAACGCTCGCCTATCTTGGCCCACGCGGGGCAGAGGCTCTCCTTGCCGCGTGGCTCAGTCGCAAGAAGTAGCGACGCAGATTGGACCGCGCACTTGAAGCGGCCAATCACGATGACCAATTGAGGCTCAAGAAACGACCATAGGAGGAACACGGTATGACTGAGATCGCAACTGTTTTGGCGCAGGTACAAAACGCGCCGGATCCCGTGGCAGCGGTCAAGCGGTTGGTGCTCGCGCATGGCGGGCATTGGTGCGATCCTGAAAACGCCCAAGGCCTCTTTGAGGTTCAACTCATGGGTCTGACGGGCATTGGTCCTTCCGTGGTCGCCGCCGTGGATGATTGGCTGATGCAGGCCAAAGACACCGTCTTTGAGGACGCCCAAGCGAGCTAGCCGCTCAAGGTCATTTAAAGCCTATCCTTTATTAAACGTTCAACTGCAGCCGCCCTTTGGGGCGGCTGTTTGCATTTGCATGGGAGCAGATCATGACACCGTTCGACATTGCCCGCAGCTACATCGGCACAACCGAGGGCCCGGGTCCCGAAAACAACCCCGCCATCATGGAAATGTATGGGTCTGTTGGTCACGACTGGGTGGAACATGACAGCGTCGCCTGGTGTGCGGCCTTTGTCGGGCACTGTCTCGAGAAGGCTGGGATCCGCTCTACCCGCAAGCTGACCGCGCGGTCTTATCTCGACTGGGGTGCCCCGGTGAAGACCGCGGATGCCCAACAAGGAGATATCGGGATTATTCCGCGGGGCCGCTTAAGTTGGCAGGGCCATGTCTTCTTCATTGATCGGATTGAGGGGGCCTGGGTCTGGGGCCTTGGCGGCAACCAGGGTGATGCGGTGAATATCAAGCGCTACCCGGTCGCAAAGCTGCTGGGTGTCCGAAGAGCGAGCCATATTGCGCCGGAGGTAACTCTGTCGGTGGAGGCGGTTCAGCGGCGGCTGAAGACCCTTGGCTATCATGAAGTGGGAATAATTGACGGGATTGTTGGGCCACGAACACGCGCGGCTATTTTGGCCTTCCGCAATGACAACAGCCTGCCGCTCGTCCCCATCATCGATGTGGTGATGGCCGAAGCCCTTGAGGATGCCGGGCCGCGCGCAATCACCCCCGCGCGCGCATCTGGAGCGCCAAAAGACAGTCGGATCGTCGCCGCCTCCAATGCACAGGTCGGACTTGGGGTAATGGGGGCGGCCGGCTCCATCGGCTCTCAGATCGCACCGGCGTTGGTTGAGGCAGAACAGGCACGCGATATGGCCGGCCGTGCGTTCTCTTTGCTTGGGCTGGAGGATTGGCTCACCATCGCTCTGCCGTGGATCGGTGCGGCCGTGTTCCTCGCCGTTGTCGTCTACGCCCTGCGATCCCGCGCTGCTCGGATCGACGATCATCGCATGGGAAAAACACCATGATCCATGTCTTAGGCACACTGCTCGGAGGCCTTGGCCGTCGGGCTGTCTTTTACGGCGCCATTGCTTTTGCCCTTTTGAGCGCGCTCTGGATCGCCTTCCGCCAGGGGCGCCACGCTGCAAAGGCTGACCTCGCCATTCGTCGCGCGGAGGCCCGCATTCGCGCCATGCAAACATCACAGGAGATCCGCCATGAGGTGCACAACACTGACCGGGCTGGTCTTAAGCGCCGGGCTGACCGCTGGATGCGCGATTGAGACAGGAGGGATGCGCGGAGATTGTGATTTGGCCGCGCCCATTCGGCCCTCACGCCAAGATGTGCTGAGTGCGCAAACCCTCGCCCAGATCGTCGCCCATAACGAGGTTGGAGCGACGCTCTGCGGGTGGGTGCCATGAGTGTTGCCATCGTTGAAGGCCCTGCCATTCTCGTTGGCTATGCCTATAGGCTGGATTTGGAGGCCGAGACCCCGCTGTTTCCAGAGATCGCCGATATCATCGCGCAGGTGCGGATCAAACCTTCGGCCACCGATATCCTTGCGACCTTAAGGACAGATGATGAAACTTTGACCCGCCAAAGTGATTGCCTGCTGTCTCTGACAATCCCGGCCCCATACACCGCAAACTTGGAACCGGGCTCTGTTGTGCTGGACATGGTTCGTGTGGATGTAAGCCCCACTCTGCCTTTGGGCTTTCTCTTGGAGATCCCTGTGATGCTGCCCGTGACCCGAGGCCTGCTATGAGTGCCTGTCCTCCACAGGGCGTGCGTCCCCCATTCCCCAGCTCAGGCTCCGATGGGTCTTCAGGCGCGGCCCCAATCAAAATCCGCATCGCTATGGGGGCCACGCGGATCCGGCTTCTGGGCACCCCGGGTCCTGATGGCAAGCCAGGCCCCCAAGGGGACAAGGGCGATCAGGGGGATCCCGGCATCACCATTCTGCCCACCGACACACCCATCAACGGAGGCTTTTTCTGATGGCCAATACCATTCAACTCAAGCGCCGCGTCTCAGGGGTCGCTGGTGCACCTGCATCACTTAAATCAGGCGAGCTGGCTCATAATGAGGTCGATGATACGCTCTATGTCGGCAAAGGCGATGATGGCAGCGGGAATGCAACATCGATTGTGTCTGTGGCGGGGAGTGGTGGCTTTGTCGCCAGCGTGGGCAATCAGACCATCGGTGGGGCCAAGACCTTCTCGCTCGTACCAAAGTCCGGCCAAGATGCCAGCGGTGGATCGGACCTCGTTCGCAAGTCGCAGGTCGACAGCCTGCTATCGGCAAAAGCGCCCTTAGCGTCGCCCACCTTCACGGGCTCACCCACGGCGCCGACGGCAGTCACGGGCACGAACTCAACGCAGGTTGCAACGACGGCCTTCGTTAACCAGGCTATTGTCGGCTTTGGCGCCGGCGACATGGCAAAATCCACCTATGACAGCGACAATGACGGCAAGGTGGATGCGGCCGAAATTGCGGATGCGGCACCTTGGTCCGGGATTACCGGCAAGCCGACAAGCTTTGCGCCTTCAAGCCACAGTCATTCCATTGGACAGATCACGGGACTACAAAGCGCGCTTAATGGTAAGTCGCCACTGACCTCACCGACCTTTGGCGGAACTCCAACCGCGCCGACGGCTTCTACCGGCACCAACACCACACAGATTGCAACAACAGGGTTTGTTGCCGCCGCAATCGGTGCGCTGATCGATACCGCTCCCGGAGCCATGAACACGCTCAATGAGTTGGCGGCTGCTCTGGGCGATGATCCAAATTTTGCCGCCTCGGTTACCAATGCGCTGGCAGGCAAACTGGCGGCAGCGTCGAACCTTTCGGATCTACCGAACAAGGGGGCTGCGCGCTCAAACCTTGGGCTGGGGTCCATGGCTTTGCAGAACTCTGGATCTGTCGCGATCACGGGCGGGTCGATCACAGGGATTGCCCTGGATGGGGGGACTTTCTGATCATGACCAACACCCTTCTTGTGAAACGCACCACTGTTGCTGGGCGGATACCCAGCACGGCGCAGCTTGCTCCTGGTGAGCTGGCGATGAATATCGCTGACGGCAAACTCTTTCTGAAACGCATCGCTGGCTCAGAAAGCGTGGTGGAACTGGGGCAGACCGGACCGCGAGGACCGGCAGGGCTGACGGGTGCGCGCGGGCCGACAGGTCCCAAAGGCAATACGGGGGCGACTGGCGCAACTGGGCTACAAGGCGCGACCGGCGCAACCGGCCCAACACCCGCGCATCAGTGGTCTGGGACCAGTCTGCGGTTCTACACCGGCTCGACCTGGGGGGTGTACGTAAACCTGAAGGGAGCGACTGGTGCGACCGGACCAAAGGGCAACACCGGCGCTATGGGCCCCACAGGACCAGAGGGACCCGCCGGTCCAACAGGACCCACTGGCTCAAAAGGAAACACCGGTGCCACCGGGCCGCAAGGCGCGACGGGCGCAACCGGCCCAACACCCGCACATCAGTGGTCTGGGACCAGTCTACGGTTTTATAACGGGTCGGCTTGGGGAGGGTATGTAAACCTGAAGGGTGCGACAGGCGCCACCGGGCCGAAAGGGAACACCGGTGCCACAGGTCCAGCGGGTCCTCAAGGCGCAACCGGTCCAGCTGGACCAACGGGCGTGCGAGGGCTTACAGGAGCGACTGGTGCGACCGGGCCCCAAGGGCCTGCTGGTGCAAACGGCTCACCAGACACAGCCGCTCAAGTGCGCGACAAGCTCAAAACTGTGGACGGCTCGGGTTCCGGGATAGATGCCGACAAGCTAGATGGCCTGCATGCAAGCTCATTTGCCCGGCTGTCTGGGGCGACGTTTAGTGGGACGGTGACCTCCCCGAACTTCGTGTCATCCTCCGACGCGCGCCTGAAGACAAACGTCACGCCAATCTCTGACGCGCTCCAAAAGGTGCAGGCCCTGAGAGGCGTTACCTACAACATGATCGAAGGCGGAAGTCGAGAAATCGGCCTGATCGCTCAGGACGTCCAAGCGGTCGCCCCTGAAGCTGTCGTCGAGACCGAAGGCCTGCTGCGGCTGGCATATGGCAACCTCGTCGGACTTCTCGTTGAGGCCATCAAAGACCTCTTGGCAGAGGTCGAGCAGTTGAAAGGCAAAGACCGATGATCGAGACAGGATTGCACGTCATCTACAACACGACAGCGCGGCTCCACTACGCGGTGGATGTTCAGGATACCTACGCAGGCATCTGTGTTTTTGAGCCATGCCAAGAGGGTCAAGTCGCGCCTAACTATATTGGCGAGATTGCTTGGCAAGACTTGAAGGAGGCCATTGAGGAGCCGCAGGACAGCTTCAACAAGGCTGGATTTGTCGATCTGGAGGGCAACGGCGTCTTTGTGCCCGACCTGCCCGGGTGCCCCCATGGCGCGGTCTACAAAGGCCGCTCCTACATCTTCCTCGACGGCATGGTCGGACACGACGAGCTGACCGACTACGCCCTGATCGACATCATGACCGACAACAACGGCTTTCCTTTGCCGTGGCGCAACCGCTTTGCCCAATCTGCGCGCGAGAAGGTGGACTATTCTTTCCGGCACCGGGCACGGACACAGGCGTCAAACGCCCTTGTGATCTTTATGCCTATCGCCGGGCCATTGTCCGGGGCGCGCGTTGAATTGCTCTGCGATCAAGACCCGATCCTGCTGAACGGGACGCCCGTGGCAAGCCGCATCGATGATGCCTCAATCCCCAATGATGGGGTCTGGTTTAAGCAGTTCTACTTCCACGCGGTGGGAACGGAGGTCGTGCGTGTGCCCGCCGGCGGCCGAGCAGATGTGCCCATTACGTTAAAGTGGAACGGGGATGGGGCGCCCTGCCCCCATGCGCTGACGCTGAAGCTCGACAGCGACGCAGGGTATTTGCCGAAACGCCGCTTAGTAACGGGCGAAGACGGTGTGGGGCGCTTTGCCATTGAGGCCTTGGGCCTCAGCCCCGGCGACCGGATCGCGGTGAAGATCAACACCGAGCACTACACCGCCATCGGCAAGATCCTCCTGGAGGTCGTTTGATGCACATCGAAACCACCTCCGAGATGCAGATAATCTACCCGGCCTTCGTGATGCACAAACACTGGGAGATGCCCGAGGGGTTCAACGACCGGCTGTACGCGCTGGCCGCCAAGGACGCTGTGGCCAACCGCATCAATGACGCGGACGACGGCCGCAACGTGGGCGACCAAACCAACCACCTTGGGCATCTGCGGCACAATTTTTTGATGGATAAGCGAGACCCTGCGATTGCGGCCCTAGCAGAGATGGTGGCTGCGACTGTGCGCGAATATCTGCAGCTCGCCTATGGATACGAGCACACCGGGGATATCTCGATGATGTCCGACACCTTTTGGCAGCGCCGAGCTGACAAGGAAAACGTTGGGATCAACACCCACACGCATATACAGACCGACATCGTCTGCACCTACTATCCCCGAGTAAAGCTGGACGCGGACTGCCCTGAGACCTCACTGCATCGCGGGGCGGTGCGCTTCTATGATCCGGCCAATGTCGGAAAGAGACTGTGGCCGTGCCGCAATCCTGACGCCTACGTCGGCGGCTGGTATGCGGTGGAGCCAAAGGCGGGCTCCATGCTCGTCTTCGAGGGCCACGTGCCCCACGACAGCACGTATTTTGAGGGTGAGGAGCGGATGTGCATTCCGGTGCTTTGCTCGATCAACCTTCCCAATTCTCACTGCAAAGCCGGGCTCGCAGAGATCCTAGCCCATCAAACGCAAGGAGGGCCCCATGGCCTATAAAGTCGGCTCAACCATCGTGATCAGCGACAGCGGCACAATCGATTGGTCCCGGATTAGCGGGAAGCCAGCCATTGGTGCGGGAGACATCACCTCCGTAACGCTAGTCCAGAGCAACCCAACATCAGGCTCCGTCAGAAAGCACGGTGGTAACAATGGCAGCAACTGCAATTGCACGAGCAACTGCTACATCGAAAATCTCTCTGGCGGGGGAACAAGCGGGGCGGTGACGTTCACGGCTCACCGCAACTTCTACAACTGCAACTGCAACTGCCGGTGCTAACAATGGACGCTGCTCACTCTTCCCTTGAGCTCTGGCCGACGCGGGTTTCGTTTTTTGAAGCCCCCGTGGACTGGAGCCTAAACCGCGAGCTGGCAAATGAGGCAATCAAGCGTGCTGATCCTTTGACGCTTAAAGGCGGGCAGGCCGCGCCGGAGCGGCGCGTGCGAGGCATCCTCGAGCAAAGCTCTGCGGGGCAAGTGTTAAAGGCGCACCTTTTTGCCTGCGCGCGCTCCTTGCTGGGTCAATGGGCCGCCTATCTCGACCCGGACCATTGTGAAAACCGCGCACTCGTTATCGCTCCCGGCGGGTTCATCTCAACGCACAAAGACAGCCGAGAAGGCGATTTAACCTGCGTGCACTTTCTGACCGGGGGTGGCGCAGGTCAGCCTATCAATAGCGTCGGAAACCCGCGCTTTGTGATCGAGGACCCCTCGCGCTACTTCGACGAAGGCCGACTGCCCTTTGAGCCGCGCCACGGATACTCCGTCAACCCACGCCCCGGGCTGTCGGTGTTTTTCCCTTCGCATATTCCCCACAACCAGCACCCCCATGCGGGGAGCACCCCCCATGTGCAGGTGGTCGCAAACTTCCGCGTCAACCTACCCGACGACCTTGAAGAAAGGCTTTTTGACTGATGTGGTTTGATCTGACCCTAGAGGCGCCAGATGGTGCTCGACATACCTTGCGCTATAACCCGCATACCTCGGAGTGCGAGGGACTGCAGCTGCCGGTGGAGCCCAGCGCATTTGCCCCCGTGCCAAGGGTGGCGAAAGACAAGCCCCTCGGCAAATCCCGCGCGCCCCGGGTGTTGAAAATCCAACTGGGGCTGTCGTGCAATTACGCCTGCAGCTATTGCAACCAGGCCTTCCAAATCTCAGACGCGACCATCTCAAAACTCAGCGACGTTGAAAGCTTTCTTGCACAGCTTGAGGGCTGGATGACGGACGCACCGGAGCAGATCGAGGTGTGGGGCGGCGAGCCTTTTGTTTACTGGGCAAAGATCAAACGCCTTTTGCCAGCTTTGGCTGAGCGGTTCCCCAACGCCCGGTTTTCCATCATCACCAATGGCTCGCTCTTTGACCGCGAAAAGCTCGACTTCATCGCAAAGTACGACATCGGCATTACGATTTCGCACGACGGGCCGGGCCAGCATCTGCGCGGGCCTGATCCCTTGGACGATCCTGAGAAGCGCCGCTGGATCGACGCGCTACTAGCTGAACGGCCGGGGATGGTCGGCTTTAACGCGGTGATCACGCAGCAGCACCACGATCTGAAGGAGCTGCAAGATTGGTTTGCCGACAAGGTGGGCCCCGAGGCTTTCGTGGGCCTTGAGGGTGTGGTGAACGTCTACGACGCAGCCACAGCGCTCGGCACAGGACGCTTTGAGCCAGCCCAGCTTCGAGGCCTCACGCAATCGATTTTTGAGGCCTTGGCAAACGACCCAGAAGCCTTTGGTCTTGGAGACCGTATAAACGAGTTCTACCAATCGATCCAACGGCGCCGCAGCATTGATGGCCTTGGACAGAAATGTGGGATGGACCGCGAGGACACTATCGCGGTCGACTTGCGCGGCAATGTTATGACTTGCCAAAATACCGGTGCACAGGGCGAGCACAAAATTGGTCACGTCGAGGACTTTGATGCGATTGCGCTCGACACCGGGACGCATTTTGCTTTCCGAGAGGAATGCATGTCCTGCCCCGTCGTCCAGCTCTGCAAGGGGTCCTGCATGTTCCTCGAAGGCGAGTTCTTCAAACAATCCTGCGCCAACGAGTTTGCGTTTAATATGGGGATTTGGATGGCGGCGGTCTGGCATTTGACGGGGATGGTGGTGGGTGGGGTTGCGGTTGCGGTGGAAGGCGGGGGCCCGCTGTCCTCGTGATCGTAACGAGCTGGTTGACCGGCCGCGCGGCGGCGGGTTTTGCGGCTGGCGGCGCGGGAGTATGCTCGCCAGTGGCGGAATGCAGCCGGGAAGACCCACACGATGGATCAAGTGGCGTTAGAAATGACGCGCCATGCCGTCGGCGCGAATTTATGCGTCAATTTCTGAGATTCTTGCGTGATAGAAGTCTTGAAGTGCACAAATCCGATCCTGGTCTAGCACCTCACTATTGGCAATCTCGTGGAGTTGTTTTTCTACCGTTGCCTTAGTTGTCCATGGCGTGGATGGCTCGTTGGTCAGCCAGCGATCTCGGATCGCTGCGCTTGCTGCTGATCGGTAGCTCATAGTTGCAAACTCTGAGGCATTAGAGAAGATAAGCCGCATACCCAGTTGCTTGAGGCGGATGTCGTCCAGTTGAGCGACAATTCGAGCGCGGTCACGCCAGTCGGCGGCGATGAAATCTTCAAGGACCTGTTTGTCACCGGTGCTGTAGAATCCGTCATAGATCAACTGTTCGACGTGTTGAGCTGGCTCTTTATTCGCATAGCGATCGGCCAAAGCCTGCCCCACTCGTTTATGAAATTCAGGGTGCGCAGAAACTAGCTGGGCGAGCGAACTATGCGCGGCGCTGGGGGTGGCAACTGGGAAAAGGTTCGGGACTTTGTTTATCGAAATCGTCCGTATCAGCTTGGGTGATGCAGAAACAGCTTTGGCAAGATCTTGATTGTTGGCATCGATGATAGAACCATCGCAGAGGTCAAGGTCGAGGAAAGCCACAGAGTTCCTGTTCTGCGGGTTTGTGCCTGCGTAAGCTCCGAAATAGGATCGTGGAGGTGCCGCGCCAAATCGTTCTATCAGGCACACGGGATGCCCGCTTTTTAGCAATCGATCAACCTGGTGTTTGTCGCGGTTCAACAAGCATTGATCCCAGACCGTAGGCGCACGCTTGCGAATGAGTGATGCGATATGGATGGTCGCCTCCACGTCGCCGAGGGCATCGTGGGCGTCATGATTGGTAAAGCCGTTTGCCGGAGCGAGTCTATCTAGTTTGAAACTTTCGCGCCCAAGATCATCAAATGGCCATTCGAGTGCATTAGGCTCACGATCCCGGACTGCGTAGATCACCTTCATGAGATCTAGGCGGTCATTGTTGTCAAACTGGGTTTGATACAAATTGGGATGCAGATTCTGATAAAACGACTGCCTGAGAAACTCGTAAGCGGCGTCTGCGCCCCACCGGAGTTCAGCTTGACGGCTCCTCGATCGAGAGACGCTCTCTCCAGAAACGCAGCTGCGAACGCTATCTTTCCCTCATGAGCTTATCACCTATGGCAAGACCGCTCCGGGCGATGTAGGCACGCGCATTGCTGATGCTGATATCGTCATCACCAACAAGGCACCGGTAAGACGCGATGCCATCGCGCAGGCACCCAGGCTCAAGCTCGTCGCTGTTGCGGCCACCGGGTACGACATCATCGACGTCGCAGCCTGCCAGGAACGCGGCATTTCCGTGTGCAACATCCGCAATTATGCGGTGAACACTGTGCCCGAACACACTTTCGCGCTGATCCTCGCCCTGCGGCGCAGCATCCTAGCCTATGCGGATGCTGTTCGCCGAGGCCGATGGCAGGAGGCGGGTCAGTTCTGCTTCTTCGACTATCCAATCCGCGATCTCGCCGGCTCGACCCTCGGTATCATCGGCGATGGCGTGCTTGGTCAAGCCGTCGCCGACATCGCCCGCGGCTTCGGCATGCGAGTGCTGTTCTCCGCCTACAAGGGCTCAACCGGCATGGGTCCGCTCTACACCCCTTTCGAGGATGTGCTCCGCCAGAGCGATGTCATCACGCTGCACTCTCCGCTGATGCCATCGACCCGCAACATGATCGCCGCTCCGGAATTCGCCCTTATGGAGCGTCGGCCCCTGCTCATCAACACGGCCCGCGGAGGGCTGGTGGACGAGGCTGCCCTGGCGGATGCGCTCACAGCCGGACAAATCTCCGGCGCTGCCTTTGATGTGGTCACGGCGGAACCGCCAGCTGCGGATCACCCATTCATGCGCCTGCTGGACCGGCCCGACTTCATCCTTACGCCGCACGTAGCTTGGGCGAGCAGCGAGGCTGTCCAGGGGCTCACGGACCAGCTGTTTGAGAACATCGAGCTGTTTCGGGCCGGCAACCCAAGGAACCTAGTCGCGTAAAATTGGCACAACCAATTGATGTTTGGACTTGTACCTCAGCCTTGATTGGTATAACCAAATCTAGTCCCAGTTTCGTCGGCAACATCCGACCTGCATTAAGGAGCCTCTATGTTTCTCGGGAAAGAAGTTCGTCTGAACCGGATCGTGAATCCCAAGTCTGGCCGCATGCTCGCCGTTACGGTTGACCATCCGATCACCCGCGGGATGATGCCCGGACTCGTGGATATCCGCTCTGTTATGCGCAAGGTTGTAGCCGGCAAGCCTGACGGTATCACCATGCACAAGGGCATCGCCGAGAAGGTGTTCGCACCCTATGCCGGCCAGGCCTCAATCATCTTGAAGGCTAGTGCCTATTCCGTGCAGTACCATCCGACGTACGACACGCCCGTTGCGGACGTGGAGGAAGCGGTGCGCTTTGGCGCTGACGCTATTTCGGTGGGCTGCATCGTCGGCGGCCCCGATCAGGCCCAGCAGCTGACATTCCTTGGCAAGATCTCCAAAGAAGCAGCGTCGGCCGGCATGCCGCTTGTCGCGCACATCTATCCGAAGGGCGCTCTGATCAAGGATCAGCACGACGCTGAGGTGTTGGCCTACGCGGTGCGCGCTGGCGCCGAGCTTGGCGTCGACATCATCAAAACCATGTGGTCTGGTTCAGCCGAGAGCTTCCGCTCGGTGGTGGATGCCTGCCCGTCCATCGTGGCTCTGGCTGGTGGCGAGATGGGCGAGACTCTGGAGGACTATTTGCGCATGACCCGCCAGGCACTCGATGTTGGTATGCGCGGTGTTACCTATGGCCGCTTCGTGTGGTCTCACCCGCATACCTCCGCCGTTATCAAATCCTTGTCCGCTTTGATGCACGATGACGCCAGCGTCGAAGGAGCTCTCAAAGTTTACGAGCGCGCCCTTGAAGAAGAGAAGGATCTCCAGAAATGAAGGCAGCAGTTCTTCGCGCTCCCGACGACGTCGTCTTGCAGGATGTCGCAACCCCGTCCGCCGGACCCGGTGAGCTGATCCTGAAGGTGAGGGCCGCAACCGTGTGCGGGACAGATATCCGCATCTTGCGTGGCCGCAAAACCAAGGGCGTCCGCTTCCCGTCCGTTCTCGGCCACGAGTTCGCGGGCGAGGTGGTTGAGGTAGGGGCAGGCGTCTCGCAGTTCTCCTGCGGTGACCCGGTGTCGGTTGATCCTGTCATTCCCTGCCGCAAATGCGCCTATTGCAAAACCGGCCGGGAGAATGTCTGCCAGAATCGTCAGGCCATCGGATACGAGTTCGATGGGGCTTATGCCGAGTACCTGAGGGTGCCGGCGCTGGCGCTTGATTCCGGCAACGCAGCCCGTATCCCGCAGGGGATGCCGTTCGAGGCGGCGGCTTTGGCGGAACCTCTGGCGTGCTGCATCAATGGTTTGCGCAATGTCGGCGTTGAACTCGGTGACGTGGTGGTCATCCTCGGGGCAGGGCCGATCGGGCTCATGCATGCGGCGCTTGCGCGTCGGGCCGGGGCACGCCTGGTCATCGTCAGCGAGCCCAACCAGATGCGCCGCGAGGCTGCCCTCGAGCGCGGCGTCGACATCGCCTGCGATCCGACCAAGGAGGATTTGGCAGGGGTAATCCGCGGGGTGACTGACGGTCTCGGCGCGGATGTGGCGATCCTAGCCATCGGCGTTCCGGCGCTTGCTAACGAGGCGCTGAAGCTCGTGCGCAAAGGTGGCCGCGTCAACCTCTTCGCGGGGTTCTCGGCGGGTGACATGGCGACGTTCGATGTCAATCTCGTGCACTACAACGAGATCGTCGTGACCGGAGCCAGCGCGCTGCGTCGGCAAGATTATGAGACGGCTCTCAACCTGCTCGCAGGCGGGCTCATCGATGCCAACTCGCTTGTCACCCATCGCTTCGGATTGGCAGATGCTGTCGAGGCGCTGAAGGAGGCAGAGAGTGGGCGGGCGCTTAAGGTGGCAATCCGCAATGACTGAAGCCTTCCTCGGGGTCGATGCTGGAACGAGCGGGATCAAGGTTTGTGCCTTCACGCGCGAAGGCCGCTTGGTTGCGAAGGCACACCGGGCGGTTCCCGTGGTCACACCTTATCCGCTCTGGGCCGAAATCGACCTCGACCGCTATTGGGCGGCCACCGCCGATGCTATTCGGGAGGTTGCCACCCGCGTCCCTACGATAAGCTCGATTGGGCTTGCCACAACTTGCCCGACGACCATCCTTCTCGACGAGGAGGGTCAGGCAATACGGCCGGGCATCCTTTACCTCGATGGCCGGGCCCAAGCAGGTCTTGAAAATGTGGTTGGTGCCGACGCTGAAGCAGAGGTGCAGCAGACCGGCAACCGGGCTAGCACGTCTACCTGCTGGGCAGCCAACCTGGCCTGGGTCCGTGAGAATGAACCGGGTGCTTGGGCAAAAGTGCGGCGGGTTACTATGCTTAACGGTTTCCTGGCTCGCCGGCTAAGTGGCCAGGACGGCATCGAGCCGACCCAAGCGTCTTACTCGGGTCTGATGCGTATTGCTGATCCCGAGCCGTCGTGGAGTCGCGACCTCCTAGCCAGGTGGGGACTCGATGGGGCTATCCTGCCAGAAATCAGTGGCTGTACCGATATGATCGGTCGAGTGACGGATGAAGCCTCCATCCTGACTGGAGTTCCGGCCGGCATCCCCGTAGCGCTCGGCGCTGCCGACACGGCAGCGGCTTCCTTCGCGGTTGGCCTGATGGACAGCGGCGAGGTTTTCGAGTCCGTCGGCACGTCCGGGGTCATTACCTTCTGCCTTGACCGTCCGGACTTCGAGCCGTCATTCCTGCATCGCCATCATATCGTGCCCGGCCGCTGGCTCGCCCACGGGGCAATGTCGACGCTGGGCGGTGCGTTCGGGTGGCTCAACAACAAGGTCTGGCCGGAGCTCAAGACTCTTGCCGAGCTGGAGCGCCTGGCGCAGGAGTCGGTTCCAGGAGCCAACGGTCTCTTGTTCCTGCCCTACCTTGCCGGCGAGCGGAGCCCCATCTGGGATGCGGAGGCGAGCGGCAGCTGGCTCGGGCTTCTCCTCCGACACAGCCGACAGGATATGGTTCGCGCGGTCTTTGAGGGCACGACGTTCGGCCTTCGGCAGATTCTGGAGCGGGGTTCCGCCAAATGGGGCAAGCGCCCGGAGCGCATGCTCAGTGTAGGCGGCGGAGCGCGGAACAAGTTCTGGGGGCAGATGAAGGCGGACGTCCTGAAGCTCGACTATATCATGTCTGATATGCCTGATGCTGCGGCACTGGGAGCGGGCCTGCTTGGTGCCATAGCGGCAGGGCTGTTCACGGGCAGTGATGATAGGGAGCTTCCGTTGATCTCGGCCAACGCAACAGCGATCAGGCCCGGGTCCCAACGGACGATCGAGACCTACGACCGCATGTTCACGATCTTTGACGCAGCTTACCCGCAACTGTGCGACTTGATGCATGCTCTCGCAGATCGTAGTTCTGGCCCGTACGCGGATGAAGAGGCGCGGCCCCGGCTTGGGGTACGAGCCACTGGGTAAAAGGAACTACGTTTTCATATGACGGACGGCGAAGACGATATCCTTGCGCGCGTCATCGACATCGCGATGGAGCTGAGACCCGACAGCAGCGGACGGATCAAGCTTCCCACAGAGCGTGAGCTGGCCGATCAACTCGGCATCCAGCGCCCGACTCTGCGGGATAGGCTGACCGTTCTGGAGACGCTCGGGTTGCTCCAGCGCGTCCAAGGCAGCGGGACCTATCTGGCGCTGCCAAACTCGCGGTTCCTGCAGTTCTATTTCGGCGTTGCTCTGAAGCTCGGGTTCATCTCGATTGATCAGATCCAGAACGCCATGGAAATGATTGGTCGAGAAATGGCAGGAGCCGCCGCGATTCAGGCCAGCAATGCTGATCTTGAGGCCCTCGAGGATCTCATTGACCAGATCGCTGCATCAGACTCCTTGGAAGATGTGGTTGAGCTCCAGTTCGAGCTTCACGCCAGCCTCGCCAGGGCGTGCCGCAACCCTGTAATCGTCATCGTCATCGATGGCCTCTCGTCCGTCATCCGATCTGTGATTGCGAACAAGGTCAGGATCATCTCCATGGTCCGCGGTGCGTTCGAACGAAACGTCGAAGCGTACCGCGCACTCGTGCAAGCCCTAAGGGATCGCGAGCCGGAGCTCGCTCGTGAGGCTATTCAGGAGTGTTACTGGTTATGGCGTCGGGAAGAATCGAAGATTTCGATCCTCAACATCAGCGAGTGAGAGCCTCGGAAAGGCACGAGCGACAATCTCATACGTGTAGATTAGTGCTTCCCTAGTCCGCAATGTCCGTATCAACGGTAGAGTGGAACGACAATGACTGAGCCTAAGCCATGCCCAGTGTGCAGAAGCGCCGAATTAGGAATCAACTGCCTTGAATTATATGGGCAGCACGAGGCGCATTTTCTCTGCCTCAGTTGCGAGAGCGAAGTCGCACCACAAGGCCCTTTGTCAGAACCGTGCGGGACCGCAGCTGAAGCGGAGGAGGCGGCTCTTCGCGCTTGGAACGATTTCGTGTCCGGTTTTCCCGGTCACAGGCATGTAGCCTAGTTGTCGCTGATAGCCCCAACGCGCCATAACGGGTAGGGCGGTGAGTTGCTTCGCAGAGACGGCAGAATCTTGCCTTTAGGGCTTTTGGCGTTCTCAGTCGAGTTTGTTGCCAGCGCGTGCGAGATGTGCGTTCAGAACACGTTCGGCCCTGAGCTGGTTCGCGTAGGCAGTTGCATTAACGACGCGCATCACGAGGCGGAGGATTGCTGTTACGAGCATGATTCTTATCCCTCTACAGAGGCGTTCAACAGTAAGCGGTGCGCCGTTCACACTGGTGCGGTGTAGTTCCAAGGCAGCAATTCTTTGATATCCGCTTGTTTGTGCCCGCCTGCGATGGCTGTCAGGACACCGGACAGATAGCCATGCGGCTCGATCCCGTTGAGTTTGCAGGTCTCGATCAGGGATGCGATTACGGCCCAATTTTGAGCGCCGGTATCATGTCCGGCGAAGAGCGCGTTTTTGCGGTTCAGAGCGATGGGGCGGATGGTGCGCTCGACAGGGTTGTTGTCGAGTTCGATGCGGCCATCGTCGAGGAACCTACACAGGCCATCCCAGTATTTGGCGATGTATTTCAGGGCTTCACCGGTCGGCGATTTCGCTGAGACGCGTGCGCGGTTCTGGGCGAGCCAGAGCTTGAAGGCGTCGATGATGGGTTTTGAGCGGTCCCGTCGTGCAGCGTGCCGTTGATCGGCAGGCAGGCCTCTCAGGTCTTTTTCGATACGGTAGAGTGCCTGGATTTGCGCCAGGCCTTCCTGCGCGATTGGAGCAGCTCCAGATTGGGTGACGTCATGCAATTTTCGCCGCGCGTGTGCCCAGCAATAGGCCAGCACCACATCCTGTGTAGGGCGTTTGAGCAAGCTGTTATAGCCTGCGTATCCATCAACCTGCAGGGTGCCGCTGAAGCCGCTCAAGATGTTATCCGCATGCTGCCCTGACCGACCGGGCGCATAGGTAAACGCCACTCCGGGAGGATCGCCGCCGCCCCATGGCCTGTTATCACGGGCCAAGGCCCAGAAGTATCCGGTTTTTGTGCGTTTGCGCCCTGGGGCCAGAACTGGCGCAGGGGTTTCGTCCATGAAGAGCTTGGTGGAGCGCTTCAGATCGGCCATGAGCGCCTCATAGACCGGGGTCAATTCAAACGCCGACTTGCCTACCCACCCGGCCAGGGTCGAGCGATCCAGATCGATCCCTTGGCGGCTGTAGATTTGTGCCTGCCGATAGAGCGGCAGGTGATCGGCATATTTTGAGACGAGCACATGGGCGAGCGTTGCTTCGGTTGGCATGCCGCCCGCGATGATGTGGGCGGGTGCAGGCGCTTGGGTGATCCCACCCTCACAGGAGCGGCAGGCGTATTTGGGGCGGCGGGTGACAATCACACGGAACTGGGCCGGGATGATGTCCAGCCGTTCGCTGACCTCCTCGCCAATGACGTGACGCTCAGTTCCGCAGGCGCAGGATTGCTCGGGTTCAATGACCACCTCAACCCGTTCCAGATGTTTGGGCAGTGATCCGCGATTGGTCTGGCGCGGCTTTGGGGGCCGCACGGGCGCGGTGCGCTCGTCCGCGTCGATCTCTGCTTCCACCTGCGCGATGGCGGTCTCGATATCCTCGAGTTCCAACTCATACTGGGCCGGGTCAAGCTTCTCGGATTTGGCCCCGAAGAGCGCCTTCTTGAACGAAGCGACCAAGGCTTCAAGCCGCGCATTCTGATCCTGCTGCGTACGGATGATCGCCTTCAGTTCGGCAATGTCATCGGGCAATTTGTCAGGCACAGTCATGCCCCATCCCATAACAAAACAAGGGCAGAATGACCCGCGCAAACAACCCCGTGAGTCACTCCGCCGCAGAGGGCGCTACCACCTCCAAAGGGCGCACGCGCCGCCAATCCAACCCCGCAAACAGCGCCTCAAACTGGGCCGGTTCCAGGCGCATCACCCCGTTCTTGACCGCGGGCCATGTGAAGCTGTTATCTTCGAGCCGTTTGTAGGCCATCACCAACCCGCTACCGTCCCAGTAGATCAGCTTCAGCCGATCCGCGCGCTTGGCCCGGAACACATAGACCGACCCATCAAACGGCTTCTGGCGCAGGTGGCTCTGCACCAAAGCGGCCAGCCCATCATGGCCCTTGCGGAAGTCCACCGGGTCACTGGCTACAAAAATCCGAACCTTGTGGGATGGCATGATCACGTGGCCAAAGCCCGCGCGATCTCGGCGAGTCGCGCGGCTGGCGTTGCCGCATCAAGACGAACGGTGACATCGCCTTTGATCACATCAATCGTGTTTGAGGAAGTGACGGCCAGAGGCTGGGCCAAAGGCGCAGACGCCTCGATCTCAACAGGCACAAAATCCATACCTTCCAAATTTGGCAGAACCAGTTTGCCCTGCCGCGCCATTCGTCGCCAGTCAGACACCGTGCTGGGGATCAACTCATACCGTTTAGCAACCGCATTGACCGTCTCGCCTTCAATCAGAGTCTCCGCCACGATCCGAGCCTTCAACTCCGGCGGCCAAGTCCGCTTGCCGTCCGCCCGACGCGGCTCCCTTGCCAGAAACTCGCTTGTAGCTACCATCCAGAAACTCCCCACAAATCAAAGAAGCCTCTGAATCGCAGATCAGGCGTCACGCCGTAAGTGTGGGAGCGGCGCACCGCTTACAGTATGCGTCGTCGGGAGTTCGTTTATCAAGCGCTGTGTCGGGCCGCTCAACATTGCAGAACTCGACCCAGTTGTCGATGATGCGTTTGGTTTGGAATCCGTCCTGCAATTCGTGCAGGTAGACGGCCTCCTGCTTCAGGGATCACCACAGACGCTCGATAAATATGTTGTCGAGGTATCGGCCCCGACCATCCATTGAGATTTTGATCTTGGCATCAGTCAGAGTGGTGATCCAGGCGGAGCACGTGAACTGCGATCCTTGATCCCTATTCATAATCTCGGGCTTGCCATATTTGGCAATGGCCTCTTGCAGCGCCTCAACACAGAAGCTGGCATCCAGCGTTTTTGATATCCGCCAGGACAGTACCTTACGTGTCGCCTAGTCCATGATCACGACGAGATAGAGGCCCGCGCCCAAAAGTAAGGCACTTCAGCGTCTCCGACGCGAGACAGGCACGCCGCACCTGACGGCTGACATGGCATTCCGCAAGCTTAACAGCTTCGGCCAGTTCTTGGATCGTGTTAAACTCGCAAGCTCACATCCGCCGCCGCCAGCCCCATGAGCGACCTATAGCGCACAGGACATGCGGGTCCTTCGTCTGGACCTGACCCGGTCGGCAATCAGCAGACGGCAAAATCTTCGGCCGCACGTTTTTCTTTCGCAACTTCAGCAGGATCAGCACGCGGATCGTGTCGTTGAACTTGGTCATTCCGCAGCCTCGAGGCTGCGCGGTGCGACCATCTCACCATCACAACGCAGTTTGACATGTTTCGCCTTCAAGACGACACTGGCGTGGAATTGTTGTACCGGCAAGAGCCACACAGAGGTGGCCGATAGGATTTTCAATGAATGACGGCTCAGCCTTGCTTCTTCTCCTTATCGCGGCGCTTGCCTTACTTTGGTTATTCGTTTGGGGTCCACAGGCTAAACAAGTCCGCGCAGAAAGGGAGCGGGACACAGCCAAAGCACAGGCAGCTAAAGAGCGTCTAGATGCTGAAAAACGCGCACGGCGTGAGGCCGAACGATCACGGCTCGAAGCAGAGCGCGAGGCTCTATTGAAAAAGATCAGAACATCCGCTCCTGACTTTATATTGAAAGCGCGTCTCGAATTTGAGCGTGAATACAAGTCTAAGGGTGGCGAGGGCATATTCGGACAGGAAATGTCGCCGCTGGTTTGCTTCGGCTACCGAGTGGGTAAAACCGCAGGCCGCACAGAAAACGAACGACGTTCAATCTTAGAATACGCGATGGCAGCAGACTACGATACCACCCTGCCCTTCCTTCCTGCCTCTTATCGAAATGAGTGGGGCACTCCCCTTAGCGCCACACGTTTCAATCGCATACACCAACATCTGAAGAACATGGCCGATCTTCGAGATGGCCGGCGTAACTTTGAATTTGCGGTCGCTCATTGGCGAGCTGACGCCTCATGGTTTCATAAAGAACAGAGGCCGCGAGTGGATAGATACCATGGAATGTATGCTCCCAGTTCTGGAACTCAGCGGATCGGCAGATGATGGCTTCTAGCCTGATTCAAGCTATGAGGAGTGCCGGCGGACACAGGAAAAAGCCAAAATTTTGGTTCCCACAAATAAATTTAATGCCACCACCGGAAGATATCCATAACGTAAATGATTAGCCAATAGCATATCCCACCTCCAATGATAAACGGAATGAATGATAGAATAAGCTGCATGTAAAAAAATAGTCCCCAGACAACAAAAATCGGACTCATTATCATTTCAAGAAATATAGAGCCATTACGAGGGAACCATCCTTTCTCAATAAGTTCTGATCGAGCCATTCGACCAAGCCACAGATAGAGGTATGAAAATAGAATAGCTAAAGCGATAAGTTTAGCAGTCATTTGAAACTTCTCATGAATTTCATATCCATACCTCTCTTGACACAAGAATTACTGCTCAATAAAAAATTCATTTGATTGCGAGCAGCTGCCTTTTCTTGCTGTTAATACATTGATACCGGCTTGCGGTACGTCGATTTGGCGCTTGAAGCGTTCAAGTTTTTTTCCATTCAAGTACCAAACGGTATCGTCGTCACCGATGACTTCCAATACTTGATCATCGGACCGTATCCACGATCCATTCTGCGGATAGCGTATAAGATCAGGACAAGATAAAGTTGTTATAAAATCGTCCTTACCATCGCTCTGCGGGATCTTCGGCTTCGTAGGGGCACTTAAGCCGAGCGATCGTCCAATTTCGAGCGAAAGTGGAAAAGCTGAGCCTACTCCTGTCAGCGATGATGTGGGCTCGTTATCTGGGGTACCCATCCATACTACTACAAGATGGTTTTCATGTATTTGTACGCTCCAAGCATCCTGACGAGCATAAGACGTGCCTGTTTTGAATGCTACACGCTCGCCATTGCTCATTTCTTGAATGAGTAGATCCAAGATTTTGTCGGAAGTAGAGCGCGATATCAGCGTCATATCTGTTGCCACCCGCTGCTCAGGTTCAAATGTTAACTCCCGGGCGCGGCCAGGATCTGCGAGGCCCATGTAGATCATGGCGACCTGCTCTGGTGTAAGGTATAGCCCCCCTACAGCCAAACTGAGGCCTGCATCCGCTTGGGTCGAAAGACTTCCATTTAGGTAACCGTTGAGCTCGTTGTGGAGAATGCGGGGCCCAACCTGCTCTAAGGCTCGGATAGCGGGAATGTTAAGTGAGGCGACGAGCGCGTCTCGTAGAGTAACTTTTCCGCGGAAACCCTGATCGAAATTCGTAGGTCGGTATCCTGCCCTATAATAGGTGGTGTCATCGAAAACCTGATCTAAGCGAATAAGACCACGATTTAGGGCCTTGGCATAGATCAGCGGCTTTAAAGTAGAACCGGGACTTCTGAGCGCTGTTAGGTAATTGACAGCTCCTTTTCGCGCGGTTGAACCGTATTGAGCAGAACCGACGTAGGCTCTTACAAAACCACTTTTACGCTCAACGACCAGCGCTGCAGCTTGGATCGGCACAGGGCGTGTTTCGATCGCATTCGCTAAAATGCTTTCTACTTGGCGCTGCCAGTCCCAAAATAGCGTTGTATTTCCACTTGCCCTAGTTGTTTGAATAAAGCGATCAGCAAGGTGTAAAGCATGCGACTTTGGCTTTGATAAACGCGAGGGCAGAGGCTCCCGCGAAACCTCGGCGATAGTGCTTGGCAGCAGTTCGAGCCTTGGGGCCACTTTGCTCAAGACAATCTGTTTTGCCTTGTATGCAGCATCGGGAAACCTGTCAGGTCGACGTCGCTCTGGTGATTGAGGAAGAGCAACGAGCAACGAGATCTCATTCAGCGTTAGATCGGCAGGGTTTTTCTGGAACCAGGCCTCGGTTGCTGCTTTGATGCCCTCAATGTTGCCGCCATAAGGCGCCAATGTGAAATAGGCCTCGAGTATTTCTTCTTTGGTCCAATGCCTCTCAAGCCGGATGGCCTCTAACATCTGACGCAACTTGGTGGTCAGCGTTTGACGCCCCAGGCTCGTGTCTAGAAGTCGCACGGTTTGCATTGTTATGGTGGATGCACCTGACGTGACACGAGCAAGTTTAACAAGATTGAAAGCGGCGCGGCCTACGGCCTTGAAGTCCACACCATTGTGCCTCCAGAAACGTTGGTCCTCATAAGCTATCAGGACCTCCACCAGCCTGGGATCGATTTCCTCGATTTTCGCAGGCTCACGCCAATACCCTTTTTCGGTAAGCCTCAGATTTAAAATGCGCCCGTCGTTTGACCTAAGGACACTGGAAACATCAGTCAGGCGCCCAAGCTCGGGTGGTTGAGAAATATACCAAGCCAGAGCGCCTGTGATGACCGCAACAATTGTGAAGACCGTCGCAATAATATGCTTAGCGCGTTTCATCTTCCTTGAACGACGACCTGCTTGATGCCTGATCTTCCGTTGATTTCTGGAGCATACATCTCCTCAACCGTTGCATCTGGAATTTGGGCTTTCCCTTGATACGCGGCACGGACAGTGTACCGGACAAAAGCATGGTCATTTCGATACCAACGACCGTCAAAGTGCGCGATGAAACGGTCGTCCATTGCAGCGGTGAAAGACGGTGTTTCGCCGTCGCCCAAGTCAACCTCGATACCGTTTACTTGTGGGTCCGCCAGCGTTGCGTCCTCAATCTCGAAACCAGTGGGCAATAGATCTGTCAAAAGAAGATCTGACCCTTCTCCTGATTTCGTCCGGTCGATCTCAATGACTACGGTGAACAAGTCGCCTTGGTTGACATCTAGTCGTCCGGCTTCAAGATCGACTGCATGCCCCGACCGATCGTACCACCACTTTTTGACCCTGTAGCCGTTATTCAACGGGTCAGTAAAACTCCGCTGCCCGGTCGTCTTAACATTGAGGAACAGCGGTGTGCTTGAATCATGCTCAATGTCAAAACCAGATTTAAGCTGATGGCCTGTTAAAGGAATGCTTCCCGTTTCATCGAGCACAAATTTCATGCCGTCGATTGAGACTTTTGTACCTTCCATTGATTGCTCTTGATACTTTTGCAGCGCAACCAGCTTGGCGCTAGATTGCGTAGAGCGATAGCGGCGCTGGCTAAGGTACTTATGCGTGTTCCCGATAACTTCCGCCAAGGCAGGCGCTAAGCTATCGCGATCAATGTCTGTCAAAAGGTGAGCATATTTCGGTGCAGCAGTGGAGAGCCTAGCTCCGAAGCCTTCTGTCAGTTCACCAGAAAACCAAACCCCAGAGGACCGCTTGGAACGTGTTTCAACTGCCGGAGATTGATCCAACAAATAGCGAACTTTCTCGGCGATCTGCATCATCCTTTTGGTGTCGCTCAGGTTGGCTGCAGTCCAATAAGCGAGTGCAAAATCATCCAGTGCATTCGCCATCAGGTAAGGCCTGGCGTTGGCTGATAACAACTCCGAACGCTGCCGAGACAATATTCGGTCAATCGTGTACCGAGCACGAGATGTTACCTCATACCCAGAACGCGCCAAGATACCATATGCGTAAAGCTGAGTGCTTTGGTCTCCAAAGTTCGACCGGTACATGTACTCCAGGCCATTGTTGATAGCGGTCACAACTTGATCGGGATTGTCCGCGTAGGGCAGTAGTTTTTGCAAAGTGTCCAGCGCGTAGGGCTGATACACCTCGTAGGTCCGTGAGTTTGCACTCCAATAGCCAAAGGCTCCGGAGATTTTTTGCTTCGCCAGCAAGTTATCAATACCTAGCTGGATCTTCTTCGCGGTTTCTTCGCTCAGTCCGCGAACTTCGGTCAAAGCAAGTAAGCCACGGGCTTTAGATGAGACCTGCTCAACGCAGCCGTACGGGTATTTATTGAGCTCCGATACTGCCTGGATCAAGTTGATGCCGGCGATATTGGTCAAACTCGCGCTGTACGTACTACCCGGCGCGTCAAGCTCTACAAGATCTGCATTGTAGGGTTCGACTAGTGACCCGCCGAACCCGAGCCAGTTTCGTTTTTGCAACTCCACAGATTGAATTTCCGTGATTGGGTAGGACGCGTTGCGTGCAACAATTTCATATGTTCGCCGATAAACGCGCTCACCAGCTGTGACTTCAACATGCACCGGAAGAGTACCTACTGCCGGGGCTTCGATCGGCAGATCAATGGCGTATTCATTAGAGGTGGGTGCCTCAATATTCTGAATAGTCGTTGATGCGCCAATAGTGGTTCGTAGGTCCACTGGACCGCTAAACTCGTTCCATCTAACGTTCATTTTGGCGTTCACTCTGTCGTTTGGAGCGACAAATCTTGGCACCGAGACATCTATACTGACAGGATCTTGAACAGTAATTTCGGTTTCGGAAAAACCAAACCCAGTCTTGTCGACGGCAACCACAACCACGCGGAGGCGGCCTTCCCATTCGTTTGTTTGCTCGAAGCTAAAACTGGCTTTGCCATCAATAATGCTGAGGAGAGGACTGGCCTCGACAAACGTTTTGAAAAATTCAGATTTGGGCGCTTGAGCCGCCGCGGACAGCATATCGCCATCGCCGCCTACACGTATCGACCGCAAGGTTTCGTCTTGAGAGACCAATTTCCCAAAATTTGTGAAGATACCATAATTTAGGGCGCGCTCACTCAGGAAGTGCTCTGTAATATCATCATTTCTATACCCAGATATCGCATGGATGCCTTCATCTACCACAAAGATCATCGCGCTACCGCTCAACGCATTTGTGTTGATGGTAACGTCTAGAGGTGTCTGGCTGTCAGTTTTTGCTGGAGCACTTACTGCAACGTCAATTGTCCGGTTTGCCTTGACGGTAGAAACCCAAGTTTTTCCCAGAGCGATTTGCGGAAGGTGTTCAGAGCCTGTCTCAATCGGTCGAATAAGGGATGCAAGAAGGTGGATCCCTGGCTCTGTTTCCTCAGCAAGAACAAAAGGAAGTTCAAACTCGCCTTGCTTCACCTCTGTCCGCACCACCTTTTGGATGTCTTCATTAGCAACCATGATCGAAAGCACGCCACTGAATGGCGCTGTGCCACGCACCAAGGCGCCATCAAAAGAGAAGCTTAACTGTTCGGGCTCACTCGCAGGTTTCGTATCACCGCCCCAACCAACGTAGAATTCATACGAAGTTTCAAACCCATGACTGTTTTTGACGATAATCTCATGACGTCCCCAACCAAGTGGCGTTCGCAGTGTTAGCGTGTCGCTCGTCACCTCACCTGCTTCCACAGCGGCGCTTGAAACGCGTACGGCATTCCAGCGCCATCCGCGATCATAGTACCAGTTATACCGATATTTGACCTTGTTGACCGTGTATGAGACCCCCTCGAAAGCAACTGACGCACCCTGACGATCTATAGAGGCGATAGTAAACGACGGCGGAAAATCTCGACTTGCATAGTCGTCAAAATCGGGTCTTACGCCAACATAGCTTGGCTGGGTGTCAAGGCTGACACGCTTCTTCACCGTATTTGCCCGGCCGCCGACATCGTACACCGTTCCCTCAATTACGACATCATAAAGCCGATCTTTTTCAAATTGATATTCGGCAAGCAGCGAGGTCGTGAACTCACCGTCATCATCCAGCGCTCCGGTGAAGCTATCCACTTCGTTCGTCAGCAAGTTATTTTTATTGCCAAATATAAAACCCGACAGACGCCCGTCATCGTGAGAACTGACTTCTTGTAAGGATGTCGTGATCTCTGCAGATAAACCAGACGCCACCCCGCCAGAGTAGTAAGAACCTGTCAAAGAGATATCTTGTTCAGTTCCGACCGGCCAATGATCTTCTTTAATCTCAAGGCGAGCTTCAATTGTTAGGGGTACAAAATCGCTGATGGTTACGGCGTGTTTTGCGAGGGGCACCCCATCAACCGTTGTCACCTGGATGGAGTAGCGCCCTAGTGGAGTAGTTGATTTGAGCGGGATCTGAGCAGAAAAGGCCCCAACATCATTGCTCGATACATCCAGTGAATAAACTTGGTTATCCTGGCGGTTAACAAGTTTTAAGATGAGTTCTTCTGCTGGCACAGGAGTTAGGTCTAGTTGCCGCGCGACCCCCACCAGCTCAATGGCTTCTCCGGGCCGATAGATGCCTCTGTCTGAGGTTAGGTAAACATCCGTCTGAACCCGTTTGACTTCGCCACCATCAAGAAAGCGAGGTTTTTGATCCGTGCTGTCGACTTGAATGATACTTGTGCCGTGGGAGGCATCCGAAACCAGGATGAATTTTGGCGCAAAACCATCACTGCCGTTCAGATAATTATTTGGAATTGCGACACGGCCAGCTTCATCCGATCGGCCCTCAAACAAGGTACGGTTATTGGCCGCAACAACCCTCACATCCGCATCGACGACTGGAGTGGCATCGCTAAAACTTGTAAGAAAAATGTCAGACTGATTGAGCCCTTTGTAAAACTGCATCGCTATATTTGAGATCGAGAACCATTGAGTTGGCCGCTTTTTGTAGCGGCTAGCGTCGATCTGCGGCGATGTGAATGTAGCAACAAACAGCCCTGTAGTGTCTTGTTGCAACAAGTCGCTAAAGTTTAGGTTGAGATTCTGTGCTTGATCGATCGGGGCTTCAAGCTGCACCGTTTTTTGAACAACCTCATCTGCCCAGAAATTTCCGAGCTGATCGATTTCGGCGCCATTTAGGAGTGCAAAGACGTCGCCGTAAGCAGGCAGCGATGCCAAGTCGACTTTGTGCAGCGTAACTTCCAGCTCAGTTACGTTGATATACTCGATTGGTATGAACGCACTGGTAGGGTCAGTCAGGATTGATTTCGATGAGTCCAGCTTGATGCTTGGAGTTCGCCCCGGTGTCTTGAACGCCATAGTAATGGGAGTGCTGAGAACGACCTCGTAGCTTGTCCGCGACAGTGCAAGGTCGGGCAAGAGACGCAGCTGATAGAGGGTCGAATGATTGAGACCAGTTATACAAAACTCTCGACGTTCTTCTCGTCTTGAAAAGATGTCAGTCGGGCTCGTAACCGCGTAAGCATCAACAACCTGGCCAGCAGACGTGAGCTCAAAGTATTTTTGATATCCGTCACCGGCGAAGTCTAGAATTTCACCGTGTACCCGTTGCACAAATGTTGAGCACATTGATGCGGAAGCACCGCTATCAAAAGTCCGTGCAGGATATGTCGTCACGTTTGGGTCGCTACTTTGAGCGTAAAACAACGAGGCATCAGCGTTGTACACCTGACCACCGTAAGTAAACGTCGCGAGCTTGCCGCTTGGTGCTGTGTTCAAACTGACGTCGATGACACCCAAGAAGTTCACTTCAGCACCAGCCGGCACCGTTGTGTTGTCACTCACCACAATGGTTTCAATTGCGACGTGGCGGCCGGACTGCTCAGCCAAAAGAAGCGACGGAAAGGCCATCAAGACTAAAAATGATGCTATTTGGATAAGGTGTCGCATAATATCGGTCTCGTTTGTTTTTTTGATTAATAATGCTGATTGTGTGCACACACTGTCACGATCGATATTCTACAACATCACAGAAGTGTGTCTTCGTGCAGAGCATCACAGCTCCGTTTAAGTAATTCAATACCATCTCCAAGATTGGCCACGGGCCAGGTACTGCTTGTAACGGCGCCATTTTTGGAAACATGGAGAGAAAACTCGGATTTCTCCGTAAAGCGCGGCAGATAGTCGGACACATCCCACTCCCAGAACCCCAATCTAATGTAGACGAGATCACTGTTTGCGGCTTCGCTTTGAAAGAGCTCTAACAGTCGACCTTCAGATGCAATCTGCTTGTCGGCCAACAAGAACACCAGGTCCATCGCGTCACCGCTTGTTACCCCTTGCACGCTGGAATGTGGAAACTCTGTCCACAACCGCAACTCCAGAGCTTCACAGTTTTGGGACGTAGTAAGCTCCAACCACCCTTTGGAAGCTTCCACGTTTTCAACAATAAGCGTGCGGTCGTCTGATAACACCCATGTATCTTGCGCCGAAGCGATCTGAGCAAAGGCCACGCACAGCACCGAACAAATAATTTTGCGAGTCATGCTTGTGCCCACAAAGCCAGTGCGAAGCTTAGAATTAGCGAAACGATTAACGTGCTTGTTGATATCACCGTGACCTCTCTTTGGTTCATTGCTGGCTTTTCTAACCCCCGCGAGGCGGGAGAATTCCTCGCGGGGAGAGCCAGCTCATCTGCTCGACAGGTCACATCAACCTGTATGTGTGGGCTTACAGACCAAAAATGCAGATACGTTTTGCAGCTTGTGTGGATTCAAAGGAGATTTGTGCAGAATGCGTGCAGGCGCGGGGAAACTGATTGATCCAAAGAGCATGACCCTCCATGAAAGTCTCAAGTGAGGACAAGATGCCTAAGATTGTAATCGTTGATGATGAAGTGGAGATCTTAACACCACTCGAGGAGATGCTCCTCGAGGAAGGCTTCTCGGTGCGTGCGTTTTCTAGTCCAGCGAAAGCTTTGGCTTATCTAGAGGCTCAAGCGGTCGATCTTGTGATTTTCGACATCAAGATGCCTGAGCTGAACGGGTTAGATCTTCTCCAAAAAGTGAGAGGCGTACATCCATCCATTCCTGCAATTTTCTTGAGTAGTAAGAATGAAGATGCCGACCAACTTATTGGGTTTTCTGTAGGTGCAGATGATTACGTTGGGAAGCCGTTCACAAAACAGCTTCTAATATTCCGGATCAAGTCAGTTCTTCGGCGGTACGCACCAGCTGAGGAGGTATCACAACGCCCCATCGTAGCAGGTGACTTGTCGATCGACCGGGAGCGTCACTTAGTGAGTTGGCGGGATCAAGCCATCCCCCTCACTGTGACAGAGTGTATGATATTAATTTCGCTCGCAGAAAGGCCTGGATCAGTTAAAAAAAGAGCTCAGCTGATGGACGCTTGCTATGAAGGCAATGTGTACGTCAGCGACAGAACGATCGACAGCCATGTAAGAAACATCAGGTCCAAAATAAGAGCTGTTGATCAAGGCGCAGAACCGATCAAGACGGTGCATGGCTTAGGGTATAAGTTAGCTCTCTAAAGATGCGCAGTATTCTGGCAAAGATATTAGGTCTTGTCTTGACGTTTAATGCCGTACTTTGGCTGTTTGTATTGGCGTCAGATGATTTTGTTCCTAACGCGATCAAGTACAAAAAGGACCAAATTTCATTAGCGTCCATCTTGTATGCACAGATCGCTTTGCCAGTCATTCAAGATGAAACGATCACAGACTTTGAGAAGATGGTTGTTATCAGCCAGCGCTTCTCAAGGCGAATTATTCCGAATTCTGAGTGGATAAAAATCTATCGATTTGAGGCTGAAGGCGAACTCGACGAATGGTTCAAGTATTTTGATGGCTCCGCCGTCAACCGGCGGGCGCCCATTGTTGTGACTGGGCTACCAAATGAGTTGAACGTCGCCCAGAAGGACGAGGTGAACTTAAGCGACCAAATCATGGCAACCATGTTCAACGCCTACAAGTATGTGGTAGATAGCCAAGTCCTCACCGAACCACTTGTTGCGAGGCGGGCAAGGTTTACGAGCCAAATTGAAGTCTTGGACGATGATCAGGGCTCATACTCCCTAAGAGTTCTTACCCCAATAAGAGATGGAAAAGAGACTGTAGGGATAGTTGAGGTACAAGACACTTATCAAATCAAGAATGCATACTTTGGTAGGAATGCCGTTCGGCTGAACTTACTAGGCGGCATCTCAATGATCAGTTGCTTGTTCGGTCTTTCCCTCGCGACGTCGATCGCCTTTCCCCTTCGCAAATTATCACGACGGCTGGATCAAAAACTGTCTCCAGACGATCTCGCGACGCAGTTACAGGGGTTTCGGATCAATAGCCTAAGTCGCCGCCGGGACGAAATAGGTAAGCTCCATGGAAATCTGGTCAAACTCACTAATCAGGTGACGGACCTCTTTCAGGAAAAAGAACAGTTTGCCACTGAGGTAAGCCACGAACTGAAGAACCCAATAGCAAGTATTATCGCTTATGCCGAGAGCTGCGAAAGTCAGGCTGCGCCAGACACTGAGGTCATAAGAAAAATGAAGGCGCAGGCTGTTCGGATGAGCAAGCTCGTGACGGAGATCTCTGAAGCTGCTGTGGTTGACAACGATCTAGTTACGAAGAAGCGTGAACGCTTTGATCTTTCTGAAACAATTGGAGAAATACTCGACCACTATGAAGATGTTAACGAATATCCTTGTCTCAAGTTTGCTCGCAACATTCAGCGAAGGGTAGCTATTACTGGGCTGCAAGACCGATGGGGCCAAATCATTGTAAATCTACTTGATAATGCAACCTCATTCACGCGCCCGGTTGGAACTATTCGGATCACATTGAAAAAGACGTGGCGTCACGGCGTGGTGCTAGAAATTGAAGATACTGGTCCAGGGGTTACCGAAGCAGCTACTGAGCTTATCTTTGAACGTTTCTACACTGCACGCAGGGGAAATGCAGTGCAGGCAAATGCGTCAGGCCTAGGGTTGTCACTAGTTAAACAGATTGTTGAGGCTCATCGCGGAGAAATTAGTGTTTCTACATCTGAACTGGGTGGAGCCCGGTTTGTAATTTCTTTGTAGTTCAATCAAATAGATGCCCTTATTTTCAGGTATTAAGTGGTTCTGTGTTTTAAGACAGCTTTGCGACTATGCTAAGATCCAACTGGCTGGTGTCCATGGCACTTTTTGTATTTTCTCTTCGCTGAAGCAGTGAATTATATAAATTAGGGTCAGGATGCATTGATTTCTGTTGCGCTGCGTGATTCACGGCTCCGAAAACGGAGCGGTGACATGAGCGACCTTTACTGGCTGAGCGATGCACAGATGGCCAAGCTGAAACCTTTTTCCCGAAGTCCCACGGCAAACCTCGCGTGGACGACAAGCGGGTGTTGAGGGCATAATATTCATCAATCGCAATGGCTTGCGTTGGCGCGATGCGCCTGCGGAGTATGGGCCACACAAGACGCTTTACAGCCGGTGGAAGCGATGGAGCGAGAAGGGGATCTTCGCTCGGATGCTTTTGGAACTGGCCGATCAAGGCGGAGGGACTGATACGCTGATGATCGATGCGACGCATTTGAAGACGCACCGCACGGCCTCAAGCCTGGGGCTGAAAAAAGGGGGCGCGGTCGCCTGATAGGGCGCACCAAGGGCGGCTTGAACTCAAAACTGCACGCGGTGACCGATGCGGCAGGCCGCCCGCTACGGATGTTTCTTACGGCCGGCCAACGGAGCGATTACATCGGCGCCCGAGCACTGCTAGACGGCCTGCCTCCCGCCGAACACCTTCTAGCCGACCGTGGATACGATGCGGACTGGTATCGCGAAGCCCTTGAAGACAAGGGGATCAAACCCTGTATCCCGTCGAGGAAAGGCCGCAAAGTCGCGATCCCGCACGATGAGGCGCGCTATCGAAAGCGCCACAAGATCGAGAACAGCTTCGCCCGCCTTAAGGACTGGCGACGGGTCGCGACCCGCTACGACAGGTGTCCGAAGGTCTTCCTATCCGCATGCGCCTTGGCTGCCGTGGTCATGTTCTGGTTATGAATCCTGACCCTACAGCGCCGTCGAAATACTTAAAGATAATAGAAGCAATGCAATTCCCATAATCAATCTTCGCTGTCACGCAATTGAACTATACCTAAAAGCACTCCACTTGAAGGATACGGCGACCGACTTCGGCGATGGAGTGGCACTGCTTCGGCCAAGCTCTGGACGTGGCGCGGGTCATCAATTGGGGAATTCATTTACAAATGCCTTGCCGGAACATCAAGAAGAGCTCCTCTCCGGGATGCCAAGGCTAAATGAGGAACTCGCACTTCTCGAAGGTATTTTTCGGAGAAGTCGCTATATATATGAGAGTGGAGATAGCTTACCCTTTTCCACCGCAGAACACGTGACGCGATATCTTGCTTGCCGCATTCCACAGCTAACGCCCATACCCGTCAGAATAGACCAAATCGCATCTGAGGACCGTAAGTAAATCAAGTGCTAGCCTGGTTACGAAAGGCAATTGAAGGATCAGTGTATTGCGCTGCGTATCGGCTTCAAAAATGAGCCAATAGCTTCAAGCTCACGAGGCTCAGCAGCACCAGCAGAACGTAATTCACCCAAAGCGGCCTCCGCTTTTTCGAAGGTCATCCATTCGGTTTCAGGGACATCGGGCGCAGACCACTTATCACGCAGATAGGCTTTGAAAAGCGCCGTCTCTTCCTCGGTCAACAGCTCCGGACTGTAAAACGCCACTAACCGCCGACCGAGTTGACGCAGCCGAGGATCTGAAAGGTTTGCAACGATTTCCTGCCGGCGCGGCCAGGTCGCATGCTGAAACTCCTGCAAAAGCTGCTTGTTAGCGTTCGAATAGAATTCCCCATAAATCTGCTGCTCAACTGGCTTTGGCGGAGCGTCGGGATCTTCTACGAAGCGAGCGGCCATTGCCGCGCTTACTCGCTGACGAAACTCAGGCGCGTTGGCGATGATCGTCGCCCGGTGCAGATGCTCCGCGCTAGGAGCTGTGTGTTCTAGGAGCGCGGGGGCCTTATTTTTGGACACGCCCCTAATGATCTTCGGCGTGGCATCCACTGCTGCAAAGATCGCCTCATCCGAGGCCCCGAGGAACTCGGATGGGTCAGCAGCATCCAGATCGAAAAACGCGGCCTGCGCGCTGTTACCGTGAGAGTATCCACAGAAACAACCCACGTAGGATCGCGGCTCACCGCCGCCAAAGCGCGTGACGAGCTCATAGGGCCGAAAGCTTTCAAGCTTTGCCTGCACGCGTGCCTTGTGGGCGTTGTCTATCAACTCGGACCAAAGCGCTGGGCTGCGCGTTGCGATTAGACGTGCGATGTGGATGGTCGCCTCGACATCCCCCAGGGCATCATGCGCGTTGTGGGCATTGAAGCCATTTGCAGGCGCCAGCCGATCAAGCTTGAAGCTCCGCCGGCCGGTATCATCGGTGGGCCAGACAAGTAGACCAGGGTGTCGGACATATGCAGCATAGACGGCAGGCAGGATGTCAAAGCGCGTGTTACCATTGAACTGCGTGGCATAAATGTTCGGCGACAAGTTCTGGTAGAAGGTCTGCCGCAGCACCTCCTCGTCGAACTTCATCGTATTGTAGCCGACCCAAATCGCGGGCGCCCATCGCTCGGTGAACTCTGCCACCTGCTGCGAAAACTCAAACAGCGACGGCAGGCTTGGGTCTATCAATTGATCAGGGGTGACACGGGTCACAACCAGCGCCTGTGGTGAAGGCAAAATATGGGGCGCCAACCGGCAGCGGATGTTGACCCGATCCTTCTCCACGAAATTCTTATCCGTCCAGATCGCAGCGAACTGCAGCGGCTGGTCGAACTCGGGCGAGATCCCCGTGGTTTCAAGATCGTAGAAGACAAAATCCATAATGCTTCTCTACACCTTCATGTGAGGCAAATCCATCTTCAGGCACCGCCGGGCCGACACGGCCATTACCTTCCAATGTCGCAATAGGCCCAAGCAGATCAGAAGACTGGTTGGCAACTCATTGACCTGTTTTCTTGTCGCCAAGACGCTTTGATGACAAACGACAAGCACCAAAAGCCGTTGATGGCAATACCTGCCCACATTCCGTTGCCAACAGGGCTTGATGTGACTAGGGTGCCATCAAACCGCGTTGACGACAGTTTGAGCTGGAAAATGGTCACCAAAACTTACGATCTTGCAGATGCAGTGCGCTACCATGAGGGTGCTTTTCCGCCCAAGTCGCTGGATTATGAACGGCTACTTGGCCCACTGGAAGAGGCTGCAGCTTCGCTGGCACGCTATGATGCCAAGATATCAGGAATGGTGAATGGCGAGCTGTTCCTCGCTCCATTGCGCCGCCAGGACGCAGTGACCTCGTCACGTATGGAGGGCACGATTTCGACGATTGAGGACCTCTATCGCCTGGAAGCAGAGGAAGATTCCGGAAGCACGGATCTATATCGCGACGCCCGCCACGACGACATTGAGACTTACCTTTATTCGCGCGCCCTCCGAAGTGCGCAAGATGCCCTTGCAGAGGGCATGCCGCTTGGGGAACACCTGATCCGATCTGCGCATCAACAACTGCTCTCCGCCGGGCGTGGCGCTACAAAGCGCCCTGGCAGCTATAAAATCGAGCAGAACTACATCGGGGATGAGCGCCGCGGAAAGATTTACTACGTCCCCATTGCCCCAGAGCAGCTTGAACCTGCGATGACGGCTTTGGTCCAGTTCATAAACACCAGTGCGACGCGTCCGCTCATCCGCACGGCTCTCGCACATGTTGAATTCGAAGCGCTTCACCCGTTCGAAGATGGCAATGGCCGGATCGGCCGCATGCTGATCACGCTGATGCTCTGGCGACTAGACGTGCTCAGCCAACCCAACTTCTTTGTCTCGGGCTATTTCGAGACCCATAAGGACGAATACATCGAGCGAATGCGGGCGGTGTCCGCAGAGAAAGACTGGACCGGATGGGTGATCTTCTTCCTGCAGGCCATGCATAAACAGGCCACAGTGAACATCCAGACAGCTGATGCGATCTTCAGTCTGCACAGCGAAATGCGCGAGCGTTTCCGTGAGGTGCTGAACTCGCAGTTTCACGATCAGGCACTGGATTTCGTGTTCGCTAGCCCGGTATTTCGCAATGATCGTTTTGTCGAAAGATCGGGCATTCCAGCGACCTCCGCGCGCCTGCTGTCCCGAAGGCTTGTCGAGGCGGGTCTTCTCAGAACCCTGCAGCCGGCAGCCGGCCGCAGGGCCGCGCTCTATGCCTTCGACCCTTTGCTGGACCTTCTGAGGGTGTGATAGCTGTGCTGCGACTGATCCTGCTCCTAGCCGCTTTTCTTTCGGCAGCTCCGGTCGCGGCAAACGATCTGGTCGGTGTGGCCAGCGTGATTGACGCTGACACTCTTGAAATCCACGGCGTCAGGATCCGGCTACACGGCATTGACGCCCCGGAGAGCAGACAGCTTTGCCGGCGTAATTCCGGTGACGAGTGGCGTTGTGGGCAGCAAGCGGCCTTCGCCCTGGCCGACCGGATCGGCCGCCGTACGGTGAACTGCGCGGTGCGCGATGTTGACCGTTACGATCGTGCGATCGCTGTCTGCGAACAAGACAATCAGGACCTGAACCGCTGGTTGGTCAGCGAAGGTTGGGCCGTCGCCTACAGGCGGTACTCGCGGGATTACATCGGAGCGGAAGATCAAGCCCGCCGCGCTGGGCGCAATATCTGGGTTGGACAATTCGTGATGCCATGGGACTGGCGGCGGGGGCAGCGCCTGCCATGAAGCCACCCGCCGAGAGCACAACGGAAGTCCTCGCTGGTCTTGTGGAACGGGTGACCTTCCACAATTCTGAGAACGGCTTCTGCGTGCTGAGGGTGAAAGCGAGAGGGCACCGGGATCTGGTGACCACTGTGGGCCATGCCGCGATGATTTCGGCGGGCGAATGGATAACGGCGTCTGGGGCCTGGTTAAACGACCGCAACCATGGCCTGCAGTTCAAGGCACACTTCCTGAAAACCCATGCGCCGTCCACGACTGACGGCATCGAGAAATACCTAGGCTCCGGCATGATCCGCGGGATTGGGCCGGTCTATGCCAAGCGGCTGGTCAAGGCCTTCGGCAAGGATGTCTTCGACATCATCGAAGCCGCGCCTGAACGGCTGCGCGAAGTCACCGATATCGGTCCCATGCGCGCAGCCAAGATCACGGCCGGGTGGGCGGATCAGAAGGTGATCCGCGAGATCATGGTCTTCCTGCACCAGCATGGGGTTGGCACGGCGCGCGCGGTGCGAATCTTCAAGACCTATGGCACGGATGCAGTGCAGGTCATGAGCGAAAACCCCTACAGGCTGGCCAAGGACATCCGCGGCATCGGGTTTCGGACAGCGGACATGATCGCCGAGAAACTCGGCATTGAGAAAACCGCGATGATCCGCGTCCGCGCGGGCATTTCCTTCGCGCTCACCGAGGCGATGGGCGATGGCCATTGCGGCTTGCCGCGGGCCGAGTTGATCGGGCTGGCGGGCAAGCTGCTCGAGGTCCCTGCCCCTTTGATCGACAGCGCCTTGGAAGAAGAACTGGCCGAGGAGACCGTAACGGCCGATCGCGTGGGCGACACCGACTGCATCTTCCTAACCGGTCTCTATCTCGCCGAACGCGGTATCTCCGAGCATGTAAAGCGCATCCGCGCGGGCGCCCTGCCCTGGCCGGAGATCGACGCAGACAGGGCGCTACCCTGGATCGAGCAGAAGACGGGCCTTACCCTTGCGGCCAGTCAAGCCGAGGCGATCCGGCTGGCACTGCGCTCGAAGCTCATGGTGATCACTGGCGGACCCGGCGTCGGCAAGACGACGATCGTGAATTCGATCCTGCGCATCCTCGCGGCCAAAGCCGTAAAGCTGCTCCTCTGCGCGCCGACGGGTCGCGCGGCCAAACGCATGACCGAAGCCACTGGCATGGAGGCCAAGACCATCCATCGATTGCTGGAGTTCGACCCGAAAGCCTTCGGCTTCAAACGCAACGAGGAGAACCCGCTCGATTGCGACTTGCTGGTCGTGGACGAAAGCTCGATGGTCGACGTTCTGCTGATGCAATCGCTCTTGAAGGCCGTGCCCAGCACAGCGGCACTGCTAATCGTCGGCGATATCGACCAATTGCCCTCTGTTGGACCAGGCCAGGTGCTGGCCGATATCATCGGCTCAGGCGCGGTGCCCGTGGTATGTCTGACCGAGGTGTTCCGGCAGGCAGCACAGAGCAAGATCATCACGACCGCGCATGCCATCAATGCGGGCCGTTTGCCCGATCTCGGTAAGCCGGATGGCGAGGCGGATTTTTATTTCGTGCCGGCAGCGGATCCCGAGCAAGCCGTGTCACGCATTGTTGAGCTGGTCGCCAAGCGCATCCCGCAGCGTTTTGACTTCGATCCAATCAAGGACATCCAAGTCCTCTGCCCGATGAACCGCGGCGGCGTAGGCGCGCGGTCCCTCAACATCGAGCTGCAGGCCGCTCTGAACCCCGCTGGGGAGAAGAAGGTTGAACGTTTTGGATGGACCTTCGCCCCGGGCGACAAGGTCATGCAGATCGAGAACGATTACGACAAGGACGTCTACAACGGGGACATCGGCATGATTGAGGATGTCGACCTCGATGACGGCGAGGTGGCCGTGAACTTCGACGGTCGCGCTGTGACATTTCTCTTTGGCGAACTCGACACGCTTGTTCCAGCCTATGCCGCCACGATTCACAAGAGTCAGGGGTCGGAATACCCCGCCGTCGTGATCCCCGTGATGACCCAGCACTACGCGATGCTGCAGCGCAACTTGATCTACACCGGCGTTACCCGGGGCAAAAAGCTCGTCGTGCTGGTTGGTCAGATGAAGGCCGTGGCAATCGCGGTAAAGAATGTCTCAGGCCGTCGGCGCTGGTCGAAACTGGATGAGTGGCTGGAGTGACTGGTGATGCGTCTATCCAAGGCTTCACCCTCATGCGCGCGTTGATTATCACGGCAGCACACAGAAAGGGCAGATCATGACCAAAGAGGAAAAACGGCTGGATCGGCTGAACGAACTCTTGTTCGCGCTGCCAGTCGATAATATGCCAATGACGCTTAGCGAACTCGACGGTTATGTGACCGGCGTGCTGGCTTGCCCCGAGAGGATCTCACCGTCGGAATGGCTCCCGGAGGTGTGGGGCGAAACTGGAGAGGCGGAATTCGCGGATCAAAAGGCGGCGGAAGAAACGATCGGCGCCGTGATGGCGCATTACAATTCCGTGGCGGAAACGATGACACGATCGCTCTGGATCGAGCCAATCTACGAGGTGGATCCAAACAGTGAAGAGACCCTATGGGAGCCTTGGGTGGACGGATTTACTCGTGCGATGCGGTTGCGTCCAGAGGCTTGGGAGAACCTTCTCGACCTGGCCGATGACGAAACTCGCGCCACGATGATCTTCATGATGGCGCTTCAGGACATCTACACGGGCAATAGCAAGATTACGGATGACGAGATCGACGAAATCGATCTGGAAGCGCCGGACCTGATCCCGAACTGTGTCGCGACGATCCTGCGCCAATCGCGCCCTGAACTGGCTGGGGCATCTGCGGCTAATATTCCCGGCATGCCGGACAAGGCCGCCCCCCGCCCGGGGCGGAACGATCCATGCCCCTGCAGATCAGGCCGAAAGTATAAGCTGTGTTGTGGCCGGAATTGAAAAATAATGAATTCCGCTCGCCATTCATCGCCACCCTGCGCGGTTTTCAGGGCTGTAACCCAAGCGATATGAGGCGACTCGTGATTTGTTGACGTGGTGTTGACGTAAACGCACACGCTTAATTCCCCAGTATTTTACTAGGAAAGTAAGCATTTGATTTATTTTGATATTTTGGTTGCGGGAGTAGGATTTGAACCTACGACCTTCAGGTTATGAGCCCATTATTGAATGAATTCAATAATTTAACGATTTCAAATACATAGGCAACAAGCCTTTGAATTCACAAAATTACAGCCCTAAAAATCGCTGACATTGGGACGCTTTCGTCGTGCCCCACACTCAAAAAATGACGTACGCTCGTTGACATGGCGTTGACATGGATGATCGTTAGACAAACGGGCAGTAATCGTTATCGACCCATAGCGGACTTTGAGGGAGTATCATGTTACGGAATATAACCGTCATAGAGAATGTCGGTCGATTTGCTAAGGCGCTCTCGACCCAAAATGTCCGCTTCGAAAAGTGCACGCTTTTCTATGGAGAGAACGGTTGGGGCAAATCGACGATTGCAGATATTCTACGATCTCTGTCACGCAGAGATCCGGAAATCATCATCGGCCGCAAGACACTCGCTGGGGGGCCGGACCAGAAGATTTCTCTTCAGCTTGATTCAGGTCGGGCGAATTTCGAGCGAGGCAGTTGGAGCGGAACCCAGAACCGCGTGGCAGTGTTCGACAGCCTCTTTGTGAATGAGAATGTCTATTCCGGCGACACGGTATCAGCTGACCATCTGCGTCGGCAGTATGGTCTCGTTGTCGGCGAAAAGGGCGTGCGACTCGTTCGCCAGATCGTGGCGCTGGATGAGGAAAACACCGAGAACAACAAGACCATTCGCGCCCTCGAAGCGGAGCTGACAGCCGGTATTCGAGGGATAGGCCCAGCAACCATGAGCCTGCCAGACTTCGAAGCTCTGGAACAGGATCCGGACATCGATACAGCAATCGCTAAAAAGCAGGCAGAGGTTTCCCGCGCAGCGAAATCGAAAGAGCTTAAAGCCGCTGCCGGTGCGAGCGCATTTCCGCTTCCATCCGAACCGGCGACCTTCGAGGCAGTCCTAAACAAGACGGTCGAAGGAATTGCCGCAGATGCCGTGGAAGCCGTAAGGTCCCATGTCGCAGCGCATGAATGCGAGGAGCCGACCGAACCGGGGCTGGAAACGTGGGTGGAACAGGGTCTGCCATTCAAAGCGGAGGACAATTGTCCATTCTGCGGCCAGGAACTTAGAGATCGGAGCCTGCTGGAAGCGTATAGCCGTTTTTTCAGTGAATCGTATCGACAGCTGGCCGAAGATGTTCAGAAGCTCCGTCGAACCTGTCAGCGCTACTCAAATGGCGACTTCCGAAACGCAGCGGAACAAGGCTCCAAATCCAACGAGAAACAATTCGAGTATTGGCGCGAGGCGGCTGGCGTCGATGCCCCCGCGACCATCGATCTTGACGCAATGATTTTAGGGATAGAGCGCGCTGCTGCGGAAATGGATTCAGCTTTGCAGACGAAAGCCGCAAACCTCACTGTGGCGTTAGGCATGGAGCAACTTGGCGCTGCAATCGATGCCTGGACGAGCGCGAGGGCGGCCATCGAAACTGCCAATGCAGCGCTTGGTGAGTACAACCGGAAGGTCGATGCCGTTAAGGACACGGTTGACGCTGGGCAGCTTGATTGCCTCACAAACGAGCTTAAGAGCCTTCAGGCTCGAAAGCATCGCTTCGAAGCGGAGGTCATTACCAAAGTCACGGACCTGCTAATGAAGAGGCAGCGCAAAGGCGACATTGCAAAAGAGAAAGCCAAGCTTCGCGATGAGCTGACCGCCCACGGCAAGACCATCACCGAAAGTCTCGGCAAGACGATCAATTCCTATCTCAAGCGTCTGAATGCGGGCTTTCGGATCGATTACAAAGAACCTGACTATCGCGGCAAGGAGCCTACCGCCAGCTACCAGATTCTCATCAACGAGGTTCCGGTTCCACCCCGAGTGAGCGGGGATACAACTGGTGCGCCGAGCTTCCGAAACACACTCAGCGCCGGAGACAAGTCGGTTCTCGCACTGGCGCTGTTTTTGGCGCAATGCAACGCGGACCCGGATCTCAGCGAAACAATCATCGTTTTCGATGACCCGTTCACGAGTTTGGACAATTTTAGGCGGCAGTTCACGGCCATTGAGATAAGAAGGATTTGTGACCGGTCCAAACAGACGATCGTTCTGTCGCACGACAAGGGATTCCTCCGCCTTCTATGGGATAAAATCGACCAGAAACTCATCAGGTCATTCGCGCTACAAACAGGCGCTCCCGGCGTGACGACCATCGCGCCCTACGACATTCCTGGCTCAACGCAACCGCGCTATGTTACGGAGCGCATGAAAATAGAAGAGTTCATCGAGGGCGAGCCCCACGAATTATCATACATAAGGTCGCGCCTGCGAACCGTCTGCGAGGACTTCTACCGCAAAGCTGACTCCGGACTCTTTGGCGAAGCTGCAACGCTCGACCAAATCATTCGAGCGCTAAATACTGCGAACGAAGATCACCCGTTCAAAGGTGCACTCGAGGGCCTTAGGGATATCAACGCCTATTCGAGGGTCGAGAACCATGCCGAGATCAATGGCGATCCATACGGCGATACAAATCCCGACGAATTGAGGGGGTTCTGCAGTCTTGTCCTCGGCCTGACGCGTGGGATGTAAAAGTCCGCTCCTGTCATTGTGATCAGATCGGTTTGCGACCGCGGCGAACGGCAGCTCTCCGTCGGACCTACAGGCGGGCGCATCCGTTGTAGTTGCAGAATGAATTTCGTGGAAAGGCAGGCTGACGTCATTATTATTGTTGGTGTCAGCACAGTGCAGCTTACCTGAAACGGCCATTCGAGCATCGGTTGATGATTGCTGCATTTTCAAGAGGTAGACACTAAATGCAAGAGTACCTTCGGAATGTTCGACGCGAATTAGACTGGTTCAGAGAGAAGGAGTTCTTGACTGAGTCTGTTGCTGAGGTCCGACAAAAACTAGACAAATTTTTTCATGTCTACAGCATTATGACGGCAAATCTTGGCAACTGCTATGTTTATCGGGTGCGCAGCTGCGACGAAGATCGGCCTCACCTCGAAACATCAGATATTTGGGTGCCGCCTTCCGAAGTTCTGGTAAGGGTAGCAAGAGCAAACGACATTGGCGAACGCATTTTTTATGGCGCGCTCCACCCAATGACGGCAATCAAAGAAGCCGCTATCACTGAAAGTCAATATTTTACGTTGGGAGTGTACCATCTTCGCGCGATGAATGAAGGCGATATGCCAAGTGTTGTCATAAAGACTCCACCAAAGCCAAACCCTATGGCGCGTCCACTAGAGCAATTGGGCCACGAGCTTAGCGAATTTGTCGAATCTGAGTTCACGAAAACCATAAATCGTGAAAACGATCATCATTACAAAAAGAGCTGCGCAATGGCTCAAAATCTTTTCAATTTACCATACAAGGACAGTCTACTTTATCCGTCGGTACAGGATGCTGACATGATCAATATAGCCTTACCGGAGGCTGTGGCGGCCAACCGGCTTACTTTGAAACAAGTTTTTCACTGCCAGTTGAGGGGCTGGCCCTACGCACTTTCCGAGTCACGCCCATTAGGCGAAAAATTGAAAACGGTAACAGACAAGTCGCCGATTGGTTTCAGACTAAATCCAATTGGTGATCCCATGCGTTTCTCGCTAATGTTTGAACACTCGAAAATCGAGTCACCTGACGAAATGCTCCGAAGAGCAATACAGGGATCCAATGCGCCGAAAATCTGCTAGAAAGGCAGCCTTGACCTTTTGGCGCGGCGCTCTCGCAGACGCCAAGAATTCATACTTAGCCCCCCTTCATCAACGAGTGTACAAGCCCCTTTGGAGGTCTTGGTGGATCCCACATCACGACAGCACGCGGATGGTTCTACCACGACATCCCGTCACAATCTCACGCAACGCCACAGGCTCAACCACCTCAACCTCGCTCCCCCACTTAGCCAGATGCCAGGCCATCTCGACCAACCCACTGGCTTTGAAGCTGACCAGTAGCCCACCATCCTCCAAGTCCGACATTTCCTGCTTTGGATGAAACTCAAACTCCCAGGCCGTCGGCGCGGCAGCTGGGCTGAACCGCCAGGCTACCCGGCTGAACTCGTCGTCCGAGTGAAACGACCCGAATGACCGCGCCGCATAGGCCTCAAGATCGAAGTCCTTGTCCTTCTCGAACCATTCATTTGTTATCTCTGCCTTTTCAATGCGATCTATGCGGAAGCGCCGCAGATTTTCATCTTTGGCGATATCAAGTGCAATCAGGTAGTGTCGCGTGCCGAGCAGAATTCCATAGGGCTCAATCACGCGTTTGCGCGGTTTGGCATCCTGCGCCCCCTGGTATCGGATGATGAGCCGGAAGGGCCCTCTGAGGGCAGCCGAAACGACGTTCAGCACAGCCGGAGAGGTTTTGACCTTTGGACCTGGGCGGCAGGCATAGCCTTTGGCCTCGAGGATCGCCTCGGCATCCACCTCCATGCTTCGGGCCTGTGCTGACGGCAAGGTTGCCACCAAGCGATCTCGCAGGGACCGAAGCGCCTCCACTTCCATATGAGCGCCCTCCCGCTCAGCCCGCGTGATGCTGGCCTCGAGCGCGACGAGTTCCCGGCGGTAGAGCCCTTGCATGCCGAGCATGCTGGTGTCGCGCAGCTTCCACCGTCGGCGGCGCTCATTGTCCGTCTGATGGGAGATGCTTGGAAAGACATCTTTCAAGGCCGCAATCATGCGCTGGGCGGTCCGCTCGTTGACGCTGAACTCTTCGGCAACTTCTTTCACAGTGATGCCGCCATGCCGGCTGGCAGACATACCAGCGAGCTTCAACAGGTCTTGTGCCTTTTGGAACGACATGGCGCTTATCCCCGACAGTTCTTGACGTAGTGCCTGGGTTATAACCCGAGAGAGGACGATTCGTCCTAAGGATGCCGATCGATTGAAGAATTTGGCAGTCACCGCACGACCATGAATGCGGCGGTGCAGCTTCATGCGGCCTGCTCCCTGGAGTTTCTGCCTCGCTGCCACTTGGGCGGCGTCAGCAAGTTGCGAGGCCGCCCACCGTCTTACCTCGACATCAGAACTGGAGCCCGCATGGCACTACCTCAAAGAGCATTCTTCACCCTGCACGAAACCGCGTCCCGATGGGGCTGCACAATCGCCGACATTGGCGGCTGGGCCACCGAAGGCAAGCTGGACATCGTCACAGGGGTTTCTCTCGCGATCTGCGGCGACGAGAAAGTCTCCGGCAAGATCACGATCTCGCCGATGGACATGCTGCCCCTCTTTCGCCGCGCGGGCACCGGCCCCACGGTCATCAAGCTGCAAAGGATCAAGCCGGAGAATGCGCAAGACTGGTGCTATGTCACCGAACCTGCCGACGGGGTCGAAGTCTCGATCGCAGACCTCCTGATCACCGGTCAGGACGTCCTGAGGTTCGAAGACGAATATGACCTGCTGCGCCGCATTGGCGGCGGCACGGGCGCGCTCTCACCCTATGACTGGGAGGGCATGTATGTGGCGCTTCTGAAGCGCGTCCACGAACATGGCATTCCCGAGACCCAGGCCGAACTGATCGGTTATCTTCAGGACTGGTTTGCCGATGTTGCCGAGAACGGCGAGATCCCCGATGAGAGCACCATTCGGCGCCGTCTGCGGCCCTTCTGGCGCGCCATGCGCGGCGAGAAATAAACAGGCCCTGGCTTTTAGGCCCGCTTTGCCTCTTTCTCGGCATCCGCGTCATGCACAATCTTCGGGCGTGGCCGGAACATGCCGGCCACGGCATCGACCCCGGCGCGCAGAGGCGAGTCCATCAAATGCGCATAGCGCAGGGTCGTCTGCATTTGGCTATGGCCAAGAAGCTTACCGATCATTTCCAGCGAAGCGCCGCCGCTGACCAAGAGCGAGGCGAATGTATGACGCAGGTCATGGATGCGCACATCCGGTAGGTCGGCCTCGCGCTGCACCATAACCCAGAACCGGCGAATTTCTTTGACGGGCTGGCCCGGCACGTCACCGGGAAAGAGCCAAGGATTGCCCTTGGGCACCACAAGCGCCCGCTGGCGCACGATCGCCGCAACATCGGCCGAGATCGGCACCCGGTGAATTTTGCGCTGCTTGGTGGTGGCTGCGGGCTTTGACCAGATCCCCAGCTCCAGATTGAATTGCTCGAACTGCGCCTGCCGCACCTCACCCACCCGCGACCCAGTGAGCATGCAGATGCGGATGATGCCGGCGGCGCGCTGATCCTCGGCCGCATCCAGCACTTCGGCCAGCCGGCCGATTTCTTCATGGGAGAGGAAGCGCTCGCGCGCCGTCTCGACGCGCTTTTTGAAGCCGGCAGCAGGATTGTCCGTGCGCCAGCCCCATTGGATGGCAAGGTTGAACATCTTACGCAGAACTTCGCCAACGCGGTTGGCACGCACCGGTGTGGGCTTGCGCCCTTGCAGTTTACGCGCGCGGTTGTTGGGCTTTGCCTTAGACGGCCGCGCCCTGCCCTCTGCAATCAGGTTCAAAAGCTTTGTCACATCATGTGGCGTGATCTCTGTGACCAGCTTGTTGCCCCAGAGCGGTGCGACCAGCTTGGTCAGGAAGGATTTATGATCGGACGCGCTCAAAGGCGTCAGCGTCGAGGCATGCTCGATCAAATACCGCTCGATCATGTCGTTGAAACGAGGGGCTTCTCGCAACGTGTCGCGTTCTTCCAGAGGATCTGTGCCCTCGTCGATCAGGCGGCGCAGTTCTCGCGCGCGCTCACGAGCAGCAGTGACACTCCATTCTGGCCAGCGCCCGATCGCCATGCGGCGCTGCCGTCCTGCAAAGCGGTAATCCATCACAAAAGACCGCTCGCCCGAGGGCATCACGCGGATGGACAGCCCCCGTATCTCGGTGTCGAAGACCTGGTAGGCTCGATCCTCTTCCGGGATCTGCTCACGCACGGTTTTATCATTTAATCGCAATCGGTTGACCATATTCATACCTCCTTGGTGCGCATGACACAGGCGTAGATGCGCAGGCTTATCAAGCGAAGCATGGGGATCTGGGCGGCATATAGGCGGTGACCGGCGGTGATGCGCCAAAACCCTGCCGGTCATTGAAAACATGGAAAAAAATAAAGGCGGTGTTAATGGCGCTGGGCGAATCTGTGGGCCAGCGGAGTATGTTTCGCCGCCTAAAGCGTGCTCCTCAGGCCATTTTGCTCCCAGACCATGCCCTGATTTTGCAAATTCCGTTTAAAATCAATGACCGGCAAGGGTCCCGACCCCTTGCCGGTTGGGCGAATACCCCTTGAACGCCTGCGAAAGCCCACGAAACACGGCGAAATCTTGTAAATTAGCCAGTTTTGGACGGCTGCGACTCTGTATCGGTCAATTTGCGAGGGTTCTGCGCCGTCCTGCGCCGCAACCTCGACCCGCGCCAAAGCCGCAAAAGCTCAATGATATCAATGACCGGCAGCCATTTGGCGCATCACCGCCGGTCTCTGCCTTTCCGCCACCCTTTCCGCTCTGCGCTTCTGAACTCCTGAACCCTGCCCTCGTCGGGCCAAACTCAGGAGAAACCAGATGCCAGACCTTGGAACTGCCCCCCGATCCAGTAGCCCTCAGCGCCTGATGAGCGGCTGGATCAGCCGCCTCGACCTCGCCCTTGAACTCGGGGTCACCGTCGAAACCCTGCACCGCTGGGAGAAGATCCGTTTCGGCCCGCCCTGTGTTCGCGCCGGTCGGAAGATCTACTATCGCCGAGATGCAGTGCAGGAATGGCTGATGCTGCAGGAAGCCCCTGCGCCACGTCGTGCGGGGTCACGCCGATGAGCCTCCCCCTTCCCTTCCGCAAGCCCAGCGCCCGGGACCGTGTCCGCCATGAGTGGATTGAAGAGCGCCGCCGCGAGGCGCGCATGGTGGTCGCCGATATGGTGCACCATTCCGACTATCTCGTTCGGCTCGCCTGCAATGTGTTGGTCCAGCATGGTGAAACCCCCGAGGAGCGCGAGGATGCCCGCCTCCTGCTTGTCGTCCTCGATGCCAAAACGCCTGGGCGGCTGCCCGCGCCAGATCGGGAGGGCCGCTCATGAAGCGACGCGGAACTCCAGAAGCTGATCTGCAGCGCGCTGTCGTGACCGCGCTGCGCTTTGCTCTCCCCAAGGATGCCATCATTCATCACTGCGCCAACGAGGTAAGGGAGGCAGGCCCGCGGGGAGCCAAGCGACAGGCGATCCTCGTCGGCATGGGCGTCCATCCCGGCTTTGCTGACCTAATCATTCTCTGCGCTGGCCGCGTGCTGTTCCTGGAGCTGAAATCCCTCAAGGGGCGGCTGAGCCCAGCGCAGGAGGCGTTCCGCGACGCAGTGCTGGCGCAGGGCTTCGGCTGGGCGCTGGTCCGCTCGCTTGATGACGCGCTGGGCGCCTTGGCAGACCACGGGTTCACAACGCGTGTTGCCTCCCCAACCGGGAGGGGCGCGCCATGAGCCATGCCGCCACCAACTGGGCCATCCAGCAGAGGGGTTTAAAGCCTGCGACGAAGATCGTCCTCTGGCATCTTTGCGATCGTCACAACCCAGACTTTGGCTGTTTCCCGACACAGGTCCGTCTGGCCGAGGATGCTGAAATGTCGATCTCTTCGCTCAACGATCACCTCAAGAAGCTGGAAGGGCTCGGGCTCATTCAACGCATTCAATGTCAGGATCATCGGACCAAACGCCGCCAAGCCACACGCTATATCTTGGGGTTCGAAATGGTCGACCCACAAGAGCCATCTCCAGAAATCGGAGACGGCCAGCAAGGCATAACCCAAGAAAATGACGCCGAACCGTGTCCGGAATTCGGAGACGGAGCCAACTCCGAATTTGGGGCAGTTCCATTTCCGGAAAATAGCCAAAGCCATCTCCGAAATTCGGAGACTAACCTTGTAAGGGAACCTTTAAGTAAACCAGTAAAGGAGGAGGAGGACGCGCGAGCGCGCGAAACCGCTTTTGATGATTTTTTTGGAAAGCTGCTCGCGGCGCTGGGCGTCGATCCTGACGGGTCGCTTCCTGGCTGGTGGCAAGGCTGGCCACCCCGAGAGCATGTTCGGCGCTGGCAGACTGACCTCGGGCTGAGCGAGGCCGAGATCCTCGAGGCGGCAGAAGCGTCGCGGCAGGAGCATCCTGAGCCACCTGACGGGCCAAAGGCTCTGGATCGCGTCATGCAGCGCACCGCCCAGCGCAAGGCGGATGAAAAATCTCGAGGTCGGCGCAAAACACAGAAGCCAACAAAACCGGAACGCCAGCCGATCTCCGATCTTCCCGCCTTCTACGCCGATTGGGTGAACTCGGAGAAATACCTACCCTCCAGTGCAATCAGCAACAGCATGCGCGACCAGATGCTCGCCCGCGGCCTTGTCACATCACAGCAACTTCGTGAGCGAGGCGTCCAATGAAACACGATCGCAATTTGCACAGGGCGTCACGGCAAGCTGGTCATGGACGCCCGAAGCGCATCATGACAGTGCAGCAGGCGCTGGAATGGGCCTTCCGCACCGAATGTGCACAGCTGGAGCTGCCCGAACCGCCTGATCCGGAGCGTGGCCAGGGATTTGGCTTCGGTCTCGAACACGTGCTTATGCAACGCGCCGCGCTGGGCTGCAAAATCGATGGCGGTCGCTACAAGCTGGGCGATTACACCCACGAGGATGCCGAGGTCATTGCTGCGACTGTTTCTGGAATGCCAGATAGCTTAGGCGGCAAGCGTATGGCCATTCGAGTGGCAGAGCTCGCGCGCGCTGGGCTCACCCCTGATTGGATGCCAGGGGCTGTGCCGCGCTGCTTGCCGGTCGAGATGAAGCGCAATCGGCACGGGGATCATGCAACGACCGTGGTAGTCGGCACCGAGCGTGTGCTGTCGCGCGGCAAGTGGCGGACCGTAGAGGTGCGGGCCTGTCCGGTGATGTTTCGGCCAGATGCAAGGCAGATTGAGGCAGCGAGGCGGGCGTATGACGCCTGGTGGAAGGCGCTGGTTTGGGTTGGAGATGGGCTTATCGCAGGTGGAATGTTGACCGAAGTGCAGGTGACAAACGAGATGCCAAAGGCCAAGCCGTGGGAGTTATGTTAAAGACGGTCAATACGGGTGAGAAACAGAACTTCGTTGCACTGGCACCAATGGCTGCAAAGCGCAGTCACGATTAAGTCCGGGCGCAGCGAACCGATATCCCGCACTGCCTCACCGTTCGGTGCTCCATCTACAATGTTGACATCGTCAGCGCCGACGCTATTATCCTTTCTTGCCTTATGACCGGTGCTCCCTGACCTGGCCTCAGTCGCCTCGTTACAGCCCGGTCTTCTAATTTCTGGATGTAGCCGTATCAACATTGAAGTACCTCAAGCAGCACAAGTCGACCGATGAATGTATCGACATAATGTTGATGAGGGGCATGGAAATTCGTGACCGAGGCCATGCCGAGCGCTCCCTGCACCGCATAGGATACTACCGACTCAGCGCGTTTGGGTATCCGTACCGTGACTTCTGCACGATCCCAGCGGCAAACGGTGAGGAGGACCAGAAAGTTCGATGCGACAAGTTCAAAGTGGGTACGACCTTCGATCATGCGATCAACTTCTATCTCTTCGACAAAGCCTTGCGTATAGAACTTCTGGACGCGATCGAGCGTATCGAGATCGCGGTTAGAACCGCGATGATTGAAGTCCTCGGGGAGCTGGGACCACATGCCCACCGCGACAGGCGCTCATACAAGGATCGCTTCAGCGAAAAGGACGAAGATGAAAGCACGCCTCTCGAGCGTTTCATAGCCGGCCTGGATCAGCACTTCAAAAGCTCGAAAGAGGACTTCGCGAAGCATTTTGCACGAAATTACTTTGGTCCCCCACCGATCTGGATCGAGGCTGGGACATGGACCTGGGGCAACCTGACCCACATTATCGCCCACCTCTCCGACAAAAACAAAATGGCAATCGCGGCGCGCATTCACCCAGACCTCCCCATGAAGACATTCGCTTCATGGATCACAGCGCTCAACGACGTCCGCAACAGCTGCGCACATCACGCCCGGACGTGGAATAAGCCCTTGGTAAACAGCCCAGGCGTCCCCCCGAAAAAGACATTCGGACAGCTTGACCACCTCCGACAGCCCAGGATGGGCGACGATGCGCCCACGAAAAAGATCTACAGCGCGATCGTCATCATGACCTTCATTATGCGGCAGTACTATCCGCGCACCAAGTGGCACATCCGTCTTCGTGACATGATCCTGACCCAAGACCTCCCGTACGAGATCCGCCCGCAGACCGCTGGGTTCCCGGAGAATTGGGAGCAGGAGGCCATCTGGAACTGACGCGCCAACCCTCACCCATCCAAAATTGCTGCACGATGTCTCAAAAGGCCGGTTCGGGGAAGTTACGGCCCAGCGATGGCCAGCCGCATGAATTTCCGAAGAGGGCCGTGTGCGTCCGCCCCCCCCCCCTCCCATGGTTCCTCCTCGGGCCTTTGCGTATACGGGCGTACTCAGCGCGCAAGTTTCCTAGCGTCTGGCCTTTTCACCGGGGAATCCACCTGGAAGCCAGCACGCGGACGACGCGCAAAAACCTGAATCATTATAAAGGGTTACGCTTTCCTGCATCCGTGCAAGTGGATTCCATCGAGGAATCCAGGAAGCCACCTTTGTTGGAATCCACCACACGACTTTAAGAAGCCGTTGATTCAAAACAGAAAACGGATTGACATTTCTAGCCCCCTTGACCTATCAACGAACCATCGAAGAATTGCGCCCAGAGGACACCCTCGTGGGCGCTTTTGTTTTTCCGGCACCGCGATCGCTGACACGCCCATGCATTTGGAGCTGGCTTCAGCATGCCTTGCCTGCAGCCAGTGAGCGTCCCGCCCCATGGATCTTGTCTTTGCACCGCGCCAGATCGAGCTCTGGCCGATCGAGAAGCTGCGCCCTTATGCCAAGAACGCGAAGATCCATGGTGAGGCCCAGGTTGCGAAGATTGCGGCCAGCATGGCGAAGTTCGGCTGGACCGTTCCCTGCTTGGTCGCGGACGACGGCGAGTTGATTGCGGGCCATGGGCGCGTGCTGGCAGCCGGCGCGCTGGGCCTGACCGAGGCCCCTGTCATCAGGCTTGGCCATCTAGATGAAGCGGAGCGTCGCGCCTACCGCATTGCCGATAACAAGCTGACCGAGCTTGGCGAATGGGACGAGGCGATGCTGCGCGACGAGATCGCAGGGCTCTTGGCGGAAGACTTCGACCTCGATCTGCTGGGCTTCTCGGATGAGGATCTGGATGCCCTACTGCAGGATCCAGAGACGGTGGGCGACGATGGGGCCGTAGAGGGCGAGGATGACATCCCGGAGCCGCCGGTTAACCCGGTGTCGGTGGCAGGCGACCTTTGGCAGCTTGGGTCGCACCGGCTGATCTGCGGTGACAGCACCAGCGCCGATGTGGTTGGACGCCTCCTGGGCAGCGTCAGACCGTTGCTGATGGTGACTGACCCACCCTACGGCGTGGAATACGACCCGTCCTGGCGCAACCAGGCAGGAGCTGCAAAAACCAAACGTACCGGCAAGGTGCTGAATGACGACCGCGCTGACTGGCGCGAGGCCTGGTCCCTCTTTCCCGGCGATGTGGCCTATATCTGGCATGGCGCACTTCATGCAGCGACTGTGGCCGACAGCCTGATCGCCGCGGGCTTCGCCATCCGCTCCCAGATCATCTGGGCAAAGGATCGGCTAGTGCTCAGCCGCGGCGATTACCACTGGCAGCACGAGCCCTGCTGGTATGCCGTGCGCGCCAAGGGCAAAGGCCACTGGGCCGGTGATCGCAAACAGACCACGCTCTGGCAAATCGCGAACAAGGACCAAGATGCCGAAACCGTACACGGCACGCAAAAACCGGTCGAATGCATGCGCCGCCCGATCCTGAACAACTCCAGCCCCGGCCAAGCAGTTTTCGAGCCCTTCATGGGATCCGGCACGACGCTCATTGCAGCGGAAACCACGGGGCGCATCTGTTACGGCGTCGAGCTGAACCCCGTTTACGTCGACGTCGCCATCGAGCGCTGGCAGGCCTTCACCGGCGAAGAGGCTGTTCTGGAAGACAGCGGCGAAAGTTTCGCGGCACTCAAATCCAAGAGGTTGGCCGCTTGATGCAGTCGCGGCGCCAATCGCTGATCGAAGCGATCACCAATGTCGTGGTGGGCTATGCGCTGGCGGTGCTGACGCAGATCGTGGTGTTTCCGTGGTTCGGGTTGAAAGTAAGCCTGAACGACAACCTCGCGATCGGCGCGATGTTCGTGATTATCTCGCTTCTGCGCAGCTATGCGCTGCGCCGGCTGTTCGAGCGCTGGCGATGACTGGCGGAATCAGGCCGCGTCCAATTTGTAAACAGTGCCACGCTCAGGGTGTTTCTCGGAAGTGATTGTCAGGCCAAGCTTCTTCTTGAGCGCACCAGAGATTGCACCTCTCGCCGTATGTGCTTGCCAAGATGTCGCTTCAACAATCTCGGTGATCGAGGCACCTTCGGGGCGCTGCAGCATTTCGATCAACATGGCCTGCTTGGTACCTTGCCGGATAGAGACCAGCTTAGGGCCTTCACTTGCGTCTGCGGCCACTTCTGTAGATTTAGCCGCCGGTCGAGCCTTGCGGATAGTGCTGACCGTGCTCGCGACAACCGGATCAATGCCGATGGCATCAAGTCCGGCCTCAGTTGCAATCAAGGTTGTGCCATGACCATCGCCGGTCTCACGCCAGAGCGGTTCGTGACGACGAAGATTGGCATCGACCTCTTCAAGCCAACCGCGCTCGATCATCTTGGTGACGGTCATCTTGGCCGCAGCCCCAGCCAGCCCGTCGGGCAGAGGCATAGCCAAATTGCCAGGGCGGGATGCAGCGCGGGTGAGAATAATGGTTTGTGTATCGGTGAGTTTGGGCATCGTTTGCGCCTTTTCAAAAGGTGTCGTGAAGCAGGTCAGTGGGCATCATCCATCGCGGCAGTGACCGCGAAGTGCTGCACCCAACCGGTTAGGTAAGGCAGCCCAGCAGGGATGCCGTGCTCACGCTCAGTCTGGCGGTCGATGCGCCAGCCCTGCCAGCGGCGGATCGCGGAGCCGATAGCAGCCTCGAGCCCAATACCGCCGCCGGTCATGTTGCCGACGACATCGTCGGCGAAATGCCGACCGATGCGGCTGTCCAGAAAGTCGCGGATGCCAATCATCTCGTCTTCGCTGTCGGCGTGGATGGCTTCGGCGATCAGGCGCGAGGCAAGGCTCCAGACCTCCGAGCTGCGGCGGTCGCGCTGTGGGCAGACGGTCAGGGTGCGGAAGAAGCCGTAATCTTCGTTGCGGCTGGGCAGGATGGGGTGCTTGGTCATGGTGGGATCCTTTTCATGGAGGGTGGCGGGGCGCTTGGCCCCGCCGGTGTACGATCAGGCGGCGCTGAGGGCTTCGAGCGTGGCAATGTGGCGGCGCAGCGTGGCGGCTTCCTCGCGCGCAGCGTCGGCCCAGAAAGCGGCGCGGGCGTCACAAGCAGCTGCAAGGCGCTCGGCATCTGCCTTCGTGAAGCGGTTGACCTTGTGGGCGCTGCCATGGCCCGTGCAGGTGGCGCGGTGTTTCTTGCCCTCAGGCGTCAGCGTGAAGGTCAGGGGTCCAAAGTCGTCGATCACGATCCAGTTGTGCGCGGCGATCATGGCGCAGGCGCTGGGCGCGAGGCGTGCTTCGATCTCTTCAGCGGCGGCGCGGAAGTTGGCGATCAGGGTGGAGGTGGTCATGGCATGGGCCTTTCAGGTGAGTTGCATCGTTTTGGTGCAATAACAATCGCTCTGAAGAGCCGATTAACGTAGCAAAATAGAAGCAATATCATTGCTTTATGATCAGGAACTGTTGCCTGTCGCATCGACCCATGCCTCGTCCTGCCAGACATAGAGATGGGACAGTTCGCAAGTTGGGCGCGGCAGGATGCGGGGCACTCGGGGCGGATCAAAACAGTCCAGCGCATCAGCCCGGACCTGCCGGATTTCGCGGGCGGCGAGGATGTCCTCAGGCGCCCACGCGGCTAGCGCGGGAAGCATGTGCTCGGGGTAGCCATCGTAATGGACATATACATGCGCCCACTCTTCGGGCCCGGTCTGGATAGCGATCTGTGCGCGGGTGCTCATAGGATCGCCCTCACTTCTGCTGCGCAATCAGGGCGAGGAGGACCGCCGCCATGCCGCCCAGGTATTCGCTGCGGCGGAACACGATCTCGTCGATGTGGCCGGCGTTGTCGATCGCGGGGTCAACCGCGAGATCGTCTGCCATGTGCGGCATCAGGCGTTTGGCTTGGGCGTTGTAGCGGGTGGCAAGGGTCATCTGTGTTTCTCCAATCAGGCAATTTGCTTGATGTGAGAATCGCTCGACACCGAAGTGTAATCAACTCAAATATACAGTTTTTTCTGTTTATTTTCAATGTTTTGAGGTCAATCCAACCGCCATGGAAGGTATGTCAGAACGCGCCTATGCCGAGCATGCCAGGATCTCCCGCGGGGCTGTTCAGAAGGCCCGCAAGACCGGTCGCCTAGTGCTCTTCGACGATGGCTCGATCAACGCCGCGGCCTCGGATGTGCGGCGCGGTTCAGCGACCGATCCGGATCAACAGATGCGCTCGCGGGGAGGGCTTGGCGCGAATGGTGAAGGGCCTGTAGTCTCAGGTCCCGGTGACAGCACATCCTATATCAAAGCACGTACGGCGCTGACCGTATATCAGGCGCAAGAGCGCCAGCTTTCGATCCAGAAGAAAAAGGGCGTGCTAATGGATCGCGCGCGGGCCGAGACCTTGGTGTTTCGTCTGGCCCGTCAGGAGCGGGATCTTTGGGTCACCTGGCCCACACGCGTGGCGGCCCTCATGGCCGCACAATTGTCCGCAGACATGGAGAAGGCATCCGGCAAGGCGGTGACGATCGAGACTGCGATCTTGCAGAGGGTGTTGGAAACCCATGTCCGAGAGCAGCTCGATGCCCTGGCCGACCTCAGGGTCTCGCTTGAATGATGAGGAGAACACATCTGATCTGACCGAGGGCCTCGATCTCGCCTTTGACGGCGCCGAGGATATCCTGCGTGCCTGGCGTCGAGGCATGCGGCCTGACCCTGACCTCACAGTCTCCGAATGGGCCGACAAGCATCGCAAGCTGTCCTCGCGCGCCTCTGCTGAACCAGGGCAATACCGAACAGCCCGCACGCCCTATTTGCGCGCCATTATGGATGCGCTGAGCCCCGGCCACCCAGCCCAGCGGATCAGCTTCATGAAGGCCGCCCAGGTCGGCGCAACGGAAGCTGGCAACAACTGGATCGGCTTTGTGATCCATCACGCGCCTGGCCCGATGCTGGCGGTGCTGCCCACAGTGGAAATGGCCAAGCGCACCTCACGGGGCCGCATCGATCCGCTTATCGAAGACAGCCCGGCGCTGAAGGAGCGCGTCCAGCCGGCGCGGTCTAGGGATGCGGGCAATTCGATGCTGTCGAAGGAGTTCCCAGGCGGCATTCTCGTGCTGACCGGTGCTAATTCGGCGACGGGCCTGCGGTCCATGCCGGCCCGATATGTGTTTCTGGATGAGGTCGATGCCTATCCGGCCTCCGCCGACGAGGAAGGCGATCCTGTGAGCCTCGCCGAGGCGCGGACTACGACCTTTGCGCATCGGCGTAAGGTGTTCATGGTCTCGACCCCGACCATCCGGGGGCTCTCGCGCATCGAGCGCGAGTTCGAGGCCAGTGATCAGCGGCGGTATTTCGTGCCGTGTCCGCATTGCGGCCATATGCAATGGCTGCAGTTCGAGCGGCTGCGCTGGGACAAGGGCCGGCCGGAAACAGCGGCCTATGCCTGCGAAGGGTGCGAGCGCCCTATCGCCGAGCACCACAAGACGCAGATGCTCGAGCGCGGCGAATGGCGGGCAACGGCGACCAGTTCCGACCCGAACGCAATCGGGTTTCACCTCTCGGCGCTTTATTCGCCGATCGGCTGGAAAAGCTGGGAGCAGATCGCACGCGACTGGCTGGCGGCCCAGGGTTCAGACGAGATGCTGCGTGCGGCGCGCAACACGCTCCTTGGCGAGACCTGGGTTGAAAGCGGGGACGCGCCGGAATGGCAGCGGCTGGCGGACCGCCGTGAGGCATTCGCCGCGCAGGTGCCCATGGGCGGGTTGTTCCTGACCGCCGGAGCCGATGTGCAGAAGGACCGGATAGAGGTCGATGTCTGGGCTTGGGGCCGTGGCCTCGAAAGCTGGCTCGTCGATCACATCGTCATTCCAGGCGGTCCTGGTGATCCGGCCTGCTGGCAAGCACTGACAGAACTGCTCGGTCAAACCTGGGTGCATGAGAACGGCGCGGTAATGCCTCTGGCCAAGCTGGCAATCGACACTGGGTATGAAACCTCTGCCGTCTACGCCTGGGCACGTGCGCAAGGCATTGCGCAAGTTGCACCTGTGAAAGGTTTGGAGGGGTTCAACCGCGCGACGCCCGTGTCGGGGCCAACCTTTGTCGATGCGACCGTCAATGGTCGGAAACTAAAGCGTGGGGCGCGGCTATGGACGGTGGCCACCGCCACCTTCAAGGCAGAGACCTATCGGTATCTGCGGCTAGAGCGGCTCTCTGATGAAGATCGTGCGCTGGGCATGACCAATCCGGCGGGTATGATCCACCTGCCGGACTGGGCAGACAGCGAATGGCTCAAGCAGCTCGTGGCAGAGCAGCTGGTCACAATCCGCAACCGGCGCGGCTACGCCCGCCAAGAATGGCAAAAGATGCGTGAGCGCAACGAGGCGCTGGACACACGGGTCTATGCCCGGGCGGCCGCGTGGATCCTCGGTGCCGACCGTTTCGACGAACGCATGTGGCGTCAGTTGGAGAAACAGGCCGGCGTGGAGACGGCTGTCCCAGCGCAGGGTGCCGAGCCCGATAAATCGACCGAACCGCAAGCGGGGCGGATCGCATCGCCCCGGCGGCGCGGCTGGAAGATCAGCACGCCAAAATACATGGAATGATGAATGACCCTCGACGAGCTAAAACTCCGCCACAGCGCGCTTTTGGCCGCGCGCTACAGCGGCACGCGGTCGGTCAGCTATGACGGCAAGACCGTAAACTACGGGACCGACGCCGAGCTTGCCGCGGCCATAGGCGATGTCGAACGGCGCATCGCCAAACTCGAGCGCGGCGCTGGGCGTGTGCTACGCCCCTTTGCTGTGAAAGACCTCTGATGAACTGGCGGCAGCGCCTCGGCGCCTTCATCGGCGGGTTTGATGCTGGACAGCAACATCGGCGACTGCGCGGGTTCCAAGCGACCCGCGCGCATGTGAATGCGCTGATCGCCGCCTCGGGGCCTGACATCACCGCTCGCGCCCGCTGGCTCGTGCGCAACAACGGCTATGCCGCGAATGCAGTCGAAAGCTGGGCGGCGAATACCGTGGGCGACGGGATCAAGCCGATCTCGAAACTCGCCGATGCCGCGCGGAAGGAAGAGCTGCAGCGGCTTTGGCTCGCCTGGACCGATGAGGCCGATGCCGAGGGCTTGACGGATTTCTACGGGCTACAGCGCCGGGCGGCGCGCGAGGTGTTTCTGGCGGGTGAGGTCTTTGTTCGTATCCGGCCGCGGCGGGTGGAGGACGGCCTCACGGTTCCGCTCCAACTGCAAATGCTGCCCTCGGAAATGCTGCCACTCCATGAAACCGGCGTGGCGCGCAACGGCAACGCGATCCGCCAAGGGATTGAGTTCGACCGGATTGGACGGCGCGTCGCCTATCACTTCTTCCGCCGTCATCCGGGCGACAGCACCGATCCTGTAATGTCTGGAGAAATTGTCCGCGTGCCCGCCTCGGAGGTGATCCACGTCATCGACCCAGTCGAGGGTGGTCAGCTGCGTGGCGTGTCGAAATTGGCCCCGGCGATCGTGAAGTTGTTCCTTTTGGATCAATACGACGACGCGGAGTTGGACCGGAAAAAGGTCGCCGCGATGTACGCGATGTTCGTGACCTCGCCCGCCCCGGAGAACCCGCTCGCCCCCTTGGACGATGAGGAGATGCCCGCAGGTGTCGAGATCAGCCCGGGCCAGATTGTGCGGCTCGATCCCGGCGAGGATGTCACTGTCGGCCAGCCCGCTGACAGCGGGGCGACGTATGAGCCCTTCCAATACCGGACGCTCCTGCAGATCTCGGCCGCGCTCGGGATCCCCTACCCCTACCTCGCCAATGACATGGTGAAGGGGAACTTCTCGAACTCGCGCCTTGCCCTAATCGAGTTCCGCCGTCGTGTCTCGGCCTGGCAGCATTCAGTCATGGTCTATCAGCTCTGTCGGCCGGTCTATGCGCGCTGGCTGGATCTAGCCGTGCTATCAGGCGCGCTGGCCCTGCCAGGCTATGAGGCCGAGCGCCCGCGCATGCTGGCCGCCGATTGGCTCCCCACGAAATGGGACTGGGTCGATCCGCTCAAAGACGCCAATGCCGAGATCGCCCAGATCGAGGCAGGGCTGAAATCTCGCACCCAGGCCATCGCCGAGCGTGGCTATGACGCCGAACAAGTCGACCGTGAAATCGCCGCTGAACGGGAACGCGAGCGAGCGCTGGGCCTCGACTTCCGCCGTCCGGGCTCGCCCGCGCAGGGCGTACAGGCCCTGCCGGCCGAGGGCGATGGGGCTGAGCCAAACAATGAGACCGATGACGCGGAAGACCGCCCACGCCCTGACGAGGACCAAGCCTGATGCTCCATGCCCGTATTGCCGCGCGCGCCTTCAATACGCCGCTGCTGGTGGAACCCTCCAAGGCCATGGCGTTTCTGTCAGGTCTCGGGCCACGCATCCTCGGGCGCCGGGTGGAACTTCCAGGACCGGATGACGAGAACGAAGGCGCGGCACCCCTGCCCGCCCGCGCCAGTATCCTCGCCGGAAACCTTAGCGAGCGTCTCCGCAATCACGGCGATGCCCCCTATCCAGTCGTTGACGGCATCGCGGTGATCGAGATTTCCGGCGTGCTTATCCACCGCGGTGGCTGGATCGGACAGTCCTCTGGCCAAACCAGTTACGAGGGAATTGCCGCGCAGATCGATGCGGCGGCGCGCGATCCATCCGTGCGCGCGGTGGCGCTTGAGATCGACAGCTTTGGCGGAGAGGTGGCGGGCGTCTTCGACCTGGCTGACCAGATCCGCGCCCTACGCCGTAACAAGCCCGTTTGGGCTTTCGTCGCCGAACATGCCTTCTCTGCAGGCTATGCGCTGGCCTCTCAGGCCGACCGCATCCTGCTGCCGCGCACCGGCGCCGTTGGCAGTATCGGCGTGGTGGTGATGCATGCCGATCTTAGCAGCCAGTTGGATCAGGACGGCGTTCGCGTCACGCTGATCCATTCAGGCCAGCACAAGGTCGATGGCAATCCCTACGAGCCGCTGCCCGAAGCGGTCCGCGATGACATCCAGCGCGAGATCGATGTTTTGCGGTTCCTCTTCGCCGAGACTGTCGCCGTGGGCCGCGCTGGGCGGCTGAGCCAGGACGCAGCGCTGGCGACCGAGGCTGCGACCTTCCGCGGGACGGATGCCATCGCCGCAGGCCTCGCCGATGAGGTGATCGACCTCACCCGTGGCTTTGCCCGCTTTCGCGAAAGCCTGTCTGCCCCATCACCTACCGCGCGGCTGCCCCGCGCCAGTCATCCCCGAGCAAAGGAGGCCGCCATGAGCGCCACAACTGACGCCACTGAGGCAAATACGGAAATCAGAGATGCCGAGGACACCGTGCTGGAGAGCGCGACTGAACAAGATGAGCAGGAAGCTGAACAAAGCGTGCAGGAAGAAGACCCCGCGCCCGTCGCAGCTGCCGCGCCTTTGCCCGCCCCGGCGGCTGCGCAACCCAGCAATCTGGCGGACCTGTCGGCGCAGCTTCGCGAGGCGGCAGCGGAGATCGCCGAGATCGCGGCGCAAGCAGGTCGCCTCGGCATCGCAATCGATGCCGCGAAGGCGCTGCGCGAGGGCACGGCCCCGGAAGCCCTCCGCAAACTGGTCCTTCAGCGCGCCTCTGCAGCCGCAGATGCACGCGACATCGTTGCCGCTCCACCCTCACCCGTTCTCCCCAAATCCGCAGAAAGCCCGATTGTGGCTGCCGCGAAGAAGGCTGCCTCGGCGGGCAGCAGGGGCTGAACCGCTCTCCCCAAAAGCTGCCGCCCACCTGATCCCCCGCCGCTCCTCCCCGGCGGGGGATTTCTTTTTGACCCTCACATCTTCGGAGATTGCCCATGTCCATGCTGACCCAACCGCCCACCATGGGCGATGTCCTCAAATACGAGCTGAACCCCAACTTCACCCGAGAGACCGTCACGCTGCTGGCCGGCACCAGCTACCCCGTTGGCGCTGTGCTGGGCCGCATCACCGCGAGCGGCAAGATGAAACTCAGCACCGCCACAGGCACCGACGGAGCTCAGAACGCGGCCGCTGTCCTGCTTTACGACGTGGATGCAACTGCGGCTGATGTAGCCGGCATCGCCGTCTTGCGCGGCCCAGCCATCGTCTCGAAAGCCGCGCTCGTGTTCGACGCCAGTGTCGATGACGCGGCCAAGACGGCGGCCAAGCACGCCCAGCTGGCAGCGCTCGGCATCATCCCGCGCGACGCTGCCTGATCAGGCGCATCGCCAGTTCTTCCCGTCGCGCTTTCGCGCGTCACCCCTTATTCCCCGGAGTTCCTCATGACCATCACGCGCAACCCGTTTGATGCGGGCGGCTATTCGCTCGCCGAGATGACGCAGGCCATCAACATCCTGCCCAACCTCTACACCCGCCTCGGCCAAATCGGCCTGTTTCGCTTTGAAGGCGTCACGCAACGTTCCATTGTCATCGAACAGCGCGAAGGTGTCCTCAGCCTCCTGCCCTCGGTCCCGCTGGGCGCGCCGGCCACTGTCGGCACCCGCGAGCAGCGCTCGATGCGCAGCTTCGCCCTGCCTTGGATCCCACATGACGATGTGATCCTGCCCGCCGATATCCAGGGCATGCCGGCGCTGGGCCTGTCAGACGCGGCTGATCCGCTGGTCGAAGTGATGAACCGCAAGCTGACGCTGATGCGCCGCAAGCATGCCCAGACCCGCGAATACATGGAGATGAACGCGCTCCGCGGCATCGTGAAGGATGGTGCGGGCACGACCCTCTACAACTACTTCACCGAGTTTGGGCTGGAGATGATCTCGGTCGATTTCGTCTTCGGCACGGCCGGCACCAATGTGCAAGGCAAGGTCCGTACGGTCCTGCGCGGGATCGAGGACAACCTCCTCGGCGAGACGATGACCACGGCGCATGCGCTTGTGAGCTCGGAGTTCTTCGACAAGCTGATCAGCCACCCCAAGACCGAAGAAGCCTACAAGTTCTTCTCGGCGACCGGCGGCCAGCCCCTGCGCGAAGACATGCGCCGGGCCTTCCCGTTCGCAGGCATCCTCTTCGAGGAATACAACGGCTCGGTCACCCTGTCGAATGGCACCTCGGAACGCCTGATCCCCGCGGGCGAAGGCATCGCCTTCCCGCTTGGCACCTTCGACACCTTCACCACCTATGGCGGGCCAGCCAACCTGCTCGAGACCGCCAACACCGTCGGCCTGCCGCTTTACGCGCGGCAGATGATGGACACCAAGGGGCGCTGGATCGATCTCATGACCGAGGCCTCGATCCTGCCGGTCAACAAGCGCCCGCGGCTGGCCATCCGGATCTTCAGCTCTAACTGAGGCCGCTGAGACATGACGGCCTTTGCCCTGGCCCTCGATCTGCTCTTCGCTGATCCGAACCTCGCCCACGAGGCCTGGCATCGTGACAGCGAAGGGCAGTTCACCCGCATCCGCATCATCATGCGGCGCAATGATGATGTGACCGCATTCGGGGCCGCGCGTCTGCTCTCAGAGACCATGCGCTTCGATGTGCGCGTCTCGGAGCTCCCCGCGCCTCGCCCCGATGAGCAGATCCTCATCGGTGACGAAACCTTCCTAATACAGGGCGAGCCGATCCGTGATCGGGAGCGCTTGATCTGGACAATCGAGGCAACGGCCGCGTGAAACTCGACCTCTCCGTGACCGGCGACATTGTCAACGCGATGCGCGCCGAAATTCTCGCTGGCGAAAAGGCCGTGACCACGGCCATGCGCGTTGCAGGCGCTGGTCTCAAATCCGACTGGCGCGCCCAGATCACGCGCGCGCGCCTCGGTCAGCGGCTCGCCAACACGATCAGGTCCAAAACCTATCCTGCGGCGGGCGAAAGCCTGGAAGCGGCCGCGCTCGTCTGGTCAAACGCACCCCAGATCATCGGGGCGCATGACACCGGACCATTGATCCGGTCAAAAGATGGGTTCTGGCTTGCCATCCCAACGCCTGCGGCCGGTAAGGGCAGCCGCGGCAAGGCGCTCACGCCCGGCGAATGGGAAAGGCGGCGCGGTCTGCCCCTGCGCTTTGTCTATCGGCGGAGAGGACCAAGTTTGCTCGTGGCCGACGGGCGGCTGAACAGTCGCGGGCTGGGCGTGGCCTCGCGCTCCAAGACTGGGCGTGGACAGAGCACTGTGCCGATCTTCCTGCTGGTACCACAGGTGAAACTCGCCAAACGGCTTTCGCTGGCGCGGGATGCTGAGCGGGCACAGGCGGCGATACCGGGGCTGATCGTGGCGAATTGGCTCGATGCACGGGCGTCATGAAAGGGCTGGCGGAAGCGGTGGGATTCGAACCCACGGTAGGCTCTCACCTACGCTGGTTTTCAAGACCAGAGCCTTAAACCACTCGGCCACACTTCCTTTTGGTGCCCCCTGCCGGACTCGAACCGGCACGCCCGAAGGCAAAAGATTTTAAGTCTTCAGCGTCTACCATTCCGCCAAGGGGGCTTTGGTAGGCCCGGCAGGACTTGAACCCGCAACCAAAGCGTTATGAGCGCTCTGCTCTAACCAATTGAGCTACAGGCCCGCTATCAGGCTAGATGCCGGATTCTGCGCTGGGAAACAAGTAAATGCCCACCACCCGCGAAACCATCCTGACCGCCCTGGCGGACCTGCTCAGGACGATCCCGCATGTGCCGGTTCTACGCGGAGAAGTTCTACCGGAACGCATCCCGCCTGCAGGTCTCATGATCCTGCGCGACGGCACCCCGGGCGAGCCAGGCGTGACGTTGTCGCCGCTGACCTATCATTTCCAGCATCGCGCCGAACTCGAGATGATCGTGCGATCAGCAACGGATCGGGACGCCCTTTTCGACGCGCTTGTCGCTCAGATCGGCGCGGTGATCACCGCCGATCGGACATTGAGGGGGTTGTGCGACTGGGTCGAGCCGGAGGCTGCTGAACCTGTCGATCTTCCGGTGGAGGGGGCCGCCTCTCTGAAAGCCGGGATCATTCCGATCACCCTTCACTACGCGACCAGTGACGCGCTGGGCTGAGCAGACCAATTCGAGGAGAAACACCATGGCACGAGCCCAAGGGGCGCGGGCGCAGATGGCGCTGGCGTTCGAAACGACCTATGGAACGCCGCCCGCGAGCGGCTACACCAAGATGCCATTTGCCAGCACGACGCTGGGGGCTGAGCAACCGCTGCAGACATCGGAACTGCTGGGCTACGGACGCGATCCGCAGGCCCCAATCAAGGATGCGGTGACGGCCGATGGCGATGTGGTCATCCCGATTGACGCCGAGGCCTTCGGCTTCTGGTTGAAGGCAGCATTTGGGGCACCCACTACCATAGGCGCCGACGCCCCCTATACCCACGAGTTCCGTTCCGGCAGTTGGGCGCTTCCATCATTCTCGGTCGAGACCGGCATGCCCGAGGTACCGCGCTTTGCCATGTATTCCGGCTGCATGGTGGATAGCCTAAACTGGCAGATGGCGCGTTCCGGGCTGCTGACTTCAACGGCCAGCATCGTGGCACAGGGCGAGGCCATCGCCACGACTACGGCGGCGGGAACGCCCGCCAATATCGCGCTGAAACGTTTCGGCCACTTCAACGGCTCGATCACACGGAACGGGGCAAATATCGGCAACGTTGTCTCCACCGACCTGACCTATGCCAACAACCTCGATCGCATCGAGACGATCCGTTCCGATGGAAAAATCGACGGTGCTGATCCGTCCATCGCGGCGCTGACCGGCAATGTCGTTGTCCGATTTGCGGACCAGACGCTCGTGACCCAGGCGATCAACGGCGAGGCCTGTGAGTTGGAGTTCTCCTACACGCTGCCAACGGGCGAGAGCCTGACCGTTACGGCCCACGCTGTTTACCTTCCACGCCCGCGGATCGAGATCTCGGGCCCGCAAGGTGTACAGGCCACCTTTGATTGGCAGGCGGCCAGCGATGCAGTGGTGGGTCGTATGTGCACCGTTACCCTGACCAACGACCGCGAGGTTTACTGACCATGCTGCGCTTGAACCTTTCGAATGAACCCCGCTGGCTCGACCTCGGCCATGGCGTGCGGCTGCTGGTGGAGCCGCTGACCACAGCCATCATGCTCGCCGCACGCAGCGATCCGGCGATTGTCGCAGCTGCCGCTGGAGCTGAAAGCAGCGATTCCAACGACGACCTCGCGCGCATCGTCGCCAAGGCCGTCGCGCGCATCGTAGTGAAGGATTGGGAGGGCGTCGGAGACGAGGACGGCGAGCCAATGGCTATCTCACATGACGGCATCGATGCCCTGCTGGAGCTTTGGCCGATCTTCGAGGCGTTTCAAACGAAATACATCGCGGGCGCGCTGATCCTGGATGCGGAAAAAAACGCCTGACCGCTCTCGCCGACTGGGAGTTCGGCGGGGGCGGTGACTATTGCGCGGTGTGCCCCTCTATGTGCGCGGAATGCCCACGGACCCAGCACAAACCTCTCACCCTGGAAGGCTGGCAGGTCTGGGATCTGGTCCAGCGCCTCGGCGGACAGGTGCGCGCCGTGGGGGGCATGAGCGGCGGCGCTGTCCTCGGCTGGGACATGGGCGCAGCCCTGCAACTCGGCGCAGCCCTCGGGCTCTCGCCCCTCATCATCGCGGAACTCTTGCCACCCATTGAGGCGGTGATGGTGCGCAAGACAAACGAAGAGATCGAACACCGACATGGCTGAGAAAAAAGTCTCCGTCCGCCTCTCCGCGACCGGCGGCCGCCAGGTGCGTGCCGAGCTGGAAGGTGTCGGCGAGGCGGGGGCGCGCGGCATGGGGCGTCTCTCGCACGAGATGGACCAGGCCAATGCGCGCATGGCGGCCTTCGCGCGTCGGGCCCGGATCGCTGCGACTGCTGCTGCCACGGCGCTCGCTGCTGCCGTCGTGTCGATGACCCGCTCGACCGTTGCGGCCGCCAACGAGATCGGCCAGCTCTCCCAGGTTGCCAATGCCAACCCCGAGGTGTTCCAGCGCTGGTCGGCGGCCTCGGCTACGGTGGGGATCGAACAGGAGAAGCTCGCGGATATCCTGAAGGACGTGAATGACCGGGTGGGTGATTTCCTGCAGACGGGCGGCGGCCCGATGGCAGATTTCTTCGAGAACATCGCGCCTCGGGTGGGGGTGACGGCCGACCAGTTCGCACGGCTCTCGGGGCCAGAGGCGCTGCAGCTCTATATCGACAGCCTCGAACGCGCGGGCGTCAGCCAACAGGAGATGACCTTTTATCTCGAGGCGATGGCCTCGGATGCGACCCGGCTGATCCCGCTGCTGCAAAACGGCGGGGCAGAGATGACCCGGCTCGGGGCACAGGCACAGGCGCTTGGCGCAGTGCTGGACGCGGATGCCATCGCTGCCATGCGCCGCTCGGAGCTCGCGCTGGTCAGCATCGGCCAGGTCTTCACCGGCGTTCGCAACCGGATTGCCGTGGCGCTCGCCCCGTCGCTGGAGGCAGTGGCCAATGCGTTTGTCGCCCTTGCGTCCAGCACCAGCCCGATCAGCCGGGCTTTTGACGCGGTGCTGAGCAACCTTGATCGGTTCGCGATCTACGCCGGGACCTTTGCCACCTTCCTCGCAGGCCGCTGGGTGGCCGCCATGGCGGTGGCCGCACTGTCGGTGCGGGGATTGGCAATGACGCTCGTCATCCTTCGCGGGGCGCTCATTCGCACCGGCATCGGTGCTCTCATCGTCGGGGCGGGCGAGCTGGTTTATTGGTTCACGCGGTTGGCCTCCGGCGCGGGCGGCTTCGGCGAGGCCATGGGCCTCTTGAAAGACGTCGCGGTCGAGGTCTGGGACCGGATCAAGATGGGGGCATCAAGCGCTGGGGCTGCGGCCACCGCCATGTTCTACGATCTGAAGGCCGATGCCGCTTCCGGCATGGCTGGGGCCATCGAGAGTGTCGTGGCTTTTGGCAACACCACAGCCAACGCCTTCGAGGGTGCCCTACTGGCTGTCCGCGAGATCTGGTCGCGTCTGCCAGACGTGATCGGGGATCTCGTCTTCTCGGCCGCCAACCGCATGCTCGATGGGATCGAGGCTATGCTGAACGGCGCCATCGCCCGGATCGATGCCTTTACGGGACGCATCCGCGATGCGCTTGCCGCAGTGGGCATCGAGACCACCTTTGGTCAGATCGGTGAAATCAATCTCGGTGACATCCCCAACCCCTTCGCAGGCGCCTCCGCAGATGCCGGAACGGCTGCGGCAGAGGCATTTCGCCGAGCCTTCGAGGACAACCCGCTCACGGCCCCTGACCTTGGTCTTGATGGGATTGCCGCCGAGGCGCTGGCCACTGCGAACACCTACCGTCAGGCGGCAACCGATCTCGCCAATGGCGCGACAGCCCCGCTCACATCCTGGGGCGCGCTTCGTGACGCCGTTGCGGGCACCGGCGAAGAAGGCGCGGCGGCGCTGGATGAGGCGACTGTCTCAGCAGATCGGCTGTCGGATGCCATGGGGCGCGCGGGAGGGGCTGCGGGCAGCGCCGGGGATCGGATCGCCACCGGTTGGCGTGCAGTCTCGGAGTCCCTTCAAGCCTATGCCGCAGATGCGCTGAACTGGGGCAAAGGCCTCGGTGAAACCCTGACCGGCGCTTTCAGTGGCGCGGAAAGCGCGTTCCGAAGCTTCGTCGAGACCGGCAAGTTCGACTTCAAGGGCCTCGTTCGCTCGATCCTGGCGGACCTTGCAGTTCTGTCCTTCAAGCGTGCGGTGCTGGGGCCCATCGCCTCGGCGCTCTCCGGCATCTTTGGCGGCGGGTCCGTTGCGGCGGCCGTCTCGCATGCGGGTGGTATTGTCGGACTGTCCGGACATAGCCGCTCGGTGCCAGCATTGGCCTTCGCTGCTGCGCCGCGGATGCACTCCGGCGGTTGGGCAGGTCTCCGCCCCGACGAAGTCCCGACGATCCTGCAGCGTGGGGAACGGGTGCTGAACCGCCGCGAGGCGGCGAGCTACGGCCGAGTCAGTGCTGACACAGGCGTGACCGTGAACATCGACGCGCGCGGGGCGCAGATGGGTGTGGCCGAGCAGATCGACGCGCGCCTTCGCGCTGCGATCCCGGAGATCGCCCGCATAGCGAAAGAAAGCGTGGCCGATGGGCGGCGGCGGGGTCAGGTGATCTGAGATGGCCATTCCTGTCTTGCCCCTGACGCTCGTGTCCTCGCTCGAGCGGCGCTTGGTGACATCTGTGGCCGAGGCGCGCTCGCCGTTCACCGGCACATCCCAGATCCAGGACTGGGGTGCGTCGTGGTGGGAATACCAGATCGAGATGGCGGTGACCCAAGGGGCTAAGGCCCGTCGGCTTTCTGCCTTCTTCACCGCCCTTGGTGGATTGCGCGGCCGGTTCCTCTTCCCCGATCCCTCGATCGAGGTGCCGGTGGCGGCGGGCAATCCTTACGTGACCGAGGCGCAAGCTGCGGGAGCCTCCACCCTGCGCACGGCTGGTTGGGGACTTGGCCTTCGCGCGGGGGATTTCTTCCAGTTGGGCGGAGATGCCACCACACGGCTTTATCAGCTAACGGCGGATGTGGTGCCCGTGGGCAGCGAGGCGACGCTCACCCTCGTGCCGCCGCTTCGGGCTTCCGTGCCGGTCGGCACGCTGCTCGGCCTCGATGCCCCGTCGGTTCTGTTGCGGCTGACGGCACCCGTCCCCTCGGTCATCGGCCGAGCGGATCAGCATCGCTTCACGATCTCGGCACGGGAGGCGCTCTGATGAGCCGCGATCTCACCGTCGCCTTCGCCACGGCATTGGCCGATCAAAGCCTCAGGCCCGTCATCTTCTTCGAGGGTCAGTTCGCCACGGGCTGGGTCCGGATCTGGTCGGGATTGGGAGAGGTCAGTTGGAACGGCCAGGCTTGGGCGGGGGCTGGGTCTTTGCTCGGGCTCGGGGCCATCGACGAAACCGGAGAGGTCGTGGCCGGCGGCACGGCCGTCTCGCTTTCCGGCGTGCCACTGGATCTCGTGCAGATGGCGATCGATGAAGCGCGTCAGGGCCTGCCGGGCAGGATCTGGCTGGGGCTTCTGGCCGAGGATGGCAGCATCATCGCCGATCCGGTTCAGGCCTTCTCGGGCCGGCTCGATGTGCCAGAAATCAAGGACGATGCCGATACCTGTACGATCACCATTAGCTATGAAAGCCGTCTGATCGATCTCACCGTGGCGCGGACCTGGCGCTACACCCATGAAAGCCAGCAGGTGCTGTTCCCGGGCGATCTCGGGTTCGAATACGTCACCGCGATCCAGGATCGCGAAATTACCTGGGGGCGCGGATGATGCTCCCCCGCGTTCACCACTGGGAACGCCTGCTTGCAGCAGCGATCGATACCGCCCGCGCGCGTCCTTTCGTTTGGGGCGTGCATGACTGCCCGACCTTTGCCTTCGAGACGCGCATGATCCTGACCGGCGGTGAGGATGTCGCGTCCCTCTGGCGCGGGCGCTACACCACAGCGCTCGGCGGCGAGCGGGTAATGCGCCGCTTGGGCTGGGCCTCGCTCGAGGAGATGGGTCGAGCTCTTTTGGGTGAGCCACGCTCGGCCGTTCTTTTGGCTGGGCGCGGCGATATCGTTTTGGCCGATACCGGCCTCGGCTTTGGCGTCTGTACCGGGGCCCAAGCGGTTGGCATGGCACCTGAAGGCCTCGTGACCGTACCGCTGCCCTCCTGCCGGCTTGCCTGGCCCATCTGAACCCGGACCCGTTTCATGCCCTTCATCGTGACAGCCGTCACCGCGATCGCGGGGGCGATCAGCGGCGTTTTGGCTGCAGGCGGGATTGGCGCAGCCCTTCTGCGCATCGGCGGCACGCTGCTTCTATCCTACGCGGCGCAGGCATTGATGCCGAAACCGCAGACAACGATGCAGCCGCGGACGGTCACGATCCGCGAGCCGGTGGTGCCGCGCGACCTCGTCTACGGCCGCACCCGCAAAGGTGGGGTGATCGTCTTCCTGCACTCCTCGGGGTCGGACAATAAGTTCCTCGATCTGGTCATCGTGCTGGCCACGCATCGGGTCAAATCGATTGGGGCCATCTATTTCGAAGGCGAAGTGGCGATAAATGCCGCCGGGACCGCGCAGGGCCGCTGGGCCGGAAAGGTTGTCGTCGAGAAGAAACTGGGCGCCGCCAATCAGACCGCATTCGCGGGCCTCAAGGCAGCGTTGCCGGACAAATGGACCGAGAACCACCGGCTGCGCGGCTGTGCCGCGATCCGGTTGCGCCTCACCTATGACCAGGACGCCTTCCCGGGCGGGATCCCGAACATCACGGTCGATCTCGAGGGTAAGGACGACATCTGGGACCCTCGAACACAAACGGCAGGTTACTCAGAAAACCCCGCCCTCTGCCTAGCAGATTACATGGCCAATCCGACTTGGGGCATTGGCGCGCGCATCGGCCAGCCCGACGGGATTGACGAGATGTCCTTGGTCGAGGCCGCGAACATCTGCGATGAGACCGTCCCGCTGGCCGGTGGTGGGTCTGAGCCGCGCTATGCCTGCAACGGCGTGATCACCCTCTCCGAGGTCCCGAAGACCATCATCGAGGGGATGCTGTCGTCCTTCGCCGGTCGCTGCGCTTTCTCGGGTGGATCCTGGCGTATCCACGCGGGCGCGTGGCGCGCGCCTGATGTGGCGCTCACCTCCGACCATGTCCGCGAGGGCGGGCTCACCCTTGCGACGCGTGTGACGATGTCGTCCAACTTCAACGGCGTGCGCGGGCAGTTCGTCAGTCCCGAAAACGACTGGCAGCCTGACGACTTCCCGGCCTATGCCTCGGATGTCTACCTCGCCGAGGATGGGGGCGAACAGAAATGGCGCGACATCTCGCTGCCGTTCACGATCTCGGCGTCTATGGCGCAGCGGCTGGCCAAGATTGAGCTCGAACGCGCGCGTCGGCAGATGACGGTGCGGCTGTCGGGCAAGCTCTCAGCCTGGGCAGCCACAGTGGGCGATGTGGTGACGCTCTCCTATGCCCGCTGGGGCTTTGCCGCCAAACCCTTCGAGGTGCATGGGGTGAGCCTCGATTTGACGGCATCGGGCGATGGCGCGCTGCTCCTCCCAGAGCTGGTCCTGCGCGAGACCTCGCCCTTGGTCTATGACTGGTCGGCATCCGAGCAGCAGATCTACGCCGCCGCCCCGCGCACGGCGCTGCCCAATGCGTATGACATCCCGGCCCCCGGCGCGCCGCAGGTCACCGAGGACCTCTATGTCACTCGAGACGGCGGCGGGCTGAAGGTTCTGGCACGCATTGCGTGGGAGGCAGCACCGTCTGGGTTTGTCGCGGCCTATCAGCTGCAGGGCAAACTTTCTGGCGGGGCCGACTGGATCGACTATGGCCGCACCGACGGAACTGCGCTTGAAATTCGCGACATCGCACCGGGGGCTTGGGCTTTCCGGGTAAAAGCGATCTCGGTTCTGGGCGTCTCCTCGCCCTGGCAGGAAACACAAGCCGAAATCCTCGGGCTCACCGCCCCTCCGGCCCAACTCGAGAATGTGACCCTGCAAACGGCAGGTGGCCTTGCGATCCTGAAGTGGACGCGTTCGGCCGATCCCGACGTCCGCGTGGGCGGCAACATCGTGATCCGGCACTCAAAGGAAGCGACGGCAACCTGGGCCGACAGCTATTCGATGGACCGGGTCTCGGGCGGCGAGGCCATCGCCGTCGTACCGCTGAAACCCGGCACGTATCTGGTGCGGGCTGAAGACAGCGGCGGGCGCGCTGGCCCCGAAACACGCGTCTCGACCAAGGGCGCGCAGGTGCTGGCCTTCTCGACCTTAGACTTCCTGCAGGCCGATCCCGGCTTTGTCGGTCCAAAATCTGGGCTACAGGTTACGGGTTCGACCCTGACGCTCGCTACAGCGACGGCAAATGGCGTGACGCAGGTCAGCACGATGGAGGGGCAATACGGCTTTGCCGCCGGGCTCGATCTCGGCGCGGTGAAACGTGTCCGCCTCCGATCCGAAATCGGCGTGGCGGCGCTCGCGCTCAATGACCGGATCGATGCGCGAACGGCACTCATGGACACATGGGCCGACTTTGACGGATCGGCTGGGGCAGAGATCGACGTGCTATTCGAGATCCGCGAGACCGATGACGATCCAGCGGGTGCCCCCGTTTGGGGTCCTTGGGGTCGCCTAGACAACCACGAAATCGAGGCCCGCGCGGTGGAAGCGCGGGCGCATCTCACGACGAAGGACGCGTCCTACACGCCCATCGTCAGCCAATTACGGCTCTATGCCGATGAGGTCGCGTGAACGCGCTTTGCGCCCCTCAGGCACACGCATTCGCTGCCTCTCGGCTGCGCTTTGAGCGCGAATGCCTGCACGCCTTTTTGATTGAGAACGGAAAACGCTGAAATGCCCCAGACATCCAGCTTTGTGATCGCGAACGACGCGGGCGCAGCCGTTCGGGCGCGGATCAACGAGGTGATCGCCGCCCTGCAATCGACGAGCGCAGGGGCCTCGGCGCCAACAGCGACGACGGCAGGTATGCTCTGGGTCGACACCTCGGTCTCTCCGCCGGTTCTGCGCCGCCGGAACGCCACGAACACGGGCTGGGATGCGTTGCTGGATGCGGCAGGCAATCTGGCGGGGCTCGCGAACACGGCCGTAGCTCGCACCAACCTTGGGCTCGGCACAATGGCCACGAAATCCGCAGCCGATTATGACGCGGCGATCGCGGCAAAAGCGGCACTGTCCGGAGCAACCTTCACCGGCGTCGTCACGGCCCCGAACTTTGTCTCCTCGTCAGATGCGCGGTTGAAGTCCGAGATCGAGACCATCGCCGATGCGCTGGCTCTGGTCTCCGCCATGCGCGGGGTGCGCTTCACCATGGATGGAAGCCGCCAGATCGGCGTCATCGCTCAGGAGGTCGAGACCGTGCTGCCCGAAGTCGTCAGAGACAACGAGGCGGGCCAGCTCTCCGTCGCCTACGGCAATATCACCGGCCTTTTGATCGAGGCCGTCAAGGAACTGGCCGCCCGTGTGGCGGCGCTTGAGGAGGCACGCCCATGAATGACGGTGGGTTCATCGACATGATCAACTCGTTCTTCGGCGGGGCGGTTACCACGCTGATTGGTGCCTTCACCGGACGGCTGATGTGGCATTCGGGGGAGGTAAAGCTCGGCAACCGCCGCTTCTTCGGCAAGGAACTCCTCTGGGAAATCCCCGTCGCCGTCGGCATGGCGCTGATCGGGGAGGCGGCGGCGCGTTACATCGGCCTATCACAGCCGGTCTCGACCGGGTTCGTGGCAACTCTCGCTTATCTGGGCCCGCGTGGGGCGGAAGCTCTGCTGGCGGCCTGGCTCTGCCGCAAGAAATAACCCGCCCACCACTTACGGAAATCCTACGCGCCGCCCCGTCTGGGGCGGCGTTTTGCATTGCATGGGAGAGAACCATGACACCATTCGACATCGCCCGCAGCTACATCGGCACAACCGAGGGGCCGGGGCCCGCCGACAATCCCGTCATCATGGAGATGTATGCCTCGGTGGGGCACGACTGGGTCGAACACGACTCTGTGGCCTGGTGCGCGGCCTTCGTCGGACATTGCCTCGAGAAGGCCGGGATCAAATCCACCCGCAAGCTGACGGCGCGCTCCTATCTCGACTGGGGCATCCCGATCGAGGTGGCAGACGCCCAGCAGGGCGACATCGGTGTGATCCCGCGCGGCTCCTCCAGCTGGCAGGGCCATGTGTTCTTTATCGACCGGATCGAGGGCGCTTGGGTTTGGGGCCTTGGCGGCAACCAGGACGACGCCGTCAATGTGAAGCGCTACCCGGTCTCAAAGCTCCTCGGGGTACGGCGCGCGGGCAATGTCGCGCCAAGCGTGACGATGTCCGTCGAGGAGGTGCAAGGACGTCTAAAGGAACTCGGCTATCACGAGGTGGGTCAGATCGATGGAAAGATCGGGCCGCGCACCCGCGCTGCCATCCTGGCCTTTCGGCAGGACAACGACCTGGCCCTCGTGCCCATCATCGACGTTGCGCTGACCGAAGCGCTGGAAGATGCCACGCCTCGGGAGATCACACCCGATAGGGCTTCTGGTGCGCCCGCGGAAAGCCGGATCGTAACAGCCTCCAATGCGCAGATCGGTCTCGGTGTCATTGGTGCAGCGGGCTCGATCGGCAGTCAGATTGCCCCTGCGCTTATGGAGGCAGAAGAGGTCCGAGACATGGCCGGGCGCGTCTTGACGCTAATCGGGCTGGAGAACGCGCTTTCCAATGTCCTGCCATGGATCGGCGCGGCGGTGTTCATTGGCGTGGTGATCTATGCCCTACGCGCCAAGGCGGCCCGGATCGACGACCATCGCACGGGGAAAACGCCATGACCTGGGTCTTGATCGTTGTCTCCTGCATCGCGGGCGACAGCCTGCCTGACTGCGGCAGTGGGATCAGCCCAGTTCGCTTTCCTGACTTTATCGCCTGCGAAGATGCCGCTGTCCGTACGTATGAACACATGCGGGCCGGCGCCGATGCGCGCGGGCAAACCGTGCTGCTGCTCGATACGCGCTGTTTGGCCCTCTCACCGGGGGCACCCGCATGATTGCCATCCTGACCACGCTGTTCTCCGGCCTTGGTCGACGCTTTGCCTATTGGGGCGCGATTGTTGCGGCAGTTGGCGTCGCCATCTGGCTCCTGATCCGCCAGGGCAAGCACGCCGCAGAGGCCGACCTCGCCATCCGCCGCGCCGATGCCCGTGTCCGCGCGCTGCAAAAGTCCAAGGACATCCGTCATGACCTTCAAAACACTGATCGTACTGATCTTGAGCGTCGGGCTGACCGCTGGATGCGCGATTGACCCGCGAGTTTTGCGGGACGATTGCGATTGGGCCGAGCCTATTCGCCCCTCGCGCCAGGACCTGATGAGCGACGGCACTCTGGCCCAGATCGTTGCCCATAACGAAGTCGGCGCGCGGCTCTGCGGGTGGCAACCATGACGGTGGCCACTTTGAGCGAGGGCCCGGCCATTCTCATCGGCTACGCTTGGCGTCTGCAGATTGAGGCCGAGGCATCGGTTTTTGCGGACGGTGCAAGCTATACCGGTCATCTGCGCATCAAACCCAGTGATCCAGCGCTGCTGGCAGAACTGTCCAGCGCCAATGGCGGGATACAGCACGTCACTGAGACTGTGCTGGAACTGTCTTTGACACCGTCCCAAACCGCGGTGCTCCCACCTGGGCGCGTGGTGTTGGATTTGGTGCGCACCGATCTCGAGCCAGACCTACACTTGGGCTTCCTTCTCGAAATCCCCGTGATGATGCCGGTGACGCGAGGGCTAAGCCCATGAGCGCAACAACGCTGCAAACGGGCCCGATCACCATCACAGCGCCGATCAAGGTGCGCGTTGTCTCCGGGCCTTTCCGCATACGCCTCGGCGGCCAGCCAGGTCCGCAGGGCGCGACAGGCCCACAAGGCGACAAGGGCGATCAAGGTGATCCGGGCATCACGATCCTGCCCACTGATACACCCATCAACGGAGGCTTCTTCTGATGGCCAATACCATCCAACTCAAACGCCGTGTCTCGGGCGTGGCGGGTGCGCCCGCTGCACTAAAATCCGGCGAGCTTGCCCATAACGAGGTCGACAATACGGTCTATGTCGGAAAGGGCGATGACGGCAACGGCAATGCGACCTCCATCGTCCCCATAGCAGGGAGTGGTGGCTTTCTGGCGCTGGTGGGCACGCAGACAGTTGGTGGGGCCAAAACCTTCTCTCTCGTGCCAAAATCTGGACAAGATGCCAGCGGCGGGACCGACCTTGTTCGCAAGTCGCAGGTAGACAGTCTGCTATCGGCGAAAGCGCCCTTGGCGTCACCCACCTTCACGGGATCACCCACGGCGCCGACGGCGGTCGCGGGCACGAACTCGACGCAGATTGCAACGACGGCCTTCGTCAATGACGCCATTGCCGGCTTTGGCGCCGGCGACATGGCAAAATCCACCTATGACACGGACAATGATGGCAAGGTGGATGCCGCGGAAATTGCAGATGCCGTTCCTTGGTCTGGGATCACGGGCAAGCCCACAAGCTTCACGCCCTCCAGCCACAGCCATTCGATCGCGCAAGTCACGGGACTCCAGACGGCGCTGGATGCAAAGGCCGCTCACGCATCACCTGCCCTTACAGGTTCGCCGACGGCCCCCACGGCAACGGCCGGTACGAACACAACGCAGATTGCGACAACAGCCTTTGTGGCTGCCGCCATCGGTGCGCTTATTGATGCCGCGCCCGGAGCGATGGACACGCTGAACGAATTGGCGGCCGCGCTGGGCGATGATCCCAACTTTGCGACCACGGTCACGAACGCGCTGGCGGGCAAGCTATCGGCAGCCTCGAACCTCTCAGACCTACCGAACAAGACAACATCGCGGTCGAACCTCGGACTGGGGTCCATGGCCACGCAAGCCTCCAGCAATGTCGCGATCACCGGTGGGTCGATCAACGGGATCACCCTTGACGGTGGGACATTCTGATCATGGCAAATACCGTTCTGGTAAAACGAACGACCGTGGCCGGCCGGGTACCCAGCACGGCGCAACTCGCTGCCGGAGAACTCGCCGTAAATGTTACTGACGGAAAGCTCTTCCTGAAACGTGTCTCCGGCGCCGAAACCGTGATCGAACTCGGACAGACTGGACCGCAAGGCCCCACCGGACCGGCCGGTCCCCAAGGTGCGACCGGGCCAACAGGACCAAAGGGGGATACTGGCGCGACAGGTGCAACGGGTCCGCAGGGCTCAACGGGTGCCACGGGTCCAACGCCGGCGCATCAATGGTCTGGTACGAGCCTTCGGTTCAATACCGGCACCGCCTGGGGCACTTACGTCAATCTCAAGGGTGCAATTGGTGCCACAGGGGCAACCGGTGCAACTGGGCCTCAGGGCGACACCGGCCCAACTGGACCGCAAGGTCCAGCAGGTCCGACCGGGGCAACAGGCCCAAAAGGTGACACAGGCGCGACCGGTCCGCAGGGTCAGACAGGGCCAACAGGACCAACGCCTGCCCATCAGTGGTCCGGAACCAGCCTTCGCTTTTTCAACGGATCGACCTGGGGTGCTTACGTCAACCTGAAAGGCTCAACCGGTGCGACAGGGGCAACAGGTGCGACGGGACCTGCAGGTCCCACGGGTGCCACCGGGGCTACGGGTCCACAAGGCCCCGCAGGGGCGGATGGGTCTCCCGACACGGCCGCGCAGGTCCGCGCCAAGCTGGTGACCGTGGATGGGTCTGGCTCTGGCATTGATGCCGACCTTCTCGATGGCAACCACGCCAGCGCCTTTGCCCGCCTGTCGGGAGCGACCTTCAGCGGTGCCGTGACCGCCCCGAACTTCGTCTCCTCCTCAGACGCGCGCCTCAAATCCGACATCGCCCCGATCCACGCGGCGCTGGCCAAAGTGCAGGCGCTGAGCGGCGTCACCTTTTCCATGGCGGGCAGTGATGCACGGCAGATGGGCCTCATTGCCCAGGACGTGCAGGCGGTCGCACCGGAAGCGGTTGTCGAGACGGAGGGAGTGCTGCGCCTCGCTTATGGCAATCTCGTCGGCCTCCTTGTCGAGGCCATCAAAGACCTCGCCCAAGAGGTCGATCAGCTGAAAAGGAGCGCGCCATGATCGAGACCGGACTACATGTCATCTACAACACGGGCTCGCGGCTGCATTACGCCGTCGATGTCCAAGACACCTATGCCGGGATTGCCGTCTTCGATCCCTGTGAGATCGGCCAAGGGCTGCGCGATGGCATCGAGCCACTGCCATGGGCAGACTTAGCGGCAGCGCTTGAGACACCTCATGACCGCTCGAATGCGGCAGGCTTTGTCGATATGCGTGGCAACGGCGTGTTCATTCCAGATTTGCCCGGATTGACCCATGGGGCGATCTATAGAGGGCGTTCTTATGTGTTTCTCGACGGGATGATCGGCCATGATGAAATCACTGATTACGCACTGATTGATATCATGACCAACGAAGCGGGATTCCCGCTTCCTTGGCGCAACCGTTTTGCGCAGTCTGCGCGTGAAAAAGTTGACTTTTCCTTTCGGCACAGGGCCCGAACGCAGTGCTCCAACGCGTTGGTGATCTTCATGCCGATCGCGGGGGCCCTGTCCAGTGCGCGCATCGAAGTCCTCTGTGAGCAAGAGCCAATCCTACTGAATGGTACGACCGTCGCGGGCCGGATCGATGACGCGACGATCCCGAATGACGGGCAGTGGTTCAAGCAGTTCTATTTCCACACGGTGGCGACCGAGACGGTGACCGTGCCCGCGGGAGGGCGGGCTCATGTGCCGATCGCGCTGCGCTGGAATGGCGATGGCGCGCCATGCGCACATGCGCTGGCGCTCAAGCTCGACAGTGACGCCGGCTATCTGCCGAAACGGCGGCTGACGACGGACATGAATGGTGCGGGCAGCTTTGTTGCCGAGGCGCTTGGGCTCAGCCCAGGCGAGCGGATCGCGGTCAAGATTAACACCGAGCACTATACCGCGATCGGCAAAATCATCCTGGAGGTGGTGTGATGGAGATTGCCACCACGACCGAGTTACAGCTGATCTATCCCACCTTCGTTTTGCACAAGCACTGGGAGTTGCCGGAGGGCTTTAACGACCACCTACACGCGTTAGCGGCCGACGACGCGGTGGCGAACCGCATTCAAGACGCGGGCGACGGCCGTAATGTTGGCGACCAGACCAACCATCTTGGACATCTGCGGCACAATTTCCTGATGGACCGACAGGACCCTGCGATTGCGGTGCTGGCGCAGATGGTGGCGGCAGCTGTCAGGGAATATCTGCAGCTTGCCTATGGCTACGACCACACAGGCGAGATCGCCATGATGTCGGACACCTTCTGGCAGCGCCGCGCCCTGCGCGAAAATGTCGGTATAAACGCCCACACCCATTTTCAGACCGACATCGTCTGCACCTATTACCCGCGTGTGGTGCTGGACGCCGATTGCCCCGAGACCTCGCTCCATCGCGGCGCGGTGCGCTTCTACGATCCGGCGAATGTCGGTAAGCGGCTCTGGCCCTGCAACAACCCAGACGCCTATGTCGGCGGCTGGTATGCGGTCGAGCCACGCACGGGCTCCATGTTCGTCTTCGAGGGCCATGTGCCCCATGACAGCACCTATTTCGAGGGCGAGGAGCGAATGTGCATCCCCGTCCTCTGTTCGCTCGAACTCCCAAATTCCCACTGCAAGGCCGGGCTCTCCGAGATCCTGGCCCATCAGGCGCAAGGAGGCAGCCATGGCCTATAAGGTCGGAACAACTATCGTGATCGACGACAGCGGCAACGTGGACTGGTCGCGGATCACCAACAAGCCGGCAATTGGTGCAGGCACAATCACGGGCGTATCTCTCAGCAATGGCTCCCCGACGTCTGGAGGGTCTTTTTGGCCGCGCAGTTACAACACTTCCGGCGGCAACTGTAACTGCGTGGCAAACTGCACGGTTCACAGCCTCTCAGGCGGCGGCAGTTCCGGTGCTGTGACCATTACAGCCAACCGCTATAGCTTCAACTGCAACTGTAATTGCCGGTGCTGACGATGGAAATCCGAAGCACGAGTATCGACCTCTGGCCGACGCGGGTCACGTTCGTAGAGACGCCAGTCGACTGGGTGGTGAATAGGCAACTGGCCGACGAGGCCATCGCCACAGTCGAAGCAAATGGCAGCGGGTCGATGGCCAATGCAGCCAAGCGCCGTGTGCGCGGCATACTTGAGCAATGCGACGCAGGTCAGACCTTGAAAGCCCATCTCTTCGCTTGCGCGCGCGCCGTGCTCGGCCCTTGGGCCAAATATCTCGACCCCGATCATTGCGAAAACCGTGCGCTGGTGATCACCAAAGGCGGCTTCATCTCGACCCACAAAGACAGCCGCGAGGGCGACCTGACCTGCGTCCACTTCCTGACCGGCAGTGGGTCGGGCCAGCCGGTGAACAGCGTGGGGAACCCTCGGTTCGTAATCGAGGACCCGTCGCGCTACTTTGACGAGGGGCGGCTGCCTTATGAGAGCCGCCATGGCTACTCGGTTAACCCGCGGCCGGGGCTCTCGGTCTTCTTCCCCTCTCATATTCCCCACAACCAGCACCCCTACGAGGGGAGCGCGCCGCATGTGCAGGTCGTCGCGAACTTCCGCGTCAATCTCCCCGTGGCGATCGAGGAAAGGCTATTCGACTGATGTGGTTCGATCTGAAACTGGAAGCGCGTGACGGCAGCCGTCATCACGTGCGCTACAACCCGCACACATCCGAATGCGAGGGGCTGCCGCTGCTGGTAGAACCGGGAATCTTCGCGGCGGTACCGCGCGTGGCCAAAGACAAACCCCTCGGAAAATCCCGCGCACCCCGCATCCTGAAAATCCAACTTGGGCTCTCGTGTAACTACGCCTGTAGTTATTGCAATCAAGCTGTCCAGATCGGTGATGCAACCGTCTCCAAATTGGCAGATGTCGCGCAGTTTCTGACCCAGCTTGACGGATGGATCGCGCAAGCCCCAGAACAGATTGAGCTCTGGGGCGGCGAGCCTTTTCTGTACTGGGCCAAGATCAAACGGTTGATCCCCGCACTGGCGGAGCTGTTTCCAGGGGTTGCTTTCTCAATCATCACCAACGGATCCTTGCTTGATCGGGAAAAGCTCGAGTTCATCGCGCAATACGACATTGCCATCGGGATCAGCCATGACGGCCCGGGGCAGCATTTGCGCGGGCCCGATCCACTTGATGATCCAGATAAGCGTCGATGGATCGAAACCCTGCTGGCCGATCGCCCCGAAAAGACCGGGTTCAATGCGGTGCTGACGCGCCAGCATCACGACCTTCGGGCCCTCAAGGCCTGGTTCGCCGAAAATGTCGGGCCGGATGTGTTTGTCGGGCTCGAAGGCGTGGTGAATGTTTATGATGCGGCGACCGCAATCGGCACGGGGCGGTTTGAACCTGCGGAACTCAATAGCCTGACGCGGTCGATCTTCGAGGCGCTGGTTGAGGACCCGAACGCCTTTGGTCTCGGCGAGCGCATTGATGAGTTCTACGCCTCACTCCAGCGGCAGAGGCCCATTGAGGCCCTTGGACAAAAGTGCGGCATGGACCGGGAAGACACTATCGCCGTGGATCTGCGCGGCAACGTCATGACCTGCCAGAACACCGGGGCGAAGGGCGTGCACAAGATTGGGCATGTAGCTGACTTCGATGGGATCGCGCTGAATACCGCGACGCATTTTGCCTTCCGGCCCGAATGCATGTCATGCCCCGTCGTTCAGCTCTGCAAGGGGTCCTGCATGTTCCTCGAGGGGGAGTTCTTCAAGCAGAGCTGCGCCAACGAGTTTGCCTTCAATATGGGGATCATGATGGCGGCCGTCTGGCATTTGACGGGGATGGTTGTGGTCGGAGTGGAAACCCATCATTGAACGATCGAACAGTGTTGTGACCGAACTGGTTACCAGCCTTCAGTTTGAGCATCTCCGCATACAATTTCACGAATGCGGCGAACTGTTCCAGGATCAGTATCCGGCGGTAGGTTTTCGAAATCGAAATATCCGATTTCGGCGATTTCTATGCTCTTTGGCTTGGCATCGACAGCCCCTTTGGCATCACAAAGGTATGCCAGAACGTGATCCCTTTTGCTCACGCCATTATTAAAAAACACGCCGTGTAAAACAGGTTTATGAGCAAGTTGCAGGCCGGTCTCCTGTCGCAATTCGTTGATTAAAGCCTGTTCTGTCGTTTCGCCCTTTTCGACTCCGCCCCCAGGAAAATGCCATCCGGGAGTGTAGGTGTGGCGGACGAGCAGGAACTTACCATCATCTGACCGCACAATCGCGCGAACCCCAATCGTCAGTCCGCGGCGCATTAGAAAATATGTGTGAAGGGTGCGGCTGAACAACACGCGCGCGAGTCTAGGTTTCTTCTCGGCGGCAAATGTCATGTGCGAATGCCTGCCTCGATCGCCATGCTCTGCTGCTCGTCGGTGTCGTGATCAGCCCTCCAAAGCAGGTCTGAGATCTCTGTGCTCGACGGCGCGTACTCGAGCGGTAATTCGTGTAAAATGATTACGATTGCTGGCAAGTCGAACGCCTCACAGGCCTGTAGAAGCCGATCCAGAACTGCCATCAACGCGTCGCGTGGCAGTGAGACTTCGGATGCTGTCATGATCCGTGGGTGCTTGGTTGGAGCTGGGTTGTTGCCGATCAGAAGCTCCTCGAAAAGCTTCTCGCCCTTGCGCAGACCAGTGACACAGACCGGGATGTCACCCTTTTCCGGCAATACCTGATCCGGGTGGTCGACCATGTAAGGGATCAGACCATGCAGCTTAACCATGCTGAAGGCGAGGTCCATGATCTTTACAGGGTCTCCCATGTCGAGCACGAAAACATCCCCACCCTGACCCAAGGCACCTGCCTGGATCACCAGCTGGGCCGCTTCGGGGATCGTCATGAAGTAGCGATTGATGTCCTTGTGCGTGACTGTGACAGGTCCCCCAGCCTCGATCTGGGCCCGAAACCGCGGGATGACCGACCCGGACGAGCCAAGAACATTCCCGAACCGGACCATCGAGAAGACTGTGGAAGATGCCTCCTGCGCATGGGCCTGGCAGATCAACTCTGCGATGCGCTTGGTCGCGCCCATGACGTTTGTCGGCCGCACCGCTTTGTCAGTGGAAATCAGAATGAAGTTTTCGACGCCAAGTTTCTGGGCGGCGAGCGTGATTGCGAGTGTGCCAAACACGTTGTTTCGGATGCCCTCAACTACGTTTTCCTCTACCAGCGGCACATGCTTATAGGCTGCCGCATGGTAGATCGTCTGAACCTTAAAGCCCTTGATAGCGGCCTCTAGCCGCCGGCTATGCTGCACAGACCCTAGGATGGGCACGACCTTAGTCTGATGCAGCAAGCGCACGGCTGTTGCGCTTAGTTCAGCTTCGATCGCGTAAAGCGCAAACTCGGACACGTCGTAAAGGACCAAGACGGACGGATTCTGGGTCAGAATCTGCCTGCAGAGCTCACTGCCGATCGATCCTCCAGCGCCAGAGACCATAACCACACGCCCGGTGATGTTCCTGCCAAGCAGTTCGGTGTCCGGGGCGACAGGATCGCGCCCAAGCAAGTCTTCAGCTGAAACTGTCCGCAGTTCTGAAATCTTGGCCTTTCCGCTGATAATGTCGGACATGCCTGGGATCGTCTTGATCTCCAGCTGCAGGTCTTCCAGCGCGCTCACAATCTCGCGGCGGCGGACACGACCCAGGCTGGGTATGGCCAGCAAGATCACCCGGGCACCCGTCTCATGGACCAGGCGCGGTATTCTATCGGGTGAATAAACGCGCAATCCTCCGATGCCCAAGTTCTGCAAGGAGGGGTCATCATCGACCAGAGCGACCGGAGCAAATTCTTGGCCGTGGAATAGTGCGTTCAGCAGTTGAAGTCCGGCTTCCCCAGCGCCGTAGATGATCACGGGTCGTTTGTTCAAATGATTTGGGTTCCGGAAATACGTCCGTGCTGCGAAACGCAGCCCACCAACGGAAAGAAAGGCAAAAACAGCAAAAATGATCGGAACAGATCGAGGAATGCTGGCGTCAAAAACAAGTCCTGCGGCAAAAAGGGAAATTGCTGCCACCACAGCCCCCTTGCCAATGATTATTAGGACCCTTCCGGTGATGAAACGCACTACAACCCGATAAAGGCCCAATCCCCAAAAGGCCAGCAGGGTGGCCATGATGGAGGACAGCAACGCGCCCCAGATACCTGGCTGCCCTGCAAAATCTAGACTCTCGAGCCGTAACAGCATGGCGCCAAGAAATGAAATGGCCAGCAGCATGGAGTCGAGAACAATTTGCAGCGCAATTTTATTGCGCCGGCTCAGTATTGAAAAATGTTCGATGTAATTACGCATTAAAGGTTACATCCTAAACTCAAAGCGCGGCCGACCCGCGAGAAAACGCTAATGGAACAGAGGCTTGCCTACAACACGCTACGGCGACTGCGCCGAAGAAGATCATCAGTAGTAGCGCTACCGGCGTGATCTAGACGATAAGCACAGTGTTCTAATTGCCCGGCACGGCTCTGATTACCGTTTGGTTTCGGTCGGTGACGTCGAACGGGCTGGTGGCTCAGAGCTATTGAAGGGTCCGGCAAGTCTGCCTTAAAAAGCCACAGCAGCTGGTATGCACACGATCATTCTCGCCAAAGAGGCCAAGGATCCGAGCTATCTGAGGCTATTGCCTGCTTAAGCCGATCTGACCTATTCGCATCAGGCTGACCGGGATAGTTCAACGACCTTTATCAAGGAGCGCTGAGACCCGCTCAATCACCTCATCCTGCTGCTCATCAGTCATGTCACTGCCCGAAGGTAGACAGAGACCGTTGGCGAAGAGGCGCTCGTCGAACCCATTTCCGTGATAGGGCGCGCCAGCATAGAGCGGCTGCATGTGCATCGGTTTCCACAGCGGGCGGGATTCGATTTGGTGCTCCAGCAGCATCAGGCGGATGTCTTCACGCGTGATGCCGGTTTCACTAGGGTCGATGGTCAGGGCTGTCAGCCAGCGGGTCGAGTGCAGGCCTTCGGGCTCAGGCATGAAGGCGATGCCGGGGCGGGCTAGCGCGGCTTTGTAGCGCGCGAAGATCTCGCGGCGGCGAGCCACGCGGGCGTCCAGCACCTCCATTTGCCCCAGCCCAATTGCCGCGCAGATGTTTGACAGGCGGTAGTTGTAGCCAAAGGTGGAATGCTCGTAATGCGGGGCGGGGTCGCGCGCCTGGGTGGCGAGGAAACGGGCCTCATCGGCCCAAGCTTTGTGACGGGTGACCAGCATGCCGCCGCCAGAGGTGGTGATAATCTTGTTGCCGTTGAACGACAGGATCGCGGCATCTCCGCCGGTGCCGGCCTTGCGGCCATTCTTGTAGGTCGCGCCCAGGCTTTCGGCACTGTCAACGATGAGGCGTACGCCGTATTGCGCCGCGAGGCTCTCCAGCGTGTCGAGATCGGCGGACTGGCCGTAAAGATCGGTCGGTACGATGGCCTTGGGCAGGCGGTTTTCGGTAGCGGCCTTTGCGAGCTCTTTGGCCAGCAGCGCTGTGTCGACCGTCCAGCTTTCAGGTGAGAGATCAAAAAAACGCGGACTTGCGCCGAGGTAGTTTACCGGGAAGATGCCGCCCGCGAAGGTCATGGAAGAGATCCAGACCTCGTCGCCCGGGCCCACCCCCGCGATGCGCAGCGCGAGGTGCAGCGCCGCCGAACCCGAGGACAGGCCGACGCAATGCACATCCGCCCCGAGGTAGTCGCGCACGGACGCCTCAAAGGCGTCCAGTTGGGGTCCCAGCGGGGCGATGAAGTTCGACGCAAAAGCTTCGGCCACGCGTCGCTCCTCATTGCCGGACATGTGGGGGCGGGAGAGGTAGATACGCATGGATCAGTCCTTGATAAGTGGTTTGGCCGGATTGCCGACGACGGTGACGCCCGGTGGCACATCGCGGGTGACGACCGCACCCATGCCGACAATGACGCCAGCGCCAATGGTGAGACCCTGGCGGATAATGGCGCCCGAGCCGATATAAGCGTGATCGCCGATGGTGACATTCCCGTTCACCTTGGCGCCCGGTGCGAAGGTCACGAAGTCACCGATGATGCAATCATGCTCGACATAGGAATAAAGGTTAGCGTGGAAGCAGCGGCCAATGCGGATGTTCGAGCTCAGGGTCACGAAAGGGGACAGGCATGCACCTTCTTCGATCACGACTTCATCCATCTGCACGACAGAAGCGGCGCGTACCTCGATCAGTGGGATATTTGCAGCGGCGCATTTTTCCGCGAGGGTCTGGCGGATATGTGAGGCGGCTATGGCGATGCTGACTGCCTTTTGGTCGGTTTGGCGTTCGAGAAAATCGGTCCAGGTCAAAATATCGTGGCCGTTTACGTAGCCTGGGGCTTGGCCATCGTCGATGAAAACAAGTTCGGGCGCGCGGTATTGTGAGCGAAGCAAGGGCATGACTCCGCGCCCGCATCCGGCAGCGCCATATACGCCGATCAACCGGCTCACGATCCGTTCCCCGTAAACTTTGACATGGTAGCTTCTCCCGCCGCTGAAATACCATCGCGTTTGATCACCTTGCGGATCGTCTGCCAAATGATCTTCAGATCCAGCCAGAGGCTTCGGTTGTCGACATACCAGAGGTCGAGCGCGAACTTCTCATCCCATGATATCGCATTTCGCCCGTTCACCTGCGCCCAGCCTGTCACGCCGGGGCGCACCTCGTGGCGGCGTGCCTGTTCTGCGGAGTAGAGCGGCAAGTATTCTATCAAGAGCGGTCGCGGGCCGACGAGGCTCATGTCGCCCTTCAGCACGTTCCAAAGTTCCGGCAGTTCGTCGATTGAGCTGGACCGCAGGAACCGGCCCAATTTGGTGAGCCGCTCCGCATCAGGAAGCTGGCGGCCATCTGCGTCAATCGCATCTCGCATGGTGCGGAATTTGATCATCTCAAACGGCTTGCCATCGCGCCCGGGGCGAGTTTGGGTGAAGAGCACTGGCGCTCCCATCTCGCGGCGGATTTTATAGGCCACAATCGCCAGAACCGGCGAAAAGAGGAGCAACCCCACGCTGGCTCCGAGAATATCAATGATCCGCTTCATTTACCGTATCGTTCAAAATTGTCAGCTATTTGGCTTAAAGCTTAGCGCGCGACCCCTGTCACCCACTGAACCCAGTCGTCAGAAAGCTCCGAGCGTGCAAAACGAGTTTGGGCAAGCTCTCGTGCGTTAACCCCTTTCAGTCGCAGCGCGTCCCGATGCTCTGCAGCCTCGATCAGTGCATCTGCGAAGGCCGATGGATCATCGGGCGGCACAGCGAAACCACAATCGTTTTCACCGATCAAACCCGCAAGCCAGCCCGGATAGTTGTTTAAGACTGGCAACCCTGCAGAGATGTAGTCGAAGAACTTGTTCGGAGACGTGCCGAAGTAAAATGCAGGAACATTCCTAAGAACTTGCAGGCCTAAATCAGCACCCGCCATCAATCCAGTGAGCTTGGTCTTGGGAACCGGATCGACGAAAAGAACATTGTCGAGGCCACGTTCTTTAGCATCGGCTACGAGTTTTGGCTTCTCGCGCCCTTGCCCGACCAAGGCGATCCTTACGTCGTCGCGCCCGCGGTCTTTCAAAACCGCTGCAGCATTGAGAACACTTTCCAGACCATTGGCGTTCCCATGGGTTCCCGTGAAAATCGCAAGCAACTGATCATCCTGAACGCCGTCTGGCCGCCAAGCCGCTTCGGGCGTTGAGAAGAGATCCATATCGCAACCATTTGGCACCATGGCGATCCGCGATTTGTCGACCCCGCGGGCTGCGATGCCCTCGACGATGCCAGGCGAAAGGCCCACCAACCGGTCTGCCGAACGATAAGATGCCCATTCCAGCAGGGACATAAGCCACAGCATAACCGGGTTGGTGATCACGCCCATCGCTTTGGGTAATTCCGGCCAAAGATCCCGAACCTCGAACACAAAGGGTTTTTGCGTTAGCCAGCGTGCGAAAATGCCCGGAATGCCAGCGGTAAGCGGGGTTGTCGTCGCGAACACTACGTCAGCAGGCTCCCGAAGCGCCACACCGATCGAACCAACCGCGAATTTCAAGAATACGCCAAGTCGCTGAACAAACCCCATGTGATTGCCATAGTTGAGAGCGAACTCGATCACGTCGATCCCATCGACCGCGCCGCGCCGCCTACCTTTTTTAAACGGCATGCTCAGCCCGGTATTGCCCTGCGCGTAGCTGCCACAGACCATCGTGACGCTGTGCCCGGCTCGGATGAGTGCCTGGGCCATCTCATATGATCGGGTGCCGGCTGATCCCTGCGGGGTTGAGAAATGCTGATGGAAATAAAGAACATGCATGATCAGAAGCCGACTTTCGTGATGAGTATTCCCGGCCGACTCACCTTGACCGAGATTTCCGGAATCTCTGTTTTCCGCAGGTAGTAGCGTGATTCCATCGTGGTGCCGAGTGTCGGGGAGATCGGCATGCCATCGAATTCAATCGCAACCGAGTAGTTTCCATTACGGACAATGTCACCTTCAAAGTACCATTCGCCAGGTACCAAACGCCAACGCAAGCATGCCTCTTCAAAATTGCCGGTTATCGCATCCCAACAAACCAAGGATCCAGCGCTCAGGGTTATCGCCCGATGATGCTGGGCACCACGGGCATCTGTGTATGCCGCCGCTGCACTTGCCTTAACACCATTATCCAAAACAGGCTCAACAGCTTCGGCCTTGAGCCAGTCTCCAAAAAGGAAACGCCCAAGTCGGGGCATCTGGTCGCGCCCGTCGAACTCGATGGTATTATGTGCTGCCGTGCCTGCGAACCATTCGGCTCCCTCGGCATTGTAGCTGAAGGTTCCGCCGTCGCGCAGAAGGTTGCGCCCCGCGTGCCACAGGTCGACATGCAGGGCGTCCGCTTGGCTAGGTCGATAGCGGAACCGGGGATAGCGCAAAACCGCCATGGCCTGTCCGACGCGCAACACATGATAGCCGCCGACATCGGAACTGCGCGACGTAGGTGAGGGCCAGAAATGATCGCCTTGTTTCAAGCCGAGCGCGGACACTCTGGGATCATCGTAATCCGGCCATGGTCGCTCGTTGTCAAACAGTACCGCCGCCAGCGCCACAGTCGGGCGAAAATCGCGGTAGTCTGCTTGCGACACGGTAAACAGGTGCGAGCCGTCGTTCGGACCCAAGTTTGGTGCATCCCCGGTTGCCGGGTCGACGATAGCCTGCAACCAGCGCGCCCCGTCCAAGATACGTGACCGCGCCTCGGTTCCCAGTCGCGGTGCACCGGTCTTTTCCGCCCACAGGCCGGCCAGGCAGAACCCCTCGAGATTGGCTCGGTGATAGGTCGTCGAATACTGACACGGGCTGCCGTCAGCCTGAATCATCCGCAGCGCACGATCATTCAGCCATCGCAACCCGGTCCGTGCACACCGGTCGGCGTTCGGCATCGACCAGCGTTTCCCCCAGCTACCTGCGACGTAGATCCCGCAGGCTTCAGCGGTGCCGTGGTTGTTGTCCTGTCCAAGGGCATATGACAATGTCGGCCGGATCCGCCGTGCATGGACTTCAACGAGCCACCGCATTGTCGGCGATGGATCGCACCAGGTGTCCAGGATCAACGCCGCCAGTGCGAGGTTCATCAGGCGAATGGAGGCCTCCTGTCCGCAGGCCCAGTTGATACTACGATAGGGCGGGTTTGCGTCAACCCAGTCTCGCAGCCAGTTTTCCATTCGAGTTGCGGCATCCGCGTCCCCATTACGCGCTGCCAGCGCAAATTGGGGCAACCAGTAGAAGCGCGACAGCTCCCAATACCTCTTGACGTCCCCGTCGCCGATCCGTTGCAGCGCGGCGACCCAGTCGACATCGGGATCCTGCCGGGTGCCCGCACCAAAGGGATCGGCGTGCCAATCTGGTGCTGCCCCCAATTCGACTGGATACCAGCCAAAGAGCTTCAGTGTGACTGAACCGCCCTGTCGGTCACTGTCACCGAGGCCGTAGACCGCACCCTCGGGGCAAGGTGTGTCGGGCGGCCTCGGCCGCCACCCCGACTTAAGCCTTGCACGGTAAAGTGCCACTCGTGCGACGTTGCGCAAGCCGAGTTTCGGTGCGGTTCTGGCGATCAGGCCGTAACGTGACATTGCATCTGCTTCTTCAGGTCCTGTTCGATCTCGGCAGCGGTGCCCATCCACAGTTCAAGGGCAAAAGGCGCAAACACGTCACGGAACCAGACATGCCCCCGCCCGGCGCAATAGGCATCGAAGCGTTCGAGGTAACCGGCCTTGTCCACCAAGCCGGTTTGATAGACCCGCGCGTCGTTTCGCCCCATCAAGTCGCGGACAACGGGTTGCAGGTTGCCCTTCAGCCAGTCGTCCTGTGGGTTCGCAAACCCTTTCTTGTCCTTGCGCCACGCGATCGAGGGCGGAAGGTCGCACTCGAAGGCCTTGCGCAAGGCGTATTTCGTCCAGCCGCGCGACAATTTCAACCGCTCGGGCATTCGTAGCCCCATATCCACCACGCGATAGTCGAGGAACGGAGAGCGGACCTCGCGCGACCACGCCATCGACATGCGATCCTCATAATGGCACAGGTAAGGGACCGAATATTTCGAAACATCCAGCCACTGCCGCTCTCCCAACGAGGTGATCCGGCCGAGAGGTTGCAGATCCAGCGCGCTCGCTGCGGCTTCCCCCAAGATCGACTTGTTCGAAGCACCAGTATACCGCTTGGCGTCGTTGAGGTTGAATTGAGGAAGGATCGTGCCGTTTGCGATGAACCCCGCCGCGAGTTTTGTCGCTTCACCCACACGGCGCGCCCTGAGCAGACGTTTGATTTCCAGGATCGGGTATTTACGATAGCCGCAAAAGGCCTCGTCCGCGCCCTGTCCCGTCAACACAACGGTGATCCCAGCCGAGCGCGCGCTTTCCATCAACTTGTAGAAAAGCAGACTCGAGAATGACGTGACCGGTCCGTCGGCGTGGCGAATGCAGGTCTGCAAGAGACCGAACAATCCGTCGCCTTCCTCTGGATCAAGACGGACGCGCCGGACATCGCCGTCCAAATGGCGGGCCATAGCGTCGATATGGACACTCTCGTCGTCTTTCGACCCAGGGTTCACGGCTGAAAAAAGCTCGGTCCGTTGCCCTTGGGCTCCGGTCGTCTGCGTCGCCTGCACAGCGATTATCGACGAATCGATGCCCCCTGACAGGGCAACGCCGACTGGAACATCGGCGTGTAAGCGCAGTCGAACGGCATCCTGGACCAGTGATCTGAGTTCCTCGATGCAATCGTCCGGGCTCTGCGCCCGCAGCGGGGTTTCGTATCCGGACTTCCAGAAGGTGCGGATATTCGAGACCCCCGCGGTGGGATCGGTGCCGTCGATCTCGCCGATCGACGCGGGCGGGAATGCCTTGATGGACGCCAGCCAACTGCGGTCATCCACATTCTGCAAGGATTGCGCCAGAAATCTCGAGGCCGTCACCGCGTCTGGCGTTAAATCGACACCGGGCAGCCCCAGAAGGCTGTGCATCTCGGAGGCCATGAAGACGCCGCCGCTGTCGCGATGCACGTAAAGTGGCTTCTTGCCGAACCGGTCGCGCGAGACATAGAAGCGGTTGGCCGCGATGTCATGTATGACCATCGCCCACATGCCGTTGAAATGCGCCACAGCCTCGTCGATGCCCAACCGCTCGACAAGCTCGACAATCACTTCGGTATCGGTACCCGATTTCAAATCGTGCAGACCGAATTGCCGGGCCAGCTCGCGAAAATTATAGACTTCTCCGTTGAAAAGTATCCTGAACCGCCCGGAGGCCGACAGCATCGGCTGCGCGCCGCTTTCGCTCAACCCAACAATGGCCAGACGCTCGTGCGCCATGCCCATGTGCACACCGCCAGTCTCTTCGAACAGCACGCCTTCGCCATCCGGTCCGCGATAATGCTGCCTTGCGTGTGCGACCAATACGAAGCTGCGCACCGGCCGCGCCGAGATTGCAAAAACCAGTCCGCACATATCAGCCGTATCCTCTTTGTTGACCAGTGACCAAGGTCTCCGGTAGTTTCGACGCTTTGGTCCGGCGGCTGCCAACCATCGACATCGCGATATAAAACGGGACGAACATATTGATGAAAAAGCTATATGCGAAAAGCGACTGAGCAAGCATCGAGATAAAGGCGAGTCGACACGCGTACTCGGCAAAGGACTTACGATTGATCCTGGTACTCAAGACCTGCGCTATCAAAATGATCCATATCATCAAGCCAAACAGACCAAATTTGGCCGTGATCGCCAGCGGCGTAAAATGGGCGTTCGTCACTTCCAGATGATCGGCCATGCCGAATTCGAAAAGGAAGTCGGAATCAAGATCGTATCGAAAACCGTATCCATTTCCGAACCAAAGCGACCAGTCAACGAGATGGGGCAACAATGATACGTATTCCACATAACGCCCTGGATCCGTGTACATCAGGATTTCAAGGAGATTGTCCGATTGCTCCATCGCACGCTCGATCTGGCGGAAGGTTCCGAGGATCTTGTTGACGGATACCAGGTCGGAACCCAGAAAACTGCTGCTGGCAATGAACGCGACTGGAAGAAATACCACGCCGACGACCAGGAACCGGATAAACCCCTTTCGCACCTTCGGATGCGCCAGAGCGGCGACAGCTGCAATGACGATCAGCCCTAACATGACCATCCGCTTGCCTGCCGCAAGCGCGATCGCGAGAAAAACGAGATACGCGAATATCTTTCCCTGAGCTAACACCAGGGCTGCAGCAAAGGTCAATTCCGCCGGTGCCTGATAATAGCGGCCTGATGAGGTTCCCAGCAGGACCGAGGCCACCGCAAGGGCAATTACGGCAAAGAGACCGCACCAAAGCACGAGTTTGCGTGCCGGTTTCGTGAAAACCGCATCAAGGTCGGTAACTGCATGAATGCGTGACAAGATCGTTCTGAAAATCACGATCTTTGCGATGAACATGAAGAATATTACCGTGTCGTTTGCAAAGGTGATCGAAAGATTTCCACGGGCAATACCGATCAGGAATGGATAGGTCGCGAAGATGAGCAGCAAAAGGTCGATGCCGCGAACCTTGACCCGCGATCCGCAATACTTAAGGAACGAAATCACGATCAGCGCATCCATCGCCCGATACAGCAACAACAGAAGCGGCGGCAGCCCCGGAACACCCAAAAGCCTGAGAAGAGCCACCAAGTTCAAAGCGGCAAACACGATCATGAAAAAGACGGCGACCTTCAGAACCTTAAGTTCACCGCGGATCGACAGCAGGTCGGAGCTCTGGGCAGCTTGGTCACTCATCGCGCGATCTCATCTTCCTGTGAACGTTCGCTGAACCGTTTCGACGCGATGATCAAGCCGAGACCGGTCACGAGCGACAAAAGAACGTTTACGACGATAGCCGGTCGGGCATCGCTTTCGAGATAGGCCATGCATATCATCTGAAGCTCCAGAACCCCAAGGGATACGACCATGACCACGGTTGCAAGCCCTGCGAGTGTGACCAGGCGGCGCCTGGCAACGTCGCACGCGAATCCGACGGCACGCATGCACAGCCACACACTACGGCCACTCATCAGGATCATCGCGACCAGAACTGACGCAGCCATGCCCTCGATCCCGCCGCCAATGTTCCACGCGACACCCAAGAACAAGATTTCGAGGAGTAGGGTAATGACCGTGTTGACCAAGACTGCTGCCTTGATGCCCAAGGACATGGTGACATCGCTCATAGCCTGTGCGAGGCCTGTGACCCCCCCCGTAATGGCAAGAATACCAATGACGCGCACTGCGGGTTCGTATTCTGGCAGTACAAAGTGAATAAGCAGCGGTGAAAATGCGCAAACCGTGAACAGCGCGCCGTAGGTAAGGAGCTGAATCAGCACCAGCATCCGGTCGAACTCGGCTTGCATCAGCGCGGGGCCGTTGGTTCGTTCACGCAGCCGCAGATGCGTCGGCAAAGAGACCCTCGCGATTATCGATCCAGGAAGCCCGGTCACGCTGGCCGCAAGCGCCCCGATCCCGTAAAATCCCACGGCCTCGGGACGCGCAACCCAGAACACCGCGATCTTGTCCACGCTCATCAAGCCGAAACGCAGCAGCCCTTGCACCATGATCGGGAAACCATCCCGAAGCATCGATATGGTCCTGGGATAGTCCAGCCTCGGGAACACCACGATCCCGCGCGCAATCACATTCAACATTATCAGTGCCAAAGCCAGTGCCACGGCCCAACCGAGCGTCAACCAGAGCAGTGGCGGCTCGAACCGAATGACGACCAGTCCAATCGCAAGGAAGGCGAAGGCGTAAACCAACCTTGCGATTGACGAAGCGATAACCTTGTATTCGTTCAGCGCGCTTGCCTGTGTCGAAATGGTGAACTGCTGGGCCAAGATCACGACAAGCAGCGCAAGCGCGGTCGACAAACCGCCGATCTCATCGAATGCATCGTCACGGACACCGGAGATCGCCACAAGCAGCCCAGCAACCACCACGATTACCATGATCTGAAAACCGTAAGCCGCCGCTCGATTGGCAAGCACCTCGTTCGGCGAACCGAGTTCGATCAAACCGGGTTCCCGCCGGGCCATTGACGATGACACGCCGAAATGCAGGAAATTACCGTATGTCGCAAATGTCTGAATAATTGACCAAATGCCGTAAACGGCCGGACCAAGCAGCCGCGCCAGAGTCACCTCGAGCAGGAGAAGAGGCAAGCGGCTTCCCAACTCGCCGACCGCCAGGCGCATCGCGTTTCTGGTCAGCATCCAGACGATCCAGAAGCGATCAAGTCGGCCACGCGGTCGGTCGCTCGTCCTTTGCCAGGAAAGAACTCGTCGATAAACTCCGCCCGCCGGTTCGCATACGCCTCGAGGCTTTCGACCCGTTTTTCCGGCGCATAAGCCCGCAAAAGCGCCCTGAGGCCGGAGGTGTCGTAGCTCTTGTCGTTGACGGATGACCTCAGATAATCGAGCCGATCCACGATGTCGCGGGGGTATCGATGCAGGTGCGCAATGCCGGGCACTCCGCCCAGTGCCGCAAATTCGAGGCTCGTCGATGTTCTCGAAAGAACCACGTCGGCCTCGGACAAGGCATCCTCGAAAGGCCCGTTGAACAGTGTGACAGACTGTGACCGCGACGCGAGTTCGTCACGAACCGTTTCGTATTTCCCGAGGGGCTCACGCGGATGAGGTTTCAGGATCCAGACCAGCGGAAAATTCAGGTCGCTAGCTGCGGTTTCCAAGGACTCAACCAGTGCCGCGTTATAGTCGAACTCTTGCACGAACGGCTGAGTCGCTACGAGCACGCGTAATGGCGAATGACCCTGCGCGGCGCGATTGATCAACGCGTCCAAACGGGCATTTCCCGCCGTCAGCACATCGTCCTGAAGTGGCAGTCCGAAAGCATGGACGCGTGCGGGATCCGCGCCCGACGCCGTAAAGATTTCCCGAAGGCGCTGGTTCCCCACAACGAGATGATCCATCGCCAATGGCCATGGATAGAATACGTCGTCTGCCGAGGTGTTCTGTATCATCACAGAGCGCATCGACCGCTGAAGGGCGAGTTCGCCCTGGAGGGCACCCCAGCGATCGACGGTATCGAACGATACGACGGCCGAAGGGGTCAGGGCGCCGAACGCGCGACCAAGCTGCAAACGGTGAACGAGAAGTTCGGGCACAGATGCAAAAGCCGTATACATAATCTGGGTCGCAATGTCCTTCTTCCCTAGAAATCCCCAGTCGGCCACGCGCTCTGGCCGCGACGCCAGTGCGCGCCGTGCTGCGCTATGCCGTCGCGAAATACAGGTGAGAAAGATCCGCGCAATTTCGCCGGGAGTGGAATAGCCGTGCAAGGGATTCCAGGGGCGTGTTCCCCGCGATGCGGCAGCGGTTCCGTCAGGTGATTTGATAAGATCATCGACGAGCATGATGTCGCGGTAACCTTGCCCGGCCCGGTGCCGCATGATCGGTTCGGCAGCGACAACTTCGGTTCTAGCCCGGGTGATGAACACGGCGTCAACACTCTGTCCCTCTGGGGGCCTGCGCGCTGCGCGGCTGCGCAAGAACAGCGTCTTGCCCTTATACCCAAGCAAAAGCAAGTCGCGCAGCGCATTCTTGAAAGATGCGAGGCGGGCGCCCTGACCCACATGCTCCTTCTTGATGCCCGCTTCATTGCACAAATGCAGTAACAGGGGCCCAAACCCCAGTTCGATCTGAAGTAACGTGCGGATCTCGAGCCTCTCGATAAGCCGATAGCGACCGTGAAAACGGAAAAAACGCGCCTTGCGCAACCCGTTACCGACCAAGGCGCGAAACAGAAGTTCGAAGGCGAATGCGTTGTGGGTCAACAGGCCGATGTGATTCAGCAATGCGAGGCGGATGCTTTCGTCCGCGTTCACACCAAGCTTTGGCAAGACCTGCCCGATGACGTCGCGGTCCATCAAGGCTAGGCAATATGCGCTTTCCGGGGTCGAGATCGCACGCTGGGTAATCCCGAAAGCTTCCAGAGCCTGTTCCAGCGTGAGATGTGCGACCCGCTCGCCCAGAATATCCAGCGATACACCCGGAACGCCAGAAATCACGCAATCGACGCCATCGAGCAAAGCCGAGTTGCCTGCCAAGCGCGCAACACCCCTGGCATTGAAGACAAAAAAGACAACTCCGGTGCTCGGCATGGGGTCAGAGCCCCTCGATCCAGGTGACGACGCGGGGCGTAATGCCATCGCGTAGGGCCTGTGCCGTATCAAGGGCCTGCTGCGGCGTTCCCAAAAAGGCGCTGTCTGGTTCGTCCAGGGCATCGGAAATCCGATCGGCGAGGATCGTCGAAAACCCGGGCTCTGAAACGTCGATACAGCGGTCGGGCTGGCCGACCTCGTCATAAAGCGCCGAAATCTGCGGGTAGCACACCAGACCGAGAGTTTGACGCCTGTTGCCAATCGGCACGACATTGGCATGGAAACGGGTTCCGACACAGACATCCGAGGCCGCGTAATGGCCAAAAACCAGCCGTGCGGCCGCATCCCCCGTTCCATAGGGTGCCTGCGCGACCCGGGTGCGGCGCATGCGGTCCGGCAGGCGGTCGATCACCCTGTTCACGACATCGAGATCACGAAAGATGTGCGGCGCGAACAGGAATCCGGTCGCCGGATCCCGTTCGGAAAGGGTGCCTATTGCGTTGGCAATTTCCTTGGCAAACCCCTCGACACCGTCGTCGAGCCCGGCAAACCGAATTTCGGCCATGTCGCTGGCCAGGTTTATCGTGACGATGCGGCTGACATTCGGGTCGCTGAAAAGCGGGATGCCCTTGGCCGGCTGAAAATCGGCAAAGAACCCATTGTCTGGAGCGTGCAGAACGGCGTTCGCATAAGGTGTTCCGATATGATCGGACAGGTTTCTTTTGGCCCCGTCATTCCGCACGCTGACGAGGACCTTGTCGTTCGCGAGCAATGTGTCGAGGAACCCGGTAAACCGCGTGCGACAGGCATCGGGAACGCCTTGGCCGGGATCGACCCCCAGGGCGTTGAAATATACCGGCACATTGATTTTCGCCCACAGGTCGGGCGCGATGCCGATCGATGTTCCGGTCGGCGAGTTTTCAACCCAAAGCTCGAAGTAGTTGCCGCCGCCGATCACCAATCCGTCAAAGCCGTTGATGTAATCGACCAGGTCCGCGTCCCAGGCGCGCTCACGCCAGAAGAACTGGCGGATTTCAAGTTCCGTCCAGGCGATAGGACGCAGGCTTAGGTTCTGCAACCAATCGCGAAATCCGATGTGGTTGGCGTTATCGCCGATGTTTCCGCTGAAGCTGGCGATGTGAAGTAGGCGCAGTTCGGACACCATGAAATCCTCTGGCTATGCGATCTTTCTGGCGGCAGATCGGGTCATGAAAGGGCGTTCGGCAAAGACGAAAAAGATCATGCTGACGACAAGAACAACGACGACAGCAACCTCCAGGAAACGATGTCGCCGCCCAGATTTTCGAGAAGGCGGACAAAAGCGGATAGTGGATCAGGTAAATCGAATAGCAGGCCCCGCCCACCACGAAGAGAAAAGGCATGGACAGGAACCGGCGCACCGGCGCGCAGCCCAGTGTCGTCGCGAAGATCGCGGTCAGCAACACGATCTTGGCCAGATTTCCCCACACCGACGCATAGTCGGCTTCGATCAGGAAATACACCAACAGCGCCGTGGGGAAAACAAAGGCCAGCCGTGCCGGGATTTCGAAACGGCCCAGCAGGGGGAACGCGGCACCGAGCAAGAACAAATGCCCATGCGACAGCAGCGTCAGATAAAAGTCACCCACCAGATACGCAGTCGCAATGAAAACCAGCATCCCACCCGCGAAAAGGGTCTGCGCCAGCCTCGGCTCCAGTCGATAGATCGCATAGAGAGCCGGTGCCAGGACATAGAACTGCAACTCGACCTCGAGGGACCAGGTAACGGTGTTGATCGGACTGGGCTCGAGATAGATCAACCCGTGCAGGTAAGTGATCGACGCCAGGTAATGCCCAAGACCATCGAACAGGCCGAAACGCCCGCTCGCAACCAGCAAGACGAAAAAGATCGTCATGATCAAGATGAACGGGGGTTCCAGCCGGCGAAGACGCCGCACGAAATACCGGCCCAGGCCAACCCCGCGGCGCTCTTTCGCGGCGCGGAAGAAACCCAGCCCGAGCACGTATCCACTGATGACGAAAAAGAGTTGAACACCCAGTTCGCCCGCTGAAAACACGCGTCCGAGCGGGGACTCGAGCGCAAAACCCGGGTCCCCTACATTGGCTCTGTAGGTCCACCAGGCGTGGTCCAGAACCACCGGCAAGATGGCAAAGAACCTCAGTCCGTCGATTTCCGCGACGAACGCTCCGCTTCCGGAGGGCCGTCGCAGACGATCAATCAGGCTCATATCCCAACGCTCAGCATCGGCAGCCACAGGGGCCGCGATGCCCCCTATTCGACGACGTGGCGCAACGCCCACCCGTTGTCCGAGTGCTGCCAAAGATGCGGCGAACGGAACTGGTCGACCGTTTCCCAGAATTCGGCGTCGGACAGTCCGATGTAATCAAGGAAGTCCGCATAATAGCGCTGCGGGAATTCCTGATCGTACTTGCGGACAAGATGCACTGCCTCTTCGCGGTTGATCTTGCCGTTTCGGACTTCCTGGGCTGAGTCGTAGGTTGCGCGACCGATGCCGAATTTGATCAGCGTGGTGAAGTAATGGAACATGTCGATCTTGTCGTCGATGCTCGAATACTTCGAATAGGTGCCGGGCGTCCGCTCGGAGTTGGCCTGAAAACCGGTGTTCTCGACGGCGTAGTAATAGCACTCTTGCGGGTCCCAAGGCAGGTAGAAGCCCAGATAGTGCACCTCGACCCCCGCTTTTTCGAGACTTTCTGCGGTCGGCGGGATGTAGGGCGCAAAGTCGTTGAGCGTGTAGTCGTAGTCGCGGATGATATCCGCGATCTTCACACCGCCTAGGCGCATTTGCATCGGATCCTGAGCTGAGAAGAATTTGGTGTCCATCGTCGGCTTGAAGTTTTCATTGGGATCGTTGCCGTACTCGGCCTGGTTCTCGCCGTACATCACCAATTGCACGCCATATTTCTGCGCCATCGCCGGCCCGATGATCCGTTGACCGACAATAAACGGCTGAAAGGGGTGCAGCAGGTTCTTGAAGGCCAAACGCGTCAGTAGCCTGTGAAGGCGCCCGTTGGGCGTGAACAGGATGTTGTCATGGCCACCTTCATGGATCCAGTTGGTGAAGTTCTGCCAGCCGATATCTGTGTAAAGGTGCGGGGCCCACGTCACGGTCAACGGGTTCATACCATATCGATACTTCAGGATGTGCGATGTGTAGGCACTATCCTTGCCTCCGCTTCCGGGAACGATCATGTCATAGCTGCCGTCGTTGCGCCGAAACTTGTCCAAAGTAGCTACAAGCTGATCCTCGCGTTTCTTCCAGTCGATGCGGTGCGCTTTTTCCTGATGATAATGACAGGCGTCGCAGATGCCATCCGCAGCGAAGCCGATGGTTTTCTTCTTGTCTTCCTTCTCGTGCTTGAATTCGACAGTCGAGCTGGGACGTTGGTTGGAGATCACACAGCTCTTGCAAAAACGAACCTCGTTCGGAAGGCCATAAAAGGCTTCGAGGGCTTCCGTCTCAGACATGGATCATGTCTCCTTTCATTACGAAATTTTTCAACATTTTAAGGCCTTCCGGCCCGCTTTTCTCGGGATGAAATTGGGTTCCGACAACATTGTCTACGGCAAAAACCGCGGCGAACTCGTTTCCATCAATCTCGGCCACCGCGACAACGTCCGGCGAGGTTGCGGGCACCGCGTAGGAGTGGATAAAATAGAAACGGGCGTCCGGGTCGACACCGTCGAACAGCCACGCGGCGGCGTCGCTCCGTCGTTCAAGTGTCTTCCACGCTACGTGTGGCAAGCGCAGCGTGTGTGCGGGGTCCGAGGAAGGGATCAACGATACAACGCCTTGCGCAAGACCCAGGCCTTCGGACTCGCCGAATTCGAGGCTGCTTTGGGCCAGCATCTGCATGCCGAGGCAAATTCCCAACAACGGCATGCCGTCACTCACGGCAGACTTCAGGGCTGTATCAAGCCCGCGCGATGTGAGTTCGGTCATTCCATGGGCAAAGGCACCGACACCGGGCAGAATAAGACGTTCGCATCCAAGTAGTTCAATGGGGTCCGAACTCAGAATCGGTCGTCCGCCGACAGCCTCGACGGCACTGCAAACGCTTCGGACATTCCCGACCCCATAGTCGATGACACCGGTCAAATTGGTCTTTGTCATATCAATCACGCCTGACATAAGTTCAAAGCGGCACGCAGGTCATCGACGCTGCTGCGCTGGTAGTGAAGAACAGCCGCAAAGGCAACGGCAGACGGTTGCGTCGCGGCCAACAGATCTTGCAGATGCTGAGGTTTTCCATATCCACCCGATACAATGACCGGGCGAGTAACCGCATCGTTTACCTGCCGGACAAGGTCGATGTCAAAGCCGCGGCTGGTGCCTTCCTTGTCGACCGAGGTCAACAGGATCTCGCCGCATCCCGCGCTTTGCAGGGTGCGGGCCCACTCCACGACATCAAGATTCGTCGGTTCACGACCGTTGTCGATATAGGCCTTCCAGCCATTATCGCGTCTCTTGGCTTCGATCGAGCCGACAAGGCATTGCGACCCAAACTTGTGGGCGACTTGCTCGATCAGCCTGATGTTCTGCACGGCACCAGTGTTGATCACGACCTTGTCCGCCCCGGCCCCCAGCGCTTTGGACACGTCCTCTACGCTGCGCATGCCCCCGCCGACGGCAATCGGCACGAATACATCGCGGCAGGCTGCTTCGATGATGTGAAACAGGTTGTTGCGGTCATAGAGGCTGGCCACAGCATCCATGAACACGATCTCGTCGATACCCTGGTCGTAGTAGTTGCGGGCCAAGACGTTTGGATCTCCGACCTTGCGCAGTCCCTCCAGATGGATTCCCTTGATGACGTGCTCGTTCTTGATGTCGAGCCTTGCAATAAGTCTCATCTTTGTTTCATCACCCCTTATTTGCGGAGCTTTGCATCTGCAGCACCCACTCCACACGATGCAAATCATCCAGCGTATCGATATCCGCCGAGCGATCGGCCGGCATGGCGATTGCTCCTATGCGTTCCGACGGAAACCCGTTCACGTCAAGAAACCGTTGGGCCTGAAAAACATATACCGCTCCGTTCGGGCCGAAGACCGGCGGCAATTGCTGGCGGTTGTAGAAGCAAAACGCTTGGTCCCTCATGGCCGTAAAGGTGTTGTTTTCCAATGTCCCGTACTTCAGAACCCCTCGATCGCGCTCGACGACACTCAGAACCATGTCGTGACCGCCCTCTTGAAACAGGGTCACGGCTTTTTGGACGTCCTGATCCGAGCGCAAGGGCGAGGTGGCCTGCAACAGCACGATTGTGGCACCTTGCAACGAACGTTCGACGATCAGGTGCTCGATAACCGCGGCCATCGGTGTGTCGTCGGCTGCCAGATGCTCGGGGCGCCTGCACAATGTGCAGCCCTCCGGCAGATCGGCCTCGTCGATTTCCACGATATCCGTGCTGAGCAGGGCACGACCGACGGTGCGAAGTCCTTGCCGGACGGCGTGCAGGTACAGGGGCACGCCGTTGAGCGGCATGAGGTTTTTTCCGGGCAACCCCTTGGAACCGGCTCGAACCGGCACGACCGCAATCGCTTCCGGTGTTGTGCGATGGGCCGTCATTCCACGAAATACTTCTGCAACGGCCGGTCCCAGAAATCTGCGCGGTTCAACAATTCAACGAAGCTCTTCGCCGAGTCGCCGCTTCCAAAGCTCTGACTACTGGGAAACCGCTGCCCCCAGAACTCAGACAGGAAACGGTCGATGGTGCCTCGGTCATGCGCGTCGCTGCGCAGCAGCGAAGGCGCGTTTCCGCGGTTCGACTGCCGCGTGCCGATATCGAGCGACGGCACGCCAAGGAATGGCGCTTCGCGCACACCCATACTGGAATTGCCGATAATCGCCTGGGCATTGCGCATCAGTTCCGAGAAATAGGCAAAACGCATGGACGGAAGGACCCGAAACCGGTCTTTTGGCAGCTCTCGGATGACCGAAAGGATCAACTCGGACCCGGGGTCGTTGTTGGGCAGGATGACGACATAATAATGTCCCGAGTCGATCAGCGCCCCGAACAGTGCTTCGGCCTGTTTACCCATCGCGGAAGCTTCCGAGGTAACCGGATGGAAAACGCAGATCCCGTAATCGACGGGGGCGATGTTGTAGCGCGTCCGCACCTGTTCCAGCGTCACGCCCGACGGGCGGCCATGGATGTCAAGTTCCGGTGAACCGATCACGTTGATAGTCTCGGGCGGCTCTCCCAGACGCTCGACGCGGGCCTTTGCTTCGTCCGAACTGACAAGGTGCACCGAGGACAGCTTGGTATTGCAGTGCCGGAATTGTTCGTCGATCGTTCCCGAAACCTCACCGCCTTCGACATGGGCGCAGCGGACGTAATTGGTCGTGCAAACCAATGAACATGCAAGCGCTTCAACGCGGTCGCCATGTATGATCACCAGATCCGGTTGATGTTCCTGCAGGTAATCAGAAAACCCCATGACAGTCTTGGCGAGGATGATGTCCTGAGGGTCGCCATCGCGCTGGTTGATGAACTCGACAACTTTAAAGCGCTTTTGTTGATGAACCTCTTCCTTGGTCAGCCCATATTTTTCAAGCATGTGCATGCCGGTGACAAAGAAAGTCACCCGGTGACCAGCATCGAGTGCTGCCAAGGCAAGCGGTTCCAGTTTGCCATAATCGGCCCGCGTACCCGTCACGAAGAGCAGGTTATGCCCGGCCTTGGCATTCAATTCGGGTTTTCCAGACATTGTAACCACTCAGTCCAAATCCGACCAGCGAAGCTGAGTGTTACGTTTCATGTCGCGGTTCACCCGACGACCGATCAGCGCATCGAATTGATCCGCCGGTATCTCGCCGCTTCCAGGACGGCGTGCCCAGATGTCGCTTTCGCCGATCGTTTCCCCGGCTTTCAGGTCGCGGTCGGCCACGACCGACCCGCGGGCAAACCGATACACGTCTTCTTCAGGGGCGCTGCGCTCCTTGGAATTGCGCGCCGCGATATGGATTTCGCGCGACCGATCAACAAGATATCGCAGCTCTGCCGGATCCATCGAACAGGAAATGTCCGGTCCGGCGCGATACCGCGTATCGGTAAAGTGACGTTCGAGAATGCAGGCACCCAGCGCGACGGAAGCAAGGGCCATATCCGGCCCGATCGAATGATCCGAGAAACCGACCACCGCGTCCGGGAAGGCCTGCCGCAACTCGGTCACACCGCGAAGCGACACGATCTCGGGGGGGGACGGATACAGGTTGGTGCATTCTAGCAGTGCAAATGGAACGCCCGCATCGCGAAGGATCTGAACCGAGCGCGACATCGAGTCGATCGTCTGCATCCCGGTCGACATGATGACCGGCTTGCCAAATTTCGCAATGTGACGGATCAGCGGCAAGTTGTCGGCTTCGCCTGAGCCGATCTTGAAAGCCGGGACGTCGATTTCTGCAAGGAAATCCGCCGCTTTCCTTGAAAACGGCGTCGAAATATAGATCACGCCCAGACTCTCGGCGTGCTGCTTGAGCGCGATTTCATCGGCGGGGGACAACGCACAGCGTTCCATCACTTCCCAGATCGACACATCGGCGTTGGGCGGAAAGATCGACTTGGCTTCTTCGGTCATTTCATCATCGACGAAATGGGTCTGGTGCTTGACGCATTCGGCACCGGCCCTCGCGGCGAGGGTCACCATGGACTTTGCGACCTCGAGACTGCCGCCATGGTTGATACCGATTTCGGCGATCACGAGGGGCGGATGTTCGGGGCCGATCTTGCGGTCATTGATTTGCATGTCTTGATTCCCTGCTAAGCTCTGATGGACTGTCGATCACCACACGCCACGACAATCGACCTTCCGGCCGACCGGTGCCGCTGCGTTCTTGAACGCGGTATGATCGACGAGAAGCACGTTGATGTCGGCCTCGGAGGCTTGGGCATAAGTGACGAGGCTGGCGTCTTTCAGATCGCGCGGAAGGCTATCGATGAAAGGTTCGACTATCATCAGCGGCCCCGCATGCGTGGCCGAAAGCGAACGTGCTATTTCCATTGCAGGACTTTCCCGCAAATCGTCGATGTCCGGTTTGAACGCCAAGCCGTAAACGGCAAGGGTCACCTCGGCAGCGGTCTTCGCGGGGTTGGCCAAGAGATAGCATCCAATCGCGGCCTGCACCTTTTTGAGCACCCATTCCGGCTTTCTGTCGTTCACTTCGCGCGCGGTGCGGATCAGATGTGCCTGCTCAGGAGCGGACGAGACAATGAACCACGGGTCTACGGCGATGCAATGGCCTCCAACGCCGGGACCCGGCTGCAGGATATTGACCCGCGGGTGGCGGTTGGCCAGTCGAATGAGTTCCCAGACATCCATGCCCAGCGCGTCGCAAATCAGCGAAAGCTCGTTGGCGAATGCGATGTTGATATCGCGGAAGCTGTTCTCGGTGAGTTTCGCCATTTCCGCAACGCGAGGCCCGGAGGCGACCACGCACTCGCCGGTGACGAAGGAGCGGTAGAGGCTGGCTGCCGCTTCCGAGCAGGCTGGCGTCATGCCGCCGATCACGCGGTCGTTGGTGATAAGTTCCTGCATCACCTTGCCGGGCAGAACCCGTTCGGGACAATGCGCTATGCGGATGTCAGAGTCTTCACCGGCAGTTTGGGGAAAGCTAAGGTCTGGGCGGGCTTCTGCAAGCCAGCCTTCCATGGCTTCAGTAGCCCCGACCGGCGATGTGCTTTCCAGGATCACCAGATTGCCAGCTTCCAGCACCGGCGCGATGGCGCGGGCCGCGGCCTCGATGAAGCCAAGATCGGGCTGGTGGTTTTGCCCCTTAAACGGGGTCGGTACCGCGATCAGAAAGGCCTCGGCGGGTTCAGGTACCGTGGTGGCCCGCAAATAGCCCTCTTTCACCACTGCGCGTACCACCAAGTCGAGGTCAGGTTCTACAATGTGAACCTCGCCACGATTGATCGTGTCGACAGTTTTCTGGTTCACATCGACACCCACCACATCGACTTTTCGCGAGGCGAACATGGCGGCGGTGGGCAGGCCGATATAGCCTAGTCCGACGACAGAAATGCGTTTGAAAGGGAGCTTAGGCATTATTGCTAATCCTAGTCGATCGTAAGAAATGACAAAGCGGCATCGCGGATCCTCTGAGAGGCCAACCCGACGCCGTAGGGATTATGCGCGCGCGACATCGCGTCGTAGGCGGCTTGATCGTCGAGGAGCCTACTCGTTTCTCGTACGATCAGATCGGCATCAGTACCCACCAACTTGACCGTGCCGGCGTCCACTGCCTCCGGCCGTTCTGTGGTGTCTCGCATTACGAGCACAGGTTTGCCGAGCGACGGGGCTTCTTCCTGCACTCCGCCTGAGTCAGTCAGTATTATGTCTGCGCGACGCATCAGATGCACAAAAGGCAGATAATCCTGCGGCGCAATGAGTTTAACACGCTCAAGCTCACCGAGGCTGATCTCGACAGGGCCCTTAACATTCGGGTTCAGGTGCACCGGATAGATGATCTGGACGTCTTCCCTCTTCGCTATGGTGGCAAGTGCAGAGCAAATACGCTCGAAGCCGCCCCCAAAGCTCTCCCGACGATGCCCCGTCACAAGGATCAGTCGCTTGGTCGGATCAATCCCGAATTTAGTGTCGAATGCTGAGCTCTGCTGTGGATCGTTCTCGAGTCTCTCAACCACCTCAAGCAATGCGTCGATGACGGTATTTCCAGTAATCGAAATCTGGTCTTCTTCGACGCCCTCGAATTTCAGGTTCGCAGCGGCCTTTTCTGTCGGAGCGAAGTGGAGCCGAGCAATAGCGCCAGTGACCTTACGGTTTATCTCTTCAGGCCAGGGCGAATAGATGTTGCCGGTCCGCAGCCCCGCCTCGACATGGCCCACCGGAATCTGCTGATAATAGGCCGCGAGCGAGGCCGACAACGTTGTTGTCGTGTCTCCGTGGACCAGTAGCAAATCTGGCGAAAACTCTTCCAGCACCGGCTTGAGCCCAGCAAGCACCGCCGCGGTGATCTCGGTGAGCCCCTGCCCAGGTTTCATCACGTTCAGATCGTATTCGGGTTCGATCCCAAACAGACGCAGAACCTGGTCCAGCATCTCGCGGTGCTGGGCAGTGACAGCCACCCGCACATCAAGGCCGGGATTTGCCCTGAGTGCTTCATAAACTGGCGCCATCTTGATGGCTTCTGGCCGCGTCCCAAAGACCAGCAATACTTTTTTCATTGGATCCTCAAATTCTATTTTTTGTGGACGCTGCCTGCAATCAAACTCTGCCCGAGCAGTACTTCGCCGTTCCTCGTGAGAGATGCCCCGCCAAGCGAGTTGCGAATGCGATCAGGACAGCTTCTTTTCAGCGTTGGCATCGAGCTCGACTTGAAGCGACTCGATCTCTTCCTTGAGCCCCTCGTACTCTTCCATCTTCCTGACCAGAAATGCTCGCGTCAGTGCTACCTTCCGCGCGATACCTCTCGGCGTCAAAACGTAGGCATATCGGCGTTTGTCTTCCGCCGCCGTGAAATTCCCCAGTTTCACCAGACCTTTTTCGATCAGGGCGTTCAAAACGTAATGTATTCCACCGACACTGACACCAACCGCCTCAGCCAGCTCTCGCTGGGACATTTCTGGGTTTTCTTGCAGGAGGCGGAGCACGCGAAAATGCGTGTCTTCCTGCAGTTTGGTGCGCTTGCTAGTCATATTTGAGATTTTCTCAGGCTACCGCACAAGAACTGCCCGCAGGGCGCCTTGTTGGATGCAAAGATGACGTTGAAAATAGATTCCACATCGTTCATCTTTGAGCGGTAACAAATGCTGCATGCGCAAACAAGAGGGAATTTCACAATTTCAGATGTTTTCGTCAGTTCGGACGATGAAGTAGCCACTAACCCACAGGTGCAGGCCCAACTAGAGGCGGACCTCACTCACTCTGAGGACATCGGCGGACCTTCAACCGCGCCACTATCAGAGAACCTGAATATGTGACAAGCTCATAACTGAACGACCCCGTCAGCACAAGGCTGGTTCATCACCGCCGCTGATCGTCGGCACCGAGCGGTGCATGGCGGCTGACCCATGAGACTCGGCCTTATGTCGCTCGGAAATAAGTCACTTTGGCAGATCTACTACAATCTGACCCCGGGACGAGCCCGTCATCCGAGTTGGCCATCCATTCCAGGGGCCGGCGCTGCGTCACTGTCGTCTTTCGCCATTTGGGTGTGTGCTGTCGCTTCGGCGGCGATTGGTCCTTCCTCCCGTTCGGCCTGTTCGACTGCCTCCTCCATACTGACCGTGTTCAGCACCAGGTCGAACTGCTCGAGGATCTCGGATGCATGCCGCGCCACGTAGGAGCGCACCGCCTCGTTTTCCATCAGCTTTTTCAGGTAGCCTTTGGCGACGACCAGGTTCAGCAGCTCGGACCCGTAGTTTTCTTCGGCATGCTTGTACTTTTCCTGCACCTGGCTCATCTCTCTCTCAAGCTTGACGATTTGCTCCAGCGGGTCGCCTGTCGGTTGTTCCGGCTGTGGTGGCTTGTAGTCGGTGCGCTGTTCCGGCGGCGTGGCCTTCAGGAGGGCGTCCGCGTGGGCGGCGGTGATCGTATTTGCGGCTATCATCAATTCCACCGCCTCGATCTGCCGGGCGGCCTTCATCTTGCGTAGGTGCCGCGTCACGTCCGGAGTGAACTGGTGGTCCTGCAGCAGTTCCACCGCCTTGGGGCAGATCCCGTGCAGCAGGTTAATCCGGCTGTTAATGGTCGAGAGGTTCACATTGAAGGCCCGCGCAAGTCGTTCCTTGCTGACACCTTTGTCGATCGCGCGCCGCAGCATGTAGTGCTCCTGCACGGTTGAGAGCCGGTTGATCCGGTGATTGTAGGTGTAGGTCTCAAAATCCTTGGCAATGAGGCAAGGCGCGGTGTCCTGGCCCAATTCCTTCAGCGCCAGCACCCTCAGATTGCCATCAAGCAGTAGAAACCCCGCAGCATCCGGATCTGGCTTGATCACCGAGAGCGGCTCAATCAACCCAATTTCCCGGATCGAGGAGACAATCTGCTTGAACTTGCGTGTTGTCATCACGCCGTCGGGAACCTTTTTCGAGGGCATCAGCTCCTCAAGCGGGATCTGGAAGGTTTCCAGATCAAACCCGAGCGTCAGGTTCAACGGGGCCTTGGGATACGGCGCGTCGTTTTCATCGCTGTCTGGCTGGGGGAAAGCGCCCGGGTAAAGTGGCTTCACAGTGCTGAGGTCATTCATCGTATGTTCCTTTTCGGGTTTCAGGCGGTTTCAATGCGGTCGGCGAGGTATTTCGGCAGGCTGTCGAGGCCCTCGGCGCGCAGGAGCGTCACGAAGTGCTCATCGGCAAAGAGGCGTTTCAGTCCTTGGACCACCAAGAGCAGTTGCTGATGCGCGTGATCGGCCTTCAGCATCAGCTTGTGTTGGCGGGCGACCTCGCGCTGGTATGTCTTCACCAGCGAATGCGCCGAGTTTGGCAGTTTCGGGCGATCACCACCGGTTTTCGGGCCCTTTTCCCGGCGCTTTTCAATAAGCCGCTTGGCATCCGTGATCTGGTGCCCTTTGAGTTGGCCGGTCTTATAGGCCTCTTCCAGCATGTCGCCGAGGTTTTCATCGTCATGCTTGGCGCGGGCGATTTCGAGAGCGGTGGTCAGCGGAATGGTCCCGTTTTGCACCGCCTCGATCAGGCGCTCCTCACCCTTTTCCAGCAAGAAAACGATGTCCCGAACGTATTTCTCGGAAAGCCCCGTTCGAGTGATGATGTCGTCGATGCTGTAATCCCGCGCCAGCAACAGCTCGATGTCGGCCAGGATCTCCAGCGGCCGATGGCCCCGCCGGGCAATGTTTTCGGCGAGCGACATGATGAAGGCGTCTTCATCGGTCACATTGACCACCAGCGCCGGGATGTGGCTTTCACCCAGCAGCCGAAAGGCATTCAATCGTCCTTCGCCACAGACCAGCAAATAGGCGGGCGCCCCATCGGCACCTTCGCGCTCTGTCACGGTGATCGGCTTTTTCAAGCCGATGGAACGGATGTTTTCAACTATCTCTTCAAAGACCTTCATATTGCGGTCCCGGGAGTTCAGGACCTCGATCCGGTCGATGGGGACGAGCGTGACGCTCTCGGGTGTGTCAGTCATCATAGGGTTCGCTTCCTCTTTTAGCGCAATTGTTCATGTTGTGTTCTCCTTCCGATTTCCATCATCAAGGCCTCATCCCCATTTCCGGCGAATGCCGACCCGTTCTGCCATTCCGTAGAAAAAGCCGAGATCCTCAAACCGGAAGGCCTCAAAGGCGATGCTGGTGCGGTTGCAAAGGCGGATTTCCTGCCGGGGTAGATCGAGCCAGGGCAGCAGGTAGTAATCGAGCTCGTCGCGGTTGTCGGGGTCAAGCCGGACCGCCAGCGTGACGTCGGCCTGATAGCGCATCGGGTCAAAGCGGATTCTCCAGCGTAGCCGTCCGTCGCCCTGAGGCTGGCATCGCGCCAGCACTAAGCTGACGACCATCTCGTCATTTATGGTCAGCAAATCGGTCTTAGGATCACGCGCAACTGTGCCACCCACCTCGGCAATTGCCGCCTCAGTGCGCGCTATGATCTCCGGATGCATCCCGCGCAGGCGCTTGTTGAGCGCGATGCGTTCCTGATCCCGGTCCGAGCGATAACCAATCATCTCATAGGCCCGGGCCAGAGACCCGAAGCGGTTTCGATAGGCTGATGAGGACGGCATGTCGGGCGTCTGATCGATCAACACGCCAGAAAGCTGGCCCGCGTCTGCATAAAGCCGTTTCAAATGATCCAGCAGCTCTTCGTCTGACAGGCGCGCCGACCGTGCCGTGATGATCTCCTGCGCCGTCAGGAAAAACTCGAGCGGTACAATCCCCTCGAAGGCGCCTTCCTTGCGCACCCACATATCGGGTGGGTTTTCCACATGCAGCTTCTTCAGCTTGAAGGAGGAGCGGTTGTAGACGTTGTTGCCGATGTATTTCTCGTTGGTCAGAACCGTGCGCACCGTGCCAGAATTCCAGGGGCGGTCCAGATCGGTTTTGACACCTTCTCCGTTCAGGCGATCGGCAATCTCGCGGAAAGAAAGGTCCTCCTCGATCAGCCAGCGATACATCTTGTTGACCCAAGCCACTTCCTCGTCGGGCCCGGGCATCAGGATCACGCGATCTGTTTGCAGCGATTTGTGCTCACCGCGCTTCAGCTCGCCCTTGATCTGGCCGCGCTCGTTTACGAGAACCCGGCGCAGCCCGAAGCCTGCCGCGCCACCTTGACGGAAGCCCAGCTCAATTAGGCGGCATTGGCCGGCGAAGACCTTGACCGAAAGCTCCCGGCTGTATTCGCCGGCCATCGCACGTTTGACGCCCTTGACGATGGTTGAGACGGGCGAGCCGTCGTTCTCGAACTGCTCGGCGCAATAGGCGACGTTGATGCCGGCGCGCTTGCAGATGTATTCGTAATAGGCGCTCTCATCCGCATCCTGGAAACGGCCCCAGCGGCTGACGTCATATACCAGGATCACGTTGAAGTCGGCCGCGCCAGATTCCACATCCGCGATCAGCTGCTGCAGGGCGGCGCGTCCGCCGATAGAAAGGCCGCTCTTGCCGTCATCGGCGTAGGTCTTGATGATTTCGATGCCGCGCTTTTCGGCATATTCGCGGATCTTGTCGGACTGGTTGTGGGTTGAATACTGCTGATGCTCCGTCGACATGCGCACATATTGCGCCGCCCGAAACTCGGTAATCTCGCCACTCCCGTCCAACTCAGCCTCCGATCTGTGTGTCTGTCGGTCGGACGTTTGCTCGGGTCGCAAAGTGTATCAAGCTGATAGTGCTGGATTATCTCATTATATCAATGCTCTGAGGGCGAGGTGCGCAGTCTCCTTCATCAAATTATCGCATCGCACCCGGAAAACCTTACTTGCATGCGTTCGAATTTGAGCGATAGGTGTGGAAATTACATTAACTAGGTTGCAAAATGACATTTCACGATCGCGGCACAAACTGGTTTCTGGCGCAACTTAAGCCGAACTGCGCCAACATCGCGGATAAGAACCTCAAGCGCCAGGGCTTCAACACCTTCCTGCCGATGGAAGAGGAAACGCGCCCGCGGAACGGCAAGTACGTCACTGCCATGCGGCCACTGTTTCCGGGCTACATCTTCGTGGCCTTCGATGTGACCCGCGGGTTCTGGCGCACAGTTAACTCGACCCATGGCATCACGCGGCTTGTGAGTTTCGGCAAGGAGCCGACGGCTGTGCCGCTGGACCTGGTCTCGCAGCTGATGTTGCGCTGTGACGCAAAGGGCAAATTGCTGCCGCCAAAGCTCTTGAAGCCTGGAGACCAGGTGATGTTGACCAAGGGACCTTTTGCAAATTTTGTGGCAGAGGTGGAAACAATCGCGCCAGATCGGCGGGTTTGGGTCCTGATGGAGATCATGGGTGGTCAGACCCGTGTTGCAGTTGGGGCGGATCAGTTGCGGACTGTTTGACCGTCAGCGTCGCCAAAAAGCATATCTCTGTGTGCAAACTTTATACTATTAGCCTTGATCACGAGCACAACTAGCTTGTTGTGCGGAGATTGATCCCCCCTATTCTCCGCAAATACTACGGCTTTTACTCTTGCCAGTGCGGAGAAAAAGTCGGATCATCCCTGCAAATTTTGCGGAGAATGTGATGCAAACCTGGGAACGGGACACCTGGCCTAACCTTACTTGGCAAGACGCGCGCGTCGCAGCCTACCTAGCTGAGGTGCGCCATATCCAGGGCAGACTGATCGGCAGGATGGAAGTGCTGGGCTTCAAGCTGCGCGAGGAAGCAGTGCTGCAGACGCTGACACAGGACGTCGTCAAGACAAGCGAAATCGAAGGCGAACAGCTCGACGTCACTCAGGTGCGCTCATCGCTGGCGCGTCGTCTTGGCATCGACATTGGCGCCCTGCCCCCGACAGATCGCAACGTCGAAGGCATCGTCGAGGTCATGCTTGATGCGACGCGCAACTACGACGCTCCACTGACAGCGGAACGCCTATTCGGCTGGCATGCCGCCCTGTTTCCGACCGGGCGCAGCGGCATGACACGCATCCGCGTCGGGGATTGGCGCGATGACAGTACCGGGCCGATGCAGGTGGTGTCAGGACCCTACGGACGGGAACGCGTGCATTACACAGCGCCACCTGCCTTTTGGGTCGCAGCAGAGATGGAAGCATTTCTCGCCTGGTTCAACGCGCCGATTTCATCCGATCCGGTAATCAAGGCGGCCCTGGCGCATCTGTGGTTTATGACGATCCACCCCTTCGAGGATGGTAACGGACGGATTGCTCGTGCCATCGCTGATCTTGCGCTGGCGCGGTCAGAGAGGAGCTCACAGAGGTTCTACAGCATGTCAGCGCAGATCCGAACAGAACGGAGCGCATACTATGATCAACTGGAGCAAACGCAGAAGGGCGACACGGACGTAACAGAGTGGGTTCTGTGGTTCCTCGCGTGCCTGGATCGCGCCATCCGTGGAGCGGATAGCGTACTAGCTGCAGTTGTCGCTAAGGCTCAATTCTGGGAGCGCGCAGCTCCGATGCCGCTGAACGAGCGACAGATCAAGGTTCTGAACCGTTTACTTGACGGCTTTGAAGGTAAGATGACCACGTCGAAATGGGCGACAATTGCCAAGTGCTCTCAGGATAGTGCAAATCGCGACATTGCGAGCTTGATTGAACTTGGCCTGATGCGGAAGGGCGAAGCCGGCGGTCGCAGCACGAACTACGAGCTGGTACCGTAACGCGAGCAGACCTAATTGTCAGCCATCACCCGGCCAAACCAATTCGTTCCAATACGCCCGAACATCATCGACCGTCCTTGGGTGCGGTTGATTACCAACGATTACGGCTTATCGGGGGGTGCGACTCGCCAAACGTTGACATGGCGTTGACATGAAACAAACGCAGAAAGCCCGACTGATTAAGTCGGGCTCTAAGCGTTTGATTTAGCGTATTATTTTGGTTGCGGGAGTAGGATTTGAACCTACGACCTTCAGGTTATGAGCCTTATTA
>NZ_CYRX01000031.1 GCF_001458315.1 Thalassobacter stenotrophicus | reverse complement strand
TCTGAATCGCAGATCACGCACTATGCCGTAAGTGTGGGGCGGAAACACCGCTTACGCTTCTCGCGGTTGAGTAACGATCCATTGGTGATAATTGAAAAGAGAACACCCGGAAAGCGTTCCGCCAGCGCAGGAACCAGCCGCTTGATCTTGGCCCAGTAGAGAAACGGCTCACCACCCCAGATCTCAATTTGTTCGGGGGCTTGTGCGATCCAGCCATCGAGCTGGGTCAAGAAGTGCTCGACATCCGCAAGCTTCGAGACCGTCGCATCCGCAATCTGGAAGGCCTGGTTGCAATAGCTGCAGGCATAATTGCACGAGAGGCCAAGTTGGATCTTCAAAACACGCGGCGCGCGGGATTTGCCCAGAGGCTGGTCTTTTGAGACACGCGGGACAGGCTCAAATACGCCAGGCTCCATGGGCAGCGGCAGCCCCTCACATTCCGAAGTGTGGGGATTGTAGCGCAAGGTATGTCGAGCACCGTCGCGGGCCTCGAGGGTGAGATCAAACCACATCAGTCAAAAAGCCTTTCTTCAAGCGCGTCGGGCAGGGTGACGCGGAAGTTCGCAACTACCTGCGCATGGGGCGTATCCCCCTCAAAGGGGTGCTGGTTATGGGGAATATGGGAGGCGAAGAAGACCGAGAGCCCGGGTCGCGGATTAACTGAGTATCCATGCCGCGCCTCATAGGGCAGGCGGCCCTCATCGAAGTAGCGCGACGGATCCTCAATCACGAAGCGGGGATTGCCCACAGAGTTCACCGGCTGCTCCGCACCACCTCCTGTCAGAAAGTGCACGCAGGTAAGATCGCCCTCGCGGCTGTCTTTATGGGTCGAGATGAAGCCGCCAGAGGCGATAACCAAGGCGCGGTTTTCGCAGTGGTCAGGGTCTAGGTAGGAAGCCCACGGGCCAAGGACGTCCCTCGCGCAGGCAAAGAGATGGGATTTTAGGGCCTAGGCCGCAGCGCTGTGCTCTAAGATCCCGCGCACCCGCCGCTTGGACGCGCTGAGCGCGTCTTTGGTTTCCGCCTCTCCAACGGCTGCTATCGCCTCATCCGCCAGTTGGCGGTGCACCTCCCAATCCACGTGCGTTTCAAAAAGACATGACCCGCGTATGCCAGAACTCACAGCTGGCCAGCACAGGCAATTACAGTTGCCCCTAGTTAAGACTCCTAAAATACAAGACCCCAATTCGTTGGGCTCCAATACTTAAGGATCGCAAGCCCAATCGAATTCTCACTACTTAACGTTCTGAGCCTCGATCAATCCCACAGCGCGATTGGCGAATTTTTCTGCCAGTGGGGACAAATCAGAGGCGTCGCGCGCGGCGGCGTTCCCGGCACGCGCGCGATCTGCGATGCCGACAAAAATTACCGCAAACCGGAAAAGTGCGAATGCGACGTGGAATGTGTCAAGCTGCGCCGTCGGGCGCGCATGGGCGTAATACTCGGTGATAAAGCGATCCATCGAAGGAATGCCGTTTTGTTCCCAGTGCGTCCCTAGGATGCCTCCGTATTCATCAGGCGATGTGAGCCACGGCATCACGCAATAACCTAGATCAGCCAGCGGATGACCAAGGGTCGAGAGTTCCCAGTCCATGATTGCGATGACCCGCGGCTCGGTTGGGTGGAACATCAAGTTCCCAAGCCGATAATCGCCGTGGGCGATAGAGACTGCGTTGTCACCTGTCGGTATGTTTCGGGGTAGCCAATCGATCAGATAGTCTAGCGCCGCTATTTTTGGCCCGCGCGACTGGGCGTATTGGCGCGACCAACGCCCGATTTGCCGCTCAAAATAGTTCCCCGGCTTGCCGTAATCCGCCAGCCCAATGGCTTCGGGGCGTAGGGCGTGCATCTGAGCCATGGTGCGCGCCATGCTCAGATACATGTCCCGGCGGTGCTCAGCCGTCACGCCGGGGAGGCTGCAATCGGAAAAGACACGGCCCTCCAACCGCTCCATTATGTAGAACGGCGTTCCGAGTATGCTTGCATCCTCTTCCAGCCACAGAGCCTCGGGCACAGGCACATTCGTTTTGGAGAGGGCACGCAATACTCGGTATTCACGTTCTACAGCGTGCGCACCCGGCAGGATGGGTCCGTCGGGTTTTTTGCGCAGAACCATGCGTTTGCTGCCAAATGTGACAAACCAAGTGGGGTTTGACTGCCCGCCACTGATCGGCTCGATGGTTAGGCCGGTTTCATTTGGAAGTTTTGCAGTGAACCACGAGGCCAGCGCATCAAGGTTAGGAGTGTTCATTGAATGCGATCCCTTGGGATGCCGCGTAGTACAACATTCAGCACGGTTGTCTCGTCGCGGGGTCGTGTGTTAGAGCAGGTCAGCATCGTCGAAGATGGGGTATTCGTCACCGGCGAGAAGGCTCTCAATTTACGGCGGGCTGCCATTTCCAAAAATCCTTATCCTCATCCTGAAGATGGCGATTGAGAACCATCTGATGCACCTCGTCCGCGCCATCCACGAGCCGTGCCTGACGGGCGTAGCGGTAGATCCACTCAAGAACCGTATCCGTCGAGTAACCACGTGCGCCGTTGATTTGGATCGCGACATCAGCGGCTTTGTGCAAAAGGTTTGCAACGTGGATTTTTGCCATCGACACCTCCTTTTTGGCAAAGCTGCCTTGGTCGATGGCCCATGCTGCCTTCATCACCAAAAGACGGCCCATTTCGATCTGCATCGCCAAATCACCCAACTTGATCTGAATGCTTTCACGATCTGACAGGCGCACGCCAAACCCATGGCGGTTCTGTGCATATTCGCTGGCAATTTCTGCACAGCGCTTAGCTAGACCTAGCCACCTCATGCAGTGCGTCAGGCGCGCGGGCCCAAGGCGCATTTGCGTCAGCTTTAGCCCCAAGCCCTCGCCCAATAGAACACGATCTGCGGACAACTCCATGTTGTCGTACACGATCTCACAATGGCCGCCGTGCTCTTCTGGACCCATGATGCCGATGCGGCGTTCTATGTGCCAATTCGCTTCGTCCTTGTGATGCAGGAATGCAGTTAAGCCACGACGTGGGTCATCCGAAGTCCGAGCCATCGTGATAAAATGGCTCGCGTCTTCAGCACCCGTGATGAACCACTTTCGCCCCTTGAGCACATAGGTATCGCCTTTGCGCGTGGCGGTCGTCAGCATCATGCCGGGATCAGATCCCCCGCCGGGATGCGGTTCGGTCATCGCGAAGGAGGAGCTGACGTCTCCCGACACGATAGGGGCAAGCCACCGCTCTTTTTGTGCCTCGGTCGCTGCTTTTTCGAGGACCATCATGTTGCCGTCGTCCGGTGCTGCAGAATTGAAAACAACGGGGCCAAAAATGGACCGGTTCATTTCCTCATAGCAAACGGCCATGCCGGTTTTGTCCAAGCCTTGCCCGCCGGTTTCCTTTTTCAATTGCAGGCACCAAAGGCCCTCGGCCTTTGCCTTTTCACGCAGGGGTGCCAATGCTGGCAGGCTGATGTTTCCGTGGGCGTCCCAATTGGCGCGATCGCTCTCTATCGGCAGAATTTCGCACTCAACAAACCGTGCTACACGGGCGCGGATGTCTTCCAATTCAGGTGAGATCGTAAAATCCATAGTTTTTTCCCTAGAGAGAGGAGCAGAGATGGCCACCATCGGCCACGACATCGGAGCCAGTCATGAAGCGCCCCATATCTGAGGCCAGCAGCAAAAGCGGCCCATCAAGGTCTTGCGGTTGGCCCAATCGACGCTGTGGCACCCGCTTGATCAGCGCTTGGCCCGCATCAGTCGCAAAGAAATCACGATTTAGGTCGGTCTCAATATAGCCGGGGCTCAGGGCGTTGACGCGAATGCCATAGCGCGCCCATTCCAGCGCGAGCGAGCGGGTGAGTTGCAGCACGCCGCCCTTGGAGGCCGCGTAGGCCGCTGCATGACCCGCGACGCGGCTGCCCAGAATAGAAGCCACGTTGATAATTGAGCCGCCTTTTTCGCGCGCAATCATGCCCTTTGCGGCGGCTTGGGCCACGTAAAAGACACCCTTAAGGTTCGTATCCAGAATGGCGTCTAGGTCGGATGGGTCATGATCAAGCGCTGAGGCTGAGCGTGTCGTGCCCGCATTGTTCACAACGATGTCCAGCGCAAGACCATCCAAGGCCGCTTCGACGGACCCAGCGGATGCAACGTCCATTTCAAGGGCTGTGGCGGCGCCACCTTGGGTGATAATTTCGGATGCCAGTGCCTCTACTTTGTCATGTCTGCGTGCCGCGACAACGACATGTGCGCCGTGTTTCGCCAATAGGCGGGCAAAGTGCATCCCCAGCCCAGATGAGGCCCCGGTCACCAGAGCCTTTGCCCCCTTGATCCCCGGCGCCAAAGGCGTTGGGTCCGTATTGAGTGACACGCCGCAGTCCTCCCAAACCATCGGAATGCCTGACCATCGTGCCAAGGTTGCGATATGTCAATCGAGCGTTCGCTCTATTTTTTAGGGAAGGGGCCTATGCATGCGCAGACTTTCGGTCTACTCAAAGAAGTGGTTGATCTGATGACGCTGGTCAAGCCGCGGCATTTTGAGAGGGGGCCTTAGATGGAGACCGAGAAGCCATTTGATCACGAAGCCCTGTGCCGTTCGATGCTTGAGCATAACAGCGAGACAATCTCGATCCGAAATCCCGAGATTGCGATAAAAAAGCTGACGGTCATCATTGATGCGGCTTTGCGTCTGTCGAACAAAAAGGGATTTCAGGCGATGTCTCTTCGGGATCTGAGCAAGGAATCCGGCGTGTCTATGGGCGGGCTTTATGCCTACTTTGACACCAAGACGACGCTACTCGGAATGATCCTTGGTGAAGTGACACGCGCCGTGGAGCGCGAGCTTTCAAATCCGCCCCAAGAGGTTGCGCAGGATCCGATTGCTCATCTGAACTGGCTGATCGAACACCACATTCGGCTTACGGATAAAATGTCCCCCTGGTTTGTATTTGCGTTCATGGAGGCCAAGAGTTTTCCGCTGGCAGAGCGGCGCATTGCAACGCAGAGCGAAGAACTGACGGAGCGCTATTTCTCCGATGTCTGTGAACAAGCGCATCGTCAAGGATTACTACGTCCGGGTGTGCCCCAAATACTGCCAATGCTTATTAAGCCATTGATCCAAGATTGGTACGTAAAGCGACCAAAGTATCGCCGCCGCGGGATCAGCCTTCGGACCTATATCGTGTCTGTTCAAGCTATTGTTATGGCGGCAATACTCCCCAATGCAGAGGCGCTTGCGCCCGACCACCCCGAGGTCTTTTATGACTAGCCAGCCGTCTCCGCTTTGGGTCTGCGCTTCGGAACGAGCAAATAGTTTGCGGTGATGGGGCGGTCGCGGTGTTGCGTCAGGTTTACGCTGGTGCCCTAGCGGGGCGTGCAAAGCGAGCATCGGCAAATTCCGCCGCTTGGCTGGGGAGGAAACGATGCGATCACCGGGCAATTCAATCGAGCCGCGCTTATCGTGAATATGAACGCCCGCAAGTTTGCGAAACTTGACAGTTCGCTCACCGATGGGTTTGCTACCCAAGTGACAGACCAGTGACTTTACGTTTTTCAAGAATTCGCGGGAAACTAGCCCGCTAATAAATAGCGCGCCGCAATCGTCAGAGACCTAAAAAATTAGGCCAATCGATTGCTCGGCTCGGCGCATAGACATGACAGATGTTCTTAGGGAGGACAGAATGACAAAGGTAACCATGACGGTGAATGGCAAGGCCGTCTCTGGAGACGTAGAGGGGCGCACGCTGTTGTCCGCTTTTCTGCGCGAAGATCAGGGCCTGACCGGGACCCATGTTGGCTGCGACACGTCGCAGTGCGGTGCATGTGTGGTGCATGTGAACGGCAAAGCGGTCAAATCCTGCACAATGTTCGCAAGCGAAGCGAACGGCGCGGCAGTCGATACCGTCGAAGGCCAAACCAATGCGGATGGGTCTCTCAATGTGATTCAGCAGGCGTTTCAAGACCACCATGGTTTGCAATGCGGTTTTTGCACCCCCGGCATGGTGATGTCGGCGGCGGCCCTTCTTAAGGAAAACCCGACACCGTCAGAGGCTGAGGTCCGCGAGTATCTAGAGGGCAATATCTGCCGCTGCACCGGATATCATAACATTGTCAAAGCCATCATGGCCGCCTCCGGGCAGGACGTGTCGGCTATCGCTGCCGAATAGGGAGAAGACATTATGCCAAGAGATACAGGAATTGGCGCCGCCACGCTGCGCCGCGAAGACGTCCGCTTCCTCACTGGGACGGGTGAATACACCGACGATATCGTTCTGGCCAAACAGACCTACGCGGTCTTTGCCCGTTCGACCGTTGCCCATGGTAAAATTAAGTCCATCGACACCTCTGCCGCTGCGCAGATGCCCGGGGTTTTGGCCGTTTTCACGGGGGATGATTTTGTCGATGTGGGCGGTAACCCCGCCGGTTGGTTGATCAACTCGCGCGATGGCGAGCCGATGAAAGAACCCAAGCGGCCCGTCTTGGCCCATGGCAAAGTGCGCCATGTGGGGGACGCCTACGCCGCCGTGATCGCCGAAACGGTTGAGCAAGCACGCGACGCCGTCGAAGCCATTGAGGCCGACATCGAAGAACTGCCCGCCATCATTGATATGAATGCTGCGCTTTCCAGCAGCACATACGTCCATGATGAGATCGAAACCAACCAGTGCTTTGACTGGGGGTGGATTGAAGACAACCGTGAGGCAACAGATACCGCGATCAAAAACGCGCATCACGTCACCACGCTTGAACTGGTGAACAACCGTCTGGTGCCCAACGCGATGGAGCCACGCGCCTCAATCGGTAGCTACAAGGCCAGCACGGGCGAATACACGCTGCACACGACTTCGCAGAACCCGCATTTGACCCGGCTTCTGATCTCGGCGTTTGTTCTGGGCATCCCGGAAAACATGCTGACCGTGATCGCGCCCGATGTGGGCGGCGGTTTTGGCTCCAAAATCTATCACTATGGCGAAGAGGCTCTGGTGTTAGCTGCGGCCAAACAAGTCGGTCGCCCGGTCAAGTGGACTGCGGACCGGACGGAGTCGTTCCTCACGGATGCACACGGCCGCGACCACGTCACCAAGATCGAACTGGCGCTGGATGCAGAGGGCAATTTCCTTGCGTTCCGCACCGATACAAAGGCCAACGTCGGTGCCTATTTGTCGAACTTCTCAACCGCGACGCCCACGTTCCTGCACGGCACGTTGATGGGGGGGAACTATACGGTTCCTTTGGTCTACGTGAACGTCAAAGCCGTGTTCACAAACACCGCGCCGGTGGATGCATATCGCGGCGCTGGGCGGCCCGAAGCCACGTATTCTATCGAACGTGTCATCGATAAAGCCGCGCGCGAACTGGGCATGGACCCCATCGAACTGCGCCGTAAAAACTTCGTAAAGCCGGATCAGTATCCCTACGCCTCTGCGGCGGGTCTGGAATACGATGCAGGCAACTACGATGCCCTTATGGACAAGATGGAAGAGGTTGCTGACATCTCTGGGTTTGAGGCGCGCCGCAAGGCAAGCGAAGCCAAGGGGCTAATGCGCGGGCTCGGCGTGAACGCCTACATCGAGGCGTGCGGGATCGCTCCGTCGAACCTTGTTGGTGTGTTGGGATCCCGTGTGGGCCTGTATGACGCGGCCACTGTGCGGGTGAACGCGACGGGCAACATCAGCGTTATGGTCGGTGCACACAGCCACGGCCAAGGCCATGAGACAGCCTTCCCGCAGGTCGTGTCCGATATGCTTGGTATCGACGCCAGCACCATCGATATCGTCCATGGGGACACCTCCAAGATCCCATTTGGTATGGGCACGTATGGTTCGCGTAGCCTTGCTGTCTGTGGTTCTGCAGTGGTCCGTGCAACGGAGAAAATCATCGTCAAAGCCAAGAAGATTGCGGCCCATATGCTCGAGGTGACCGATCAGGATATCTCGTTGAATGACGGTGTGTTCTCGGTCGAGGGCACGAACAAATCCGTGACCTTCGGTGAAGTCGCGCTCAAGGCGTACATTCCCCACGACTATCCGCTCGAAAGCATCGAGCCGGGTCTTGAGGAAACCGCGTTCTATGATCCGGCGAACTTTACGTATCCTTCGGGCGCCTATGCCTGCGAAGTGGAGGTGGACCCGGAAACCGGCAAAGTGCGTGTAGACCGGATGTGCGCCGTTGATGACTTTGGCAATGTTATCAACCCGATGATCGTGACCGGTCAGGTGCATGGCGGTTTGGCGCAAGGCATCGGGCAGGCACTGGTTGAGCAGACGTTCTACGATGAATACGGCCAACTGCTAAGTGCGTCCTACATGGATTACACCATGCCCCGCGCCGATGACCTGCCGATGTTCCAAGTGGATCACAGCCAAGGCACGCCCTGTGTTCACAACCCACTTGGCGTTAAAGGCTGCGGAGAAGCCGGTGCGATCGGCTCACCGCCCACTGTGGTAAACGCGGTGGTCGATGCGCTGCAATCGGGTGGTCACAATATCACCCACATCGATATGCCCGTCACGCCCGTGCGCGTGTGGGAAGCCATGCAGAACGCCAAATAAGAGAGGAGGCTTCAGATGTATAATTTTGACGTTGTAACACCCAATACGATTGCCGAAGCAGCCGCAGCGATGGCCGGGGATGAGGCGCAAGCGCTTGGTGGGGGGCAGACATTGATCCCCACGCTCAAGCAGCGCCTTGCTAGCCCGAACACGTTGGTCTCTTTGTCGGGCGTGTCCGAGATGCAAGGTATCACCAAATCCGGAGATACCCTGCGGATTGGCGGAGCCACGACCCACCATGCCGTGGCCTCGGATGGCAGTTATCCGGGGTTGTCGGGGCTTGCGGGTCAGATCGGCGATCCGGCAGTGCGTAACCGGGGCACAATTGGCGGCAGCCTTGCCAACAATGACCCGGCAGCCTGCTACCCTGCGGCCGCGTTAGCCAGCGGCGCAACCATCATCACCAACACGCGTGAGATTGCTGCGGATGACTATTTCCAAGGCATGTTCGAGACGGCATTGGAAGAGGGTGAGATCATCACCGCGGTGTCCTTTCCGATCCCGCAGGCGGCGAACTACCAAAAATTCGTCCAACCTGCCTCGCGCTTCGCTTTGGTGGGCGTGTTTGTGGCCAAGTATGCCAGCGGCGTGCGTGTTGCGGTGACGGGTGCCTCGAACGACGGTGTGTTCCGCTGGACCGAAGCCGAAGAGGCTCTGAGCCGCGATTTCAGTGCCGCGGCGCTGGAGGGGTTGAGTGTTTCTGAGGATGATATGATCTCGGACCTGCATGGCACTGCAAGGTACCGCGCACATCTGATTAAGGTCGTCACGGCGCGCGCGGTCACAGCCGCAAGCTAAGGCCTGTAACACGACTAAGCAAAAGGGCGGGGCAATGGCTCCGCCCTTTTTTTATTGCAAAGCCAGAGTGCTATCGCGCTGGGCTAGGGCCTGCTGGTGGGGCTTGGCGCAGGGGCCCTATATCCATGCTGCGATCCATTTAGACGCGGTTTTGAGCAAGCCCGCGTCACTGCGCTTGTTCTCAAAGCAGCAAAGGGGGTCAGGGATAGGCCGCGCATATTCAAACCCAAAAAACATTCGCAGACCCTTGGCAATTCGGCATACCCGTGATGTGGTGATGCACCGCCCCCACTGACTCAGAGGGGCACGACACACTCAGGGAGTTTTCTATGACCAAGTTGACAGGCTTGATGGCCATTGCCGCACTGCTGTCCACAACCGCAGTTGCCTCGTCGGAGACCCTTCGTTGGGCGCGCGCAGGCGATGCACTTACGCTGGACCCCCACGCGCAAAACGAAGGCCCAACGCACACAATCCGACACCAGATGTATGAGCCTCTGCTCGTGCGCGACACCACGGGCGCGTTTGAGCCCGCTCTTGCGACCGAATGGGCGCCCAGCGCATCTGACCCTAACGTCTGGGTTTTCCAACTGCGCCAAGGCGTGACCTTCCACGGTGGTGAAACCTTCACGGCTGAGGATGTGGTGTTCTCGTTTGAGCGCGCCAAGCAGGAAAATTCGGACATGAAAGAGCTGATCGGCTCGATCACCGAAATCCGTGCTGTTGGCGATTACACCATCGAGATGGTGACTGACGGACCAAACCCGATTTTGCCGTCTAACCTGACCAACCTGTTCATCATGGACAAGGGCTGGTCCGAGGCGAACAACACCGTCAATGTGCAGGATTTTGAGGGCGGTGAGATCACATACGCCACTACAAATGCCAATGGCACCGGGCCTTATGTCCTCACCTCGCGTGAGCCTGACGTGCGGACTGTGATGACCCGCAACGAGGCCTACTGGGGCCGGGATCAGTTCCCGATGGAAGTCTCTGAGATCATCTACACCCCAATCCAGAACGCAGCGACCCGTGTTGCGGCCTTGCTTTCGGGTGAGGTGAACTTCCTGCAAGATATGCCTGTTCAGGACCTTGTGCGCGTGAATGATGCTGATGGCCTGACCGTCAAAAAGGCGCCGCAAAACCGCGTGATCTTTTTCGGCATGAACCAAGGTGCAGATGACATTGAAGCCGACAACATCGATGGCGCGAACCCGCTGGCCGATGTGCGTGTGCGCAAAGCGATGTCCATGGCGATCAACCGCGACGCGATCCAAAAGGTTGTGATGCGCGGCCAGTCTGAGCCCGCAGGCATGATCGCACCGCCGTTCGTAAACGGCTGGACTGCCGAGATGGACGCCGAAAGCTCGACCAATGTTGAAATGGCGCGTTCGTTGCTGGCCGATGCTGGATATGCCGACGGCTTCTCGATCCGCCTGGATTGCCCGAACGATCGCTACATCAACGATGAAGCCATCTGTCAGGCCGCAGTCGGCATGCTTGGCCAAGTTGGAGTGACGGTGAACCTTGATGCGAAACCCAAGGCGCAGCACTTCCCGCTGATCACAGAAGGCAAGACTGACTTCTACATGCTGGGTTGGGGCGTGCCGACGTACGACTCCGAGTACATCTTTAACTTCCTCGTACACGGCCGCGAAAGCGACATTGGCACATGGAATGGTACTGGCTTCGATAACGATGAAATTGACGCAAAAATCGAAAGCCTTTCTTCCAACACGGATCTTGCGGCACGTAATGCTGACATTGCTGCTATCTGGCGTGTCGTGCAGGATGAGGCGCTTTACATCCCCGTGCACCACCAAGTGCTGAACTGGGGTATGGCCGAGGGCGTTGGTATCGACGTTGACGCCGAAGATCAGCCCAAAGTGAAATACTTCACAATGAACTAAAGCGATAGGGCCGCCGGCATCCGCAGGCGGCCCTTTTTTGATCCGTGACAAACGTTAAAAATAAAGGAAATTTCGATGTTCCGCTTGTCTACTGCTATCGCTTTGGTGCTGGCGCTGCCTGCGTCTGCCGAAGAGTTTAATTTTGCCGTTACCACGGATCCGCAAACGATGGACCCGCATGCGGTTAACTCCGCTCCGGTCCTTGGGTTTCTGAACAACGTCTACGAAGGACTGGTCCGCCGCGGCAAAGACATGGCGATTGAGCCATCGCTTGCCACCAGCTGGTCGCCCATTGGCGATGGCGAAGGCTGGCGTTTTGTGTTGCGCCAAGGGGTGACGTTTCAAGACGGCTCGGCTTTTGATGCCGATGATGTGATTTTCTCATACGAGCGCGCCTCATCCGAGCAGGCTGATACCTCCAGCTGGTTCGCCCCGGTGAGTGATGTCATCAAGGTGGACGACTTTACCGTCGACATCATGACCAGCGCGCCGAACCCGATTTTTCCTGACTCCATCGCCAACTGGATGATGATGGACAGCGGCTGGGCCGCGGCCAACAACGCCGAACGCCCGGATAAAGAACAAGGCAACTATGCCACGCTGAACGCCAACGGCACGGGGCCGTTCCAAATCGCTGCGCGTCAGCCCGATCTGAGCACTGTGCTGGAGCCGCACGCCGGTTGGTGGGACGAGGTGGAGCATAACCTGACGCGGGTCGAAATGACCCCGATCCAGAATTCAGCGACGGCGTTGGCAGCCCTGTTGTCGGGGGATGTGGATTTCATCAACCCCGTGCCCATTCAGGATGCCGCTCGGTTGCAGGGAAACCCAGATGTGCAAGTGATCCAAGGGATCGAAGCGCGCGTCATCATGTTGGGCTTTGACCAACAATCGGGGGCCGCCGAAAGCGGGCAGGGCGCTTCGGACATGTTCCTAGATGCCCGCGCGCGGGAAGCCGTGGCCAAAGCGGTGAACGTTCCGGCGATTTTGCAGACCATCATGCGTGGCAACGCCGAGGTCGCAAGCCAGTTGGTCAGTCCTGCGATGCGTGGCTATTCCGATGCTCAAGCCGCGCCTTATGCCTATGATCCTGAGGCCGCCCGTGCTTTGGCCGCCGAGGCCGGCCTGACGGGGCAAACGATTTCGCTTAAATGCCCGAATGACCGCTACCTGAATGACGAAGCTGTCTGCCAAGCCGTCACAGCCATGCTCGCGCAAGCCGGGATGGACGTGTCACTGGATGCGATGCCCGTGTCCAACTACTGGCCCGAACTGCGCGCGGACAACTTCGATATGTACCTGCTGGGCTGGTCGCCGGGTACGTTTGATGCCGAGCATCCCATTCGTTTCCTCGGTTCCACTCCGAATGAGGAAAAGCGTTTGGGTTCATGGAACTTTGGCGCCTACTCAAATGATCGGATCGATACGCTCTTGCCAATGATCCAGTCCGAAATCGACGATAGTGTCCGTCAGGGCATGCTCGACGAGGTTGCCAAGATCATGCAAGACGAAGTGGCTTATGTGCCGCTATACGTGCAGCCCTTGGTTTGGGGCGCACGCGCGAATATCGATGTAACACAGCGCCCGGATAACTTCTTTATCCTGCGCTGGGTAACCGTTAACTAAGACCTCCCTTACCCTCGGGCTTTGGCTCGGGGGTGTCGCCCAAGAAAGACCTCTATGCTCTCTTTTATCGTCAAACGCGTCGGGCAATCTGTCTTGGTGCTTCTGGTTACGGGCCTTGTGGCGTTCTCGATGTTTACGTTCGTCGGGGACCCCATCGACAACATGCTTGGTCAAGAACGCACGATGGAAGACGTTGAACGCCTGCGTGCGCAACTTGGTCTCGATAAACCATTCGTGGTCCAATACTTCCGCTTTCTTGAACAAGCTGCACAGGGCAACTTTGGGATATCGTACCGCCAAGGCCGCCCCGTCGCCGAAATCTTGATGGAACGCGCACCGGCCACGCTGGAACTTGCGGCTGTGTCGGGGGTGTTGGCCATCGTGATGGGCATCGGCTTGGGTGTCTTCACGGCGATCCGCCGCAATGGTGTCGCGGCCAATCTGATCATGTCCATCTCACTTATCGGGGTGTCGCTGCCGACCTTTCTGATCGGTATTCTGCTGATCTATCTCTTCAGTGTGGAACTTGGCTGGCTGCCGAGCTTTGGCCGCGGTGAGACAGTCCACATCGGGGGCTGGTCCACTGGCTTTTTGACGGAATCGGGCCTCAAGGCTTTGATCCTGCCCGCAATCACGTTGGGTCTGTATCAGATGACGCTGATCATGCGCTTGGTCCGGTCTGAGATGTTAGAGGTCCTTCGCCAAGATTACATCCGCTTTGCTCGTGCTCGGGGGCTTGGCGACCGGGTGGTGAACTTCCGCCATGCTCTCAAGAATACGATGGTGCCGGTGATTACGGTGATTGGCTTGCAGCTTGGATCCATCATCGCGTTCGCGATCATCACCGAGACGGTTTTCCAATGGCCCGGTGTGGGGCTGTTGTTCATCAACGCCATCCAGTTTGTCGACATCCCCGTTATGGCCGCCTACCTGATGCTGATTTCGGTGATGTTCGTGGCCATTAACCTCCTTGTGGATATCTTATACGCGATGATTGATCCGCGATTGAGGGCAGCATCATGAACCGTTTTCTCGACAGTGACGTTTTCTATGCGTTCCGGACCAGCCCTGTGGCGATTGTCTCGTTGATCGTAACGGTTTTGATGGTTCTTGCGGCGGTTTTCGCGCCGCTAATCGCGACGACCAACCCCTTTGATCCGGCAAGCTTGAACCTGATGAACGGGTTCACCGCTCCGATGGAACCGAACGCCTTTACCGGTGAAAGCTTCTTTCTTGGCACTGACGATCAGGGTCGAGATGTGTTTTCGACCATTCTTTACGGCTTGCGTATCTCGCTCTTCGTGGGGGTCGCGGCCGTTATGCTTGCGATGGTGATCGGCATCTTTCTGGGCCTGCTGAGCGGCTACGTCGGCGGTTGGACCGAAACGATCATCATGCGTGCCGCAGACGTGCAGCTGACCTTTCCATCTATCCTTGTGGCGATGTTGATCTTTGGTGTGGCCAAGGGCGTGACGCCGGTGGAATACCGCGATCAGATGGCGATCTGGGTGCTGATCCTTGCGATTGGTCTGTCGGATTGGGTCCAGTTCGCGCGTGTTGTGCGAGGGGCCACATTGGTCGAAAAGTCCAAGGACTATGTCGCTGCTGCGCGCCTCATCGGGCGCTCTCCGTTGACGATTATGATCCGGCACATTCTGCCCAACGTGCTGTCGCCCGTGCTGGTCATCGCAACGATCTCACTGGCTCTCGCGATCATCGCTGAGGCAACGCTTAGCTTTTTGGGCGTCGGCGCGCCGGCAACCCAGCCGTCGCTGGGCACACTCATCCGCATTGGCCAGGGCTTCTTGTTCTCGGGCGAATGGTGGATCCTTCTTTTCCCTGCATGCACATTGCTCGTTCTGGCGTTGGCCGTGAACCTCTTGGGCGACTGGCTGCGTGACGCTTTGAACCCGAGGCTACGATGACAGAACCTGTCCTATCCATACGTAACCTGACGGTTGAAATTCCCACGCGGCGTGGGCTGTTCAAGCCGGTTCAAGGTGTGTCCTATGATATCCGCCCCGGCGAAATTCGGGGTGTCGTGGGTGAATCCGGGGCCGGTAAATCCATGACCGGCAACGCGGTGATTGGCCTGCTCGATCCGCCTGCGCGGGTTTCCGAGGGTGAAATTTGGCTTAACGGGCGGCGTATCGACCAGCTAGATGCGGAGCAAAAGCGCCGGATCCGGGGCGGCGAAATCGCGATGATCTTTCAGGATCCGCTCACCTCGCTCAACCCGCTGTTTACGGTGGGCGAGCAGTTGGTTGAAACGATCCAATTGCATCTCGGGCTTTCATCGTCCGAGGCACAATCGCGGGCGATTGCCTTGTTGGACCGGGTGCGTATTCCAAACCCCGAAGAGCGGTTTCATCAGTATCCGCACCAGTTTTCGGGCGGTATGCGGCAGCGTGTGGTCATCGCGCTGGCGCTGTGCTCTGAGCCGTCTGTCATTGTGGCTGATGAGCCGACAACCGCGCTGGACGTTAGCATTCAGGCGCAGGTGTTGGACCTGATCAAGGAACTCGCGCGCGAACGTCAGGTTGGTGTCATCCTCGTGACCCACGATATGGGCGTGATCGCGGATACGACCGACGAAGTCACCGTGATGTACGAGGGCCGCGTGGTCGAGCAGGGCACGACCAGCCAAATCCTCGGCGCGCCGACCCATGAATATACCAAAAGCCTGATTGCCGCCGTGCCCCGTCCGCAGGTCAAACTGCATCGCTTTCCGCAGGTCAGCTATGGCGGACGTGAAACAGCCTTTAAAATCGAAGACTTGGCCCGCAACTGGGACCGCTCCACGGCCTCAAAATCCGGCACCCTCGTAGAGGTAAAGGGCCTGACCAAGCGGTTCTTGGCCAAGGGCGCGATCCTGCCATCCCAGCGGAGCTATTTTACGGCCGTGGATGATGTGTCATTCGACATTAAAGACGGTGAAGTCTTCGGGCTAGTGGGCGAGTCCGGTTCGGGCAAATCCACCGTCGCACGGATGCTAGCGACGCTTTATCCCGTTGATGGGGGCACGGTGACCTTTGACGGCGAAGAGGTCACGGGCATGGATGCAAAGCAGCTTTCGGCCTATCGCAAACAAATCCAGATGATCTTTCAGGACCCGTTTTCATCGCTCAATCCACGCATGTCGGTGGGGGATATCGTGGCCGAACCGCTCGTGCATCACAAACTGCTGAGCCGCGCTGAAATCGGTCCACGGGTGCGCGAACTGCTGGACCGTGTGGGGCTGGCGTCGGATGCCTATCGCAAATATCCGCATGAGTTTTCGGGTGGGCAGCGCCAGCGTATTTCGATCGCCCGCGCGCTTGCGACACAGCCTCGGTTCTTGATTTGTGATGAGCCAACATCGGCGCTTGATGTGTCCATTCAGGCGCAAATTCTGAACATTCTGAAGGATTTACAGGAGCATTTGGGCCTGACGATGCTGTTTATCTCGCACGATCTGCCGGTGGTGCGCCAGATGTGCGACCGCGTCGGCGTGATGCGGCAGGGCAAGCTGGTTGAGGTGCAGGAAACGAGCGCCTTGTTTGAGGCCCCGAAGTCGGACTACACGCGCGAATTGCTGGATCTCATGCCGCGGCTTGAACAGCTGTCCGAGGAACAAATCGCAGAGCTTCGTACTTAGCACGGCCTGCTTGGTTATCGCATAATGGGAGCCGGTCTTGCGACCGGCATCCACTAATCGTTCTAACATTCACGCGAAGTAGAAATCATCCGCCGTCAGGAAACCGGTCACATCGTGCAGCATCGCGATTTCGGTGTTGTCCAAGTTGACGAGCAGTCCATCGCCGGTTTGGAGCTGGGTGATGTGGATGTTGTAGTTGTCGGGGTTCAGGTCGAACCCGATCAAGCCTAGCGCGTCTTCTTCCAGCCCAAAATCATAGACTTCGTTAAAGCCGATATCCTCTGCCGTTTCGGCGCCATACCCCAACACGATGAGGTCAGAGCGACCATCGGTTTGGTCCAGGGCCACGCCGCTCAGGTCAAAGGTGTTTGACCCTTTGCCGACCAATGTGTTTTCGAAAATGGTGCCGTTGATCGTGGTGTTGGCGTTGTTGATGGTGACCTCTTCGTACTCCATCAGCAGCTCTGCATCATACAGATTGACCGGTTTCATATCACCTTTGATGTAGTAGGCGACGTCGAAATTATCGGTCATATTCACGCCGTTGTCCGAGACTTCACCATTGTTGCTCATCCACCCGGCACTAAGGGTAAGGGGCGAGGTGCCGCTCCAATCCAGCAGATTCAACACGGTGGTCGTGTCTGCGCCGACCTCGTATTTTTCCTGACCATTGGTCACGGGGGGCGGGTTGCTGACGTCCTGCGGAATGGTGACGCTGGGCAGGTCTTGGCCGTATTTGTCGGGCTGAAGCCGCCAGCGTGGGCCGATCTCGTACTCTGAGCCATCGTCCGTGAGGTCCGCTTGGAAAGGTTCGCGGTCCATTGTGGTGTACCACGCCTTCGTGAAGCCCCCCGTCAGGTCGCTAGATAGCGCGCCGATCTGTGACAAGGTTGATCCGTCAGCGGCATCAATCAATGAGAAATCGCGCAGAACGGTCCCGATAGGCTCACCCGCCGGGCCTGTGTTGAGGTACCCAATCGGGTTGCCGCCCAGATCAAACACGACAGTCGATGTCGGTGTGTCGGACAGATAGCTTTGCAGGAACGTGCCATCGCCCGCATAAACATCTTTGGTTGAGACCCACAGAACATTATCGGGATCAAACGGATCGCGGACCTCGACGTAGTCTGGCAAAATGCCAATAGCCGCCTCGTTCTCAAAATCTTCGGGGCGGATTTGGTCATTGGGGTTGTTCGTGACAGTGTGGTTCACCACCAACTCAGCGGCCGTGATTTGATAGAGTTGCAACAACCCATCGCCATCACTGTCGATCTTCCACTCGTCAGGCAGGTCCATCTTGGCGTCGAGCCGCACGTCATTGGGCCGCTTGATCGCATTGCCCCACCGATAGAGCAGCTTGCCATCATCTTTTAGCGTGACGGAGTAATCACTGCCCACCGCGATATCCGCGAGGATCGTGCTTTCGTTCGGGGCCAGAATATCCGAAATCCCAAAGACGCCAAAGCCGTTCAGGTTCCCATCCACAACATCAACGGTGCCGTCGTTGCCAATATCGACAACGGCCACATAGCGGCTTGTGCCCTCAAAGTCCTGATAGTCCATGTAGGCGGAATATGCGTCTGTGGTGCCATCGCGATCAAAGTCGATGGACAAGGGCGTATCGGCGTTGGCCTGTTCCAGCGCGGTTACGATTTCCTTGATGTAGAAGTCGTGTAGCACGTCCTGTTGCAACCGACCGCTTGTATCAAGGATCGGTTGGAAGTTTGCGTCGATTTTATAATCGACAATCCTCAGGTCATCGTCCAACTGATAAAAGCCGGTATCGTCGCCCGGAAAAGCTTGGTCCGCCAGAATGTCTTGCATGACGGAGTAATGCTCGGTCGAGGCTTTGACAAAGTTGCCGCCGATGCCTTCAAGCCATGTGCCCAGACGCGCAGGGGTTGAGAAGGTGTCTGTGCGCGCATCCGCAACTGCGATGCCGTCACCGCCGGGTAGGGTGCCCACGAAGCCTTCGCCAAAGTCGCCGTCCCAGACCTTTTGTTGGGCGCCGATAAAGTCATCGACGTAGAAGCCAAATTCGCTGTCGATGGGGTTGATGGTGACCCCTTCTTTGGTGACCACTTGTGTGCTGAGGTCGAGGCTTTCGGGCCGATCGGCGAGGGTGGTGCCGTCAAATCCGACAGTCACGTCATCGACGTTGAACACATAGCTGGATTTGAATTGGACGGTGTCTGCGTTCAAAAGCGGGATATCGGGCGGTGTCGGGGCTGGTGCCGGTTTGTCGGATCCGCCATCCCCTCCGCCCGAACCATCGCCGTTCCCGCTGCCGCCCGCGTTGGGATTGCCTGCGCCATTTCCGTTGCCGTTGCCCGGGTTATTCCCGCCCGGATTGGGGTTGCCCGCGCCAGTTCCATTTCCAGTGCCAGGATTGTTGCCGCCGGGATTGGGGTTGCCTGTGCCGCCTTGTCCCGCGTTAGGATTGCCACCAGCGCCGAAGCCAGAGTTGCCCGCGCTGTTGGGATTACCGCTTGCGCCAAAACCCGCTTGTTGCGCCGCTTCGCTGGCGACCGCCCCGATGGCGCTTGCAGTCGCAGCTGAGGCTCCGGTCGCGACACTAAGAGTAGGAGCGGTACGATCACTACTGTCTGCGTCGTTGCGCACATCTGTCGAGTCCAAGTCACCGACAAGAACTTCTGTGTCTATTTCCATCAGATCCGCAGTCGTAATCTGCGCGACGATGTCTTCGATCAAAGTGTTTTGTCTGCCCAGCGGGGTAACTGCTGCGCCAATCGCGCCCGGGATTGGGCCTTTTGATGGGCGGCCTTTGCCAGAATTTGCCATCTAATCCTCCTAACGTATGTCTTCAAAACGATGCCGAGGTCGCCCATACGCCTTGTTTTTCGGCGCTGAGATCCCTCAGTTTCAAATTTAAATATGTGAATGTGATTGGGTTGATTTTGATCAAGCGGCGAGGGCGTTTTGAACAAAGATCGCGCCTTTTGTACAAATTCACGCGTGCGTGCCTTTGGTCACAGCGACGTTTCGGTTACGTCTCGCGGAAGGCTTTTGCGAAATAGTCGGTCAGCGGCTTCGCAAGGTAAGCGAGCGGTGACCTTTCGCCGGTTTTGATGAAGGCTTCTACCGGCATGCCCGGCAACAGGACTTGGTCGCCCAATTTTCCCATCTGATCCTCTGCGGGGATCAGCTCGATCTGATAATACGAAAGGCCGGTGGCATCGTCGGTGAAGACATCCGCTGACAGGTTGGTGACGTGTCCAAAAACATCGGGCGTCATGCGTTGATCAAAGGCCGCAAAACGAAGGGTCGCGCGCTGGCCAACGTGGACCTGATCGATGTGGATGGGGTCCACGCGCGCCGATACCACAAGGGGCTGATCTTGAGGGATGATGTACATGATCGGCTCCGCAGGGGAGACGACCGATTGTAGTGCAAAGACCTGTGAGCCGTAGACAACACCCGCCACGGGCGCGCGCACGTCGAGATGGGCGAGCGTGTCGAGCAGGCTAAGGCGGCGCTGCACCAGTTCCACCTCATGATATTGCAGATCACGCAGGCTTGAGATGGCCTCTTCGCGCAGCCGCGTCGTGAGAGTGATGCGCCGGATGTTCAGGGCTGCGATTTGACCGCGCAATTGGGCGATGCTTGCGGTGGTTTTGCCGATCTCACCCGCCAGTCGCGCTTGTTCGCGCAAGAGGGACGATAGGCGGGATGCTGGGGTCAGGCCCTTGTCGAACAAGTCTTGGGTGTCTGCCAGCTCGGCTTCTATCAGGATGTTTTGTTTTTCCAGTGCAGTCAGTTGAGAGCCGACGCCTAGGATTTGGTTTTCCGTCTGGGCGATCTGTTCATCGATCTGTTCTGCGTTCTGGTGCAAAGATGTTGCGCGCGCCTCAAACAACCGCTTTTGGCCTTCGATCAAGGATTGGACATCTGGATTTTCCCGCGCGAGTGTTTGCAGCTCAGCGGGGAGGGGCAGCTCAGGTAGCCCATCACGCTCTGCCTGAAACCGCGCTTTGCGGGCTAAGATTTCGAACAATTGTCCTTCGATGATTGCCAGTTCTGACCGCATCTGGGTGTCGTCAAACTGTAGGACGATGTCGCCAGCATTAACGTGATCACCGTCCTTGACGAACAGCGCGCCGACCACGCCACCTTGCGGGTGTTGCAGCACTTGGCGGTTAGATTCCACTTGGATCATGCCGGGCGCGATAACGGCACCTGCGATGCGGGCCTCAACGCTCCAGACGCCGATGACGCCCACCAAAATGGTCAGCGCGAGTGTGCCGATCAACAGCGCGCCGGTTGCCTTCCATTTGCGGGGAGAGGGGGCAGGCGCTGTCATTGGGGTTCCACCTTTTTGATCGGTTTGCGGATTTCATGGACGTTGCTGACCATCGCCCCCAGAACTTCATCACGGGGGCCTTCGGCTTTGATCTTGCCGTTTTCAATGATCAACAGTCGGTCGCATTCAGAAATGGCAGAGGGGCGATGCGTCATGATGATGACGCCCCGGTTCGCAGCCTTAAAGTCACGCACCGCGCGGTTAAGAGCGGCTGACCCATCCGCGTCGAGGGCTGAGTTCGGCTCATCCAACAAAAGCAGCACCGGATCGCCATAAAGAGCACGTGCAAGGCCAATGCGCTGTTTCTGTCCGCCGGAAAGCTGTCCGTCTTCGCCTTGTATCAGGGTGTTGTAGCCTTGGGGCAGGGAGAGGATCATCTCATGGACGTTGGCGCGTTTCGCGGCCTCAATCACCTTTTCTTGGTCTGGCTCTGTCGACATGCGGGCGATGTTTTCACCGATTGAGCCGGTGAACAAAACGACCTCTTGGGGGAGATAGCCGATGTAGGCACCCAATGCGTCGGGGCTGTATTGATCCAGAGTGGCGCCGCCAAACCGGACCTCTCCGGCGGCGATTTTTGTCAGGCCGAGCAGCGTTTTGGCCAACGTTGTTTTGCCCGACGCGCTTTTGCCGATGACGCCTAGGGCCTCACCCGCGCCCATGTAAAATGAAATGCCGCGCAGAACCGGTGCCCGCGCGCCCTGCGGGATGACCGTCACGCCCGCGAAGGATATGTTTGCCTCGGGTGTAGGGAGGCGGTGGAAATCTGGATCCTCGGGTGTGGAGCGCAAAAGCTCGGACAGGGCTGTCCATGCGCCGCGCGCCCTTTGGACCATCGCCCACTGACCGAGCGCCTGTTGTACCGGCGCAAGCGCACGTCCCAGAAGGATGGAGCTGGCGATCATCGCGCCTGCGGTCAATTCACCCTGCAACACGAGATAGGCCCCAAGTGCGAGCATGGAGGATTGTAGTAAAAGTGTGCTGGATTTGCTGAAGGAGGAAAACAGCCCGGTCCAGTCGCTGGATTTAATGGATTGGCCCAAAGCTGTGTCCCGTAGGGTGAGCCAGCGCGCCGCGACCGAGCTGGCCATTCCTTGCGCGCGGACAACTTCAGCGGAGCGGCGCACCTGTTCGGCCAAGCCTTGGGCGCGAAGGGACGAGGCTTGTGCCTCTAGCGTTTTGGCATTGGTGAGCCAGTTGTTCACGAGGGTGATCAGGATCAAGGTCGCGCTGCCAAATGTGGCGAGCCAGCCCATCCACGGGTGAAACAGAAAGATCGCGCCGATGAACATGGGTGTCCACGGGATATCGAACAGTGCGGTCATGACGTTTGATGTGAATAATGTGCGCAACGTTTCGAGATCACGCAGGCCGCTGGCCGGTTCTGACCGATCGCGGGGAAAGAGCGCGCGTTTGAGGACAGCGTTGAACACACGGCCATCGAGCAATGACTGAAAACGCGCTCCGAACCGGGCCAGTACGCGGCCCCGGGCGAAATCCAAAAAGGCCATCAGGGTGAACAGGATCACAACCAATATGAAAAGTGCGAGCAAGGTTTCCTCGGAGCGGGAACCAAGGACACGGTCATAGACCTGCAACATGAAGAGGGGCCCAGTCAGCATCAGCAGGTTCACGAACACACTGAAGACGAATGTTGCTAGCAACAGCCATGCGCCGGATCGGCGGGCTTTGCGAAGTTCGGGCAGTCCGAAGGGGGATTTTCTCATGCAGTCGTCTCACCGGGTCTTGGTTGATCAGGAGATGACGTTGTGAAATCCGGTTTTTGGCGTCGGAGCGGATTGGGCCATCTGCTCCATGGCTAGGTGAGCTTGGCTGTTCGGTTTTGATTTTTATCAATCCGAGTTGGTCTTCCTGCGTCCGGGAGGGGTACGCAGGAAGACCGGCGCCTATTCGAAATCGATCTCAATTTCGATGCGGCGGTTGCGTTCGCGGCCTTCGGCGGTCTCATTGTCGGCAATCGGGCGGGTTTCCCCGTAGCTGGTTGCGGACATGATGCGTTCAGGGACTTCCTCTAGGGCCTCGATTTCTTGGACAACGCTGGCAGCCCGGGCGGCGGCAAGGTCCCAGTTGTCACGGTAGAGCGCGCCAAAGGCGATCGGGACGTTGTCGGTATGGCCCGCCACGACGACTTTACTGCCGGGATCGTTGGTCACGGCGGCCAGTTCGGCCACGATGGATTGCGCAGCACCGGTCAGTTCCGCAGAACCGGAGGGAAAGGCGCCACCTGCCCCAAGGGTGACAAAGACGGTGCTATCGCGTCGCTCGACGGTGACCATGCCTTGGTCGATCTCATTTTCGAGGTTGGCGTTCAGCTCTGCCTCTGCCTCCCGCGCGAGTTGTTCGGCGCGCGCGTTTTGATCCAACTGCTCTTGATCCCGGGCGCCACCGGTAGCGTCTTGTTGGCGTTCCAGCTCGGACACCATGCTGATCAGTTCGTTTAGGGTCTGGTCGAGCCCGCCAAACAGGACCTCTTGCTCGGATTTACCTGTCGCGAGGCCCGCGATTTCAATCGCTTGACCGACACGCTTGAATTTCTCGATCATCTCTTGTGGAGAGGCGTCTTCAGCGTTGAGGTCGACGACCACCTTGTCGTCTACCATTTCGGCGGTCATGTTCACCGCCTCACCAATCTTTTGCAGAGCATCTAAAAGTTCTTCGGCGTCGGAGCGACCGTCTTTGTCGGATTGGGTGTCGGCGTCTGTGCCGCCCAGACCTTCGTTGTCCTCGGCACCTTCAAGCAGGTTTTCTTCGCCGTCCATGTCGCGATCATCCGAGGGAATTTTCACCTCGGGTTCGCGGATTTCGGTTGTTTCTTGGGTCATTTCCTCGGTCACCGATGGGGCGGGCGAGGGGCTGAAATTCATCTCGAGGATTGTGGTGCCTTTGGGCTGTTCCACCACCGGCACGACCCGTTGGACCCCGAAGGAATCCTTAAGCGAGCCGGAGATTTGTTTGAACTTTGGAACGTTCATCTCTGCAAAGGAAAGAATAAGGACGAAGAACGCCATCAATAGAGTCGCAAGGTCGGCAAAGGTCGCCATCCACGCAGGTGCGCCGACAGGAGGACACTTTGGGCATTCCTCTTCTTCTTCCTCTTCGACAACTTCGATGGCTTCAGCCATGGGTCATCCCCCGTCGCGCGTGCATCATTTATGCAGCTTCAATCTTGGACTGCATTTTGGGCGGCAGGTTCGAGACCATTTGATCTTGGATGTTCCGCGGGGACTCGCCGCGTGCAATGTTGCGCAGGCCAAGAACGATCATTTCGCGGTAGATCACCTCATATGCGGTGTAGCCTTCGAGCTTGGTGAGGATCGGTGCAAAGATCACGTTGGCCACAATCGCGCCGTACATCGTGGTTAAGAGCGCCACAGCCATCGCAGGGCCGATGGCTTTGGGGTCTTCCATGTTGCCAAGCATCAACACAAGGCCAATCAGCGTGCCAATCATGCCCATCGCAGGGGCCAGATCGATCCATGCTTTGATCACGTTCTGGTTCGACTCGTGGCGCGCTTTCATGGATTTGATTTCTTGGTTCAACTGCTGGACAAGTTTGCTTTCGTCCGCGCCGTCGACCAGGAGCTGCATGCCTTTTTCAAAGAATTTGTCCGGGACCTCTTGGCCCTCGAGCGCCATCATCCCGTCCTTTCGGGCAATACCGGCCAGTTCAATCATCCGCTCGATCATTTTGTCCAGTTTCTTGACCGGGGGGAGGAACGCCTTGGCCATTGCGCCAAAACTGCCGAAAAAGGTGCCGATGGGCGTGGTATACATCGCTGCGAAAAAGGTGCCGCCGATCACGATCAACACGGATGGCACGTCAAAGAAGGGTGCCAGACCGCCGCCCACGATCATAGCACCGCCGATCATGGCGAAGGCGCCGATTAGTCCGACGATCGATGCGATATCCATGGGGCTTCTCCTGCGATGGACGGTTTCGGCATGGAATATGCAAGCGCAGTGCCAAATCGAATATGTCGACCGGGAGAGATTATTTGATGGAGATAAAGCAAAAGACCGGCTTGGGGCGGTGGGTCACGGGGGCGTGCCTCGCACTAGGGATAACGGTTTACGCGCAGGGGGTGGCCGCGCAGGACAATTCGGGGCGAATGGCGAAGGGCCCGATTGTGATCGACTTGCTGGAAGGTTTGGAGTGGATGCGGTGTAGTGTGGGGCAGGTCTGGTCCGGTGGTGCGTGTCGCGGCACGGTTTTGAAGGCACCGTTGGAGGCAGCGGATGACGTAATTTTGCGCGCGTCCCGCAGTTCGGGCGATGGCTGGCGTCTGCCGACCCGCAAAGAGTTAACGCGGCTTGCGGAAATGAACGACGCCCCACCCATGATCAATGAGACCCATTTTCCCGGAACATATCGCGGCAGCTATTGGACATCTAACCGCAACCGGCTGCTGTGGGGAAACCACTGGGTGGTAAACTTTAACACCGGGCACGCCTACGCGCGGGCACTGCCGCGGCAACCGCTTGCGTTTCGTTTGGTGCGTGATCGGTAGGGAGGATGGTTAACGGTCGCGCGCATCGCGCAGTTCAAGAACCGCCTTGCCAACCGCACAGACGGCCAAGGTGCCGACAAAGCCAAGCGACAGCGTCAGGGTGGATTGGCCCTTTAGCAGTTCAAAGGTTTGGGGGCTTAGCAGGTTTAGAAGCGCAGTGCCGACCACCGCGCCTATAAAGAAACGTATGGCGATACAGCGTCTACAAGGTGGGGTCGGATCACCGATTTTTTTCAATGCACCACATTCCGATTGGTCAGAAATTGCCACTTGGGATTAGCATGCAAGTAATATGCGTAAACTGAGATATATTAACTTAAAACAGCTCTAATTCTCAAAAGATACAAACAATCAATGCCTTGGCGTTGTTACCCTAACGTTAACCACGATTAGGGGTTCATGATGTTACATTTATCAATGCAGGCGCAAATTACGCAGCGCCAATCGCTTGTTTTTACGCCGCAGCTTCAGCAGGCGATCAAATTGCTGCTGCTAAATAACTTCGAGCTCTCGAGCTATGCCGAAAAAGTAGCCGAAGAAAATCCGTTTGTTGAGGTCGAGACGCCCAAAGCGGTGCCGCGTTTGGCTATGGGTGGGGGGCGGGCCGACCACGGTGACTACGACCCGATTGCGCATATTGCGGACACGTCCGATCAGTCGTTTCAGGCGCAAATTTTTCGTCAGGTCGAGGATTTATTACCAGATGCTGCGTCGCGGGCAATCGGCTACGCATTGGCCTCGCACCTTGAGCCGACTGGTTGGATCACGGAACCGCTGGATGCCATCGCCGACAATATGGGGGTCGATTGGGCACGCGCTGAGCAGGTCTTGATGCAGTTGCAAAAGGCAGAGCCCGCGGGGTTGTTTGCGCGTAACCTGACAGAGTGCCTCAAGCTGCAAGTGCGGGGTCCTGCGGTGGAGGCTGCGCGTCTACACACCTTGATTGATAATCTCGCATTGATCCAAGCAGGCGAGCTTGGTGCGTTACGTCGTAGGTTGAATTGCACCCAAGAGGAATTGGGTCAGGCGTTGCGCCAACTGCGTGGGTTGGATCCCAAGCCTGGTCTTGGATTGGGCGGGGCGGATGTGATGCCCGTGCGTGCACCGGACTTGCGCGCGTACCAGGATGCGAGTGGCGATTGGGTGGCTGAATTGAACAACGCGACACTGCCCGTGATCAAGGTAGATGAGACGTTGGGGCGCCGTGTGCGTAAACTAACGATGGAAGATGCCGACCGCGAATTTGTGCGCACATCGCTGGGCACGGCGCGCTGGTTGGGGCGGGCCATCGCGCAGCGCAATGAGACGAGCATCAAGGTCGCCGCAGAAATCGTGCGATACCAAAAAGCGTTTCTTGAGAATGGGATGCAGCATATGCGGCCGCTCAAGTTGAAGGCGATTGCGGATGCTGTTGGGGTACACGAAAGCACGATTAGCCGCGTAACATCCTCTATGATGATGCAAACGCCACAGGGGTGTTTTCCGCTTAAGGTGTTCTTCAGCACCGCGATCAATACCGATCAGTCGGATGAGGGGGCCTCGGCCCGGGTTGTGCGCGAAAAGATCCGTGAAATGGTGGGCGGTGAGACGCCCACACGTCCCCTAAGTGATGACCGGATTACCCAGCTATTGACCGGTGAGGGGTTTCGCATTGCGCGGCGCACGGTTGCCAAATACCGCAAGATGGACCGTATCCCGTCCTCGTCGGAGCGTAGGCGTCACGCCAAGATCGCTTCGGTTTTGTAGTGTCCAAGCGATTGCACAAAAGCATGTTCGGGTATCCTAAGATACAAATTGATACCAGAAGCTAGTGAGACGCGAATCGTACGTATTCCTAATGTGAGTGTAACAACAAGCGTTGGAGATTATTGTGGTCAAAGCTTTGAAAGACATCCAGGTCAAGTGCGGCTTCATCGGTCCACGCAACCGTCTCTATGCTCGTATGCAGGAAATGCTCGCCGTCAGCGGTATCCCTTTGCAGGACGAGATGACGTTCGATGCGTTCTCAGCCCAGACCCCCAAAGCAGCTGCGACGTTTGATTTCCTGTTTGTCGATATCGATGGCCTAGGTGGCATTGTGAAAATCTTCAACACGCTGGCCCGTCTGCGGACAGAGTTTCCGTTCGTTCGGGTCATCTTGGTCTCCGGTGATTTCGAAACTAACGATTTCGACACAACGCGGCGCCTGCTGGGTGATGTATCGCTGCGCAGCCCTGTTCTGCACGCTTCACTTGAAACGGCACTGTTTGAGTCCATCGAGAACAACCGCAAATGGTGCGACAGCGTCGTTCATTATCGCGAAAACATTGCAGCCTAATTTCCAAACCAATTTTTACCAGACGTTAAGAGAAAGTTACTAAGATGTATGACACTGCTTTTGCCAGCCACGACTTCGAATGTGATGCACAAGAGGATATCAAGGTGGCACGTATGTTCGCTTTTTCCATGATCGCTGGGATCATGATGTGGGCGTTGTTTATCTGGGGCGTGTTCTTCTAAGCACCTTCCGATAGCAGTGTAAAAATGGGCTCGGCCATATCGGCACCGAGCCCTTTTTTGTGGCCTTCCGGCTGTTGGGTGCGGCTGAAACAGACCCAACATAAAAAAGGGGCCCCAGCGGTATGCGAGGGCCCCAGTTTTATTAGATTATTGTTATTTGGTTATGACGCAGCGGCTTCGGCGAGCTCGTTCTCGGGCTCGTCATGTTCGGCGGCTGTGTGCTGACGCGCTGGGCGTGAAATCACGGCCTTGAGCTGATCCAACTCGATGAAGTTATCCGCGGTGCGGCGCAGTTCGTCAGAGATCATGGATGGCTGGCTGCGGATGGTGGAGACAATGGACACGCGCACGCCTGTGCGTTTGATCGCCTCCTCAACCAGTGGGCGCAGGTCGCCATCGCCCGAAAACAGGACGATGTGGTCAACGTGGGGCGAAAGCTCAAGCGACGCGACTGCGATGTCGATCGCAACGTTGCTTTTGACTTTGCGGCGGCCCTGGGGGTCCGTGTATTCACGCGCCGTTTTGGAGGCGACGGAGTAGCCGTTGTAGCACAACCAGTCCACAAGGGGACGCAGGGTGGTGAACTCATCATTTTCGAGCAGGGCGATGTGGTAAGACATCCGAACCAGTTTGCCGCGACGCATGAACTCTTCACGCAGGAGGCGGTAATCGATCTCGAAGTTCAGGGCTTTAGCCGCTGAGAAGAAGTTTGCGCCGTCGATGAAGACCGCGATGCGTTCGCCTTTGTAAAACATTTGTCGTCCTAATCCCTAAGGATGGCCCGGGATGCGCCATCGTTTGTCCAAGGTACAATATAATCTGCGCGGGCAACGGTTAGATATTACGCTTTGGGGGAGGTATTGGCGCAATAGTTAGGGTGTTTGCGACTAAAGTACTAATTGTGATCTTTGCCGCAATGCAGTCATTCTTTTGCTAGCTTGGGGCCGATGGTAAAAGCCGCTGACTGTAATGGTGGCGCTAACGTATCTATTGGAGAACGTGTCGTGTGATGTTGGCTGATATTTTGAGAGAAATCATTTGCAAGAGGATATCTCACCTTGGGTCACTCGCGGACTCAAGTAATCTTTTGCGGCTCGTTGGGTGATCTAAAGTGACTTAGCTTGCGAGATCGACATCAATGGAGCGAGCATTTAGCGCGCTCATCACACCATGTAGGACGTTTTTCGAACCGATACCCTCGCGAAGCGCTTCGTGGATCACGCTTTCCTTGGGATGCTTGTTCTTGATGTCGAGGATCAAGCGCTGCCCTTTGATCGCGTCATAGACAACTTGCATGCGGCCGCCGTGCTTTACGCGCAAACCGACGAACTCACTTCCGTTCTTCGTGTGATATGCCATGACGTGGTGCTACCTTTTGTTTCTGACGCGAACGTACTGGTTTTCCTTTGCGAACAGTAATTTGCAAAAGATAGTTCAGGTGAACTGTGGCCATGTGAACACAGGTTTCGTCGCGGGGAGCGGAAGACGTTCTGTTTCAATGCGTTGCGCGCCTCTCATCTATCCAATCCTTGGTTAACAAATGGTTGAAATCGAAGGGCGCCACCAAGGAAAGGGTGCGCGGTATCTAAAGAGCGCCTGGGACGCCTTGTGGGGCGCGTGGTGCTATTTCCGCATGGATGGGCCGTCCATCGCGATCCGGTGCGCGCGGTGCACCAAACGATCCAAGATCGCATCAGCAAGCGTCGGATCGGCAATCATGTCATACCATTTGTCGACGGGCAGTTGGCTGGTCACGACGGTGGCCTTGCGTTCATATCGGGCGTCAACGATTTCCATCAGGTCGCGACGTTGGGCTGGTGTCATGATGTCTGGCCCCCAATCATCAAGGATCAGCACATCCGCACGCACGATTTTGTTGAACACCCGGTCAAACTGCTCGGCCTTATGGGCGTTGTCGAGTTCCGCCAATAACTGCGGCATGCGGAAATAGAGGACCGCTTTGTCCTGCCGACAGGCTTCGTGGCCCAAGGCGCAGGCGATGTAGGATTTGCCCACCCCGCAGGGCCCGGTGATTAGAACGGTGCGATGCTCTGCGATCCATTGTCCCTGCGCGAGGGAGTTGAGTTGCGCCTGATCTAAGTTTCGCTTGGTCGCATAGTCGATCAGATCGACCCGCGCGGTGTCATCGCGCAGTTTTGCGGCCCGAAGGCGTGACTGCAAACGCCGCTCGCCGCGGTTCTGCTGCTCTTGCTCGGCCATGAGGCGGATCCACTCTACCGGATCAGCCTGACGATTGGCTTCGTTCTCGGCCAATTCGCTGAACATTTCTGCCATGCCGTCGAGTTTGAGCGCACGCAGGGCGTCATGTGTCGCGGTGAGGGACATTATTTATCTTCCTTTTAGCTAAAATAGTCTCGACCGCGGATATTTTCGTGCGGGAGCGTTGGCGCTTTGACTTTGTGGCGCGGTGGGGTTGGAGCAGGTGTGTCTTGCACGGCTGAGGTCGCTGCCACTGCGGGCGGGGGGCTGTCGGTCTTGGGTGCGCGCCGAACGAGGGCAGGGTGCGATGTTGGTGCGGTGGCGGGGGGCTCTTCGGCAGGTGTACTGACATCAATCGCGGTGTCAGCGTCTGGCGCAGGATCGTCACTTTTGAGGCGCGTATTCAACTCAGCGATTTGTTGTTTCAAATATTGCTCATGACTGCGGCGCAGTGTGGATAAAATATTGACACCAGAGGCAACTTTTTGACTGTTTTGTTCGGCGCGCGCGCGTGCCTCGGGCAATCCGATCTCAGGAAATCGGCCCAATTCAACGATGCGCGGTTTGTTGTCGATCTTGATGTTCTGAACCCAGATACGGCCACCAGATACATCCGGACGCAGCGAAACGCCGGGTCGCCAGTTTGGCTTTTTCTGAAGGGAATGTGGCATCGGGTGTCGGTGTCTCGTGGGCGTTGTGGCGCGAATGGGTGCGTTGGCACAGCAAATTGCGTGCCGGGAATTGGGCTGCATCCTTCTTTTTGCCGTAGTCGGTCGATTGAGGGTCGCACGGCCTTGTGTATCGTAACGGCAGGTTGGCTCGAAATTTAGCGCTGTTTGGGGGCTAATTGTCCACCCGGCAGGTCGAAATCGCCGAAATAACCCAGTCGCGCGGCATTTGGACCCAAGACCAGCCCTATACAAAAGACGCCCCATTCGGTAGAGCCGGGCCTTCACCCATGGATGACGCAACGCCTGTGAACACAGCGGCGCATACCACTTGCCCTATATAAAGAGCTTCCGACTTGAAAAAAACGATCGCAGACGTGCTGGCCCGCAAGGGCTACGATACCTTGACCCCTGTCCAAGAGGCGGTCACCCAGCCGGATATGCAAGGTCGGGATCTATTGGTTTCGGCCCAAACGGGTTCGGGCAAAACCATCGGGTTTGGCTTGGCGATCGCGCCAACACTGCTGGGCGAGGATGACACATTCGGGCAGGCAGAAACGCCGCTCGCGCTTGTGATTGCACCGACCCGTGAATTGGCAATGCAGGTCAAGCGGGAGTTAGGATGGCTTTATGCCGATGCTGGCGCATCGCTTGCGTCCTGTGTGGGCGGCATGGACATGCGCGACGAACGGCGCGCCTTGGCGCGTGGTGCTCATATCGTTGTGGCCACCCCCGGACGTCTACGCGACCACATTATGCGCGGCTCCATTGACCTGACGACTGTGCGGTCTGTGGTCTTGGACGAAGCGGACGAAATGCTGGATCTCGGTTTCCGCGAGGACCTTGAGTTCATCCTAGAGCAAACCCCATCTGAGCGTCAGACGCTCCTGTTCTCAGCGACCGTGCCTAAGTCGATCCTTGGTTTGGCATCGACCTACCAGAATGATGCGCAGCGGATTTCTACTGTGGGTGAGCAAAAGCAGCACACCGATATCGAATACCGCGCGATGTCCGTATCCCCGCGTGATGCTGAGAACGCGGTGATCAACGTTCTGCGGTACTATGAGGCTCCCAACGCGATTGTGTTCTGTAACACGCGCGCGATGGTGTCACGCCTGACGGCCCGCTTGTCCAACCGTGGCTTTGCCGTGGTGGCCCTGTCGGGTGAGCTGACACAAAGCGAGCGGTCTAATGCGCTGCAATCCATGCGCGATGGGCGTGCACGGGTTTGTGTTGCCACGGACGTGGCCGCGCGTGGGATCGACCTGCCCAAGCTGGATTTGGTTGTTCATGCGGAACTGCCCAATAACCACGAAACGTTGTTGCACCGGTCTGGCCGGACAGGTCGGGCAGGGCGCAAAGGCGTCAGCGCACTGGTTGTAGTACCCTCGACCCGCAAAAAGTCCGAGCGGCTTTTGAAGATGGCCAAACTGAATGCGAACTGGGGGTCTGCACCCTCGGCCGCAGAAGTGTATGAGCGTGACGAAGTGCGCATGTTGGCAGCGGACGATTGGCAGCAAGAGATCACCGAAGGTGAGCGTCCGTCCGTGGACAAATTGGTTGCGCAGTTCTCGGCAGAGCAGATTGCAGCGGCCTATATGCGCCAGTACCAGACGCGCCATTCCGCACCCGAAGACATTGGGGCGGTCCAACACGAAGAGCGTAAACCGCGCGCGCCGTTTGGGCCAAGTGTCTGGTTCTCTGTGTCGGAAGGGCGCAACGACAATGCATCGCCACGTCATCTTTTGCCGATGATCTGCAAGGCGGGCGGCGTCAGCAAAGACGATATCGGTGCAATCCGCATCGCGGATAATGAGTCCTATGTTGAGATCCGTCAGGCCAGTGTTGATGGCTTCTTGGCCTCCATTGGGCCGAGCATGAAGGTTGAGGGCACCAAGGTGATCACGCGCTTGGATCAGGCGCCCAATGTGCCGGATTTCAAGGGCGGACGTCCCGACCGCGCGCCGAAATCAAAGCCCGCACATCGCAAAGGCGACACCCGCCCTGTTGATTGGAACGACGCACCCGAGCCACGCAAGCGCAAGCCAAAGCCTGAGGATCGCAAGCCCGCTAAGCCTTATGGAGCAAAGCCCAAAGGTGAGGCGTCTGATGCCCCTTGGAAAGCACGTGCCGACAAGCCGGGTGCTGCTGCGGGAGGCTATAAGGGAAAGCCAAAGTCCAGCGGTGAAGGCGACGGTGCTGGCGGCTACAAGCCGCGCGGTGATGGCCCCAAAGGTCCGCCACCGCCCAAAGGCAAATCCAACAGCAAAAAGAACCGGGTCCGCACCGCCGAGGCGAAAGCCGCCAAGGGGGGAAAAGGAGCGCCAAAGCGCAAGTGATTGCGCGCTGACGTTTGTGACGATCGGATGCGATGAGGCCCGCACAAGTTGGGCCCGCATCACGACGGTATCAGTTGCGCTGAATTTCTAGCTTTGCAGCTACGCCGCGAGAAACGTCTTCAAACACGAGTGAACCACCGTGCAGCTTGGCAATCGTTGCAACGATTGTCAGGCCCAAGCCATGTCCATCGATGGTGGCGGTGTCTTCGCCCCTCTGGAAGGGGGCCATCAGGGCTTCGATGTCTTGCGCGGATGTTTGGGTGCCTTCGTCCTCAATCACCACGGTGGCTGTCAGGGCGGTGGCCGTGATCGACACATGCGCCCGGCGGCCGTATTTCAGCGCGTTCTCGATCAGGTTGGTGATTGCGCGTTGCAGCGACACGGGGCGCGCAAAGACGATGATGTCGGTTTCAGACGGCACGACGCCTTGGCCTTGACGCGACATAAAGATCGACCGTCCGCCATGTACGATCACCTCTTTGGCTTGTTGCAGCATGACGGGCCGCCCGACGTCTTGGTAATCTGCCACAATCGCATCCACGAGCGAGGTCAGTGAAAGCTTGCGGGGGGCTTCCGCGTTCATTTCCGCATTGGTGTAGGTCAGCACGCTTTCGATGATGTTTGTCATGCTGTCGATGTCGTTTTCGAATTTTTGGCGCAGGTCTTGGTCTGGGATCAGGGCGGCACGTAACCGCAGGCGTGTTGCGGGGGTGCCAAGGTCGTGGCTGACGCCCGACAGGACTGCCGCGCGGCTGGCCAGTTGGTCGCGCTCAACCTCAAGATAGCTGTTCACGGCTCTGACAATCTCGCGCAGTTCTTGGGGGCCTGTTGCATCGTATTTCGTGGGGCCGCCAAGGCGGCGGCGGTTGCGCAATTGATCTGCGAACGCTGTAAAATCTGACGACAGGTTCAACGTCAGAGTGATCATCGTCACCATCGACAAAACCGCCAGCAACACCGCCAAGAGCCGCCAGTCAGCGGGGTTCGCCTCACACCCCCACACCTGTGCGCCGTCGATGCTCAGCCAAGGTGCGTCACCCAGTTTTGCAATGACCACCGGGTCGCTGCAAAAGGACGCGAATTTGCGTGTCACAGCACCGGTTGTTTCGGCGGCTGTCTGGCCGTCGCGGTTGGGCAGATCAGCAATGTTGTAGGTGATATCAGGGGATAAAATCGCGAGCGTCAAAGGTGCCCCGACACGCTGCGGGGTGATGTCGGCAGAAATGGGAATAATCGTGAGGCGTGACGCGGATGTGGTGCCGGTTATTTGGCGGAATTGCCCTGTCGCTGCAAAGGCTTGATCCTCGCGGGAGAGCGCCCGAAGTGTCACCCCCGCTGGCGGAGCCGTCCCGTTTTGCAGGGCGTCATAAAGCGTAACACCCGCGATATATGCTGCACTTTGATGGTCACGCCAATTGGCGGTCGACTGGGTCCAAAGCCAGACAGAGACCCCGCCCGCCAGAAAGGCAGCACTCACGAGGATCAGACCGATCGTGCGCAGGCTCGACAGGGTACCGATCAATCGTCTTGGTCCACGACATCAACGGAAAAGACGTAGCCAACGCCGCGTTCTGTCTTGAGGATGAGGGGGGCCTTGGGGTTTGCTTCGATCTTACCACGCAGGCGGCCAACCAAAACGTCGATGGCGCGCCCCATAGCTTCGGGAGATTGTGAGGACGTGCCCGTGACATCCAGTGCGGTCGCAATTTCGGCACGGGTCAGCGGAATATGTGGGTTGGCCAACAGCGTTTGTAAAAGTGCGGTTTCACGGCGTGACAGGGCCACTTGGACATTGTCGGGCGATAAAACCTCTTCGGTTTTGGCGTGATAGGTCCAGCCCGCAAATGTAAAGGTTTTGGTGTTGCGTCGGTGCACGAGGGATGATGAGCGCCGTGCCCGCGACAAGACGGCCTTGACCCGCGCCAATAGCAAGTCGGGGTTAAAGGGTTTCGCGATGTAGTCATCCGCGCCCACCGCATAACCTTTCATACGCTGATGATCAGCCGACAGGGCGGATACCATAATCACGGGCACATCTTGTTCGTCACGCAAGCGGCCACAGATTTCGAGGCCGTTTTCATCCCCCAGCATCACGTCCAGCAAGATGAGATCCACACGCCCTTCATTTAGATGCGACTGTACCTCACGCTCGCATGAAGCTGGCAATGCAATCATGCCGTTCTGGCGTAAAAACTGCGTCATCATCTGGCGCATGTCAGAATCATCATCAACGACGAGGAGCCGCGGGATACCCATGATATGCCTTTCTAGGATGCTTAACTTATAGGCTGGCAGAGCAGTTAACGCCCCATATGTAACACTGTGCAACAAAATCGAGCACTACGTAACAACGTGTAACAAAATCCGCGATTAATGCCGAAACCGCTCTGAATACCTGCCCTGCGCTGATTGCAATGCTATGTGAGGCTCTCCAATAATTTGCGCACCTGCCTCACAGCGGGGCACAAAATTTCTGGGAGGAAATCACGAAATGACTATGAAATTCCTAGGCGCAGTGTCTGGTATGGCGATCGTTGCATCCACAGCTGCATTCGCGGACGGTCATGCGTCGCCTGAAGCTGAAGTCCTGCATTACTGGACATCTGGCGGCGAAGCAAAATCGGTCGCTGTTCTGCAAGAAGAGTTCGCCGCAAACGGCGGCACATGGACGGACATGCCCGTTGCTGGCGGTGGCGGCGATGCGGCGGGCACAGCCCTGCGCGCACGCGTACTTGCGGGCAACGCACCGACAGCGGCGCAGATCAAAGGCCCAGCCATTCAAGAATGGTACGAAGAGGGCGTTTTGGCTGATATCTCAGCTGTTGCTGAGGCCAACAACTGGTCCAAAATCCTGCCTGAGGCTATCGCGGGCCACATGCAGTGTGAGGGCACTTGGTGTGCGGCACCTGTAAACGTGCACCGTGTTGACTGGATTTGGGCGAACGCCGAAGTGCTGTCGGCCAATGGCATCGACATGCCCACCACATGGGATGAGTTCAACGCGGCTGCGACCAAGCTGCAAGCGGCTGGTGTCATCCCACTCGCACACGGTGGTCAGGCATGGCAGGACGCGACAGTGTTCGAGGCCGTTGCTTTGGGCATCCTCGGCTCTGACGGTTTCCGCAAAGCATTCGTTGAGCTGGACATGGACACACTCAAGTCTGACGACATGGTCGCGGTCTTTGACCAAATGCGCACCATGCGCGGCTACGTTGATGAAAACTTCTCCGGTCGTGACTGGAACCTCGCAACAGCTATGGTCATGAACGGCGAAGCCGCGTTCCAGATCATGGGCGACTGGGCCAAGGGTGAATTCATGGCCGCTGGCAAAGTGCCGGGCGAAGACTTCCTGTGCCTGTCCACACCGGGCGAAGGCTTCCTGTACAACGTGGACAGCTTTGCAATGTTCGCCGTCGATGGTGACGACAAGCAAGCCGGGCAGGCCCTGTTGGCCGAACTGGTTGTTGGGGAAAGCTTCCAAGAAGTGTTCAACCTGAACAAAGGTTCGATCCCTGTGCGTACAGACGTAGCACTGGACAACTTCGACAGCTGTGCAGTTCTGTCTGCTGACGACATGGCCGCAAGCAACGAAGGTGGTTCGCTCCTGCCATCTTACGCCCACGGTATGGCGCTTCGTGGCGCGCAGGCGGGTGCAATCACCGATACTGTGACGGCACACTTTAACTCTGACATGTCCTCGGCGGATGCCGTTCAGATGTTGGCTGACGCAATCGCGAACAGCATGTAAAAGTCTCCTCCCTTCCTCTCCCACGTTCGCGTGGGGGAGGACCTTTTAAGGATAATCCAATGACCAAGTGGCTTGAAGAACACATGCCTAAATTGGTTTTGGCCCCCTCGTTCATCGTCGTCCTGATCTTCGTCTATGGCTTTATCGCTTGGACGGCTTGGGTGTCTTTGACGCGGTCGCGGCTTTTACCAAGATATGAGATTGATGGTTTCATCCAGTATGACCGTCTGTTTGCCTCCCCCCGCTGGGACACCGCGTTCACCAACCTGTTTGTGTTCGGCTTTTTGTTCATTGTGATTGCAATGATTCTTGGCCTGATCCTTGCCATTCTGCTGGATCAGAACATCCGCACAGAGGGCGCGATCCGGACGATTTACCTCTATCCGATGGCGCTTTCGATGATTGTGACCGGTACGGCGTGGAAATGGATCCTGAACCCAGGTTTGGGCCTAGAGGCCACAGTGCGCGGTTGGGGGTTTGAGGACTTCACCTTCAACTGGCTCGTTGATCCGGACATGGCGATTTATACGGTTGTCATTGCGGCGATTTGGCAAAGCTCTGGTTTTGTGATGGCGCTGTTTCTGGCTGGTCTGCGGTCGGTGGATCAAGAGATCATCAAAGCGGCCCAAGTTGACGGTATTCCGACATGGCGCGTTTACACGGCGATCATTATTCCAGCGATGGCTCCGATCTTCTTGTCAGCTTTCATCGTGCTGTCGCACCTCGCGATCAAAAGCTTCGATTTGGTTATTGCTCTCACGGGGGGCGGTCCCGGTTATGCCACCGACCTGCCGGCAACATACATGTACACAATGGCGTTTTCGCGCGGCGATATTGGCCAAGCGGCCAGTTCTGCGATGATCATGATGATGGTCGTCTTTACGATCGTGGTGCCATACCTCTACTCAGAACTGAGGACGAAAGATGACTGATCTGTCTTACACCTCTCCTCGATCGGGCAGCCGTACGGCCAACATCCTATTACGCTGGGCGCTGTACATCATGCTGGGTCTGTTCGCGCTGTTCTACCTGATGCCGCTGTTTGTGATGGTCATAACATCCTTCAAAAGCCTCGACGAAATCCGGACCGGCGATTTGATATCGCTGCCGCGCGAAGTCACGTTTGATGCGTGGCGCACAGCGTGGTCCGGTGCGTGTACCGGCATCCAGTGCGAAGGCGTGCGTCCGTTCTTTTGGAACTCTGTCCTGATCGCGATCCCTGCGGTTCTGATCTCGACTTTGATCGGTGCTTTAAACGGCTATGTCGTCGCCCAGTGGCGCTTCAAAGGAGCGAACCTGTTCTTTGCTCTTATGCTGTTTGGCTGCTTCATCCCGTTTCAGGTCGTCTTGCTGCCCATGGCCCGCATGTTGGGTTTGATGGGAATGGCAGGGACCATTCCGGGGCTGATCTTTGTCCACGTCATCTATGGGCTTGGGTTCACCACATTGTTCTTCCGCAACTACTATGTGTCGATCCCATCGGAGCTGACAAAGGCCGCAAAGGTAGATGGCGCAGGGTTCTTCCGCATCTTCTGGTCGATCTTTCTGCCGCTTTCGCTGCCCATCATCGTTGTGACCGTCATTTGGCAATTCACCCAAATCTGGAACGACTTCCTGTTCGGTGTGTCCTTTAGCCAAGCAGGCACGCAGCCTGTGACTGTCGCCCTCAACAATATCGTTAATTCAACCACTGGCGTCAAAGCATACAACGTGGATATGGCCGCAGCGATCATCGCCGCTTTGCCGACCCTGTTTGTCTATGTCGTCGCTGGTAAATACTTCGTCCGCGGTTTGACCGCAGGCTCCGTGAAAGGTTAACCCAATGGCCCCCATCCTAGAAATCAACAACCTGTTCAAAAGCTATGGGTCCGTTGAAATCCTGAAAGACATCAATGTCGCGATCGAACAGGGTGACTTCCTTGTTTTGGTCGGTCCCTCCGGCTGTGGTAAGTCCACGCTGCTCAATTGTATTGCTGGGCTTGAGCCTATCACAGGCGGGCAGCTGAGCATCGGTGGCAAAGACATGACCCACGTCAGCCCCAAAGACCGAGACATCGCAATGGTGTTTCAGTCCTACGCCCTTTACCCGACGATGACGGTCGCCAAAAACATCACCTTTGGGATGAAAGTGCGCGGCGTTGATCAGGCGACGCAGGACGAAAAGCTGGCGCACGTTGCCACCCAACTACAGATTGAGCCCCTGTTGAACCGCAAACCGGGACAATTGTCCGGCGGTCAGCGTCAGCGTCAGCGTGTTGCGATGGGGCGCGCCCTTGTGCGTGATCCAAAGCTGTTCTTGTTCGACGAGCCGCTGTCCAACCTTGACGCCAAGCTGCGTGTGGAAATGCGCACTGAGATTAAGGCATTGCATCAGCGCCTTGGCGCATCGATGGTCTATGTAACTCATGACCAGATTGAGGCGATGACATTGGCGACCAAGATTGTGGTGATGAAAGGCGGCGTGATCCAACAAATCGGCACCCCGTCCGAGATTTATAATCACCCCGCTAACCTGTTTGTCGCCGATTTCATGGGCAGTCCCGCGATGAACCTGATCCCAGCCAAGACCAAAGCAAACGGGAAGGGTGTCGAAATTGAAATCGCGAGTAAGTCCGGCGATCCGATCACTTTGATCGACACCAAGAACAAAGACTTGCCCGAAGATGTCATTTTGGGCGTGCGCCCCGAAGATATTGCCGATGCATCCTTGCGCGGGGGCGAAGGACGCCAAGAGGCCGATTGCCTGATCGATATTGTTGAACCTGCGGGCGCGGACACTTTTGCCGTGATGCAATTGGGTGGCAAGCATGTCACGGCGCGCCTGCATGCCGAAACAGGGGCGGTCGCAGGGCAAAACCTGAACCTCGTGTTTGATCTTGGCAAGGTGTCCTACTTTGCACCCGAAACCGGCGAGCGTTTGAACTAAGCCATGCGGCTTGTTGCGGATATTGGCGGCACAAATGCCCGCGTTGCTTTGTGCGCGAATGGTGTGATCGATAAGGGGTCCGTTCAGCGGTTTTCCAACACGGACTGGGATAGCCTGATTGATCTGCTGCGCGCGTACTGTGATGCCCATCGGGGCGTTACGGTCGATGAAATGGTCATCGCGGTTGCAGGCCCCGTTCACGCGGGCCGCGCCAAATTGACCAACCGCAATTGGACAATTAACGCGGATGATCTGGCGCAGGTCTTTGCGTGCGAACGGGTTGTTTTACTGAACGACCTTGGGGCATTGGGGTACGCTGTGCCAATGCTAGGAGCAGATCAGGTGGTGCCGCTATGCGGTCAACTCAGCGCCCCCTATGCCAACGGACAGGCCTTGGTCGTTGGCGTGGGGACAGGATGCAACATCAGTCAGGTGATTACCAAAAACCAATGGACCGTCTGCCCCCCAGCCGAGGCGGGGCATATCTCAATGCCCTCAGCGATCGTTTCTAAGTTGCACGAATGTTCCTGTAATCCGGACGCATTTCTAACGGTTGAAGCGTTGTTTTCGGGTCGCGGCCTTACCGCATTCTGTCGTCTCTTCACAGGCTCAGAAAATGTCACCGGCGAAGTCGCCATTAGTCATTACGGCGCCCCCGGCAAAACGAAAATGACCGCTGCAATCGATACGTATGCAGCACTATTGGGCCTGCTTCTGCGGGATTTTTCACTGAGCTACATGCCATCCCACGGGACTTTTCTAGCCGGTAGTGTCGCCAGGGCCATATCCGAATGCGCGCCTGAGCGGCTGATTAAGGTGTTCCAAGAACCTTGCAGATTTCGTTTGCAAGAAACCCCATCCCTTTTTGTAGTCGATGAAGACGGCGCGGCCTTGCTAGGTTGTGCGCAGTTTTGAGTGGGGCATTGGTGATTTGTGGCCTTGGGAAAGCCGCAGTGGGCGACCTGATGCATAAAGAAACGGCTCTAATCGAACCGCATCTTATGTTCTCGTGCTCCCTTCGAACGGGTGGCTGTTGCCAGATTTTCAGGCGTGGGCAGGTATCAAATGTGCTCAGTGTCTTGTGAGGCGCTATACGATCGTTCTCAATACTTACATTAAATCAGTATAGTGAGCTGCGTGAGCGACATTGCTTGAGAGCCTTTGGGGCGTATTGGGATATCTTTAGAAGAATATCGGTTTCACGGATTAGTAAAGGCACAAGGTGCTCGTCAAAGAGACTTGAACTGCTGGTGCTATTTGAGTGGCAAGCGTTCCTAAAGGGAGCAAGGTCTGCTCGGTATAGGCGGGCAGGCTGGCCCAAATATGACCTGTCGCGGACGGGTCGCAGCCCGTCAGCTTTGGTCCTCATTACAGGTGGGTATACAACCTGACGACGTTTTACAGTGCCCCGCAAGCGTCTATGGCCTCCGCCAATTTAAGTGCTGTCGATGGGCAATGCCGAAGAGAATGCTTGAGACTGACTGATGTGCGTAGCTGCGTTCAGGTTCGTACGGGCGATCATCGTGGCCTATAGCGGGCCATAGTGTGTGAGTGCTGAGAGGGAGATTTGCTCACTCCTACAGTCTGATTAGGCGGCGCGGCCATTCCATTCGTATCGAAAACATGGACACCAATACCCCGCCTCATAATTGCTACGCCCGATAGACACCTTTGGCATGCCGTGCGCTGAGAAGCTCTCTGCCGCCGGTGAATATGGCTAAAGGTTTTCAGATGCTGAAGCTCGTAGAAGGGAGCATTGGCAGGATTGCGTTGTGGAAATAGCTGACCTAACGTCCGCTTTATATGAAATTTTCAAACGGTCTGATGAAAAAAACTGCCAAAGACGTCGCGGATCTCTGTGGGACCTCAACAGCAGCCGTCTCCCGAGCCTTTCGGGCGGAATCAACGATAAATACGGACTTGCGCCGCAGAATTTTGGCTACCGCGCGAGAAATGGGCTATGCACCACCCGCAAAGAGGATGAGGGGGCGTGAAGGCCGGCGCACGATTTCTATTGTGGTCGGAGACATTTCCAATCCGTTCTACGCAAGTGCCCTAGAAACGTTCGCTGCTGAGATAGGCAGGCTCAAGTATGAAATGCTCGTTCACGTTGTTGCTGAAGGTAAGACCGTGGATAGTGCGATTTCTCAGGTCATGAAGAGCGGCTCTGATGCGGCAATCATCGCCTCTGCAAATCTATCATCAGAGTTGGCGCAAGAGTGTAAGCGTCGCGGTATACCGGTTGTGTTGTTCAATCGGGTGCAGGCTGACCCGAATACAAATGCGATCTGCACAGACAACTATAACGGGGGTATGTTGGCGGCAAAGCGGTTCGTGTCCCGGAACTGCGCGTCTATTGGGTTTGTAGGTGGTGTTCCGGATACATCCACTCACCTTGAGCGTCGGCGGGGTTTTTTGGATGAACTTGCGCGGCATGACGCTGGACTTAGCTTTGAGGGTCTAGGCCAATACGATTATGGTGTGACATTCAATATGATCAGATTGTTGTTGGATAGTCGCAATCGCCCAGAGGGTTTATTCTGCGCCAACGACATAATGGCGATTGCTGCGATTGATGCCGCGAGGCTGGCTGGAATGGTTCCGGGAAAAGACATCTCAATCATCGGTTTTGATGATGTGCCAATGGCAGCCTGGACATCTTATCAATTAACGACCTTCCGCCAGCGCATACGCCAAATGGTGAGCAACGCACTCAGCCTTGTAGAAGAAATTTGGCAGGAACCGGATACCACAGGGGCATTGCGTATGGTGAGATGTGGCTTCATTGAACGCCAAAGCGGCTGAAATATTTCATCGTAATTATATTTTTCTTGCGGAACAATGGGGCCACGCTACCCCTATTGTTGTGGAAATGATTGCGGAGCTAATTCGCACAACCACTCCCAGCAAGGAGGATGTATTATGAATGTGATGAAAATTCTGAAACCTGTGGTTTTAGCTGTATCTGTTGCGGCTGTTCCGATGGCGGTATCGGCGCAAGAGCGTCTCGCGTTCGGTGCGACCAACGCACAAAGCGCTCACTACGCCTATTTCGCAGCTATTGCGAAGGTCGTGAACCAAGCCGGCGATAACTATCAGGCCTCGGTCGTAGAGACAGGTGCGACTGTTGATAACCTAAAGCGGATGGACCGCGGCCAGTTGGATATTGGGCTGATCACGACCAGTGCCCTTTACCACGCGAATGCAGGCATCAAGACTTTTGATGGTGCGCCTATCGCTTCGAAATTGCTCTGGGCCTACTCTCTTGCACCTCAAAACGTGGTCGTTCGCCAAGACTCTGGCGTGTCGTCTCTCGCGGAGTTGGATGGGGTTCGTTTCGGCCCTGGACAGCGCGGTAGCTCGACGGAAGCCACATCAATCGACGTCATGAAACTGTTTGGCTTTGAGCCCGACTGGGTCCGTGGTTCCAACGGTGAACTGGCCGGAGCGATCAAAGATAACCGTGCGGCAGGCTTCATCAAATCCGCCGTTGGCACCAGCTTCGATGCGCTGACAACTGATATTGCGACGTTTACGCCCGTTCAGGTTCTCGGTCTTTCGGATGAGCAAACCAGTAAAATCCGCGAAGATCTGCCTGAGCTGTCCATCGTGGACATGCCCGGTGGTGAGATGGAAAATTCCGGGCCTTACACAACTTGGGGCTTTATGATTGGTGTGTCTGCACGTCCTGACCTGCCTGATGATGTGGCTTACGACATCGTAAAGGCTGTGATGGAAGACGATATTGAGCAAGCCACGGCCTTTCCAAACGTCAAGGGTCAGAACCTTGCCGAGCTGACGCTGCAATACGCAACGTCCAAGCTGCACCCAGGTGCGATCCGCTACTTTGAGGAAATCGGCCTCACAGTACCTGATGCGCTGAAGTGAGCTGATATCCCGACGCTGCAAAGCCTGCGGCGTCGGGGCCTTTTCTGACAGGGAAACGAATATGTCGCAGATGATAGAAGACGCGAGCGCCCCGCAAAGCCGTTCTGAGTGGCTGGCGGCAATCCTTGCTATAACAATTGGGCTGTTTGTCTTTTATACATCGTTTTTCGGTTCCTTTGAGACGTTGATCCAGCGGGCCATTTTTGTCGCTATGATCATTCCACTCAGTGTTTTGCTGTTTCCCCTTGGGCGCGGAAAAACGTGGCGGCCTGTTGGGGCGGCTATCGATTTTGCGATGTGCGCATTCGTTGTCGCTTCAACCTCGTATATTGTTGTGAACTTTGAACGCATTATGACGGATCTGCCCTTCGCGGAGCAGATCGATATTTTTCTCGGGTTTGGCACACTTTTGGTTATCCTCGAAATGGCGCGTCGAAGCGCGTCTTTCATTTTCCCCCTCATCGTTGGCGGTGTGGTTGTCTACGCGTTCTTTGGCGAAAGCATTCCGGGCGCGTTTGGGCACCGTGGTTTTGATACTGGCTATTTGACGGAAGTCATCTTTTTGTCGGATCGTGGGCTTTGGGGTATGCTTGTGTCTATCGCCTCTACGACGCTTGCTGCGTTTATCTTGTTCGGGGCGCTACTTTTGCACACTGGGGCCGGTCAAACGTTTTTCGACCTGAGCGCACGCGCAGGTGGGAAAAGTCCAGGTGGGGCTGCGAAAATTGCGACGATAGCATCTGGGCTTTTTGGATCCATTTCGGGGTCATCCGTCGCCAATATCGCAACGACCGGAAACTTCACAATTCCGCTGATGAAAAGCCTGCGGTACCCGCCGCGCTTTGCAGGTGGGGTTGAAGCCGTCGCCTCAACCGGAGGCCAACTTGCACCCCCGATTATGGGTACCGCTGCCTTTGTTATGGCAGAATTAGTGGGGGTTAATTACTGGACCATCGCGGCGATTGCCGTTCTGCCCGCGTTTTTGTTCTATCTTGGTGTCTTCACAACAATCCACCTGATCGCCAAGCGCACGGGCTTAGGTGCCGTGTCGCAAAGCGAATTGCCTGATTGGCGCGAGGCTTTGAATTGGCGTCGCATGAGCCCGATTGTGGCTGGGATCGCGGGTCTAGCGTTCGGCATCTACAACGGCAATTCAATCCAGCTGACTGCTTGTTACGGAATGCTCGGGATTATTGGCGCTTATACCCTGGCGACACTGACGTCTGGCGGAAATCTGAAGCAAGTTGTTTTCACGTTGCTGCGCGCCCTCGAAGATGGGGGTAAGGGTGTGGTTATCGTTGGGGTTTTGTTGGTCGCTGCACAGGTTTTTGTCGCGATCGTCAATCTTACGGGAGTGGGCGTTGCAGTAACGTCGTCGATCCTTGCACTTGCTGACGGCAACCTCATCTTGATCGCGATCATTATGGCAGTTGTATGTTTGATTGCCGGTATGGGGCTGCCAACGTCTGCGGCTTACGTTCTTGTTGCCGCTGTTTTTGCGCCTGTTTTGATCCAGCAAGGTTTGGAGCCGATTACAGTCCACCTCTTTGTTCTTTATTATGCTGTCCTGTCGGTGATTACCCCGCCTGTATGTGTCGCGGTTTTTGTGGCGGCAACGGTTGCAAAAACGCCTTGGACAGGTGTCGCGAGCGAGTCACTTCGTTTGGGTGTGACGGCATATGCCATTCCAATGCTGATGCTCATCTATCCCGGTTTGTTGTTGCAAGGTGGGCCTGCATCCATTGTTATGGCTGTTCTGGCGGGTTTGGGCTTTACGATTAGTGTTGCGGCGTTCTTTGCGGGTCAGCCGATCTTTGGGCGGTTCTCGAGCCTGCTTTGGTCTGTGCCTGCCATCCTTCTTTTGTTTCCCATTTGGCCCGCAACCATCAGCGGCTTTGCACTTGTTTGTATTTTTTGGATGATTTCCAAACGTTCATCGGGTGCGGGCCTGTCCCAAGATGTTGCCTACGACACGTGACGTGAACATTCCAAAATTTTCGAACTCCAAAATCATGGGCATGACGGCGCCCATTCAATCATTTGATGCCCTCGGCGGCGTGTAGGAGAGAGTAAATGACAATCGAATATCTCAAACGCGGAAAATCTGATGCTGAGCGTGGTGAAGATGATGCCAAGACGAGACAAGTCGTTGAAGCAACACTGAAAGAGATCGAGGTAAAAGGGGATGCGGCGGTTAGGGCGCTGTCGGAGAAGTTTGACGGATATAGCCCTCAAGCTTTCCGGCTTTCTCAAGCTGAGATTGATGACTTGATCGCGCAGGTTAGCCCCCAGGACTTAGCTGATCTCAAGTTCGCCCAAGAGAACGTACGTCGTTTTGCCCAGGCACAACGTGAGTCGATGCTTGATATCGAGGTTGAAATGCAACCGGGCGTTATTCTTGGGCACAAGAATATCCCGGTTCAATCTGTTGGGTGCTACGTGCCCGGGGGTAAATTTCCAATGGTGGCGAGTGCTCATATGTCGGTGGCCACGGCCAGCGTCGCTGGAGTGCCGCGCATTATTGCCTGTACTCCGCCATTTAATGGCACGCCGAACCCCGCCGTTATTGCAGCCATGCGTTTGGGTGGTGCGCATGAGATCTATGTCATGGGCGGTATTCAGGCGGTTGGGGCCATGGCGATAGGCACGGAGACTATTGATCCCGTGCATCTCTTGGTTGGCCCGGGCAATGCCTATGTCGCCGAAGCCAAGCGCCAGCTGTTTGGGCGCGTTGGTATTGACCTTTTCGCGGGCCCTACGGAAACCATGGTAATTGCTGATGAAACTGTGGACGCCGAGATTTGTGCGACCGATCTACTTGGGCAAGCTGAGCATGGCTACAACAGTCCTTGCGTCCTTCTGACCAATAGCCGGAAGCTGGCACACGAAACCCTACAAGAGATTGATCGCTTGTTACAGATCTTGCCGACAGCCGATACTGCTGGTGTCAGTTGGAAAGAGTATGGTGAGGTCATTGTTTGCGATACCTATGAGGAAATGTTGCAAGTAGCGGACGAAATAGCATCTGAGCATGTGCAGGTAATGACCGATCGAGATGATTGGTTCCTCGAAAACATGACGTGCTATGGCGCGCTCTTTTTGGGGCCCCGGACCAATGTGTCTAACGGTGACAAAGTCATTGGCACCAACCATACACTGCCCACCAAAAAAGCGGGCCGCTATACGGGTGGTCTTTGGGTCGGAAAGTTCCTCAAGACGCATAGCTATCAAAAAATCACCACTGACGAAGCTGCGACGGAAATAGGCGCGTACGGGTCCCGGCTTTGTATGTTAGAGGGGTTTGTTGGGCACGCAGAGCAATGCAACGTTCGGGTGCGAAGGTACGGTGGTGTTAATGTGCCTTACGGCGAAGGGGCGCCCGTATCGTAGTCACGTAAGCAATCTGGGCGACGAAATACTTCTGGATGCGGTTAAAGGCAGAAACTCTGCTTCTGTCCTGCCAGTATCAAGTCTCTTGGGTCTATAGTGGTACGAGCAGGCGCTTGTCGTCTCCATAGGCGCCTACTTGCGCCCGAAAGTCGCGGCCAGTCTTTGTGTGACGGATTTCTCGCTTATACGAAGTGGGTATTTTTATGAGCTGGACGGGTTGGGTCACTTTGCACTGTGAGAAGACCCGGAGACCTATGCTAATGCACTTCTAAGCCTTTGTGGGAGCACAAATGAGTCAATCTGATCTGAGCGCATTGATTGCCCGAATGCAGACCTGTGATACGCCCACTATTTGCAACGCGATTGAAGTTGCTCAGGGTCAACGCGGCTTTGACGGGTTTACACACCGCACGACAATCTGGGCTGGCCCGCCAGATGCTAAGATCGTGGGCTTTGCAAGGACGGCTCGTATTGCAGGCAGAACGCCACCTTCTGAACCTCCTGAGGTCATCCGTGCACGCCGGATGTCCTATTTTGAAGCGATGAATACAGGTCCTCGGCCCGGTGTCGCTGTGATCGAAGACATGGATGGCGAAGCCGCCATTGGGGCATGGTGGGGGGAGGTGCATGCACAAGTGCACCAAAATGTCTTTGGTCTTTGCGGGGCAGTAACCAATGGAGTGGTGCGCGATCTAGGTGATCTCCCCGACGGCTTTCCAGTGCTGGCCGGATCTGTTGGGCCTAGCCACGGGTTCGTTCACATCCGTGAGATCGGAACGCCTGTCACTGTTTTTGGCATGATGGTCTCTGACGGTGATTTAATCCATGCCGACCGCCACGGGGCGGTGTGCGTGCCGGTCGATGTGATCGCGCATCTGAGCATAGCACTCGACCGGCTCTTCAATGCTGAGGCTGTGGTTCTGGATCCTCTCAAAGAGGGTCACGTGGATTATGACACTTTCAAAACGCTTTGGGCGGATTTCGAAAAGGCCCGCACATAAGCAGATCCGGATCGAGCTTATTGGTTTGTCGCAACTCTGATCGATAAGCTTGGAGCTAATTTAACTGGCAGTAAAGCTAAGAGAACCATTATCCACTTCTGTGCAACGCAGGTTTCACAGCTTTTGACTGATATCTGACGCAGCGCCCAATGGCTGGAACGACACGCCAAACCTGCCAGTGCCAATATTTGTTAGTTGGTCGCCGCGACCAATGCCGCACAAAATCGTCGAAACAGCGATGACGACGACATAGATGCGTTCCTTAAGTTGAAAGGGGGCGAATAGGTGCAGGTGGGCAGACGTGGTCGCAAGACGGTCACGCAATCAGAAAATGCTGTGGACAATCAATTGTGATCCAATATCAGTTTGATTCGTCCAAATTTCGAATGAGCCTAGACATGCAGACAATTACCGAACCGTCCCGAGAGACATCCGTTATCCACAAAACAGATGTGCTTGTTGTGGGCTCTGGGCCGGGCGGTCTTGCGGCCGCTTTAGCTGCTGCGCGCACAGGTGTTGATGTCTGTTTGGTTGAACGGTTTGGCTGTTTTGGCGGAAATATCACTGTTGTGGGGGTTGAGGGCTTCGCTTGGTACCGACATGAGCAGACGGTTGAGGCGGGGGGCATCGGGCGCGAGTTTGAGGACCGGGCAAAGGACATGGGTGCTGCGGTGCCGGAGTCACAGTCCCTCAGTTATGAGATCGATAGCGAAGGCTTTAAGTTGGTTGCGGATCGGTTGGTTGAAGAGGCGGGCATTCACGGCATGATGCACCGTCAATTCGTGGCGCCCGTTATGGATGATAACCGAGTGACAGGTATCATCGTGGAATCAAAAGCGGGTCGCGAAGCTATCTTGGCCAAAGTGGTGATCGACGCGACCGGTGATGCCGATGTCGCCCATCGCGCAGGTGCGCCTACGCACAAGACTCCGCTTGAGGACATGCAGGCGGCCAGTGTTATGTTCCACCTGGCCGGTGTCGATAAGTTAGCCTTTATGGCAGAGGTGCACCGCGATCCGCATACCTACAAGGATTGGTCCACCGGAGAATGGACCGTCGAAACGGACGGCAAAGAAGACGACATGTTCTCGCCGTTCCTTAAAAAGCCTTTTGCCAAAGCGATTGAGGATGGCGTGATACCTGCCCATCTGAACACAATTGCAGGTACGTGGGGCGCGATGCATGACACAGGTGAACTGACGTATATGAACCTTGTTCATCTGGCTGAAGTTGACGGCACGGACCCTGATAGCCTCACCAAAGGTGAGATTGAGGGTCGTAAGCAAGCCATGCTCGCTATTGAAGCGTTGCGTCGGTTCATGCCCGGTTGCAGCGGCGCGCGGCTGCGCAATTTCGGGATGAGTATCGGCATCCGCGATACCCGAAAAATTGACGCGATTTATAATATGACCGAGGCGGACGTGCGCCACGAGGGTCGGTTCGAAGATAGCATCGGGATTTATCCTGAGTTCATCGATGGGTACGGTGTGCTGATTATTCCAACGACTGGGCGCTACATGCACGTGCCCTATCGCGCGATGTTGCCGCGCAAAGTGAAGGGGCTACTTGTAGCCGGTCGAGCCATCGGCGGCGATAAAATCGCGCATGCCGCCACGCGAAACATGGCCTGCTGCGCGGTTGCGGGGCAAGGTGCAGGTGTTGCAGCGGCCCTGTCGGTGAAGAGCAAAACAGATTTAGATGATGTAGATCTGGGACAAGTTCAGGCTGAACTTGTGCGCCAAGGCGTGCGGATTTCTTAATTCCAATAATTGACCTAGCTGTGAGCCCAGAAACAGCAGGTTTCGCGTTGAAGCTTTAGCGTTTGAGAAAGCAGCTGATGCCTGAGTGGCTGATTACACGTTGATTTTTAAATGGAGGCGAGTACCGGAATCGAACCGGTGTACACGGATTTGCAATCCGCTGCGTCACCACTCCGCCAACTCGCCTCTCTTCGGCGCTGTGGTGTAGCTGCGCCGACGTGTTGCACACGCAACTGCGTGCTCATTACCCTCGCATGGGACTGGCTTCAAGTGTCCTTTTTGCGATCTTGGTGTGTAGGGCTTGCGTGGGCAGGATGCCTCATAGCCGCAGGGGGCACATTCGGCTTCCGGTTGCGTCAGTTTGGCTGCTATGAGAAGAGCAACTGACCCTTCGAGACCGGCGAGATAAGAGAATGACCGACACGACCGCTCTGCGCACTATGATGGTGGACACCCAAGTTCGCCCCTCGGATGTGACCAAGTTCCCGATAATCGAGGCACTGCTTGCGATTGAGCGGGAGGCCTTTGTGCCCGCAGATAAGGCGCCCGTTGCCTATATGGACGAGCCGATTGTGCTAGCGCCCGGCCGTGTCCTGGCAGACGCACGCGGGTTTGCGAAAATGCTCGACGCGCTTGATTTGGAGCGGGACGAGCTGGTGCTCGATCTAGGCTGTGGCTTGGGCTATTCGGCGGCTGTTTTGGCGCGGATGGTCGATGCGGTTGTGGCAGTTGAGGAAGACAGCGACATGGCGCGCGACGCTGAAGCCACACTGGGCGAAAAAGGCATCGACAATGTCGCCGTTCTGCACGCGCCGTTGGCGGAGGGGGCACCCAAAGCTGGCCCTTATGATGTTATTGTGATCGAGGGCGGGGTTGAGACTATTCCCGCCGCGATAGAAGATCAGCTCAAAGAGGGTGGTCGAATTGCGGCCGTGTTCGTAGAAGGCGCGCTGGGCGCGTGTAAAATCGGCCATAAATCGAACGGTCGGATCAGCTGGCGCATGGCATTTAACACCACGATGCCCATTCTACCCGGCTTTGCACTTGAAAAAGGCTTCGCGCTCTGATCCCATTCTGGGGCCGGGTCTACGGCAATACCAGAAAGGCAGAGTAATGTTTTCAGTAGCAAAAACCGTGCGCGGGTTCGCGGCATTCACGCTTGTGGCGGGGCTGAGCGTGGCGCCGATAGCGGCCAAGGCGCATTCGCTCGCGGATGCATTGGTGTTTGCCTACAACAATTCCGATCTGGTTCAGCAGCAGCGGTTTTTGCTGCGCTCATCCGATGAAGGTGTGGCGCAGGCTCAGGCACGGTTCCAGCCTGTGCTGTCCTACTTTGCGTCACTCAGTCAAAATGGCGTCGATGGCCCTACGGATTCATTCACGACGTCGGTTGGGGTTAATGCGGATTGGACCGTTTGGGATGCAGGCTCACGGACCGTGCGGTTGGAGTCGACCAAGGAATTGGTCCTGGCTGCGCGCCAAAATCTAGCGAGCGTCGAACAGCAAGTCCTATTCAATGCCGTTCAGGCGTTTTTGCAGCTTCGCTCCGCGATAGAGGCCGTGGCCTTGCGCGAAAGCAACCTGCGGCTCATCACGCAAGAATTGCGGGCCGCGGAGGATCGCTTTGAGGTTGGCGAAGTCACTCGTACGGATGTTGAGCTTGCACGTGCCCGACTGGCGCAGGCGCGGTCTGGGTTGGCAAGTGCGCAGGGTGATGTTGAGATCCAGCGGTCCAACTACATTCTGGCCATCGGTCGTGCGCCGCATGCCCTGCTGACACCTCCGTCGCCGCCCGCGATACCTGCTACTGTCCAAGCGGCCGAAGCGATTGCGATGCGCACTGCGCCATCCCTGTTGGCCCAACAGCACACGGTCAAATCGAACGAACTGCTGTCCTCCGCTGCGCAGCGCAACACGTTTGGGACCGTTGGCGTCACAGGCAGTGTCAGCACCGGCGCGCGCAACGGAGATGAGACCTCAAGCGGGACCGTCGGGTTGCGGTATTCCCGGACGTTCTATGATGGCGGCACGCTCAATTCATTGATCCGTCAGACGCAGGCAGCACTTGAGGCGTCGCGCTTTGGTTTGGCCCAAGAGGGGCGCATAGTGTCAGATGGTGTGAAGCGGTCCTGGGCGCAGCTACAGGTCGCGCGTGCGCAGGTTACGGCCACGCAACAGCAGGTTCGTGCGTCGCAACTCGCGTTTGAGGGTGTGCGTGAAGAGGCCCGCCTTGGCGCGCGGACCACACTTGATGTCCTCGATGCAGAGCAAGAGCTGCTGGATGCGCGCAACGCGGTACTCAATGCGCAAACAAGCGCCTATTTGGCGGTCTACAGTGTGCTGCAATCCCTTGGCCTTTTGTCGACTGAGCATCTGGGCTTGAACGTTGAGCGGTACGATGTAACTGACTATTATAACGCGATAACCACAACGCCAGCCGGGCTGGTCCGCTCCGAGCAGGGCGCGCGTCTGGACAGGATTTTGAACCGCAAATAGCCGATAGGTTGGATTCGAGAAAAATTGCCGATGCTCAGGGGCTGCCCATGCGTTTGTGGCTGTGATAGGTTAACCTCGTAAACTGTGCACCAAGTCACGGGAGAGGGCACGCATGGCCGAGCAGACCAACAAGCAAAACATTGAGGACGTCTTGTCCTCCATCCGTCGTTTGGTGAGTGACGAGGGTACACATGCGCCGCGTGCTCCGATGCCGGGGCTGCGCCCCGAGAAACTGGTTTTGACGCCGCAGTTGCGCGTGACAGAGCCCGAAGATCCCTATCAAACCATTCGCGTGTTAGGGCAACCCGAGCAGCCCTTGGATGAGATGGATGAAGCCTCTCTCGAAGATGCGCCTGATGCGGATGTCCTCATGGCCCCAATGGCCGGTGATAGCCGCGCAGATGTTATGCCTGCGCTCGATCCAGCCCTTGAGCGTGCCTTTGCGGCGCCAGCCGACGCAAGTACCGCTGAGCGAGAAGCGGTGGAGACGTCTGAGGGCAATGGCGAGGCGGGTCAAGGCGACGCTTCAACCCAAGCTGACGAAACGGCAGCCCCAGATGCGCCGATGGTGGAGGTCGCATTCGATGAGGCCTCTATGGACGAGCCGTTTGAAGCCGTCGCACGCCTGAGCCCGTCGGAAATGGATGTGGCGACGCTAGAGGCGTCTGATGATTCTATCTCGCAAGACCTGCAATCTGCTGTAGCTGAGGCCCCGCAAGACCCGCCTCCAGCTATTCCATTCCCTCAGGAGAAAGTTCAGCGCGCTGCTGAGCCAAAGCCGCAAGAGGGCGATGATGTGCTGGACGAGGAGACCCTGCGCGAGATCATCGCAGAGGTCGTGCGTGAGGAATTTGCCGGGCAGCTGGGAGAGCGTATCACGCGCAATGTGCGCAAATTGGTGCGTCGGGAAATCCGCCAAATACTGTCGAGCGAGGACCTTGACTAGTCCATAGTCTGGCTGCTTTATCCACACTTATGCGATAAAAAAACGCCGCGCAGATTGATCTGCGCGGCGTTTTTTTTGTTCTGTCTGGGTCGCTTAGGCGGCTTCGGCCTCAGCGGCGGCGTTGCGGCGCTCGCTCTCTTCGCGCGAAAGCGCGACCGAAGTGCGCACACCGCGACCGACGAAATCCATCAAGCCGGAGACGACGCGTTCATTGGGGTCAATTCCTGCGCACGACAGGACTTCACGTCCGTCGCGCGAACGTGCCCAACGCGCGATTTGCTCAGGGCCATTACCGTATTTCTTGTCATCAGCAATGGCATCATCCAAGGCGGCCAAAACTACTGCGGCAAACAGCTTGCGAGACCGTTGTCCCTGCTCAAAGTTGAAAGCTGTTCCGTCAACGAAATCCATCATAGGCCGTCCTGTTTTATTGCTCTTGCATTTGCGGGGTGCCGCCCAATATGACGATTTTACGACGATTCGGGTATGCGAACTTCGAATGTCTGGGATGCACTATATGCATAGGTCGAGTCAACCTTTTGCTGCATATCGTTGGCTTGCCCTTCATCAGCCCACCAGATATAGGCATGACCAAGATCTGTTCAACCTTTTGCCATGGTTTTGCCCAATGCCTAAAATTAACGGAAACGAAATCCGCCCCGGGAACGTGTTGGAGCATAACGCCCACCTTTGGGTGGCTGTGAAGGTCGACCACGTGAAGCCCGGAAAGGGTGGCGCATATGCTCAGGTCGAGATGAAGAACCTGCGCAACGGCTCCAAACTCAACGAACGCTTTCGCTCGGCGGATAAGATCGAAAAAGTGCGTCTTGAGCAAAAAGATCAGCAGTTCCTCTACGAGACCGACGGAATGCTGGTTTTCATGGATCTCGAGACCTATGAGCAGATCGAACTGCCTGCAGACATTCTGGGCGAGCGTCGTCCGTTCTTGCAAGACGGCATGACAGCCGTGATCGAATATTACGACGCCGAAGCGCTTAGCGCCTCGCTGCCGCAAAAGGTTATCTGCAAGATCGTAGAGACCGAGCCAGTGGTCAAAGGTCAGACTGCCGCAAACAGCTTTAAGCCTGCGATCCTCGACAACGGCGTGCGTGTCATGGTGCCTCCGTTTGTGGCCCAAGACGAGAGCATCGTCGTCAACACCGAGACAATGGAATACTCCGAGCGCGCCTAGCGCTTGGTCCGATCCCTCATCGCTTGGGCCCCCAAGGGCCCGTGTTGCGTCGGCCCGTGCGCGGAATATGCGATCTGGCATATTGTGCCTCTGGGTGAGGGGGATGCATTTGCGTATGTTGCCAAAAACGCGGTCCGCCCCGGGCAATCCACCATGGCAGCGTCATCACAAACCCTGCGATAAACCCACCGGCATGGGCCCAATAGGCCACAGCGCTCGCGCTCCCTGCGGATACGCCATTGAACAATTGCAGGCCAAACCAGATCGCCAGAACCATCCAAGCAGGCACTGGGATGATCCGGATGATGATCACAAAGAACACGAAAATATCGATCCGCGCTTTGGGAAACAGCAGCAAGTAGCCCCCCATAACGGCTGCAATCGCGCCAGATGCTCCAACCAAGGGAATGCGACTGAACGGGTCCACGGCAATATGGGCCAGCGTCGCCAAAATACCGCCAATCGCGTAGAATCCGGCAAAGGGCAGGTGGCCCAGTTGGTCCTCCATGTTGTCGCCAAAGATGTATAAAAACAGCATGTTTCCAGCCAAATGCATCCAGCCCCCATGCAGGAACATGGATGTCACGAGGGTGTGCAGCTCAAACCCTTGGGCGATCTCAATTGGGATGGCGCCAAAGCTGCCAAAGACCATAGCCGCCGCGCGGCCGTTCGGTTCAAACCCATAACTCAAAAAGATGAGAATGTTGGCCGCCAGCAGCGCGTAGGTCACGTAGGGTACCCGCCGGGAGGGGTTATGGTCGCGAATGGGGATCATGGTTGGTCCTGGCTTTTGGCGCGGCTGCCAGCAGATACAATGTGGTCTGCGGCGTCAACTGGGCCTTGCGCGCGCAGGCCGCGCCTGTACCGCCCAAGATGTATAAAAATTTCACGTTGATGGTACGAAACCTATGGCTCTGCCCGGTGGCGCAAGGCACAACGGCCCAAAGGGAGAGACCATGGCCAAAGCGATCATGATCCAGGGTGCAGGGTCCAACGTGGGGAAATCCATGTTGGTTGCAGGCCTGTGCCGACATTACGCGCGCAAAGGGCTTCGGGTGCGCCCGTTCAAGCCGCAGAACATGTCCAACAATGCCGCCGTCACCGAAGACGGGGGCGAGATTGGCCGCGCTCAGGCGCTTCAGGCGTGGGCCGCAGGCGTGCCCCCACGCATCGACATGAACCCCGTATTACTCAAGCCCGAAACCGACGTGGGCGCGCAGGTGATTGTACAGGGGAAACGCTTTGCCACGTTAAAGGCACGGGATTACGCAAAGGTGAAGCCGGACCTTCTGGCTGCATGTGTCGAAAGCTTTCACCGCCTTGCGGCCGAGGCGGACCTGATCATTGTAGAGGGCGCTGGCAGCCCCGCTGAAATCAACCTTCGGGCAGGGGATATCGCCAACATGGGGTTCGCTGAGGCTGTGAATATCCCGGTTATCCTGGCGGGTGATATTGATCGGGGCGGCGTCATCGCCCAGCTGGTGGGCACGCAAAACATCCTGCCATCTGAGGACGCAGCTCGCATCAAAGGGTTTCTGATCAACAAGTTCCGCGGTGACGTGAGCCTATTTGATGATGGCCTGACCGAGATTGTGAATCGCACCGATTGGGCCTCAATCGGAGTGCTGCCGTGGTTTGCTGATGCGTGGAAGCTGCCGGCAGAGGATATCATGGATATCCGGTCGTCACGCTCCGGTGGGTTCAAGGTGGTGGTGCCGCGATTGAACCGTATTGCAAACTTCGATGATCTTGATCCCCTATCGGTGGACCCCAACGTTTCGGTTGAGATTGTGACGGCGGGCCGTCCCTTGCCTGCGGACGCTGATTTGGTCCTGATCCCTGGATCAAAATCCACAATCGCCGATCTTGCCCACTTCCGGGCCCAAGGCTGGGATGTGGATCTACATGCGCATATCCGGCGTGGTGGCCATGTGCTGGGCATCTGCGGGGGCTACCAAATGCTGGGGCGCCGAATTGCGGATCCAGGCGGGATTGAGGGCGCGCCCAGTGATGTGGCGGGCCTTGGTCACCTAGATATCGAAACGATCATGACCCCGCACAAACATCTCGCCCGGGTGCAGGCGCATCACCCCGACAGCGGTACCGATTTGACTGGCTATGAGATCCACATTGGCGAAACCTTTGGCCCCGACACGGCGCGCGGTTGGCTCAACTTGCACGGACAGCCGGTGGGTGCAACCAGTGAAACGGGCAGGGTGCGTGGCTGCTATCTGCACGGTTTGTTTGAAGCCGACGCGTTTCGCACAGCGTTCTTAGCGGGCTTGGGCGCACAGACCACTCAGATGGACTATGGTGCGCAGGTCGAGGCAACGCTGGACGCTCTCGCGGATCATATGGCTGATAGCCTTGATCTCGACGCGCTTGATGGGATTTTCGGCCAAGTTTAAAGCGGGCCGAGTTTTTCAAAGAAAGGTTGGTACGGGCGGCGGGATTTGAACCCGCACGGGCTCTCGCCCCAGGGATTTTAAGTCCCATGTGTCTACCGTTCCACCACGCCCGCACACAGGAACCTTTTGCCGGGGCATTGGGCTGAGTGCAAGCGGCTATAAGTCTTCGCCACGCAAAAGCGCACGTTCCGACAGCCACGGGTTCAACTCTAATGCTTCTCGCAGCACGGGCTGCGCCTCGTCGTCCCGGCCTGCATTGATCAGGGTCAGCGCCTTGCCTGTCAGCGCCCCGGTATGGCGTGGGTTGTACTTGAGCGCTTGGTCAAGGTCCGTCAGCGCACCGTCCCAATCGGATTGCAGAAAGCGGACAAACGCCCGCTGGTTCCAGCCCTCTGCGTAGAATGGGCAGTATTGCACAAGCGACGTCAGCGCGGCCTCCGCAGCGGCATAATCGGCCACGTTGCGCCGCGCCATCGCGCTATCGAGCAGGTTTTGGCTGTATTCATCTGGGGCTTGCAGCCACAGCTCCCACATTTCAGCCGAAAGGGCGCGGGCGGCCATTTGGTCCGGTGCGCGCTGCACTTGTGCCACCAGCCGGTCCATATCCGCTTCAATAGGCGGTGCCTCGGGGCATGTTTCTGCCAGCACGGGCAGTGCGATGATGTTTAGGCTTAGGGCCATTAGGACATGTTTCATGCCCTAATGGTGCGTCTTGGGGCGTGTAGGTCAAGCCCGCCGTTCAAGCGGGCCTGATAGGATCAGTCCCGTGTGCCGGAAAACCGCTCCTGCCATTCTTCGCGCTGCTCGTCGGTGATTTTGGCAAACAGAACCTCAGGAACGGCAAAGGCATGGCCCGCTGGCAGCACCGAAAGGGCCGCCGTCATATCGTCGGGCCAGCTGTCATCTTCGGTTCCCATTGCGGCCAACATCGCTGCGGAGGCGTCGGGGATGAACGGGCGCGAGAGGACGGCGTAGACGCGTATCAGGTTCAGCGCGAGCCGGATTTGCGCCGCCGCTAGCTCGGGGTCGGTCTTGAACGCCGACCACGGGGCTGCTTCTTGCAGGTACTCATTGCCGGCCACCCAGATAGAGCGCAACTCGGCCGCGGCCTTGCGGACCTCCATGGCGTCCATGAAGCCTTCGTAGGCGCGTGTCTTGGCTGTGAGCGTGGCAATCAACGCAGCCTCACGTTCTGCCCATGCACCGCCCTCTGGCACCACTTCTCCAAACTTGGAGCGGCAGAATTTTGTAACCCGGCTCACAAGGTTGCCCAGCACATCTGCCAAGTCCTTGTTCACGCTGGATTGGAAGTTTTCCCATGTAAATTCCGCGTCGGAGTTTTCGGGCGCATGGGACAGAAGCCACCACCGCCAATAATCCGCCGGCAAGATCGAAAGCGCCTGATCCATGAACACACCGCGCCCCTGTGAGGTGCTGAACTGTCCGCCATCGTAGTTGAGGTAGTTGAACGACTTGATGTAGTCGACCAACTTCCACGGCTCACCCGAACCCATGATCGTCGCGGGAAAGCTGAGCGTGTGGAACGGCACGTTATCTTTGCCCATGAACTGGACATAGCGAACATCATCCGCACCTTCATCCGTGCGCCACCAGCGGCGCCATGCGGTGTCATCGAGGCCCTTCGCTTCGGCCCATTCGGCGGTGCCAGCGATGTATTCGATTGGCGCGTCGAACCAAACGTAAAAGACTTTGCCCTCCATACCTGGCCATTCGTCGGTGCCGCGCTTGACGGGCACGCCCCAGTTCAGGTCGCGGGTGATACCGCGATCACGCAGGCCATCACCATCGTGCAGCCATTTCTTGGCGATAGAGGTGGTCAGAACCGGCCAGCCTTCTTGGCTGTTGATCCAATCGTCCAACCGATCCTTGAGCTGCGATTGCCGCAGATAAAGGTGCTTGGTTTCGCGCACCTCTAGGTCGGTGCTGCCAGAAACGGCAGAGCGTGGGTCGATCAGGTCTGTGGGGTCCAACTGCTTGGTGCAGTTTTCGCATTGGTCGCCGCGTGCCTTGTCATATCCGCAGTTGGGGCAGGTGCCCTCAATATAACGGTCGGGCAAAAAGCGGCCATCGGCGTTGGAATACACCTGCTTTTCGCTGATCTCTTGGATGAAACCATTATCGGCCAACTTGCCCGCAAAATACTGCGTCAGGCTGTGGTTCTGGACCGAGGATGAGCGGCCAAAGTGGTCGAACGACAACCGAAAGCCATCGGCGATTTCGGATTGGACCGCGTGCATTTCGGCGCAGAACTCCTCAACTGGCTTACCCGCTTTGGTCGCGGCCAGTTCAGCTGGGGTGCCGTGTTCGTCCGTCGCACAGATAAACATGACCTCATGGCCCCGCTGGCGCATGTACCGCGCATAGAGGTCCGCAGGCAGCTGGCTGCCCACAAGATTGCCGAGGTGTTTGATCCCGTTGATGTAGGGGATCGCCGATGTGATCAAAATACGCGCCATGGTCTCTCCGCAGGTGTCGGGCTTTTGCTTAGTCCAAGCCCGCGCAGGCGTCCACCCAATGCGTCCAAAGGGGTGCGATGTTGTGCGGACCTCTAGCGTTTGCGTGACAAGAGGCGGCCAATCGTGAATGTCGTGCGGGGGGCGTAGATGTAGGCGGTTTTTTCCTCAACCGTTGGGCGGGCGCGCATCCGGATGATCCCGACAACCGCGAGCAGGATATGCGCCACCGCAATCAGCAGGAACAGGGATGCCGGGCCAAAGGCCGCCAACAGTTGTGACGATACCACGGGTGAGGCGATGGCCCCAACCGCGAACCAAAACATGAGGGCGGCGGACAGCTCGACCCGCGTGTCAGAGTTTGCGAAGTCGTGGGCGTGTGCGGCCGCAACCGAATAGATCGGAAAGGTCGTGAACCCGAAAAGCCCGGCGACCAGCATCACCACCACAGTGCCTTGGCCGGACGTCGCTGCCGTAATCCCACATGCCAGAGCCGATGCGATTGATAGCCAGATCAGCACCCAGCGCCTGTCATATTTGTCCGCAAGCCAGCCCACAGGGTATTGCGCCAAGGCACCGCCCAAAACGAAGGCCGCAAGGAAATAGGCGATCTGATCCGCGCGCAGGCCGACCTCTTGGCCGTAGATGGGTCCGACCATCCGGAACGCGGCAGAGGACACGCCCGCGACAACCACGCCCGCCACCGCAAGTGGTGACAGCGACAGTGCCAGCCGGGGCCGCAACCGAGGCGCGCTGGGCGTTTCGGGCTGCGGCGTGCGCGTGAGCGTGATGGGCAAGAGGGCGGCACAGCATAGAATGGCCAGCACGTTGTAGGATAGGTAGGATGCAGGTTCGAGCACACCGATCATCAACTGCGCAAGGATCGACCCCGAAAGGTCAATGATCCGATAGGTACCCATCGCGCGGCCGCGCGTCTCATTCGTGACTTTGGCTTGCAACCAGCTTTCGATCACTGTGTAGCAGCCCGCCACGCACAATCCGGTTCCGACACGCAGGACGCTCCAGAAAATAGGGTCGACCCAGACCATGTGCGCGAGCAGCCCAATCGCGCCCAACGCGGTAAATGCTGCAAATGCGCGGCTGTGACCCACGGATCCCAAAAGCCGCGGCGCCCACCAACACCCAACAAAAAAACCGACAAAATGCGCCGAACCTAGGGCACCGACAGCTGCGGTGGAAAACCCCAGCTCCAACCCCGAAAGCGCGTCTAGGGGGCCAACCCCCCCCGATGAGATCTGCAACAGCAGCACCGACAGAAACAGGGCGGCAAAAGAAATGAGCATCCGCATGGGAGCGGCCTTTTTATAATGTCTATCTCGCAGGAATGGGGAAAAGCGCATTGAGATCAATGAGGAATGTGCATTGGCCCCAAGGCTGTCACGTATTGTGATCAAGCGCGTCGTTTCTAGGCACCCTAAAGGCGTAATCGGATTATTGCCGTGTTTCGCTCACGCTTGGGTGAGCATTTTTCACGGATTTGGGAGCTTCGTGCATAGGCGGCTTTGGTGTGTGCGATTGCGCACGAATTTCGCCCAATCCTCACGGTTACGTTCATTGAATGGGAGTGCGACTGGGTGCATATACCTCCCCATGAATGCCGACAAGACGGGCCTCACCACACACTCCAGCCCGCCCTCACGCCCCCGAATGGTCTGTCGCCGGCGTGGAGTTTTATTCAGACCAACGAAAGGACATAACATGACACGTTTTCTAACCCGCGCAGTTGTTGTGCTTTCGCTCCTCACGCCTCTGACCGTTCCGTCGGTCACCGTCGCGCAGGATGCGCAAGACGAATTGATCACGATCAAAAGCGATCGCCAAACCAATGAAAACATTCTGACGCTGATCTTCGGCTCCAGCCGAGGTTAAGCGGAACAGGCTAAGAGTAGGCTGGGAGCGTTAGCTCCCGCCGCTCAGCCAAACACATTAAAATTTGTAACTCTGCCAAACGCATGGGCGCCCTGTAGCGAAAGTCACGGGGCGCCTGAGCGTGTGCAGCCAAAACAGCCAGTATCGTTGCGCTATCGGTAGTTTGGTCTTTTTGTGCAAACCAAGTCCTAAGGTCATCTTGGCTTAGACCCGTGTGAGCGGCATGGGCCGCGATCCAGCCAGAAGGACAGGTGCTGGCGTCATAGTCAGGGCTTAGCACTGCGATCCGAGTGCGCACATCCGTCGTGTTGGCCAGCACAGCTATGTCGTGCGCGGCCGCGCCGAGCACGATCAGACCAAGGCCCAAAAGGCCAGCCATCATTACTATGCTGTCCACTGGCACCGTACGCTTGGTCCAGTGCCTGAACCAAGGCAGCGCCTTGTGTAATGTGCTGATCATCAACGGGCCTTTTCACTGTGTTGCCACTTTTAAGCCCTGAAACCGGCTAAAATGAGGTTAACGCCTCTTCTATTGTCCACATACTGCTGAACATACATCGATCGTGTGAACAGACTGTTAACCATATGGAGACGATGCGCGGTACCAAACGCCGCCAGAAGCCCTCGCTTCGCCCGGCTGGTGCATCCCCGACGCGCATGCGATGAAGCGCTATGGAACATCTGTGGATCTACGCGGCCGTTTTTGCGGCCTTTGTGCAGTCGCTGCGATTTATGCTGCAAAAGCAGGTTAAAGAGGCAGGGCTGAGCACGGCTGCCGCAACGTTTGCACGGTTTGTTTATGCGGCACCCGTGGTCGGCTTGGGCGCGTTTTTCTACTCCAGCGCCCAAATCGGGGGGGTGCCTGCATTGGCGCCCGGATACTGGGGATATGTCGTTGTGGGCGGGCTGTCGCAGATATTGGGCACAGTCGCGGTCGTCATCCTGTTTTCACACCGCAATTTTGCCGTGGGCATGACCTTCAAAAAAACCGAAGTAATGCTGACTGTGCTGTCGGGGTACCTTATCCTCGGGGATAGCGTGTCGGTCTATGGCATTGCCGCGATCGCGCTTGGGTTTTGCGGGGTTCTTGCGCTTTCGGGGCAGGCAGCGCGGTTCACGTGGCGCGATTTGATCAGCCGGGCAAGCCTGATTGGCCTCGCTTCGGGGGTGATTTTCTCAATCTCCGGGCCTGCGTATCGGGGCGCGTCTCTGGCGGTGATGTCAGATGATCCGCTGATCCGTGCAAGCATTACGTTGGCTTGCGCAACGGCGTTTCAAACGGTGGTTCTGCTGGGCTGGATGCTATGGCGCGAACAGGACCAACTGCGCGCCGTCTTCGTTCGGTGGCGCCTGACGGGCATGGTTGCAGTGGCGTCGATGCTGGGCTCGATGGGCTGGTTCACAGCCTACACGCTGCAATCGGCGGCTTATGTGAACGCGGTCGGGCAGGTGGAGCTGATCTTCTCCATGATCATCAGCTACTTTGTGTTTTCCGAGCGGAGCACGCCGCGCGAATACGCAGGTATTGCACTGATCTGCGCCAGCGTTCTGGCCCTGATCCTGTTTGGCTAGCGGCTTAGCGCGCGGCTTTTTCGGCGATACCGGAGGTGCCTGCGCGCCGGTCCAGCTCGGCGCAGACATCGTCCAACGTCACGCCGCGCGATTGCAGCATCACCAGAAGATGAAACAGAACATCTGCCGCCTCTGAGGTCAGGGCGTCTTTGTCATCCTTGACGGCCTCAATGATGGCTTCAATTGCCTCTTCGCCAAACTTTTCGGCGCATTTCTCGGGGCCTTTGGCCAGCAATTTGGCGGTCCAAGAGCTGTCTGGCTCCGCGGTGGCACGGGCGGCGATGGTGGCGGCAAGCGTGTCGAGCGTGTGCATCAGGTCAGCCTCATGGGGATGCCCGCGGCGGCCATGTGTTCCTTGGCTTCGCGGATGGTGTAATCACCAAAGTGGAAAATCGATGCGGCCAAAACTGCGCTGGCCCCACCTTGGGTCACGCCCTCAACGAGGTGATCCAGTGTGCCGACACCGCCGCTGGCGATCACGGGTACTGAAACTGCGTCACTGATCGCGCGGGTCAGTGGCAGGTTAAAGCCGGCGCGCGTGCCATCCCGGTCCATTGAGGTCAGCAGGATTTCACCCGCGCCCTTGGCGGTGATGGTTTTGGCAAACTCAACGGCATCAATCCCTGTGGATTTGCGCCCTCCGTGGGTGAAGATTTCCCACTTGCCGGGGGCCACGGTTTTGGCGTCGATGGCGCAGACGATGCATTGGCTGCCGAACTTGTCGGCGGCGCGGGCGATACAATCGGGGTCGGCCACGGCGGCCGAGTTGAAGCTGACTTTATCAGCCCCCGCCAGCAACAGATTGCGTACGTCCTCGACAGTGCGCACGCCACCACCGATCGTAAGCGGCATAAAGCATTGCTCCGCCGTGCGGGTCGCCAGGTCATACATCGTGCCACGGTTTTCATGTGTGGCCCGAATATCAAGAAAACACAGCTCATCCGCGCCGGCGGCATCGTAGGCACGCGCCTGTTCCACTGGGTCGCCCGCATCGATCAGATCGACAAAGTTGACGCCCTTAACCGTGCGCCCCTCGGCGACGTCCAGACAGGGAATGATGCGGGTTTTGAGCATTGCGGATGCCCTCCTCGGGGTCGTGATGCCTCATCTACTAGGCAAGAATGGCGCGCAAGGGTAGGGGCAAATGGGCCGCGCATTGCCGCGACCCATGGCGAAACGGTACCTTAGGCCAGCGCTTTGAGGGCGGCGGACAGGTCAAGTGCCCCGTCATACAGCGCACGGCCCGAAATCGCGCCCGAGATCACGCCGGTGTCGCGCAAGGCGATCAAATCCTCTAGCGAGGAAACGCCACCACTGGCGATGACCGGAATTTGCGTCGCCTGCGCGAGGGCTGCGGTCGCCTCAACGTTGGGGCCTTGCATCGCGCCATCGCGGTTGATGTCGGTATAGATGATCGCGGCGACGCCAGCGTCCTCAAACGATTTGGCCAGATCGGTGACCATGACATCCGTTTCCTCGGCCCAACCTTTGGTCGCGACACGGCCATTGCGAGCATCAATGCCCACAGCCACTTTGCCCGGAAAGGCGCGGGCGGCTTCGCGCACCAAGTCGGGGTTTTCCACGGCCACGGTGCCTAGAATGACGCGGGCAATGCCCTTGGTCAGCCACATCTCAATGGTAGCCATGTCACGGATGCCACCGCCCAATTGTGCGGGCAGGTTGGTCGCGGCCAAAATCGCCTCAACGGCGGCGCCATTGACGGGTGTGCCTGCAAAGGCGCCGTTCAAATCCACCAGATGCAACCACTCGCTGCCGGCATCAGCAAAGGCTGCGGCCTGCGCGGCGGGGCTGTCGTTGAACACGGTCGCGCTGTCCATTTCCCCGTGCAGGAGGCGCACGGCTTTGCCGTCTTTGAGGTCAATCGCTGGATAGAGGATCATGGTCGGAGCCCTTATGTGTTGCGCGTGCCTTGTGGCCGAACGGAGCCGCTAGGGCAAGTGCCGGTACGTCATACTGGACAGCAGGTCGCGGTGTGCTGTTTGGTTTGTGCACCTTGAGGGAGGACACCGATGAAAACGATACTGACCGCCGCTGTGGCGAGCTTTTTGATGCTAGGCGCGGCCCACGCCGAGCCGCTGTTGGGTACATGGCAGACGGCCAAAGACGACAATGGCAACTTTGGCCACATTGAAGTGGCCCCCTGTGGTGACGCACTGTGTGGGACATTGATCAAATCGTTCGACAGTGCGGGGGCGGTGATCCCGTCAGATCACACTGGCTCCAATATCATCTCGGCGACCAAACCACGCGGGGACGGCGAATACCGCGGCAAGGTGTTTTCACCGGACCGGGGCAAGACCTACAATTCCAAGCTGCAACTTACGGGTGACACGTTGTCGGTGTCGGGCTGTGTGTTTGGGATCTGCCGCGATGGCGGCACTTGGACCAAGCTCAACTAGGCGGAAATACGCGGGTTTGAGCCCGTATTTCGGCGTCGTCTTGTGCGGCGCCGACCCCTCCCGATATAGGACGACATCCTCTCGGGAGATGGATCATGCGCAGCATCGTTTTGGCTTGTGTGTTCGGCCTTTGGGCCAGCGCGCCGGCTTACGCCAAGGACAGTATCGTCGGGGTATGGCAGACAGAGCCGGACCGCAAAGAGCTGACCTCTCACATCGAAGTAGCGCCCTGTGGGGCGGGGTATTGCGGCCGCGTTTTGCGCGCCTTTGACCCAACGGGGGCCGAGGTCACAACCCGAAATATCGGCAGAATGCTCTTTTGGGATATGAAGCCGCAGGACAACGGCACGTTCGGTGGCGGCGCGGCCTATGTGCCGATCCTAAATGTCACAACCTCAAACGTCGCGTTAACCCTGTCGGGCGAACGGCTGGAGGTAAAGGGACGCGTCGGATTGATGCGCGGCACACAGGTGTGGACGCGGCTCCGCTAGGGGCGCCACGTCAGAAAGTTTGCGATCATCCGCAGACCGGCGTCTTGGCTTTTCTCAGGGTGGAATTGCATCCCGATGACGGTATCCCGACCGACAATAGCCGTGACATCTCCGCCATAATCCACATGCGCCAACCGGTCCGCCGGATTGGCCACATCCATATGATAGGAATGCACAAAATACGCGTGATCGCCGGTTTTGATGCCCGATAGAACAGGGTGGTCACCCGTCACGATCAGGTCGTTCCAACCCATGTGTGGAACCTTTAGCGCGGGATCCGAGGGCGCGATGCGCACGACCTCACCGCCGATCCAGTCAAAGCCGCGCACGTCTTCATATTCGCGCCCCCAAGTCGCGAGCATTTGCATGCCGACGCAGATCCCCATGAAGGGCTTGGCATCGCGCGTGACGGCTTCCATCACGGCTTCTTCAAGCCCATCAAAGCTGCGCAGACCCGCGCGGCACGCAGGAAATGCGCCGTCGCCGGGCAGCACGATGCGGTCGGCGCGGGCGATGTCCTCGGGCTTGTCCGAGACGATAACCTCACCTGCGTCGACCTCTTGGGCCATCCGCTGAAACGCCTTTTCCGCAGAGTGCAGATTGCCGCTGTCGTAATCGATCAGAACCGTGCGCATCGTCTAAAGTGCGCCCTTGGTTGAGGGTACGGCGTCAGCCTTGCGCGGGTCGGTTTCCAGCGCATCGCGTAAGGCGCGGGCCACTGCCTTGAACGCGGCTTCGGCGATGTGGTGGCTGTTGAACCCATGCAACTGATCCACGTGCAGCGTGATGCCTCCGTGTGTGGACAGCGCTTGAAAGAATTCACGCACCAATTCTGTGTCGAATGTCCCGATCTTGGGTGTCGGAAGGGTCACGTTCCAAATCAGAAAGGGGCGTGCGGACAGATCAAGGGCCGCACGCACCAGCGCGTCGTCCATCGGCAACAGACACGCGCCGTAACGCACGATGCCACGCTTGTCGCCCATCGCTTTGCTCAGCGCCTGACCCAGCGCGATGCCCACGTCCTCAACGGTGTGGTGATCGTCGATGTGCAAATCACCCTTTGCGCGGATTTTCATGTCGATCAGCGCGTGGCGCGACAGTTGATCCAGCATGTGGTCAAAGAAACCAACGCCGGTTTGGTTGTCATAGATACCAGTGCCGTCGAGATTGATCTCAACAGTGATGTCGGTCTCCGCGGTGGTGCGGGTGATGGTTGCGCTGCGCATAGGGCCTCCGTCTGCCATTGAGGTCTCTATAGGCGGGTGGTTCGGACGGGCCAAGGGGCGTGTCGCGATTTGCGGGCGGCTGTGGCTGGTTGGCCAGCCGTTTCCGGAGCCCAGAAACAACAAAGGCCGCCCGAAGGCGACCTGAGTGTTTGCCACATGGGGTGTGTGGCCTGCTAATTGGAGCGGGCGAGGCGATTCGAACGCCCGACCCTAACCTTGGCAAGGTTATGCTCTACCCCTGAGCTACGCCCGCTCACTTAGCGTGTGGGTGATCTACTTTCGTGGGCGGGTGGCTGCAAGAGAAAAATGCGCTTCGGATGTAAAATTTCTGTGCGACCTAGGGTCAAGCAGGGCGGCGCACGAAAATGCGGTTATCCGAGCGGCTCTGTGCTGGCCGCAACCGTGGATTCGATGATGAAATTGTCGATTGCCCAGCTTTCGTCAGAGACATCTTGGTTCGCGGTGGACCCAAATCCGAAATCCAGCGTGGCACCGGGATCATCAACCGTAATGGTGATCCGGCTGGCCGCGTCGCGCCACCAATTCTGGCTAGTGTCGTTTTGCATGCCGCCCAAGTGTTCGCCTTCGGACAGGGTCGTGGCGCTTAGGCTGATGCCCTCCACGTCGCCGGGGGTCCACGTCAGGTAACCTTGGTCAGAGGTCATGCGCCCGACCTCAACACCATCAATATACAAAACCGCATCTTCACCATCGAGGCTGTCGAAGGCCAGCAGATCAAAGGTCAGCGTGGCGGATTCGGCTTCTGCCCCGATGTCAAAGTTTGTCGTGACGCTTTCTAACCCGCCGCTGCCCGCAATCGGGCCCAGCACTTCGCCAAATCCATCCACATAGGTTGAGCTTGCGCCTGTCCACGCGCTGGTGTCGCCAGCAAAGTCATAGTTCGACCGGTACGCAACAATCGTCGATCCCTCGTAGATCGAGCCCACCGTGGCCTCCAGCGCATCAACAACGGATATCGCCATACGACCCAGCGACGGACCAATGGTTCCCATCATGGCAAGCCCCGTGATCGTGACCCCAAACGTCAGAACGACCCAGTCGACGGTGATGGCACCATCCTCGGACTTAATGAAACGATGTGTCATTGCGGACTCCTTTGCCCATCTTTGCTACACACCACGTGCGGCAAATCTGCGGCACAGATACGTCCAAAATTGGGGCCAAAGAGCCGAAATAGTTAAATGTTCGTCGATAATCCGGGGATTGTCGCCGGATTGTGGCCAATCACTTGCTGGCGATATCGTCGAGTATGGCAGCCTTGTGCGCAGCGACGTCCTCGGTATGGACGCATATATCGCCATCCGGACCAACCAGCAGCAGGCCGTATGCTCCGCTTTCGTCTATCGACAGGCCGGATGTGCCTGCGCCGAGTTGAAGCGGCATTTGATGGCAGGGGCTTTTGAACACCGCCATGGGCAGTCCACCCGCACTCGCCATGATCGTGCGGTGAATGTGACCCGCGATAACGAGCCGCACGTCGGCACAAGCCTGTAGTGTTTCGATAACTTCAGCTCGGTTTACCAGCCCGATGCGGTCCATTCCGTCAAAGCCCGTGACAAACGGAGGATGATGCAGCGCGACGATTTTGGGCGTACCAGGGGCACGGGCCAATTCTGTGCGCAACCAATCCATACGGTCTGCGCATAAAAAGCCGCTGTGGCGGGGCTTGGCATCGGGCGCAAGCGTGTCGAGACAGAGGATATGCGCGTGGGGCAGTGTGATGCGGCTTTGGACAAAGCCGTTGGCGTCTAGGCCTGCGCGCGGGAAGGTGGCGCAGAACGTGTCGCGGTCATCGTGGTTGCCCATCATGAACGTGGTGGGCCAGGGCAGGTCGCGCAAAAGACCACGCAGGCGCGCATATTCCTCGGCAGTGCCGTAGTGAACCAAATCCCCAAGGATCAGCAGGTGGTCGGCATCTGCATGCGCGGCGCGCATTGCATCCAACACACGGGAAAGCCGCTCTGCCGGATCAAGCCCGATGATCAATTCACCAGGCGGTGTGATGTGAAGATCCGTTAGGACAAGGATCTTGTGCATGAATTGATGCTCCGTATGGCGGGGCAGTGATGCCCCGCCGGAAGGGCGGTAACGCCTGTTGGGTCGTTATTCCAGTTCGATCAGCAGGTCCTTGGCATCGATTTGCCCGCCGGGTGAGACATGCACAGCCTTAACCGTAGCATCCCGCTCGGCATGGATGCCGGTTTCCATTTTCATCGCTTCAATCGTGAGCAACAGATCGCCTTCTTTGATCTCTGCCCCCGCTTGAATGGCCACGCTGGCCACGACGCCCGGCATGGGCGCGCCGATGTGATTGGGATTACCGAACTCAGCCTTTGGCATTTTGACCGCAGTTCCCACAACTTTGCGGTTTGGCACGCGGATGACGCGGGGCTGACCGTTCAGTTCAAAGAACACCTTGGCCTCACCATCGGCGTTGGTTTCGCCTTCGGCTTGCATCCGGATCACAAGGGATTTGCCGGGGTCGATCTCGGCCTCGATCTCTTGGCCCGGCTCCATCCCGTAGAAGAACACGGGCGTGGGCAGGGTGCGTACGGGGCCGTAGGTTTCGTGGCGCTGGGCGTAGTCGGTAAAGACCTTGGGATACATGAGGTAGCCGTTCAGGTCCTCATTGTCGAAATCAACGCCGGGGATCGCGGCCTCAAGTTCGGCGCGTACTTTTGCCATGTCTGCGGGGGCAAGATGCTTGCCCGGACGTTCCGTGCTTGGGGCCTCATCCTTAAGCGCCTTTTTCACGATCGCCTCGGGGAACCCGCCGGGAGGCTGGCCCAGATTGCCGCGCATCATGTCGATCACGCTGTCGGGGAAGGCGACGTCCTTTTTCGGATCCTCAACCTCGGCCCGGCTTAGGCCCTGAGACACCATCATCAACGCCATATCGCCAACAACTTTCGACGATGGTGTGACCTTTACGATGTCGCCAAACATCTGGTTCACGTCGGCGTACATTTGCGCCACTTCGTGCCAGCGATCCTCTAGGCCAAGCGAGCGTGCCTGCGCCTTGAGGTTGGTGAACTGACCACCGGGCATTTCGTGCAGATACACCTCGGACGACGGCGCCTGAAGCCCGCTTTCAAAGGCGAGGTACTGCGCGCGGACCGCATCCCAATAGGTGTCGATCTGGCGTACAGCGGCCATGTCGATCCCGGTATCGCGGTCGGTGTTTTGCAGCGCGGCCACGACGGTGCCGAACGTTGCCTGCGATGTGTTGCCCGAAAAGCTGTCCATCGCGACGTCGGCTGCGTCCACACCGGCCTCGGCGGCGGCCACGATGCTGGCAGACGCGATACCGGCCGTGTCGTGTGTGTGGAAGTGGATCGGCAGGCCGACTTCTTCCTTAAGCGCCTTGACCAACTGCTTGGCCGCACCAGGTTTGATCAGGCCCGCCATGTCCTTGAGGCCCAGAACATGGGCACCTGCGGCTTCAAGCTCTTTGGCCATCGCGACGTAGTATTTCAGGTCATATTTGGCGCGGTTGGGGTCTTGGATGTCACCGGTGTAGCAAATCGTGCCTTCGCAGACCTTATCGGCGGCGATCACCGCATCCATCGCGACGCGCATGTTTTCGACCCAGTTGAGGCTGTCGAACACGCGGAACACATCAACGCCGGTTTCAGCGGCCTGCTTCACAAAGCCTTGGACAACGTTGTCGGGGTAATTGGTATAGCCCACACCGTTGGAGGCGCGCAAAAGCATCTGCGTCATGATGTTTGGCATCGCCTCACGAATGTCGCGTAGGCGCTGCCACGGACATTCCTGCAAGAACCGGTAGGCCACGTCAAACGTCGCACCGCCCCAACATTCCACCGACAACAATTGTGGTAGTTTGCTGGCATAGGCAGGTGCGCAGCGGATCATGTCGATGGACCGCATCCGCGTCGCAAGCAGCGACTGGTGGCCATCGCGCATTGTGGTGTCGGTCAACAGAAGTTGCGGCTGGGCCTTCATCCAATCCGCCACAGCCTGCGGCCCCTTGGCGTCTAGGATTTGGCGCGTGCCCTCGGCAAAGGGCGTGCCCAGTTTGACAGGTGGCTTGGGCGCGCGGATGTCTGCGGCGGGCCGGGGGCGGCCCTCGGTCTCGGGGTGGCCGTTGACCGTGATCTCAGCGATGTAGGTCAGGATCTTCGTGGCCCGGTCCCGGCGTTGTTGAAAATCAAACAGCGCGGGCGTGTCGTCGATGAACTTGGTCGTGTATTCGTAATTCAAGAACGTCGGGTGCTTGAGCAAGTTCTCAACAAACGCGATGTTGGTGGAGACACCCCGAATACGGAACTCGCGCAGTGCGCGGTCCATCCGGGCAATCGCCGCCTCAGGCGTTGGGGCCCAAGCGGTGACTTTTTCCAACAGGCTGTCGTAGTAGCGGGTGATGACCGCGCCGGAATAAGCGGTGCCGCCATCGAGCCGGATACCCATGCCGGTGGCCCCGCGATAGGCCGTGATGCGGCCATAGTCGGGGATAAAGTTGTTCTGTGGGTCCTCGGTCGTGACGCGGCATTGCAGCGCGTGGCCGTTCAATTGAACATCGTACTGGCTGGCAATACCTGTGGCTTCGACCAGCGATTTGCCCTCGGCGATCAGGATTTGGGCGCGAACGATATCAATGCCTGTGACTTCTTCGGTCACGGTATGTTCAACTTGCACGCGGGGGTTCACCTCGATGAAGTAAAACTCACCGGTGTTCATATCCATCAAGAACTCGACCGTGCCTGCGCACTCGTAGTTCACGTGTTCGCAGATTTTCTTGCCGAGGTTGTTGATGGTCTCACGCTGGGCACCGCTGAGGTAGGGGGCAGGCGCGCGCTCGACGACCTTTTGGTTGCGGCGCTGCACCGAGCAGTCACGCTCATAGAGGTGATAAATCTGGCCGTGGCTGTCGCCGAGGATTTGCACCTCAACGTGGCGTGCACGGGTGATCATTTTCTCCAGATAGCCTTCGCCGTTGCCAAAGGCGGCTTCGGCCTCACGGCGGCCCTCTAGGACCTTTTCTTCTAGCTCATCCTCGGAATAGATCGGGCGCATCCCGCGTCCGCCACCGCCCCAAGATGCCTTGAGCATCAGCGGATAGCCGACTTCGGCGGCCTCTTTCTTGATGGCGGCCATGTCGTCGCCCAACACTTCGGTGGCGGGGATGACGGGCACGCCCGCCTCCATCGCGACCTTGCGGGCCGAGGCCTTGTCACCCAGTTTGCGCATGGTTTCGGCTTTGGGGCCGATAAAGGTGATGCCGTTGTTGGTGCAGGCATCCACGAAGTCGGGGTTTTCCGACAGTAGGCCATAGCCGGGGTGGATCGCGTCCGCGCCACAGGCTTTGGCAACACGGATGATCTCTTCGATGGAGAGATAGGCGGCCACGGGGCCCATGCCTTCGCCAATTTTATAGGCCTCATCAGCCTTGAACCGGTGCAGGCTCAACTTGTCCTCTTCGGCATAGATCGCCACGGTGCGTTTGCCCAACTCGTTGGCGGCGCGCATCACGCGGATGGCAATTTCGCCTCGGTTGGCTATGAGGATTTTTTGGAAGTCGGCCATAGATAAGGTCCTCTTGGTCGTCAGACACGGGTGTCTGGGGCGGGAAGAATCCCACGCTGCAGGTGCACACTGCCTAGTTTGCACCGAGCACCTCGCCAATACCAAGGACTACGTATGTATGACGGTTATGTGACGCAGATTGCGTGTTGAATGCGCACAGCGTTTCCTTTGGGAAACCTCGGCCCGGAGCTAGAGCCAGTTGCCCCGACGCGAGCCAACAGCCTGTTCAAGCGTGGTGTGGCCATCCGCACGCATCCGCGCATCCAAGCCCCGCGCGATATCTGCAATCAACGACGGACCCGCGTAAACCAGTGCGGTATACAGCTGCACCGCAGTCGCACCTGCGCAAATTTTTGCGTACGCCGTATCCGCATCGTGGACGCCGCCCACACCGATCAACGGCATCTGCCCATCTGTCAGCTTGGACATTTGCGCCAGCACGCGGGTCGAACGTTCAAACAGCGGCGCACCAGACAGGCCACCAGCCTCGCCCGCGTGGGGCGACTGCAGGCCAGTCCGATCCAGCGTCGTGTTGGTGGTGATGATCCCGTCCAGCTTGAGGGAAGTCGCCACCTCGGCGATATCCTCCAGCTCCGCCGCAGAGAGATCCGGCGCGATTTTGAGAAACAGTGGGATACGTTTGGGCAGTGCATCGCGTGCCTCAAGCGCACCGGTCAGCAGAGCGGTAAGGGCAGCTTTGCCCTGCAGGTCGCGCAGCTTTTCGGTGTTGGGTGAGGAAACATTGACCGTCGCAAAATCTACATAAGGCCCACATGTCGCGATCACGCGGGCAAAGTCGCCCGAACGGTCAGTGCTGGTTTTGTTGGCCCCAAGGTTGAGCCCCACGGGAATGGTGGGGTTATGGGCCATCAGCCGATCGGCGATGACATCCGCACCATCATTGTTGAACCCGAACCGATTGATCGCCGCGCGGTCCTCCGTCAGGCGAAAAAGACGCGGTTTGGGATTTCCGGGTTGGGGCAGCGGTGTGGCTGCGCCCACCTCAAGAAACCCAAAACCCACCTTGGACAGGGCCGCCAATGCCGTGGCGTTCTTGTCGAACCCGGCAGCCAGACCCACGGGGTTGGCAAATTCCATCCCGGCAATTGTGCATTTCAGCCGCTGGCTGGTCACCGGACCGGGTTTTGGCCCGAGGCCTGTGTTCAACGCCTTTAGAGCCAGCCCGTGGGCGGTTTCGGGGTCAAACGCGCGCAACGCCCGCAGGCCAAGGGCTTCGATCATAGCATTTCATCCGGAAAAACATGCGCGCCATCGCGCAGGGGGAGGCGGCGCGTCCAAGCAACATCGGTGATGCGCAACACACGGTACAGGTGGGGGAATTCGGCACCGCCCCGCGATACCTCCCACTTAAGATCATCCCCAAGGGCATCGGTTTCAACCGCGGCCAGAACCAAGTCGGCTTCACCCTTAAAGTGCTTGGCCGCCGTCTCGCGGGCCTGATCGGCGGTTGAGAAATGGACGTAGCCATCCGTGAGGTCCACGGGTGCGCCGCGTGTGAGGCCTGTGGCGCGGAGTGTCGCCCACTCGGCGCGGCGGAAAATCTTGTAAATCAGCATGCCTCGCAGATGCACCCACCAAGCCGCAACGTCAAGACATCTCAGACTTTGACTTGCTTAGGCGTTCGCGCCACCATTCCGGCTTTAAAACAGGGGAATCGCAGAATGAAAAAACTTCTTACGACGGCCGCGGCCTTGGCGATGACGACAACGCTGGGCACAGGCATGGCGGTGGCCGATAGCTACACGCTGCACATTTTGCATATCAACGATCTGCACAGCCGGATTGAGCCGATTTCGCGGTTTGACGGAACCTGTGGGGCCGAGGATGACGCTGAGGGCAAATGCTTTGGCGGCGCGGCCCGGCTCAAGACGTTTCTTGACGCCAAACGTGCCGAGCTTGCGGGTGAAAATGTCATCACCTTGGATGCGGGCGATCAGTTCCAAGGCTCACTGATGTACACGACCTACAAGGGCGCGGTTGAGGCCGAAATGATGGAGGCCATCGGTTTCGACGTCATGGCGGTGGGCAATCACGAATTTGACGATGGCCCTGAAAAGCTGGCCGAGTTCATTGATAGGGTCTCCTTTCCCGTGATCTCGGGGAACCTTGATGTGAGCCAATCGAACCTTTTGAACTGCAAGGTCGGCAATCATGTCGTGCTGGAGGTCGGCGGTCAAAAGATCGGGATCATCTCGGCGCTGGCCACTGACACGGTCGAGACATCCTCGCCGGGACCAAATGTCATTTTCCAAAATGAGATCGATGCACTAGCCGCAGATGTCGCCACGCTTGAGGCCGACGGCGTGAGCAAGATCATAGCGCTTAATCACGTGGGCGCGCCCAAGGATTTCGCGATCGCCGAGGCCGTGGATGGCATTGACGCGGTTGTGGGCGGACATTCGCATACACTGTTTTCCAACAGTGATGAGGGCGCGCTGTTTTCCTATCCGCATATGATTGGCGACACACCCGTGGTGCAGGCACGGGCCTATGGCAAATACGTGGGCCACTTGGTCCTAGAATTTGATGCGGATGGCAATGTGACCTCGGCCACTGGTGACACCATCTTGATCGACGCGAGTGTAACTCCGGATGCGGCCATCGCGGCCCGTGTGGCGGAACTTGCGGGCCCCATCGAAGAGCTGAAGGCGCAAGTCATCGGCGACACCACCGCCTTTATCGAAGGTGACCGGGCCGTCTGCCGCGCAGTGGAATGTGCGATGGGAAATCTGGTGGCGGATGCTTTGCTGGACCGGGTCAAATCGCAGGGCGTCCAAGTGGCGATCCAAAACGGCGGGGGGCTTCGGGCTTCGATCGATGCGGGCGAAATCACGATGGGCGAAGTGTTGACGGTGCTGCCGTTCCAAAACACGCTTGCGACCTTTAGCACCACGGGCGCTAATATCGTGGCTGCTCTTGAAAACGGGGTCAGCCAAGTTGAGGAAGGCGCGGGCCGCTTCCCCCAAGTGTCCGGCATGACCTACGCGTTTGATGCCAGTGCCGCCCCCGGATCACGGGTGTCGGATGTGATGGTGGGCGGCGCGCCGATTGACTTAGCCGCGACCTACGGCGTGGTCACCAACAACTACATGCGCAATGGCGGCGATGGCTATGCGATGTTTGCAACCGCAACCGATGCCTACGATTTCGGCCCCGGTGTTGAGCAAGTGTTGGCTGACTACATCGCCGCCAAAGGGGGCAGCTACACGCCCTACACGGACGGGCGCATCACCGCCAAGTAACGCCGTGTGGTTATGATATCGTGCGGGGCGGTTTTGTGCGCGCCCCGCGCCTTTTACCCCAAATTGTGCGGCATCCCTGCCGCATTTTTTCTCTGGGAGGAGAGACAATGTTTTCAAAAACCAAAACGCTCGTGGCCACCATTGCGGCCCTTTGGACTGTGGCGGCCCCTGCTGCCACGTTGCCAAACACCTATTCCAGTCTTGTCATTCTGGGCGACAGCCTCAGCGATACGGGCAACATCTTTGCCCAATCGGGCGGCACGTTCCCGCCGCCACCGTACTTTAATGGCCAATTCTCAAACGATGCCGTTTGGGCCGATCAGGTTGGGCAGGATTTTTCCAATGCGGGACGGCTTTCGCTGAACCTTGCGTTTGGGGGGCAAAGGCCGTGACGGATGCGGATGCCTCGCCGGATTTGGCCTTTCAGGTCGATCTGTTCAAAGGCTTTACCCAAACAGCGAATGCTGCGCTGCTAGGTCCGCGCCCATTGGGGGTATTGTTCTTTGGGGGCAATGACCTGTTTGCGGCGGCCAAACAGCCCGATGCGCTGCAATTGGCCCGGACTGCGGCCCGTGCGGTGCGTGGTCAGGTGGAAACACTCGCGGCCCTTGGCCTGCGCGACCTTGTGTTGGTTAATTCCATCGACGTGTCCGTCACACCCCGTGTCCAGATCGAAGGCGATAGCGACCCGAATACCGCCCGCAATGCGACCGCGGCTTTTAATGAGATCATGGCCCAGCAGTTTGTGGCCAACCCCGCGCTGTATAACGATGTGCGGCTGTTTGATTTCGCCGCCCTCAGCGGTGGGTTGCTTGCTGACCCGGGGGCGGCCGGGATCACCAACGTGACTGACGCATGCCTGTCGACGCTCGCGTGTATCGCGGGCGGGCAGGCGGATCGCTTTTTGTTTTGGGACAGCGTGCACCCGAATGGCGTGGCGCATAGCCTGATTGCGGATGCTTTCCGTCAGGGGGCCAATCAAAGCTCTCTGCTGGTTTCACCCGTGCCGCTGCCTGCTGGCGCTTGGAGCCTGCTTGCAGCCTTAGCCGCGCTGGGCGCAGTGGGTGCCGCGCGCAACGGGCGCATGGTCTAGGTGATGTGCGGGCGGTTTGCACATACGCTGTCCCATGATGCTATGGCGCATCTGTTCAACGCGACCTTGGGCAATGATTTGCCCGAGGTCCCCAATTATAACGTTTGCCCCACCAATCCAGTTGCGGCTGTGGTCAGCGATGGACAGTCGCGGCGTCTGCGGGCGTTGCGGTGGGGGTTTATCCCGGCGTGGTACAAGCAACCCAACGATGGCCCGCTTTTGATTAATGCACGGGCCGAGACCATTGCGACCAAACCTGCCTTTCGGGAGGCCTGCCGCACCCGTCGTTGTCTTATCCCGGCTTCTGGTTTTTATGAATGGACCAAGGATGATGAAGGCCTTCGCTGGCCGCATTATTTCTACAACACGGACGGCAGCCCTATGGTTTTTGCGGGTATCTGGCAGGAATGGCAGGACCTTGTGACCTGTGCGATTGTCTCCTGCGCGGCGGGACCGTCTATGGCGGATATCCATCACCGCGAGCCGGTCACTGTCGCCCCAAACGACTGGGCCCTATGGCTTGGCGAAGACGGGCGCGGTGCGGCGCGCTTGATGCACGCAGCCCCAGAGGGGCGCATCGCCCGCCATGCTGTGGACCGCGCCGTCAATTCAAACCGCGCACGGGGCCCTGAGTTGATCGAAGAGGCCTGAAGTGACCTAGTAAAAGTGCGGCAGGTTTTTGGCCCGCGCGGCCCGGACCCAGCGGGGGACAAACGGCACGATCTGATCCTGTGTGGGCACACGCATTTCAATGAAGTTCGCGCCGGGGTTGGCGATGGCTGCTGATAGGATCGGGGTGATCTCAGCCTCAGAGGTGATGCGCGCGGTTTCAAATCCGAACCCTTCGGCCACCTTCAGATAATCCACCGCGCCGAAATCTGTTGACCAAGGCGCGTCGACGTCATCAAGCAGGATCGCTTCGCCCCTGATCCAACCGAAACTGTCGTTGCGCGTCAGTATGATGGTGATGTTCTTGCCGGAGCGTTTGATCGTCTCCATGTCGCCCAGCACGAACCCGAGTGACCCGTCGCCTGTGACCGAGATCACCGGGCCGTCGCCTGCGTAAGCGGCCCCCAAACCCGCAGGCACCGCGTATCCGAGCGCGCCCATGGAATAATTGGTGATGTACCGCCGCCCGGCCTTGCGAAAGGTCAAAAGCGCGGATGGGTAGATCGCGCTCACCCCCGGCTCAGATGTGACGATGGCGTTGTCTGGCATGAGCGCGTCCAGCGCTTGGGACAGTTTGACCGGCGAAATCGTGCCTTCGGGCATTGGGATATTGGCGTTGAACACCTTGTCCAGTGCGGTCCGTTTCATCCGCGTCAGGTCAAGGGGCGCGCGATTTGGGGTTGGGTATTCGGTGCGCAAAATCTCGAGCATGTAGTCCAGCGTTGCGCGCGCATCTCCCACAAGGCCCACATCCACTGGGAAGTTGTTCCCGATATGCGCCTCTGCAATATCCAGATGCACAAAGGTCTTGGAATGCGCATCCCCGTATAGCGTCCAATGATCGGTCGCGGCACTGTCGGTGTTTGTGCCAATAAAAAAGATCGTATCGGCATCGCGGACGTAGTCATTGGAATATTCCATCCCGCCGCGCCCACCGATGACCCGGAGTGCGAGGGGGTGATCCTCGGGGATGGTGCCCTTGCCCGGCGTGGTCGTGCCCACCGGAATTTGCAGCCGCTCGGCCAGTTGGGTGATGGCGTCGGTGGCCCCCGAAATCAGCCCGCCTTGGCCACAGACAATCGCGGGGTTTTTGGCGGCCAACAGAATGTCGATGGCGGCGCGAATTTTGGCGTGATCCGCGACGGGCCGATGCGCCGGATAGTGGCTGTATTCTGGTTCGGCATATAAATCGCGCAGCTCGGCCTCTTCATCAAAGATGTTGATAGGCACGCGAATATGCACTGGAGCAGGCCGCCCAGATGTGGCCACGCGGAATGCGCGGCGCAGCAAAAATGGGATCTCGGCCACGTTGGTGATGACGAAAGATTCTTTGCAGATACTGTCGTACAACGCAGTCTGATCTACTCCTGTCAGGCCATGCTTTTTGTCTTGATTGATCGGAATATCCGAGCTGAAAAAGATCACAGGCACTGAGCTGAGGAACGCTTCGGTAATACCGGGCGTGCAATGGGTTACGCCGGGGCTTGGGGCTTCTAGCACACAGGGCCGACCGGTGATTTTGGCGTAGGCCTCGGCTGCATAAGAGGCCGTGCGTTCATCACGGGTCAACACGAACTCAATATTCGAATGCGCGCGCCATTCCTTGTACCAGCCGATTGTCGTCTCGCCCGGAAGGCCGAACACATGGGTCACGCCGTGAAGTTGCAGCATATGCAACAGCGCGCGGGCGCCATTCATTCGGATCGGTTCGGGCGTGATCGGCATTAGCTGTCTCCGTGGCTCAAAAGGCGGGTGCGGTACCGGGCCAAGGCATCTGGGTCGGGCGCTGTGCCAAGGCCCGGGGTTTTGGGCAGGTGGACATGTCCGCCGCGCACGGGGAAGGGTGTCTTGGCAATGTCGGTCTCAGCGTAATAAGTGGACATGTAGAACTCACACCCCAGCGTGAGGTCGGGCACCGCAGCCATCAAATGTGCCCCCGCCATATGCGCGATCGAAGTTTCGAACATGCAGCCGCCGTATACCTCAATGCCAGCGGTTCGGGCGATGGCCGCGATCTCAAGGCAACGGCGGATGCCACCGGATTTTGCGGTCTTGAGCGAGATAATGTCGGTCATACGCGTAGCGGTTGCCTGTTGGGCATCGCGCACGTTGAACACGCTTTCATCGGCCATGATGGGCACATCGACAGCACGGGTAATCTCGGCAAGGGCGGCGCGTTCGTGCATCCGCACGGGCTGCTCGACGAACTCTGGACGAAAGGCCTCAAGGTCGCGGATATGGCGAATGGCGTCATAGGCGGGCAGGCCCTGATTGTAATCGATCCGCAGCCGGATCGCATCGCCATACGTGTCGCGTAGTTTTTCAAGCCGCATCAGGTCAAAGGCATGGTCCGCAAACCCGGTCTTGAGCTTGAAGATCCGCACGCCACTGTCCCAGATTTGGGCGACGTCTGCTTGGTCAGCGTCAAAGTCGGGGTTAGCGATCGAAAAGCTGAGGGGCATGCTGTCGCGCGCGCGCCCGCCCAACAACTCGGCGATGGGAAGGCCCGCGATTTGTCCGGTCAGGTCCAAAAGGGCGCATTCAAGGGCGGCTTTTGCCTCTGGGTGGCCGACAAGCACCCGTTCGGCTTGTGCCATGATCGGCTCGACCAGGACGGGGTCCTGGCCGATCACGAGAGGGCGGAAATGAACGTGCAGGGCCGCGGCTGCGCCCTCTTGTGTGCCGGTGAACACGGGCCAAGGCGAGGCTTCGCCCCAACCGGTCAGGCCGCTGTCGGTCGTCAGTTCACACAAGGCCACGTTGATACCACCGACATCACCGGAACCATGGGAGTGCACCGCGCGTGCGGGGATCGACACGCAGTGTATGCGCATTTCGGTGATACGGTGATCGCTCATGATGGTGCCCAGGGGATGTCATCTAGGTGGGTTGGGAACCTGCGGGGCAAAAGACCCGCTTGGAACCACAAAAGGTAGGTATAGATCGAGAACACCGGCCGCCCGGTCGCGCGGCGGATATCGGCGGCGTAGGGCACCATGTTTGTGCATTCCAGCAAGATCGCGCCGATATTCGGGTTGTCATGGACCAAGCGGAGGGCAGCATTGACGTTGTCGGCGCGCGCCTGATCGAAATCGATCTCATCGGCATCTCCAAGCACGCGTGTCGTAAAGTGCGACCCAGCCCCTGTGCCCCCGACGGGTGTATCATGCGGGATGCCCGCGGCATCTAGATGGGCGGTGGTGAGGGTTTCTGACGAAATGGTCAAAATACCCAGCGTTTGGTCCGCAGGAAGGGACATCCGGATCAACGGCGCCTGTAGTAATGAGGATGAGGCCACGGGCACCCCAAGGGCGCGCGACATCTCGGTTTGAAACGGCACAAGGAACCCGCAGTTGGTCGCGATCCCGTCGCAGCCCAACTCAAGCAGCTCGCGCCCGGCGTCGATAAAGGCCCCAAGCAAGGGCGATGCATCCCCGCGTACAACGTTGTCGGGCGTGGCCGCAGGAATGACCTTGTAATGGACCGGAAACGGCCATGTTGCGGCATTGCCAATATCGCCGGGGATGCGCGGAAACCGTGTGTTCAGCATCAAGATCCCGACGCTCGCGCCAAAGACGGTTTTTCCACCTCGTGTGGTCATTCGGAGGCCTCCTTCGGGGCGTAAATATCTGCAAATGCAAGGCGCACAGCCTCGGCGGCATGTTGGGCGCGGTCTTGGATGTGGGCGCGCATGGCTTCGGATGCGGCCATGCCGTCACCTGTGCGCATTACCGCGATGATACGTTTGTGGCGGTGCGTTGTGGATCGACCTGTGGCTTGTAAGCGGCGCAAATCGGCAGTGCGCACAAAGCGGATTTTATCGTAGATCGTGGCGAGCAGGCTCTGCAATTCCGCGTTTTCGGAAAGAGCAGTTAACTGCATGTGAAATGCCTCATCCAGTTCCATCAGGCGAATGGGATTGGTGCAGGTTTGATATTCGTCGTGCGACTGATCCAGCGCCAATTCGATGGCATCCAGGTCAGCGGGGCGCGCCCGCTGAGTGGCTTGGCGGACTGCCTCACATTCGATCGCGACCCTCGCATCATACAAATGCTGGATACGCGTCTCAGAAAGGGCGCGGCAAAAGAAACCTCGGCCTGCGTGAAAATCCACAAAACCCTCGGCCACTAACCTATTCAAGGCCTCTCGCAGGGGGGTGCGACTTGCGCCAAGCGCGCGTGATAGCGCGGACTCGTTGATCCGCTCGCCGGGTTTGAACGCAAACGAGGCCGCCATTTCACGCAGCTGTGCATAGATCGCGCTGACCGCGTCTTCTGTGTTTTGATTTAAAGGTTTCAAAGCGTCTCGTTTTTAGTAGCGTCGAAAAAATAGTCTCAACCTTGCAATGCATGCAAAGCTGTGCCTTGAATTGTATACAGGAATGAATGCGATTTGGATAGCCGGAGAACAGCATGCCCGAACACGTGATTATAGCCGGAGCAGGGATCGTTGGGGTCTCTGCGGGAATCTGGCTGCGGCGCATGGGACAAGCTGAGGTCACGATTATTGATCGGCTTGCGCCGGGAGAGGGCACATCTCACGGTAACGCTGGCGTTCTGGCGGCCTGTTCTGTGGCGCCCGTCACCGCACCCGGCCTTGTACGCAAGGCACCGGGCATGCTGGCCAATCCAGACTTTCCGCTGTTCGTAAAGTGGGGCTACTTTCCCAAGCTGGTGCCTTGGCTGCTCAAATACCTATCGAACGCGAACGACAGTGACACGCGCCGCATTTCAAAGGGGCTGACAGAAATTGTCGCCGACACAGTGGCGCAGCACAAATCGCTTGTGGCGGATACGGGCGCACAGGATTGGGTCAACGACTGTGACTATTCCTTTGCCTACGCCAACCGCGCCGCATTTGAGGGCGACGCTTACACATGGGGCTTGCGCCATGAAGCGGGCTTTGTGCCCGAACTGCGAGAGGGTGCCGAGGTCCGTGAATATGAGCCGAACCTATCGTCCGATGTGGGCCTCTTGGCGACCATGAAGGATCACGGCTACATCCGCGACCCGGGCGGCTACGTCAAAGCGCTCGCCAAGGTGTTCGAGGCGCTGGGCGGCAAGATCATCCAAGCAGAGATCAAGGATTTCGACCTGACTGACGACAAGATCACGTCCGTGCAAACCAGCGCCGGCACGATGCCCTGTGATCGCGCCATTTTGGCCACGGGCGTTTGGTCCAAGCCGTTGATGAAAAAGCTAGGCCTTTCGATCCCGATTGAGACGGAGCGCGGCTATCATATCATATTTGAGGACGCGACGGGCGGACCTTCGCACCCCATCATGGTCGCGAGTGGTAAATTCGTGGCCACACCGATGGCTGCGGGCCTGCGGTGCGCTGGGGTTGTCGAATTTGGCGGGTTAGAGGCGGGGGCCTCGAAATCTGCGCTCGATCTTTTGCGCAAATACACGAAATCCGCGTTTCCGGGGCTAAAGGCCACCGGCGAGGTGGAATGGCTGGGTCATCGGCCTGCGCCATCCGACAGTTTGCCCCTGATTGGGCAGGTGCGCGGCTCTGGCGTGTACACGGCTTTTGGCCATCACCACATTGGATTGACCGGCGGACCCAAAACAGGAAGGATCGTTGCAGGTCTTGTTGCGGACCAGCCGGTAAATAGCGATTTGGCCGCTTTCGATCCAATGCGCTTTGGCTAAAACTGCAACGACACAAAAAACAAAAGATATAACCGGGAGACTACAATGACGAAAATCTCAAAAACATGCGCCGCTCTAGCGGCGACCACGATGCTGGCGATGCCTGCAATGGCGCAGGAAAAGTGGGACCTGCCCATGGCCTATTCCGGCTCAAACTTCCACTCTGTAACGGGTGCTGAGTTCGCGAAATGTGTGACAACCGGCACAGGCGGCGACATCGAAGTCACGACACACCCCTCGGGTTCGCTGTTTGCAGGCGGTGACATCAAGCGTGCCGTTCAAACGGGCCAAGTCCCTCTGGGTGAGCGTCTTTTGTCCGGCCACCAAAACGAAAGCGCGATTTTCGGCTGGGATTCCGTGCCGTTCCTCGTGTCGTCGTTTGACGAGCATGACAAACTGTATGCCGCGGCAAAACCTCACCTCAATGAGCTCTTGGCCGAGCAAAACATGACCATGCTGTATTCGGTTCCGTGGCCACCGCAGGGTCTGTACTTCAACAAAGAAGTAAACTCAGCCGCTGACATGGAAGGTCTCAAGTTCCGCTCGTACAACAACGCAACTGCGCGTATGGCTGAGCTGACCAAAATGCTGCCCGTCTCGATTGAAGCCGCTGAGATCAGCCAAGCCTTTGCGACAGGTGTGGCAGAATCCATGGTGTCCTCGGGTGCAACTGGCTACGACCGCAAGGTCTGGGAAAGCCTGAGCCACTTCTACTCGGTCGATGCATGGTTGCCGCGCAACTATATGCTGATCAACAATGACGTCTGGGATGGCGTGTCCGAGCAGAACAAAAACGTCATCAACGCATGTGCCTCGATGGCTGAGTACGCAGGTACATGGCGCGCCAAGGAATACACCGGCTTCACGTTGGCCGGTCTGGCCGCTGGCGGCATGAGCGTTCAGCCCGCAGGCGACCAACTGATGGGCGATCTGCGCAAGGTCGGTGAGATCATGGCCGCCGAATGGCTGGAGGCCGCCGGTGAAACCGGTGCCGCGATCCTCGACGCCTACAACGCGCAATAAGATCGTTACTTTCTCGGGCCAGTCCACACCAAGACTGGCCCGTTTCCTTTCCCAAACGCCCGAGAGAGTACCATGACCGCTGCCCTACGCGGCCTGCGCCGCACGCTCGACTTTCTGTACCTTGCCGCCGGAGTTCTGGCCGCGCTGTGTCTGATTGCGATCCTCCTTCTTATTGTCGCACAAATGGTCGCCCGCTGGACCGGTGAGATTTTTCCCGGCGCGGCGAACTACGCGGGCTATTCCATGGCCGCCGCGAGCTTTTTTGCTTTTGCCAATGCGCTGAACCGTGGGTCGCATATCCGCGTGTCGCTGGTGTTGAATGCGCTGCCAAAAGCCGCGCGCCGCTGGCTTGAGGTCTGGTGCTTTGGCATCGCGAGCGCGGTGATGTGGTACTTCACCTACTATGCCTATTGGTTCACGTTTTGGTCGTGGAAATTCAATGAGGTCAGCCAAGCGCAGGACGCCACGCCCCTTTGGATACCGCAATCCGTCATGGTGATCGGCGGAGGCATTTTGGCCATTTCGCTTACGGATCACCTTGTTCACGTCATCTTCCGAGGGGATCACCGCATTAAGCGCGATCTCGTCGATCAAAGTTTCGCGGAGTAGCCCGATGGACGAACTCTATGCAATCGCGCTGTTCCTTTTCGTTTTGTTCCTGTTGTTGGGGTCGGGCGTCTGGGTTGGCCTTGCCCTGATGGGCGTCGCTTGGGTCGGGATGGAGCTGTTCACCAGCCGTCCTGTGGGCGACACCATGATCACCACCATTTGGGCGTCATCCTCTAGCTGGACACTGACGGCGCTGCCGCTGTTCATTTGGATGGGTGAAATCCTGTTCCGCACCCGCCTGTCCGAGGACATGTTTCGGGGCCTTTCGCCTTGGTTGGCGCGGCTGCCCGGTGGGTTGGTGCACACCAATATCGTGGGCTGCACGGTCTTTGCCGCCGTGTCTGGCTCGTCTGCGGCGACGCTGACGACGGTGGGCAAGATGTCCATCCCAGAGCTACGTTCGCGTAACTACCCGGAGGCGATGATCATCGGTACGCTGGCGGGGGCGGCCACGTTGGGCCTGATGATCCCGCCGTCACTGGCGTTGATCGTTTACGGTGTGACCGTGAACGAATCCATCACGCAGCTGTTCTTTGCGGGCGTCTTTCCGGGCCTGTGTCTGGCCTTGATGTTCATGGGCTATGTCGCGGTCTATTCATGGCTGTCGCCCAATTGGGCACCTAAGCAAGAAACCGGCATGTCCTTTGTTCAAAAGCTCGCGAATTCGCGGTTCTTGATCCCGGTCTTGCTGCTGATCTTTGTGGTGATTGGGTCGATGTACGCGGGCCTTGCCACAGCGACAGAGGCGGCGGCCATCGGTGTGATCGGCTCGTTGGTTCTGGCTGCCGGGCAGGGGTCCCTTAATTGGAGCACGTTCTCCGAGAGCTTGATGGGTGCCACGCGGACATCCGCCATGATCGCGCTGATCCTTGCAGGGGCGGCATTCCTAAAGCTTGCGATGGGGTTCACAGGTCTACCGCGCGCGCTGGCTGATGGGATCGCCACAATGGAGCTATCGCGGTTTGAACTCCTGATGATCCTAATGGTGTTTTACATCATCCTCGGCATGTTCCTTGATGGCATTTCATCGGTGGTCCTGACCATGGCCGTGGTGGAGCCTATGGTCCGTGAGGCCGGCATTGACCTCATCTGGTTCGGCATCTTTGTGGTTGTCGTGGTTGAGATGGCGCAAATCACGCCGCCCATTGGGTTCAACCTGTTTGTGCTACAGGGCATGACGGAGCATGAGATGGGCTATATCACCCGAGCGGCGTTCCCGATGTTCTTGATTATGGTCCTGATGTGCTTTGTCTTGATCTGGTTCCCAGACATCGCGATGTGGTTGCCTGAAAACATGCGACAGGCCCCCTAGAGGGTGCCGCGTTTCTTGGTGGGCTGCCTCATCTGGATCGCACGCCACGGGCGCTATTGCCTGATTGCGGGCCTGTTGGTGGGGCTGTTTGTTCCGGCCCTGTCACAGGCATTGCGTCCGTGGGTTGGGCCACTCATCGCGCTTTTGCTGTGTGTGACGGGCATCCGGGTCGGGGCGCGTCAGGCGCTTGGGCATCTGGATGATCTGCGTCCCGCACTGATCCGCATTGGTCTGCTGCAAACGGGCCTGCCCTTGGTGGTGGTGGGTGTGCTTGGAGTATTCGGGCTGCTGCATTGGCCGATCGCCTTGGCGGTGTGCCTGATGCTAGCGGCACCGTCGCTGACTGGGGCGCCAAACTTTGCGATCATGATGGGCCAAGACCCTGCGCCAGGGATGCGGCTGTTGGTGCTGGGCACAGCACTTTTCCCGCTGACGGCTTTGCCGGTCTTGTTGATCCTTGATCCCGCGGGCGGCGGCGCGCTGAGCGCGCTTCGCTTGTCGTTTGGGTTGTTGGTCGCGATCCTATGTGCCGTGGGCACAGGGTTCGGTGTGCGCCGTGCCTTTCCAGCCTTGTCGGCACCGCGGCCCCAAGGCGCGTTGGACGGCTGCGCCGCCCTTTTGCTGGCCATCGTGGTTGTTGGATTGATGAGCGCGATTGGTCCACTGTTGCGTACCGATCCATTGGCCTTGGTGGGCTGGCTGTTGGCGGCGCTGGCCATCAATATCGTGCTGGTGGTGGTCACGGTGCGCCTATCGCAGGCGCGCAACTGGGACATCCCCGTGCCAACTGCGATCTATGCAGGCAATCGCAACATCGCGCTGTTCTTGATTGTCCTACCGGAAGAGGTCGCGGCACCGTTGATGATCTTCGTCGGATGCTATCAAATTCCGATGTATCTGACCCCGGTCCTGCTGTCGCGATTGCAGCGCCGCACCGCCTCAGCTTGAGCGGATCACGTAATCGGGGTCAAAGGAATGGGCATCGACATAGCGCACGTTGACCATGTCATTGCCAAGTGCTCGGTCCCGCGCATTTTCTGGGTTGAGGCCGTGGTCAATCCAGCGTGTGATCAGCCGGGCGGCGAGGGTTTCATGATCTACGACCAACCGCACGGTCATGTCGAATAACCCCGCAAGACTGTCCCAAGGGGATTGGTTCAGCAAAAGGTAATTGCCCTCAACCAGCACAATGCGCGTGGTCTCGTTGATCTGCCCGCCGTCGCGGACGGTCCGGTCGGCGTCGCGATCAAATGTGGGGTAGGGCACGGTGTCCTCACCGCGCAACCGTTTGATGAGGGCGACAAAACCGTCGGCGTCAAACGTCTCGGGCGCGCCTTTGCGGTGGAACAGGTCCATGGCGTGCAGGGTGTCGTTGTCGAGGTGGAACCCGTCCATCGGCATCACGGCGGCGGTTGGGCCAAGCTGATGTGCCAAATCCTCTGCCAAAGTCGATTTGCCAGAACCGGGCGCGCCAGCAATTGCGATTAGCTTGCGGCCTTGCCCGCTCAGGGTCTTGATCCTTTGGACCAGTATCTCAGGCGTGATCTGGGTCATCTGGGCGCTCGTTTAGACAAAATTCGCAAGCCTAGCGCGCGAGATATGCGGCGATAGTGCGTTCCAACCCGTCACGCCAGATCATCTCAAGCCATTCGCAGAATGCGGTCGCGAACCGTGGCTCGGACGCAAGGTCGTTGTAGTACTGTTTTTGCGCCAGCCACGCCTTTGGGTCGGTCTTGGCGGCTTTTGCCACCGTGTTCAGATCGTCCCAGAAGGGATCGTTTGGCTCAATCGTGCTGCCGTCTTCGCGGGTGCCTTCGCACATGCGCGCCCATACGGCGGACACAAGTGCGAGCCCCTCAACCGGCGTGCCAGCTGCCAGACCGTCACGGATGGTCGGCACAATAAAGCCGGGCTGGCGGGAGGCCCCGTCAAAAGCCACGCGCCGGGTCGTATCCACAATTTCGGGGTTTGAGAACCGGCGCGCAATGAGATCGGTGTAGGCGTCGGGCGTCATGCCTGGGACGGCTTTGACCAAGGGCACGATCTCAGTATGGGTGACCTTGGACAACAGAGCCGCGACGCTGTCATTTCCCATGCAATCCGCGATTGTCTTGAGCGAGAGCATCTCACCAGCGCCCGCAATAATCTGGTGCCCACCGTTGAGGATGCGGATTTTCATAGCCTCAAAATCATGGACGGCGTCGGTGAATGTCGCGCCAGCCTTGTCCCACGCGGGGCGGCCCGCGCAAAAGGCATCTTCGATCACCCATTGGCGAAAGTTCTCATGGGTCACGGGCACCGTATCATCCACGCCAAAGGTCTGGATCAGCTCCAACTCTTGGGGGCCTGTGGCGGGCACGATGCAATCCACCATCGAGTTGGGAAAGGTGCAGGCATCATTGATCCATTCGGCCAGCACCGGGTCGGACATCCGGGCCAGCGATACGACCGTTTGGCGCAAGATTTCGCCGTTGCCTTGTAGGTTGTCACAGCTCATCCCGGTAAAGGGGCCAAGGTCCGCGTCGCGCCGTGCGCGTAGGGCCGCAACCATTGCACCGAATGCTGTTTTCGGCGTGTTGGGGTTGGCTGCATCATGGATCATGTCGGGATGTTGAGCGTCAAACGCTTTGGTCACCGGATCGATGTAGTACCCGCCTTCGGTCACCGTGAGGGCCACGATACGGATATCGCGTTGCGCCATGCGTGCGATCAGTGGACCATTGCCCGGCTCAATCGGCAAGTAGTCGATCATTGATCCGACGACTTCGGCTGAGCGTCCATCGGGGGACAATTCGACCAACGTGGTCATGTAGTCTTGCTGTGCAAGCTTTTGGCGTTGTGCTTCATCAAAGGGGCGGACACCTGCGCCGACGATGGCCCAATCCAGTGCGTCACCCGCTTGCATCAAGCGGTGCAGATACCACGCCTGATGCGCCCGGTGAAAGTTGCCTACACCAATGTGGACGATGCCGGGGGTCAGGGCCGTGCGGTCGTAACGAGGCGTTACGATATACTTAGGCAACGCGCCCAATGTGGCATTCGACAGCTTGGTCCGCGTGCTGCGCAGGTTTTGCGTATTCATCAGCTCATCCAATTCCCGCCGTCGACATTGTAAGTCTGTGCAACGACATAATCTGCGTCAGGGGAGGCCAGAAAGACGGCCATACCAGTAAGATCCTCGGCCCGGCCCATCCGGCCAAAGGGCACAGCGGCGGCCACTTCGGCCTTTTTCTGGCCAGGGGCTTTGCCCTCGTGTTTGGCGAAAAAGGCGTCCACGCCATCCCAGTGTTCTCCATCGACCACACCGGGTGCGATGGCGTTTACATTGATCCCGTGTTCGATCAGGTTCAGGCCCGCCGATTGCGTCAGCGAAATCACGGCAGCCTTGCTTGCGCAGTAGACCGCGACCAATGGCTCGCCGCGGCGACCGGCTTGGCTGGCCATGTTGATGATCTTGCCGCCGTTACCGCGCGCAATCATGTGTTTGGCCACGGCCTGCATCGTGAACAGGGTGCCCGCAACGTTGATGTCAAAGATGCGGGCAAAATCGGCGCGCTCAATCTCGATCATGGGGGCGGCGGAAAAGAGGGCCGCGTTATTCACAAGGATGTCGATATGGCCCATCTGGGCGATGGCCTCGGCGACACCTGCATCGATGCTGGTTTGGTCTGCGACATCCATTTGGATCGCGATTGCGCCGATAGCATTGGCCGTTTCACGGGCGCGTTCGATGTTGATATCGGCGATACACACATGCGCGCCTTCGGCAATATAGGCCCGGGCAAAGGCTTCACCGATGCCGCGTGCGGCACCGGTAATCAGCGCGGTTTTACCCTTTAGCCTCATTTCGCAATCCGCAGGCCCTGAGCGTCGAACCGGTGGATTTCGTCGGCACGTGGGTTCAGGTGGATCGTGTCACCATGTTGCAGGCTCACGTCGCCGATGGCGCGCACGGTCAGTGTTTCTGCAAGGCCGGTGTTGTGGATGTGAAAGAAGGTGTCGGAGCCAAGATGCTCGGCCACGCCAACGGTGCCCTGCCATTGGCCACCGCTTTCGACAACGTCGATATGTTCGGGGCGGACGCCAATAGTCGCGGCGTCGTGCTTGGCGGCCTCGGGGCCTTCGATCAGGTTCATCCGGGGTGAGCCAATGAAGCCCGCAACAAATGTGTTGCGTGGCGCACGGTACAGCTCAAGCGGAGTGCCGACCTGTTCGATCACACCGGCCTGCAATACGACGATCTTGTCGGCCATGGTCATGGCTTCGACCTGATCGTGGGTCACATAAACCATCGTCGTCTCAAGCCGTTTGTGCAGCTCTGAGATTTCGAGGCGCATACCGACGCGCAGCGCGGCATCAAGGTTAGACAGCGGCTCATCAAACAAGAAGGCTGCGGGCTCACGCACAATGGCGCGGCCAATGGCGACCCGCTGACGCTGACCACCGGACAGCTGTCCGGGGCGGCGATCAAGATAGTCCGTCAGGTTCAGAACGCTTGCCGCGGCATTCACGCGTTTGTCGATCTCTGCGCTGTCCATCTTGGCCATCCGCAGCGGAAAGGCGATGTTCTTGCGCACCGACATGTGCGGGTAAAGCGCATAGGATTGGAACACCATCGCCAGACCGCGTTTGGCGGGAACGAGGGCAGTCGCGTCCTTGCCATCGATTTCGATGTGGCCGGTGGTGATATCCTCCAGCCCTGCAATCAGCCGCAGTAGGGTGGATTTACCACAACCCGAGGGGCCGACAAAGACGGTGAATTCACCGTCATGGATGGTCAGGTCCAAAGGTGGAATGACCTGAACGTCGCCAAAGCTTTTGGTAACCTGTTTAAGTTCAATCTGTCCCATCGTTCGGGTTCCTTATTTCACCGCGCCGAAGGTCAGGCCTCGGACAAGTTGTTTCTGGCTGAACCAGCCAAGGATGAGGATTGGCGCAATGGCCATCGTGGATGCCGCGCTAAGCTTGGCGAAGAACAGGCCCTCGGGGCTGGAGTAGCTTGCGATAAAGGCTGTCAGAGGGGCCGCGTTGGCCGCTGTTAGGTTGAGTGTCCAGAAAGCTTCGTTCCAAGCGAGGATGAAGTTCAGGAGCAGCGTTGAGGCGATGCCGGGGACCGCCATTGGCGTCAGCACATAGAGGATCTCATCGCGCAGGGTTGCGCCGTCCATACGGGCCGCTTCCAGGATCTCACCCGGTATTTCGCGGAAGTATGTGTAGAGCATCCAGACGATGATCGGCAGGTTGATTAGCATCAGGACCACGATCAGGCCAAGGCGCGTGTCCAGCAGATTGAACTCCACAAAGATCAGCGAGATCGGGTAAAGCACACCTACCGCAGGCAACATCTTGGTCGAGAGCATCCACAGCAGGATGTCTTTGGTCCGGACTGAGGGTACGAACGCCATGGACCATGCCGCAGGGATCGCGATCAGGATGCCGAGGATGGTCGAGCCACCCGCGATGATGATCGAGTTCCACAGGAACTTCATGTAGTCAGAACGTTCCTGCACTACGGCGTAGTTTTCGAGCGTCCAGTCAAAGTTGAAGAACAAGGGCGGGTCGTTGATCGCCTGTGCCTCGGTCTTGAAGCTGGTCAAGATGGTCCAAAAGATTGGAAAGAACAGGATCAGTGCAATCGTCCATGCGACGGCGGTCGTGATGATCTTGCGGTTGGTTGTTACAGCGCGTGCCATGTGCGTAGCCCCTCAAGCGTCCAGGTTCTTGCCGACGATGCGCATCAAGAAGATGGCAACGATGTTGGCAAGGATGATGGCGTAGACACCGCCCGCAGAGCCAAGCCCGATGTTCTGGCTGTCGATGACACGCTGGAAAATCAGGTAGGTCAGGGTGCGGGTGCCAAAGGCGCCGCCGGTGGTGACGAAGATCTCTGCAAAGATCGACAACAAAAAGATCGTTTGGATCAGGATGACGATGGTGATGGCGCGGCCAAGGTGGGGCAGCACGATAAACCAAAAGCGTTTCAGGGCAGGGGCGCCGTCCATTTCGGCGGCCTCAAGCTGCTCGCTGTCAAGCGATTGGATCGCTGTCAGCAGGATCAGCGTGGCAAAGGGCAGCCACTGCCATGACGCGATCATAATGATCGATGTAAGAGAGGCATCCTGTAGCCATGCCACGGGTTCCGCCCCGAAAAAGCGCCACAGGTGCGAGAAGATGCCGTTCACAGGGTCCATCAGCATGTTTTTCCACACCAGCGCAGACACGGTGGGCATCACAAAGAACGGTGCGATCACAAGGATGCGGACAACGCCTTGGCCCCAGAGGGGCTGGTCCAGCAGCATGGCCAGCAGCACGCCCAGAACCACAGTGATCAGCAGCACGCCGCCCACCATAATGAGCGTGGTCTGAACGCTGGGCCAAAAGGCGTTAGAGGAAATAAAGCGGCTGTAGTTCGAAAAACCGACCCAATCGAGACCGCGCTCAATGCTGTCGCCGCGCAGGGGCAGGTACTTGGTAAATGAGAACCACAGGGTCATAATCAAGGGCACCAACATCCAGCCCAAGAGCAGGACCACGGCGGGCGCCATCATAACGCGGGCGGCGGATCGGGATGCTTTGGTGGCCATTGGTTATACCTCGATCGTTAGCGGACGAGCCGCAGGAGTGCATAAAATAGAAAAAAGGAAGAGGAGAGAGAGTGTCCAGAGGGCAAGCGCGTGGCCCGCCCTCTGGTATAAGTCGCTTAGCGGTAGCCAGCGGCTTCCATAGCTTCGTTCGTGATTGCCTGAGCTTTTTCCAGGGCTTCTTCGATGGACTGCTGTCCAGCGTAGGCCGCGGAGAACTCTTGGCTCACTTCAGTTGCGATACCGGCGAACTCGGGGATCGCTGCGAACTGAATGCCAACGTAGGGGGAGGGGTCCACGGTCGAGTTGTTCGGATCAGCCGATAGGATCGAGTCCAGTGTCATCTGGGCGAAAGGGACCGCTTGGTAGTTGGCGTTTTCGTACAGCGATGTACGCGCACCGGGAGGAACGTTTGCCCAACCTTCGTTTGCAGCAACCAGTTCGATGTAGTCCTTGGATGTGGCCCACTCGATGAACTGCTTGGCTTCTGCTTCTTGCTGGGTGCCAGCGGGAACGGCCAGCGCCCATGCCCACAACCAGTTGGAGCGTTTGCCCATGCCGTTGTCGGGTGCAAGCGCAAAGCCTACGGAGTCCGCAACAGTCGAGTCGTCGCCCGTCACGAAGGACGCAGCAACAGTGGCGTCAATCCACATGCCGCATTTGCCTTGGTTGAACAGCGACAGGTTTTCGTTGAAGCCGTTGGTTGCGAAACCTTCGGGACCAGCGTCGTCCATCATGTTCTTGTAGAAGTTCAGGGTGTCGGACCACTCACGTGTGTCGAACTGTGCATTCCACTCTTCGTCAAACCAGCGTGCGCCAAAGGAGTTGGACATTGCTGTGATGAACGCGCCGCCTTCACCCCAACCGGCTTTGCCGCGGAGGCAGATACCGTTGATGTCGTTTTCACGATCCGTCATGGCACGTGCGGCTTTAGCGATAAAGCTCCATGATGGGGCGTCGGGCATTTCCAGACCGGCTTTTTCCATCAGGTCTGTGCGGTACATGACCATCGAGCTTTCGCCATAGAAAGGCGCTGCGAACAATGTACCGTCGTGGGAAAGACCACCGGCCATTGCGGGCAGAATGTCGGCTGCGTCGTACTCAGCGGACAGGTCGTTCAGCGGCACGAGCCAGCCGTTTGCGCCCCAGATGGGTGTTTCGTACATGCCGATAGTCATGATGTCGAACGCGCCACCCTTGGTGGTGATGTCCGTTGTCACGCGCTGGCGCAGTACGTTTTCTTCGAGTGTCACCCACTCAACCGCGATGCCGGTCTGTTCGGTGAATGTGTCGGTGTAGCCCTGCATGCGGATCATATCGCCGTTGTTCACGGTCGCGATGGTGATCGTTGCGGAATGGCCGTCTGCAAATGCACCGCCAGCTGTTACCAGCGTAAATGCCGTTGCCGCACAAAGTGCGCTCTTAATAGACATCCCTGATCCTCCCTGATTGGATGTTGTCCATCAAAGTTAAGAGGAGCCGTGCGTTGCGTCAATCAAAAATTTACGCGCGTAAATTATTTTGATCTCACGCGGAATCTCGAAGGATCAGGCGGCCTTCAAGTCTTGTGCTTTTCCAAGCGGATACCGCACCATCGATTACGGCGAACAAAGCCTCTACGGCGGTCTCGGAAACGGCGTCATAGTCGTGTGAAATGGTCGTGAGCGGTGGGCAAGTGTAGCGCGAATGCGGGTGGCCGTCTTGTCCTGCGATGCGAATCGAGGTGTCAGGGCCGCGCCCCACGGTTACTTTTTTCTCACAGCATGCGGTCAGCAAGCCGATGGCCAAACGGTCGTTGCTACACAGCACCGTGTTGGTCGAAAACAGCCCCTGCTCAAGCGCTTGATGCCCGCCCAAGCGGCCAATTTCCTCAAAGCCCCAACCCTCGCCTTCGATCGAAATCACGTTGGGTGCATGTCCAAACGCCTCCATCGCGTTCAGATAGCTTTGACGGCGGCGGTGTGCGTTCGGGTTGGCGGGGGTTTTCATCTCGAAAAAACAGGGGGGCTCACCGGTGCGGCATAGGTAGTCCGTAATGTGGCGTGTGAATTGGAAGTTGTCAGAGCCCACGAACGACAGGCCCATTTCACCAACGCTGCTGTCAAAGATTAGGGTCGGAACGTCACCGCAGAATTTCTCGAGCGCGATGTGGTCGGAGGCCCGCCCCAACGGCGCAAGTAGCACGCCCGCAGGTTTGAGAGAGCGCAATGTGTCCAACACTTCAACCTCTAGGGCGGGGTCGCCGTGCGAGCTGAACAATGTGGGGCGGTATCCGGCAGCGATACAGCGTTGCTCTAGGTTGCGGGCGATCTCTGCAAAATAGGGGTCAGTCAGCAGGGGCACCACAATGCCAATGGTCTTGGTCAGTTTGCGATTCTGGTTCATCGCATAGATATTCGGGCGGTATTCGTGCGCCTCTAGGGCAGCCTCAATCCGTTGGCGGGTGCTGGCTCGTACGCTGCCGGGGTCATTGAAATACTTGGATACCGTCGGGCGAGACAATCCGCTAACCGTCGCGAATTCTTCCATGTTGCGGATCTTTTTGTTCGTCATGCTACGCGCCTTAGGGTCTGTATGACCTCGCCTTGAAAGTTACCGTAAAGCAGAAAATCTTGGCGCGCGCAAAATAAACGTGCGCGGTGTGTGGTGTCATGCTGGCGCCTTGTGCCGTTTTACGTCCGATGTTGTTGGCAGGGACAATCGGCGCTAGGTCAAAAGGGCCGCCGCAATATGGCCGCATGAGCCGATGAGAGATCTGAGCATGAAAAAGCTGAACCTTGATGCCACGGATATTCGTATCCTGAGTGCCGTTCAGCAGCATGGGCAGCTGAGCAAGACGCGGCTGGCCGCTTTGGTTAACCTCTCCGCGACGCCGTGTTGGGCGCGGCTCGATCGGCTCAAGGCTGCGGGTTACATTCGCGGCTATTACGCGGATCTGGCGCTAGAACGGATCGTAGATTTTACTCAGATCGTTGTGACAGTGTCCCTTGGGTCCCACCGAAAGGTCGAATTCGACCGTTTCGAGGATTACATCCGGAAATTAGATGAAGTCATCCACTGTATCGCGACCGGCGGCGGCATGGATTATGTCATGACGATCGTGACACCCAATCTGGCCGCGTTCCAAGCACTGATGGATGACATGTTGTCTGCCGACCTCGCGATTGAAAAGTACATGACCTACATCGCAACGCGCCATGTCAAATCCAGTCAGCCGAGCCTTGCGAAATTGGGCGCTATCATCGGCAGATAGGTGCATCCGACCAAACGGTCTGTGATGGGCCTATTTCTTGGTCTGATTGGACTGAAAATACCCCAATTTCGGGCCTTCTCCCCTCAGATTTTCAATCTAAATCCTCAGCAGGTTTAAAGACACATCTGGCCGGTCAGGCCACCTGATATGAGGGCGAAAATATGACACAAGCAGACGACTTTGGCTTTGGCACGCAAATCCGAAAATCCCCTTTCTTTGATGCCACCGTGCGGTGGGGTGCAAAGGGTTTTTCTGTTTATAATCATATGTATATTCCCCGTGACTTTGGTGACCCCGAACAGAACTTTTGGAACCTCGTGAACGATGCGATCCTGTGTGATGTGGCTGTTGAGCGGCAGGTTGAGATCACCGGCCCGGACGCTGCAAAGTTTGTGCAAATGCTCACGCCGCGGGACCTGTCCAAGATGGCCGTGGGGCAGTGTAAATACATTCTGATCACCAATGCGGACGGGGGTATTCTCAACGACCCGATCCTGCTGCGTTTGGCCGAGAACCACTTTTGGATTTCGTTGGCGGACAGCGACATTCTTTTGTGGGCGCAGGGTGTAGCCGTGTTCGCCGGGATGGACGTCCAAATCCATGAGCCCGACGTGTCGCCGCTTCAGCTTCAGGGGCCCAAATCGGGCCTCATCATGCAGGAGCTGTTTGGCGAAAGCATCATGGATCTGAAATACTATTGGCTGCGGGAGCTGGAGCTGGATGGTATCCCGCTGGTCGTTTCGCGCACCGGTTGGTCAAGTGAGCTGGGCTATGAGCTGTACCTGCGCGATGGCAGCCAAGGCGACGCCCTGTGGGAGCGGATTATGGCCGCAGGACTGCAACATGGGCTGAAGCCTGGGCATACGTCGTCGATCCGCCGAATTGAAGGAGGGATGCTGTCCTATCACGCGGATGCCGACATTCACACGAACCCGTTTGAGCTGGGGTTTGATCGTCTGGTCAACCTAGAGATGGAGGCGGATTTCATCGGCAAGGCAGCCTTGCGTCAGATCAAGGAAGAGGGACCCGCGCGCAAACAGGTCGGGTTGGTGATTGATTGCGACCCTCTGACCGGGCCGAACACAACCTTCTGGAATATCAATCAAGACGGTGAGGCGATTGGGAAAGTGACATCGGCTGTATATTCGCCGCGTCTAAAGCAAAACATTGCGCTGGCTATGGTCGCGGCAGATGCGGCTATGTTGGGTGCAGAGGTTGAGGTCGCGACCATGTCAGGCCCGACGCGCGCAACAGTTGTGGAACGTCCGTTCTATGATCCCAAGAAGCAGATCGCAGCGGCGTAATGATGCTTCAGCAGACATCCGTAAGTGTCCACTTACGGATGGCTGCGGCCAGTCCATCGGTCAAACGTCTGTGTGCCGTTCGATTGCAATGCGGTGCTTCAGATCATTAGGCCGGAACGCCGATCACTTTCCCGGGCTGTATACGGGCAGGATCAAAGGCTTTGCGCGAGAAAACCTCGTGAACCAGTTCTGCAAAGCTGTCCAACGGGTCAGTCGGGTATTCGGGGTCAAAGCTGGACTGATCCCAATGCTCGCAAAAATCCACGCATGATTGATAGTATGGGTTGTCTTTGTATTGCGCGCGCAGCTCACGATCCCAGCCGTAATGATGGGCGTAATAGTACATTTGGAAAATGCCGTGATGCTCAACCACCCATGTGACCTCTTCGCGTAGGAAAGGGCGCATGATTTCTGCGGCGAACTTGTCGTGGTTTTGCGGGGCCAATCCGTCACCGATATCATGCAGCAAGGCGGCGACAATCCAATCCGTGTCGGCACCCGCCTCGCGAGCACGCGTCGCAGCCTGCAACCCGTGTTCTAACCGCGTGATCTGATACCCGCTGAGCGATTCTTCGGCTTGGGTCGCAAGCTCGCGCAGCAGCCGGTTTGCGGTTCCGGCTCGGTGGACCTCTTCCAAGGCTTCGAGCATTTCATACTCTTCGCGGCTGCCGTCCTTCATGGCTGTGAAATTCACTTTTTCCGACATTCCGCGTAATCCCATCGAGTTGCGTCCTTTGGGCATATTCCGGCGTTTGTCGGGGCGGTCAACACAAGACCAATCACCTTCCTGCACACCGGGGCCTATGTGGCATAGCAACAAACCTTCTGACAGGTCCTTGACCATAGCCTTCTTTCCAAAGGGCGCGAGACGGAGTAGGCATCCCAATCTTTGCAGGATTGGGACAGGTCATGGCGCAGAAAGCCACCATTTATAAAGTCGAACTCTCAGTTTCTGATATGGATCGGCACTACTATGAGACCCATAAGCTGACCGTGACCAAGCATCCCTCCGAGACGGATGAGCGTCTGATGGTGCGCCTTGTTGCCTTTGCTTTAAACGCGCATGAGCATCTGGAAATGACGAAGGGGCTTTCCACGGATGATGAGCCGGACATTTGGCAAAAAAGCCTGAGCGGCGAGCTGGATGTTTGGGTGGCCTTGGGTTTGCCAAGTGAGAAGGTGATCCGTCAGTCTTGTGGCAAGGCGGGCAGGGTGATCCTTTATCCCTACGGCGGCAAAACGGCCGAGATGTGGTGGGATAAGGTTAAGAACAGCACCACCCGGTTTGATAATTTGCAGGTCGTGAATTTGGCAGAGGTCGAAACGGACGCCCTGGCAAAGTTGGCGAGCCGGACCATGAAGCTTCAGGTAAATATTCAGGACGGTGAAGTCATGGTGAGTGTGGACGATAGCATGGTGTACCTAACGCCAGTGGAGTGGAAAGGGGCGGCATAAACCGCGCTCCTTCATCGGCCACAGGCCTTGGCTGATGCGGCCCAAGCCGACACGTGATTGTCGCTAAATGAACAGACCCGCGTAGGGCAGAGCCTGTAGCCGGGTTTCATGAGTATAGCCACAGTTTACACCCCGTCGAACGATCGCATCCTTGCCGGTGTCGCCCTGATGCTGGGGTTTTGCGTTACGGCACCGCTCTTGGATGTGGCGGCCAAGCTGGCCTCAGACAGCGTCCCGGTAGGGCAAATCACGACAGCGCGTTTTCTGGTGCAATGCGTGTTGATGGCGCCGTTTGTCTGGATCATGGGCGTGTCGCTGCATGTCGCGCGAGGGCAATGGTTGGCTCTTGTATCACGTGCCGCGCTTTTGTTGGCCTCGACCTTTTGCTTTATCGCCGCGATCCGAGTGATGCCTTTGGCTGACGCGTTGGCGATTGTGTTCTTGGCGCCCTTCATCGTGCTTCTGGTCGGAAAGTTTTATCTGGGCGAAGATGTCGGTCCACGCAGGGTGGGTGCCGCGATGGTTGGGTTTGTGGGGGTCCTGTGTGTGATCCAGCCCAGTTTTGCAGCCTTTGGCGCAGTCGCATTGTTCCCGCTGGGCACGGCTGTGGGGTTTGCGTTCTACATTTTGGTCACGCGCGGTCTGTCGCGGCGGATGCACCCGGTTGCGTTGCAGTTCCACACGGGCTTGATCGCCAGCTTGCTGTGCCTGCCGGTCATGATCCTGGCAGAGGGCACAGGTTCCGCGATGCTCGATCCGGTTTGGCCCCAAGGGATCAACTGGCTTTGGCTATTTGGTGTCGGTTTTTTCGCGACCCTTAGCCATATGATGATGACCTATGCGCTGTCGCTTGCGCCCTCGGCCACACTTGCACCGTTGCAATACCTAGAACTGCCCGTGGCGACTTTGCTGGGCTATTTGGTGTTTCGCGACTTTCCCAATGCGATGGCCCTTACGGGTATTGCCATCATTATCGGGGCGGGTCTGTATATGATCCACCGCGAGCGCGTAACTGCCCGTCAGTCAGCGACTGACCCCGCAGCGCGTATTTGATCTGCACCTCAAGCCTGCGCCCTTTATGGTGATGATTGGCTCGATATTCCCCCATTCAATTTTGAACACCGCCCTGAGCGGTGTCTGTTCGGCGTTGTTCATCCACCAAAAGCTGACGCAGGAAACGCTTGATCGAATTTGCATACTGTTTGTATACATATTGTATGAATCAGAAGAAAACCAAACGAAGTAAGTCATCTTGCGCCGATGATCTGCGCAAACGTATCTTGTCGCTGGAAATTGCGCCGGGTTCGGACCTCGATGAGGTGAGCCTGTCGGAGGAATACGGCATCTCTCGAACGCCCCTTCGGGAAATTTTTCACCGGCTTTCTGGCGACGGATACGTGCGCCTTGAGGAGAACCGTGGGGCAAAGGTCGCCTCGATGGACCTGTCGGTGATGCGCGTGTTCTTTCAGACAGCACCGTTGATTTACTGCACGGTGGCGCGACAAGCCGCAGAGAGCAGGACAAGCCTTCAGGTGGCGGACCTTAGGAAAATACAAGCCGCTTTTACTGCAGCTGCCAAAGCCGGCGACGTCGGTGAGAGCGCGATACTGAACCATCAGTTTCACGAACAAATCGGTCACATGGCCCATAACCCGTATTTGATGGCCAGCCTTAAGAGGATGCTGATCGACCATACTCGACTGAGCCAGACGTTCTTTGATCCGCAATCTGAGTTGGATCAAAACCGGATCGCGCAGGCCGTAGATCAACACGATGCAATGATCTCTGCAATCGAAGCCAAAGAGCCATCCTTGGCCATCGACCTCACATTGCAGCACTGGGACCTGTCTCGGAACGAGATGGAGAAATACGTGCGCCCAGATCCGCTGCCACTTGACGTTATCTCAATGAAAGACCGCCGCAATGCACTTTGAAGGTATCTACACCCCGCTGGTCACACCTTATCACGATGACTTCTCGGTCAACGAAGAGGCGTTGGCGCAGACCGTTGAACATTTGGTCGCGGCGAGTGTTCACGGGATCATCGTGGCGGGCTCAACCGGTGAATACTATGCCCAGACCGAAGAAGAACGCATCTGGATGATGAACCGATGTGCGGAATTGATCGCAGGGCGCGTCCCCATGATTGTGGGCACCGGCGCGATCCGTACGGAGGACAGTATCCTCTACGCCCAAGAGGCGAAAAAGGCGGGTGCCGATGCCTTGTTGGTCGCCACGCCGCCTTACGCTTATCCCACAGGGCGTGAAATTGCGTTGCACGCGTTGGCCATTGACCGGGCCGCTAACCTGCCTGTGATGCTCTATAATTATCCCGGTCGTATGTCCGTGAATATGGACGAGGAAACGCTGGATCGATTGGGCCGCTCGCCCAACTTTTGCGGGATCAAAGAAAGCAGCGGCGATATCAATCGCGTTCACATGCTGGCGCGGGATTATCCCCATATCGCGTTATCTTGTGGGATGGATGATCAGGCGCTGGAGTTTTTCGCTTGGGGTGCGCGGTCGTGGGTCTGTGCGGGATCAAACTTCGCCCCTGAGGCGCATATCGCGCTGTATCAGGCCTGCGCAGTTGAGGGTGATTTCACCAAAGGCCGCGCCATTATGTCGGCGATGCTGCCACTGATGGGGGTGTTGGAGCAGGGGGGCAAATTTGTGCAGTGCATCAAATACGGCCTTACCCTGCGCGGGATTGATGCAGGGCCACCACGCCGTCCTTTGCAACCGCTCAACAAGGACGACAAACGCCAGCTCGCCCAAGTCATCCGGACCATGAACACGGCAGTTTCTGCCATCACGGGAGAAACAATATGACCGATCTTTTGACCCATGCAGAATACCGCGCCATTGCGGGTGAATTGGACTTGCCCCGTACCGCATTCATCGACGGTAAATACCGCGCGGGCTCGGGTGATACGTTTGCAACCACAAACCCCGCAACAGGCGAGGTGTTGGCCCAGATATCGGGGTGCAACGCTGTGGATGTTGATTTTGCGGTGGCCAAGGCCCGGGAGGCGTTTGAGCAAGGGCATTGGTCCCGAATGCACCCATCGGATCGCAAAGAGATCCTGATCAAGCTGTGCAAGTTGATGACCCGCAATCGCCGTGAACTGGCGGTGATGGAAAGCCTCGACAGCGGCAAACCGATCCGAGACTGCGAGACGATTGATATTCCCGAAACCATCCATTGCATCAAATGGCACGCAGAGGCCGTCGACAAAATCTATGATCAGACCAGTCCTACCGGGGACGATGCGATCTCGATGATTGTGCGGGAACCGATTGGTGTTGTCGGTGCTGTTTTGCCGTGGAACTTCCCGCTGATGATGCTCGCGTGGAAGATCGGGCCTTCGCTTGCGGCGGGGTGCTCCGTGATCGTGAAGCCCGCAGAGCAAACGTCACTGACGGCTTTGCGCGTGGCCGAACTGGCCCATGAGGCGGGAATTCCACGCGGAGTGTTGCAGGTTTTGCCCGGGGATGGGCCCTCTGTGGGCGAACCCCTTGGCCTGCATATGGACGTGGATATGGTCAGCTTCACCGGCTCCACCGAGACCGGGAAACGCTTTTTGCGTTATGCGGCGGACAGCAACCTGAAAAAGATCGTGCTGGAATGCGGGGGCAAGAACCCCGCAGTGGTTTTTGATGATGCCGAAAATCTGGATCACGTCGCGGAGCATGTGGTGAATGCGGCGTTCTGGAATGCGGGGCAAAACTGCTCGGCAACGTCGCGCCTGATCGTCCACAAGGATGTCAAAGCGCCCCTGATGGTCCGGATCGAAGCCCGCCTGCGCGATTGGAAGGTCGGTGACCCGCTAAATCCGTGCACACACATTGGTGCGTTGATTGACGCAGATCACTGCCAAAAAGTGCGCGGATTTCTAGATCCACAGGATCAAGGTGACGGCCCTTTCGTGAACCCTGTCGTCTATGATGTAACGGCGGATGACGCCAAAGCCCGCGAAGAAATCTTTGGCCCGGTCCTGTGCGTGATCGAAGTGGCCAGCAACGACGAAGCGGTCGAGATCGCGAATAACACCGACTACGGTCTTGCGGCCTCTGTCTTTACCGCCAACACCCGGCGCGCGATCCGCGCAACCCGCGCCATCCGTGCGGGCACCGTTACCGTGAATTGCTACGGTGAGGGCGATATGGCCACGCCCTTTGGCGGCTACAAACAATCAGGGTTCGGAGGACGCGATAACGGCATCCATGCCCATGACCAATTTACCGAGCTTAAGACGATCTGGATCGACCTGAGTGATCCGCGTGAGGGAGACAATGTCGGATGAGTGTTGAGGCCGTTGGAACCACACGCCGTGGACGGGGGGCGCGCAAAGCGATCCGCCAAAAGCGTGACACGAATATGTTGCCCGCTCTTAAACGTGGCATCCCGTTGACGGAACCGATGTCACCCGAGCAGGTCGCGCGGATCGACAATGCCTCAATGCATATTCTTGAGAATGTTGGGGTCGTGTTTCGCGATCCCATCGCGCTTGCGGATTGGAAAAGGGCAGGCGCCGATGTGCGGGGTGAACGCGTTCACATTGATCGTGGCCTCGTGCGGGAGTTGATCAAAACCATCCCTTCGTCCTTTACGTATCATGCGCGCAATCCCGACAAGAACCTGCCCTTTGGCAACGATCACGCGATTTTCGTGCCCATGACAGGGGCCCCGTTCCTGCGTGATCTGGAAGACAAGCGGCGAAACCCGACGCTCGATGACTTGGCGAACTTTCACAAACTCAGCCATATGCTGCCTGCGATCCACTCTTCGGCGCATCACATCGTTGAGCCTTATGACCATCCGATCAGTCAGCGGCATCTGCGCATTACCTATTCTTCGATGAAACACTCGGACAAGACGTTCATGGGCATGACAACAAGCCCCAAGAACGCGGAAGACGTGATGGACATGTGCGCCATCCTTTTCGGGCGCGAGTTCATGATGACCCATCCGGTCGTCACCGGGAACTGCAACGGGAATTCGCCGCTGGTCTGGGATGAAACAATGCTTGGCGCGATGCGGGCGTTCGCAAAATATAACCAGCCGGTCCTGTGTTCGCCGTTCGTGTTAGGTGGGGCCAACACGCCAGCCAGTGTCGCGCCCACCGTGGCCCAGGTGAATGCCGAAGCCTTGTCCGCGTTGGCCTACACGCAAGTTATTCAAAGAGGCACACCAGCGATCTATGGTCACTATCTGGCCACCGTGTCGATGAAGTCCGGGGCCCCTATGGCGGGCACCCCCGAGATCAGCTTGATGAACATGATGATTGGCCAGATGGCCCGGCACTATGATGTGCCGTGGCGCACGTCAAATACACTGGGCGGGGCAAAAACGTTTGACGCTCAGGCAGGCTATGAGAGCGCGACCACAATGATGGCAGTTCTGATGTCAGGGGCCAATTATATCTGGCACTCTGCTGGCTGGAACGAGGCCGGTATGCACTGCTCGATGGCGAAGTTTGTGGTCGATGCGGAGCAATGCGCAATGGGGCACCGGATGGCTTCGGGCATCAAGTGGGATGACTTTGAGCAGGGGCTTGCGGCGGTTGCTGATGTTGGGCCCGGTGGCCACTATTTGGGCCATCCGCACACGCTTGAAAACTTCCAAGACGCGTTCTTTATGCCCGAAATGTTCGACAACAATTCCATCGAGCAATGGCAAGCGGACGGAGCAGTTGAGATCAATGAACGCGCGTTGAAACGTGTCCGTGATTTGTTGGGCGAATATGAGGAACCCACGCTTGATCCCGGTGTGAATGAGGAACTTCTGGATTACATCGCACGTCGTGAGCGCGAGATCCCAGCCGCTGATGCATTGAACCAAGACCTGTGACATGAGCCGTATTGCCGTCAGCAAGTTGCCTATCGATCCTGGCCCTGCCGCATGGAACGAACTGCTGCCGAATGCACCGCGGCCGCAAAGCGTTGAGGGTCATCTGACGGCGGATTGGATTGTGATCGGCGCTGGTTTTGCGGGTTTGGCTGCGGCGCGGCGGCTGTCACAGCTATGCCCATCGGACCGCATTTCCGTGCTAGAGGCGCGGCGCGTGGCCGAAGGGCCCGCAGGGCGCAATTCGGGCTTTATGATTGATCTGCCGCATGATCTGGCATCGGCGGACTATGGCGGGGCGCGCGAAAAGGACCGGGCACTTACTGCGGACAATCGGCACGCAATTGCCTTTGCCGCTGAGATGGCGCGCGAATTTGGCTTGGGCGAGGATGTGTTCTCTCAGTCCGGCAAAATCAACGGGGCGGCGACGGCCAAAGGTCACGCGCACAACTGCGAATACGCTGCGCATCTGGCCAGCATGGGTGAGGCGTCCGAGATGCTTGATGCCCAATCCATGAAGGACCTAACGGGCACAGATTATTACTGCAGTGGGCTTTACACGGCCGGCACCGCGATGATCCAACCCGCAGCTTATGTGCGAGGCGTCGCACAGGGTTTGTCGTCCAACCGGGTGCAAATCTTTGAAAACAGCCCCGTGACCGGGCTGAGCCGCGATGGGGATTGGACCGCGACCACACCAGCGGGAAAGGTGACCGCGCCCAAGGTCATCTTGGCAGTGAACGGTCATCTCAACAGCTTTGGTTTCCTCAAAAACCATCTAATGCATGTGTTCACATATGCCTCTATGACGCGGCCCCTTAGTGCCGCAGAGATGGCTCGGCTGGGTGGTCAGCGCGTCTGGGGCATCACGCCCGCAGATCCCATGGGGACGACTGTGCGCCGTATTTCATCGCCGGAGGGTGACAGAATTATTGTGCGCAATCGCTTCACGTTTGATCCCTCGATGGAGGTGGATCAACGCCGTATCACCCGCGTCGCGCGGGACCATGATCGCGCCTTCTGTGCGCGCTTTCCAATGTTGGCTGACGTTGACATGCAGTACCGCTGGGGCGGACGGCTTTGTCTGAGCCGGAACAACGTGTCAGTTGTGCGCGAATTGGATGAGGAGCTGTTTGCGGCGTGCTGTCAGAACGGTCTGGGCACAACGCGGGGCACGTTGGCTGGCATCCTCGCGGCCGAGTTGGCGACAAACACGAAGTCTGATCGTCTGGACCGTATGCTCGCGGATGGTGAGCCCACCAAGTTGCCGCCGCGATTGATCACAAAGTATGGCGCAAACGGCTACTTGCGGGTTCAAGAGCTCAAAGCCGGCCGAGAGCTTTAAGCTTTGGTGCGCGCATTCTGAGCGCGGATATCAAAGATATCTGCGCGGCAGTGATCTGGTCAAAATAGATGGCAAAGCCATCATCTCATTTGACCAGATCAAGGGTTTGAGTGCGGGCGCGCAGATAAGTCTGGGCTACTCAGCCGCGATTGAGCCGGGATTTTCGTCTGTCTCACCAAATCCTTTAGGGACGGGTAAATCTGGCAGTGTCGCTGCGCGCTTTTGCAGGGCGCGGCCGATGACGACCCGGCTGATCTCCGTCGTGCCATCAACGATCCGCAACATCTGCGCCAAGCGGGACAACCGGTCCAACCCGTACGGTTGCAAAAGGCCCATACCGCCCAAGACCTGAGTGCATGTATTCGCAGCCTTCACCGCCGCGTCAGGCACAAAGCGTTTTGCGTGCGCGGCCATCAAGGGGCCTTCCGGCGTGCCGAGCGCCTCAGCTGCTTTTCGATACAGCAGCTTAGAGGCCTCAAGGTCGGTCGCAACCTCGCCCAACATCCACTGGATACCATCAAGATCGAGGTTTTTGCCGCCAAACATTTTGCGGTTCTTGGCATAAGACAGCGCCGTATCAAGTGCGGCTTGCATCAGCCCGCAACACCCGGATGCGATGGACACCCGCGCGATATCAATGGCCATCAGCGACCCCTGCAGGCCTTGACCGATCGGGAGAATGATATTGTCTTCGCTCACAACGACACGGTCCAGATGCATCTCTGACATCGGCAGGAAGTTGTAGGACGGCGTGTCGTACAGAGGGCCAAAGCTGATACCCTCAGCATCCGCTGGAATGGCGATCATCGCCATGTCCTTGTGGCCCGGTGCATCGCTGGTCTTGACGACGGTAAAATAGACGTCGGCTTCGCACGCCAAACTGACCCATGCTTTCTTACCGCTGATGGTCCACGTGCCGTCACCGTTAATGGTGGCGCGTGTGTACATCTGCATTGGATCAGACCCCGATTGCGGCTCGGTCAATGCAAAGTTTGCTAGTTTACGGCCAGAGGTAAGATCACGCGCCCATGTGTCTTTGAAAGCGTCCGTGCCATAGCCACAACCTGCAAAGGTGCAGATATTATGCATCGAAAGGGCAAAGGCGTAGGCGCCGTCGCCAAGCCCGAGTTGTTCATAAACCTGAATACCCTCAGCCAAAGGCAGCCCTTGGCCGCCCAATTCTTCGGGCGCGTAAAGCCCCATCAATCCCGCGGCACCCGCCTTGTCCGAAGCATCACGCGGCCATGTTTTTGCAGCGTTCCACGCGTCCACACTCGGCGCGATAACCTCTGTGGCATGGGTGTGGGCGATCTCAAGAATAGCGCTGAGTTTTTCGGACATGTGTTGTTTCCCTCGATATATAGAATAGTCACATCTTGCCACGCCCCTTAGGGCCTGTGCTCAGAGGTGGTTTTGAAATTAGCCCGCATACGAGGGCTTTGATTGATTTCTAGCGGCTAGGCTTGTCCCGATAAATCTCGAGAGGTGACAGGTTATTGTCTAAAAGTGACAATATCTTTCGTCTGGCGCCGATAGGCACGCGGGGTATTTCCCGTCCATCGGTGAAAGGCCCGATGGAAATTTGCGGCCGAGGAAAAACCGACTTCATGGGCAATGGCCTCAACGCTCTTTTCGCCGACCAACAGGTGCCGGATCGCTATATCGCGTCTCAAATCATCCTTGATGGATTGGAACGATACCCCGTCAGCCTGCAACTTACGCATCAGTGTGCGCGGCGTCGTGTGCATATAGCGGGCCGCGTCGTTCAGCGTGGTTTTGTCCCATCCCGCGGTGCTAAGGTAGCTTCGGACGCGTAACGCCTGAGTGTGTTCGCTGGACCTGGTGAAAATCCAATCTCTTGGCGCGTTTTCTAGAAACAAGTCCAACTCGGCGGTGCTGCGCATCTGAACGGGTCCAAGACCTTGTAGGTCAAAAGCGATGAACGTTTCGGACGTGTCAAAGGCAACAGCTGCCGGGAAAATAACCGCATAGTCCTGCGCAAAACTGGGGCTTTCAAAAGCGAAACCGACACTGCTGACCGGGACTTCGCGCCGTGCAAGCCACGACAGCAATCCATGGGCCAATTTGAGTATCAACATATGTCCAAAACGCTGCACAGGCCTTTGACCCATTGGGCGTAGGGATAGAACCCATTCCGCATCTATTTGTGTGAGTGTGAACTGATAGTCATCCAGAAGCAGGTTCCAGAATGTCGAAAAGCGGTACAGCGCAGACGACAGCGAGGTCGCTTCGCGTACCGATGTCAAAAGATGTTGCAGCGCGCGCGGTCTGATTGGCCTGCTCCAAAGGCCCATCATTTCATCGCCAGTCTCGACCGCTGCGCGCTGATATAGACCTACGATTTGATCCAAAGTCACCCGGCCTTGAGATGGGTTTTGATCTACAATGAGATTGGAGCGTTCCAGCAGTGATTGGTACTCAGCCTCAGTGCAAAGCGGGCGCAGGGCGTCGAGCCAGTCCGCAATGAACAGGCGAGAAACAGTTGAATAATGCGTTGGCGTGGCCGAGGTCATAGGGCTGTTGCTATCACTGGATTGCGCAAGGTTGAACTCCCGCGTCTCTTTGGTCGTGCTGGTGCCAGGGCAGGCTTACGGTCATGCGGGCGTAGCCGCTTTGTGGGTCTTGACCTCACTCAAAAGGTCAAATACTCACCAACACAAGGTCGCGGGCGTTGTGTAATGGTAAGACCTCAGCCTTCCAAGCTGATGATACGGGTTCGATTCCCGTCGCCCGCTCCAACCTGTTTCCCATTACACGCCAGAGTATCGTTGAAGTGCGGGTGCCCATAGCGGCGCGGCAAAGCGCTCCAGTTTGGGCCGGATGCTTGTCACGCTCGACATGGGCCTTTAAGCAGTTGCAAACGATGCGGACACACCCACATGACTGATGCGACTGACATTGGCCAAGCCTCGGCTTCGGCTCCGGTATCCCAGCCTAAACCGGCCGAGGAGGAGCGTGCGCGCTCCAAGAAAATAGGCTCTTTGCAGGCCCTGTGGCCGTTCATGGCGCCTTACCGGACGTTGTTGTTCGCGGCCATCGGTGCCCTTGTTCTGACCGCTTGTGTTAGCCTGACACTGCCCCTTGCCGTGCGGCGTGTGGTGGATGGGTTTCAGATGGGATCGTCTGAATTGCTAGACAAGTATTTCTTGGCGGCACTCGGAATTGCTGGGCTTTTGGCTATTGGGACAGGGTTGCGGTACTACCTTGTGACCCGGTTGGGTGAACGCGTTGTCGCGGATATTCGCACGGCGGTTTTCGCGCGGATGATCACCATGAGCCCCTCATTCTTTGAGAAAATCATGACGGGTGAGGTTTTGAGCCGGATTACAACGGACACGACGCTGCTGTTGTCGGTTATTGGCTCGTCTGTCTCAATTGCGCTGCGCAACATATTGATTTTCCTTGGTGGGCTGGGATTAATGATGTGGACCACGCCCAAATTGTCGGTCCTTGTCGTGATGATTGTGCCGCTGGTCGTGGTGCCGATTATCGTGTTGGGGCGGCGGCTGCGTCGCCTGAGCAAAGAAAACCAAGACTGGATTGCGGACAGTTCTGGCAAAGCATCAGAGAACCTGTTGTCCGCGCAAACCGTACAAGCCTTTACGCACGAGCGTCAGACAGCGAACCTGTTCGCCTCGGTCACCGAAGCCTCATTCGAGAGCGCGAAGACCCGCATCAAGACCCGTGCCGTGATGACAGTGATCGTTATCTCACTGATTTTTGTCGGGATTGTGGGTGTGTTGTGGATCGGGGCGCGGGATGTGCGTGCCGAAATCATGACCATCGGCGAGCTGATCCAATTCCTGATCTACGCGATCATGGTCGCAGGGGCGGTTGGTGCCTTGTCCGAAATTTGGGGCGAGTTGCAGCGGGCCGCGGGCGCGACCGAGCGGTTGGTTGAACTGCTTGAAGAACAAGACGCCGTGGCAGACCCAGTGGTGCCCCAAGCGCTGCCCGATGGTGGGCGCGGGGCGTTGGAATTTGACAATGTGACCTTCCGCTATCCGGCCCGACCGGAAACCGCGGCGTTGAACGGTATCTCGCTGCGCGTGGAACCGGGTGAAACCGTAGCACTCGTGGGACCGTCCGGGGCGGGTAAATCCACGATCATTCAGTTGATCCAACGGTTCTACGACCCGAGCGAGGGCGAAATCCGCTTGGACGGATTGAACCTGCAATCGATGAACCGTGCGGCTTTCCGCAAGGCCATGGCGTTGGTGCCGCAAGAGGCGGTGATCTTTGCGGCCTCGGCGCGTGAAAATATCCGTTTTGGGCGACCAGAGGCGAGTGATGCAGAGGTTGAGGCCGCCGCCAAAGCCGCCGCCGCGCATGGGTTTTTGTCGGCTTTGCCAGAGGGCTATGACACTTATGTCGGTGAACGGGGCGTGATGTTGTCGGGCGGCCAAAAACAGCGGATCGCCATTGCACGTGCCATCTTGCGCGATGCACCGATCCTATTGCTGGATGAGGCCACAAGTGCGTTGGATGCCGAGAGTGAGCGGCTGGTCCAAGAGGCCGTGACGGCAATGTCCAAGGACCGTACGACGCTGATCGTGGCGCATCGGCTTGCGACAGTGAAACAAGCCGATCGCATCCTTGTGTTTGAGGATGGTCAGATCGTTGCGGAGGGCACGCATGATAGCCTCGTCGCGCAGGGGGGGCTGTATGCCCGACTGGCGCGGCTGCAATTCACTGACGGTGTCGCAGCGGAATAAATCAAACGTTTAAGAGGTGCCCCCTAATTGGGGGCATTTTTGATTTAGGGGGCGCTGCCCCCGGCCTGCGGCCGCCCCCGGAGTATTTTTGGAACAAAGGAGGCGCGGCTCGCACGCAGCGTCACGGTTGTTTTGTGTGAGGCTGTTTTGCATTCTTGATGCCAAGCGCCCGATGCGGCGTGGTCATTAAGGGAGGGTGGCATCATGGCGTCGTTTGCGTCCAAAGCCGATATTGTGGAAATCGAGCGTACCGAGCCTTGGCCGGATGTTGCACCAGCGTCGACGCTGTATCAACTGTTGTCTCAGACTGCGGCGCGGCATTCTGATCGCCCGGCCATTTCGTTTCAGTTGTTTTCAGGGGCGTCTGATCCGGCTGTGACCCTAAACTGGGCTGAGTTCCATGGCCGTGTAACGCAAGCTGCCAACCTGTTTCGGTCATTGGGGGTGGGTGAGAGCGATACGGTTGCTTACGTTTTACCCAACTGCAACGAGACGCCTGCCGTATTGTTGGGTGGTGCGGTTGCGGGTGTTGTGTGTCCGGTGAACCCTTTGCTGGAGCCTGCGCAAATCGCCTCGATCCTACGGGAGACGGGCGCCAAGGTTGTGGTCACGCTTCGGGCCTTTCCCAAGACTGATGTTGCGCAGAAGGTGGCTGAGGCCGTGGCGCTGGCACCAAATGTTGAAGCCGTGTTGCAGGTGGATCTGTTAGGCTATTTGAAGGGGCTCAAGCGGTTTGTGGTGCCTTTGGTTCGGCCTAAGGTTGCTGCTACGCACAAGGCGCGCATCTTGGATTTTGAGGCTGAGTGCCAAAGGCATCGCAGTGATGGCCTTGATTTTGCCGACAGTGCAGGGGACCGCGTCGCGGCGTATTTCCACACGGGCGGCACCACGGGTATGCCTAAGGTGGCGCAGCACACCTATGCGGGCATCATTTACAACGGCTGGATCGGGCATCGATTGTTGTTCACGGAACATGACAACATCATCTGCCCATTGCCGTTGTTCCATGTCTTTGCGTGCCATGTCATTTTGATGGCGGCGGTTACGTCAGGGGCCCATGTGGTGTTTCCTACGCCTCAAGGGTACCGTGGCGAGGGCGTGTTCGACAACTTTTGGAAGTTGGTTGAGCGATGGAAGATTAGTTTCATCATCACCGTACCTACGGCGATTTCGGCCAAGATGCAGCGCCCTGTGGATGCGGATATCTCAAGCGTGAAGACAGCGTTTTCCGGGTCTTCCCCGCTGCCGGTCGAGTTATTTAATCGGTTTGAGGCGGCGACTGGGGTTAATATCATCGAAGGGTATGGATTGACCGAGGCCACGTGTCTTGTGTCGTGCAACCCGGTGGATGGGGTCAAAAAAGTCGGCTCAGTCGGGGTGCCGTTCATGCATTCCAACGTTAAAATTTTGCGGCTTAAAGATGGTGCGGTTGTCGAATGCGCCACCGATGAGATCGGAGAGATCTGTGTTGATAATCCTGGGGTGCTAGAGGGCAGCACCTATACAGAGGCCGACAAAAACCGGGACCTGTTTTACCACGATGTCTATCTGCGCACGGGTGATTTGGGGCGGATAGATGAGGACGGCTATCTGTGGATCACCGGGCGCGCAAAGGACCTGATTATCCGTGGAGGGCACAACATTGACCCCGCAGAAATCGAAGAAGCGCTGGCAGGTCATGAGGCAGTGGCCTTTGTCGGAGCCATTGGGCAACCCGATGCGTTCGCGGGTGAGTTGCCGTGCGCCTATGTTGAGCTGGTTACTGGCGCCGATGTCACAAGTGACGCGTTGATGACCTATGCCAAGCAGCACGTGTCGGAGCGCGCCGCGCAGCCGAAGTACATTGAGATCATGGAGGAGTTGCCCAAGACAGCAGTGGGCAAAATCTTTAAGCCTGACCTTCGCAAATCCGCAATCATGCGGGTGTACAACGCCGCGTTGGGCGAGGCAGGCGTAGCCGCCCATGTCGAACGTGTGGTCGAAGATAAAAAGCGTGGCCTCGTCGCGCATGTGGCCCGTACCGGTGAGGCGCACGAGGGCGAAGTCTCAAAGGTCCTCGGGGTTTATGCGCAACCGTGGGAATGGGCTGAATAAGCCAGCCGGTGCTTTGGCGCGCCCCGGTGTTATGCGGGGCGCGCACGCAAGCGTCAGTCGAGAGCGACGAGGTCAGACGCCGAGGATCGGCCGTCGCGACCCTCACGCAATTCAAACTGGATTTTTTGATCATCCCGCAGGCCCGTCATGCCCGCGCGTTCGACCGCAGAAATATGGACAAAGATGTCCTTTCCGCCGTCGTCAGGGGCAATGAAACCATAACCCTTTGTTGTATTGAACCATTTTACAGTGCCGGTGGCCATCCCGGTGTCTCCTACTTGTCCGTTCGCCCATGGGCGTCTGTTCTTTGCTTCAGCCACCCCGGCCGTAAGCTTGATGGGAAATTAAGTATTGCGTAAACCATCAAAGACAAGGCGATGCGCAGCGACCACGATTTTCGCTAGGTCGCGTGACAGGGGGATAGAATGGTTAAATTATACGGGATCAAGGCGTGTGATACATGCCGCAAGGCGCTTAAGTCTTTGGAAGCGGGCGGTTTTGCACCGGAATTTCACGACGTGCGTGACGCGCCCCTAAGGGGTGAAACGCTTGAAGCGTTTCTTAACGTTTTGGGGAGCGACTTGCTAAACACGCGGTCTACCACGTGGCGTGGCCTGTCGGAGGAAGAGCGGGCGCAAGAGCCGCTGACACTTTTGCAGGCGCATCCGACTTTGATGAAACGCCCCGTCATTGATCATGACGGGACGCTTACTTTGGGGTGGGGCAAGCCTGTTCAGGCGGCCTTTGGGGTTTAGCGCAGGTCGGGCGCTACGGCGTCTGCTGCCAGCATTTCGACCACCTCAGAGAGCGGTAGAACCTGCGTCTGTTTTTCACCCAAACGGCGCAGGGTAACTGTGCCATCCTCAACCTCTTTGCGGCCCACAGCGAGGATCACGGGCACCTTACCGAGCGAGTGCTCGCGTACCTTGTAGTTGATCTTTTCGTTGCGCAAATCGGTCTCTGCCTTGATGCCAGCGGCTTTCAACTGTGCCACTGCGTCCGTGCAAAAATCATCAGCGTCCGACACGATTGAGGCTACAACCACCTGACGCGGCGCGAGCCAGAAGGGCAGTTTGCCCGCGTGTTCCTCGATCAGGATGCCGATAAAACGCTCAAACGAGCCGAGGGTCGCGCGGTGCAGCATTACGGGGCGGTGGCGTTGGCTGTCTTGACCGATGTAGCTGGCGTCCAGCCGCTCAGGCAGGACGAAATCCACTTGGTGCGTGCCGCATTGCCAATCGCGCCCGATGGCGTCGGTCAAAACGAACTCAAGCTTTGGGCCGTAGAATGCACCTTCGCCGGGGTTGATCTCGGGTTCAATGCCCGCCGCCCGGGTGGCATCCAGCAGGGCGGCCTCGGCCTTGTCCCACACCTCATCAGAGCCGGAGCGTACTTCAGGCCGCGTTGAAAACTTGACGCGGAAATCGGTGAAGCCAAGGTCGCGGTACATGTCCGACAAAAAGTCGATGTAGATGCGTGTCTCGCTCTCGATCTGGTCCTCGCGGCAGAAGATGTGGCCATCATCCTGGGTAAACCCGCGCACCCGCATGATCCCGTGCAATGCGCCCGAGGGCTCATAGCGCGCACAGGACCCAAATTCCGCCATCCGCAGGGGAAGGTCCCGGTAGGATTTAAGCCCTTGGTTGAAAATCTGCACGTGGCAGGGGCAGTTCATTGGCTTGAGAGCGTTGACAGCTTTTTCGCGCGCGTGATCTTCGTCCACCTCAACGATGAACATGTTCTCTTGGTATTTTTCCCAGTGTCCGGATTCGATCCACAACTTGCGATCGACGACCTGTGGGGTGTTGACCTCAACATAGCCGCCAGCGCGCTGCTTGCGGCGTACGAAATCTTGGAGGTCGGTATAGATGCGCCAGCCGTTGGGGTGCCAGAACACTTGGCCCGGGGCTTCTTCTTGCATGTGGAACAGGTCCATCTCGCGCCCAAGGCGGCGGTGATCCCGTTTTTCGGCTTCCTCAAGGAAGGTCATGTACTGCTTGAGGTCGTCCCGGTTGCGGAAGGCCACGCCGTAGATGCGCTGCAACATGGGGCGGGTGTTGTCGCCCAAGAAATACGCCGCCGAGACGTTGGTCAGCTTGAATGCATCGGCGGGCACTTGGCCTGTGTGTTGCAGGTGCGGTCCACGGCACAGGTCCATCCATTCGCCATGCCAATACATGCGGATGTCTTCGCCTTCGGGGATGCGATCAAGGATGTCGACCTTATAGGGTTCGTTATTGTCGATGTAGTACTGGCGAACTTTTTCACGGCTCCAAAGCTCGGTGCGGACGGGTTCGCGCGCGTTGATGATCTCTTTCATCCGCTTTTCAATCGCACCCAAATCTTCGGGGGTGAAGGGCTCTGCGCGGTCAAAGTCATAGAACCAGCCGTTGTCACGTACGGGGCCGATGGTGACCTTTGTGTCAGGCATCAACTCTTGAACGGCGCGGGCCATGATGTGGGCCAGATCGTGCCGGATCAGCTCTAGCGCGGGCTCTGCATCTTGCATCGTGTTGATTGCAATGGCGCAATCGGCCTCAAGCGGCCATGCCAGATCCCAATGGGCGCCGTCGACCTGCGCGCTGATCGCTTTTTTGCTGAGCGATTTGGAAATCGCCGCCGCGACCTCAGCGGGCGTGGTGCCAGCGTCTACGTCACGTGTGTTGCCATCGGGAAAGGTGAGGGTGATCTGGGACATCGTTTGTGTCCTCCGTCGTTTTGGCGCCCACGGAGCGCCCGGTTGCGGGTAATATGTTCGGCCGCTTTGTGACGGGTGCCGCCGGGGGCGTCAACCCGCGCCTGATCTGGGTATGCAAATGTATGCTGAGATAGGCATTTAAGTCGCAGAAAATACTGGAAAAGTCGCTTTTGCGCACCATGTTTCCGATAAGAAAGTTTTGTAACCGTACAAAGGCCGTCGTCATGCCCACCCCCAACCGGACTTTTGATCTGAGTGTAGAAGACCTTGACCTGATCGAGGCAGCACTGCGCCGCAAGAAACGCGCGCTCAATGAGGCGCAATTGGTTGGTGCTGGCACGCCCGATGACGCGGCGGAGCAGCTGAAGGACATTCATGATCTGTTGGGGCGGCTGCACAATCAAAAGACGTTCTATCGCCCCAAGCAAGCCGTCTACGTCAGCGGCTAGGTCGTCCTCAATCAAGGCCTGACACCCTTCGCTCTTTGCGGCATAACCGTAAAAAACAAGAGGGGAGCAGCACGTGCAATATTTGGACACAACCCAAGGCCGCCGCATCGCATATCACCGCACCGAGGGTGCAGGGCCGACCGTGGTTTTTCTGGGCGGCTTTAAATCTGACATGGAAGGGTCCAAGGCGACCCATCTAGAAGCCGTCGCGCGCCGTGAAGGTCGTGCATTCGTGCGCTTCGATTACTCAGGGCATGGGCAAAGCTCGGGCGCGTTTACCGATGGCTGCATCGGCGATTGGCGCGATGATGCGCGCGCCGTGCTGGACGAACTGACGACAGGCCCGCTGGTTCTGGTGGGCTCCTCCATGGGCGGTTGGATTTCACTTCTGCTCGCGCGCGAGATACCTGAACGCCTTAAGGGGTTGGTCACCGTTGCCGCTGCACCTGATTTTACAACCCGCCATTGGGACGGCCTGTCTGAGGCAGATCGCGCCACAGTAGTGCGCGAAGGCCACGTGGCCCAGCCCAGCGACTATGGCGAGCCTTATATCTTTACCAAACGACTGTTCGACGATGGGGCTGAGAACCGGGTTTTGACAGCGCCTCTGTCCCTAAGTTGCCCTGTCCGCATGGTGCAAGGCACCCAAGACAACGCGGTCCCGACATCAGAGGCCACGCGTCTTTTGGATCATCTACAATGCCCCGATGCGCAGCTTTTGTTGGTCAAGGACAAGGATCACAGTTTTTCCGACCCTGAATGCCTGCACCTAATCGAACGCTGCGTCGCGGAAGTTTCTGCGTCTTGACGCAGGCCCCTTGCTTCGCCCTTATCCATGCAGGGTGGAGGAAAAATTGATGCTTGAATTTTTGACGTGGACAGCGCGGGTTATCGCGGTGGTGGTGGCAATCGGGGCGGGGCTATGGGTGTTTGGCCCATATGAGCCAGTCGAGGCTGCAAGTGCATTTGATCCTAATGCCTTGCCGGATGATCTTGATGCATATCTGGCGCAGTCAGAGGCCCTTGTGCCCAACCTGCGGCTCGGCACCCACAAACGCATCCATTGGCATGGGCTCCCCGGCGCGCAGACCGATGTGGCGGTCGTCTACATCCACGGCTTTTCGGCCAGTTCTGAGGAAATTCGCCCCGTTCCGGACCGGGTCGCGCAGGCGCTTGGGGCCAACCTGTATTTCACGCGGCTAACTGGGCACGGCCAAGATGGCGCCGCGATGGCCACGGCCACGGCGGGTGCGTGGTTGCAGGATGTGGCCGAGGCCTATGCGATTGGCCGCAAGATCGGGCGCCAAGTCCTTGTGATTTCGACGTCCACGGGCGGCACCCTCGCGGCCGCGACGGCCATAAATCCGGGCCTTTCGGAGGGCATCCTTGGGCATGTGTTCGTATCGCCGAATTTCGGCTTGGCCAATCCCGCGGGGCAATTGCTGAGCTGGCCCGCCGCACGCTATTGGGCGCCACTCATTGCGGGGCAGAACCGCAGCTTTGAGGTTAGGAATGAGGCTCACGGCGCCTATTGGACCAGCGCATACCCAACGATCGCGGCGATGCCGATGGCAGCGATTGTACGCTATGCGGCGGGTTTGGATGTCTCAACGGCTCAGCTCCCGGCGATGTTCCTGTTTTCTGATGCTGATCAGGTCGTCTCCTCCACGGCTACTCGGGCGGTTGCTGCGAAATGGGGCGGACCGGTCCAGCTTGAGCCGGTTACGGTCGGCCCCGATGATGACCCTTATAGCCACGTTATCGCCGGGGATATTCTATCGCCCGGGATGACCGATCACGCCGTTGCATCCATCACGAAATGGGCGCAAACACTCATCGCTCCCTAATCACTGCCGCTTCACAGGAGGCCTGAAATGGATCCCAAAGCCGTTGTCCAACCGCTTCACATATTGTCTGATTGCACCTTGGCGCAGGCGCGGTCCGCGCTGGGCCAAGTGTTTGCGCCTGACGCCTTGATCCAACTTGGCGCGCCTTGGGGCACAGGTGCCGGGCCGGACGCGTGGGCGGACCAAGCGCTTGCGCCCCTGTACGATGCCATGCCCGATGCCGAGCGGCGCACATGGATTGAGATGGCAGGCCATGACGCGGCGGGTCAGATGTGGGTTGGCCACGGCGGTCACTACATGGGCCAGTTTTCTAACCCTTTCCTCGGCATTCCAGCGACCCACCGACTGGCCGCAATCCGCTTTCATGAGTTCTTTCGGATTGAAGGCGACCGCGTGGTCGAGATGCAGGCGATCTGGGATATCCCCGAACTGATGATGCAGGCGGGTGTGTGGCCGCTTGCGCCCTCGCTTGGGCGGGAATGGCTGGTACCCGGACCCGCGACCCAAGACGGTTTGACCATCTCTGGCGATGGCTCCCACGCGCTGGGGATTGTTGGTGATATGCTCACGGGCCTCGGGCGTTCCCGCGAGGGCGAGGCGGCGATGGAATTGCCCCGCTACTGGCATCCGCGTTGCAGCTGGTACGGGCCTGCGGGCATTGGCACCGCGCGTGGCATCGTGGGCTTCAGGCAGCATCACCAAATCCCCTTCCTTGACGCGATGCCGGACCGCCGCGCCTTGATGGATCAGGGGCATTTCTTTGCAGAGGGCGACTATGTCGGCTTTACCGCCTGGCCGGGGATGGAGATGACGCTGAGCGGCGCGAACTGGCTGGGCCTGCCCGCGACGGGTCAAAAGATGACGATGCGGTCGTTGGATTTTTGGCGGGTTGAGGGCGACCTGATCCGCGAAAACTGGGTCTTGGTGGATCTGTTGGACGTCTATGCGCAGTTGGGTGTCGATGTTTTTGCGCGAATGGCGGCATTGGGCGGTGGACAGGCTTGACCTTGGCCGCCCATTCCGGTTGCATACCTATGCAGTCTGACCGGAGCCACCATGACCCCTTTGCCCAAAACCCCATCCTTTCGGCTTGACGGTAAACGGGCGTTTGTGCCCGGCGGCGCGCGGGGCATAGGTTTGGCCTGTGCTGCGGCCCTTGCGGAGGCGGGGGCGGAAGTCACAGTCGCCGCCCGCAGTGCCGATCAGGTGGCCGAGGCTGCCTCGGCCTTGGGCGGTTCCGGCGTCGTGCTGGATGTGACTGACCATGACGCCGTCCGCACCTTTTTTGGGCAGTCGGGGCCGTTTGATATCCTGTGCAATTCGGCGGGCCTTGCGCGTCACAGCTCGGCCATGGACACAACACCAGCCGACTTTGACGCGGTGATGGCGGTGAATGTGCGCGCGGCCTATTTCCTCGCTCAAGAAGCGGCACGTGGAATGGTGGGCCGTGGGGGATCGATCCTTCAGATCAGTAGCCAAATGGGCCATGTCGGCGGGATTGACCGAGCCGTTTATTGCGCCAGCAAACACGCGGTCGAAGGCATGACCAAGGCCATGGCGATCGAGTGGGGGCCGGAACGTATTCGCGTCAACACCCTGTGCCCCACGTTCATCCGCACGCCTCTAACAGCCGCCACATTCGCGGACCCGGACAAACGCGCCTGGATCGAGAGTAAGATCAAACTGCCCCGTGTGGCAGAGGTGGAGGACATCATGGGCGCCGTGGTCTTTTTGGCCTCGGACGCGAGTGCGATGGTGACCGGCACGTCGCTGTTGGTCGATGGCGGATGGACCGCCGGATGAACCGCAAGATCACCTCAATGGACGTCGCGGCCAAGGCAGGTGTGAGCCAATCGGCGGTAAGCCGCGTCTTTACGCCCGGCTCATCCGTATCAGAAAAAATGGCCCGAAAGGTCCGCGACGCGGCAGAGGAATTAGGCTATCGGCCCAACGTTTTGGCGCGTTCGTTGATCACAGGCTCCAGCCGGATCATCGGGTTGGTCGTGGCCTATCTGGACAATCCGTTCTACGCCGATGCGCTGCAAAAGCTGAGTGAAGCCCTCGATCAAGAAGGCTATCACCTGTTGGTGTTTATGGCGGGAAACACCCAAGGTGACGTGGACCATGTCATCGAAAGTCTGATGGACTATCAGGTCGACGGGATCATCACGGCCTCCATCAACCTCAGTGGTGAGCTGGCTGAACGATGCGCGCGCGCAGGCATTCCAGTGGTGTGTTTCAACCGCTCTGTCATCGGGGAGGGGCTTTCCGCGATCTCATCCGCCAACCGCGCAGGCGGGGCCAAGATCGCGGCTTTCTTGGCGGCGGGTGGCCATCAGCGATGCGCACATATCAGCGGCTGGCAAGGTTCCAGTACCGGGCGTGAACGCGCGGAGGGTTTCGCGGAGGGGCTAAGCGAGGCAGGCCTAGAAGTGCACGCGCAAATCGATGGCATGTTTGATCGCGACACAGCGATGAACGCGGCCCAAACCTTGATGCAAATGTCCGAGCCACCCGATGCGATTTTTGTCGGCAATGATCATATGGCCATGGCCGTCATGGATCATCTTCGATTTGTTATGGGGCTGAGCGTTCCCAATGCCGTATCGGTGGTGGGCTACGATGACGTGCCCATGGCCGCATGGCCCAGCTATGACCTGACCACGCTGCGCCAACCTGCGCGCCGCATGGTTGACGCCACTGTCCAAGAAATACTGACCCGCATAACCACACCCGACGCGCCCGTGCGTCGGATCGAAATTGACGGCCCCCTGCTGGTGCGGGGCTCGGCGCGTCTACCAAAGGAGGCCCCATGAAGGGTTTTGACGAAAAATTCCAAGATTTCCCGGACTATATCATCGGGATCACCAAAGAGATCTGGGAAGATCGGGGCATCGCGACTCTGCACGACTATTACCACCCCGAGATTGTCGTCCGCTCCCCTGCGAGTGTGGTGATCGGAAATCAGAATGTCATTGGCGCGACCATGGCCACACTGGCAGAGTTCCCCGACCGTCAGCTGTTGGGCGAAGATGTCATTTGGTCCGGCACGCCGGAGACGGGGATGCTCAGCTCGCACCGGATTATTTCGACGGCCACCCACGCAGGCAGCGGCGCCTATGGCGAGGCGACGGGTAAGCAATTGCGCTATCGCATCTTGGCTGATTGCCACGCGCGCAACAACATGATCGACGATGAATGGTTGATCCGGGATCAGGGCGCGATTGTCCGGCAGATGGGATGGGATCCCAAGGCGTTTGCCGCAGACCAAATCACGCGCGAAGGCGGGCCAGAGGCTTGCGTGCGCCCACTGAGCCCCGAAACGGATCAGCCCGGCCCCTATAAGGGCGCTGGCAATGATGACCCGTGGGGCGCGCATTACGCCGAAATTTTGCAGCGGATCATGAATGCCGATATGGCCGCGATCCCCGACAGCTATGACCGGGCCTGCCAAATGGAATATCCGGGTGCCTATACGGGCCACGGTTGGGGTGATGCGGACCGGTTCTGGATGTCACTGCGTGCGGCATTCCCCGATGCGAAATTCACCTGCGAACATGTCATCGGCCGCGATGATCCAACGATGCCGCCACGTGCCGCGATCCGCTGGTCGCTGTCGGGCACGCACTCCGGCTGGGGTGCATTTGGCGCACCCACCGGGGCGCAGGTCTATGTGTTGGGTATCAGCCACGCGGAATTCGGCAGCTTCGGCGTCGCCGCGCCAAAACTGCGCCGCGAATTCACGCTGTTTGATGAAACAGCCGTGTGGAAACAAATTTTGCTACAAACGGGCTAATCCAGCCACCGATGACTTTGACAGCGGCACGTGCAAATGCGTGCCGTGAGAGGGAGACTAAGATGATCAGAACAACCCATGTGGGCAGCCTGCCGCGCACTCAAGACGTGGTGGATTTGATCTTCGCCCGGGAAAACGGCGCGTCCTATGACCAAGCCACGTTTGACGCCACCATGACCGCGGCCAGTGCGGCGACGGTTGGGCGGCAGGTCGCCTCGGGCGTGGATATCGTCAGCGATGGTGAGACGTCGAAAATCAGCTACGCGACATACGTAAAGGACCGCTACACCGGCTTTTCCGGCGATAGCCCCCGCAATGCGCCTGCCGACCTAAAGGCGTTCCCGGGGTTTCTGAAGCGGCTCGCGGATGATGGCGGGACACCGCAATACGCACGGCCCATGTGCACGGGGCCTGTTGCCTCCAAGGGGCAGGGTGAGTTGCAGACCGATATCGCCAACCTCAAGGCGGGCATGGCAGAGCATGGCGCAGCAGAGGGCTTTATGAACGCAGCCTCGCCCGGCGTGATTTCGTTATTTTTGCAAAACGACCACTACACCACGCGGGAGGCATATTTGGCTGCACTTGCTGATGCTATGGCCGAGGAATATCGCACCATCGTCGATGCGGGCCTGTATCTACAGCTGGATTGTCCCGATCTCGCGCTGAGCCGTCACATGCTGTTTGCGGACCTGTCTGATTCAGAGTTTCTCAAGATCGCGGCAAGCCATGTAGAGGCCCTGAACCATGCGCTTAGCGGGATTGATCCATCGCGGGTGCGTGTTCACATCTGTTGGGGCAACTACGAGGGCCCGCATGTGTGTGATATCGACATGGCCAAAGTGTTTCCGACGCTGATGTCGGTCAATGCGAGCCAGTTGTTGTTTGAGACCTCAAACCCCCGTCACGCCCATGAGTGGACCGTGTTCCGAGACCGCGCCGCAGAAATTCCTGAGGATAAAATCCTTGTGCCCGGCGTGATCGACAGCACCACAAACTTTGTGGAACACCCTGAACTGGTCGCTGAGCGCGTTACGAAATTCGCACAAATTGTGGGGGCGGACCGGGTTATCGCAGGATCGGATTGTGGTTTTGGAACATTCGCCGGCTTCGGCACCGTTGATCCAGATATCGCCTATGCCAAGCTGAGCGCCCTATCGGAAGGCACCCGCTTGGCGGCTGAACGGCTCTAGAGTTTTTCGACGTGGATGGTCCCGGTCGCAAAGGCGATATGCCCTGCGATCGCGGACACCGCGTCGGCGGGGGTCTCATAGGACCACGCAACGTCGTCAACTTGTCCGCTACGCCCAACAAGGTGAAAATAGCTCGCGACGCCCTTTTTGGGGCAGGTGGTGGTTGTGTCGGATGGCTCAAGAAAAGCCATGCCGATGTCTTCGCGGGGGAAATAGATGACTGGGGGCATGTTGCCTTCGGTCAGTTCCAGCGCGTTGCGGGTTTCACCAAGCACAGAGTTATCGGTCCGAACGACCCAGGTTCCGGTAGCCTTGTGAACGGAAATCTCTTTTAGCATATCTCTCTCCCCTGCGGTGTAAGGGCCTCATGTAACACAAACTGTGCAGAAAGCCACTGCCATGCGCGTGTGACATAGGTGTGACGGCTTCTTATGCACAAAGCGGGTGGCTGAGCACCCTATACGACCTGCGACTATAGGGGCGCGCAGGCCGCCGTGAGCCATGCCAAAGGCGCGGTATCCAGCTGAGGCCCGACCTTGGCCAGGACTTCGCCATGATAAGCATCCAGCCAATCTCGCTCCGCCGGGGCTAGGATCGTGACGTCAATCAATCGCCGATCAAACGGCACGAAGGTCAGCGTCTCAAATGCATACTGCGTACGCTCTGGGTCGCCACCGGGCAGGGCAGGGGCGGGCTGCACCACGATCAGGTTCTCCAATCGAATGCCAAATCGTCCCTCTAGGTAGTATCCCGGCTCATTGCTGAGGATCATTCCGGGTTGTAGCGGCAGATCGGAGACGCGGCTTAGGCGCTGCGGCCCTTCATGCACGCTAAGGTACACGCCAACGCCGTGACCCGTGCCATGGTCAAAATCGCGCCCCGCCGCCCAAAGCGGCGCACGGGCCAGCGCGTCCAGATGGGCCCCCGCAACGCCCTTCGGGAACCGCGCACGCGATATCGCGATAAGCCCCTGAAGCACTTGGGTATAGGCGGTGCGCTCCTCTGGGCCGGGCTCGCGCAGGGCCATCGTCCGAGTGATATCCGTGGTGCCGTCCAAATACTGCCCGCCGCTGTCCACCAGCAGGAGCGTATCGTCCGCAAGGGGGCGGTTGGTTTCCTTGGTGACACGGTAGTGCATGATCGCGCCGTTGGGGCCGCTGCCACAGATCGTTTCAAAACTAATGTCGCGCAGGGCATTGGTTTCGCGCCGGAACCCTTCGAGTGCGGTGACAACGTCGATCTCTGACAGGCTGTCTTTGGGGGCACTGTCGAGCCACGCGAGGAATTTCACCACCGCGCTTGCATCCCGCAAGTGGGCCGTGCGCGTGGCGGTAATTTCGGCGTCGGTTTTGGCGGCCTTGGGCAGGGCGCAGGGGTCACGGGTGTCGACGGGTGTCGCACCTGCCGCCATCAGGGCGCCGTAGACCGCGAGTGGGGCTGTGCCATAGTCCACTGCGACCTTGCCCGTCAGCTCGGACAGGGCGGGTGCAAACCCTGCGGGTTCAGCGATTGTGACGCCCTCTAGCGGCGCGATGCCCTCAAGTTTCTTGGCGTCAATGAACAGGGTGACTGTACCGTCGTCGTGCAAGATCCCCAAACACTGCGCAATCGGGTTGCGCGGGATATCTGCGCCGCGAATGTTCAAAAGCCAGTTGAGGCTATCTGGCAGGGTCAGCACGGCCGCCGATTGTCCCGCTTTGCGCAAGTCCGCTGCAAGGCTGGTGCGTTTGTCCTCGGCGCTTCGCCCGGCAAGGGCGTCCGGGTAGACCATCACAGGCTCGGTCGGTGGGGCGGGGCGATCCTGCCAAATGCGGTCCAACAGATTGTCTGTTTCACGCAGATCAACGCCCTTGTCCTCAAGGGCAGTGGCAAGGGCGAGGCCTTCTTTAACCGTGTGCAACCACGGATCAATCGCCAGGGTTTGGCCTTTGGCCATGCGCGCCGTGAGCCACTCCGCTAAGCCGGTCTCTGGCCAATGCACGGGGGTAAAGCTGCCCAAATCGACCTGATGCTTGACCTGAACGCGGTAGCGTCCATCCACGAAAACACCGGCTTGATCACGCAAAGCCGCGCAAAATCCGGCGGACCCGGTGAACCCTGTCAGCCACGCCAAACGATCATCGCAAGGGGCCACGTATTCACCTTGGTGAACGTCCGCGCGTGGGATCAGAAATCCATCGACGCCCTCAGCCTCCATGATGCGGCGCAGGGCCTCCAATCGGGGGGGGCCGTTTTCGGGGCGCGCGCTCACGGAGAAGTCTTGAAACACTAGGAAACCTTTTTCATTCCAGCGAACCGCGCCCTTGCGCGCGGGTCCGTATCAAAGAGAGATGCAAGCTGCTCGGTCATCGCGCCCGCCAATTGCTCAACGTCGGTGATGGTTACAGCACGCTCATAATAGCGGGTTACGTCATGGCCGATCCCGATGGCGATCAGTTCGATCTGCTTGCGCTTTTCCACCATGGCGATCACGTCGCGCAGGTGTTTTTCGAGGTAATTAGCCGGGTTTACCGACAGGGTGCTGTCGTCCACGGGCGCACCATCGGAAATCACCATCATGACCTTGCGCGCCTCGGGGCGGGCCAGCATCCGGCGTTGCGCCCATTCCAGCGCCTCACCATCGATGTTTTCCTTCAGAAGGCCCTCTTTCATCATCAACCCAAGGTTGGGCCGCGTCCGGCGCCATGGTGCGTCGGCTGATTTGTAGATGATGTGGCGCAGGTCGTTCAGGCGTCCGGGCTGTTGGGGGCGGCCTTCTTTGAGCCATTCCTCACGGCTCAGGCCGCCCTTCCACGCGCGGGTCGTAAAGCCGAGGATTTCGACCTTAACACCGCACCGTTCCAGCGTGCGGGCCAGAACGTCGGCGCAGATTGCCGCGATTGAGATCGGACGGCCCCGCATCGACCCAGAGTTATCCAGCAAAAGCGTCACGCAGGTGTCACGGAATTCTGTGTCACGCTCCATCTTAAAGCTGAGCGGTGTGGTTGGGTTGGCAACAACACGAGCAAGGCGGCCGGCATCAAGGATGCCCTCCTCCAGATCAAACTCCCAAGAGCGGTTCTGTTGCGCCTGAAGGCGGCGTTGCAATTTGTTGGCAAGCCGCGACACGGCGCCCTTAAGTGGCTCTAGCTGCTGATCCAGATAGGCGCGCAAACGCTCCAACTCGGCGGGTTCCGCAAGGTCCTCGGCGCGAATTTCTTCGTCGTGTTCGGTCCGATACACGATGTAGCCGGGGTCCGCCTCTGAGATGGGCGCCGGTGGGGGCGGCTCCATGTTGTCTTGGCTCTCGGGCATCTCGGCTTCTTCGGCGTTCTCAGCCTCGGCCATGTCATCCATCGTCACAGAGGCCTGCGCGGGGTCGGACTGCTGTTCTTGGCTTTGCTCGGGCGAGGCCTCATCGTCCTGCTCGGATTGATCATCCTCGCCGGTGCTGTCGGGCTGCTCATCCTCATCGGACTGGCCTTCTTCTTCCTGATCCTCGTCCTCTTGGTCAGGATCGTCGCCCAGCTGATCGCCGTAACCCATGTCATCGATCAGCTGACGGGCGAGCTTGGCAAAGGTCGCTTGGTCGGCAAGCGCGCCATCGATACCGTCGAGCGTGCCTTCGCATTGGCCTTCGATGAAATCGCGCCACAGGTTCATGACGTTCGCCGCAGCCGGAGGCAGGTCGCGGCCCGTGGCCAGATGCCGGATCAGATAGCCCGCAGCGGTGGCCAACGGGGCTTGGGCGGCCTCGGTGATTTCACCGTAGCCGCGACGCGACGCGTCTGAGCCGATTTTGGCGTCGATGTTGCCTGCGGTGCCGGGCATAGCGCGGGCGCCAACTGCCTCGCACCGAGCGGTTTCCATCGCATCGTAAATTTCACGCGCCATGTTCCCGCTGGGCAGGTAGCGGCTGTAGGTGCTGGCGTCGTGGTATTTGTGGCGCAGGGCAAAAGCGTCGGCTGTGCCGCGTGCCAGCAGGACCTCTTCGCGGGTCATGCGGCGCGTTACTTGTGGTAGGCGCACACTGTCGTTGGTGGCACCGGGGGGGTCCACGGAATAGCTGACGCCCAACTCAGGATCGTCGGCCAGAACCTTTGTCGCCTCCGCAAGCGCCTTTTTGAACGGATCAGCCGGGTTATCGTTGGGTTTCTTCATACTATCCTCCGGCGGCGGAGGGCGTTGCTACACAAGCCCGCCCGCCCAGATTTTCACGGGAAAACCCGCCGCGTGTTCCTTAGCCGAGGCTCATGCTTGCTGCACTTTCAGGCAGTTCTTCGTCAAAGCACCGCTGGTAGAATTCGGCCACGGTCTGGCGTTCCAACTCATCACATTTGTTGAGGAACGACAGGCGGAACGCATAGCCCACGTCGCCAAAGATGCGCGCGTTTTCGGCCCATGCCAGCACCGAGCGGGGCGACATCACAGTAGACAGATCGCCGTTCATGAACGCAGTCCGGGTCAGGTCGGCCACAGTCACCATCTGGCTCACGATTTGGCGGCCTTTTTCGGTATTGTAGTGGGGCGACTTGGACAAAACGATTGCGGCTTCCGCATCGTGGCTGAGGTAGTTCAGCGTTGCGACCAGAGACCAGCGGTCCATCTGGGCTTGGTTGATCTGTTGCGTACCGTGATAAAGGCCAGTCGTATCACCCAGACCAACGGTGTTGGCTGTTGCGAACAAACGGAACGACGGGTGTGGAGTGATTATCTCGTTTTGGTCCATCAGCGTCAGTTTGCCGTCGGCTTCCAGTACGCGCTGGATCACGAACATCACATCCGCGCGGCCGGCATCGTATTCATCAAATACGATGGCAACGGGGTTGCGCAGGGCCCACGGCAGGATGCCTTCGTGGAATTCGGTAACCTGTACGCCGTCCTTCAGCTTGATCGCGTCTTTCCCGATCAGGTCAATCCGGCTGATGTGGCTGTCGAGGTTCACACGCACTGCGGGCCAGTTCAGCCTGGCAGCGACTTGTTCGATGTGCGTCGACTTACCCGTGCCGTGATACCCTTGGATCATGACGCGGCGATTGTAGCCAAAGCCAGCAAGGATCGCGAGCGTGGTGTCTGGGTCGAACTTGTAGGTCGGATCAATCTCAGGCACGCGATCAGAGGCTTCAGCGAACCCCTTTACCTTCATGTCTGAATCAATTCCGAACACTTCCCGGACCGAGATATCTTCGGTCGGTTTTGCAATTTGCCCCATGCCACCATCCGCCATCGTGTAATCCTTACCTTGTTGGGGGGCGCTCAGCCCACCGCGTTCGACGCAACATAACGCATGAAACGGCGAGGGGAAGGGGTGTGCTGGCACTATCGCGCCTGTCTTGACTAAGACCAGCCCGCAGTCGCCTTGAACGGGTGGCAACGGCGGGCTGAACACTTGAATAAAAAGGGGAGGGGCGTCTGCCACGACCACCCCTCCCGGAGAAGGATCACGCAATATAGGGACGCTTGCGTGATCCTATCGCTCACTCGGCGGCATGCGGGGCGGACGCCCCCCGAAACCATCCAAGTTTGCGAAACACAACCCAGTCGAGCGCGAGCACAGCGATCAGGCTGGCACCGACAAGCGGCAGCAGGATCATCATGGTCACGATCAACGCTGCCACAGGCCATGACACCTGTGCATCTGGGGCGGCAGGCACGCCGAGACTGCCCTGCGGCCGGCGCATCCACCACGCCACAAACCCCGACACTGACAGCACGACGCCCAGCACTGCGGCCACGGTGTTTTGGGCCACGTTCGCCCAGCCGTATAATTCGCCTTGGTGAAAGCTGATGCCGAGGGATTTGGCCTGCGCCACCCCGGGGTTGTCGGTGAAATCGACCCGTGCCAAGACCGCGCCGCTATACTGGTCAATCACCAGTTCTGATTGCGCGTAGCGGTTCACGCTGGCAGAGCGCATCCAATACGCGCCATCGGCTTTGCGTGGAGGGCGGATTTCATAAGGTGTGGCCAGCCCTTGGTCCGCAGCGATGGCCGCGACCTGTTCAACCGCGATCGGCTCGCCTGTGTCGGTGCTCGACTTGGGCACAGAGCCACCGAACCGGAGGGATTTGCTTTGAGTGCCGGTGATCTCTTGGACCTTATTCAGGCCACCGCCCCAGACATCCGTCCACGGCAGCCCGGAGACCAAGATCGGCAAGACCAAAACCACCGCGAGCATCCCGGTGAACAGATGCATTTGCCTCCAAAACCCGCGCTTGGCGGATTGGTTTTTCGGCGGGCGGGGCAATGCCGCGCGGTCCCGCAGCCGCTGCGCGCCGCGCGGCCACCACAACACGGCTCCGGTCACCAGCATGATCACGGCCCAATGCGCGGCCAGTTCCACAAACTTGGTGCCAATGTCGCCAAGCAACAGTTCTCCGTGGAACTTTTTGACTTGGTGCATCAGCATCGTGTCGCGCGCCTGCACGGCAATGATGTCGGCGGTGTAGGGATTGATCCAAGCGTAACTGCGCACGCCTTGAGGGGTGTTGAACTCAATCCGAGTGGTATGTTCGGGCGACACGGGCGGGATCACCGCGCGCATCCGGGAAATCCCGACAAAGGTGTCGAGCTGAGCGATTTGAACGGCGATGGGCAGGGCTGTTTCCTGCGCCTCTACATAGAAACGGTCTGCATAGAGCCAGTTTTCGATCTGAGGCTTATAAAGGTAGAGGCCCCCCGTGATCGAGAGCATTGCCATGAAGGGCAACACATAGAGAGAGGCGAGGAAATGCCATTTCCAGACAAGGCGGTAGAACGCCCCGCCACGGGCGATGGTTGGGCGGATTGAGGCCGCCCCGGTGATATCGGACATGTAGTGTGGTCTTTCGCTGCGAACTTAGGTCTGAACAAAGGGGTCAGACGGGCAGCGGCGGACCTTGGGAGGGGGGCGGTAAAACGGCAGCGAGGGGCGCAGACACAAGGTCCGTACGCGCCGCATCGCGAAGGTTGGCACGGGCGAGTGTTTGCCAAACGGGTGTCTCGGGCACGGCGATTGCGACCACCGCGTCCTTGAAAACACACTTGTGGGCCTCGGTGTCGGCGACTTCGACGGGCTGACCCTCGGCGTCAATGACGATGGTCTGCATCTCAAAGCCAGAGCAGATCACGATGGTCTGGAATTGGCCGGGCATCAGCTCCATGGCGATGGCAGATGCGCGCGGGGCAAGAATACCCAGCGTGATCGTCAAAACCAAAAGAAGGCGGAGCGCGTGCTTCATGGCACCCTTGGTGCGGCAGTCGCCCCAATGGGGCAACCGCCAAGATGTCGCAGCCTATTTAAAGCTGCGACTGTCCTTAATCTGATCCCAAGCCCAGACGACTTCGCCAAGCTGTTCTTCTTGGCTGCGGTCGCCTCCGTTCATGTCGGGGTGAAGCACTTTGATCAGCTTTTTGTAGGCCTTGCGGATTTCGGCCTTTTCCCAATGATCCTTTGCCTCAAGGATCTCGAGTGCTTTGCGCTCGGTGGGGGGCAGCCTGCGACCACCGCCACCACCCTTGCCGGGATTGCGGGTGGCATTGGCACCCAGCACCTGATGCGCGTCATCCACGCCCAAACGAGCCCAGGCGCGTTCCTCGGCGGATTGCTTGAACGGTTTGGTGGGGCGCTCGCCCACTTTGTCACGGTCAAGTTGCGCGTTGATTTCTTCTTCGGTCGTCCCGTCAAAGAAATTCCACTTCAGGTTATATTCCCGCACGTGTTCACGGCAGAACCAATAGAAGTCGTCCAGAATGTCCGGGCTTTTGGGGGCGCGGTATTGGCCCGCTTCCTCACAGCCTTTGTGTTCACAGACACGTTTTGACGTCTCAAACGCCCCGGACATGCCGCGCCGTGTGCGGTTGGTCTTTTTCTTTGCGGTCGAAACACGCATGTCGAAGTTGAATGGATCGCTGCTGCTCACGGGTGTGTCCCCTTCGTTGCAAGGCCCTAGACTTTAGACTATCTGGCGGGGGAGTGAAGAGGCAGCGAGGGGATTTTTCGTGACTAAGGCCGATAAAATTGAAGCCGCCCTGCGCGCAGCGTTTACGCCGCAGGTTTTGGATGTCGTGAACGAGAGCCATATGCACGCGGGACATGCCGGCGACGATGGCACGGGCGAGACACATTACGCCGTGCGCATCCAATCCGCCGCGTTTGATGGGATGTCCCGGATTGCGCGTCACAGGGCCGTGCATGCCGCGATTGGCAAGGACCTGATGGTGCAAATCCACGCCTTGTCGCTGGATATCAGCGCGTAGGTTCCGCCCCTTCGTCTACCTGATCCGCGCCCTCGGGCGTGTCTGGAGGCGTTTCTTCACGCTTGGGGCGTGCCAACAGCGGATGTGTAACAGGGGCTGCGGCCTGTTTGGGGCGGCGAAAGATCAGCATTGTGTGCTGAACTGTGCTGCGAAACAGAAGGCCGCGGCGTTCCTCCGCCGGGAGGGTGTCGGTGCGAATGTACTCCCACCCCGCGGCGCCTAGCTCGTTCATCACTACGCTTAGGGCATTGGCAAACTTCGCCTCATTGCCGCGAATACCTTTGCCGGATTTGCCGCGACGCGGGGCAGGGACGATTTTGTATTCGAAGGTTTGCATTGTGTCAGATGTCCTTTGGGAAGGGCGCGGTGCACTAAGCGAGTGCGGCTGTTTTATGGTGTGCAAGGGCTGCTGCGATGACGCGGTCGACGTTTTGACTGAACGGACGACCGGCGGCTGCGATTTCCGACAGCGGGATCCATTCGGCGTCCGCGGCATCATCTGCGGCAACGGGGCTGCCCGCCACATAGTGGCACAGCACGGCGGCCAACAGGTAGTGGTGGGTGATGCGGTCCTGTGCGTCGCGGCCAACCACATCTAAACAGGTGAGATAGCCTGCGGCGGTCGCGGTGACACCGGTTTCCTCATGCAATTCGCGGACTGCGGCCTCAAGGGCGGTTTCCCCCCATTCGACGTGTCCGCCGGGAAAACCCCATAGCCCTGCGTTCGGCTCTTTGCCCCGCTGCACCATCAGTGCCGCATCGTCGCGCAATACAACCGCGATCGCGCCGACTTTGGGGCGATCCGCGCTCATAACAGCCCCGTGGGCGATTGTTTTTCGCCCCGCGCATAGAGCCAAAACAAGAGCGTGAGTGCCAAGCTGCCAGTCATCAGCGCGCAACCAACCCAACCCGCAACATCGACCATAGAAGGATCGGACAGAACCAGCACCCAAAGGGTCATCCCTGAATTGAGGACGAATGATAACCCAAACAACCAGACCGCCGCGCGGTTTAGAAGAACCAACGCCGCTCCCCCAAGCAGAGCAAGAACAACTTGAGTGGCCCAAACTGCATCAAACCACGGAGGAAGTGTTGCAAACCATTCCTGCTGCTCGGGTGTGAAGGCCTCATAGTAAGCTGGCAAATTGTATTGTACGGCCGCGTAGTCGATCAGAACAGCAACTCCATAAAATACAGTTACCAGTCCCATGAACCAGTAGTGAAAACGTTCCATCCTGTATCCTTCGCAAGCAATGGGATGAGCATACCGCTGAACTCTCATTGTGCAATGTCGTCGAAAGGACCGTACGTTTGATTCGCGGTTAACAGCCCAACCGTGATCCGGGCGATGACGGTACAAACCGAGCTCGCCGCGTATAGCTGTTTTTAGATTTTGTGAGTGATTTCCGCAGGTTTTAAGAGGATTAACCCGTTTCGATTGGCCGGGTCCCCGAAGGGATGCTCTTAACACTTTGCTGGTACCGGTGGCCGGACTCGAACCGGCAAGCCTTGCGGCGGGGGATTTTGAATCCCCTGCGTCTACCAATTCCGCCACACCGGCACTTGCGAGGCCCGCTCTAGCCCAGTGTCGCGAGAGCGTCAATCGCTCTCGGGCAACAGATGCATTTATTTGGCCTGATTTGCCGCGTCGCGGCATTGACGGAACTCAAAAGGCATGACACTGCCGAAAGTATGATAAGGTCTTTATACAACTGGACTATGTCCATGGCCGACCATCCCCGCGCGTTGTGGGTGCTGGCTTTTGTGGCGTTCATCGAAAGTTCGGTTTTCCCGATCCCCCCGGATATCTTGATGATTCCCATGATCCTCGCGGCGCCGCGCCGTGCGTTTTTGATTGCGGGCGTGGCCACAGTGTCATCCGTTTTGGGCGGAATGCTGGGCTATTTTATCGGCGCATTCTTTTATGACGCCATCGGCGCGCCCGTTCTCGAAGCGATGGGCAAGGGCGGCTCAATGGCCGAGTTTAACAACCGCTTTAACGATTTCGGATTTTGGGCGGTTCTTGTGGCAGGGCTGACGCCTTTCCCGTATAAAGTGATAACGATTATGTCCGGTTGGACCGGGATGCCGCTTGCGACGTTTGTGGCAACGTCCATCCTCGCCCGCGGTTTGAGATTTTTTATTGTGTCTGCATTGTTATGGAAATTCGGCGCACCGGTTCGCGCCTTCATTGAGCGTCGCCTTGGGCTTGTGTTCACCGCGTTTGTTATTTTGTTAATCGGTGGCTTTGCGGCCCTTAGGTTTTTATGATCCTGCACGATATGTCCCAAAAACAGATGGTTATGGTCGCGGCTGGCGGCTCTTTGGTGCTGCTCGCTGGTGCGTATTTGTTTCAGGCGCTGGGCTATGCGCCGTGCCAGATGTGCTTGTGGCAACGCTGGCCACACGGGGCGGCGATTGTTCTGGGCTTGGTCGCTATTGCTGGCATCGCGCCACGGGTGACGGCCTATGTGGGGGCCGCTGCTGCGTTAACGACCGCAGGGATCGGCGCGTTCCATTCCGGGGTTGAGCAGGGCTGGTGGGAAGGCCCAAGCGCGTGCAGTAGCGCGGGCAATGATTTGGGCACCCTCAGCGGAGCGGATTTGCTGAGCACGGCAATCCAAGACACGATCATCATGTGCAATGAAATCGCATGGTCCTTCATGGGCCTGTCGATGGCCACATGGAACATGGTTCTGTCGTTGGTGTTCGTGGCGATTTGGCTGCGCGCGGCCCGGATGGCCTAGCACGTCAGGCCCACTAATGACTGGCCAAATGACCCGCCGGATGCCAAGGCACCCGGCGGCATTAAGGTCTTAACCCGCCAGTTTCTTGGCAACGATTTGGTTGACGACCGCAGGGTTTGCTTTGCCGCCCGTTGCCTTCATCACCTGACCCACGAACCAACCCGCGAGCTTGGGGTTCTGCTGGGCCTTTTCGACCTGCGCGGGGTTGGCGGCGATGATGTCGTCAACGGCTTGTTCAATCGCACCTGTGTCGGTCACCTGTTTCATGCCGCGGGCTGCAACAATCTCAGCCGGGTCGCCGCCTTCGGTGTAGACGATCTCAAACAGGTCCTTGGCAATCTTGCCCGAGATTTCATCCGCTTTGATCAGCGCGATGATCCCTGCCAGTTGCGCAGGCGAAACGGGGCTGTCAGCGATGCCTGCGTCGTCCTTTTTCAAACGACCAAACAGCTCATTGATGACCCAGTTGGCGGCCAGCTTGCCGTCGCCTGCGGCCTCAGCCACAGCCTCAAAATAGACCGCATCAGCAGTCTCAGCGGTCAGAACGCTCGCGTCATAATCGCTCAACCCAAAGTCCGACATGAACCGGGCTTTCTTGGCGTCGGGCAGTTCGGGCAGCGAGGCTTCGATTGCATCGACCCATGACTGCTCAATTTCTAGCGGCAGAAGGTCGGGATCGGGGAAATAGCGGTAATCGTGCGCTTCTTCCTTGGACCGCATCGACCGGGTCTCGTTCTTGTCGGGATCATAGAGCCGGGTTTCCTGCTCGACGCTACCGCCTGCTTCAACGATGGCGATCTGGCGGCGGGCCTCGACCTCAATAGCGGCTTGGATAAACCGCATGGAGTTCATGTTCTTGATCTCACACCGGGTGCCAAGGTGCGAAAAATCCTGCGTTTCTTGGTATTTCTCATAGGCGCCGGGCAAACAGATCGAGACGTTCACATCCGCACGCATGCTGCCGCTTTGCATGTTGCCATCACAGGTGCCCAAGTACCGCAGAATTTGGCGCAGCTTGCCCAAGTAGGCAGCGGCCTCTTCGGGGCCACGAATGTCGGGACGCGACACGATTTCCATCAGGGCCACGCCGGTCCGGTTTAGGTCCACGAATGACATCGCGGGGTCCATGTCGTGGATGGATTTGCCGGCGTCTTGCTCAAGGTGAATTCGCTCAATGCGCACAAGCCGCGCGGTCGGGGCTTCTTTGGCAGAACCCGCGCCCATTTCGACCAGCACTTCGCCCTCACCCACGATGGGGTGGTACAGCTGCGAAATCTGATAGCCCTGTGGCAAATCCGGATAGAAGTAGTTTTTGCGATCAAACGCCGAGGTCAGGTTGATCTGTGCCTTGAGGCCAAGGCCCGTGCGCACAGCCTGCTCTACGCAGAATTCGTTGATGACGGGCAACATGCCGGGCATGCCTGCGTCCACAAAGGCCACGTTGGAATTGGCCTCTGCGCCGAACAGGGTCGATGCGCCAGAAAACAGCTTTGAGTTTGAACTGACCTGCGCATGGACTTCCATTCCGATGACCAATTCCCAGTCGTGCTTGGCACCGGCAATGGTTTTGACTTTGGGCAGGTCATAGGACAGGTCGAGCATCAGGGCCTCCGGGGTCATGTCTTGGCCTTTCGTTTAGGCGAGCATGCGGGGCAGGGCAAGGGCAAGCGATGGGCGAAAACAGGCTCAAACCCCGGCTTGGGGCTGTGGAAATTGATTTTTCCTATCTCTGGGGCTACGCGACAAAGACGGCCTTGGGGGTGTGGAGCATGTTAAGCACGGTAGCAAAGGGGGCGATGGCCCTGTTGGTGTGCCTCACGGTGTCTGCGGCCTCGGCGCAATCGGCTGCTGTGTCGGATGCAGAACCACCCGATCAGACGTTACAGGCCCCGCTGTTTTCTGCCCCTCCAATCGGGCGTCCTGCGCAGGCCAAACTGCCAAAACTACGGTGGGATCATATTAATGGGTCCCGCGCATGGACCCGGGCTGCGATGCGCGCGCTTGGGGCACATGGCGCGCCGCTGGTCGACATGGTGCCCGGTGATATCGCGCAATGGTGTCCTGCCTATCCGGAGGCCGAGCAGTGGGCGCGCAAAGCGTTTTGGGCGGGCCTTCTGAGTACCCTTGCAAAGCACGAGAGCACCTATCGCCCCGGCGTTGTCGGAGGCGGTGGCAAGTGGGTCGGCCTTGTGCAAATTCTGCCCGCAACCGCGCGTGGCTATGGGTGCAGCGCGCGCACGAGTGAAGCGCTCAAGGATGGTGGGGCCAACATGTCGTGCGCCGTTCGGATCATGGCGACGACGGTGCCGCGCGACGGTGTGGTCAGTGCAGGTATGAAGGGCGTGGCTGCGGATTGGGGCCCGTTTCACAGCCGTGCCAAGCGGGAGGACATGCGCCGCTGGCTCGCCGCGCGCCCGTTTTGCAAAGTGCCGGTTGATCTGGCCTCTGTCGCGCCGATGCCTCGGCCGGGCGCGCCAAGGCCCGTGCCGAACTGAGGCTTAGGGTAGGATCAAAATCCAGACCGAAACCGTTACGATCGACGCCGCCGTGCCCAGTAAGACCCCAGAGGCCGAGACCCGCGTCGCTCGGCCATAGACCGCTGCAAAGAGGTAACTGTTCACACCCGGCGCCATTGCGGCCGTCAGTACGGCGGCGCGCAATTGCGGCGTATCTAGCGCGAGCAGTGTGCCCATCCCCAGCGTCACCGCGGGGTGTAGGATCAGCGCGATAGAGATCAGCATCAAGATCGTGCGGCCATCACCCTCGGGCTTGTAGCGGACCATAACGCCCCCAAGGCCAAAGAGGGCTGCGGGTAGGGCCGCGCTGGTCATGAGGGTCACGGCCTCCATCACCGGCGCAGGCAGGGTCAAGCCCGACAGGTTCACCGCAAGGCCAAGCCCCACGCCGATCATCAGCGCGTTGCGAAACATCGCCCGGGCCACCAGTCGCGCGGTGGCAAAGGCACCGGGGCGGGTGGCGGCGTGTCGCGCGCGGACGATCTCCATGGTGGTTAGCCCGACCAAATAGCAAAAGCCTGCGTGGATTGAGATAATCGCGAAGTTTGGCGTTAGGCTGTCGATGCCGTAGGCACGTTCGGCGATTGGCAGGCCAAGCAAAACGGTGTTGGCGAACATTGCGGCAAAGCCAATGGCGATTGCATCCTCGGTGGGGCGACCAAAAAAGATTTTGGCCCCCGCGATGCCTGCCATGAAACACACGATAGAGCCTGTGTAGTAGCTGGTCAGCAATCGCCAATCAAAGCTGGCCTTCAGGTCCAGCCCTGCAATGGCGGAAAACAACAGGCAAGGAATGGCGAATTTTTGGGTGAAGGTCATCAGACCTTCGGTGTGGGTCTCGGAAAAAATCCCGCGCCATACGGCCAGATAGCCCGCCGCAATCAAGACAAAGACCGGCAGCGTGACGCTAAGAACGTCACCCATCGGTGTAAGGGAGTTCGAGGACACGACCATCCCACGCGGGACTGATGTGCGCGGGCGTTTCTGCGTCGAGCGTCGCGTAGTCGAGGTCGATGTGCATATTGGTGATCACCCCCTGTTTGGGGGCCATCTTGGTGAACCATTCCAATGTCTTGCCGAGGTGGAAGTGGGACGAATGCGGTTCGCGCCGCAGGGCATCGAGAATCCACAGATCAAGCCCTTCGAGCGCGGGCAAAGCGGCTTCAGGGATGTCAGAGACGTCGGGCAAATACGCAGCACCGCCGACACGGAACCCAAGCGCGTCGATGCGCCCGTGGGCGACTTCAAACGGGGTGAGTGTCAGGGGGCCGCCGGGGCCCTCGACCGTGACGGGTGCTGGCGTGTCGATCCGGTGCATATCCAGAATGGGCGGATAATCTGAGCCGGGAGGCTGTACAAATACATAGCCAAACCGCTGGGTCAAATTGTCGAGCGTGATACGATCTGCCCAAACGGGCAGGCGCGCGCGCATGTTGTAGACGATCATCCGCAAGTCATCGACACCGTGCACGTGATCGGCGTGGGAGTGGGTGTAGAGAACACCGTCCAGCCGGCCAACGCCTGCATCCAACAACTGCCCGCGCAGGTCCGGTGAGGTGTCAATCAGGACGGTAGTCGTGCCCTTTTTGCCCACTCGCTCCACCAGTAAAGAGCACCGCCGCCGTCGGTTTTTGGGGTTGGTTGGATCACAGTCGCCCCAATTGCCGCCGGGTTCGCCCGACAGCCGAGGCACGCCCCCAGAGGAGCCGCAGCCCAAAATGGTCAGGCGTAAAATGTCGGGTGTGGAGGTCGGATTCATGGCGTGTTGATGCGCCTTTGACGGGTTGGATGCAAGAGCAAGGCGTATCGTCGTGCGTTGGTTAGGGCTGCGAAATGGGGCGCTGCCCCCGTCTGATGAGATCAGACGCCCCCGGGATATTTCGAAACCAAAGAGGGGCTAGGGCTGTGCTTTCCAGAACAGACGCTCAAAGTTTTGTTCTAACTGTGCGGCGAAGTCCGGGTAAGGGATTTCGAAGTGGTCGGCCATCCGCTTGGCAGTATGGGCAGAATACGCGGGTTCGTTGCGTTTGCCGCGGTAGGGGGGCGGGGCGAGATAGGGGCTGTCGGTTTCGACAAGGAGCCGGTCGCGCGGGGCGTTGGCAAATATATCGCGCAGTTCGGAGGATTTGGGGAAAGCGGCGATCCCCGAGATCGACAGATAGAAGCCAAGGTCGAGGGCGGCCTGCGCCAATTCGGGGCTACTGGAGAAGCAGTGCATGACGCAAGTGTAGGCGCCGGCTTTGTGTTCCTCGCTGAGGATGCGGGCCATGTCGTCGTCGGCGGCGCGGGCATGGATAATCAGTGGCAGGCGGGTCTGGCGCGCGACCTCAATGTGGATGCGTAGGCTTTCTTGTTGGATCGAAGCGCTTTCGGCGGTGTAGTGGTAGTCGAGGCCTGTTTCCCCGATACCCACGAATTTGGGGTGCTCTGCGAGGGTCAGCAGTTCATCTAGGGTTGCTAGGGGTTCTTCAGCTGCGCTCATGGGGTGGGTGCCAGCGGCCCAGAATACGGGTGCGTGGCGCTCTGCGAGGGCGCGGACCTGTGGGGCTTGGCGCAATTTGGTGCAGATTGTCACCATTCGGTGGACGCCAGCCTCGGCCGCGCGGGTGATCAGATCGTCATGCTCACCCTCGAACGTGTCGAAGTCGATGTGGCAGTGGCTGTCGGTGATTTTGGGGGCGGTCATGAACGGGCGCTCCTGCGCTCAGGCCCAGCGACGGGCCTCGGTGTCGATTGCGTGGAGCGTATCAAGGATGACGGCGGCGGGGTCAAGGTTGACGGCGCGGGCGTGGGCGATCCGGGCGCTGTGGGTGGCCGAAAGGGTGGCCCAACTGCGCGCGGCCACGTCATGGGGCGCGAGGCGGGCAAGGATCTGTGGCTCATTCTCTGCGACGGGCGGGTTCGGCGGGCCGGTTAGCCCTGTGCGCGCAAGACGGGCCAGAAAGATCGCAATCAGTTCTGTAGTCAGCGCGTAGGTTTCTGCATTCGCAGCACCCACGCAGGCATCCGCGCATTTGAGGGCGGTCTGCCGATCCAGCGTAGGGCGGGCCCACAGGCTGAGGAGGCGCGCATAGATGTCGAGGCCACCACCCGATGTCATGCGCAACGCGGTTCCAACTGAGCCGTTGGCGAGCGCGTTTAGGCCCGGTGGACGCGTGGTGTCTGCGTCCGGGGCAGCTTGGTGCAACGCTTGGGTCAGGTCATCCTCGGACAGGGGCATCAAGGGCAGGGCCCGGCAGCGTGAACGGATCGTGGGCAAAAGACGCGCAGGTTGATGTGCGATCAGAAACAGCGTCGTGTTGGCGGGCGGCTCCTCAAGGGCCTTGAGGAGCGCGTTGGCCGCCGACGTGTTCAGTTCATCCGCGGCGTCTACGATCACTGTGCGTCTGCCGCCATCGCTCGCGGACATGTGGAAAAAGTTATGCAGGGCACGCGTGGCATCCACCGTGATTTCGGCGCTCAGCTTTTTGGTTTTCGCGTTCCAGGGGCGGCGCAGCAGGAAATGCGATGGCTCCGAGAGGGCGACCATGCGGCGCGCGACGGGGTGGTCTGGATCTGTCTCAAGGCTGGTGGGTGTGGGGGCCGCCCCAAAGAGCCCTGCATCGCCACCGGGTGTGGGCTGCGACAACAAAAAACGGGCCGCGCGCCACGCGAAGGTTGCTTTTCCGATGCCGCGTGGCCCGGTGAGGAGCCACCCGTGATGGAGCCTGTCCGAAGTAAAGGCGTCCAGAAACGCGGCCTCGGCGGCGGCCTGGCCAAAAAGGCGCACAGTATTGCGTGGGTGTGGGGCATCCCCTGCGCGATCTGGTTCTGGCGGGGCCTCATCGGCTTCGATTACCGCCATTCGGGAGCACCTTTCAGGGAGGCGCGAGCGCGAGGGTTATAAGAACGCGCGCGACGGGCAGCAGGGACGGTGTTTTGCATCGCTTAGACCTTTTGGCGCAGATGGCTGTCGACTGCGTCCCAGATGCGCGCGGCGACCGCGTCTTGGCTGCCCTCCGCGCTGACGGGGATGCAGCGATCGGGGGCGTCTTGGCTGAGGGCCGCGAACCCTGCGGCGAGCTTTTGTTGAAAACCCAACCCCATCGCTTCGAACCGGTCCTCGGTTGTGTCGCGGGCAAGGCCCCGGCTCAGCGCGTGGGCGGGGTCCATATCCATAACAATGGTGACGTCCGGCTCCATTCCGATCATCAGGCTGTGCAGGGCGTCGACGGTGCCGCGCAGATCGCCGCGTGTTGCACCTTGGTACACGCGGGTCGAATCCGCGAACCTATCGCTGATGACCACCTGACCTGCGGCAAGGGCGGGACGGATCGTGCGTTCCAAGTGATCGCGACGAGCGGCGGTGAACAGCAAAATCTCAGTCTCGGGGGACCAACGGCCGGGATCGCCCTCAACCAGCAGGCGGCGGATTTCTTCGGCACCGGGGGCGCCGCCGGGCTCACGGGTCAGGACAACGTCGTGGCCTGCTTGCCGCAAACGATCAGCGAGCATCCGCGCTTGGGTGGACTTACCGGACCCATCGATGCCCTCAAAGCTTATAAACATATGGTTTCTACTGTTCGCTAGAAGAGAGGGTGCGCGCATCGGCAGCACCGCCCAAAAGGCGGGCCAGAACGGCTTCACCCGCAAGTTGGATGCGGCGCAGAATGCCCGCAGGTTCCACATCGGCGGCCACGCGCAGGGGCACGGTGACGGGGGTCATATCCGCGACGGTGACATGGAAGGTGCCGACCTCGGTGCCAGCCGTCAGGGGCGCGGAAAGGGGGCCGTCGAACTTGATCTCACCAGAAACGGTGCGGTCGCCGACAGCGGGCATCAATAAGGACACATCGGCCCCGGCAACCAAAGGTACAGAGGACGCAGCCCCCATAAAAACGGGGGCTTCACCGACCACGGCGCCTTCGGTCAAAACGGTCGTCTGCGCAAATTGGCGAAACGCCCAGTTGACGATGCGCTCTGCCTCACGGGCGCGGGCGGCCTCGGTCTCAAGGCCTGAAATCACAAACGTGACACGCCGCTCGCCCTGTAATGCCGAACCAACAAGGCCGTAGCCTGCCTCTTGGGTGTGCCCGGTCTTGAGACCATCTGCCCCGATATCAAGCCGCAAAAGCGGGTTGCGGTTGCGGGTGTTGGACGGCGCGCGGCCATCAAACGCAAACTCGGTTTCGGCGAACATCGTGTAGTACTGGGGAAAGTCGGTGATGATTTTTTCCGCGATAAACGCGAGATCCTTCATCGACATCACGTGGCCCAAGGCGGGCCAACCGCTGGCATTGCGGAATGAACTTTGCGTCATCCCCAGATCGCGGGCGCGCTGGGTCATCATCTCGGCAAAGCCTTCTTCTGTGCCATCGGGGGACAAAGCCTCCGCCAAGACAACACAGGCGTCGTTGCCCGACAAAACGATGATCCCACGGATCAAGTCTTCGACCCGGACACGGTCTGTGGTGTCCAAGAACATGGTTGAGCCGCCAAACGACATCGCATGCTCTGACACGGGCAAGATGGTGTCCATGGTCAGACGCCCATCTTCCAGCGCCTCATAGGTCATCAGCAGCGTCATCAGCTTTGACATCGATGCAGGCGGTAAGGGCACATCGGCCAGCTTTGACAGCAGGACTTGCCCGGTGTTGTGGTCGATCACCACGGCCGAGGTCGCCTCGGTCTGGAACACCTGCGCAAGGCTCGCGGCGGGTGCGGCCACCACAAGGGCGATCCCCACAGCGCAGGCACGCAGCGTGGCAAAGAAAGACGGGGCGGGGCGGTCACACATCACGGGTTCTCCGTTTGGCTCAGCGCAGGGTTCAGATCAGGGCGTCGGATCAGTTGGTAACGGGGTAGGCATCCTCAAAACCGAGGTCTTTGATCGTGCCCAGCACCGCCGCGCGATCCGCGCTTGTGCTTGCGGGGCCCACGACAACACGCCAAAACGCTTTGCCCGCACTTTCTTGGGCCAACACGGTGGGCACTATACCCGCTCCGCGCAGAGCTGTCGCGGTATTGCGTGCGTTTTGTTCGATGGAAAAGATCCCGACCTGCAAAAATGGCTTGGTCAGAGCGGTTTGGCCTGCGGCGGGCGTGGTGGTCACGGTCGCCGCTTCGGTCGCGGTTGGGCGCGGGGCGGGCACACCGGCGGCCACCGATGCGGCCTCGGCGCGGTCCAACGCGGCTGCTGCGGCGGCGATAGGGTCGTCTAGCGATGTGGCTTCAATGGCGTCAATCGGCGCGGCCTCGCCTGTCGCATCCGCGGCGAGTGTAATGGCGGCGGGGTCCGGCATCTCTTCGCGGCGCAGAGCGATCACGCTGACTTCGGTCGGGGCACCTGCCAAAATCCCAAGGGCTGCCGCTGCGTCTGAGCTGAGCTGCATGGGCGGGCCGGGATTGGTGCGTTCCCGGCGGAACAACGCGCCGATCACAAACTTGTCGTTCGTCGTGTTGCGAATGATTACACGCTCAGGGTCGGTCACGTTTGGAGCCGCAATCCAAACCCCACCAAGGGATGGACGCCCATCCCATAGGCCGGGATCAGTGCGATCGTAGACTTCGGGTGCCTCAACGTCGCGCTCAATCATCGCAACGCTTTGCGCCGCTTCAGGCGTCGCGTCCTGAGCACCGCTGCCAAAGCTGCTCGTGATGGAATTGAGCATTTCTCCGGGCTGGCACGCAGACACCAAAAGCGCCAGCGCGCTCACGCCCAAATACCGCGAAAAATTCGATCGACTGCTGCTCATCCTGTCACCCTTGCTTATTGGGGTTTGCGCGCCTCGGTGCGGTGCTCTTATTGGCGGCCGTCACATGCTATGGGCAAACCCTAGCCGAGGCTGTCCCGCATGGGAAGCCTTGGGGCGGGTCTGTGTGCCGGTTTTCGCGCAGATGTGACCCGGATTGCGGGCGTGATGGATGACGTGGCGTTTAGGCGCTGTGGCGTGCAGGGGTTTGAAGGGTGGCCAGCAGGTCAGGGATGCGGGCTTTGAATTTGAAGAAACCAGCCGTTGCGTGGGGCAGGGCTGCGGCATCCCAAGGGCGCATTACACGGCGCAGCGGCAAGCGCGTGGCACCGGCCACAGCGTCCAGCCCCGTACGGCCCGGCCCGGTGGGGGTATAGGGCGCAACCAGTTGCTCAACCGCATGCGCTTTCGCCCAATCCGCTGCGTCCTCGGGGGTGTGAACGATGGTGAAGCCGCCCACACGATCTCCCCAACGCGTGGCGCAGTCCTGTGCCAAGGATGACGTAAAATCAATAACCTGCGGTGCGACGTTAAATGGTGACCGCCGCGTTGTGTTCAGCAAAATCAGCCCCGCAACCGGACGCAACCCGCCCTCAAGCAAAAAGCCGGGTGAGAGATCGTCTTCTGTTAGGATCAGCCCGGTGGGGAGGCCAGTGTCCACACTATCAGAGCCAGGAACTGGCAGCGGTTTGGGGTGTTCTGGATGCCCAAGGGGCTGGACCTCATGGGCTGCGGCCAGTTGCCCGGCCGGGTTGAACCGCCCGTCGGTATACTTGGCGATGTTATCGGGCCGCGCGGCGTACGTTTTGCCCACGGTTTGCAGGCCGCCGACCCACCGCCATGACAGCGTGTTGGACGCCGGATCCCCATCCAGCAAATGCCGCATAAAGAAATCGGCACCCAAGGCCCAAGGCAGGTTCAGGGTAAACATCCAAATGGACGCAAACCACATCCGCGCATGGTTGTGCAGGTACCCGGTTTCTACTAATTCGTTAGCCCAATGGTCGAAACAGGTGATCCCGGTTTCACCCGCGCAGGCGTCTTGCCATGCCTGTCGCAGTCCCGATTGCGTGGCCAACTGGTTCTGCGCGGCTTTTACCTCGGCCTCATAGGCCGTCCAGATCGAAGGCCGCCGATCCAGCCAAGCCTTCCAATAGCTTCGCCAGCACACCTCTTGCAGGTACTTTTCAGCAGTTGACGCAGAAAAGCGCCCCAAGACAGCCTGCGCGATCTCAGCCTCCGAAACCACGCGGTGGCGGACGTAAGGCGAAAGGACCGATACATGGGGGTGGCCGGGCAGATCGTGGTTGCGCAGGCGGGCATAGTCGCTGCCAGCTTTTGGAACGAAATGGGCGAGGCGCTCTAACGCGGCGGTGCGGGTCGGTTCAAATGACATAGCGCGCATCTAGGGGGCGCGCGCCGACTGACAAGCCTAGAAATTCGACAGGGCCGCATGGGCGGCGGCCGTAAAGCGGGTGCCCAACACATGCTCCCACACGTGGGAATAGGCATCCCGCGCAGCTTCGGCCTCAACTCCCAGCGCATCCCAACCGCCATGGGTTAGCTGCATCCGGGTGCCACGCCCTGCAGCCTCAAATTGCAGACTAACCGTGGTGGCCTCCGCATCCGGGCGGCCCATCCGCCACCGCAGGCTCAGCCCTCGGGGGGCATCCCACGCGCTCACGTCGGCCCAGCAGCCCACTTCGCCTGCGATTGTGGTCTCTTCGATGCGCCCATCGGGGCCGCCGTGAAACACCAACGCCATCGGCAGGCTGCCGTCCGTATCCGCGGAAAGGGAGTGTTTGGCGACGGGCCACCACAGCGCGATATCGTCGGTAAACAGTGCAAATGCCTCAGCGGGGGTGAGCCGCACGTCATAGGCTTGGGTGATCGGGGGTGTCACACCGTCGTCTGGGGCCTCGTCCGCTTGGACCAGGCTGGCGGTTGCATCGGCGCGCAGCGCTTCCAGCCAGCTTTGCAGCGGCGCGATCCCCGTAGGGTCCAAGGCATAAAGGCTCCGGGTGCCATGCTTTTCCAGTGTCACAAGGCCCGCTCCCAGCATCACCTTCAGGTGCTGCGACACGGCGGGGCGCGACACGGGCAGGGGTTTGGCGATCTGTGCCACGCTCTGCGGGCGGTCGCGCATTTGGTCCAGAATTGCGCGGCGGGTCGGGTCCGCCAGCGCGGTCAGTGCATTTTCGTAAGCCATGGCTAACGTTAAGCCGCGAGGCCTCTGTGGACAAGAGGTTTGTTAACAAAGCGGTAACCACTTTTCAGTAGACCAACAGGAATGTGCGACGGAACTGGCGAGGAGGCCTTGCAGCCCCCGATGTGCAGACCTAAGCTAATGGGGACTCCGGGCCATTCCGCCCGCAGCCCGAGCATATATCCGAGGCACTCCAATGCATGATCCCGTTGATTATTTCACAAACAACCTCGTCCCAATGGTGGTGGAGCAAACCAGCCGTGGCGAACGCGCGTATGACATTTTTTCGCGTCTCCTGAAGGAACGCATTATCTTCGTAAATGGCCCCGTACACGATGGCATGAGTCAGCTTGTCGTGGCCCAGCTCTTGCACCTTGAGGCGGAAAATCCGTCCAAAGAAATTTCGATGTACATCAACAGCCCCGGCGGCGTTGTGACCTCGGGTCTGTCGATCTATGACACGATGCAATACATCCGCCCGGCGGTGTCTACGCTGGTCGTCGGCCAAGCAGCCTCGATGGGGTCGGTCCTGTCGGTCGCGGGCGAAAAAGGCATGCGCTTCTCGCTGCCAAACTCGCGGATCATGGTGCACCAGCCCTCCGGTGGGTACCAAGGTCAGGCCACGGATATCATGATCCACGCCGCCGAGACGCAAAAAATCAAAGAGCAACTTTACAAGATCTACGTCGATCACACCGGCAACGATTATGACACCGTGTATCAGGCGCTAGAGCGTGATAATTTCATGTCGCCCCAAGAGGCAAAGGACTGGGGTCACATCGATGAGATCGTCACCAGCCGCGCCGTCAAGGACGCTGACTAATTGCTTTGGCCGCGGGGCGAATTCTCGCGGCTTTTGACATTGTGGATAGCGGCGCGCTGCCATAAGCTATCCAAAGATGAGCCGAGCGACAGGTGCGCGTGTCGCTCGGATTAGGTCCCCTCCATGCTCAAAAACGGGCACGGGGACATCCGATGAGGTGCGAAATGGCGAATAATTCCGGCGACAGCAAAAACACCCTGTATTGTAGTTTTTGTGGCAAAAGCCAGCATGAGGTGCGCAAGCTCATTGCGGGCCCGACCGTGTTCATCTGCGATGAATGCGTCGAGTTGTGCATGGACATCATCCGTGAGGAAACAAAGGCAACGGGCCTGAAATCCTCGGACGGGGTGCCCACGCCGATGGACATCTGCAAGGTGCTGGACGACTACGTGATCGGGCAGGCACATGCGAAACGCGTGCTCTCGGTTGCGGTGCATAACCACTACAAACGCCTCAACCACGCCTCAAAGTCCGACATTGAGCTGGCCAAATCCAACATCATGCTGATCGGCCCCACGGGCTGCGGCAAAACGCTCCTGGCCCAGACGCTGGCGCGCATCCTTGATGTGCCGTTCACGATGGCCGACGCCACGACCCTGACCGAAGCCGGCTACGTCGGCGAAGATGTTGAAAACATCATCCTCAAACTGCTTCAAGCGTCTGAGTATAATGTAGAACGCGCGCAGCGCGGCATCGTCTACATCGACGAAGTCGACAAGATCACACGCAAGTCCGACAACCCCTCCATCACGCGGGATGTATCGGGTGAGGGCGTGCAACAAGCCCTGTTGAAAATCATGGAAGGCACCGTCGCCTCCGTGCCGCCCCAAGGCGGGCGCAAACATCCGCAGCAGGAATTCCTGCAAGTGGACACAACGAACATCCTGTTCATCTGTGGGGGCGCCTTTGCGGGCCTCGACAAGATCATCGCACAACGCGGCAAAGGCTCGGCTATGGGCTTCGGCGCAGACGTCCGTGATGAAAGCGACAAGGGCGTTGGTGACTTCTTCAAAGATCTTGAGCCCGAAGACCTGCTCAAGTTTGGCCTGATCCCAGAATTCGTAGGTCGCCTGCCCGTTATCGCAACGCTTGAGGATCTCGACGAAGACGCCTTGGTGACCATTCTCACAGCGCCAAAAAACGCGCTGGTCAAACAATACCAACGTTTGTTTGAGCTTGAGGACGTGTCCCTCACCTTTACCGACGACGCGCTAACGGCAATCGCCAAACGCGCGATTGAGCGTAAAACCGGCGCACGGGGTCTGCGCTCTATCATGGAGGACATCCTGCTCGACACGATGTTCGACCTGCCGGGCCAAGATGACGTCGAAGAAGTGGTCGTAAACGAAGAAGCCGTCGGCCGCACCAAGCCGCCCCTTCTCATCTACGCCGAAAAGAAAAAAGAAGAAGCCAGCGCCAGCTGAGCTCCTTCACCAGACCCACCAAAAAGCGCGCCCTCACCCGGCGCGCTTTTTCCTTTGTTCCTGAAATACTCTGGGGGAGGCCCAACGGGCCGGGGGCAAAGCCCCCTAAAGCATCTCATGCGCGAAAGCGCACAATTCTCTAAGCCCAAGACCAACCCACATGCCCATCAAGCCATGCCTCAGGGATCACCGGCGCCGCGTTGATTAGCGCGGCGGTATATGCGGCTTGCGGATTGAAAAAGACCTCATTGGTCACCCCTTCCTCCACGATACGACCTGATTGCATCACCATCACGCGGTCAGTGATTGCGCGCACAACGCTCAGATCGTGACTGATAAACACATAACTCAGTCCAAGACGCTTTTGCAGGTCGCTCAACACATCCAAAACCTGCGCACGCACCCGTACATCTAATGCCGACACCGCCTCATCGAGGATTAAAACCTTTGGTCGTGTGATCAACGCGCGCGCAATCGCAATGCGCTGCCGCTGCCCGCCCGAAAACGCATGGGGGTATTTGCGCGCATCACCCGCCGCCAGACCTACGGCCTCAAGGGCTGCAATCACTTTCGCCTCCGCATCCGCAGGCCGTCCCGTCAAATGGAACGGCTCCGCCACCAGATCAGCCACCCGCCAGCGGGGATTGAAACTGCCGTATGGGTCCTGAAACACGACCTGTTGTGCTGCGCGCGCCGCAGTCGGCATTTCCGGGCCGACAGGTGTGCCAAGCAATGAAACGCGCCCCGCATCTGCAGGCTCTAGCCCCAACAAAACCCGCGTCAGCGTCGATTTTCCACATCCGCTTTCGCCCACCAACCCAAGGCTCTCGCCTGCGTGAAGCGTAAAGCTGACCCCATCAACGGCCCGTGTCGCCCCATAATGGCGGGCAACATCGTGGGCCTCCAAAACAGGGGCACCAACCGTGCTGGGCGCCACACGTGCCGCAGGGCGGGAGGCCGCCAAAAGCGCGCGCGTGTAGGGGTGGCGCATCGTCCGAAACAGCGCTTCGGTGGTATCGCTCTCAACGATCTGCCCGGATTTCATCACCGCCACACGGTCCGCCATACCCGCGACAACGCCCAGATCATGGGTGATGAGCAACAGCGCCATCCCCTCGTCCCGCACCAAGTCGCGCAGCAAATCGAGGATTTGCGTCTGCGTGGTGACATCCAGCGCCGTCGTCGGCTCATCCGCGATCAGCAGTTTTGGGCGTAGCGCAATGGCCAAGGCGATGCACACGCGCTGCCGCTGTCCGCCTGACAATTCATGCGGGTAGCGGTCCAACCCAATATGGCTCAACCCGACCCGGTCCAATCGATCCCGCGCAATCGCGCGCGCCTCGGCCCGGCTGGCGCGCCGGTGCAAGCGGACGGTTTCTGCGACTTGGGCCCCGATGGTATGCACCGGGTTCAGCGCGGTCATCGGCTCTTGGAAAATCATCCCAATGTCGCGGCCTCGCATCTCGCAGAGCGCGCGCTCGGGCAGGACGGTCAGGTCAGCCCCTTCCAGTCGAACGGCACCGCGCATGTCGCTGCTATCCGGAAGCAGCCCCATGATAGCAAGGGCCGTCAATGACTTGCCCGACCCGCTTTCGCCTACCAACCCCATGACCTCGCCGGGCGCGATGTCAAACGACACCTCTCGCAACAGGTCCGTGCCCTGGATCGCGACGCTCAATCCATCGATCGCCAGTAGTGAGGGGCAGGGGGCCAGCGCGCTCACATCCCCGCCTTCCGCAGCCGCGGGTCAAGCGCATCGCGCAACCCGTCCCCCATCAAATTCAGCCCCAAAACCATCAGTACAATCGCCATGCCCGGCAGGATGGCCAACTGCGGCTCGGTATAAATCATCGTCTGCGCATCCGCGAGCATCCGCCCCCAACTCGCCATCGGGGGCTGCGCACCCAAGCCCACATAGGACAGCGCGGCTTCCGCCAAAATACCCAACGAAAACTGTATCGTTCCCTGCACGATCAGTAGGTTGGCGATGTTGGGCAGGATGTGCTCCGCGCTGATCCGCGCCCGCCCTTTGCCAGCAACTCGGGCGGCAAGGATATAATCCAACGTCCACAACGGCAGTGCGCCGCCCCGGGCGACACGCGCAAACACGGGGATGTTAAAGATACCAATGGCCAAGATCGCGTTCACCGCTGACGCGCCAAACACAGCTGTGATCAAGATGGCGATGACCAACGACGGAAAGGCAAACACCAGATCGTTGCCGCGCATGATTGCCTCATCCAACCACGTCCCGCGATAGGCCGCCGCTACCAATCCAAGGGGCACACCAAACACAATCCCGATGCCCACCGCCACCAAGGCCACCGCGATTGAGGTCCGCGCCCCGGCCATCAACATCGCCACCATGTCCCGCCCAAAATGGTCCGTGCCCAACCAATGGCTGGCGCTTGGGGGGTGCAACCGACCCGCGATATCCAGCACCGTGATGTCATACGGCAGCCACAGCAGTGACACCGCAGCCAAGCTGACAAACACTGCGCTCAGCATCGCCCCAATGACCAACGACACCCTCATCTGCGCCGCAACCGCGGGTCAGCGAACGTGTAGGCAAGGTCCACAAGAAAGGTCACCAAGATGACCGCAAACACCAACAGCATGGTCACCGATTGCACAACGATCAGGTCGCGCTGGGTGATCCCCTGAAAAATCAACCGCCCCAAACCGGGCAAAAAGAACACGTTTTCAATGATGATCGCCCCCGCCAACAGGAATGAAAACTGCAGGCCCAAAATGGTCAATACCGGGATCATCGCATTGCGCAACGCATGGCGTACAACGGTGGCACGGCGCGACAGGCCCTTGGCCCGCGCGGTCCGGATGTAGTCTTGGTCCAACGTATCCAACAAAGCGGATCGCAACACCCGCGCAAGGATCGACGCCTGCGGTAGCGCCAAGGCAATCGCGGGCAACAAGAGGGCACGCACCCCAGGCCAAAGCCCCGCGTCCCATCCCGGAAATCCTCCGGCTGAAACCCAGCGCAACTTCACCGCAAACACCAACACCAATATCATCGCGAACCAGAAATTGGGCACGGCAATGCCCAACTGCGTACCCCCCATGATCCCCCAATCCGCTACACCCCCGCGCCGCGCTGCCGCGATCAACCCCACAGGGATCGCGATCACAGTCGACAACACCAAGGCCATCACGGCCAGCGGGGCTGACACCACTATCCGCTCAGAAACCAACTCCGCCACAGGCACGCGGTAGGTATAGGAGGTTCCGAAATCGCCTCCCAACATGCCACTGATCCACGCCAAATAGCGCACAACCAATGGCCCCTCTAACCCTAACTCCGCGCGCAACGCCGCGACTGCGTCCTCACTGGCATTCATGCCCAACATGAACGCCGCGGGATCCCCCGGCACCGCCTGCAACATCACAAAAATCACAACGCTCGCTGCGATCAATGCCAGCAAAAGCGACAGGGCCCGCCGCCCCAATGCCCGGATCATCGCAGCACTCTCACCGCTTGCCCACAACACGCACCGCCCAAGGTCTTTGGTTCGCAAATATCCCCGCCGGAGGCGCAGTCTCGCCTCACGGACCCGCGCGCCAGCTCACCCCTGTCAGGTCATTGGCTTGGGTGGGCGCATTCTGCCAAAGCCCTTCAATCCGGCTATCCGCCACACCGGTTTTGGCCAGCTGGAACAGGTAACCATTCACGTAGTCCGCCGCGATCATTTTTTGCGCGTCCTGCAGCAAGGTTGTGCGTGTGTCCGGGTCCGCAGTGATGCCAAGTGTCTCTATCAAAGCCTGAAAACCGGCGTTATCGTACTGAAAGTAATAGTCCGGACGGGCATAGATATTGATGTCGGCAGGTTCCGTATGGCTCACGATTGTCAGGTCAAAATCCTTGCCGCGAAACACCTGCTCCAACCACTGAGCCCATTCCATATTGGTGATGTCAGTGGCAATCCCGACAGCGCGCAATTGGCTCGCGATGATCTCACCACCGCGCCGTGCGTAGGAGGGGGGCGGCAGCGCCATACTCAGGCGTAGGTCCGTGGCCCCGGCCTCAGCTAGCAGCGCGCGTGCCATGTCCGGATCATGGGCAGAACCGCCCGTCAGGTCCACGTAATCTGGGTTATGCGGTGCAAAATGCGTGCCGATGGGCGTGCCATATCCAAACATCGCGCCGTCGATAATCGCTTGGCGATCAATCGCATGACTGATCGCTTTACGCACCCGCACATCTGTCAAATTGGCGTTGTTCATCGCGAGGATCGTCTCCCCCTCGGTCGAACCAACGATGACCGAAAACCGCGGATCAGCATCAAAATTCGCCAGCGTTTCGGGCGCAGGAAACACCGGGAACGCATTTACGTCGCCCGCCATCATCGCCGCAAACGCCGCATTCGGGTCCGAGATAAACTTGAACGTCGCACGCGTCAGTGCCGGGGCCGCGCCCCAATAGGCATCAAATCGTTCCAACGTAACGCTGTCGCCCTTGGCCCATTCCACAAAGCGGAACGGCCCGGTGCCTACTGGCTGCGTCGCGTTGGTGGCCACGCTTTCGGGGGCCACGATCACCGCATCCCCCCACGCCATGTTGAACGCAAAGTTGCCGTTGGGCGCATCCAGCGTGATGACGACCGTGCTCGCATCCGGCGCACTCACGTCTGCAATTCCTGCAAACAGCGCCTTTTGCGCGTTGGTACTGTCCTCTGCCCGCGCCCGGTTGAGCGAGAACACAACATCCGCACTGTCCATCGCCGTGCCATCGTGGAAGATGACGCCGGGGCGCAGATCAAAGGTCCACGTTAGCCCGTCCTCCGACACGCTCCAGCTTTGGGCCAGTCCCGGCACAACCGCCCCATCCGAGGCGAAGCGCGTCAGCCCCTCAAACAGGTTGGCGTAGGTCACCTCATCAATGGCCGCCGCCGCGCCGCCCGTCGGGTCAAGGTTCGGTGGCTCCAACTGCATCCCGATGATGATGCTGTCCTGCGCGGCCCACGCGCCGGATGCCATCAATGCAAATGCGGCCACGGACATCTTGAGGGTCTGGGTCATGAGGTGTCTCCCGATTGGTTAACGGGAGTTTATGCGATGCGCCTTATGTGCCGCAAGCCGCTCTCGCAGAACCGCGACATGTGGTCAGTCCCCGCGCAGTCCCGGCTCGGCGGGCGCGCGGGCCAAAACGCGCGTGTTACCGCGCAAAACGACGGTCCATCCACAGCTCACATGCGCAGCAACACGGACCCCGCACGGTGTCCAGCTGCCACAGCGTTGTGGGCCTCAGCGCAGGCCTCTAAGGGCAGGACCTCGGCAATGCGCGGGGTCAGCGTGCCCGCCTCAAGCAGGGTGTTCACGTGGCCAACGGCTTGGGCGCGTTGGGCTGGCGTTAGCAGATAGATCAACGCCAACTCCAAGGTCACGGCTTTGAACATCAACGGATAAAAGGGCAGGGTTGGGGTCATCTCTTGGGCTGAGCCATAGGCCACGATCCGCCCGTTCTCTGCGATGAGGGCGGTGTTCGTCGCAAGGTTTTTGCCGAATTCAACCTCAACGATCTGCTCAACCGGCGCGTCGTCATTCGCGGCGAGGATCTGCTCGGCTAGATCAGGGGCGGTGTAATCCAGCACCGTATCGGCCCCGGCGGCGCGCGCGGCGTCGATGCCTGCGCCGCGGGCCGTCGCGATCACCCGCGCGCCCGATTGGACCGCAATTTGCACCGCCAAATGTCCGACCGTGCCCGCGCCGCCCGAAATCAGCAGCGTTTTACCCGCAACAGGGCCGTTGCCCAGCACCACATGCGCCGCCGTCATTGCCGGAATGCCCAGTGTGGCGCCCTGCTCAAAACTGATGGCGTCGGCCAAGGGGACGGCTTGGGCGGCGGGCAGGGCGATGTAGTCGGCTGCGGTGCCAAACGCGCGTTGCCACTGACCGTTCCAGATCCAGACACGCTGACCGACGCGCGCGGCGTCGACGCCTTCGCCCACAGCCTCAATCACGCCCGCGCCGTCGGAATGGGGGATGATGGTGGGAAAGGGCGGCTTGGTCACACCGGGCCGTCCGCCCGCGCGCGCCTTGACGTCCGAGGGGTTCACACCCGAGGTATGCAACCGCACCAACACCTCACCGGGGGCGGGATCCGGGGTGGGCACATCGGCCAAGATCAAAACATCGGATGCCGGGCCAAACCGGTCATAAGTCATCGCGCGCATGGTATTTTTCCTTATTCGCCGTAGGGCACCCAGATGGTTTTGACCTCTGTGGCGGCCTCTAGGAAGCGGTCCATTTGGGGGGCGGCAAAGTCATGGGTCTGTCCGTAGTTGACCCATGTCCGCTTGAGGTTGCCTGCCGCCTCACGCTCAATCACGCTCGAAATATCCGTGCTTGAAAAGGACCAGCACGCATCCACCTCCATGTGGCCAGCCAAGTGCGGGGCCAGTTCCGCGTGCGACCCGGTCAGGATGTTGATCACGCCGCCGGGCACATCGGAGGTGTCGAGCACTTGGTAGAAATCCGTCGCCGTCAGGGGCGCGGTTTCGGGTGCTGCCAGCACCAGACGGTTGCCCATGGCCATTGCGGCACCGACCACCGAAACCATCGCCAACAGAGGGGTTTGTTCGGCGGCAAAGGCGCCGATCACACCGACCGGGCTGGGCATGCCCAAGGCGATCCCACGGATCGGCACACCGGTCGCGCGGCCCTCATACTTGTCGGCCCACGCGGCGCAGGTGAACAGCCGGTCAAGGGCTGCCTCGACCTCTGCCGTGCCGTCTTGGCCAGTTTGTGCGTGCAACCGGGCGGCAAACTCATCGGCCCGGGCCGATAGGTTTTCGGCCATATAATACAAGATTTGCGCCCGCAGATGGCCGCTCGTTTTGCTCCAACCGCTGGCCTTTGCAGCGGCTTCTACGGCGTTGCGGATGTCTTTGCGGTTGGCCTCGGCCACTTCGCCCAGACAGGCGCCCTTGGGGCCAAACACGCCGCGCACATAGCCGCCGTCGGGGCGTGCTTGTTTGCCGCCGATATACAGTTTGGGCGTCCGGTCGAGGGGGCCTGCCGCAGCCATCTCACCAGTAGGGATGTGCAGCGCGGGCAGCTTTTTCGCATCCCCCACGGGCTTGGTATACGCGCGCAAGCCGGCCCAGCCGCCCTCCCGACCAAAACCGCTTTCCTTTGTGCCTCCAAAGCCCGCGGCGGCGTCCATCAGGTTGGTGGCATTCACCCAAATGATGCCCGCCTCCAGCTTGGGTGCCAAATCCAGAGCGAGGTTCACGTTCTCGGTCCAGAGCGATGCGGCCAGCCCGTAGCGCGTGTTGTTGGCCAATTGCACCGCCTCAACCGGGGTGCGGAACGTGGTGGACACCAACACAGGGCCAAAGATTTCCTCCTGCATCAATGGGTCGGAAGAATGCAGGCCCGTGATCAGGGTGGGCGGGTAAAAGGCCCCGGTCTGCGGCACGGGACCGGCCTGATAGACCTCGCCTTCGGTCTGTTCGACCAAGGCCGCAACCCGCGCGCAATCGGATGCCGCGATCAAGGATCCAACATCAATGCACTTGTCCAATGGATCGCCCATGCGCAGCCCGTCCATGCGGGCCTTCAGCTTGTCATGGAACCTGTCCGCAATCGCTTCATGCACCAACAGGCGTGCGCCCGCACAGCACACTTGCCCACCGTTAAACCAGATTGCATCGACCAATCCCTCGACGGCCGAGTCAATATCTGCGTCGTCGAACACGATGTAGGGGGACTTGCCGCCCAGCTCTAACGTCAGGGCCTTGCCGGTGCCTGCGGTCGCCTCTCGGATGGCGCGGCCCACGGTGGTCGATCCGGTAAAGGCGATTTTGTCTACATCCGGGTGTGCGACAAGCGCGGCTCCCGTTGTCCCATCGCCGGTGACGATGTTCAAGACACCCTTTGGCAGCCCGGCAGCCTGCGCCAACTCTGCAAACATCAGCGCGGTCAGGGGGGTCTGCTCTGCGGGTTTGAGGACAACCGTGTTGCCCATTGCCAAAGCTGGCGCGACCTTCCACGCCAACATCAATAGCGGAAAGTTCCACGGAATGATCTGGCCGCAGACGCCGATCGCCTCACGCCCGGGCAGGTTTTCGGCCATCAGCTGGGCCATCCCTGCGTGATAGTAAAAATGCCGCGCCACAAGCGGCAGGTCGATGTCGCGGCTTTCGCGGATGGGTTTGCCGGTATCGAGCGTTTCAAGAACCGCGAGCGCGCGGGCGTGTTTTTGCACCTGCCGAGCCAGCGCGTACAGATGCCGGGCGCGTTGATGCCCGGACAGGGCGGCCCATTCGGGCTGAGCGCGGCGGGCCGCTTTGACGGCCGCATCCACGTCCGCAGCTGTGCCTTGGCTGACCTCGGCAAGGACCTCGCCGGTGGCGGGGTTGTGGGTTTTGAACCCGTCGCCCACCGCTTGCGCGCCGTCAATGACATGACCAAAGGGGGCCTTGGCAGCCAGCCACGCGCGCACCTCTCCGTCCGCCTCAGGGGCGGGGCCGTATTCCAAAGTTGCAAAGATATCAGCGACGTCTGTCATGGTCTTCATCCAAAATTAGCCCATCGGGTGGCGGTGGCTGGCGGAATAACGCCCGGTGACGTGGTGCTCTAGCTGCCGCTCAATGTCATTCAAAAGCGACGAGGCGCCGAACCGGAACAGGTCTGGTTGCACCCAGCGCGGCCCCAATTCATCGCGGATCATGGCCATATAGACCAAGGCGTCCTTCGCCTTGGAAATCCCACCGGCGGGTTTGTAGCCGACCTTGTGCCCGGTGCGATCCGCATAGTCCCGGATCGCGCGCAACATCACCAGCGTGACGGGCAGGGTCGCGTTCACGGGCTCCTTCCCGGTGGAGGTTTTGATGAAATCTGCACCCGCCATCATGCACACCAACGACGCCCGCGCCACGTTGCGCAGGCTGCCCAATTCGCCCGTCGCAAGGATCGCTTTGACGTGGGCATCGCCACAGGCCGCGCGATAGGCGCACGTCTCATCATAGAGCGCTTGCCAATCCCCGGTCAGCACATGACGCCGAGAGATCACGATGTCGATCTCGGCGGCACCGGCCGCGACGCTGGCCTCAATTTCTGCGATGCGCGTGTGAAATGGTGACAAGCCCGCCGGAAACCCCGTGGAAACGGCCGCCACCGGAATGCCGGTGCTCTGCAACGCATCGACGGCTGTGGCCACCATCTCATGGTAAACGCAGATCGCGCCGGTGGTCAGGGGCGGCAGGCCGAGGGCCGTGTTCAGATCGGCGCGTAAGGGCTGACGGCCCTTGGCACACAGCCGCCGCACCCGGCCCGGCGTATCATCGCCCGACAGTGTGGTTAGGTCGATTAACGTGATCGCCTTGGCCAGCCACGCGGCTTGATAAGCCTTTTTGACGGACCGACGTCCGGGCAGCGTGGCGCAGCGGCGCTCAATCGCAGAGGTGTTGGTCTGCGCACGTGCGACCCAATCAAGGTCCAGCGGCATGCCGGGATTGCGCGGCAAGGTAACCTGCGGCAGCTGTGGGGCGGTGCTGGTGGGGGCGGGCGCGTGTGTTTGCGTCTGCATGGCGGGCCTTTGACGAGGAGATGAACCAGCCAAAAGCGTCGCATGGGTCCGGAGGACATGCAACCTGTGACGTGGGGCCTATGGTTGCGCGCGCCCCCGAACCGGCCACATCACTTGCACTGCGCCCACCCCTCGGTCTAGAGGGGGCGCAATCGACCCGAGCACCCCCCCCCTCAGGAGCCTCCGCCATGACCACCCCCTCTGCCACGCCCAAACCGATCATCCCCTTCGACCGCACGACCAAAATCGCGCCATCGATCCTTGCGGCTGATTTCGCTAATTTCGGTGCGGAATGCGCCGCCGTTGAGGCGCAGGGCGCCGATTGGATCCACGTTGATGTCATGGACGGCCACTTTGTGCCCAACATCACCTTTGGCCCCGCCACCTGTGCCGCGATCCGCCCGCACATCAAAACGGTGATGGACGTGCACTTGATGATTGCGCCCGTCGATCCCTACATAGAAGCCTTTGCCGAGGCGGGCGCCGACATCCTGACCGCCCACGTTGAGGCAGGCCCCCACATTCACCGCACGCTGCAAGCGATCCGCGGCGCGGGCGTCAAAGCGGGCATCGCCCTGAACCCCGCCACCCCCGCAAGCGCGGTCGAATACTTGTTGGACATGGTCGATCTGGTCTGTGTGATGACGGTAAACCCCGGCTTTGGCGGGCAAAAATTTATCCACTCACAGATTGAGAAAACCCGCCAACTGCGCGCCATGATCGGCGATCGCCCGATCCATATCGAGATCGACGGCGGCATCACCCCCGAAACGGCCCCGTTGATGACGGCGGCAGGGGCCGATGTGCTGGTCGCGGGTTCTGCGGTGTTTAAGGGCGGGTCGGTGACCAACCCCGCACCTTACGGCGACAACATCCGCGCAATCCGCGCAGCCGCCGACGCTGTGGCCTAATCCCGCGCTGCGGGAAACGCGCCCTCACCGGCGTCCCACAACCGGCCCAATGCGGCCACGTCGGGGGCGTCGGTGCCAAGGCGCGCGGCTTCCCGTGCCACTTCGGCGGCAAGGGCACGGGCGCGGTTGGCTTGATCCGTGGGGTGGCCTTCGTGCTCAAACATTTCCTCTATGGCGTCTGCGGCGGCACTGAACGCGGCACTTAGCTGTGTTGCGGGCAGGGCAGGAAAATTCTGCACAAGCCGCACCCCAAGGGTGCCGCGCCCCGCCAAGTCCTCATGCATGGCCTCGATGATAAACTCGACAACGTGGTCGATTGTCATGATGCGCCTGTGTGCCGTTTCAATAGGCTACGGGTCTACACCCCAAACGCTAAGCAAAGCATAACACCAGCGGTGGCAGGCGCGTTTGCGCCTATACCCGCGATGTGCCGTGGTCGCGGATCAGTTCCGTCAGCAGGGTGCGGGCGGCGTTCAAATGCGTGCCGTGCAACTGTTGCGCTGTGGCCGCATCGCCCGCTTCAATGGCCTCCAGAACCGCCGCGTGACAGTCAAGTGAGGCCGTCGGCAAGGGCCGATGGTGCATCGTGGCCAAGCGCGCACGGCGCACCCGGTCGGTATAGCGATCAAAGATCGTGACCAACTCAGGGTTGCCTGACAACTCGACCAAGGCGCGGTGAAAATCCTCATCCGCGCTGGCCCACGTGCCCATGTCCCGCACACTGAGCGCGTAGCGCATATTGCCAACGGCGCGCTGCAATTGCGCCAATTCACCAAACGCATGGGGGTGCCGGGCGGCGACCCGACCCACAGCCACGATTTCCAGCGCCGTGAGGACCTCATAGATATGAGCCATGTCCTCAACAGATATGCTCGCGATGGTGATGCCGTGGCGGGGGCGGACCGTGACCAATCCGGCTGTTTGCAACCGCATCGCGGCCTCCCGGACGGGGGTGCGCGACAGGCCAAGGTGGGCGGCCAACTCGGCTTCGGTGAAACGCGTGCCCGGCAGCATCCGGCCCGAAAAGATCTGCTCGCGCAGGGTGGTTTCGGCCAAATCGGTCAAGGTCTCGGTCATAGCGTCACTTTCCGCCCTTCGGCATCCGAGGCATAGCACGCCGCTTCCATCCGCAGCACCTCAAGGTAGTCTTGGGCGGTGTTTTCCAGCGCCGTGCCGGTCGTCAGGGCATCGCGGACGTGCAGTTGCAATGCACGCACACAATCTCCCGCAAATCCGGGCCAATCGCGCCCCTCTAACAGGCACTCCGCCTGCGCGCCACGGGTGCCAAACCGGCGCAGATGCACCGCGCCGTCGCCCGTCAGGTGCAGGCTGGCTTGTGTGCCCTCGATCAAGGCCTCGCCAAAGGTGCGGCGCGGGCTGTCGGTGTCAAAATCAAGCAAGCGATTGCCGTCTAGCACAGCGCGCGCCCCGCCCTGCCAGCCAAGGACAACATGGCCTGCATCCTCGCCCGCGATGGCGGGGTTAAGCCGGCGCAGATCGGCATAAACGCTTTGCACAGGCCCCATCAGATAGCGGAACGTGTCCAGATAATGCACGCCGGTTTCATGGATCAAAAGCCGGGGCATCGTCTGAAAATAGGGTTGGCGATCCATGTAGGCGTCGGGGCCTTGGCCATCGCCTGTGCGCAAGCGAAACGTCAGGTTCAAAACCTCGCCCAATTGCCCTGCATCTATCGCGGCTTTGATCGTGCGAAACCACGGCTGAAACCGAAAGTTTTCGTGGATAATCAGCGGGACAGCGGCGGTTTGCGCAGCTTCCGCAAGGGCTGTGGCCTCCTCCAACGAGGTGGCAAATGGCTTTTGGCAGATCACCGCACGGGGGCGTGCGGCCAGCGCCTGTGTGACCGCTGTATGGTGGCTGGGCGGGGGGGTAATAATGTCGATGATATCGGGGCTGGTGGCCGCGATCATGGTGGCCAGATCGGCAAAACCCTGCGCGCCGTGGGTGTTGGCTGCGGCTTTTGCACGGTCGGGGTCCTGATCGGCGACGCCGACCAGTGTGCAGCCCTCCATGCTGGCCCATGCCGCGTGGTGGTGTCGTGCGAAATACCCCGCACCCAGACATGCAACGCGCAGGGTCATAGTGCTGCGGCGACGGCGTCTGCGGCGGCCTCGGTCCCGCAGGTGCCACCCAAATCGCGGGTGACATTGCGGCCCTCGGCCACCACGGCATCCACGGCGGCGCGCAGGCGGGCGCCATCCGCGCGCAGGGCGGGCGCGTCGTGGGTGTCGGCCAGCCAATCCAGCATCATCGCCGCCGACAGGATCATCGCAAAGGGGTTCGCCACCCCTTGGCCCGCGATATCGGGGGCGGAGCCGTGGCAGGGTTGGAACACCGCGTGCTGTTCGCCGATGTCCGCGGACGGCGCAAGGCCAAGCCCCCCCATCAGACCCGCGCCCAAGTCCGACAGGATATCGCCGAACATGTTTTCCGTCACCATAACGTCGAAAATCCAAGGTCGGTCCACCATCCACAATGCGGTCGCATCCACATACGCGTGGTCCGCGCCCAGATCGGGGTGCTGGGCCATTTCCGCATCGAAAATCTCACGAAAAAATGCGAAGGCGCGGAAAACGTTGGCTTTATCAACGCATGTGACATGGCCTGCGTGGCCTGCGGCCTTGCGCGTTGTGGCCAGCCGTGCGGCAAAGCGCATCAGTTTTTCCGAGGTCGCGCGGGTGATGCGTAGGGTTTCTTCGGCGTAATCCTGCGTGACGTGGCCGGTCCCTTGGGTGTGGAACAGGCCTTCGGTGCTTTCGCGGATCAGGACGAAATCAACGCTTTGCCCGCCCTCAAGCCGCAGGGGCGTGGGCGTGCCCGGCGTGATGCGCACGGGCCGTACGCCTGCAAACAGGTTAAACCGTTTGCGCAGGTCAATCTGGGGCGAAATCTCGGTCCCGTCGGGATAGCGCACATCGGGCAGACCCATCGCGGACAGCAGGATCGCGTCGGCGGCACCTGCGGCCTCAAGCGAGGCGGCGGGGAGGCTATCCCCGGTGCGCGCGTAGTGGGCGGCACCGGCGGGGCAGGGCACAAACCGCAGGCCGTAGCCGCCCGCTTGCGCGAGGCCCTCAAGCAGGCGCACAGTGGGGGCCATGATCTCGGGGCCAATGCCGTCACCTTCAAAAACGGCGATCTCAAAATTGGATTTCATGGGGCCTCACGTGCTGTGCCAGATTAGGCATTGATTGAACCGACAATGTATACATTAATGTATACATTAATCCAGACCCGGAAAGAGACACATATGTTCGCTGTCGTCGTTACGTTCGAAATCAAACCAGAGGCCGTCGCGGCCTTCACAGACTTGGTGTGCCATAACGCCGAGACATCGGAACTGTTGGAACCCGGGTGCCACCAGTTTGACGTGTGTACGGATCCGGGGCGCCCGAATGAGGTGATGCTGTATGAGCTGTATTCCGATGCGGCCAGCTTTGATGCCCACCGCGCGTCGCCGCATTACCATGTGTTCACGGCGGCGATTGAAGACATGGTGCGGCAAAAGACAGTGCAGACCTATGTGAACGTCCGCCAAGGTGGGGCGGAGGCATGACGACGGGCGAAAGCGGCACGTGGGAGGTTCTGGCTGTCAAGTACGCGGAGCGGAACGCCCGGACCCGTGCTGACAGCTTTTTGTTCGATGACGCCCACGATACCCCGCATGAGATGGACTATTATATCTGGGTGCTGCGGCAGGGCGCGCGGGTGATCTTGGTCGATACCGGATATGACGCCCCCGAGGCCACGCGCCGGGACCGGCCCATCCAGATCGACCCCCGTACGGCGCTCAAGCCCTTGGGTATTGCGGCAGAGGATGTGACGGAGGTGATCGTCACACACCTGCATTACGACCACGCCGGGGGATTGCACCTGTTTCCTAACGCGAAACTGCATCTTCAGGCGGCTGAGATGGCTTTTGCGACCGGCCCCTGCATGTGCCACGACGCGCTGCGGATGCCGTTTACGGCCGATCACGTGTGTGAGGCGGTCAAACGGCTGTTCGCGGGGCAGGTGCAGTTTCATGACGGCAGTGCCGAGATCGCCGATGGCGTCCGGTTACACTGTATCGGGGGGCATTCGAAGGGATTGCAGGCGGTGCAGGTGCGCACGCAGGCGGGGTGGCTATGCCTCGCGTCTGATGCGGCGCATTATTATGAGAACGTGTTCCGCGGCAAGGTATTCCCGCTGGTTGTGGATGTGGATGACATGTTGGCGGGGTTCGAGACGCTCAAGTCACTGGTGTCGGCGCCGGGGCTGATTGTGCCGGGTCATGACCCGCTTGTGCGGCAGGTTTTTCCCCGCTGGCAAGAGGGCGCGGACATCTGGCGGTTGGATGCGGGCCCGGTCGCGGCGGATGCGGATTGGTTAAACTCTATTACCGATTCGTAAACGTGTGATCGATTCGACCCTATCGCCTAGCGCATAGCCGGTTGTCCCTGATTGCATACCCAGTAACCCGTAGGGTGCGGCGGCTGTTGGGGGCGTAAACCATGCCGTTAGCGAAAACATTATCGGGGTGCTGCAATTGACCCGATAAGTCTGTCGGTCTAAAAGTGCCATGGGAACGGGGTATCAGCGCAATTTTTGCATTGATACTGAGCAATGGGGAGACATTATCCTGCACGATGGCCCGCTAAAGGCGCATTCCACTGTCGTAAGACTATGCGTTAGGTGCGATCGGTCCCTAGTAAACGCCTTGCCAAATCGGTAAGGAAACTTCACCAAAACCTATGTTCCACGGGAGGAACTCAACATGAAACTGAAATCAATCGCGCTGGGCACTGTGACCGCGCTTGCCGTCACCGGCACCGCAGCACAGTCCCAAGAAGTGTTCGAGATGACCACAGCGTTCGGTAAGAACCTGCCAATCCTCGGCACCGGCGCCACCGACTTTGTCGCCAAGATCAACTCGATCTCCACCGAAGTGGAATTTGAGCACTTCGATCCCGGTGAGCTGGTCCCCGCCCTCGAAGCTCTCGACGCTGTGTCGTCCGGTTCCGTAGACGCGGCCTACACCACTGCTGGTTACTGGCAGGGTAAAATCCCCGCAGCATCGCTGTTCTCCGCTGTGCCTTTCGGCCCAGAAGCTGGCGAATTCCTTGGCTGGATGCTGTACGACGACGGTTTGGAGCTGTTCCAGCGCATGTACGTCGAAGCTGGCTTTAACGTCCACGTTCTGCCCTGTGGTGTGACCGCACCCGAGACATCCGGCTGGTTCAAGAACGAGATCAACTCGATCTCCGACCTCGAAGGCCTGAACATGCGCTTCTTCGGCCTGGGTGCTGAAGTCATGCAGCGTCTTGGCGTTTCCACATCGCTGCTGGCTGGTGGTGACATCTTCCCCGCGCTGGAGCGTGGCGCGATCGATGCGACCGAATTCTCCATGCCCGTCATCGACGCGCGTCTGGGCTTCTATAATATCGCGAAGTTCAACTACTTCCCAGGTTGGCACCAGCCCGCGACCATCTATGAGCTGATGATCAACCGCGATCGTTGGGAAGACCTCGATGAGATGTCGCAAAACCAGATCGAAATGGCTTGCTTGGCAAACCTGACGACCAACTACGCAGAAGGCGAAGCCACAAACTTCCCCGCCATGGTCGACAACGTTGAAAACCAAGGCGTGACCATCAAACAGTGGTCGCCCGAGATCCTCGAAACATTCGAGACCACATGGAACGAAGTGGCTGCAGAGCTGGCGTCCGAAGATGCATACTTCAAAGAAGTGTGGGACGATCTGCAAGAGTACCGCGCAGGCTACAAAACCTGGGGCAACTCGATCTACCTGCCACGCCCACGCAACTAAGTGCGTGGTCCTTTAAGCGCGTGGTAACGCGGGCTTAAGGCCAAAGACCTTGGGCCGGGCGATCCTGAAATAGCGGACCGCCCGGCCTTTTTTATCAGACCCCCTGCCATGCCCGCTTGAAAAAAGAGGCATGCAACACGGAGCAGACAGATGGAGAACCAAGAGCCCGTCGTGGCCATTTCCGACCCCGGTGAGGTTGGTCGTGCCGCGCACAATGCCGGTGATCGCGCCATCATTCAGATTTCAAACGTTTTTGCGTGGCTGTTCCCGATCCTGATGATGGCCATCGTGGCGCAGGTTATCCTGCGGCAGTCTGGTTTTAACCAAGCGTGGTTGGATGACATGCAGTGGTGGCTGTATGGTGCCGCCGTTCTGATCGCTATCGGTTACGCCGTGACAACCAATGGCCACGTGCGCGTGGATATTTTCTACGACAACTACGCCCCCGAAAAGCAGGCCAAGATCGACTGCTTTGGCTTGGTTTGGCTGTTTTTGCCGTTTGTGATCCTGTGCTGGGACCTGACGATCCATTACGCCATCGCCAGTGTTGCCGCCATGGAAGGGTCCTCTAGCCCCAACGGTTTGCATAACCTGTGGCTGCTGAAGTGTTTCATGAACGTCAGCTTCATCTTTGTGGGCGCTGCTGCGTGGTTCACCTATACCCGCCGCCTTGCCACCTTGTGTGAGCCGGTTCTGTGGAAAAAGCTGTTCTACGCGTTTCCGTCGATCATGTTCTTGGTGAATTTGGTCGTCTATTACGCAAGCTGGTGGTTTATCTATTTCACCTCCGAAGAGGGAACGACCTTCCGCCAAGTGACCCGTGCCGACTATTTCGATGAGATCGAGTGGGGTCCGTTTGAGACCGCCCCCTCCGTCGCCATCGCGCTTGTCTTGACCCTTGTGCTTATTGGTGCCGCGCGCGCCATGGCCCCTAAATCGTAAGGCTCCAATATCATGGGTATCCTTGAAGTCCTGGGGGCGTTTGTCACCCTCAACGAAATCGCCGTGCTGGCGATGTTCCTCACCTTTATTTTCCTGCTGTTCCGCGGCGTCCCGGTGGCGTTCGCGCTGGTGGGTGTGTCGCTGATCTTTGTGTTGATCGCCGAGATTTTCCTTGATCCGTTCCGGTCCAATTTCCGCGATGTGATTGAGTTTGACCGTACGGGCATCGACTATCAACGCCTTGGGGCGCTGGGGTCACGGCTGTTTGGCAATATCGTGCAGAACCCTGTTTTGGTGGCGCTGCCGATGTTCATCTACATGGGCCTGATGCTGGATCAATCCGGCGTTGCTCAGCGGATGATGCACGCCATGCAAAAGCTGTTTGGTGGCCTGAAGGGTGGTTTGTCCCTGACGGTTCTGCTGATCGGGATCATCCTTGCGGCCTCGACCGGGGTGATTGGTGCGTCGGTGACGTTGCTGGGCGTGATGGCCCTGCCTGCGATGATGAAGCAGAACTACTCCAAGCCGATTGCGACGGGTACGATTGCCTCTGCCGGTACGCTCGGGATTTTGATCCCACCGTCGATCATGCTGGTGATCATGTCCGATCAGCTGGCCATTTCGCTGGGTGATCTGTTCATGGGGGCGCTGTTCCCCGGGCTGCTGCTGGGTGCGCTGTATATCACGTTCATCGTGGTGTTTGGCCTGATCTCGCCCAGCTCGATGCCTGCGCCGGAAAAGACCGATGAGGTTGGTTGGCCCGTGGTCAAGGAAGTATTGTTGGCCGTTGTGCCGCCGATGTTCCTGATCCTGCTGGTGCTGGGTTCGATCTTTGCGGGTATCGCGACGCCGACCGAGGCCTCTGGTCTGGGTGCATTCGGGGCCACGATGCTGGCGGTTCTGAACCGCAAGCTGAACTTCAAAGTCTTTGTTGAGGTCGCACGCTCCACTCTGAACACGGCCGGTTACATCGTGGGTATCTTCCTCGCGGCGAACTTCTTTGCTTTCGTTCTGCGCCGCTACGGTGGGGATGAGATCATCGAAAACCACATCTTGGGTATCTTTGATAACCCCTACATGATCGTGGCGTTCATCCTGTTCCTCGTGTTCCTGCTGGGTTTCTTGCTGGACTGGATCGAGATCACGATCATCATCATGCCGCTGATGCTGCCGATCATTCAGGGGCTTGAGCTGGCTGTGCCGGGCTTTGGTCAGGTCCAAGATCCTGCAGTGGTGTGGTTCGCGATCCTTGTGGCGGTGACGTTGCAGACCTCGTTCTTGACGCCGCCGGTTGGCTTTGCGCTGTTCTACCTCAAGGGCGTGTGCCCCCCCGGTGTGTCGCTGAGCCATATCTACAAAGGTGTGATCCCCTTCGTGCTGCTGCAGCTGTTGGGTCTGGGCATTGTGTTTGCCTTCCCCGCGCTGACGACGTGGCTGCCATCGGTGGCCTACGGAAACTAGCATCAGCAATCAGCTGGTGAAAATTGAAAACCGCGCCTTTCGGGGCGCGGTTTTTTCGTGGCCGCGCCCCTGCGACACGCGGTCCCTTTGCCCTTGAACCGCTGCGGGGATCACGCCATATCTGCCTCAAGCAAAACGTGGACTGCCACCCGCGCGGCGCGCATCTGCCCCGGATCGGACGCCTGGGGCGCAAAATAAAAGGATGATCCTATGTGGAAACCTGCGTCTCTTGCGCTGGCTTCGGCTGTTTGCCTTGGCTTGCTCACTCCCGCCACTGCCCATCACGATGGCGCGCACGCCAGTGCCGCCCCTGTGGCTGTGACCAGCACCGGCAAAGTCGGAATGAGCCATGGTGAAATGGCCAAGGCCAAGGTCGGTGACATTATGGTGATGAACGCCATGATCCGTGCAACGCCCCCTGCGGCCCCTGCGGCCGGTGGTTTTGTCACGCTGCACAACATGGGTGCGACAGATGACACCCTGATCGCCGCCCGCGTGGGTGCAGATGTCGCCGGCAAGGTCGAGCTGCACACCATGGAGATGGACAGCGACGTCATGCGTATGTTTGAGGTCGAAGGTGGCATCGCACTGCCCGCCGGTGAAATGGTCAAGCTGGTTCCCGGTGGCCTGCACATCATGTTCATGGGGCTGCCTCAGGGCCTAGACGCGGGCGTCAGTCACGATGTGACACTGGTGTTCGAAAACGCGGGCGAGGTGACGTTGCCCTTCGCCGTGCTGCCCCTCGATCAAGTGCGTGAGATGACCGGCGCAGATGGTCACGGCAGCCACGGTCACAAACACCACTAGCCAACCGCTCGGGAGGGCAGAGACATGTCGAAACGAATGTTGACGATCCTGCTGGGGCTGTCGGTCGGGGTGCTGGCGATATCGGCTGGGCTGTTGCTACGGGTCGTGTGGGATGGCCGGTCGGGCGCAGGGGCGGGCAGCTTGGCCACGTCCGTCGAGTTCGGCGCGCCGTTTTCTCTGGTGGATCACACGGGCGCCGAGATCACCGAGGCCGCGTTCAAAGGGCAGCCCAGCCTGCTGTTCTTTGGGTTTACCCATTGCCCCGAAATCTGCCCGACCACGGTCTATGACATGGAGACATGGTTCCAGGACCTCGGTCCGGCGGCTGGTGATGTTGAAGCGTTCTTCGTGACAGTAGACCCCGAGCGGGACACATCTGAGTTCCTGTCGGATTACCTGACCGCACAGTCAGACCGAGTAACCGGTATCACGGGCACGCCCGAGGATGTCTGGGCGATGGCGCGCAGTTGGCGGGTTTACTGGCAAAAACGGCCGTTGGGTGATGGTGACTACACCCTCGATCATTTCGCCTCGATCTATGTGTTGGATGCGGATGGCAAGCTGTTCGAAAAGATCAGCTATGGCGAAGACGCAGAAAGCGCGAAAGCGAAGATCATGGCCGCGGTGAATAGCTAGACCCTTCGAGTTGCGCCGCGCTTCGCGCGTCGCGATGGATATTTAGAAACCAAAGAGGGGGGCGCTGCACATTGTGGCGCCCCTTTTTTCATGAAAGCCAGGCCCGGTTTGTCAGGCCCTCGCAGCGCGCATGTCCGCTACGCCGGAGGGCCTTCCTTCTTCGGTTACGGTCATCGGCGTCCCCGCCTGTACCGCCTCTCCACCCTGCACCAACGATCTTAATAGCGCGTTAAGGTTAATCGCTTCTTTGGTTCTTAAATATCCAAAAATCGGCGGAGTTGGGTCAACGTCAGCAGTGTATTGCACCGAGGGTACGACGCTTAAACGATCAGTTCTCTGGTTCGGAAGGTTCCAGATCAAAGCGGCATTGAAGCTTAACGATCGGGGTCAGCGCGTGTTTGTAAGCGCGCTGACCGAGTTTTTGGGATTTATGGTTTTGGCGGCGCGATCTGGAACAGGGCCATGACGTCGCTCATGTCGGGACCGCGTTCGCGGCCTGTGACCGCCTTGCGCAGGGGCATGAACAGGCCTTTGCCTTTGCGGCCCGTCGCCTCTTTGACGGCTGCGGTCCATGTGCCCCAAGTGCTATCGTCGTAGGGTGCGGAAGGCAGGAGGTCGAAGGCTGTTGCTACGAACTCGGCGTCTTCTTCGTCTACGATTGGTGTCGCTCCGTTTTGGAACATTGCCCACCATGCGGCCATGTCCGCGCGGGTCGTTATGTTTTCGCGCACGACGCGCCAGAACCGCTCGGCCTGATCGCTGGGCACGCCTAGGTTTGCGATGTCCGAGGCTACGGTTTCGAGCGGCAGGGACGCGAGGTGGCGTGCCGTGATTGGGAAAAGGTCGTCCTCATCGAACTTGGTCGGGGCTGCGCCAAAGCGGGTGACGTCGAAATTCTCGACCAATTCTTCAACCGACGTGCGCAGCTCAAACGGATCGGAGGAGCCGAGGCGGGCCATGTGCGACAGGAGCGCCATTGGCTCGACGCCGCGGGCGCGCAGATCGCGCAGGGACAGTGTGCCCAACCGTTTGGATAGTGCCTCACCCTGTGGGCCGGTCAGGAGCGAGTGGTGCGCAAAGCTGGGCACTGCGCCGCCGAGGGCCTCAATAATTTGGATCTGTGTGGCCGTGTTCGTGACGTGATCCGAGCCGCGCACCACGTGTGTCACACCCATTTCCGTGTCATCGACGACCGAGGCCAGTGTGTAGAGGAATTGGCCATCGCCGCGGATTAGGACGGGGTCCGACACGGAGGCTGCGTCGATCGACATCTCACCCAGAATTTGGTCAGCCCATTCGATACGTGTGTGGTCCAGTTTGAACCGCCACACGCCGTCGCCGCGTTCTGCGCGGAGGGCGTCTTTTTCGGCGTCGCTGAGCGCGAGGGCCGCGCGGTCATAGACCGGGGGCTTGCCCATGTTCAGTTGTTTTTTGCGTTTGAGATCCAGTTCAATCGGGGTCTCGAAGGCCTCATAGAACCGGCCCTTTGTGCGCAGATCGTCGGCGGCGGCGACGTAGCGGTCTAGCCGTGAGGATTGTGTTTCAACCCGATCCCATGTCAGGCCCAGCCATTCGAGGTCCTCTTTGATGGCGTCTGCGAATTCGGGCTTCGAACGCTCGGGATCGGTGTCGTCGAGGCGCAGGATGAAGGTGCCGCCCGCCTTGCGCGCGATCAGGTAGTTAAACAGCGCGGTGCGCAGGTTGCCGACGTGCAGGTAGCCCGTGGGCGAAGGGGCAAAACGGGTGGTGGTCATGGGGGACTCCTTTGGGCGGGGATGTGTCACGCGCGCGCGCCGATGTCCAGTGTCACGGCTTTGTGTGCGCATCAGGGGCGGGACTGTGGGCGCAGTCGCGCTATGTCTGGGGAAAGACATTTATGAGGGAGAAACCCATGACAACCTTTACCCGTCGCCAAGCCTTGGCAGCCTCTGCCGCGTTACCCTTTGCGGGTGCCGCCGCCACCAGCGTGTCTGCCCAAGGGATGACCGACAAGCTGGGCAACACGCAGCCCACATTCCATCGCTTCGCCGTGGGCGAGATGGAAGTGACCGCCCTTTTGGGGGGCACCCGCACCGTAGAAGAGCCGCAGGGCATTTTCGGCATGAATGTCGATGAAAAGACATTCGCAGGGGCGTCGGCACAGGCGTTTATCCCTGACGATAAGGTGCAGTTCTTTTTTAATCCGACCGTGGTTAACACAGGCGCGGAGCTGATCCTGTTCGACACTGGGTTTTCCGGTGAAGGGATCTCGGGGCTGTTGGAGCAGGCGGGGTATAGCGCCGATGCAATCACACATGTCGTGATCACTCATGCCCATGGCGACCACATTGGTGGGTTAACCCGTGAGGATGGCTCGCGCACGTTTGCCAATGCCGCGTACCTCACTGGGCGGGTCGAATTTGATACGATGTCCGGCACCGGGAATGAGGGTTTTGACGCCAAAGTCGCCCCCTTGGCCGAACAGATGACCTTTTTGGAGGACGGTGGCGCGGTCGCGTCGGGCGTGACCGCGATGGCGATGTTTGGCCATACGCCGGGGCACATGGGCTACATGATTGAAAGCGCTGGTCGGCAGTTGGTTTTGACGGCGGATTTGGCCAACCACTATGTCTGGTCGCTGGGCTATCCCGACTGGGAGGTGCGGTTTGACCGTGACAAGGCCGCTGCTGCCGCGACCCGGCGCAACGTGCTTGGCATGTTGGCCGCCGACAAGCTGCCGATGCTGGGCTATCACATGCCGTTCCCGGGGGTCGGGTTTGTCGAGCCACGCGCGGATGGGTTCCGCTACACGCCTGCGACCTATCAGTTCATGCTGTAGGGACTGAGCGCGATAACATTGGGGGCCAAGCTGCTGAGCGGCTTGGCCTTTTTCGTTGGTGTTTCGTGTGGTGAGTGTTGCTGCTGGGTCAACGTGCCCGCCGATTGTGGGTGCAATCCGGGATGCAGACTTGGCAGAGGCCCCGCGCGCGGCCACAAAAGCCTTATGGAGACCCGTTCCCCCCTTATTGCAGGAGTGTTCGCCGTGGCATTTGGGCTGATGGCCCATGCGCTTGTGGGGCATGTGCCGTTTCCGTTTGGCGATGATTTCGCCTATGCGCCCTTGGCCGAATACAAAGCAAACGGCGCGCTGTTTGCCCGCGATGACCAACTGCAAATGTTTGCCAACCATGCGCTGGTTTACGAATGGCTCTATTGGTTGGGGCAGAGCGGCCCGGGCGTGGAGCCTGTGTTCCGTGTGGCGGTCATTGCCTTGGCCGTTGTGTGCGCGGGGGCCGTGATGGGGGCACTTGGCGGGTTCGGTGCGCCGATGCTGGCGCTGCCCGTAGTGCTGGCGCTGGGGGTGTTGGGGCCGCTGGACGGATTGGGACGCGGCGATTTTGGTGGATTGATCGGCGCGTTTTTCCATCACCACAATGTGGCCTTGGCCTGTGTGCTGTTGGCGGTCGCCGCTGCGTTGGGGCGGCGTTTTGTTTTGGCGGGGCTGTGTTTGGCGGGTGCGGCTTACGCTCAGCCGATGACCGCGATCCACGGGGCGTGGATTTTGGGGCTGGGCCTGTTGCTCGCGCAGCCGCGCGCGACGTGGACGCTGGCGTGTGTGGCGTTGATCGCGGCGTTGCCTGCTGTGTGGATCGTGGGGCGCGGGGTGTTGGCGGACGCGGGCGGTGAGGGGGGTGAGATCGACCTGATCACCGATGCTTACCGCTTTCGCGCGCCGCATCATTACGATCCGCCGTGGGGGGATATCGGGGTCGCGACGCTGTATCTGTTGGCCGGTTGGACCGGGGCCGCGTTGGTCGCGCGGACGGATCGTTGGCTGGGGCGTTTCGGTGTCGGGCTGATGCTGGCCTTTACGGTTCTGCACGCGGTGACCTTGGTGGTGTATAAGCTGGGGGTCGCCGAAACTTCGGCCCTGTTTATCTTAGATGCCAACCGCTCAACCCCTCTGTTGTTTGTGCTGGGACCGGTGATCGCACTCGCGGGAATTTGGCGCGTAGGCGTGGGCACGGCCAGCCTAGGCTGCGGGGTGGTTTTGGCCGCGATCGTGGGCGTGAACGGCAGCGTGGCGGGGGCTGGGATGCTTGCGGCGGGCCTCGTGGTCATGGGTCTGCACCGGTTCGAATGGGGGCCACGGGCGACTGCGGTGGGGGCGTGCTTGGCGGTGCCGTTGGTGTTCCCGCCCGCGACGCTGCCGCCCTTTGTGCCGGCAGAGACCCGCGACGTGTTGGCGCAAATCCGTGCGCAAACGCCCCAAGATGCGCTGTTTGTGATCCCCGTGGGGCTATCATCGTTTCGGCATTACGCGCAGCGCAGCGCCTATGTTGATTTCAAGTTGTTTTCCGTCGCGCAACCCGCGCAGGCCGCGCTGACGCGCGCGCGGATTGATCAGGTGTTAACCCCCAAGCCCGAGCACGTGGAGGCCATTGGCTGGCCCGCGATTGCCCTTTGGGATGAGGATCAGCGGCAGGCCGGGACGTGTGAGGCAATGGGCGCGATCATGCAGGCCACGGGCGCGGAATACTATGTACGCGCAGTAGCACCCGGTGAGGTGCCGCCCACGTGTGCGGGGCTGGTGCGGCCGATCACGGGCGCCACCCTCGTGGTTTACGAGGCGGCGGAATAGTCCGGCCGGAACACCCAGAATTTGCACATCAAATAGGTGGCGACGGGCACAGCGAGAGCCACACATGCCATCGTTAGGGCAAACGGCACGTCGAGCCAGACGGTCATCGTTTGTGTGATGGACGACGACACCATGAGCCCCAAAACCGCTGTCGCAAGGAACCGTGGCCCGTGGAAGCGGTGGCGTAGGTTGGTGTGGAACACCAATCGCCCATGCCCGAAGTACGACAGCAGTACGGCGGCGCAAAACCCTGCGGTATTGGCCATTTGCGGCGCGAGCATCAGGGCATGTGCCGCCCCGAGCGCGACACCCACATGGACGCCCGTCGCGAGCGCGCCAACACTGGCAAAGCGTGTCAGTCGTGCCGCGCGCATCAGTCGTCGTCGGCGGATAGGACCGCGCAGAGCGAGAGGCCAAAGGGCAGGGTAAGGCGGCCCACAAGGTGGCGTTCGGCGGCAAAGACACCGCGCAGCGCGCTGTTGATCATGGGGGCAGGCAGCGCGTCATCGACGGCATCGCTGTGCAGGGCCGATTTGATCGCGCGCCCTGCAACGGCCACGGGGAACAGCGCTGAGTTAAAGTAAAAGCTGCGCTCTACGCGCAGGCCCGCATCGTTCGCGACGCCCTTTAGGCTGGCACGGGTGTAGCGGCGGTAGTGGTGATGCCGTTCATCATGCGCGGACCACAGCCACGGAAACGCGGGCACGGTCATGAGGACGCGGCCCTTTGGCGCGAGTTTTGTGCGCAGGCTAGCCAGCGATGCCTGATGGTCCTCGACGTGTTCAAGAACGTCGAACAGTCCGATCAGATCGAAGGTCTCAGCTTCAAACGGGAGGGGGCCGGGCAATGCGCCCTCGGCCACGGCGACGCCGCTTTTCTGGGTGGCGGTGGCGCGGGCATCGTGGTCCAACTCAAACGCGCGCAGGGCCCCAAAGTCGCTGAGCATCCCGAGGTTGCCGCCAGTTCCACAGCCCGCCTCTAGGATACGGGGGGCGTCCGGCAGGTCGATCATCCGCTCAATGACGGTGCGAATGATGGTGCGGCGTGCGGCGAACCACCAATGCACCCCTTCTTGTGCGGCCATTCTTTCAAAAACTGCTCGATCCATTAGTTTTGTCCCCCGGGATTATGGATGGAACGCAGCACATAAAGGGGTCTCTCACGGACCTCCGAATAGATGCGTGCGATGTATTCGCCAACGATCCCGATGGCAAAAAGGTTGAGCCCGCCGAACATCAAAATGGTGATCATCGTGGAGGCATAGCCCGGCACGTCGATGCCAACGACAAGCGTGCGAAAGAACAAAACGGCCGCATAGAGGAAGGCCATTAGGGCCAGTGTGCCGCCTGCGTAGGTCCAAATTCGCAAGGGCACGGTGGAGGAGGAGAAGATCCCGTCGAGGGCGAAATTCCACAGTTTCCAATAGGTCCAAGCGCTGGTTCCGGCTTGGCGTTCGGGGCGGTCAAAGGTGACCTCTTCGGTTTCGAATCCGACCCAGCTAAAGAGCGCTTTGTTAAAGCGAACGCGTTCATTCATGTCGCGCAGAACGTCGATCACTTGGCGATCGAGCAGCCGGAAGTCGCCCACGTCTTGGGGTATGCTGTGATCTGCGAGTGCGTTGAAAACACGGTAAAAGCCTTGGGCGGTCTTGCGCTTGATCCATGTGTCTTGGGTGCGGTTGGCACGGCGGGCGTTAACGATTTGAGCACCCTTGGACCATAGGTCCAGCATTTCGGGAATGACCTCGGGGGGGTCCTGCAAATCAACGTCGATGGGGATGCAGACATCGCCCTGCGCGTGGTCGATGGCTGCAGAAAGTGCCGCCTCTTTGCCAAAGTTGCGCGACAGGTTGATCAGGTGGATATGTGGGTTGTCGGTCATGCGGCTGCGGATCACGAATTCGGTCGCATCGCGTGAGCCGTCATTCACAAAGATCACCTCGTAATCGTAGGTGGCGTGCAGGGGCGCAAAGACGCGGTCGATTTCGGTCAAAAAGGCTGAGACTGCTTCTTGTTCGTTGAACACAGGCACCAGCAGCGAGACCAGCTTGCGCGGGAGCGGCGCAGGGTAGGCCGGACGAAGGGTCGGTTGGTGCATGGTCATCGGATTGTCCCCGGTTTGTCGCTATATGACGGTTTTGAGTATGGGCCAAAATCCGGCTTTTATTTGTCCCAAGCGGGCCGTTTGTGGGGATATGTTTGGGTGGATTGGGGGGGCTTGCGCCTCACTTTCGCCACTGGGGCCGGCTAGGTGGGGGCATGTTCGACAAGAGTGATATGTCCCTGTTGGCGGTGGGTTTTGTGGCTGTGGGCTTGGTGCTGGCGGCGGTGGATGCGGGGCGGCCATTTGCGGGGCCGCCTGTTGATTTGGTCACGGGCGATCTGCCGTCCGTGAGAGGGGATGTGCCCCTTGGGGCTGCGCCACAGCAGGTAGATATTCAGAATGTTTCGGTTGATCTGGGAGCAGGCTTTGCGGCTGAAATTCTTGAGAGTTACGTGCTGACGGGGCGGGTCGTGACGCGCAAACCCTACCGGTTTGATGCGGTGTCAGCTGTGTCCCCGTTAGATTTAGGTATAATTTACGGAGAGCTGTTAGACTCGGAATATGACGCCCGGGTTCGGTATCGCACCGGGACCCGGATGATCCGATTTCAGGCGGACGACACCCGCACGATGCCCCACGATTGGGATCATTTGGTGACGAACAATCATTTGATCCCGGCTGATGCTGCGGTCAAAGCGGCACTGATGGCGGTTGAGGTGGGGCAGGCCGTGCAGATACGTGGCTACTTGGTCAGCGTGATGGGTGATGGGCTGCGGCCTTGGACCTCTTCGCGGGTGCGCAGCGATGGGTTCCCTGCGGGGTGTGAGATTATCTTGGTGCGGTCCGTGGAGGTGCTGCCGCAGGGGAATGCAGTCCGGCACGCGCGTGCGGATCATAAGTGAAAACGCCGCGCCCGGTGGTGGGTCGCGGCGCGTGTTGCATGGATCAGGAGTTTCCGGCCACCAGATCGGGCCAGTTGATATCGCCTTGGGCAATGAAGCCAGCGCGATCCTTGTCCCAGCGACGCTGCACGCCGCGGTTAAAGTTTAGGTAAAGCTTGTCGTCTACGATGGCCCAACGCTCCGGCTCGGTGGAGGCGAGGCTGTTTTTCTCACCCACGGCCCACGCGCAGTAGCCGCCGTATTGGGGGGCATAGGCGGTGGGGTCGGCTGCAAACAGATCGCGGTTCTCGGCAGAGGAGAACTGCCATGTCGCACCTTGCCAGTCGTGCGTAAACGCGGCGGAACCCGCAACGGGCTTGCCTTGGGTAAAGTAGGCCACGGTGTCGGTGCCATCGATGGCGACCCCGTCGGAGGTTTTGTAGATCAGCCCACCCAGATCGCCGGTATCAGCGATGACGGATTGGATGCCGTAGACAGTGGCGAGGGAGGCTGCGGAAGCGATGAGCAAAGTGCGGCGCGTGAGAGGCATGAGGATGTGTCCTTAACAAGAGATCAAATGACATGTGTCGTTGAACCCTAGATGCCCTTGGCCGCGGCGGGAGACAAATCACCTCTGCTCACGGGTGCGTGTGCGTTGGTCCCGTTTGGATTGGAGGCGGGCGGCGGATCGTGTGACCCGCCGCCCGGATGATGCGCTGTTAGATTTCGGCCAAGCGGGCAAGGGCGGCGCGCACGACCTCGGCCTCTCCCTCACGGGCGGTAAGGTTTGCGCGGGCTTCTTCGACCACTTCGGCAGGAGCTGAGACGGCGAACTTGGGGTTGTTGACCCGGCCCGACAGGCCCTTGATCTCTTTGTCCAGCTTGCCGAGGTTTTTCTCTAGCCGGCCGCGTTCTTTGTCGACGTCGATGATGTCTTTGAGCGGCAGTGCAAAGCTGGCAGCCCCCACAGCCACCGAGATCGCACCTTTGGGGGCAGTGTCGGCGTCCGTCAGGCTTTCGATCCGGGCCATGCGGTCGATCAGGGCCTTGTTGTTGGCATAGGCGGCGCGGGCGGTGGCGTCTGCCTCTAGCCGGACAACGGGGATATACAACCCAGCGGGCACGTTCATCTGCGCGCGTGCCGAGCGGATGCCTTCGATGAAACCGATGACCCAGTTCATTTCGGCGTCGGCCTGTGGATCGACGGCCTCGGCCCCGATCGTGGGCCATGCCCCGTGCACACACATCGTGTCGCGCTGGGCGGTTTGGGCCCAGAGGTCCTCGGTGATGAACGGCATGATCGGGTGCAGCATCAGGATGCATTGATCCAGCGCCCACGCGAGGGTGGCTTGGGTTTCAGCCTTGGCGGCCGCGTCATCACCCTGCAATAGCGGCTTTGAGAATTCGACGTACCAATCGCAGTAAGTGCCCCAGACAAAAGCATAAAGCGCGTTCGCCGCATCGTTAAAGCGGTAATCCGCAAGGGCTGCGTCCACGGCTTCGCGGGTGCGGCCGACCTCACCTATGATCCATTTGTTGAGGGTGGCCTCGGGCGTGGGTTGGGTCGTTTTGGCGGCGGCGTCCGCGCCGACGGCCTCATACAGTTCCGCGAAACGGGCGGCGTTCCACAGTTTGGTGCCGAAGTTCCGGTAGCCCTTGATCCGCTCCATATCCAGCTTGAGCACACCGCCCAAGGCCGCCATCGCAGCGCTTGAGAACCGCAGCGCATCGGCGCCGAATTCGTCGATCACGTCCAGTGGGTCGACCACGTTGCCTACGGATTTGGACATCTTCTTGCCCTTGGCGTCGCGGACAAGACCGTGGAGGTAGACCTCGTGGAAGGGGATTTCGTCCACGACCGCAAGTTGCATCATCATCATCCGGGCGACCCAGAAGAACAGGATGTCTTGGCCGGTCACAAGGACGGACGTGGGGAAATATTTCTCCATCTCGGGGGTGGGTTCGGGCCAGCCGAGCGTGCCGATGGGCCAAAGGCCCGAGGAGAACCACGTGTCAAGGACGTCGGGGTCGCGCGTGAGGGCAACGCCCGCGCCGGCTTGGGCCTGTGCCTCGGCTTCGGTGGTGGCGCAATATTGGTTGCCATCGGCATCGAACCACACCGGAATTTGGTGACCCCACCACAATTGACGCGAAATGCACCATGGCTCGATGTTTTCGAGCCAGTGGTAGTAGGTCTTTTCACCGCTTTCGGGCAGGATTTTGACGGTACCGTCGCGGACCGCGTCCAGTGCGGGGGTGACGATTTGTTCGGCGTCGACGAACCATTGGTCGGTTAGCATCGGCTCAATCACGACTTTGGAGCGGTCGCCAAAGGGCTGCATGATGGGCTTATTTTCGACCATTGGTATGGCGCGCGTTTGCTCGGCTCCGTCCTCATCCGTGACGGTCTCGGTCGTCATGACCGCGAGGCCTTCGGCCGTGATAGCGGCGACAACGGCGTCGCGCGCGGCGAACCGGTCCATGCCGCGGTAATCCTCGGGCACGAGGTTGAGAGCGTCGGTTTCGCTTTCGGTTAGTGTGCGCTTACCATCTGCGACCTCTTGGGCGATGGCGGCGGCTTCTGCGTAGGGTGCGCCGTCAGCACGCATCGCGGCCTTGGTGTCCATCAGGCGGTAGCAGGGGATACTGCCGCGCTTGGCCACGCCGTAGTCATTAAAGTCGTGCGCACCGGTGATTTTCACCGCGCCCGAGCCGAAATCGGGATCAGGGTAGTCGTCGGTGATGATCGGAATCAGGCGGCGATGTTCCTTGGGTCCGACGGGAATTTCGCAGAGTTTTCCGACAATTGGCGCATATCGTTCATCCGATGGGTGCACGGCTACGGCGCCGTCACCCAGCATCGTTTCGGGCCGTGTGGTCGCGATCGAGATGTAGTCGCGCGTTTCGCGTAGGGTGACGTTTCCGTCCTCATCCTTTTCGACGTATTCATAGGTCGCGCCGCCCGCGAGGGGGTATTTGAAGTGCCACATGTGGCCCGCGACTTCGATGTTCTCGACCTCTAGGTCCGAGATCGCGGTCTCAAACTTGGGGTCCCAGTTGACCAAGCGTTTGCCGCGATAGATCAGGCCTTTGTTGTACATCTCAACAAAGACTTTGATCACCGCGTCGTGGAAGTTTTGCTCGCTTGCGTCGGGGTCACCGGGAGCGCCACCCATCGTAAATGCCTCACGGTCCCAATCGCAGGACGCACCTAGGCGCTGCAACTGGCCGATGATCGTGCCGCGCGATTTGGCTTTTTGCTGCCAGACGCGCTGCAAGAACGCCTCACGGCCCATTTCGGCGCGGGTGGGTTCGCCGTTTTCGGCCATCTCACGCTCGGTCACCATTTGGGTCGCGATGCCCGCGTGGTCGGTGCCGGGCTGCCAAAGGGTGTCAAAACCCTGCATCCGCTTCCAGCGAACAAGAATGTCTTGCAGTGTGTTGTTGAACGCGTGCCCCATGTGCAGGGAGCCTGTCACGTTGGGGGGCGGGATCACGATGGAAAAGCTGTCCTTGGCTCCGTCCCAGTTGGCGCCAGCGGCAAAGCATTTCTCGGCCAACCACTTGGCGGAAATGCGGGCTTCGGCCTCAGCGGCATTGAACGTTTTTTCCATCGACATCGGGCTCTTTCCTCACGGTTTCGCGTGGCAAATAGCGCAACCGCGAAGGCGTCACAAGCCGCTGGTCTGGGTCGGGGGTGGCTGTGCGGGGGATGGGGGCGGTTTAGAGTGCTGTTTTGCCGTGCGGGCCCTTGTTGTGGTGGTCCGTTTGGGGACCGATCTGCGTGGGCCGTGTGGGTGGGCCGCGTGCATGTGCAAAAACCCAAGAATTTTGCGCCAATGCAGGCCGCTGTGCTGGACTTCCCTGTGGGCTTTCCTACTGTCAGTCACAACGCAGGAGGAACGTTCATGAGCGGATTTGGAACCAGCCAAGCGATGCGCCGGGTCGAAGACCTAAGGTTGTTGACGGGGGGCGGGCAGTATGTCGATGACATTGCCCCCCGTGATGCGCTGTTTGGGTTCGTGTTCCGATCCTCTGTGGCGCATGGCGAAATCACCACGCTTGACGTGAGCGCGGCCCGTGCGGCCTCCGGCGTGGTCATGGTGCTAACGGCTGAGGATTTGGCCGCCGCAGGGCGGGACACAGCCATGAGCGCCTCGATCATCAAGAACCGCGATGGTGTCAAAGGTGCTGCGCCCAAGCGGCCATTGTTGGCCGAGGGACGCGTGCGTTTTGTGGGCGAGCCTGTGGCCTTTGTGGTGGCTGAGACGCTGGACCAAGCGAAAGCGGCCTCGGAGCTGATCGCCTTTGATGTCGAAAGCCTGCCGGTCAAATTGGATGTGGCGCCGGGTGGCGGCGTGGACCTGCATGCTGAGGCCCCGGGCAATGTCGCCTACACGTGGGAAACGGGCGATGCGGACGCCGTGGACCGGGTCTTTGAGGCGGCGGCACATGTGGTCGAGCTGACTGTGGATGACACCCGCATCATCGCCAATTCGCTAGAGCCACGCGGCTGTTTTGCCGAGATTGAGGATGGCGGCATCCATGTGTGTGTGAACGGGCAGGGTGTTTGGGGGCCGCGCGATGACCTTGCCAAGTTCCTCGGGTTTACCAAGGATGAGGTCCGTGTGACGAACCCCGACGTGGGCGGTGGCTTTGGGATGAAGGCTATGAGCTATCCCGAGACATTCATCGTTGCCCATGCGACCCATGCATTGGGTCGGCCTGTGCGCTGGATGGCGGAACGTACCGAGAGCATGTTGTCGGACAACGCGGGCCGCGACCTGATTTGCACCGCTCGGCTTGGCTTTGATACCGACTACAAGCTGACGGCCTACAGCATGGATTCAGTTGCGAACTTGGGGGCGTATAACTCGGGCTATGCGCAGTTCATCCAGTCGGAGTTGTTCGCGAAAGTGCTGCCCGGTGTGTACGATGTGCGCGACGTGTTCATGCGCAATGTGGGGGTCTATACGAACACCACGCAGGTGGATGCGTACCGAGGTGCGGGGCGGCCTGAGGCGATTTATGTGCTGGAGCGGGCGATGGATTATGCCGCGCGGGAGTTGGGCGTTGACCCGCTTGCGCTGCGCCGTAAATCGTTCATCCCGACTGAAAAGTTCCCCTATACCAGCGCCGTGGGTGAGATTTATGACGTCGGTGATTTTGACCGCGTCCTAAGCCGTGCCGAGCAGGAAGCCGATTTGGCGGGCTTTGCCGCCCGGCGCGCCGCCTCTGAGGCGGAGGGCAAGCTGCGCGGCGTGGGGCTTTGTTATTACATCGAGTCGATTCTTGGGAATCCAGAGGAAACCGCAACGGTGGCCTTTGAAGAGCCGGGCATCGCGACGCTGTATGTTGGCACCCAATCGAACGGACAGGGCCACGAAACAGTCTATAGCCAGTTCGTGTACGAATGGCTGGGCATCCCGCCCGAGAACGTCAAAATCGTGCAGGGCGACAGCAAACGCATCGCCAAGGGCGGCGGCACGGGCGGATCCCGCTCGGTCACGACGCAAGGCACCGCGACCAAGGCCGCCTCTGAGGCGGTGGTCGCGCGGTTCACGCCCTTTGTGGCAGACTTGCTTGAGGTCGAGGCAGACACCGTCAGCTTTGGGGAAGGCAGCTTCCGCTCAGACGGGTCCAACCGGGTGATGACGGTGCTAGAGGCCGCGGATGAAGCGCGCGCTGCGGGCCGCGAGGACCTGTTACGCACCTCCGAGACGACAACCTTGCCCGGACGCAGCTTTCCCAACGGGTGCCACGTTTGTGAATTGGAAATCGACAAAGACACCGGGGTCGTGACGGTGGAAAAATATACTGTGGTCGATGATTTCGGCAATCTGATGAACCCAATGCTGGCCGAGGGGCAGGTGCATGGCGGTGTGGCGCAGGGTGTTGGGCAGTGCCTTAGCGAGGCGGTTGTTTATGACGAAAGCGGTCAGCTGCTCACGGCGACGTTCATGGACTACGGCATGCCACGCGCCGATAATCTTCCGATGATTGCGTTTTATTCTGAACCCGTGCCCTCGACGGCCAATGTGCTGGGGATGAAGGGCTGTGGTGAGGCAGGCACCGTGGGTGCGATGGCCGCGGTTGGTAATGCGGCGCTGGATGCGCTGTGGCCACTGGGTCTGCGCAAGGTGGATATGCCATTCACGCCCGCACGCATGTGGGCCATGCTACGGGAGGCCGAGGGGCGCGCGATTGCGGCTGAGTGACAGGTTCCGAGGCTGGCTCAAGACGCGCCACGCCCCAAGCGCCGAGGGTCCGCCCGAAGCGCAAATCCATGTCGTGTTACTGGACGGGACGATGTCGTCGCTGACACCGGGGCTTGAGACCAACGTGGCGCGCATTTGGCGGCTGCTGCAAGAGGTTCCGGGGCTGTGCCTATACTACGAGCCGGGGATCCAGTGGCGCGGATGGCGCCGAGGCCATGAGGTTATGGCCGGTGTCGGGATCAACCGTCAGATCAAGCGGGCCTATGGCTTTTTGGCGGAGCGGTATCACCCCGGGGATCAGATTTACTTTGTCGGATATTCGCGCGGGGCTTACGGCGTGCGTGCCTTGGCGGGGCTGATCAATCGCATCGGGTTGTTGCGTGCGGATGCGGTGACCCATGGGCGGCTGGAGGAGGTCTATGACCTTTATCGTCACCGCCCCGATAGCGCCGAGGCGCGGGCCTTTGCAGCAGAGCACTGCGTACCCAAGGTGCAGATTGATGCAGTCTGTGTGTTTGATACGGTGCGCGCGCTGGGCATTCGCTGGCCGTTGGTCTGGCGGTTCGCGCCTGCGGTGCATGAGTTTCATTCCAACGTTTTGGGGCGATCGGTGCGACGCGGGTTTCATGCGCTTGCGATGGGTGAGACCCGCTTGGCCTATGCCCCGCAGCTGTGGGAGGTGCCTGAGCACCGTTTGAGTGACGTGAAACAGGTTTGGTTTCGGGGCAGCCACGGGGATGTAGGCGGGCATATCGGAGAGTTCGCCCCCGCGCGCGGTTTGGGCAATGTACCGCTGGTGTGGATGTTGGAACAGATGGAGGCCACTGGGCTGCCGCTGCCTGCGCAGTGGGCGCGTCGGTTCCCGCAGGACGCGACCGCGCCTTCGGCGGGCAGTACGCGTGGTTTTGGCAAGTTTTTCCTCGCCCGGCGGCGGCGCGTTTTGGGGCGTGATCCTTCGGAGGTGGTGCACCCCTCCGCTGAGGCGAGCCTGCCGCGCGGGGTGCGGTTGCCACGTTTGGAGACCGCTGCCAGCGGTGAGCCGGAAACTCAGGGCGGTATTTGAGTATTTTTTGAACAAAGGAGCGCCGGGTTTTGGAGCTCATGCGTGAGATTGATATCTATTGCGAGCGGATGGGGCCTGCGTTTTGGGCCGAGCCGATCAATGCGGTCAGTAACGGCGCGTTTTTGGTGGCCGCCTTGGTGATGTGGCGGCGCGCGCCCCAGCCGGTTTGTCGGGCCTTGAGCGGTGTGTTGGCTGCGATTGGGGTTGGGAGTTTTCTGTTTCATACCCATGCGACCGTTTGGGCGATGATCGCGGATGTTGCGCCGATTGGGCTGTTTATCCTGTGCTACATTTGGGCGGCGCATCGCTATTTTTGGGGCCTTTCGTGGGGATGGGCGGGGGTGAGCGCGCTTGGGTTTTTGCCGTTTGCCGCTGTCCTGGCGCCACTGTTTTCCGCCGTTCCGTTTTTTGAGGTGTCGGCGGGGTATTGGCCGGTGGCTTTGCTGATTGCGCTGGAGGCGTGGGCGTTGCGCCGGCGCTTGCCGCGTGTCGCAATGGGAATGGCCGTGGGGGCCGGGGTGTTGGTTGTGTCGTTGATGGCGCGGTCGGTTGATATGGCGGTTTGCGCGGCTGTTCCGGTCGGGACGCACTTTCTTTGGCACCTGTTGAACGGACTTATGTTGGGCTGGATGATTGAGGTTCTGCGTCGCCACCTTGCAGAGCGGCCAAGCGCTGGCTAAACGGGGGCGAAACGAGGCCAAACAGATGCAAAGGGGCGCCAATGTCCATCGATATTGAAACCGCACGCAAGGTGGCGAAGCTCGCCCGGATCGCCGTGCCCGAAGAGCGCCTTCCGGCGCTTGCTGGTGAGTTCAACGCAATCCTCGGCTTTATCGAGCAGTTGAATGAGGTCGACGTTGAAGGTGTGGAGCCTATGGTTTCCGTAACGCCCATGCGTCTGCCGCGGCGTGTTGATGTGGTGACGGATGGCAGCCAGCAAGAGGCCGTTTTGGCCAATGCGCCCGATGCGCGCGAAGGATTTTTTGCCGTGCCGAAGGTGGTGGAATAATGTCTGATCTCAACACGATGACGATTGCGCAGGCACGTGATGCCCTGCGCGCGGGCGAAACCACCAGTGCCGAGCTGACGGATGCCTGTCTGAACGCAATAGAGGCCGCCGGTGAGTTGGGGGCCTTTGTGCACAACACGCCTGATGTGGCGCGTGCGCAAGCGGCGAGTGCGGATGCGCGAATTGCTCAAGGTGACGCGCCCAGCTTGTGCGGTATCCCATTGGGTATCAAAGATTTGTTTTGCACCAAGGGTGTGCCGAGCCAAGCAGCCAGCCGTATCCTAGAAGGGTTCAAGCCCGAGTATGAGAGCACGGTGTCTGGTCAGTTGTTCGACCGGGGTGCGGTGATGTTGGGCAAGCTGAACATGGACGAATTCGCCATGGGGTCCAGCAACGAGACGTCGGTCTATGGCAACGCCGTGAACCCGTGGCGTGCGGGCAATTCGGACGCGGCTTTGACGCCTGGTGGCTCATCTGGGGGCTCGGCCTCTGCGGTGGCGGCTGACTTGTGTTTGGGGGCCACGGGAACCGACACGGGCGGCTCAATCCGTCAGCCTGCGGCGTTCACTGGGATTGTGGGCATCAAACCGACCTATGGGCGCTGCTCGCGCTGGGGCGTTGTGGCGTTTGCGTCCTCGCTGGACCAAGCGGGCCCGATGACCAAAACCGTGCGCGATGCTGCGATCATGCTGGAAGGCATGTGCGGTCATGATGCAAAGGACAGCACCTCGGCCGATTTGGCTGTGCCAGATTTTGAGGCCGCGTTGACCGGTGATATCCGGGGCAAGGTCATTGGTATTCCTAAGGAATACCGGATGGACGGCATGCCCGCCGAGATTGCCAAGCTGTGGGAAGACGGCACCGCAATGCTGCGCGATGCAGGTGCCGAAATCCGTGATATCTCATTGCCGCACACCAAATACGCTCTGCCCGCGTATTACGTGATTGCACCGGCTGAGGCGTCTTCCAACCTTGCGCGGTATGACGGGGTGCGCTTTGGTCACCGCGCGTCGTTGGCGCAGGGTGATGGCATTACCGAGATGTACGAAAAGACCCGCGCCGAAGGCTTTGGGGCCGAGGTGCAGCGCCGCGTGATGGTTGGGACCTACGTGCTGTCCGCCGGTTTCTACGATGCCTATTACAACCGTGCCCGTCGCGTGCGCGCATTGATCAAGCAGGACTTTGATACGGTCTTTGCTGCTGGCGTTGATGCGATCCTGACACCTGCCACGCCGTCGGCTGCGTTTGAGTTGGGCCGCAAGGTGGATGATCCGGTTGAGATGTACCTCAACGACGTGTTTACCGTGACTGTGAACCTTGCGGGTCTGCCGGGTATTTCGGTGCCAACGGGCTTGGACGAAAAGGGCCTGCCGCTTGGCTTGCAACTGATCGGGCGGCCTTGGGAAGAGGCGGATTTGCTCAATACCGCTTATGCCCTTGAGACGGCGGCCGGTTTTGTGGCAAAGCCGCAAAAATGGTGGTAGGCTCACGCAAAAGTCGTGAGGCGAAAATGCGCAGTATAGTGTTGAGTGTGTCAGTGCTGGCCTTGATGGCCTGCACGCCGCCCGTGCCCGAAAGTGGCGTGGGTTTTGACACGTTGGGGCGCAGTGAGCGGGAGCAGCAATTGCAGACCGGGATCGCGCCGCAGCCTACTACGGTGCTGCCGCCTGTAGCGGTTGGTCCACTTGATCCAGTTGATCCGGCTGCACAGATCGCGGCTGAGGCGACGGAGGCTTTGGCCGAAACCGCGCCTCAGTCCCCTGTACTTAACCGCAACAACCCTGAGATCAGCCAAGAGCAGGATTTTGAGGTGGTCGCAGCGGAACGCGATATCGAGGCCGATGCCGCCCGCATTGCGGCTGCGCGTCAGCAGTTTCAACTTGTGCGCCCCAAAGAGCTTGAGCCTGTGGGAGACACGGGTCCGAACATCATCCAATACGCGCTGAGCGCGAGCCACCCTGTGGGGCAAAAGCTTTATCGCCGGGGCAATCCGTTTGCCGCTGCGCGCCTAGAGACTAAGTGCGCGGGCTACCGCACTGCGGACGTCGCTCAAGAGCAGTTTTTGGCTGCAGGTGGGCCGAGCCGAGACCGGCTGGGGCTGGACCCCGATGGCGATGGCTATGCCTGTGACTGGGACCCAGCCACGTTCCGCGATCTGGTGCGCAACTGACCGTTATGCGCAGTCCGAATTTTGGGCCGCGCAAGGATGGGCTGCGGCCAGACCTGATCATCATTCATTATACTGCGATGGCCTCGGCTGACGGGGCAATCAGGCATTTGTGCGATCCGGCGACCCAAGTGTCAGCGCATTATGTGATATGTAGTGCGGGTCACGTGACACCGTTGGTGGATGAAGCAATGCGTGCGTGGCACGCTGGTGCGGGGTCTTGGCGCGGTGAGGCGGATGTGAATTCCCGCTCGATCGGGATTGAGCTGGCCAACGATGGGTTTCAGCCGTTTTCCGAGCCGCAGATGACCGCGCTAGAGGATCTGGTTCGCGGGATCATGGCGCGCTGGTATATTCTGCCAGAGGGCGTGTTGGGCCATTCAGACGTGGCGCCTGGGCGTAAGATTGATCCGGGCGCCCGGTTTGATTGGCGGCGATTGGCGCGGCAGGGCTTAGCGGTTTGGCCTGAACCGGGGGCGCCGGGGGATTGGCTGTCCGATTTGCACCATTCGGGGTATGCAGCGGACGCCGAGCCAGAGGTGCTGTTGTCGGCACTGCGGCTGCGGTTTCGCCCTGGTGCAGCGGGGCCGTTATGTGATGCGGACCGGGCGATTGCTGCAGGGTTGGCCGCGCAGTTTCCTGCCCGCCCAGCCCGACGCGCCTAGGCCGTTTGTACGAAAAACACAGGCCGCACAACGGTTGGGGCTTGCACAAGGCCCGCCTGAGCGCGTAGCGAGAACCCGCGCGGAGGGTCGGATGATCGCGGCGCGTGTTGCACCGAGAATTGTTCGGTGCCGTGTCTGCGGCGGCTCAGATGGTCCGCCAAACCCACGGCTCCCAGATTTTGCGTGCAAGACGTGCCGAGGAAAGTCCGGACTCCACAAGGAAACGGTGCCGGGTAACGCCCGGGCGGAGCAATCCGACGGAAAGCGCCACAGAAAATAGACCGCCCGAGCGTGCTCGGGTAAGGGTGAAACGGTGGAGTAAGAGCCCACCGCCGCGCTGGCAACAGGGCGGGTACGGCAAGCCCCACTGGGAGCAATGCCAAATAGGAACCGCGCGCCAAGGCAACTTGGCGGGGCCCCTTGGCCTCAGCAGGTTCGGGTTGGCAGCTAGAGGCGTCAGAGCAATCTGGGGCCAAGAGGAATGGTCATCTCGAGGGTCCTTGCGGCCTTTAGACAGAATCCGGCTTATAGGCCCTCCGCGCATTTTCTGCTCTTTCGTACCGCTAGAGGCAGCAAGTTTCCCTTGCGTCCGCTGGGGTTGATTGAATTCACACGCTATGGCTAGATCAAATGGTCCGCATATCCTGCGGGCAGAAGGGTACGTGGATGAGCGACATCGAGCCCCCAGATGTGCAGAGCCGTTGGCAAAGTGCACCAAGCAGTCCGCAAGGCGCGCTGGATCGTATCCGTCGGTTTGGTCCGTCCTTCACCCTCGCGTTTTTTCAAAACAGTCCGGACTCGGTTTCGCTGCTCTCGGCGGGTGGGGTGATCGAATACATGAATCCCAACGGCCTCGCGATTCTTGGGTTCGATCGTAGCGATGAAATTGCAGGGCTGAGTTGGTCCGCGCTGTGGCCTGCCGAAACACGGACGAAGGTGCTGGCGGCGTTGAGCCAAGCAAAAAGCGGTGTGCCCGCGCGGTACGAGTCGACTTTGGGTTATTTGAACGCGCCAGAGACCCGCTGCGCGATCACTTTGTCGCCGCTGATGGCGCCTGATGGTCATGTAGACGCTCTTCTGGCGGTTGTTCGTAACCAATAGCGCCCAAACGGGCGGAACTGCGCGCTTTGCGGTTGACAGCCCCCCGCGACCGAGTAAAAGCGAGGCTCAAGTTTTTGGGCGGCATGTGTCCGCCCCTCGATCCTCTGGAGACTGACCATGGCGAAGCCGACCACAATCAAAATCCGCCTGAACTCCTCGGCGGGGACTGGCCACTTTTACGTGACCAAGAAAAATGCACGCACGATGACCGAAAAAATGGTCGTACGTAAGTATGACCCCGTTGCGCGCAAGCACGTCGAATACAAGGAAGGCAAGATCAAGTAAGATCGCCTAACCCTGACAAGACAAAGCCGGTCGTGCAGTCCCTGCGCGGCCGGTTTTTTATTGCGACACACCTTCCGCGCTTGGCCCCCATTCGGGACCTTGCTCTGCGCTGGCCCTTAGATGCCAAAGGTGGATGCTAATGACCCTTTCCCTTAGACCTGCTCAGCCCGGTGACGCGCCGCGTGTGACCGCCTTGCTTGCGCAAAGTTACCCAGTACTGCTCGCGCCGGATTATGCGGCTCAGACACTAAATGCGGTGCTGCCTGCGATCACGCGGGCGCGCCCATCGCTGTTGGCGGGAAACACTTATTTTCTGTTGGAAGAGCGGGGCGCGTTACGCGCGGCGGGCGGTTGGAGCGATACGGATCCGTGGGGCGGGGCCTGTGCCCCGGAGACCGCCCATATACGCCATGTAGTGACCGCGCCTGATCATGTGCGGCGGGGGCTTGGGCGTCGCCTTATGGCGGGTATCTGTGCGGATGCTCGCGCGCAGGGGATAACTCGGTTTGAGTGCTATAGCACCCTAACGGCCCGGCCATTTTATGCCAGTTGTGGATTTGAAGAGGTGGCTGCGGTGGTGATGACTTTGGCGCGCGGGGTTGGGTTCCCTGCGGTCCATATGCGGCGCATTTGTGCGCCGATGACCTGACCAGCGCCCATGAAAAAGGCCGCCCCGAGGGGCGGCCTAATGTCTGTTCACAAGAACAAGTAACTATTCTTGCTGGCCCATGAACATGAGCAGGAATTGGAACATGTTCAGGAAGTTGATGTAGAGGCTGAGCGCGCCATCGGATGCGGCCTTGTCCAACCACTCCTGATCGCCGTGTGCGGCGTGTGCCACATACTCGGACTTCAGGCGCTGTGTGTCATATGCGGTCAGACCGGCAAAGATCAGCAGGCCAATGGCCGAGATCGCCATCATCATGGGGCCAGACTGAAGGAACATGTTGATGACCATAGCCACCAGCAAGCCGATCACGCCCATCACAAGGAAGGTGCCCATGCCGGACAGATCTTTCTTGGTGGTGTAACCCCAAAGGCTCAGACCCGCGAAGGCGATGGCCGTCACAAGGAATGTCTGCACGATCGAAAAGCTTGTGAACACGAGGAACACGGAGCTAAGCGACAAGCCCATGAAGGATGCAAATGCAAAAAAGCCAAGCTGGACTGTTGCCGCATTGGCGCGCCGCATCAGGGCCCCCCAACCGAGGAACAGGAACGCCAGAGGCGCAAGCATGACCACCCAACGCAGGGGCGTTGTGTAGATCAATGCGCCAAAGCTGTTGAGCATCGTCCCGTTGCCCAGCTGTACAACCGCCTGGCTTGGGTCGGATGTGACAGTCAGGGTCGAGATAGCCCATGCAGCAGCAGCCGTGATCAGCATGCCGATCGACATGGTGCCGTAGACTTTGTTCATGTGGGCGCGCAAGCCGGTGTCGATCTCGGCCGCGCGAGCGCCGGATACACCGGACCGCAGGGTCTCAAATTGTGCCATGGAACTCCTCCAAGCGTTAAGGTTCACGACAGGCGCACGTATTGCGCCGCGCTTAGGCACAATATCGGGTCAAGTGGCGGGCTTTTCAAGCGCTTCGGCCTCTCAAGGCCCTGTGTTTTGATTGTTTTTTTCAATCAAACTGCGAGGTTTGTCTCGAAAGAGGCTTTCGCCGCTGACCGCAGGCTTATTGCTGCCAGTGCGAGGGCACATCCCAAAGGGGGCGCGCGGCCTCGGTCCGGGCCTGATCGGGGGTGACGCCGATATCCGCAAGTTGACGCGCATCCATTGTCGCGAGTGCGCGACGCTGCCGCCATAGGGCGATGTAATCCATCAATCCAAACGCGCGGTGCCGCGATGGAGCAAACGAGGTGGGGGAGGAACAAGAGAAATCGGCCATCGGGGAACCTTTCCAATTTGTGTTGTGATGCTAGTCATCAATTTCATTTGTTGATGTATATGGCGTAGTCAGCTACATTTGAAAAACGAATGATTGTGAATTGAACCATCAGGAAGCGTGATATGCCAAGAAACCTCGACACAACTGCGCTTAGGGCCTTTGCGGCCGTGGCAGAAACCGGCGGCGTGACACGTGCCGCGAGTATGCTGAACCTGACGCAATCGGCTGTTTCGATGCAGTTAAAGCGGCTTGAGGTCGCGCTGGATGTCACGCTCTTGGATCGCGCGGGCCGGGGTGTGGCGCTCACGGCGGAGGGGGAGCAATTGCTGTCCTATGCGCGTCGAATTTTGGCGTTGAACGATGAGGCTGTGGATAAGATGACGGCCGAGGAGTTTGAGGGCGAGATTCGCCTTGGTGTTCCGCATGACATCGTGCCGCGCGCGATCCCGCAGGTGTTGCGCGCCTTTGCGGTGGAATTTCCGCGAATGAAGGTGCAGTTGACCACGTCATGGACCTTGGACCTGCTGGAGCAGTTGGAGTCAGGTGCTTGCGATGTCATCTTGACGACTGAGCAGGGTAAGGGCGCGCGCGGCGAAAGCCTTGTGACCGTGCCCATCACATGGGTGGGTGCGCCGGACGGGGCGGCATGGCGGCATCGTCCACTCCCTTTGGCGTTTGAGGACAATTGTATTTTTAAGGGCCAAGTGGTTGAGGCCTTGGACCGGGCGGGCATTCCGTGGGTCAATGCGGTCTCGACCAAATCCATCCGCGCAGTTGAGGCGATCTTGGCCGCCGACATTGGCGTGCATGCCCTGTTGCTGGGCACGGCGCCCGAGGGGGTCGCGCCGATTTCGCATGGTGGCGTCCTGCCGGAATTGGCGGATTACAACATCAATATGTATGTGCGGCGCGGCTTTGATGGTCCGGCCGCGGAGGGCATGAAGCAACTTCTGCGCACGATATATCCAGACGTTATGGGGTCGTCTGCACCACGACCTTCCCGGTTGAGCGCCGCGTCCTAAGCAGATCCAACGCCTCGGGAACTTGGTCAAACGGTAGGACGTGGCTGATGTGCGGTGTGATTTGTCCGGCCTCAAACATCTTTAGCAAAGCGGCGAGGCTGTCAGTGACGACCGATGGGCTCGTTTTGAGCAATCCGCCCCAATACAGCCCGTGAACCGAGATGTTTTTGACCAGCATATGGTTTGGCTTGATCTCGGGCAGATCGCCGCTGGCAAAACCGATCAGCAACATGCGCCCGCCCGGGTTGGTTGCGCGAAAGGCATCGGTGAATTGCGTGCCGCCAATTGCGTCATACACGACGTCGGCGCCGCCAATCGCTTTGACGGTTTCACGAATGTCCTGCGTGTCGGTGTCGATTAGGTGGTGCGCGCCTGCGGCCTTGGCCACGGCCAGTTTGTCGGCACCTCTGGCACAGGCGATCACCTCGGCCCCGAGTTGCGCACCTATTTCGACCGCAGTAAGGCCAACGCCCCCCGCAGCCCCCAAAACCACCAACCGCTCACCGGGTTTGAGGCGGGCGGCGTGGGTCAGCGCGAGGTGGCTTGTGCCGTATGCGATCTGAAAACCTGCGGCCTGTTCGTCGGTCATGCTATCGGGTATTGGAACGCAGCGATTGGCTGGAAAACAGCCCCATTCCGCCAGCCCGCCTTGGCCGCCAAAAATGGCTACACGCGTTCCGGGTGTAGGGCCGTCGGTGTCGGGGCCAAGGGCCTCAATCACGCCGCTAATTTCGAGGCCGGGTGTGAAGGGCAGGGCGGGCGTGTCCTGATATGTGCCCTTTTGCATCAGCAAATCCGCGAAATTCATCCCGCAGGCAGTGATTCGAACCAAGACCTCTCCGGGGAGGGGATTTGGCCGGGGGATGTCTTCACAAGTGAGGGTTCGGTCCGTCCCCGAGATACGATAGGCGAGCATGACGGTTCCTTTGCCAATTGCACTGGGTTGCCGAAAGTGCCGTGAAAATCATAAAAGACAAGTGCTTTTTATTGGATTTTCTTGTGTAAGGTGGGTTTTCCGTCGGAGTTTTTGAAATTGCATCGCATTTTGCAATATCTATCTGAATCAGAGGTTAACAGGCTTGGGCGCAATCCTGTGTCATTAAAGTGTAAACTTTATTTGATAGTTTGCGTGTAAACTTGATCTGACGCATGGTGGTGTCGTGTGATCTTTACGAAACAGAACGTTGAGAGCATGGGCAGGACGATCTTCCTGTGTCTAAGGCTCGATTAAGGAGTGACGTGATGAAACATCCTGTGGATGTGAATGTCGGAAAACGAATTCGCCATCGGCGGTGGATGGTGGGTATGACCCAGCAGCAGCTCGCTGAGCATGTCGGGATCAAGTTCCAGCAAATCCAAAAATACGAAACGGGCATGAACCGGGTTTCGGCTTCGCGGCTTTGGGAAATCTCTGAGGCGCTGTCGGTGCCGGTGAGCTATTTCTTTGAAGGTGTGCGGGACGAAGACGCCCCTGCGCATGTGGCCGAAGGGACGCCCGGCGATATCTTGGGCGACAAAGAGGCCATGGAGCTTGTGCGGTCGTACTATGCGATCCCTGAAAACCAGCGCCGCCGCCTGTTTGAACTGGCGCGGGTCTTGTCCGAGAGTGCCGCCTAGGGCCTTGATGCCACGGCGCGTGGTTGCGCGCCTTGACGCTAGCGATGCCCCATGACACCCACGTGCCGTCAGACACCGCGTGGAAGGGCCGCTCAGAATGCACCACACAATCGACCCCGTCATGGCGACCGGTTTCAAACGGGTTGGCCACGCAATGGCAGATGCCGCACGCCGTGAGACGTTGCGCCATTTTCGTGTGCGCGGGCTAGGCGCGGACAACAAGGATGCCGCCGGTTTTGACCCTGTCACTATTGCTGATCGTGCAGCCGAGGCTGCGATGTGCGCGGTTCTTGCACAGGAACGTCCCGATGACGGCATCTTGGGCGAGGAAGAGGGCGCAAAGCCCGGCACAAGTGGCCTGACGTGGGTCCTTGACCCGATTGACGGGACGCGCGGGTTTATATCAGGGACGCCGACATGGGGCGTGCTGATCGCGCTGCAAGACGCGTCCGGCCCAATTTACGGAATTATTGATCAACCCTACATCGCAGAGCGGTTTGAGGGCGGGTTTGGCGTTGCGCGCTGTGTGGGCCCGACGGGGGAAACCACCTTGGCTGTGTCCGACACACGGACCCTGTCGGAGGCGACGATCCTTACAACATTCCCCGAAGTGGGCACGGACGCGGAGGCGCGCGCCTTTCACGCCGTGGCCAAGCAGTGCAAACTGACCCGCTACGGTATGGACTGCTACGCCTATGCATTGCTTGCGGCGGGCCACGTGGATTTGGTCATTGAGGCGGGGTTGAACGCCTATGACGTCGCAGCCCCAATCGCCGTGGTGCAAGCCGCTGGCGGCATCGTCACAGATTGGTCGGGTCAGCCGGCCCACGAAGGCGGGCGCATTATCGCAGCCGCAACGCCTGAACTTCATTCCGCAGCCCTAGAGGTGATTTCCAATGCCCTGTGAGACTTTGATCAAGGGCGCCGCCCGCTTGTTAACGATGGATGACGCGGATCTGCGCCTTGATGGCGCTGACGTGCGGATCAAGGATGGCGTTATTGCCGAGGTCGGCGTTGGGCTGGAGCCGGGGCCCGGGGCGGATGTGCTGAATGCTGAGGGGTGTTTGGTGACACCCGGCCTCGTGAATACGCACCATCACCTGTACCAGACCCTGACGCGCGCCGTCCCAGGGGCGCAGGACGCGCTTCTGTTCGGCTGGCTGCGGACGCTGTACCCGATCTGGGCGCGGTTTGGTCCCGAAGAAATGTATGTCTCGGCTCAGGTTGGGCTGGCTGAATTGGCTCTGTCGGGGTGCACGCTGTCGTCTGACCATCTGTATTTGTATCCCAACGGCAGCCGTTTGGATGATACGATTGCTGCGGCTTCTGACATCGGATTGCGGTTCCATCCGACCCGCGGCGCCATGAGCATCGGTGAAAGCCTCGGCGGTTTGCCCCCGGATGCGTTGGTTGAAAACGAGGCCGCGATCATCGAGGACAGCATTCGCGTCATTGACGCCCACCATGACCCGCGCCCCGGTTCGATGGTGCGTGTGGGGGTTGCGCCTTGCTCACCGTTCTCGGTCAGTCGTGATTTGATGCGGGACGCGGCGATCCTGGCGCGTGACAAGGGCGTGATGCTGCACACGCACTTGGCTGAGAATGATGAAGACATTGCCTATTCGCTTGAGAAATTTGGCTGTCGGCCCGGGCAATACGCCGAAGACTTGGGCTGGACCGGGGATGACGTTTGGCACGCACACTGCGTGAAGCTCGACGCGCAAGAGATTGATTTGTTTGCAAGTAGCCGGACGGGCGTAGCGCATTGCCCTTGTTCTAACTGTCGGCTTGGGTCCGGCGTTGCCCCCTTGGTGGAGATGCAAAACGCGGGCGTCAAAATGGGTTTGGGCGTGGACGGATCGGCGAGTAACGACATCGGATCCCTCGTAGCCGAGGCCCGGCAAGCGATGCTGTTGCAGCGGGTCACACGTGGGGCCGATGCGATGTCGGCACATGCAGCACTGCGCCTCGCGACGCGGGGCGGGGCCGAGGTGTTGGGCCGCTCTGATTGTGGTCAGCTCGCCCCGGGTTTCCGCGCGGACATCGCCGTGTGGGATATGCGCAGCGTCGCGGCGGCAGGGTCATGGGACATGGGTGCATTGTTGTTGGCAGGGCCACAACAGGTCCGCGACCTGTTCGTTGAGGGACGCCGCGTTGTGGCGGACGGGCATGTCACCACCGTGGATATGCCCAAGCTGCTAGAGCGTCAGCGCACCTTGGCGCATCGCCTACAAGACTAGCCTCGGGGCCGCAGCGCACGCAGGATCGTAGAATAGGCAACACCCCTTGGTTCGGTGGTTTTTGGCGCTGTCTCAGTGCACTTAACGCATCCCCCTGTTCCAAGAAGGATATCCAATGCTTGACGATTTTGACGAATATAAAGGTCAATCCGGTCTCGATAGTCCCGCCCAGAATGCCGAAGAAATCACACCGAGTGATACGGCTGACCTGTCCCATGCCACGCGCGCGCTTTACGTAGGCGGCGACGGAGACGTGCGCGTGACCTTTATCTCAGGCACGACCGTGACATTGGCGGGCCTTCGTGCAGGCGTGGCCTATCCGTTCCGTTTGGCGCGTGTGCATGCCTCGGGCACAACGGCTGTGGGCTTGGTTGGTCTGCGCTAAGGTTCCTGTTTCTTAGCGTGCGAACGCGCCGAGGATCTGGGCACGTGCGGCCGGATCCTCGGGCAGACCCAAAGCCTCGCGGGCGGCGAATAGCCCAGTGTAGTCGCCCAAAAACAACGTCCGCCCCTGCGCATAGGGGCTAAGGTCGATATTGCGCGCAAAACTGTGGCCCAGCCCCGCGACGCGGTAGCCGGGTGCGGCGCGCGTCTGCTCTAGATAGCCCTCAATCGCGAGGCGTTTAAGCGGGCCAGCGGCCCCGGTGAAACGCGCGGTCACAGCGCGCTGGCTGCGCATTAGGCCGGTATTGGGGTCATAGCGGCCCACAACGCTGCCAAAGCCTTCGTCCTTAAGTTGTTGAATGCTGGTCCCGCGCACGCGGACGCCGGATACCGTCGTGGCAAACCCCGGCCGCTCGACGGTGCCTGAGATCAAATCGCGCGCATCCCGAGCGGGCGTGAGGCCGCTGGCCTCAACAGTATTGCTGCGCCAAAGACCCGAAACAGCCACGCGCTGGCCGATCCGAGCAAGCGGGTTGGGCCGCGATAGCTTCACCGTGGTTCCCAAAATCGTCAGTTCTCGGCCACCGTTGGCGATTGCTGTGATTTCACCCACCAGCGGATGGGTGACGTGGACGCGCCGCGCGGTCAGCCTATCCGTTGGACCGCCTGCCTCAACCGTCAGGCTATCGCCAATGGCGATATCGCTGGCTGTGATTTCACCAAACCCATCCGAATATTTGGTGAGGTCGTCCGTCGCCACGCGGCGGCCCGCAACGATCAAGCTGCCAAACTCCGTCAGGATGCCGACAATCCCGGTGCCGCCGATACCGCCCTCGGATTGGCGGGGCCGGGCAGGGGCAGGCAAAGCTGCACTTGGCCAAAAGACGCTCGCGGCGCCTGCGCCGAGGATAAAGCGTCGGGTATGGGTGCTGCGGGTCATCTTGGAAAACTCTTCTGGTCTGAAATATTGTCCGCCGGACCATCATCATCCGAATACAAGAAAACGCCAAACCGAAACCGCATAGTGGCGTCTGGGTCGGTCTTATCCGCATTTTGCAGGTGCGCTGCGCGGGTGTTGATGTCTTGCAAAGCTTTGATTCCAATGGTGCGCACGTCCTGTTCGATGGCCGTGACTGACGTCTTTGTAAGATGGTTGTAAAACACGGCGCGTTCAAGGAATGGTGACGGGCCATCGGCCAATAGATTTTCAACCGCGGCATTCATGTGATCGCCAAGGTTTTCGGAAAAGAAATGTAGCTTTTGGTCCAGATCGGCAGGTCCGACCAATGCCGCCGGGTTCAGATGCACCAAGCCGTCGGCATCCATGCTGACGATGCTTTGGCGCTCCAACTCATCCAAAACCGCGCGGGGGCGCACATCGCGGCTGACGCTTTGCACGAGGTGGTCAAAGCTGGGCGGGGTGGCCGCGCTGCGGGGCAGGGGACTGGGTGCGCCCGTCGGGGTTGAGAGGTCCGGCTGGGTGATCCAGCGGCCCACCACCGTGGCCAGGGTCGAGGATTTGCGGGCGACGGTTGCATCTGCGGCTGCGTCCGCAGCGCGCAGGGTTTTAACATCGCGGCGGTGTACACCGGTCATCACACTGACTTGGCTGTCGGTGGCAGCATCGCCCGCGGCGTCGGTGGCGACCTCGACATATGTCTGCTTGATGATCCGGTAAAACGCGGTCGCGGTTACACCCTGGGCAATCAAGGCCCGAACCAATGGGCGCAAGATCGCGCGCACGGCCTGCTCAAACAGGGAACTTTTGGTAAAGGGATCTGGCGTCATCTGGATGTTATCACTGCTTGTGTGCAAAATTTCCACAAATTTCTTGCCTTTTTTTCAAGTCGATGCATTTTGGGTTGGTAGTCGTGTGTATTTTGCACACGCAGGGTGAAAAAAGAATTAAAGGAAATACCAATGAAATTGTCGCTCGTATTGAAAGCCACTGTTGTGGCCGGTGCCTTGGCCGTATCTGGCTGCGCTGAAATGATGACGCCGTCTGAGCCAAATATCGTCGAAGTCGCACAATCGGCTGGATCGTTTAACACGCTTGTGGCGGCCGTCGGGGCCGCTGATTTGGCGGGTGTGTTGTCAAGCGAGGGGCCGTTTACGGTGTTCGCGCCTACGGATGAGGCTTTTGCAGCTCTGCCTGCGGGCACAGTAGATACGCTGCTGCTACCGGAAAATAAGGACCAGCTGACCGCGATCCTGACTTACCACGTGGTGCCGGGCAAAGTGATGGCCGCTGATCTGGCGGGCCAGCGTCTCAGCGTGGCGACTGTGAACGGCGCGTCGGTACATATTGACGGGCGCAGCGGCGTTACGGTCGAAAACGCGACGGTGACGGCGGCTGATATCGAGGCCTCTAATGGCGTTATCCACGTGATTGATACGGTCCTGCTGCCCTAATGGCGGACAGATTAAAGGGCGGTGTGCAACTTGCGCGCCGCTCTTTTTTATGCGCTGAAGGCAGTCGCGAAGTTCAGTGTGGCGATGATAACAGGACCTTGGCCGCCAAGTGATGGCGTATTGGGTTCGAAACCCAAGTTAATTCACCGCGACCGACCGTGTTATCGGTTAAGTGTTTGAATGACTTGCTTAGAACCACCGCCTTTCCCAGAGCAAGACGCAGTAATTACCTAGCCGACAATCATCTGTTTGAGCTGCAATGCCTCGTGTTCCAGCTCTTGCAACCGATAGGTGACCACATCGCCGATGGTGACCATGCCGTGCAGTTTGCCGTCCGCCAGAACGGGCATGTGTCGGAATTTGCCCTCGGTCATGAGCCGCAACACCGTGACTAGTGTATCGTCAGGCGCGCAGGTGATGACGTTTTCGGTCATGTTTTCAGACACAAGCTGTGGCAGGGTTTGCCCCGGCGTTTCGGCAAGTTTGCGGACGATATCACGCTCAGACAGGATGCCGGCCAAGGCGCCGTCGGATGTGGTCACGACGAGGGCGCCGATTTTCTTATCGCGCAGTATGTTGACTGCCGTGGCAATTGTATCGCTGGGTGCCACCGAAAACACAGTTCCGCCCTTACTCTTAAGCAGTTCGGCCACGGTCGCTGCATCGCGTTTGATATTGCTCTGTGTGGATTGACTAACGCTCTTTTTTGCTTCGCGCGTGTCGCCGCGGGTGGGGGCTTGATAGGATGTGGGCATGTCGTCTCTCCTGTCTACTTGAGTCCGTGACCATTGCCATGGTACCGCGACTTGGCCAAAACGCCTAATGGGAGAGAGATCAGTGCTTGAGACGAGTTTGTACCTCACGCCCGGCGTGGCGACAGCCATCTTTGTGGTGGCCTGCATTTCTGGTTATCGGTATCGCAGCGTTTGGAAGGCAGAGGGCCCCGTTTGGCAGCTTTGGCTGTGGGGGCTTGTGGCGGGCATCGGCCTGCTCACAGTCGGCTTTTTACCGATGCAGCCGGGCTAGTCAGCCTCGGCCATTTGATCCAACATCTTGCGGGCACGCGGACATTTGAGCCGCTCGCGCAGGGGGCTGTTGGGATCAATCTCTTTGTTGCAGAGCAAACATTGGTCCGCGTCGCTGATCGCATTTAGGCCACCACAGCTGCCCTTGATCCGCTTACCTGCGAAAATCACGCCAAGCGCCATGCCCACGAGAACCGTGAGCATGAGCGCGAAGGCGAGGGCAAAGGTGGCCATCGGCGCGACCTAGGCCGACAGACGGGTGTATGCGGGGCTGGCCGTGGTCACGAAACCAGACCCATCCGCCGCGCGGTCGATGAACAACACGGCGACGTCATGCGCCTCGGCAACCTCTAGGCCGCGATCACGACCCAGCGTCAGCATAGCCGTGGACCAAGCGTCCGCGTGCATCGCGTTATCCGCAAGCACCGTGGCTGATGCCGTGGTGTGCGTGATCGGGCGACCGGTCGTGGCATCAAGGATGTGCGTGTAGCGCTGGCCGTCTTTTTCGAAATAGTTGCGATAGTCGCCGGATGTCGCGACCGCGAGGCCAGAGACACCAACGATTTGCTGCACATTCCGATTGGCGACATCGGGGGTTTCAATCCCGATTTGCCAAGGCTGACCATCCGCGTTGCGGCCCGAAGTGGCCAAGTCACCGCCGATTTCAACGAGGTAGTCTGTAATGCCATAGCTTTGCAGGACACTAGCAACGCGATCAACGCCGTGGCCTTTGCCGATACCCGACAAGTACACCTGCGATTCTGCTGCGGATTTGACCAACGCGCCATCTTGCACAACCAGCGGGGCTGCACGGCCCGCGCTTGCGAGGGCGGATTCGATGCGGGCGTCTGTTGGGTTTTGCACGGTGGCGCCTTTCGCGCCAAAGCCCCATGCTTCGATGAGCGGGCCGAGGGCCACGTCGAACTGACCATCGGTTGCTGCATGAATGTCAGCAGAGGTTTTCAGCACGTGCGCGAGGTCGGACGACACTTGGATCGGTGAGGTGGAGGCAATTGCGTTCAGGCGCGACACCTCAGACGATGCGTCCCAGTTGGACATCTGCCGGTTCACAACAGCCAGCACGCTTTTGATGCCTGCGTGAACATCGGCCTGTGCCGCCGAACGGGACGGGTCGAGTGCGACGACGTTGTACGCGGTGCCCATTGTGGCGCCGCTGAATTTCAGCACATCCGGCCCCCGTTTACAGGCGGCCAGCGCCAGTGGGGCAAACATTACAAATCGTCTTGTGAGCGTGATCGAAGCTGACACAGTGCGTCCCTCATTTGTTGTGGCTTTTCCCTACATCAAAAAGCTGGCTTCTGACTTGCGACAAAGTAACCCGAAATGCAAAATGGGATGGAAAAAATACCCCGTTCCAATAAACGCACATCACAACCTGCGATAATTGCGCGGGGGGAACGTAATGGTGGGGATAAGTGCCTGCGTGTCACAGTTCATGCTTAAAAAAGGCCTCGATCTTCCGGTCGAAGGGGCGCCCACACAGGGGATAGAAGCCGGTCAAGCCGTTCGCACAGTGGCGATTCTTGGCGCGGATTACATCGGATTGAAGCCGCGACTTGAGGTTGCGGAGGGCGAAGAAATCAAGGCTGGTAGCCCGATTCTGTCGCACAAGGATACGCCGGACGTCAAAGTAACCTCGCCCGTGGCGGGGACGATCAAGGCGATCAATCGGGGCGCGCGTCGCGCTTTGATCAGTGTCGAGATTGAGCCGTCCGCTACGCCGAGCGATAGCATCGACTTCTCAGACGTTGGCGATACGGCCACGCAAGAGGGGCTCGCGCAAAAGTTGTGCGCTGCTGGCCTTTGGACGTCGTTCAGAACGCGGCCATATTCCAAGGTTCCGGCCTCGGACACGCGGCCTGCTGCACTGTTTGTGACGGCCATGGATACGGAGCCTTTGGCGGGCAATCCTGTCGACATTATCGCCGCAGATGCGGACGCATTTCGCACCGGATTGGCCGCGATTTCGACGCTGAGCGAGGGTGCGACATACCTGTGCCACGAAACTGGCGTAACGCTGCCTGGCGCAGAGTTGGACGGGGTCACTACGGCCGGTTTTGCGGGTCCACATCCTGCGGGCCTGCCGGGTACGCACATTCACTTCCTTGACCCGCCGACTGCCGCCAAAACCGTCTGGACCATTTGGTACCAAGACGTGATCGCGATCGGCAAACTGCTGATGACGGGTAAGCTGGACGCAACCCGTGTGGTTGCTCTTAGCGGCCCGCTGGTGAAATCGCCCCGTTTGGTGACGACCGTGATGGGCGCTTCGATGGTGGATTTGACCGCAGGTCAGATCGACGACACCGTGCCATTGCGTCTGATCTCTGGTTCGATCCTGAGTGGACGGGCAGGGGCGGCCGAAAGCGCGTACTTGGGTCGCTATGACCGTCAGATCACCGTGATCGAAGAGGACAAGGCGCAGATCCCAATGGGTTGGGTTCGGCCGATGCCCTCTAAGTTTGCGGTGCAACCCGTTCTGGGGTCAGCGTTTTCCAAGAAAGTCTACAAGCTGACATCCAACTTGAACGGTGGCCGCCGCGCTATGGTTCCGCTGGGCACGTTTGAGGGGCTGATGCCGCAGGATTATCTGCCGACGCAGCTTCTGCGGGCGCTTTTGGTGATGGATACGGATCAAGCGCAGGCCCTTGGCGTGCTGGAATTGGCCGAAGAGGACCTCGGTCTTGTCGGCTTCGCCTGTCCTGCAAAATATGAATATGGCATGGCGCTTCGCGACTGCCTCTCCAAGATCGAGAAAGAAGGCTAGCACATGGGATTGCGCAACTTTTTCGACCGCGTCGAGCCCCACTTTGAGAGGGGCGGAAAGTACGAAAAGTATTTCCCCCTCTACGAGATGGTCGAGAGCTTCCTGTACACCCCCAAGACGGTGACAACGGCAGCCCCGCACGCCCGGTCCTACATCGATATGAAACGCATCATGACGTACGTCGTGATGGCCACGATCCCGTGCATCCTGATGGGGATGTACAACATCGGATTTCAGGTAAATACGGCAATCGAAACGCTGGGTGCTACGGGCTGGCGCGTTTGGGTTTTGGAAACCACGGGCATCGGATTTAACGCCGCGAACCCGATGGTGAATATCCTGCACGGTGCGCTGTACTTCCTGCCGATCTATATCACTACACTGGTCGCTGGGGGCATTTTTGAAGTTATCTTTGCGACGATCCGTCGTCACGAAGTGAACGAAGGCTTCCTCGTGACTTCAATGCTTTATGCATTGATCATGCCGCCTGATGCTCCTTTGTGGCAGGTGGCTTTGGGGATCATCTTTGGCGTCGTGATCGGCAAAGAAGTGTTCGGTGGCACCGGCAAAAACTTCCTCAACCCGGCGCTCACGGGGCGTGCGTTTCTCTACTTTGCCTACCCACAAGAGATGTCGGGTGACACGATCTGGACCCCAGTTGACGGCTTCTCCGGGGCGACCAGCCTCGCGATTGCAGCCTCCGATGGCTACCAAGAGATCGTGGCGCGCGGCACGACTTGGATGGACAGCTTCTTAGGCTTTGTCCAAGGCTCCATTGGGGAGACATCGACGCTTGCGTGTTTCATCGGCCTTGCATTCCTGCTGACCACCCGCATCGCCAACTGGCGCATGATCGCCGGGTGTTTGGGGGGCATGATCGCCTTTTCGACACTCCTGAACCTGATCGGCTCGGACACGAACCCAATGTTCGCGATGCCGTGGTATTGGCACCTTGTCGTGGGTGGCTACGCCTTTGGTCTAGTGTTCATGGTGACAGAACCTGTGTCGGGTTCCCACACGAACATGGGGCGGTTCATCTATGGTGCGCTGATCGGCTTTATGGTCGTGATGATCCGGGTGATTAACCCTGCGTTCCCAGAGGGCATGATGCTCGCCATCTTGTTCGGTAACGTCTTTGCGCCGCTCATCGACCACTTTGTCGTCCAAGCTAACATCCGCCGGAGGGCCCGCCGCCATGTCTGATGCGACCCCGCAGCCAAAGGGCCCCCTCGGGCGCTTTCTTGCCCTGCCAACGGACTCGGTACCAAAGACGGTTTTCGTCGCGGTGATGCTGTGCCTTGTGGCGTCGATGTTTGTGTCCGCCGCAGCCGTGGCCTTGCGCCCTCTGCAAGAGGTCAACAAGCTGATCGACAAACAGGTCAACATCCTGCAAGTCGCTGGCATGTATGAACCGGGCGTGGACGTGGTCGAGGCATTTGGCGTGTTTGAACCCCAAGTCCTTGAGATCGCGACCGGCACATTTACCGATCAGTTCGACGCGGCCAGCTTTGACGATCGCGCAGCTGCTTCTGATCCTGCTTTGTCTGTTGCGTTGGACGATGATCCGGCGGGCATTGGGCGTCAGTCCAAGTTCGTGACTGTGTACCTGCTGCGCGACGACGCGGGCGGCATCGATAAGGTGATCATGCCGATCCACGGCTACGGCCTGTGGTCCACGCTGTATGGCTTCATCGCGCTTGAAGAAAATGGCAACGATATCTTTGGCCTTCAGTTTTACCAGCATGGTGAAACACCCGGCCTTGGTGCCGAAATCGACAACCCCCGCTGGAAGGCCCTTTGGCCCGGCAAGCGGGTGGCTGATGCCAACGGTGAATTGCAAATCCATGTCGCCAAAGCCCCCAACGCATCTGGCGCAGACTATCACATCGACGCGCTAGCAGGGGCCACGCTGACATCCGTTGGCGTCAACAACCTTGTGCAGTTCTGGTTGGGCGAAACGGGCTATGCGAGCTTTCTCGCCAACCTGAAATCGGGAGATATCTCATGAGCCAGACCCGGAGACAGATGTTGATCGACCCGCTGGTCGACAACAACCCGATCACGCTACAGGTGCTGGGCATTTGCTCCGCGCTTGCGGTGACCTCCTCCTTGCAGGTGGCATTTGTGATGTCGCTGGCCGTGACCTTTGTGACTGCATTCTCTTCGATGTTCATCTCGATGCTGCGCAACCACATTCCCGGCTCGATCCGGATCATTGTGCAGATGGTCATCATCGCCAGCCTCGTGATCCTCGTGGATCAGGTACTCAAGGCCTACGCCTATGAGATTTCCAAGACGCTGTCAGTGTTTGTCGGCCTGATCATTACGAACTGTATCGTGATGGGGCGCGCTGAGGCGTTCGCGATGAAGAACCCACCCGTGGCAAGCTTTATCGACGGTATCGGCAACGGGCTTGGCTACGGCCTGATCCTGATGCTTGTCGGTTTCTTCCGGGAGCTTTTCGGCGCCGGCAGCCTGTTCGGCATCACCATCTTCGAGACGGTCAACAACGGTGGCTGGTACGTGCCCAACGGCATGCTGCTGCTGCCCCCGTCTGCGTTCTTTATAATTGGGCTGATCATCTGGGCGTTCCGCGCTTGGAAACCTGCCCAAGTCGAAGAGCGTGAATATAAAATTCAAACGGTGGAGTCGCACTGATGGAAGGGCTGCTTTCCCTCGCTGTAAAAGCGATTTTTGTTGAGAACCTCGCGCTCTCGTTCTTCCTTGGTATGTGTACCTTCATCGCGGTGTCGAAAAAGATCTCGACGGCCATCGGTCTTGGCGTTTCGGTCATGGTGGTGCAGGCGATTACGGTGCCTGCCAACAACCTGATCCTGACATATCTTTTGGCTCCGGGCGCACTGTCGTGGGCGGGGTTCTCGGATGTCGATCTGACGTTCTTGGGGCTGATTTCCTACATTGGTGTCATCGCGGCGCTGGTGCAGATTCTTGAGATGGTTCTCGATAAGTACTTCCCACCGCTCTATAACGCGTTGGGTGTGTTCCTTCCGCTGATCACAGTGAACTGCGCCATTCTTGGTGGGTCGCTGTTCATGGTGGAACGGGATTACAATTTTGCCGAGTCGGTCACGTACGGCTTTTCGTCGGGCTTTGGTTGGGCTCTTGCGATCACGGCCATGGCGGGCGTGCGCGAAAAACTGAAATACTCCGACATCCCAGACGGTCTTCAAGGTCTGGGCATCACGTTCATCACGGCCGGCCTGATGGCTATGGCCTTCATGTCGTTCAGCGGCGTGAAACTCTAAAGGAGAACGGGCATGGCTACTTTCGGATTAGGTATCATCCTCTTCACGCTGATTGTTCTGGCGCTTGTGTCGATCATCATCATGGCGCGGTCGCAGCTGGTCTCGACGGGCAACGTGAACATCACCATCAACGGTGAAAAGACCATCTCGGTCCCGGCGGGCGGCAAGTTGCTGCAAACGCTGGCCGAGCAGAAGCTGTTCGTGCCCTCCGCCTGTGGCGGCGGTGGCACCTGCGCGCAGTGTCGCGTGCGTATCCACGAAGGTGGCGGGTCGATCCTGCCGACCGAAGAGGGGCATATCACCAAGCGTGAAGCCTCCTGCGGGGATCGTTTGTCGTGCCAAGTGGCGGTCAAACAAGACATGGAGATCGAAGTCCCAGAAGAGGTCTTTGGTGTCAAAAAGTGGGAATGCACGGTCGAGTCGAACGAAAACGTGGCGACCTTCATCAAGGCGCTCGTGCTGCGTTTGCCCGAGGGTGAGGATGTTAACTTCCGCGCTGGTGGCTACATCCAAATCGAAGCCCCTGCGCACCACGTCGATTACAAGTCCTTCGACGTTGAAGAAGAGTACCGCGAGGACTGGGACAAGTTTAACTTGTGGCGGTTTGAATCGGACGTGGCTGAGCCGCTTGAACGCGCTTACTCCATGGCGAACTACCCCGATGAGAAGGGCATGATCATGCTCAACGTCCGGGTGGCCACACCGCCCCCCGGTGCGGATGCGGTGCCTCCGGGCAAGATGTCCTCGTACATCTTTAACCTTAAGCCCGGCGACAAGGTGACGATTTCCGGACCGTTTGGTGAGTTCTACGCCCGCGAGACGCAAAAAGAGATGGTGTTCATCGGCGGTGGTGCTGGCATGGCGCCTATGCGGAGCCACATCTTTGACCAGCTCAAACGCCTCAAGAACCGTGATCGCAAAATCTCGTTCTGGTACGGTGCTCGCTCCAAGCGTGAGATGTTCTTTGTAGAAGACTTCGACCAACTGGCCGAAGAATTCGATAACTTCGAATGGCACGTGGCTCTGTCCGATGCGCTGCCCGATGATGATTGGGACGGCTATACGGGCTTCATTCACAACGTGTTGTTTGATGAATACCTCAAGAACCACCCAGCACCTGAGGACTGTGAGTTCTACATGTGCGGACCGCCGATCATGAATCAGTCGGTCACAAATATGCTCATCGATTTGGGTGTAGACCGCGAAGACATCATGCTCGACGATTTCGGCGGGTAAGAAACAAACCCCGGGAAGCGAAAGCCTCCCGGGGTTTTTGTTTCAAGGCCTTGGCTTATGGTATTGTTTCCCTAAGGGCATCCGCTACAGTTTTGTCCATGGATGCTGCTGCCCTTTCCCGTGATCTCATTATTCCGACGTTCGTTGTGGTCACCTATGTTGGTGAAAATACAGGCGGTGAAGCCTACACCATCTCCAATGAAGTTAGCGGCAAGCATTTCGGCGCAAACGCGACCGCCGTTTCCTTTCTTGAGGCGCTTCGGGAAACAGGCTCCTACGCCCGAGCATGTGCCAGCACGGGCCTCCCGGACCCGGTGGCGCAAAACACGCTCGCGCAGTTCATGCGTTACGGCGTTGTTGTGGCGCAAGGTGTAACAAACCAAGACTTACCAAAGGCAAACCAGCCCCTTGAGGCGAAGGCGATTATGGTCCGGTTTGACCTGTTTGATGCCGCCGGGATCGCGGCGCGTTTCGCCGGGCTGGGCCGGTGGGCGTTTAGCGCGGTGGGGCTCATCACTTGGATGCTTTTGGGGGGCTGGGCCATTGCTTCCGTGGCTTTGCGTCCGGACAAATTGGCATATGCCATCGCGCAGGTTCCCGCGATCAACCTTCAGGGTATGGCGCTATTTGCGCTGTGCTTTGTCGCGCTCAAGATCGTGCATGAAATGGGCCACGCACTCGCCTACCAAGAGATGTGTCGCCGCGATGGTATCGCCTCAGGGCCGATCCGCATGGGGCTGTCGATTTTCGCGATGACGCCCTTTCCCTATACCAACGTCACCGGCGCCTGGCGGCTGAAGGGGCGGATGCCACGGGCGATTATCGGGGCTGGCGGCTTGTATCTGGAGTTCTTTGTGGTGTTTGGGGCCACGCTCTTTTGGGCGTTTACTGGCGCGGGCCCCCTACAAGACGCGGTGTTTCAGGTCGCGATGTTCGCCGCCGTGTCGAGCCTGTTGTTCAACCTAAACCCGCTCATCAAGCTGGATGGGTATTACATTATGACGGATCTGTTGGGCCTGCCCAACTTGGCCGGGCGCGGCAGTCAGGCGGCGGTGCGTTGGCTAAGCCTCGCTTTGGGGGCCGAAGTGGCGCGTCCGGATCGGCGTGCGCTTGGGTATTGGGTGCTTAGCTACCTTTACCGCTGGGTCATTTTTGCTGGCATCTTTTGGATTTCCTATCAGTTTGATCCCCGTCTTAGTGCGGTTGTTTTTGGCATTGTGATTACGATGCTAATTGTCCGTCCACTTGCGCGCAGCCTGAAACAGGCGCGCGGCAATGGGGCCCGACTGGGGCGCGTCTTGGCGGGTGTGGGGGGCCTCGCTGCGATATGCGTGCTGAGCGGGATCCCGTTTCGGGACCGGGTCCTGCTGGATGGACAGCTGTCCCGCTTTGAAACCACCTTTGTCCAAGTGCCCGAGGCGGCTGCGCTGCGCTTAGATGCGGATGGCTTGCCCGTGTTAGAGAGCCTTGAGTTGGCGCATGAACAACGCGACCTTCACTTGCGCCGACAAATTGTCGAGAGTGCTACACGAGCCATCGCGCGCCGTCCTTCGGGGGCCGAGATCGCGCGCCTGCAAACCGATCTGGCTCAACTGGATGAGATGGGTGGCAACCTAGAGCGTCGGGCCACAAGTCTGCGTGTCACGGCCAGCCCGGACAGCGTCTGGACCCCTTTGGGCGCGCGCGATTATGCCGGCGCATGGGTGCAGCCGGGGCAGGCGGCATTGGGCGCGATATCGACCCCCACGACTGCGCATTTGGTGCTCTGGCTCGATCAGCGGGATTTTGAGGCAGGCCTTCTGGGCCGCGCCGACACGGCCCCGCTTTTGGTGCGACTAGAGCATGCTCCGGATTGTGAATTTCAAGCTCAACTGGTGCAAACCGAAGCGCAATTGGTGCTGCGCGATGGAGCCGTAAAGCTGCGCGCAACCATTGATTTACCAGCACCACCTTGCTTTGCAGAGGCGCCTAGCGGGGCAGGTGTGGTTGCGCGCAAAACGGCTGAGCCTAAATCGCTGTTTCAGCGGGCGAAAAACAGTGTTGAGCGCGCCCTTCAGGATCGCCTCCCAATCGAAACACTGTTAGAATAAGACTTATAAATTTATTGGGAGCATGATTATGGCCAGACGGCGCGCTGTGGATAAAACACAAACCGTGGATGTAACGGGGCGGTTGCCGTTCTTGTACAATTCTCTCGTTCCGATCACATCTGAGCGTCACAAGGACCTGCGGATCAAGACCGATCGGGAGTTTGGTATCGCTGCCAACGCAAACGCGATCCCGATCACCTGCGATGAGTTTGCGCAGGTCGTTCGGCACTATCCGATTGTCTTTACTACGGGCGCTAAACCGATGCCAATGGCGCTGGTGGGGCTGCGCAAAGGCGTTAATGATCAAATAGATGCGCAGGGAAAGTGGGCGACCGCCGCCTACATTCCGGCCTACTTGCGCCGCTATCCCTTCCTGTTGGTGAAGGAGGCCGAGGATGCGCCACGACAAATTTTGTGTGCGGACATGTCCTCAACCCTTTTCACCGACACGGCTGAGGGCAGCACGGCTCTGTTAAACGACGATGGCAGCCAGTCTGAGCATTTGACTGGCATCCTTGATTTTGCCACGCGCTATGAAACATCAGCGCAGCGCACCCGCCAGGTCATGGCCGAGGTCGCAAAATTGGATTTGCTGCAAACCACAACCGTGAACTTAACTAAACAGGATAAGACGGCACGGATCGAAGGGTTTCAAGTGATCTCCGAAGAAAAGGTGCGTGATTTGGATGACGTGACGCTGGCTGGGCTTGCGCGTCGGGGGCTCATGACGCTGTTTGCCGCGCATCATATGTCGATGGCGAATTTCTCGAATATGGCTGCTGTCGCATGATTTTTCGTGCGGTCTTCGCGGTGGCTCTGTTCGGGGCGCTTGCCCCGTTGCCCGCAGCGGCGCAGGGCGTGACGGCGATCTTGGAGCCGGTACAAAGCGTAGACATCCGCACATCCCTCGTGGGCATTCTGGCCGCCGTTGATGTCGCCGAAGGCACGACGGTCGCACAGGACGCACCGTTGGCCCAACTCGAAAGCAGAACTCAAAGCCAACGTGTCGCTTTGGCCCAAGTGGTGGCGGATGCGGATGGGCGCGAATTGCGCGCGCAGACCCAAGTGGAACAGGCGCAGGCCTTGTTCGCCCGCGTCCAAGCAGCGCGTGCGCGCGGTGCGGCCCAGTCGTGGGAGGTTGAGCAGGCGCAACAAGCCGTCGACCTTGCAAAAGCCGATCTGCAAATCGCCCAAGAAGGACAACGCCAAGCTCGCGCGCAACTTGCGCTAGAGCAGGCAATGCTGGCCGACTATACCTTGCGCGCGCCATTCCCCGGGGTCGTGCTAGAGGTCCAAGCCGAGGCAGGTACCTATGTGGACGCGCAGGCCGTGGTATTGACGTTGGCGCAGCTCGACGCGCTAGAGGCCACGGCGTTTGTTCCGCTGGAATGGTTGGATCGGATGGTCGTTGGTCAAAGCCTTGAGGCCGAAGTCGAGGGTGCGATAATCCAAACGGCGGCTGTACAAGTCACGACGATTGATCCCCGGATTGACCCCGCCAGCCGCACGGTGCGCATTCGCGTCGCACTTGATAACGCCGATCGTGCTTTTCGACCCGGTGCGACATTGATCCTCCGAGCACCATGAATACTGTACCGCGCCCTCCGCAGGCCCAAGCCGCTGTGCCTCAGTCGCTGGCTGAGGCTCTGGCGGCGGTGTTTTCGACCTCAGCGCAGGTACCTTTTTCGGCGCGCTTGGTTGGCTTTACCAAAGCCCTGATCCCGCAATCACGGGCGTGGGTCATCACTTTCGATGCCGCGGGACAGCCCGATGCGCATCCCGCCGATGACGTGCCTGATGCGGGGATGACCCTTGCAAAGCAGGCGCTGCCGCCAGATGCTAAACCTGTCCTGACTGAGGCCACATTCATGGCCGCAAAAATCGCACTCGACACCGGGCAAGATGCCGCCTTGGTGGTTGAATTGCGCGGTGAGGGGCAAGCCGCTCGCGCTTTGGCCCATGAACGACTGACCCTCTTGGCGCGCTTATCTATTGCCACGTATCGCTCGGAAACGGTGGACCTTTTGCAGAACCTTCTGCGGTTCTTTGCCGAACTAGGCCAAAGTGCCGGAACACAAGGCCCCGACCTGCAATCGCTCAGCGATATGATGGCCGCGTTTTTCTCAGCTGAATACGCGGCGGTCTCCCGGTTTGATGGGCAAAAGGTGCATGATCTGCATATCTCTGGGCAGGCCCAGATGGGCAAGGGCGCCCGCGTGGCCACTGAGCTGAAATCCAGTATGGCTGAAACCGCGCGCCTGCGCCTGTGTGAGCAAACGCGCGCGTTCACCGCAGAACCGGGGCAGCAAGATGGTCTTGTTATGCACCTTGCGGCCCCACGCCGAAACGCCAGTATGCTGCCGTTTTTGGCCGCTAGTGCAGGCAAACTTGCGCCCCATGCGGCGCGGCGCGGCGTGAACTGGCGCGCTTGGGCAAGGCGCAGCGCGCTGGTTGGAGTGCTGTGCGGCGTGGCCTTCGTGCCCATCCCCGATGGAGTGTCCCTTCCGGCTACGGTTGCGGCGGTGTCCCACCGGATTGTGACCAGCCCGCTGGATGCGCCATTGGCGGGTTTGGACGTGCGTGCCGGTGACCGTGTGGTCGCTGGCGAAACGGTGCTTGGCCGCTTCGACACCCGCGCGCTTGATTTGGAATTGATCGCGGCGCAGGCCAGCTACAGCCGTGCCCTGTTGGACCGGGAGCGCGCACGCGCCGGGCGGCTGGCAGCAGATCTGCGCACCGCAGAGCTAGAAGCCGAACGTGTCCTCGCGGATATCGCCCTGTTGGAGGCGCGCAAAGAGACCGCCGTTTTGATGGCCCCCATTTCGGGGTTGGTCATCGGTGATGGTCTTGGCGACATGACCGGTGCGCTGATGCGGCGCGGGGATCTGGTCCTTGAGATCGCGGACCCCTCTGCGATGGAGTTGGATGTCTCAGTCCCGCAATCACAGGTGGCCAAGGTGGATTTGGGGCAGGCGGGGGCGTTCCGTCCTGATTTTGACCCATCTTTGCGGTTTGACACGCAGGTTGTGTCCATCTCACCAGCAGCACCAAGCGGACAACGGGCCCCGTTATTTCCGGCGCAGGCCAGCCTGTCGGATGCGGCGGTCGATACGTTGCGTCCGGGTATGACCGGTGTTGTGGCGCTCGACCGGACGTGGCGTCCGATTTGGCAGGTCGTTGGGCGCGGTTTGCGCGACTGGGTCCTGTTGCGGTTGTGGGTCTAGGCGACCTGAGGCCGCTAGTGTGGGCTGCCCGGTGTGGCGGTTGCCTCGCTCAGAAACTCTTGGTTGAAACGATTGAGCCCATTGCCCAGCGGGTTGGCAGAAGCCTCATACAGGCTTTGAACCGTCAGGCCTGCGATGTCCTCGAACACCTCATCGACCCGTAGCGTATCGGCATCAGCAAACGCGCCCTGCTGAAAGGTCGATGCATAGAAGGTCCGGGCGTTAAACATGCCGTGGCTTTGGGGCAGGGTCGAGGGCCGGTCAGCCGATAGCGAGATGCCATAGCTCTCGGTCGAAAGGTCGGTGCCGACGCGTGCAAACCGCGTTTCCCCCAGACTGGCCAGTTCTGTGGTGGGGCGCTGGTCCAGCAGTTCCACTGGCGCATTAAACACGCGACTGCCCTGTAGAGTAGCGAACATGCTGTCGTCATAGGGGCTGTCGATTTCGGTCCGCGGGAAGATCGCGATCCAATGGCCGCCCGCATCCGCAAGAACATGGCGCAGGCCGGTCTGCTCCCCTTGGGGGCCATAAAGCCGGATGGTGACATTAGAGCCGGGCTCAGCCGTGCCCGAATAAATCGGATCAATCGCGAGCACTGGCAGGAACCACGCGTCATCAATCCCCAGGTTGCTAAAGGGGTCGCTTACTTGGGCCGGGCTAGAGGCTGTTGTCCCGGTGAATGTGGCCGGGTCGCTCGCGGTATAGATGCGGGTCTCTGGGTCAGAGGCCGTCGGTGTTGAGGTGCCTTCAACGCTTGCGACGTTCGTGACGGCATTAGACGTGCTTGTCTGAAAGCCGATGAACACATCGTAGGTAATTGTCACACTTTCACCCTGTGCCAATCGCGGGACCGAAATAGACAGCTGTGTATCGCCCGCAGCAGAGCCTGCCGTGACGGTCGCAAGGCTTGGATCGCTGACCGTAATTCCGCCCGCACTGGACAGCTGGAACGGCAGCGGGTCACTGATCACGGTGTTATAGATCGGTGCGGTCGCTGCACCATCATTGGCCACAACCACCGTGTAGGTCACCGTGTCCCCAAGGAATGGCGAAGTGTCACTGACCGTTTTGACGACATTGAGTTCTGGTTCGACGACTTCGATGGTTTTGGTGTCGGCTTGAGGGCTGAGGGGCGTTTCGCCGGAAGGGGTGATGACGAGATCGGCTGAGTTGGTCAGGAGCGCGCCGTTTGTGTTTGCGGTGATGTCTTGGACGACGGCGACGAGGGTTAGGGTGATCTGGTCTTGGGCGTCGATGGTGCCATCGCCAAGCGAGGTTGAAGCGCCCAGATCAAAGGTTGTGACTTGGCCGCTGTTCACCGGTGTGCCGGGTGCGGTCAGGCTGATGTTTGAGCCGGGCGTGCCGATAGAGGCAGAGACAAAGCCCAGACCCGTTGGCAGCGTGTCGGTGATGACAATGCTATCGAGATCTGTCTCGGGCAGGGTCACGAGTAAGGCATATGTAACCTGTTCTCCGATCGTCAAATCTGTCAGGCTGTTGTCGCCCTGCGCGGTGCCCGTGTCTGGGTTTGAACTCGACACGACGGTCTTTTCCAGCCCTCGGATGGACAGGACGCTGTCGCTGTCCGTGACGGTCTCGGTCCGGCCGGTGGGGCTGTTGGCGTCCCCATCGGGCACTGTGTCGTACACGGCCGTGGCGGTGTTGGTCAGCGGTTGCAGGTTGGGGGCCGTTGTGGACAGGAGCGCGTTATAGTTGACCACCAACGTCTCGCCAGGCTCAATCACAGGGATCATAACCGTAAAGCCGCTGCTGGTTTCGGTCACGCTTGGGGTGATAGTGGTGCCATCCAGCGCAAGGCTCACACTGCCAGAGACCAGCGCAAGGTTCGCGTCTGACAAAGTGTCAGTGATGGCCACATCATAAGCAGGCCCATTGCCGGTGTTGGTTAACGTCAGCGTGTAGGACGCTGTTTCGCCGCCATAAAGTGCCACGGGGCCCACTTTGTCGATCGTCAGGTTGGGGTCGACAATCTCAACCTGTGCGGTGGCGGTGACGGGGGTCATTTGTCCGTCGGGCCCCGTGGGCAAGATCGTGGCGCTGACGGTGTTATCTGTGACGCGACCCGATTGGGCCGTGGGCACATCAATGACACGGGCAGAGACCTGTATCAGGATCTTGTCATCGGCGCCGATGCTGCCGTCTGACGGGTTATTCACGGCGCCAAAGTCGATGGTAAAGGTCTGGCCGTTGGTCTCAGTCACAACGGGTGGGGTGTTCACCGCCGTCATGCCCGCGCCGATGGATGTGACGTTCACCGAGTCTGCGATCAGCTCCAACTCTGGCCCCAGCACATCGCTCAACACCACACTGTCGAGGGGGATTTCTGGCAAGGTGAGTTCATAGGCATAGGTCACGGTCTCGCCGACGTTCAGATCGACGAGCCCCGTATTGCCAACGGCTGTGCCGGTCTCGCTGAAGTCTGTCGAGAGCACGGTTTTGGTGATGCTGGGTCCGGTTGCGATCGCATGATCATCACTGTCCGTGGCGGTCCGGCCAGTGGTTGAACGCGGATCATTATCTGGCACGGTGTCAAAGGTGATGGTGGCGGTGTTGTCAAAGCTGTGAGCGGCGGGGGCGTTGGCATCGAGGCGGGCGGTATAGGTGACCTCAAGCGTTTCGCCGGGCAACAGTTTGGCCACCAATGTCTCAAACCCGGTGGCCGTCGAGGTCACGCTTAGGCCCGATGTGATATCCACGGTGTCGATCGTTGCCGTCAGCGAACCTGCGTTGTAGCTGAGGTGGGCATTGTCCAAAACGTCCGCCACAAGGATGTCAAAGGCGGGCCCGGTGCCTGAGTTGACCACGCTCACCGTGTAGCTTGCGTCGCTTCCTGGGTTGACGGCGGTGTTGCCGGATTTGTTCACACTCAAGACAGGGGTCACGATATCCACGGGTGCGGTGGCCGTGATCGGGTCCATTGCCGCTTGGCCTTGAGGGGTCAGCGTGAGGGTTGCAGTGTTGCTGAGGGCTACGGCATCTTGGTTGGTGGTCACGTCCTCAACCTGGGCAGTGACTAAGATTACGACCTGATCATCGGCGCCGATGCTGCCGTCTGATGGGTTGGTAAAGGCGCCGAAGTCGAAGGTGATCTCCTGACCCGAGATGCTGCGCGATGGGATGACCCCGGTCAGCCCGGTGGCACTGCTGTCGATCGAGGACGATACAAAGCTCAGCCCGGTTGGAAGGGTGTCGACCAAAACGGCGCCGTCGATGTCGATCTCCGGGAAGGTAACAGTCAGGGCATAGGTGACAGTCTCTCCGATGTTCAAATCAGTGACGCCCGCAGTGCCCGCACTGTCGCCGGTATCAGCTATGCTGCTGGCTACGGTGGCTTTGCTCAAAAGCGCGCCGGGAACGATCGCATGGGTGTCCGTGACACTCTCCTCGCGCCCCGTGTCAGAGGCCGGATCACCGTCAGGCACCGTGTCAAAATCAGCCGTCACCGTGTTCGACAGCAGATCGCCTTGGGCAAAGCCCACGTCGACGTCCGCCTCGTAGCTGACCCGCAACACATCGTTGGGCAAAAGCGTACTGGCTAAGAAGCTGAAGCCGCCGTTGGTTTCGGTGACGGTCGGGCTCAATTGGGCACCGTTGAGCGTCGCGGTGACACTGCCAGAGACAAGGGTCAATTGGCTGTCGGCAATCGCATCAGCCACAAGGATGTCAAAAGCGGGGCCGGTTCCGGTGTTCTCGATCTCAACCACGTATGTGACCCGGTCGCCGGGGTCTGCGGCCAGTGGGCCAGATTTGTCGATCGTGAGGCTGGGCTCAACGACATCGATAGCATCACTGGCTGTGACGGTGTCAAGCACAACGCCCCCAGCCGTCACATCCAGAGTGGCGGTGTTCACAAGGCTTGCGGCCTCCGCCACCGCGGTGACGTCCTCTACCCGCGCGGTTAGCGTGACCTTGACGTGGTCGCCCGCATCCATCGCGCCCGTGGCCGTGTTGCTCACGGCGCCAAAATCAAAGGTGGTCACAGCGCCGACATTGGTCACGACCACATCCGCTGCACCAGATATCTGTGCACCCTCAGACACAAACGCTGCACTCACATAGCTTAGCCCCGGGGGCAACGTGTCGATCAAAACAACACTGCTCATCTCAGCCTCAGGCAACACAAGCGTGAGGGTGAAGGTCACGTCTTCACCCACAACAAGGTCGAGGTCGGTGGTCTCAAACGCCGAACGGTCCGTCTGGCTGAAGCTCGATCCAGTGGCCTCTTTGTACAGCGCCGGCACCGTGCCAACGTCATGATCATCGCTGTCGGAATAGGTGCGGCCATCGGTTGAGGTTGGCGTGCCATCGGACACGGTGTCGTAGTCCACCGAAGCGGTGTTCGAGAAGATTGCTGCTTCAGGCGCGCTGGCCGAGAGGGTGGCATTATAGGTCACGGTCAGGGTCTCGCCCACCGCAATAGACCCAATGACAGCCCTAAAACCATCGCCCACCAAGCTCACAGCCGGAGAGATCGACGTGCCTTCCAGATCAAAGCTCGGCGTGCCTGACAAAGCCAAATGCGGGTTGCTGAGCAAATCCTCTAACACCACATCATGCGCCGGCCCCGTCCCGTCGTTGGTCACAGTCACCGTATAAGGAACCGTATCACCAGCTTCCGCAACCAAAGGCCCCGTTTTGACGACATTGAGCTCTGGTTCGACGACCCGGACGTCGGCCGTGGCCCGAGGGTCGGGTTGCAGCGGTGTTCCGCTGGATGGGTCATCCACATCTAGCCGCCCTGTGTTGCGCAGTCGGTCTCCTGCATCCACGCTGGGCAGGTCCTGCACTTGGGCGACAAGGTGGATGACGATGGTTTCGTCTCTCGCAGCCGCATCATCAGTCGCAGCCACTGTGACCGTGCCAAAATCGAACGTGACCGTGCCGGAGGTAAGGGTCACAAAACTGGACGTTTCGGTGTCGCCCGCATTGATATTGGCGGTTGTCACACTCGTGCCGCTGCCGATGGATACGATCTCGGCTGAGACTGCGCTTAGCCCCGTGGGCAGCGTGTCAGTCAGGGTCAGGTCAGCGATACCTTCGGGCAGGGTCATTGTCAGGGCATAAGTAATCGTCTCGCCAATGGCGACGCTGCTGCCTGATGTGCTTGTGTCGCCCGTGCTAAGCACCGTTTTCGTTAACTGCACATCTGGTGAGGTAACGACAGCCGTATCCGTAGGCACCGTATAGCCAGCAAGCGTGTTGTCATAGACCCGACCATCGTCGGCATCGGTCTCATCCCCGTCGGGGTCGCTGTCAAAGCGCGTGACTTCGGCAGTGTTGTTCACGGCGGTTGAGAACGTAAGCGTGTTGATGATGGTCGCATCAAAGACGATCTCAATTGTGTGGCCCGCCTCTAGGACCGGGATACTGGCCCGCAGCCCATCGCTGCTCGTCGGATAGACGAGGGTAGGGGCATCCGCCCCGCTGGGGGTTACGTCCACGCCGTTGGCATTCAGGATTTTGATCGTCCCGCTTTGGGTGCTTGGCAGAATAAGTGCCACGTCATCAAGCGGGTCGTTCAAGAGAATGTCGTAGGCCGGGCCGCCCCCGACGTTCTCTGTCAGGATGGTATAGGTCACGGTATCGCCAGCATCGGCTGTACTTGGCGAAACGCTTTTGTCGATGTCGAGTTCAGGCTCGACCACGTTTGCGGTGGCGTCGTCGGTGAAGGTCTGTGGCTGCCCGGTGTTGGGATGCGTCAGAACCGTGCCCGTACTGGGATCAACCAAGCTGAGCCGTGCCTCGTTCACGAGGGTTCCGCCGCCTTGGACTGCGGCGATATCGGTGACCTGTGCCACGACTGTGATTAATGCCGTGTCATTGGCCGCACTGTTGTCGCCCTCATTGTCGATGGTCCCGAAGTCAAAGACGAAACCGCCGTCCGACCCGAGGGTGATGAAACTCGACGAGGTATCTGTGTCGCCCTGGGCAAGGTTGTCGCTGCTGACACTGGAGTGGAACGTTGTTAATTCGGCCGAAATCGGCGTCAGCCCAGCGGGCAGAGCGTCCACCAAGATCACATCGGATATGCCCTCAGGAAAGACGATCTCAATTTCATATGTCAGGGTCTCTGAGATCCCGACAGAGGCCCCGTTGGTAAGGGGGTCGTCCGAGCTCACAAGGGTTTTTGTCACCTGCGGGTCAGGTGTGGGCAACCTATGCGTGTCAGACGGGCCAGAATAAACGCGGCCATCATCGGGATCGGTGGTGTCACCCGCTCGGTCACTGTCGTAGCGGGTGACTGTGGCGGTGTTGTCGATACTGCTTGCGAATGCGACGCCCTCTTTCACGACCATTTCATACGTGATCTCAATGGATTGCCCGGGCATCAGCACAGGTATGACTGCCTGCAATCCATCCGATGGGGTCGGAAACACGTGGCTGGGGGCGTCAGCGCCGGTTGGTGTTACGTCGGTGTTGCCATCCATGATCCGAATGCTGGATGCGTACGGAGAGCTGAACTCTAGGTTGGGATCGGTGATCCCGTCATCAATGATGATATCATAGGCCGGGGCACCCCCAGCATTGGTGGCGGTGATCGTATAGACCACCGTGTCACCGGCATCCGCCTCTGCCACATCAGTCGATTTCTCGATCTGCATATCTGGCTCAACAATCCAGATATGTTCACTGTTCCAGACGACTGTCTGGTCGGTCATGAATTTAGCTTTGTTCGTAAGCCTATCGCCCGCGTCATTCCCTGTCACATCGTTGAGCTGGGCCACAACCCGCACGAGGATTTCATCGCGTGTGTCTTGAACCATGTCGGTGGCATTGATCAGATCACCAAAATCGAAATCAATGATGTTGCCGTTCACTGTGCCGGTCGCACCGGCGCTCAACGCCGAGCCCGAGATGTTGGACCCAATCGAAATCACCTCTGCCGAGATCAGATCAAGCGTGCCCGGCGAGGTCGGCAAAATGTCCCGAAGGGACGAGTCAGAGTTCGTGCCCTCAGGCAGGGTGATAACGATATCGTAGGTGACCGTCTCACTGATCGCTAGGTTGCGACCGGATGTATCGGGGTTGGAGGTCGCCGAGACGGATTTGTTGGCTGTCGGCTTTTTCGATATCACGCTCGCATCGTCCGAGATCGCGTAATCGCGTTCATCTGATGCGTTGTCGTCGGGCAAGCTGTCAAACGTCAGGCTTGCGGTATTGTCGATTACAGTGCCCGCTTCAATCGATGAGTTGACCACGGCTTGATACGAAATCGTCAGGGTCTCACCCACATCCAGCATATCGGCTGTAATTTTAAGCGTCGCGTCACTGCTGGTGTTGCCGGTCACGATGGTCGTGCCTGTGCCACCCGTCACGGTGACGCTTCCCACGACAAGGTCGATGCTAGGGTCCAACAGATCGGTTAGAACCAGATCATAGGCGGGCGCATCGTGGGCTTGGACTGGGTTGTCGACCTCAATGGTGTAGGTCACCGTCTGGCCCGCGCGCACCCCGTTATTGGGTGCGGTTTTGTCGATGGTGAGCTGCGGCTCAATCAATTCAACCCGGCTAGAGACATCTTCACTGACGCCATCCGCCACAAACTTCGCTTTGTTGGTGAGTTGTTCGCCTGCCTCTGCGGTCTGCCCGCCAAGTGATTGGGCGGTAACTTCGAAGGTGATCACATCATCGGAGAGGAAGTTGTTGCCCAGATTAACCAAGTCGCCGACGTCAAAACTAACGCTTTTATTGTCGTTGGCCACGGTCCCGAGGCTGCCAAGTGTGATCCCGTTTGATGATGTTAGGGCATTCGTGTTCCAGGCGGTGATAACCGCCGAGAGCATATCAAAATCGCCAAACACGCCGCCGACACTGACCTCATCGGACAGGATGACATTTTCATAGCTGCCCTCAGGCAGATTGATGCTGACCTCAAAGGTGAATTCCTCACCGACCATGACTTCATTGGCGCGTTGTACCCCGATCTCACGACCCTCAAGGGTTTTGACGATGTCGACCGCATCGACCTCTGCCTTGGCGGTATCAGTCAGGCTGGCGTCGGCGCGGTTGATCGCGGATGTGCCGCCTGAGCTTTCAAAGGCAGTGAAGTTCGTGACAGTGGCCGTGTTTTCCATCACGTCGCCGGCTTTTACGGTTTGCTCGGCCACAAGGTCGTAGGTGATGATCACGAGGTTCTCACCGGAGGTGCCGTCAAAGGCCGACAATGCGCCCTCAGAGCTGCGATCATCCAGAACCATGCCGCCAGAAAACAGATCGCCAGTGTAGGTGATTGCACGGGTGCCTGTGCCGTCCGTCACCGACAGGTTCAGCCCACCGGTGGGCACCCCAAAGCCCGCAGGTAGGGTATCGGTAATCGTGACGTCAAAGGCCCCACTGGGCGCTTTGCCTGTGTTCTCGACCACAATCGCAAAGGTCACAAGATCGCCCGCATCGATCCCCTCAAGGTCGGCATCAATGGGCGTTGTGTCGAGGGCATCCGAACTGATCGTGCCGCTGAACCGTGCCCCACTGTTGCCTGGTGCTGTGAACGTCACCGGGCCTTCGGTCGCGGAAAACGCCACATCAGGGTCCGTGCTGTCGGTCGCAATCACGCCCTTAGTGATCGCCAGTTCCGGCTGGCCGTAGATAAAATTCGCGATGGCGGTCGTATCCACCATGCCGTTGACCACATTATCTTCAAATGCCGTTGCTTGGTTGGTCAGCATCAGACCATCGGCAAAAATGGCATCGATCACGGTGGTGGTGAACAGGATCTCGATCCGGACGGTTTCGCGGGGCTCGGCGGTGAAGGTGCCGAAATCGTAGTTGATCTGGTTGTCATTGGGCACGCCAGACAGGGTTGGGGGGCCACCGCCCGCATCCACATAGTCCTGCGACGCCAGACCAAACTGCGCCACCCCTGCTGCGGGGGGCGTGCCGCTGACGATATTGTTGAACGTGGTGATTTCCGTGGAATCGAACACGTTCTGTGGCAGGTTGTCGATGATTTCGAGGTCTTCGTACGACCCAAGAGGGGCGGTGTAGATGATGCTAAACGTGACCTCATCGCCCGCCGAAATCGGCAGGCCGGGTGTGGGTGCCGCGCCGTTGATGAAGGATACCGTCTTGCTGTCGATCTGCCCAAAGGGTGTTTGCAGGGTGGTGCTGGTATCGTCGGTCTCGGTCCCGAGGGTGTTGGTCGGATCGCTGTTTTCCCGAACGCTGGCCGAGATCGTGGCGGTGTTGCGCAACAGATCGCCCTGCGTGAACGGGATTTCGCCGATGTTGCCATCGTCCGTTAGGTTCCCAAGGATACGGGCGTAATACGTGATTGTCGCCGTTGTGCTGGCACCGCCGGGCGTGCCGTCTGCGTCATCACCGGTCAGGATCGCATCAGAACCGGCGTCCACGAGCGCTTGGCTGATATCCCAGACCACGGTCGTCTTGCCGGTATTGCTATCAAAACTCGTCGTTTCCTGCGGAAGCAAAGCGGCGTTCGTGACGGCGCCACCACTGCTTTCGGTGGTGGTTAGGGTCGGGACGTAACTGCCGGTGTTCAAATACTCCCACCCATTGCCAAGAACATCCGTGACCTCAAGGTCACCAAAGGTAAAGTAATCGGAGACCTGAACCTCAAGCGTGAAGCGGTACACGTCATCGGGGCTGATGACGCCGGTCAGATTGGTGTCATCCACCAATGTCGCGCTCTTTTGGACGGCGAGCGAAACGGCCTCTTGGCGGTTGGTTGCGGTGGCTGAGATCGTCTCAACTGGGTCGTTTGTGTCCAGCGGATCCCACTGGCCGCTGCCTGTCACAGTGTTGATCACGCTTGCAGGATCGCCCGAATTTACGGGAATGGTCGGGGCCGTCGTCCCGGCAGCTGTTTCATCGATGTAGTAGTCAAATGTCACGACGGCATTGCCGGTGACCGGATTGCCCACAATGGATGCGAATGTCAGGTCGAGCGTGTTGTTGCCTGTGCCTGCGGGCTGGCCCACGGTTGGCTCGGTGTTGATCGTCGCTGTGGGCGACATCGTGAGATTGCCCATGTAGACGATCTCGGGCGGGAGCGTGTCGACCAGATTGAAATCCGTCAGGGTTTGTCCGGGGGCTACGGTGACTTCTAGCGTGTATTCATAGACATAGCTTGGGCCAGTGGCGGCCTCATTCTCTGGTGCGCTGTTGGTTTTGGTCAACTCAAACAGCGTCTTGCCGACGCTTGTTGTGGAAAATGCGCTAAGGGTCGAAGGGTCGGCCGCCGGATTGTCGAGCGGGTCATTGCCAAGCGCAAAACCAGCCCGTGTTTCGAGGTCAACGGTATGGTTCAGATCGGCCTCGTCCGAGAAATCGAGCGTCATCACCACGTCAACGGCGGGGTTTCCCGGTGAGAACGAGCCGTAGGGCAGGGTGAAAACCAGCAGGGTTTCACCCGGCGTGCCCGTTACGATCAACGGGTCGCCAAGGGTGTCGGTGGCGATCGGGTGCACGGCCTCGCCAGCGGTGTCGAACACCAGTTGTGTTGTATCAATCGCGCCGCCCAAGAATGTAGCGCTGTCGAAGGACACGCCGTCATACCCGTCTGGGCCGAGCGTCGGCAGTACGACGTCGATGAACGGCAGGTATCCCGTGTCGGTACTGTGCAGGTTGTCGAAGGTCAGGGTGAACTCGACATCTTGGGCACCTAGTTCCACATCCGTGGGGCCGGACACCGTGACTTGGGCCTCACCGTCCAGAACGATGCGGTCTTCTAGTGGCTCGAAACGTGGCAGATCCTTCATGATGCGGACCCCGCGCGACTGTGGCATTGGTGCGTGCGGCGCATGGTCTTAACCATCACGGCCGCTCCGCGCGAGTTGGTAGGTCTGCTCGCCCCGGATATCACGGGTCAGGTTCATCGACAGGCCCCAACGGTCCAGCAACAAACCCCGCGCGCGAGCCAAATTTGCGGCTGAGATTTCGCGTGTGGCGCGGGCTGTGGCAACGGCTTGCTCACTGGCTTGGAGGTTTTGATAACTCGTCAGCAGTGCCGACAGCAGTTCGATCCCGGCGTCGCCGATACCTTCGTCCCAGCGGGCTTGGATGGCGTTTGTGTCGGCTTGTGCGGCCTCAAGCGCGCGTCGCTGGGCGACCAGATCATTGCAGGCCACAATGTATTCGTTCGCCGACACGTCTACTTCCAGTAACACGGTTGAGATCGCGGACATGACCTGACGCTCCTGCTGGACCGTCTCGATCCGGCGGCGATGATACCGCGCGTCGCGTTCGTCAAACCCCAGCGGGACCGAGAATTTCAACCCGACCAAGGTCCCGACGTTGCCCGATTGGTCGTCAAACGCATCCCCTAGGCTGCGCCCGCCCGTGCCCCCTTCGCTGCGGGCCTCTAAGACAAGGTCCAGTTCGGGCAGGCTTTCGTTGGCGGCCATTCCTTCGCGCAGAAGGGCGGCTTCGTACTGTAAAATCGCTTGCTGGATTTCAGGACGGTGGATGAAAACAGCCTCGATCGTGTCGTTGGTGGACAACAGATGCAGCGCACCGTTCGGGGCCGACGTGGGCAGCACCTCAACATCAGCGGGTCCAAGCCGCTTGTCATTGACAAGAGCCGCGAGCCGGAATTCAGCGTTCTCCATCGCGGCTTTGGCACGAACCATATCGGCCCGCCACTGTGAGGCCAGAGACCGTGCGCGATTGATCAGGACTGGATCGGCATCGATCCCCTCACGGTTGCCGATTTGCTCGGCGATTTGGGCACCGTGACCGGCCAGATGACGGCGCTGGGCATAGACAGACCGCGCGACATACAGGTTCCAATAGGCGCGCTCGACCTCCAATAGATGGGCGGAGGCTTGACGGTGGAATTCCTCTACAGCGATCTGGGTGTCCATGTTGGCGATGCGCCGGGTGCTATCGGTATAGGTAAATCCACCACCGCGAAGGAGAGGTTGCACATAAGTTAGCGCGGTCTGAGACACGGTCTGCTCCCCGGGGATAAACGCGGTGTCGTTGGTGTCAGTGGTGGTGAACCGTTGGGAGAGCGAAATCTCACCACCGGTTTGAAGACGGCTTCGGACACCAAATTCGACATCATCCTCGTCCGTGGTCAGACGAGTGGCACCGCCGGCACTTGCAGGACTTGTGGCGAACTCATCGCGGCGTTCAATGCTGGCGTCGGCAAAGATTTCAGGCACGAAACGGCCCCGGGCCTCTTGGATCGCTGTGCCGCGAATGGCGGGCAGGTCACCGAACGCTGCGATTTGGAATGAGTTGCGGACGGTCGCGTTGATGATGTCTGGCAATGAGATTTTCTGCGCGCGCTGTCTTGGCAACAGATCGCCACGATGGGCCGACCGGACCCACCATTCCCCAGCCGTTGAGGGTGCCGAAATATGTGCCACCCGGCGCACCCCGTTCAGCGATGTGCCAAGGCCCCGCTCGCGGGCTTCGATCAGAGCATAACGCCCCAACGCGCGGCGAATATAGATCGCCCGGTCCGATGTGTTGCGAAAGGCCTTATAGGTGATGGTATCGACGGGCCATTGACCGTTGCTGAGGTCTTCACTCGACAGGTCAAATTCACCATTGCCCGGAAAGCTATCAAGCCGTGTGCGCGCCTGCGAAGCGTTCATGAACACACCATCGCGGTTGGCGTCCAATTCTTCGCCAACGGATGGGTTCATCGCGCGTATACCCGGCACGTCCCCCGGCGATAACCCGATGGAGCCTTCGCCAGTGCAACCCGCGACAAAGGCCAGCGCGGCCGCAGCCGCCATATACTTTCCGGACATGAATAATCCTTGCACTCAGTGTCTTAAATCAAATTTACTATCTTTTGAGGGCAACCATTAACTATTTATAAACTTATTATTAACCTTTATTAACACCGATTGAGAAGGATTGTATTTTTGCAATCATTTGCCCCTCTTATGCCGTGTTTCGGGGCTTATTGTGTCTTTTGCGGAAATGGTTTTCAGGTTTGGTATCAAAATTGCTGAGCATCCTCACGCGTGCGCGCGACGGCTCTGAACCGTTTAGTGAGTGCGTCGGAACTATGTCTGGCAGCTACTCACTTGACCGTCCGTATTTGCGCGGCATGTCGATGGGAATAAGGGATTTTTATGGGTTATTTGAGATCGACGGCCGCAGCCTGTGCCGTTTGTAGCGCGATAGCAGCCAGCATCATTGGCAGCACAGCAGGGGCAGACGTGCCGCGCGCCTTTAGCCAAATTATTGTCAACGGTAACGCGCGGTTTAGCGACCAAGATGTCTTGGCCACGGCCAACCTTCGGCCGGGTGAAATTTATTACGCCGATGATCTGCGCGCCGCGATTGAGGCATTGGAATTCACCGGTGAGTTTGACTTTATCCGCATCCGGTCAGAGGGCCCACGACTGATTGTGACCGTCGATGAAACCCCATCCTATGAGGGGCTTCTGACATTTGGACTGGGCTATGACAGCGATACTGGAGTGTTTGGCGGGGCTGTCCTATCGCTTGAAAACGCGTTGGGATTGGGGGCTGACGTTCTGGGTGAAATCATCGTCGCCCAAGAGGTACAGACCGCGCGGCTCCGTGTGTTTGACAATGATGCCCTGTCCGAAACTACTGGGGTTGGCGTACGCTTGTTTTACGGCGCCTATGAATATGACAACACGTTGTTCGACTACGAACGCATGTCTATTGCACCCTATGTCCAGGCGGATGTAGGCGGCGGCCAAATCGAGGCGCGTGTGACATTCACCGAGACAGAAATCAGCGATGTCGCATCCACGGCCTCGGCGATTTTGCAGGGCGATACGGGCACGCAGGACGCGACCGAATTTGGTCTTTCGTACCGTTTTGGGGCAACTAATCCGAACGCTAATCGCTTAACATGGGGCGCGTTGGTCAGTGTGGACTATGGCATTGCCGGGGATGCAAAACTGGTACGGAGTGAGGGGCAGGTCAATGTATTTGCGCCCTTGCCTGGGGGCTTTGCGCTGCGCTCAACGCTTGAGCTGGGGCATGTTGCGGGGCAGGGCAGTGCCGTGACGCGCGCGACTGATCGCTTCGTTTTGGGCGGGGCATCGTTGCGCGGGTTTGAGCGTGGTGGGGTCAGCGTGCGTGATATCGATGGCGCGGTCGTGACCGATCTGGGCGGGACCCGGTTTGGCGCGCTTCGCACGGATGTTGTGCTGCCCGTTTTGGCAGATTTACCCGGCGTGGATGTGTTTGGGTTCGTGGATGTGGGCCGCGTATGGGGGCTGGATAGTCCCGTTACGCCCTCGGGCACGCTGCAAAACACGTCCGATTTGCGGACCTCGGTCGGACTAGGCGCGTCATACGATTTTGCCCTTGGACGGCTAGAGGGATATCTCGCCTCTCCGACCTCAAAGCAAACTGGCGACCAAGAACAGGCGTTTGGCCTGACCTTTCGCGCGCAATTCTAAGGGGCGGCTAGCCGCGGTACACAACGCCCACGGATGCGCAATCGGGGTACACGTCCGGCTTGCGTGAATATACGCGCGCGGCCCGGCACCCACGCGCCATTACGTGGGCGTGGATCATTGCGGTTAATTCTTCCTGTGTCTCGATGCGCTGTTGGTTAAAGCCGCGCACGTAGTCGACCACATGATCATAGTCAAAAAACTGGCCCTGAGAGACATTAACGCCCTCAACATCCAATTCGATCGAGATGAACACGCGCTGAGTTTTCTCCTTCTCAAAGGCATGCAGCCCCAGGAACATCTCAACGCAGAGATCCTCAATCTTGATCGTGTAGTCAGTCATCGACCAAACCTTCCTTCACCAAAAAGGCAACATCCCGTGGCAGCTCCCACAGGGTCTGGCCGCCGTCGATTGTGAGGATCTGATTATTGTAGCTTTTGGTATCCCACATGAACAAAACGGTCTGAGCGATTTCGGCAGGGGTAACTTGACGACCCAATGGATTGATCCGGCTGCTTTTTTCAAAGTTTGCCTGAGACTGCTTGCCGCTAATTAATGTAATGCTCGGCGCGATGCCCGCCACGCGCGGAAAGCCACCGAACCGCATGGCTAACATTTGTGTCGCTGTGAACAGTGCCGCCTTGCTCAGCGTGTAGGTGAAAAAATCGGGGTTCATCGCAAAGACTTTGTTGTCCAGCATATTCACGATGAGGCAGTCTTCCAACCCCTGCGACTGTGCGGCGGTCAGCTCTGCTAGGTAAACGGGCGCCTTCAGGTTAACGGCCATGTGGCCGTCGAACTGTGCCTCATCAATGGTGCCGATGTCATCGTTCATGAACATTGAGGCATTGTTAACTAGCAAGTTGAGGGGGCCAAGCCAGTCGATCACATCCGAAAAGACACGGGTCAGGCTGGCTCTGTCGCTCAGATCGCCTTGAAACACGGCGCAGCTGTCTGCGGTGATCGCGTTCAGCTCGGCTCTCAGGGTCTCGGCCTCGCTGTGCGATGTATTATAGTGCACCGCGACCTTGAAACCGGCGGTCACTAAGGCCCGGGCAATCTCGGCTCCGATGCGTTTCGCGCCGCCAGTGATAAAAGCCGTGGGCATGTTCGTGATCTTCCTTGGGGTAGGGGGCTTGGGCGATGCGTTGCCCGATCCAGTAAATGTATCGCCTGCGGCTTAAGGCAATTTTTCTTTGCAGGTCAATGACAACGCGGTGTGCTAAAATACAACTCTGGCGGGTTTCTGTGGCCAGGACCGCAGTCATCAGGTGGCCTCGTCGAACCGGCACAGCGGCGCAAGTCGGTATCAATCAACCCCCATCAAGCAGATCAAAATGGCGGTTTTTTGGCTATTTTAGCCCATCGGTTGAACGCTTATTGCGCTCGTGCTGGATGTCGTATTTTATCAACAATGTCGTTTTTGAGCTATTTTTTATCTTCGATCAATGGGTGCGACAACCGCGCTCTGAGCCGCTTTGTAGCCTGATAGGGGGCGCGGCTCCCAAGTTTTCATCAAAACCGAAGAGCGTTTTATGACCGATCCAAAACACATCCATTCCGCTGTCAGCGCCTATGCAGATGAGGTCCGCGCCGGAACCTTGTCGCGCCGTGAATTCTTGACCCGTGCGACGTCTTTGGGCGTCACAACTGCCGCTGCATACGGCTTGTTGGGGGCCGCACAACCCGCTCGTGCCGCTGCCCACGCGCAGGCGGGCGGCACATTACGCATTGAATCAACCGTCAAAGCGCTGAAGGATTCGCGCACGTATGACTGGCCGCAAATGTCGAACTTCACCCGCGGATATCTGGAATATCTGGTGGAATATCAGGTTGATGGCAGCTTTGAGCCGATGCTGCTGGAAGCTTGGCAAGTCAATGCGGATGCCACGGAATACACTCTTAAGGTCCGCCAAGGTGTCACGTGGACCAACGGCGATGCTTTCACCGCTGAGGACGTCGCGTTCAACATTGCGCGCTGGTGCGAGTCCGCGGTTGAGGGCAACTCCATGGCCTCCCGCATGGGCTCGTTGGTGGACGCCGAAACCGGGATCGCCCGTGAAGGTGCTATCACGGTCGTCGACGATAGCACCGTGCGCCTGACGCTTGGCCAACCCGACATCACGCTGATCGCAGGGTTCTCGGACTATCCAGCGGCCATTGTGCACCAAGGTTTCACAGGCGATCCGTTGGAAAATCCCATCGGGACTGGCCCTTATTTGCCCGGCGATTTTGAGGTCGGCGTAAAAGCGGTCTTGGTCAAGAATGAGAACCACACATGGTGGGGCACCGGTGCCTATTTGGACCGGATTGAATACCTCGACTTTGGAACGGAGCAGGCGGGTATCGTAGCTGCCGTGGACGCGGGTGAAGTCGATATGGTCTACGAGTCGATCGGCGATTTCATCTTGGTGATGGACGCTATCGGGTGGTCCAAGTCTGAGGCTGTCACGGCAAACACGGTCGTGATCCGCGCCAACCAAGAGGCCGAAGTAAACGGGATCAAACCCTACGCGGATGCCCGCGTTCGCAAGGCGCTTGCGATGGCCGTAGATAACTCGGTTCTTTTGGAATTGGGTTTTTCGGACAACGGTCGCGTGGCCGAAAACCACCACGTTTCCCCGATCCATCCCGAATACGCCGAATTGCCGGCGCCCGTGTTCGACCCTGCTGGCGCAAAGGCCCTGATGGCCGAGGCCGGGATGGCAGATTTCGAACACGACTTGGTGTCAATCGACGACACGTGGCGCAAAAATACCTCGGACGCCGCCGCCGCGATGATCCGTGATGCGGGCATCCCGATGCAGCGCACGGTTTTGCCGGGGGCAACGTTCTGGAATGATTGGGCAAAGTACCCGCTCTCTACGACGGATTGGGCGCAGCGGCCTTTGGGCGTGCAGGTGCTCGCGCTGGCGTATCGTTCGGGCGAACCTTGGAACGAAAGCGCATTCGCAAACGCAGAGTTTGACGCGCTTTTGGCGGATGCTTTGGCAATTGCAGACGCTGATCAACGCCGTGAGGTGATGGCCAAGCTGCAACAGATTATGCAGGACGAGGGCGTGATTATCCAACCCTATTGGCGCTCCATCTACCGTCACCACAAAGCCAACGTGATCGGAGCGGACATGCACCCAACGTTTGAGATCCACGTCACAAAACTGGGCCTCGCGATCTAAGCGAGATCCAACAACACCCCCCGACGCGGGCCTCGCTGGCGTCAGGGTTCGGTTGGAAGCCGTGGATGATTTGAGAGAAGCAGCAGTACGCTCGTCAGACCAATTGCGTCTATGAACAATCCGACGGCGCTCGAAGTGGTGTGGGTGGCGGAGACGAAGGGATTCGAACCCTCGAACGCTTGCACGTTACTCCCTTAGCAGGGGAGCGCCTTCGACCACTCGGCCACGTCTCCGCCGCCGTGTCTAAGGGAGCCTGCGATGGGGAACAAGCCCATAATCTCCGCCAAGGGGCTTATTTCGCCGCTTTTTTATCCTGCGTCTCGGTCTCAAAGTCCGCAGCCGAGTGGCGCTCGTGAAGTTGCATCTCTGGCTCGCCAAAGGACCGGTTCACCATGCGACCGCGCAGAACGGCGGGGCGGGCGTCGATGCGTTTGGCCCAGGCCATCAGGTGCGTGTAGCTTTCGACGTCGAGGAACTCAGCCGCGCTATAGAGACGGCCCAACACCAACTGCCCGTACCAAGACCAGATCGCGATGTCCGCGATGGAATACATGTCGCCCGCAAACCACTCATGCTCGGCCAAATGCCGGTCCAACACGTCCAACTGGCGCTTGGCTTCCATTGTGAAGCGGTCGATAGGATATTTAAATTTTTCAGGGGCATAGGCGTAAAAATGGCCAAAGCCGCCGCCCAAATAGGGCGCGCTGCCCATTTGCCAGAACAACCAGTTAAGCGCCTCGGTCCGGCCTGCGGGATCTTTGGGAAGGAAGGCCCCGAACTTCTCAGCCAGATACAACAGGATCGCGCCGCTTTCAAAGACGCGGGTGGGGGGCGTGGTGGAATGGTCCATCAATGCTGGAATCTTGGAGTTCGGGTTCACATCCACAAAGCCCGAGCCGAACTGATCGCCTTCCATGATCCGGATGAGCCATGCGTCATAGTCGGCTTCTGTGATCCCGGCCTCTAGCAACTCTTCGAGCAGGACGGTCACCTTGACGCCGTTTGGCGTGGCCAATGAATATAGCTGCAAGGCGTGCGCGCCGACGGGCAGCTCGGCGTCTTTGGTCGCACCTGCGATGGGGCGGTTGATGGACGCAAATTCGCCACCAGAGGCGGCATCCCAGGTCCAGACTTTGGGGGGCGTGTAGGTCATAGAAAGCTCCGATATATGCTGAGCCCATAGATAGGGCCGGCCGATCAATTTGATAGGGGCAGGGCGCATATTGCGCCGCGACAACGCAAAGGCGCGGCTCAAGAAAGCCGCGCCAAAGGGTCATCCGATGACAATCAATGTAGGTCTACGTGTTGAACAAGAAGTGCAGCACGTCCCCGTCCTTGACGACGTAGCCTTTGCCTTCTGCACGCATTTTGCCTGCTTCTTTGGCGGGTTGCTCGCCGCCCAATGACACGAAGTCATCATAGGCAATCGTCTCGGCCCGAATGAAACCGCGCTCAAAATCACCGTGGATCACGCCCGCCGCTTGGGGGGCCATAGTGCCGTGTGGAATGGTCCATGCACGGGCCTCTTTGGGGCCGACGGTGAAATAGGTTTCCAGCTTCAGCAGGGTGTAGCCTGCGCGGATCAAACGGTCCAACCCGGCTTCCTCAAGACCCATTTCTTCTAGGAACATGGCGGCTTCGTCGGCGTCCAGCTGGCTGATTTCTTCTTCGATCGCGGCTGAGATGATAACATGCGAGGCGCCTTGCGCTGCGGCCATCTCCGCCACTTGCGCGCTAAAGGCGTTGCCCGTCGCGGCAGATCCCTCATCGACGTTGCACACATATAGGATCGGCTTGGACGTCAAAAGTTGCAGCAACTTCCAGGCCTTCGCGTCATCGGCGTCGACCTCTACCATGCGTGCGGGCTTGCCGTCTTCGAGCATCGCGAGGGCAACTTTCAGCAAACGCTCCTGCTGAACCGCTTCCTTGTCACCGCCACGCACCTTGCGGCTGAGCCCCTGAAGACGCTTCTCGATGCTCTCCATGTCGGCCAGCATCAGCTCAGTCTCGATGGTTTCGGCGTCCTCAACGGGGTTTACGCGGCCATCCACGTGGGTGATGTCGTCATCCTCAAAACACCGCAGCACGTGCGCAATCGCGTCGGTTTCGCGGATGTTGGCCAAGAACTGGTTGCCCAGACCTTCGCCCTTGGATGCGCCTTTCACCAAGCCGGCGATATCAACGAATGACATGCGGGTGGGGATGATCGATTTGGATTGCGCCAACTCAGCGAGCGTATCAAGGCGCGCGTCCGGTACGGGCACGTCACCGACGTTTGGCTCAATCGTACAGAACGGAAAGTTCGCCGCCGCAGCCGCGGCCGTTTTGGTGAGCGCGTTGAACAGGGTGGATTTGCCCACGTTCGGCATTCCGACAATACCCATTTTAAAGCCCATAACGCTCTCCTAATCACGGTTTCGCTTCCCTTTATGCAAGCGCCCGGGCGGATGCAACTGACATGCGAACCCGCGGCCGGGGCCCAGTTGCTTGCCTTTGGCCCAAAGGTGCCCCAAAAGGCATGGCGCAGACCTTGAGGAAGCCCAATATGACTCGTATCGACGCCACCTTTGATCGCCTCCGTGCTGAGGGCAAAAAAGCCTTCGTTTCCTACGTGATGGCAGGGGACCCGGATTATGAAACCGCCCGTGACGTAGTGCTGGGGCTGCCGGCAGCAGGTGTCGATATTATTGAGCTGGGCGTCCCCTTTACGGACCCGATGGCCGACGGCTCCACGATCCAGTTGGCTGGGCAGCGCGCGCTCGAGGCGGGTATGACGCTGGAACGCACCCTCAACATCGTGCGCGAACTGCGCGCCCAAGACACAACGACGCCCGTGGTTTTGATGGGCTACTACAACCCGATCTATAATCGCGGTGTGGACCAATTCCTGATTGATGCAAAAGAAGCGGGCGTTGATGGCCTTCTGGTCGTGGACCTGCCACCCGAAGAAGACACCGAGCTGTGTATTCCTGCGCAAAAAGCGGGCCTGAACTTCATCCGCCTCGCGACGCCCACGACCGACAACAAACGCCTGCCGAAAGTGCTGCAAAACACCTCTGGGTTTGTGTATTACGTGTCGATCACCGGCATCACCGGTGCCGCCTCCGCCAGCGCTGAGCTGGTCGCCCCCGAAGTCGCGCGCATCAAATCCCAGACCGAGCTGCCGATCATCGTGGGCTTTGGCATCAAAACGCCAGAGGCTGCCCAAGATATCGCTGCCGTCGCAGACGGTGCCGTCGTCGGCTCCGCGATTGTGGAACGTATCGCACGCGGTGACAGCGTTTCGGACGTCTTGTCCTACGTGGCGGATCTCGCTGCTGGTGCCCACCGCGCCTAGGCCTTAATGGGCTGAAACCTGCCGAATTGACCTTAGGTTAAGGCCGGGTGACAAAATAGTGTCGCCCGAGCCAAGTAAACCTGATTAACGTCCGTCCACTGTTGGTGGTAGTGAGGTTAACAAAGTCATGGCAAACGCCATTTTGAAACGGTTGGTTCGAAAATCCCTAACAACCCTCCAGCCGCTCAAGGCTGGTGATGCGAACGAGTCTTATTCACACTCCTTCAATCGCATTTATGACAATGAGATGTGGACCTCAGCGGGCGGTGGCAGCGGCCCGGGCAGTGAGCTGTCTGCCGTGTTGCCCATGTGCGTAAAACTGGCCCGCTTCATTGATCGCGAAAAGATCCGCTCAATCGTGGACCTAAGCTGTGGGGGGATGGCGTGGTGGCCGACCGCGCTGGCCTTTGCGCAGACGGATGTACGGTTCCACGGGGTCGATATCAGTTCAACGGCGATCAACCGCAACAAGGCCGCTTTGCGCAGTTTCGACAATATCTCATTTGAGGTGGGCGACGCGACCTCCTTCGCGCCGGATGCCTGTGATCTGCTTGTCTGCCGTGAGACGATCAACCACCTGCGCCGCGACGATGCCCAGCTCATCGTCCAACGGATGCAAAACCTGCCAAGCCGCTACTTTGCCCTGTCACACTTTGCCCATGCCCCAGAGAACCCGGATGATACCAAGCGCGCCCGCAAAACCGGTAGCGCCTTTCGGTACACGGATTGGAACCTGTCCTTGCCGCCCTTTAATCTGCCGGACCCATTGGTTGAGATTGAGGATTTGCATGGCCGCGTTTTCGCCATCTATCAGGGGGCGACGTACACGTCTTAATTGCCCAGCGTGATCTCAAACGGGTCACCCCATCCGTGCACGCTGTCGTGCGGGACCAGCACCAACCGTTTGGTGCCTTCGGGGATGTTCACGCCGCCCAGCGATCTTGTGAAAGGCTGCTCCTCAACGTGGGGGTGATGCAGGGTGCGGTACCCCAACTCGGTCCCGTCCGGCAGTTGCACAGACCATCCATCGGCATAATGCGCCCAGCCAGTGTCGCCGTGGCGCAGGGTAACGGAAATCGTGTGGGTTGCACCTGATTGCACCGCCGTGGCCCCCAGAATGACAGGCGCATCGGCAAGGCCGGGCAAGGGCGTGATGGGCAGGGCAAGCGCGGTCAGGAACAGAACATGTCTCATGCCCTTAGGTGTCGCGCAAAGTCTCCCGGGATGTCGATGCAAACTCTCGTGATAGCAGTGTGAACGACGCCACGGCCGTGGTCGCGATCAACGCATAAGGCGACAGCAACCACCCAAGTGCGGCCAATGAGAAATAGATCGACCGCAGCCCACGGTTAAAGTTCACCGCCGCGCGGTTGGCGATTTCGCCGGATTGGCGGGCGCGGGTTTTTGCCTTTGGGTCGGTGATGTCATTAGGCGTCGCGGCCATCGTAATGGCGCAATAGCCAAACAGCCGGTTGGCCCAGACGAACTTTAAAAAGGCATGGGTCAACAGGGCGGCCACAGCCAGCAGCTTGATTTGCCACAACACCTCCGGGTGGGCCGAAGCGGTTAGGTCAACCGCCACCGCATCCAGACTTTGTGTGTTGGACATCAACGCCAACACCCCACCTAGCGCGATCATACAGCCCGACCCGAAAAAGGCCGTGCCCTCGCGCAGGCCATTCATTGTCAGGGCGTCAAAGACACGCGGATCACGGGTGATCATCTGTTCCATCCACTCACGGCGGTATTCAAACGTCAGAACCGTAACCGATGGATAGCGTTTGGGCGGATGCTCAATCAGCAGCCCCAACAACCACCACGTGCCAAACAACACGCCAACAGCGAGCAAATCCAACGGCGCAAACAGCGAAAGGCGGTCCATCATGTCCATGATTTCCGTCTATCCGAAGAGAAAGCGCTTGTCAGACGCAAAAATTGGTATAATTTACTTACCAATTCGAACGCCACCGGAGGACGCCCCATGGAAATGCCGAAACCAGACAGTCTTGTGATGTCGAAAAAGGCGGCCCTTGTGGCGCGCTTGCTAGATGTTTTGCCGCGTGACGCGGTGATTGAGGATGAGGCCGAGACCCGCGCCTACGAATGCGATGCGCTCACAGCTTACCGCTGCCCGCCCCTGTGTGCGGTGCTGCCTGCAACGACGCAAGAAGTGTCCGAGGTGCTCAAGATTTGTCACGCGATGGATGTGCCCGTGGTGCCGCGCGGCTCCGGCACGTCACTTGCGGGCGGGGCGCTGCCGACGGCGGATTGCGTGATCCTTGGCGTGGCCAAGATGAACGATGTGCTTGAGGTCAGCTATGAGGATCGTCTCATCCGGGTCCAAACGGGCCGCACGAACCTAAGTGTCACCGGCGCGGTTGAGGCAGACGGCTTTTTCTACGCTCCCGATCCCTCCAGTCAGTTGGCCTGTGCGATTGCGGGCAACATTGCAATGAATTCGGGCGGGGCGCATTGCCTGAAGTATGGGGTGACGACGAACAACCTGTTGGGTGTGACGCTGGTACAGATGGACGGCACGATTGTTGAGATCGGAGGCGGCCACATGGATGCCTCTGGGCTGGACCTTTTGGGCGTGATCTGCGGCTCCGAAGGGCAGTTGGGGGTCGTGACCGAGGCGACCTTGCGGATTTTGCCCAAGCCCGAGGGCGCGCGGCCTGTGTTGATCGGCTTTGACGACAACGAAGTGGCGGGCGCTTGCGTGGCGGACATTATCAAGGCGGGCATCCTGCCCGTGGCGATTGAGTTCATGGACCGCCTTTGCATTGAGACCACCGAGAAATTCGCGAAAGCTGGATACCCCGATTGCCATGCCTTGTTGATCGTAGAGGTCGAGGGATCAGACGCCGAGATCGACGCGCAACTGGCGCAGATCATGCAAATCGCCGCGACCCACGACCCCGTTGAAATGCGCCAAGCCCAGAACGCGACCGAGAGTGCTGCGATCTGGCTGGGGCGCAAATCCGCGTTCGGCGCGATTGGTCAGATCTCGGACTACATGTGCCTGGACGGCACGATCCCAGTGTCAGAACTGCCGTTTGTGCTCCGCCGCATTGGCGAGCTGTCCAAGGAATATGGACTGGCCGTGGGCAACGTGTTCCACGCAGGCGACGGCAATATGCACCCGCTGATCTTGTTTGATGCCAACAAACCCGGTGATCTGGAATTGTGCGAGGCATTTGGCGCCGAAATCCTGAAGCTGTGTGTGGATGTGGGCGGCTGCCTTACAGGTGAGCACGGTGTCGGGATCGAAAAGCGCGACTTGATGGGGCACCAGTTTGCGCCCGTCGATATGGAAGCGCAGATGCGGGTCAAGGACGTGTTTGACCCCAAGTGGCTTTTGAACCCTGCAAAGGTTTTTCCTCTGGAAACAAGTGCTGCACGGCGGGCCTAGGGCTTAGGACCTTTATCCAACCCGGGCGTGATCTGTGAGAGCGGGGCGAGGGGCCAGCCCCTCGCGCTCCCCGGGATATTTTAGAACCAAAGAGGGAAGGGTTCGCGATGTTGACCCCAACGACTGAACAAGACGTGGCTGAGATGGTGCGTGGGGCGAATGGGTCTTTGACCGTTCGTGGCGGTGGCACGCGGAGCCTTGAGACCGGGGCGGGTGAGGTGATCTCAGCCGCTGGGATGTCGGGCGTGACGCTGTATGAGCCGGGTGCGTTGACGATTGTGGCGCAGGCTGGGACGCCTGTGTCTGAGATTGAGGCTGTGTTGGCGGCGGAAAACCAGCGTTTGCCGTTCGAGCCACCCCGCATGGGGCCGCTGTTGGGACGATCCGGCGAGAGCACCATTGGCGGTGTGGTTGCGGCCAATGCGAGTGGTCCGCGCCGTGTGCAGGTTGGGGCCTGTCGTGACAGTTTAATCGGCGTGCGGTTTGTTGATGGCCATGGGGATATCATCAAGAACGGTGGCCGGGTGATGAAGAACGTCACGGGCTATGATCTGGTGAAGTTGATGTGTGGAGCGCAGGGCGCGCTGGGCGTTTTGACCGAAGTTTCGTTCAAGGTTGTGCCGGGAGTTGCGGTTGAAACCACTTTGTCGCTGGAGGTGGAGGACGCCGCTGGTGCGGTGGCGGCGATGTCGGCGGCACTTGGGTCCCCGTTTGAGGTGTCGGGTGCGGCATGGAGCGAGGGCCGTGTGCTGTTGCGGCTGGAGGGGTTTGCAGACTCCGTTGCCTACCGCGTTGAGGAATTGCAGGCGATCCTGGCCCCCTTTGGCGCGGTCAGCGTCAGTGAAGGCGCGGCGTCCAGCGACATCTGGAAAGCCGTGCGCGATGTGGCCAGTTTCGTTGATCAACCGGGGGATATTTGGCGTATCTCGGTGCGGCCATCCCATGCCCCGGGCGTTGTTGCGGCGTTGCAGCCCCAGCAGGTCATGCTGGATTGGGGCGGTGGCTTGATCTGGGCGCGGGTTCCTGAGGGCCAAGATGTGCGCACGGCCCTTGCTGGCGTGTCGGGTCACGCCACGCGCGTCAAGGGGGCCGCCGGGCCTTTGCGGCCTGTGGATGCGCCGGGCGTGGCGGCATTGACCGCGGGCCTGCGGGCGCAGTTCGATCCGCGTGGGTTGTTTTCTGGCGCCCTCGTAACCGAGCTTTCCTAACGGACAGGCCCGGCCTGACCTTTTCTACACCGCCACGGGAGCGTGACAGATGCAAACGACCTTTACCCAAGACCAACTTAACGATCCCGCAACCGCGCGTTCCAATGAGATCCTGCGCACCTGTGTGCACTGCGGGTTTTGTACCGCGACATGTCCGACGTATCAGGTGTTGGGCGATGAGTTGGACAGCCCCAGGGGGCGCATTTACCTGATCAAGGATATGTTGGAAAACGCGCGCAAACCTGATGAGAAAACGGTCAAACATATCGATCGCTGTCTCAGCTGTTTGGCGTGTATGACGACTTGCCCGTCGGGGGTGCACTACATGCATTTGGTGGACCATGCCCGTGAATACATTGAGGAAAACTATGACCGGCCGTTGTCGGACCGGCTGCTCCGCTGGATGCTTGCGCGCATTCTGCCGTACCCAATGCGGTTTCGGGTGGCGCTACTGCTGGCCAAGATCGGCGCGCCTTTTGCGGGGCTGATGCCGGACCCTCGCCTGCGCGCGATGCTGGAAATGGCGCCCAAGGTGATCCCACCCGTTAGCCGTAATGATGACCCGCAAAGCTTTGCCCCGACGGCGCCGAAAAAGAAGCGCGTCGCGCTGATGACCGGGTGCGCGCAAAAGGCGCTGAACACGGATATTAACGACGCCACGATCCGCCTGCTGACGCGGATGGGCTGTGAGGTGGTTGTGGCCGAGGGCGCGGGCTGTTGTGGCGCGCTGACCCACCACATGGGCAAAACCTCCGAAAGCCATGCAACCGCGGCCAAGAACATCGACGCTTGGCACCGCGAAATGCAGGGGCAGGGGCTGGATGCGATTGTGATCAACACCTCTGGCTGTGGCACGACGGTCAAGGATTACGGCCATATGTTCAAGGGCACAGACCACGCGGAGAAAGCCGCAGCGGTGTCCGAAATCGCTATGGATATCAGTGAGCTGTTGATGACCCTTGATCTGCCCAAGGGTGAGAAAAAGAACCTGACCGTGGCCTATCACGCGGCCTGTTCGTTGCAACATGGCCAACAGATCAAAACCCACCCCAAGGATCTTCTCAAGGCGGCGGGCTTTCGCATTGTTGAGCCGCGTGACAGCCACCTGTGCTGTGGGTCTGCGGGGACTTACAACCTGATGCAGCCCGAGATTTCAAAGCAGCTGAAGCAGCGTAAGATTGAGACGCTGGAAGCCAAGTCGCCTGACATTATTGCCGCTGGAAACATCGGCTGCATGATGCAGATCGGCTCAGGCACGGACGTGCCGATTGTGCACACTGTTGAGCTGTTGGATTGGGCGACCGGTGGGCCGACACCGCCCGCGTTTGGCGACAAGATTGATGCCAATGGCGTGGTCAATCCCGAAGGTACGGCCAAACTGGCGTCGGATGCGAAACTGTCTGCCACAAAAGTGCCCCTCCTTCGCTAAACCAGCGTCCCGCTGCCGCCGCCTTTGCCCCCTAGACCGATGGGGGCAGATGCGGCGGAGGCGATATGCGGTTTTTCAGTTACGTGATGGCGATGGTTTTGTGGGCAAGCGTGCCCGCAGCCGGACAAAGCAACCTGCGGACTTTGGATGCCGCTACCTTGGCGCAACATTACGGTGCGGTGGGGCGGCTTGATCTGGGGCAGGGCGGGTTTTGCACCGGGGCGCTGATCAGCGCGGATGTGGTTCTGACGGCGGCCCATTGTGTATTCGACAGGGCCACGGCGCGGCGCATTTCCGTAGGCGAGATGTCCTTTCATGCGGGGCTTGCGGATGGGCGCGCGCTTGCGACCCGTGGGGTGATCGCGGCGGTGACGCATCCCGGTTATCAATTCAATCAAAGCAATAGGGTGGAGCGTGTCGGTAACGATCTGGCCTTGGTCCGGTTGTCTGCGCCGATCACCGGTCCGGGGCTGCGGCCGTTTCGCACGCAATTACAGGTGCATCCCGGAACCCATGTTGAGGTGGTGTCCTATGCGCGGGGCCGATCCAATGCCCCTGCGGTTGAGGATGGATGCGGGGTCCTGACCCGCGATGCCACTGTTTTGGTCCTCTCGTGCGAGGTCGATTTCGGGGCCTCTGGCGCGCCAATCTTTCAGCGGTTTGGGGATGAGGTGCGGATCGTTTCCGTGGTCTCCTCCAAGGCCGCGTGGAAGGATCGCTCTGTTTCGCTTGCGGCAGTGATGGACGCGGAACTGGCGGTCTTGGTGGATGCCTACCGCGCCGATCTGGGCGATGTCAGCGCGATTGAAACCGTGTCCGCACGCCGCTAGACGCACCCACCGCGCAGGGCTTGAAACCGCCCAAACCCCTTCCCAAGTATTGCCTGACGGGACGCCAATGATGGGTCCCGTCATAACCCCGCCGGGGTGCCCAACACGGGGCCCGGGCACAATAACAGTTGTCGCTCACTGGAGGATACCTGATGCGAACTTACGACTTTACCCCCCTATACCGCGCCACCGTCGGCTTTGACCGCATGGCAGATTTGCTGGACCGTGTGCTGGACAGCGAGCCTGCGCAAACCGGTGGCTACCCCCCGTATAACATCGAAAAAACTGCCGAAGATGGCTACCGGATATCCGTGGCTGTGGCGGGTTTCTCCGAAGGTGAATTGTCGGTCGAAGTCCGGCAAAACGCGCTCGTGATCTCGGCGGCCAAGGCCAAGGCTGGCGCGCAGCGGACCTATCTGCACCGCGGGATCGCGACGCGGTCGTTTGAGAAAACCTTCCAACTGGCGGATCATGTCCACGTGACCGGCGCGCAGGCGGAGGACGGAATGCTGCACATTGATCTGGTGCGTGAGGTGCCAGAGGCCCTCAAGCCCCGCCAGATTGAGATTGCGCGCACGGGCAAGCCCAACGGCACCCCCGCGCTTGAGGCGCAGAGCGTTGAGGCCTAAGCCGTGAACGCTTGGTAAAACGATGGGTCATCTGACCTGAGTGTAAGGCGCGGTCCCTAGGGTCGCGCCTTTTTGCGGCCCGGGTCCCGGTGCATGTGGCGCAACGGTTGAACGGTCGCCGACGGAGTGCTAGGTGAGCCGCTGATCCTACCCCCCGGAGTGCGCGCAATGGCTGATCCCAAAAAGCTCTACATCAAGACCTATGGCTGCCAGATGAACGTCTATGACAGCGAACGTATGGCTGAGGCGCTGGGGGCGGAAGGCTACGTTGAGACGGGCACGCCCGAAGACGCGGATATGATCCTGCTCAACACGTGTCACATCCGTGAAAAAGCCGCTGAAAAGGTTTATTCCGAGCTGGGCCGTTACAAGCCCTTGCGCGCCAAGAACCCCGACCTCAAGATCGGGGTGGCGGGTTGCGTGGCACAGGCCGAAGGGGCCGAGATCATGGCGCGCCAGCCTATGGTTGATCTGGTCGTGGGGCCGCAAACCTATCACCGTCTGCCCGAGATGATGAAAACGGTCGATGCGGGTAAAGCCGCGCTCGATACTGACTTCCCTGAGGAAGACAAGTTTGAGCACCTGCCCAAGGCGCGTAAAAACCTTGGTCGCCCCAGCGCGTTTTTGACCGTGCAAGAGGGCTGCGACAAGTTTTGTGCTTTCTGCGTGGTGCCCTATACCCGTGGGGCCGAAGTGTCACGCCCCGTGGCCCGCATTCTGTCGGAAGCAGAGGCGCTTGTGGCGCGTGGGGTCAAGGAAATCACGCTGCTGGGGCAGAACGTGAATGCGTATCACGGTGCGGGTGAGGGGGGTGAGTGGTCGCTCGCCCAGCTGATCTGGGCGCTGAACGATATCGAAGGGTTGGAGCGGATCCGCTTTACGACCTCGCACCCCAATGAGATGACCGATGATCTGATCGAGGCCCATGCGACCTGCGCCAAGCTGATGCCGTATTTGCACTTGCCGGTTCAGGCAGGCTCGGACCGGGTGCTTAAGGCAATGAACCGCAAGCATACGGCGGCTGAATACATCGAGATTATTGACCGTTTGCGCGCGGCCCGCCCCGATCTGTTGCTGAGCGGGGACTTCATCGTGGGCTTCCCCGGTGAGACTGAGGAAGAGTTCGCGGACACGCTCAAACTGGTGGAGCGAGTCGGTTACGGTCAGGCGTACAGTTTCAAATATTCGGCCCGTCCCGGTACGCCAGCTGCTGAAAAAGAAGGCATTCCGGACGATGTTGCGACCGAGCGTTTGGCGCGTTTGCAGGCCTTGCTGGGGGATCAACAACGCGCCGCACAGGTCGCGATGGTGGGCCGAGAAACGCGCGTTTTGTTCGAGAAAACCGGACGGTTTGAGGGGCAATTGGTGGGCAAGACCGAACACCTGCATGCCTGCCACGTTGAGGCGCCTCAAGAGCTGTTAGGTCAGGTCGCGCGGGTGCGGATTGTGGAGGCGGCACCGAACTCCTTGAAGGGGGTTTTGGTTTAGGTCAGCTTGCCTGCCCCTTTGTTGCGCGTGCGCAACAATTCATTGAATTGTCTGTAAAAATACCGCCTCAGGGCGGTGTTTCGGGCTGAAAACTTAACGATTTGTCAAAAGCTCTGTGACAGAGGCCCGGCGTTTTACGCGCTGCTGTCCCTAGGGGTTGCGGGGGCCTTTGGTGGGTGTCCCTTTCCCTAGGCTTGGGGAGCAGATTTGATACCCACTGCCATCCGGACCGCAACATCGGCGTTCGGGTGATTTTATGCGGGCCCAAATGGTGGCGTGCGACGGCCCTTTGGCTGCCTGCGCGCGCCGAGCCCGGACGCGTCCGGTCCGGCAGGCGATGGCACATCTAGTGTTTGTGACTTCACAAGCGTCATATATTTGCTACAGTCATAGGGAATACTGACGCTGACCCGACGGTTTTACCCAACACGAAAGGCGCAATCAGACCGTATATGCAGGATGCTGTTCACATCTCTTATCGTCCGGCGCAGGCCCCGCTAAGGCCAGCCGCTCAGGACCCGCGCATGGGCCGCCCCGCCGCCCTAGCCAAGATTTGGGCCCTGATCTGAGCATGACGCATCTGCCGAATATAACACCGCCTGCAGCGATCTCCGCTGCGGGCGGTTTTTCTTTGGGCGGTGATGATTTTCACCTCTGCCACTCTAGTTTGCGAGGCGTGCACCCGGGCGCGCTTTATTCTGCGCGTTTGGGCCGGGAAATCCTCTCAATGTGCGCTTCTTCACTGGACACCGCTGCGCGGGTCCCTCACTTTTGGATTAGATAGCAGGAGCTTTGTTTGACACTGATTGACCCGCCACAACCCAGCACCGCAACCACTGCCGCGTTGGATTTTCCCGACAACCGTTTGTTGATCGACCTCTGTGGTCCTTTCAACAGTAATCTCACACAAATCGAGAGCCACCTTGGCGTGGATATCGCCCATCAGGGGAACCGGCTTGTGATCAACGGAGAGGCCGCCGCAGAGGCTGCGGGAGTGCTTGAGGGGGCCTATGCGCGCCTTGAGGCGGGCAAAACGGCGGAGGCCGCGGATATCGACGCGTTGATCCGGATGAACACGCAGCCTGCGGTGCCAACGGACCAGATTGAGATGTTCGCCCCCGGCGCGCTTGAAATCCGCACCCGCAAAAAGACGGTTGAGCCGCGTACGGACGCTCAAAAGGGCTATACCCAAGCGCTGTTGGACAATGAACTGACCTTTGGCATTGGACCTGCGGGAACGGGTAAGACGTATATCGCTGTGGCCGTTGCGGTGAACAAGTTTGTCAGTGGTGAGGTCGACAAGATCATCCTGAGCCGCCCCGCCGTGGAGGCCGGGGAAAAGCTGGGCTATTTGCCCGGTGATATGAAGGATAAGGTCGATCCCTACATGCAGCCGCTTTATGATGCGCTGAATGATTTCCTGCCCGCCAAGCAGTTGGCCAAACTGCTAGAGGAAAAGCGGATTGAGATCGCGCCGCTTGCGTTTATGCGGGGGCGGACCTTGGCCAACGCGTTCGTCGTTTTGGATGAGGCGCAGAACGCCACGACCATGCAGATGAAGATGTTCCTCACGCGGCTTGGACGCGGCTCGCGCATGGCCATCACCGGCGACCGCAGTCAGGTCGATTTGCCCCGCGGTGTGACCAGCGGCCTGCGCGATGCAGAGCGGATTTTGGACAATGTGCCCGGGATCTCGTTCAACTACTTTACCGCCAAGGACGTGGTGCGCCATCCGCTCGTCGCCAAGATCATTGAGGCTTACGACAAAGATGCCCCACCAAGCTGAGGCGCAGGTAGACGCCTGCATCGACGTCTCACTTGAAGACGACCGTTGGATTGACCTTGAGGGCCGCGCGCATGCGGCCCTTTTGGCTGTGTTGACCCATTTGGATTTGGATGAGGGTGAGGTGAGTGTGCTGGGCTGTGATGACGCCCGGATTGCCACGCTGAACGCTGAATTTCGGGGCAAGCCCACGCCGACCAATGTGCTGTCGTGGCCGTCTGAGGAACGCGCGGCTGACACGCCCGGCGCGATGCCGCATCTGCCCACCGCCCCGCATGAGGTCGAATGGGGCGATATTGCCATCGCCTACGACACCTGTGCGGCTGAGGCGCAGGCGCAGTCAAAGCCGTTTGATGCCCATGTGACCCATCTTTTGGTGCACGGAATCCTCCATCTGTTGGGTTTTGATCACGAAAATGATGCAGATGCGCAATTGATGGAGCGTTTAGAGGTAGAAATACTGGACACGCTAGGGGTGCCTGACCCATATCAGGAGAGTGGCGCGTAACGCGCCCGCTATGTGGAAAGGAGCCATGGACCCATCTGTCGACCCTTCGTCTAGTGCTGCGCATGCGCGCACTCACGACGAGACACCGCCCGCCGAGCCCGCCCCGAGTGAGGGGTATATTGGTGCCCGGCCTGGATTTTTTAGCCGCGTGTTCGGCGCCAAGCGGGCTGAAGTGCCCGAGCTGCGCCCCGCCGACCCATCCCCCACACCTTTGTCTGCTGCGGGTCTGGCCGCGTTGCGCCGCCTGCGGGTGGACGATGTGATGATCCCGCGCGCCGAGATCGTCTCGGTGCCTTGTGATACGCCGCTTGGTGAATTGGTGGCGCTGTTCCGTTCCAGCGGGCTGACGCGGTTGCCTGTGTATGACGGCACGCTGGATCAGCCGGTGGGCATGGTGCACATGAAGGACCTTGCGCTGCGGTTTGGGTTCAATGGCGATGAGGGCGATTTCGACCTGCCGGGCATGGTGCGTCCGCTGATCTATGTTCCGCCGTCGATGCCGATTTCGGTGCTGTTGCAAAAGATGCAAAGCGAGCGGCGGCATATGGCGTTGGTGATCGACGAATATGGCGGCGTGGACGGCCTTGTGACGATTGAGGACCTGATTGAGCAGGTCATCGGTGAGATCGAGGATGAGCACGACCAAGAGGAAGACAAGCTGTGGCGGGAGGAAAAGCCGGGCTGTTACGTGGCCCTTGCACGCACGCCGCTTGAGGACTTTGAAGAGGTCATCGGGCTGAGCCTTGAGCATGAAGCCGACGATGAGATCGACACATTGGGCGGTTTGGTCTTTCTGCTGACGGGTCACGTGCCCGCGCGGGGTGAGGTCGTGCCCCATTCCTCTGGCGTGCAGTTTGAGGTTGTGGATGCCGATCCGCGCCGGATCAAACGGTTGCGGGTGCGGTTGCCCGGCAACGCCACCTCACGCCTGCCCGAGGCCGCCGCCGCAGAATGAGCGCGGCCTCGATTAACCAGCCCCTATGATCCGCATCCCTTCTCAGCTGACGCCGCGCATGGGGCTTGTTTTGTGCGCGGCGGCGGGGGTTTTCGCGGCCCTTGGCCAAGCGCCTTGGGGGCTATGGCCCGTGGGGCTGCTTGGCTATGCGCTGGGCATTTGGGCGATTGCGGGTTCTGCGACGCCAAGGGCGGGCTTTGTGCGGGCTTGGGTGTTTGGGGCTGCGCATTTCGCAACCGCGCTGCACTGGATCGTTGAGCCGTTCTTGGTGGACGTAGCCGCGACCGGCTGGATGGCGCCCTTTGGGTTGATTTTCTTGGCAGGAGGTCTGGCCCTGTTTTGGGGGGCTGCGGGGGCTTTGGCCCTGTGGCTGGGGGCCGGGTCACGGTTGATGCCGCTTTGCGTGGCGCTGACCTTGGCCGTAGCAGAGGCGTTGCGCGGCTTCGTCCTCACCGGATTTCCATGGGCACAGCCGGGGCATATCCTGATCGCATCGCCGGGGTTGCCTGCGGCGGCGGTGTTTGGGCCGCTGGGTTTGACGCTGGTGGTTTTGTTGGGGGCAGGGGCGCTGAACCTTGCGCGGTGGCGGTTAGCGGGGCCGGGGCTTTGGGTCAGCGCGCTGGCGATTGGGGCGCTGATGCCTGCCGCGCCGCCCCCCGCGCCAGAGGCCGCAACCTTGCGCCTCGTGCAGCCCAACGCGCAGCAGCACCAAAAGTGGGTGCCTGAGTTCATGCCCATTTTCTTTGATCGCGCGTTGACGGCGACAGAGGCTGCGCCTCAGGGGGCGGACCCGACACTTATCATCTGGCCTGAAACGTCGCTGCCTGAGTTGCTGAACCGTTCTGCAGCGGCGCGATTTGATATTGCGGATGCGGCGGGGGGCACCCCGGTTTTGGTCGGCGCGCAGGCCTACGGTTTGGATGGTCGGCCCCGCAATATGGCAGTCTTGTTGCAGGACGCAGAAGTCACGGCCACTTACGAAAAGCACCATCTGGTGCCTTTTGGCGAATACTTGCCCTTGGTCGCTCCGCTTTTTGACCTGATCGGTGTGGGCGGCTTGGCCGAGCGTTTGGCAGGTGGATACCAGGCCGGAGAAGGCCCCGCGACGATTGACGTGCCGGGTATTGGGCCGGTGTTTATTATGATCTGCTATGAGGCGATTTTCCCCGGATATGTCCGCGCGGTTGAGCGGCCAAGGTTGATGGCCCATATGACCAATGATGCGTGGTTCGGGGATTTTGCAGGGCCGCGCCAGCACCTCGCATTGACGCAACTGCGTGCGGCCGAACAGGGCATACCCGTCGTGCGAGCGGCCAACACCGGCATATCCGCAGTGATCGATGCGCGGGGCCGGGTCACGGACACGCTGCCCCTGAACACGGCGGGCTTTTTGGATGTCGCTTTGCCAGCCGCCTTGCCGCCTACGATCTATGCCCAAACCGCCGATGGACCGGCCTGGGCTGTGGCTTTGATGGGACTGGCGGCGTTTTATGGCCGCAGGCGGTGTATTGTTGGTTGATCCCGCGTCCATGCAGGCGTAGCCCTTTACCGACCCGTCACAACGGCTTCCTGGCGTGACGGCGTAACCCAACGGAGCACACCCCCTATGCAAAGACAAAACTATTCCTTCACCTCGGAGTCCGTCTCTGAGGGCCACCCGGATAAAGTCTGTGACCGGATTTCGGACGCCGTCCTTGATGCCTTTTTGGCGGAGGACCCGCTTGCGCGCGTGGCAGTCGAAACGTTCGCGACGACAAATCAAGTTGTGGTGGGGGGTGAGGTTGGCCTGACCGACCCGGACAAACTGACCGAATACATGGGCAAGATCGATGGCATCGCCCGCGATTGTATCAAGAATATCGGGTACGAGCAGGAGAAATTCCACTGGCGCACCTGTAACGTTCTGAACCTGTTGCACGAGCAATCCGCCCATATCGCCCAAGGCGTAACGGGTGAGCGGGGGGATGAGGGCGCTGGCGATCAGGGCATCATGTTCGGTTATGCCGTGAATGAAACGGCGGAGCTGATGCCCGCGCCGATCCAATACGCCCACGCGATCCTGCGCCGCCTTGCTGAGGTTCGCAAGGACGGCACGGAGCCTACGCTTGGCCCTGATGCAAAATCGCAGCTGACCGTGACGTACCGCGATGGCAAGCCTGTGGGCGTGTCGTCCATCGTGCTGTCGACCCAACACTTGGACGAGAGCATGAGCAGCGCCGACGTGCGCGCAGTGGTTGAGCCCTACATCCGCGATGTCCTTCCCGATGGGTGGATTTCTGGCGACACCGAATGGTGGGTGAACCCCACGGGCAAGTTTGTGATCGGCGGCCCCGATGGCGACGCGGGCCTAACCGGGCGCAAGATCATCGTGGACACTTACGGCGGTGCGGCCCCTCACGGTGGCGGCGCGTTTTCCGGCAAAGACCCGACCAAGGTGGACCGTTCTGCGGCCTATGCCGCGCGGTATCTTGCGAAAAACGTAGTGGCCGCAGGCATGGCTGAGCGGTGCACTATTCAGCTGAGCTATGCGATCGGCGTGGCCAAGCCCCTGTCGATCTATGCCGATACCCATGGCACTGGCCAAGTGGACGAGGCCGCGATTGAGCGGGCCGTCGCCCAAGCGATGGACCTGACGCCAACTGGCATTCGCAACCATCTGTCGCTGAACCGTCCGATCTTTGAACGCACGGCGGCCTATGGTCACTTTGGCCGCGCGCCTGAGGCGGATGGCGGCTTTAGCTGGGAAAAGACCGACCTTGTGGACGCTCTGAAAAAGGCCGTCTGAGGATGCGCCGTCGGGGATGGAGCATCGCGCTTGCGCTGTGGTTGGGGATGATGCCCGCCACAGCGCAGGCCGGTGATCCTGAGGACAAGTTTGTCCGTTTGGACGGAGGTGTGCTGCTTTATGACACCGAGACCATCCCCGACGCTCCCGATGCCGAGATAGAGGAAGAGGACATCGCAATCCTACGCCGCTATCTGGTGGAGGACGCGGATATCACGACACTGCGCCTTTATAGCTATGGGGGCAGTGTTTGGGCGGGGTTCCGCTTGGCCGACATCATCATCGACTTCGATCTCGACACTGAGGTGGTGGATGATTGCGCAAGTGCTTGCACGCTGATGTTTTTGGCGGGCAAGGGGCGGCGCATGGAGCGTGGCGCGCGGCTTGGGTTTCACAATTGGAAGTGGTCCAAGGCGGCGATCACATCCTTTTATGAGCGGCGCAAAGACGTGGACGGCTGGCAGGACCCGTTCGACTTTGCCGCTTGGATTTACGTCGACACCCAGATCGAGACGCATGATGTGCTGAGTTATCAGGTAGAGCGCGGAATGGACCCAGCTTTTGCGATTGAGTTGTTGTGGAAGGGGCGCGATGGGCTGCATTACCCCCGCCGGGCCGAGTTGCAAGCCGCAGGTGTGCTGCGCGACTAAAGCGGCAGGGCAGTGGTGGATTTCAACTCTTCCATGACAAAGCTGGCCGAAACATCCTCTAATTCTACTTGTGCGATCAACCGTTTATAGAGCGCGTCATAGGCGGGCATGTCGCGAACCCGCGCCTGAAGCATATAGTCCACCTCACCACTGGTGCGCCATGCGGCGGTAACCTCTGGCAGGGTTTCGAGTGCGCGGGCAAAGCGCGCGGCCCAATCGGCGGTGTGGTGCCGGGTGCGCACGGCCATCAGAACCATCAATCCAAGGCCCAGTTGTGCAGGGTCCAGCAGGGCCACGCGGGCGCGGATGACGCCAGCGTCCTCTAGGCGTTTGATACGGCGCCAGCAGGCATTGCGCGACAGCCCCACGGTTTCGGACACCGCGTCCAGCGGGGCGGCGCAGTCGCGTTGCAAACCGGCGAGGATGCGGTGATCAGTTGCATCAAGTGTATCTATCATGTCTATATATTGGGATATGATCCCAAAAATTGCAATATATACGTGATGTTTGGGATAATTTTGCGGCAAGGGCAGGACATAATGGGCCAACACAACAGGAGGCCCCTATGATCACACGTCTATTCACTGCCCACCCCAGTTCTGTGGACGAAACCTATCTTGAGCACAGCGGCTTTGCGTTTCGCTTTGCCGGGTGGCTGGCGCTGGCGGCGATGGCTGCGGTGGTACATGCGGTTTTCCCTTGGATGTTTGAGAAAACCGCCAGCCAGATCATCGCGAAATTGCACAATCGGACCGTTCATCGCAGCGATCCGGGCCTCAAATCGGCCTAAGGGACTTGACGGCGGTCGGGGGGTCTTGCATCCCCCGCGCCATGGATGACGATAAATCACAACTCCCCGCTGCAGCCGACACTGATGCTGGCCGCCCTCACCGCAACTTCTATGGCCGCCGCAAGGGCAAGACCCTTAAGCAGAGCCAAGAGGCCTATTTGCAAGAGGACCTCGACGCGCTGTCGCCGGGGCCTGTGGGCTGGGATGTGAACCCCGCGCGTGCGCCACTTGATCTGGCAGCGCGGTTCGACGGCAAACCCGTGTGGCTGGAGATCGGTTTCGGTGGGGGGGAGCATATGGTCCACCAAGCCGCGCAGAACCCTGACATCGGGATCATCGGGGCCGAGCCTTATATCAACGGCGTTGCCATGCTGTTGGGCAAAATCCGCAAGGCCGGTGTTGAGAATTTGGCCGTGCACCCCGGCGATGCGCGGGACCTATTTGATGTTTTGCCCGAGGCCTCGATTGATCGTGCGTTTCTTTTGTATCCGGATCCCTGGCCCAAAGCGCGCCACCACCGCCGCCGGTTTGTGACACCCGAACATCTGGCGCCGCTGGCCCGTGTTCTTAAACCCGGTGCGATATTTCGGGTGGCGACGGATATTGAGGATTACGTGCGCCAAACGCTGGAACAAGTGCCGCGCCACGGGTTCACATGGTTGGCCGAGGGGCCGAGTGACTGGCGCGAACCGTGGGGCGATTGGATTTCGACCCGGTACGAGCAAAAGGCCCTGCGCGAAGGCCGCACGCCGCATTACCTGACATTCCAGCGCGACGCGGAGTAAGCGCCGCGCTTTGAGGTGAGCCGTTAGCGCAATCCGCCGCAGGCGGGTTGGCTTGCGCCCCCTCCCTTCTCACCCGTAGAAACGCTGCGACGGGAAGAGGAGAGACGTCTATGTCATACGCATCTGTTTATGAGGCTTGGAAATCCGATCCAGAGGGTTGGTGGATGGAGCAGTCCAAGGCCATTGACTGGGATCGCGCGCCGACCAAGGCTCTCGATGAGAGTGCGGCCCCACTGTACGAATGGTTCCCGGATGCGATGGTGAACACCTGCTGGAACGCCGTGGACCGCCACGTTGAGGCGGGCCGGGGTGAGCAGACGGCCATCATTTATGACAGCCCCGTCACCAGTACCAAGCGTGAGATTTCATATGTTGAGCTGCGCAACCGCGTGGCCACATTAGCCGGTGCGTTGCGCGCCAAGGGCGTTGAAAAGGGTGATCGCGTCATCATCTATATGCCGATGATCCCCGAAGCCCTTGAGGCGATGCTGGCCTGTGCACGGATCGGTGCGGTACATTCGGTCGTGTTTGGCGGGTTTGCCGCCAACGAGCTGGCTGTGCGGATTGACGACGCGACGCCCAAGGCGATCATCGCGGCCTCCTGCGGGATCGAGCCGGGGCGGGTGGTTCACTACAAACCCCTGCTGGACGGTGCGATTGAGCTGGCCACGCACAAGCCCGAGTTCTGCGTTGTTTTCCAGCGTGAACAAGAGGTTGCTGAGCTGATCCCTGGGCGTGACTACAACTGGCATGGGTTCCAATATGGTGTTGAGCCTGCCGACTGTTTGCCTGTTGAGGGCACGCACCCGGCCTATATCCTGTATACCTCGGGCACGACGGGCCAGCCAAAGGGCGTTGTGCGCCCCACCGCCGGGCATCTGGTCGCGCTGAATTGGACGATGAAGAACATCTACGACGTCGATCCGGGCGATGTGTTTTGGGCCGCGTCGGACGTGGGCTGGGTCGTGGGACACAGCTACATCTGCTACGCGCCGCTGATCCACGGCAACACGACCATCGTGTTCGAGGGCAAGCCCGTCGGCACCCCCGACGCGGGCACTTTCTGGCGCGTGATGTCAGAGCACAAAGTGAAAAGCTTTTTCACCGCGCCGACCGCTTTGCGTGCAGTCAAACGCGAAGACCCGACCGGCGAGTTCGTCAAGAAATACGATCTGAGCGGGTTGAAAAACGTCTATCTGGCGGGTGAGCGCGCGGACCCCGACACGATTGAATGGGCGCAAGCACAGCTTGGCGTGCCGGTGATCGACCACTGGTGGCAAACCGAAACGGGCTACGCAATTGCCGCAAACCCAGTTGGTTTGGAGCCATTGCCGATCAAGCTGGGCTCTCCCGCGGTGCCGATGCCGGGCTATGACGTGCAGGTGTTGGATGATGCGGGCCATGCAGTTGCCCCCAATACGTTGGGCGCGATTGCGATCAAACTGCCGCTGCCCCCGGGCACGTTGCCGGGCCTTTGGAATGCTGAGGCGCGTTACCGCAAAAGCTATCTGGATACCTTCCCCGGCTACTACGAAACCGGCGATGCGGGCATGATTGATGAGGATGGCTATCTCTACATCATGGCGCGCACCGATGACGTGATCAACGTGGCCGGTCACCGCCTGTCCACCGGCGCGATGGAAGAGGTTCTGGCGGGGCACGCGGATGTTGCGGAATGTGCCGTTATTGGGGTCAGCGACACGTTGAAAGGCCAGCTGCCCATGGGGTTCTTGTGCCTCAACAATGGGGCGAGCAAAGCGCCCGAGGATGTCGTAAAGGAATGCGTCGCGCGCGTGCGTGAAAAAATCGGCCCCGTTGCCGCGTTTAAACTTGCGGTTGTAGTGGACCGGTTGCCCAAGACCCGCTCTGGCAAAATTTTGCGCGGCACGATGGTCAGCATCGCAGACGGCAAAGACTACAAGATGCCAGCCACGATTGATGATCCCGCCATCTTGGGTGAGATCACTGAGGCGTTGAAAACGCTGGGCTATCCGGCGGCCTAAGGGTGCGTCATCACATCGGGCCCGCATGTGCCGGGCCCGATGTGTGCGAAAAAACCTCGAAATTATTGTGATCGTGACGCACCGGAAATAGCCTCAAAAAGGCGAAATTTCTTGATTTTTTCTATCATTGAGATAGACAGATAATATCGCGCTCAACCAGAGGTTTAAAAGCTCTCCCCTACTGCCGTGAAACGGCAAAAGGAATATCCCGTGTCCTACCCGCCTGAAACAGGCTCAGAAATTTCCGATACCGATGGCTCTGACGCGTTGGAGCGTGAAATAGAACTGCTCAGTCACGATATTCGGTCTGCTGTATCTGATGTTATCGGGGGTCTGCGACTGATTGAGACACAGGATCTGGATGCGGCGCTTCGTTCACAAATTGGTGGCATACATGCCTCGTCAGAGGTGTTGGCGCGGCTGATCGAGGACGCTTTGATGTTTGTGTCAGGGGGCAAACATCATCACCTTCTGGCCTCTAACCTGCATTTGCGGCGATTCCTGCGCGATATGGAAAAACGTTGGACGATGCGCGGCAACCTCCAGGGTGTGACGTTCACGCTGGATGTGGCACCCGATGTGCCCGACGTGGTCCAGTTGGACCGCCTCGCGCTGGAACGGGTTTTGGCCAATCTGATCGGCAATGCGGTGAAACACGCTGGCGAAAGCAATGTCCGGCTGAGCGTGACGCTGGCTGAGGCTGAGGTGCTGCGATTTTCTGTCACCGATGAGGGGCCGGGCTTTTCAGACGCCGCTTTGACGCGGCTGTTCTCGCTCAATGCGCGCTCTTCTGAGGATGAGGCGACAGGCGGCGGTTTGGGGCTGCATATCTCCAAGCAAAACGCCGACACGCTGGGTGCAAAGCTGTCCATCACAAACCTTGCCAGCGGCGGCGCCGAAGCCATCTTGGAGGTGCCATATCAAGCATGGCACGCCGCAAGCGATACAGGGGGCGGTGCGCCGGACCTAAGCGCATACCGCATCTTGGTGGCTGAGGATAACGATACGAGCCAGCTGTTGGTGAGCCAGATGTTGGCGACGATGGGGGCGGAGTGTGAACTGGCCTCCGACGGGGTTGAGGCGCTTAACTGGATGAGCCGGGAGCGGTTTGACCTTGCGCTGATTGATATCGAAATGCCGCGGCTTGGCGGTCTCGATGTGCTGCGCGCGGCGCGCAATCGGCAGCGTTCGGGGATTTATCCCAGCATGCCGCTGATTGCGATGACGACCTATGTTTTGCGTAGCAACCGTGATGCGATTTACGCCGCTGGGGCGGATGGCTTGTTGGCCAAGCCGTTGGTTTCTATCGAAAGCTTTGGTCATGCGTTGCTGCATTATATCGCCGCGCACGCCAGCGCGCCGGTTATTGCCGCCAAAGGGGCAGAGGCCCGGCAGGAAGCGCTGCCCTATGACCGCGAAACCTTGCGCAACCTGTTGCGGATCGCGGGCCAGGAAGGCGCGCCAGAGTTGATGGACCGCCTACAGTCCGATCTGGCCATGGTGTCGCGTGGCATGCGTGCGGCGCAGGCGTCCGGCGATTTGGCGGAAACCCGAAATCATACGCATATCTTGATCTCGCTCAGCTCTGCTGTCGGCGCGGGCAAGGTTCATAAAGCCGCGCAAGCGCTCAACACCGCCGCGCGGCAAGGCAATGCAGATGTCGTCGCGCGTGACACACCAGATTTGCTGGACGCATTGGATAGGTTGCGTGCTGCATTGGCTGTCGTTCCGCCACAAGGGGATTAACCATGACACAAACGATCCTTCTTGTTGAGGACAACCCGACCCAAGCCGCATATTACACCCAGATCCTCAGCGATGACGGGTTTGAAGTGACCCACGCGGGCACTGCCGCCGAGGCGTTGGATTTGTATTCCCGGGCCGCCCCTGCGGCGGTTGTGCTGGATTTGTTGTTGCCGGACCGTGACGGGCTGGAGTTGATTCAGGATTGTCAGGCCTTAGCACCGCAGATCCCGTTTGTGGTTTTGACGGCGCAAAGCACGATCCAAACCGCGGTGGACGCCATGCGACACGGCGCGTCCGAGTTTTTACCCAAACCGGTTTCAGACACGCATTTGCGGCGTGCAGTACACAACGCGATCCTTCTTGGCGGGCGTCCTGCGCTCAAGGTTGTGGCGGCTGGTGCTGCGGCTGCGAAACCGACCCCACCGCAAAGCGATCCGATGCGTGCGGCCCCTTTGCCGGGGTTCACGGGGTTTGCCCCGGTGATGCACGAACTGTACCGCCAGGTTCGCGCGGTTAGCAGGTCGGGTGTGCCGATCTTTTTGCGCGGTCCCACCGGGTCGGGCCGATTGGCCAGTGCCAAGGCAATCCATGTGTTGGCCCATGATGCGCCGGAGGCGGCACCCTTTATCAAGCTGATTGCCTCTGTGATGTGCCCAGATGCTCAACTAGCGGCCCTGACAGGGACCGAAGACACCCCGGATGTGATCACTGCAGCAATGGGCGGCACCGCCTACATCGCGGAACCCTGCACCCTGAGCGACCAAGCGCAAGCCGCCTTGATGGAGCGTTTGCACCGATTGGACGCCACCCCCGGCAGGTCGGCAAAGGTGCAGCTAATCACCGCCACCACCCGGGACCCCTTTGCCGAAGTTCGCGAAGGACACCTGCGCGAAGACCTGTTCCACCGCCTCTATGTGGCGCCCGTGCGGGTGCCTGCATTGTCTGAGCGCGGTGAGGACGTTGTCGCGATTGCCAACGCCACGCTGCGGCGGTTCGAAACACGCAGCGAGGGCGGTTTCGTCGGGTTGGAGCCTGATGTGGCCGACTTTTTCCGCACCTATGAATGGCCCGGCAATGTGCGCCAGTTGATCAACCTGATCAAAAGCACGGTTCTGCTGCACGAAGGTCCGTTGATCACGATGGATATGCTGCCGATGGAGATGACGACCCGGCAGCACGCCAACCAATCCTCTACCCCGTTTGACAGCCTTCTGGGCCGCTCACTTGCGGACGTAGAAGAGGTGATCATTGAGGAAACCATTCGCCAACAGCAAGGCTCGGTGCCTCGTGCGGCGCGGGTGTTGGATGTGTCGCCCTCAACGCTGTACCGCAAGCGCGAGGCGTGGGCCAAGCGCGGGGCGCGGCCGTCAGAGGCGACGCGGCGTGCGGGTTCTGGTGGGGCCTAACGCGGCTTGGCTCTTGCACTCCTGAGGCTGTGGCGCGACACTGGTCGTAACCCCGCACAGGAGACCCCATGACAGACCTGACTTCCCCCCCGACGGACCTTCGTGCGGCTGCTCTTGCGGTACGTGAAAACGCCCATGCGCCTTATTCCAACTTCAAGGTCGGCGCGGCTTTGCGGACCGTCGATGGGGCGGTCTTTGTTGGCTGCAACGTCGAAAATGTCGCCTATCCCGAGGGCACGTGTGCCGAGGCCGGAGCCTTGGCTGCGATGGTCGCAAGCGGCGCGCGCGGCGTGGCCGAGGTGTACGTCGTGGCCGATAGTCCGGACCCCGTTCCGCCCTGCGGGGGCTGTCGTCAAAAGCTGGCGGAATTCGCGGCCTCTGACGTGATGGTCACACTGGCCACAGTCGCCGGTGAAACCCACACAACGCGGGTGGGTGATCTGTTGCCCGGAGCCTTTGATGCGGGCCATATGGCGCGGGTCTAGGCCCATGGACGCCGCACATATTTTGCAGAAATTACGAGGCGGTGCGCCGCTCTATGAGGCTGAGATCTATTGGTTTGCCAATGGTTTGGCTGAGGGCACCGTGACCGATGCGCAGGCTGGGGCCTTTGCGATGGGCGTGTGTACGCGTGGCCTTGGGGCCGAGGGGCGTGTCCATCTGACCGCGGCCATGGTCCAAAGCGGTGAGACGTTGCGCTGGGACCTGCCGGGCCCTGTGTTGGACAAACATTCCACGGGCGGCGTGGGTGATCCGGTTAGCCTTGCGCTCGCGCCTGCGCTTGCGGCCTGCGGGGCCTATGTCCCGATGGTGTCGGGGCGGGGGCTTGGGCACACCGGCGGCACCCTTGATAAGCTTGAGGCCATACCGGGCCTGACCACGCAGCTTTCGGTCGAGCGGTTGCAGGCCCAAGTCGAGGAAATCGGCTGTGCGATCGTCGCGGCCAACGCGCGCTTGGCCCCGGCCGATGCGCGGCTATACGCGGTGCGTGACGTGACCGGGACGGTCGATAGCCTCGACCTGATCTGCGCTTCGATCCTGTCTAAGAAACTGGCCGAGGGTGTTGAGGCGCTTGTTCTGGACGTAAAAACCGGCTCAGGCGCGATCCTGCCCGATGCGGATGCCGCGCGACGGCTCGCGCATGCGTTGGTGGAAACGGCACAAGGTGCGGGCTGCATGACGACGGCCTTGATGACCGACATGAGCCAACCTGCGGTCCCGGCGGCGGGTAATGCGCTGGAGGTGATCGAGGTGATGAAACTGCTGACCGGAGGGGCGGGAGCATCCCCGCGTTTGCGCACATTGGTTGAGGTTTTGGGAGGTGAGGCGCTGGCGCTTGGAGGTATGGCCGCCGACGCCCAAGACGGCGCGCAGCGGATCGGCCGTGTGCTGGACAACGGCGATGCGGCAGAGCGATTTGGCCAGATGGTCGCGGCACAAGGGGGCCCTGCGGATTTCCCGGAGCATTGGCGTGACCGCCTGCCTGCGGCCCCTGTGGTGGTTGAACTCAGGGCCGAGGCACCCGGTGTCGTTGCGGGGATTGATACGCGCGTTTTGGGCGATGTGGTGTTGGATTTGGGCGGGGGGCGCCGGGTCGAAACGGACATGGTGAACCCTGCGGTGGGCCTATCAGATCTGGTGTCGATCGGAGATGCGATTTCGTCGGATCAGCCGCTGGTCCGCATCCATGCCGACGACGCTGATGATGCAGAGGCCGCTGCCGCCAAAGTCTATGGCGCGCTTAGTTTTAGCGACAGGGCGGTTACGCCACCGACCCTCATCGGGGAGCGGATCGGATGAGTGTTCAGGCCCGGGCCTTTTTGGTGGTGCTCGACTCTGTCGGGTGCGGCGGCGCGCCTGATGCGGCTGAATTCGGGGATGAGGGGGCCAATACGCTCGCGCACATCGCTCAAGCGTGTGCGGCGGGCCGTGCTGAGGAGGGCCGCAGCGGTCCGCTGAGCCTGCCGCACTTGGATGCATTGGGTTTGGGAGCCGCCATCCAATTGGCCTCTGGTGCCGAGACGCCGGGATTAGACGCAAAGCCCACGGGCCTGTGGGGGGCGGCGACCGAAGTGTCGCGCGGCAAGGACACGCCTTCCGGCCATTGGGAGCTTGCGGGACTTCCGGTCCCTTGGGACTGGCATTACTTTCCGGATACCAATCCGTGCTTTGAAGCGGATCTGGTGGCAAAGGTGTGCGCGCTAGCGGGCACGGACGGTATTTTGGGCAATCGGCATGCCTCTGGCACCTTGATCATCGAACAAGAGGCCGAGGCGCATGCCCGCACTGGCTGGCCGATTTGCTATAGTTCTGTGGACAGTGTTTTTCAGATCGCGGCCCACGAAGAGATATTCGGCCTTGATCGATTGTATAACCTTTGTAGTGAGTTAGCGCCATATCTTCATGCGATGCGCGTAGGTCGTGTGATCGCACGTCCCTATGTGGGAGACGCCAAGCAGGGCTATACCCGCACCCAAAACCGCAAGGATTTCGCAATAGAAGCGCCCGCGCCGATGCTGTGTGATTGGGTGTCCGAGGCGGGGCGCGACGTGATTGGGATTGGTAAAATTTCAGACATTTTCTCGGGGCGTGGGATCAGCAAAAGCCATAAGGGGGCGGATGCGGATTTGATGGAACACTTGGTCGAGGCGAGCAAAACTGCGCCTGATGGCAGCCTGACCTTCGCCAACTTTGTGGAGTTTGACAGCCTTTATGGGCACCGCCGCGATGTGTCGGGATATGCCCGCGCATTGGAGTGGTTCGACAGCCAACTGCCACGCGTTTTGCAAAACATGCGGGCCGATGATCTGCTGATCATCACCGCCGATCACGGCAATGACCCCACGTGGCGCGGCAATGATCATACGCGCGAACGGGTGCCTGTTGTGGGGCTTGGTGGGGGTGCGATTGGACTGCGTGCATTTGCGGATGTTGCAGCCAGTATTGCGGGCCATTTGCAGGTAAAGGCCGATGGGCCGGGGCGGAGTTTTTTGTGAGAGATTTGAAAAAGATAGAGCTGCATCTTCACCTTGAAGGCGCGGCGCCGGCCGCGTTTATCCGTGGGCTGGCGTCAGAGCAAAAAGTTTCGCTCGACGGGGTGTTTGATGAGGCGGGCCACTATGCCTATGACGACTTTCCCGGGTTCTTGCGGACCTATGAGGCGGCGACATCGGTCTTACGCTCACCTGAGCATTACGCGCGCCTCACGCGTGAGGTGCTAGAGCAAAGCGCGGCGCATGGTGTGATCTATACCGAGGCCTTTATCAGCCCCGATTTTTGCGGTGGTGGCGATGTATCCGCGTGGCGCGATTACCTTGCTGCGATGCAGGAGACTGCGTTGGAAGCTCGCACCGAGTTCGGGATCGAAATGCGCGGTATCGTTACGTGCATCCGCCATTTCGGGCCTGATCGCGCCAAGGCCGTGGCCCGCTGCGCCGCTGAGACTGCGGGCAGTTTCATCACCGGCTTTGGGATGGGCGGCGATGAAAGCATCGGCACCGCACGGGACTACGCATGGGCGTTCGATTGCGCGCGGGAAGCACAGTTGGAACTGACCAGCCATGCAGGGGAATGGAGCGCGCCGGACACTATTCGGGCGGCGTGGCAGGACCTTGGCTTGGCGCGTATCGGACACGGCGTGCGTGCCGTCGAAGACCCGTGTCTGTGCGAGGATCTGGCGGAGGCCGGTGTCGTGTTGGAAGTCTGCCCGGGGTCAAATGTCGCCTTGGGAATTTACCGTAACGTCGATGCGCATCCCATTGAAAAATTAAGAGAACGGGGCGTAAAAGTCACGGTGTCTACCGATGATCCGCCGTTCTTTCACACCACGATGACGGCCGAGTACGAAGCCCTAGACCGCACCTTTGGTTGGGGCGTTGAAGGATTGATGGCACAGGCGCGTGTCGCTGCCGAAGCCGCATTTTGCGACCCCGAGACCAAGGCCCGTTTGCTCACCGCACTGGAGGACACCCCATGACCGCACCGCTCACTGTTGTTGATCACCCCTTGGTGCAACATAAGCTTACGCTGATGCGTGCGCAGGACACGCCCACGGCGGTTTTTCGCCAACTCTTGCGAGAGATCAGCCAACTGCTCGCCTACGAAATTACGCGTGATTTGCCGACCGAGCTTCGGACCATTGCGACGCCGATGCAGGACATGGATGCGCCGGTTTTGGCGGGCAAAAAGCTTGCGTTGGTGTCGATCCTGCGGGCCGGGAACGGGCTGTTGGATGGGGTGTTGGAACTGATCCCCTCGGCGCGCGTTGGCTTTGTCGGTCTCTACCGGGATGAAGAAACGCTTGAGCCGGTGCAGTATTATTTCAAGGTGCCTCAATCGCTTGAGGACCGTGTGGTCATTGCCGTCGATCCTATGCTGGCGACGGGAAACAGCTCAGTCGCGGCGATTGATTTGCTTAAGAAAGCGGGCGCGCGGGACGTTCGATTCTTGTGTTTATTGGCGGCGCCCGAGGGTGTGGCGCGCATGCAAGAGGCGCATCCGGATGTGCCGATCACCACTGCATCTGTGGACGAAAAACTTAACGAACATGGATATATTGTTCCGGGCCTAGGGGATGCGGGTGACCGCATGTTTGGCACCAAATAAGCCAAATAGCTTTACTTGCAGGGCTCTCCTGCTGCATCATCGTGGTTAATTAAAGCTATGCCAATTAACCACAAAAAGGGCCCGCCCGATGCGTGCATTCCCTCTCTTGTTGGCCTGTTCGGTCGTCGTCTCTGGTGCGGTTGCCGCAAGTGCGCAAAGCGATGTGGTTGTGGCCGTGACCACTCCGGCCGAGGTGCCCCCGAGTGCTTTTAACGGCCGCCAATATGTGGACAGCGCGGGATGCGTGTTCGTGCGTGCGGGGCAGGGCGATGTGGTCGCTTGGATGCCCCGCTTGACGCGGTCGAACGAACCGCTGTGCGGGTATACGCCGACGAAAACCGAAGCGACACAGGGGCCAGAAACCGCGGTGGCAACGGTTGCACACACAACGACGTCTGCCAAACAGCTTGCGTCTGTGCAGGAGATCACGTTGATGTCAGCCCCTCGATCAGGCGCGCGCAGCACGTCCGCCGCGCCGATGGCTAGCGCCGCAGATGTTGTGATGCGGCCCGCGACCCGCGCGGCATGTGGGGCGACGGCGTTGCGCCTCGGGCATAGGATCGGCTGTGATACGGCCTCTGAGGTTGGTCCGAGTAACCTCGTGGCCATTCAAATCCCGCCGCAAACGCGCAATAGCACCCATGGGCTGGAAGGGTTGAACGGCAAGGATCTGCGCCGCACCGCACCGGCGCGAATTGTTGTGGCGAGCGACGCGACATACAGCTTTTCACCCAGCGCGCAGGGAACTGTGATCGTCGGATCAGCGGAGACCGCCAAGCGGTTGAGCCGCGATACCCAGCGCATCGCTGTTCCAAAGGGTTACAAAGAGGCGTGGACCGACGGGCGCTTGAACGTGTTTCGTGGAGTCGGCACCGATAACGGAACGTCGCAAATGCGGCGGACATGGACCGAGAGCGTGCCGCAACGGCTCATCGAGCAAGATGATTAAAGGTCACTGACAGATATTCGCGAGCGTTAACCAATCCGTGTCCGATAACACCTCTGGCGCAGGCTGGTTGGCAAAGGGGTCGGCTGCGACGAGGCGCGCGGCTTGGGGACCATCGCGGGGCAGGCTGCGTGCGTAGGGCGCCACCGGTAGGGACCGCGCTGAGAAAGCGTCGAGCAGGTGGCTATCGTCAACCTCCGTCGCGGGGCGCGTCAGCTTTAGGTCAACGTAGCGGCGCAGCGTTTCGGGGTTAGTTTCACCGCTGGTGAGGAGCCGAAACGTTTCACGAAAGCCCGCGAAGGTGAGATATTCGCTCAGCGTGTCATACAGATCTGCGCGCAGGGACGCGGTCAGGATATGGCCTGCAACAGCCTCCGCCGCGGAGCCGGGATCCAACAGATCCGCTGAGACAATGATGTGGCCGCCGGGCAGGTGCATCGTCGGCTTGGGCAGGTTGGGCAAGACGACGATCCGCGCGCGCGTCTGCGGCAGGACCCGGGCGTTGAGCACGCGCAGCGCTTCTAGGCCTTGGGGGTCGGAACAGGCCGGACCCGTGAGGGTCGTGATGCGCGACAACATACTCTGGCCAATTGCCACCTGCTGTGGGCCAGGCAGAACAGAAAGCGTGTGATCGCGTAGGGCCTTTGGCACCCAAAACAGCGCCAACGCCAGCAATGTGACGGTGATCGCCAAAAGGCTCAGCACACGTAGGCGACCGGGATGGGGGCGGGTGCGATCAATGGCCGTGCGAATGCGCTCAATCGCGTCGATCATCGTGGCGTCTTCGATCTCTAGCTCTTCGGGCGTGTCGCGGCCGGGCGCATAGATTGCGGGCCGTTTCCCGGGATTGCGCCTGTGTACGGCCGCTAAGGCCCAATGGGACAGCGCGGTATTGGATATGTCGGTGATGATCAGGCTGCCATCACCCACGGACACAAAGACCTCGATCCTCTGGGCGTCCTCATCGGCGCGCCACAGGCCCGTGGTTTCAATTTTTGCGATGTCCTTAAGTGCGGTCACTGCGCGGTGGCCCCTGTTCTTTCGTGATTAGAGTAGGGGTATCCGGGGGCCTCGGCAAGATCACCAGGCGCGGTTTGGGGCCGTGGCAGGGCCATGCGGCGGTCCGCCGCTGACCCTGCCACTGGGCCAAACGCTACGCCGATTGGCGCAAGCGTTGGCGCAGTTCAAACTTTTGGATTTTCCCGGTGGAGGTTTTGGGCAGTTCACCAAAGACCACGGCCTTGGGTGACTTGTAACCGGCCAGTCGTTCCCGGGCGAAGGCGATGATCTCAGCCTCGGTCGCGGTGACGCCGTCCTTGAGTTCCACAAAGGCGCAGGGCACTTCGCCCCATTTGTCATCAGGCTTGGCAACCACCGCGCAGAGCATCACCGCTGGGTGACCCATCAAGGCGCCTTCGACCTCAACCGATGAAATATTCTCACCGCCTGAGATGATGATATCCTTGGCACGATCTGCGATTTGGACGTAGCCGTCGGGATGTTGGATCGCGATGTCACCGGTGTGGAAATAGCCGCCCTTGAAGGCCTCTTGGGTGGCTTCTGGGTTCTTGAGGTAGCCTTTCATGACCGAGTTGCCGCGAATGGCAATCTCACCCTGTGCGGTTGCATCCTGGGCGATCGGCTGGCCCTCGGCGTCTAGTACCGTGATGTCCTCCATCATCGGGAAGATCACGCCCTGACGGGCTTTGATCGCAGCTTGTTCGTCAGCAGGCAGAGCGTTCCAATCGTCTTTCCACAAGCATTCGGTCACGTGGCCATAGGTTTCGGTCAGGCCGTAAACTTGGGTGATATTAAAGCCCAACTTGCCAATCGCCGAAAGGGTCGCGGGCGCAGGCGGGGCGCCAGCGGTAAAGACCTCGACCGTGTGGTCAAAGGCTTTGCGCGTGGCCTCGGGGGCATTCACGATCATGTTCAACACGATGGGTGCGCCGCCAAAGTGGGTCACGCCGCCTGCGATGGCGTCATAAATCGCCTCGGCGGTGATGTCGCGGCAGCAGTGCACGGTGCCGCCCAAAACGGGCATCATCCAGGTGTGGCACCAGCCGTTGCAGTGAAACAGCGGCACAATCGCCAAGAACCTTGGATGCAGGGTCATCCGCCACGAAATCACGGTGCCCATCGTCATCAGATAAGCGCCCCGGTGGTGATACACGACGCCCTTGGGTCGCCCCGTCGTGCCTGAGGTGTAGTTGAGCGCGATGCTCTCCCACTCATCTTTGGGCATGAGCCACGGCGCATCGGGGTCACCGGTTTGGAGGAAATCCTCATAGGTCATGTGCAGACCGCTGGCGTGAACACCAGCTACATTATCGGCAACCTCGATCAACCGTGGGGGCGTGCCTTCCATCTGTTCGCATGCGGCGGCAGCCACCGGCAGGAACTGGGGGTCGACCAGCACGATCTTGGCCTCACCGTGGTCAAAGATATAGGCGACTGTATCGACCTCTAGGCGGGTGTTGATCGTGTTTAGTACCGCGCCGCAGGCGGGCACGCCAAAATGCGCCTCGGCCTGAGCAGGCAGGTTGGGCAGAAGGGTTGCGACCACATCGCCGGGTTCAACGCCAGCGCGCGTCAGGGCCGAGGCCAAGCGGCTTACGCGCGCATGGTATTCGGCATAGGTGCGACGGATATTTCCATAAACAACCGCCTCCCGCTCAGGCCAGATTTGGGCAGCCCGGTTTAGGTGCGACAGGGGCGTCAAAGCGACGTGATTTGCATCACATTTCTCAAGGCCTGTTTCGTCTTTCATCCAGCCCATAGCGCGCCCTCCCTTGCGTCTGCTTATTCGCTCGCCATAGTGATCGTGAGACGCGCAAATGGAAAGAGCCTTCATGCAAAACAGACCCCTTGCGGCGGCAGGTGCAATCTTGACCGGTATGGCGATCATTTCCGTGATCGATCAATTCCTTCGCGTGATCGCGGCGGACAGCAGCCTTTGGACATTTCACCTGATCCGATCAGTGATGATGTGGGGCTTGGCGCTGGCCTATGTGGTCTGGCGGGGCACGCCATTGCGGGTCGTTTCTTGGCGGGGAATGGTGTTTCGGTCGGTGTTTTTATCCTCCGCAATGATGATTTACTTTGGGGCCTTGGCGTTCATGCCCGTCGCGCAGGCGGCGGCGGGGCTGTTCACGTCGCCCATTTGGGTTCTGATTTTCTCCGTGGTGTTTTTCGGACTGCGTATCGGGGTCTGGCGGGTGCTGGCCGTTGGGTTGGGGTTTGTGGGTATTTTGGCCGTGTTGTCGCCCGATCCCGCGACCGTGGGGCCGCTGACTTTCGTGCCGGTTCTGGCGGGTGCCTTCTATGCGATTGCGATGATTTCGACGCGGGAATGGTGCCCCGAGGAGGGCAGCCTTGAGATGACGCTCGCGGGGTTTACCGCGATGTGGCTGTGGGGCTTGGTCGGCGTGATCGTCGTGGGTCTTGTGGGGCCAGAGGCCCCTGCGGGCGCGGACGGGTTCGTGATGCGCGGCTGGGTTTGGCCCACGGTTGAGGTGTGGTTCTGGCTCTGGGTGCAGGCGGCGGGATCGCTGGTCGCGGTGATGTTCCTGACGCGGGCCTATCAGTTGGCCGAAGCGTCCTACGTGGGCGTGTTTGAATACGCGCTGTTGGGGTTTTCGGCCCTGTTCGGCTGGCTCGTCTGGGGTGAGGTGTTGGGCTGGGTCGGGCTGATCGGGATTGCGATGATCGCGGCCGGGGGCGTGATTATCGCGCTGCGCAGCCGAACCGCGCCTGAAGCCGAGGCTAACGCACAGGCCGTGTCCCCAAATAGCTGAGTGTTGCGGAGCGCGCCGTTACGCGCCCCGCCATGGTCATGTGCAGGTTAGGCTGCGGATTTTTCGCCGCCAAACCGGTGATAAAAGCTTTGGCCTTTGTCGGCCATCTCTTGCAGCAGGGCAGGCGTTGTGAACCGGGGGCCATAGGTTTCGGTCAGGCGGTCACAGGTGTCTGCGGCCCACGGCGTGCCAACCATGTCGAGCCATGAGAACGGTCCACCGGACCACGGCGCAAAGCCCCAGCCGAGGATCGCGCCGACATCGCCTTCGCGGATGTCCATCAAGACACCTTCCTCCAGGGCGCGCACGGCCTCTAGAACTTGGGCGAACAACAGGCGGTGCTGGACTTCGGTGACATCTGGTTGCGCCTCTGCGAGGGGGAATTTCGGGCCAAGCCCTTCCCAAAGTCCGCCGCGCTTGCCCTTGGCGTCGTAGCTGTAGAAGCCCGCGTTGGATTTGCGGCCCAAGCGGCCTTCATCCGCCATCCAGAACAAGACCTCATCCACGGCCCCATCAGGATAGGCATCACCCATCGCGGCCCGGGTCGCCTTGGCGATTTTGACGCCCAGATCGATCGAGGTTTCATCCACCAATTGCAGCGGCCCCAATGGCATTCCGATCAGTTTGGCTGCGTTCTCAATCAGGGCAGGGGCGACGCCCTCGGCCACCATGCGCAGGCCCTCGTTGATGTAGGGGATGATACAGCGGTTGGCATAGAAGAACCGCGCGTCATTCACGACAATGGGTGTCTTGCGGATTTGGCGCAAATAATCGAGCGCCTTGGCCACAGCACGGTCGCCGGTGGCTTTGCCCTTGATGATTTCGACCAAGAGCATCTTTTCCACGGGTGAGAAGAAGTGGATGCCGATGAACTGCTCGGGCGCACCGCTGGCCTTGGCCAACTGGCTGATTGGCAGGGTCGATGTGTTGGTCGCAAAGATACAATCGGGCCCAACGGCGGCTTCAACCTTGGCGGTGACCTCGGCCTTGACGGTCGGATCCTCAAACACGGCCTCCACCACCAGATCACAGCCCGCCAGCGCGGCGTAATCCGTCGTGGCGGTGATTTGTGCCAGTACGGCGGCCTTTTTCTCGGCCGTGACTTTGCCGCGCTTCATACCCTTGTCGAGGTAGGTCTCGCTATAGGCCTTGCCGCGGTCGGCGGCGTCTTGGGCGGCATCAATCAGCACCACCTCGATGCCTGCCTGCGCAGACACAAGTGCGATGCCAGCCCCCATCATGCCCGCACCAATCACACCCAGTTTGCGGACCTTTTGATCCTCAACCTCTGGGCGGACCGCGCCTTTTTCCAGGGCCTCTTTGTTGATGAACAACGACCGGATCATCGCAGAGGAGGAGGGGTTCATCAGCACATTGGTGAACCAGCGTGCTTCAATCCGAAGGGCAGTGTCGAAATCCACCATTGCGCCTTCGTATACGGCAGACAGAAGCGCCTTGGCCGCAGGGTAGACGCCTTGTGTTTTGCCGTTCACCATAGCGGAGGCGCCAACAAACGTCATGAAACCCGCCGGGTGATAGGGGGCACCACCGGGCATTTTGTAGCCCTTTTCATCCCATGGTTTGGTGATCTTTGGGCTGGATAGGACCCACTCTTTGGCCTTCGCATGCAGCTCGTCGGGGGCGACGACCTCATCCACGATGCCCGCCGCTTTGGCCTTTTTCGGATCGCTCAGCTTACCCTCCAGCAGGAAGGGCGAGGCGGCCATGGCACCCATTTTGCGCACCAACCGGGTGGTGCCGCCCATGCCGGGAAAGATGCCGACCATGATTTCGGGCAGTCCGATTTTGGCCTTTGGATTGTCGGCGGCAAAAATGCGGTGGCATGCCAGCGGGATTTCCAGCCCAATGCCAAGCGCTGTGCCGGGCAGACAGCAGGCAATCGGCTTGCCGCCTTTGTTTGTCTTGGGGTCTTGGCCTGCGCGCTCAATTTTGCGCAGGATACGGTGGCAGGCCATCAACCCGTCCATAAGGCCGCGCGCGGGGTCGTCGCCCGCGGCTTCCTTCATGGTCGCAATGATGTTCAGGTCCATGCCGCCCGCAAACGAGCCGGGCTTGCCCGAGGTGATGATGACGCCCTTAACCGCGTCATCGGCCAACGCCTGATCGATCAACGCATCAAGGTCTAGATAACCCTGTTGGTTCATCACATTCATGGACTTACCGAGGGTATCCCACGTGATTGTGGCCACGCCGTCAGCGTCCGTTTTCATGGTAAAGTCAGTCATTTACAGATCCTTTGGCAAACGACGCAGGGGCTGCGCGGGATGTCATAGTGGGAAGGTCGCGCGGCATTAGATACGCTCAATAATGGTGGCAGCACCCATGCCAGAGGCCACGCAAAGAGTGGCAAGGCCGGTGCTTTTGCCGCTGCGCTCTAGCTCATCCAGAAGCGTGCCAATGATAATGGCGCCGGTGGCCCCAAGGGGGTGACCCATCGCAATGGCCCCGCCGTTCACGTTCACACGGTCATGGTCCACGTCAAACGCTTGCATGAACCGCAACACCACAGAGGAGAACGCCTCATTCACTTCGAACAGATCGATGTCGGCGATATTCATGCCCGAGGTTTTGAGGATGTGTTCCGTCACCGGGACCGGCCCGGTCAGCATGATCGTCGGGTCCAGCCCAATTTTGGCCGTTGCGCGAATGACCGCGCGGGGTTTGAGGCCGTGCGCCTCACCAAAGGCTTTGGAGCCGACCAAAACGCCCGCAGCACCATCCACAATGCCCGAGCTGTTGCCCGCGTGGTGGATGTGGTTGATCCGCTCCAGATGGGGGTATTTCATCAGCGCGATTTTGTCGAAACCGGGCATGACCTCACCCATGGCTTGGAACGCGGGGTTCAGGCTGCCGAGCGATTGCATATCGGTCTGCGGGCGCATGTATTCATCGTGATCAAGGATCGTGAGGCCGTTTTGATCGCGCACTGGCACGACTGATTTGGCAAAACGGTTGTCGTCCCACGCGGCCTTGGCACGCTGTTGGCTGGTCACGGCAAGGTGGTCGGCTTGTTCACGGGTGATGCCGTATTCGGTGGCGATGATATCTGCCGAAATCCCTTGGGGGACGAAGTATTGGTCCATCGCGACTGAAGGATCGACGGCAATCGCCGCCCCGTCCGAGCCCATCGCGACGCGGCTCATGCACTCAACACCGCCCGCGATATAGGCATCACCTGCGCCGCCGCGGATTTGGTTGGCCGCAAGGTTAACGGCCTCCATGCCAGAGGCACAGAAACGGTTAATGCTGAGCCCTGGGATGCGTTCATCCAGATCAGAGGCCAACACGGCGGTCCGCGCCAAGCAGCCGCCCTGTTCCATCACTTGGGTGGCATTGCCCCAGATCACGTCTTCAACCGCGTGGCCTTCTAGCCCGTTACGTTCGCGCAAGGCGTTCAGAACATTGGTGGAAAGCCGCACGGCGGTGACTTCGTGCAGGCTGCCGTCCTTGCGGCCCTTGCCGCGCGGTGTGCGCACGGTGTCGTAGATATAAGCGTCAGACATGGTTGCGGTCCTTTGCAACGTTTGGGGGCGGCCTTGGTGTGTGTGTCCGAGGCGACATCTTTGTTTGCGTGCCTCATAGATATAGCACGCCAGTGGTTTAGGTGCAGGCTTGCGCCCGTTGGTTAGAAGTTTGGCAAGTCATTGCCGGCAATGCGAGGGGGCGCGGCCCGCATGACGTAGCGTTTTTTACGTGAACGTAAGGTCGGTTTGCGCGCAGGCTTGGGCCAGTCACGTGGATAGATATTGCATGCGCGGTCTATTGGTCCGCACGGCATTGCAGAGGCGCGGAAAAATCTCGGTTTGTGGCGATCAAAACTGGGCGCGCCGCCATGCATACCAAAAGGCTGCGCGGCGAAACTGCCGCGCAGGGTAATTAGGTGAGTGTCGAAGTGTTTGGGCGTTGCCCGTTATGCACCGAAGGCGCGTTGCATCAAGTCGTAGGGATGTTTCCAGCCCGGCGTGGCCGCGATCCGGTCCAGCCAAGCGTCAATATTGGACCATTCTGTGCGGTCAAACCCAAAGGGTTCCTCGTAGAAAAGATAACCACAGCAGGCAGTGTCGGCGATGGTAATTTGATCGCCAACGATCCAATTGCGCCCCTCTAGGTGGTCATTCAAGACGCCATAAGTCGCCTTGAGACGCCCCTGCATAAAGCCGATCACTTCTTGGGGGCGTTTTTCGGGGGGCAGGAAATTCATCAAGAAACGGGTCATCCCGGCCTGACCGGACAGTTTGTGATTGTCCCACAGGAGCCAACGCAGCACTTCACGTTTGTCTTCTGACGACGCGGGCATCAGCTTGCCCGTTTTTTCGGTGACATAGGTTTGGATCGCGCCGGATTGGGTGATGGTTTGATCGCCGTCCAGCAGAACGGGGACCTCACCCATGGGGTTGATCGCGCGAAATTCAGGTGTGCGGCTGCCGCCGTTGAAAAAATCAACATGGACTGGGGTCCAGTCAACTTCGGCCAGTGTGAGGGTCAACGCCGCTTTGTACGCGTTGCCGCTTTCGCCGAAGCAATAGAGTTTGGTCATTGGATAGAGCCTCCCGCCCTGAGTTTTGCCTTTGCACGGAGTGGTACTGTGCAATGTGCGCGCGGACCAGAGATGTATCGCGTTTGGCGGGAGATTGGGGGCTTTGTGTTTTACGGAACTTTGGTGGTCTGTGCTGCTCGGCCGCTTTCTAGTCGGCTTGCGAAAGCCGATTTTTGAAGCCCGCGAGGCGGTGCATCAGGGTCGCGTCGTCCAGCAGGCCCGATAGGTTTTCGAACACGAAACTCAGCGCCTCATCCTCTGTCAAACCTGATTGCGCGGCAAAGGCCCGAAGCTGCCGATACCCGGCATCCGTCATTTTTGCGGGAAAGTGGCAGGTGAGGCGGGGAGGTGGCGGCATTTGAGGCATTGATCCGTGATTGCGTGGCGGGGACGGGCCCCGCCACGCAGTCTTGGCTTAGAAATGGGCCGCGTCTAGTGCCATCAAGGTATCTGCCCCGGTTTCGATGCGCGACAAATGCATCGAGGTCGCGGGCAGTTGGCGGGCCATGTAGTAGCGCGCAGTTGCGAGCTTCGCGTCATAGAAATCACGATCCTCGGCGCCGTTGGCCAGCGCGTCCTGTGCGGCGCGTGCCATGCGTGCCCACATCAGGCCAAGGCAAACATGCCCCATCATGTGCATAAAGTCATAGGACCCTGCGAGCGCATTGTTGGGGTTTTTCATGCCCGCTTGCATGAAGTACATGCCCGCAGCCTGTAGATCTTTGGAGGCTTTTTTGAGCGGTTCAACGAAGGCGGCCATCTCGTCGCTCTCGTTTTCCTTGCAGAAAGTTTTCACCATCTCAAAGAAGCCCATCACATGCTTGCCACCGTCCTGTGCGAGCTTGCGGCCCACCAGATCAAGCGCCTGTACACCATTCGCACCCTCATAAATCATGGCGATCCGTGCGTCGCGGGCGAATTGGGACATACCCCACTCTTCGATGTAACCGTGCCCGCCATAGACCTGTTGGGCGTTGATGGTCATCTCATAGCCCTTGTCGGTCAGGAACCCTTTGATGACGGGGGTCATTAGGGAAATCAGGCCGTCGGCTTCGGCGTCCGAGTTGCGATGCGCCCGGTCGATGAGGTTAGCCCCCCAGAATGCAAAGGCGCGCGCGCCTTCGACAAAGGACTTTTGGTCCATCAGATTGCGGCGAATGTCGGGATGTACGATCAGCGGATCAGCGGCCAGTTCGGGGTGCTTTGTGCCGGTCACGTCACGGCCCTGTAGCCGGTCAAGGGCATAGGCGCGGGCGTTTTGATAGGCGACTTCGGACTGGGCATAGCCTTGAAGGCCGACGCCAATGCGCGCTTCGTTCATCATTGTGAACATTGCGCGCATGCCTTTGTGCGCTTCACCCAAGAGATATCCGGTCGCACCGTCGTAGTTCATCACGCAGGTTGAGTTGCCGTGGATGCCCATTTTCTCTTCAATCTTGCCGACCGAAAGATCGTTGCGCGCGCCAAGGCTGCCGTCGTCGTTTACGAGGACCTTAGGGACAATGAACAGGGACACGCCCTTGATCCCCTCGGGCGCGCCGGAAATCTTGGCGAGAACAAGGTGGATGATGTTGTCCGCCATGTCGTGATCACCGGCTGAGATGAAAATCTTTTGCCCTGTGATTTTATAGCTTCCGTCGTCTTGGGGCTCTGCGCGGGTGCGCATCAGGCCAAGGTCCGTGCCACAATGTGGCTCGGTCAGGTTCATGGTGCCGGTCCATTCACAGGTCACCATCTTGGGCAGGAACGTTTGTTTTTGGGCGTCTGAGCCGTGGGCATGGATCGCGGAATAGGCACCATGGGTCAGGCCAGGGTACATGTTGAACGCCATGTTCGAGGCGGACATGATCTCGCCAACCGCAGTGTGCATCAGATAAGGCAGGCCTTGGCCGCCGTAGGCAGGGTCGCAGTCAAGGGCAGTCCAGCCACCATGGCGCATTTGATCAAAGGCCTCTTTAAAACCGGTTGGCGTGCGCACCACGCCGTTCTCTAGCTGACACCCTTCGCGGTCGCCCACTTCGTTGAGCGGATGCAGGACTTCGCTCGCGATCTTGCCCGCTTCCTCCAACACCGCGCCGGTGAAATCGGCGTCCATTTCGTCATAGCCTGGGATGTTCTGCTCAGAAGCTTTGAGGACCTCGTGCAGCACGAATTGCATGTCTTTGGTGTTGGCGTTGAACGCTGGCATTTCCTGTCTCCCTGCCGTCGCCCAGGGTATCTGTTACGAGGCGACTCTTTGGTTAGTGTTCGCGGAGGCGATAAGGCTCGCTCCCCATTCCAGTTGGCTCTCAAGTTCGGCGATCGCCTCGTTGAGTTCATCACGTTGGACAATCATCGCATCGAGACGATTTTTGCCGATTTCATAAGTGCGGGCGTACTGAGTGGCTTGCCCGTCACCGAGGTAATAAAGATCCAGAAGTTGGCGGATTTCTTCGAGGCTGAACCCAAATCGCTTGCCGCGCAGGATCAATTTGAGCCGGGCACGGTCACGCTTGGTAAACAGTCGTTTTTGCCCTTCACGGATTGGGCTCAACAGCTCCTTCGCCTCATAGAACCGAAGAGTACGCGGCGTTACATCATATGCATCGCACATCTCTCGGATGGTCATCGTTTCTTCAGACATCTTTTTCACCATTCACAACTCCTGCGCAGCTGTGTGTGCACCGGAAATGTGAATTTCCAGTTTATGCTACAAGTTTATATTACGTTTACGTAACTCTAACGTCGCGTCACATTTTAGGTGACCAAAGGTCGGTCCGAAAACGCGCCCATACAGCCGAAAACCAACGCCAAAGCGAGGAGACAGTATTTAAAACCGCCTGTAGGAGCCAGCTATCAGTGACAGAAAATCATCGGTCTAGAGCGCATCTTACGGATCGGGGCGCTCTCTTTCGTATAGGAAACGCGCGTCCGTATCGTTAATCCGGCAGAGTATCGGCCACATTATCGCGCAAAGTTTGCAGCTGTGAGATCGCTTCATCCACCTCTGCCCGACGCTGCGTTAACTCTTGCAGCTGTTTGTCGGCCAGTTCGATCCAAGCCAGCATCTGTGTCCGGCCCTCGGGATCGGCGTCATAAAGCTCGAGCCACTGGCGAATCTCTTCCAGTGAAAAGCCGAATTTCCGCCCCCGCAGGATCAAGGTCATGCGGGCGACTTCGCGGGCACCGTAAAACCGTGTGCGACCTTCTTTTTCGGGAAACAGAAGCTCAATGTACTCGTAATGCCGCAACGTGCGTGGCGTTACATCAAATTTTTCGCACATTTCTTTGAAGCTGATCCGCTCGCTCATCGTAGTCTCCCTCAATCCCTGCGAGAAGTATGCGCGTAATCGCGGGGCAATGCCAACCCTTGCCCCGCAGCGATGTGCGGCGCATACACAAACCCATGGATACAACCGACGAAAAATCCCAACGCGTCCGCGCCTTTATGGAGGCACTGCCCCATTGCAGGGCGCTGGGTCTAGAGATGACCGAAATTGGCGGAGGGCAGGCCGTGATGCGTATGCCTTATAATCCGGCGTTGGTGGGGGACCCGGCAACGGGGGTGGTCGCGGGTGGGGCTGTGTCGGCCTTGATGGACAGCTGTGGCGGAGCGGCCGTGATGTGCCACCCCAAGGCGGTGGCGAGTACGGCAACATTGGATTTACGCATCGATTACATGCGCGCGGCCACGCCGGGGCAGGCCATTACGACACGCGCGGTATGTCATCATATCACACGCTCAGTCGCATTTGTCCGCGCAGAGGCGTTTGATGACGACGCAAGCACGCCAGTGGCCGTGGCCAACGGCGCCTTTACCGTTGAGATGCAATCATGAAGCGGCCCGAACCCATTCAAATCGTCAAACAACGCCGGGATGCCGCGTTGGCGGCTTTGATCGAAGGGGTGCCCTACATCCAATTCATGGGCATCGGGTTTGAACGTCGCGGTGATGAACTTACGGGTATTTTGCATTTCGATGAAAAGTTGATTGGCAATATGATGTTGCCCGCGCTGCACGGTGGGGCCACGGCGGCTTTTCTTGAGGTGACGGCAACCATCACCCTGTCATGGGCCATGATTTGGGATGATCTGGAGCGCGGCGATCTTCAGGACCTGACGCCGCAAACCTTGCCGCGCCTGCCCAAGACGATTGATTTTACCGTCGATTACCTGCGCGCAGGCTTGCCGCGTGATGCCTATGCACGCGCACGGATCAACCGCAAAGGCCGCCGTTATGCCAGCGTCCACGTTGAGGGCTGGCAAGACAACCGAGACCGTTTGCACGCCCAAGCCACGGGGCATTTCCTAATGCCCACACGCCCGACCGTTGGGAATGGCTGATACGATCACCCACGCCCGGGTGCTCAAGATTTCGGTGCCCATTGTGATTTCGAACGCGACGGTGCCGTTGATGGGCATCGTCGATACCGGCGTCGTAGGGCAAAGCGCGCAGGCCGCGCCGATTGCGGCGGTTGCTGCGGGCGCAATCACGCTTTCTGCTGTGTACTGGATATTCGGATTTCTGCGCATGGGCACGGCAGGCTTGGCGGCGCAGGCGACGGGTGCGGGCGACCGGGTTGAGGTCGGCGCACTGTTGATGCGGGTCTTGTTGATTGGGTTTGGGGCAGGGGTCGTGATGATCGCGACCCAATGGGCCATCATGGCCGGGGCCTTCGCGATTTCACCGGCGGAGCCAGAAGTTGAGGCTCTCGCGCGGTCCTACATTGGTATCCGTGTGTGGTCCGCGCCCGCAGCCATCGCGCTTTATGGGATCACCGGCTGGCTGGTCGCCCAAGAGCGCACGGACCAAGTCATGGTGCTGCAAATCTGGATGAACGGGGCGAACATCGCGTTGAGCTATGGGCTGGGCTATATGCTCGACTTCGGGGTGCCGGGGGTGGCATGGGCGACGTTTATGGCGGAATGGTCGGGCCTTGCTCTGGGGCTGTGGTTTTGTCGGGGCGCGTTTCGGGTGCCGGGATGGGCCACGCCTGCGCGCATTTTCGATCGGGCGCGGTTGATCAATATGGCGTCAGTGAATTCCGACATCATGATCCGCTCGGTCCTGCTGCAAATTGCCTTCACCTCTTTCATTTTGGTGCATTCGGCGCAGCTCGGCACCGTGCCGCTGGCCGCGAACCAAATCTTATTGCAGTTTTTGTTCGTGACCTCCTATGCGATGGACGGGTTTGCCTTTGCCGCAGAGGCGTTGGTGGGCAAAGCCTTTGGCGCGGGCAACCCCGCCCGCGTGCGCCGCGCCACGCTGATGACCAGCTTTTGGGGGGTGATCACCGTGACCCTCTTGGCGGTCATCTTTGCTATTATGGGGCCGTGGGGGATTGAGGTGCTGACGAAATCACCCGAGGTGCAGGCAGAAGCGCGTCGCTATCTACCGTGGGTCATTGCGGGGCCTCTGATCGGCTGTGCATCGTGGATGTTTGACGGGGTGTTCATCGGTGCAACCCGGTCGCGCGATATGCGCAACATGATGGTTCTGAGCTTTTTGCTGTATTTCGCCGCTGTTTACGTTCTTTTGCCCTACGGAAATCACGGGTTGTGGGCGGCGCTGATGATCTTTTTCGGGGCGCGGGGCATCACCCTTGGCCTGCGATATCCAGCATTAGAGCGGGCGGCAGGGCGCGCGGCCTAAGGGCCCATGAGCGGCCCGCAGTAATCGCGCGAACGGATCAAGAACACATCTTGGCCTTTTCGATATGACGCGTTACGTTTGCGATATGATGGATTTTGACGACTCCGAAGGCTTCGAAAGCCTCTCATCGCGCGCGATGGCCGCGCGTCCCACGCCCTACATGGATGGGCTGAACCCGGAACAACGCCGCGCCGTTGAGACGCTGGATGGTCCGGTCTTGATGCTTGCAGGGGCGGGCACAGGCAAAACGCGGGCTCTGACCGCCCGGATTGCCCATTTGCTGAATACGGCCAAGGCGCGGCCCAACGAAATCCTTGCGGTGACATTCACCAACAAAGCCGCCCGCGAGATGAAGGATCGGGTCGGGAAGCTCACCGGCCATGTCGAAGGGATGCCGTGGCTGGGCACATTTCACGCGATTTGTGTCAAGTTGCTGCGCCGTCATGCAGAGTTGATCAAGCGCGATGACCCTTTGTTGGATGGTGGCCAGAATGTCCCGCACCTAAAGTCAAACTTCACGATCCTCGATACCGATGACCAAATCCGTCTGCTCAAGCAGTTGATCGTGGCCGAAGGAATTGATGACAAACGTTGGCCCGCGCGGGCCTTGGCCGGGGTCATCGACCAATGGAAAAACCGCGCTTGGACGCCTGATCAGGTGCCTGCCAGCGAAAGCAGCGCCTATGACGGCAAGGGTGTGGCGCTATACCGAGCTTATCAGGATCGGTTGCTCACGCTCAATGCGGTGGATTTCGGCGATCTGCTTTTGCATGTCGTGACTATTTTCCAAACGCATTCCGACGTGTTGGAACAGTACCGCCGCTTTTTCCGCTATATTCTTGTGGACGAATACCAAGATACGAACGTGGCGCAGTATATGTGGTTGCGGCTTTTGGCTGGTGGACATCGGAATATTTGCTGCGTGGGCGATGATGATCAGTCGATCTATGGCTGGCGCGGCGCCGAGGTGGGCAACATCCTGCGGTTTGAGCGTGATTTCGAGGGTGCCGCCGTTATCCGGCTGGAGCAGAATTACCGCTCGACCCCGCATATCCTTGCCGCAGCCTCTGGCGTGATTGCGGGCAACAAGGGCCGTCTTGGCAAGACCCTATGGACCGAGATGGAGGAGGGCGAGAAGGTCAACCTCATCGGGCATTGGGACGGCGAAGAGGAGGCCCGCTGGGTCGGCGAAGAAGCTGAGGCTGCCTTGCGCGGAACGCGCGGACGTCGGGCCTTTGCGCTCAACGATATGGCGATTTTGGTGCGTGCTTCGCACCAGATGCGCGCTTTTGAGGATCGGTTCCTGACGATTGGTCTGCCGTACCGGGTGATTGGCGGGCCACGTTTCTATGAACGCTTAGAGATCCGCGACGCGATGGCGTATTTCCGCGTTGTGATCAGCCCGGATGATGATCTTGCGTTTGAGCGGATCGTGAATACGCCCAAGCGGGGGCTCGGTGATAAGGCGCAGCAGAAAATCCAGATGATGGCGCGCAGTAATGGCGTCAGCCTGTTGGAGGGCGCGCGCCTTATGGTTGAAACCAAAGGCATCGGGGGCAAGGGTGGCGCAGAGCTGGCCAAGCTGGTTGCGGGTTTGGATCGGTGGCGCGATGCGCTGCTGTCAGGGCGCGATCACATCGAGTTGGCCGAGGTGATCCTAGAGGAATCCGGCTACACCGACATGTGGCTCAACGACAAAACACCCGAAGCGCCGGGGCGATTGGATAACCTTAAGGAGCTTGTAAAAGCCCTTGAAAACTTTGAAAATCTTCAAGGCTTTCTGGAGCACGTCAGCCTAATTATGGACAATGAGAGCGACAGTGGTGAGGACAAAATCACCATGATGACGCTGCACGCGGCTAAGGGTCTGGAATTCCCCATGGTGTTCCTGCCAGGGTGGGAGGACGGCTTGTTTCCCTCTCAGCGATCAATGGACGAAAGTGGGCAAAAGGGCCTCGAGGAAGAGCGGCGGCTGGCCTACGTCGGGATCACCCGCGCCGAGGAAGTTTGCACCATTAGTTTTGCCGCTAACCGGCGCGTCTATGGCCAGTGGCAATCCTCGCTTCCGTCGCGGTTTATTGACGAGCTGCCCGAAAAGCATGTCGAGGTTTTGACCCCACCCGGGCTCTATGGCGGGGGCTTTGGGGCTGCGGGCATGGCGCAGGCGCAGACCCGGGCGATGGGGGGCGGTGTTGAAAGTGACATCACCGAACGCGCGACCAAGGCGGATGTCTACAACTCACCCGGATGGCGGCGATTGCAGGCCAACGCCAGTGCGCGCACGCTGTCGCAGCCCAAGGAAAGCCGGACCATGGTGATCGACGCTCAAGCCGTCAGCGCCCATTCCATTGATGACCGGGTGTTCCACACGAAATTCGGCTACGGCACGGTTGAGGCGATTGAGGGCGACAAGCTGGAGGTGGCGTTTGACAAGGCGGGCACCAAAAAGCTGGTGGGCCGGTTCCTCGTTCCAGCGGATCAAGCCGGTGATGTGCCGTTCTGACGCTTGCGCGGGCCCTGCGGGACGCGTAGGGCTGCGCATATGAAAATACTATTCTTAGGCGATGTTATGGGGCGGTCTGGCCGCAGTGCGGTCACGGAGCGTTTGTCTGCGCTGCGGGCCGCGTGGGGGCTGGATTTCGTTGTGGTGAACGGCGAAAACGCGACCTCGGGGCACGGGTTAAACCGCGATCATGCGCGCGCGCTGCTTGATGCAGGTGCGGACGTGATCACACTGGGCGATCACGCCTTTGATCAAAAAGACATGCTGGGCACGATTGAGAGTGAGCCACGTATTCTGCGGCCGATCAATATCTCAAAGGCGGCACCGGGACGCGGGCATCGCATTTATGAAGTGCCGGGTGGGCGCAAGGTCCTTGTGGCGCAGGTGTTGGGCCGGGTGTTCATGAAGCAACCCTACGATGATCCGTTTTCCCCGCTGGACGCGCTGTTTCGGACGCATCGGCTGGGTGCTGCGGTGAATGCGACATTGATTGATATCCATTGCGAAGCCACGTCCGAGAAAATGGGCGTTGGGCATTTTTGCGACGGCAAAGCCAGCGTCGTTGTCGGCACCCACACCCACGTACCCACGGCAGACGCGCAAATTCTGCCCGGTGGCACCGCGTTCCAGTCGGACGCCGGGATGTGCGGCGACTATGACAGCGTGATCGGCATGGAAAAGACCGAACCCATGCGCCGCTTTATCACCGGAATGCCCAAGGCGCGGTTTTCGCCCGCTATGGGCGAGGCCACGCTAAGCGGGCTTTATGTGGAAACCGACGACCGCACAGGCAAGGCCACGCGGGTGGTACAGGTGCGTCAAGGCGGGCGGCTCAGCCCCTCGGGCCCCGAGGCAGTGGGATGACACGCGCGCCCACGCACCCAGCCTCCGGGCTGCTTGTGGGCGTTCTCATCTTGATGGGGGCAGGGTGGGGACTTGGCCAACCTCTGACCAAAATTGCCGTGTCCACCGGATTGCCGACGTTGGGCCTTTTGGCGTGGCAACTCATGATCGGTGCTGTTGTATTGTGCAGCTTTATCGTGCTGCGTGGCGGGCGTATCCCACTGGCCCCGCGCAATCTGTTTTTCTATGGCTGGATCGCGTGTGTAGGGACGCTGTTCCCGAATTATGCCTCGTATGAGGCGGCGCGGGTCCTGCCCGCAGGGATCATATCGATCCTTTTGTCGACGGTTCCGATGATCGCCTTTCCGGTTGCGCTTGGCCTTGGGCTTGAACGGTTTGAGCTGCGACGCCTGTTGGGGCTTTTGTTCGGCTTGGCGGGTGTTTTGTTGATCACCCTCCCGGACGCAAGCCTGCCGGAGCGCGCGATGCTTGCTTTTGTCCCGCTGGCCCTGATCGCGCCGTTGTTTTACGGGGCCGAGGGAAATCTGGTCGCGCGGTTTGGCACCGGCGGGGTGGACGCGGTCACGGTGATTGCGGGCGCGTCATTAGTGGGTGCCTGCGTTTTGGCGCCCTTGGCCGTCGCGACTGGGCAGTGGGTCACACCCGCCCTGACGCTGCCGCATGGTGCCTTGGCGCTGTCGGCGTTGCTGCACACGGTGGTCTATGTGGCTTACGTCTGGATGGTGGGGCGCGCGGGCTCGGTTTTCGCGGCGCAGGTCAGCTATCTGGTCACGGGGTTTGGTGTGATGTGGGCCATGCTCATCCTGGGAGAGCGGTTTGCGCCCACTGTCTGGCTGGCTATGGTGGTGATGTTTGCAGGCCTTGCGATGGTGCAGCCCCGCCCAAAGCTGCTGGCCCCCAAAGAGATTAGAACGTGAGATCGTCATGGAATTAGTGACCCTTAGCCAGTCGGCGCAAGCCACCTTGGCCTTGTTGACGGTGGGGGTGATGTTTGCCCTGTTTCTGCGGGAAACGTTCCCAACCGAGGTTACGGCTATCATGGGGGTTGCGGTCCTATTGGTCACAGGTGTGCTACCCTACGAGGCCGCGATTGGAGTACTGTCCAACCCTGCGCCGTGGACAATTGCGGCGATGTTTATCGTGATGGGGGCGTTGGTGCGCACAGGCGCGCTCAACTGGTTCACTGCACGGGCTGAGGCGCAAGCTGACATCAGCCCGAGGCGTGCAATCGGTGCGTTGATGGCTTTGGTTATTGTGGCCTCTGCGTTTGTGTCCAACACCCCGGTGGTCGTCGTGATGATCCCGGTTTTTGTGCAATTGGCGAATAAGCTTGGCACTGTCCCGTCCAAGCTTTTGATCCCGCTTAGCTATGCCGCGATCATGGGGGGCACGCTAACGCTGATTGGGACCTCGACCAACCTGTTGGTTGACGGGGTCGCGCGGGCCGAGGGGCTGACACCGTTCACGATCTTTGAGGTCACGCCACTTGCCGTCGTGCTGGTCATCTATGTGATGATTTACCTTTATTTTGTGGCCCCGCGTGTGTTGCCAGAGCGGACCTCGATGGCCGCAATGCTGGGCGGCGACAAATCCAAGATGAAGTTCTTTACCGAAGCCGTGATCCCGCCAGAATCCAACCTTGTGGGGCGTGAGGTTTTGGGCGTGCAGCTGTTCAAACGCGAAGGCGTGCGGTTGATCGACGTGATCCGGGGGGATGCCTCGTTGCGGCGGAACCTAAAGGGTGTCGAGTTGCAGGTCGGGGATAGGGTTATCCTGCGCACCCCAATGACGGAGCTTTTGTCGCTGCAACGGGATAAGTCGCTAAAGCGGTTGGATCAGGTGGGCGCGACCGAGACGACCACGGTTGAGGTGTTGATCACGCCCGGCGCGCGCATGGTTGGACGGCGGTTGGGTGAGATGCGTTTGCGCCGCCGCTACGGCGTCTATCCGATTGCAGCCCACCGGCGGGACCGTAACATCGGGACAGACCTTGATAGCCTGATCGTAAAGGTCGGCGATACGTTACTGCTTGAGGGCGCGCCAGAGGATATTCACCGCTTTGCCTCGGACATGAACCTCGTGGATGTGTCTAAGCCCGAGGCGCGTGCATACCGTCGCGAAATGGCGTGGGTGCCCGTGACGGCGATGATCGGTTTGGTGGTCATGGCGGCTTTGGGCATTGCGCCGATTTTCCTGTTGGCGGTTCTGGCTGTGGCATTGGTGCTCGCGACCCGCTGCATTGATGCCGAAGAGGCGTTTGAATTCATCGAAGGCCGCTTGTTGGCGTTGATCTTTTCGATGCTCGCGATTGGGGCGGCGCTGCAATCCTCTGGCGCGGTGACACTGATTGTGGACGCAGTTGCGCCTTATCTTGCGGGATTGCCGCCCTTTTTGCTGGTCTGGGCGATTTACCTTCTGACCAGTATCTTGACGGAGTTGGTTTCCAACAATGCGGTTGCGGTCGTGGTGACGCCGATTGCGATTGCTCTGGCCGCGTCGCTGGGCATTGATCCACGCCCCTTGGTCGTGGCGGTGATGGTCGCGGCCAGCGCGTCGTTTGCTACGCCGATTGGATATCAAACCAACATGATGGTCTACGGTCCCGGCGGCTACAAATTTACGGATTTCATGAAGCTGGGCATCCCGTTGAACGTCACGGTAGGGCTGCTCGCCAGCGTGATGATCCCGTTTATCTGGCCATTCTAAGCCCGACCCAACAGGAGAAGAAACCATGCGTGCAATAATGATTTTGGGTGGCTGTTTAGGGGTGATGGCCTGCACCACGACGCCGGTTGAGCTGGTTCCCTCAGGCGATGCGCGCGTGGCAGAGGTGTCAGTGCGGCCCGATGTGTTGAGCATCACCATGACGGATGGCGCGCGCTGCGTGGCCGAGCGGCCTGATGACATTCGCACCGGGTGGTCCAGTACGACGGACAACTGCGGCTATGCGCTGCCGTTCTCGGTGCTGTTTTTTGCAGGGGCCGAAGATCCCGCACGGTTTGCGGTGGAACCGGGGCCTGCGGTGATTGCCGCAGACGGCACGCTGATGCCTCGCGCCGAGGTCTATGTGACGGACGTTGATGGCGTGCAAAAGCAGTTCGTTCGGCGCTTGGACAATGTCCGCATTCAGGTTGTTGACCCCGTCTGACGGAGCAACGGTGCGGCAACAAGCAGAGCTAAGCCCAAAGCCGGGCCACGTGCCGTGCCATTTGCGCAAGTGTCTTCGATAGGGCATCGTGCCGTAATGCTGATCGAAGATGAAATTCTGACGCTACGGCGTCTGTGTGTGGCCGACTTACAGGCTTTCCAGTCCTATCGCTCGGACCCTGTGGTGGGGGCCTATCAAAGTTGGAGCGTGATGAGCGACGATCAGGCCCGCAGCTTTCTGGCGGCGGTTGCTGACGCGCCTTTGTTCGTGCCGGGGGAATGGTCGCAGATCGCGATTGTGGCCGATGGGTTGGTCGGAGACATCGGCCTGTGCCTTGATGGCGCAAGCCGTGAGGTTGAGATCGGGATCACGCTTGCGCGCGGGGCTCAGGGGTTGGGCTACGCGCGCCGCGCTGTCCGGCTGGCCGTGCAGTTGGTGTGGCGCGACAGCTCCGCGCAGTGCATTCGGGCCATTACTGACGCACGGAATGTCGCCGCTTTGATCTTGCTGGAACACTCTGGATTTCGCGAGGGTCCACCGCTGATAACGGAGGGCATTCCCGAGCGGCAATTCACCCTAAACCGCCCCAATTTGCCCTAAGCCGATCTGCGCACTGCACAGGCTTGCAGCCCCAAGGCTCTTGGCCCTATAACCGCACGAAATTCTCGGACCAAATGAACGGAGACGACCCATGGCAGGGCATAGTAAATGGGCCAACATCCAGCACCGCAAGGGCCGGCAGGATAAAATCCGTGCCAAGCTGTTTTCCAAAATGGCCAAGGAAATTACCGTGGCCGCCAAAATGGGCGACCCCGATCCCGAGAAAAACCCGCGTCTGCGCTTGGCCGTAAAAGAGGCCAAATCGCAATCCGTGCCCAAGGATGTGATTGATCGCGCGATCAAGAAATCCCAAGGCGGGGATGCCGACAGCTATGATGAGATCCGCTATGAGGGCTATGGCCCGGGCGGTGTTGCCGTAATCGTTGAGACGATGACCGACAATCGCAATCGGACTGCCTCGACCGTGCGCTCCACTTTTTCCAAGAACGGCGGCAACTTGGGTGAGACAGGCTCAGTCGGGTTTATGTTCGATCGCAAGGGGCAGGTGGTTTATTCGGCCAGCGTCGGCGACGAAGACACCGTGATGATGGCCGCGATTGAGGCCGGTGCCGAAGACGTCGAAAGCGATGGCGAGGTGCACGTTGTGTGGTGTGCAGATACGGACCTGAGCACCGTATCCACAGCGCTTGAGGCGGAATTGGGCGAGTCGGAGACGACCAAACTGGTATGGCGTCCGACGACCACCACAGAGTTAGACCTTGAAGGTATGGAAAAGCTGATGAAGCTGATCGAAGCCTTGGAAGACGACGATGACGTACAGACCGTCACGGCGAACTTTGAAGCCTCGGATGAGGTGATGGAACAGCTTTGATCCCAGCCCAATAGGGCAGATGATCAGACAATAAAAAAGCGCCCTTTTGGGCGCTTTTTCTTTTTCACTATAAAGATCGGTTATGTGGTCTTGCGACGCCGCGCAAAACCCAAAGCCGCGAGGCCCGTCATCAGCAGGGCGACACCCGCAGGTAGCGGCACTGCCGAAACCATCACGTTATCAATGGCACCAGAGTTGCGGCCAAAGTCAAAAGTCAGCTGGTCGACCCGCGCGCTTGTGCCAAGAGCCAAGCGTTGCAGCGCGTTTTCCGTGCGGCCGTTGTCGATGATGCTGGAAAAGACTGCGTTGCCATCCAGCGACCCGCTGACCACCAACGTGCCGTCATCAATAAACGTAACACCCGAAAACAGGACATCCATGGCGGTGAAATCGAAGGTAATCACGCCGCCGCTGCGGTTGTCGTCCACTTCGTTGCCAGTGTTGTTACGATCATCCGGGGTTTCATCAACCACGAGCACGTTGTTGATCGGATCCACAAGGGGACCCAGCGTATCAACCACGACATACGTGGGCTCGATATCGGGGTCACGGCCGCCGCGTGGGTTGCCAGCGCCGTCAACGGTCGCATAGGCGCGTGCTACCGTGGTGTTGCCGCTTGGATTTACGATCGTGCTGACCGTTGCTGAAACCGAGCCATCGGCGGACATGATGCTGTAGATGTCCTGTCCGTTGATGACCCCAATGCCATTGCTTGTGTCAAAGTCGATCACCGCAGCAGAGGCGGCCCCGCACATTGCAACCCCAAGGGCAGATGCGGCTAATGTCCGTCTTAAATTCATGTTGATCCCCAACTTAGTATAATTTGTATCCTTAGATACCATTTTGACTTTAGCGTAAAGATCAGATTGCTGTATCGATTATGGAAATTGCCGTAGCGGAATTTTGCATATCCGGCATGCGGTGCCTTTTTGTTGTGCACCCTCGCGATCTGCGCCAATGCTGTGGGCATGACCACACCAAACAAACCCCTTGTCGGAGTTCTTTGGATGATCGTCACGGGGCTGTGTTTTGTCACGGTAACCGCGATCGTCAAGCACTCGGCCCAAGACTTGCCTGCCGCACAGGCGGCCTTCATGCGATATGTGTTGGGCTTGGTGTTTTTGTTGCCCGTGGCCAAAGGCCTTATGGCCACACGGCTCGAGCGCGCGACGCTTGTTCGGTTTTCGCTGCGCGGTGTGATCCATTCTCTGGGCGTGATCTTGTGGTTCTTTTCGATGACGCGCATCCCCATCGCAGAGGTTACTGCGATGAACTACCTTGTGCCGATTTACGTGACCGTAGGTGCGGCCCTTTTCCTAGGTGAAAAGCTGGCAGCAAGACGCATCGCGGCCGTTGGGGCAGGGTTGTTGGGCGCGCTCATTATTTTGCGCCCCGGCTTCCGCGAGGTTGATCTGGGCCACATCGCGATGCTCGGCACGGCGGCTGGCTTTGCTGGATCATACCTTTTGGCAAAGAAGCTCTCGGGTGAGGTGCCGGCCAGCATGGTGGTGGCCATGTTGTCGATCTTTGTTACGCTTGGGCTTGCGCCCTTTGCCTTTGCGGTCTGGGTGCCGCCCAGTCTTGAGGATTGGGGATGGATGTTCCTAGTCGCGGTCTTCGCAACGGGGGGGCATTACGCGATGACTTACGCGTTTGCTGCCGCACCTGTGACTGTGACCCAGCCGGTGACATTTTTGCAGCTGGTCTGGGCGGTGCTGCTGGGGTGGCTCGCGTTTAACGAAACCCCTGATGTGTGGGTGATTGTGGGTGGGGGTGTGATTATCTCGGCCGTCAGCTTCATCACGTGGCGCGAATCTGTATTGCGCCGGGCGCAGGCCCGGGCGGCGATTGAGGCCGGGCAGGTCTGATCCTCGCTTAACTGCGGATTAACCATTCGTTCATGTTTTGTCTTGTGGGCTGGGGGCGTCGTCCTTACATCGCCACTATGTATTTACGTTATATCGCGTTTTCGGCCTTAGCCGCTGTGTTGTCCGCGCCTGTCATGGCACGCGCGGATTTGGTGTTTTCCGGTCCGGTTGTCATGGGCGATGGGGACAGCCTGCGGGTTGGCGGATCACAGAATTTGCGGCTCATTGGGATCGACGCGCCCGAGCTGGATCAAACCTGCATGCTCGATACTGGGGCGACATTTGCCTGTGGTACTTGGGTGGCTGAAACGGTGCGCAAGGCGTTCAATGGGCGGGCGGCGACCTGCACGGCGCAACAGATTGATCGCTATGACCGTCCGCTTGTGACTTGCACCATCGGGGGCGAAGACCTGGGCGCGCGGCTGGTGCGTGAAGGCTTGGCGCTGACCTACCGAGAGAGCAAAACCTACGCTGCTGAGGAAAAGGCCGCGATCCTTGCGGACCGGGGGCTTTGGTCCATGGACATGCAGGACCCGTCTGAGCATCGGCGCGCGCGGGCCACAAACCGTGCCGCGCCAAATTCTGCGCCCGATCCTGCGTGCACGATCAAGGGCAACATCTCCTCCAATGGCCGCATCTATCACCGCCCCGGCGATGAGAACTATGCGCGCACAAACATCCGTGTCGATCGCGGCGAGCGGTGGTTCTGCACCGAGGCTGAGGCACGGGCGGCAGGGTGGCGCGGGGCTCGCCGCTAGGCCACGGGCCAGAACGACTGCGGTCAAATTGCGGGGAAATGGCAATCGCGCAACGGCGCGACATGTTGTTAGCGCCCTCATGCTTGCCCCGCCGATGCCCGCAGGATAAGTCGAGTTAACCTCAGAATGGAAAGACAGGCTTATGACCAAACCCGATTTCAACGACCGCATGTTGTCCCTGGGCCTTGCCCGCGTTTCGGAGGCAGCGGCACTTGCCTCTGCTAAGCTGATCGGGCGCGGCGACGAAAAGGCCGCGGACCAAGCGGCTGTGAACGCCATGCGCGAACAGCTCAATCAGCTGGACATCGCAGGCGTCGTTGTCATCGGCGAGGGGGAGCGTGACGAAGCCCCTATGCTGTACATCGGCGAAGAAGTGGGCACAGGCGAAGGACCAGGCGTGGATATCGCGCTGGACCCTCTGGAAGGCACTACGCTGACTGCAAAAGACATGCCCAACGCGTTGACCGTTATCGCGATGGGGCCGCGCGGCTCAATGCTGCACGCGCCTGATGTATACATGGAAAAGCTGGCGATTGGACCCGGTTATCCGGAGGGCATCGTAACGCTGGACATGACACCGACCCAACGTGTCGAAGCACTGGCCAAGGCCAAAGGCTGCGGCCCCGAAGGGATCACTGTCTGTGTTCTGGAGCGCCCTCGCCACGAAGCACTGGTGACTGAAATCCGCGCGACCGGTGCTGCGATCCGTCTGATCACTGATGGTGACGTGGCTGGTGTGATGCACTGCGCCGAGGCCGAGATCACAGGTATCGACATGTACATGGGTGAGGGGGGCGCGCCTGAGGGTGTGCTTGCGGCATCGGCGCTGAAATGTATGGGCGGGCAGATGTATGGCCGCCTGTTGTTCCGCAACGATGATGAGCGTGGCCGCGCCGCAAAAGCGGGCATCACGGACCTCGACAAGATCTATTCTCGCGATGAGATGGTGACTTCGGACGTGATCTTTGCCGCGACTGGCGTGACCGATGGCTCCATTGTGTCCGGCATTAAACGTGAGGTCGGCTACATGACCGCCGAGACGATCCTGATGCGCTCCAAAACCGGTTCGGTCCGCCGGATGGTCTATCGCAACCCAGTCTAAGCCCCTGTCGCGATGCGGCAGATCAACGACAGACCAAACGCGCACCATAGGGGGCTGCTCGCATGACGGTAGGACATGTTTTGGGAGTGGCTGCCTCAGTCACGGGGCGCGCTTGGGTTGGGATTGATCCCGCGCAGGATCGCGCGGCCGAGGCGCTTGTGCAAAGTACGGGGCTTCCACAGGCGCTGTGCCGCCATTTGGCGCGGCGCGGCGTTGCGGCCGATGAGGTCGAAAGCTTTCTTGCGCCCAAGCTTCGTGATTTGTTGCCTGATCCACTGAGCCTGCGGGACATGGCACCAGCAGCGGAGCGACTTTTGCGTGCGGTTCAAAAGCGCGAAAAGATTGCCGTGTTCGCGGATTATGACGTGGATGGTGGCAGCTCCGCAGCCTTGTTGATTTGGTGGCTGCGCGATCTTGGGTTGGGGGCGACGCTCTATGTGCCCGACCGGATTGATGAAGGCTATGGCCCGAACCCAACGGCCATGGCCGCGCTGGCGCGTGACAATGATTTGATCCTGTGTGTGGACTGCGGCACGCTCTCGCATGATGCCATTGCGGCGGCGGACGCGGCGGATGTTGTGGTGATTGACCACCACTTGGGTGGTGAAACGCTGCCTCCAGCGCTGGCGGTCGTGAACCCCAACAGGCAGGACGAAAGCGGCGATCTGGGGCATCTGTGCGCGGCGGCCGTCGTGTTTTTGGTGCTGGTCGAGGCGAACCGTCAAATGCGCGTTGCGGGTCACAAAGGCCCGGACTTGATCGCGATGTTGGATTTGGTGGCCCTTGCGACCGTCGCGGATGTCGCGCCCTTGGTGGGCGTGAACCGTGCACTGGTCCGTCAGGGGCTTCAGGTTATGGGGCGGCGGGCGCGCCCCGGTTTGGTGGCCCTTGCAGATGAGGCGCGGCTGGACACGGCGCCGTCCTCTTATCACCTCGGGTTTGTCCTGGGTCCGAGGGTGAACGCGGGCGGTCGGATCGGCGCGGCTGATCTGGGGGCGCGGCTTTTGGCGACGGCAGATGCCCACGAGGCGGCAGCGCTTGCGGCCCGGTTAGAGGTTTTGAACGCTGAGCGCCGGGATATCGAGGCGCAGGTGCGTGAGGCCGCTTTGGCGCAGGCCGAGGCACGGGGGCTGGATGCACCGCTGGTGTGGGCCGCTGGTGAGGGTTGGCATCCGGGCGTTGTGGGTATCGTTGCTTCTCGCCTCAAGGAGACGACGAACCGTCCCGCTGTGGTGATTGGACTGGAGGGTGGATTTGGCAAAGGCTCGGGTCGATCTGTCCATGGTGTTGATCTTGGCGCCAGTATCCAAAAGCTCGCTGCGGAGGGGCTACTGGTCAAGGGGGGCGGACACAGGATGGCCGCGGGCCTGACAGTGGCCGAGGATCAGCTGGAGGCTGCAATGACGCGCCTGTCCGAGCTACTCGACAAGCAGGGGGCAGGGGTAGGCGGCCCACAAGACCTCAAGATCGACGCGACTTTGATGCCGGGTGCAGTCACGACCGAATTGATCGAACAATTGGAACAAGCTGGTCCTTTTGGGCAGGGCGCACGCGCGCCACGATTTGCGTTTCCTGAGGCCCGTGTGACGTTTTCCAAACCGGTCGGGCAGGGACATCTTAAACTGGTTTTGTCCGATGGTGGGCCGGTACGTCTGGAGGCAATCGCCTTTGGTGCCGCGGATAACGGAATCGCTGCAGCGATTGCCGACGCCGCTGGCGCACCGCTGCATTTTGCAGGTCGTTTGGAGGTGAATTCCTGGGGCGGACGGCAGACCCCACAGCTCCGTATAGAAGACGTTTCACGCCCCATTTAGACCCTCTTTTGGGTCGCTAAATTTTTTATCCAAAAAGAGTGAATTTTCCTCTTGCGCGCTCCGCGGGGTTTGCCTAAACACCGCCTCACAGAAGAGTGGCCCGTTCGTCTATCGGTTAGGACGCCAGGTTTTCAACCTGGAAAGAGGGGTTCGATTCCCCTACGGGCTGCCACTGTTTTTACTCAAACCACGCGTTAATAGATGCGCCAGTAGGTGCCGGTAAAACAAATCTATCTTTTGACAACTAGTAGGACAGGCAGTCTACCTAAACTGTTCGCTGTCAAGTATTCGGGACGTGAAGCACGTTGCCTATGTCTGCTAAGCGTTTCGCTGGCCTACAATTCTTGCCTTAACATTCAACGATACGCAGTGGGATGTAGGATAGTGTGGAGGTTTGCGCCGCAAGCTAAAACGTCAGCCGGGCAATATTCATTATACAGCCACTTAGCCTCTAAGCACGTCCAGGCTGCAAGAAAAAATCCATTCTCTACTTGAGATGCTTTTCGCCTCTATGTTTGCATCGGTATCCTCGCTCTCCCAAGGCTAACGATACTCATTTGTGCGGCTCAGACGACTGGCTGTGGACGACGTGTGGGGGGGGGGCGGACTTGGATTGGCAATTTGCGACCTTTGATGAGTTGAGCCACGACGGGCAGTCACTTCTGTAAGCGGCTTTGCGCACTGGCGTGCAACGTTTGCGTCCTGTCGTTTGGATATGCGTGACACCGACTTTGGGTCTTACATTGATGATGACAGGCCCCAACCTAACCTCTTCACTCGCGAGATCGTCTATGGGGCTCTGTCAACTCAGGGGGGGGTGGAGCTTTCACCCTCGATCACGGTGGGGCTTGGTGTTTGCAACTGTTCTCATATTGCTGGTGACACCATAGTCCTACGGTGCCACTTCCACCCGAAAGCTTACAGAGCCACGAGCGCCTGGCAAATAGTCGCCCGTGCATACCCACTGTAAATCACCTTGATAATTCACCCTCTCATCCGCAGGTACCGTGCGTGTGCATGTCACGCCGGGGGCTAAGGTTACAGGGCTATCGCTTCCACCAGCCAAAGTCGTGTAGGGCGGCGTCCGATCGTAGATCGTAATTTCTGAGGCGGGCAGGGTGCCCAGATTTTCGAGCGTGATGCGATATTCTAATGTGTCACCAATGCTGGCCTGATTACGAACGGTTTCACTGGCGCCATCGGTTACATTGCGGACGGTTTTGGTCAGCTTGAGTGTCCCTTGTTGTGTTTCGACGCGGACGCGGTCTGTGTTGATGTCCTCTTGGATCAAACCAGAGCTGCCGTATTGGGTCGTTGCCGTAAGGGTGATGGCTGTGCTGTCACCATTTGCGGCACCTGCTGAATTGCTGACGCGTGCAATCAAGCAAATCGTTGTATCTGCCTGGATGTTGATCGGCCCTGTCACGGGTTGATCCGCGTTGCCGTCACATCCTGTGTCCACAAAAAGCGTCGCATTGAAGGCTGTGTTGGTGGGAGTTGCTAGGTCGAACACAACGCTCCCTTCTGCGTCAGCGGTGTAGCTGTGGGGCAGGGAAATAACTTGGCCAGGGCGCAAGGCGACCTGTTGGTCTGTTCCAAGTGTTGCAGCGCGGATGACACCAAAGTCGAGGCTGGTGTAGGATGCTCCCACCTCGGGTGTGAACGTATAGCTGCCGTCCCGCGCGTCAGCGTCCACCAAGGCAGGCAGGCCACTCGTTTGTTCTGAGACGACGCGCACTTGCGGCGGACCCGCTAGGGCCAAGCGGACGCTCTGCGCATACCCATCAGGCAGCACCAGAGACCAGCTGCCGTCGGCTGCGATTTCGGGTGTGTCGATGAGCGTGCCACCAGCATCGAAAACCTCCAGAGAGGCGAGGCTCGTGCCAAGCTCAGACCCACCCTGAACCGCGTCATAGGCTGTGGCGTTTGCCCCGTTGTCGAAAAAGATCGTACCCGACAAAACAGCGCCAGTTCCGGTATGGGCCACGGTGGCGTTTGCCTCGTCATCGTCCGCAAGCCCGTCTGCCAGATCATCGACACCACGCCCAACGGAGGGGTCACTGTCGGGATCAGGCAGAGAACTGGCTACGATTTCAGCATGGTTGGTGTGCTCTCCACTGGCCTGCATTTGGACCCTCAGGGTGATGGACGTGCTTTGCCCCGCATCCAATTGCCCAGCCTGCCAAATGCCTGTGCCCGTGTCATAGCTTTGGCCTTGATCTGGTGCGGTGTCCGATAGGTAGACATAGCCGTTCGGTAGCAGATCCAGAACCTCAATACCTGTTGCGGTGTCTGGGCCAGCGTTACTCACTGTCAAAACAAAATCAATCGAGGCCCCTGCGTTCGCAGTGATGCTCGGCTGTCCGGTTGCCGGGTCCAGCGCCGTTTTGGTCAGGGATAGATCCGCAGAGGGGGGCGTTGGGACAAAGCCAAAATCCTGTCCGCTCAGTTCCGTATCCGCCACAACTGCAAGACCGCGCAACGGATTGCCTGTAGAGACAGACAGTCCCGCTGGAATTTCGGCATCTGCTGCATCTACGAGGACCCGGTAGGTCGAGAGCGTTGACACGCCGAGGAACTCATAGGTCCCCTCGGCTGTCGTTTGGGTCGTCGCAACGAGCACATCATCGGTGTCATCCGCAGGTGTTCCGCGGTCATCAAACAGGCTGACGGTTATGTCCGCAGGCAAAACGGGCTCACCATCCGTCAGACTACCATCCAAGTCGGCATCCTCAAACAGGGTGCCAGAAATGCTGCCTTCTGGTGTTACAAAAACGATGGCGTAGTCTTCAACCTCACCGTCTGTAGCGAGGCCATCGGACGTCAGTTCCGCCTGACTGGAGTACCGGAAACGCGCAAAGGTCGTAGAGAGTGGGTTGCCTGCAGGAACGGTCAGTGGAACGGCGATGGTTCCGTCGCCGTCGGTGTCTTGCAGATCATCAGCAATGACTTCGCCAGCGTCAAAAACGCCATTTCCGTCCCAATCCACCCAAGCCATCAAATAGCCAGTCGCGGTGGAGGGTTCTGCGACTGTGACGTTCAGAACGACGTCGTTCCCCTTTGCGAGTGCAGGGAATGAGACACCGTCTTCGTCATCTGCGCCGGTGGTATCATCGCCCTGCGCGTCTGCACTGTCGCGGTGTTGTGCGTCGCCGTCGGCAGGCACCAGCCCCAAATACAAATCATCGGACAATGCGTGTGATGGTGTTCCGTAGGCATTGGTACTGGTGCCATCGGGTGCAGTGCCGGAAATCGGGCAATCACCGAAGTCATCGCATGTATCTGACACGCCCAAAACCGTCGCTTCGCCGCCGCCAATGGTGATGCCCAGTGCAGCGAGCACCGGATCAACGGCTTGGCCAAGTGCTTGGGTGATCGCGTCATCTACAATGTCGCTTATCGCGGTGCTGACCGCGGCTTCGATCACGGATTCAATCGGATCTACGAGTGGCCCGCCGGGCAGGTCGAGTTCAACGTTGAGATTGTTCGTGATGCCACCCACAACTTGGTCCACAGCGTTGATCGGGACATCCAGCTCACGAGTTTGTGGGTAGGGGGCTGTAAAATCTAAGGTGCCAGAGCCAAAGGATACTGTTTCGCCGTTGGAAGAGGCTCGGATCGAAGCGGGTATCACGGTATCAGGCAAAAATGCGATGCCCGGAATTGTTACGGTTGCATCCGCTATTGTCGATGTCCCGATATCATCTGCGGTGATCACACGTTCACGGGCGAAATACACCGCATCGTCGATTTCCCCCAAGTACGCGTTGACCACCCCGGGCGTCATCGTCGCCTGAGCCGTCTGATTTGCAACATCGATGCTGGTCACGGACCCATCGGCTTCGCCCACCTCAACATAAAGCGACACGTCAGGTGACTGGATTTCTACAACGGCAACTCCAAGATCAAGGGGCTGAGGCGCCTCATTCAGCGCGATATCAATTTTCGTGCGAACTGCTGCTGATCTGAACGTGGTGCTTTCGGGGCCGCATACGAGTTGGGGGGCTTCTGTTATTTGGAGGTAGGCTCTAACCTCCCCCAATCCTAAAATGTCGATGACCACGGGTTCTGGGGTGCCCGCGCCGTAGCGCGCATTATAAAGCTGCACCGAACCGCTCACCAAATCTAAGGTCGAAAGGTTTGCGCCCGACAGTTCACCCTCTGTGGTGTCCAGTACCAAAAAATCGCTCAGTAAGACGCCATCTGTCAGGCCGCTGGTGTTTGTTGCCAATGCTTGCAACGCAGTCGCTGCGGCCGGATCCCCGTTATTGGCAGCCGCATTCGCAGCGGCTGTAAAAATCTCTGATAGGGTTGCTTCGGAATTAAGGGCATCATCCGGTGACGTCGTGCCTGTGACCGCCTCAAGTTCTGTGACAAAATCATCAACAGGGACCTGCGCGCCAATGAGGTCGGCGCGAACATCATCTAGCCCAAGATCAACCCCCAATAGACTGGATAGACCATTGTTGAGCTCCCGCACGTTTGCTGCTGGATCTGCGAGGAATGACGAGCTGGCTGTGACACAAAGTGCACCGCAGCTCGCATCATCCACAGATTGCGCCGCTGCGGGCGCCGCAAAAGACCACAAAGCCACCATGAGAGGCGCGATGGCAAAACGACGTGCGATTTTTTGCATTTCTAAATCCTGAAGTATCATTCCTTACGGGTACGATACGTGAGCAATGCGAAGTGCGCTGGGCGCAAAATACACAATGACTAATGCCAAAGCGGGCGCTCCTATCCATAAGGATAGGGGCGCAATTGCATCAGGATTTCAAAACAATGTCCCAAGCTGTGAGGGATGCCTTGATGGCGGCGGGCACGTTTTCGATTTGGCGCCGTGCATCATCGGCCTTGCCGATTTTACAGGCGGCCTCAATCGTTTGGAGCAAGCGGTGCAGCCGTTTGGCACCCAGCATCCCGCAAGCACCCGCCATTGAATGCGCGTGGGCCTGAATGTCGCGCACGCTTTGGGCATCCTCTAGCGCAGCAAGGTCGGTGGTAAGTTGAGCTCGTAGTTTTTCAATCCGCGCGGCATATCCGTCGCGGCCGATAACCTCAAGCAATTCGGCTACCTGATTGTCGTCAAGGACGGGAATGTCGGCTCCCTGATCTGAGGGGATCTGAGAAGATGCGCACACCTCATGCGCAACAAGGCAGCGATCAAGCTCACGCAGATTGATGGGCTTGGCCAAGAAGCCGTTCATACCTGCCGCGCGAAACGCTTCACGCTCGGATGGCAGGGCATGCGCCGTGACGGCGATGATGTGGGTGTTTTGATTGATCCCGGGCCGTGACCGAATTTGACGCGTGGCCTGCGTGCCGCTGATTTCGGGCATAGAAACGTCCATCAGGATCGCGTCGAACTGCGTTTCTGCCGCCATATCAATCGCCTGCTGCCCGCCGATCGCATAGGAGACCTCGTGACCAAGCCGTTCCAACATCGCACCCAAAAGGTCGCGATTGATCTCGTTGTCATCAACCACCAACAGATGTTGTTTGTGCTGGGTGCTCTCAAAGGGTTGCTGGCCTTCGGGTTTGGGCAGTTGGTCGGGGGAGGCTTCGACCATGGGCAGTTCCACATGGAAATGGGTGCCTTCACCAAGCGTAGAGGCGCAGGTGATCTGCCCGCCCATAGTATTCACGAACCGCTGCACAATACCAAGGCCCAGTCCGGTGCCGCTGGTGCGGCGCTCGTAACTGCTGTCCAATGAGATGAAATCTTCGAAAATCCGGTGCTGGTCTTCTTCGGCAATGCCGATGCCGGTGTCGGTCACATCTAGGTGCAGGGTGCCAGTATCCGGCACATAGTTCAGCGCAAGCTTGACCGCGCCGCCAGGAGTGAATTTGATCGCGTTGCTAAGCAGGTTCACGATGATCTGCTGAATGCCGCGTGGGTCGGTCATGAACCAGCGGTCTTGAGTCTGGGATTGCTCCAGTTCGATGACGGTTTCGTTGTCCCGTGCGAGGTGCTGTAGCGTTGCCACAAGGCTGTCGGTCAGGGTTGCGATATCGCATGGGGTCGGCTCTGGGGTTTCGCTTTTTTCAGCACGCTCAATCGCTAGGACATCATTGATGTGGCCCAGCAAGATATCGCCCGAAGTCAGTGCGGCAGCCAAGTAGGACTTCTGAGCCTTGCTCAGTGGGCTGCCTTCCAGCATTTGAAGCGCCGATAGAATGCCATTCAGCGGCGTGCGCATTTCATGGCTCATCATCGCAAAAAACCGTGAGCGTTCCCGGCTGTTGGATAGTGCGTTGTCACGGCTCGCGACCAACTCAGCCTTTTGTGCTTCCTGTTCGGTAATATCGCGCATGTAACAGACGAAAAAGAAATCGGTTTCCGTATCCTCTAGTGAGCTACCAACTTCTGCAGGAAAAACATGACCGTCCCGATGCAGAGCATTGATTTCAATCCTCCCTCTATCAGCAAAGGTGGTTTCGCCCGTCTGCGCATAGTTCTTCATAGCGTCGAGAAAAATCTCCCGCTCGTTCGGCGGCAGCAGTAGGTCATAAAACTTTTTACCAAGAGCCTCTTGGCGGGTGTGGCCAAATAATTCCTCGGCAGAGTTACTAAAATCAACAATCTTGGCGTCTCTGTCGCAAACGATAATCCCGTCAAGAGCACCACGACGTGTTGCACTGAGACGCGCGTCTCTGCTTGCTGCGGCTTGGGTGGCGTCCTGAAGGGACTTGGCCTGTCGTAGCAATCCAATAATCAAGCCCATAAAGATTACGATCATCGCGGTCACCGAAACGATCAGAACTTCAATCAATCCAACGGTACGATCGCGCTCGGCCTCACTGTTTTTGGCGACAAAGCTCATAAAGTCGAGGCCAATGCTGCGAGGTAAAGTGCGCACACTGTAAAGCGCGCGGCGTAGGTCATCCAAACCCGCTAGAAGTTTCTCATCAGAGCCGTCGATTAAGGGCAGTTGCGTGTCCAAAACAACCTTTAGCTTCATAAGGTCTGGACTGAATTGCCCCGCACCGGATCCCTGGCGCAAGGGCAAGGTACGGCTGTAAAAAATGTCAAACCGCTTGCGCAGTTCGTCAAGGTAGGGCTCTCCGCCGGCCTCAACGTCATCAATCGCGTCTTGCAGTTTGAGATATTCGATCTCCAATTGGGCCGACAGGTATTCTTGCTGGCCCTGCTTCGCGACGCTGAGATTGTCGACATAAGACCATACGTTGAACGACAAATAGCTGATTGCAATGCAACCAGCGATGATGATCATGGAGGCGGAGCCAAAGACCATGCGCAAAGGACGCCCCGCGAACGGGCGCATGAACGGGTTTGCAGATGGCTTCATGGGTTATTTAACGAACAAACGATTGAGCTGCCAAATTGAGCGGGAATATACAGTTTCCGTTTGATACTTTTTGTGGCTGTCATAGGGGTACACAATCCGAAGCGGTCCTTTGCTGCGTCGGCTCATCTGTGCCCCATTGTGGAGGTAGGCGATGATGGGGCCATCTTTCACGGCATCACTGACAGGGATGTCTACGGCGTAGTCATCTACTGCAACCGCGCGCATTTTCCCGTCTGAAATTTCGATGCTATCCAACAGATCTTTCAAACGCACGCCTTTGAATTCCTGCGTGCCATGGCTCCAGATCGTTTTGGTTGAAAAGGTAACGGGATCGAAAGCCATCATGTCATTCAAGGTGAAGTGGTATTCAATTTGGTCGTGGTCGACGGAGAGAACAATCGGATCAGTCTCCGAATGCGCGAACATCACAGAGGCAATGAGCGCCATAAGTGCGCTCACGAGAGTCGAGGGAAGATGGAATTTGAACATTGTGCGTTCCTTTCGCCTCGGCATTATCGTTTAGCCGGTCCAGGCGGGATAACGTATCGGGATAGACCTTATATCCTTTCGTATAGGGCCTTTGGGTGCTGCGTGTGAAAGCACCTTTGATACCCCGAGGTATCGTTCGAGTGGGGTGTCTTGCGTCAGCTTAATTTTCCTGAACAGTGATGAACCTTACAGTCGTTTTACAATTTGTTTCGGCAGGCCCAGACCCGTGTTCCGGCCGCCGGAACACTCCGTTGTGCACCTACCGAAAGGACGCTCTCATGGGTTTGAGAATTCTTGTTGCCGATGACCATGAATTGGTCCGCGATACGATTGCCATGTTTCTGGAGTCGGATGGGACGGGGCAGGTAATACAGGCCGGGACGTTGGATGACGCGTTAAAGCTGATGAAGTCGCATGGGGCTTTTGATCTAGTCCTCCTTGACTACACAATGCCTGGTATGCGCGGACTTGAGGGGCTTAAAGCAGCCTTGAAGATCAGCGGTGGCAATCCTGTTGGTTTGATCTCCGGGACGGGGACGCGGCTTGTGGCGCAACAAGCGCTGGATCTGGGGGCTGCTGGGTTTTTGCCCAAAACAATGCCCGCCAAGAGCCTCGTGAACGCGGTAAAATTCATGGCAATGGGTGAGATTTTTGCGCCAGCCGATTTCATGTCCGGCAAGAACGATGCCCCCGAGACCGATTTTGAAAAGTCGCTGTCAGATCGCGAACGGCAGGTGCTCCGTGGTGTGCTTGCTGCCAAGTCCAACAAAGAAATAGCCATCGACTTGGAACTTCAGGAACCGACAATCAAGCTGCACGTGAAAACGTTGTGCCGTAAGCTTGATGCGAAAAACCGAACCGATGGGGCCATGATTGCCCGTGATGCGGGCTTTGCATAGCGGCGCACTCTTCCTTCTATAGCTGAGTATACAACACGCGTACCATCAGGTGCGCGTGTTTTTCGTTGTACTTGCCCCGTGCAGGACGATGCGGCGTTCTTGTACCCAAAAGAATAGTCTTTGACCTGTCAGGACGGCATTGCCCTCCCATCGGCCCCCAAAAAACCCATCCAGTTCCGGCAGATTGCAAGGGCATCGCAGCAACCCGATGCGATGTTTGAAACCCGGTTTCGCCGGTCTTGAAGGAACCACGATATGTCTGAATGCTCTCCCATCCGTCGGCGCACAGCCATCACTGCCCTAACGATTGCCGCCGCCACGTGTGTGTTTGCGAATGCGGCTGTGGCCCAAGCGCTCGAAAGCGACTTTTCGTTTACGATCATCGAGACGAATGCACAGGGCCAAGAGCAACAGATCGAACGTGATGACGTCGAACCTGGTGAAATGATTGAATATACCTTGCGCCACGAAAACACGAGCGATGCCCCCTTGGCAGGCCTTGTTATTCGCGCACCCGTCCCAGTCGGTGTGACACTTAAACCGGCCGCTGAGTTTAGTTCCGTACCCGCCCGTTTCGAAGTCCAAGCCGAGCTTGACCCTGAACAAGACGGACTTGAGTGGGCAGCCCTTCCTGCGATGCGGCGTGTGGCAGATGCCCAAGGCGCCCTTGTCGAAGAGCCACTGCCGAACAACGCGATCGTCGCCGTGCGGTGGACCTTGGATGCCCCTTTGGCCGCCGGTGAAACCGCTCTCAATGGCTACCGCGTGCAGGTCAACTGAGCAGCGCCTGACTTCTTCTTTTCTTCTTCTTCCCCATACTAACACCCCTCAAAAGGTACTGATTGAATTACACATAAATCCACCTTGATCCGCTCCGTAAGTGCAGCGGCAGTATTGGTCACCGCGTTTTCGGCGGCTGCGCAGGCCGCCCCACAAGCAGGTGCTGTCATTGGCAACCAAGCTGTTGCCACCTACGAAAACACGGCTGGCGACACGATCACGATCACTTCCAACACAGTCGAGACGATTGTCCGCCAGGTTGCCGGCGTCACACTGACATCCGACACATCAGATAACATCGCTCCGGGCGGCAAGGCCTTCTTGCCTCATATCGTGACCAACGTCGGTAACGGGGCAGATGCCTTCACGCTGAGCGTTTCGGAAAATGATACAGGCGCGTTTGATGCGCAAAACTTGGTGTTCTATCCAGATGCGAACATGGATGGTGTCGCCGACAGTGCAACGCCGATCACCGAGACCCCGCTACTTGCCCCCGGCGAGCAGTTCGGCCTGATCATTGAGGCGACAGCAGGGTCCACAGCCAGTGGCACAGATACGATGACCGTGACCGCAGCGTCTCAGCTGGATAGCGGAACGACGGATACCAACACCGACACTCTGACTGTGTCCAACGGGGCGATCATTGAACTTGTCAAATCGATGGTTGCTGCCGACGACAATGCCAACAACCGGATCGACGCAGGGGATTTGGTGACAATCACGCTGGCATACTCCAGCACAGGTTTGGTCGATGCCACGAACTACAAAGTGACGGACGTACTAGACGATGGTCTGGCCTATGTCGCAGGCTCGGCACGCTGGTCCGATGCATCCGGTGCTCTGAACGACAGCAACAGCTTTTCCGATGTCGACGCGACCAACGGCAGCGGCAACAACATCTTCTGGAACTTTAACGATGATGACACCGTCGATTTCAGCATCGACCGGGTTGCGTCTGGCCGCACGGGCAGCGTGACATTCCAAGCGCGTATCACATCCGCGGCGGATGCGGGCGTCATCACCAACACCGCGACCCAAACCGTTGAAGGGACTGATTTCCCGAGCTCAAACACCGCGACAATCGTTGTTGATGCTGAATTCGAAGTCGACATCGCAGACCAATCGCCCAACGCGTCTATGACATCTGGGACCGATGATGGCACCAGCGGCGATGACATCGTTTCCGAGACGACCAATGTGTATCAAGGTGGGGTGATCCGCCAAGAATTCGTGATCACCAACAATTCCAACCAGTCTGACAGCCTGTCGGTCTCGGTGCTGGACGACAGCAACAATACATATCCCGCAGGCACCACGTTCCGCATTGTGGGCGCAGATGGGATCACGCCTGTAATTGGCTCCGTGGGGCCGCTCGCGATCGGCGAAAGCGCAAAAGTCACTCTGGTCGCAACGCTGCCCTCGGATGCGACGCCAGTTGCCGCCAGCACGACGTCGACGCCGACGTATCAAGTCTATCTTGAGACGAAATCTGATGCCTCCGGGGCCAGCGATACATCGGTTGCGGCTTTCATGGGCGCAGTGTTGGCATCCAGCGTGGATTTGGAAAATGATGTCACTGGCAGCGAAGGTGACGGGGCCAACCCACGCGATGGATCGTCTAATCCTTGGGTTGTCAGCGAAGACAGCACCCAAACCACGCCGTCCTTGGGTATTGCGCCTGGTGACGCCTACACCTTTGAGATGAACGTTCAAAACAACGGCGGGACTTCGGACAGCTACAATATCTCGCTGGCCAATCCGTTGCCCGCGGGCTGGACCGTAGAGTTCCGCGATGCTTCCGGCTCAATCATCACCAACACTGGCACCATTCCAGACGGGGACACCGGCACGTTTAGCGTCATTGTTACCCCCGCAGAGGATGCCGTGGCCGGGGATACAGAGGTTGATATCCAAGTTCAAAGTGCGGTCTCCGGTCAATCCGACCGTATCGTGAACGCCATCCGCGTGCGCAACATCTATGACGTGAGCATTGTGTCGGATCAGGCGGTTCAAGCTTCTCCGGGTGGGGTCGTTGATATTGCGCATACCATCACCAACAACGGTAACGTCACAATTACCTCTGGTACGATTTCAGCTTCTGGGTTTAGCAACTTCTCGGGCGCGATCTTTAGGGATGTGAACAACAACGGCGCAGTGGATGCAGGCGATGAAGTGATCGACAACTTTGACGATCTTCCTTCGGGCCTTGCTGCTGGTGATACGCTGAGCGTGATTTACCGGGTGCAAAGTCCGTCAACTGGGACTGCAGGTGTTTCTGAAGTGGCGACGTTGAGCTTGGGGGAGACACTGAACGGTACGGGTAGCGACATCACCCCCGGCGATAACACAGTTGAGGATACCATCACGATTGTGACTGGCGATGTCACCCTCGAGAAGTACCAGTACATCGACGCTGATTGTGACGGCACCGTCGGGACCTTCACCAAAACACGTCAGGACGTGGAACCGGGCCAATGTATCCGCTACCGCATTGTTGCGGAAAACACGGGCGCCTTTGCGGCAACGAATGTGGAGATTTTCGACAGCGCACCGGCCTATACCGCCATCACCGAATGTGCCGGGGATTGTGACGCGGCGATGTCGCCCTCGGGGACACCAACATTCACGAGCACGAGCATTTCAGGGACCTACGCAGAAGTGCTGCCGGGTGGCTCTGTTGACCTAGAGTTCACGGTCGAAGTCGACAACTGATACCGTCGACATAGCCAGTCAATCAAAACCCCCGCAGGCCATGCTTGCGGGGGTTTTTGCATTTTCGATCCCTGTTGCGAATGGGAACTATCCCTTTGGGTAGGCATCTGCCTGTTTGCGTCAGCGCCATACCCCTTCGCCCCCCGGCAAGCTGCCCCGTACGCTGGCAAAACACCCCCAATGACGAAAGCCGGTGTGATGCGTGATTGCCAAACCCGGAAACTCCGAAGGGCGGCACCATGCAGAATTTTACAAACTTTGGACGTACCCGCACCCGTCACGCCATGAATGCGGCGCAAAAAACTGTATCTTGCGGCACTGACTTTGGACCGGCTCAGCTGCTAGCCCAATGGGCATTTCCAATCTTAGCCCTTGCCGCCTTTGTGTTCACTTGGACCGCTCAAAGCACTCAGGCCCAATTGGCACCTGCCGATACGCTGATCCGGAATGTCGCCGAAGCCACGTATTTTAATCCAGCCATCGGGGTCCGTGAGACCATTCAATCCAATGAAGTCATGGCTCGTGTGGCCCCTGTGCCCGCAATTGACGCGAGCGGCGCTATGGAACTGCGTTTGTCGCGCGGTGCGTTGGAGCAGTTTCAGTTTCAAGTACGCAATACCGGCAACACAGATCTGGAATTTACCCCAGCCATCAGTCTGGCCGGCGATGTGACTTCGATTGAAGAGGCAACGCTTTATCACGATGTAAACGGGAACGGCGTGATCGACCCACAAGAGCCAGCCCTTTCGCATGGGGATACACTTTCGCTTGAGATGTCTGAACAGACGAACCTGATCTATGCTTTTGCCGTGTCCTCCGGCGCGCGCGCAGACCAAAACGTGACGGCAACACTCGCGGCAACGGTTTCGCCTGAACTCAGCGCGAACGTTACAAGCACGGTGACCATCACTGATACCGCTTTGGAGTTGAGCAAACAGCAACAGGTTCGGTTCACCGGGGATCGGACTTCGCTGATCTATCAGCTGCAACTGCGCAACAACTCGGAGCAGGCAATCCCGGCCTACGATGCGGTAGACGGTGCAGACATTTTGATCGATGGGGTGCCTGCCGCGGGTGTCTTGATCACCGATATCGTGCCAATGAACACTATGTTCGAAACCGTAGAGGCGCAGGGCGGCATCACCGCTTTGTATCACAGCCGTGGCGCACCTGCGCGCTCCTATGAAAGTACCGCCCCTTTATTTGCGGCTTTGATTGATGAAGTTGCTTTTTTTGTCGAAGGCGACTTTGCCGTTGGTCGCGCCGCTGATGTGGCTTTTTCGGTGCAGGTCGACGCGGGCCTTTCGCCCGTGAATATCGACAATACAGCGGCGACCTACGTCGTGACCGGGGCCGAGACATACACCCAACGTTCCAACACGGTGACGTATCAGACCCCTGTTGAGGGCACCGGCACTATCTCTTTCGTAGATCCTATCACGCGCAGCGTTGTGCGATTTGGAGACACGCAAAGCGACGCGCGCGTTCTTGTTAACGCGACGTCCTGCAACACAACGGCCAACATCGATACCGTGCTCGTGACGCTTCTCAACGCGGCCACTGGCGACCGTGAAACGGCCTTCGCGCGCGAAACTGGGGGGGATACCGGGGTCTTTGAAACTGCGCTGATCCCGCTTGCGGAAATGATTGAGACGGTTGCGGGCGACTCTGTGGTTTCGGTGAATGTGGCCGATACCGTGGAAGCCAGCGCGTTTTGCGGGATCAGCCGCATGAGGACCACTTTGCAGATGGGCAACGCCCGGACCGTGTTCAATGCGATGAATAACACACCGATTGAGGACATCACGGTTGTCTTGCTGGATGCCGTTAGCGGCGCCGAAGTCGCTCGGACAGTTAGCAACCAGCAGGGGCTTTATGCTTTTGACCGGATTGCACCCGGTGAGTACCGCTTTGACATCGAAAATGCGCCGCAGTGGCGTTTTCCTACTGTGCGCCCAGCCTTGCCCGGGTATGAGCGCACCGTGACACCCGCTGGTCGTGGGGCACCATTCACGCATGATGGCGGACGGGTTTACGTCTCGGACCTGCCGCTCGATCCATTTTATGCGACACCACTTGCCCTGACAAAAACCGCACAGCGGGATGTGGTCTCAACCGGTGAATTCCTGCGCTATAGCCTCGATGTTTCGAACAATATGTATCAGGCGCTGATCAACGCTGAGGTTGCGGACACGCCCGACATGGGTCTCAGCTTTATCGAAGGCTCTGCCCGCCTGGACGGCCAGCCGATTGCTGATCCGACAGTGGCGCCTGACGGCACGCTGACATTTGACCTCGGCAATCTGATGCCGATCTCTAGCCAAGAGTTGACGTATCTGACACGCATTTCAGCCGCTGCATCTGAAGGCGCGCTCGAAAACGCGGCTATCCTGAGCGGCAATCAAGCGGGGGCAGGGACGCTACGCCAATCGCCACCCGCTCGTGCGATTGTCGAGCTGAGCAATGGCTCGGGCGTCTTCGCACGCGAGGGCACGATCATTGGCACCGTTTTCATGGATTGTGACGGCAATGGCCTGCAAGGTGATGCATCCGAGCCGGGCATTCCTGGTGTGCGGCTGGTGACCCAAGACGGCCTGTTTGTCGTGACCGACAAAAATGGAAAATACTCGCTGCGCGGTCTGCGTCCGGTGACCCACGCACTGCAAATCCAACGTCAAACCCTGCCAGCCAACGTAAAGGTCGCAGTGACGCGCACCAATGATCTGCGTGTCGGTGGATCACGGATTGTGCCATTGCGGCGCGGTGAAGTGCGGGCTGAGAACTTTGCAGCCGGCATATGCACCCCAGCGACCCTCGAGAGTGTTGCAAAGCGCCGCGCCCAATTTGATGCGGAAGGTAATTCCGGCCTGTCCCGCCCTCGGGCACTCGGCTTCAACCAAGATGGTCGTCGCACCGTGACTGCTCGATCCGAGGCGGGTGCGGCGACATCCACCCAAATCATCGGCGACAAGGTGCAAAAGGACACATCCACTGAGGTGGCAACGACAAACGCGGCCCGCGCGCAAGCAACGCTTGAGCAGCTGGTGGAAACGTTGGACCCCATGATCGGTTTCTTGGACGTGCCCGAAACTGGCGCGGTCGCGTCGCGTACGCATAGTTTTCGTGTCAAAGGGCCTGCCGATCTGTCCCTCAAGGTTCTGATCAATGGCACCCCTGTTGCACAAGACCGCGTGGGTGAGCATGCCTTGTCCCGGACGCGCAACGTGCAGATCACCCAATTTGTTGCGACCAAGCTGCGGGCGGGTGCGAATACGCTGACATTGATTGGCCGTGACGGCTTTGGGATCGAGCGGCAGCGCACCTCTATCACGCTTGTTGCACCGGGCGAGCCCGCAAACATCGACATTGTGGTGCCGAAAATTGCCAGCGCCGATCCCAATACGCCGATCCCTGTTGCGATCCGCATCCTTGATGCCTCTGGTATGGTTGTGCCCGCGTCTGCGGTGGTCACGCTTCAGGCGCGGAATGCGCGCTGGGATGTCACGGACATCCGCCCCGAAACACCCGGCCTGCAAACGTTCATCGACAACGGTGAAGCGATTGTGAACTTGATCCCACCCCAAGCCTCCGGCCCTGAAACCATTGCTGCGATCAGTGGCTTTGGCAAAGCCGAGGCCAAGGTGACCTTCACGCCCAATTTGGAAGACCGCATTTTGGTCGGTGTGATCGAGGGGGCCGTGGCCTTGGGCGGCGGAGCCAATGGCTCACTGCTGCAAGCGGATCGTTTTAGCCATTTCGAAGATACGACAACCGGTCTGAACGGGGCGCTTTACTACAAAGGGGCGATTGCTGGATCTGCCTTGCTCACCCTGCGCTACGATTCTGATGGCGACACCGAAGACCGCTTGTTCCGCGATATCGACAGCGATGCGTATTACCCCGTCTATGGTGATACCTCCGAGACAGGTTTTGACGCGCAATCGTCCAGCAATCTGTTTGTCAAAATTGAGCGCGGCCAGTCCTATATGCTTTATGGTGACATCGCGATTGAACCAAAATCCACAGCCCTCAAGCTGGGTGGCGAACGCCGTGTTGCCACCGGGACAGAGGTGTTTTGGGAAAATGAACGGCTGTCGGTGTCCGCTTTTGCGGTGCAAACGGATCAGACCCAAAAGGTGGCTGAGATTGCGGGGCGCGGCGTGTCTGGACCCTACGATCTGGCATTGGGCGGCTACGTGACAGGCTCTGAGCGGGTCGAAATCCTTGTACGGGATGCTGACGGTGGAGATATCTTGTCCACGACGCCCCTGCGTCGTGGCACCGACTACCTGCTGAACTATTTCACCGACACGATCACCTTTGACATCCCGCTGCGTCAGTTTGATTTCGATGGCAATCCGGTTTCTGCCCGCGTGACCTATGAGGTGAAGGCCGATCAAGCCGAGCGTTACTGGCTTTACGGCGGTGAGGCCGCCTACCAGCTGAACGATAATACCGAAGTCGGTGTGCGTGTGGTGAACTCTGATGGCACGCGTGGCCTAGACACACGGAACCGGCTGCGGGCTGCATACGTCCGCCAGTCGCGCTTGAACGGCGGCGTCTGGGAGGCTGAAATCGCGCATAGCGAGGATGGTCTTGGTGAAACCGATCAGGCAGCGCGCCTGTTCTATGAGCGTAAAGACGGCCAGAACCGCCTGCAATTTGAGGCAATCCACGCGGGCCGCAACTTTGATGCAGGCGATGGGATCACGCGCGCCGGTGCCTCTCAGGTGCGGTTGTCTTTTGACACCGAATTGAGCGCACGCAAAACATTTGGCCTGAGCGCGGAATACACGCGGGACCAAGTGCGCGATACGGAGGACATGACGTTCGAAGCTCTCTATGGGCACCGCTTCAATGACGGCTTCCTTGGGGAGTTCGGTGTGACCGTTTCACGCGATAGCCGTGCCACGGGGACGACAAATGAGACGGCCATCACCTTGGGCGGCGTTTGGACACCAATGGATCAACCCGGCACCCGGGCAGAAGCCCGCCTCCATCTGCCGGTGGCTGGAAATGGCACGCAGGATACCAAGCTTGTTTTTGGCGTGTACCGCGATTTGGAAAATGGCGCGCGCACCTTTGAGGAAGCTGAACTGATCTTTGAGCCGAACGGAATGTCTACGCGTGTACGTGTCGGCGGCGAGTATAGGTTCAACGATTGGCTTTCGGGGGCGACAGAGCTGACCAAGACTGCGTCCGAAGTCGAAGAGACCGTGATCCAGAACCTGGATATGGGTTGGGACGTTGGCGAAGCTTGGACGATCAGCGCAGGGCTGGAACATTCTCGCAAAGTCGAAAGCGGCGATGACGCGCTGACCAGCTTGGCTTTGGGGCTCAAGTGGACTGGCCCTGATAAGCGGTATGTTGGTGATGCGGATTTTGACACAACGTGGGAAGACACTGGCCGCACCCATTACACCAGCGTTGGTTTCGCCACGCAGGCCACACCAGATTTGGCCATCCTCGCGCGTGGGCGCGTCGCGCTGGATAGCCGCAATGACACGCGCGTGCTGCGTACTCGGGCGCGGGTCGGGGCTGCATATCGTCCGATCGCGGACCCACGGCTTGACGTTCTGGCGTGGTATGAGGCGCAGATCGAAGACCGGGGCGAGCGCACCGAAACGCACCTTTGGTCCGTGGACGGAAGCTTTGAGGCGACAGATGATCTGCGCCTGAACGGAAAGTACGCTGGCCGCCATCAGCGTGCAGATATTCAAGGTAGCCCGACTGCCAAAGCGACGACGCAGTTGGCGCAGGCGGGTCTTGCGCTGGACTTCTGGAAGGAACGTTTCCAACTGGGTGTGAATGGCTCGTATCTTTTCGATGACGCGGGCAATTCCAGCCAAGGGTTGGGTCTTGAGTTGGGCTTTACGCCCTCAGAAGGCACGCTGATGGCGCTGGGCTATAACCACAGCAGTGGCCAAGTTTCGGGCCAGTCGGAGTTGTACCAAGAAGGTGCATATCTGCGGCTGACGCTGCTCTTGGGTGAAGGGCTCGCGTCGGCGCTGGACAGTTTTTGGAACAATTGATGGTGGCGCTAGGCGAGTAAGCCTAGCGGCTGATTTTAGGGCGCGAAGCTAAAGAACTGAGCCGGTGTGAGCGGGCAGGGGACACAACCCCAGCAGCCTGCCTTAGCCGGTGCGGGCCGGTTCGCTCATCTGTTTTGCCGGCGCTTAGGATGCGTTTGGGTGGTTCGGTGCTCGTTGTCATTCATGCTTTTTGCTACTGGACTGCACTTGGACTTGAACCTTGGTAAATTATCCCTAATTGTTCCTTATTGCGATCCGTTCGCAACTTTGGCCTGCCTATTTGCAAATGCTTCTTAAAAACACTATGATCCAAGCGACAGGAGAGACAATGTTCCGACTGACCTCAGCGACCCTCGCTCTTGGCCTTATGGCCGCCCCGGTTTTCGCAGATGATAAGCTAAAGGTGGTGACGACTTTTACCGTTATCGCGGACATGGCCGCGAATGTTGCGGGTGACGCGGCAGAGGTGGTTTCGATCACCAAGCCCGGTGCGGAAATCCACGGCTATCAACCCACGCCCGGTGATCTGCGCCGCGCAGTCGATGCGGATTTGATCCTTTGGAACGGCCTCAATCTAGAACTTTGGTTCGAACAATTTCTGTCCAACCTCGGGGATATCCCATCAGTCACAGTCTCGGACGGGATTGAGCCTATCGCGATTGCAAGCGGCTCATATCAGGGCAAAACAAACCCCCACGCTTGGATCGGCGCGGATGCGGCGATGGTTTATGTTGATAACATCGCCGCGGCGATGGCCGACGCGGACCCCGACAATGCGGCGATCTATACGGCAAATGCTGCCGCCTATAAGGCAGAGATTGAGGGCGTCCTCGCACCTTTGCGCGCTCAGTTGTCCGAGGTCGAACAGGAGAAACGCTGGCTCGTGACCTGTGAGGGCGCGTTTAGCTACCTTGCCCGCGATTTCGGCCTGCAAGAGTTGTATCTGTGGCCCATGAATACCGACGCTGTGGGCACACCGCAGCAGGTGCGTGCGGTGATTGATGGCGTGCGGGAAAATGATATTCCCGTCGTTTTCTGCGAAAGCACGGTAAACACCGCCCCGGCCGAGCAGGTCGCGCGTGAAACGGGGGCTAAGTACGGTGGCGTTCTGTTTGTCGACAGCCTCAGTGAACCAGACGGCCCTGTGCCTACGTATCTGGATCTGCTGCGCGTCACTTCTCAAACCGTTGTGAAAGGTCTGACCGCCGAATGACATCGCCCAATGCCCCTTTCGACCAATCGGGCATTTGTGCTCGGGATGTCACTGTCACTTACCGCAACGGCCACACGGCACTGCGCCACGCAAGCTTTGAGATACCGCGCGGCACGGTGACGGCCTTGGTCGGGGTCAACGGGGCGGGAAAATCTACGCTCTTCAAGGCGATCATGGGGTTCGTGCCGGCTGCAAGCGGCACGATCACTCTAATGGGGCGTACGGTGAAACAGGCGCTCAAAGACAACATCGTGGCCTATGTCCCCCAAGCCGAAGAGGTCGATTGGGCTTTCCCGGTGTTGGTCGAGGATGTGGTGATGATGGGCCGCTATGGCCACATGGGCATGCTGCGCCGGGCGCGCGCTGCGGACCATGCCGCCGTGACCCAAGCGTTGGAGCGTGTGAGCATGCTCGACTACCGTCATCGTCAAATCGGTGAGCTGTCGGGCGGTCAGCGAAAGCGTGTTTTTCTGGCGCGCGCCTTGGCGCAAAACGGGCAAGTCATCTTGCTCGATGAGCCGTTCACCGGCGTGGATGTGCAGACCGAGGAGCAGATCGTCAAACTTCTGCGTGAGTTGCGGGATGAAGGACGTGTGATGCTGGTCTCGACCCATAACCTTGGGTCAGTACCAGAGTTTTGTGATCGGACGGTCCTCGTTAAGGGCACCGTGCTGGCCCATGGCCCGACCGAGACGATTTTCACTCGCGCCAACCTAGAGCGCGCGTTTGGCGGTGTGCTGCGCCACTTTACCTTGGGTGGGGATGAGCTGCACGACGACGATGATGGTCGCGAGGTCCGGATCATTACAGACGACGAACGGCCCTTTGTCATGTACGGCGAACGCGATGCGGAGCCTCCGGCCAAAGAAGCCGACAAAACCGCGGGCAAGGCCTCAAGCGATGCTTGAACCCTTTGCATACAGCTACATGGTCAATGCCATGTGGGTGAGCGCGCTGGTGGGAGCGGTCTGTGCATTCCTGAGCGTCTATCTGATGCTAAAGGGCTGGTCGCTGATCGGCGATGCGCTGTCCCACTCGGTCGTGCCGGGGGTGGCGGGGGCCTATATGCTGGGCCTTCCGTTCGCCTTTGGGGCGTTTATCGCTGGTGGCTTGGCGGCCGGCTCGATGTTGTTTTTGTCCAACCGCTCTGGCCTCAAATCCGATGTGATTATCGGGATTATCTTTACGGGGTTCTTTGGGTTGGGGCTGTTCATGGTTTCGCTCAACCCGATTGCCGTGTCGGTCCAAACGATCACGATGGGCAATATCCTCGCGATCACGCCCGAAGACACGCTGCAATTGGTGATCATCGGGGCGGTTTCCCTGACGGTGTTGCTGGTCTTGTGGAAGGACCTTTTGGTGACATTCTTTGACGAAAACCACGCACGATCCATCGGATTGCGGCCGGATCTGTTGAAAGTGATTTTCTTTACCCTGCTGTCGGCCAGCGTCGTGGCCGCGATGCAGACTGTTGGGGCGTTTTTGGTTATCGCAATGGTCGTGACGCCGGGAGCGACGGCGTATCTGTTGTGTGACCGGTTCGAGCGGCTTTTGATGACGTCTGTGTCTATCGGAGCTGGGACCAGCTTTGCCGGGGCATACGTGAGCTACTTTCTGGACGGGGCCACGGGCGGGATCATCGTGGCGTTACAAACGCTTATCTTCCTCGTGGCATTTGTCTTTGCGCCGAAACACGGGCTTTTGGCATCCCGGGCCAAGTCGCGCGCGGCGTTGAAACGTCCCATTGAGGACCCGGTCCACGTAGGCATCGATGCGCGGCTAGAGGCAAGCAAATGATCGACACGATCCTTCTGCCCTTTCAGTTCGCCTTTATGCAAAAAGCCTTTTGGATTGCGCTTTTGGTGGCGCCTCCTGCCGCGATGCTGTCGTGTTTTTTGGTGCTCAAGGGCTGGGCGTTAATGGGCGACGCGGTGGCGCATGCCGTCCTGCCGGGCATTGTGTTGGCCTACATCGCGGGGTTGCCGTTGATTTTGGGCGCGTTCATCGCGGGCATGGGGTCGGCTGTATTGACGGGCTATTTGGCTGAAAACAGCCGCGTCAAACAGGACACGGTGATGGGGGTCGTATTTTCGGGATTTTTCGCCGTTGGGATCATCCTGTTTGTAGCATTCCCGTCGGACGCGCACCTTGACCACATCCTCTTTGGCAACATGCTGGGCGTCGGCACGGCTGATTTATGGACCGCAGGGCTGATTTCAGTCGGGGTGTGTGCGGTGCTGTTGGTAAAGTGGCGGGACCTGTTGTTGCATGCCTTTGATCCGGCGCAAGCACAGGCCATGGGGCTGCCTGTGAAGGTCTTGCACTACGGGTTGTTGACGCTTTTGTCGCTTGTGATTGTGGCGACGTTGTCGTCGGTCGGGCTGATCCTTGCGATTGCCTTGTTGATCACACCGGGGGCAATTGCATTTCTAGTGGTGCGCAGCTTTGGCGCGATGCTGGTCGTGTCCGTCAGCGTTTGCACCTTGTCGATGATCGCGGGTGTATACGCGAGCTTCTTTATCGACGTGGCCCCTGCGCCCACCGTTGTCTTGATCCTGACAGCTTTGTTCTTGGTGGCCTTCACATACCGTGTTCAGGCCACCAAAGCTGCGTCGCGCCGGGCTTAGACGTTCTGGATTTGCAGAGCGACTGGCGCTCCTACAACCGTCGCAATCTGTGTCAGCGCGCTTACCGCACGGTCCAAATCATTGGGCGCGCAGGCGTGTGTGACGATCAACACGGGCGCCGTATCTGCGTCAGAGTGATCATACTGACGCATCCGGTCGATCGAAATACCCGAGTTGCCCAGCGTGGTGGCGACCTGTGCCAGCGCGCCAGGTTCATCGCGCAGCGTCAGACGCAGATAATAGGGGCAGGGCGTGGCCGATACGGCAGGGGCCGCCTTTGCCAAGGAAGCGGCGGGTTGGCCAAACACGGGCAGATCAATGCCGCGCGCCAGATCACACACATCCGCCATGACCGCGCTGGCCGTAGGGCCTTCGCCGGCACCGGCGCCGCGCATCACGATTTGGCCGACCGCGTCGCCTTCGAGGACGACCATGTTGGTGCCCCCCTCCAACTGGCCCAAGGGTGAGCTGGCGGGCACCAGGCAGGGGCGCATGCTTTGCTGTAGACCTGCGTCGGTCATCTGCGCCAGACCCAACAGCTTGATCTTATAGCCCATGTCGGCTGCCCGGCTGATGTCTTCGATGGTGATCGCGCCAATCCCCTCAAGGGCCACGGCGTCGAAATCGACCTGTGTGCCGAACGCGATGCTGGCCAGCAGGGCCAGCTTGTGGCCCGCGTCGATGCCGCCCACGTCTAGGTTAGGATCAGCCTCCAAGTAGCCCAAATCATTGGCTTCTTGGAACACGGTGTCATAGGGAAGGCCCGCGCTTTCCATCCGGGTGAGGATGTAATTGCAGGTGCCGTTCATGACGCCCAACACGCGGGTCATTGCGTTTGCGGCCAGCCCCTCTGTCAGGGCTTTGACGACGGGTATACCGCCCGCGACAGCCGCCTCAAACCGGATTTGCGCGCCGTTTGCCTCCGCCAATTCAGCCAACGCCTGACCGTGAACCGCCAAGAGCGCTTTGTTCGCGGTGACAACGCTTTTGCCCAAGGAAAGAGCAGCCTCAGTGGCGGCTTTGGCGGGGCCGTCTGTGCCGCCCATCAATTCAACCAACACGTCCACATCATCGCGTTTCGCGAGGGCGACGGGATCATCCTCCCACGCGTAGGCGGAGATATCGATGCCGCGATCCTTGCTGCGCGAGCGCGCGGACACTGCCGTGATTTCAATAGAGGTGCCAGTGCGCGCGGACAGCATCGCGGCGTGGTTTTGGACGATCTTGACCGTCCCGGTGCCAACCGTTCCCAAACCTACAACGCCTAGTCGAAGAGTGTCTTTGCGCATTGGAGGCTCCATGGTGTGTTTTGCGTTAAACCGGAGATAGCTCAGCCGCTTCTGGCGTGCAATGCGCCTTGGTTAAAGAGCCGCCTCACGGAGCGCATCGGCGCGCGATTGTAGGGCTTGACGGCGAGTATCCAGATCAACCGGCGCAGATGGCGCGGGGAGGGCGGCTTGGGGCATGTCATTCGGGGTCTCTGCTGGGGGCAGAGTGGCCAAAAAGGGCGCAAGGGGGATCAGTTCTGGGTAACCCGAGGCCTGTGCTGCGGGCGAAACCGTCGATGAAACGTCGGGCAAGTCTGCGCAACTGCTCAGCGCTAGGGTGACGGACAACAGAATGGGGGGTGTGCTGCGCAAAACTCATGCTCCGGTGGTTGCGCGGCCAAAGTATGGGGGGCACGCCCCCCACGCAAGGGGCTTAGGTCCGCCTGCGTCGCGCCCATCCCAAAAGGCCAAGCGCCGCGAGCAAAGCCGCCCCCGATGCTGGCAGTGGCACAGGTGCAACCGGATCGGCAGGAACCGGTGCCAGCCTCGTGATTGGAAACACACCTGAGGCAGAGGTAATGGTCACACCGCTTGTCACCTCAACACCCAGTTGCGATTTCATCGATAGCGACGCCCCGGACAGATCACCCGGCATATCCGTGGACACAAAGGCATCCACCCGCTGCATCCAGCGCATATTGAACGTGTAGGGCGGGCCAAATGCGTCCTCTGGGATGACATTCAGATGCAATTCCAGTCGATCATATTTGAAGGCATTCGGCCCCAATTCCGGCGCGGCCTTACGCTCACCGGATCGGACCATTGGGCCTCTGCCCGGGGAAGTCGCGTCCGGCGCATACATGCTCATGGAGGCGGCACTGGTGTTAGCAGGCTCATGGCCATGGGACGTGCCTGTTATATCCATGAAAAATGTGATGTCGCCCACACCGGAGAGCGTGAAGGTATCCACCATGGCGATCATACCGCCGCCGCCAGTGTCACATGTCGCGCCACCGGCCACACAATAGTCGCGGAAAATGAGGCCATAGGCGTTGGTCTCAATCGTGCCTGCCCCCGGGTCCACGCGTGCGCCCATCGTGCCCCAACCGGTTTCGCCCGAGGCATTCACATAGGTGCCTGAGCTGTCGTACATGATGTCGTTATTGTACCAATTGTATTGCACACCTTGGTTGTACCCGTAGATCGACGCATAGGTTGTGACAGCTGTCGCATCTTGGGCGATCAGTGAAAAAGCAGTGGCTGCGATGCATCCGCGCGCCAGGCCGAAAAAGCGCATTTATTCTAATCCTTAATAAAGGCTTAAGTAGTGGCATATTTTTGCCATTCGATCAATGAATCTGGTGGGTGTAGAGCGCGGCAAAAGCGGGCGGTACGCCCGTTGTGCAGGTGGATAGACGTGCCAGATGCCGCGTAAATCCCAAAGCATGAGCAGAAAAAAGCCCGCTCAACATCACTGTCGAGCGGGCTTGGTTTTTGCGACGGGTCTGCGGGGATATCCCGCCGACGCCTGACTTAGAGGTTGGGATAGATCGGGAAACGATCGCACATCGCTTGAACGCGGGCGCGGACGCTGGCTTCGACTTCTGCGTTGCCGTCTTCGCCGTTTGCCGCAAGGCCGTTCACAACCTCAACAATCAGATCGGCGATTTCGCGGAACTCAAGCTCACCAAAGCCACGGGTGGTACCGGCAGGTGTCCCAAGGCGGATGCCGCTGGTGACCATTGGGCTTTCGGTGTCGAACGGGATGCCGTTCTTGTTACAGGTGATGTGGGCGCGGCCGAGGGCTTTCTCAGTTGCGTTGCCTTTGACGCCTGCTGGGCGCAGGTCGACCAACATTAGGTGCGTGTCGGTGCCGCCGGTGACAATATCAAGACCACCTTTGATCAACTGATCCGCAAGCGCCTTGGCGTTCGCGATCACTTGGGTCTGGTACTCTTTGAAGCCGGGCCGCAGGGCCTCACCAAAGGCTACGGCCTTACCTGCGATCACATGCATCAAGGGGCCGCCCTGAATGCCGGGGAAAATCGCCGAGTTGAACTTTTTCGCCAGATCCGCGTCGTCCGTTAGGATCATGCCGCCACGGGGGCCGCGCAGCGTCTTGTGCGTGGTCGTGGTTGCCACATGCGCGTGCGGGAAGGGCGAGGGGTAGTGGCCCGACGCCACGAGGCCTGCAAAGTGCGCCATGTCGACCAGCAGGTAGGCGCCAACGCTATCGGCAATTTCGCGCATCCGTGCAAAATCGATGACACGTGGGATGGCCGAACCGCCCGCAATGATCATCTGAGGTTTGTGCTCAGTCGCAAGCGCTTGGACTTGGTCGTAGTCCAGCAGCAAATCGTCTTCGCGCACGCCGTATTGGATGGCGTTGAACCACTTGCCCGATTGGTTGGGCTTGGCGCCGTGGGTCAGGTGACCGCCCGCATCAAGCGACATGCCAAGGATGGTGTCGCCGGGCTTTAGCAGAGCCTGGAACACACCTTGGTTCGCTTGGCTGCCAGAGTTGGGCTGTACGTTTACAAAGCCACAGCCGAACAATTCCTTGGCACGGTCCCGTGCAAGGTTCTCGGCCACGTCGACGTATTGGCAGCCGCCATAGTAACGGCGTCCGGGATAACCTTCGGCGTATTTGTTGGTCAGGACCGAGCCCTGAGCCTCCATCACGGCTTGAGAAACGATGTTCTCAGAGGCGATCAGTTCGATCTCATCGCGCTGACGGCCAAGCTCGTCTTGCATGGCGGCGTGAAGCTCCGGATCGCTTTCGGCGATGGAGGTGGTGAAAAAACCGGGGGCGCGGTGCGGGGCGTTCATAGGCTCTCTCCTGAGGTGCAGACGTTTTACGTTGCGCGTTGTGTAAGGGGTTGTGCGCCCGGTGGGAAGTCTGGAATGCGCACATGTATACCCCGGGAGCGGCAAAAGGGCCCTCTTGTGTTTCGGATCGGCCCGAGTGCAGTGTTTTGGAAACCAACGGAGTGTTTTTGTCATGCCCGCTGCGCGGAATATTTGTTTCATGGCCTCACCGGCCGCCGACGCGCAGGAAGCATTGGCCGCGCTGACAGCCCGCTATGGCCAGTTCGACCCGCAAGACGCCGATGTGATCGTGGCTTTGGGGGGCGACGGTTTTATGCTGCAAACCTTGCACGGCAGCATGGGGGTCGACGCGCCCGTTTACGGTATGAATCGCGGCACGGTCGGTTTCTTGATGAACGAATATGCCGAAAACGGCCTGATTGAGCGCCTTGAAGCGGCAGAAGAGGCTGTGACCCATCCGCTCAAGATGACCGCATGGACAGCGGATGGCAGTTCGGTTGAGGCGTTGGCCATCAACGAGGTGTCCTTGCTGCGCGAGGGGGCGCAAGCCGCCAAACTGCGTATATCGGTGGATGGGCGCGTGCGTATGGATGAGTTGGTGTGTGACGGCTGTCTTGTTGCCACGCCAGCAGGGTCCACCGCCTACAATTACTCTGCCCACGGGCCAATCCTGCCAATCGGGTCCGACGTTTTGGCCGTGACGGCGATGGCGGCATTTCGGCCCCGGCGTTGGCGCGGGGCGTTGTTGCCGTCACGCGCGGTGGTGCGGTTCGACGTGCTGCAACACGAAAAGCGGCCTGTGCGGGCGGACACCGACTCCCGCTCCGTCAGCGGTGTCGTGCGGGTGAATATCTACTCCGAGACCGCAATCGCGCATCGGTTGCTGTTTGATCCCGGTCACGGGCTAGAAGAACGGCTGCTGCGGGAGCAGTTTACCTAAGCCGTTTGTTGTGCGGCGGGGTGCCGCGTGCAGCGCTACAATTTCCAGTGGTGACCCGGTTTCGTTTCCGATAGGAAATAAATAGTTTAATGGTGAACCATTTCTGAAGGGGAGGGAATATGGCCGAGGAATTCAAAGAAAGTCTTCGCACAGCCGCGCTGCGGTATCACGCTGAAGGCAAGCCGGGCAAGCTAGAGATCCGGGCCACCAAGCCCTTGGCGAACGGACGTGATCTTGCGCGGGCCTACAGCCCCGGGGTCGCCGACGCCTGTACCGAAATTGTGGCCGACAAGGCCAATGCCAACCTCTATACCGCGCGCGGGAACCTGGTGGCCGTGGTCACCAATGGCTCGGCTGTTCTGGGGCTTGGCAATATCGGTGCACTGGCCTCCAAGCCGGTGATGGAGGGCAAGGCCGTTCTCTTCAAGAAGTTCGCCGACATTGATTGCTTTGACATTGAGCTGAACGAATCTGACCCAGAGCGGTTGGCCGACATTGTCTGCGCGCTTGAGCCGACGTTCGGCGCCATCAACCTGGAAGACATCAAAGCCCCCGATTGCTTTATCGTTGAGAAGATCTGCCGCGAGCGGATGAACATCCCCGTATTCCACGATGACCAGCACGGCACGGCGATTGTTGTGGGGGCTGCCGCGCTTAACGCGCTGAAGGTGGTCGGCAAAGATTGGGCCGACATCAAGGTCGTCTCGACGGGTGGCGGTGCGGCTGGCATCGCGTGCCTGAACATGCTGCTTAGCCTTGGTGTCAAGCGTGAGAACGTCTATCTGTGCGATATCGCGGGCCTCGTTTACGAGGGCCGGGTCGAGGAAATGACACCTCAAAAGGCGGCCTATGCGCAGGGCACCACACCCGCGAGCCTTGGTGACGTGATCGAAGGGGCCGATCTCTTCTTGGGCCTGTCCGGTCCCGGCGTTTTAAAGCCTGAGATGGTCGCCAAAATGGCCAAGCGCCCGATTGTCTTCGCGCTCGCGAACCCCACGCCAGAAATCCTGCCCGAAGAGGTGCGCAGTGTTGCCCCCGATGCGCTGATCGCCACGGGTCGCAGCGATATTCCCAACCAAGTCAACAACGTGCTGTGTTTCCCGTTTATCTTCCGCGGGGCGCTGGACGTCGGTGCGACCGAGATCAACGAGGCGATGAAAATCGGCTGTGTCGAGGGCATCGCTGCCCTTGCGCGCGCCACTACTAGCGCGGAGGCCGCCGCCGCCTACGCTGGTGAGCAGCTGACATTTGGGCCTGACTACCTGATCCCCAAGGCCTTTGATCCGCGCTTGATGGGTGTCGTGGCAAGTGCTGTGGCGAAGGCCGCGATGGAAAGCGGCGTCGCCACCAAGCATGTCGATATCGAGGCCTACAAAGAGCAGCTTGATGGATCGGTATTCAAATCCGCACTCATCATGCGGCCCGTGTTTGCGGCGGCGGCCAACGCCGAACGTCGGATCGTTTTTGCCGAGGGTGAGGATGTCCGCGTATTGCACGCCGCCCAAGCCGTGGTTGAGGAAACCACCGATGTGCCAATCCTGATCGGGCGGCCCGAGGTGATCGAGGCGCGCGCGGAAAAAGCGGGCCTGACCGTAAGGCCCGGCCGCGATTTTGAGATCGTGAACCCGCAAAGCGATGCCCGTTACCGCGAATACTGGGAGACATATCACGGTCTGATGGCACGGCGCGGTGTGGCCCCCGATTTGGCGCGCGCGATCATGCGCACGAACACCACCGCGATTGGCGCGGTTATGGTGCAGCGCGGTGAAGCGGATTCGGTTATTTGCGGTACCTTTGGCCAATTCCTGTGGCACCTGAACTATATTGAGCAAATCCTTGGTCGCGACGGTCTCAGCCCGGTTGGCGCGCTCAGCCTCATGATCCTAGAGGATGGCCCATTGTTCATCGCGGACACACACGTCCACGCGGAACCCACGCCTGAGCAGATTGTGAATTCTGTCATCGGGGCTGCGCGCCACGTGCGGCGGTTTGGGGTACAGCCCAAGGTTGCGCTGTGTTCGGGCTCTCAGTTCGGGAACCTTGATAGCCGATCGGGCCGCGTCATGCGTGAGGCATTGCGCCAGTTGGATGCGCAACAGCTTGATTTCGCTTACGAAGGCGAGATGCATGTCGACAGCGCGCTCGATCCTGAACTCCGGGATCGCTACTTGCCGTGCTCACGGCTGGACGGGGCTGCAAACGTCCTCGTCTTTGCCTCTACGGACGGGGCAGGGGCTGCGCGCAACATCCTCAAAATGCGTGGCGGTGGCCTAGAGGTTGGACCGATCTTGATGGGCATGGGCAACAAGGCGCAGATCGTAACACCATCGATTACGGCGCGTGGGTTGCTGAATATTTCGGCTTTGGCGGGGACACCGGTGAAATCCTACGGGTAGGGCACTGGCATCCGGGCGTGTGGGCGTCTATCACGGGCGCAAACCAAATATGAGGCCTCCATGTCCGCCCACGGCACCCCCATTCCGATGACCTCCCGCCCTTGTGGCCCGCTCAACGGCGAGGCCCACGTGCCCGGCGATAAGTCGATCTCTCACCGCTCGCTCATTTTGGGGGCGATGTCGGTGGGAGAGACCATCGTCACCGGGTTGCTTGAGGGGCAGGATGTTTTGGATACCGCCAAGGCGATGCAGGCCTTTGGTGCTGACATCACGCGGGATGAGGATGGCACATGGCATGTGTACGGCGTCGGTGTTGGTGGTTTTGCCGAGCCTGATCAAGTAATTGACTGCGGCAACTCCGGCACGGGCGTGCGGTTGATCATGGGCTGCATGGCGACCTCTGATATGGCAGTGACGTTCACGGGCGACGCGAGCTTAAACAAACGCCCTATGGCGCGCGTGACCGATCCGCTCGCATTGTTCGGTGCGCAATCTGTGGGCCGCTCTGGCGGGCGCTTGCCTATGACAGTTGTCGGGGCCGCGGACCCTGTGCCTGTGCGCTATGTCGTGCCCGTGCCCTCGGCTCAGGTGAAATCAGCCGTTCTGCTGGCGGGGTTGAATGCGCCGGGTCAAACGGTTGTGATCGAAAAGGAAGCGACCCGCGACCACACAGAGCGGATGCTTGCCGGCTTTGGTGCAGAAATCTCGGTGGTCGACACGCCGGAGGGGCGCGAAATCACCCTAACCGGCCAGCCAGAACTGAGTGCTCAAACAATTGTCGTGCCTCGCGATCCTTCCAGCGCGGCATTCCCGGTCTGTGCGGCACTGATCGTGCCGGGCTCGGATGTGCTGGTGCCCAACATTGGCCTGAACCCAACACGCGCGGGCCTGTTTGAAACGCTGCGCGATATGGGTGCTGATCTGACGTACGAAAACCTCCGTGAGGAGGGGGGCGAACCTGTTGCCGACCTGCGCGCGCGGTATTCCACCAATATGCGTGGCATTGAGGTGCCGCCCGCTCGTGCTGCCAGCATGATTGATGAATATCCAGTGCTGTCGGTTGTCGCGGCACACGCCACGGGGCGGACCGTGATGCGCGGCGTCAAGGAGCTGCGCGTCAAGGAATGTGACCGCATCGACGCTATGGCCAAAGGTCTGCGCGCCTGCGGTGTCACCGTGGACGAAGGCCCCGACTGGTGGGAGGTTGAGGGCATGGGCCCCGGCGCAATGCCCGGCGGCGCCACCGTCGAGGTTTTCCTTGATCACCGCATTGCGATGTCTTTTCTTGTGGCTGGTATGGCTGCAAAAACCGCTATCACCGTCGAAGACGGCGGGCCAATCGCCACATCTTTCCCGATCTTTGAGGGGTTGATGGCGGATTTGGGTGCGGATTTGGTGAAAGCCTGAAAACATTTAGGGGCGGGTTCCCGTGTGGGGCCTCGCGGTTCAGGAAAGGAACGCGCAGTGCAACGGGGCGGATGTTTGTGTGGGGCGATCACATACGAGGTAACGGGCGCATTGGGGCCAGTGACCGCGTGCCATTGCACCCAATGCCGCAAACAAACCGGCCACTACGCCGCTGCTGTGCCCGCACCTTGGGGCGATGTGACCCTGTCCGGCACGCCGAAATGGTACAACAGTACACCCGGTGCTCGGCGCGGATTTTGCGGAACCTGCGGCAGTTATTTGTTTTGGGAAGAATACGATGGATTGGTCTATCTGATGGCGGGCGCGTTTGATGCACCAACGGGGCTGCGCATGGATGGCCACATCTACTATGCCGATAAGGGCGACTACTATACCGCAGGCGAGGATTTGCCCTGTTTCGCGGCGGGCCGATCAGGACCGGAGGTCCCTTCATGAGATTTACGGTCGCGATTGATGGCCCGGCTGCGGCGGGCAAGGGCACTATTTCCAAGGCGGTGGCCGCGTATTTTGACCTCGGGCATTTGGACACGGGTCTGCTGTACCGCGCGGTCGGGCGTAAGGTGCTGGATGCGGGCATGGACCCGGTTCAGGCCGCGAAGACACTGATGGCCGAGGACCTGAATGCAGAGGGCCTGCGCACCGCTGCCGTGGCACAGGCCGCAAGCAAGGTCGCAGTGATCGCCGATGTACGCGCTGCCCTCGTGGATTTTCAGCGGGCTTTTGCCACGCGCTCAGGGGGCGCGGTGCTGGACGGGCGCGACATCGGCACCGTGATTTGCCCACGTGCGGAGGCCAAGCTTTATGTCACTGCGCGCGCCGAAGTTCGGGCGCATCGTCGTTGGCTGGAACTTTCAGAAAAGGACCCGAGCCTTACGCTGGAACAGGTCCTTGCCGATGTAGAGGCCCGCGATGCCCGCGACCGCGACCGGATTGAGGCGCCCTTGGTTGCAGCGGATGATGCGCTCGTGATTGATACCTCTGATCTCGCAATTTCAGAGGCTGTGGCTAAGGCGGTTGCGCATGTTCAGTCATGTAAAGAATTTATTATCAATAATTTATGATCTTAACTTCATGTAATCGATCATGCCACGCACGAAGTTGTGGTTTGTCTGATGGCTTGGGTGCGTTCTAGGCTTCTCCTGACCTACAGGAGATTTCATATGCGCTTTCCGCCCAGCCTGATTATCGCGGTTACCCTTGGGGCCTTTGTGTTCGCCGCGCCCGCTTATGCGCAAGAACGTGCCATGACGCTGGAGCGGATGGGCGCGATTGTCCAAACCATCGACCCAGAGGCGCAGGTATTTGCCACCGGTTTTCAACTGACGATTGAGGATATCCCGGTCATCATTGTCTCGGACCCCGCGGCTGATCGTATGCGGGCGATGGTCCCGATCCGCAGTGCCGAAGGTTTGGAGCCGGGCGAATTGATGCGGCTCATGCAGGCCAATTTCGACACAGCGCTTGATGCCCGATACGCCGTTGCCAACGGGCGGTTGTGGGGCACATTTATTCATCCGCTCAGCCCGCTGGAGCGGGAGCAATTCATTTCCGCGTTGATCCAAACCGTCAATCTGGCCCGCACATATGGCACACTTTATTCCGGTGGGGCGCAGACCTTTGGCGGTGGCGACAGCAACGGCCTTTACCAAGAGCTTTTCAGCGAATTGCTGCGCAAAGGAGAGGACATTTAAGTGGCCACAGGCCTGTCTTTGGGGTAGGTTAAAAGGATAAGCCCAAAATGGGCATGAGCAGAACATATTAGACCAAAGCAGGCATCCCATGACGGAAATGGCCCATGGCACGGTGATCGTGCAACCGGGCGAGGCGATCCTCTCGCGCTGGTGGCGCACAGTGGACCGTGTCACCCTGACATGTATTTTCATCCTTTTTGCGATTGGCCTTTTGCTGGGCTTTGCGGCGTCGCCGCCTTTGGCTGAACGCAATGGCCTGATGCCCTTTCACTACGTGCTGCGGCAGGGTGTGTTTGGCATGATGGCGCTGTCGGTGATGTTGGTCGTGTCGATGCTGTCGCCGACCCAATTGCGCAGGCTTGGTGTGTTGGGCTTTTTCGCGGCGTTTCTGGCGGTTGCGATGTTGCCGGTTTTTGGGACCGACTTTGGCAAAGGTGCCACGCGGTGGTTCTCATTGGGGTTCGTGTCGGTGCAGCCCTCGGAATTTCTCAAACCTGTCTTCGTCATTTTGTGCGCGTGGTTGATGGCCGCGAGCCAAGAGTTGAACGGGCCTCCGGGCAAGACGTTCTCCTTCATTGTCGCCGTTTGCACCGTTGGTTTTTTGGCGACACAGCCGGACTTTGGTCAATCCGCACTGATCATCGCGGCGTGGTCGACGCTGTATTTCGTGGCCGGAGCGCCAATGATTTTGCTGACCGGCTGTATCGGGTTGGTCGTGGCAGGGGGCGTTGTCGCCTATTCCTCGTCTGAACACTTTGCGCGCCGCATCGACGGTTTTCTCAACCCAGAGGTCGATCCGACCACCCAGATGGGGTTCGCCACGAATGCCATCCGCGAGGGCGGATTTTTCGGCGCAGGCGTGAATGAGGGACAGGTCAAATGGTCCTTGCCGGATGCTCACACCGACTTCATCATCGCCGTTGCAGCCGAAGAATACGGCTTGATCCTCGTGTGGATCATTATCGGATTGTTTGCGCTGATCACGGTGCGCTCGCTCTTTCGGCTGATGCGAGAACGGGATCCGTTTATCCGCCTCGCTGGGACCGGGTTGATCACATTGTTTGGGCTTCAGGCGTTCATCAATTTGGGCGTCGCGGTGCGGGTTTTACCCGCCAAAGGCATGACCCTGCCGTTCGTCAGCTACGGGGGCTCGTCGCTGATTGCGATGGGGATTCTCGTGGGGATGCTGCTGTGCTTTACCCGCACGCGGCCCCAAGGCGAAATTGGTGACATGCTGAGGCGCCGTTGATGGGCCCGTTGTTGGTCATCGCTGCGGGCGGCACGGGCGGGCATATGTTTCCTGCGCAGGCCTTGGCTGAGGATATGTTGGCGCGCGGCTGGCGGGTGGTCTTGTCCACTGATGCCCGTGGCGCGCGCTATGCGGGCGGTTTTCCGGATGCTGTCGAAAGACGCGTGGTATCCTCGGCAACCTTTGCGCGCGGTGGGGTGCTGGCCAAGGCGCTGGTGCCATTTCGTATCTTGCGCGGGGTATTGGCCGCGCGCGCCGATTTCAAACGTGACCGGCCTGCGGTGGTTGTGGGCTTTGGCGGTTATCCTTCGATCCCGGCACTTGGTGCGGCGGTTCTTATGAAACTGCCCACGATTATTCACGAACAAAACGGGGTGCTGGGCCGCGTGAACACGCTGCTGGCAGCGCGCGTGTCTGTTGTCGCTGCAGGAACGTGGCCCGTGGCTGTGCCCGAGGGCGTCGAGCCCGTGCACGTCGGCAATCCGGTTCGTGCAGCCATCGCAGAACGTGCGGGTGCGGGCTACATCCCACCGGGGGATTATCCGCTGCGCATCGTCGTCGTTGGCGGTTCGCAGGGGGCGCGCATCCTGTCGGATGTGGTGCCGGCAGCCATTGGCCAATTGCCCGCCGCGCTGCGGGGCCAGATCAAGGTCGAACAACAGGCCCGCGCTGAGGATATCGCCCGCGTCACCCAAGCCTATGCGGACATTGATGTCCGGGCCGAGGTCGCGCCGTTCTTTGACGATATCCCCAAACGCTTCACTGAGGCGCAATTGGTCATCTCCCGCTCGGGCGCCTCGACCGTTGCGGATATCAGCGCGATTGGGCGGCCCTCAATTCTTGTGCCATTCGCCGCGGCCACAGGGGATCACCAAACCGCCAACGCGCGCGGCCTTGTGGATGCGAACGCCGCGATCATGATGCCCGAAAGCAGATTTACCCCCGCAGCCTTGGCCGAGCAGATCGCCACGGTCTTGAGCAGCCCCGAGGGGGCACAGAAAATGGCCATTGCGGCGCGGGGGCAGGGGCGTATGGATGCCGCCCAAGCGCTTGGCGCCTTGGTCCAAGAGCTTGCACACACAGGAGCGCGCCAATGAACACTGCAACCAAACTGCCCCAGGCGCTGGGGCCCATTCACTTTGTGGGCATCGGTGGCATCGGCATGTCGGGCATTGCAGAGGTGTTGGTTGAGCACGGCTATACCGTTCAAGGCTCTGACCTAAAGGCGAGCAAGATCACCAAGCGCCTTGAGGCCTTGGGGGCCACGGTTTTCGTTGGTCAACGCGCCAAAAACCTTGAGGGCGCGGAGGTTGTCGTGATCTCAAGCGCGATCAAACCGGGCAACCCCGAGCTGGACGCCGCGCGCCTGAACGGGCTGCCCGTCGTGCGCCGTGCCGAAATGTTGGCCGAACTGATGCGGTTGAAGTCCAACATTGCGGTCGCCGGGACCCACGGCAAAACGACGACAACGACGATGGTCGCAGCTCTCTTGGACGAGGGCGGGATCGACCCAACCGTGATCAACGGCGGGATCATTCACGCCTATGACAGCAATGCGCGCATGGGGTCGGGTGAATGGATGGTGGTCGAAGCAGATGAGAGCGACGGGACGTTCAACCGCTTGCCCGCAACAATCGCGATCGTCACCAATATCGACCCCGAACACATGGAACATTGGGGCACCATCGAAAACCTGCGGGCGGGTTTTGACGATTTTGTCTCTAACATTCCGTTCTATGGGCTGGCCGTGTGCTGCACCGACCACCCCGAGGTGCAGGCGCTGGTTGGTCGGATTACGGACCGTCGCGTCATGACGTTTGGTTTCAACGCGCAGGCGGATGTGCGGGCGATGAACCTAACGTTTGAGGCGGGTGTGGCGCATTTTGACATCCATCTTCAGGCCGAGGAAGAGGTGATCAAGGATTGCACATTGCCGATGCCGGGCGATCACAACGTGTCAAACGCGCTCGCCGGGGTTGCGGTGGGGCGGCACCTTGGCATGACACTGGAGCAGATTAAACAAGGTCTTGCGGCCTTCAAGGGTGTTAACCGCCGCTTTACCAAAGTCGGTGAGTGGAAGGGCATTCCGATCATTGACGACTACGGTCATCACCCTGTTGAGATCGCAGCGGTGCTGCGTGCCGCTCGTCAAAGCGTGGGCGACGGGGGCAGGGTGATTGCGGTTCACCAGCCGCACCGGTTCTCGCGGCTCCATACGCTGTTTGATGATTTTTGCAGCTGCTTCAATGATGCGGATGTTGTCGGCATCGGTGAGGTTTTTGCCGCTGGTGAGGACCCGATCGAGGGCGCGGGCCGCGATGATCTTGTGGCAGGGTTGATCCGCCATGGCCATCGTCACGCGCGGGCCGTCACCTCCGAGGATGATCTGGAGCGTTTGGTGCGGGAACAGGCGCGCGAGGGCGATATTATCATCTGCCTCGGGGCGGGTACGATTTCGGCTTGGGCCAACGGTCTGCCAGCGCGCCTCGCGGCCAGCTAACTGCTGCTATTGCGCCGCGTCGAGCAAGGCTTGTGCGGCGGCGCGTGCGGCTTCCGTGATGGTGTCACCCGCCAACATTCGGGCGATTTCATCAAGGCGTGCGTCATCACCAAGGGGCGTGACGCTGGATAATGTAGCCTCATCCACGACGCGCTTGGCGACCTGCCAGTGGTGCGCGCCTAGGGCGGCAACTTGCGGTGAGTGGGTCACAACCAACACTTGCCCACCATCCGCTAGCGCCTTGAGCCTGCGGCCCACGGCATCCGCCGTCGCGCCGCCGACACCGCGGTCGATTTCATCAAAGATCATCGTGGTCGACAGATCATCGCCAGCCAAACACACCTTTAGCGCCAGCAAAAACCGCGACAATTCCCCGCCCGAGGCGATCTTGTTCAAGGGTCCTGCGGGGGCGCCGGGGTTGGTGGCGACCTCAAAGGCAATGGCATCTATGCCCTCGGGGCCTTTGGGGGCCTCTGTCAGGCGGGTGACGAACACGGCGCGCTCCATTTTGAGCGGGGCGAGTTCGGCAGCCATGGCAGCGTCCAGCCGTTTGGCGGCTTTGGCGCGCAGGTCCGATAGGGTCATGGCGGCGGCGTCATAATCCGCACCGGTATCCGTCACGGCGCGACGTAGGGTGGCGATATCGCCCTCAGACGCGTCCAGCGCATCCAGTTTGGCGCGTAAATTCGCCGCCAATGCGGGCAATTCCTCGGGGGATACATCGTGTTTGCGTGCAAGCGCCCGAAGGGCAAAGAGCCGCTCCTCAACCGTTTCCAACTCAAACGGATCAAAGGACAATTGATCGAGGCAGGCCTCAACCCCGGCCTGTGCCTCACCCAATTCGACCTGCGCGCGGCCTAAGGCATCCAATGCGGCGTCTAGCGCACCCTCCGCTTTATCACGCGCCCCATCCAGCCAGCGCACAGCGTCGCTCATCCGGCCCTCAGCCCCGTTGACGCCAATAGCCTCAAGGCCTTTGGTGACATCCTCCCGGATACGTTCTGCGCCCTGCATCATCCGGCGGCGGGTATCGAGTGTGTCGTCTTCACCCGGTTGTGGGTCTAGCGCCTCTAGCTCGGCGGCTGCGTGGCGCAGGTATTCCTCTTCGGCGCTGGTTTCGGCCAACAGCGCCTCGGCCTTGTTCAACGCCGTTTCAGCCGCCGCGTGAGCCCGCCAAGCGGTTCGGACATCCGCCAGCAGTGCAGCAGAGCCCGCGAAACTGTCCAACAATGTACGGTGGCCGCGAGTATTCAAAAGGCCGCGATCGTCGTGTTGCCCGTGCAATTCCACCAGTGTTTCCGACAAAGCGCGCAGCACCTCACCCGAACACCGACGATCATTGACCCAAGCCGTCTTGCGCCCGTCACGCGTGTTGACGCGGCGTAGGATCAGCGTGTCGTCTTCATCCGGCAGGCCGGCTTCTTGCAAAATCGCATGAGCCGCATGATTGGGACCAAGCGCAAATTCGGCAACGACCTCACCCTGATCGGCGCCCGCGCGCACCAATTCCGCCCGCCCGCGCCAGCCAAGTACAAACCCCAACGAGTCGAGCAAAATGGATTTGCCCGCACCGGTTTCACCGGTCAGCACATTCAGACCCGGCTGAAACGCCAGTTCCAAGTGGTCGATAATGAGCATATTTCGGATATCGAGCGCGCGCAGCATCTAATCGAGCCTCGTGTTAGGTGGGGTCAGGCCCACCCCCCGGTTACAACCACGCGCCACGGATTGTGCGGCGATAAATGTCGACCAACCAGCCGGTGCCGCGCGGGGCTGCATCCAGCCCCTGACCGGTCAACTGCTTGAAGGCATCGTCATAGAAAGGCGAGCTTTGGAAGTTATAGCCGAGGATCGCACCGGCGGTCTGTGCCTCATCCCGCAGGCCAAGGCTGAGGTAGGCTTCAACCAAGCGCATCAATGCTTCGGGTGTGTGGCTTGTGGTCTCAAAGTCTTGGACAACGGCGCGGAAGCGGTTGATGGCGGCGGGGTAGTGCCCGCGCTTGAGATAATAGCGCCCGATTTCCATCTCTTTGGCCGCAAGGTGGTCAAACGCGAGGTCGAATTTTAGGATCGAAGAGCGCGCGTATTCCGAGCCGGGGTAGCGCTCAATCACAGTGCGCAAAGCTTGGAGCGCTTGGAACGTGAGACCTTGGTCGCGGCCCACTTGGTCGATCTGATCATAGTAGGACAGCGCCAGCAGGTACTGCGCATAGGCTGCGTCTTCGTCCGCGGGGTAGAAGTCGATGAACCGCTGGGCGGCGGCGCGAGAATTCTCGTAGTCGCCATCGGTGTGATAAGAAAACGCCGCCATGATCAGGGCGCGTTTGGCCCAATCGGAATAGGGATAGAGCCGCTCAACCTCATTGAACAGGCGCGCGGCTTCTTCTGGATCATCGCTGGCCAATTGCACTTCGGCGCGCTGAAAGATTTCTTGAGGACCAAGGCTTTGCAGCACTTCGGCATCTGTTGGGCCTTGCGAACACGCCGACAAAAGCGCCACGAGGGCCGCACTCAGCAGTATGGATTTCCCGCCTATCATTCGATCTTGGCCTCTTGCCCTGTCAGGTGCCGTTCCCTTGGTCGAGAACTTGTACAAGGTCTAGCATAGGACGTGTAGGGACAAAAGTGGGATTGGACGTCTGGTCCGTGATCAAACGGCAGCCAAATCCGACATGTGCAGGCCTGCGCCGGGCAGATTGTCGAGCTGTGTTTGCGTGCACGTCACAATGCGGTAGGCCAGTGGATCGGCGAACAGCGCGTGCAGCAGTTTGTTTGTCAGAGTGTGGCCCGCACGAACGCCAGTGTAACGCCCCAAAAGCGGGGCCCCAGCCAGTGCCAGATCGCCAAGTGCGTCGAGCATTTTATGACGTACGGCTTCGTCCGCGTGGCGCAAACCGCCGGGTGACAGCACTTGGTCGCCATCGACGACGACGGCGTTGTCATAGGTCCCACCAAGGGCAAGGCCATTTTCGCGCATCATCTCCACATCGGCTTGGCGGCAGAATGTCCGGCTGTTTGCGAGCTCGCGCACGAACGTCCCGTTCGCCAGTACCAACCGCTTTTCTTGGTGGCCGATAGCGGCGTCCGTGAAGTCGATGGAAAAATCCATCTCAGTCGTTTTGGCAGGAGAGAGGGTCGCGGTGCTATCACCTTGTGTCACACTGACTTGGCGCAGAACTTCAATCGCGTGTACGGGTGCATCCAACACCTGAAGGCCGCGTTTCATGATCGCTTCAACGAAAAGAGCAGCGGAGCCATCCAAGATCGGGACCTCTGGACCATCAATTTCGAGCAGGGCGTTGTGCACGCCGCAGCCAGCAAGTGCAGCCATCACATGCTCGACCGTCGAAACCTCGATGCCATCAGCATTTACCAAGCGGGTACACAGCGGGGATTGTACCGCCGAATTGTAGCGCGCAGGGATCATCGCATCCCTGTCCGCAACGTCCGTCCGGCGGAACCATATCCCGTAGGACGCCGAGGCCGGATGTATCGTCATGCGTACCGGAGCGCCCGAGTGAAGGCCAACGCCAGTAAAGCGGATCAGAGATTTGAGAGTTGTTTGCACGCGGTGCCCCAATAAACGCGAGGTTTGCCCCGCTGACATTTGACCAGTGTGCTATCTGCTGCTGGATTATGCCGCAATTAACGGTTTGTGACGCCCTGCAACATTGCTAAAACCCATCGGCGGAAAATTGCCGCTCTGCGGCGTAACCATATTTAAGTCGCTGATATGAAAAGAAAGAAGCGGCTGTTATCCACAGCCGCTTCTTCAGAAGTCGTGACGGGTTAACCCGGCGTTAATTCGCCTGACGGCGGAGGAATGCGGGGATTTCGATCCGGTCATCCTCGGCATTATCGGTGGATGTTTCACCACGATGAGCCGTTCCGCCAGCCTGTTGGCTGGGGCGGTGTGCGGTCATGGGGGGCTCTTCGGTGTGACCTGTCATGCGACCGATCAGACCACCGATCCCACCAAACCGTGCCTTTTCAGGCTCAGATGTGGGTGCAGGTGCGCCTCTGCGCTCACCGCGGACGACCGCTGCGCGCAGCTGCGCCATTTGCTCGGGCGATGGGCCGGGTGCTGCGGCACGAGGCTCTGCCACATAGGCTTCGGACTCGGGCTCTGCGAATGCGGCCGAACGAGCCGGTTCTGGCGCGGGCTGGTAGGCCGGGGGCGGCAGGTCGTCCGAGCTGAGAATGTTCTCAGGGTTGTCCTGGTGATCATTCATTTCCATCGAGTCGAAAAAGCTTGGCTCTTGTGGAGCTGCTTGCGGTGCGGGCGCTGCCTCAACCGGTGCGGCTTGTGCGGCCACAGGCTCGGTCACAGCTTCGACTGCGGCCTCAGCGCTCGCGGCTGAGATTGGCTCCGCCATGCGGCGACGGGGCAGGGGCATTTCCGAGCGGTTTTCAAGCGCATCAATGCCAGTAGCCACAACGCTTACGCGCATCACGTTTTCCATCGACGGGTCCATTGTGGAACCCACGATGATGTTCGCGTCTGGGTCGACCTCTTCGCGGATGCGGTTGGCGGCTTCGTCCAGTTCGAACAGGGTCAGGTCATAGCCGCCTGTGATGTTGATCAGGACGCCCTTGGCGCCACGCAGCGAAATTTCGTCCAGCAGTGGGTTGGCGATGGCCTTCTCAGCGGCCTGCACGGCGCGATCTTCGCCCGTGGCTTCGCCGGTGCCCATCATGGCTTTGCCCATTTCATCCATGACAGCGCGCACATCGGCGAAGTCGAGGTTGATCAGGCCTGGGCGTACCATCAGGTCAGTCACGCCTTTGACGCCTTGGTAAAGCACGTCATCCGCAAGGCTAAAGGCCTCGGTGAAGGTGGTTTTTTCGTTGGCCAGGCGGAACAGGTTCTGGTTGGGAATGATGATCAGCGTATCAACGACCTTTTGCAGGGCTTCGACACCCTCTTCGGCCTGACGCATCCGCTTGCCGCCCTCAAACTGGAACGGTTTGGTCACAACACCAACAGTCAGCACGCCCAATTCGCGGGCCGCCTGAGCGATGATCGGGGCCGCACCCGTACCGGTGCCGCCACCCATACCGGCGGTGATAAAGCACATGTGCGCGCCTGCCAGCTGGTCAACGATTTCTTCGATCGTTTCTTCAGCGGCGGATGCACCCACGGCGGGGCGTGCGCCAGCACCCAAACCTTCGGTCACTTTCACACCCATCTGGATGCGTGCCGAGGACTTGGAGTTTTGCAGAGCTTGCGCGTCCGTGTTCGCCACGACGAATTCAACGCCCTCCAGTTCCTTTTCGATCATGTTGTTGACCGCGTTGCCACCGGCTCCGCCAACACCAAAAACGGTGATGCGGGGTTTCAGCTCGGCCTCAGCGCCGGGCATGGAGAGGTTTAATGTCATTTGCTCTGTCCACCTGTTAATGCGATCGCCCTCGCTGCCTCGCCGGCGATCAACCTGTATTGCTGGCCTCAAAACTACCGAAACACACCGCCATAGTCACCCAAAAAGTGCAAAATTGCCACAAAATGTAGGTAATTTTGCGGGGGCGTCGGCGGAGTCTTGCGGATCGGTCTATATCTGGGGGCTACCAGTTTTCCTTGAACCACCGCAGTGCCACCCGCAGGGATCGGGTGTGGGCGCGCTCGGCGATCACGTCGAAATCCCACCACTCATCTTGGGGGTGCGCGGCTGTTACGCTTAGGCCCACGCAGGCTGAAAAAGCGGGTCCTGTGGCGGCCTGCGGGAGGCCTTGAATACGTAAAGGACGCCCCAGACGGATTTGATTGCCAAGGTATTTTGCTGCCAGCCCATCCAGCCCGGGGATCTGGCTGCCGCCGCCCGTCAGGACAATGCGCTGACCGGGCAAATGGCGGAACCCTGCGTCGTCCAAGACGGCGCGGACCTCTTCCAAGATCTCTTCGACGCGAGGGCGCATCACGCCGATTAGCTCGGCGCGGGTGATTGTGCGGCGGTCATGTTCCCAATCGCCGGTGTTGCCCTCAAGCTCGATGATGTCGCGATCATCCATTCCCGTGGCGACCAACCCGCCAAATCGTGTTTTGATTCGCTCCGCTGTTTGGCAGGGGATTTGCAGCCCGCGTGAGATGTCGGATGAGATATGCTCACCCCCCATGCGCACGGTGTCACTATATATCATGTGCTTGCGCATGAAGATTGAGACAGAGGTTGAACCCGCGCCCATGTCGATACAGGCCGCACCCAGTTCTTGTTCGTCTTCGACCAACGAAGACGTGCCCGCCATATAGGAGGCCGACGCAAGGCCCGCGACCTCTAGGTCGCAACGGTGGATGCAATGGATCAGGTTGTTCACGGTATGGGCATCAACGGTCAGCATGTGCATATCGACGTGCAGAGTGTTGCCAATTTGACCGCGAGGGTCTGATAGGCCAGAGCGATGATCGAGCGCAAAGTTCACGGGCTGCGCGTGCAGCACCATCCGATCGTCGCCGATAGGGGGTGTTTCGCAGGCCGACAAAACGCGGCTGACATCACGGTCCTCTACGGCGCCGCCTTCAACCGATACTTTGCCAGCCAACCCATAGCTGCGCGGACGGCCACCAGCAAAACAAGCAATCACATGATCAACGCGCACATTGGCCATTTTCTGGGCGGCCTGGACGGCGGTCCGAATGGCGCGCTCGGTCTCGGGCAGGGTGTCGACCTCACCAAAGCGCACGCCGCGCGATTGGGTCGTGGCCGCGCCAATCACGCGGAACCGGGCTTGGCCTGCCAGCGCGTTCGAGGTTTCGTCCGTTGAGGAAAGCGCCTCATCAAACCGCAGCACGAGGCAGGCGGTCTTGAACGTTCCGACATCCAGAATTGCGATGACACCCCGTTGCATCGCGGCTTGGCGCCCTTTGCGCATCGCCCGCTGTGCTTGGTAGAAATCGTTCATCTGTTGCCCCCCTCATTTGCCATTAGTTCAATATCTTTAATGCGACGCCATTCGGTCCGGGCTGCGGGACGCATCCGCAGGGTGGGCCGTTCAGCGTTGCGGTAATCAATTGCGACGATGTCGCGGTTAAAGACGTCCTGCGACGCATGCAGCGCCATCGCGCGGTCAAGCGCGCGTTTTGGTTGTTCTGTTGGCAGCATGATGCGGATGTCGTCCTCTAGAACCACGTCCCACCGTCGCGCGCCGATCCGTTGCAGCCCTACAAGTCGATCCGCCAGGGGGCTTGCTGCGCGCAACAGGCGTAGCGCCTCGGGGATGTGATCCTCTGCTCCAAGTCCCGCGACTTGCGGCAGGTCTGGACGGGCAGATGCGCTTGCCACGGCTTTGACCCGGTGCCCGTCATTGGCCAACAATTCAACCGCCTCGCGGGAGCGCCAAACAACCGCTGGGCTGCGCTCAATCACGTCGATTGTCAGCAGGCCACCGGGCTTGATCCGAACATCTGCGGATTGGATCGGGCCCAATTCCTCAAGCAATTGTTTAAGTTCATTGAGGTCGAGCGCGAACTGGCTGACGGGTAGATCAATTGGCAAAACCTCTTGGATGTCGAGGCTCAGCTCATCAGAGGCACCGTCAATTGACACGAGCGTGATCATGAACTCGGGGCGTTCCTCAACCGCGCGGCGGACTTCGGTCGCCTTATCAATCAGGCCCTCAAGGCGGGCTGTGTCGGCGACGTACCAAAGCACGCTGCCCCCCAAAAAGCAGATAGGAAGTCCGGTGCGCACCATCGCGCGAAACAGTGGGGTGAGCCAAAGACGTTGCACGCGGTAACGCCAGCGCGACGGCGCGGGATCCGGCATAGCAGCCATCGCCGTGCGGCGGAGGAATTTTAGCGCGCGCATGAGGCATCCTCCACGATCCAGCGGCACAGCTCACCAAACGAGATGCCTGCGGTTTGAGCCTGCTCAGGCGTCAGCGATGTAGGGGTCATGCCGGGCTGTGTGTTCGTTTCCAACAGGATCAAACCGTCTAGGCCCTTGGTGTCGTCCCAGCGGAAATCGGTCCGGGTCACGCCGCGACAGCCCAAAGCAGCGTGGGCGCGTAGGGCGTAGGCTTCGCAGGCGGCTGCGATTTCGGGGGGGATGTTGGCGGGTACCACGTGTGACGAGCCACCGGCCTCGTATTTCGCGGCGTAGTCGTACCAACCGTTGGTCACAATCTCGGTTACGCCAAGCGCGCGGTCCCCCATGACGGATGTCGTCAATTCGCGGCCGGGCACATAGGCCTCAACCATGACGAACTCCGGCATGTCGGCGTCCCACTCCGGGGCGGGGCTGTTTGCCTCCATCACGAGGTAAATGCCAACGCTCGACCCGTCGCGGTTGGGTTTGACCACATAGGGCACGTCCATCACGTGACCGGCGCGCACCGCGTCAGACCGGGCAATCATGCTGCGCACAACCGGAAGGCCCGCAGCGCGGTAGACATCTTTGGTGCGGGTTTTGTCCATCGCCAGCGCCGAGGCCAAAACCCCAGAATGGGTGTAGGGCAGGCGGAGCCATTCCAGCACACCCTGCACACAGCCGTCCTCGCCCCACTGACCATGCAGCGCGTTGAACACCACGTCGGGGGCGGCGGCTTTAAGGTCGTCCACAAGGGTCGGGCCCGCATCAATCTGGTGAACAGTGAACCCTTCCGCGCGCAAAGCTTCTGTGCATCCTTGACCTGAGGACAAAGACACCTCCCGTTCGGAGGATTGGCCCCCCTGTAGGAGAGCGATCACTTGGGGTGCCCTGCTCGACATACCCAATCCTGTGTAAGGTGGCTCGACTGTTTTCAGACTGAGCCAATGTACTGCCATTTGGTCCGCTTATTCGAACCTTAGTCTTGTTTTATCTCCGGGGCGGGCGTGCCGATCCGGATCACTTCCCAGTGTAGCTGAATTCCGCTGTTTTCGTAAACAGTTTTCCGGACCAATTCGCCAAGATTTTCAAGGTCGGCGGCGGTTGCGGTGCCTGTGTTGATCAAAAAGTTCGGATGTTTTTCCGACATTTGCGCCCCGCCGAGGCGAGCGCCTCGCAGGCCGGCGTCTTCGATGACCTTCCAGGCCTTTTTCTCGTGGGTGTCATCTGCCTGACCGGTAGAGCTATAGCCCGCCGGATTTCGAAATGTGCTGCCCGCGCTGCGGTCCTTGGTGGGCTGGGTCGCGTCGCGCTTGGCGAGTTGGTCGGTCATGCGAGCCTCTAGGGCTTCGGGGTCACCTGCTGCGGCGCGCAACCGGGCCGAGATGATCACACAATCGGCGGGCAGGTCGCTGGTGCGGTATCCAAGGCCAAGCGCATCTGCGGGAATGACCCGCAACGCGCCGGTGCGTTCTACCACTGTGATGTCGATCAAGTGGTCGGCCATGTAGCTGCCATAACACCCTGCATTCATACGTACGGCGCCGCCGATGGCCCCCGGGATTGTCCGCAAAAATGTGAGGTCCCGACCTGCGGCAGCGGCCTTGCGGGCGACATGGGCGTCAAGGGCTGCGGCACCCGCCGTGACGATATCGCCTTCAATCTCGATGCTGTTAAAGCCGCGCCCCATTCGGATCACAACGGCATCCAATCCACCATCGCGGACGATCAGGTTTGACCCGACCCCCATGGGAAAGATCGGAACCTCGGGAGTGAGGGCAGCCAGAACAGCCTGCAAATCCGCAACGTCCGCAGGTTGAAACACAACGCGGGCCGGTCCCCCGACGCGCAGCCATGTTAGGTCCGCTAGGGGCTTTTGCGGTGTCACCTGTCCGCGTGTGGGGGGGAAATCAATCACGCCGTAGCCTCCGTCTGATCCAGTGGCCTGCGTAGATCACAGGCCAGCGTAGGACAAGGCATCCAACGATGAAACCCACCGCAGCCGCGCCCCAGCCCGCACTCAGCCCCAACCAGATGAGGATGGGGACACCGGCGGCGATTAAGGCGTAGGCAGCAGGCCAGCTTTGCTTGGCGCTTAGGATCACGCTCAAAAGCCACGCGGCAATGACCCAAAGACAGGCTGCGATAAAGGCCGCCACGCGCGCGGCCTCAGTTCTGGCGCACAAGCTTGCCGGGGTTCATCAGTCCGTCAGGGTCCAGCCCGCGCTTGAGCGTGCTCATGACATCCCACGCGGCCCCGTGTTCGCGGGCCATATAATCCAACTTGCCCATGCCGACGCCATGCTCACCTGTCGCGGTGCCGCCCATGTTGAGCGCGCGCTCAACCATACGGCCCGATAGCGCCTTGGCGGCTTGTAGTTCGGCCGCGTTATCCGGCTCGACCAACAGGATTGCATGGAAATTCCCGTCGCCCGCGTGCCCAAGGATCGGACCGGGGATGGAGCTATCGGCGATGTCGGCCACGGTTTCCTCAACCGCCTGCGCAAGCCGAGAGATCGGGACGCACACATCCGTCACCAGCGCAGTCGCACCGGGGCGGGAGGCGAGGATGGCGTAATAGGCGTTATGGCGCATATCCCACAGGCGGCGGCGTTCCTCTGGTTGTGTGGACCACGCGTAGCCTTGCGCCCCGAACTCCTCGGCAATCTCACCAAAGCGGGCGGCATCCTCGGCCACGGCACGCTCCGAGCCATGAAATTCGATCATCAGGTGTGGCATCACCGGCATCTCGGCCCCGTCGCGGGCATTGCATGCGGCGACCGAGGCTGCGTCCAGAAACTCAATCCGGGCCATCGGGATGCCCATCTGGATCGTGGCAATCACGGCATCCACGGCGCCGGAAATCGTGTCAAAGGCGCATACGGCGGCTGACGTCGCCTCGGGTATGCCGTGCACGCGAAGGGTCAATTCAGTGATGAGGCCGAGGGTCCCCTCGGACCCAACAAAAAGCGAAGTCAGGTCGTAGCCTGCGGATGATTTGCGCGCGCGGGTGCCTGTCCGAATAATGCGCCCATCGGCAAGGACGACTTCGAGCCCGCGCACGTTGTCACGCATAGTGCCGTAGCGCACGGCGGTGGTGCCCGATGCGCGCGTGCTGGCCATGCCGCCAAGCGAGGCATTCGCGCCGGGATCAACGGGAAAGAACAACCCTGTTGCACGCAACTCTTCATTTAACTGCTCGCGCGTCACGCCGGGCTGGATGACAACATCCATATCCTCGGAGTGGATATCGAGCACTTTGTTCATGCGGCTAAAATCGACACTAACGCCACCGCGTACCGCACTTGTGTGCCCTTCAAGCCCGGTGCCCGTGCCCCAGCCGATGACGGGCACGCCGTGCGCCGAACAGGTGCGCATGATGGCCGAAACCTCCTCTGCGGTTTCGGGGTATGCGACCGCATCTGGGGGTAAAGTGGGGAAATGTGTCTCAGAGCGGCCATGAAGGGCCAGATCGGACTTGGACAGGCTTAAACGATCGCCTAGGGTTTGGGAAAGTTGCGTGCGGGCCGCTTCTGATAACATCTTCGCCTCCTCGGTTTGGCGGACTATAGGCCAGCCGCTGCAAGGACAAAAGAGTGGGACTGCCGGTTTGGCGAACCCTGAACATACCCCGAAACGGCCTTTGTGGAAGGCGCAGCTAACGCAGGTTGGTACGTCATGTGCGCGCGCATGGGGGGTTGTGCGGACACGTGGCCCAAGCCAAGTGCAGTTTTGGTTCATCGCGCTGATCGTGGGGGTCGCAGCGGGCTACGCGGCCGTGGGCTTCATGCTCGGGATCGAGCGTTTGCAAGCTGCTCTCTATGGTACCGAGGACGTACGCCACCTTCATTCCTTTGCCGAAACCCTGCCTTGGTTTTGGATTTTGCTGCTTCCAGCGGCAGGTGGGTTGATCGTTGGGCTGATCTTGCACTTTTTCACCCCCGATGGCCGGGTCCGGTCGGTTGCGGATGTGATCGAAGGGGCCGCGATGAATGATGGCCGCGTGGAAAAACGCGCGGGTCTTGCGTCAGCGGTGGCCTCGATGATCACGCTGTCGTCGGGCGGATCCTCTGGCCGAGAGGGGCCTGTGGTCCACCTTGCGTCTGTGATTTCAAGCTGGGTATCGAACCGCATTTTGGCCGATGGGATCACGGCACGCGACCTGTTGGGATGTGCGGTTGCAGCAGCCGTTTCGGCCAGTTTCAACGCGCCAATCGCGGGCGCGCTCTTTGCGCTTGAGGTCGTGTTGCGCCACTTTGCGGTGCATGCCTTTGCCCCGATTGTGATCGCTTCGGTTGCGGGCACGGTCATTAGTCGGACCCATTTCGGCAACGTGACCGAATTCACACTGCCCGGAGACGTGAATGCGCTGGGCTTTTACGTGGAATTGCCCGCCTTCATGATCCTTGGCCTGTTGGCGGGATTGGTGGCGGTTGTCCTGATGCGTGCGATCTTTTGGTGCGAAGATTTAGGCACATCGATCCAAACCAACCTGAGAATGCCGCGTTACCTGCGGCCCGCTGTGGCGGGGCTGATGCTGGGGGCCATTGCGATCTTTTATCCTCACATTATTGGTGTCGGGTATGAAACCACGTCAGAGGCACTGACCGGCTCGCTTTTGCTGCATGAAGCGATTGTGTTTTGCATGATCAAGGTCGCGGCCGTCGCCATCACGATTGCTGGGCGCATGGGGGGCGGCGTGTTTTCCCCGTCGCTGATGGTTGGGGCGCTGCTTGGGTTGGCGTTCGGCTATATCGCCACGCCGATTTTCCCCGAGGTGTCTGGATCCGAAACGCTTTACGCCTTGGCGGGGATGGGGGCCGTTGCCGCGGCGGTTTTGGGCGCGCCGATCTCAACTACATTGATTGTGTTTGAACTAACGGGTGACTGGCAGACCGGCTTGGCCGTGATGGTCGCGGTGTCACTCTCCACGGCGCTGGCGTCTCGCTTGGTCGATCGCAGCTTTTTCCTGTCACAGCTAGAACGGCGCAATATCCACCTCGCTGCGGGGCCACAGGCCTATCTGCTAGCGTTGTTCCGGGTGTCATCCGTGATGCGTTATCCCAACCACCCCCGCGCCGCAGACCCCGTTCGTGCGCGCGAAGTCTTGAACGAAGGCTTTTTCGTCACGCCAGAGGCGACGTTAGAGGCTGCGATGCCGATGTTCGAACGCGCGCCCGTTGATTATATTCCCGTCGCGCGCTTTGGGGCCGATGATGCCGCCCCTGAAATCATCGGGGCTTTGTTCCATGTGGATGCGCTCAAAGCCTATAACCGCGCGCTTGCGGCAACGGCAGCAGAGGAGCATTCGTGACAAACGGGTCGTGATTTTCTGTAGAAAATATTAAGTTTGCGGCATGACAGAAATGTTGCTCACCTCCGGTGCAGGCGGCGCACCGGGGGTGGAAACACGGTGGCATTTTGCGGCGATGCCACGGGTCGATACGGGTGGTGCCGCCCCGCGGTTTGATGAAGACATACGCATGTGGCAGCTAGAGCGGCGCCGCGCCCGCATGGCGCCGCCCGCTGCGTGGTCTGTGCGGGCGCAGGTTGAGGCCGCATGTATGAGTCCATTAATCACGCGCCCGGCCTCACTATCGGGGGCTGCCTGATTTTCAGGTGCCGCGCGGTATTGGCTATATCGGCTTGTAACTTGGAGTGGCTTTCGGAATGGTGGCTAAAAAGGATATCCGGATGCGCAAAATTCCTCTGGGGCAAAGTGATACGCTGTTGCCTGAAATCACACTTGGCTCAATGACTTGGGGCTCCCAGACCTCCGAGTCGGACGCCTATCTCCAGCTCGATTATGCCACCGATCGTGGCATTGACTGGGTAGATGCCGCTGAAATGTATCCGGTGAACCCGATACTTGCCGAAACTGTGGGCGACACAGAGGCGATCATTGGTCGGTGGCGGGCCAAAACTGGTGGCCGTGACATGAAGATCGCGACCAAAGTATCTGGTGCGGGCATGAAGGCGGTGCGGGACGGCGCACCGATCTCTGCGGCGACGATTGAGGCGGCGGTGGATGCGTCTTTGCGGCGACTTCAGGTTGAATGCATCGACCTTTATCAGTTTCATTGGCCCAACCGTGGCAGCTATCATTTCCGTCAAAATTGGACCTATGCGCCGCCTGTCAACAAAACTGAGATTTTGCGCGATATGGAGGCCTGTTTGCAGGCCGTGGATCAGTTGGTTGCGGCGGGCAAGATTGCGCACTTTGGTCTGTCAAATGAGACGGCTTGGGGGCTTTCGCAATGGCTCCGGCTTGCGGATGCGGGGGCGGGTCCACGTGTGGCCGCGATCCAGAACGAATACTCTCTCATGGCGCGTTTGTTCGACACCGACCTAGCGGAGGCTTGCGCGCTAGAACAGGTCACGTTGCTGGCGTTTTCGCCGCTGGCCACCGGATTGTTAACGGGCAAGTATCAGGGGGATGCAATCCCCGCAGCATCGCGCAAGACGTTAAACCCAACTTTGGGTGGCCGCCATCAGCCGCGCGCCTATGAAGCGGTGAACGCCTATCTGGCGGTGGCCGCGAAACATGGGCTTGATCCCGTGCACATGACGGTCGCGTGGCTGCAAACGCGGCCCTTTCCGGTCACGGCCCTTTTGGGGGCTACAACCCAAGATCAGCTAGAGCACGGCTTGGACGCGATCGGCCTGGAACTGACCGCGGATGTGGTCGCGGATTTGGACGCAGCTCACCGCGCCCATCCCATGCCATTCTGAGGAGCTAGATGTCCAAATCGACCCAAACAGGCACGTGGTCCGAGGGTTTCTCGCGGCCACGGACCTCCGCCTCAATCCAGCAGTCCCGGAGCAGGTCGGCACAGTCGGGGCTCAGCAGGAAGTGGTCAATGCGGATGCCGTCGTTACGGTTCCACGCGCCAGCCTGGTAGTCCCAGAATGAATAATGCCCGGGCCCGTTTTTGCGGGTGCGGAAGGCCTCCGTCAGGCCAAGGTTTAACAGTCGGCGGAACGCAGCGCGGCTTTCGGGGCGGGCCAGCGCGTCCTCGCGCCACGCGTCCGGGCGCGCGGCGTCCTCATCTTGGGGGATGATGTTGTAGTCGCCGGCCATTAGGAACGGCGTTTCTTCTGCCAAAAGGGCCGCTGCACGCGCTTCTAACCGCTCCATCCACGCCAACTTGTAGTCGTATTTGGGGCCGGGGCAGGGGTTCCCGTTGGGCAGGTACAGCCCGCACAAGCGCACCGCTTGTTTGCCCACAACGGTGGCCTCGATCCAACGGGCTTGTTCATCCTCGGCGTCGCCGGGCAGACCCATGGTGATGTCTTCTAGGGGCAGTTTCGACATGATCGCCACGCCGTTGAAGCCCTTTTGCCCGTGGGTGTGAACCGAATATCCCAAGTCTTCGAAGTGGGCGCGGGGAAAAGCCTCATCCACCGACTTGATCTCTTGCAACAGGGCGATGTCTGGCGCGCTTTGCGTCAGCCAGTCCGTCAGCGCGCCCATGCGCGCCTTGATGCCGTTGATGTTGAACGTCGCGATTTTCATGGCCACCCTTCCGCTGTTGCCCCGTGTCTTAAGCAGGGCAAACTGGAATGTCACGGGGCAAGCGGCCCTAGTGGGGCGCTACATCGAAAAGCTGACGCCGCAACCGCAGCTAGAGGACGCGTTCGGATTATCGATCACAAAGCGCGCGCCGATCAATTCTTCGCTAAAGTCGATGGTGGCCGCGGCCAGAAACGGCAACGACACCTCATCGAAGACTACGCGTTCCCCCTCACTCTCGAGGATGAGATCATCGTCTTTGGGCGCGTCGAGCGTGATTTCATACTGAAATCCCGAGCAGCCGCCGCCATCCACGGCGATCCGCAGGGCTTTTCCCTCTTTTGCGGCACCAATCTCAGCAAGGCGTGCAAAGGCGCGGGGCGTAACTTTGGGAGGAATTTGCAGGTCCATCGGGAGCCTCTTTTTACTTGCGGTGGTCAACGACCGTTGCACCCAATATAGAAGCCTGACGTTAGCGCCACAAGAGAGGGCCCATGCCCGTATCCTTTGCCTGCGACCCCGCCCAAAGCCGGGGCCGGCTTTTCCCTGAACGGGAAAGCACCTTTCGGTCCTGTTTTCAGCGGGATCGTGACAGAATTATCCATGCCTCGGCCTTTCGGCGGCTCAAACATAAAACCCAAGTTTTTATCGAGCATGAGGGCGATTATTTCCGTACGCGCCTGACCCATTCAATTGAGGTCGCACAAGTTGCGCGAACGATTTCGGGGGTTTTAGGCTTGAACGCTGAGCTGACCGAAGCTGTTGCACTGGCCCATGACCTTGGCCACACGCCCTTTGGTCACACGGGGGAGGACGCGTTGGATGCGCTGATGAAACCCTACGGCGGGTTCGACCACAACGCACAGGCCATTCGGATCGTCACCAGCCTAGAGCGGCATTATGCACTTTGGGATGGCTTGAACCTCACGTGGGAAACTCTTGAAGGTATTGCAAAACACAATGGTCCAGTGGTGGATGATATCCCTTATGCGCTGGCCGACTATAACGCGCAGCACGATTTGGAATTGCACACTCACGCCAGCGCCGAGGCGCAGGTGGCGGCCCTTGCTGATGACATCGCCTACAACAATCATGACCTGATGGATGGGCTGCGCGCGGGATTGTTCACGGTTGAAGATATCTTGCACCTGCCGCTGGTGGGGGCATGCTTTGCCGAAGTGGACAAATTGCACCCCGGCATCGACGACCGCCGCCGCCAACACGAAGCGCTGCGGCGGTTTTTTGGCCTGTTGGTTGAGGACGTGATCGCGGTCTCGCGCGCGAACCTTGAGGCCATCACTCCCCAAACCGCCAGTGATATCCGTCACGCGGGCCGCATGGTTGTGCAGTTTTCGCCCGCGATGTGGCGCGATCTGCGCGAGGTGCGCAGTTTTCTCTTTGCCCATATGTACCGGGCACCCAATGTTGTGGCCAAGCGGGCCGAGGTCACTGAGGTCGTCACGGACCTATTCCGCGTTTTCATGAATGACCCCAGTCTTTTGCCCACCGAGTGGGAGGCCGAGGTTGCTCAAGCAGATGAGCTGGCGTTGGCCCGTTTGGTGGCTGATTACATCGCTGGCATGACCGATCGCTTCGCTTTGCAGGCCCATGCGCGCCTTGTGGGTGCTTGAACTCCGCCGCTGCGCTGCTAAACGATGCGACAAACCTGAAGGACGCCCCCATATGAACCTGTTCGCTGATATTCGCGCCGCCGTTATCACCTCGCTCACTGCTATGACCCAGGATGGGACGCTGCCGGAGGGGTTGGATTTTGCCAACGTCGCGGTTGAGCCACCACGCGATGCGGGTCACGGAGATATGGCGACGAACGCGGCGATGGTTTTGGCCAAACCCGCCAAGAAAAAGCCCCGCGATATCGCGGAGGCGTTGGCCACCAAATTGGCCCAAGATCCACGGATCGACAGTGCCGAGGTCGCAGGCCCCGGCTTTTTGAACCTCCGGCTCGCGCCCGTGGTCTGGCAGCAGGTCGTAGCGGGCGTTTTGGCGCAGGGCACAGGCTTTGGTCGGTCCGACATGGGGCAGGGGCGTAAGGTCAATGTGGAATACGTCTCCGCCAACCCGACGGGGCCGCTGCACGTGGGCCACACCCGTGGCGCAGTCTTTGGCGACGCGCTGGCGGCTTTGCTGGAATACGCGGGCCACGTGGTAACGCGTGAATATTATATCAACGATGGCGGCGGGCAGGTCGACGTGCTCGCGCGGTCTGTTTACCTGCGCTACCTTGAGGCACACGGCCAAGAGGTCGCGTTTGAGGATGGCACATACCCCGGTGACTATCTGATTGGCGCGGGCCAAGCCCTGAAGGACAAAGTTGGCGACGCCTATGTCGATCAACCCGAAGACGTGTGGCTGGCTGAGGTGCGCGGTTTTGCGACCGACGCGATGATGGACATGGTGCGGGCGGATTTGGCCGACTTGGGCATCAAAATGGATGTCTTTTTCTCTGAAAAATCCCTGTACGGCACGGGTCGTATTGAGGCCGCGATTGAGGATCTCAAGGGCAAGGGCCTGATCTATTGGGGCACACTCCCACCCCCCAAGGGCAAAATCCCTGACGATTGGCAGGCGCGGGAACAATGGCTGTTCCGCTCTACTCAATACGGTGACGATGAGGACCGCCCGGTCCAAAAATCTGACGGCGCTTGGGCGTATTTTGCGCCCGACATCGCCTATCACTATGACAAAGTGCAGCGCGGCTTTGATGCCTTGATCGACGTCTTTGGCGCCGATCACGGGGGTTATGTCAAACGGATGAAAGCGGCTGTCGCGGCCCTGTCCGAGGAACGCGTCCCGCTGGAGATCAAGCTCGCGCAGATCGTGCGGCTGTTCAAAGACGGCGAAGAATTCAAAATGTCCAAGCGTGCGGGCACTTTTATCACCGTACAAGACTTGCTGCGTGAAGTCGGCAAAGACGTGACGCGCTTCATCATGCTGACGCGCAAAAATGATGCACCGTTGGATTTTGACTTCAGCAAGGTCACTGAGCAGTCCAAGGACAACCCTGTGTTCTACGTGCAATATGCGCACGCACGGGTGATGTCAGTGCTGCGTAAGGCCCAAGCCGCAGGGTTGCCCTGCACAGACGCGGACCTGACGACGGCGGATCTGAGCCTGCTAGACCACCCGGCCGAACACGCATTGGCCGCCAAGTTGGCCGAATGGCCCCGTCTTGTCGAAATCGCGGCCCGCACGCATGAGCCGCATCGCGTGGCGTTCTACCTGTATGACCTCGCGTCTGAATTCCACGGGTTGTGGAACCGCGGCAATGATGTCCCGACATTGCGCTTCCTCCAAGAGGATAACCCGGCCGCATCGGGTGCAAAAATCGCCCTCGCACGGTCCGTTTCTGTTGTTATTTCAGCAGGATTGGGTATTTTGGGCGTAGAACCGGCGCAAGAAATGCGGTGAAGACCCGATAATCGGGCACCCGCAACGTCGGCGAGCAGAGCAGTTTAATAGCCCCTATCTACCCAAGTTCGGCTTGGGTGGACCTCCCTCGGGGCGAAAAAGGATACAGGCATGACGGACGTCAGGTATTTCGCGCAGGCGACCCCCAAGGCACGTGAAGCTTCAGCCACGGGGGCTGCCTCATTTGGGGTGGTTAACTGGGTTGGGGCAGGGTGCTCATTGGCGCTTGTGGCGGGCCTGATCACCTGGAGCGTGCAATTGACGCTGCGCGATGTGGCTGAGGTGCCGGTGATTGCAGCGTTGCAGGAACCGATGCGCGTGGCCCCCGAAGATCCCGGTGGGATGCAGGCGGCCTATCAGGGGCTGTCCGTCAATGAGATCAAGGCTGGTGGTGCTGCGGCGCCCGTAGCTGACCGTGTTGTGCTGGCCCCGGCACCCGTCAACCTAGAACCCGTGGTCCGGGAACAAACTGCACCAGAGCCAGTGGCGACTATCGTACAAACCTCAGCCTCCGCGCCGACGGATGCAGCTGTTGAAGCCCCGCAAGAATACGCATCCCTCAATGTGGCCAACCTGGCCTCGGAGCTGAGCGCGTCGCAGACTGGGGCGAACACGGACGTCATTCCCGCCTCCGTGCCGGGTATTGCACAATCGGTCCGCCCCGCGCCTCGGCCTGCGAATGTGCGGCGCGCGGCTGCCCCGGTTGAAGTGCAGCGCGCTTCGGTTGATGCCGACGCCAGCACTGTAGCGCCCGGCGCGCGGCTGGTGCAGCTGGGGGCGTTCGACACGCCCGAACAGGCGATGGCCGCATGGGAACGGCTGGAAAGCCGGTTCGGCGACTACATGGTGGGCAAGAAGCGATTGGTTCAAAGTGCAGTGTCTGGCGGTCGGAACTTTTACCGTCTGCGCGTCGTGGGCTTTGATGACGCGACCGCCGCACGGCAGTTCTGTTCCGCGTTTTTGTCACGCAATGCAGCCTGCATCCCGGTCACAGCTAAATGATCCCCAAGACGACTGGCGCCTATATCTTTGGGTGTGAGGGGCCGGTTCTGACGCAGGATGAAGCCGCGTTTTTAAAAGAAACGCAGCCCCTTGGGTTTATCCTGTTTGCACGCAACATCGAAAACCCCGATCAAGTACGTCGGCTGACGGCATCGCTACGGGCGGCGGTCGGGTGGCAAGCTCCGATCCTGATCGATCAAGAAGGTGGGCGGGTCCAGCGATTGCGCGCGCCGCATTGGCGGGAATGGCTGCCGCCTCTCGATCATATGCAAACGGCACGGGATGCTGTCCGGTCCATGGAGCTGCGCGCGCGGATCATCGCGCATGAGCTTTTTGAGGTCGGGATCGATGTGAACTGCACCCCGACTGCTGATCTGACAACTGCTGACACCCACCCCTTTTTGCGCAACCGCACTCTTGGCACTGAGACGGAGCAGGTCATCGCCGCCGCACGCGCGGTCGTGGCGGGCCAGTTGGCAGGTGGCGTTTTGTCGGTGGTCAAACACATTCCCGGCCATGGCCGCGGAACCAGCGACAGCCACCATGACCTGCCCACAGTGACCACGGATCGTGCGACGCTTGAGGGCACGGATTTCGCGGTGTTCAAAGCGTTACAAGACGTGCCCCTTGGGATGACCGCGCATGTTGTATATTCCGCGATTGACCCCGACGCCCCTGCTACGACCAGTCCGATCCTGCACCGCGTAATCCGAGACGACATCGGCTTTGACGGTCTGTTGATGACCGACGATCTGTCGATGAATGCCCTCCCGGGAGATATCCCGACCCGAGCACGCGATAGCATTCGCGCGGGCTGCGACGTGGTCCTGCATTGCAATGGTGACCGGGCTGAGATGGCAGCCGTGGTGGATGCCGCAGGTACCTTGTTGCCCAAGGCGTATGATAGGGCACAGGCGGCCTTGGCGCTGCGCCAGCCGCCAGCCGCCCTTGACATCAGCGCTGTTGAGGCCGACCTTGAGGCGCTCCTCAACGGATAGGGCCAACGGACCGGCATGTCGCCCCGCACACCTTTGCTTTCTGGGACCGAATGGCCCGCAGACCGTCGCACGGAAACCGATGCGGCGCCTCAGGCACGGGGTATCTCGGTCGAGGATCGGCTTGCGGCCGAAGCGCTGATCATTGATGTGGATGGGTTTGAGGGGCCGTTGGATCTGTTGCTGATGCTGTCACGCACGCAAAAGGTCGATCTGCGCAAAATATCGGTCCTGCAATTGGCTCGGCAATACCTTGTGTTCGTTGAAAAAGCGGCTGAACTGCGGATTGAGCTGGCGGCGGACTACCTTGTGATGGCGGCGTGGTTGGCCTTTCTCAAATCGCGCTTGCTTTTGCCGCCCGATCCCACCGCAGAGGGCCCTTCGGGTGAAGATCTCGCGGCGCACCTCGCGTTTCAGCTAGAGCGTTTGGAGGCCATGCGCGATGTGGCCGCGCGACTGATGGCGCGTGACCAATTGGGCAAGGACCGTTTTGCGCGCGGCATCACCGAGGATGTCACCCGCGCCCGGCGCATCACCTATACCGCCACACTTTTGGACCTGATGCAGGGGTACGCGCGTATTCGGACCCGCGATGATTTCCGCCCGTTTATCCTAGATCGCGATAGCGTCTACACGATGGAAGAGGCCTTGGAACGGCTGCGCGGCATGATGGGCTATGTCGGCGAATGGACGGATATTATGTCCTATCTCCCAGCGGGTTGGACCTCTGACCCGGTCAAGCGCCGGTCGGCCACAGCCGCGACATTCGCGGCAACGCTTGAGTTGGCAAAGGGAGGCGCGATTGAGTTGCGCCAAGGCGAGGTCTTTGCCCCCATTCAAATTCGCAGCAAGGCAGAGCAATGACAGACAGCGACCTACACGACCCGGCGGAACCCACAGACAGCCCCCAATCCGAGAGCCTGTTTGCCGCGCCCCCGCTGGCTGAGCAGGAGCGTATGGTAGAGGCAATCTTATTCGCCAGCGCCGAGCCAGTGGGCATCCCTGAGTTGCACGCGCGCATGCCCCATGGTTGTGACGCCCCCGCCGCGCTGAGCCTTCTACGCCGCCGGTACGAGGGGCGGGGGGTGCAATTGCTTCGGGTCGGGGATGCGTGGGCGTTTCGCACAGCCGCTGATCTGGGGTTCTTGATGACCCGTGAAATCATTGAGACCCGCAAGCTAAGCCGGGCCGCGATCGAGACACTGGCGATCATCGCCTACCATCAACCTGTGACCCGCGCTGAGATTGAAGAAATTAGAGGGGTCTCTGTGTCCAAAGGCACAGTGGATCAGCTGATTGAGTTGGAATGGGTCAAGCTGGGCAAACGGCGTATGACGCCAGGACGGCCCGTGACCTTTATCGTGACCCAAGAGTTCCTCGATCACTTTGGTCTCGAAAATGCGCGGGATCTTCCGGGGCTTAAAGAGTTGCGCGCTGCTGGCCTGCTGGAAAACCGGCCGCCGCCCGGCACCGAAATGGTGGATGAAGCCGCGCAAGATGATGGGCAAGAAGGGCTTTTTGAGCCTGACGCGTTGGGTGATAGCGACCCGCTGATCGAAGATCCATAGCCGCGCGGTCACTTTCGCCGACCCAAAATTACTTACGAATAACGCAAAAGGGCGCCCCAAGAGGCGCCCTTCTTTATCAGACTAATCAGACAATTAGCAGGAGTAGTACATGCCGTACTCAACGGGGTGCGGCGTGTGCTCGTAGTTGTACACTTCTTCCCACTTCAGCTCCATGTAGCCTTGGATCTGGTCTTTGGTGAACACGTCACCGGCCAGAAGGAAGTCGTGGTCTTTTTCCAGCTCGTCGAGCGCTTCACGCAAGGAGGCGCAGACCGTTGGGATCTCAGCCAGCTCTTCTGGTGGCAGATCGTAGAGGTCTTTGTCAGAGGCTTCACCGGGGTGGATCTTGTTGGTGATACCGTCAAGACCAGCCATCAGCAGAGCTGCGAAGCACAGGTAGGGGTTCGCTGCTGGGTCGGGGAAACGAGCCTCAACGCGCTTGGCTTTGGGCGACTCGGACCATGGAATACGGACACAACCGGACCGGTTACGTGCCGAGTAGGCGCGCAGAACGGGGGCTTCAAAGCCGGGGATCAGACGCTTGTAGGAGTTCGTCGAGGGGTTCGTGAAGGCGTTCAACGCTTTTGCGTGCTTCAGGATACCACCGATGAAGTACAGAGCTTCGTCCGACAGATCGGCGTATTTGTCGCCTGCGAACAGGGGCTTGCCGTCTTTCCAGATCGACATGTTCACGTGCATGCCTGTGCCGTTGTCGCCTGCGATAGGCTTGGGCATGAATGTCGCGGACTTGCCGTAGGCGTGGGCCACGTTGTGGATCACGTATTTGTACTTTTGCAGCTCATCAGCTTGGTGCGTGAGCGAGCCAAAAATCAGACCCAGCTCGTGCTGGCACGACGCCACCTCGTGGTGGTGTTTGTCGACCTTCATGCCCATGCGCTTCATCGTGGAGAGCATTTCGGACCGCAGGTCTTGGGCTGCGTCGGTGGGGTTCACTGGGAAGTAGCCGCCTTTTACGCCGGGACGGTGACCCATGTTGCCCATGTCGTACTCAGCGTCGGTGTTCCAGGATGCGTCCTGAGCGTCGACTTCGAACGACACTTTGTTCATCGTGTTCGAGAAACGTACGTCGTCAAACAGGAAGAATTCAGCTTCGGGGCCAAAGTAGGATACGTCACCGATACCTGAGGACTTGAGGTAAGCCTCGGCTTTTTCAGCGGTGCCGCGGGGGTCACGGGGGTAGGGTTCGCCGGTGTCGGGCTCAACCACGGAGCAGTGAATGCAGATGGTTTTTTCCGCGTAGAACGGGTCAACATAGACGCTGTTCGTGTCGGGCATCAGTTTCATGTCCGACTCTTCGATGGATTTCCAGCCAGCGATGGACGAACCGTCGAACATGAAGCCTTCGTCCAAGAAGTCTTCGTCTACGAGGTCAGCAACGATCGTAACGTGCTGCAGTTTGCCGCGTGGATCAGTGAAGCGGATGTCGACGTATTCGACGTCCTCGTCTTTGATCATCTTAAGAACAGCGTCTTTGCTCATGGAGCTTCCCCTTTGTGCTCTGTGTTTTGTGTGAACTGATTAGACAGCATCGTCGCCGGTTTCGCCGGTCCGAATGCGGATGGCTTGCGCGATGTCTGAAACGAAAATTTTACCGTCCCCGATTTTGTCGGTTTTGGCAGCGCCAACAATGGCGTCGATGGCTCCGTCTAGCATGTCATCGGCGATGACAAGCTCGATTTTGACCTTTGGCAGGAAGTCGACGACGTATTCGGCGCCGCGATAAAGCTCGGTATGGCCTTTTTGGCGGCCAAAGCCTTTCACTTCCGTAACCGACAAACCCTGGATGCCAATTTCTTGCAGGGCTTCTTTTACTTCGTCGAGTTTGAACGGCTTAATGATGGCTTCTATTTTTTTCATTCCCAGCTCCTCCTACGCAGTTGGAAACGGGCAGATCACTTCTCAGGAGGGGGTGCAATTGGGTAAGGTGCTGGCGTGGGGGTGCGTTTGGGGATTCTGGAGGTGCCGCTTAAAATTTGGGCATATAGTATAATAATTATGCAGTTTTTGAATGGACCGGTGGCGTGATGACCGAATTGCTGACTTCGGCCCAGATGCGGGCGGTGGAAATGGCCGCGATAGAGGCGGGATCGGTGACGGGGCTGGCGCTGATGGAGAAAGCGGGCCAAGGCGTCGTGGGGGCGGTGTTTAAGCGGTATCCCCATCTCGCAGAAGGTGACCATGTCTGCCAAGTTTTATGTGGCCCCGGCAACAATGGCGGCGACGGATATGTTATCGCACGGCTGCTGGCGGCACGCGGTTGGGCGGTGCATGTTTTTGCTTTGGCCCCGGCAAAAACACCCGATGCAAAGCATAACGCCGAGCGTTGGGCGCAAGGGTCCGCGCCTTTGACCGTTGCGGGATTGACCGCAGCACCTGCGCCGGATTTGACGGTTGATGCGGTTTTTGGCACGGGGTTAACGCGCGGCCCGGGCGAGGATTTGGTTACGGCGCTGCGCTGTGCCTATGATCGCTCTGCCTTGATCGTTGCGGTGGATGCGCCCTCGGGTTTTTGCCTCGACAGCGGTCGCTGGCTCGGCGGCGCAGATGGGTGTGTCGCGGCTGATATGACAGTCACGTTTGAGAGCCCAAAGGTTGGGCATTATTTGGCGCAGGGACCTGAGGCTTGTGGTCAATTAGAAACTGTCGATTTGGGCCTGTCCGCTTGGCGTGCTGCGCGATCCGCATCTGCGGCTGCGAGTGAAAATGTGCGCTTGCTGGATCCCGACCGGGATGCAGCGCGTTTGCGTGCGCATTTCACAAAGGGTCAGGGGCATAAATATAGTCATGGTCACGTTCTCGTTTTGGCCGGTGGCATGGGGCGCACGGGGGCTGCACGGTTGGCGGCACGTGCTGCATTGCGAGTTGGTGCGGGCGCGGTGACACTGGCCGCACCTGGCAGTGCTATGATGGAATGTGCCAATCAGGTGACGGCCGTGATGCTACGTCGTTGTGACAGCGGTGCGGATCTGGAGGCGCTTGTCGGCGCGGGCAAAATCTCAACGCTGGTGATCGGCCCGGGCCTTGGGCTGGAGGATCGCCACGCCGGTTTAGTGCGAGCTGCCTTGGCCACTGGGCTGCGTTGTGTCCTTGACGCGGATGCCCTCACGCTAATCGCGCGGCATCCAGAGTTGCGCGCGGCACTGCACGCCGACTGTATTTTGACACCCCATATGGGCGAGTTCGCGCGGCTTTGGCCCGATTTGGCGCAAAGACTAACGGATGGGGGCGAGGCGCTGACAGGCCCTGCGTTTTCGAAAATAGACGCAACTCGGGCTGCTGCGGCATCCGCTGGCTGTACTGTTTTACTCAAGGGACCTGATACTGTGATCGCTGAGCCAAACGGTCATGCTAATGTGCATGCGGCGCTCTATGATCATACAGCGCCGTGGCTGGCCACGGCAGGGGCGGGCGATGTTCTGGCTGGGTTCATTGCTGGCGGTATGGCCCAGTCAACGCGAGATGCCGCGTGGTGCGCAGCGGCAGCGGCTTGGTTACATGTAGAGGCCGCGCGGGCCTTTGGTCCCGGCCTCATTGCGGAAGATTTGCCAGAGATCGTCCCCAATGTCTTGCGCAAGCTGTTCGGCGTCTCGTCCAGTTAGTCGGGGCGATTGGGAATGGGGTCAAGGCACATGCCCGCGCTGAGCAGCTCCAAGCCGTTTGCATAGATGACGGACGGAGTTGTGAAATGCAGAGCCACCATCTTTTCGGCATCGCGAACGCAGTCCCGCACGATTGTCCCGTCAATCAAGCGCGAGGCTGCCACCCGCGCTTGCTTGCGCCCATAAAGCATCATGGCGCGCCAATCGCGCACGACAATCGGTTGATCCGGCAGAACTTGCATGTCGCAAACAGGCCGTCCAACGCCGAACGCATTGGCGGGAATATGCACCATCTGCTGGTGCATATTGGGCGTGCGCGTGATTGTCGCCACAAGCGGTAGCACACCATTGTCGCGGGTAATGATCCGGTCACTGGTTTTGAGGCGCGCTGCGGGTTTTTCACCACTGCACGTCAATATTTTCGTATCTGCCGTGACCCCGTGTACAAGGGACATGTGCGTCATGATGCGCGATCCAGCGCGCGGGGAAGGGGGGCTGTCATGTTTCATGTTGCTGCCCGGTGTGCCCCGCAATCCGTAAACAGCACCCTAATACTAGCGCTCGATGCGCATCAGGTTTTCATCAAATTGCGGGTAGTTTTGGGCCGAGGGGGCGCGCCATTGAGCGAGCAAAGCCAAGGACGCGCCGGAAAGGCGCTCTCAGGCTGCAAAATTTCAAGAGAATTTTCCATAGTCCGGGCATTTCGCGCATGTTGCCTCTTTTCTCCCCGCTCCGGCTTTGCTAACCAGCCCACACTGCGGCTGTGGTGAAATTGGTAGACACGCTGGTTTTAGGTACCAGTGCTTTTAGCGTGGGGGTTCAAGTCCCTCCAGCCGCACCAACCACATAGACATTTGATTACGAATGCACTGCCTAGGGTCTGCAAAGCATTCCCACTGTTTTGGCATCTGTATTCAAGGTGACGCTGCCGCGACGACTTTGATAACCTTCCACCCTTGAGATTGTGTTGTTCGATCTCTACCCGTTGAGGCGGAACCTCGGGGGGAAGTGGATGCGAGATCACGTTCGAGCGATTTTTGAAGCAGGTGTCGCAGCGGCGGACCCGTTTGAGGCGGTGACTGCGGCGCTGAGGGGGCTGTCGCGCCCAACCCATCTGATTGCACTGGGAAAAGCCGCGCCACGCATGGCGGCAGCGGTGCATGCGCAGTTCCCTGGCATCCCGAGCCTGATTGTCACGACGGACCAACCTGTGCCTGACCTTGAAAATACACAGGTCATGATCGGGGATCATCCGGTGCCATCTGAACGCTCAGCGGCGGCGGGGGAGGCGGCGCTAGAGTGGCTTGCAGCCATCGCACGCGAACACGGACCAAAGGCTCATGTGCTCGCGCTTATCTCTGGCGGCGGCTCGGCGTTGTGCGTGGCCCCAGTGGCGGGCGTCACGCTTGCGCAGAAGGCAGCGGTGAACGCCAGCTTGTTGGGCGCGGGCCTAGATATCGTACGCATGAACATCGTGCGCCAAGCGCTAAGCCGCACCAAGGGCGGTGGGCTTTTGCGTGCGGCGTTGCCCGCGCAGATGACCAGCTTAGTGCTCTCGGATGTGGTGGGCGACGATCCGAGGGCGGTGGCCTCTGGTCCCACGGCTGGGCCGATCTCTGACATTGCTGAGGCTCGGCAGATCGTGCGGGATGCGGGGCTATGGGCGGACATGCCGGTGTCGGTACAAGCCGCGCTGAGCCGAGAGGACCGCGCCAACGCAATGCCCCGCGCTGAGGTGCGCATGATTGGCTCCAACGCATTGTCGGTGCGTGCGATGAGCAAAGCGGTGCCCGAGGCGCGGGTGATCGATGCAGCCCTTGAGGGCGACGTCGCGGAAGCAGCGGCGCAGATCGTGACGCTCGCACGCTTGGGCAGTGGGATGTGGCTCATGGGCGGAGAAACTACGGTTCTTTTGCGCGGTACGGGGCGTGGGGGGCGCAATCAAGAACTGGCTCTTCGGGTCGCACGGGCGCTGCGCGACCTAGATCACCCTTTCGTCTTTTTGTCTGGTGGCACAGATGGGCGGGACGGCCCCACGGATGCCGCCGGTGGTATCGTCGACAACGGCACATGGGCGCGGATTGGTCCCGAGGCCCAGGCACTGTTGGAGAATAACGACAGCTATGCCGCGCTGTCGCGCGCGGGCGATTTGCTGCAAATGCCAGCCACTGGCACCAACGTGGCCGACCTGCAAATTCTATGGGTGGACGCGGGCTAATGCCGAGCGCGGATGGGTCAGGCGGCCTTTTGCAGCGACGGTCTTGTCCCTAAACGTCCATCTCTAACGCGCAAGACAGATAGTAATTGCGCGCAATCGCGTTTTGCTCGCTTTCGCCCAGAATACGCAGGCAAGCGTGTTTGAGGCCGCGCGCCTCCGCCACATGGTGGCCGGTGGCGATAAGTCGATCACATAGTTCCATCGACCACTGTGGATCATCGGCCTCTTCTGCGGCCAAAAGGACAGCGTTTGGCCCACCTGCAAGCGCGATCATCCGCGTCGCCTCATCCTTGGGCGATAGGCGGGCAAGATTGGTTGGATTTCCATCAAACCAACCCAGCGCGCTTTGCGCATAGGCGCGGACGGCCCAATCGACACGGCCGTAGACCTCTTGCAGGTGCGGCTTAGACGCAAGCGCTTGGGGCAGGGCAATGGATTGCGCCAAATCATCTACCGAGCGGCCGGAATTCAACCCTTCAACCGTGGCAAGGATGATGTGCCGGATGGCGTCGCGGTAGTCACCCAGCACCCCTTGGATGGTGTCGGCCCCGACGACGGGCTTGGTGTGCCCGGGGGCCAGAACCTCAGCTTCAAACGCGATCAAGCGATCGAGGGACCGCGCCCAGACTTCAAAATCTCGCGCGCCAGAGCCGCGTATCGCAGCAAGGTTGGGAAAGGCCGCGTAATAGCTGCCGCCACAAAACAGCGTGCGGGCCTGAGGGTGCCAGACAACGATGTGGTCCGCGCTCTTGCCTGGCGCGCTGTGCAATTCCAATCGCAGCCCGTCGTCTTCAAGAAAGGCGCCATCGGCGTCAACGGTCCGTGTGGGCGGTAAGTACCCCGTGCCGCGCGCCCCACGAGAAGACTTTGCATAGCCTGAACCGGCAAAGATTTGATCCTCTTTGGGCAGGTCCGCGCCCACGATGCGCCGCGTGCGCCGTGCCCTTGCCGCAGAAGCTGTCGGTTGGTTCGTGGCGGAGTTTTGCGCGGCAATCTCTGGCTGAAAGCCAGTGGCGGCAATGATCTGAGTGCTTTCGTCGGCGAACACGCTGGCCCCGCCGATATAATCGCGGTGTCCATGGGTATAGATAAGCGTGCGAACGGGTTTTTGCGTGACCTTGCGGACCTGCGCCAAAACCGCTTGAGCGGCGTTAATACTGTCGGTGCTATCGATCACGACAAGGCCGGTTTGGCCTTCGATGATATGGACATTGGCCTTGGCAAACCCCACGGCAGACCACACCCCTGGGGCGAGTTCCGTAAACGATTGCGAAAAGTGAGCCGCATAAGTGGCAAGCAGCGGGTGGGCGCGATTTGGCATGGTCGGTCTCGGTGGTGTCAGGAAGTTCTGACGATCTGTGCGTCTAGTTTAGTCGATCCCTTGTCCTTCGTCTACCCAGTGTTACCTATGTAACGCGCAGATATCGAAAGCGAAAATCGTTGCAAATTGCACAAGGGGCGAGTGGAATGTTGAAAAATGCACTGATCGGGGTTGGGCTGATTGCGGCCTTTGGTGTGGCCTACGTGCGCTATGCGCCGCTGTATCCAAACCAATGGCATGTTGATCCCGCAACGGTTGAGCGGACGGGCAAGCCCAATGATTTTCTCATGGCAGAAGGGGGCGATCAGCCCCCGGCGGTATTTGCTGCCGATGTGGTCACCGTGGCGGCTGCACTGGACGCAGTTGTTGCATCGGAACCAGCGACGTTTGTGATGGCCGGGGCCGCATCTGATGGGTTTGTGACATATGTTCAGCGGTCCAAACTGATGGGCTTTCCCGACATGATCTCGATCACCCTACAACCCGTGGAGGGCGGCACGATGATGCACGCCTATGCCCGCGCGCGGGATGGGCATTCAGACCTAGGCGTGAATGCCGCGCGGATGACCCGCTGGGTCGCGGCCCTAGAGGCGCGGCTGGGGTAGGTGGCTAGCTCGATACGCAGCCTTCATATTGTTCGCGCCATGTCATCGTGTTCAGGCTCATGTCGCACAGGGCAGTGAAACTGCGCCCGCCGACCGTGAGGCAGCGCAATTCGCCAAGCGCTACGGGCTGGCCCTGACCATCGCGGCAGTAACACGACGGCTCTTTCGCGATAACAGGTGTGGCGCTCAGGGCAAAGACAAGGCAGAGAAGCGGGGTAAACGTTCGTTGCATTTAGATCTCCCATCGGTCTGAGTATCCAAAGATAGCGCGCGCGGCCCTCTTGACCAAACTGGCGCAATCGCCGAAGTGACCAAAATGATACCCATGGACACCTTGGCCCAGATCACGGGCCGGTATGAATACATCGAAGCGCAGCTGAACGCGGGGCCCAAGGCCAGCGAGATTGCCGCGCTGACCCGAGAGTATTCCGAGCTGACACCCGTTGCAGAGCAAATCGCGGCCTACCGGCAGATGTTGGACGACATCGCGGAAGCTGAGACCATGCTGGGCGATCCGGAAATGAAGGAATTGGCTGAGGAAGAGTTGCCCGCGCTCAAGGCTTCTTTGCCTGAGTTGGAGCATTCCCTGCGGCTTGCGCTTTTGCCCAAGGATTCGGCCGATGCCAAACCTGCGATCCTCGAAATCCGTCCGGGGACCGGCGGGGATGAGGCAGCCTTGTTCGCAGCAGACCTGTTCGGAATGTACCAACGCTATGCTGAGGCACGCGGTTGGAAGGTCGAAATCATCGAACAACAGATGACCGAACTGGGCGGGCTCAAGGAATTGACCGCGCGGATTGTGGGTGAAAACGTGTTTGCCCGGCTCAAGTACGAAAGCGGTGTGCACCGGGTGCAGCGTGTACCGTCCACCGAAAGCGGAGGGCGGATTCACACTTCTGCAGCGACAGTTGCGGTCCTGCCGGAGGCTGAGGATGTGGATATCGACATCCCCGCTACGGACATTCGGATCGACACAATGCGGGCCAGCGGCTCGGGTGGGCAGCACGTCAACACGACCGACTCCGCGGTTCGGATCACTCACCTTCCCACGGGGCTGATCGTCACCTCGTCCGAGAAATCACAGCACCGTAACCGCGAAATCGCGATGTCTGTCTTGCGCGCCCGGCTGTATGAGGCAGAGCGTGCCCGGATCGACGGCGAACGCTCTGCGGACCGCAAGGCGCAGGTCGGCTCGGGGGACCGTTCAGAGCGGATTCGCACGTATAACTTTCCGCAAGGACGCATGTCTGATCACCGCATCAACCTGACGCTCTACAAGCTGGACGCCATTCTTGGCGGCGATTTGGATGAGACCATTGACGCGTTGACCGCCGACGCGCAGGCCCATCAGCTTGCCGAAATGGAGGCATGAGCGGGACCACCCTTCGCGCGCTGTGGCTATCGGCGCGGGCGCAGTTGGCGGCTCTGCCCAAGGATGAGGCGGAGCGCGACGCCCGCCTTTTGATACAGGCGGCATTCCGCCTAACACCCGCTGGGTTTACCGCTAATTTGGGTCGGATTGTCCCCGAAGGCGATCCTTGCAAGGATCATCTGGATTGGATGCTCAGCAAACGCGCGCAACGGATGCCCGTCAGCCACATCCTGCGAGAAGCGGTGTTTTGGGGCCGCACGTTTGAGGTCACATCGGCGACCCTAGCGCCTCGGGGTGATACCGAAAGCCTATTGGCTGAGGCGCTCTCTGTCCCGTTCGACACCATGCTTGATTTGGGGACGGGCACGGGGTGCCTAGGGATCTCACTCCTCGCGGAGCGTAAGGCCGCGCAGGGAATTGCCACTGATATCTCTGTTGAGGCGCTGGCTGTGGCGGGGCGCAATGCCATTCGGCATGGGGTTGAGGCGCGGCTCAGTTGCATCCAAAGCGATTGGTTGGCGCAGGTCACGGGCACCTTCGATCTGATCGTGAGTAACCCGCCCTATATCACTGAGGCCGCCTTTGCGACTTTGGCCCCAGAGGTGCGTGAATATGAACCCAAAACCGCGCTTACCCCAGGGGGCGACGGGCTTGAACCGTATCGGATTTTGTGTGCGCAGACGCCTGCGTACCTGGTGCCGGGCGGATGGTTGATGGTTGAGATCGGCTATGACCAAGGTCCCGCTGTCGCCGCCTTGATGGAGGGGGCGGGGTTGCAACGTGTCACTGTGGTGGCGGACCTCTCGGGACATGACCGTGTTGTGCGCGGGCAGCGCGCGCCGCTTGCATTGTGATTGTCAGTCACGCGGGTGCCCAGATGGCCCTTAAGGTCCGCGCAAACCTCACTATCTTAAGGGGGTATCGCATTTTGCACTTGCCCCGTTCGGCCGCACATGTTTATTGGAGGGGTGTCGCAAGTCTGGCAGAACACGCCAGCGCCTCACTGAACCACTTACATCGCGGGGACAACGCAGCCATCTATCGGCGCACCCTGCTTCCCAGCCGCCCTGTGCGGCCATAGCTTATAAAGCCAAAAACCGATATCCTCATGAGATCTTCCAAGTCCCGCTCGCGGAATAAGAACAATCGCAATCGCTCTGTTGGTAATGTCGTCAACCGGGTTTTTGACAGCTCAGGTCCCGAGGGCAAGGTGCGTGGCACCCCTCAGCAGATCATCGAAAAGTACAACCAACTTGCGCGTGATGCGCAACTGTCTGGCGACCGCGTTGCGTTGGAAAATTTCCAACAACACGCGGAGCATTACACCCGGCTTTTGGCCACCGCTCAGCGGGAACAAGATGCGCGCCGTGAGGCCCAAGAGGCCCAGCAGCAACAACAGCAGAACCGCTCTGATCGCAACCAAGACCGCAATCAGGACAGGGACCGCCAGCAGGATCGTGGCAACCACCGCCATCAGCAGCAACCCGAGGCAGCACCTCAGGTTGAGGATCCAGCCACAGCCGCTCAGCCCGAAGTGATGGAAGCAGACGCGCCCGTCACCTTGGTTGAAACGCCAGAGACCAAGGTTGACGCGCCGCCCAAAGCGGCTCGCAAACCTCGGCCGCGCGCGCGGGCCAAAGCCCCCAAAGAGGGTGCTGAGACTGCATCTGAGCCAAAGACCGACAGCCCCGAGACGCCCGCCGCTGAATAGGCGTGGGCTGTTAAGGCTGACGGATGATTGCTGCGATACCGTGGCGCTCAATCTCTCGTGACATTTGACAATGCGCCTGCGCGTAAAGCGCGCGGGCGTTATTTGCGGTTTCCTGTGTCCAGTCAATGAGGGTCGTGGGCAGTGAGCGCGGGGCAGGGCAATCGCGGGCCATACGTGGCCCCTTTGCGACCCATTCAGCCAACCCTTCCTCCCGCCACAGCACGCGGCGCGCCCAAATCGGCGCAAGGCGGCTGCGCGCGGCATGGGTCAGCTCATGGCGCAAAACGATGGGATCAATTCCAAATGGTGTGATCAAAACGGCTCGGTGCCCGTAGGCAGCCCCTAACGCGTCGGGTGCCTGAAGTCGCGCAGTACAGGTCTGTGTCGTGCAGACCAAAATAGTTACATCCGCAGAGCCGAGACCAAAAATGCGGTCTACATCGGCCCGCGCAAAGCCTGTCATCTGTGTCAGACCCAGCAGGGCAGCACGATCCGGGTCATCCACCCACAGCTGATTGTCGATCCGGTGCAACCCAAAGCAGGCCGGGCAATATGCCGCCAGAACCGGCGGGGCCTTGAACCATAGAAAACCAAAGGCTCCGACAACAGCGAGCGTGCTCAGTATGGCAAAGCGGCGCAGCAGCCGCAGGATCAACCTAGGTGGCAGGATCACCCGCCGCTCATGCTGCAGCGACCGCGCGGGCGAGGGCGCAGAACCCTTCGAGCGGAACCTGTTCGGCCCGGTCCGTGGGTTTGAGGCCTGCGGCGATCAAGCGATCCTCAATGTCTGGTGCGATGCCCTTGAGCGCGGATCGCAGCATTTTACGGCGCTGGTTAAAGCCTGCCGCGACCACGCGGTTCAGCACGGCGGCATCCGCCTCAAAGCGCGCTTTGGGGAGCGCCGTAAGGTGCACCACCGCCGAAGATACTTTGGGCGGTGGGGTGAAGGCCTCAGGCGGCAGGTGCAGCGCGATATGCGCATCGGCCCGCCACTGCGCAAGAAGCGCGAGGCGGCCATAGGCCTTGGACCCCGGTGCGGCCACAATCCGCTCTGCGACTTCCTTTTGGAACATCAGCGTCATAGAGCTCCAGACAGGGGGCCATTCTTTGGGGGTTAACCACCGCACCAGCAATTCCGTGCCCACGTTATAGGGCAGGTTGGCGGCAATCCGGATGGGTGGCGTCAGATGCGCCAATGCGTCCACGTCGAGCGCGTCACCCTCGATCACCTCGAGCTGTCCGGGGTAGGCGGCGGCAATCTCGGCCAAAGCGGGCAGGCAGCGGGGGTCTTTTTCTACGGCCAGAACGCGGCGTGCGCCTTCCGCCAAAAGCCCACGGGTCAATCCGCCGGGGCCAGGGCCGACCTCCAGAATGTCAGAGCCGCTCAGATCACCTGCCACACGGGCAATCCGCGCGGTTAGGTTGAGGTCCAGTAGAAAGTTTTGCCCAAGCGATTTGCGTGCGCTTAACCCATGGGTTGCGATGACGTCGCGCAGCGGTGGAAGGGGATCGATTTGTGCCATTACGCGACCTTTGCTGCGGCGCGACGGGCCACCATTTGTGCGGCCATGTCGATTGCAGCGGCCATGGATGTTGGGTTGGCGATGCCTTTGCCGGCGATATCAAAGGCGGTGCCGTGATCGGGTGACGTGCGGATGAACGGCAGGCCCAGCGTGACATTCACGCCCCGGTCAAAATCAAGCGTCTTTATCGGGATCAGGGCTTGGTCGTGGTACATACACACGGCGGCGTCGTATCCCTGTCGGGCGCGTGCATGGAACATTGTATCGGCGGAGCTAGGCCCCGTTAGGTCCAGCCCGTCTGCGCGCAAACGCTCAATTAGTGGCGTGATCCAGTCTAGCTCTTCGTGACCCATCGCCCCGCCTTCGCCCGCGTGGGGGTTGAGGCCCGCAATCGCGATGCGTGGGGCAGTGATGCCAAAGTCCGATGTCAGGCCTTTGGCGGTGGTGCGGATCACCTGTTCCAAAAGGTCCGCCGTTAACGCGGTGGGGACCTCAGACAGAGCGATGTGGATCGTTGCGGGCACCACCCGCAGCGCGTCGGAGGCCAGCATCATTACCACATCAACGTTTCCGCCAAGTGCGGCCAAGTATTCCGTGTGGCCGGGATAGGCAAAGCCTGCGCCGTCTTGCAGCGCCTTTTTGTGGATGGGGGCCGTGACCACCGCACTTGCGGCACCGCTTTGCGTGAGCTCCACTGCCCGTGCGATGGCCGAGACCACGCCGGGGGCTTGGGCCGCTTGCGGGGTGCCGGGCGTGGCGGGACCGGGTATGTCGTGCACCAGTACGGGCAGACCTTTGGTCATGGCTGCGCGCGCCTCGGCCGGAGTGTCGATTGGCACAACGGATACACCGAAGCCTTCAAAATGCGTCGGGTTTCCGATGGCAAACCGAGGGGTGCCGTCGGCCGAGTAGCTGCGGGCAATAATCTCGGGGCCTATCCCTGCGGTTTCACCGCAGCTGACCGCGAGAGGAAGCATTGTCATGCTCATCCCTGTGGCCGAGCAATCACCGCATCCGCGCGCAACTCATCCAAAAACCCATCGGCATAGGACACGAGCCGCTGTTGACGCAGTTGTCCTCTGATCTGGTCACGGGCGCCTTCGGCGATCTCGGAGGATCGACCGCAAAGCATGATGAACCGCAGATCTGTGTCTGTGCTCAGCATGGTCGAAACCTCATGTGTGTCCAGCTTCGCGAGCTCTAACGCCAGTTCTTGCGACAGCTCGCTTTGCAGGACTGATTGCCGCGTGACAGGGCTTAGACCGGATAGGTCTTGACCATAGAGGTCTTCGCAAGTGTCCACGCTGTCACGGAGATCTTGGGCTGCTAACAGGGCGGTTTCGGTCCGGCCACCGGGGATCAGGACTTCGGCGTATTCGACTGCTAGCGTTTCGGGTGGTGTTGCGCTTAGCTCCTCTAGATCGCGCAGCAAGAAAAGCGCAATGAAGGGACCAAGGTTGATCGGCGCGCTGATTTCGCCGGGTGCAAGCGTCAGGACTTGGCCCACAACCTGTGGCGGCAGGTTGCCCAATGGAACCCAATCAAGGCGACCGCCGCGCGGGGCCGTGGAGGCCGCGGAATACCGCTGGGCCGCGGCTGCAAAGGCGGCGGGGCTGTTGATCGTATCGGACAGGCGGTTCGCCAGCGCTTCGTTTTCTTCTGATAGCTCGGGCGTCAGGGGCAGAGCGATCTCAGAGAGTAAAATCCGCGCCGATCCGCGCTCACTTGCCAGCGCGAGGGCACGGTCGACCTCAGCTTCGCTGATCTGTGCCCGGGGGCCAAAGCGTTGCTGGACCAAGCTGCGCCACAGGGCACCGTTGCGCACGAAATCGCGCAGTGTTTCGGCGGCGACACCCTCTTGGCCAAGGGCCGCGATCAGGGCGTCAGGCTCTAGGTTCGTGCGGGTGGCGAACTCCGCAATTCCGGCCTCTAGCTCCTCGGGAGACAGCGTAACCCCGGCAGAGCGGGCGGCCTGCAATTGCAGCGCCTCATCGATGAGTGCGTCGGTGATCGCCTCCTGGCTTACCCCGGGCGAACGCAAGAGCGTCAGGAACAAAACGCGCTGCTGCACCTGAAAGTTGGTCACGACAGTGCCGTTTACGGTGGCGGCCGCGGCGAAGGGGTTCGCGCTCTGGGCGATTGCAGTCGATGTGGTGAGGCTCAGCGCGCCGACAGTCAGCCCACCTGCCAAAAGAGCACCGCGCGCCCCGGTCCAAAGCCGCCGTTGAACGTGACGCATAAATCCTGCCAGCGATGATGTCATTGCTTTCGTCCTCATCAGAATGCGCAGCTGCGGCGTTGCTCGCGACTGCCCTCATTGCCTGCGCCAAATCCCGTCAGTTCAAACGTCAAACCGACGGTCGTTGCGGGGCGCAGGGTCGTTGTAGCTGTAAAGCGTCTTGAGACGTTGAAGTCCACCCGGACGCAATCGGAATGGTAGCTCAGCCCGACACCTGCGGTACTGGCATCGTTGGTTTCAAAGTCATACCGCCAGTCGACTTGTCCCGTCCAGTCGCGCGCCAAAGCAACGGTCGCATCCAGTGACCATTCGGATGTGTCCAAGAGCCGTCCCGCCGCCGCATCTGCCTCAAGCCATGTAAAACCTGATAACACCGAGTACCGGGGATCGGTGTAGCGGAGTAGGGTTTCAGAACGTGCAAACGACAGTTGATCGTCGAACAATGCACGATGGGCCAACTGCAGGCGGTCCTGCACATCTAGCGATACTGCGGCCAACCAGTCCGAGGATGACCCATCCAGACCGGTGCCTGCGTTGAATTGGTTTTGGTCCGCATCCCGCACCACGCGACCAAGCGTGAGCCCAAGGTCCCAGCCTACGGGATCGACCCGGGTGTAATTTACGCCAATATTCAACCGATTGCCGGTTTCTCGGACATCGCGGCCCGCAAATCGAGACGTTGAAAACAAATTGCCCTCGTCGAAATCGACGGTTTGGCTGTCTTCGTTTGGCGCATCGTTCAGGGTGTCGCGGGTAAAGACGGCCTGAACGATTGGCTCCAGAAGGTGCTGCACGCCTCCGGTCGTTGCCTTAGCCATTGGTATGCGGGCCTCAAACGTCAGGATGGGTGTCACGCGTGTGACGGTTTCATCTGCAAAGTTTAGTGGGTCTTGGAGGATTTGATAATGATCAAGGTGACCCTCTGCGTGCAGCCGCGTCACGAGGCCGGTGTTCCACAGCCAAGACCGTTCCCACTGCGCGCTGAGACCAACGCGTGCCACATCTCGTGATAAGCCCGTCGCAGCGTCGTCGCCCCGGCGGTAATGACCGTGAACCTCTGCGTCCACCGTTGCTATCCCACCGATCATGTCGGGCGCAAAGCGTCGCGTCGTGCTGACCGAGGTCAAAATTGTGGGCAGGAAGCGGTTGTCCTCGCTTTCGCGTAAGGATTGAAAGGCGATGATCTCTGCTTGGTTGATATGCTTTCGATCCACCCGGGCAAGGGCGAGGCGGCGGGTCAATCGGTCCAAGTCCGAGACACCGTAGGTTACGAGGTAGTCGGGGTCGGAGGTTGTCTCGACATCAAATGTGAGGGTGTAGTCGTGCGCGACATCGAACGTTCCTTCGGCGAACACATATCCGCGATAGGCATCCGGGGTGAGGCCATCGAATGTCAGCGCCCCATTTACTTCTATCGCGCCGTTCACAAAGGCTTGGCGGTAGCGGGCTTCTAGCGTCTCGGTCCCGCCGCTCGTCACATAGGGCGTCAGCGTCAGATCACGGCTCTCATCAATAACGTGAAAGTACGGGATTTTGATCCCGGTGCCGAGTTGATCGTCCGAGCTGAGTTCGGGCGCGAGAAATCCGCTGGAGCGTTCAAGCGTTGGGTCGGGCAACCGGATTTGTGGTAGGTAAATCACGGGCACGCCCATCACGCGCAGTTGGGCTTGTTCGAAATACAATTGCCGTTCCTGCGTGTCGTGGATCACCCGCTTGGAGCGTATTTGCCAAAGCGGTACCGGGTTCTCAGCGCAGATGGTGCAAGAGGACGCGACCGTTTGGTAGGCCTGCACAAATCGCCCATCGCTGGAGCGTGAAATCTCGGTCGCGGCGATTTGCAACTGCTCGTCGAGCACCAAACGCGCTCCGCGCAGCAGACCGCTTTGTAAGTCAGATGATAATTCTGCGAAGTCGGCGAAGATGACGGTCGTTTCGTCGTCACGCAGAGTGATGGGTCCGTTGATAGACAGGCTGTCGTCTGTTTGATCATAGCGGATCTCGCCTGCCTTCAGCTGAACGCCGTCGTAAAATACCTCCACGTTGCCTTTGGCCGTGAGGGTGCCCGTTTCGCCCGAAAAATCGATCGCATCCGCAATCAAAAGCGCGGGGGGCGGTGTTTCCTGCGCTATGGAGGGGCCAAGGCCTAGGACGAGGACAAGAGCGGTTGCCGCAAGTGGGGATATCAGGGGGGACATAGGCCGGGGCATTACCCTTCCTCTCTGTGCAAAAGGACGCCGAGGCCGACGCAAATGGCGGCTAACGGGGGCGCCCATGCTGCAATTTGAACAGATAGTTGACCGTTCTCACCCAAGACTTGCGCAAAGGACCGTAGGAAGAAAATGCCAAAGCCGACGATCAGAGCAATCAACACCATTTTGCCCACGCCGCCTGCGCGGGCATGGCCCATAGAAAAGCCCGCCCCAATCAAGACCATGGCCATGAGCATGACCGGCGAGGTCAGTTCCATCGCCAGCCAAACCCTGTGTTGCAGGCCTGAAAAACCTGCGGCGTTGAGTTGGTTGATAAAGCTGGGCAATTCATAGATCGGGATCGCGGAAGGCACGCCAAAACTGTCGCGGATTTGTGCCTGGGTCAGGGTTGATGGCAGTTTGAGCGTTGGATGTAATGATGCATCACGTTCGGGGTTGCGGCTGCTGCCCAAAGGCCAGCTTTTGGCGTTCTGGAGGCGCCATTCGGAGCCCTCTGGTGCGACCGGCGCAAGCCGCGCGCGGGACGCATCGATCCGTGCGATCATCGATCCTTCGGCGTCGAACTGTAGAAACGTTGCATCGAACAAAACCGTCCCGTCCAAGGATGACCGCGCCGCGCGAATGACGGTTTGCCCCGCTCCGTCACCTTGCCGCAGCCACACGCCTTCGGGCGATAGGGACAGGACTGAGGAAACGCCGCTGCGCAAAGTATCCGAGACACGCTCATATTCTGATTGGGTGGCAGCAACGATGGGGTTCAACACGCCTAGCCCAAACAGGCCCAGTAGGAATGCCCCACCAATGGGCGCGACAAGTGCCGACATCCCAGATCGTCCCGAGGCCCGGATGGCCACCAATTCGGAGGACCGTGCGAGGCTCACCAATAGGGCCAGCGTTGAAAGGATCACGATCAATGGCAGGATTTGGTACAGGGCGGCTGGCAGGTTCAGCGACGCGAGGCGAAAGCCGTCGCGCAACCCGCCGCTGTCTTGGTCCAACCGGCGGACCTGTTCCATCAGGTCAATGGGAAACAGCAGCGCGATAAACACCAGTGTCACAAGGCCAACCGTCGCGAAAAAACGACGCAAGAGATACAGATTGAGGGTCATGCAGGCACCCCTCGGACCAGTTTGCGCGGGGCATATGCGTTCCAGCTGAGCGCGAGTGTTGCCATGCCCATCGTGATCAATGCGGGCAGATACGTGAGCGGCCAAAGACCCGCGTTACCACGCACCGCGTTCTCAACCACGTTGGAGGTGAGTTTGAGCAAAATCGCCAAAAACACTGCCGCGAGGATTTGACGCCACAGGCCCAGCCGCGAAAAGCTGCCCAGCATCAGAAGCGCAATGGCCAAGACGGGTAGGGCGGCGGCGAATATCGGCTCGGCAAAGCGGTTGTGTCCCTCAAACAAATAGACCCCGCGTTTGACCCCGTCCCGGGCCAAGTCCGTTGCGTCTGCACGCAGCAGCGTGGCCGTATCAAGCGACCTTGGGTCCTTGCGCGGGCTCGCTGGTCCGCCGACAAGGCCCGCAAGGTCATAGGTGAAATCTGCAAACGATACGACCGTTAGGCTGCGCGTGTCCGTGTGCAGGGTTTGGGCCGCGCCTTCGAACATGACCAACCGGGGGCTGTCGCCTGCGCGCAGCAAAACGGCACGTTCTGCCGTGTAGGTCGTGCGCGCCGCGGCGTCCCGGCGATCTTGAAGAAATACGCCCCGCAGTTCGCCTTGCTCCGTGATCTCACGAACGTAGACGGTGATACCGGTGCCGGGGTGCAAAAACTCACCGTCCTTAAGGAACCGGCCGGTGATGTCGCGCGATAGCTCTTGGTTTTGCTCAACCAACATCGTGCGGGACACGGGCACCAGCAGATGTGCCAAAAGTGACAATAGCACCGCGACACACAGGCCGAAATACAGGACCGGGCGCGCCATGGTCCACGGGCTTAGCCCTGTGGTTTGGGCCACGACCAACTCGCTCTCGCCGCTCAGCCGGTTCACGCCATAGAGCGTCGCCACAAGTGCCGAGATGGGCAGCACTGTCAGAATCACGGATGGCAAGGTCAGCAGTGTCAGTTCCAGAAACAACGAAACGTTCGATCCACCCGCAATCAGCCGATCAAACAGGCTGACCGCGCGATTGACCCAATAGACCGCCACGAGGATCAGGCTAAAGAAGCCAAAAACCATCAGGAGATGCGACAGGATGTATCTGTCGAAAGTACGCATACTGTCCCTAGTGCCCCGCCGTGCATCGTGCTTGGCTCTTTTTAGTCCCTTTGGCCGCCCGGTGCGAGTGTAAACTGGTCATTGCCCATGTGGAGGGCTAGGTTGCCGCACAACGCCCACGTAATGGGTTGAGAACAGGGAAGACATACCATGACCGCGCCGATGCAAATTCATTTCAAACACCCCGATCTGGAAGGCCTTGCAGCCGTTGAGGGCAAGATCGCGATCTTTGTTCCCGAGGAAGGCACATTGTCGCCAGAAGCGCGGCGTTTGAATCGGGTGACCAAAGGGGCTGTCGCGCGGGCAGTTGAGAGCAAGGCGTTTGAAAAAGCCAAAGCAGGCAAAGGCATTGAGATTGGCTACCCCGCAGGTATCGCCGCAGAGGCGATTATGGTGATGAAGCTGGCCCGCCGCCCCGAAGCGGCAGAAGCCCGCGATGCGGGCGCCGCCTTGGCTAAGTTCAAGGGCCGGGGCGCGTTGTTGGTGCTGGGAAGCAGTCAGCGCCGTGCGGCGGATGTCTCGCTTGGGTTGGCGCTGCGGGCCTATGAATTTGATGCGCACTTGGTCGACAAGGCCGATGATACGCCCCGCCAAGATACCGTTTTCATGCACAACAAGCCCGAGGAACTTGCCGCTGAAGCCAACCCCCTTGCGGCCATCGCTGAGGGCGTGTTTTTCACGCGCGATCTGGTCAATGAGCCCGCCAACGTGCTGACGACCGACGATTTCGCCGCCCGTCTTGCCGCAATGCAGGAGCTGGGGCTTGAGGTCGAAATCCTCGAAGAAGCAGACCTGGAAAAGCTGGGTATGCGCGCGCTTTTGGGCGTGGGGCAGGGCTCGCGCAGCGCATCCAAAGTGGTTGTGATGCATTGGAACGGCGCGCGTGGCACGGATAGGGCGGATGAGCCTCCCTTTGCGCTGATCGGCAAAGGCGTCGTGTTCGACACCGGCGGTATTTCGCTCAAACCTGCGGGCGGCATGGAAGACATGACCATGGATATGGGCGGCGCGGGCGTCGTGGCCGGCGTGATGCGTACTTTGGCGCTGCGCAAAGCCAAGGCCAATGTTGTGGGTATCGTGGGGCTGGTCGAAAACATGCCCGACGGTAACGCACAACGCCCGGGCGATGTTGTCCGCTCCATGAAGGGGGACACGATCGAGGTCATCAACACCGATGCCGAGGGTCGGCTCGTGCTGTGCGACGTGATGTGGTACGCGCAGGAGCGGTTCAAGCCCTCGGGTATGATTGATCTGGCGACGCTGACGGGGGCTATCATTATCGGTCTTGGTCATGAAAACGCGGGCGTGTTTTCCAACAGCGACACGCTGTCGAACGACTTTCTTGCGGCGGCTAAGGAAACAGGCGAAGGCGCGTGGCGCCTGCCGCTATCGCCCGCCTATGACAAGCTGCTCAAATCCCGCGTGGCGGACATGAAAAATGTTGGTGGTCGCGCGGCAGGGTCGATCACTGCGGCGCAGTTCCTCAAGCGCTTCGTCAAAGATGAGACGCCTTGGATCCACCTCGACATCGCCGGTGTAGCCTCTGTGTCCTCTGAGACCTCTTTGGCCCCTGCGGGTGCGACAGGCTGGGGCGTGCGCGCCCTCGATCAGCTGATCGCCGACAAATACGAGGCCAAATAGCGCACGACCGATGGGAGAGGCCTACTTCTACCACCTGACGCGGCAACCTCTTGAGGTCACCGCCGCCACTCTGCTCGGCAAAGCGCTTGGGGCAGGGTGGCGCGTGGCGTTACGGGGCCGCGATGCGGAGCGTCTAAAGGCGCTTGATGCCAAGTTGTGGCATGGCGCGCGGGATAGCTTTCTGCCCCACGGGCTTGCGGGCGGGGACCACGATGCCCGCCAACCCATTCTTTTGACGGCTGATATGACGGCTGCCAATGATCCGCAGTGTGTCATGGCGGTGGATGGGGCTGAGGTCACACCGGAAGAGGTGGGGACGCTCTCGCGGGTGATGATCTTGTTCGATGGCACCGATGGCGAGGCTGTGGCCCACGCCCGGACGCAGTGGAAATCGCTGACAGATGCGGGCGCTGCGGCGCGCTATTGGTCCGAGGAAAGTGGGCGTTGGGAAGAAAAAGCGTCCAAAAACACAGGGTAGACCGCCCCGTAGTTAGGGCGGCCTTTGTCGATTATTGCTCCCAGCAACTGACCAAGACGGTCATATCAGCCGCTCGCGTGGTCAGGTCCTGTGGTGCGAGGGCCTCTGTCGCGGAAGAGATCGCGGGTGACACCCCCTGAGATAAAAGCGTCACGGTGATGTCACCTGCTTTGCGCGCAAAAGCCACGTCTTGGGGCAGGGTACGGGTGGCAGACGTGTCAGCCAGCAGAACACCTGTGACAGCGCCGGTTTCGTCAAACACTGGCCCGCCAGTGTCACCGGGTTGGGCCACCATGCTCAGCCGCAACAGCGCCTCATCACCGGTCAAACCGCGCAGGTCCTCAAGCGTGCCGAAGGTTAAGCTCGCGGCACCAAGGATGCCCTCATAGGGAAAGCCCGCAACCGAAACGCTGCTGCGCAACCGGCCGGGCGTGCGCGCAAAGGCTGCGACAGCGACGGGGGCCAAACGCTCTTGCGGGGCGAGCAGTGCGATGGTGTCATCTGCAAAAATCACCTCCGCTGGGTGCTGTTGGTTGATCGTAAGCCGACCACACCCGTTCGCCATCTCGGCTGAGGTTAACACGCGGCCCGCAGCGTCCACAAAAAAGCCCGAGCGAGATTTGAGGGGGCGGCGCACATCAAGGCCAGACACCAGATCGACGTCTTGGCGCGTGGCGTCGTAGCCTTGAGCGGGGTCCATCGCGGGCCCGATCGAGCGCAGGCTTGCCTCCATCTTGGGTAGGACACGGGCGATGGTTTCTGCCTGCTCTGGGGGCCAGATCAGCATAAAGCCATGCACGTGGCCGTTCCGCAGCCGGACATGTGTTTCGGATGTCAGCGCAGGACCTTCGCCGCGTAGAATAAACCCATCGCGGCCCTTGGAGCGGGGGCCGTTTGGCGGCACCACATCAAGGGTTTGCAGAATGTCATAAAGCCCGCTGACGGTGCCGCGATCACCTGCCTGACTGATCAAGATCATGCGCACGCCACTGTCATCCCGGGCCTCATAATGGGCAAAGGGGGCCTCGTAGCGGTCAAATTGCACCAGCCCAAGGGGGGCCTCAATCTGCACACCCGCGATGTCGTCGCGCAAAACTTCAAGCCCAAGGGTCGCCAGAGCGGCCGCGTATTGTTCTAGCAATTGGCTGCGTTGCGCAGTGGTCAAAATGCCGGTGGGCTCTTGGCCCTGATCATCCTGCCACAACTGCATGGAGCGGCGCGTGCCGGGACCAAAAGCACCATCAATTGCAGCCGTATAGAAGCCGAACCACTGGAGCGCGGTTTGCAGGTCTTCGCGCTGCGGGCGGGTCAATAACCGTTCGGATGCGCGGGCCTCAGCCACTGTTTCGTCCGATGGGGACGGTGATCCGGGGGGCGCGATGGCCGGCGCCGTGGGGCTTGGCGTCGCGACCTGTGCTTGTTGGCTGTCATTGCGGCCGCCTTCGGGCCAGAATTGAGCCCCAAACCCACGCCCATCGGCAATGAAACTGTCGCGAGGAATTAACCCGTTGGCGCGCAACTGGCGCAATGTTGTCTGGGCGGTGGCCGCGTCGAAGGGTCCCAGCGCGAGCGAATACCATCCGGAGGGGGCGGCGAAACCGTTCAGGTCGGGGACAAGTGTTTCGTAGGCGCGGGCGCGATCTTGCGCCTCGGCCAGGGTAGGGTGGCTTTCTATCTGCACCCAAGTGCTTTGCTGCGCGAGGGCCGCAGGGGCGAAAAAGCCCATGAAAATCACAAAAAATACGTTCAAAAGGCGGCGTGTCATACTGTCTCCGTCGCGGGTGTGCCTTGGCGCGTGTCGCGGTTGGCAGGGCGCGTGTTGGCGTGGTTGGGGCTTTGTGCCAAAGCGGGGGACGCAGTGCAATGCTTAGGCACCCCGACCAAACGGTATCGCGGGGCGGCTGCGTCTTTCGGGTCGCATCCCCGCGTTGATTGACCCCCCTCACGGAACCGCCTATGCAAGCGCCGAACGCCGGTGCCCCCGCACCGAACGCCACGGAGCACCGCTATGTCCGCATCCCCCACGCCCACGACCCCACGCTCGTTCCAGGAGATCATCCTGCGCCTGCAAGAGTATTGGGCGTCCAAAGGCTGCGCTGTCCTGCAACCCTACGATATGGAGGTTGGTGCGGGCACATTTCACCCCGCCACGACCCTGCGCGCCCTCGGGAGCAAGCCTTGGGCCGCCGCCTATGTGCAGCCCTCGCGCCGCCCGACTGATGGCCGCTACGGCGACAGCCCCAACCGGTTGCAGCACTATTATCAATATCAAGTGATCATCAAACCCTCACCGCCCGATTTGCAGGAGCTGTACCTTGGCTCGCTCCGGGCGATTGGGATTGATATGGACCTGCACGACATCCGCTTTGTTGAGGATGACTGGGAAAGCCCGACACTTGGCGCTTGGGGCCTTGGGTGGGAAGTCTGGTGCGACGGAATGGAAGTCTCGCAGTTCACGTACTTTCAACAGGTTGGCGGGCATGATTGCCAGCCTGTCTCGGGCGAGCTGACCTACGGTCTCGAGCGTCTTGCCATGTATGTTCTGGGCGTGGACCATGTGATGGACATGCCGTTCAATGCACCGGACGCGCTGATCCCGCTGAGCTATGGGGATGTGTTCCGCGAAGCAGAGGCGCAATACGCGCGCTGGAACTTTGACGTGGCCAACACCGAGGCGCTGTTGCAGCATTTTGTCGATGCGGAGGCCGAGTGTGCAGCGATCCTCGCGCTGCCCGCAGAAGACCCCAAAACAGGGCGTCGGATCGTCATGGCACAGCCCGCGTATGATCAATGCATCAAGGCCAGCCATATCTTTAACCTGCTGGACGCGCGCGGTGTAATCTCGGTCACGGAGCGTCAAGCGTATATCGGGCGTGTGCGGGCTCTTGCCAAAGCCTGTGCAGACGCTTTCGTGCAGACGCAAGCAGGCGGCTGGCAGCCGCAGGAGGCCTGAGGTTTTGGGAAAATTTGTCGTGATGCTGCTGCTCGGAACCGCATTGGCCGCCGGCGTGGGGATTTGGTACACCAATCACTCCGCCTATTGGGCGCCTATGGAAAACGTCACATTGCAGGCCACACCTGTGGGCGGGGCCGCGCCAGAGCCTTTTGGCGTGTCTGATGTGACCGCGATCCGCTCTGCCTCATCCCCGTTGGGATTTCGCGCCTGTTTTACAACCACGTCATCCCCCGCCTTCATGAGCGAACGCTTCGAAGTGCTTGAGAATGTAGCGCCCACAGTGCCACCATCGTGGTTCGATTGCTTTGATGCACCCGCAATTGGTGAGGCATTGGCCTCCGGCGGGGCGCTTGCGTTTCTGGGCCAAGAAAACATCGCCTACGGCGTAAACCGCGTGATTGCTGTGCTGCCCGATGGGCGCGGCTTTGCGTGGCATGAATTGAACAATTGCGGGAAGAAAGCCTATGACGGCTCTCCCGTTGGTGACGCGTGCCCTGATCGCGCAACCTTTAAGGGAGACTTCTGATGCCCGATCTGTTGCTGGAGCTGTTCTCCGAAGAAATTCCTGCCCGGATGCAGGCCCGTGCCGCCGCGGATCTGCAAAAGCGCGTGACCGATGGTCTGGTTGAGGCCGGGCTGACATATTCGGGTGCCGTGGCGCACGTCACGCCGCGCCGTCTGGTTTTGTCGGTCAATGGCTTGACGGCCGAAAGCCCGAACACCCGCGAAGAGCGTAAAGGCCCGCGTGTTGATGCGCCCGAAAAGGCGCTTGAAGGGTTCTTGCGATCCACGGGTCTTGCCAAAGACCAGCTGGAAGCGCGGGACGACAAAAAAGGGCAGGTCTGGTTTGCGGTGATCGAAAAGCCGGGCCGCCCGGCGGCTGAGATTATTGCTGAATTGGTTCCCGATGTGGTGCGCAACTTCCCATGGCCAAAATCCATGCGGTGGGGCGCAGGCAGCCTGCGCTGGGTCCGGCCATTGCACACAATCCTGTGCATTTTGACGGATGAAGCGGGCGCAGAGGTTGTGCCGTTTTCGGTCGACACGATCACCTCGGGTGACACAACGCGGGGCCACCGTTTCATGGCGCCGGATGCCTTCTCGGTCACGTCGTTCGAGGATTATGCGGCTAAGCTGAAACGCGCCCATGTGGTGCTTGAGGCTGCTGAACGCGCAGATGCTATTTGGAACGACGCCACGAACCAAGCCTTCGCTGCGGGTCTGGAAGTCGTAGACGACAAAGGCCTTCTGGCTGAGGTCGCGGGGCTAGTTGAATGGCCGGTGGTCTTGATGGGCGAGATTGCGGAAGACTTCCTCGATCTGCCGCCCGAGGTGCTGCAGACTTCGATGAAAGAGCACCAAAAGTTTTTCTCGGTGCGCAACGGAGCGACGGGGCGCATTGAGCGGTTCGTGACCGTGGCCAACCGTGAAACAGCGGATCAAGGCGCGACCATCCTTGCGGGCAACGCAAAGGTGCTGTCGGCGCGGCTGGCGGATGCGAAGTTCTTTTGGGAGAACGACCTGCGCGTGGCGACATCTGACATTAACACATGGGTGCAATCCCTTGATAACGTGACATTCCATAACAAACTGGGCAGCCAGCTGGAACGAATTGAACGCATCAAGGCACTGGCCGGTGAAATCGCGCCCTCCGTGGGTGCTGACGCCGAAACGGCTGCGACTGCGGCGGGTGTGGCCAAGGCAGACCTTAGCTCTGAGATGGTGTATGAATTCCCAGAGCTTCAGGGCTTGATGGGCCGCTACTACGCGACGCACGCGGGCCTGCCGGCGGAAGTCGCGGCGGTGTGCGAAGAACACTACGCACCGCTGGGGCCCTCGGATGACGTGCCCACGGCACCGGTTTCGGTGGCCGTTGCGCTGGCGGACAAGATTGATTTGTTGACCGGCTTTTGGGCAATCGAAGAAAAACCCACTGGGTCCAAGGATCCGTTCGCCCTGCGTCGGGCCGCACTCGGTGTGATCCGGTTGGTGTTGGAAAACGGCGCGCGCATGAACCTGTCAGAGGTTTTGGCCAAAGGGTATCCTGGCGCGGATGTGGCTGATCTGTTGAGCTTTATCTACGACCGCCTCAAAGTGTATTTGCGCGATCAGGGTATCCGGCACGACGTGATTGATGCGTGTCTGGCGATGCCGGGTGCAGATGATCTGGCGTTGCTGGTGGCGCGGGCGCGGGCGTTGAATGACGTGCTGGCGACCGAGGATGGCGAAAATCTTGTGCAGGGCTTTAAGAGAGCGTCAAACATTTTGAGTCAAGCTGAGGCGGCCGATGGGGTGGAATACTCGTTTGGCGCGGATGTAAAGTTTGCGGAGATGGACGAAGAAAAGGCCTTGTTTGCGGCATTGACGACGGCAGAGGGGGCGATCTCTCCGGCCATCGAGGCCGAAGATTTCGCGGGCGCCATGGGCGCCATGGCCCAGCTGCGCGGTCCGGTTGATGCGTTCTTTGACGCGGTACAGGTGAATGCGGAGAGTGAGATTTTGCGTCGCAACAGGCTGAACCTGTTGTCGCAGATCAGAACGATTTGCAGTCAAGTCGCGGATTTGACCAAGCTGACGGGCTAACTGCTGCAATGGGCTTCTACTTGTGGTTGTGGCGATCAACCGCATGACATGAACACACGCGTTATGAATGTGATGCTTGTGTGACCGGCGCAGCACCCTATGCTGCAGATGCACCATGAGATTGGCAACATGCTTGAGAGCCCTGATTTCACTGAAGTGACCACAACTGCGGATATCCGCAAACAGCGTCACGGCAACCGCGCAAAGTGTTTGCAGCGGTTGGTACGTTTGGGGCTGCCGGTGCCACAAACGGTGGCGCTTTCGTTCGAGACAGTGCGCAACATTGCCAATGGGCAGATGCCTGATCTGACGTCGCTTTTGGGAGTGTTTGAGGCTGATCCGCTGCTGATCTCGGTGCGGTCCTCAAGTGAGGCTGCTGATTGGGGCGGACCGGGCACGATCCTGAATATCGGCATGAACGACGCGACCCATGCCCTGCTGTCAGAGCGGTTGGGCCGAGAGCGTGCGGACAAGCTGTATCTGCGGTTCATCCGGTCGTTTGCGATTGAGGTGATGCGCCTCGATGATGCGCCGTTCCTAGATGCGCAAACCCCCGCAGCGGCCATGGCCGAATATGCTGCGGAAATGGACGATGCCTTTCCGCAGGACCCAACCGTTCAACTGAGTGAGGTCCTACGATCTATGGCCCGCGCGTGGGAGGGGACCTCTGCTCGGCTGTTGCGCCAAGCTCAGGGTGCGCCCGCAGATGCAGGGCTGGGCCTTGTGGTGCAGCGTATGGCGCTGGGGCTGGCTCCGGGTCAATCCGGGGCGGGTGTGATCCAATTTGTCAGTTCTGTCACCGGTGAGCCGCAGGTCACAGGGCGCTACTTGGGCCAAGCGCTGGGGCGAGAAGCCCTTGAGAGCAATGCAAAGGCGCTTTTCCTCACCAAGGACCCGCGCGGTCCGTCGCTTGAGGAGTTGTTGCCAGAGGTTTATGCCGAACTTGTGGCCGCCGGGGCCTTGATGCGGCGCAAACTACGGGCCGAGATGCAGGCCGAATTCACCATTGAGGAGGGGCGTTTGGCCATCCTCGATGCAGTTCGGGTCAAGCGCGTGGCACGTGCCAACCTGAATATCGTGACCCGACTTGCGCGCGACGGCATCATCACTCGCCAAGAGGCGATGATGCGGGTTGAACCGCAGGAGCTGTCCCAGTTGTTGCACCGTCAGGTCGATCCGGCCGCGACGATAACGGTTCTTGCAAAGGGGATCGCGGCGGCACCCGGTGCGGCCTCTGGCAAGATTGTCTTTGATGCGGCTGCCGCCCAAGCGGCCCTATCGCGCGATGAACCCTGCATCCTTGTGCGCCGCGAAACCTCGCCCGAGGATGTGCGGGGCATGCATGCCTCAGACGCGATCCTGACAGAGCGAGGGGGGATGACCTCTCACGCGGCGGTGATTGCGCGGGGCCTTGGGGTGCCGTGCGTGTCTGGCGCCACCGGGGTCAAGGTCGATCACGATGCCAAGCAGATCATTTTGCCGGATGGCAGCACGCTGCATGATGGCGACATCCTGACGGTTGATGGGAGCAGTGGACGGGTCCTTAGCGGGGCCGCGCCGATGGTCGAACCTGCACTTGATGGTGCCTTTGGGGAGTTGATGACATGGGCGGATGACCTGCGGGACATCGGCATCAGAGCCAATGCCGATACGCCCGCCGACGCTGCCTTGGCCCGCACCTTTGGTGTGGATGGGATCGGGCTTTGCCGGACGGAGCATATGTTTTTTGAGCCGGGCCGCCTGACGGTCATGCGCGAAATGATCTTTGCGGAGGATCCCGGTGACCGGGCTGCCGCGCTTGAGCGGTTGTTGCCGATGCAGCGGGCCGATTTCATTGAACTGTTCACCATCATGCAGGGCGCGCCGGTGTGCATTCGACTTCTGGATCCACCGCTTCATGAGTTTTTGCCCAGTAACAAAGAGGGCATGCGCGCCATGGCTGAGGCCTTGGATATCCCGCTGAGCCGGGTGCGCGCGCATATCGAATCGCTCAATGAATATAATCCAATGCTGGGGATGCGTGGCGTGCGCCTCGGCGTAGCGATCCCCGAAATTTATGAGATGCAGGCCCGGGCCATCTTTGAGGCCGCGGTCGAAGTGGGCCGCAACGGAACGCCTGTCGTGCCCGAAATCATGATCCCACTGGTCAGTGCTCAGCGCGAGGTGGAGCTTGTCAAACGCCGCGTAGATGCGCTTGCAGCCTCTGTGCGGGGCGAAAGCGGAACGGAGCTCGATTTTCGTCTTGGCGTGATGGTCGAGACACCGCGCGCTGCTTTGCGCGCCGGTGAAATCGCCGAAAACTCTGCATTTTTGTCATTTGGCACAAACGACCTGACACAGATGACCTATGGCCTCTCGCGCGATGATGCGGGTCGGTTCATGTCGGCCTATGTCAATGAGGGCGTCTATCCCGAGGATCCGTTCCAGACGCTTGATCTGGACGGTGTGGGCGAGTTGTTATTGCTGGGGGCGGAACGCGGGCGCGCCGCACGTCCTGATGTGGTGCTGTCACTGTGCGGCGAACACGGTGGCCACCCCGAATCCATCGCGTTTTGCCGAAGAGCAGGGTTTGACTACGTCTCTTGCTCGCCGTTTCGGGTCCCGGTGGCCAAACTTGCGGCCGCTCAGGCGAGGATTCGCCATGAGACAGGCCCCGACGGCGGCGCTTGACCACAAAATCGACGTCAACAATCAAGACAAATTGATCTGACTTGCCCCATTCCTGCCATCTATTAACGCTGATCTGTTACTTTTTTGCCACAAGCGGCGCATCAACGGTTCTGAGCGTATAGGGGGATCGTTCACATTTCGGTAAGGACGTTGCGGGATTGCCTGGGGGCATCCAGCTGTATGGGATGTAGTTGTATGAAGATGTTTGCTGTGTCGGCGGTTATCGCCGTGGTTTTTGGTGGCGTGGCGCAGGCCGATATTCGGTTGAGCACGTCGAACCCCTCTCCCGAGACTGTTGGGATTCAACTCTCAAGCCTTATGGAAACTGAGCGGGAGGCGCTGTTTTCGACCAGCGCGCGCCGGATGCAGTCGATTGCACGGCCCTACGTGGCCCCTCGTGCGGACGCGCCCAAGCCCGTTTTTGACCGTAGCGATTTGGATGCGATGCCCAAGGCGAGCGGTGGGGAACAATGGCAATGCCTGACCGAAGCGCTCTATTTCGAAGCGCGCGGCGAGAAGCTGAAAGGTCAGTTTGCGGTTGCAGAGGTGATCTTGAACCGGGTCGACATGCCCAACTATCCCGATAGTGTTTGCGGTGTGATCAACCAAGGCACGGGCAAACGTCATGCCTGCCAATTCAGCTACACCTGCGATGGCCGCCCCGAGCGGATCAATGACCGCCAGTCGTGGGAGCGTGTGGGCAAAGTTGCGCGCATCATGTTGGACGGTGCGCCGCGCACGCTAACGGATGAAGCCTCGCATTATCACACCACCGCAGTGAACCCCCGTTGGGCGCGCGTTTATCCACGCACCACGCGGATCGGCACGCATATTTTCTATCGTCAGCAATACTGATCCGCTGACCTCGCGTGCGGCGTCGATCCTGACGCTCAATTCGCCGGAACTGAGCCTTTTCAGCGCGCGATCCTTGTGGCACCTAAGGGCCGATTGATCCGCGCAAGGAAGGGCGAGATATGTCAGACGAGACACGGTTGGCCTTTGCCCACCCTTCTGAGCGCGCGGCGGCGACCGCCACCAACACCGATCCGCTCGACCGGATTTCTTTGCGGGATCATATCCGCGAAGTTGAGATCGGCGCGTTTCAGGCCGAGCGTGGATTGCTGCAACGTATCAGCTGCAACGTCGTGGTCGAAGTGGTGCCCATGGGGGATCATCTGGACGACGATGTCGACCGTATCCTCAGCTACGACACTTTGATCGAAGCCATCGATTATGAGCTAAAGGCCGAGCGCCTGAACCTGCTTGAGACGCTGTGCGCCCGCGTGGCTGAACGGATTTTGCATGACCCGCGTGCGGCCCGTGTCTTTGTGCGGATCGAAAAGCTGGATCGCGGACCATTTGCCCTTGGGGTTGAGGTCGTGCGCAGCCAGACCCGTGCGCCGGTACGGATCGTTGAACCTGATGCTGTGGTGCATCCGCAGGTCATTTACCTCTCAAACGAGGCCATTCAGGATCCGCGCCTGTCGGAGTTTGTAGATACATTGGTCGGGGTTCCGACAATTCTGTGCGTCGGCCCCGGCCAGACGCAGGCCCCCCAAGTCGCCCAGCCACAGGCGCAGCGGCGCGTGGATCTGTTGGCTATTGAACAAAACGCATGGATGCTCGCGGCCCGCGATGCGCGGTGCGTTGTGGTCGATAGCCGGACCGAGCTGGATTGGGGCCTCAAGAATGATCAGGTTTCGGTCTGGGCGCCGTCCCGCATTGTGCTGGATGCAACCGATGCGCCCGATGGGGCCGACCCGCTGGTTTTAGCCGGCTACTGCGCGCAGATGTTTGAAGCGACGCGGAGCCTGTTTATTGGCGCCTCAGGCCCAGATGTGCCCAGCACCGCCGAGGTTGCCGCCAGCATCGCCGATGTGCTTGACGAGCCAATCGCCTAAGCCATGAACACCGCGTATTATCAGCCGATCCTGACCCGCGCCCCCCGCAACCCCGATCAGGCCATCCGGATCGCGGGTGGCTGGATGTGGGCCGAGGCCATCAATGTGTTGCGCCGTGGGCAGAGCCCTGAGCGGATCGCAGTAGAGGACGCGCCCAGTGATGTACGCGCGCGTCTCACGGCGCCACGCGCCCCGATTGCCGGTGTGACCATGGATCGCCCGCGTGTGATGGGCATCCTGAACGTGACGCCGGATAGTTTTTCAGACGGTGGTCAGTTGGCCACGGATGCCGGATTGCACCTTGATACGATTCAGTCCCGCGCCCGTGCTATGGCAGAGGCGGGGGCGGATATCTTGGATATCGGCGGCGAAAGCACCCGGCCTGGGGCCAAAGAAGTCCCGGTTCCCGAGGAAATCGCCCGTATCGTTCCCGCGATTGAGGCGCTGCGGGCAGGGGGCGTGACGCAGCCCATTTCGCTCGATACCCGCAAGGCAGCGGTGGCCGAGGCCGGCTTTGCCGCGGGTGCCACGATTCTGAACGATGTTTCCGGCTTTGGGTTTGATCCCGCACTTGGCCCTTGGGCGGCTTGCGAACAGGTCCCAACGTGTTTGATGCATGCCCAAGGCACGCCCGAAACGATGCAGGCCAATCCGCAGTACGATGACGCGCTGCTCGATATCTATGATGCGCTTGAGGCGATGGTGGTTCGGGCAGAGGCGTTGGGTCTGACCCGTGCCCAGATCATGGTCGACCCGGGCATTGGGTTTGGCAAAACCCGCGCTCATACGCTGGCGATTTTGCGGGGTCTGAGCGTGTTTCACGGGTTGGGCTGTCCAATCCTGCTGGGTGTGTCGCGCAAATCCTTTATTGGCGCGCTGACGGGTACAGACCGGGCCGCAGACCGCGATCCCGGCTCTTTGGCGTTGGGCTTGGCGGCAATTGAGCACGGGGTGCAGATTTTGCGCGTGCACGATGTTGCAGGCACCTGCCAAGGTCTGACACTATGGGATGTGGTTCGGCAGAGCGCTGAGGCACCCGCCGACTAAGCCCCCCGTCAGAGGTCCGGCCATCGGCACTGCAAAATTGTGGCAATGGATTGGAAAAGGCATGGGCTCACTTTTTGGCACGGATGGGGTGCGGGGCAAGGCGAACAGCTACCCGATGACCGCTGATATGGCTTTGCGTCTTGGCGCGGCGGCAGGGCGGTATTTCCGTCAGGACCGCTCGGCGCAGCACCGGGTTGTTATCGGCAAGGACACGCGCCTGTCTGGCTACATGCTCGAAAACGCGCTGACGGCGGGGTTGACGTCTACGGGCATGAACGTGCTGCTACTGGGTCCGATCCCGACACCTGCGGTGGGGATGTTGACCCATTCGATGCGCGCGGATTTAGGGGTGATGATTTCGGCCTCTCACAACCCGGCGCATGACAACGGGATCAAGTTTTTCGGACCCGATGGATACAAGCTCAGCGATGAGGCAGAGGCTGAAATTTCAGCGCTGGTTGAACGCGGTGTTGAACCTGCCGCCGCCGAAAACATCGGTCGCGCCAAGCGGATTGATGACGGGCTCGGTCGCTACGTCGAATACGCCAAGACAACTTTTCCTGATGGCTTGCGGCTTGATGGGCTTAAGGTAGTGATCGATTGCGCGAATGGTGCCGCCTACAAGGTCGCGCCCGAGGTCCTGTGGGAGCTGGGCGCAGAGGTCATCCCTGTCGGTGTCTCGCCCAATGGGCACAACATCAACGACAAATGCGGCTCGACCCACACGGCCACGGCCGCCGAGCAGGTGGTGGCGCATGGCGCCGATATCGGGATTTGCCTTGATGGCGATGCGGACCGCGTCTTGATCCTGGATGAAACCGGAACACTGGCAGATGGTGATCAGCTGATGGCTCTGTTCGCGGCGCGTTGGGCGGATGAGGGGCGGTTGCACGGTCCCGCGCTGGTCGCGACCGTGATGTCGAACCTTGGGCTGGAACGGTTTCTTGCGGAGCGCGCGATCCTATTGCACCGCACGCCCGTGGGCGACCGCCACGTGGTAGAGGCCATGCGCAAGGGCAAGCTGAACCTTGGGGGCGAACAGTCGGGCCATATCGTGATGACCGACTACGCCACGACGGGCGATGGTCTGATCGCGGGCCTTCAGTTTCTGGCCGAGATGGTTCTGACGGGTCGCAAGGCTTCGGACCTGATGCAAAACTTTGAACCCGTACCGCAAAAGTTGGTCAACGTGCGCTTCGCCGCCGGGCAATTGCCGTTGGATGATGCCAGCGTACAGGCCGCGATCGCTGCCGCCGAGACAGAGCTGGAAGGGTCGGGGCGCCTACTGATCCGTAAATCCGGCACCGAGCCGTTGATCCGCGTGATGGCGGAATGCGAAGACGCGGACCTGTTGGAAAAAGTGGTTGGCGACGTCGCTGGTGCGGTTGAAATCGCGACCAGCTAGGGGCTGCGGTCAGGCTATGCCGGACCTTCGGCAAAGCCTTGCCTATTATGTGCCAAGTAACCGGGTGATCTGGGTTCTTTACGTGCAGGTCACGCCGCAGTGCGGCGTATTTTTTGGTGTTCAGGGGTGGAAACTTATGCTTACCTGCCGTTCACACTTAGGGCGCGCCGTAGTGGAGATAGTATCCGCATGAGGCGCACCCGGTTTAGGTGACAGGTTTGGATCATCCAGGATGATTCGTCAGAGGTTGGGGTGGGCGTGCGCGCCCGGACCCGCGGGGGGGACGGAGGGAGGAGCCGGCCCCCCCAACTTTATCACCAAACACTCGGTGCGGCCTCAGACCTTTACACGCTCAGATTTCGGATCGTACATCGGCTTAAGGCTCGCGGTGGCAGCCACGCGTGTGCCCGCGACTTCGATCTCATAGCTAGAGGCGAGAACCTCTTGCACGCTTTCGCCTTTGCACGGCACGTACCCCAGCCCCATCGCCCCGCCCAACGTGTGGCCATAAGCGCCAGAGGTCAGGAAGCCCACAACCTCACCGTTTCGCAGGATCGGTTCCGCGTGATAGAGCAGGGGCTCTGGATCGGTCAGCTTGAACTGGACCATCCGCATCGCAAGCCCCTCGTCCTGCTTGCGCAGCACCGCGTCGCGGCCAATGTAGGCCGGCTTGTCCTTTTTCACGGCAAAGCCCAGACCTGCTTCCATCACGTGATCCTCGGACGTGATGTCGTGGCCAAAGTGGCGGAAGCCTTTTTCGATCCGGCAGGTGTCCATCATGTGCATGCCACATAGGGTCAGGCCCATTTCAGCGCCTGCGTCCATCAGGGTTTCGAACACATGTCCGGCCATGTCGGTGCTGACGTAAATCTCCCACCCAAGCTCGCCGACATAGGTGACGCGGTGCGCGCGGGCCAGGCCCATGCCGATCTCAATCTCTTGGGCGGTGCCAAATGGATTGGCCGCATTTGAGAAATCATTGGGCGAGACCTTTTGCAACAAATCACGCGCCTGTGGCCCCATGATGGCCAGCACGCCTTCGGCAGCTGTCATATCGGTGATCGTGACGCGGTACGCGCCCTTGTGGCGCATCAACCACGTTTGATCCGCCAGCCGCGTGGCGGCAGGGGTGACGACAAGATAGGCATCGGGCGAGAGCCGCGTGATAGTGACGTCGGCCTCAATCCCGGCGCGGTCGTTCAGGAATTGGGTGTAGACGATCTTGCCCACGGGCACCGAATAGTTGCCGCCTGCGACATAGTTCAAGAATGCCTCTGCATCCGGTCCCTCGACGCGGATTTTGCCGAACGATGACATGTCGTACATGCCCACGCCCTCCCGCACGGCGGTATGTTCGGCCCGCACGTTTTCAAAGAAATTCTGACGGGTCCAGCTATAGCGGTATTCGGCCTCTTGGCTGCCGCGGGCAAACCAATTGGCGCGTTCCCAGCCGGCGAGCTCGCCCATGACCGCGCCGCGATCCAGCAGGTGTTGGTGGAACGGCGTGCGCCGTACTCCACGTGCTGTCCGCTTTTGCAGATAGGGGTAGTGGTCCGCATACAGCAGTCCAAGTGTTTCCTTGGAGCGTTCGAACAAATACGTCTTGTTGCCCTGAAATGGCTGCATCCGAGAGATGTCCACATCGCCCAGATCAAAGGGCTTTTCGCCCGCGTCCATCCACTGGCTCAGCGCCATGCCCGCGCCGCCCGCAGATTGGATACCGATAGAGTTGAAGCCCGCCGCGACCCAGACGTTGTCCATCTCGGGGCAGAGGCCGAGGTGATAGGCATCATCGGGGGTGAAGGATTCCGGCCCATTGAAGAACGTATGAATGCCCGCTTCCGCCAGCATAGGCATCCGTTCGCAGGCGTCCGCGAGGATGGGCTCAAAGTGGTCAAAGTCCTCGGGCAGTTGGTCGAACTCGAAATCCGCCGGAATGCCATTCGCGGCCCACGGTTTTGCGTTTGGCTCGAACGCGCCCAGCAGGATTTTGCCAGCGTCCTCTTTGTAATAGGCGCATTCATCGGGCACGCGCAGGACGGGCAATTGGGTGAGGCCCGCGATGGCCTCGGTCACGATGTAGAAATGCTCACAAGCGTGGAGGGGCACGTTGGTGCCCAGCATAGCGCCAACCTCATGGCCCCACATGCCGCCGCAGTTGACTACGTGTTCGCAGTTGATCGTGCCGGTTTCATCGCCTTGTTGCCAATGGACGCCCGTGATGCGGCGACCGTCGCGTACAACGCCGGTGGCTTTGGTCCGTTCAAGCACCTGCGCACCGCGTTGCCGCGCGCCCTTGGCAAGCGCCAGTGCGATGTTGGCGGGGTCACCTTGGCCGTCCAGAGGCAGGTAAACACCTTGGGTGACGTCGCCGATGTTCAGGTGGGGGTACTTCTCTAACACCTCGGTGGGGGAAATCGCCTCAACCTCAACACCGAAGGCACGCGCCATGGAGGCTTGGCGCAGGATTTCCTCCTTGCGCGCCTCCGTGAGGGCCACGGTGATGGAGCCTACGCGTTTGAACCCGGTGGCCACGCCTGTCTCATCCTCTAGCCCGCCGTATAGCTCTTGGGAATATTTCGCGAGCCGGGTCATGTTTTGCGTTGCGCGCAGCTGCGCGATCAGGCCCGCGGCATGCCATGTGGTGCCAGAGGTCAGCTGTTTACGCTCCAGCAGGACGACATCTTTCCAGCCCAGCTTGGTCAGGTGGTAGGCGACGGAACAGCCGATGACGCCGCCGCCAATGATGACGACGCGGGCAGAGGACGGAGGAAGGCTCATGATGGGTGGGCTCCGGTGTGGAAATGCGCGGTAAGGGCTGCGATGTGGACGGGGCCGACCTCACAGCATCCGCCGATGATGCTGGCCCCCAAGCGGGCCCAGTCGCGGGCGTGGTCTAGGTATTCGGTGGGGCCAAGGTCCTGCCGGGCCTCAAGGGCGTCGACTGTGGCGCCGGGTTTGCGGAACCGTTCCTTGATATGGGTAAAACCGTTGGCATAGGCGCCCAATGGGACGGTTGCACCGGTCAGCTCCGATAGGGCCGTTGTTACAGCCTCGGGGCGGGTGCAGTTGATCAACAGCGCGTCGATACCTGCGATGTCCAAGACATCAGTCACCGCCTCACCAGAGCGCAGCTTGCTGCCGTCGTTATCCTCAACCGAGACCGCGAGCCAGATGGGTTTGTCGCTGGCCTCACAGCCCGCAACCGCACCCCGCGCAGCCTTTAGGCTGCTTGCGGTTTCAATCAGGTGTAGGTCTACATAAGGCGCATGCAGGGCCACGATCTCGGCATAGAGCCGCGCGGCATCCTCAACCTCGGGCGTGTTCTCGGGCTGGTACGAACCGCCCAACGGGCCAAGTGATCCCGCCACCTGACCACCCCCCGCGTTGTCGCGAGAGAACACGGCAATTTCACAGGCGGTGCGATGCAGCATCTCGAACTGCGCGTCCATGCCCACCTTGTGCAGGCGGTCACGGTGGATGGCATATGTGTTGGTCGTCGCGATCTGGGCTCCAGCCGCGAAGTAGTCATCGTGGATGGCACGCACAGCCTCGGGGTGGTCGATCATCACCTGTGTCGCCCAGAGGGGCGTGGGGCGGTCACCCGTGCGGCGGAGCAATTCTTGCCCCATGCCGCCATCAAGAATGATCATGCGCGTAGTCTTTCGTTGGAGGGATCCCACATGGGTTGATCGGCTTGGACCGTTGCGGGTACCTTGGTGCCATAGACATCCACCGTTAGGGCGGTGCCGGGGGTCAAATGCTCGGCCTTGATCATCCCAAGGGCGATGCAGGTTTGTGTTCGGTAGCCCATCGCACAGGAGGTGACTTCGCCCACATGGGTGTCGCCTGCATAGACCGGGGCCATGTAGGGGGCGTCATGGGTGCCGGGTTCCAGCGTCATGGTGACAAAGCCTTTGGTGCGGCCCTGTTGCTTTTCAGACAAAAGCGCCGCCTTACCGGGGAAGGCACGGGGCTTGTCGAACCGGATGAACCGATCCAAGCCACCTTCAAGGGCTGTGTAGTCGGAAGAAAGATCCCCCTTCCACGCGCGGTAACCTTTTTCGATCCGCATGGAGTTTAGCGCATACATCCCAAAGGGTTTCGCGCCACCTTCTAGAATGGCCTCGTAGAGTGCGGGGATGTCGTCCAGCTTGGCGTGGACCTCCCATCCCAGCTCTCCCGCAAAGGAGACACGCGCCAGGGTGCAAGGATGCCCGCCCAGCGTCGTCGCCTGGAAAGTGAGCCATGGCTTGGATAAATCCGCCTCTGTGCCGATTGCGGCCAAGAGGGAGCGCGACGCAGGTCCGGTCACGATCAGGGTCGAGTACTCGGTTGTATGGTCCGAAAGAGCCAAGCTGCCATCTGTGGGCAAGAACGCCTTGAGGTATTCAAAGTCGTGCCATTGCGCGGGCGCTGCTGTGATTAGCATGAACTCATCATCGCTGTAGGCAAAGACCGACATCTCGGTGACGATCCGGCCCCGGTCATCGGCGAAGTATGCAAGCCCCACACGCCCCGCAGAGGGCAGCCGCGACATGGTCAGCCCATCAAGCCAATCGCGCGCGCCGGTGCCTTTGACGGTAAAGCGGGAAAAGCCGGGCAGGTCCAAGACACCGACGCCATCGCGTACGGCCTCCACCTCTTCGCGGATACGGTCCTCCCATGGGCCAGCACGCTCCCAAGTCTCAGCGGTTTCGAGCGAGATGTCATCGCCGGGTTTGGCGAACCAATTCGCGCGCTCCCACCCGTTGTAGGCGCCCATCTGACCACCCATCGCGCGTAGTTTGGCATCCACTGGCGATAGCTTCTTGTCGCGACCTTCGGGCCATTCGTAGTGGGGGTAATGCATGGCGTATTCATGACCATAGGTCTCAAGCGCTTTGGTGAGACAGTAATCATTGTCCGCGTAGTCGGTATAGCGGCGGGGGTCGACGGCCCACATGTCGTCTTCGGTGTAGCCATGCATGACCCATTCCGACAGGACTTTGCCCGCGCCACCGCCCTGCGCGATGCCAAAGGTAAACGAATGCGCCTCAAACGCGTTGGGCACGCCGGGCATGGGGCCGATCATAGGAAGGCCATCGGGAGCATAGGGAATGGGTCCGTTGATATTGCGCCCCACACCTGCGGTGCCCAACAGAGGCACACGTGCCATTGCGTCCTCGATGTAGAACTCCAGCCGCTCTAGGTCGTCGGGATACAGTTGAAAGCTGAAATCCTCGGGCATTGGATCCTCGGGGGTGACCCAAGCGGCCTTACAGTTCCGCTCATAGGGGCCAAGGTTGAGCCCGTGTTTGTCCTGACGCAGGTAGTAGGAGGTATCTACATCGCGGATCATGGGCATCTTGTGGCCCTTTTCCTTGGTGTAGGCTTCGATCTCTGCGATTGGCTCTGTGAGGAAGTATTGGTGAGACATCACCACCATGGGCACGGTGCGCCCGCCAAAGGGTTTGAACATCTCACCCACGCGCTGGGCGTAGTAGCCCGCGCAGTTGACGACCTTTTCACAGCGGATATCGCCCTTGGGGGTTTTGACGATCCATTCATCGCCGTCACGGTCGATCCCTTCGGCGGGGCAGAAACGCTCGATCCGGGCACCGGCCTCGCGCGCGCCCTTAGCCAGCGCTTGTGTCAGCTGTGCGGGATCAATGTCGCCGTCGAGAGGGTCCCATAAGCCGCCCGCCAGGTCATGGGTTTCCATGAAGGGGTTATGCTCTTGCAATTCTTTGGGGGTGCACAAGTCCATCGTCAGCCCGAGCGCGCGCGCCTGTCCGGCGACCTTCTTGAATTCCTCCATCCGCTCCTTGGTGTGCGCCAAGCGCAATGCACCGGTTACGTGGTAGTTCATCGGATAGTCCACCAACTCGGAGAGGCTGCGGTATAGCTCTAGCCCATAACGCTGCATGTTCATCACGGCCCAGTTGGGCGCAAAGTTGGGGCAGTTGCCCGCCGCGTGCCATGTCGAGCCTGCGGTCAGCTCATTCTTTTCCAGCAGGACACAATCGGTCCAACCGGCGCGCGCCAGATGGAACAACGCCGATGTGCCGACGACACCGCCGCCGATGATGACGACACGTGCTGTGGTGGGAAACTCAGACATGGGCTCTCCTTTGGTATGCAGGCCCTTTGTGATCGGGCTATGGGTGTTCAGTAGACGGGCGGGGCAATCACCCACAGGGCGATAGCTGGCACGTCATAGGGGTTGGCCCAACGAAAGCTTTGCGCACGAATGCGGGCGCTGTCGCCGGGGGTCAGGGTATGGCGGGTGCCGTTGATCCAGATATCCAGACGCCCGGACACGAGGTAGGCGATTTCTTGCGTCGGGCGGAGCACTTCGTCACTGCGCGATACGCCGGGGGCGAAGGTGGAATGTATAACCTCAAAGGCGTCCGTCAGATCAGGTGAAACGAGTTCTTCGGTCAGGCCCGCGATCCGTTCACCAATGGCGCGGCGGCCATCTTTGCGCACGATGACGCCTTCCTCGGACACAGGCGTCAGCAGGCCGACGGGCACGTCCAACAGATCCGCCAGATGCACCATATCTGCATCCTCGGGCCGCGAAATATCGCGTTCTACTTGACTGAGCCACCCGACCGATTTGCCCAACCGATCCGCGACGTCCTGTAGGGTCAGGCCACGCGACTTGCGTAAGGCTCTCAGGTCAGCTCCGAGGTAGATGGATTTGAGGCTTTCGGCGGTGTCAGACAAGCGCGCCTCCCCGACTCGCATGAAACTATTGCTCAAATTTTCACACCAGTGGCCGTGAAAAATCAAGCCATATTTTCACGGGAGCGGAGAGGTGGGGATCATTGCGGCCGTCTGAGGGGAGGCCATGAGGCGCTGGGCGAGGGCGCGCCCATTCCACCCGCCATCACGGTACACACGCAAAGCACGGGCGTCGTCGCGCTTGGCAAGGCGTTTGCCGTTTGGGTCGCGGATCAAGGCGTGGTGGTGGTACTGCGGCGTGGGCAGGTCCAGCAGCCGTTGCAAAAGGACGTGGATCGGGGTGGCCTCAAAAAGGTCGGTGCCACGGGTGGCTTCGGTGATCTTTTGTGCGGCGTCATCCACGACAACGCTCAGGTGGTAGGAGGTGCCAAAGTCCTTGCGGGCGACGACGATGTCGCCAATGGCCGACACCATATGGTCGGGCTGTACGGTGATTACGCCCGTCTCATCGCCGGGGCCTGCGCCGGTCTCGGTAAAGGACACCGGGCCAACCTCGGACGTGGCCTTTGCCATGTTGAGGCGCAGCGTCACGCCTTTGGGGCGGGGGCCGGTGGGGGTATGGCGGCAGGTGCCGGGATAAATCACGCCATCAGGCCCCAGCAGCGGTGCGCCCTCCTGTGGGGCACTGGCGGCAGCCTCAATATCACGGCGCGTGCAGGTGCAGGGGTACAGCAATCCACGGCTCCAAAGGGCGTCAAGCGCTGCACCGTAGGCCGTGTGACGATCCGACTGGCGCATCACGGGCATGGGGTATGTCACGCCCAACCAAGCCAGATCGTCGTGAATGGCGGCCTCCCACTCGGGCCGCGCGCGGGTGGCATCAATATCTTCAATCCTCAGCAACATCTCGTCACCGCGGCGGGCGGCGATCAATGCGGCGTAGGCGTGTCCTAGGTGAAGCGGCCCTGTGGGTGAGGGCGCAAATCGAGTGCGCGTCACAGACGTTCCAAAATGTAGATGGTAGAGGTTTGCGCACCGGGTTTTTCTGGCAAATGCGGCCCGTTTTCGGACCACTGTAACCGGGCTTGGCCGCTTGATTGCACATCCGCTAGGGCGTCCATGTAGCTGGCGTCCTTTAGTGTGGCTTCATTGTAGCTTAGCGCCAGAACCCCGCCGGGTGCGAGCAGGTTCAAGATCGGCGTCAGGATGTCGGCAGGCGCGGCGCCAAGGCTGATGACCCCGCAGGCCACAATCGCGTCGTAGGTCCCGGCCGCGATCAGCGGCATTTGACCGGGCGTGCCTCGCGTCAACGTGCGGTAGGCTTTTTTCTGGCGAGCGACGGCCAGCATCTCTGGCGAAATGTCAGTGCCGTCGATCCGGTGGTAGCCGACCATTCGCAAGGCCAAACCGCACAGCCCGGTTCCACAGCCGAAATCCAAGATTTCCGCATCCATGTTCGGCATGTGGTTCCATAAAGCGTGGGCCAGACGACTGGGCGTGGCGTAGCCCGCCGCCTCGACATCCGCCTCATAGGTCTGTGCCCAATCGGCATAGATTTGAAGCGTTTCTTCGGTGCTGCGCGGTGCCCAGAGTTTGGTGTTAAAGCCGTCTTTATCCTTGGTCATGGCACCACCGTGCCACGGGATCACTCCGCTGCCAAGCTTTCGCGCTCGCCAAGCCACTCCGCCCAGTCCGCTTTTGCCCGGTCAGTATAGATTTTGTACCGGGTTTTGCGGTTGCGGCGGCCACCCTTGGCATCCACCGGAGGGAACAGGCCGAAGTTCACGTTCATGGGTTGGAACGTCTTGGCCTCGGCCCCGCCAGTGATGTGCGTCAGTAGGGCGCCCATCGCTGTGGTGTCTGGGACAGCGGGCAGGGTTTCGCCCAAGATTTCGGCGGCAGCCATGCGGCCTGCGAGCAGGCCCATAGCAGCACTTTCGACATACCCCTCAACGCCAGTGATCTGACCCGCAAAGCGAATGTGCGGCTGAGATTTCAGGCGCATCTGATCGTCAAGCAGCGTGGGCGAGTTCAGGAATGTGTTGCGGTGGATCCCGCCCAAACGTGCAAAGCTGGCGTCTTCTAGGCCGGGAATTGTTTTCAGAACAGCCGTTTGCGCGCCGTACTTCATCTTGGTCTGAAAGCCCACGATATTGTAGAGCGTGCCCAGTTTGTTGTCGCGACGCAGCTGAACAACGGCGTACGGTTTCACCTCCGGCTGATGCTGGTTGGTCAGGCCAACGGGCTTCATCGGGCCAAACCGCAGCGTTTCACGTCCGCGTTCAGCCATCACTTCGATCGGCAGGCAGCCGTCAAAGTAGCCTGCGGTCTCACCCTCATGGAATTCGGTTTTATCGGCGGCCAAGAGGGCGTCAATGAACGCCTCGTACTGGTCCTTTGTCATGGGGCAGTTGAGGTAGGCTGTGCGCTCTTCCTCAGTCTCGCCCTTGTCGTAGCGCGACTGCATCCATGCGACATCCATATTGATGCTCTCATGGTAGACGATGGGGGCGATGGCATCGAAGAACGCCAGCGCGTCTTGGCCGGTTTCGGCGGCGATTGCCCCACCTAGTCCCTCAGACGTCAGAGGGCCAGTGGCGATGATCGTTGGTTGATCTTCGGGCGGCAATGCATTGATTTCGCCGTATTCCACAGTGATCAGCGGGTGTGCCATGATGCGAGCAGTGACGTCGGCGGCAAAGGGGTCGCGGTCGACGGCCAATGCACCACCGGCGGGCAGGCGGTGCGCCTGCGCGGTGTTCATGATCAGACCGTTTGCTTGGCGCATTTCCCAATGCAGTAGGCCCACGGCGTTCTGCTCATCATCGTCGGAGCGGAAGGAATTCGAACACACCATCTCGGCCAGATGGCCAGTGCGGTGGGCAAATGTTTCAACTGTCGGGCGCATCTCGTGGATGACGACGGGGACGCCTGCGTTCGCAGCCTGCCAAGCGGCCTCAGAGCCCGCCATGCCGCCGCCGATGATGTGGAGTGTTTTGGTCATACCCGGCCATGTAGCGGTGAATAGGCGTTTTGGGAAGGGGCGCCGTTGTCGATTTGGAGCCTTGGTGGGTTGAGCCGCTTACAGCTTTTCGAAATGGGCGGCGATGCGGGGGCTGAGCCAGTCCCACAGGTGCGGCGCGCCTGCCGCGATCCTTGTGCCGACACGGGCGCGCACTGTGTCCTCGGTCACGGCATAATCCACCCATGAGCCGCCACCATTCGCGAGGTTTAGGTTCGGCGGCTGGAACCGATCAAGAGATTTGGCAAAGCGTGCCTCAGGCGATTGGTTGGCCTCAAATGTGTCCCACAGGTCGCGAAAGGCGGGGCCGGTGTCGGAAGGCAATAATCCAAAGATCCGGTCGGCGGCGCGAGCCTCGTCTGCTTCGACCGTGGCGGAGGGCGCGGCAAAGACCGGGACATCGCCCGCATCGATTTCCACCAAGTCGTGCAGGATCAGCATGCGGATCACGGCGCCTGTGTCCGATGTATCCCATTCGCCCAGAACCAGAGCAAAGAGCGCGATGTGCCAACTGTGCTCTCCGGTTGTTTCAAAGCGGCTGCCATCGGCGAGGCGGGTGGCGCGGGTAACGGATTTAAGCGCGTCGGCTTCTGCGAGGAACGCTAAGCGCGCGGCAAGATCCCGGTCCGCGATTTTCCTGCCCTCTAACAGATCAAGGGCAGCGCTGTGCAAGAGCGGCCACTCAGTGGCCAAATGCGCGGCGCGCCCGGAGGCAAGGTTGTTGCGTGCGATGGTGACATGATCGGCAGGTGGTGACGGGGCAAGCAGCACTTGAAACACAGGCGCGATGTGATCGAGTGCCTTGGCCCAGCGGGCGTTGGGTGTTTCGGCCGCTTCAAACGCCTCCCACAGGGTGCGCAACTCCGCGGCCTGATCATCTGGCAGGAGGGCGAAGAGGCGATCAGCGGCGCGGGCTTCGCGTGCGGATTGGGTGGGATCCGGCTGATCGATTGGGGTGTCGCCTGCGTCGATCTCAACCAAGTCGTGCACCAAGAGCATCGCGATAACTGCGTCCACATCCACATCGTTGGGGGCCAGCGGGGCCAACGTCATGGCCCACAGACACAGGTGCCACGCGTGCTCCGCCGCATTTTCGGGGCGGGAGCCATCAAGCAGGACATTTGCGCGGTCCACGGATTTGAGCCGATCAGCCTCCATCAGAAAGGCCATTTGGGCGTCTAGTCGGTGCATTGTGGCGTGCTCCTGTTTCGTGAACCCGAAAACGATAAACGGCCCGCAGGGGGCCGTTTATGTGTCATGTCAAATTGCCCAAGCCGCAGATTACTCTGGGCTTGGTGTGTAGTCTCGACTGCGCCGCTCCAACAACTCGGCGGCGCGGATTGCGGCGCGTTGCACGCGGATCGAGGTGATGAACGCTTCTTGGAGGGTTTGAGATTGCTCACCAATTGTCTTGGACAAAAGGCTTACGATATCTTCATCCCCCGTCGCCTGAATATGGGCGATTGCCTTGGCTGCCAAATCATCGGCAAGCTTTTCGGCAAGAGTGCTCAACGTGTTGTTTCCGTGAGGCGGCGACGCACGTAGGTATCGACCGAGCCGATGAGCGTGTCCATATGCGGGTCCTCAAAGAAGTGGCCTGCGCCCTCAACCTCTTGGTGGGTGATGGTGATGCCCTTTTGCTCATGCAGCTTGTTGACCAGTGCGGTCGTGTCCGCAGGCGGTGCGACGCGGTCGTTTGAGCCGTTGATCACGAGGCCCGAAGAGGGGCAGGGCGCGAGGAAGCTAAAGTCGTAGCGATCTGCTGGGGGCGAAACGGAGATAAAGCCTGTGATCTCGGGGCGGCGCATCAAAAGTTGCATCCCGATCCACGCGCCAAACGAGAACCCAGCCACCCAGCAATGTTTGGCGTTGGGGTTCATTGTTTGTAGGTAATCGAGCGCAGATGCGGCATCGGACAATTCACCAATACCTTGGTCGTATTCACCTTGGCTACGGCCTACGCCGCGGAAATTGAACCGCAACACGGTGAAGCCCATGTTGTAGAAAGCGTAGTGCAGATTATACACGACGCGGTTGTTCATGGTGCCGCCGAACTGGGGGTGCGGGTGCAAAAGGATCGCGATTGGAGCGTCCTTGGCTTTTTGCGGGTGATAGCGCCCCTCAAGGCGTCCTTCGGGTCCGGGGAAAATGACTTCGGGCAATTTGGCCTCTTTCCTTGTTCGTCTCGACCCTCGCGTTGGAGGGGCGATGTGTCTGGCCAATGTTGACGAACTGGCTCAGAGACTTTAGAACGCTTCTAAATTGGCCCGCGACCGCGCGAGCCCTTCCTGAGCGTCAGTTAAGCGCAACAAACGGGGACGTCAATCGGATGCGCCGCTTGGACGTGTGCGTCTGTTGTATAGGAGAAGGCTATGAAGCTGAGCACCAAAGGGCGCTACGCCATGGTTGCGCTTGTTGATTTAGCGCAGCAGCCGGACGGCGCGCTGACATCCTTGGGCGACATTTCAGGGCGTCAGGACGTATCGTTGCCATATTTGGAACAATTGTTCGTAAAGCTGCGCCGCGCGGGTTTGGTTGATTCCGTGCGTGGGCCGGGTGGCGGATACCGCCTTGCGCGAGCGCCGTCTGAAGTTCGGGTCAGCGATGTGCTGGAGGCCGTCGATGAAACGGTATCCGCGATGCACAAGGGGGCAGGAGCATCCGGCGGGTTGTCGGGCAGCCGCGCGCAATCCTTGACCAACCGCCTTTGGGAGGGGTTGAGCGCCCATGTATACGTGTATCTGCATCAAACCCGGCTGTCGGATATCGTGGGCAATGACCTGACGCCATGCCCGGCTGTGCCGAGTTTGTTTCAAGTCGTTGATGACTAGGTTTGATCGGCTCTGTTGGGCCATTTGAGTATTTGGGGAACAAAGGATTTGGGACGCGTCTATCTAGATCATAACGCAACGACGCCCCTGCGGGCTGAGGCGCGGGCGGCGATGATTGCAGCCATGGATGTGGTGGGCAATCCGTCCTCGGTCCATGCCGAGGGGCGTGCGGCGAAGGGTGTGATTGAGGCGGCGCGGGCGAATGTGGCAGAGGCGCTTGGCGCGCAGGCCGCCGACATTGTGTTTGTGTCTGGTGCGACCGAGGCAGCGGCTTTGGCGATGGCGGGGCGTGCATTGCAGACCGCGCCCATTGAGCATGACGCCGTTGGAGCGTGGGGCGACGGATCTTTGGCTGTGGATGCAGCGGGTCGGGTTGATGTGATAGATCCTGCGCGCACCGCTTTGCAGGCGGCAAACTCTGAGACGGGTGTAATCCAGGCGCTGCCCAAGGGCTTGGCCCTGAGTGATATGACGCAGGCCTTTGGCAAGGTTCCCTTGGCCTTTGATTGGTCCGGCGTAGATATGGCATTGGTGTCGGCGCATAAACTGGGCGGGCCGAAAGGCATCGGGGCGTTGGTCTTGCGCCGGGGCTTGGATGTGCCCCCTCAGCTGAAAGGTGGGGGGCAAGAAATGGGCCGCCGCGCTGGCACGGAAGCGATCCATTTGATCGCCGGTTTTGGGGCGGCCGCACAGGCCGCGTCGGCGGATTTGGCCGCGGGCAAATGGGCTCGGGTCGAACAACTTAGAACTTTTCTAGAAACTCACCTTGAGGCTGGCTCAAAAGAGACTATTTTGATCGGGAAAGGCGCGGAGCGTTTGCCGAACACCACCTGCATCGTGACCCCCGGTTGGAAGGGTGAGACGCAGGTTATGGCGTTAGATTTGGCGGGGTTTGCCGTGAGCGCGGGATCCGCGTGTTCTAGCGGTAAGGTGCGCGCCAGCGGCGTGTTGCGCGCCATGGGATTGAATGAGGCCGAGGCGGGATCCGCGATCCGGGTAAGCCTTGGACTAGACACAACAGAGGCTGAGGTGGCTGCGTTTTGCGCGGCTTTTCTGAAGCTTCAGGCAAAACATCTTGCGCGGGCTGCGTGAGAGCAAAGGAGGGCTAGATGGTCGCTTTGGACGAAACTCAGGTGAAAGAAGGCGTCGATCAGGACACGGTTGATGCGGTGAAATCTCTTGGTGGGGCTTATAAGTATGGCTGGAACACCGACATTGAGATGGAATACGCGCCCAAGGGTTTGTCGGAAGACATCGTGCGTCTGATCTCGGAGAAGAACAACGAGCCGGAGTGGATGCTGGAATGGCGTCTTGTGGCTTACCGTCGTTGGCTTGAGCTGAAAGAGCCCGATTGGGCGATGGTGGATTACCCTGAGATCGATTTCCAGGATCAGTACTACTACGCCCGTCCCAAGAGCATGGAAGTGAAGCCTAAGTCGCTAGACGAGGTGGACCCCAAGTTGTTGGCGACCTACGAAAAGCTGGGCATTCCGCTGAAGGAGCAGATGATCCTTGCGGGTGTTGAGGGAGCCGAAGACATTGACGCTGATGCGCCGCGCAAAGTGGCCGTTGATGCGGTGTTTGACAGTGTGTCCGTTGGCACGACCTTTCAGGCGGAGCTGAAAAAGGCTGGCGTGATCTTTTGCTCGATCTCGGAGGCCATTCAGGAGCATCCTGAGCTGGTTAAGCAGTACCTTGGTACGGTCGTCCCGCAGTCGGATAACTACTACGCGACGCTGAACTCGGCGGTGTTTTCGGATGGGTCGTTTGTCTACATCCCACCTGGCGTGAAGTGCCCAATGGAACTGTCTACGTATTTCCGGATCAACGCAGAAAACACCGGCCAGTTTGAGCGTACGCTGATCATCGCCGACAAGGGGTCCTATGTGTCCTACCTTGAGGGTTGTACGGCCCCCCAGCGGGACATCGCGCAGCTGCACGCAGCCGTGGTTGAGCTGGTCCTATTGGATGACGCAGAGATCAAATACTCCACCGTTCAGAACTGGTTCCCCGGGGATGAGAACGGCAAAGGCGGTATCTACAACTTTGTGACCAAACGCGCTGATTGCCGGGGTGACCGGTCCAAGGTGATGTGGACACAGGTGGAAACCGGTTCATCGGTGACGTGGAAATACCCTTCGTGCATTCTGCGTGGCGACGACAGTCAGGGTGAGTTCTACTCCATCGCGATTGCCAATAACTACCAGCAGGCCGACACGGGCACCAAGATGGTGCACCTTGGCAAAAACACCAAGAGCCGGATCGTTTCTAAGGGGATTTCGGCGGGCCGCGCGCAGAACACCTACCGCGGTTTGGTGTCGATGCACCCCAAGGCCAAGAACGGCCGGAATTACACGCAGTGCGACTCGCTTCTGATCGGTGACAAATGTGGGGCGCACACCGTCCCGTACATCGAGGTGAAGAATAACTCCTCTCGGGTGGAGCATGAGGCGACGACGTCCAAGGTGGACGACGATCAGCTGTTCTACTGCCGTGCCCGTGGCATGGACGAAGAAGAGGCCGTGGCGTTGGTTGTGAACGGGTTCTGTAAGGAAGTCCTTCAGGCGCTGCCCATGGAATTCGCGATGGAAGCACAGCAGTTGGTTGCCATCTCGCTCGAAGGGTCCGTGGGCTAGAATGGTCGCAAGACGCGCCCGAAAAACCACTGAGTGAGTAACCACAACGATGCGCAAACTCATCTACATCGGAGCGGGCATGATCGGCTCGCTGCTGGGGTTCTTGGTCGATAAGTCCATTTACCCGGATGGGGGCACCACGTTGATGAAGATCGGGTTCGTGTTGGGGCTGTGTCTGGCCTACGTGGCACTGAACCGTGATCGCCCAAAAGATAAACCAGACGGCCAAGCGCCCTCTGACGAAACATAAAAGTCGAGGGCCGGAAGGTCCTGTAAGGAGTAAGAAAAATGCTGGATATCAAAAACCTGCACGTCAAACTTGAAGAAGAAGACAAGGTGATCCTGAAGGGCGTGAACCTGAGCATCGGCTCAGGTGAGGTCCACGCGATCATGGGGCCGAACGGTTCGGGCAAATCCACGCTGTCCTACGTGCTGTCTGGCAAAGACGGCTACGAGGTTACCGACGGCGAGGCAGCACTTGAGGGTGCCGACCTGCTGGACATGGAGCCAGAAGAGCGCGCTGCCGCTGGTCTGTTCTTGGCGTTTCAGTACCCTGTTGAAATCCCCGGTGTGGGCAACATGACGTTCCTGCGCACGGCCGTGAACGCACAGCGCAAGGCACGCGGTGAGGATGAGCTTTCCGCAGGTGAGTTCCTGAAGGTTGTGCGTGAGCGCGCCAAGACGCTGAAAATCGACGCCGACATGCTGAAGCGTCCGGTCAACGTCGGCTTCTCTGGCGGTGAGAAAAAGCGTAACGAGATCCTGCAGATGGCGATGCTTGAGCCAAAGATGTGTGTTCTCGATGAAACGGACTCGGGCCTTGACGTGGATGCGATGAAGCTGGTGTCCGAAGGCGTGAACGCGCTGCGTTCCGAGGGGCGTTCGTTCCTTGTGATCACGCACTACCAGCGGCTGCTCGATCACATCAAACCTGACGTCGTGCACATCATGGCAGATGGCCGGATCATCAAAACCGGTGGTCCCGAGCTGGCGCTCGAAGTCGAAAACAACGGCTACGCCGACATTCTGGCGGAGATGGCATAATGGGTCTGCCGGAAACCAAACAATCCGAGACTGAGGCGCGGGTCAACGCGCTGACGATGCCCGGCGGGGCTGCGTGGGCAGTTGAGGCCCGCAACGAGGCTTTGGCCCGTGTGCAAGCCAAGGGCATGCCCGCGCGCCGTGACGAGTACTGGAAGTTCACCAAACCCACACGGTTTGTGAGCGTAGAGCCAACGCCAGCGGCTTTGTTCGATGCCCAAGAAGAGCCAATGTTCGACGGGATCGAGCGCCTTAAGGTCGTCTTTGTTGACGGTGTCTTTGACGCCGATGCAAGTGACGATCTGGCTGCCGAAAACCTTGAAATCGGCCGTCTGGCTGATGCAACGCAGGCGGATATTCATTGGGTCAAGGATCTGTACGGGATGTTGGAAACCCGGGGCCAAGACCCTGTGGATCGTCCGCTGGCTGCCCTCAACACCGCGTTTGCAACTGATGGTGTTGTACTTCGGGCGACCGGTCCCGTGGCACGTCCCGTGAGCATCGAATACCTGCATGCCTCTGAGTCGTCAGATGCGATCCTGCACCACGTGATCCGTGTGGAAGAGGGTGCCTCCCTGACCGTTCTGGAAACCGGTCCCGCCGCTGCGCGCTTTAACAAATGCATGGAAGTCGACGTGGCCGACGGTGCTGCGTTCCATCACATCCGTATGCAGGGCCGTGATCATGAGCGTCAGGCCGTCACGCATTCGTTCGGTCGTCTGGGTCGTGAAAGCGTCTACAAAAGCTTCACGCTGACAGTGAACGGTGTCCTGACCCGCAATGAGCATGTGCTTGAGTTGCTGGGCGATGACGCGGTGGCGCATATCGCAGGCGCATGTGCCGGCGATGGCGATTTTCATCACGATGACACCGTATTTATCACCCATGATGCCGTGAACTGCGAAAGCCGTCAGGTGTTCAAGAAGGTGCTGCGAAACGGTGCGGTTGGCGTGTTCCAAGGCAAAATCCTTGTAAAAGAGGGCGCGCAAAAGACCGATGGCTATCAGATCAGCCAGTCGCTTTTGCTGGATGACGACAGCCAGTTCCTCGCGAAGCCTGAGTTGGAAATCTATGCCGATGACGTGGCGTGTTCGCACGGCTCGACCACCGGTGCCATTGATGAAACGGCCCTGTTCTATCTGCAATCTCGTGGAGTGCCCAAAAGCATCGCGACCGATCTGTTGGTTCTGAGCTTTATGGCCGAAGCCATTGATGAGATTGAGGATGAGCGTCTGCGCGACGACATTCAGGCGCGGCTAGAGGGCTGGTTGGCCCGTCGGCGCAGCTAAGGCCTGATGCCGATTTCACGCGATATTGCACGCAGCTACGTCCGCCCTCGCGCGGTCGTGGCTGAAAAGCTGGCTGCGGGCCGCCGCGAAGACCGGGTGCTTGCCTATGTCATGGGCGCCTGCCTCTTGTTGTTTGTGGCGCAGTGGCCTGTTTTGGCCCGCGCAGCGCACCTAGAAGACGGCCCTCCCTTGGACGCACGCCTTGGGGGCGCGTTGCTAGGGTGGCTCATGATCGCGCCGCTGTTTTTCTACATCATGGCCGCTGTTATCCATGCTTTGGCGTGGGTTGTCGGTGGCAAAGGCACATGGTTTACGGCGCGCTTGGGGCTGTTTTGGACGTTGCTCGCAACGACACCTCTCATGTTGCTCAATGGTCTCGTGTCGGGGTTTTTCGGGCCGGGGGCTGAGCAAATGATTGTCGGCACTCTGGTGGTGCTTGGGTTTTTCTGGATATGGATTAACGCAATCATCGTGACCGAAGGCAAGGAGGCCGCCGGTGTTTAAGTTCTCAGACGTGCCGAACCTGATCCTTGAAAGCATCCGCGACCCTCAGGAGGGTGCGACACGTGTGTTGTCTTTTGCCCCCCCGCGGGAGGCGCTTTGGCTTTTGTTGGCTCTGGTCGCGGTTCTGTCGACACTGATGAGCCAAGTGGCCTTTTTGCTGTCGGGCGCAAGTGCAGATGCCTCGATGGGCACACTGATGGGGACCCCCGTTGGCATGGCCGCGCTACAGGCGCTGTTCATCGTAGGGACGGTTTACCTGGTCTATTGGGTGGGGCGTGCGTGCGGCGGGCAGGGCAGTTTTGAAGAAACGCTCCTGCTGGTTGTGTGGTTGCAGGTGATCTTTGTCGCGGTGCAACTGGCGCAACTGGTGTTGGCGATTATCGTACCGTTCCTGACCCTGTTGGTGCTTGTCGCCTCGGTCGGGCTGTTTTTCTACCTTTTGACGTATTTCGTCCTCGTTTTGCACCGCTTCCAGTCAGCGGGCATGGTTTTCGCGGGGATTGTGATCAGCGGGTTCGGGACCTTGTTTGTCCTTGGCCTTGCGATGTCCATTCTCGGGATCGGCCCCGAGACGCTGTCCACCGGAGGGACATTCTGAATGACCTACAATATTGATGCGATACGCGCCGATTTTCCGATCCTGTCGCGCGAGGTGAATGGCAAGCCGTTGGTCTATCTGGACAACGGGGCCAGCGCGCAAAAGCCCAAAGTGGTTATCGACGCGATCACGCAGGCCTATAGCCACGAATACGCCAACGTGCACCGCGGCCTGCATTATCTGAGCAATCTGGCTACGGACAAATACGAGGCCGTGCGCGGCAAGGTCGCCCAATTCTTGGGCGTTCCGGATGAGAATGAGATCGTGTTTACCTCTGGCACGACCGAGGCATTTAACCTCGTGTCCTATGGCTGGGGCGCGCATAACCTCAAGGCCGGGGATGAGATCATCCTGTCGGTCATGGAGCATCACGCCAACATCGTTCCGTGGCATTTTCTGCGTGAGCGGTTGGGGGTCAAGCTGGTTTGGGTCGATTGCGACACGAACGGTGATCTTGACCCACAGGCCGTGATTGACGCGATGACGCCGCGCACGCGCATGATCGCGATCACGCACCTGTCCAACGTTTTGGGGACCGTGGTGGATGTGAAATCCATCTGTGAGGCCGCCCGCGCACGGGGCATCGTGACCTGTGTTGATGGCAGCCAAGCGGCGGTCCATATGCCCGTCAACGTTGCCGATCTTGGCTGTGATTTCTATGCAATCACGGGACATAAACTGTACGGGCCCAGCGGGTCTGGCGCGATCTACATGAAGCGCGCGCGGATGGATGAAATGCAGCCCTTTATGGGCGGTGGCGATATGATCCGTGACGTGCACCGCGACACGATCACGTGGAATGATCCGCCCATGAAGTTTGAGGCAGGCACCCCCGGGATTGTGCAGCAAATCGGTTTGGGCGTGGCGCTAGACTACATGATGGGTGTCGGCATGGAGGCGATTGCCGCCCATGAAACCAGCCTGCGTGACTATGCCCGCACCCGATTGGACGGGCTGAATTGGCTGAACGTGCAGGGCAAATCTGCGACCAAAGCGGCGATTTTCTCCTTCACGCTTGAGGGTGCGGCGCATGCGCACGACATCTCAACCGTGTTGGATAAAAAAGGCGTCGCGGTGCGCGCGGGACATCACTGTGCCCAGCCGTTGATGGATCACATGGGCGTGCCTGCGACTTGCCGCGCGTCCTTTGCGATGTACAACACCACCGATGAGGTGGACGCGTTGGTCGATGCATTGGAACTATGCCACGATCTGTTCGCCTAAGCGGTAAAGTCCGCTTCCTTCGCGCCCGTGAGCTGCAATAGCTGGGCGGGCGCGATGGGAAAGACATGACGCGGTGTGCCAGCCGCCGCCCAAATCTGGTCAAAGTCATTGAGACGCGGATCGAAGTAGATTGGTGTGGGGTTTAGGTGCCCGATGGGCGACACGCCCCCAATGGCAAATCCTGTTTGTGCACGGACCGTGGCCGCATCGGCGCGACCCAAATCTTGGCCTGCGACGCGGGCGGCTTTGTCGGGATCTACTTGGTTGCCACCCGCAGTTACAAACAAAACACAGCCCTCTGGCCCCTGAAAAACGATGCTTTTTGCGATCTGGTCCAAGGCGCAGCCCACGGCGTCAGCCGCTTGTTGGGCGGTGCGGGTTTCGCCGGGCATCTCGACGGGGTTTGCGTTGATATTGGCGTCCAGAAGGACGCGCGCGACACGTTTCAGGCTTTTGCTCATGGGTGCATTGGGCCGGTTGACGCGGGCAGGCGCAAGGGCAAAAGTCCGGGCATGACGTTTCTTTCCCGGCTGACCCGCGCACCGCGCGCCTATGCTCCCGATATCGCTGCTGATTGCCTTGCGCAGTTGCCTGTTCCCGCTGAGGCACGGGCGCTTGTGTCTGGCGCTGCGGGCTGTAGCCCATTTCTGAGCCGGCTGATGCTGCGCGAGGCCGCGTGGCTTGAGGACGTGTGGGATAGGCCACCTGAGGCCACGTTGGACGCCGTTTTGGACCGTGTCGCGCACCTGCCGCTGGCAGAGGTGGGCACCGGGCTGCGCCAAGCCAAGCGGCAAGTGGCGCTGTTGACCGGGCTCGCGGATTTGGGCGGTGTCTGGCAGGGTCTTGAGGTCACTCAGGCACTGACCCGCTTGGCCGATACCGCAACGCACCGTGCCCTGACGGCCTGCGCAGAGGCGGAAATCACACGCGGTAAACTGCCCGGCGCGACCGCAGATGACATCGCGACTGCGGGGGGCATGGTCGCACTTGCGATGGGTAAGATGGGCGCGGGAGAGCTGAATTACTCCTCCGACATCGACCTCATCTGCCTGTTCGACGAGACGCGCTTTGACCCGGCCGACTACGGTGAGGCGCGCCAGTCATTCGTGCGGATCACCCGCCGGGCGATGGCGCTTCTGTCTGAGGCGACAGGAGACGGCTATGTGTTTCGCACGGACCTGCGGCTGCGACCCGATCCGTCGGTCACGCCCGTGTGCCTGTCGATGGAAGCGGCAGAGCGCTACTATGAGGCGCTTGGGCGCACATGGGAGAGGGCCGCGCATATCAAGGCCCGTTCAGCCGCCGGTGATGTCGCGGCTGGCGAGGCGTATTTGACCCGTCTTCGGCCGTTCGTCTATCGTCGCCATCTCGATTTTGCGGCCATCCAAGACGCGCATGATATACGGCTCAAACTGCGGCACGCCAAACGCGTGGGTGGGCCTTTGGTGTTAGAGGGTCACAACGTGAAACTTGGCCTCGGTGGCATTCGTGAGATCGAGTTTTTCACCCAGACCCGGCAGTTGATTGCGGGTGGGCGCGACCCATCCCTGCAAAAGCGCGGCACGCTTGAGGCGTTGGGTGCGCTACAGTCCGCAGGCTGGATACCCGAGGAAACGCAGACCACCCTGTCTGATGCATATCTGTGGCTGCGCGACGTGGAACACAGATTGCAGATGGTCCAAGACGCGCAAACCCACAGCCTGCCGCAAACGGCTGAGGATTTTGATCGGCTCGCGGCCTTTATGGACATGGATGTCGCGGATCTGCGCACACGCTTGACTCAGACGTTCAATACCGTCGAAACCTGCACTTCCGCGTTTTTTGCGCCCAGCAGTCCGGTGCCAGAAGTGGCGGATTTGCCGTTTTCGGATGAGGCTTTGGCGCAGGTGGACCGCTGGGCAACGTATCCGGCGCTCCGCTCCGAACGGGGGCGGGAGCTGTTTACTCGTCTGCGCCCCAAACTATTATTGAGCCTTGGACGCGCGGCAAAACCCGACGAGGCGTTGTTCAGTTTTGACGGGTTTTTGCGGGGACTGCCAAGCGGGGTGCAGGTGTTTTCGTTGTTCGCCGCAAACCCGCAGCTGATTGATTTGATCGTAGACATTTGTGCCACGGCCCCGGACCTTGCGCGGTATCTATCGCGCAATGCCAAGGTGTTGGATGCTGTGATAGGGGGGGATTTCTTTGCGCCGCTACCAGATCGTGCGGCACTACGGGCTGGGCTGAGTGAGGCCTTGTTTGCGGCAGACGATTATGAGGGCCAATTGGACATCGCGCGCCGTTGGCAGCAAGAGGCGCATTTTCGCATCGGGGTTCACATGCTGCGCGGCACGATCGACACGGGCGAAGCCGGTACCCGGTATGCCGATTTGGCCGAGGCCGTGGTTCAAGCGTTATGGCCCGCAGTTGTCGCAGAGTTTGAGACCAAGCACGGGACTTTGCCGGGGCAGGGGGCTGCGGTGATTGCGATGGGCTCCCTTGGGGCGCGGCGGTTGACGGCGCGGTCTGATCTGGACCTGATTGTGATCTATGACGCCCCGCCGGATGCTGAATCTACCGGGCCGCGGTCCCTGCCGCCTCGCAGCTATTTTGCGCGGCTCACACAGGCCCTGATCACGGCCATGACAGCCCCCACGGGCGCGGGACGGTTGTATGAGGTCGACATGCGGCTTCGTCCGTCTGGCAAACAGGGGCCAGTCGCAACCGCGTTAAGCAGTTTTGAAGCCTACCAACGCACGGAGGCCTGGGTGTGGGAGCACTTGGCCCTAACCCGCGCGCGGGTGATTGTGGGCGCACCCGAACTGGCCCAAACGCTTGAGGCGATCCGCAGTGAGGTCTTGGCCCAAAGCCGGTTTGGCGCGGATGATGTCGCGGCGGCTTTGGTGGATATGCGCGCGCGGTTTATCGCAGCGGGCCGGGTGGGGCATGCCTCGGCCACCAAATCCGGACCCGGCCGGATGCAGGAAATTGAGCTGATTGGGCAGGCGAACGCGTTGATCGCAGGGCGACCTGTGCGCAGTACCTCGGGGCAATTGGCCGTGAGAGGCGGGTTTTGCGACGCCGAAGATCAGGCCGAATTGGCCCGCATCTATGCGCAGCTGTCGCAGTATCAGCAGGCGCTGCGCCTGCTTACGGCTGATGACCCTGACCCCGAAACACTGGGCATTGGTGGGCAGAGTTTTCTGCTGACCCTAACGGGGCATAAGGCGCTGACTGACCTGAAAACGTCGCTGCATGATGCGCCTGCGCGTGCAGATAGGATCATCACGAAGATGCTTGCCAAGTCCTGCGTGCAGGATACCTAAGAGCGGCACGCATCGAGCGGCACAGGGCGATAGGAGAGACCATGATAATGGACGGACGCGCGGATTTTGACCCCAAGGGTTTGGTTTGGGAATCTTTTCGGATTGAAGGCATCACGCTGGAAGAATGCCGCTCAATCTTTTTGGATTGGGCACTGAGCCTAAGCACCAGCGAGCCGAAGCCCGCGATTGAGGCGTTATTGTTGCGTCACATGACAGCCGACGATGATCATCCGATGAAGCAAGTCCTACGTGAAGGGCTCGCGGAGCAGCCTGCACCCGGACGACGTGGCGGCCGGGCGGCCCGTGTCGGCAGCTAGGGCTGTTGCCTGAGCCCATCGAGAGCTTGGATCACTAAATCGCGGCGCGCCATTGTGCGCTTGCGCCTTAACTGGCCGCCGAACATCTCGGCTCCGGCACGGTCTTGGGCATAGGCTGCGTAATTGTTCAGCGTAAACAGGATTAGTTTTAACCGGTTCATGACTTTTTCTCCCGCATTTGTGTGGAACGTCTGGGTCGGCAGCCGGTCATCTGCCATAGCAAAGGGTAGTGCGTCGTCCTGTCGCATCAACCGTAAATGCTGGGTGATGGGAGGCAACGTGATCAAAAAGGGGGAGGGATGGTAGGCCCGGCAGGACTTGAACCCGCAACCAAAGCGTTATGAGCGCTCTGCTCTAACCAATTGAGCTACAGGCCCCCGGCGGCGTCGCAGATCGTCGCCACACCGTGTGCATATCACGGCCAAAAGGGGGGTCAAGCGACAGACGCATCCTTTAATGATCTAAGCGGGCCACGCGACAGAGTCCTTTCCTTCGGGGCCTGCCTGCGCTATGCCGCCGGGCATTAGCAATGGAGTGCCCCATGACCGACAAACTCGGCCTCACTTACGCCGACGCAGGCGTAGATATTGATGCGGGCAACACGCTCGTGGAGCGGATCAAACCAGCAGCCAAACGGACGTCGCGGCCTGGCGTGATGGCGGGTCTAGGCGGTTTTGGCGCTTTGTTTGACCTCAAAGGCGCGGGCTATAGCGATCCGATCCTGGTGGCGGCAACGGATGGCGTCGGCACCAAGCTGCGCATTGCGATTGATACCGGAAACGTGGACGGGGTCGGCATCGATCTGGTGGCCATGTGTGTCAACGATTTGGTGTGTCAGGGGGCCGAGCCTCTGTTTTTCTTGGATTACTTTGCGACCGGCAAGCTAGAGTTGGACAGTGCTACGCGCATCATCAACGGTATTGCGGCCGGGTGTGAGGCATCTGGCTGCGCGCTCATCGGTGGTGAGACCGCTGAGATGCCCGGCATGTATGATGGCGGTGACTTTGATCTTGCGGGTTTTGCTGTCGGCGCGATGGAACGTGGCGCAGACCTGCCTGCGGGTGTTGGCGCGGGTGATGTCCTGCTGGGATTGGCTTCCGACGGCGTGCATTCCAATGGTTATTCGCTGGTGCGGCGGATCGTGGCGCGCTCTGGTCTCGCGTGGGATGATGCTTGTCCGTGGGACGCAGAGCAGACGCTTGGCGCGGCTCTCTTGACGCCCACGCGTTTGTACGTGAAGGGGGCTGTGGCTGCGATCAAGGCGGGCGCGGTACATGGGCTTGCCCATATTACCGGCGGTGGCTTGACCGAAAACCTGCCACGCGCCTTGCCCGAAGGTTTGGGCGCAGAGATTGACCTGTCGCGCATTTCGGCCTCGCCTGTGTTTGGGTGGCTGGCACAAGAGGGCGGTTTGGACGAGGCAGAAATGCTCAAGACGTTTAACTGCGGCGTCGGCATGATTGCTATTGTGCCCGCTGACCGCGCCGCCGATGCGCGCGCAGCGTTTGAAGCCGCAGGGCACGCCGTGACCGAGCTGGGTCATGTGGTCGAAGGCACGGGCGTGGCATATTCGGGCGCCCTCGCGTGAGCAAACGCGTTGCGATTCTGCTGTCGGGTGGCGGGTCCAACATGATGACGCTGGTCGACAGCATGACGGGTGATCATCCGGCGCGTCCCTGCTTTGTCGGATCCAACGATCCGAACGCCGGTGGTTTGGCCAAGGCCGCGGCGCAGGGCATTCCCACGGGCGCCGTGGATCATAAACCTTTTGGCAAGGACCGTGGCGCGTTTGAGGACGCTTTACGTGCATTGATCGACGCGCATGCGCCCGACATTGTATGCCTTGCAGGGTTTATGCGGGTGCTGACGGCGGATTTTGTGCAAGCCTATGAGGGGCGGATGCTCAACATTCATCCCAGTTTGCTGCCCAAATACAAAGGTTTGCATACTCATGCCCGCGCCCTTGAGGCTGGTGATGCCGAGGCAGGCTGTACCGTGCATGAGGTCACGCCCCTGTTGGATGATGGCCCGATTTTGGGTCAGGCCCGTGTGGCGGTTGAGGCTGGTGACACGCCAGATACCCTGGCGCAGCGGGTTTTGACGCAAGAACACCGCCTGTACCCTGCGGTGCTGCGACGGTTCGCGTCCGGTGATCGTACGCCAGTTATCCTGTGATTGCTTTCCATTCACCGCGCTTTGTTCTAGGCAGGAGCGGAATTGGACAAGACGAACCTGATGGCCGCTAAAAACATTCCCCTGATCACCACCACCGACCTTTTGGCCGCGTTCTGCGCGCGGGCTGCGAAATATCCCTATGTCACAGTCGACACAGAGTTTTTGCGGGAACGGACCTATTACTCGAAACTGTGCCTCGTGCAGCTGGCCTATCCGGGTGAGGGCGTGGACGACGACGAAGCAATCCTGCTCGATCCCCTTGCTGAGGGGCTCTCGATGGAGCCGCTTTACGAATTGTTCCGGGATGCGGGCGTGGTCAAAGTGTTCCATGCCGCCCGTCAGGATCTTGAGATTTTTTGCGTTGATGCAGACCTGATCCCTGCGCCTTTGTTCGACACACAGGTTGCGGCGATGGTTTGCGGCTTTGGTGAACAGGTTGGCTATGAGACGCTTGTGCGCAAGATCGCGAAGGCAAGCCTCGATAAATCGAGCCGCTTTACGGATTGGTCGCGCCGTCCGCTGACGGATGCGCAGATGACCTATGCGTTGGCGGATGTCACGCACCTGCGCACGATCTACGAATTCCTCGCCGCGCGTTTGGACAAAACCGGGCGTCGGGCTTGGGTCGAAGAAGAAATGGCGGTTCTAACGGATCCTGCCACTTATCGCGTGAACCCTGAGGCCGCATGGGAGCGGTTGAAAATGCGGACCTCTAGCCCTCGGTTCCTAGCCATTGCCAAGGAATTGGCGAGCTTTCGTGAGGCATTCGCACAGGATCGGAATATCCCACGTAGCCGCGTCTATAAGGACGATGCCCTGATGGAGTTGGCGTCGACCAAGCCGACGTCGCACCAAGACCTTGGCAAGTCCCGCCTGCTGCTACGCGAAGCGCGGCGTGGGGACATTGCTGATGGGATCATCGCGGCCGTGGCCAAAGGGCAGGCCGTGCCGCAAGATCAGCTGCCAAAGCCGCCCAAGTCCCGTGATCGGGCCGAGATTAACGCAGGCCTTTCGGATCTTTTGCGCGTACTGCTGAAGGCTAAGGCCGAAGAGGCCGGTGTCGCGCAAAAACTAATCGCCACCGCTTCTGACCTTGATGATATCGCATCGGGCATTCGGACAGGCGATTGGCTTAAGGGCTGGCGTGGCAAGGTCTTTGGCGCAGACGCGCTACGGCTGTGCAACGGTGAGATTGCTTTGTCGTGCCAAGGCACAGCCGTCAAAATTGTTGAGGTCTCTCAGCTTAGCGGCTGACAGTCCGGCGGTTTTGGCCTGCAACGATTGTGATCGTGCGCGCGTCACCCAGCGTTTGCGTGCTGAGGAATGTACCGGCCAATACTTCACGCGCCGCGTTCGCGCCAACGGGGGCGGCGGTCACGGGCTGTTTGACGCGGAATTCAAATACCAGCCCAGTGCCATCCTGAGTGTCGATGGGCACCAAAACAGCCTCCCAAAAACCCTGAGTACTGGCGAGCCCTAGGGTGGAGATAATGGCCCCGCCCGGTGTCGGCTCAACCTTGAGGTTGAGGACCTGTGCAATCAGGACATCGTAGCGCACTTCAGCCGTTGTATCAGGGGTGGCTGCAACGGTTTCGCTATCACCGCCAAACCAATTGAACGGGTTCAGGCGGCTTTCTGATACGCGACCACAGCCCACCAAAACCGCTGCCGTTACCACGGCTGTCACCATCCACTTGCCCATGTCCTGCCCCTTTTTGTCAGCCGCATCTGCGGTGTCTGATGCGTAGCCCAATCCCGCGCCGGAGGAAAGTCCGCAGCCACCGGAGCCAGTGATAGGCATTGGGACTGGACCTTTGGGTCCTGACGGCCTAGCTCGTTGCGCATAGAAAAAGGAGCCCACCATGGCAACAGAAGCCTTTGAAGAGCTTGCAGAGACATTTGAGTTTCTGGACGATTGGGAAGATCGCTATCGTCATGTGATCGATATGGGCAAGGCGTTTCCGCCCTTGGATGATGCCGTCAAGGTGCCGGCGACCAAGGTTGATGGATGTGCCAGCCAAGTTTGGATCTTGCCACGGATCGAGGGGCAAGGACCCGAGGCGCAATTTGATTTTGAGGGCGAGAGTGATGCGATGATTGTACGCGGCCTGATCGCGGTTTTGCATGCGCTTTACGCAGGCCTTTCGGTCAAGGATGTGGGCGCTGTGGATGCACCCGCAGAATTGGCGCGGCTGGGGTTGAATGACCACCTTTCGGCGCAACGCTCCAACGGGTTGCGCGCCATGGTTGAGCGTATCCGCAAAACTGCGCAGGAAGCGGCGACGGTTTAATCCGTCTCGCTCTTCAACAGCTTACCTGATTTGGGAAGCCCAAAAAAAAGGCCGAGCACAAGGCTCGGCCGAAGTCCAACAGGGAGGTGAAGACGCGAGCCGAAGCTCATCAGCATCTTCGAGAGTTCAAATAGGTGGCAATGTGCTTTACAACAAGGCACTTTTATGACGCAGGTGCGAATAGCCGCTATGCGTTTGCAGAATACCTAGGCGACGTTGCTGCTTTCGGCAGCTCGTTTGAGCTTGCGGTAAGCAATGACCTCTTCTTGCACAAAATCCCGAAAGACTTCGACCCGGCGTGAGTGGCGCAATTCCTCTGGGTAGGCGAGAAAAACAGGCACTTCACGCGAAAGAGCCGTAGGCACAACCGGCACAAGGTCCGGAAAGTCGCGGGTGAGATAATCGGGCAAGACCCCAACACCAAGGTCATAGATGACCCCCTGCAATACACCGAAGTAGTTGTTAACGGTCAAGAAATTCTCAACCCCTTCTTCTTGCAACTGTCGGATCAATTGGGCACCAGCGTTCACCTGAAAGCTGTTGGCGTTTTGACAAATCACGCGGTGGTTTTGCAGGTCGCTCATCGTCTCGGGTGTGCTATGCGCCTCGAGGTAACTGGGTGAGGCATACATCCGCATCCGAATGTCCATGAGCCGCTTGCGGACCAAATCCGCTTGGCTCGGCTCTTTCATCCGGATTGCAACGTCTGCTTCGCGCATGGGTAGGTCCAGCACACGCTCTTCTAGCATGAGGTCGATTTTGAGGTCTGGGTACTTTTCATAAAGCTTTGCGAGTCGTGGCGCGAGCCAGAGCGTGCCGAACCCGATGGTGGTTGTGACACGCAGTTCGCCAAAGATTTCTTCTTCGCTATCGCGGATACGCGCATTGGCGGCATCGAGTTTCTTTGCCATCGAATTGGTCGCATCAAACAGCAACTCGCCCTGTTCCGTCAGGATAAGGCCCCGTGCGTGGCGGTGAAACAATGTCGTGCTTAGGCTTTCCTCAAGAGAGCGGATCTGGCGGCTGACGGCTGATTGGGAGAGGTGGAGCGTTTCGCCAGCGTGTGTCAGGCTGCCCGCAGACGCCACCGCGTGGAAAATTCTCAGCTTGTCCCAGTCCATTCGTAAGTGCCCCTGTGGCTAATGCGGTTTTAATTGGTAGCGGTATCGCACATGCGTGGTTACTTGCGAACCGCCAATTTGGTAACATTCTGAACTAACGCGGAAAACGTAACGGCAAGTAGAATTTTCTTGTAGGTCATAGATTGTGACCTATATTTAATTCAAGGATCGCTTCGCATGGGAGGTGTGTGATGAGCCTGTTGGATGTCCGTCTGAGTGACCGCTACGATCTTGAAAAGGACCACGTCCTGCTAAATGGGACGCAGGCGCTGGTCCGATTGATGCTCATGCAAAAGGCGCGGGACCGTGCGGCAGGGCACAACACTGCAGGCTATGTCACCGGGTACCGCGGTTCGCCCTTGGGGGGCGTCGACATGCAAATGACCCGCGCCCGCGATGTCTTAACGGCGCAGGACATTCGTTTTGATCCCGGTTTGAACGAAGACCTAGCTGCTACCGCTATTTGGGGCACGCAACAGGCTGCCTTGCGGGGTGAGGGGCGGTTCAATGGTGTGTTTGGGTTGTGGTACGGTAAGGGGCCGGGCGTTGATCGGTCTGGCGATGCAATGCGGCACGCCAACATGGCAGGGACTGCGCCGCTCGGCGGTGTGCTGATGGCCTGCGGTGATGACCACACGGGCGAAAGCTCAACCACATGCCACCAATCTGACTGGGCGTTGGTTGATGCCCATATGCCGGTTCTAAATCCCGCCGGGGTGCAGGAGATTTTAGACTACGGGTTGTACGGGCTGGCGCTTAGCCGGTTTGCGGGGGTTTGGTCCGGCCTGAAACTGATGAAAGATACCGTTGAGGTCACGGCCGTCGTGAATGGTCGCGCTGATCGGATGCAGTTCGTGACCCCCGAAATCGATTTGCCCCCCGGTGGTTTGCACATCCGGCTTGGCGATCACTGGATCCCCCAAGAGGAACGGCTGGTTTGTCACAAACGTCCGGCGGCCGAGGCATTTGCCCGAGCCAATAAGATTGACAGACGGATGCAGGGACGGGCCGGTGCGCGCATCGGGTTGGTGGCCGCGGGTAAAAACTGGCTCGATTTGGTGCATGCCATGGGGGCCTTGGGGCTGGATGCAAAAGCTTGCGAGGCGCTTGGTATTACGACCTACAAAGTGGGCCAAACATGGCCGCTGGATATGGCGTCTTTGCGTGATTGGGCCGAGGGTCTTGATGTCATCGTTTGTATCGAAGAGAAACGTAAGCTGATCGAAGTGCAGGTGAAGGAAGCCATCTTTGATGACCGGCGTGGGCGGCAGGTTTATGGAGCGCTCGGCCCAAATGGTGCCGCGTTGTTCCCATCCCACTTCGCGCTCGATCCCGCCGACGTTGCGGAAACGCTTGGCAAACTCTTGCAGGAGCTTGGCGTGGAATCCCCGCCTATCCAAGCGGGACTGACTAAGCTGCAGGCGGCCCGTACCCAGGAAATCGCGCCAGATTTGGCAATACGCAGTCCGTACTTTTGCTCGGGCTGCCCGCACAATACCTCGACCAAGGTGCCAGACGGTGCGCGCGCAGGTGCGGGCATCGGGTGTCACGTCATGGCTTTATGGATGGATCGCGGGACCGAAGGCTACACGCATATGGGGGCTGAGGGGGCCAATTGGATTGGTGAGGCGCCGTTTTCTACACGTAAACATGTGTTCCAAAACCTTGGGGAGGGGACCTACAACCACTCGGGGTTGATGGCCATTCGGGCCGCTCGCGCCGCGGGCACAAATATCACCTATAAAATCCTTTATAACGATGCTGTTGCGATGACCGGTGGGCAAAGCAACGATGGCGACTTGCCGCCAGAGCAAGTGGTCCAAGAGGTTCTTGCGGCCGGGGTTGAGACGGTCGTGGTCGTTTACGATCCTAAAGAAGAGGTGGACAAAACACGTTTTCCTGTCGGTTTGGAATGGCACACCCGAGATCATTTGGGTGCAGTTCAGACCCGTTTGCAAAGCGTTGAGGGTGTCTCGGTTTTGCTGTTCATCCAAACCTGTGCGGCTGAAAAACGGCGTCGTCGCAAACGCGGCAGCTTCCCTGATCCCGAAAAGCGTATGTTTATCAATACAGATGTGTGTGAAGGGTGCGGTGACTGCTCGGTTCAATCGAACTGCGTGTCTATCATCCCGGTTGAGACACCGTTCGGGACAAAGCGGGCAATCGAGCAATCTTCTTGTAACAAAGATTACAGCTGCGCAGATGGGTTTTGCCCGTCGTTTGTCACCGTAGAGGGCGGCATGCCGCGCAAAGCCGCGATCACGCATGTGGTGGTGCCTGACTTACCAGAGCCAGAATTGCCGATGATCGACGGCACGTTCAATGTGTTGGCAACGGGCGTCGGCGGGACAGGCGTTGTGACGTTGGGGGCCGTGTTGGCGATGGCTGCCCATCTTGATGGCAAAGGTGCCGCCATGATGGAGATGGCAGGATTGGCGCAAAAGGGCGGCGCGGTCACAGTCCATTGCCGCCTTGCGAACACACCCAGTGATATCAGTGCGATACGTGTCGCAATCGGTGAATGTGATACGTTGATCGGGGGGGACTTGGTTGTTTCCGCCGGGGCCAAAACGCAGACACTGCTTGACCCCGCTCGTACCTATGCAGTGGTTAACACGCATGAAACAACGACCAGCGCCTTCACCCTGAACCGAGACTATTCTCTGCCGGGCGAGGGCCTCCGCGCCGCTTTGGCTGAACGGCTGGGTTCAAGACTGATGTCAATCGACGCGTCCGAGCTGTCAAAGGTTCTGATGGGCGACTCGATCTATGCCAATATGATGTTGCTGGGTGCAGCGTGGCAGGCAGGACGTTTACCCGTTTCACTCGCGGCGTTAACCCAAGCGATTACGCTAAACGGTGCGGCGGTTGATCGGAACAAACAGGCGTTCACCTATGGTCGGTGGGCGGCCTTTGATCCACAAAGTATAGCGGACCTGTTGGCGCCGTCTGAGCCAGTTAAACAAGATTCTGAGGCCGCGCGCATTGCGCATCTTAAGGCGTATCAAGGTCAGCGGCTTGAGAAGCGATACCTGCGTTTGCTCGAATTGGCGCCGGATGAACAGGTGCGCGATGCGATGGCTGCCAGCTTTCATAAGTTGCTGACCTACAAGGATGAATACGAAGTTGCACGGCTGCTGCGGGGGACAAAGGCGCAGGCTGATGCGGCATTCGATAGGCCTATGACGTTAACCTATCATCTCGCGCCGCCACTGCTGTCACGCGTTGGTCCTAATGGGCGTCCGCTCAAGCGGGCGTTTGGGTCCTGGTTGGAAAAATTGTTCCCAATCTTGGCTTTTGGCAAGCACCTTCGTGGGACCCCTTTTGACGTGTTCGGCTATGCAGAAGAACGGCGCAAAGAGCGGGCTTTGATTAGTCAATATGAACAGGACATGAAGCGTCTTTTGCCGATGCTAACAGCAGAGAACCGCGATCTGATCCTGTCATTGGCCGAGCTGCCGCTCGACATCAGGGGATTTGGTCCGGTAAAGGCCGCCGCTATGGAGACAGCGGCACAGCGACGTGCAGAGCTTCTGACCGCAATCGACCGTGGCCCCAGTGCAACCGTGCCCGAAGCCGCTGAATAACTATCCGCGTCGCACGAAAAAGGCAGTGCCGTCGTCTTGGTCGTCGCTGCCTTCAAAGGTGTAGCCGGCCTCGGCACAAAAATGCGGCACATCAACATGAGCTGCTGGATCATCCGCAATTAGGCAAGCGACTTGGCCTGGGGCCAAGTCAGCGATCCGTTTTCGCAGGCGTAGAACGGGCAGGGGGCATAGCAGCCCGCGCGCATCTATCTCTAGGTCAAAATCTCGCATGCGGCTGTCCCCTTAACCACCTTGTGATACCTAATCGCGGATTAACTGAGCACTTTTGGGGTCAGTCAGTCCCGCGATATGGCTCAACATATTGTAGAGCCATGTCCCACGGGAAAAAGATCCAAGTGTCTTGGCTGACGCCCGTAATGAACGTGTCTACCATCGGCTCGCCCTTGGGCTTTGCGTAGACTGTTGCAAAGTGTGCGTTCGGGTAAAGGCCGCGCACAACTTCTAGGGTCTTGCCGCTGTCCACGAGATCATCGATCACCAACACACCGGTGCCGTCGCCCATCAGCTCGTCCGAGGGTTTGTTCAAGACAACTGCCTCACCCTGCGTTTGATGATTATAGCTGCGGACTGAAATCGTATCGACCATGCGAATATCCAACTCACGCGCGACGATCATGGCAGGTGCCATACCACCCCGGGTGATTGCGACAATCGCGCGCCAAGCACCATCATCGGGCCCGCGCCCGTCGAGGCGCCATGCAAGAGCCCGGCTGTCACGGTGGATTTGGTCCCAGCTGATGTGGAAACCCTTTTCATGGGGTAAACGCGTGCTCATGCGGATTAATCCTTTTTGTCGACGGTGATGTCAGGGGCGTCTACGGCTTTCATACCCACAACGTGATAGCCTGAATCCACATGGTGGACCGTGCCAGTCACGGCGGAGCTAAGATCGCTCAACAGATACATAGCCGATTTGCCGACTTCTGTCGTTGTCACCGTGCGGCGTAGGGGTGAATTATGCTCGGTCCATTTCATGATGTACCGGAAGTCGCCAATGCCGGAGGCTGCGAGCGTTTTGATCGTACCGGCCGAGATCGCGTTAACGCGGATATTTTGCTTGCCCAGATCCTCGGCCATGTATTGCACCGATGTTTCCAGCGCCGATTTCGCCAAGCCCATCACGTTATAATGCGGCATCACTTTTTCTGCGCCGTAATAGGTGAGCGTCAGCAGTGAGCCCCCATTTGGCATCATCTTTTCGGCGCGCTGTGCGACGGCTGTGAATGAATAGACCGAGATGTTCATCGTCATCAGGAAGTTATCGAGTGACGTGTCGACATAGCGCCCGCGCAGTTCAGATTTATCTGAAAAGCCAATGGCATGAACGACAAAGTCGAAGTGATCCCAGTGTTCCTTGAGGCCATCAAACATGGCGTCGATCGAGGCCATATCGCCCACGTCACAGGGCAGAACAATGTTGCTGCCCAGTTGTTCGGCCAACGGCAGCACCCGCTTTTTTACCGCGTCGCCTTGATAGGAAAACGCCAACTCTGCGCCTTGCTCGGCGCAAGCTTGCGCGATGCCCCATGCGATCGATTTGTCGTTTGCAAGGCCCATAATTAGCCCGCGTTTGCCGTTCATAAGTCCTTGCATTTCCATCGCCTCAGATCATCTCTATGTGGGTTGATGTGCTTTAGGCGAAACCGTCGGGCGCATCAAGTTCCAAGCCGACAATGGGGAAAAGGTCACAATGGGCAGCAACGATACACAGAGCCAAGATATCTTTGCAGGGGACGATCCGTTTCAGATTGCGCGTCGTTGGATGGCAGAGGCTGAGGCGTCTGAGCTGAACGATCCCAACGCGATTGCCTTATCCACGGTGGATGCGGATGGCATGCCTAACGTGCGCATGGTTCTGCTAAAAGAGATCGAGGACAACGCGTTCGTCTTTTACACCAATTACACATCCGTAAAGGGCCAAGAGATCACGCAAGCTGGTAAGGCCGCGTTTGTGTGCCATTGGAAATCCTTACATCGCCAGATTCGCGTGCGCGGCGTGGTTGAGAGGGAGGAGGGGCCTCAGGCGGATGCCTATTATGCAAGCCGTTCCCTGAAATCGCGACTTGGCGCGTGGGCATCGGCGCAGAGCCAGCCGCTCAAGTCGCGCGGAACGTTGATGGCGGAGGTGGCCAAGGTGACAACGCAGCATGGCACTGCCCCTACGCGGCCACCATTCTGGGGCGGGTTTCGGATTATGCCGGTTGAGATCGAGCTATGGGCGGATGGGGCCTACAGGTTGCATGATCGGTTTCGCTGGACCCGGTCAGAAGCTGCGGCGCGGACGCGTGAACACGATCCAGCGGCTTGGTCTACACAGCGTCTAAACCCTTAGGTCCGCGACGACCGAATGCTTGCTGCATTGTATCGTTTTGAGTATCAATGCGACCCAGACTTGCGATTGATCACATAATCGCACAAGGTGAGGAAAAAATTGGGGACAGGGCATAAAGTGGACCGCGTTGCAGTAGAAAATATTTCCGACGAAGACCTTATTCGTTGTGAGGGTACAATTAAGTGGTTCGATGTGACGCGCGGTTTTGGCTTTGCCACCTGTGCGCAGGTCGACGGGGACGTGTTGCTGCACATGAATGTGTTGCGCAACTTCGGCCAAAGCTCTGTGCCTGATGGGGCGAGCGTTACCTTTGACGTGCAACGCACATCACGCGGGTTTCAAGCCGTTGAAGTGTTTGCCATCGTGCCACCCTTTCTTGATTTGGACACGCAGGAAGAAATGCCTGAGTTCATGCAGCCGGTGCCAGATGGCACGCCGTTTCTACCGGCGCGGGTCAAGTGGTTCGACAAGGCCAAGGGCTTTGGCTTTGCGAACGCCTTTGGCTCTACTGACGATATTTTTGTCCACGCTGAGGTTCTGCGCCGGTTCGGCCTAGCGGATCTCCAGCCCGGAGAGGCGATTTGCCTACGGACAATCATGGGCGAACGGGGGCTATTGGCGGCAGAGGTGCGGCGTTGGGAATATTACGAAACACCGTCCTAACAGCCGGGCTCCTCGCGACCTTTGGTGCGGCGAACCCTGCCATTGCTGACTGTTCTGCGGACCGTGTTGATCTGCGCGGATCGTTTGGACAAGTCTCATTTGCCGTCAACTTGGCGGACAGCCCCCAAGAACGTGCGCAGGGTCTAATGCATGTTGAGAGTATGCCGCGCTTTGAGGGGATGCTCTTCATTTACGAATCTCCTCAGCCGCTGGCCTTTTGGATGCGCAACACACTCATCCCGCTGGATATGATCTTTCTTAATGCAGCCGGAGAGATTCGGCACATTCACGCAAACGCGATCCCCCACGATGAGACCCCCATTCGCGCGCCTGAGCCGGGCCTCGCTGTGTTGGAAATCAATGGCGGAATGGCGAAAGCGCTTAATTTGGCCGTCGGAGACGTGCTGCGACACCCTGGATTGCCCCAAGATATAGCGGTTTGGCCCTGCTCAGATAATTAACCGCACAAGAAGGTGAAGTTGGGTCTTTTCAAGCCCGACGAAACCCATTAGAGCGGCGGTGTGTCGGGGCGTGGCGCAGTCTGGTAGCGCACCTGTTTTGGGTACAGGGGGTCGTGAGTTCGAATCTCGCCGCCCCGACCACCGCAACTTCGGTTGCACAATTTCTAAGCAAGACATCTTATGGATATTAACCTCACTTAACACTGGGTTAATGATCATTTTTTGTCGTTAACTTGTGTCTTCTTGAGACTTTACCTGAGGTAAAGGTGCTAAGCCCCCGGTGTTTAACGCTTTTGTTTTTTTGGCAGTTGATGTGCTTAGAGCCTTGAATCGAAGGGGGCGAAAACTTGGGCGCACCCCCTCATTCGTCAAGGGTATTTTTGCTGTGGATTGTTTGATTTTTCAATTGACCCAATAGGTCCGACTACGGCAAGTTGTGTGGGCGGCGCAGAATTGCACTACATATGGTGCCGCAGCGGAGCAATCATCTTCATCCCCATTATGGGCTCGGCGCGGCACCGCGCGCCATCGAAGACGTGCGTTTCAACGCGGCAGCACGCGCTGCCAATTATTTAATGCGCCGGAGGCAGATATGAAAATTGAGCGGAAACTCACGCAGGATGGTCAAGACGCGTATGCGAACTTGGCCTTCACAACGACGACATCCGAAATCCGTAACCCTGACGGGACAACAGTGTTCAAATTGGACGCAGTCGAAGTGCCGGAAAGCTGGAGCCAAGTCGCCAGCGATGTGATCGCTCAAAAATACTTCCGCAAAGCCGGTGTGGCTGCGTGCCTCAAGACGGTTAAAGAAAAGGGCGTGCCCGAGTTCTTGTGGCGCTCGGTTCCTGATGAGGACGCGCTGGCCAAATTGCCCGAAGAGGATCGTTTCGGCGGCGAGACCTCTTCGAAGCAGGTGTTTAATCGTCTGGCCGGTGCATGGGCCTATTGGGGCTGGAAGGGCGGCTACTTTACGACCGAAGCTGACGCGCGTGCCTACTTCGACGAAATGCGCTTGATGCTGGCCAAGCAGATGGCCGCACCAAACTCACCACAGTGGTTCAACACTGGCCTGCACTGGGCCTATGGCATCGATGGTCCGGCGCAAGGCCACCACTATGTGGATTACAAGACCGGCAAACTGACCAAGTCGACCTCGTCGTACGAACATCCGCAGCCCCACGCATGCTTCATCCAATCTGTCTCAGATGACTTGGTGAACGAGGGCGGCATTATGGACCTCTGGGTTCGTGAAGCGCGTTTGTTCAAGTACGGTTCCGGCACGGGTACGAACTTTTCGTCGCTTCGCGGTGCAGGCGAAGCGCTGTCGGGCGGTGGTAAATCCTCCGGCCTGATGGGCTTTTTGAAAATTGGTGACCGGGCAGCCGGCGCCATTAAATCCGGCGGCACCACACGTCGCGCGGCTAAGATGGTGATCGTTGATGCCGACCACCCCGATGTAGAAGAGTACATCAACTGGAAGGTGCTGGAGGAGCAAAAAGTTGCATCCATCGTCGCCGGGTCCAAGATGCATGAGCGTGAGCTCAACAAAATTTTCGCGGCGATTAAAGCGTGGGACGGGGCACTTGAAGATGCCGTCGATCCAGCCAAAAACGCGGGCCTCAAGTCCGCGATCCGTGATGCGAAAAAATGCGCAATTCCAGAAACATACGTCAAGCGCGTGCTGGATTACGCAAAGCAGGGCTACGACAGCATCGAATTCCCGACCTATGACACAGATTGGGACTCCGAAGCCTACAACTCGGTCTCTGGCCAGAACTCCAACAACTCGGTTCGTGTGACCGATGCGTTCCTCAAGGCTGTTGAGGCCGATGCAGATTGGGACCTCATCAACCGGACCAACGGCAAAGTCGCCAAGACAATCAAAGCGCGCGACCTTTGGGAAACCATCGGCCACGCCGCTTGGGCCTGTGCCGATCCCGGCATCCAATACCACGACACGGTCAACGCGTGGCACACATGCCCCGAAGACGGCCCAATCCGCGGCTCGAACCCCTGTTCCGAGTACATGTTCTTGGACGACACGGCTTGTAACCTTGCGTCGATGAACCTGCTGACGTTCTTCCACGACGGCAAGTTCGATGCGCAAACGTACATGCATGCCGCACGTCTTTGGACCGTAACGCTCGAAATTTCGGTCATGATGGCGCAGTTCCCATCCAAGGAAATCGCGCAGCGCTCGTATGACTTCCGCACGCTGGGTCTGGGCTATGCCAACATCGGTGGTCTGCTGATGAACATGGGGCACAGCTACGACAGTGATGAGGGCCGCGCGTTGTGCGGCGCACTCAGCGCTGTGATGACCGGTGTGTCCTATGCGACGTCGGCTGAAATCGCCGGTGAGCTGGGTCCATTCCCCGGCTACGCGAAAAATGCCAAGCACATGGCCCGCGTCATGCGCAACCACCGCAACGCGGCCTACGGCAACGCCGATGGTTACGAAGAGCTCGATATCAAACCCGTTCCACTGGACCATGCCAACTGCCCCGACGCTGATCTGTCGGCCTTGGCGAAAACCACCTGGGATCAAGCCGTTGAACTGGGTGAGGCACATGGTTTCCGTAACGCGCAATCCACTGTGATCGCGCCCACCGGTACCATCGGTCTGGTCATGGATTGTGACACCACAGGGATTGAGCCCGACTTCGCATTGGTCAAGTTCAAGAAGCTCGCCGGTGGTGGTTACTTCAAGATCATCAACCAATCGGTGCCCGCAGCTCTTGAAAAACTGGGCTACGGTCAGGCGCAAATCGGTGAGATCATTTCCTACGCGGTGGGGCATGGCACACTCGGCAACGCACCCGGCATTAACCACTCTAGCCTCGTGGGGCATGGGTTCGGTCAAGCAGAGATCGACAAGATCGAAGCTGCTCTGCCATCCGCGTTCGACATCCGCTTTGTGTTCAACCAATGGACGCTGGGTGAGGATTTCTGCACTAAAACACTGGGCATTCCGGCTGCGAAACTGAACGATCCGACGTTCGACCTTCTGCGTCACCTTGGCTTTGCCAAGACCGACATTGATCTGGCGAATGACCACGTCTGCGGGACCATGACGCTGGAAGGCGCACCGGGTCTCAAGGATGAGCACCTGAGCGTGTTTGATTGTGCCAACCCATGCGGCAAGAAGGGCAAGCGTTACCTGTCCGTCGATAGCCACATCTACATGATGGCTGCAGCGCAATCGTTCATCTCAGGCGCGATCTCCAAGACGATCAATATGCCCAACGATGCCTCGATCACCGACTGCCAAAAAGCCTATGAGTTGTCATGGTCGCTCGGTATCAAGGCAAACGCGCTCTATCGCGATGGGTCCAAGCTGTCCCAGCCTTTGGCCGCTGCATTGGTCGAAGACGACGACGAAGCCGCCGAAACGCTCGAAAGCGGCACCACGATGCAAAAGGCGCAAGTCATCGCCGAGAAAATCGTGGAAAAGGTCATCGTCAAAGAGGTTGTCCGCAGCCACCGCGAAAAGATGCCAGAGCGTCGTAAGGGCTACACCCAAAAGGCCGTTGTTGGCGGACACAAAGTGTACCTGCGGACGGGCGAATACTCTGACGGCAACCTCGGTGAGATCTTCATCGATATGCACAAAGAGGGTGCAGGCTTCCGTGCGATGATGAACAACTTCGCCATCGCGGTGTCCGTGGGTCTGCAATACGGTGTGCCGCTGGAGGAGTTCGTCGACGCCTTCACATTCACCAAGTTTGAACCCGCTGGCATGGTTCAAGGCAACGACAGCATCAAGAATGCCACGTCAATCCTTGACTATATCTTCCGCGAATTGGCGGTCAGCTATCTGGATCGAACCGACCTGGCGCACGTAAAGCCCGAGGGCCACGCGTTCGACGATCTGGGCCGGGGTGAGAAAGAGGGCGTGGCAAATGTTTCTACACCGTCTGAGACAGCTGCGAACAAATCGCTGGAAATGCTGAAGCAGGTATCTTCCACCGGTTATCTGCGCAAGCGTCTGCCCAACGATCTGGTCGTCCTGCAAGGCGGCGCAGAGGTGTTGTCGCGCAGTGCGGCCGATCCGGTTGGTACGCTCAGCACATTGGTGCCCGAAACGGTATCCGTGACGACGACAACCGCTGTGGCTTCTGGTTCGGTGTCAATGGATGCTCGCATCAAGGCCAAGATGCAGGGCTACGAAGGTGAGGCATGCGGTGAGTGTGGCAACTACACGTTGGTGCGCAACGGCACTTGCATGAAGTGCAACACCTGCGGCGGGACGTCCGGTTGTAGCTAAACAAGACTTGGGCCGGGGCAGATTGCTCCGGCCCTTTCAGTTATGCCTTCGTGCACAGGCGAGCCAGTGCGAGCGGTCAACGATTTGGTGCGAATGGCAAAACTGGGGGGCGGTAGCCCCCTTTTTCTTTGCCTAGGGACATCGTGAAAAGTCCGTTTACCCCGGCATCTGCAACAATCCTCCGCAAACGTGAGCATTAACCTTTGGGATTGACTTAATTTCCGACCCAGACAAACCTTACGTAAGGTAAAGCGAATTTTGCCCGCTACCTTTTAAAATCAAAATTAATCAAAACGTTTTCTGGGAGGAAAAAATGATCAAACGCAGCTTTGCAGCTCTGCTCTGCACGTCCTTTTTATCTATGCCTCTGGCCGCACAAGATAACATGGATCGTTTGTCTAACATGCAAAAGACGGACGCCACCTTTACACACGTTGAACAAACGGGCGCTCGGGCTGATGCGCTTAGGGCGATTGTGGATCACATCAGCGTGCCCGACGGCTTTGAGGTCAGCCTCTATGCGGTTGTGCCGGATGCACGGTCCATGGCGATGGCCCCCCAAGGCACTGTGTTGTTTGCAGGCACGCGCAAGGACAAGATGTGGTCGATTATCGACCGAGATCGTGACCGGATCGCCGATGAGGTGAAAGATTTCGCCCCCTCTGTCACCTTTGACATCCCCAACGGTCCCTGTTTCTCACCCGACGGTTTCCTTTACATCGCGGAGCGGAACCGGGTGTTGGTCTTCCCCGCCGCTGAGTTTTTCTTTGAAGGTCCGGATCCCGCCGTTGGTGTAGTGGTGCCCCAGGGCGGCCTAGTCCCTGCCGAAGAAGAAAGCTTCAACCACACTGCGCGCGTTTGTGACATCGGGCCGGACGGCAAACTCTATATTTCGCTCGGGCAGCCGCATAATGTGCAACCCATTGATAAATTAGAGATGTATGATGAATGGGGGATTGGTGGGATCATCCGAATGAACACCGACGGTTCGGGCCGTGAGGTTTACACACGCGGGGTTCGCAACTCAGTGGGGCAGGATTTCAACCCCGCAACGGGTGAACTGTGGTGGACGGACAATCAGGTTGACGGGATGGGCGATGACATTCCACCCGGTGAGTTGAACCGTCAAACCGCCGCCGGTCAGCACTTTGGTTTTCCCTGGACCAATAGTCGCGTGGAAATCCCGCTGTATAAGGATGTGCCTCGCCCCGAAGGCGTCAGCTTTGTGGAACCACAGCTTGAACTTACGGCCCATGCTGCCGACTTAGGGATGCGGTTTTACCATGATGACAGCTTCCCCCAAGCTTATCACGGTGGGATCTTTTGGGCACAGCACGGGTCATGGAACCGGACAGAGCCTGTGGGCGCGCGCGTGATGTTCACCGCCCTTGATGAGGACGGAAATGCCGCCGGTGCGCAGGTCTTTGCTGATGGTTGGCTGAATGAGGACACCGGCGAATACCGCGGTCGTCCGATGGACATTGAGTTCCTGCCAGACGGGTCAATGTTGGTGTCCGATGATTTCGCAGGTGCGATATGGCGGATTGCCTACGTCGGAATGGCTCAATGAAGCAGGCGTTAATTTTGGGTCTCGGCGGGCTTATGCTCGCCGGGGGCCTCCCTCTTGTTGCCAATGCGGGTGACGCCGAAAACGGGCGTAAGGTCGCCAATATGTGCCGCACGTGTCATGGGCTGGATGGCTACGCGCAGATCCCGATTGCGCCCCATATCGGGGGCGAGCCGACAGCCTACCTGGAGGCGCAATTGATAGCGTTTAAAACTGGGCAGCGTGAGCATGAGATGATGAGCATCGTTACGGCAGGACTGTCTGTGCAACAGATCGCTGATGTCTCGGCGTGGTACGGCGCGCACCAAGTACGCGCCACACTGCCGGAGGGGGTGAACGCGGAGGATGCCCCGCAGAACTGTGTGTCGTGTCACGGGGCGGATGGGATTTCGGTGCTTTTGGACGCGCCGAACCTCACGGGTGAGACGAACATTTACATCGACACGCAGCTAAAGGCATTCAAGCGCGGCAATCGCCAGCATGAAATCATGTCAGATGTTGCCGCAGCCCTTTCGGACACAGAAATCCGTGAAGTTGCGGATTGGTATGCGGCTGTAACGCTCGAAATCCTACCGCCAGAGGAATAGGTCTAGACGTTCCCGCGTCCGGCAAACCGTGCGGCTTCGGCCGCTGCGGCCCGGATCGCCTTCGACTTGTTGACCGTTTCTTGGAACTCAGCCTCTGGGTCGCTGTCATAGACCACGCCACCACCGGCTTGGATGTACAGCTTGCCGTCTTTGATCACGGCCGTGCGCAGTGCAATGCACATATCCATATCACCGTTTGAGGCAAAGTAACCGCAGCCCCCGCCATAGACACCGCGCTTTTCGGGCTCTAGCTCGTCGATGATTTCCATCGCACGCACCTTTGGCGCGCCAGAGACCGTACCCGCAGGCAGACCTGCCAGAAGGGCAGACAGTGCATCGTGGTCATCGGACAGTTCGCCCACAACATTCGAGACGATGTGCATGACGTGGCTGTAGCGTTCGATGATGAATTGCTCAGTCGGGCGCACCGTGCCGATTTTGGACACACGACCCGTGTCGTTGCGCCCCAGATCGAGCAGCATCAGATGCTCTGCCAGTTCTTTGGCATCCGCCAATAGATCAGCCTCAAGCTCCTTGTCTTCTTCTGGGGTGGCGCCGCGGGGGCGGGTGCCTGCAATGGGTCGGATCGTGACCTCTTGGCCAAAGACCCGCACAAGGATTTCGGGCGAGGCCCCAACCACCTGAAAGCTGCCCATGTTGAAGTAGAACATAAACGGCGACGGGTTCGTGCGGCGCAGCGCGCGGTAAAGCGAGAAGGGCGGAAGTGGAAAGTCTTGGGTCCAGCGTTGGGACGGGACAACCTGAAAGATATCGCCTGCGCGGATGTAATCCTTGGCCTTGTCCACGGCCGCTAGATAGTCGGGCTTGGTGAAGTTGGACACAGGGGCGGGCAGGTCGGCCGCCTCTGCCTCACCGCGTGGGGCAGACGGGTTGCGTTCCAAGGCGCGCAGGGCATCGGCCACACGTTCCGCGGCCTGGGCATAGGCTGCGCGGGCGTTCAGCCCAGAGCCGACCCATGCAGGGGCGACCAGAATAACCTCACCTTTTACGCCATCCAAAACGGCGACAACCGATGGGCGCAGCATCAACGCATCGGGCAGGCCAAGGGGGTCTGGGTTCACATTAGGTAGGTGTTCCACCAGCCGGATCATGTCGTACCCAAGAAACCCAAAAAGCCCCGCCGCAGAGGCAGGCAGATCATCGGGCAGGTCAATGCGGCTTTCAGCGAGGATGGCACGTAAAGCCGTGAGGGGTGCGTCGGCACAAGGCTCAAACGCATCGGTGTCGTAGCGGGCAGAGCGGTTTAGGCGCGAACTCTCACCCCTGCATTCCCAAACAAGATCAGGCTTCATCCCGATGATCGAATACCGGCCACGCACTTCACCGCCAGTCACGGACTCAAGCACAAATGACATAGGCTCCGCATCCGCGAGCTTGAGCATGAGCGACACCGGCGTATCCAAATCAGCCGCGATCCGGGTATAGACGACTTGGTTCTCGCCAGCCTCCCAGCCGGCGGCGAAAGCTTCGTAGTCAGGCAAAAGCGCCATGGTTTACAGGCCCCCTTGGCCGATCGATGCGTTGGCGGCATTGATCGCTTGTTGGTTCACGGTCAGGCCTGCGTCGGCTTGTACCGCTTGGCCGTAGGCTTCGAACACGTCTTGGGCGCGGCCGCGCAGGATCGCCTGCTCAAGCGCGTCGACAGTTTGGACAACCTCTGGCGCGCTGCGGTCTGCCGATACAATGCGGTCCACCCGGACGACAAATGCTGTGGCGTCGGGACCCGCAATCGCGGCGACCTCTCCCTCTTCGAGGGCAAAGACTTGGGTTGCCAAGGCACGAGGCGCACCCTCTAGTACTCCGTCACGGGCGAGGCCTGCGATGGTCTCAGTCTCTAGGCCTTGGTCTTCCAATGTTGCATCGCTGTCGGCCAATGCCGTTGCCTTCTCTAACACACGCGCGGCGTTTGAGGCGGCGACCCAGCTGGCGGTTACGTCAGCCTCAATATCGGACAATGGGGGCAGAGCAGGTGGGATGACCTCTAGCAGTTCAATCGCAAAGACACCGCCGTCAGACAGTTCCAATACCTCGGGGAAGTCCCCGTCTTGGACGGCAGCCGCCGCAAGTTGGAAGGCATCGTAGCCCGCGATCCCATCGCTGTCGCCTTGGCGCCATTCGATGGTTTCAACGCTTAGGTCTGTCTCGGCTGCCAACTCATCAAGGGTGGCTCCTGCCGCGAGCAGATCGTCGATCTCGGGGATAGCATCCGACAGAACGCGGCGCGCTTGGTCGCGGGCGTATTCGGCCCGCAGCACGTCAGCGACGTCCTCAAGCGGAACTTCTGTGGCGGACAACACGGCGTTCACGCGATAGATCGCGGGCCCGAGGTCAGTGTCAACGGGACCAACCAGGCCGGGCTCATCAGAAGCGAATAATGCAGCCGCAATAGCGTCGGACACATCGGATGCCGCCAACTCGCCCTGATCCACATCGTCTAGCGTCAAGCCACGCTCGGTCACAAGCGCGTCGAAGGTCGTTGTGCCAGCGGTCATCTCGGCCAATGCGGCATCGGCAGCGGCGCGGTCGGCAAAGCCAAGGCGCTCGGCCAAGACGCGAGGGGGCTGGCTAAACTCATCGCTGCGCTGTTCGTACAGTTCTTGCAGAGTTGTTTGGGGGACGTCGATCGTGCTGAGCAATTGCTCGGGCGTGGCCCAAGCAACCTTGATGCGGCGCGCTTCGGGGGCCGTGAAAGTGGCGGCGTTGTCGTCGTAGTGGGATTGCAGCTCATCCGCCGAAGGGGCCAGCGGACCCGCATCCAGATCAGCCATTGTGACTGTGACCAGCGTGATGTCGCGTGTCTCAAATTCCCAGTTGGCGATCAGTTCGGCGAAGGTCGAGGATGGGCTGATGCCCCCCAAGACCGCGCCTTGTAGAATATCACGCGCAGTCTCGGAGCGGACTTGGCGTTCAAATTCCCGCTCATTCAATCCTGCGGAGCGGAGGGCAAAGGTATAACCGTCACGGTCAAACGTGCCGTCAACGCCCTGAAAAGCTGGGATCGAGGCGATTTGGCGTGCGACCTCCGCGTCACCGACCGAAATGCCCAAGCGCGCTGTTTCGTTATCAAGGGCCGCAGAGGCGATCAGCCGGGCCAGAACGCCGCGATCAATCCCAAAGCTCTGCATGTCTGACAGCGACAAAGCCTGACCTGTCTGTTGTTGCAGGTTGCGCTGCTCTTGGCGGATCGCACGGGCATAGGCGTTGGTCGTAACCTCTTGGTCACCGACTTCGGCCACAACCCGGACGGAGCCGCCAAAACCTGTGACGCCAAAGCCAGCAAGCGCAAACATCAGGAGCGCGAGGACACCCCACATGGCAATATTCGACACCTTTTTTGTGGTGGATTTTGTCATCGGGGTCTCCGTTGGAAAGGCTTTGGTTAATGTTGTTTACGCAGCCGCGCAGGGCAGGGCAAGCGGGCGCGGGCGGCTTTAGTGCGTTAGGGCGGACAGCCGTTCAAATAGCGTGGCTATTCCTGCCGCGTCTGCGTTGGCAAATGCAATGCGCAGGGTGTTTTCGGCCCGGCCAGAGCCGCCCATATCACGGGTTGGGCCAAACATTGTTCCCGGCAGCATCAAGACGGCGGCGTCCTGCACCAGTGACTTGGCCACCGCATCGGATCGTTTGTCGAATGGGTGGGCCACGTAGGCGAAATAAGCCCCACACCCAAGCAGGCCCCAATCCGGGAGTTTCTTGAACCCTGTCTCCATCGCAGCGCGGCGCGCTAGGATTTCGGTGCGTTCGCCTGCAAGCCACTCACCGAGGTTCTCCATGCCCCAAAGGGCTGCGCGTTGGCCCAATTGGTTGGGACAGATCGTGACTGTATCCAACCACTTTTCGACCTGTGCCATCCGGTCGGTTGCAGCGACGATGGCGCCAACGCGATGCCCGGTCAGGCGGTATGCTTTGGAAAAGCTATAGAGCTGGATCAGGGTGTCGTCCCAGTCCGGGTCTTGAAACAGATTATGGGGCGCGCCGGTTCGACTGTCGAAATCGCGATAGGTTTCATCGACGATCAGGGCCAGCCCATGGGACCGGGCCAGATCAAAGTACGCCTGCATTAACTCAGCGGGGTATTCGACGCCCGCCGGATTGTTCGGACTGACCAAGACGATGGCCCGTGTGCGCGGGGTGATGAGGGAGGCGGCGGCCTGCGGATCAGGTAAAAGGTCTGCGCCGCTTTCGAGGACGCGGCAACCGATACCCGCCATATCGAGCCACATCTTGTGGTTAAAGTACCAAGGGCTGGGAAGGATGACGTTGTCGCCCGCCTGCGCCAGTGTCGAAACCACTGCCGTGAACGCTTGGTTGCAGCCAGAGGTAATGGCCACATTCGCCGGAGAAACCGTACCGCCATAGGCGTCGGACCATGTTTGCGCCACGCGTTCGCGCAATGGCTGTAACCCTAGTACGGGGCCGTAAAGGTGCGCGCTGCTGTCGTTTTGAATGATGTCTGCCATGGCCGCACGCAACGGTGCGGGGGGCGGGTCCACCGGAGCGGCTTGACTGAGGTTCAGCAAGGGCCGCTCTGGTGGGAATGTCGTTTCCGCGATCCACCGCCTGGCCTCCATCACGGGGGGCGACAGAGTGGCGGCGAGATCGGGATTTACCAACATATATTTTTCTCAGTAGGTTAGGGGGTGAACTTCATGCCCGCTTAGAACGGGATTTCGTCATCCATGTCCGAGGCACCACCGCCGCCGCCAAAGCCACCGCCTTGGTTGCCGCCGCCACCACCGTAGCCGCCTCCGCCGCCACCGTAGTCGCCACCACCGCCACCGCCGCCATAGCCGCCGCCACTACCACCACCGTAGCCACCGCCACCGCCGCCGGAACCACCGCCGCCTTCGCCGCGACCATCCAGCATGGTCAGCTCAGAACGGTAGGGGCGCAGAGCAACCTCAGTGCTGTATTTGTCTTGACCGTTTTGGTCCTGCCACTTGCGCGTTTCCAGTTGGCCTTCGATGTAGACCTTGGAACCTTTGCGCAGATATTGCTCTGCGACGCGGATCAGCGGCTCAGAAAAGATCGCGACAGAATGCCATTCGGTCTTCTCACGACGCTCACCGCTGTTCTTGTCTTTCCAAGTTTCAGAGGTCGCAATGCGCAGGTTGCACACCTTGCCGCCGTTGGGAAAGCTGCGGACCTCGGGGTCGCGGCCAAGATTTCCGATGATGATGACTTTGTTCACGGAGCCTGCCATGGCCGTTCTCCCTTTCGAATCCGTTTGGCGCAGAAAACCATTCGAGGGCAGGGAAGGAAAGGCGCAAAAGCCCCGTGTCTTTCCATGTTGCGAATTATTGTTATATTCATCGGGAACGAGGGACGCGGGGGCGGACAGGATGCGGCTGTTATGGGTGATCATTGCGACGGTTGCGGTGCCGATGTCGGTTGCCGCGCAGTCAACCACCGCGTCCAGCTCGAACCGCATGGCGATCTTTGAAAGCCAGACACAGTTGATGGATGGTCGGTTGTCCAAACAATACTCCAACTCGGTGCGGTTGCAGCCGCAGAGCTTTGGGGCGTCGGCTGTGGCGATCCCGCGCTACACCGGGTCGATGCAGTCACAGTACCTTCCGACTGCGCGGGAAATGGCGCGCCGTCATGGCATCCCAGAGGACTTGTTCCTCCGGTTGGTTAAGCAAGAAAGCAACTGGAATGCGTCGGCAAAGTCGAGCAAGGGTGCGTTGGGGTTGGCGCAACTGATGCCGGCGACGGCCCGGGATTTGGGCGTAAATCCGCGCGATCCGCGCCAAAACCTAGAGGGTGGCGCGCGCTACTTGGCCCAACAGTACCGCAAATTTGGCAGCTGGCGGTTGGCATTGGCGGCGTATAACGCGGGACCTGGTGCCGTGGAAAGGCACGGCGGTGTGCCGCCTTTTCGCGAGACACGCCAATACGTGAAGGCGATTTTGGGCAAATCCTTGGGCTCGTGAACCCATGAAAAAAAGGGCGGAGAAACCGCCCTTTTGGAATGTCAGACCGTCTTAAATACGGCCATATGCGTTGATCGAAGCCTAGCGGGCGACGGGGCCAATCATCATGACCATCTGACGACCTTCCATCTTGGGCATGTTCTCAACTTTGCCCAATCCGTCAACGTCACCGGCAACACGCTCAAGCAGCTCACGGCCCAAGTTCTGGTGCGCCATTTCACGGCCGCGGAAGCGTAGCGTGATCTTGACCTTGTCACCGTTCTCTAGGAACTTGTAAACGTTGCGCATTTTCACATCATAGTCATTGGTGTCAGTGCCGGGACGGAACTTGACCTCTTTGATCTCGATGATCTTTTGCTTCTTGCGCGCCTCTGCTTCTTTCTTCTGCTGTTCATATTTGAACTTGCCGAAGTCCATGATTTTACACACGGGAGGCACAGCGTTGGGGGAGATTTCTACCAGATCAAGCCCGGCTTCGTCAGCCAGCGACATCGCTTTGGCGGGAGAGACGACTCCAAGGTTTTCTCCTTCCGCGCCGATCAGTCGGATTTCAGTGGCACGAATTCGGTCATTCACGCGCGGTCCCGTATCACGAACGGGGGGCGCATTGTGTGGTCTGCGGGCTATCGGTTTTATCCTTCTATGATCTCCGACTAGAGTGCGCAAAATAGCTGCGAAAACCGGCATCTTCAAGCCGATAAAACGCGAAGTTTGCCCTTGGCTTGCATAACAGCCCTAAAGTCCGCATCTCAAAATTGTGTGGCCCGCTGTTCGGGTCGTCAAAAGGAGCGTGAAGATGTCTCGAGGTTTGATCGTAGGGGCGGTTGCGGTGGTTTTTGTTGCAGTTGGGGCTGTGGTCTGGACGCAATTGGGTGAGATGAACACTCAAGGCGCGGATCCTGCGCCAGTGGTGCAGGAGACACCGCCAGAGGCGGCACCCGAAGCCACGCAGGAGGCTGCTGAAACGGTGCAAGACGCGGTAGAAGCCACCACAGATGCCGCCGCTGAGGCCGCCAATGAAGCAGCAGAGACGGCGCAAGAGGCTGTGGATGACGCCGTCCAAAGTGTGACGGGTGCTGTTGAGGCTGCCGAAGAGGCCGCATCCGACGCGGCAACAAATGTGACGGACGCAGTTTCCGATGCTGTGCCTGAGGCCAGCGGACTGGAGGGTTTCTTGACCGCAGATGGGTTTGACGCCGACGGGATCCTTGATGCGCTGGAGAACTCGGATTTGGGTATCCTGCAAAAGACCGGACTTTCGGCATTGGTAGAAGAGGCCCGCAATAACCCAGAGCTGGTTGAGAGTGTGATTTCTCAGGTAAAAGAAGCACTTGGGTTGTGAGCTGACTTTAGATTAATGCAAAAGGGCGGCCCAGATGAGCCGCCCTTTTGTGGATGGCGTGTCTGTCCTAGGCGGAACGCTTCCGCCGGCGGGAAGCCGCACCAGCGCCGAGCATTGCGAACGCACCGAGCATCATAAAGCCCGATGCGGGCAAGGGCACCGCCGATACCGGTGCCACGGTGCCGCCCCGCGCGCCATAACGCGCTGAGGTCACAAACGTTGTTACATCGCCAACCAGTTGGGTTTCGCCCAAGCGACCGTTTACGCCGCTGCGGGCCTCTGAAACTGAAAACGAATAGTCTGACACGACGGCGAAATAGGTGCCGAGGCTAAGGCTCTGCGCCTCAATCAGCGAGTTGTGCCAAGCACCCGCTTGGTTACAAAACGACCGGAACCCGACGCGGCAGCTGTCATCATTGCTCGCGATCAAGGGGTCGCTGGCGTCAATCGCGCCATTCCCGTCGCCATCAGCGATCAGGTATAGCACCGGGTCGATGGTTGGACCGTCGGTGTAAATATCAAACAAGCCCGCTTGGGTCACTTGGAACTGAAGCGTGCTGACGGAGCCGACAGTGCCGGCTTGGGTCAACGTGTGGGTGGCCGAAAGGGTAGAGGCCGCGGCCGGACCGCCAAAAAGGGCGAGGCTTGCGGCAGCGATGAGCGATGCAAATTTGGTCATGAAATCCTCAGAACGAACAATTGATTGCCCTCTGAGTCGCTCAAAACCCGTGTAAATTTGAGACTTAATTCGTGAAACATTGCGGCGTCCCCGCCCCGGGAACGCCACAATTGGGTGTTGAAGCTTAGTCTAGGAAGGCTTTTTCAACCACGTAATGCGCGGGTTTTGAGTTTGCGCCTTCTTCCAGTCCGTAGTTTTCGAGCATCGCCTTCAGTTCTAGATTGAACGCGAGATTGCCGCAGATCATGGCCCGGTCCGTTTCGGGCGTGGGTTGGGGCACGCCAAGGTCTTTAAACGCTTCGCCAGAGTTCATCAGGTCGGTGATGCGGCCCATCTTTGGGCTCTCTTCACGTGTGGTGGTCGGGTAGTATTTGATCTTTTGCCAAAAACCCTCGCCGATGACTTCTGCGAGTAACTCGTCCTCTTTGAGGGCTTCGATCAGGTCGCGGCCGTAGGTCAGCTCACCCACTTCGCGGCACGTGTGGGTGATGATGATTTCATCGAAATCTTCATATGTCTGCGGCTCACGCAACAGCGAGGCAAAGGGCGCAAACCCGGTACCGGTTGCAAACAACCACAGTCGTTTGCCGGGGATCAGCGCATCATGGACCAGCGTGCCCACGGGTTTGGGCCGCAGGATGATCTGATCACCAGGCGTGATGTGTTGCAGCCGTGAAGTTAGCGGCCCATCGGGCACCTTGATCGAGTAAAACTCTAGCTCTTCGTCCCAGCTGGGCGAGGCAATGGAATAGGCCCGCAAAAGCGGCTTGGCCTTGCCGGTCTTGGGGTTTGGTTCCCCCATCAAGCCGATCATCACGAACTCACCCGAGCGGAAACGCATGCTCTGGGGGCGGGCGACTTTAAAGGAAAACAAACGGTCAGTGTAGTGCTTTACCTCCGTCACGGTTTGGGCATCGGGCAAAACGGGGGTAGCTGTGGCGGTGTCGGTCAAGGGCTTGTGCTCGGTCATGGGTATAATCGCACGCAACATACTGCGTGCCCCTCTCATAGGCTTTGATCTGTCTCAGGGAAAGGCGGCGGGTGGCCGCGCCTTGGCGCAGGTTATCCGCGCATACGATTTTGATAGCTGTGGGTCTGCCAATCGGCGCGGGCCAGCCACTCAGGCTCTGGCTGACGCTCTGCGAGGGCTTGGGGGATTTCGACCTCATCGAAGCCGGACCGCCGTGCCATCGCGTATTGGTCTGCGATCACGTGGCCATGGGCGCGTAGCCGACCTGTGAACCCAATCCGCCGCAGTTGAGCAGCGATTGTAAAGCCGCGCCCATCCGCAAAGCTGGGGAAATCCACGCGAATGGTGGTAATCCGGTCCAGCAGGCCATCCAACACGGCTAAATCGGCATCAGATCCTAGATCCACGGCCAAGGCCGCATCGTTGGCGGGCAGGGCCTCGGGGGGCAAAAACGTGCCGGTGAAATCATCGGCCACAAAGCCTGTGTCTTGGATCAAAACGTTCGTCATAGTCATGTCCTAACCTGCGACCACAGCGCCAGAGGCTGTGCCGCGTTCAGCGCCGCGCGCTGTAAAATGGATACCACATTCGGTTTTTTCTTTGCCCCGCCACCGGCCAGAGCGTGGGTCATCGCCGGGTGCGACCCGCGATGTGCAAGGCGCGCAGCCAATAGATGGATAGCCCTGCGCCACAAGTGGATGGCGTGGCAGTTTGTTGTTGTCCATATAGTCAGCCACGTCGGCGGGCGCCCAATGGGCCAAGGGGTTCACCTTGATGCGCAGATCGCCGGCTTCAAAGAATTCAAGCGCTGCGCGGTCCCCGGATTGGAAGCGTTTGCGCCCGGTGATCCACGCGTCAAAGTCCCCCAAAGCGCGGTCCAGTGGCGCGGTTTTGCGCAAGGCGCAGCAGGCATCAGCGTCGCGTTGGTGCAGATCCCCTTCCGGGTCGTGGGCAAAGGTTGCGTTCGTGTCCGGCCGGATCAGGCGTACGTCGCGCAGGCCCAAGTGCTCCGCAAGGTCCTGCTGATACCTCAGGGTTTCGGGGAACAGCATGCCTGTCTCAAGGAACAGTACGGGCGTGTTGCGGTCCATGACGGACAGCATATGCAACAGCACAACGGATTCCGCCCCAAAAGAAGACACCAACGCGATGCGGCCGACGTCCGGATCGGTCAAGGCGCGCGACAGCACAGCAAAGGCCGAATGGTGCTTGTATGCGGCGTTGAGGCCCGCGACCCGGTCGGTCATGGGGCCTTCAAAATCAAGCGGCATCGGCTTTGCCCCCTGCGTTCACGGCCGGATAAAGGGCGGCCTTAAACGGCGCGAGGCCGAGGCGGCGATAGGCGTCGATGAAGCGCTCATCCGGGCTGTTGCGCAGATGGAGATACGCCGCAATCAGACGCTCAATCGCGGGCACGATTTCATCGTAGGCAAAGCCGGGGCCCGCCCGTTCGCCGACTGCCGCGGTCTCGGTATGGTCGCCGCCAAGTGTGATCTGATAGTTCTCAACTCCGGCGCGATCCAAGCCTAGTATGCCAATGTGACCCACGTGGTGGTGCCCGCAGGCGTTGATGCAGCCCGAGATTTTGATCTTTAGCTCACCAATGTCATGCTCCAGCTTCAGTTCATCAAACCGGGTGGCGATTTGTTGCGCAACAGGGATCGAGCGAGCCGTCGCAAGCGCGCAATAATCCATGCCAGGGCAGGCGATGATGTCCGAGATGAGGCCAATGTTAGAGGTCGCCAAGCCATGCGCCTTAAGCGTGGCGTGCAGCGCAGGCAGATCGGCGCGGTGAACATGGGGCAGGATCACGTTTTGCTCATGCGAAATGCGCAATTCGTCATGCCCGTAGGTGCGGGCAAGTTCAGCCATAGCACGCATTTGTTCGGCCGTCGCATCGCCCGGGGTGTCGCCCTGTTTCTTGATTGAGATCGACACAATGGCGTAGCCCGGTGCCTTGTGCGCGGTCAGGTTCGTATCCGCCCAAGACCGGAAAACCGGGTCGGCATCATAGGCCGCCGTAAATGGTGCCTCGGATTTCTTGGCAAAATCGGGGGCCGCAAATTGGGCTTTGATGTCCGCTAAAAGGGTCTGATCGACCCCGGTAAAGGCCGGGCGGATCTGCGCAAAACGCGTCTCAACTTGGTCGCGGATTGTCTCAATTCCGTTCTCATGCACGGTGATCTTGATGCGGGCTTTGTATTTATTGTCCCGGCGCCCAAGGCGGTTGTAGATCGATACGATTGCCTCGCAATAGGGCAGCAGGTCGGCCATGGGCAGGAAATTGCGCAGGACCTTGCCGATCATTGGCGTGCGTCCAAGCCCACCACCGACGATCACCCTAAACCCGATCTCTCCGACTTGCTCGACCAGTTGTAGGCCGATGTCATGGGCGCGGATCACGGCGCGATCAGCCTCAGCCCCAGTGACCGCGATCTTGAATTTGCGTGGTAGGAATTGGAATTCCGGGTGATCCGTGGACCATTGGCGCAACAGCTCGGCATAGGGGCGCGGGTCTGCGACCTCATCTGCGGCAGCACCGGCAAAATGGTCCGCCGTCACGTTGCGGATCGTGTTGCCCGAGGTCTGGATCGCGTGCATCCCGACGGTGCCCAGATCGTCCAACATATCGGGGATGTCCCGCAGTTTGGGCCAGTTGTATTGGATATTTTGACGGGTGGTGAAGTGCCCATAGCCTTTGTCGTATTTCGCCGCCAAATGCGCCAGCATGTCCATCTGCGCGCTGTTGAGCGTGCCATATGGGATCGCGACGCGCAGCATGTAGGCGTGCAATTGCAGGTAGACCCCATTCATCAGGCGCAGCGGCTTGAATTCGTCCTCCGTCAGGGAGCCGTTGATGCGGCGTTCCACCTGAGCGCGAAACTGAGCGTTGCGTTCCGTCAGAAATGCGGTGTCGAAGTCATTGTATTGATACATTAGTTCAGCTCCGCTTGGGTTGAGGCCTGTTTGCCATGCGCATAGTTCGAAGGCCCCGTCGCGCGAAAATCTTCGCGGAAGTGTTTGGGTTGGCCCTCAGCTGTGACATCGGCGAGGTACACGCCGACAACAGTGTCGACCTGTTGCTCGGCCTCGATGAGGCGGATTTGAGCGTCGACCTCATTGGTGAGCACTTCGGCCTGCGCAAGGTCGCGCACCCAACCGCCAGACGCGCTGAGGTAGACGACATCGCCTTCGAGCAAGTGGTTGGCGGTCAGGACTTTGGGGGTAAAGGCGCGGGTCATTGGGCGACCTCCTGTAGGGGCAGGGTTTCGACCGCATCAAGTGCGGCGCGCGGCGCGAGGCCGTAAAGAGTGAGGGCAGGGCCGGTGACACCCGCCATAGTGTCGGACAGCGTGCCCAACGTCGCAGTGTGGATGCGTTGGCCGGGTTGGCTGGCGTGTTCTACGATGGTGACGGGCGTCGCCGGGTCCGCACCGTGCATCGTCAATCGGCCTTGGATATAGCGTGCGGCCGTGCGGCCCATATAAATGGCGGCAACCTCACCGGGAGTGGCCAGCGCGCGCCAATCTTGGTCGGCATAGCCCTTGGTGTCGTGCCCCGTGATCAAGCGCACCGCAGAATTGCGGCCCCGCTTGGTCAGGCTTTGCCCGATGGTTGCAACAGCGGCAGAGGCGGCGGTGATGCCGGGGATGATCGTGTAGCTGACCCCTGCGGCGGCAATCGCATCCAACTCTTCATCCAGACGGCCGAACACGGTTGCGTCGCCGGCTTTGAGGCGGACAACATGTGCACCGGCGCGCGCGTGCTCGACGATCAGGGCGTCAATATCACCTTGCGGTGTCGAGGGGCCAAACCCAGTTTTGCCCGCATCAATGATCGTGGCTTCGCGGCGGGCCAGCTCAAGAATTGTATGTGGCACGAGGCGGTCGTGGATGACGACATCGGCCTTGTCCAACGCCTTGCGCGCCTTGAGCGTCAATAAGTCAGGATCACCCGGACCTGCGCCGACCAGATCAACATGGCCGACCTCTTCTGATTTATTCAGGGTGTTTGCCAGGTGATCTTCAAGTGCCGGAATGACCGCGTCTTCGCCCAGTTCCAACGACTTGGGGCCGTGGTCAAAATAATACTCAGCCCAAAAATCACGCCGTGCCTTGCCGAATGGCAGAACCTCAACTGCGCGGCGAAATGTTTTGCCGATACGGGCCAAGGTGCCCAGTTGCGCTGGCAGCTTTTCCTCAAGGTCGCGCTTGATTGCGCGGGCCAAAACCGGGGCGGCACCTTCTGTGCCGATGGCCACGACAACGGGGTCCCGGTCGACGATTGCCGGTGTGATGAATTGGCTGTCGGAAAGGTTGTCGACGATGTTGACGCGCGCGCCATCGCGGTGGGCTATATCGGCCACGCGGGCGTCTTCGGTCGCATCTTCGTTGGCGGCGTAGAACAGGACGGCACACATGGCATCACCGGGTTCCATTCCGCGGGGGTGCAGCGTTAGGCGGTCTTGCTGGGCCCACGTCTGGATCTCGGGTGCAGGGTCTGCGGCGAAGACTGTGACGTTGGCTTCGGTCTTGAGCAGAAGGCGCAGTTTCGCGAGAGCCGCGTCACCGCCGCCGGACAAAACGATGCGCCGTCCCGCGACGGCCATAAAGATGGGGAAGTGTTGCATTGCGTGCCTCTTCGGTTCCCCTCTAATATAGAACAATGTTCTGGTTAATTGCACCGCATCCGCGTAGATAAGAAACAACGTCCCGATCCTGTTCGGATTTGGAATGAGCGTTTGGAAAAAGCGGAGAATACGGAATGGCGATGCGCCTTGATGAGACAGACAGGAAAATCCTTGCGGAGCTGCAAGCGGACGCCTCACAAAGTCTTGATGAAATTGCCAAGAAAATTGGGTCTTCGAAGACGCCAGTATGGAACCGAATCCGCAAGATGCGCGAAGGCGGGGTGATCAAGGCGACCACTGCCGTTTTGGATGCAGATGCCTTGGGGCTTGAGGCGTGTTTCTTTGTCTTGATCCGCACGTCCGAGCATGAGGCAGAGTGGCAGGCCAAGTTCCTGAAAGCGCTCATGGCCCGGGATGAGGTACTGGAGGCGCACAGGCTCGCCGGGGAAATCGATTATATACTCAAGGTGCGGGTCGCGAATGCGCGGGCCTATGATGTGTTCTATCAGGCTTTGATCTCAGAGGTGCGGGTGTATAACGTGACCGCGCTGCTTTCGATGGAAGAGATTAAATCCACCACCGCTTTACCGCTGTAGGCGGGCCAATTCCTCGGCAATGAGGGCGGTGCCTGTGGGTATGGCGGTCGAGTCGATGGATGAATACCCCAACCGGTAGTGGTTTTGTCCACGCGCGTCGCCGGGCCGGAAAAAGGCAGCGCCCGGTTCGATCAACACGGACCTTGCACGTAGGCGCGCGGCCAGATCATCGGCAGACACCCCGTCCGGGGTGCGCATCCAAACGCTGGACCCGCCAAAGCCATTGCGCCCCGCAGGCTCCAACCCATTGCGCGCAAGGCTTTCGTCCAGCACCTCACGCCGCGCGCGAAAGGCGCGGGCGGTGCGCTGAACCTGCGCATCATAATAGCCGTGGGTCAGGTAGTAGGCCGCAAAGCGTTGGATGTGACCGGGCGGGTGGCGCAAAACCAGCCCCCGCAGCGAGCGCGCCTCGCGGATGACGGGGGCCGCCGCTACCATGTAGCCCAACCTCAGCCCCGGAAAGAGCGACTTGGAAAACGAGCCGATGTAAATCACGCGCCCATCCGTATCGAGCGATTTGAGCGCGGGGGCAGGGCGGGTCATAAAGCCCAACTCAAATTCGTAGTCGTCCTCAACGATCAAAAAATCGTCGTCTTGTGCGCGTTTCAAGAGCGCGCGGCGACGGTCCAGCGGAAGGGTCGCAGACGTGGGGCAGTGATGCGATGGCGTGGTGAACAACACGTCTGTCTCGGGTGGGATGGTTTCGGGGCGTAGGCCCGCGTTGTCCACGGTCAGCTCGGTCGTATTGCATCGGCTTTGGGTAAGGATATCGCGCAAAACAGGATAGCAGGGATACTCCATCGCCGCCGTTCGGCGTTGCGTCAGAAGGACCTGCGCCGCTGTCCAAAGCGCGTTCTGAGCCCCAAGCGTGATCAGGACCTGATCAGGGCGCGCCGAAATACCACGGCGCGGCAGGATAAGGCGAATGATCTGAGCAACCAGCTCCGGGTCATCGGCCTCATAGGCGTCAGCGGTTAGGGCGTCGAAATCCCGTCGCCCCAAGGCCTGCATCGCGCAGCGCCGCCAGCTTTGATGGTCAAAGAGCCGCTGATCGGGTTGGCCGTAGATGAACGGATAGCGGTAGTCGCGCCAAGCCTCGGGTCGCGAAATCGTAAGCGATGTGCCAATCCGCCCGCCCAAAGTGCGCGACCAATCCACCGTTGATGGCCCAGCAGGCGGGGGCAGCGTGTCGACCGGTGCGGGCGCCTGATCTGATACGAAATAGCCCGAGCGTCCGCGTGATGTGAGGTAATCGTTCGCCACCAATTCGGTGTAAGCGAGGGTCACGGTAATGCGGCTGATCCCAAGGTGTGTCGCAAGCTTGCGAGAGGACGGCAGCCTGTCGCCGGGACGGAACCTGCCACCTAGAATGCCATCCGTCACAAGGTCCTGCACCTGACGCTGAAGCGTGCCGGTGTTGGTGGGATTGAGCAGAAAGGATTCGACGGCGATAGACATGTGGCTCTACCCTTAGTCAGAATTTGGACATAAAGGTAGAGCCTTTGTTGGACCTGCTACGTACCGGGTCTGGACTTAAGAGAATACGCGGGTCAGGGCCTTGTCGACGCCTGCCGTGATCTCATCAATGTCGTCCGCAGTCGAGATCAACGCCGGCGAGAAGCACAACGTGTTGTTGAACCCCGGCAGCGACCGGTTGGTCGCCCCGATGATCAAGCCCTGCGCCATGCAGTCGGCCACGACGGCTTGGACCTTCTTTTCATCGGCGGGCTCTTTGGTGGCGCGATCAGCAACCAATTCTGCGCCACAGAACAAACCCTTACCGCGCACGTCACCGATGACACGGTGCTTTTCCGCGAGGCCCTGCAGGTTGTTCACAAACCGTTCGCCCATGGCGATTGTGTTCTCAAGCAGGTTTTCACGAACAATGATGTTCATGTTCGCGATCGCGGCGGCCGGGCCCGCTGTGCAGCCCCCAAATGTCGAAATGTCGCGGAAATAATGCAGCGGGTCCGACACGTCATCTTTGAACATCTCGAACACGGCCTCGGTGGTCACGGTGCACGAAATCGCGGCATAGCCAGAGGCCACGCCCTTGGCCATGGTGACGAAATCAGGCTCAATCCCGTAGTGCTGATAGCCAAACCAAGTGCCCGTCCGGCCGACGCCGCACACGACTTCATCGATGTGCAGAAGGACGTCGTACTTTTTGCAAATCTCCTGAACGCGGGGCCAGTAGCTAGGGGGTGGGGTGATGACACCGCCGCCAGCAGTGATCGGCTCAAGACACAAAAGACCAACCGTATCAGGGCCTTCGCGCAGGATGACCTCTTCGATCGCGTTGGCCGCGGCGATGCCGTAATCCTCTGCGTCGGGGAATTGGTTGCGATACTCAAGGCAATGCGGAACCTCAACGAAACCGGGGGTGTAGGGGCCATACTGAGCTGCGCGCTGCGGCTGACCTGTGGCGGAAAGGGCCGTGATCGTCGTGCCGTGATAGTCGCGTTCGCGGTAGAGGACTTTGTATTTCTTGCCGCCGTGCCGCAATTGGCTGATCTGGCGGACCATCTTAAAGACCTTCTCATTGGCCTCAGACCCTGAATTCGAATAATAAACGCGGCTCATGCCGGGCATCTTATCGATCAGCATTTCAGCGAACTGCGCACCGGGTATCGAGCCCGCGGAGTTGGCAAAGTAGTTCAGCTTCACCAGCTGGTCGCGCACGGCATCTGCGATTTCTTCGCGACCGTAGCCCACGTTTACGGTCCAAACGCCGCCCGACACCGCATCAAGGTGCTCTTTTCCTGTGGCGTCCCACACGCGCATACCCTTGCCCTCAACGATAATGCGCGGGTCAGTGGTTTCGAGTGGCTTGTGGGGCAGCAGATGGTGCCAAACGTGGGCGCGGTCGGCCTCAATCACGCTGGAGATGTCATTGGGAATAGCAGAGGGCGGTGCGGCAGTGACGGACATTTGACAAGACTCCGGTCAAAAAGATGCATTGGTTTTCGGCACTGTGCCTAAGGGTGAGGCGGCGATATAGGGCCAGATGTAATTACGCAATATATCCAAATATTGTCTGGCAAATGTTGGGATTGCCATTCGCGACAAAGCCACCCTAAGCTGCGGCCAAGGATGCTGTAAATGTATCCATCAGGATGGCCTGGGTATGACCTTGGGTGGCCTGAACAACGCAAAACCGGGAGACGTATTATGCGTATGAAATCCAAACTTATGGGCGCCGTCGGGGCCCTCGCGATGCTGACAGGTGCTCAGGCTGCGATGGCTGGTGGCCACGGCGGTGAGATCACTGTCGCCTACTTCCTCGAGTGGCCGATGCCATTCCAGTACGCCAAAGCCAACGGCATCTACGAAGAAGAAATGGGCGTCAAAATCAACTGGGTGTCGTTCGACGCCGGTACCGCAATGTCCGCTGCAATGGCGTCGGGCGACGTGCAGATTTCTGTCAGCCAAGGTGTGCCACCCTTCGTGGTTGCTGCATCCGCAGGCCAAGACATCAAGGCCGTCGATGTTGCTGTGAGCTATTCGGAAAACGACAACTGCGTCGTGTCCTCTGCGCTCGAAATCGACAAAACCAACGTAATGGACCTTGAGGGCAAGCGCGTTGCTGTGCCACTCGGGACCGCTGCACACTATGGCTTCCTGAGCCAGATGAACCACTTCGGCGTCGATATCTCGAAGCTGGAAGTCGTTGACATGGCCCCTAACGAATCCGCACCTGCGTTCGCACAAGGCTCGCTCGACATGGCATGTGGCTGGGGCGGTTCGCTGCGCACCATGCTGGATCACGGCAACGTCCTGCTGACTGGCGCAGAAAAAGAAGACCTGGGCATTCTCGTGTTTGACGTCACATCGGCACCTGCTGATTTCGTCGCCGAAGAGGGTGAGTTGCTGTCCAAGTTCCTCAAGATCACCGCAGACATGAATGATCGCTGGAACTCAGGTGCTGCGGCTCAGGCTGAAATGCTGCCCGTCATCGCAAAAGACGCGGGCATGGACGAAGACGCAACAGCAGCCACTATGGCCACGTTCGTGTTCCCCTCTGCTGAGGATCAGCTGTCCGAGAAATGGCTCGGTGGCGGTGCTGCTGACTTCATGTCCGGCGTGGCTGGCGTGTTCGTCGATGCAGGCTCGATCCCATCGGCTCTGGGCACTTACGCTGACGCCGTAGACACGGCTCCTTTGGCTGCTGCCAAAGGCATGTAAGTCGCATTTTGGGCCGCGCGGGCAATCCGCGCGGCCCTTTTCTATTGTCTGACCTTTTCAGAATTGGAGATCCCGATGACCACCGGGCTCGCAATCGAGAACCTCTCGATGCGGTTTGACCTTCCTAACGGAGGTCATGTGCAAGCATTGAAGGACGTGTCCCTTCAGCTTCAAAAAGGCGAATTAATGAGTGTGCTGGGCCCCTCGGGCTGCGGCAAGACTACGCTTTTGAACATTGTCGCAGGGTTTCTTGCGCCGACCGCAGGCAAAATCGTCCTGAACGACCATACGGTCCAAGGCCCCGATGCCGAACGCGGTATGGTGTTTCAGCAGGGTGCGTTGTTCGAATGGATGTCGGTGCGTGACAACGTCGAGTTTGGCCCCCGGATGAAGGGCACCCCCGAGGCGGAGCGGCGCGAAAGCTCGGACCACCTGTTGGAAATCACCGGTCTGGGTGATTTTAAGGATAAAGCGATCTATGAATTGTCCGGCGGGATGCAACAGCGTGTGGCTTTGGCCCGCTGTCTTGCGAATGACCCGGACGTGATCTTGATGGATGAACCGCTTGGCGCGCTGGACGCGTTGACGCGCGAAAAGATGCAAGGCCTCGTGCTGAAGCTGTGGAAGGAAACTGGCAAAACCGTCATCCTGATCACGCACTCTGTCGAAGAGGCGCTGCTGCTGGGGGAACGTTTGTTGGTCATGGCACCGCGCCCGGGTCGCATCCACAAAGAATACCGTCTGCCATTTGCAGAGATGGGTGTGAACTCGGACCTGCGCGATGTCAAAAAGGATCCGCGGTTTGCCCAAACCCGTGAGGAAATTCTTGGCATGATCTGGGAGATGGAAGAAGAAATCATGGGTCGGGCGGAGGACGCATAAATGACTGCTCTTGTTATTCTGCTCGCATATGTGGCGTTGTTCGTTGCCTCGATGGTGATTGTGAACACGCTCACTGCGAAAAGCCGCCCCAAGGATTTCACATCGCTCAAGACGGTGACATTCGGTGACGAAAGCGCCGTGCGCCCGAACAGGTTCGCCTCTGTTATTTCGGTGGTTGTTCTGTTCATGATTTGGGGCGCGTTTACGGGCTCTGTGATTTCTCCCATCCATGTTCCCGGCCCGTTTGAGGGCGAGACATCGTTCGAATACACCGCGCAAAATGGTGCGGGCGAAACGGATGACGCCGAAGTACGGGTCATCGTCTTTCCGGTCGGCACTGAGGTTGATCCACCCGAAGTGGCCCCCGGTGACGGTTTTGCCCTGAACGACAGTGATGAGGTGGGCGTTTGGCGTTCCAAGCTGATCCGCGTGCAGGCCAATGACGTCGGCTCCAAAGAGGACGGCTATGCTATTATCGCTGTGAACGGTGAGGCGATTGCCCCCGGCGGTTCCGTCAGCGTGGCTGACGGTCAGGTCAATATGACCGACAAAGGCTCGCTCAACTTCATCCCCGCAACTGGGTTGCAAATGCAGCCCCTGTACCTGCCATCGCCAGAGCGTGTGGTTGAGGCGATGTTCGAAGTCGCGACAGATGGCTTCCGCAACTTTACCTTGGTCGAGCACCTTGGTTGGTCACTGATCCGCGTGTTGGGGGGCTTTGCCCTCGGGGCTTTGGTCGGAATTCCGCTTGGCTATGCCATGGGCCTTAGCAATTGGTTCCGCGGTTGGTTCGACCCGATCGTTGAGTTCATGCGCCCGGTGCCGCCCTTGGCACTGATCCCGCTGATCATCATCTGGTTCGGGATTGATGAAACCGGCAAGATCGTTTTGCTGTTCCTTGCAGCACTTTGGATCATGGCCATTGGCGCGCGGGCAGGGGTGTCTGGTGTGAACATTACCAAGGTTCATGCGGCCTACTCGCTGGGTGCGTCCAAGTGGCAAATCCTGCGCCACGTGATCGTGCCCAACTCCCTGCCTGAGATTTTCACGGCAGCCCGGGTCGCGATGGGCGTCTGCTGGGGCACCGTTGTGGCGGCTGAACTGGTGGCTGCAAATGTCGGCGCGGGCATGATGATTACCGCCGCGAGTAAGTTCCAACAGACCTACATCGTGGTGATGGGGATCATCCTCATCGGGATCATTGGCTTCGGTATCGATATCCTCATGCGCAAAGCGGAAAATTGGCTCGTGCCCTGGAAAGGTCGAAGCTAAGACCAACAGACGTTATCAAAAGGGCGCCGCGTGGCGCCCTTTTTTGTGGGTGGCCTCGACTTGCTGGATTGTGTGTGCCCAAGCTATCAAAGCCGAAAGGAGCGTCCGAATGACTGACCCCAAACAGCCTCGCGATTTTATCCGCCATGTTGTGTTTTTCACAGCCAAGGACCCAGCGGATCTTCCGAAGATTATTGAGGGGCTAAAGATTTTGGGGGGCATTCCGGGTGTGCAGAACTTCGATGTCGCGCAAAGCAGCAATACCGATCCGCTGACGGATCGGGTGGATGTCGTGGTGTATGGTGAGTTTGCGGATGAGGCCGCGTTGACAGCCTATCGCGCGCATCCGCTGTATCAAGAAAGCATCCGCCGGGTCCGGCCCTTGCGTGGCACCCGTGTGGCGGCTGACTTTTAGTTGCCGCGCCAGATCCAGCCGCCACCAAAGATGCGGCTGCTGTCGAGGTCGTAGAACACACAAGCCTGCCCAGGGCTGACGCCTTCTTCGGCGGTCATCAGCTCAACAGTTGCCTCGGTCGCAGAGATGGGCCGAATGATCGCTTCACGCGGGGGGCGGGTTGAGCGGACCTTGACGCCCACGTGCCATTCATCCCGCGCGGTCAGCGGCGTGTCGCCCAGCCAGTTAATCTCACGCACAGGCACAGACCTGGTGGCGAGCATGCTCTTGGGCCCGACAACGACTTGTTTCGTGTCCGCGTCCAATTTGACCACATAGAGAGGATCGGCCAAACCACCGATGCCCAGCCCGCGGCGTTGACCGATGGTGTAGTTGATCACGCCGGTGTGGCTGGCCAACACGCGGCCCTCGGTGTCGACAATGTCGCCGGGCTGACCCGCGCCGGGGCGTAGCTTTTCGATAACTGCGGCGTAGTCACCGTTGGGCACAAAACAGATGTCCTGACTGTCTGGTTTGTCCGCGACGCTCAGCCCGTATTTGGCCGCCAGTGCACGGGTGGCCTCCTTAGAGGGCAGGTGGCCCAGCGGGAACCGCAGATAATCGAGTTGTTCCGCCGTCGTGGAAAACAGGAAATAGCTTTGGTCCCGCGCGGCATCGGCGGCGGAGTGTAGCTCGGCCCCTGCGGCGCCCATCTTGCGTTGGATATAGTGGCCCGTCGCCATGCAATCGGCATCTAGGTCCTTGGCCGTTTCGAGCAGGTCTTTGAATTTGACCCGTTCATTGCACCGAATACAGGGCACAGGTGTGGCCCCGCCAAGATAGCTATCGGCGAACTCATCAATCACCGCCTCGCGGAAGGTGTTTTCATAGTCGAGCACGTAGTGGGGAAAGCCCATGTCCTCGGCCACTCGGCGAGCATCATGAATGTCACGACCCGCGCAGCAGGCACCTTTTTTGGCCAAGGCCGCGCCGTGATCGTACAATTGTAGCGTCACACCGACGACATCATACCCTTCTTCGGCCAATTGCGCGGCCACAACGGAGCTGTCCACGCCGCCCGACATCGCCACAACGACACGCGTGTCAGCAGGGGCTTTTGCAAATCCTAGGGAATTCAAACTCTTGTCGAGGGGCATGCGGCAATCTCCGGGAAACTCTGCGCAGATATATGAAAATCTGAACTATTCTCAAGGGATGACTTCATTTGTCCTTAAAACCTTAGGCTGCATGTGGGGGCCGAAACAGCACACGAGATAGTTAACATGTTTATCAGACGGCCCAAACAACCCCATTCTGTGACCCTGCCGGATGGGCGCCAAATGACCCGCGAAGACTTGCCTTCGCCCAATACACGCCGCTGGGTTGCCAGCCGAAAGGCCTCGGTCGTGATCGGGGTTCAGTCTGGACTTTTGACGCTGGAAGAGGCTCTAGAAACCTATTCCCTGACAGAAGAAGAGTACGCGTCGTGGGTTTATGGGGTCTCGGCGCATGGGGTTTCTGGGCTGAAAACCACTCAAATACAGCGATTTCGGTAATGTTACTTAGGATTTTGTCTATTTGGCCATACAGTAACCAGTAGTTAACCATTTCGAGTCAATCTCTCGTTAACGCCGGGGGCAAACATGGAGATTTGAGATGCGCGTTTTGTTGGTTGAAGATGACCCTACGACATCGAAAAGCATCGAAATGATGCTGACGAATGCAAACCTGAACGTCTATTGCACAGACATGGGTGAGGAGGGGATCGATCTCGCCAAACTTTACGATTACGATCTCATCTTGCTTGACCTGAATTTGCCGGACATGAACGGTCACGAAGTGCTGCGACAACTGCGGATGAGCCGGATTGAAACCCCGATCCTGATCCTGTCCGGCGCGGATGACACCGAAAACAAACTCAAAGGGTTTGGGTTCGGGGCCGATGACTACATGACCAAACCGTTCCATCGCGAAGAACTGGTCGCGCGCATTCACGCCATCATTCGGCGGTCCAAGGGGCACTCTCAGTCGGTGATCAAAACGGGCCGTGTAACGGTTAACCTGGACGCGAAAACGGTCGATGTGGACAATCAGACGGTTCATTTGACAGGTAAAGAGTACCAGATGTTGGAGCTGCTTTCGCTGCGCAAAGGCACGACGCTGACCAAGGAAATGTTCCTGAACCACCTCTATGGCGGTATGGATGAACCTGAGCTGAAGATTATCGATGTGTTCATCTGCAAGCTGCGTAAAAAACTGTCAGAAGCCACCGGTGGCGAAACACATATCGAGACGGTTTGGGGCCGTGGGTATGTGTTACGCGATCCTGTTGAGGATGAATCGAATAAACCCATGGCCATCGGCGCTTAATCGTACGAGCTGGACTGGAAAAGCGGGCAACACCCTCCTATCACTACCGTGATGAGCGGAGGGGATACTATGCAGCTTGATGACAATCTTGACGTGCTGACACAAACAGAAGCCGCCGCTGAGCTTGAACGCTTGGCGGCACTTTTGCGTGATGCAAACCTTGCCTATCACCAAGCTGACGCGCCGATCATGTCGGACGCCGAGTTTGATGCGCTGCGCCGGCGCAATGCAGCGCTTGAGGCGCGCTTTCCCGACCTCGTGCGCCAAGATAGCCCCTCTGCTACTCTCGGGGCTCCTGCCGCGGAGGGTTTTGGTAAGATCACTCATGCACAGCGGATGCTGTCACTTGGCAACGCATTTACCGACGAAGATGTGGAAGACTTTGTAAAGCGCATCCGTAAATACCTCGGGTTAACTGCGGATACTCCGCTCTGGTTTACGTCTGAGCCAAAAATCGACGGGCTGTCGCTGTCCTTGCGGTATGAGCATGGCAAACTCGTGCAAGCGGCGACACGCGGGGATGGTGCCATAGGTGAGAATGTCACCCAAAATGCAAAAACGATCGAAGATATCCCCCACGTTCTTCCCGCCTCAGGCCCTGAAATCCTAGAGGTTCGGGGTGAAGTTTACATGAGCCACCAAGACTTTTCGGCCCTAAATCAACGGCAAGAAGCTGCAGGGGCAAAAACCTTCGCCAACCCGCGCAATGCGGCTGCAGGATCCTTGCGGCAGTTGGATGTGGCTGTCACCCGTAGTCGCCCGCTGCGGTTCTTTGCCTACGCGTGGGGCGAAACGTCCGCCCCAATCGCAACTTCGCAGGCCGCCGCGATTGAGCAGTTGGCCGAGTGGGGGTTTAGCACCAACCCACTTACGCAACGGGCTTGCAGTGCCCAAAACCTCATCGCCCAATATCACAAAATCGAAGAGCAGCGGGCCGACCTTGGCTATGATATTGATGGGGTGGTCTACAAAGTTGATGATCTGGCCTATCAGGACCGGCTTGGCTTGCGCTCGACCACGCCGCGTTGGGCCATTGCTCATAAATTTGCCGCTGAACTCGCATGGACAAAAATCGAAGCCATCGACATTCAGGTAGGGCGGACCGGCGCGCTTAGTCCGGTTGCGCGATTGGTCCCGGTGACTGTGGGCGGGGTGGTCGTGTCGAACGCGACGCTCCACAACGAAGATTATATTGCGGGGCGAAACGCGCAAGGGGTCGAAATCCGCGACGGTCGAGACATCCGGGTCGGCGACACAGTGCAAGTTTACCGCGCCGGTGACGTAATCCCCAAGATCAAAGACGTCGACGTCTCTCGGCGACCTGAAGATGCGAAACCTTTTGAATTCCCGACCTTATGCCCCGAATGCGGATCCGAAGCGGAGCGGGAGGCCGGTGACGCTGTGCGCCGTTGCACGGGTGGTATGATCTGCCCCGCGCAAGCCGTTGAAAAGCTAAAGCACTTTGTGTCTCGCGCGGCATTTGACATCGAAGGAATGGGGGCAAAACAAGTTGAGCAATTCTACCGCGATGAGTGGATTGCTGAACCTGCGGACATTTTCACACTAGAAGCGCGATACGGCTCAGGCCTGCAGGCATTGAAAAACAAAACGGGGTGGGGGGATCGATCGGCCCGAAACCTCTTTGCGGCAATTGATGAAAAACGCAAAATCCCGCTCAACCGGCTGATTTTTGCCCTTGGATTGCGCCACACCGGTGAGGCCGCGAGCAATCTTTTAGCGCGCCATTACAATACATGGCCCCGTTTGGCCGCGGCGATGGATGCCGCAACCGACCCGAACAGCGCCGCTTGGTCGGGGCTGATCGACATTGATGGTATCGGCCCCGTAATGGCGCATTCGTTGGTGATGGCCTTTGCCAACCCGCGCGAACGTGCCGCCATAGACAGACTTGTGGCGCATCTGGATGTGCAGCGGGTCGAAGCCCCAGCAAGTGATGGCAGCCCCGTCGCGGGCAAAACGATCGTGTTCACCGGTACGCTTGAAAAGCAAACAAGGGCAGAGGCCAAAGCCCGGGCCGAGCGGATGGGCGCAAAGGTGTCGGGATCAGTTTCCGCTAAGACTGACATTTTGGTTGCGGGCCCGGGCGCGGGTTCTAAGGCGAAAAAGGCCGCAGATCTCGGCATCGAGATCCTTGATGAGGACGCGTGGTTGGCCCTGAGCCAAGCATGAGCAGCCGTCCCGAGCTTCTTTTCCCGCTGTTTGCGAGTACGGAAACCCTTGCAGGTATTGGCCCCAAAACGGCCAAAGCGTTAACGAATTTGGGCGTCGAGGCGCCCATAGACTTGTTGTTAACACTGCCAAGCTCAATCATCGACCGCCGCCCGGTGCCGACGGTGCAAGGTGCACTAACCGGCAGCGTTGTGACCACCGAGGTTGAAGTTGGCGCGCATATCCCGCCGCGTAGTCGTGGCCGTCCTTATCGGATAGAAGTGCACGACAGTCAGACCGATTTTACGCTCATCTTTTTCCATGCCCGCACTGATTATCTTGAACGAATTCTGCCGGTTGGGGCACGTCGTATCGTCTCTGGCAAAATCGAGTACTTCGATGGTGGTATCCAGATGTCGCATCCGGATCACGTTGTGGCCCCGGATGAGGCAGGGTCGTTGCCGACGTTTGAGCCTGTCTACCCGCTGACGGCAGGGATCACGCAAAAGGCGATGTTCAAGGCCACGAGTGACGCATTGGCGCGTGCGCCAGCCTTGACGGAGTGGGTTGACCGTTCGTTGCTGGAGCAACGGCTGTGGCCTGATTGGTTAACCGCATTAACCATACTGCATCGGCCCACCCCTGAGGATGGCGCACACCCGGAGGCCCGCGTGCGCTTGGCTTACGACGAATTTTTCGCCCACCAACTGACACTCGGGTTGGCACGTGCGCGGGATCGTGCACAGCCGGGGATTGCGTCGCGCGGATCCGGCGCATTGACGGCCAAAATCATGGAAGCCTTGCCCTACACCCCCACAGGCGCGCAGTCGCGCGCAGTACAGGAAATCGGTGCGGATTTGGGGCGGCCAGTGCGGATGTCACGGCTTTTACAGGGCGATGTCGGCGCGGGGAAAACATTGGTCGCGCTACTGTCGATGGTCACTGTTGTCGAGGCCGCAGGCCAAGCTGTCATGATGGCCCCCACGGAAATTCTGGCGCGTCAACACTTGGCAGGGTTGCGCCCTTTGGCAGAAGCAGCCGGCATCGTCGTTGAAATTTTAACGGGCCGCGACAAAGGTGCTGAACGTCGCGCAAAGCTAGCGGCCCTCGCGGCCGGCGATATCCATATCCTTGTAGGTACCCACGCGGTATTCCAGCCGGATGTTGTCTTTGCTGATCTGCGCCTTGCGATTGTGGATGAACAGCACAGGTTTGGTGTCGCGCAGCGTCAGATGTTGGGGGAAAAGAACCGCGCAGTTGATATGCTGGTCATGACCGCCACGCCAATCCCACGTTCCCTTTCATTGGCGCAATATGGGCATATGGACGTGTCGGTTTTGGATGAGAAGCCACCTGGCCGCACACCGGTCCGTACCGCACTTGCGGCGCACACGCGGCTTGAGGAAATCGTGGGAAATCTGCGCGGCGCTATAGCTGAGGGCAGACAGGCCTATTGGGTTTGCCCGTTGGTTGAGGAAAGCGAGGTCGTGGATCTGACCTCCGCAGAGACACGTTTCAAATTGCTGCGCGCCGAATTGGGCGAGGGAAAAGTGGGGCTGGTACACGGCCAGATGCCGGCCGCCGAAAAAGATGCGACCATGGCCGCGTTTGCCGCTGGGGAATTGTTGGTTTTGGTGGCCACAACGGTGATCGAGGTCGGTGTTGATGTCCCCAATGCGTCGATCATGGTGATCGAACGGGCCGAGACGTTCGGCATGGCACAATTGCACCAGCTACGGGGGCGGGTTGGGCGTGGGGCTGCGGCGTCTACGTGCGTTTTGATGTACAAAGCGCCTTTGTCAAAAACGGCCGAACATCGGTTGCGAACCTTGCGGGACAGCGAGGATGGGTTCTTCATTGCAGAGCAAGATCTGCAAATGCGCGGGGCCGGTGACGCAATTGGTACCGCTCAAAGCGGTGTTCCTCGGTTTCGAATTGCCGACTTGGAACAACAGGCCGATCTGATGGCGATTGCACAGTCGGATGCTCGCAAACTTCTCCATGACGACCCTGAGCTGCAAAGCCCTCGGGGCCTCGCAGCGCGTCAGCTTTTATGGCTTTTGCGCCAAGATCGGGCGATCCAGTTGATCTCGGTTGGCTAACTCTCTGGAGTACCTATTCACGAATGTTCTCATAAAGTTCTTTACATGCTGTACTGTTTGTGAGAACAAAGTGACAACACTCATGAATTAAGTCTTAAGGAGCCTCCTATGACGAACCTTGTGTCTATGATCCGCCGCGCCCCTGAACAGCTAATGATGGATATGCTGGGTGGCGTTTGGCTCGTCTCTCTTGTGCTTGGTGCTCTGCACCTCCCGTCTTTTCTCTGAGCAACCCTCCTTTGCCACTGGCTTTCGTCTGCGGACACTTCTGTCCCCATTGTGTGCGCTGAGTTCGACAAGTCCACTGCCTCTGGACATATGAACATTGCGAAAACGAGTGGTTTCACCGCCGCCTCCTCGGAGAGCGGCGGTTTTTTATAGTTTATAGCCCATCCGCAATCCGCCCCAATGTTTGCCCTGAACGGTGATGGGAACGGCAAGATCTTTCATGAGAATGAACTCTCCGTTTCCCATGTCGCGGCGATAAACCTGCAATAAAAATGGATCTTGGTTCTGACCCGCTTTCAGGCCAACCCGGTCATCAAACACCCGACGATTTCGGCAGTTTCCTGCGTTCCATTCCGTGTCGTTACCTTGGGGGTGTGAGAACTGTTTATTGTGTGTCGGCAAATATCCGCTCCGTGTAACGGCGGCGCAAAAGGCAACGCGCGCATCGATTTGAAGGGCTGCTTCTAGGATCGGCGGCAGGACTTGATCAGTGAACTTGGTGAATGGCGCCATATGTTGTTGCGGCGCGGTGTTGTTTATCGGGGTCAGTTGCTGACTGAACAGATCGTTTTGCGAAATCGTGCCAACCTCGATCGCGTGTTCAAAAAGATCGGCGATCTGTTCCGCCATATCCATTCCAGCCGCGATAAAGGCGCTGTCCGGGGTCTCTGCGCCCAGTCCAGTGGTTGCTTGGACGATTTTCTCACAGCTGTCTACCATTCCCTCAAGTCGGCCGCGCGCCTTAGTAATCCCGTCCCCCACGGTCGTCGCACTCGCTTCAATCAGTTTGAACGGGGCGGCGAAGGCTGCGGTCGCGGCCTCAACATCACGGGCGCGGGCCGAGATGTTGGTTGCGTCTTGATGGGTGCGTTCGGTGCTATGCGTGATATCGCGCAGAGCTGCGTGCGTGCTATCGGCAGCGTCGACCAAATGGGCTGTTTGCTCTGCGGTGGTTTGGGCGTCTACGCGCATTGCGGTCGTCCAATCACCAAGGTTGGTTATATTGTCGCCGATGCCTGCGGCGGCCTGTGCTGTCTGGCGGGACAAGTCTTTGATCGCATCAGCCACAACCGCAAAGCCTTTGCCTGCGTCGCCTGCGCGCGCGGCCTCAATCGTAGCGTTGATCGCAAGGATATTAACCTGCTTGGCAATCGTCGTGATTTGCCCATTCGACTGGACAATCGATTTGAGCGTGGCGTCCAACTCGGCAACGCGGTCCTCTATGCCAGCGACCCAGGCGGCCATGTTTTTGGTCGTATCAAGTGACGCTTCAATCGACGCGGAAGAGGCTTTGACCTTCTCCAACGTTTCTGTCGCGGCTTGGGTGACCGACACGACAGTTTCGATCACGCCTTGGTTTGCGGTCTCAATGTTCTGCGCACCATTGCGCGCATCCCTAAGGCTGACCATCTGGTTTTGTGCGAGGCCGTCCACCTCATCAAAGAACCCAGCCAAGTCCACGACATCGTAGCCCGTGCGCGAGGCAAGGGTGGCAAGCCGTGTCACGGCAGCGGTGTCAATATCGGTGGCCTGTGCGCCTAATTCTGGGCCCTCGGGTAAAGCGACCATTGCGAATCTCCCGTGGTTTCTTTCCAAACCATAGGCGCAGATCGGTTACGGAGCCGTTAAGTGTGAACCACCTGTTTCGCTTGGCGCGATTTGTTCAGCGGCCTCTAGGGCTGCATCAAACGCCAGCAGGATCGACGCATGGCGGTTCTTGTATTCCCGCGCGGGCAGTAACACTTCCAGATCATGAAACGGTGCGTCGGGTGCAGGGCCCTCATTGCACAGCATTTCAATCAATTGGGCACGCGCGGTGCTTACTTCATCAATCGTACGCCCGATAATTCCAGAGCCGACAACAGACGCCGCGGCTTGACCCAGTGCACAGGCCTTCACGTCTTGGCCGTATTCGCTAATGCGCCCGTCATCCATCGCCAAATCGACAGTCACCATTGATCCGCACATCGGTGATCGCTTGCGCGCAGTGGCCTGCGGTGCGCTCAGACGCGCAGTATGGGGCATATTGGCCGCGAGTGCCAAAATTCGTCCGCTGTAAAGCTTGATCAGGTCTGTATCGCTCATCTGCCAGTGCCTTGATGTTTTGGACAAAAGCGGGTGCATCCGCGTGGCGTCATAGATAGACTGTTTGTGGACTTTTGCAATGGAGCAACCCGATGGCCTTTGACCCCTCAACCCTGACTTATAACGCACAAGGGCTCATCCCCGTGATCGCACAAGACTGCGACACGCATGAGGTCTTGATGATGGCGTGGATGAACGCAGAAGCCGTCACCAAAACACTTGAAACACGTCGCGTTACCTATTGGTCGCGCTCGCGGCAGGCGTTTTGGGTCAAGGGCGAAAGCTCGGGCAATACCCAAGCCCTTGAGGCGCTGCGCGTCGATTGCGACCGCGATTGTCTGCTCGCCTTGGTGCGTCAAAACGGGCCTGCCTGTCACACCAACCGAAGGGTCTGTTTCTATACGGATATCACGGATGAGGGCGAACAGGTGCTGATGGAGCCAATGGCCTGATCACAACCCGCGTTCTGAGGGTTGACCGTTAGCGCTAACATTGATACTTGGCGGTGACGAAAGAGGAGAGACGTATGCCTGTTAACGACACAATTGCCGCCATTACCGAGCGTGTTGTGGCACGTTCCAAATCCGCCCGGAGCCAATACTTGGATCGGATGCGCCGCGCCGCCGAAGATGGCCCGCGTCGCGCGCATCTGTCCTGCTCGAACCAAGCCCACGCCTACGCCGCGATGGGCGACGACAAGGACGCGCTGGTCGCAGAGCGTGCGCCCAACATCGGGATCGTGACGGCCTACAATGATATGCTCTCTGCGCACCAACCGTTCAAAGACTATCCAGATCGCATCAAGGACGCCGCCCGCAAGGTCGGCGCCACCGCGCAGATAGCGGGCGGTGTTCCCGCGATGTGCGACGGCGTCACACAAGGGCAGGTCGGGATGGAGCTTTCGCTCTTTTCACGCGATGTGATTGCCTTGGCGACGGGGGTCGCACTTACGCACAACACCTTTGATGCGGCACTTTACCTTGGGGTCTGTGACAAGATCGTCCCAGGTCTGATTATCGGGGCTGCAACCTTTGGTTATCTGCCGGGCATCTTTGTGCCTGCAGGGCCAATGGTCTCGGGCCTACCGAACGACGAAAAAGCCATGATCCGTCAGCAATTCGCAAAGGGCGAGATTGATCGCGCCACGCTGATGAAGGCCGAGATGGATAGCTATCACGGCCCCGGAACTTGCACGTTCTACGGTACCGCGAATTCAAACCAAATGCTGATGGAGTTCATCGGTCTACATATGCCCGGTGCCTCCTTTATCAACCCCGGCACACCGCTGCGTGACGCGTTGACGGATGCTGCAACCGAGCGCGCGGCTGCGATCACGGGCCTTGGCAATGCCTACACGCCCGTGTGCGATATCCTCGACGAAAAGGCGATCGTGAACGGCCTTGTGGGCCTGATGGCGACGGGCGGCTCAACGAACCTTGTGATTCACATGATCGCAATGGCGCGTGCGGCAGGTGTCATAATCGATCTCCAAGATTTCGCGGATATCTCAGAGGCAACGCCCCTTATGGCGCGGGTCTATCCCAACGGTCTCGCGGACGTGAACCACTTCCACGCGGCGGGCGGGCTGGCCTACATTATCCACGATCTACTCGAGACTGGCCATCTGCATGAGGACGTCAAAACAGTCGCGGGCGCGGGCCTGTCCAACTATGCCACTGAGCCGAAACTCAGTGGTGACCGCGTCAACTGGGAACCGGGGCCTCGCGCCACACTCAATTCCAAAATCCTCCGTTCCGCGTCAGAGGCTTTCCAGCCCTCGGGCGGCCTCAAACAGCTTTCGGGCAACCTAGGGCGCGGGGTGATGAAGGTCTCCGCTGTCGACCCGGCCTACCACAGCCTTGAGGCCCCGGCGCGGGTTTTTGAGGACCAAGAACAAGTCAAAGCCGCCTTCAAGGCGGGCACGTTGACCGACGATGTTGTGATTGTCGTCCGCTACCAAGGCCCCAAAGCCAATGGCATGCCCGAACTGCACGGGCTGACCCCGGTGCTCTCGATCCTCCAAGGGCGCGGCCAGCGCGTGGCCCTCGTGACGGATGCTCGGATGTCGGGCGCATCAGGCAAAATCGCGTCCGCCATTCACGTCTCGCCCGAGGCGCTTGATGGGGGCGTGATCGCGCAAGTCCAGGATGGCGACATTGTACGTGTCGATGCCACCAATGGCATCCTCGAAGTGCTGACACCCGGTGTCACGGATCGTCCGATCAAGCATCCCGACCTTACCGCAAATCAATCCGGCATCGGGCGGGAGCTGTTTGACATCTTTCGCCAAACCGCTGGCAGCGCCGACACGGGCGCAGGTGTGGTCGTCTAGCACGCTCCGCCTCCTTTGTTCCCCAAATACTCCCGCCGGAGGCACCCGACCTCTCAACACAGGACCACACTATGACCCCTCTCGAACAATCCTCCGCCACACGTGCCATCTGCGCCGCAGCCCCCGTCGTGCCTGTGCTCGTTTTGGATGATGCAAGCACGGCAGCTGATCTGGCGCGGGCGTTGGTGGCCGGCGGCTTGCCCGCACTTGAGGTCACATTGCGCACAGATGCGGCTCTCGACGCGATCCGTGAGATGGCGCAGGTTGAAGGCGGGATCGTCGGGGCCGGCACGCTCCTGACGGCGGCGGATGTAAAAGCCGCCAAAGAAGCAGGCGCGCAGTTTGGTGTCTCGCCGGGGGCCACACCTCATCTCTTGGCGGCCTGCCAAGAATACGGCCTGCCGCTCTTGCCCGGCGCGGCCACGGCAACAGAAGCGATGGCCTTGCTGGAGCAGGGCTATGACATGCTCAAGTTCTTCCCTGCTGAGGCTGCGGGCGGTGCCCCTGCGCTGAAATCACTGGCCAGCCCGCTGCCACAAATCACCTTTTGCCCCACGGGTGGTGTGTCTCCGCAGAACGCGGGCAGCTACTTGGCGCTGCCCAACGTGGTCTGTGTTGGTGGCTCTTGGGTCGCTCCTGCCTCCGCTATTGCGGCGCGGGATTGGGCCGGGATCGAGGCTTTGGCACGTGAGGCGGCAAGCCTCACGGCCTAAGGTCTATTGGACAGGCAGTTTGACCGGGAACCGGGCGCGCAGGCGGGCGTCCAATCCTGCATCGAACACCGCATTTGACCGCTGGCTAAGGATCTCCTCCTTGCGTGCTGTGGCTTTCTTGAGCAACTCGGGGCGGCCGTTTTCCTCCCATTCCTTGGGGGAGCTTCGGTCCGCCAGCGCGGGGTAAATGAACTCGGTCTGCATCAACCTCAGGGTTTGATCTGTCCCGAGGTAATGACCCGGCCCGCCAAGGCAGGTGCTGCGCATCGTGTCCAGCGCGAGAGTGTCAGAGTTAACCTCAATCCCACGCACACACCTGAGGGCTTGCCCGATCAGGTCATCGCCCAAAATGAGGCTCTCAAGGCAGAACCCAAGAAGAGAGGCGTGCATGCCTGCCGCTTCATAGACCATGTTCAAACCGGCGAGCCCTGCAAGTGTGTTCGATATCCCTTGTTCCCATCCAGCTTGCATGTCGGGCAGCTTGGCATCGGCAATGCCGGCCGCGGCACCTCCGGGAAGCCCGTAAAAGCGGTGCATCTGTGCGCAACCTGCGGTCAACAGCGCTTGCTCGCCCGAACCGCCCGACATCGCGCCCGTGCGCAAATCAGACACAAATGGCCACGTGCCAAAAATAGCCGGATGCCCCGGTGCCATCGCGTTGACATAGACAACGCCCGCAAGGCACTCAGCCACGGCCTGGACAATGGCACCTGCGATGGGGGCAGGGGCTGTCGCACCCGCTTGACCGGCCGATAGAAGCAGTACCGGCATGCCCGCCCCGATACAGGCCTCCATCACAAGGCAGCTTTCGGTGGCGAACTTCATAGGTGGGACGACAAAACAGTTCGAGTTTGACACAAATGGCCGCGCGCGCCAGGCCTCATCACTGCCCGCCACCTCACGCAGAAATTCGAGGCACATGGGCACGGTGACGGCATCCACAAATGAGGTGCCGATGTGCTTGGTTGTGCCCGAAACGCAGGCATACAGGGTGTTGAGGTCCATCTCCTGTGCGTCCGGGATGTCGCGCGGGACCATGGGGCGTTGCAAAAAGTGGACGTTATCCAAACGGTCCGCAATACGAGCCGCGTCGTAAAGGTCCTGTAAGGTGCTTTCGCGGTAGGTGCCGGTTTCAACGTCCACCATATGAACCGCGGCCCCGGCTGTGCCGTAGTGCACTTTGCTACCACTTAGGTGCAAATCGTGGGCCGGGTCGCGTCCTTGCAATGTGATCTCACGTGCGGCCAATTCCAGCGATTGCATGACCAGCGCGCGTGGGAACCGCAGGCGTTTGTCTTCGCCCAGTGTGGCACCTGCGCGGGTCATGATCTCCACCCCCGAGGGGGGCGCATCCGCGAGGCCGATTTCTTCGAGCGCTGTAAGTGCGGCCTCATGGATGGCAAGTATGTCATCTTGGCTGAGCGGGTTGAACGTGCCGCCGGGCAATCCGGCGCGAACGGGTGTCACATCGGCCGCAAGAGGGGCTGCACGCAGCGCATGACGCGCGGCGCGGCCACCGGCGCGCGGACTGCGCCGTTTGGGTTCTGCATTCATGTTTGATCTCGATCTGGAGTAAGGGCAGGAAAGGGTGATCAGCCTTTGGTCGGTCTGCCCCGCGCCGCACGTCCCCGATCCGCACCGATGGTGCGGCTCACAAGCGCGATCTTCCAATCATTGTCGCGGTGGTGTTTTTTCTTGCGGCTCATGGTGCCAGCTATGCACGCGATTCCCCGTTCCGCGCGCTTGGAAGCGACAAAGTGTCGTTTTCAGACCTCAAAGGCGGATACGCTGTGGGGCTAGGCCGCCTTAGAGGCGAGATGCGCTGCGAACTGCAAAAGCGTTTCGACCGCTGAACGCAGGGCCGCATCATCCACCGTCAGCGCCAGCCGGATGTGGCCAGCGGCCGATGCGCCAAAGCTTTCGCCGGGCATGGTCGCGATGTGATGGGCGTCGAGCAAGGCATCGGCAAACGCCTCACCGCTCAGGCCCGTGGCACGGACATCCAACATTAGATACATCGCCCCCCCAGAAGGCAGGGCGCGCACGATATCTTGGGCGTTGATCTGGACCAGCGTTTGATCGCGGCGGCGCCGGAAGGGTGCAGCGATTTCAGCCTCAAACGCATCCCCTTGGCGCAAGGCCCACAGAGCTGCGTCCTGCAAGAAACCCGGCACGCCATAGGTCGTGTGGGTCGATAGGTTGATGAGGTGGGCGATGATGTCTTCGGGCCCCACCAACCACCCGACCCGAGAGCCGGTCATCGCATGGCTCTTGGACATTGAACCGACCACCAAGGTCCGTTCCGCCATACCGGGCAGGGCGCGGGGTGACAGGTGCGCGCCGTCCCAGACTTGGGTGTCATAGACCTCATCCGAAATCAGCCACATGTCGTTGGCACAGGTGAAATCGGCAATGATGCCAAGTGTTTCGGCGCCATAGATCACGCCTGTGGGGTTGTTGGGCGTGTTGATTAGCAGGCTGCGGGCTGGAGCGTCGCCTAATGCAGCATCAAGGGCCGCGCGTGTGGGTTGGAAATCGGCCTCCGACTGGGTGGGAACGGATACGGCCACACCACCGGCGCCCCGGATCGTGCCGGGGTAGGTCGCGTAATACGGGTCAAGGTAAAGCGCGCGTTCACCGGGGTCGAGCGCGGCCATATGTGCGGCAAACAGTGCGGATTGCCCGCCGGGGGTGATGACAACGTTTTGTGGTCCGGTTGGGACGCCTGTACGGGCTTGGACACGGGCGGCGACGGTGGCGCGCAAATCGGGGATGCCGGGCACGGCGGCATAGCCTGTGTGGCCCGCACGGGCGGCCCTGTGCATTTCGTCCAAGATCGCAGGGCTGGTGCGAATGTCATGCTCTCCGATGGTCAGCTCAACCACGGGCGTGCCTGCGGCCTTCATGGCGCGTGCTTTGTAGAACACATCCCACCCGTCGGAGCCGCCGCCGGTCAATCCACTCAACCTGTGTGATACATTCATTGCGGCGTCCCCCACTGTGATTTGGTCGCACCAAGCCATGGGATCGCGCCCATGTCAAACCGCACTACGGGGTGTTAACGCTCGGCGCTGCCCGCGCTGAGCCGCCGCGCAGGCGAGAGGGTCGAGAGTACGACCTCATAGGATGTGGTCACTCGATCCATGATCTCACTTCGGGGGCGATTCCACCCAATCATGACCCATCCACCCTCACGCAGGTAGGGCGGTTGGGTTGCTTTGCCCAATTCAATCAGGACCGAGGCGCTGTGGGCTGTTCGGCATTTTACGGAGATTCCAGAGCCGTCTGTAGCATAGGCCGCAAACATTTTGCTCCCGACTTTCCAGACCTTAATTTCGGGCCCGAAAGGGAAGTCTAACGTGGTGCCCCGTAGGCTCGCACAATGTGTATCTACGTCAGCAGCAAGCATGAAATACAACCTATTGGAGAATTAGTGATTTGCAAACCTTTTTCAACGCGATCTGGGCGGTGGATGCGGGCGGCGGGTTTCAAGATGCAGCGCAACCTGATAACCGAGCGCGGCAGGCGGGTAGATGTGCTCGCCCCTGACAAGGAGATCCGGCCATGACGGCGCCCCAGATCCGTTTGCGCAACTCGCTCACGCGCAAAGTTGAGCCCTTTGACCCGGTAACGCCCGGCGAAGTGAGCATGTATCTGTGCGGCCCCACGGTCTATGACCGCGCCCACCTTGGCAACGCGCGCAACGTGATCCTGTTCGACGTGCTTTTCCGTTTGTTCCAAGAGGTTTATGGTGCGGATCATGTCACCTATGTGCGGAATTTCACTGACGTAGACGACAAGATTAACGCCCGTGCAGCGCAATCGGGCCGGGCGATCGGCGACATCACCGATGAGACGATCGGCTGGTATCTGGACGATATGGGGGCGCTTGGCGCGTTGGAACCCACGCATATGCCACGGGCCACGCAGTATATCCCGCAGATGGTGGCGATGATCGAAGATTTGATCGCCAAAGACCATGCCTATGCGGCTGAGGGGCACGTGCTGTTTCGGGTCGCAAGCTATAGTGACTATGGACGGCTCTCGGGGCGGTCTGTGGACGACATGATCGCGGGGGCACGGGTGGAAGTGGCCCCCTACAAAGATGACCCCATGGATTTTGTCCTTTGGAAACCGTCGGACGCCGAGACGCCCGGTTGGGATAGCCCGTGGGGCCGGGGTCGTCCGGGTTGGCACATCGAATGCTCGGCGATGGCCTATGAGCTATTGGGCGAGACCTTCGATATCCATGGCGGTGGCAATGATCTGATGTTCCCGCACCATGAGAATGAGATCGCACAATCGTGCTGCGCCAATCCGGGCGCGGGTTTTGCGAAGGTTTGGCTGCACAATGAGATGTTGCTGGTCGAGGGCAAAAAGATGTCCAAATCCTTGGGCAACTTTTTCACCGTGCGGGACCTTTTGGACAAAGGCGTGCCGGGTGAGGTGATCCGGTTCGTGTTCCTATCCACGCATTACGGAAAGCCGATGGATTGGACCGAACGGAAAGCCGAGGATGCCGCGAAAACGTTGCGCAAGTGGAGGGCGCTCACGGCGGGCGTTGAACCCACCGCAACCGCGGCCCCTGAGGTGATCGCAGCGCTTTGTGACGACGTGAACACGGCCGGGGCTATCGCGACGTTGCACAAATTGGCGGGCGCGGGAGACGCGGCGGTTCTGTTGGCGTCGGCCCGTTTGATGGGCCTTTTGACCGAGGACTTGGGGGGCTGGGACAACGTGGACCTGAGTGTTTATGAAACCGCCCTAACCGAGGCGCGCGCGACGGCTATGGCGACCAAGGATTTCACTGAGGTGGATCGATTGAAAACGGCTCTCTTGGCCGCTGGCGTTGAAGTCCGGATGAGCAAGGAAGGCGTGGCCTTGTCTGCTGGTACGGGGTTCGATCCGGCTGCGTTGGAGGGACTTGTATGATGTACCCCCACCAAACCGCACTGAACGCCGAACAGGGGCAGGCCTTATGACCCGCGCTAAACTCTCCCTCTATGACACAACCCTGCGCGACGGGCAGCAGACCCAAGGCGTTCAGTTCTCCACGGCTGAGAAACAAGCGATTGCGGCCATGCTCGACACGCTTGGGGTCGACTATATTGAGGGCGGCTGGCCCGGAGCGAACCCAACAGACAGTGCGTTTTTTGAAACCGCACAGACACAGCACGCGACCCTGACGGCCTTTGGCATGACCAAACGGGTTGGCCGCTCGGCGGAGAACGACGATGTGCTGGCCGCCGTGTTGAACGCAGGCACTCCTGCGGTGTGCTTGGTGGGCAAAACGCACCCATTCCACGTGGATACGGCATTGGGCTGTACGCTTGACGAAAACCTTGAGGCGATCCGCGCCTCCATCGCGCATGTCACGGCCCAAGGGCGCGAGGCCCTGTTCGACGCGGAGCATTTCTTTGACGGCTACTCAGCTGATCCAGACTACGCGATTGCCTGCGCGACCACCGCCCTTGATGCCGGCGCGCGCTGGATCGTTCTGTGTGACACGAACGGCGGCACAATGCCCGGCCGCATCGCGGAAGTAACCCGCGCGGTCATCGAAGCCGGTGTGCCCGGAAGCCATCTGGGCATCCACACGCACAACGATACCGAACAGGCCGTTGCGGGCAGCTTGGCGGCGGTTGAGGCAGGGGCGCGCCAGATCCAGGGTACGCTTAACGGGTTGGGGGAGCGTTGTGGAAACGCCAACCTGACTGCGCTGATCCCAACACTGGTCCTGAAATCTCCCTATAGGGAGATGTTCGACACCGGCATTTCCACCGATGGCCTTGCCGACCTCACGCGGATTTCGCGCAAACTGGATGATATTCTTAACCGCGTGCCCAGACGCGAAGCGGCCTATGTGGGCGCCTCGGCGTTCGCGCACAAAGCGGGCCTACACGCGAGCGCAATTGCGAAAAACCCCGCAACCTATGAACATATCCCACCTGAAACCGTGGGAAATGCGCGCATCATTCCGATGTCAAACCAAGCGGGTCTGTCGAACTTGCGCAAACGGCTTGAGGGCGCGGGCCTGCCGACCGACGACACGGACGCGCTGCGGCTTATCCTCGATCGGATCAAAACGCGTGAGGATGCGGGCTACAGCTACGACACCGCACAGGCCAGTTTTGAGCTGCTCGCCCGCGAGGCTCTTGGCCAGCTCCCCGACTTCTTTGAGGTCAAGCGCTACCGCGTCACGGTTGAGCGGCGCAAAAATAAGTACGACCAAGTGGTGAGCCTGTCGGAGGCCGTGGTGGTCGTAAAGGTCGGCGGTGAGAAAAAGCTATCCGTCAGCGAAAGCATGGATGCCGAAGGCACGGACCGCGGCCCCGTTAACGCGCTGGCGAAGGCCTTGACCAAGGATCTCGGCGCCTACCAAGACCTGATCGAAGACATCCGACTGGTGGATTTCAAGGTCCGCATAACCCAAGGCGGTACCGAGGCTGTCACCCGTGTGATCATCGACAGCGAAGACGACAAGGGCCGCCGCTGGTCCACCGTGGGGGTTTCGGCCAACATAGTAGACGCGAGCTTTGAGGCCTTGGTCGATGCGATCCGCTGGAAGCTGGTGCAAGACACGTGAGCCTACAGGCCTGCGCCGAACTGGTCGAACGGGGCGATCCTGACCGCTTTCTGGCAACGATGGCTGCGCCGCCGGCGCTGCGGGCCACACTCTTCCCGCTGTATGCGTTCAACGTGGAAATCGCACGCGCCCCTTGGGTGACCCAAGAACCGATGATCGCAGAGATGCGGTTGCAATGGTGGCGCGATGCGCTCGAAGAGATAGAGGCGGGTGGGGCGGTGCGCCGTCATGAAGTTGTCTCACCGCTGGCTGAGCTATTGGATGCAGAGGCATGCGCCACGCTCGATCTGGCTGTGGCCGCCCGGAGATGGGACATCTACAAGGACCCATTCGAAGACGCGGCGCACTTCGAAAAATACCTCGATGAAACAAGCGCAGGCGTCCTCTGGACAGCGGCTCGGCTTACTGGCGCGCGCGCCTCCGAAGAACCAGCCGTTCGCGCTTGGGGCAGGGCACTGGGCCTCGCCAACTGGTTCCGCGCAGTTCCGGCGCTTGAAGCCGCAAACCGTATTCCCCTTGTGGATGGTCGTCCCGAAGCCATTCGGACCCTCGCGGCCCACGCTCTGAACCTCCTCAAACCAGCGAAAAACGCGGCCCTGCTTCCGGCGTGGGAGGTCAAGGTGCTTTTGAAACAAGCGGCTCAAAACCCGATGCGCGTCGCGGAGGGAAGCCTCGGCCAATCTGAATTCAAAAAACGGATCAGCCTCGCAAAGGCCGCAATTCTAGGCCTTTAGCGCGCTCCTTTGTTCCACAAATACTCATAAGCGCCGCAGGCGCGCATCGCATCGCGATCAAAGAAAAACGTCTTAGGCGACTTCCAGAGGCCTCAAGCGAAGCCAGATCAAAGCCGCCCCGGCAAGCGTCAAAAACGGCACCATCGCGATGTTTACGGCTGTCCAGCCCGCGACCATATCAGCCCCCGAGTTCACCAATCCGCCCGAGCTGAGCGAGGCCAGTGTAACGAACCCGAACACGATCAAATCGTTCAAACCTTGCGCAGTGCCGCGCTCCTCTGGTGCGTGGTTCGCCGTTAACATGGCGGTTGCGCCGATGAAGCCAAAGTTCCAACCAAGCCCGAGCAATACCAACGCGCCGTAAAAGTTGAACAAATCCACACCTGCGATCGCGACCACACCTGCAAGGCCAAGTGCCAACAGGCCTACGGACACGACCTTGCTCGCGCCGAAGCGCGCGATCAAATGCCCGGTAAAGAACGACGGCGCGAACATCGCGATCACATGAGCGGACACAATGTCCGCCGCATCGCCGGTCGTAAAGCCGCAGCCCACGACGGCCAATGGCGTCGAGGTCATGATGAGGTTCATCAGTGAATAGGTTACCATCCCACAGATGATCGCGACCAAAACGGCAGGGTCGCGCAACAGCTCCATCCTCGTGCGGCCTTTTGGGGCGTTGGCGGCAACAGGCGCAGGTTTTGGCATGTCTAGGAACCAAAACAGCGACATACCAACAATGTTCAGAACGGCCGCCGCGAGATATGTGCCCAAGAACGGATAAATAAACGCTTCGTTCGTGACCTTGACCAGCTGCGGCCCCAACAGAGCCGCCACAAGGCCGCCTGCCATCACGTAGGAAATCGCTTTGGGCCGATAGGCATCCGATGCACCATCAGCCGCGGCAAAGCGGTAGAACCCTTGCGCGGACATATAAATGCCGGTGGAGTAGCTGCCCATCAGGAACAGCGCGAAGCTATCTAGGTAAAGTGCCGCCGCACAAATCAGCCCGCCAGCGGCCCCGCCAAGCGCGCCGATCACAAAACCAACCTGTCGGCCCATCCGCTGCATAAGCGGTGAAATCCACGGCGCTGTGGTCATTGAGCCAAACACAATCAGCGAAATCGGCAGCGTGGCCAGCAGCGGGGAAGGCGCAATCGTCAGGCCCGCCAAACCGCCCACCACAAAGAGCATAGGCATCTGAGCGCCCAAAATCGCTTGGGCCATGACCAAGACGATTACATTGCGTTTGGCGCGGGCGTCGTTTGTCGACGAATCAACGATTGCTGTCATGCTCTTGTCCTACAGTCTGCCCAGCACCGCGTCCAGCGCGGGTCACAGTGGTGCGATCAAATGTGCAAATGACCCGCTGACCGCGCCATCGCGCAGACCCATCGGGGATAATTTGGTGCCCTCAGCGTCTTGGGCGGTGAACAACGGCTCACCTTTTGCCCTGACGGTCGTGGCGTAGTGAAATTCGTGGCCTGTCCATGCGCCGGGAAAGGCGCCGTGATCTGCGTGCAATCGGCGGTAGCCGAGGTGCAGTTTTCGGGTCGAAAAACTGGTTTCTAGGTTCAACAGGCCGGCCATGGCGTGGGGAGTGCCCGTTGCATCAACCAAGGTCTGACCTAGCACCATGTAGCCGCCGCATTCGCCATAGATCTGCGCGGTTTCACTGGCCCGCCGCAGCGAATGAAGAAACACGGCACTCGCCGCCAGCTTGCCTGCGTGCAATTCAGGGTAGCCGCCGGGCAGGTAGACCAGATCACATTCTGGCACAGCCTGATCCGCAAGCGGCGAAAACGGGATCACTTGTGCCCCTGCGGCGCGCCATGCGTCCAAAAGGTGCGGATAGGCGAAATCAAACGCCGCGTCCGAGGCCAATGCAATCCGCTGCGCAGGGGGCTTGGCGGGCTGCGGTGTGGGTGCTGTTGCGATGGGCGCTGCTAGGTCATGCAGCTTGTCTAGATCAACCGTTAGGGCAAGCGTGTCGCCTGCGCGATCGAGGAATGCGTCTAGGTCCGGCCGCTCTTGCGCCTGCACAAGTCCCAAATGTCGGTCCGGGTGTTCAAGCCCGCGCACGCGTGGGACCGCACCGAGGACCGGTATGCCAAGCGGCTCAAGGGCAGCCCGTAACATCCCAGTATGCCGGGGGGAGCCAACGCGGTTAAGGATCACACCGGCAATCGTAACCTCTGGGTGAAAGTTCGCAAAACCGGCCACCAAAGGCGCGATGGAATGGGCCATGCGCCCGGCATCCACGACCAAGACGACGGGCAGGCCGAGGGTTCGGGCGAGGTCTGCGGTGGATCCCCTTCCGGCCGGGGGCGCCCCGTCAAATAGGCCCATCGCGCCTTCGACCAGCAAAAGCTCTGGTGTGCCTTTGGTGGCAAGCGCACGCAATTGTTCGGGGCCCATGGCCCATGCGTCCAAAGACATACAAGGCCGCCCGCAGGCGGCCTCATGAAAGCGGGGATCAATGTAATCGGGGCCAGATTTTGCGCCTCTGACGTTGACGCCAGCTTCGCTCAGCGCGCGCAACAGCCCCAGCGTGACCGTCGTTTTGCCGGATCCAGAGGTGGGTGCGGCGAGGATCAGGCCTTTCACGACACTTCTGCCGGGCGCCCACGGTCCAATGGGTCCAGGCTGCGCGGGGCCTCTCCGGCGGCCATGGCCTGCCAGTCGAGGGCTTGGCGCAGGCTAACGGCGCGGCCTACGCAGATGATCGCAGGTGCGCCCATGCCGCTGGCCTCGACGTCCGCCGCTGCGCGCGAAAGCGTGGTTTCGAGCACTTCTTGGGTCTCGTGGGTGGCGTAGCGCACCACGGCCACGGGTTCGTCCGGATGCCTGCCGCCAGCGATGATGGCCTCGGTGATCTGGGCGATATGTTTGATGCCCATGTAGATCACGATGACCTCACTGCCGCGGCCGATTGCGGCCCAATCTAAGCCGCACGGCGTGTTTCCACTGGCGTCATGTCCGGTGACAAAGGTCACAGATTGGTTAACGTCTCGGTGGGTGACGGGGATGCCCGCATAGGCCAAGCCGCCCACGCCCGCGGTTATGCCGGGAATGATGCGGATCGGGATGCCATGCTGCACAAGGGTCTGAGCCTCTTCGCCGCCACGGCCAAATACAAACGGATCGCCCCCCTTGAGCCGCAAGACCCGCTTGCCCGCGCGCGCCAGCTCAACCAAGCGGAGCGAAATATCGCGCTGCTTGGACGAAGGCTTGCCGCCGCGCTTGCCTGCATAGATATGCTCGGCTTGCGGGGCCCATTCTAACAGGCGGTCGCCCACAAGTGCGTCATACACGATAACATCAGCCTGACGCAGCGCGTTCAGACCGTGCAGCGTCATCAGGCCGGGATCACCCGGGCCAGCACCACATAGCCACACCCAGCCAGTACGCATCTCGGGCCAGTTACCGCCCGGAAAGGAAACAGAGTCGTTCATGCCGCGCTTATGCCTGTTCTTTAGCGCGGCGAAAAGATGCGCTGACGACAAGCCTTTGCCCATTGGCGACGCATCCACGTGTCGCTAGGGTGCCGGCATGACTGATGCTGTCACATTACGCCGGGGGTGGACCACTGGCACCTGCGCCACCGCGGCTACGAAGGCCGCGTTGATGGGCCTGTGGGCGGGTACCGTGCCGGGGCAGGTTTCGGTCATTCTGCCCAAGGGAGAAAACCCAGAATTTGAGGTGGTTGGCGGTCGTTGTTCATCTGATCAGGCCGAGGCCGGGATCATCAAAGATGCAGGCGACGACCCCGACGTGACCCACGGTGCCGAGGTCCGCGTGACCGTCCGGCCCAGTGCAGGCGGCGTGGTGTTTCGCGCGGGTGCGGGCGTGGGGCTGGTGACCAAACCGGGGCTGCCAATTGCCGTGGGTGAACCCGCAATTAACCCCGTACCGCGCAAGATGATGGAAGAAGAAGTCGTGGCGCTTGCCGTGGCGTACGACCGAACCCCTGATGTTGAGATCACTGTGAGCGTGATTGGCGGCGCGGAACTGGCCCTCAAGACATGGAACCCGCGCCTTGGGATTGAGGGTGGTTTATCAATTTTGGGCACCACAGGTGTTGTGCGCCCGTTTTCCTGTGCGGCGTGGATCGCCTCGATCCACCGTGGGATCGACGTGGCGCGAGCCAGTGGGCTGCCCCATGTTGCGGGCTGCACCGGTGCCACGTCTGAGCGGATCGTGCAGGGGGTACATGGCCTGCCGGATCACGCGATGCTGGACATGGGGGATTTCGCGGGGGGGCTGCTAAAATATTTGCGGCGCCACCCGGTTCCGCGTCTGACGATTGGCGGGGGCATTGGCAAAATGTGCAAACTGGCCCAAGGCGCGATGGATTTGCACTCGGGCCGGTCTCAGGTTGACCTTGGCGCGCTATCTTCTTGGGTTGGGCAGGATCTGACGGACTGCAACACCGCGCTTGAGGCCTACACCCGTGTGGGGCCCAACCTTGCGGAAGCGGTTGCGCATAGGGCACTCAATCAGGTGAAGATCACTTTGCAAGACACTGATATTAAAGTTGATACAATTATCATCGACCGTGCGGGCACCATCATTGGGCGCGCTGCATGACGGTGTTACTGTTGGGGGGGACGGGTGAGGCGCGCGCGCTGAGCCAGCGGCTCACCGGGCTTGCGGTGATTGCGTCACTTGCGGGTGTAACGCGGAAACCTAAACCCTACGGTGTCCCCACAAGGATAGGTGGTTTTGGCGGGGCCGATGGGTTCCGGTCCTTTCTAAAAGATGAAGGTGTCACCGCAGTTATTGACGCGACACACCCTTACGCCGCGAAGATGTCGCAGCGGGCCTCTGCTATTTGTGGTGAAATGGCCGTACCGTATCTGCGCCTGTTGCGCCCTGCTTGGCAGCCGCAATCGGGCGATCAATGGCAAGAGGTGGCTACCCTCGCGGACGCGGCGGCCATCCTCCCGACCAACAGCACCATCTTTCTTGCAACCGGGGGGCAAAGTGCTGATCACACCAAAGCCTTGCACGCACATACGATCTGGCTTCGACGCGTTGATGATACAGGTCCCGCGCCCTGGCCAAAAGGCGGGGTGATCGTGGGGCTGCCCTCCAATGATCCGCAAGTTGAGGTCGCGCTTTTGCAACGGCACGGTATCACGCACATGATCGCAAAAAACTCAGGGGGCCCTATGGGTTACGCCAAACTGGACGCCGCGCGCACCCTTGGATTGCCGGTCATTTTGCTGTCTCGGCCACCCGTTCCGGATGCGCCGGTCACGACATCCCTCGATACAGCCGAAAGTTTTGTCAAAGCCCATGCCTCATAACGAACGGATCATCGAGACGCCGGAATGTGTAGCGGAAGGTGCCATGGCGTTGGCGGCTGCGTGCCCGCGCATGGCCTATGCGCTGACCCAAACCGGGCCGCTGCCGTTGCGCCGCAAGCCTGACGGATTTGCGCCGTTACTCGATGCCATTGTGAGCCAACAAATCTCGGTTGCGGCGGCGGATGCGATTTGGGGGCGGATGAAGGCCGCTAAACTGACAGGCCCACGCAAAATCATGTGGGCGACAGATGAGGATCTGCGCGTATGTGGGCTATCGGCTCAGAAAATCCGCTATGCCCGGGCACTTGCCGAGGCGCGGATCGATTTTAAGGCGTTGCGCGACGCCCCAACCGAGGCGGTGATTGAGGAATTGACCCAAGTGTCCGGCATCGGGCGTTGGACCGCGGAAATATACGCGATGTTTGCGCTGGGGCGTGCGGATGTCTTTGCGCCGGGTGACCTTGCCCTCCAAGAAGGCGTGCGGATTTTGTACAATCTAGACACGCGCCCAAAGGAAAAAGAGATCCGCGCCATGTCCGAGGCTTGGGCCCCGTGGCGCGCCGTTGCAGCCCGCGTTCTTTGGGCCTACTACGGGGTGGCTAAATCAAGGGAAGGGACCCGATGACACGCACGCTCGATCACCAAAGCCGCGCGCCCCAGTCGGGGACGACCAAGAACCTTGTGGTTTTTCTGCATGGATACGGCGCAGATGGCCCAGATTTGTTGGGGCTGGCCGATCCACTGGCTGAACACCTGCCGGACACAGCCTTTGCCGCGCCCAACGCGCCAGAGCGGTCTGTGGCGAACCCTATGGGATTTCAATGGTTTCCCATTCCGTGGATTGATGGCTCCTCCGAGGAGGAATCGCGCAAGGGCATGATGCTCGCGGTGGATGACCTGAACGCGTTTCTTGATGATCTGATGGCGGAACACGGCGTGACCCCGGCGCAAACGGTTCTCTTTGGCTTTAGCCAAGGGACGATGATGGCGTTGCACGTTGCCCCACGCCGGGCCGAGGCCTTTGCGGGCGTTGTCGCGTTTTCGGGCCGTTTGCTAGAGCCAGAAAGCCTAGCCGAAGAGGTCGTATCACGCCCCCCGGTAATGCTTGTTCACGGCGACGCCGACGATGTGGTTCCGGTCGAAAGCCTGCCCAAAGCCGCCGAAGCGTTGCAAGAGGCGGGGTGGGAGAAAGTCTTTGCCCACGTTCAAAAGGGCACAGGCCACGGGATTGCGCCCGATGGGCTAAGCGTTTCGCTTGCTTTTATGCGGTCCGTGTTGGGACTGGAATAGCGTCACGCGCCCGTTACATCGTCTTCGTATGACACTCTTGGAAGCTGCCATCTAGGGTCTTGCCAGATGGCAGCCGCCATATATAGTGAAAGTTGCTGGGGCGGGGCTCCCGCTCTGGTGGCCACTGCGGCATACGGAGCGAGGACGGAGTCTTTGATGGACGCACGACCAAACGACGTTGGGATTACCCCCCCAACGCATCCCACGCCCCCGACGGGCGATGATTTTAAAACCGCGTTTTTACGCGACCCCCAAACACTGAAACACTATCCGGCGCTTGTGCTGAACGCGGATTACCGGCCGCTGAGCTACCTGCCGCTCAGCCTTTGGCCGTGGCAAGACGCGGTGAAGGCGGCGTTCTTGGATCGGGTGGATATTGTGGCTGAGTACGATCACACCGTGCGCAGCCCCACGACGGAAATACGCGTGCCCTCGGTTGTGGTTCTTAAGGACTATGTAAAACCGCAAAAACGCGTAGCATTTACTCGGTTTAACCTGTTTCTGCGCGATGAATTCACCTGTCAGTATTGCTCCTCGAAGGGGGATTTGACGTTTGATCACGTGGTGCCTCGGGCCAGTGGTGGGGTGACCTCGTGGGAGAATGTGGTGGCTTCATGCTCTCGGTGCAATTTAAGAAAGGGCTCCAAGTCATTGAAGCAATGCGGGTTTAGCCTGCGCCGTGCGCCGCGTCAGCCTGCAAGTGCCGAGTTGATGAACTTGGGTCGAAAGTTTCCACCCAATTATTTGCACGAAAGCTGGATGGATTATCTGTACTGGGACGCCGAGCTAGACGCCTAGACCGCGTCGGGGATGTCAAATCCCGGCTCTGCGAGGGTGAAGCCCTCAAATTGAAAGCCCGGTGTGACGGTGCAACTGACCAAAGTCCAAGCGTCCATGGGTGCATCCTTTGGCAGGCGAGCCGCTTGCCACGCGTCTTTGGGCACAAGCGCTTGGGGCTGCATTTGCGAAATGTCAGGGCCTAAAAGGTTCACCTTGGCGGGGCCTGCGTCATCGTCCGATACGCGTAGCTCCAACGGATGGCCTGCGTACCAAAACCACATCTCATCCGCATCGACCCGGTGCCAATGGCTGTGTTCGCCCGCCTTTAATAGAAAGTAAATCGCCGTACCCGCAGGACGTTCACCATCTGTGGCATCGGCCTTCCATGTTTCGCGATAATGGCCGCCCTCGGGGTGGGGCTGTAGGTTGAGTGTTGCGATGATCTGATCGGCGGTCATGCAGACCTCCCCTTGTTTTCGCGCAAAATGATGTAGAGACCGGTCAGGACTGTGACGCAGATCCCGACAGCCGCAAGGCCGTTGGGCAGGTCACCAAAGGCGGCGAACCCGATGATGGTTGCAACCGGAATTTCGAGGTATTGCATAGGGGCAAGCGTGGAGGCCGGGGCCAAGCGCAAGGACCACGTCATGCACAGGTGCCCCAAAGTGCCCAACGCGCCAAGGGCAAAAAGCCACAATATATCAGCGCCTTGGGGTATAGGCCATGTGCTCTGTGCCCCTGTGAGTAGGACCGCAGCACCAACCAGAACGCTTGCCTGCGCGCCATTGATGGCCTGCAATGTGATTGGGTCAATTTCCTTGGAAATCTGACGTGTGACCAACATAAACAGCGCAAAGACCACCGCGACGACCAGCGGCAGCATCGCGGGCCAGCCGACGTTTGCAAAGCTTGGCTGGATCACCATCAATGTGCCCATAAATCCGACTGCGCAGGCCCCCATGCGGTGCGGCCCGACCTCTTCGCCCAGCACGAAATGCCCAAGCAAAAGCAAGATGAACGGCATTACAAACGCAATCGCGATGGCATCGGCTAGCGGCAGATAGGTGAGAGAGGCGAACATCGCCCAAATCCCGAGGATGTACAGGCACGCACGCAGCAGCGTTAGGCGCCAAAGCCGGGAGGAGAGGTGTAGCGAAGCTAGATTGCGGGCAACAAGTGGGGCCAGCAATACGGTTTGTGTCGTGGTTCGCACGAACACCAGCATCAAAATTGGGAACGTCCCGGCCAAAGCCTTGACCATCCCGTCCCCCAGTGGCGCCATGAGGCAAAAGCCAAGCATGAACGCGATGCCCAACATGGGCCGGTCGAGCGATGGAGCGGGTAGGTGGGTCATGACGCGACCCTAGGCCGCGTCATGTAACGGTACAAGTGCCCGCGCCTAGCCGCGCAGGATCGAGGTGCCAGCGTAGACAGCGGTCTCACCGAGGGCTTCTTCGATACGGATCAGCTGGTTGTATTTGGCCAGCCGGTCCGAGCGCGCGAGGCTGCCGGTTTTGATCTGCCCGCAGTTGGTTGCGACGGCGAGGTCGGCAATGGTTGCATCCTCTGTCTCACCGGAACGGTGGGACATCACGCATGTCATCTGCGTGCGTTGCGCAAGGCTCACGGCCTCAAGTGTTTCGGACAGAGTGCCGATCTGGTTAACCTTAACCAACAAGGAGTTCGCGCAGCCTTGCTCAATGCCCATCTCGAGGCGTGCGGGGTTCGTGACGAACAGATCGTCGCCCACCAGTTGCACTTTGTCGCCGATCGCGTCGGTCAGGATCTTCCACCCCTCCCAGTCGTCTTCGGACATACCATCCTCGATCGAGATGATTGGATAGTCGTTCACCAGCGCTTCTAGGTAGGCGGCGTTCTCTGCTGGTGTCAGGGTTTTTCCCTCACCCGCAAGCACATATGCGCCGTCCTTAAAGTATTCTGTCGCGGCGCAATCGAGTGCCAGATAGATATCTTCACCGGGTTTGTAACCCGCTTTTTCAACGGCCTTGAGGATGAAATCCAGCGCGTCACGGGTCGAGCTGAGGTTCGGTGCGAAGCCACCCTCATCGCCGATGCCGGTGCTGTAGCCTGCATTGGACAGTTCTTTTTTCAGGGTGTGGAACACCTCGGACCCCATGCGCACAGCTTCGGCAATGGATGTGGCCGAGACGGGCATGATCATGAATTCTTGGATGTCGATGGGGTTATCCGCGTGTTCACCACCGTTAATGATGTTCATCATCGGTACAGGCAGAACACGGGCGGATGTGCCGCCGATGTAGCGGTAAAGTGGTTGGCCCACATAGTCGGCGGCGGCGTGCGCCACAGCCATAGAAACGCCCAAGATGGCGTTTGCGCCAAGGCGCGCTTTGTTGGGGGTGCCGTCAAGCTCGATCATGGCGGCATCGATGGCTTCTTGTTCTGTTGCTTCAAAGCCCACAAGCGCGTCGGCGATTTCACCGTTCACAGCGGCCACAGCGTTTAGAACACCCTTGCCCATGTAGCGGCTTTTGTCGCCATCGCGCAGTTCAACCGCCTCGTGCACGCCGGTGGATGCGCCCGAAGGCACAGCCGCGCGACCCATGGTCCCGTCTTCGAGGGTGACGTCAACTTCCACGGTGGGGTTGCCGCGGCTATCAAGGATTTCGCGGGCGTGGACGTCGATAATGGTGCTCATGAACTGGTCTCCGGTGGTCGGTAAATGGGGTGAGGACGTCCTACCGGGTCACGTCCTTAAGGGGAAGGGGTCTTGGGTGCGCGCCTTGCCACACGTGCCTCGCGCATGAGGGTGTATATGCCCGATGCAAGTACGATCGCCGCACCCACAAGCGTTAACGCGTCAGGGCGTTCGTTAAAGATAACGACGGCAATGATGAGACCAAACAAAAGCCGGGTATAGCGGAATGACGTGACCACAGCGACATCGCCGAGCCGCATCGCGGTCACAATGGCATAGTAACCCGCCAGCCCCGCAAAGGTTGCAAACACCAGACCCGCTAGCCCTAGCCAACTGGGCAACGGGCTGCCGCCAGTGAACAGCATCAACCCTGCACCCACGGGCACAATCGCGGCCAATCCGTGTGCAGCCAACACCATGGATGGCACGTTTGCAGGCACTGCTCGGGTCGCCAAATCACGGATCGACAAGCCGATGGCCGCACCAACACCCAACAAAAGATACGGATCAAACGATACAGTGCCGGGACGCACAATTAGCAGAACCCCAAGAAAGCCTACGATGATCGCGCTCCAACGGCGCCACCCCACCGGCGCGCCTAGGAAAACTGCGGCCCCCAGCGTGACGATCAGCGGCCCAGATTGGAAAATCGCTGTGGCCGTGGCCAGCGGGACCAAGGCCAGCGCGCTGACAAAGCACAGCGTGCCCACGGCCTCACCCGCGATTCGCAACCCAACGGGCCGGGTCGCCAATTCCGCAGACCAGAGCGCGTGGCCTTGGGCCCGCGCAATGCTTGCGAATATCGCAAAGCCAATCAGGCCGATCACGAGGATAATGAAGCCCACCGTGACCTCGCCCGATACCCATTTGATAAAGGCGTCCTCAACAGCGAAAAGCGCCATCGCAAGGGTCATCCAAACCGCGCCACGCAGCGTGTCGTTCATACAAAGGCTCCGAAAAATGAGGGGGCTACAGGCCCGAAGGACGTCATCCCTTGCGCCGCACGCCGTATAGCTCAAGCCGGTGGCCTTTGAGCGTAAACCCAAGCCGTGCGGCGATTTTTTCCTGCAAGGCTTCGATTTCGGGGTCGACGAACTCGATAACTTCGCCGGTTGTCATGTCGATTAGGTGATCGTGGTGATCCCGGTCGGCGTCCTCGTACCGGGCGCGGCCATCGCCAAATTCCAGCTTTTCTAGGATGCCGGCTTCTTCAAACAATTTGACCGTCCGATAGACCGTCGCGATGGAGATATTGGGGTCCTGCGCCGAGGCGCGGGTATAGAGGTCTTCGACATCGGGGTGGTCATCTGCCGCTTCAAGCACGCCCGCAATGATGCGGCGCTGTTCGGTCATGCGCAGGCCTTTGGCCTCGCAGCGGCTTAAAATTGTTTCTCGCATCAATCTTCCCTCTCAACACCCAAGGTCTAGGGGCGCGCACTGCCGTTTGCAATTCGCGCCTTTGGGTCAGGTCCCGCAAAAGGTGCGAGTGACGGCTTCTTCGGGGGTTGCGTGCTGGCGATAGGGCGCGTTGGCATCCGTTTCGGCGAAGGGATCGCGCAAAACGTCCCAAAGCGCGTGAAACGGCGCGTCATCGCCCGCGTCGCAGGCGGTGATTGCCTCTTGGATGCGGTGGTTGCGCGGGATCACGGCGGGGTTGGTGCGCGCTATCAATGTATGATCTGGCGCATGGGCCTGCCATTTGGCGTGCCACGCGGCGTAGGGGGCCGTGTCGGTGAACAACGTGTGGGCGGTATCTGAGGCCAATGCGCGGAAAGTATTGGTGAAATCGGCGCGCTCTGCGGCCATCAATTCCAGTAGCTCGACACCCAGCCCAAAATGCGCCCTCTCTAGTCCGATTTTGGCTGCGAGTTTACTTTCCCAGGCGGCGGCGTAGGCGGTGTGGAATTGCTCCAACGCATCGGTCATTTCGGCAATGCCCGCCTCCTGGTCATCCCACAGTGGCAAGAGGGCGGTCGCCAGTTGCGCAAGGTTCCAAAGGGCAATGTTGGGTTGGTTGCTATAGGCATAGCGGCCCATTTGGTCGATCGATGAAAACACCTGGCCGGGGGTGTAGCCTTCCATGAATGCGCAGGGGCCGTAATCGATTGTCTCGCCCGAAAGGGTCATGTTGTCGGTGTTCATCACCCCGTGAATAAAGCCAAGGCCCATCCATTCTGCGATCAAATGGGCTTGTGCGTGCATCGCATGGGCAAGCAGGCCAAGGGGGCCTTCGCGGTCGGGAGCATGGCGATTGAGCGTATAGTCAACCAGTGCCGCAACACCCTCCCGATCGCCTTGACTGGCCAGCCATTGAAAGGTGCCCACACGAATATGGCTGGCGGCGACGCGGGTCAGAATGCCGCCGGGTTCCCACCCGGATTGCCGCAACACCTGCTGACCGGTGCGCACAGCACATAGCGCGCGGGTGGTCGGCACGCCAAGGGCGGCCATTGCTTCGCTAACCAAAAATTCGCGTACAACAGGCCCAAGGGCTGATCGTCCATCGCCCGAGCGGGAGTAGGGCGTGGGGCCCGCACCCTTGAGCTGGACGTCGCGCCGGTTGCCTTGGGTGTCGATCACTTCACCCAGTAGGAGCGCGCGACCATCGCCCAATTGTCCGGACCAATGGCCAAATTGATGCCCGCCATAAACTTGCGCCAATGGCTGCGCGCCCGCAGGCGGGGTGTTACCTGCAAAGACCTCCAGATGCGCGCGGATGTCCGCCCCGCTGGTGCCGAGGTCTTGGGCCAAGCCGTCATTCACCGCCAGCCAAGACGGGTCGGCCACAGCCGTGGCCTGCATCGCCGTGTAGAACCGGGCGGGCAGATCCGCATATGTGCTTTCAAACGCTAACATCGCCCACCTCATGGGGTTAATTTGTGGATGGTTCCGCCCGTAATAGCGGTCAAAGCCGTGCCAAACGCTCAACCAAGAGGGCAAAGAACCCTTCGGCGTCAAGATCGCCTAGGAACAAGGCGTTGGGCGCGCGGTCCGTTACGCGCCACCAGTCGGCCACGGTCATGCCGCGGGTGAGGGGGCTGTTCACCTCAATCTCAACGTTGATGAAGCGCCCTGTGAACAGTTCTGGTTTCAGCAGATAGGCAATCACGCATGGGTCATGCAATGGGGCACCCGCACTGCCGTATTTCTCTTTGTCGAACCGTTCAAAGAAGTCGGTCCACGCGGCGACCATGCGCCCGACCTCTGTGCCAAGCGCGCGGAATGCCTCCACACGCGGCGCAGTCGTGAGCGCCTTGTGTGTTACATCCAAGGGTGCGACGACCAGCGGCACACCGGATGCGAACACAGCCATCGCGGCCTCAGGGTCGACATAGATGTTAAATTCAGCGGCGGGCGTAATGTTGCCCACCTGAAAATAGGCCCCACCCATTAGGACAATTTCTTGCACCCGTTCGATGATATCTGGGGCGCGGGCAAAGGCGGTCGCGATGTTGGTCAGCGGCCCCAATGGGCACAGCGTCACAGTGCCCGATGGCTCAGCCCGGAGGGTATCGATAATGAAATCGACGCCGTGTTGTTCCTGCAAGGGCATCACGGGATCGGCCATTTGTGGCCCGTCGAGCCCGGTCTTGCCGTGCACATGTTCCGCCGTCACAAGCGGGTGGCGCAGGGGCCGGTCGCAGCCTGCAAAAACGGGCAAATCGGGGCGTCCCGCCAGTTCACACACGATGCGCGCATTTTTCTGGGTCAAGGGCAGGGGTACATTGCCCGCAACTGCCGTCAGGCCAAGAACCTCCAGCTCCGGCGAGCCAAGTGCCAACAGGATCGCGACGGCGTCATCTTGTCCGGGATCGGTGTCTATGATGATTTTGCGGGTCATTGTTGCGCCTCCCATGGTGTTGGTCTCGCTGCGGTGTCGTGCAAGTGCAAGGTGTTTTGCCGCCCTAGGAAGTCTTTTCCGCGCGCTTGGCGGCATCCCAAAGGGCGTCCATCTCGGCCAGATCGCTGTCTTCGGGGCGTCGGCCCTCTGCGGCAAGAGACGCCTCAATTGCGCCAAACCGGCGCACAAACTTGGCGTTGGCAGCCCGCAACGCGGCCTCCGGGTCAACTCCCATGTGGCGGGCAAGGTTTGCCATAACAAACAGCAGATCGCCCATTTCTTCGGTCACTTCGTCCGCCGTAAGGTGGTCTTGCGCCTCGACCAATTCGGCGGCCTCTTCTTGCATCTTGGCCAGCACTTGCGTGGTTTCTGGCCAATCAAAGCCGACACGTGCGGCGCGCTTTTGCAACTTGACGGCGCGCAACAGGGCAGGAAGCCCAAGGGCTACGTCATCGAGCACCCCACCACGCGCCTTGGCCGCGCGTTCGCGGGCCTTTTGCGCCTCCCAATCGGCGACTTGTTGTTCGGCGGATTTATCGCGGCTTTCGTCGCCAAAAATATGCGGGTGCCGGTCGACCATTTTTTGCGCTACGCCCTCGGCCACGGCGTCAAAATCGAAATGCCCGGCCTCTGCGCCGATCTCCCCGTGATAGACGACCTGTAACAACAGATCGCCCAACTCGCCCTTTAGCTCGGCCATATCGCCACGCTCAATCGCGTCGGCGACCTCGTAGGCCTCTTCGATGGTGTAGGGCGCGATGGTTTCAAAGGTCTGCTCGATGTCCCACGGGCAGCCGGTGTTCGGGTCGCGCAGGCGGCGCATAATCTCGAGCAAACGGGGCAATCCGCCGCCGGGGGTCTTGCAAAGTGTGTCACTGTCCATTGCGGGTCCCCGTGTGTGCTTTACAGTCGCGATAAAATCCCAGAATCCCAGTGAGGACAACCCATGCCCGTGCTCAATTCCATCGCTGACCTTGCGCCGCAAATGACTGAATGGCGGCGTTGGTTGCACCAGAACCCTGAGATTGATTTTGCCTGCCACAAGACGGCCGCGTTCGTGGCCCAAAAGTTGCGCGAATTTGGGGTGGATGAGGTGAACGAGGGAATTGCCCAAACCGGGTTGGTCGCGATCATCAACGGCCAAGCAGAGGGGCCGACGATTGGGCTGCGCGCGGACATGGACGCCCTTCCGATGCAGGAGGAAACGGGCGCCGACTGGGCCAGCCTCACCCCCGGTGCGATGCATGCCTGTGGTCATGACGGGCACACGACAATGCTCTTGGGCGCGGCCAAGTACCTAAGCGAAACGCGGCGTTTCTCGGGTCGGGTTGCGCTGATTTTTCAACCCGCCGAGGAGGGCGGCGGCGGTGGCCGTGTCATGGTCGAAGAGGGCGTTATGGATCGCTTCCACATTCACGAGGTCTATGCCCTGCACAATGGGCCGGGCGTCGCCCCCGGTGCGTTCTGGACAACGCCGGGTCCGATCATGGCGGCCGCTGACACCTTCCGGATCGAGATCACGGGCAAGGGCGGACATGGGGCCGCCCCTCACAACACATGTGATCCGATCACAGCGGCATTGGCGATTGGCAGCGCGCTGCACACCATCACCAGCCGCAATCTGCGCTCTGGTGATGATCTGGTTCTGTCGGTGACGCAAGTTCACGCAGGCACTGCGGATAACATCATTCCCGCCCACGCGTGGCTGGAAGGCACAGTGCGCACATTCGCGCCTGAGGTGCGCGACATGGCTGAGGCCCGATTGACCGAGATTGTGGCGGGGCAGGCGGCAAGCTTTGGCGTGCAAGCCGTGGTTAATTATGATCGGGGCTATCCCCCCACAGTGAACCACCCTGCGCAGGCCCAGTTTGCGGCGGATGTTGCCGCCGAAATCGTGGGGCAAAGCAATGTAGCCCCGGATCGGCGTCCCGAAATGGTGGCCGAAGATTTCGCCTATATGCTTGAGGCGCGCCCCGGCGCGTACCTCTTCATCGGCAATGGCGATAGCGCGGGGCTGCATCACCCCGGCTATGATTTTAACGATGCGATTGCACCTGTCGGGGCCAGCTTTCTGACCCGTCTGGTAGAAACCGCGCAGCCGCTATGACGCTGGCGCGGCCTTAGCCCGCACGCATCAACATACCCCACAGGTCCCGCGTGTCATCGGGGTCCGCAAGCATGTCGAGCGGGTCAAAAAACGGATGGGTCTCAAGCTGGGCGTGGACATACCGCAGGGCGCTGAAATCCTCGGTCGCAAAGCCGACACTGTCGAACAGGGTGATCTGATCCTCGCGGGTGCGTCCCGGCTTTTGGCCTGCAAACACGTGCCAAAGCTCTGTCACAGGATGCTCGGGGTCTAGCTGCTGTATCTCACCCTCAACGCGGGTCTGGGGCGGATATTCCACAAAGATATCAGAGCGGTGAAGGATATCTGGGTGCAGTTCCGTTTTGCCTGGGCAATCACCGCCAATGGCGTTGATATGCATGCCGCTGCCGATCATGTTGTCTGTCAAAATGGTCGCAAATTGTTTGTCGGCGGTGCAGGTCGTGATGATCTGGGCGCCAGTTACGGCGTCCTCAGGGCTTGTGTGGGTGGTGACGTCAAAGCCTTGCGCGCGCAGGTTCTTAGCGGCTTTGTTGGTGGCTTTGTCGTCGATATCATACAGGCGCAGGGTGTTGATTTTGCACAACTCTCGTATGGCGACGGCCTGAAACTCACACTGTGCACCATTACCGATCAACGCCATGGTGTGTGCCCCTTTGGGCGCCAACAGCCGTGTCACGAGAGCCGAGGTCGCAGCCGTGCGCAGCGCCGTCAGCAACGTCATTTCTGTCAGCATAACCGGGTAGCCTGTGTCCACCCGGCTCAGCACCCCAAAGGCCGTAACGGTTTGGAACCCACGGGCCATATTTGCCGGGTGGCCGTTCACGTATTTGAAGCCATATTGCGCGCCGTCCGAGGTGGGCATCAGCTCAATCACGCCCTCCTCGGAGTGGGCCGCGATACGGGGTGTCTTGTCAAATTCGGGCCAGCGTTTGAAATCCGCCTCAATCACGGATGCCATGTCGGCCATCATTTGCCCGGGGCCAATCGTATGGATAAGGCGCATCATATTCGCGACACTCACAAAGGGAACATACGCAAGCTCAGAGGGTTGCAGGGTGTCTTTCATGTTGTCTGTTCCTTCATGCACTGCGTGTGACCCTATCCAAAATTGTCCGCCCCGCGAGGGAGCCGCACAAATCCACCATCAATTTCGCGGTCCGGCCTCGGTCATCGAGAAAGGGGTTCAGCTCCACCAGATCAATCGCGTTCACAAGCCCGCTTTCGTGTAGGACCTCCATGATCAGATGCGCCTCACGGAAGGTGGCGCCACCGGGAACGGTCGTGCCGACGGCGGGCGCGATGCTTGGGTCCAGAAAATCCACATCAAGACTGACATGCAGGCGGCCATTGGCGGCGCGCACGCGGGCCAAGAATGCCTCAAGCGGTGCGCGTACGCCGGTTTCATCAATGGCGCGCATATCATGGGCGTCTATGCCAAGGCGCTGGATCGCGGCCCGCTCCGCCGGATCAACGCTGCGCAGGCCCATCATGCAAATGTTCGGGCCGGGAATAGGGGCTGCGAGGGGCGGATAAATGCCCTCAAAACCCGTGCCGCCCGTCAGGTATCCCATTGGCGTGCCGTGCAGATTGCCGCTTTCGGTCGTGTCGAGTGTGTGCAGGTCGGGATGCGCGTCCAGCCATAACACGAACAGGGGACGGCCATCGTGATGCGCTGCGTTGGCGTGCCCGCCAATTGATCCGGCCGCCATCGCGTGATCACCACCCATGAAAATGGGGGTATGCTCGGTGCGGCAGGCATGAAAGCTGAACTCTGCGATTTGGTGTGTCCAGGCCACGACCTCTGCAAGGTGATGCACAGCCGGATTTGGGTGCGGAATGTCCGGGCCGACATCGACCCAAAGGGTGCCGACGTCTTGGACGTCATGGCCGAGGGACGCAAGCGACGGCCCAAGCCCCGCTGTGCGGTAGGCATCGGGCCCCATAAGGCAACCGCCCCGGCCTGCGCCGATCTCAATGGGACTGCCGATCAATTGGTAACTGGGCACGTGTCTGTTCCTGTGCTGGGGTGCGTTAGCCCCAATATCGCCGCCCAAATTGTCAGGACACAGTGCCAAAGCTGTACAAATCGTGCCACATTGTTGGCATATTGTTTGGTTAATGCGACAGAATGTTTGATCTAGATGATACCGACCGCGCGTTGATCGCGGCATTGAAGCGCGACGGACGGGTCGCAACGACGCAACTTGCGCGGCAGTTGAACCTGTCGCGTGCCACGGTCCAAGCCCGGATTGAGCGGTTGAAGGACCGTGGCGTAATCAAGCGTTTCACGGTTGAGGTCACCCTCGCAAGCGAAGATGACGCGATCGCGGCGATCATGTTTATTGCACTTCAAGGCGCGATGAGCCGGGCGGTTATCCGACAGCTGCGCAAGATGCCCGAGATTGTGACGCTGAATTCAACCAACGGTGGCTGGGACTTGGTCGCGCGGATTGAGGCGCAGGACCTGCGCCGGTTCGACCGTGTCCTGCGTGAGGTGCGCGAGATTGAGGGCGTCGTAAACTCGGAAACATGTCTGCTATTGGCAGAGGCCTAATACTACAATAGCGCGCCGGTACCCTGTAGTACCCCATGTTCCAACGCATAGCGCGTTAGCCCCGCGGTCGAAGAAATCCCCAACTTGCGCTTGATGTTCTTGCGGTGGGTTTCCACGGTGCGGACCGAAATATCCAATTCCACCGCGACATCCTTGTTGGACTTGCCCTGGGCCAGTTGCAGCAAAATTGTCTGTTCCCGGGACGTGAGCGCCTCAGACGCGCCATCCACCGGCGTAAGTGAGCCTTCGGCGCCGGGGCACAGATACCGCTCTCCGGCCATGACGGTATCAATGGCGCGACGAATTTCCTCTGTCGGAACATCCTTTAGGACATAGCCCATCGCGCCGTGGCTGAGCGCGGTGTTGATGTATTCAGGCGTGTCGTGCATCGACAGAATAAGGATGCGGGTATCGGGGTGGTTTTCAAGCAAGATTTCCGTGGCCGAGAGACCGTTGACCAACGGCATGTTAAGATCCAGCAGGATAACATCCGGGGCCAGTGTCGCGGCCTGATCGATGACTTCTTGGCCGTTCGCGAGAGTGCCGACCACAACGATATCATCGTAGGTTTCGAGGATTGCGCGGATACCGTCGGCTACCATTGGGTGGTCGTCTACCACAAGAACCTTAATCGCATTCATAGGCTCAGCCCCTTTGCTCGTTTGCTGGTGCCATCGCGTCCCGCTTGCGGCGCAAGCAGGTGGCTTAGGGGCACGTCCGCCTCAATCACGGTGCCCGCATCCGTAGTTGTAACGCGCAAGGTGCCGTCCAATTGTTCGACGCGTTCTTGCATGTTTCGCAACCCAAGGCCACTGCGCCCGGTGCGCGCAACCGTTTGGTCGCGGCCTGCGGTCAGCCCCTTGCCGTTATCGGCAATGCGCAGTGTGGCTCCGTTGCGGTGCCCGGCCACGCTGACTGACACCTCGGTGGCTTCGGCGTGGCGTTCGATGTTGGTCAGAGCCTCTTGCGCAATGCGGTAGAGGGCATTTTTGGCCTCCGCATCGAGGCGGTTGCGAAAGACCACGGTTTGAAAGTTCACGGGCACTTTGGTCCGGGCAGAAAAATCCTCGGCCAGCGCTTTTAGGGCAGGGCCGAGCCCAAGGTCATCCAGCACGCCGGGGCGCAGATCACGACTGATACGGCGGACCTCTCCGATGGCGCCTTGCAGGCCTTCGATGCCTTCATCTACGGCCTTGGTCGCCCCAGCGCCGCCCTTTGAAGTCAGCCGCTTTGCGAGTTCTAACTTATACCGCACCCCCACTAGGATTTGAGAGATAGAGTCGTGCAATTCACGCGCGACACGGCCGCGTTCTTCCTCTTGGGTGTCGAGGACCCGTTGGGTCAGTGCCTTCAGCTTGGCGTCTGCCAAACGCCGTTCGCGCACGGTGATAAACAGCCCCGAGAGGAAGACGATCGTAAGGGCCGCCCCGGTGATCAATCCGATCTGCACGAATGTCCGCCGCACACGGCTTTGCGTTTCGGCGCGGGCGGCCGCCACGCTGGTCAATACGTCGTCAATGAAAACGCCGGTTCCAATCGCCCACTGCCAATCCTGCAAGCCGATCACATAGGTGATCATGGTCGCGGTTTCCCCGGTGGAGGGTTTTTCCCACTCATAGGTATGATACCCGCCGCCTGAGCGCGCCACATCGATAAGCGTGTCGGTCACAGGCACCCCGTTGGCATCCGTCATCCCCGTCCAATTGCGCCCGATCAGCCGTGTTTGCCGGGGGGAAACAAGGTTTGTTCCGTCGTAGGCATAGACAAAAAAGAACCCATCTTGCCCGTAGACCATCGCCGAGAGGATTTGTGTCACCCGCAGCTTTGCCAACGCATCATCAGGCGCCGCATTGCCATAGATCGTGACAAAGGCGGTCCGCGCGAGGCTGAGGTAGTTTTTCAGCTCTTCTTTTTTCGTCTCGATCAAGGTGCGTTCAAGGGCGGCCAACTCTCGTTCCGCCATCCGGCTGGATTGGACGTTTACCAATAGCGCGATCGCGGCCGCGGCCAGCACCAAGGGGATTGTGGCCAGCCCAAATAGCTGCTGACCGTAGGTCACACGGCGCAGACGGGATAGGCGAGAAGAACGATGCGCAGGGGACATTTAGGGCCAATTGCCAATGGATTAGGCATTACGCCTAAGAATTTCTGACGCGTAGGGCAAGATTTTTTCAAAAATCAGGGTTCTTGGGTATTTCCTTGTGGGGGCCGGGACCCTACCTTCGCGCGACTAACTCGTGTCAGTGGCTTCCGAGGGGGGAGCCTCTGCTCATTTGTCCATAGGGGAGGAAAACCATGGATCGTCGTTCGTTTTTGAAAAATTCCGCGCTTGGCGGGACGGCAGCTGCCGCCGCAACGCTGGCCGCACCGGCCTACGCTCAGGGCAAACGCACCCTGACGATGGTGACAACGTGGGGCCGTGGCCTTGCGGGCGTGCATGATGCCGCACAGCGCGTCGCCGACAACATCACTGCCATGACCGATGGCATGCTCACCATCGACCTGAAAGCCGCTGGCGAACTGGTTGGTGCGTTTGAAGTATTTGACGCGGTCAGCTCCGGTCAAGCCGACATGTACCACGGCGCAGACTACTACTTTGTGGGTCAGCACCCTGCCTACGCGTTCTTCACAGCTGTGCCCTTCGGCATGACCGCGCAAGAACTGGCAAACTGGTACTACCATGCCGGCGGCATGGAGAAGCACGACGAGCTGGGTCAGATCTTTAACCTCAAGTCGTTCCTCGCAGGCAACACCGGCGCACAGGCCGGCGGTTGGTACCGTCAGGAAATCAACGGTCCCGAGGACTTCAACGGCCTCAAGTTCCGTATGCCCGGCCTCGGGGGCAAAGCCCTCGGCAAGCTCGGTGCATCGGTGCAAAACCTGCCCGGCTCCGAAGTGTACCAAGCGCTCGCGTCCGGCGCGATTGACGGCACCGAGTGGATTGGTCCATGGGCCGATGAGAAAGCTGGCTTCCAAGAGATCACCAAGACCTACTACACCGCTGGCTTCCATGAGCCAGGCGCAGGTCTGTCCGTGGCGACCAACCGCGAAGTGTTTGAGGGCCTGAGCCCCGCGCACCAGAAGGTCATTGAAGTCGCCTGTGCCGAAACCCACCAGTGGAACCTCGCACAGTTCTTGGCCAACAACGGGACCGCGCTGCAGCGTCTTCAGTCTGCTGGCGTCCAGATCCGCAGCTTCCCCGACAGCGTCTGGGATGCATTCGGTCGCGCCTCGCAAGAAGTCCACGACGAGAACATGGGCGACGAAATCTACAAGTCGGTCTACGACAGCGCAATGACCTCCATGCGTGCCTCGTCGCGTTGGATCGAAGCTGCCGAAGGCACATACCGCGCACAGCGTGACCGCGTGCTCGGCTAATCGCCAAAACGTGGGTGGGGCCGTCGTGGTCCCGCCCACACCTTTTGTCATCACATATGATAAGTGGGCATGAGCGTAACAGCTTGTGACGCAGTTTGTGGCGGGTCTTGTCCCGCCCAACCAACGATACACCCCGCATCGAAATGCGTGGGAGGGGAATACCGGTCAAAAGGTGCATAAACCTACCGGGTATTATCGCGAGGGAAACGAGATGCTCGACGCAGCGCTTTGGGTCATTACCAACATTGGAGCGGCCTTCTACAACACCGGCTATGCGATCCTAAACCCCGGCACGTGGCTTGATTGGTCCGATCCAGTCGCCAAGGTGCGGTTCATTTACTACGGCGGCTCGGTCGAGTTTTTCTTTGTCGTGTTCACGACGTTCCTTGTTCTGACAGGGATCGGCTTTTGGAAGCGGACGTTCCTGTGGGGGCTTGTGCGCGGGCTTGAGGGCTTTGCAAACGCGTTAGGCCGGTTTGCGGCTTGGGCGGGTCTGCTGATGGTGCTGCAACAGATCATGATCGTGTTCTTGCAGCGAATTTTCCGTGTGTCTGAGATCACGCTTGGGCCATTTGGCACCGTGTTTACGCGCGACCTGAGTTGGTACTCAGAAGAGCTAAAGCTCTATAACGCAATGATTGTTTGCCTGTGCGTGTCCTATACCTTCGTGCAGGGCGGCCATGTCCGTGTGGACCTTGTGTACGCGGCGGTGTCGCACCGCACCAAGCGGGTGATCGATATGCTGGGCAGCATTTTGTTCATGATGCCGGTTATGGTTCTGACGTGGATGTACGCGTGGTTCTTTATGTGGCGCCACCTCGTGACACCGAAAATTTCGGCCTCCGACAATCTCGATTTGTTGGAGCGCAAAGCGCGCATTTTGAAATGGAACGTTGAGACCATCGGCTTTTCGCCCAATGGATTTGACGCCTACTTCCTATTCAAGGTGTTGATCGTCGCGTTCTGCGGCTGTGTGTTCCTGCAAGCCTGCGCGTTTTTCTGGCGCAGCTACCTCGAATTCGTCGAAGGTGAGGCTTCCGCAGGCAAATATCTGGACAAAGACAAGCTGGGCGACGCGGAAGCGGAACGCGCGGCAGAAATCCACTAAGGGGCAGACAGATGATTTTGGGGTTGGACGGGATCGAAGTCGGTCTGTTGATCGTGTTTATGTGCCTTTTCGGGGGCATTATGTCGGGCTTTCCGGTGGCTTTTGCCATCGGTGGGGCGGGGATTATTTCGTTTGGCATCATCGCAGCACTCGATAGTGCGGGCATTTTGATCCACCAAGCGATCGACTCTGGCTCCGCTGAATATGGTGCGCTGGTGGCCGATGGGATCGCGCGTGATGCGATTTCGGTTTTCCGGTACCCGGAATTGCCGCGCGTCGAAGAGGCACTGTTCCCCGGTGGGTGGGAACTGGCGGTTGACCGCAACCTCAGCTTCATCGTGAACCGTATGAATGAGCGGGTGATCGCGGGCGCCTCTATCGAGACGCTTTTGGCGGTTGCGATGTTTGTGATGATGGGCATCACGCTTGAACGCTCAAAGATTGCCAATGATCTGCTGACGACGATGGCGCGTTTGTTCGGGCCATTGCCCGGCGGGCTTGCCGTGTCCATCGTGATCGTGGGGGCGTTCCTTGCGGCTTCAACCGGGATCGTGGGCGCGACTGTTGTGACGATGGGTCTGTTGGCTTTGCCGACAATGCTGCGCAACGGGTATTCGCCTGAATTGTCCACGGGTGTGATCGCGGCCTCGGGCACTTTGGGGCAGATCATTCCACCCTCGATTGTGATCGTTTTGCTCGGGACACTGGCCGGTGATCTTTATTCCACCGCACAAGAGCAACGCGCGCAGTTCGTGGGCTGCGGTGACGCGCTGACGTACCTTGGCAAGCCTGCGGTTGTATCCGTGGGGACCTTGTTCCAAGCCGCACTTTTGCCTGGCATTATGCTGGCGTTCCTGTACGCAGCCTATGCGTTTGGCTTTGCTTTGCTGAACCCGTCCAAGGCCCCGCCGGTGATTTTCGCCGATGATAAACCCTCGTTGATCACGCGATCAGACGCCTTGACGTGGTTCTTGTTTGCGCCGGTTGGCATAATCGTGGCTGTCGTCATCGCGGTGCAGGCAGGGTTCGTCGGCTCACAATCCGTTCAGGTCAGCGCGTTTTCAGCTTCTGGCCAAACGGCATCCTTGCGGACCAACGTGTCCGAACAATGCTCGGCCGCGATGATCGACCTACACGGCCAAGAAGCGTGGGACACTGCGGTGGCGGAGCAGGCTGAGATTGAAGCCTCGGGCGGTGTTGTTGCCTCACGCGAACTGACGACCGAAGAGCGGGACGTTCTGCGCCAAGAGGTCGTGGCCAATGCGCCTGCGATTGGGTCGGGCATCGCGACATTGTTCGTTCTCTTGGCATTAGTCCTGACGACGGCGCGGGGGGTGAACCCGATGGCGTCACCCGCGCCGCTGATTGTCGGAGGCTTGGGTGTCGTGTTGGCCTTTGCAATCGACATCGCGCTGCTGGGGCCGCTGACGTCCTCTGGCACGACGTTCGTGTTGATGGCCATTCCCTTGGCCTTGGTGGCTTACGGTTTGCGCACAGCGTTTGGGCGCTTGGCACAAAATGAGCTGCTGCGCGTAGTGTTCCCACCTCTGGTGCTGATCGTAGCGGTTCTGGGGTCGATCCTTGGCGGGATCACCAACCCAACTCCCGCGGCTGCTTTGGGGGCAGGGGGCGCTATCATGCTGGCCGCCTACCGCAAGCTGCGCGAGGATCAGAAATCCGGCAAATGGATCCTGATTGCGAGCTTCTCGATCATCATCCTGATCATCTTTGGTGTGAACTTCGATCTGCGTGTGGGCGTGGGCACCACCACGATTGCGGACCGGATCGCGATGCTGATCGCGCAGGCCTCGTACCACATCGCCTTTGGTGGGCTTCTGTATGCCTGTTGGGTTCTGTTCAAGACCGGCGTTCTGCCACCCGTGGTGCGTGAAACGGCCAAGGTTACATCCATGGTCTTCACCATCCTGATCGGTTCGCAATTGCTGAACCTTGTGGTGATTTCCTTCGGGGGTGAGCATTACATCCAAGAGTTCCTGCGCAGCTTCGACTCAGAGATCAAGGTGTTCTTGATCGTGATGCTGGTGCTGTTCATCCTTGGCTTTGTGCTCGATTTCCTTGAGATCATTTACATCGTGATCCCAATCGTCGGCCCGGTCATCTACGGCGGGACGATGGACCCAAAGTGGGTGACGATCATGATTGCCGTGAACCTCCAGACTTCGTTCCTGACACCGCCCTTTGGCTTTGCACTGTTCTATCTTCGCGGGGTCGCCCCGAAGGAGGTCACGACGGGCCACATCTATCGCGGGGTGCTGCCGTTCGTCTTGATCCAAATCGCAGGACTGGGGCTGTTGTGGATGTTCCCCGGTGTCGTGTCGATCGTTCCGGATTTATTACCGAACAACTGATAAGAAAAGGGCGCCCCACGGGGCGCCTTTTTTACATCTGCGGTCTGTTTTGGCCGATGCGCTTAGCGGGCAGGCTGGCTATTGGGCAGGGTGATCTTGGCCACCTGTTCCGCAATTGGATCGACGGACAAAGGATGCATCTCGGCGGTGTGGTCCTCTGGGTTGCCGATGTCCTGCCACTCACCATTCTTGTAAATCTCAAGACCCGAGAAGTTGGCTTTGTAACCCATCTTGGATGAACCCGGCACCCAATAGCCTAAGTAGACGTAAGGCAGATCGGCATCCAGCGCGATGCGTACGTGATCCAAAATGACATATGTCCCGAGGGAGGCTTTCTCCATCGTGGGGTCATAGAACGAGTAGACCATCGACAAACCGTCCTCGAGGACGTCCGTCAGGCACACGGCGCGCAACTCCCGCTCGTGGGCGGATTTCTGCCAATACTCGACCACACGGGATCGGATCGGTGTCTCTTCGACCATTGCCGCGAACTCAAAGATGTCCATATCGGCCATGCCGCCGTCGGCATGACGGCTATCGAGATACGACCGAAAGAGCGCGTATTGCTCTTCTGTGGCCCAAGGGGAGATCGCCTCGCGTTCAAGGGTCTTGTTGCGGCGGATGGTACGGCGCTGACTCTTGGACAATTCGAAGTCAGAGACCCGAATACGGGCGGACATACAGGCCGCGCAATCCGCGCAAGAGGGGCGGTAGAGGACGTTCTGCGAACGACGAAACCCCTGCTGAGAGAGCGTGTCGTTAAGCTGTTTCGCGTTGTCCCCCTGAAGTGCGGTGAACAACTTCCTTTCCTTCCGGTCCGCAAGATACGGGCACGGTTGCGGCGCAGTCACATAGAACTGCGGGGCAATGGGAAGGGTGTGGCGCATGGAGGTCCGACTGTTAATTTTGATAAACGTACCATTGCGCAAACGGTGTGACCAATGGTTTTTGGTCACAGAGTTTTTATCGGATCTTGTTCTTTAGAGCCGGGGGCGATTGATGGCTGCGGTGCCTAGCAACACATCGTGCAGACCCTGACGGCGCTGCGTCATTAACATCATTCCCCAAGAGATTACCTGAGGCAGGAAAAAGGTTAAGCTGATCAGGTAGAAGATTGTATGCAGGGCTGCTTCACCGGGGGTGAGTTGATGGCCCTCACGGTTGCGAAATTCGATGCCCACGATGCGCATGCCCGGCGTTGCGGATTTGGCGGCAATCGTGGTGATCCGGTAGACAACCGACAGAGCCAAAAACACGACCGGGAAAAAGAAGAACCCCACAAAGAGCGTCGCAAACCCAATGAGGACCGTCAGTGTCCCGATCACGGCCGTGTCGAGCACCCAAGCTAACACCCGTTTTAACGTGACCCCGTCATAAAAGCCGGGCTGGAATTCAGGATCGGGAAGGCCGGAGGTGTGCGTATCGTAATGCATGGTGCGGATCATCTGCTGAAACTATGGGTTGGAAGAGTATGCAGGCACGGGCCGCGTTTGTCAGCGGCCCTGTGCCTTGGGTGTTTATGCGTCGGCTGGTTCCGCCGCCTTGTCAGCGGTGGCCTTTTGGGCGGCCTTCGCACGATCAGCCATAAAGTCGTCGAACTCGGACTTGTCTTTGGCTTCGCGCAACCGCTGAAGGAATTCTTCAAACGCGGCTTGCTCATCTTCTAGGCGGCGCAACATGTCGGCTTTGTAGGCGTCAAAGGCAGAGTTGCCAGAGGTCGAGAAAGCGGTGCGGGCGTTGGCCGTGCGGCGGCAGGATTTTCCAGAAAACATGCGTTTGCTCCAAATCATATAGGCAAGAAGGGCGAGGCCGAGGGGCCAGAAAAAGATAAATCCAAGGACCATAGCGGCGATCCAAGCGCCTTTGCCACGGGCATCAAGCCAGCTTTCGGCGCGCGCGAGCCAGCCAAGGGGGCGGTTGGCTGTATCGGAGGGTGAGGCAAATGTGGTCATCGGGGCAGTCTCCTTGGTGCGGTGTAAATGTAGATGTAAATGCGTTTCACATCATAGGAGATGGGGAATGTTAATCACCTTAACAAGAGTGCCTGCCGAAAAAAGTGAATCTTTTTTACATTGATCGTCAGCTGAGTGCAGAGGCTAGACGAACCGCTCTAGCAATTCGCGTACGGCGACCTTGGCTTGCAGCTTGGCACAGAGCAAAAAGATACCGCCAAATTTTCGCTGCAAGAACAGTGCATCAATCGGTAAGGGCGGGGGGATAAATCCGGCAGCGGCCAGCGCGCGCCCTTCCTCCTGCATTCGCCGCGGCATCACCGGATCGGCCATATCAAAAGGCGTATCGCTGCGTAACGGTGCAAACACGATATCCATCATCCGGAGGATTTGTTCACGGTGCGCAGGTGCGGTTTCGCGCTGATAAAACCCGATCTCAAGGCAGATCGCGTCCATGGCTGTGTGGTCGGCATCAAGGCCTGCGCGCATCAGCCTGCGGTATTGCGCAACGATCTCTGGGCCCAACCGGCGCGTCGCCCCAAAGTCGAGCAATATGATCTGGCCAGTGGCGGGATCGTAGCGATAATTCGCAAAGTTCGGATCGGTTTGCATCACGCCGAATTCGAACAGTTCGCGCAGCAACAACTCAATCAGGGCATGGGCAATCGCGTTGCGCATTGGCTCGGGCGCTTGGGCGGCGGCTTCAATCGGATCCTCCTTAATGAAGCTCATCGCAAGGATGCCGGGGGTTGTCCAATCCTCGTGTAGGGTCGGCACGATGTAGCGATTATCACCGGCCAAGAGGTCACCGAATTCGCGCAAGTATTCACCCTCTAACGCGTAGTCGGTTTCATCGTGCAGTTGCTTGCGGGCTTCCTCTAGATAAGGGGCCAGCTCGAACCCCTTGGGCAGCAGGCCAGACATCCGCACGAGCGCGCCGACATTGGCGACATCGCTGTCGATACTTTGGGCAACGCCGGGGTATTGGACCTTGATCGCCATGTCGCGGCCATCGCGGGTTTGCGCCCTGTGCACTTGCCCGATAGAGGCGGCTGCGATGGGGCGGACGTCAAAGCTTTGGAACTGGCCCAGCCAACCCTTGGGCCAATGGGCGGCAAGCACCTTTTTCAGCTGTGCTGGAGGCATAAAGTGCGCGTCATCCCGAAGTCGGGCGAAAATGTCGGCCAGTTCTGGGGGCAGAACATCGCCCGTATCCATGGACACCAACTGCCCGACTTTCATAGCCGCTCCGCGCATCTTGGCCAATTGATCCGCCACGCGGGACATATTGGCCGGTGTCATCAGCAGATCGCGAAACTGGGGGCGTTTGCCACGACCCAACTCGGCTGCCCCCCGCAACGCCATGTTGCCGGCCACACCTGCGGTCATCGTGCTAAGCCGCGTGAGCCGTGAAATGCGGCTGGAGGGCACGGGCAATGGGCGGCTATCAGAGGGTGGTCGGGCCATGATTTGTCCTTATGGGGCGAACCTCAAGGATAGGGCGTGTAACGGCGCGACAAGGGCCGGATCAAAACATTGCGCAATCCGAGCCCGGGGGCAGGGGATCGGCGCCCTCCGGTAGGGTGGGGGTGTAGTCGAAACTGACGACAGATGCGCCGCTGTCAAAGGCGATGAACAATTGCCCAGAGCCGGGCCGGATCGCGATACCCTCGGGGTCGGTGCCGTATTCCAACAGGGGGGCGGTGGACAGAAGCGTGCCGTTTGCGTCGAACTCATAGAGGCTGTTCGTGCCCTCCAAATCATCAACAATCAGCAGGTGGCCCGTGCGCGGGTCGCGCGCGATTCCTTGGGCCTCACTTAGGGGCGGGTTGAGCGACAACGTATTTATCCGGCGCAGGATTTGACCGTTTGGGGCAAGCCAGCTGAGGTACTCAGGGTCGTCCTCAACGGTGATGATTGAGCCATCTGCGTCCACCACCATGCCTTCGGTATCGGCCCAGCTGGATGAGATTGTGAAGGGCGGCGCAATTGCCGCGCCATCCTTGGTGAGCCGTTGGAAATTACCCCGCCCGTCGGCCACGATCAGGGCGGACCCTTCAAGGGCTATGGCCTTGATCCGGCCCATGTCAGAGCGGATGCGGCGCAGCTCATACCCGTCGAGGGTGGTCAAAACCGCCTCCGGCCCTTCATTCGCGATCCAAAGGCCACAGAAATCCGGGTCGTACTCAAGGCTTGCGGGACGGTTGAGCGTGAAGGCGCCTGTTTGCGTCAGTTCCAATGCTGCCGCAGAGGTGCCCCAAAGGAGGGCGAATAGGATCATCAACCGGGTCATCGTAGCCTCCTGATAGGATGCTTTAACGATGGGGCGAAACGGGCCGGGTTCAAGGTTCGCGCCCTGTGTAACGGGCGCGTGAAGGCGGTTGGCTTAACTCGCGACAGGTTGAAACGCGGCTGCAAATTTCTCGCGCAGCTGGTTCTTTTGAACCTTGCCCATCGTGTTGCGCGGAAGCTCGGCCACGACTTCAATGTGCCGAGGACGTTTGAAACCAGCAAGGTCGCGGCGTGCGATCTCTTGGATGGCTGAGGCGTCGATCGTAGCGCCATCCTCGGGCACCAACACGGCAATCACGCTCTCTCCAAAATCGGGATGCGGCGCGCCAATCACAGCGCTTTCTTTGACGTTGGGCAGGGCATCAAGGAATAGCTCGATTTCCTTGGGATAGATGTTGTAGCCACCAGAAATGATCAAATCCTTGCCGCGCCCCACGATGTGGACATAACCCTTTGCGTCGATCAGCGACAGATCACCGGTGATAAAGAACCCATCGTCACGCAGCTCTTCGCGTGTCTTTTCCGGCATTTGCCAATAGCCCTTGAACACGTTGGGCCCGCGCACCCACAAAACACCTATCTCTCCGGTGGGCAGCTCTGCTCCGGTCTCTGGGTCGCAGACCTTTGCCTCAACCCCCGGCAGGGGAAACCCGACCGTGCCCGCGCGCCGCGCCCCTTCATAAGGGTTAGAGGTGTTCATCGAGGTTTCTGTCATGCCGTAGCGTTCCAGAATGCGGTGGCCGGTGCGGTCCTCAAACTGCGTATGTGTATCGGCCAGCAAGGGCGCAGAGCCAGAGATGAAGAGACGCATGTGCGCGACCAAATCTTTGGAAAAACGGGCCTCATCCAGAAGGCGGGTGTAGAAGGTGGGCACGCCCATCATCGTCGTGGCCTCGGGCAGGCGGCTCAGCACGGTTTCAACGTCAAACTTGGGCAAGAAGATCATCGACCCTCCGGCCAACAGCATGACATTCGTGGCCACAAACAGCCCATGGCTGTGGAAAATTGGCAGCGCATGCAGCAGCACATCATCGCGGGTAAACCGCCATGCCTCGACCAAGGATTTGGCGTTTGACAGCAGGTTCTCGTGCGTCAGCATCGCGCCCTTTGAGCGACCCGTGGTGCCCGAAGTATAAAGTAGGGCGGCCAGATCATCTTTGTCCCGGGCGACCGGAGTGAAGGCCGCCGGTTGTGCTGCGACCAAGTCCGTTAGGCTGCCTTCGCCATTCGCGCCCAAGGTTTTCAGCTGGGCGCCGGTCTGGGCTGCGATATCGCGCAACTCGGCCTCTTCGGATGGGTCGCAGACAAATAGGGCCGCACCACTATCACCGACAAAATACTCCAATTCGCGGGGCGTGTAGGCGGTGTTGAGCGGCAAAAACACTGCGCCTGATTTCACGCAGGCCGCATATAGGGCCAACGCTTGGCGCGACTTGATCACATGCACCGCGACCCGGTCCCCCGGCGCGACACCCAATGACACCAAGGCGTTTGCGGTGCGATCGACCTCTTGCAAAAACGCGCCGTGGCTGACGGTTGTCCCATCGCTAAGCTTTAGGAAAGGGGTCGTTTTGCCCTCATGCGGTGCGAAAAGCGCGTCGTACAGGGGATTGGTCATTGGGTCGTCTTTCTTGCTTGGCGCAATGGTCTAGTCGGCGGCGGCTGTGTCCGCTTTGTCTGCTTGGCTCAGGTACCTGGTAAAGCCGGAGGTTGTGTGCTGCTCACCCGCGCGGCGTGCCGCATCTGTGTCGCCTGCGATGATGGCATCGCTGATCGCGCGGTGCTCTTCGAGGGAGCGGGCGATGTTGGTCGCGTTCGATAGGCCGCGACGTCGGAACAGGTGCATTTCCTTGATCATGTTGTCGTACATCGCCTTGGCGCGAGGGTTGCCTGCGTTCTCAAGGATCAGATCGTGAAATTCGATATTCAACGGATAGTAGGCCTTGGGGTCGTTGCTATCGTTGGCCTTTTGCATCCGCTCAAGGTTTGTCTCTAGCTTCCGCGCGAGGTGAGGGGTGTCACCGTCGGCCATACGGCGGGCACAGGCGGAACACGCCATTGCAAAGATCGCACCACGCAGATCGTAGAGATTGCGGATCTCGTCCAAGGTAGTTTCATGCACGAACGCGCCGCGGTTCGCGATCAGATCGATCAGCCCAGAGTCAGCTAGGGACCGGATCGCCTCCCGCACGGTGCCACGGCTGACACCCATCGCGTTAGAGAGTGAAAGCTCGTTCAGCTTTACGCCGGCCGCAAGCTCGCCCTCAACGATTAATCGCTCAATCTCGCCACGGACCTCGCCAGCCAGCGTCGCGCGTCCTTGTCCGATTGTGTTTGTCGAAAGAGCCATAGGTTCGTTTCTCCCACCTCTGAAAATTTGTCAACAATTAACATTTATATTGCTAATCGCTGATCGCTGCCATACACCTTATCTTATAATTTGACCACGGGAGAACCAAGATGGCGCAACCCGCAGATCACGCGGACCACGATGCGGCTCAGCCAACGTCAAACGGCGCAAGCCCAGCTGCAAGCATGGCGTTGCGCGGCATCCGCGTTTTGGATTTGACCCGCGTTCGGTCTGGGCCGACATGCGTGCGGCAGTTCGCGGATTGGGGGGCAGATGTCATCAAGATTGAAACGCCCGTTGATAACGCGCAGCTTGGCGGGCCACGCTCTGGGCCGGATTTTCAGAACCTGCATCGCAACAAGCGGTCGCTGACGATAAACCTCAAATCAAAAGAAGGGGTTGAGGCGTTTCGCAAGCTGGCAAAAACAGCGGATGTGATCGTCGAAAACTTCCGTCCCGGCGTCAAAAAGCGCCTCGGCATTGATTATGAGACCTTGTCTGCGGACAATCCCGGGTTGGTCTATGCTTCAATTTCGGGCTTTGGGCAGGATGGTCCATTAGCCGGACGGCCAGGTTTTGATCAGATTGCGCAAGGCATGGGTGGGCTTATGTCCATCACGGGCCAGCCGGGTGAGGGGCCCATGCGCGTGGGCATTCCCATCGCGGATCTGTGTGCGGGTCTTTTTGCCGCACAGGGTGTTTTGATCGCCCTGATGGAGCGTGCGACATCAGGTAAGGGCCAATGGGTGCAAACCTCGCTGCTTCAGGCGCAGGTGTTCATGCTCGATTTCCAAGCCGCGCGGTTCTTGATGGATGGTGTTGTGCCGAAACAGGCGGGCAACAATCATCCGACGTCGATCCCCACCGGCGTGTTCAAAACCAAAGACGGCCATATGAACCTCGCGGTAGCAGGGCAGGAGATTTGGAAGCGGTTCGCCATAGCCGTTGAGCGGGAAGATTGGCTTGAGGATGCGCGGTTCGCCACGCCGGCCGCACGCTCTGACAATCGGGATGTTTTGGGGGGGCAGATTGAGGACATCACCGTGACCCGCACGACCGCAGAATGGATCGAGGTTCTGAATGACGCCGGGGTCCCTGTGGGGGAGATTAACGACATTGGACAAGTCTTTGATAACCCTCAAGTGCATCACCTTGGTCTTGCGCAGCCCGTCACCAGCCAAGAGCGCGGCGAGACGCATCTTGTGGGCCAGCCCATCTTGATGAGCCGCACCCCAAGCCACATTGCATCGCCCCCGCCGCTTGCGGGGCAGCATTCGACCGATATCCTCAAAGAAATCGGATATTCTGATGCAGACATCACATCCATGAAAGCGCTTGGCGCGATCTGAACCCTACCAACGGACGAGACTATGACCGATAAAATCATCACCGAAAAATCGGGCGATATTGCCCGCATTATTTTTAACCAACCCGAAAAGCGGAACGCCGTTTCGCTTGAGATGTGGGAGGCGGTCGAGGCGGCGCTTGATGCGTTTGAGGTCGACCCCGAGGTTCGCATTCTGATCCTGTCGGGTGCGGGTGGTAAGGCGTTTGTTTCGGGGGCCGATATCTCAAAGTTCGAAAGCGAGCGCGCCAGCGAGGAGGGCGTTGCGCGTTACAACGCCACGACCAAGCGGGTCTATGACAAGCTCGAAGCGTTCCCCAAGCCCACCATCGCCCAGATCAACGGCTTTTGCATCGGTGGCGGTGTCGCGCTGTCGCTGAGCTGCGATATGCGGATTTGTGGCAAGGGCTCGCAGTTTGCGGTGCCTGCCGCAAAGCTGGGCCTTGGATATGGGTTCCCGGGCATCAACCGTCTCGTGAACGTGGTCGGTCCGTCCTTTGCCAAGGAAATCTTCTTCACCGCGCGCCGATTTGATGCCGAAGAGTCGCGGGTCATGGGCTTGGTGAACCGTGTGGTCGAGGACGAAGACGTCGCCCAGGTGGCTGAAGATACCGCCAAGATGATCGCGGCCAACGCGCCGATGACCGTGGCCTCGGTCAAATTCATCGTTGGTGAGACGCTGAAGGACGAAAGCAAGCGCGACGAAGAGGAATGCGCCCGCCGGGTCAAAGCCTGTTTTGACAGCCAAGACTACGTAGAGGGGCGTCGCGCCTTCCTCGAAAAGCGCAAGCCCCAGTTCGTGGGGGCCTGATGGCGGATGATCGTCCTGCCCGTGTAGATGAGGCAGTCGTTCGAGAGCACATGGAAGAGGTCATCGAAAGCCATGAACAGGCGTTCGAGACCTTTTTCTTTGCTCGGTTCCTTGGCCTAAACTTCGAATATCTCCCCGCCGAGGCCCCGGATGCGGACAAAGAGGTCTGTCGCCTAACGTTTGAGGTCACAGATATGCTGCGCAATCCGCAAGGGTCGTTGCATGGCGGGGTTATGGCGTCGGCGATGGATATCTCGATGGGGCACTTGGTGAATAAAATCGCAGGTGCTGGTGCGACGATCGAATTAAAGGTCCAATTCATGCGCCCCGTGATGGAGGGGCTGGTCACTTGCGAGGGACGGTTTACAAAGAAGGGGCGGTCCTTGTCCTTTATGGAAAGCCGTCTTATGGGGCCGGATGGGAAACTTGCGGCCTTGGCCACAGCAACATGGAAAATGCCGGGATGACTGAACAGCTTACGTCCGAGATTAACCCTCAACTTTTGTCTGAAATCAGGGGCCGCTTTGCCCATGTCGATAGCTGCCCGTTTGAGGGCGAACGGGTGTTCTTTGAAAACGCCGGGGGCGCGCTGACGCTGAATTCGGTTGTGGAAACATCGGCTAAATTTGCGGCCATCCCTGACAATCAGGGCCGCGACAATCCCGCAGCTCATGCGCTTGTGGCTTTGATCAACAAAGCCAAGGCCGACATGGCCGTCTTTTTTAACGCGCCCGAGGGGCAATTTTTCGTGGGCGAAAGCGGTACGGAATTGTTGTTCCGTCTGGTCCGGACGGCTTGTGTTGCCACAGGGGCGGGCCGTGTTTTGGGCACGACGCTTGAACACCCAGCCACCCGCAGTGCCGCGCGCCACTGGTGTGAGGTTGTCGGCAAAGACCACGTTTTGGTGGCACATAACGACGCGACCGGCTCTGTCACGGCGGCCGAATACGCAGCTGAGGTCACGCCGGACACGCGTGTGGCCACCATCCTGCACACATCTCCCGTCACGGGCATGGGTGTTGATGTGGCCGCCATCGCCGCTGCAATCCGCAAGGTTGCGCCCGAGTGCATCATCATCGTCGATGGCATTCAGCACGCGGCCCACGGGCGGCTTGATATCGCAAGCTACGACATTGATGGCTATGTGGTCTCGCCGTACAAGGTATTCTCGCGCCATGGTTACGGTGTTGCGTGGGTGTCGGATCGTTTGAACGCGCTCAAGCACGAGCATCTGATCGATGCCCCCGGTGATCCGTGGGAATTCGGGACCCGCGACACGGGCGCCTATGTGACGTTCTCGGACGTGGTGGACTATTTCGATTGGTTGGGCGGAGAGGTGTCTGACGCCACCGATAAACGCGCGCGGATCGTAGCGGCAGGTGCGGCCATTCATGCGTACGAAAAAGGCCTGACCGACGGAATGATCCACGGTGTTGGGAACCAAACTGGGCTGGCGGATATGCCAAGCGTCACGATCATCGGCGGCGTCGACAATCCGCAGCGTGAGGGCCTTGTGTCCATCACTGTGGATGGGATTGCCGCCCCTGATGTGGTCACGCAGCTGCGCGAGCGCGGTATCCGCACCCACACCCGCAAGGCAGATCACTATTCGGGCAACATCCTTGATCCCCTAGGGATGGAGGCTGCGGTGCGTGTATCCATGTGCCACTATAACAGTGATGCTGAGGTCGCTCAGTTCCTGCAAGCGATGCGGGAGATTACGGAAGCCGCGTCCTAGGCGTCTTCTGCAAGAGCCGTCAGACTGTCCAGCAGGTCTGGTGCGATTTCGATCCCTTCCTTGCGCGCAGACGCGAGTGAGGCAAGGGCCCGCGCACCGGGCAGGCGCGGCGGGTTCGTTTCGGTGCCGGGGACCGCGCTATTGCGCACCAATTTACGTGCATCGTTGATCCGGGTGCCAAGGGTGTCACGGCTTATAAGCTTTGCGGCATCGATCACGATAAACATGTGGCCAACATTTGCCGTCGCACTGGTATCGAGGTTGGCGTTTGGCACTTCTGATAGCATCGCGGCGCCGGACAAGCCGCCCGCAAGCAAATCAAGACACAGCGCGAGGTTGGCGCCTTTGCCGCCGCCAATCGCCTGCATCAAACCCTTCATTGCGGCTGCTGCATCGGTTGTCGGGATGCCGTCCGCATCAGTGGCCCAGGTGTCTGGGATCGGTGCGCCTTTGGCAGCCGCTTGTCGGACTTTGGACCGTGCTGCGACAGACATCGCGATATCAAGGATGACATGCTGGCCGCTTGGATCGGGCAGGGCAATGCCAAGGGGCGTGTTGCCGATGACCGCGCGATTGCCGCCCTGGGGGGCGATCATGGGGGATGTATTGGTTGTGAATATTGCGGCAAAACCCGCGTCTGCCGCGCAAAGTAGTTGCGGTGCCAAGGCCCCTAAATGGGTTGAGGCCCGGCAAAACGCGGCGCCCATTCCCACATCGCGGGCGGCCTCAATCGCGGCGCGGGTGGCCCGGATTGCGACGGCGGCCCCCAAGCCGTTTTGACCATCCACATGGCGCAAGGCGGGGGCTGGGGCGCGGATGATCGGCACGGCATCAGGGTTCGCCCCACCATCGCGCAAGCGCGCCACATAGGCTGGTACGCGGGCCAGACCGTGAGTGCGGATGCCCATCATTTCGGCAAGGACAAGCATCTCAGCGGCGTCATCGGCCATGTTGGCCTGCATCTTGGACGCCCTAAAGGCCCTCGAGACTAACGCGCGTGTGTACTCCTCGGGGAGCCGTGGCATGGTGCTATCCATCCGCCTTCGCCGGTTGGTCGACCTTGGGCTTGCCGAAACGGTTCAGCATCGGCAGCAGCACGATCAATGTGAGCGTCACTCCGATAATCCATAGTGACGGCGTGCGTTCCACAAAGATGGAAAACGAGCCTCGGGAAATGGTCATGGTTTGGCGCAAGGCTTCCTCTGCCAGTGGCCCCAGCACGAGGGCCAACACTAACGCGGCAGGCGAAAAACCATAAAGCCGCATAAAGAACCCGACGATGCCAGCGGCGAACATTAAATACGTCTCAACAAAACTGGCATGGACGCTAAAAGTGCCAAGCGCGCAAACCACGACGATGCAAGGGGCCAGCATCCGGTAGGGAACCTTGATGATTTGTACGAACAGCGGGATCGCAAAGATCGAGATTGCCAAAAGCGCCATGTTCCCAAGGTACATGGAGGCAATCAGCCCCCAAGCAAATTCGGGGTTCTGCTCCATGAACAACGGACCGGGGCGCAGGCCCCACATGATGAACGCGGCCAAAAGAACCGCTGTGGATGCTGAACCGGGAATGCCCAGCGTCAGCAGCGGGATCATCGCCCCAGACGAGGCGGCGTTGTTGGCGGTTTCAGGCGCAACAAGGCCTGCCATCTCACCCTTGCCAAAATTCTCGGAGTTTTTGGACAGGGAGCGTTCCGTTGAATACGCCATGAGCGAGGCAATGGTCGCGCCGGCACCGGGGATCACGCCCACCACAAACCCTAGAACCGAGCCACGCACCATTGTCATCCGTGTCGAAAGCCAGTCCTGAGCCGTGGGCCAAAACCGTTCCTCATTGTCGTATTGTACGATCCCGCCGGTGCCGGTTTTGTGCAGGCCATTGTAAAAGGCGTAGAACAGCTCACCCAAGCCGAAGAGCCCAATTGCAATTGGGATGAAATAGATGCCCCCAATCAATTCAGCGGAGCCAAAGGTATAGCGACCTTGGCCTGTTTCCAAATCGACGCCGACGGTGCCAAGAGCAAAGCCGATCAGTGCTGAGATCACGCCGAGCTTCCAGTTGGAGCCGATCATGACCAACAGGGTGAGCATCCCCATCACCGCCAAGAGAAAGTATTCCGGTGGCCCAAAGCTGCGCGAGACTTGGCTAAACAGCGGCGCGAGGATCGTGATCAAGATCACACCGACAGTGCCGCCAACGAATGACGCGGCAGCTTGCATCACAAGGGCAGGGCCCGCGCGGCCGTTTTTGGCCAATGGAAATCCGTCGAAGGTCGAGGCGACCGTGGCGCTTTCGCCCGGAGTGTTCAAAAGGATCGAGGTGATCGTACCGCCGTACATCGCCCCGTAATAGATCGCGGCCAGCATCATGATCGCGCCAATCGGGTCCATCCCGAACGTTACCGGCAACAAGATCGCAAGCCCTGCCGAAGGGCCGAACCCGGGAATAACCCCCACGATCATGCCCACAATAGCACCGATCAAAAGGTAGAGAATGTTGATCGGAGAGATGGCAACCGACAGCCCCATCATCAGGTCCGCAAAGATATCCATGGGTCTACTCCGGCAAAAGGGTGGCGCGCAGCCAGTAGGGCGTAAAGGTCATATCGGTAGTTCAAACAGCGCCGGGGGCATGTTGGCGTTTAGAACGCGGTCAAACAGCAGGTACACTCCGCTTGGCACAAGGGTCGCGACAAGGACGTTCTTGATGGGTTGTGCCCGGTTCAGCAGCATCAAAGTCGCGCCAAGGAAGATAACTGTCGCCACAAAGCCGCCGAACAGCTTCAAAAGGACAGCGTAGCTACAGGCCAGTGCCATCAGGATCACGACGTCTTTCCATTTTCTGGGATCGGTGCGCTCGCGCTCGGCTTTGCGCAGTTCCTCAACGAGGGTCCAAAGCGTGAAGATGATGGCGGCGGTACCAATCAATCGAGGGAAAAAGCCCGGACCAGGTCGGCCCGTTCGCGTCAAGAAGTTGAGGTCGGCATAGGCCACATAAGAGTAGAAGATCGCCCCCGCGAGGAGAACGACAAAGAAGGCGACGCGCATGATCTTGATGTCCTGTTGGGTCTTGTCGTCGGCCCCAACCTATGCGGGGCCGACGACGTATTCGCCAAAGTGGGCTTAGTCGATTGCGCCGACTTCGCGCAGAACAACCTCAAAGCCGTTCTTTGTGTTCACGAGGAACTGGCGGAAGTCTTCACCATACAGAACCGTGGGGGTCAGCGTGTTGCTGGAGATATATTCACCCCATTCTGGCGTCTGCACGACTTCTTTCATGGTGTTGATCCACCACTCCTGCGCCTCTGCTGGGGCGTTGGGGGCAAGGATCAGACCGCGTGGCATCGACACACCGATGTCAAAGCCGATGCTTCCCATTGTTGGCACGCCTTCCAGTGCGGCGGGCGTTGTTTGGCCAGAGAACACCAGTGGTTTCAGATCACCAGACTCGATGAGACCGAGGATCTCACCGGGGTTGCCGACCATCGCATCAAGCGCGTTGGACAACAGGGCGGTCGTCTGCTCGGACATGGAGTTGAACGAGACGTAATCGAACTCGAACCCCGCCTTTTCCGCAAACAGCGTCGGCACGATGAAGTCCACATTGACCGAACCGGTGCCGCCGATATTCGTGGGGTTCGCTTTGGCGTTTGCAATGAATTCGTCGATCGTGTCGATCTCACTGTCGCCGTTTACAACCAGCACAAGGTCATCGGTTGCCAAAAGGGCCACGGGGGTGAAGCTTTCGGGTTGCCACGGTGTATCCGCCTGAAGCGGGGTGGTGACAAAGCTGCCCGATGTGGTCGAAATGCCGTAGGCGTTGCCGTCTTGGCCATAGAGATAGCCCCAGCCCACAGCGCCTGAACCGCCCGCGCGGTTTTCGGCCGAAATCTCACCATCATACAGGTCGTACTTGTTGAGAATTTCGATGATGCTGCGGGCCATGATGTCGTTGCCGCCACCGGGACCGAACGCGATGGTCCAATCCAGCGTCTCGTCTGCGGATGGGTAGCTTTGTGCGATCGCAGGTGTCGCGACGGCCAGTGGTGCCGCAATGGCCGCAGCACAAGCCGCGCCCAACATCCGGCGTCCAAGAGTTTTCGTCAGTTCCATGGATTTTCCTCCCTATATCCAAAAGAAAGCGAATGATCCGGCGGTTTTTGTGCCTGTGATCATTTGGGGTCTTGTCGTTATGTTTGCGCGCCTCGCTCGCGGCTGTAGGTGCCCAGAAGACGTTGTTTGCCGTTCAGGTGGTGTTGGCTGCCAGCGCGACTTGCGGCTTTGATGTCCCCGCTTTCAATCGCGCGGACAATCGCCTCGTGCTCTTGATTTGAGACCTCTAACGCCAATGGACCGCTCAGAACCCGCAGGCGCATCAGGCGCACTTCTTTGCAAAGACTGATATACAGTTCGGCCACCCGTCTGCTGTCGGCGGCTTCTGCAATTTTGTCGTGAAATGCGAGGTTTTCGGTGAAGTAGGTACTTTCGTCCTCACGCTCGGCAGCTTCGGACATTCGGCTCAAGCTGGTGCGCAAGTCAGCAAGGGCTTGGTCGTCGCCGGTGGCCGCGACCCGTGCGCACAAATAGCCAAACACCATGGCGCGCAATTCATACAGCTCAAGCGCGTCATCCAAGGTCAGCTTGCGGACGTAAACACCCTTATTGGCTACGGTTGTGACCAACCCGTCTTTCTCCAGTGAGCGGGCAGCCTCCCGCACAGGGGCGCGGCTGACGCCCATCAAAGCCGCAAGGGTTTGTTCATTCAATCGCTCACCAGCAGGGACTTCGCCGCCCAGAATCATTCGCTCCAGTTCATCCCTCACTTCGAGGACGAGTGGCTTTTTTCGCTTCAATTCTAGGTTGTTTACCATGATGTCCCCCCACTCTGGTATGCATATGCAGCAATATTAAATGTCGATTGTCAACATTATTTCGTTGATTAACCCCTTAAGCCTCAGTACCCAAATGATAGAGTTAACGTAACGTCTGCTTTGCGGACTGCAACAGGAGGGCGGCTGCCTATGGATCGCACACTTACAGGGAAGACGGCGTTCGTTTCCGGCTCAGGGCAGAACATCGGACGGGGCGTTGCGGTTCGGCTGGCGCAGCTTGGGGCGAATGTCGTGGTCAATGGATCCAGCAATACGCAGGCCTGCGAAGGCACCGCCACGGCCGTGCGCGCGCACGGTGTTGAGGCCATGGTCGCGATGGGCGACATGAGCAATGCACAGGACGTCGAGCGGATCACCAAGGCTGCATTGGCGCAGTTCGGCGCGATTGATATTCTGGTGAACAATGCGGCCCGACGCCCGCACAAGCCGTTCCTGGAAATGTCGGATGACGATTGGAACGGTGTCGTGGATGTCGCGCTGACAGGTTCTTTCCGAACTGCGCGGGCGTTTCTGCCCGGTATGGTCGAACAGGGGTGGGGCCGGATCATCAACTTTGCGGGGATGAAGGCGATCAAAGGCTATTATGAGGGGGCGCCGATTTCTGCCGCCAAACACGGGGTTTGGGGGCTAACTAAGGCGCTGTCCACTGAGTTCGCTTCCAAGGGGATCACCGCAAATGCGATCTCACCGGGGCAAATCGCCAAGGATGGCGGGGACACGCAAGACCCCAAGCGTGTGGGCAGTATCCCGGCGGGTTTCATGGGCACATCCGAGGATATCGCCGCGGCGGTTGGCTATCTGGCCTCACCCGAGGCGCGGTTTGTGACCGGCCAGATGATCGCCGTTAATGGTGGTGAGACAACCTAGATGCACAGAAATACACTCCGTTAGGCGGCACATGATGGGCAATATATCGGGCATTGCTGGGACGATCGCCTTGTCGGGCGTGGGGACAGTGCTCCTCGTGTGGCTGGGTGCTCCGCTGCCGTTCTTATTCGGCCCGTTGGTTGCCTGTCTGCTGGCGGCCTTGGCTGGAATGCCCGTGGCCAAGCCGGGCAAGCTCGGGACGCTAATGCGCACCGTTCTTGGGGTCGCAATAGGGGCCTCGATCACGCCAGAGCTGATTGAGCGCGCGCCGCAAATGGTGATCTCGCTCGCGATGGTGCCGGTCTATGTGATTGTGATCGCGTGCATTGGCATTCCGTTTTTTCGTCGGGTGTATGGGCTGGATCAGCCCACGGCCTTCTTTGCATCCATGCCCGGTGGTTTGCAGGAAATGACGGCCTTTGGAGAGGAATCTGATGCCAATGTCCGCACGCTTACCCTGATCCATGCAACGCGGTTGCTGGTCATAGTGTTGGTGGCTCCGATCATCATGGTGGTGGGGTTTGGTGCTGACCTCGACAACCCAATTGGTGCGCCAGCGGCGACGCTGCCCCTGCATGAGTTGGTGATCATGGCCGCGGCCGCCATCATCGGTTGGAAGGTTGCGGCGCGGATCGGCATCTTTGGCGCAGCTATCATCGGGCCGATGGTCCTTGCGGCGGCGTTATCGCTTGGGGATGTCATCCATTACCGCCCCCCGTCCGAGGCGATCTTGGCGGCACAGTTCTTTATCGGGATGGGGCTGGGTGCGGGCTATGCCGGGGTCACGTTGGCCGAGCTGCACAAAGACGCCTTCGCGGGGTTGGTCTATGTGGTGATCGTAGCAGCTGTAGCCGCAGCCTTCGCCGAGGCCGTGATCTTGATGAGACTTGCCCCAGCATTGGATGGCTTCTTGGCCTTTGCCCCCGCCGGACAGGCAGAGATGGCGATTTTGGCCATCGTTGTTGGGGCGGATTTGGGCTTTGTCGTTTTGCATCACGTGATCCGGGTGTTCTTTATCCTAACGTGTTCGCCCATCGCAGCACGGCTGTTGGGGTTTTCCGGACCGAGGACGGGGGACCAATAAAATGGGTGCTACGTGGCATGTTGAGGCGTCCGTGCATTGCCCGTTGGGTGGTCCCGGGGATCCGGGGCCGTATTCCGGTGCGGACAGCTTTACCTTTGTCAGGCTGCTGCTGCGCGACCCAGATGGGGTTGAAGGCACGGGCGTAACGGGACGGTTTCTTGCGCCCGAAGTTGCACATTTCCTCAATCGCGTGGTGCCCGATGTCTTGAGCCGCGGATCGCACGACCCCGCCGCCGACATCGCCAAGAAGTTCAATCCAAGGCAGATGGGTGGGGTCGTGGTGTCAGGGCTGTCGGCTTTGGACATCGCGCTCACGGATATTCGCGCCAAACGGTCGGGGCAAAGCGTGGCCTCGCTGCTTGGGGGGCAGCGGCGCGCGGCCCCGGTTCATGTCACCTGCGGATTTCCGGAACTGGACACCGACGCGTTGGTCGAAAGCTGCGGGCGCGAGGTTGCGGCCGGTGCCCTTGGGGTGAAGGTCTTGATCGCAGCCAAGGGCAGGACGGTGGCCCAAGACCTAGCCCGGCTAAGCGCGGTGCGCGATGCCATAGGTCCACGGGCAGAATTGATTGCAGACGCTAATTGCCGTATGGACGTGGAAGCCGCATTGGCATTTGTGCGCGGTGCGGGCGATCTGAACCTCACTTGGTTGGAGGAGCCTGTGCACGGCAACGACACCGCAGGCCTTGCGGCACTGGCGGGGCAGGGTGTGCCGCTCGGCGCGGGACAGATGGAACAAAGCCTCGAACGCTTCGGGCTATTGGCGGGCGCAGGGGTGAAAGTGCTCCAACCCAACGCGGTGTTCACCGGTGGCTTTGGCCCGGCCATAGACGCCGCGCAACTGGGCATGAATGTTTCACCAGCGGGGGGCTGGGAAATCATCAACCTTCATTGGGTCTGCGGCGCGCTGGCGTCCGGCGCGGTAGAGCTGCACCGGGCACAATCGCGGATCGTCCGGCTTTTGATGCCAGAGGGGATCAACATGGTGGATGGTCAAATCCACGTCCCCGACAAGCCGGGGCTGGGCCTATCGCCGGATGAGGCGGGCTTGGCCGCGTGTCGGATAGGTTAGCGTGCTTCGGCCAAATCGGCGTGGGCGTCACCTGTTTTCCATCCGCGCCCAAAATGTTGATTTGCCTGCATGCATCGTTTGCAGCGCTTTGCGATAGTCAGAGTGCGTTTGCACATCACCGTAGTCGAGGATCTCAAGGCTAAGCGCCTCACAGTCGCGCAAATGGTTGATCGCGTGTCCGTACCGCGACGTGCGACCTGAACACAGGGCAAAGTCGATCATCGCACGAAGCAGCAGAATGGCGGCCAGAGGGTATTGCGCGCGCAAGGCATCCGCGGCTCCGTTCAGGAACTCATAGTCCTCACCGTCAAGCTGATCCGCCCGTGCCATCACCAACTGAGATGCGGTCAATAGGTCAGGCCACGTGAGGCAAAAGTGCAAGGCTGCCGCCAAATTTGGATAGGTCAAAACGTGCGCACGCGCGCGGTCCTCGGCCTCGACGTCGTCAAAATCTGGCAAAACTTTGAGAAAGGCACGCAGGTGCGATGCGTTCAAGTTAGCCTCGAAGCAGGTCCAGCGATGTGCTTGTGCGTCTTGGGTGCGGTCCAGCGCCAACAGGGTGTCGATATACGCGCTATCCCATGCGTCTTGGCCATAGGTGCCACGAGACCGCTCGGCGTTTTCTAAAATGGTGAGCGCGTCTTCGGCTTGCCCCTCTGATACCTTCAACATTGCGACCTCGGCCGCGACAGATTTGCGTTGCAGGTCATCGGGCGTGAACTGGGCAATATAGGCATTTGTATCGCCGCTGACCTCGGCAATCTCTTGCAGGCACTTGCGCACCAAGGCTAGGCGTCGCTCGGCACGGTAGTCTCGATCCCCTCTGAGGGAGCGCAAGAATTCAAAAGCCTCGTGATCCGAGCCCGTATCGGAGCCGGGCGCATCGCGGTATTGCTGCACCTGTTGTTTAAGCGCATCAAGCCCGTCCGTGCCCAACGTTTCGGCCAAGAGCCCGATGATATCGTTCCACTCACCATGCGCGTTGTCCGATACCGCGGACCACACACGCTCAGCTAAGGCTGCGCGATCCATCTGAGCGCGGGGGCCGATGTTTTCAAAATGCTGGAGGGCGGCTTGAAACACGTCTTCTATATCGCCGCGACGATCATCCGCGCGCGCATAGATCGATGGTGCAAGTTCCATGAACTGCCACAACAACTCAAACGCCGTGCTGGGATCTTCCGGCGCGATTTTGTCCACGATCATAGCGATCTGTGTGTTTAGATCGGTCACAAGTGCTTTGCGCTTGCGCCAACTGACATAGCTTTTGGATTTGCGAAGCGAGACCAATCGTTTGCGCACGTCATGGGCCAACTCTTCCGGGCCAAGGTTATGGCTCAACTCCATCCGTAGCCGCCGTTTGATATCGGCGCTTCCGGTGCTGACTTCGATCAGAAGATCAGCCAAGCGCTCGGCGCCGAGGGCCGCAAGGTTGGCCGCATTCAGGGTCTTTTTGGACATAGGAAAAGATGGGCTTTCAGGAGGGGGCTTTGCAACCGACTTTCGCGGTTATTGCGGGTCGCGCAGGGCGGTCAGATCGTCCTGTTGCAGGGTCAGGCGCACGCCCAATGTGCCGCTCGCGTGGGCAACTGGGAATTTGCGCAGGCAAATGTCTACGCCTTGGATGTCGTCAAATGTAGCGCAAAGCTGGGCAATTTGGGTGATCAGCCATTCTTGGGTTTCGCGGTGGCCTGTCTTGGCAAGGGTCTGAACGGCAGCGATCAACGGATCATAGTCAAACACATGGTCCATTTCATCATTGGGGATCAGAACGCGTGCCGGGGCAACCGAAAGCGTCAGATCCAAAAGGTGATGATCGGGCACAGGTTCATCGGGTCCATAGGTCCCAATGTCCGTCGGCAGGATCATGTCGCGCAATTCGATTGTGCTTGTGGCTGTCATGTCTGGTTATGCTCCCCACTGCGGCCCTTGCAGAGGTCAGCAGATAGCGGCAATCAGGGGGCTGGCAACCTGTTGGCCCTGTTCCCGGGCACATCCGGTATTACTTTCTGACATCCGCATCCAAGAAACGCCCGAAAGGAGGGTGAGCATGTCCGACAATCCCCACCTGCCGGAGCGGCTATATCTGGATTTTGACAGCTTTTTCGCCTCCGCTGAGCAGTACTTTAACCCGGATTTGCGGGGCAAGCCGATTGGGGTGGTGGCGCTCGATTCCGCCCATACCGGGTGCATCGCTGTCAGTCGTGAGGCCAAGGCGTTAGGCGTGAAAAACAATATGCCTGCGCGTGAGGCGCGGGCGATACTCCCTGACATGACTTTCGTTGTGGCCCGGCCCGATGTTTACGTGCGCCTGCACAAGCGGATATTGGCGGTGATTGAAACGGTCGTGCCGATCCAGCACGTCAGATCCATTGATGAGGTCGTGTGCGCCTTGCTGCCCAGCGAGGGGCGGCAGTGTTTGGTTTTGGCCAAACGGATCAAGACGGCATTGGCCCGTGAATTCAGCCCCGTTTTGACCTGCTCAATCGGGATGGCCCCGACGGAGTTGTTGGCGAAAATCGCCGCAGAAAGGCATAAGCCGAATGGCACGCTTGTGTTGGATCCCGCGATGCTGCCCGCCCAACTTGCGGACCTCAAGCTTGGTAAATTGCCGGGCCTTGGGGAGGGGATGATGACACGGCTGGCTGCGGCTGGGGTGCATGACTTTAACGGTCTTTGGGCCCTTGCGCCCAAACAGGCCCGCGCGATTTGGGGCAACGTAGAGGGAGAGCGGCTCTGGCATGAATTGCATGGCACCCACGCGCCCCGCGCGGCCACCCGCAAGCGGATGTTTGGTCATAGCCGCGTATTGCCCTCCGATTGGCGCACGCCGGATAAGGTCGAGGATTGCGCGCGCCAGTTGCTAGCGGGGGCCGCGCGCCGGTTGCGTCGGGCTGATCTGCGCGCATCACGCCTATCGCTGTCTTTGCGCAGTCAACGCCTACGATCCACCCGCACCAAAAGCGCCGAGGCGCTTCGGTGGAACTGGGAAAGTCAGTTCCAACCGTCCCGCGATGACCGCAGTTTTGTCCGAACCCTTGGGCAAGGTTTGGCAGAGGCGCGGAGGCATCTGACCTTTACCCCTCATGCCGTTTCGGTGGTGTTGCACGGGTTAGACGGCGACGCGGATATTACGGGCGATTTGTTTGATATGATGTCAAACGATGCAAGCGACCGTGCCCGTTGGGAAACCATAAGCGATACAATGGATCAGGTGCGGGCGCGGTTTGGGGGCAAAGCGCTGTCGCTTGGGGCTCATGAAACGGTGCCAGGGGGATATGTAGGCGGCAAAATTGCCTTTGGCCGCATTCCAGAGGCCGCGGATTTTGAAAACGCCACCGGCGCGGACGAGGACACGCATTTTTGCACGTTCTAGGGCGCGTATGTCCCGGCCTTCACTTAAGGACGCCGCTTGCCGCGCCACACCAAGGATTGCGCATTCAACGCAGCAAGATCCGCTTCCCCCGCAATAATATCCTCGCACAGAGCGACGGCGTGTACGGCCTGTTCATGCCTTAGATGTTTGTACGCAGGGCGTGCCACATGGTCGTACCAGACACCGCCACAAACAGCGTCTAGGACGATGCGCTGAAAGCAGTGGTCGTTGCGCACGGGCCAGTGTGTGTGGCTGGTGCGCGCGAGCTGTGGCATCGTCTCTTTGGTCAGGACGCTATAGCGCGACACGAGGTCTGCTGTCTTGGGTTTGGTTTCTGTCATTTCCGCCTCTTTGTTGATGGGAGAGTTAGCGCGCATGAGCCGGCGGCAATCGCGTGATTGTCGCAGGCAGAAGGCCTCGACGCTTGGGTGTTCGCTGCTACGTCAGGGCGCACCAAGCGAGCTGATCCCTTTATCTAGGCTCGATATCCATTCTGCCCCGCCGACCTGCGCAATCACACTCAGAGCATCACGTCATGAAAACCAAAGACCTCATCGCTGATCTGGCAATGCAGACCGAACGCCCTGATTTCACACCAACCCGCGCGGCGGGGCTGGCGCGGCTTGCGGCCTTTGCGGATCGTTCGGGTGATCTCTATGGCCGGTGTCGCAACTACGATCTTGGCCCTGCGCATCGTGCCAATGTATCCGCTCTTTCTCCGTGGATCCGGCATCGGTTGATCGCCGAGCGCGAGGTTCTGGACATTACGCTCCGCACCCATGGCTTTGAAAAAGCGGAAAGCTTTGTCCATGAGGTGTTTTGGCGGACTTATTTTAAGGGCTGGCTGGAGCACCACCCAACCGTTTGGCCGGCCTATCAGGCGGGGCTGCGCCGGCAGCTTAAAAGCGTGGGAAAAGACCGCCGTCTGGCCGCGCAATATGCCCAAGCCTGTGCTGGTGAAACCGGTATCACGTGTTTCGACACGTGGGCGGAGGAACTGGTGACAGCTGGATATCTGCATAACCATGCGCGAATGTGGTTTGCTTCAATCTGGATTTTCACCCTGAAGTTGCCGTGGGAATTGGGCGCGGATTTCTTCTTGCGACATTTGATGGATGGCGATCCTGCCTCAAACACGTTGGCATGGCGGTGGGTCGCGGGAATACAAACAAAGGGTCGTCCGTACATCGCGCGGGTGTCGAATATTTCAAAGTTCACACATGGTCGGTTTTGCCCCACACATCAGTTGCTGACAAACGTAGAGGCCATTGAGGACCCAGCCGAGCATTTGCGCAAACCGCTCCCTGCCGCTGTGGGTGTGGGCGACGTTCCCAGGGACTTTTTGTTGTTGGTGACAGAGGACGATATGCAGATCGCTCATGCGTTGCCGCATGCGCCAATCGCCACCATAGGCGCGCTCACGACAGAAGGCAGATCACCGCTCGCCCTAGGTGAAGTTGCGCATCACTTTGCGACCAAGGCGATGCGGGATGCCTGTGGTGACAACCCCATCATTGGTCACAAGAGGTGGGCTGAGGCCATTATTGAGGCCTGTGCAGCCCACAACACCAAGACAGTTGTCACGGGGTACGCGACCGTCGGGCCTGTCGCGACGGCCCTGAACAACGCGCAGGGGGATTTAGATGTTGCCGGTATCCGGTTGATACCCGTTCGTCGTGATTTCGACACTTTGGCTTGGCCGCATGCCACCAAGGGCTTTTTCGCGATGAAAAAGGCTGTGCCCAAGGTTTTGGCGTCTCTTGGGTTTTCACTGTAGCGATAATGTTGATCGCGGAGCGGTTTTGAAACGCATCCGGGCGCAAGTGTTGCTAAGCTATTTATAGACCGCGCGGCGGTCGCCAAAGTCGCGCACCCGTTTGCGCCACGCGCGGTAACTGCCGGGCTTGAGGCTCTCTCGCATAAGCGCTTTGACCTGTTTTTCGGCCAATCCATACTCACGCTGAATATCGGCAAAGCTCACGTGGTCCGAAAGCGCCATTTCGATAATTTCACTGCGGTGAGCGTCGAGAAGGGGGTCGTTCATTTTATCAGCCTAGCTGCGATACAGGTGCACGGCGGCAACTGCGATTTCGGCACGCATTGCGCGACCGATCGCAAGGATGCCAATGCGGCGCAGACGGGCAGGGTCAAATGCCGCATCTGTTTTGTGCGGGATCATCTGGTCAAAGGGGAGGCGCACGGTCTGCCATGTGCTGGGCGCGATAAAATCGGTCCGAAAGGATTGCCAAGGACGGCGCAAAGCATCCGTGCGCAGGCGGAAATCATAAGGTGCGTCGTTCCCGCAGGTGGTCAATTCAAACCCGTCCCAATCGCTGGCGTCATAGATACTGCCGTCCGCGTTTAGATCCGCAGCGATCTGCACGAACCCACCATTGTTATCGAGCGAAACGTCCCCGCACAGCACGTTGGCCGAGCGCCCCTGATAGACCTCATCCCTAATATCACCGGTAGACCTGCCACCCATCACGGTGTCCGCAACGTATTCCCATGCTGGGATCAGGCGCTGTGTTTCGATGCTCTCTTCCATATGAGATAGGTAGGTCGTCTTTGCGTGATGCAAAGCGGCGCTCCTCTTATTCTGACTGTCATTATCAAAGTCGTGTGGATCAATTGGTTTGGGTACGCATTCGCTGAAATCGAAAGGCGCAACCGATCAGTCCATTTGTTTATCGTATGAACGATCTTGGATAAGAGACGAAGTAAAAGAACGCTTTGCTGCTGCGGTTAGAGCAGAACGCCCTCTGCGCTCGTCCGTCCTAATTTTGCGATAGGTGGTAAATGTCAGGATCACCGGATGACCAGCGGCCAACCCCTATAGAGCTTGTCTGCGCCTGACGGATGGAGCGCGGCCGCCATAAAATTGCATCAATAGCCAGTCAGTGCCATTAACGACCAAAGTCGAAAACCTCTAAAGCCGTTATCGTTAATATGCGCAAAACTACCAGTAAATATGGCGGAGACTGAGGGAGTAATACCCAAATTGTTTCTACAGCTAAAATCCACAATAAACCACTGTAAATAAATAGATAATATGTATTTGTGTATCTAAGTGTTGCTCGCTGATTCTGTAAATGTCATACACTTTGTGTATCCAGAGTGTATCCGCAGAGGGCATGATGACACTAGCAACAGATCTGGCAATTCGTAAATGGAAGCCGGCGAAGGATGGTGAGGCGATAGGCACAGGTGGTCGAACCGGCTTATATGTTCGTGGCTGGCGATCCGGAGCCAAGGCTTTTTACTTTCGGGCTAAGACGTGGATCAAGCTGGGTGACTATCCAGACACATCGCTTGCATTGGCGCGCGAACTATCCACGGTGGCCAAGCGACTTGCACGGGAAGGCTTTGGTGTGGAGGCGCTGCGCCGAGGGTTTGCCAATGCAAACACGGCAACGGAGCTTGAGGCGGTAGTAAGGGGTGAGGTGCTAGCAGGCTTAGCCTGCACGGGGGCGACGAACGCGCCCACCTATCATGAGCTTTGGAGTGAATGGTACGAGGGCCGCAAACTCAAGCTGCAGGAGGGCCCAAGCCGTCGCCGCCCTGAAGCAATCCACCTGCACCACATTAAGCCCGTTTTAGGGGATCGACCGATCACTGACATTAGGCGGCGTGAGATATTTGCACTTTTGGAGCCTTTGTTCCGTGACAAGCCAGTGACGGCTGGGCACGCATTAGGACACATTCAGGCTGTTTTTGAACGGGCTGCAAACAAAGAGCTTATTGAGGCAGATCCAACGCCCCGTAAATCGGCCTTTTCTGATGCAGTGGCGCGACGCGAGGTCAAACACCACGGCACCTTGGCACCTGATCGGATGCCTGAGCTTTGGCAGTGGTTGGCCACAACAGATGCAAGCGACACAGCAAAGCTGGCGATCCTGACGGCAATGACGACAGGACACAGGATCGGTGTCATCGTCCACGCTGAATGGGCACACATCAACGACGCAAGCGGTGTGTGGACCGTACCGGCACGTACGGACCGCAGCACTCCGGGCCGGATGAAGTCTGGCAGGGAATACGCCCTACGCTTGCCTGAGGCGCTTCTGGAGAGACTGAAAGCCCTCCGAACCGACCCTGACAAACAGTATGTGTTTGAAAGTCCGACAACGACAGGTCCGATAACGCCCAATGCGATCCGAAAGACGCTGAAGCGGTTTGATCCAGATCTGACAGCGCACGGCTTTAGGAACGCGATCAAGGGTTGGTGTAGGGCTGCGACGCCACCGGTGCCTGACCATATCGCCGATGCCTTTTGTGACCATAGCTTGCGGGGGCTCGACGCTGCCTACCGTCGCGGTGACACTTCAGCTGAACGGGCAGAGCTAGCAGCGCGACTGTATGATTTTGTGACGGGGGTGAAGGCATGAGTAACCCTGATAGCGCGACATACCAAGAGCTTTTGGTACTCTGGAATCTGTACAAAATTAGCAAAAAAAATGGCTACAGAAACACCGCGTTGCTCGCTGATATGATGGCGTCAGACGCTGACTTCTTCATGACCAAAGAGATTTGGGATGAGCTGATCTCAATCTTGCGTGAGTTTGATAAGTTTCAGCAAAACGAAGACAAAAAGCAGACACTCGATACAGAACGAGGATGGTTTTTTTGGGGTCACTACAGAAACTTACGTGACGGCTTAGGCGTTATGGAGTCAAAGCAGTCGATCGCCGATTACCACGGGGTGTCATTCGATAAGGTCGATAAGGTTATTCAAAGGCATTATAAATTGGCCCTTGAGGATAAAGAACCAGAATTTGGGAAACTTTACGATGAGCTGAGAGCGCAGGACACCTAAAGATCCTTTAGGACAAATATCATTTTTGTCCTTAGATCCAACGCTCATACATGTGTTCATTCCAGTGTCAGAAGCAAATGGAGTATTGCTATGTCTGACACAACATCCCCACAACGCTGGCTAAACGCCGAGCAAGTCGCCGCACGTTACGGATGCGGTCGCGTCACAGTTTACCGCATGGTCAAACGCGGCCAGATCCCGGCACCCGTTCAATTTTCTGGACGGATGAGCCGCTGGGATGTTGCTGGCCTGAACGCAGCCGACGAAAACCGCACACCCAAATAAAAAAACGCCCGCTACAAGCGCGGACGGGAGTTAGTCGGGTTGAGACCAACAAACTAGCACCGCTTTGCGCTTTGGGCAAACCCTTGAGGCCCAAATGCAAAATCAACCTTCACAGACCGCCGCCGAGATGGCCGCGCGTCTAATTGATAACGGCTACGCGCCTATTCCGATTCCACACGGGCAGAAAGGTCCGCGCATCGCCAATTGGCAGCATCGAACCTTCCAACCCACAGACTTTGCAACAAACGCAAACATCGGCATCCGTTGCGGTGATAGCGGTGTCGCGTTTTGTGACATCGACGTTTATTGCCCAGACATCGCAGAGGCGATCAGCTTTGAATGGCTGCGCCGCTTTACTGCGTCGGACTGCAACTGGATGCAGCGCACGGGACAAGCGCCAAAGACAGGGTACCTTTTCCGATATAGCGAGCTAAACGTCCCGGTGGCAAAAAGTGCTAAAATCCCGACTGGGATGGCCCCTGTGAGCAAAGATGGCAAACCGAAGGATGAAAAGGTTGAGATCCTGTCGAAAGGCCAACAGTTTGTGGCGTTCGGCACCCATCCGGAGACAGGAAAGCCATATCGTTGGGGCGCCGCGAACAACAAACTCAACCCGCTTGATGTGTTTCTCGGGACTTGCGACGCACTGCCCGCCCTCAGCTCTGCAGAGGTTGCCAACTTCCTCGAATGGGTGTCGGCCACATACGGACAGGAGAGGGAGCAGCAGACCCTCTCTGGGCACGCTACAACTGCCATTCGGGACCCTTCAGCCGCTGGCATTTATGTCGACACAGGTAGTGGCTACCACGCGGCCACAGAGACTACGCCCGAAGAGGCATTGGAGATCATTTCTTGGATCGATACTGATGACTATCACACATGGATAAAGGTTCTCGGGGCGTTGCATGAAAAAGGCGACCACATGCTGAGTATCGCCGAAGACTGGTCGTCCAAGTCTGGAAAGTACCGAACTGGCGAAGTGGCTCAGAAGTGGCGCACCTTCAAGCCGAGTAAAGGCAACGTTTGGAATAGTGTATGCAAGATGGCCGAAGCAAACGGCGCTAATCTTTCAGCTATCGCCACCAAGCATAAGACCGTCGCGTCTTCAGCGCAGGACAAGAGTAAAGACACGGCAAACGAAGTGCGTTCCGAAGGACCTGATAAGTTTGCCGAGCAGATCAACCGTTTCCAATCTGGCATTTTCCGCGCCTGCGATCTGGAGGGGCAGCCGGTGCCAGAGCGTGTTTGGCATGTGCACGACCTGATCCCGGCCAATACCGTGACGTTGCTCAGCGGCGATGGCGGTACTGGCAAGAGTCTTTGCGCACTGCAACTCGCCGTCAGCACTACCTTGCAGCGCCCGTGGCTGGGCCTCGCCGTCCGACATGGCAAAGCCGTTTATCTATCCGCAGAAGATGACAAAGCAGAGCTACACCGTCGCCTTGCCGATATCACACGGGCAGAGAATGCAACGCTCGCTGATCTCGGCGATCTAACGCTTCGCAGCCTTGCAGGCGAGGATGCTTTGCTCGCTACCGTTGCCAAGGGCGGCACGCTGCAAGCGACCCCTCTGTTGGAGGCAATCAACCAACTACTTCTGGATGGCTGCCCTGACTTATTGGTGCTCGACACCTTAGCCGACTACTTCCCCGGCAACGAGAATGATCGGGCGCAGGCGCGGCAATTTATTGGGATGCTGCGTGGCCTAGCTATTAATCACCGTTGCGCCGTGATTATGCTGGCGCACCCATCTGTGGCGGGCATGGCCTCTGGCACAGGCACCAGTGGCTCAACCGGCTGGAACAATTCCGTTCGCAGCCGCCTATACCTCAGCCGGGTTGTGCAAGACGGATATGAGCAGAACCCGGACGCGCGGGTCATCCGAACAATGAAATCTAACTATGCCCGCACAGGCGCTGAGATAACGCTGAAGTGGCAGGCCGGTGTTTTTGTAGCGGATGCACCAGTCACTGGGCTAGACCGCGTGGCGGCATCGGCCAAAGCCGAGAGGCTGTTCCTGACATTTTTACGGCATGCCCAAGAACAAGGGCGCAGGGTAAACCATTCAGGGGGGCGTACCTACGCGCCCGCAGTGTTTGCAGAGCACCCGGAAGCAGAGGGGGTGACCAAACGTGCATTTCGGCAGGCTATGGAAAATTTGCTTGCATCGGACAAGGTAAAGATCACTGAAGCCGGGCCACCGTCGAAGCGGCGACAATTTCTTATGGTGGCAGAATGAGGCTTCCAACCCCCTTCCACCCCCAATTCCAACCGTGTTCCAGCCCGATGACAAAGGGTGTTCCAACCTCCTTCCAACCCCCTGTTCTTCCACCCCCCTTATACCCCGTTGGGTTGGAAGCGCCCTTTAGGGCGCTCACAACCTAAAGAACAGCCATTTGGCGCTAGCTGGCCGGAAACCCGGTGGCTGGTGGAGGATCAACTTACCTACTGGAAAGAAGACACAAAATGAGCACCGACCAAGCCAACACTTTGGCCAATGAAATTTTAAATACAATGCGCAGAATAGGCCCTGAGCCAGCAAGCAAGCTAATGGAGGATCGCTGGCAAGACATTGATTTCATCCGCAAGCATGAGCCAGTGCGCATCATTCACATGCGGAATATGATCCGTTTTATGGAAGCTGCGGGTGATGAGACCGATGATGAAAAAAAAGCAAAGCGCGAGGCACATGACGCAAAGTATTGCAGTCGGTGTGTCCACATTTTGCCTTGCCCATACGCAAAGAGCACCGCTTGTGGGCCAACCTACATGTTCACTGAAGACAAGCGCTGACAAAGGGGTTGCCTATGCAGCGCCGCTGAAACGGAGAAAATTATGACAAGCAGCACAGAAACACGAGTCCGCAGGGAAGTGGAGCGAGCCGTGGAGGGGGTCCTTGATCGATGGGCGACTGGGAACGTCGCAAAGGATGTCGAAAACTACATCACAAAGCTGCGTCTGACAGCCGCGCACCTACGCAGCGAGGCGCAGGCGATTGACGAACTGGCGGACCAAGAGGCCCAAGAGAGCGGGTCCTCCTGAGAGGCACCCAATGCGGGTACGCGTGAGGCACTTACGTTTCCTAGTCACAAAAAGTTATGATAAGGTCGTCTAACATCACGGAGATTGATATGGCGACAGTTCTGGAACTTGCCGAGCATTTGGGGATGTCGCATAAAAATGCGAACGAACTGATCAAAAAAGGCGTTATTGAGGCAAAAGGGCGTGGGAAATACGATCTTGATGTTGCGCCCAACCAATACATCACCCACGTTCGAGAGATTGCTGCTGGTCGCGCCAAGGTTGGCGATCTTGACTTGCAGGAGGAACGGGCGCGTCTTGCCAAGGAGCTGTCACGTATTTGTGCCGCCCCAAGTGCTCGTTTAGGCCACTTTCCGTTCGAAGGCGACCGGGCTTTTCCAGCCCAGTGCTGAGTGCCGCCGCCGCGGATTGTAGAAGCCATTGATGTATTCGAAGATTGCCATCTCAGCTTGCCGCCTGGTTGCCCATGACCGCCGCCAGATCAGCTCTGCCTTGATGGTTTTGAAGAACGTCTCAACGGCTGCATTGTCATAACCATTACCTTTACCGCTCATGGAGGCCCTGAAGCCATGCTGGCGCAGGATCTTCTGATAGTCATGCGACCAATATTGCGACCCACGATTGGTGTGGTGGATGCAGTCCTTGGGCGGTTGCCGGAACGCGATGGCCATGTTCAATGCCCTGATCGCCAGATCGCGCTTCATTCGATTGCTTACGGCCCAGCCGATCACGCGCCTGGAATGCAGGTCCAAGATGACCGCTAGGTACAACCATCCCTCACGTGTCCAAATGTAACTGATATCGCCTGCCCACTTTTGGTTTGGCGCATCTGCGTTGAAGTCACGATCCAGCAGGTTCGGTGCAATGTTAAACTTGTGATCACTGTCGGTTGTGACCTTGTATTTACGTGTTCTGACCACCGATATGCCGTTCTGACGCATCAAACGGCCGACACGACGGTGACCGACATCTAAGCCAATCTCTTTCAGCTCTTCCGTCATCCGTGGCCTGCCGTAGCTGCCAAGACTTAGACGTGACTGTTTCTTGATATGCGCCAGCGTGACCAGATCAGACCTCTGCCTGCGACTGGCAGGGCGGCTGCGGAATGCGCGTAGCCCGCGTGTGCTAACGCCGACGACATCACACAGGCGGTTGGCTGGAAAGCTGCACCTGTGTTCTTCGATGAATCTAAATCTCATTGCTTTAGACCCGCGAAGTCCGCGGTCGCCTTCCTAAGAAACAGCCATGTTAGCCTCCGGTGGTAACTCTTGCAAATCATACCCGAGTGACTTGGCTCGACGTTTGAGATTGCCAAGCACGCGATTGCGGTATCGTTCCTCATAATGGGACGCACCGGGCTCTTTGTATGTCATGCCGTGTCGGAGGGTGTTGTAGAACAGGACGGCAATCTTGCGCGCGGTGGCCGTGACTGCTTTGGCTTTACCTGCGCGTGCCGCTAATCTCCGGCAAAAAGCCCCCAGAGCTGTATCGCTGCGCCCGATCGTGACCGCGGCCAAACGCAACAAGGCCGCAGCCTGGCTGGAAGATCGCCTTGTTCGTGATGACAGCACCTTACCGCCAGATATCTTGTTACCCGGAGCCAAGCAGAGCCACGAGGTGAAGTGTTTGGCGCTTGGCCATGCGCGCAGGTCAGTGCCACATTCGCCAACCAATTTAAGTGACAGCGACGGCCCCATCCCATGGATCTCAGTCAGATCAACGCCAAGGACGGCGAACAGTGCAGCCCGTACATCAAACGAAGGCGTGCTGACTTGCTTGGTCTTTGTGCTTGGTCTTTGTGCCTGGGCGTGGCAGTTGACTGGGATCATGTTCGGTATCTGCGCCCAATGCCGCAAGCGTCGTTTCAAGATGGCGATCACATTCCAGCATCTTGGCCTGATAAAAGTCATAGAGCTCGAGCGACTGGGTCAGCCCGAAGATGTGTTCGGGGCGATCATTGCCATTGAGCGCGGCTTTGATTGTCTCTGTTGAAGCCTTGCAACGCACGTCGCGATACGCGGCTAACACGTCCAAATCCCGTTCGCCCGCGACAATCGCACGGATGATCTTCATCCCTGTAATACCCGTGATGTCAGACACGACATGATGCAGCTGGACGTTCATTTCCATCAGGGCCTTCTGCATGTGCTGGATATGAGCTGCAGCGTATTCCACCAACCGTTCCCGCTGCCGCAGATACGCCCGCAGAGTGGCGATCTCGACAGATGGTCGGAAGCTGCCACGCAACACCCCATAAGAATGCAACTGTCGCAACCAACTGGCGTCACTAACGTCGGTCTTACGACCCGGCACGTTCTTGGCGTAGCGTGCATTGACCAGAATGACCTCGAAGCCATTCTGTTCGAGTATCTCGTAGGCTGGGATCCAATACACACCGGTGGATTCCATCGCAACACTCGTGACACCGTGCGATCTGAACCAGGCAGCCAAATCATGCAGGTCATGGGTAAAGGTGCCAAACGCACGTACCGGCGCATCCGTCACATCAGGGTTTACCGCAGCCATGTGTTCACGCGAGCCGATATCAACAGCAGCAGCGCCGATGTTCACGGTCTCAATCGTTTGGGTCTTTTGCTTTGCCATCTTCTGTCCTCCTCTTGGCAACAGAAGGGCGTAGGCTGTGCAAATCCGTCATCTTCCTAACCGGGATCACCGCAGGACGGCGTCACCACTCTCAAGTTCGCATCAACCCATGGACCACGTTTTTTAACAGAGATCCCGACAGCGTCGGTACCACCAATAAGCGAACGGCCGCTGCCCTTCATAGCGCAACATAGCACAGGCTGTTTCTACCGCGCACAGGCGGCCCCCAACCCGGAACGGTTTTTTAGGATGTCCCTCTCCTCCTTGAGGATGCGGTTCTCACGCCGAAGTCGCTCGTTCTCCCGCGCAAGCTCGCGGTCCTCGGGCGAGACTACATCCGTGTCGCGGTGCACGGTCACCCATTTGTTCAAGGTCGAAAGCCCAACGCCCAAATCGTCCGCAACCTGACGCCTTGTCAGCCCGCTAGTCAGCGCAATTCGCGCCGCATCCCTGCGAAATTCATCCGTTCTTCCTGTGCCCATAGCTCGGCTCCTTTGCTGCACATTATGCTATCAAAGGAGCGGCACCAAACCGCGACAGGTCCAGAACGCCTCGCTCCATCAGGAAGCCCCGCGCTTGATGGATCAGACGGGTCCGGTTGTGGACCAGTCGTTCGCGCAGGCGGTGAAGCGCTTGCAAGTCCAACTGTTCCTCTGACTTAATTGTCACGAAAGACATGGTTGGCCGTGTGGCGGCTTCAGCAATGGCCTCAGCGTCCCGATCATCATTCTTGTGAACTTTCACATAAGGGCGAACATAAAGCGGCAACATCAAACGCGGCTCGTGGCCTTGCTCGAGACAGAAGCGGCCAATGTGATGCGCCCCACCGCATGCTTCCATCGCAACAACACAGGCCGGTAGCTTGGCCAGAAAATCCAAGAGCCTGAAGCGTTGTATGCGCTTACGCAAGACAACCGCACCAGTGCCATCAAGACCAGCCACGCTGCACACCGCTTTGCCCAAATCGATCCCAAGAACCGCAATTTCCATCAGAATTATCCTTTTCTCCACCATTCTCCGCAACATTAGCGGTATCTCGGTGGGAAGGCAGTTCATCCCATTAGGTCACTGGGGGGATTACCCAGCAGGAACGCCACCTCTGCTTAAGCGACACCTTCAATCTCAACCGAAGCGCCGCTCTTCCCGAGTCGCGTCAGCTTTGTTTTGGATAAGTTCACGCATTCCGTAGTGATCGGAGACGGGTTCGACTTGGACTGCCGTCACCCTACTTGGGCGTTTGGCAGCAATCTATTGTTTCGGCCCGCGCAAAATTGGCTTTGGCGCTGTATGTAACTTTACTCTCATTTGTTGAGTTAAAAAGACTTCGCACCATTGAGGACCAAAGGTGTCTACCTCCTTAAAAAGACGGATAGGCGTGTCACATATTCGTTACGCCCGTGTCCTAATGGAGTCTTCCGATTAGACAAAAAAAGAGTGGGAACTATGACAGAACTGAAAACCACTTGCGGCAACACTGCTTCGTCTCTTTGTTTCGGGTGCATGCAATTTGGCGGAACAGCGGACGCTATGCTCAGCCGTGCCATGTTTGACGCATGTCGGTCAGAGGGCGTGAACTTTTTTGATACTGCCCATGCCTATACTCAGGGTAAGTCCGAAGAATTACTGGGCGAATTCGCGCAAGGCGAAAGAGATCAGCTGATCATTGCGAGCAAAGCGGCCTACACCGGCGGAAGCACGCGAGCGACAATCTTGGCGCAATTTGACGAAAGTCGGAGGCGCTTGAAGCTCGAAATGATTGATGTTCTTTACCTGCATCGATGGGATCCCCACACACCTCTCTCAGAGACTTTTGAGGTTCTGGCGAGGCTCCAAGAAACAGGCAAAATTCGATACATTGGCGTTTCAAACTTCGCGGCATGGCAGGTTGTTAAGGCGCAAGCCGTGGCCGAACGCTTGGGCACACGTATCGACATTATCCAACCGATGTATTCACTTGTGAAACGGCAGGCCGAGGTGGAACTGTTGCCTATGGCCCAGTCTGAGGGACTTGCTGTGGCGCCCTATTCGCCGCTCGGGAGCGGATTATTGACGGGCAAGTATTCTGTCGGCGGGACAGGACGTTTGTCGTCGGATACCCGCTATGCCGCGCGTTATGGGCAGGATTGGATGCAACAGACAGCGAATGCGCTATCCGAACTGGCCGCTGAGATGAATGTTCCTGCGGCGACTTTGGCGGTGGCTTGGGCGCAGGGGCATGCAGCGGTGACTGCCCCGATTATCAGTGCCCGCAATACAGAGCAACTCAAGCCATCGCTCGCGGCACTAGCGTATCGGCTTAGTGACGCCGATTATGCGCGGATTGAGGCGTTGTCGCCCCGGCCCGCACCAGCGACAGATCGGCTAGAGGAGGCGGCGACCTAAGCCGGCCCCGCCTGCTTGCTTTGCCAATGGTCACCCATGGCCACTATACACGACGTCCCGTTGGCGTAGTTTTGCACAATCAACCACTCGCCATTATGGCGGGTGACCCAAACCTCTAGCATCGTTTCAGGGTCGCGCAGGCCGCGACCTTGTCTGTCGGCATGCATCACGTGGGTAAGAGTTTGGGTCATGCGTTTGCTGTCGTCGCACTTTAGATCAGCCATCTTGGCATGAACGGACGCGGGTAAGGCCCCACAAAATAAAGCTAAAATAGATATACACTTCATCATGCGGTAAGGATACGCGGCTTTCAGGCAAAAGTGTAACAGTTTTATGACGACCTGTGGATAACTTTCCACGCCTTCATGTCAGGTGCTTTCTAGCTGACTGAATTGACTGTCACATTTCCTTTGTATTTTTGTAAAAAATTTGAATCAAAAGCGTCACAAAACTGTTGTTCACGCCACCTAAACGCCTCTCAACGACTGGGGGCGACATGCTGCACATTGAAAAACTCACCAAAAGGTTCGGAGATAAAATTGCCGTAGACGCGGCGAATATCTCTGTTGGCCAACCGACTATGATTGGGATCATCGGGCGCTCTGGCGCGGGTAAATCGACGCTTCTGCGTATGCTGAACCGTCTGAGCGACGCGTCCGAAGGCACCATCCAGTTCGAGGGTGAGGACATCACATCGCTGCGTGGTGCGGCGATGCGGGATTGGCAGTCGCGGTGTGCGATGATCTTTCAACAGTTTAACCTGGTACCGCGCATGGATGTTGTATCCAACGTGCTGCATGGCACCCTGAACAAACGCTCAACGCTCGCGACGATGTTCAATCTGTTTCCGCAGTCCGACATTCACAAGGCGATCGAAATTCTGGATCGTCTTGGCATTGCGGAGCAGGCGCCAAAGCGCGCGGAGGCTTTGTCCGGTGGTCAGCAGCAGCGCGTCGCAATTGCGCGGGCCTTGATGCAGGATCCCAAGATCATCCTCGCTGATGAACCCATCGCAAGCCTTGATCCGATGAACGCCCAAGTGGTGATGCAATCCCTGCGCACCATCCACGAGGAAGATGGCCGTATGGTCATCGCCAACCTGCACACGTTGGACACCGCGCGCCGCTATTGCGACCGCGTGATCGGTATGCGCGATGGACGCATTGTTTTTGACGGCACGCCCGAGCAACTGACCACGGGTGTCGCCCGCGACATCTATGGCGCTGGCGCGGATTTTTCCGAAGCCGCCACATCCACCGAAATCGAAACACTGGACAGGCAAAAAGTCATCGCCTGAACCAGTCTTGGCTCCGGGAAACCACGGGGCATTCATCGACCCGCCCACAGATCGCCATGAGGCGATGGGGCAATCACTCTGGAGAGAGACCTATGACCAAAACTATCGCACTGGCGCTTGTTGCCACAACGGCCCTCACGACCGGCGCATTCGCGCAAGACATCAGCGAATTCCGCATCGGCATCCTAGGCGGGGAAAACGCCCAAGACCGCATGAATTCTTACCAGTGTCTGGCCGACTACACGACCGAAACACTGGGCGTCGAAACCAAACTGTTCGCCCCCGCTGACTACAACGGCGTGATCCAGGGCCTGCTGGGCGGCACCATCGACATGGCATGGCTTGGCGCATCGGCTTATGCGGCGACCTACCTGCAAGACCCCGAAGCCGTTGATCCCGTTCTGATCAAGGTGAACGTGGACGGCTCCATCGGCTACCACTCCATCGGGTTTGCCCGCGCCGACAGCGGTGTGACATCACTGGACGACATGGAAGACAAAGTGTTCGGCTTTGGCGATCCAAACTCCACCTCCGGCTACCTGATCCCCTCCATCGAGATCCCACAGTACAAAGACGGCGTGACCATGGAGTCCGGTGAGTACTTTGGTGAAGTGAAGTTCACCGGTGGCCACGAGCAGACCATCGTTGCAGTCAACAACGGCGACATTGACGCTGGCGTGACTTGGGCCGATGCTCAGGGCAACTGGGAAGACGGCTACAACTCCGGCGCGCTTCGCAAAGCTGTGGACGCAGGCCTGATCGACATGAACGAGCTGGTGCAAATCTGGAAATCCAACGTGATCCCCGAAGGCCCCATCGTTCTGCGCAAAGCTCTGCCCGCCGATGTGCGGGAAAAAATGACAGCGCTTGTCGACGGTCTGCATGAGCGTGACGAAGAATGCGCCTACGGTGTTGCAGCTGGCGAAACGCTCGGCTTCCAGCCCGTCACACACGACACATACGTGTCCATCGTGGAAGCCCGCAAAGCCAAAATCGGCGGCTAATCCACTTTGTCAATTGACCGGCGGCGCCATTGGGGCCGCCGGTTTTTCTTATCCGGGGACCAGCGATGTTAGACGCGACCTTAGGAGGCTCCACGCCGATAACTGTGGACTCCATTCAATCTAGTTACACCGCCCAAGTGAAGCGCCGCAGGTTATATGGCGGGCTGACGCTGTTGATTTTTGTGCTGTTGATGGTCTCGGGGTTCAACGTCGCCGATGATCGCAATGCAGGCGGGTTCTGGGACGGGTTGCACCAGATCGGTGATTATCCGGCCGATGTTCTGTCTGAGGCGTGGGAAAAGCGGGCCGAGTTGCCCGGGCTGGTGGCCAAATATTTCCCCGCACTTGTCGAGACGATCAATATCGCCGCTGTCTCCACGTTGATCGGGGCGTTGGGTGGGTTGTTTTTGTCGCTACTCGGGACGCGCGGCCTGGCCAAATGGCCGCGGTTGATCCCGCTGTTTCGCCGGATTTCCGACATCATGCGCGCGGTGCCTGAAATCGTGATCGCTTTGATGCTGATCTTTGTGATGGGGGGCGGACCGGTGCCTGCGATGATCGCGATTGCGATCCACACGGCCGGTGCCCTTGGCAAGATGTTCTCTGAGGTGGCCGAAAACGCCGACCTCAAACCTGTCGAAGGCTTGGCCTCAACTGGAGCGACGTGGTCGCAACGGATGCTGTTGGGGGTTCTGCCGCAGGTCGCACCGAACTACGTCAGCTATTCGCTGCTGCGGTTTGAGGTCAACATTCGCGCTTCTGCGATCCTTGGCTTCGTGGGCGCAGGCGGTCTGGGTTATGAGCTGCGCAACGCAATGGCGTGGGGACCGGGCCGTTTTGATGAGGCGGCCGCGATCTTTATCCTGCTGTTCGGCACCATCGTCTTTTTTGATCAAATCTCGAGCCACTACCGCAACCGACTGACCGAAGGCCAAGGCCAATGACCACCGCAGACCTAACCCTTACCAAAGAGCACGCGGCCAACCTGTTTCGCCGCAAGCGTCTGATCGGCTTTAGTATTCCTGCCGTAATCGCGGTTTACTTCATCTATATCTTTTTCGCGTTTGACCTGCCGGGGCTGGCGCAGCGCGCGAGCCTTGAAAAAGCCGTGACACTGTTTTCGGACAGTTGGTCCCATAAGGTGCATGTCACCCGAAACAATCGCACCGGCGAAATCGACTATGCCGTGGAGGGCGAGCGGAAAGGCCGCTATCCCGAAGGCGAACGTCCCGATTGGGTGACCGGTGATGAGATCATCACCATTGATCTAGGTGCGGATCACATTGTGCGTTACCTGCCGAACAACCGGACCGAGGTCGAAATCCCGGGCTTTCCGATGATCGAGGTGCAGGCCGAGGGCCGCAGCCTGACGACGAACCTGCCTGCGGATTTGCCCGATTGGATCTCAGCCTCCAAGCGGCGCATCGGGATCACCACGCCCGAAGGTCGGATCACCCTGACCGGCGCGCGGACCGAAGTGTTCAATTACTTCCCCGGGTGGGAGCTGTTCTGGTTCACCCTCGACAGCCCTTATCACGGCCACGGTGTGACCGAGATATTGTTCGGAGAGCAATTGGATCCAAGCCGCTCGAACGTGGCGGGCGCAGTTACGGACTGGTGGAACAACAAGATGTGGCGCCACAGGGATGTTGCTTGGGCAATTGGTGAAACGATCCTGATGGCGTTTCTGGGCACGATGGGGGCGGCCATGCTGGCGCTGCCGTTGGCCTTTGTCGCGGCAAAGCGGTTTTCGCCGATCATGGTGGTGCGGGCCGCTACCCGCCGGGTGTTTGATTTCGTGCGCGGCGTGGACGCGTTGATCTGGACGGTCGTTTTGGCGCGTGCCTTTGGGCCGGGGCCTTTGACCGGCGCGCTGGCAATCCTGATCACAGACACAGGGACTTTTGGTAAAATCTTCTCTGAGGCGTTGGAAAACGTCGACCAAAAGCAGATTGAGGGCGTGACCTCTACCGGGGCCAAGCCGTTGCAGCGGTACCGTTTTGGCGTGATCCCACAGGTGGTGCCTGTGCTGCTGGCGCAAATCCTCTACTTCCTCGAATCCAACACACGTTCTGCCACGATCATCGGGGCTATCACGGGCGGCGGCATCGGCTTGATGCTGACCCAAGCGATCCAAACCCAAAAGGACTGGGAAGAAGTGGCCTATTACATCGTTCTCGTGATCGCGATGGTGATGTTCATGGATTGGTTCTCGGGCTGGCTGCGGGCCAAGTTGATTGGCCGCAAGGACTGAGTGATGGCCAATATCCTGATCACGGGGGCGAACCGTGGCCTTGGACGGGCGCTGTTTCAGGCGGCTCAGGCCATGGGTCACACCCCCATCGGCACCACGCGGGATGGGCGCGGGGGCACTTGGCGGCTCAACCTTGATGAGCCGACAACCATCGCGCATCAACTGGTCGGTCTGGGGCCAGTGGACATTTTGGTCAACAACGCGGGCGTGATCACCCCAGCCCGGCAATCGCCGCTGGATATGGACTTTGCGGGCTTTGCGCACACCATGACCGTAAACGCGATGGCGCCGCTGGCGGTGGTCCAAGCCGTGCTGCCGCGACTTCGGCAAAGCGCCGCACCGAAAATTCTGTCGGTGTCCTCACAGATGGCATGGATGGGATACCGCAAGGCCGACAGGATCGCCTATCGCGCCTCAAAGGCCGCTTTGAACAAAGTGATGCAGGGGTTGGCCACCGCGCTGGAGCTTGAAAACATCCCCGTGGCCTTGGTCGATCCGGGCTGGGTACGTACCGATATGGGCGGCCCAGACGCGGAGGATGACCCGGACACCGTGGCGCAAGGCCTGCTCGCGATCGCGGACAGACTTACGATCAAAGACACCGGAAAGTTCTTTCGCTTTACCGGTGAAGAAAGGGCATTTTGATTATGGCGCGGCTTTCTGCGGATATTCCTTTTGTGCATCTCGAATGTGAAATCACCGACAGCCATTTCGGTGCTTATGTCGAGATCGGCAAAGGCAGCCGTATCGCGCATTCGACCTTTGGTGACTACAGCTATTGCGACCGCTATGCGGATATCGCCAATGCTCGGATCGGCAAATTTGCCAATATCGCTGCCTTTTCGCGGATCGGTGCCACAGATCATCCTCTGGACACCGCGGCCTGCCACCATTTCCTGTATCGCTCAGACGACTATTGGGATGATGCTACACGCGACCGGGCCTTTTTCGCGCAGCGCAAGTCGCGCATAGCCCACATCGGGCACGATACGTGGATCGGTGCAGGCGCGATGGTCAAGCCGGAGGTGACCTTGGGCCACGGGGCGGTTGTGGCCTCAGGCGCGGTCGTGACCAAAGACGTGGACCCCTACACCATTGTTGCGGGCACCCCCGCCACGCCCCTGCGTCTGCGCCAGCCGCGCGATATCGCGGACCGTTTGATCGCGCTTGGGTGGTGGGATTGGTCCCATGACCGCCTGCGCACAGCGCTTGAGGATTTCCGCAGGCTAGAGGTTGAGGCGTTCCTCGAACGCTATGGCGGCTAGGCCGACCAACGTCACACTGCGGTCCGCCACGCCGGACGATGCCGCGGTAATCCCGCGGCTCGAAGAAGCCTGCATGCGCGACTATGCCGTAGCCCTGTGGGGTGAATGGCGGCCCTCTGCCACGGCCGATAGCCTTGTGGTCGCGGGCCATGAGATGGTGGTGATAACGGGCCAAACCGTCGGTTGCATTGCCGGTGAGCCACGGCCAGAGGCGCTTTTGATCACCAAGCTCTATCTTGCCGAGGAAATTCGCAATCGCTGGATTGGCGCGGGTTTGCTGCGGCAAAAGATTGAACTGGCGGCGTCCATGAACCTGCCCGTTAGGCTGCGCGTGTTGAGTACCAATCCAGATGCACTGCGGTTTTACCTGCGGATGGGTTTCAAAATCCTGATGCGCGACGCCGAGCGGGTTTTTGTCGAATACAAAGCAGGATCAGACACCTAAGAGGCGATTTGATGCCGAACCCCCTACTATTGACCAACAAAAAATGCGCCGGCGGGGGACCACCGGCGCATTTCGTTTGATGGGGGTTCAGATCAGAACTTACCGGGGGACCAGAAGTACGTCTCACCAGAGCTGTCATCTACACCGTCGTTGTCGGTGCTGATCCATGCGGTGCCGTCCTCAAAGATTGCCAAGCCTTCGACCTTGTCCACGACATAGCCGTTCAGGGCCAACAGATCAGGGATCAGGTCGCGCACTTCTTCTTTGGTCACGACAGGCAGCGCGCCGCCCAAGGGGGCAGGGACCATTTGTTCGGCTGGGATGCGATAGACCTTTTTGGTGACCGCCGCGGCCCCGATCTGGTTGTCGCGTTCGACGACATAAATGTAGTCGCCATGTGCCACGATTTCCGACAGGCCGACCCAGCCCGTGTCAGGGGCCGCCTTGGGGTAGTGAACCGCGCCCCATTCCTTTGTCTCAAGGTTATAGGCCACCAGTTTCACGTGATCCTTGGGGTCATCCGCCCATTCGCGCTGCACGGCCATCCACAGGGTGTCCCCAACCTTGGTAATCCCCTCAAAGCCAAAGCGACGCTCAACCGCCATCAACTCGGGTGGCAGACCGATTTCACCCGAGCGGAACTGGATCTCACCGCTGGCGTCCACATGGTAGATCGCATGGGGAATAACGCGGTCCGTACGCCCCTCAGAGGCGATAAAAAAGCCGCCTTCGCCGTCAAGGGTGATCCCCTCCATGTCGATCTGCTGGGCCGCTTGACCGTTTTGACGGGTCACGGGCAGTGCATCCACGATGGTGGCCGGAGTGGTCTTGGTGTCGATCTTAAAGATCGTGGGTTGGAAGCCATAGAAGCTGTCGTTGACGGCCCAAACGATGCCGTCTTGATCCGCAACCATGCCCGAAATCGCACCCCAACCGATCAGCTGGTCGGCACCGGCCGATGTCAGCTGTGGGTAGGCGGGGGCGGCGTCTTGCAACTCATAGATCATCACGTGGCTGCGCACGCCGCCGTCTTCGATCAGATCAACCTCGTTGGCCGTGACAAACAGGTTGCGCGACGGGATCGCGACGGCGCCCTCTGGGCCGACGCCGCTGGGCAGAAGCTGTTCCAGCGTTGGGGCCGCAGGGTCGCTCAGGTCATAGACACCCACGATGGAGGACCGCTCTGCGAGGATAAAGGCCATCGGCGTGTTGCCAAAGACACCGAATTCCATGCCTTCGGGTTCCACACCCTTACTGTCGGAGCGTTTGTCAGGATAATGACCGACCTCAACGATGGAATGTTCAAAGCTGGTGCCGTTTTCATAGACCAGCGTGCCGTCTTGGCTAAAGATTGACCAACCGCGCGTTCCGCCATCCATGTCGCCTTCGTTGGCGATTGCAAAATGCGTGTCGTCGATCCATTGCACAGCGTCCGGTTCGCGCAGGCGACCGGGTTGGCTTTCGTTAAAAATCAACGCGGCCCGTTCGTCGGTGGCGTCGATGTTCTCCAGATCAACCGCACCAGCGGAGAAATGGCTCAGCACGCCGTCTTTGGTGGCGACGACGATGTGGTTGTTTTCTTGCAGGGTGACGACGATCTCGCCCTCTGCGTTGATGTCGACAAACTCAGGCTCTGGGTCCTGCGGGGCAACATCGGCCAACCCGGTCACGTCGATGACGTTCACCGTGTTACAGTCGAGGCTGCCGTTGGCTACGTCCACAGTCACAAGGAAACCGCCGGGCATCTGACCGACGCGGCCATCGCCGAGGTCTTCGTCACGCTCGTTCTCAATGGCGACGGCGATGAACGATCCGTCCGGTGCGGCGGCGGTGGAATCCGGCTGGCCACCCAGATCACAGGCTGCGGTCTCTTGCAGGGTGGTTAGGTCAAACGCCTTTACCATGCCCGAAGGGTTCGTGAAGCTTTCGGAGGTATTCACACCCACGAACGCCGTGTTGCCGATGATGGACACAGCCGTTGGCTCACCCCCTACGGCGATGTTGCCTTTGGGCTGTGGGTTTGCAGGATCGGAGATGTCGATCAGGCCGATCACTTCAAGCGGGCTGTCGGAATAAACCAAGGTCATGCCATCCGCCGTCGCACTGATAATCTCAGCGGAGCTTTCGGCGTTGGTGTCGGCGTTGTTGAGATGGGTTGGAAAGCTGGCGATGCGGTTAAAGGCGTCGGCGTGCGCGACCCCTGCGGACAAGGCCACAACGGATGTCATGACGGCGAATGTACGGATCATTTGAGATTTTCCCCAGTTAGTAACCAGAATACGCGTGCAGCGGTACGGTGACAGTTCGGTGAAGGGCGCAAGACAGTTTTGTAAAACTACGCATCGCTTTCCCCATGATCCGCGGCGCGGGCGCAGAAATATGCCGCCGTCATATAACCTTTGCAAAAATGTTAACTATCCTTCGCATTGCTGCTTCAGAGCAGCGGCGCAGAGCGAGGCTTGGGGCAGCGGTTCAGCGTGAATGCCACAGCCGCCCCACGTCGCCGTTTCTGTCCAACACAATTTTGCCTGACAGGCTCTGTTCAATGGAAGGTTCAGGAATGTCCAAAACCACGCTCATCAGCGTTGCTGCGTCTTTGGCGCTCACGACGGCTGCCACCGCACAAACCGAAATCGAACTCTGGCATGCCATGGGTGGCGCGCTGGGTGAGACCGTCAACCAGATGGTTGAAAACTTCAACGCCTCCCAGGGCGATGTTCAGCTGACCCCCGTGTTCAAGGGCTCGTACGAAGAAACGCTCACCGCTGGTATCGCCGCATTCCGCGCAGGTGAGCAGCCAAACATCATGCAGGTGTTTGATGCCGGTGCTGCCACAGTGATCGGTGCCGAGGGTGCGACGATCCCGGTGCAAACCCTGTTGTCCGAAAACGGCGTTGCCTTTGACATCGAAGACTACATTTCGGGCGTGCGCTATTTTTACGCTGACAGCGATGGCAAGATGATCGGCATGCCGTTCAACTCCTCCTCGCCCATCATGTACTACAATGTTGATGCGTTGGAAGCGGCTGGCGTTTCGGCCCCCAAGACATGGGAAGAGTTCCAAGAAACCACGGCGCCCGCACTGGCAAAAGCAGGCTACATCCCGCTGGCGCAATCGCACCTACCTTGGATCTTTACCGAAAACTTCCACAGCCGTCACAACCTGCCATTCGCCACGAATGACAACGGCTACGATGGTTTGGACACCAAGATCCTCGTGAACAACGACGCAATCAAGGCACACTTCACCGCTTTGTCCGACTGGAAAGAAAACGGTCTGTTCGAATGGTACGGCACCGGTTGGGGCGACAACCAAACACCGTTTGAAGAAGGCAAAGTCGCAATCTGGCTCGGCTCTTCGGGCTCCTTCGGTGGGCTTGCGAAAAAAGACCTCGGTTTTGATTTCTCGGCCACCTTCATGCCCTATTGGGAAGCTGTGACCACAGAGCCCACGCAGACCTTCATCGGTGGTGCAGCCCTGTTCGCCATGTCCGGTCATTCGGCAGAAGAAAACGCAGCAACCGCGAAGTTCTTTGAGTATCTGTCGTCGCCCGAAACACAGGTCTTCTGGCACAAAGAGACTGGCTATGTGCCAATCACTGAGGCCGCCTACGACATGGCCAAGGCGCAGGGCTACTACAATGAGCAGCCCGCAGCCGAGGTTGGTATCCAGCAGCTTTCCCTCGACGCAGGCGACAACACACGCGGCTACCGCATGGGTTTTTACGTGCAAATCCGTGACGTGATGAACCGTGAATACGGCCGTATCCTGACCGGAGAGACGTCGGTTGAGGACGCGTTCCAGAACATCGAGACCGAAGCAAACCAACTGCTTGCACGGTTTGCCAAGACCCAAGGCTAAGGCCTGTCGTCGATAACTCGATTGGGCGGCTGCTTCTAACGGCAGCCGCCCATGTTTTTGCCGGAGGGGATCATGAAACGCGCCGGATTTACCACTGTATCGCTGCCAGTCTTTTTGTTGCTGCCGCAGCTCGTGATCATCGCAGTCTTTTTCTATTGGCCCACGGTCGTGGCCCTGCAGTCTTCGTTCTATTTGCAAGATCCCTTTGGGTTTGGGTCCACCTTCGTGGGCCTCCAGAACTACGCGGATTTATTTACCAGCCGCGAATACCACCGCATCGCGAGCTTCACTGTCGTGTTCTCGGTGCTGGTGACGTTTTTCTCTCTTGCGATCGCATTGTTGTTGGCGGTTAAGGCCGACAAGATCCTGCGCGGCGCCAAGACGTACCGCACCCTGTTGATGTGGGTCTATGCCGTGGCACCGCCTGTTGCGGGCTTTATCGCGGTGATCATGTTCAACCAAAGCTGGGGTCCGCTGACGCAGTTTTTCGGCATGTTTAACTACACCTATCTGGTGGGAGTGAACTTTAACGACACCGCTTTTGCCATGGTGCTGGCGTCAGTGTGGAAACAGGTGCCGGTCAACTTCATTTTCTTTCTCTCGGGCCTGCAATCCATCCCGCGTTCAGTGCGCGAGGCGGCGTTGATCGACAACGCCTCTGCCATGGGGCGGTTCTGGGATGTGACCTTTCCGCTGTTGGCGCCCACTGGTTTTTTCCTGCTGATTATCAACATCACTTATTCGCTCTTTGACACCTTTGGCATCGTCGACACGGTGGTAAAGGGAGAGCCGGGCAACAACCCCATGACGCTGGTCTACAAGGTCTATGTCGATGGGTTCCGCGGCAATGATCTGGGCGGGTCGTCGGCACAATCCGTGATCCTGATGGTGTTGGTGCTGGCGCTCACGATCTTTCAGTTCCGCCTGATCGACCGGCGGATCCACTACACATGAGCCTTTCCAAAATGCGCAAACTCAAACTTTCGATGATCGTGGATCATGGCGTGCTTATTCTGGGCAGCCTGTTCATGATCTTGCCGCTGGTGATGCTGTTGCAGATGACAACCATCCCCGACACCGAAATCATCAAGACAGGCCCCACGCTGAAAATCGGCGATCAGTTCGATGACAACTTGTACAAGGCGATGTTTGAGGCGTCGGGCTTCGCGGGGGAAAACTCCGGGCTGTCGATGCTCAAGAACAGCTTGATCCTCGGGATCGGGTTCGCGGTGGGTAAAATCCTTATCGGCATGTTGGCCGCTTATGCGATTGTTTACTTCCGGCTGCGTTTCGCCACGCTGGCGTTTTGGCTGATTTTTACGACGCTTTTGTTGCCGCTCGAAGTGCGCATTTTGCCCTCCTATGAGGTGGTGCAATGGCTGGGCATGTTGAACACCTATCAGGGCCTCATCATCCCCTTGATCGCCTCCGCGACGGCCACGTTTTTCTTTCGGCAGTTTTTCCGCTCCGTGCCCGAAGAATTGGTTGAGGCCGCCCGGATCGATGGCGCGGGCCCGGTCAAGTTCTTCATCGATATCCTTATGCCCCTAAGCAAAACCATGATCGCGGCGATGTTCATCATCATGTTCGTCTACGGCTGGAACCAATACCTGTGGCCGACGATGATCACGACCGATGAGGACATGTACACCTTGGTGCGCGGCATCAAGCAGATCGTTCAAGTTCTGGAAGGCGCTGTGGTGCCGGAATACGGCCGTTCGAACGTTCTGGCCTTGGTGGCCGTTATTCCCCCCGTTCTGGTGGTGGTCTTCTTCCAAAGTTGGTTCGTCAAGGGCCTCACTGAATCCGACAAGTAGGCAAAAGAAAAATGGCGCAGGTTCAATTTAACAGCATCACAAAAACGTATCCCAACGGGTTTGAGGCTTTGAAGCCGACGAACTTTACGATCAAGGAGGGAGAGTTCGCGGTTCTGGTTGGCCCGTCGGGCTGCGGAAAATCCACACTGCTGCGGATGGTAGCAGGGCTAGAGGATATCACGGCAGGGGATCTGTCGATTGGCACCCGTGTCGTCAACCACGTAGACCCTGCCGATCGTGACATCGCCATGGTGTTCCAGAATTATGCGCTTTACCCCCACATGACCGTGCGCAAAAATATCGGTTATGGCCTCAAAAATCGCGGTACTGCTAAGTCCGAGATTGCGCGCAAGGTGGATGAGGCCGCCGCCATGCTCAACCTGACGCCCTATCTGGAGAGTAAGCCCAGCCAATTGTCCGGGGGGCAGCGGCAGCGCGTGGCGATGGGGCGGGCGATTGTGCGCGATCCGGCCCTGTTTTTGTTCGATGAGCCGCTGTCCAATTTGGACGCCAAATTGCGCAACCAGATGCGGATCGAGATCAAGGCGCTTCAGCGGCGGTTGGGCGTGACGTCAATCTATGTCACCCACGATCAGGTCGAGGCCATGACCATGGCAGACCGCATCATCGTGATGAATGAGGGCCGGGTCGAGCAGATCGGCACTCCGGCGCAGGTCTATCACAACCCGGCCACCACCTTTGTGGCGTCCTTTATGGGCGCGCCACCGATGAACTTGCTGCCTGCGGTCGTGGACGGGGGGCAGGTGATGCTGGAGGGTGTTTCATTCGGTCCCGCGCCCCATCGTGGCAAGGTAATCGCAGGCATTCGGCCTGAGGATTTCAGTCCAGATCCTGAGGGTGATCTGACCATTCACGTGGATTTGGTTGAGGAGTTGGGCGCGCACCGCCTGCTGCACGGGAAGCTGGGCGAAGAGGCGGTTACGGTGCATGTCGCCAACGAAAGCGTCGCGCAGACCGGTCCTCTGCGCGTGGGTGTGAAGCCCGACGCGCTATGTCTATTTGATGCGGTCGAAGGAAACCGGATATGACCCCCAATGTGCCGGAGCTAAAGTTGATTTCAGGCAGTGAGGTGAGCGAGATTGCCACCGCACCGCGCACCCCTGATGCGCATCGCGCGCTGTTGGGGCGGTTTGAGGCGCTGAATGCGGTGCAACTGGGCGGTGCGGCCTCAATGCAGCGGTTGCCTGCGGCCTTTACTGTCCTTGCCTGGAACCTTGAGCGGTGTCTTTTCCCCGAGGATACTGCCGCCCACATGGCCGGTATCGCTCCGCAAATTGTCCTGCTGTCCGAGATGGATCACGGCATGGCGCGGACCAAACAACGCCACACCACCGCCGATGTCGCCCGCTGCCTCGGCATGACCTATGCCTTTGGTGTTGAGTTCTTTGAGATGGACTTGGGCAGTGAGATTGAGCGCGCCTTTTGCGATGATGATTTCAACGCGCGGGGCTGGCACGGCAATGCCATCCTGAGTGCGGTGCCGTTTGAGAAGGCGACGATGATCCGGCTGGATGATCACGGCTATTGGTTCGTGCCCGAATTCGGCGGTGACAGGAACCAACCGCGGGTTGGTGGGCGCAACGCGATTGCCGCTGTCGTGCTCGGTGCGGATGGGCCGATTTGTGTGGTCTCAACGCATCTAGAAAGCAACGCGGGCAGCGCGCATCGTGCGGAGCAGTTTGATCGGCTGATGGATGCGGTGGACGCCTTTGCCCCGGGTCTGCCGGTTATCATTGGCGGCGATCTGAACACCGGAAATCACATGCCCCCGAACTATGATTGGCAAGATGAGGCGCTGTTTCAGCGGGCGGAAAAGCGCGGGTATGAGTGGTCGTTCACGGCGGAGGGCATGACCACGCGCCCCAGCCTGTTGACCCAGCATCCTGATCGCCAGATGAAGCTTGATTGGCTGTGTGGGCGCGACATGACCTGTGTTGCGACCGGGATCTTGCCCTCGCTTGATGCAACGGGCCGCCCCTTGTCGGACCATGACGCGGTTGTCGCGCGGGTGTCGGCGGGTCCTGCTTAACGCGCCCCCTCAAGGGTCAGTGTGACGCGGTCCCCTGCAAACCATGTGCGGCCATATTCGACGGGTATCCCTGTCTCATCCACATTAACGCCGGAGGAGCGTAACAGCGGATCGCCCTCTGTCAGCATCAGGTGCAAGGCCTGGGTCGCCGTTGCGCGCACTGCCGTCAGCCGGGTTGAGGCGCGGGTGTAATCCGCCACGCCTGCCGCGCGCAGGGCCTCTGTGACGCTGCTGGTGGTTTTTAGGGCCTCTGGCATCTGCGTCAGACGGGGCAGGGGAAAGAGGCTTTCAAACACGGCAATCGGTTGGCCATCCGCAAGCGATAGCCCGTGATAGGAACAGACCGGATCGCCCGCAGACAGGTGCAACGCCTCCGCCTCTCCGCGTGTTGCGGCGCGGGTCTCGACCGATAGGATCCGTTTGTCGGGACGTCGCCCAGCGGCAATCAGGTTCTCGTGAAACCGAACGCGTTGCCCGATGGGGTAATCCGTTGGCACAGCGGCCACAAAAACGCCTGAACCACGCCGGGTGCGCAACAGTCCTTCTTCCACCAGCATAGAGATCCCGTGGCGCACGGTGTGACGGTTCACGGCAAAGCGCTCCGCGAGGGCTGTCTCGGTCGGGAGTTTATCTCCTGGTCCATATCGTCCCTCCGACAGGTCAACGCGCAGGGCATCGGCGATGGCCTTCCAGATCGGGGTCTTGCCAGATGTGTCACGCAAAATTCACAATTCTCCGCTGTTGCTGCTACGTGGTCGTGATAAGATAAGTATAGTTGTATAGATATGCGGAATGTTGTCGAGATGAAAGATACCGTCGACGAAATCAATCCTCGCAAAGCGTGGATGAGCGTGCTGGCCAAGGCGTCTGAGGGGCGGGTCGCGCAATTGCTGGACGCTGCAATCGCGCGCCCCGAATTCGCGTGGCTGCGCGCACCAGAAATCGGCAGCACGATGGTGCGTGCGCGGGCAGGGGCCACAGGCGCACCGTTCAATTTGGGCGAAGTGACGATCACACGTTGCGCGCTGACGCTCGACACGGGCGAGGTCGGACATGCCTACATCAAGGGCCGCAACAAGGTCGATGCGCAGGCGGCGGCCTTGGTTGATGCGTTGATGCAAACCGACAAGGCAGAGGTCCTGCGCGCCCAAGTGATTGATCCGTTGGAAGCGGAACAAGCGGCAGCCAAAGCCGCACGCGCCGCAAAGGCGGCGGCCACAAAGGTCGACTTTTTCACCATGGTACGGGGCGAAGACTGATGCAGGCAGAGATACTTTCGGGCGGTTTCGCGGACCCGGCCATCCAATCAGCCCACGCCTTTCGCAGCGTGATGGAGGCGATGGCCCGCCCCGGCACGATCCACGATATCGCAGGCGCCACTCCGCCGGCGCCCCTGTCCCCCGCCGCCGGTGCTGTGCTGCTGACCCTATGTGATACGGACACGCCCGTGTATCTGGCGGGCGCATGCGATTGCGACGCCGTGCGCAATTGGTTGGCCTTTCACACGGGCGCGCCCTTTGCGGGCCCTGCTCATTGCATGTTTGCCATCGGTACGTGGGACGCGCTGGCGCCGCTGTCGGCCTACCGCATCGGCACCTCTGAATACCCAGACCGCTCTGCCACGTTGATCGTGGAGCGTACGGATCTGTCTGCCTCTGGCACCCTCCTCAAAGGTCCGGGCATCAAGGGTCGCGCGGCGCTGTCACTGCCCGAGGTCGCCGCGTTTCAGGCGAACGCAACTTTGTTCCCCTTGGGGTTGGATTTCCTTTTCACCAGTGGCGACCGGTTTGCCGCGCTGCCGCGCACGACGGAGGTGATGTAATGTACGTTGCTGTCAAAGGGGGTGAGCGGGCCATTGAAAACGCCCACGCATGGCTGGCCGAAGAACGCCGGGGTGACACGGATATCGCAGAACTCAGCGTTGCTCAGATCCGCGAACAGCTGAGCCTTGCGGTGAACCGGGTGATGGCGGAGGGTTCGCTCTATGATCCGGACCTTGCGGCGCTGGCGATCAAACAGGCGCGTGGCGACCTGATCGAAGCGATCTTTTTAATCCGCGCCTACCGCACGACCTTGCCCCGGTTCGGCGCGTCAGAGCCGGTCGACACGGGCAAAATGACCTGTGATCGCCGCATCTCGGCCACGTTCAAGGACCTGCCTGGTGGGCAAGTTCTGGGGCCGACATTTGACTACACCCACCGTCTGCTGGATTTCAAACTTGCGGCCGATGGTGAGGTGCCCCAGGCGCCCACACGCTCCGGCATCACCGCCGAGGACGTGCCCCATGTGTCAGAATTTTTGAACCGGGAGGGGCTGATTGAGGGCGCGCCGCACGACGACACGCCCCCGCCGGACCTGACGCGTGAGCCGCTGGAGATGCCCGCCGACCGCGCCCTGCGGCTACAAGCACTGACCCGCGCGGATGAGGGCTTCACCCTTGGGCTCGCCTATTCCACACAACGCGGCTACGCGCGAAACCACGCCTTTGTGGGGGAGCTGCGCATTGGGGCCGTGCCGGTCGAGATGGAAATCCCCGAGCTGGGGTTCGCCATTGAGGTGGGGGAGGTCACGGTGACGGAATGTGAGACCGTCAACCAGTTCAAAGGGTCCAAAACCGAGCCGCCGCAATTCACCCGTGGGTATGGATTGGTGTTCGGCCAAACCGAACGCAAGGCGATCTCCATGGCGCTCGTGGACCGGGCGTTGCGTTGGGAAGAGTTGGGCGAAGACTTCGTCGGCGCACCCGCGCAGGACGCCGAATTCGTGCTCTATCACGCGGACAACATCCAAGCGACAGGGTTCTTGGAGCATATCAAACTGCCCCATTACGTCGACTTTCAGTCGGAGTTGGAATTGGTGCGCAAACTGCGCCGTGAGGCCGAAACGGGCCACGTGCAGGAGGCTGCGGAATGAAACATGTCGTTTTTGACATCGGCGCGGTCCTTGTGGATTGGAACCCGATGCTCGCATGGAGCCATGAGATGGGAGAGGCCGAGACGCAGGCCTTTTTAACCCGCATCAACTTCGACAAATTGAACTTTGCCTGTGACGCAGGGGCCTCCTTTCTGGGTGCCGCGGATGCCTTGCCCGATGCCGAGGATGGCAAGCGGCTGGCCCAATACGTTGAGCGGTACGCGCAAACCGTCCCCAACAAAATCACGGGCACATGGGATATCCTCTATGCGTTGAAACAGGCCGGGGTCCGTGTTTTTGCGATCACCAATTGGTCTGCCGAAACATGGCCAGAAGGGTGCAAGGCGCACCCCGAATTGGCCGAGGTGTTTGAAACCACAGTGGTGTCCGGCCAAATCGGCATGGTGAAGCCAAGCGTGGCGATTTACCGGCATTTTTGTTCCGTGGCCGGGGTCGCGGCGGAGGACTGTGTTTTCACCGATGATGGTTTGCACAATTGCATCGGCGCGCAGGCTGCGGGCATGGATGCGATCCGCTTTACCGGCCCCGACGCGCTGGAACGTGGTTTGAAAGCAAGGGGGCTTCTATGACCGATCAGGCATACAACTTCGCCTATCTGGACGAACAGACAAAGCGGATGATTCGCCGCGCGATCCTCAAGGGGCTTGCGATCCCCGGCTATCAGGTGCCCTTTGCGTCGCGCGAAATGCCAATGCCCTATGGCTGGGGCACGGGTGGCGTGCAGGTTTCTGCGGCAGTGCTGACCCCCGATGACACGTTCAAGGTTATCGATCAGGGCGCGGATGACACCACCAATGCGGTGTCCATCCGGACCTTTTTTGAGCGGACAGCCGGGGTTGCGACAACCACCGCCACGGCGGACGCCTCTGTCATTCAGACGCGCCACCGCATCCCCGAGGATCAGCTGAGCGAGGAGCAAATCCTCGTCTATCAGGTGCCCATCCCAGAGCCCCTACGGTTTCTGGAGCCGCGCGAAAGCGAGACGCGCAAGATGCACAGTCTTGAGGAATATGGGCTGATGCACGTGAAGCTCTATGAAGATATCAGCTGCCACGGACATATCGCGACCTCCTATGCCTATCCGGTCAGGGTTGAGGGTCGCTATGTGATGGACCCTTCGCCCATTCCAAAATTCGATAACCCCAAGATGGCCGATATGGCCGCCATCCAACTTTTTGGCGCGGGGCGGGAACAGCGGATCTACGCGCTTCCCCCCTATACGAAAGTGGTGAGTTTGGACTTCGAGGATCATCCTTTTGAGGCGTCCAAGGCCGATCACCCCTGCGGGATGTGCGGGGCTGAGGATAGCTATCTGGATGAGTTGATTGTCGATGACACGGGCGGGCGGATGTTCGTTTGCTCCGATACGGATTATTGCGAGGCACGTCAGGCGGCGGGCCACAAAGGAAAGGACGCAGCATGACACCTTTGCTGTCAGTCAAAGGCATCACCAAACGCTACGGCGCGCATATCGGCTGTGCGGATGTGTCGTTCGACCTGTACCCCGGTGAAGTAATGGGGATCGTGGGCGAAAGTGGGTCCGGCAAATCCACCTTGCTGAACTGTATGGCCGGGCACCTGGTGCCCGACGCGGGACAGGTCGTGTTCGACACGCGTGTGGCTGGTCCAACGGACACCGTCACCATGTCAGAGCCCGAACGCCGCATGCTCAGCCGGACGGATTGGGCCTTTGTCCATCAACACGCGCGGGACGGTCTGCGCATGGGGGTGAGTGCCGGCGGCAATGTGGGAGAGCGGCTTATGGCCGTGGGAGAGCGTCATTACGGCGATATCCGCGGCAAGGCGGCCGATTGGCTTGAGCGGGTTGAGATTGACGCTGGGCGCATCGATGACCGCCCCACGACGTTTTCGGGCGGGATGCAGCAGCGGCTCCAGATCGCGCGCAATCTCGTTACCGGCCCTCGATTGGTGTTTATGGATGAGCCGACGGGCGGTTTGGACGTCTCGGTCCAGGCGCGGCTGTTGGACTTGGTGCGCGGTTTGGTGCGCGACATGGGGCTGTCGGCGATCATCGTGACCCATGATCTTGCGGTGGTGCGATTGTTGGCAGATCGCCTGATGGTTATGAAATCGGGCCACGTGATTGAGGCGGGCCTGACGGACCAAGTTCTAGATGACCCGCAGCACGCCTATAGCCAACTCCTCGTCAGCTCCGTTTTGCAGGTTTGAGCCATGATTGACCTTAAGAATGTTTCCAAGACCTTTACACTGCACAACCAAGGCAGCGCCGTGATTGAGGTGTTGAACAACGTCTCCTTCAGCGTGGCTGCGGGGGAATGTGTCGCCCTGACCGGCAATTCGGGCGCGGGAAAATCCACCCTGATGCGTATGATTTACGGCAATTATCTGACCCAAGCGGGCGAGATCCGGATTGGCGGCGTTGATCTGGTACAGGCGGAGCCGCGTGACGTGATTGCCCTGCGCCGTGAGGTGTTGGGCTATGTCAGCCAGTTTTTGCGCGTGGTCCCGCGCGTCTCGACGCTGGATGTGGTGGCTGAGCCGCTGCGCGTGGTGGGCGAGTCGGCGCAGGATGCGCAGGCGCGGGCCGAGACGTTGCTGGAGCAACTCAACATCCCCCAGCGGCTGTGGAGCCTCTCGCCCACGACGTTTTCCGGCGGGGAACAGCAGCGCGTCAACATAGCGCGCGGTTTTGCCCATACCTATCCCGCGATGCTGTTGGATGAACCCACGGCCAGCTTGGATGCCACCAACCGTGAGGTCGTGCTGTCACTGATTGAAGAGGCCAAGGCGCGCGGTGCGGCAATCATCGGGATTTTCCACGATGAGGCCGCGCGCGCCCGCGTCTGCGACCGAGAGATCGATGTGCGCACATTCACGCCGGGGATGGTTGCATGACACAGGGACGTCTCATTGCGGTTGTTGGCCCCTCTGGCGTCGGCAAGGACAGCGTTATGCTTGGCATCCATGAAAGCCGCCCGCGCACCCATTTGGTGCGCCGAGTTATTACGCGCGCACCCGACTTGGGCGGGGAAGATTTTGACGCGGTTTCCGAGGCTGAGTTTGAGGCCATGAAAGAAAACGGCGCGTTTACGATCAGTTGGGGCGCACATGGGCTGTTCTACGGTGTGCCCGTGATCGTGAAATATCACCTCAAGCGAGGCAAGGACTGTCTCGTGAACTTCTCACGCAAAGCCTTGCCTGAAGCGGCTGAGTTGTTCCCCAATATGGTGGTGCTGAACATCACCGCGCTGCCTGAAACTTTGGCCCAGAGGCTCACCGCCCGTGGCCGTGAGACGCCAGAGCAGATTGCGGGCCGCTTGGCGCAGGCGGCAAGACCATTGCCCATGGGGCTTGAGGTCATTCACGTATCAAACGACGGCGCGCTGTCGGACACGGTGACATGTGCTGTCACGGCTCTTCAACCGGTGAGTGTGTAGCGTTGGATCACCTCAAAACGTCCGTCTGCCCGTTCTCCACACAGGGCGATTTGATCAATTGTAAAGGGCTGGGGCAGGTGGGGCAGGTGGCTTTTGATGGTGTCCTGCCACGCAGGCACGTCGTCTGCGGGCAATTGCCCCGTCAGCGTCAGGTGAAAGCGGAATTCCTCCATCACGTATGGATAACCCCACTGGATGAGCAGCGCATCTTGGCGCGCGCTCAGGCCCGATTTGCGGCGGCGTTCCAGTTCGGCCACCGTCGCCGGGGCGCGAAACGGGTCAAGATCAATCACACAACGCTCGGCCAAGTGTCGCAGCGCCGCCATCGCGCCATAGGGCGTCAGTGCCAGAAACCGACCCAGCGCGTTCAACTCCAGCCCCTCGCAGGTCGTGGGGTGCAGACGGTCCGCCAGAACAGAGGCCGCAGCCATCAGGCCCGCTTGGTCCCGCCCCTCAGCCAGCCGAAAGGGGGGCTTCAGCGTTCCATGAAACCCATATTTGCGCGGTGTCATAGTGATGTCATGCAAACCGGGCACATCACGCAAACGGGTCTCAGCGCCCTGCACACAATCCCATCCCAGCCACGTGGCACCGAAGTCTGCCAATTGGCCCTCGGGTGGCACATAATAAATCGCAAATCGAGTGTATGACATGAACTCTCCCTTTTCTCCGCCGTCTTTGGCAAAGACTTATGACAGCGATATGTCAGGCAGCCTTATCCTTGCCAATGCTCAGGTTGTTTTGGACGATCAGGTCATCACCGGCGCGGTCACCATCGAACAGGGTATCATCGCTGATGTGGCCGAGGGGGATGCGATGCCCGAAGGCGCAATTGACTGCGGCGGTGATTATGTGATGCCCGGCTTGGTTGAGCTGCACACTGACAACGTAGAGCGGCATATCGAACCCCGCCCCGAAGTCGATTGGCCCCACCTTGCCGCTTTGATTGCCCATGACGCGGAATTGGCGTCCACGGGGATCACGACGGTGTTTGATGCGATGCGCGTGGGCTCCATCCATAGCGGTAAGGGGCGCTATGTCGATTATGCACGCAAATTGGCCGATGAGTTGTTGGCGGCCCGTGCGGCAGGCTATTTCAAGATCAGCCATTTCCTCCATCTACGGGCTGAGGTGTGCTCCGAGACGTTGTTGGAGGAACTCGCCGCCTTCGGGCCCGAGGACCGCGTCGGTATCGTCAGCCTGATGGACCACACACCGGGACAGCGGCAATTCCGCGATTTGACCGCCCTCAAGACCTATGTGACCAAAAAGCGCGGCATGAACGATGTAGAATTCGCGGCCCACGTGGACAACCTGCTTGATTTGCAAAAGCGGTATGGGGCCAAGCATGAGACCGGTGCTGTGGCGGAGGCCAATCGCCTTGGGGCTGTTTTGGCCAGCCACGATGATACCACGTCGGAGCATGTCGCCATATCCGCGCAAAACGGCGTGGGCTTTGCTGAATTTCCGACCACCGTTGAGGCGGCTGAGGCATGTCGCGCGAAAGGGATCGCCGTGATGATGGGGGCCCCGAACTTGATCCGCGGCGGATCGCATTCCGGCAATGTCGCTGCTGAAGATCTGGCGCGATTGGGCCTGTTGGACATTGTGTCCTCTGACTATGTGCCTGCCGCCTTGCTGTTGTCCGCGTTTCGACTGGCCGCAATCTGGGATGATCTGCCGCGCGCGATTGCGACAGTAACCAAAAATCCAGCAAATGCGGTGTTGTTGTCGGACCGTGGTATGTTGCAAAAGGGGCTTCGCGGCGATGTGTTACGGGTACGGCCAGTCGAGAGCACACCACTTTTGCGCGGCGCCTGGAGCCAAGGTCGGCGGGTCGGGTAAAGCTAGGCTGCACTGTCAGACAACACGAGCTAGAGGCGGGCAGGGTGGTTTCGTAGTTTTGCTGAACAACAAAACGCTCTCCATTTCGCGATTACCAATCCAGCCCTGAGACGATCTGCTTGGCGGTCATGCTGTACCTTCGGTGTCCGCTCTCACTGCGCAATGTCGAAGGCGTGCTGCATGAGCGCGGGATCAAGATCAGCCTCGAAATGGTCGGGTTTTGTTGGAGCAGATTTGGTGCCATGCTCGCGGCTGAGACCCAAAGAGGCCGGATGAGTAGAATGCGCTCCTACTCAAACAGGTAGAGGCACCTAGACGGGGTTTTCGTACAGATCAACGGCGAGACGCACTCTCTCTGGCGGGCGGTTGATCATGAAAGCGAGCTGCTAGAAAGCGATGTCACCAAGCGCCCAGACCGTAAAACGGGGTTCTTATGGTCCCGCAATGAAAGTGATCGGCGTCGCGGATATGTCGGAAAAGGACCGATGGGGCAATAATCGGGCTCAGAATTCCCACCTGCCATTTGGAGGACCAGAACGGATGGTGCTGCGCTTCAAGCAAATGCGATCTCTGCAAAAATTTGTCTCAGTGCGGTCATCCGTCCAAAACCATTTCAATCAGGAACGCCATCTCTGCTCACGCGACAATTTCAAGCTCAACCAAACCACAGCTCTCTCAGAGTGGCGCCCGCATTGTTCTGGATAAGGTCACGCATTCCGCAGTGAACTGCGACGGGTTTGAATTGGTCCAACAGCACAAGGGCGGCATCTTTTTGATGCACAGTCCAAGCAAGACGCAAAGTGTATCTTGAGCTGTATCTGTCAACTTTGTGAAATTCGGATTTCAAAATAAAAACAACGACTTGCGAAGTTTATATGGCGGAGACTGAGGGATTCGAACCCTCGGACCGCGTGAACGGTCGCCGGTTTTCAAGACCGGTGCATTCGACCACTCTGCCAAGTCTCCGCACTGTGGTGAGAACGAGTTACGGCAGCGCGTCCGATTCTGCCAGAGGTGCAATGGCCCATTCCGACACCAAGATTTTGTCACACTTGCGTGTGTCCATCTTGCCTTGTGCGCGTGGCCGTTGCACACCGGACGCCCAACGTGCCTCCAACCATAGGACGTCCCATGTTTGACGCCCAAATCCGTCCGCTGATCGATCCGCCGCTCAATCGTTTGGGGCAGGGGTTGGCGCGGGCAGGCGTTGGGGCTGATACGGTCACTCTGGTTGGGCTGGGGTTGGGGCTTTTGTCGGCTGTTCTGATCGCGATCGGTACGCCGGGTATGGCGCTGGTGCCTCTGCTGCTGAGCCGGATCGCAGATGGTCTGGATGGCGCGGTTGCTCGCGCTACGCGGAAAACTGACTTTGGCGGCTACCTCGATATCACGAGTGATTTTCTGTTCTACGGGGCGGTGCCTTTGGCGTTTGTCCTTGCGGACCCAGGTACGAACGGCGCGGCAGGGGCCTTTTTGCTGACCAGTTTCTATATCAATGGGGCCTCGTTTCTGGGCTACGCGATCCTCGCGGAAAAACGCGGGATGCAGACCACAAAACGCGGCGCCAAATCGTTGTACTTTACGGGCGGGCTGCTTGAGGGATTTGAAACCATCGCGTTCTTCGTCGCCCTATGCCTGTTCCCTTCATATTTCGCGCCACTCGCTTGGGTGTTTGGCGCGCTTTGCTTCATCACCGCCGGATCACGCGTTTTGCTTGCGCGCGCGGTGTTCACTGACTGAAAGGACCTACATGAAACATCTTCTTGGCGTCACAGCCGCGCTCGCGCTGACCAGCCCCGCCTTCGCTGATCCGGACCCTACAAATTGGGATGCAGTCACGGCCGAAGCTCGTGGCCAGACCGTCTATTGGAACGCTTGGGGCGGTTCTACCACGACGAATGATTTCATCGCCTGGATCGGTGATAAGGTGCAGGCCGACTACGGCGTGACACTGGAACACGTCAAGCTGACGGACACCGCCGACGCCGTCAGCCGGGTGTTGGCCGAGCAAGCCGCGAACCAAGACACCGATGGTGCGGTCGATATGATCTGGATCAACGGGGCCAATTTCGCCTCGATGAAACAGGCGGGCCTGCTGTTCGGTCCCTTCGCCGAAGATTTGCCGAACTGGTCGTTGGTGGATGTGGACGGCAAGACAGTCCAAACCGATTTCACCGTTCCGACCGAAGGCTATGAGAGTCCATGGGCCATGGCGCAGGTGGTGTTTATCCACGACACAGAGACCCTGCCAGAGCCGCCAAAATCCGCTGAAGCTTTGTTGGCGTGGGCCGCAGCCAACCCCGGTCGGTTCACTTTTCCGCAACCGCCCGATTTCCTCGGAACAACGTTCCTTAAGCAAATGTTGATTGAGCTGGTCGACGACGCATCCGTCCTACAATCCCCTGCGGGCGATGATTTTGACGCTGTGACCGCGCCGATGTGGGCATTCCTCGAGGAGTTGACCCCGCATCTATGGCGTCAGGGGCGGGCCTACCCGCAAACAGGTCCACGTCAGTTACAGCTGATCAATGATGGCGAAACAGACCTCGCGATTTCCTTCTCACCGGGTGAGGCCTCGGCCGCTATCGCCAATGATCAGCTGCCCGAAACCGTGCGCACCTATGTGCTGGACGGCGGCACACTGGGCAACGCGTCGTTTGTTGCGATCCCGTACAACTCTGGCTCCAAGGCAGGGGCAATGGTCGTTGCGAACACGCTTTTGTCGGCCGAGGCGCAGTTGCGCGCCCAAGATCCAAACATTCTTGGCTACGGCACGGTGCTGGACATGGACAAACTGACGCCCGCGCAGGCCGATGCGTTTGAGGCGCTAGATTTGGGTATCGCGACCCTGTCGCCCGCTGAATTGGGGCAGGTTCTGGCCGAGCCGCATCCATCGTGGATGACCAAGATTGAGGCCGAATGGATCGATCGCTACGGCGTCGCCAACTAAAAGCGTGTCGGCCAACATTTCAAATAACGCGAAGGGGCGGCCCAATGGGCGGCCCCTTTTCGCAAGCGGTCGTCGCCTAAGGGCGGTGCCGTTTATCACGGTTCTGGCTTTATTGGTGCCGGTGGCGGCGGGTCTTTGGGGCACGGTGATGCCTGCGTTTGGGCATTTGCCTGCCGCAGGCCACGTGGGCATGTCGCTCATCGCGTGGGAGGCATTGTTTGACTGGCCGGGACTTGGGCGCGCGGTTTGGCTGTCCGTGTCAGTGGGTGTGATCAGCACGCTTGTGGCGCTTTTGCTTGTGATCTTGATTGTTGCGGGGTGGCACGGCACGCGCAGCTTTCAATGGCTTGAGCGATTGTTGTCGCCGCTGTTGTCGGTGCCCCATGCGGCGGCGGCCTTTGGCTTGGCTTTTCTGGTGGCTCCCTCGGGCTGGCTTTCGCGGTTGATGTCCCCATGGGCCACAGGCTGGACACGCCCGCCTGACCTGTTGATCGTGCAAGACCCTTGGGGCGCGACATTGATGGCGGGGATGATCGCCAAGGAGATGCCGTTTTTGCTGCTAATGACCTTGGCCGCGCTGAGCCAAGTGCATCATGTGGAATACGCCCGGGTGACGCGTGCCTTGGGGTATGGCCGTATCAAGGGGTGGCTGATCGCGGTGTTTCCGGCGGTTTATGCGCAAATTCGCCTGCCAGTTTATGTTGTGCTCGCTTATGGGATGAGTGTGGTTGATGTCGCGGTGATCCTTGGGCCCAACACGCCGCCCACGCTTTCGGTGCAAATTGTACGTTGGATGAGCGATCCTGATTTGATGCTAAGGATGCAGGCGGCGGCCGGGGCATTGTTGCAACTGGGCCTTGTTGGGGCTGCCTTGGGGGCGTGGCGCGTGGCTGAGTGGGCAGTAGCCAAATGGGGGCAGGCGTGGGCCACCAGTGGAGGACGCCTGCGTCGCGATTGGCCGCTGCGCGTGGTGGGGCAGTTCGCTGCCGTGGCCTGTAGTGCGGCGGTTTTGGCCGGGCTTGCGGGCCTTGCTGTGTGGTCGTTCGCGGGGCGCTGGCGCTTTCCGGAAGCTTGGCCTCAAACAATCAAATTCTCCAGCTGGATGCGCCATGGGCCAGAGGCAATTGAGGTGGCGGGCGTGACACTATTCATCGCGGCAGTTGCGGTTTTGATCGCGCTTGTGCTGGTCATCGGCTGCCTTGAGGCGGAGCACCGAGAGGGTCGCCCGATGAACCCCGCCGCCCTTTGGGTGCTATATCTGCCCCTGATCGTGCCGCAGGTGGCCTTCTTGCCGGGGCTACAGGGGCTGTTGCTTTGGCTGGGGTGGGACAAAGGGCTGTGGCCTGTGATCGCGGCGCATTTGGTTTTTGTGTTGCCTTACGTGTTCCTCGCGTTCGCAGACCCGTTCCGCGCATGGGATACACGGCAGGCGACAGTTGCGGCTAGCCTTGGGGCCTCGCCTAATGGGGTTTTGTGGCGGGTCCGTATGCCGATGCTGTTGGCGCCGCTTTTGACCGCTGCAGCCGTTGGGATTGCGGTCAGCGTGGGGCAATACCTGCCCACACTTTTGGTCGGAGGTGGCCGTGTCTCGACCCTCGCGACCGAAGCCGTTGCTCTGGCCGCCGGTGGGGATCGGCGCGCTATCGGAGTTTGGGGTCTGGCACAAACCGGGGCGGCCTTGTTGCCCTTTGCGCTTGCCTTGGCCTTGCCCGCGATGATCTATGCGCGGCGCAGGGGCATGCGGGGGGGCTAAAATGGGGCTCAAACTAACAGATGTGACGATCACAGCACCGGGCGCGGATGCGCCGATGTTGGCCGTGTCCGCGGACGTCGCCCCCGGTGCAGTCCTATCGATCATGGGGCCCTCTGGCGTTGGGAAATCAACGTTGCTTGCGTGGCTGACAGGGACGCTGCCCGTTGGGTTTCAAGCGACCGGCAGGGCCGAGCTCGCGGGGCGCGATATCACCAACCTTGCGCCAGAGGCCCGGCGTTTGGGCATTCTGTTCCAGGACCACCTGTTGTTTCCACATTTGTCGGTTGGGGCCAATCTGGCCTTTGGCCTGGCGGCTGGGGTGTCCAACCGCCGCGATGTTGTGGACCAAGCGTTGGTTGAGATCGACCTTGCCGGCTACGCAGATCGTGACCCCGCGACCCTTTCGGGCGGTCAACGTGCGCGCGTGGCATTGATGCGGATGCTCCTATCGGAGCCTGAGGCGCTGTTGCTGGATGAGCCGTTTTCGCGCCTTGATGCCGCACTGCGCGATCAGATGCGGGACCTTGTGTTTTCCCGCGCGCGGGCCAAGCAATTGCCCGTCATTATGGTCACGCATGACGCGCAGGATGCGGAGGCCGCCGGGGGTGAGGTCCTGCATCTCAGGAGCGGCCAAGCAGCTCGGTAATCAGCGGATTGGGAAACCGACGTTCCAACGTGACCGCATAGAAATCCTCCCGCAGCGTCAGATCGCCTGCAACTTGCAGCCGTCCGTCGCGAATTTCCTGCTCGACCACGATGGGCGGGATGACTGCCAAGCCAACGTCTTGGCGGACCAACAGTCGGATCATTGCCATATCATCGGCCTCTGCTGCGATCAGGGGGCGAATGTTCCATTGCTCCATTAGGGCGTCGAACCCGGGGCGGATCGAGCTTTCGAAGGTGGGCAAGATCACCGGATGCTCTGCCAGCAAATCGCGGATATCACAGCCTGTGCCCACACGGGCATGGCTACCCACCAGGACCACATTCTGGCTATCTAGCTTATGTGCCAAATACTTGGTCGCCGCGTCGCGCGATGGCGGAGTGGTGGTGAGAACAACGTCGAGGTTCAACGCCTCTAGGGCAGGGTACAGTTCAGCCGCGCCCCCTGATCGTAGGATAATCTCAACGTCGGGGCGCCCCAGAAGGGGCCGCAAAAACTGTAACTGAAAGTTCCGCGAGAGCGTGGACAAAGCCCCCACGCGCAGCACCTGCTGCGATGCGCCTGCGCCCTTGAGAGTGCTCAAAAGTTCTTCGCCGGCACCAAAAATCGTATCGGCATGTTCAAGTGAAATGCGCCCCGCTTCGGTCAGTAACAACTGTCGTCCGCGCCGTTCAAACAGCTTGTGGCCCAAGCGGGCCTCAAGAGATTTGATCTGCGTCGAAAGCGCGGATTGCGACAGGTTCAACCGCTCCGCCGTGCGGGTGAGGTTGCCATCGTGTGCCACGGCCCAAAAATATCGCAAGTGGTGGTAGTTGAGTTCAGCCATCATTCTATTAAACAGAATGATATCTGATAAACAATGTATTTATTAAATGATATGGCTGCCGCTACATCCTCTCCCAAGCACCAGTGAGGAGAGCGTCCATGTCCAGTGTCATCCTATTCGGTCTCGCGCCGTTGATCTTACTTGCAGGGGGCGGGTTGATGTTTGCGCGCCCACCGGCACGCGGGGGCCAAAGCCTGCGCGTGGTTGAGAGTGCGGCATTGGCGGCTTTGACCGTATGTGTTGTGGGGGCCGCTATCGTGATCGGGCAGGGCCCGCAGACCTCGGCGTTGTTGGGCTTTGCGGAGTTGGGCTTTTCGATCCGGTTGGATGCGGTGTCGCTGACGATGGCCCTGTTGGTCAGCTTTATCGGCTGGGTCGTGTCGCGCTACGCCCGCACCTACATGGACGGAGAGAAAACACAGGCCGCCTTCATGGGCTGGCTCGGTGTGGCCCTCGGGTCTGTCCTTCTGCTGGTGACGGCGGGCAATATCGTACAGTTGATTGTGGGCTGGATTGGGGCAGGGGTCGCGGTACAGCGGCTGCTTCTGACCTATGCCACACGGACCGGCGCGCAACTGGCTGGCCGCAAGAAGGCAATGGTTAACAAAGGTTCAAATGGGGCGTTGGTTCTGGCGGGGGTCATGCTTTACGCGGCTGCTGGCACAGGTGATATCGCCACGCTGTTGGCGGAGGCTGAGACCACATGGATGTGGACCTTTGCCGCGATCCTTTTGGCGATTTCGGCGATGTTGGCCTCGGCGCAGGTCCCTTTTCACGGCTGGCTGACCGAAGTGATGGAGGCGCCCACACCGGTGTCCGCCTTGCTGCACGCAGGTGTCGTGAACGCGGGCGGTTTCTTATTGATCCGCTTTGCCGACCTGATCTTGCTGAACCCGGTTTTGCTCTCGGCGCTGGTGTTCTTGGGCGGTGCGTCAGCCCTGATTGGGTCCATCGTGATGCTGACCCAGCCCGCGATCAAAACAGCACTGGCATGGTCCACGATCGCACAAATGGGCTTTATGATCCTGCAATGTGGTCTGGGTCTTTTTGCTCTCGCGCTTTTGCACATTGTCGCGCACTCGCTCTACAAGGCGCACGCCTTTTTGTCCTCGGGCGGGGCGGTCGGTGCGGTTGCCGCCATCCCGCGGCCCGGTCCGGTGGCTGTGCCCAACGGGCGTGCGGTGCTGCGGGCCTTTGGAATTGCGGTGGTGATTTTCGCCGCCATCGCAACGCTCTTTGGGTTGGGCGGCAAGTCGCCCCAGGCCCTCGCGATGGGTGCGGTCCTCGTGTTTGGCGTGGCCTATATGCTGGCCCAAGGCTTGGCGGATACCGCGCCCAAAGCCCTGACCCGGCGGATGGCCATCGCGTCGCTTGCGACCACGATTGGCTACTTTACACTCCAAACATTGGCTGTGTGGATCACCGCGGGTACGCTTCCGCCTGCGCCGATCCCCGGTGCATTGGGGTGGTTTCTGATCGGGATCACGGTGATCTCATTCGGGCTTCTTGCGATGGCGCAGGCGTGTTTCCCGCTGTGGGTTCATCACCCGGCGGCACAGGGCCTGCGGGTTCATATTTCCAACGGCTTCTACCTCAACGCTGTTCTTGATCGGATGATCGGCAGCTGGTCCAAATCTGACGCGAAAGGTGCCTAAGATATGCTGGTTCAAAACACACAATTTGACGGCCCAACGCTGGAACTGTTTGCAAAAGCGGACATCGCATCGCGCGCCATCCCGCCCATGTGGGCCTTGGCGGAAACCGTCGCGGTGAACCCTTTTCTGGGCCAAACCTCTGAGCCTTTGATGCTGACGGCGGCACGGTTGGAAAAGGTCGCAGGTGTCCGGGTCACGCAACTGCGCGCGGATCTGGTCGCCAAGATCGACAAGGGCGACATTACGCTGGCGGATTTGGATGCCGCCATCGCAGCCAACCCCGACGGGCTGCCCGCGACGGCCGCAGACTTGTATGAGGCCGCGTCGTCACATACCTCCCCGGCGCCTGTCGCTTTGCCAACTATAGCGGGCCTAGCGGCGGATGTGTCTGGCATTGATTGGCCGCGCCTGATCGAAGAGCGGATCGGCCATTGGGCCGCGAGCCACTTTGACGCCGGCCAAGCCCTTTGGCCCGCTCCTGCGATGGCTGCGTTTCCGGCGTGGCACGGGTTTGCCAAACGGGACATCACCCCGGAGATCCAAGGTCTTAAGGGGTTCTCTGAGTACGTCTCGAACCTGCCCCCGTCGGGCGCGCTTGCACTGGCGTATTCGGCTGAAACGCTGGGCGTGATGCCACAAGAGGCGGAGCTGTACTTCCACCGGCTCCTTTCGACCCTCGGCGGTTGGGCGCAACTCGCGCGGCGGGACGCTTGGGCGGCTGAGCAATCGGGCGCGCGGGATGAGGCTGTGACGGACCTTTTGTGCATTCGGATCGTGTGGGAGGCCGCGTTGTTTGAGATGTACCGCGCAGAAATCGGTGCAGTCTGGCTGGATGCTTTGGCTGAATATGCCAAGCCGCTGGCACCAACGGCAGATCATCGGATCGACTGTGCCCTGCAACTCGCGGCGGAACTGGCGGCGCAACGCAAGCTGGTCGCGCAAATGGCAAGCCGCACTCCTGTTGCGGGGCCTGAGCGGGCGGCGGTTCAGGCCGCGTTCTGCATCGACGTGCGGTCCGAGGTGTTCCGGCGTGCCCTCGAAAATCAAAGCGATGAGGTCGAAACCGTTGGCTTCGCGGGCTTCTTTGGGCTGACAATCACCCACCAACCGGTCGCGTCGGATGTGACCCAAGCGCTTGCGCCGGTTCTGTTGTCCCCCGCGCTTAGGGCCAAAAGCGGCCATTCCGCCGAGCAAGACACGGAGCTGAGGCTTGCGGCGCGGGCCAAACGGGCGTGGGGCCGGTTTCGGCAGGCGGCTGTAGGGTCCTTTGCCTTTGTTGAGGCCGCAGGGCCACTATACCTGCCCAAATTGATCAAAGACACCTTTGGTGCGCCTGCCAAGGTCGCAGGGGGTCCGGTCCCGGTTCTGACTACGGATTTGTCCCTTGAGGACAAGGTGACAGCGGCCAAGACGGTCCTTGGTGCAATGTCATTACGCGCGCCCTTTGCGCGGGTGGTCATGATCACGGGGCATGGGGCCGAAGTCGTGAACACCCCCTTTGAGAGCGCGATGCATTGCGGTGCTTGCGGTGGCAACACGGGGGAGGTCAACGTCCGGATCCTCGCCCAACTACTGAACGATCCAGAGGTGCGGGCGCAGATCGATGTGCCGGCCGACACACTGTTCGTGGGTGCGCTACATCACACAACCTCTGACCGGGTGGATATGTTCGACGCGGATATCGACGCGGGTATGCACAGCGACGACATCAAGCGGCTTAAGCTCTGGCTCAAGGCTGCGGGGGCAGAGGCACGCGCAGAGCGGGCAGGTAGCCTGCCGGGTGCCAAAACGCAGGCCGATTTGATTGCGCGCGGTTTGGACTGGGCGCAGGTCCGGCCCGAATGGGGGCTTGCCGGATGTTCCAAGTTTATCGCAGCCCCACGGGAATTGACGCGCGGTTTAGATCTTGGGGGGCAGGCGTTTCTGCATACCTACAACCACCATGCGGATACTGAAAAAGGGGTGCTAGAACTGATCCTGACCGCGCCCGTTGTCGTCGCGAGCTGGATATCGCTCCAGTACTACGGGTCGGCGGTCGCACCTGAGGCGTTTGGTGGTGGCAACAAGTTGGTGCACAATATCACCGGCGGTGTTGGCGTGGTCGAAGGCAACGGCGGAAACCTACGCGCCGGACTGCCCCTGCAATCGGTGCATGATGGCGACACGCTCAGGCATGAACCGCTTCGGCTGTCGGTCGTGATTGCGGCCCCGATCGAGGATATGAACGCGGTGCTGGAAAAACATCCCAGCGTCGCAGACCTGTTCGATAACCAGTGGCTGCACCTCTTGGCCATGGATGATGAGGGGCAGATCACGGCCCGCTACGATGGCCATGGGAATTGGAGCCAGATAGGCGGGCAGGCGGCTTTGATGGCGGCCGAATAAGCCTGAGAGGCTTTCGGATTGGGGGCGGTCTTTGACTGCCCCCTTTTGCTGTCTTGGTGGGTGTTTAAGAGCGCTCGGTGGGATGCGATCGTTGTGCCCTTGCGTGATTGTAGATCTAGAAAGTTACGTTTTGATCTATGGTTTTTATCTTAAGATATGTTTCGGTCGGTTGGTGAGACCACTCGTGCTCCGAAAATACGCGGAGCGTAAAATTTGGCGGCTGTGAGTTGAATTGAAGGTGAAATCGGCGCCAGAATTTGCAGTCAAACCGCCTCATCTATGCAACTTTGGTTAATGTGATACTCCCGAGAAAGCGGAGGTATCTACGTTAATTATTCATGATATAGTGTTGTTAATATTTGTTAAAAAATAAATTATGCTGTCTTTGTGTCTCTGAAGTCAGAGTCTTTCAAAGTATGTTGATCTGTCAGCGTCCGTGGAAGTTCCGTGAAAATTGATTCTAATTTTGGAAACGGCTTAGTGATTTGTTAACCTACATTTACAGCGAATCGGCCTTTTGTGAGTTCGCGTGATTAGTAATTGGAAGGTGGTCTTATGAATTTTAGCATATCTTTAGTGCGCGGGGGAGTGCTCGCCCTAGCGCTGACAACATTTGGGGCCGCCGCTCATGCGGCGGGTTCTGTCGGGTGGCTTAACCCGGCCAATGGGGCGTCGTTTCCTGTCGGAACGATGACAATGCCCGACGGGCAAGCCAACGCGTCCGGCGTTGTTGGTGGCGGTCTTGATCTCGTGCTCGCGCTCGATGGGTCAGGCTCTATGGGGGCTTTCGTTAACTTGCCCGATGGCAGCTCGGTCCGGCGCGACATTCTTCAGCAGCAAGCAGCGAACGCCTTGGTGAACAGTTTGCCTGCTGGATCCAATGTTGGCGTGGTTGAGTTCCAAAGTTCCGGCTTTGTGCGGCAAACGCTGACACCAATTCCAGACGCGGGCGTGACCAGCGCGATCAATGCCATCGTGGCGAGCGGCGGCACCGATATTCGCGACGGGATCGTTACTGCGGATGGAGAGCTTGATGCAAACGGTCGTGCGGGAACCAGCAAGCAAATCTTGCTGATTTCGGACGGAGGCAGCACACAGTCGGTGGCAGTCGCGGCTGCAGCGGCTGCGCTGGCAGATGGCTACACGGTGAATACAGTAGGCTTCCCTGGGGCTGCCAACTCGACACTGGCCGCAGTCGCAACCGCTGGTGGCGGGACGTTCGTTAACTTCTCCAACAATCCTCAGGACATCGTCGATATTTTTGGCGGAAATTCTGGCGGCGTTCTGGTTGGTGTTGATGGGGTTGAGATCACTGATCCCGATGGCAACACCTTTGCGGGGACGGTTGACGCACTGGGTAACTTCAAGGTGCCTGCGTATAACCTGAAGCTTGGTGCCAACACCTGGACGGCTGTGGCAACATTCTCTGATCAAACAACGGCGACCTCTTCGTTGACCCTGTTTGGGACAACCAATGGCGGCGGGGGTAACCCAACTGCGCCAATCCCACTTCCTGCTTCTGGCCTGCTCTTGGGGCTGGCTCTGGCGGGTTTTGGCGTTGCGCGGCGTCGTCGCGGCTAAGCCACGTGGATAACTAAGCAAATGAACCGTCCGTGTGGCTTTCACGCGGGCGGTTTTTGATGTTACGCTTTGATTATTTTATAAAGTTAGGAATTTTCATGCCGCGTCGTGCCGCCCTTCGTTTCGTAATATCAACGTTTCTGCTGTCTTCTGCGTGGCAGCCTGCGACGGCCGGGATTGTTGATCCACTGATGTGGAAGAACGCTCAGCCCTTTGATGGTGCGACGCAGGGACCGGCGTTTCAAACACGGTTGAACAGCGATATTTTGGCCGAGCGCTTGCGCAGCCGGGCGGACTTGGGTGGCATCGAAGCCCGCGCAACAGAATTGCTGCAACTCAATCCCGCTGACGGCATGGCGCGGGTCTTGCTCGCTATCCTGAGGGCGGTGCAATCCGACGTCGAAGCCGCGCGCGCGTTGTTGGAGCCTGATGCGGTGGGCGATGCGCGCCTTCCTGAGGTGGAGTTGTTGATCGCACGAGCCTTGATCGCCCGCGAGGAGGGTACACTGGAGCGCGCATTGATGGCGGCTCGCCGTGCCGTCGCGCTTGATGGATCGCACCCCTACGCGCACAACGTGTTGGCGACAGTTGTGTATCGCCGCGATGGTCCTGCAGCGGCTTTGACACATATGGAGCGGGCCGCAGAACTGGCGCCCGACGGCGCGACCTATTGGGCCAATTTCGGCGCGACCTTAGCGGAGGCGGGCTTTCTTGATCGCGCCCAAAGCGCGCTGACCCGCGCGGTTGAGATCAATCCTGTCGCTTGCGATGTGCTGCTTGGCTTGGGGCGGTTAGATATGTTGCGGGTACAACCTGTGGATGCGGCGCAAAGCTTTTCAAAGTGTTTAGCTGTGCAGCCCGATAACGCAGATGCCGCGCGTGGTCTTGCTGTGGCGCTGATTGAGGCTCGGGATTTTGAAAATACGCGGGCTGTGCTGGATCGTTACGCGGGCTTAATTCCGGACGCGGCAATGCTTCGGGTTGAAGCGGCTCTCCGAGCGGGCAATGCTGATGCGGCTCAGGCGGGTATCCTTAAGATGGAGGAGGGGACCTCGCGGTATCTTGCACGTGGGCGTCTCGCGCTGATGCAGTCGGATGCCGAAGCGGCGTTGTCCGCATTCGAGAGGATTGCAGAAACACCGGCCGGGCGCTTGGGCGTCGCGGCAGCAACGCTGGCGTTGGGCGGTGATGCTCCCGAAGGGCTCGTGGAGGAGGGCGCTGAGCAAGCCTTATTCGCGGCCTACGGGCACCTTGCGAACGGCGCCCCTGAGCAAGCTTTGGCTGCGCTAAATATGGCGTCCTACGCCGTGCCGGGCTTTGCGATTGATGGTCTGAGCGAAGCTGACTTGGCCACCATTGCACCGGAAACTGCGCGTGCCATGGCGGGGCCGTTGTTTTTGCGTCTGTCCCTCACGGGCGGGGCGGCCCCGCAATTGCGCCAGATCGCTGAGGCCAATCCTAATGACGTTTTGGCGGCATTTTTCGCCGCAGAGTCGGCTGCACGTGTGGGCGCGCCTTCGATTGATCTGCTAGATAGTGCGGCCCGCATTGCGCCCGATTTCGTGGTGGTTCAGGTCATGCGCGGTAATCATTTCTTTGCGCAACGTGAGGCGCGCGACGCGTTTGAGGCCTATGGGGCTGCCGCCAAAATCCGTAAGGACCCCGATGTCTTGGTTAGGCTAGGCCTTTTGGGTGAAACGCTGGGTGAGGACGCAGCCGCTGAGGCCGCGTACCGTGCGTTTTTATCCGTGCAGCCAGACAGCTACATCGCGCTGAACCAATTGGCTTGGTTCTTGGCAGTCCGCGCTGACGACCTGTCCGAGGCGAAAGACCTGGCGCAAAAGGCACTGGCGTTTCAACCGGGCAACGCGGCCATTCTTGATACATTGGGATGGATCGCCCTGCGCGAGGGGGATGTGGAATTAGCATTGGAACGGTTGGAAGCCGCCGCACTTGCCGCCGACGGTGGCGCACCTGAGATTGAGTTGAACTTGGTGGAAGCTCTGATTGTAGCGGGTCAAATGGACCGTGCTCGAGCGCAACTCGCGCCAATCGTCATGCGTGTCAAAGACACGCCGCTACAACAGCGTGCAGACGCGCTAACATCGCGCGTAACGCCGTAGTTTTATTTCTGTGCGATTATTTTATGGCTCCGGCGGTAGGGATCGAACCTACGACCAATTGATTAACAGGTATCTTGGTGTTTAATAATGTCAATGGCTTAGGATATAGTTTATAGGTAGGGTATATAACTTTGATTTTGGCTTTTAATAATGTCTAAAGCACCTTCAGCTATCAAGCTTTACAAAGGCTTATCCCTTTATCGTGTTGAGCGTTCAGCCAAGTGGTATGTTCGTGTTTGGGATAAGAAGACCAAGAAATACCTGGTTAAGTCAACTGGTGAAGACACGGTTATACGGGCGAGGGAGGTAGCACAGGAACTTGCTCTATCATTGTTGAAGTCCGAAAAGCCCGTTGAGCGTGAATACACCTTTAGCCATTTTGCTCTCAAGCTGCTGCACAGGTCGAGGCTTCAGTCTCAGACGGGTGAACGTAGCCAAGGCTACATCAAAGCATTGCATTGGGCGGTCCAGAATGAAGATTGGGGCTTGGTCCGCTTTTTTGGCGATCGTGATGTAAGGCAGATCCGGACCCATACTTACCAAGAATATGTTGCCGATCTGACTAAGCGACGGACTGACTTAGCTGCTTCGACTAAGAACACTCTGATGGCAGCGTTTAGGAATGTGATGAAGATCGCCAGAGATGAAGGCGTGATCGACGTTGTCCCGCAAACACCAAGGGTGAAAACAAAGGACAACCCACGACCATTCTTTAGGTTTCACCCATTGGTTGCAAAGGAGGATGATAACTATCAAAAACTCCTATCCACGGTGAAGCGAGCAACGAAAGAGGGCGTAAGCGTCCGGGGCTTTGCGGTAACCGATGAATTCTATGATATGATCTTATTCCTGACGCATTCTTTCGTCCGACCTATCTCTTCAGAGCTATACGCAATCAAGCACAGTGACGTTACTATTGCTGATGATCCTAAGCGGCTCATTGTGACCGTTAGAGATGGCAAGACTGGTTTTAGGGGGGCTAACACGATGCCTGCTGCTGTGTCCGTCTACGAACGCATTCAGAAGCGTTACCCGAATGCAAAACCTGAAGACTATATCTTCTACCCACAGTACACCAACCGAACAACGGCATCAGCAATGGTTCAAAGATTATTTACCGAGGTGCTGAGGTTCGGCGAGCTTCAGACCGATACACCGACAGGCAAAACGCATACGCTGTACTCCTTGCGCCATACAGCGATTTGTATGAGGATTATTAACAGTGAGGGTAAGGTGAACATTTTTAATCTTGCGAAGAACGCTGGGACATCTGTTGATCAGATCGAACGTTTTTATGCTCGGTTCTTACCGCTATCAAAAGAGATGGCGAAGAACCTGCAAAGCTTTGGAGAATAACTTATGTATCAGATTAAACGGAATTTGAATAATATTGTTCAACTTCAAGAATGTTCTTTCTCCGAGCTTGGCTTTCGTGAGAGAGAGCATTTGCAGGAATGGATTGCCAAAAATCCAGATGTTCTGGGCGAAGACCTCCTCATATTACAAAAAGAATTTAATGGGTTTAGTCAAACTAACGAACGCCTAGATTTACTTGCTTTAGATAAAGAAGGTAGCCTCGTTATAATTGAAAATAAGTTAGATGATACTGGGCGTGATGTGGTTTGGCAGTCACTTAAATATGTCTCATATTGCTCAACATTATCAACTTCTCAAATTGTGAAAATTTTTCAGGACTATCTGGATGGTAGTTCATCAGGTGTAAGTGCAAAAACAACAATACTAGATTTCTTAGAAACAGAGGATGATGAATCCTTAGTTCTAAATCGTAAAGATCAAAGAATAATTTTAGTTGCTAATAATTTTAGAAAAGAAGTTACATCAACTGTCTTATGGCTTCGTGACCATGATATTCAGGTTCAATGCTTCAGAGCAAAACCTTTCAGTCTTGATGATGATATATTTTTGCAGGTTGAGCAAATTATACCGGTTCCAGAAATCAGTGAATTTATTGTTGATATTCGAGAAAAAGATAAGGAAGACAAAGGCAAAAGCGCCGTAGTCGCTCAAACTGAAGCAGATCTTTTAGATTTTTGGAAAATGGTAAAGGCTCGACTTAAAGAGCGTCAGATCAACTACTTTGATAACGTCAAAGCACAACCACGTTGGTATTTAGGCTTTAACAAGGGGCGTGGACGATTTGGAATGGTTATTGGGCGAAATGCACTGAGAGTTGAGCTTTATTTTAATAATGATGCCGACAAACAACTTTTCGATGCGATGGATCAATTTTCTTCAGAACTCAACAGTGCATTTAATAACGAACTTGAGTGGCAGCGGCTGGATGAAAAGAAGGCATCAAGAATTAAATTTGAATTATCCAAAGCTGAGCTTGAGAAATTTGGCAATTGGGATGAACCCGAGTCTATAAAATCCAGGGTTGAGTGGTTTTCCATCGAAATAGAAAGATTCTATGAAACAATGTTTCCTTACTGGGAAAAGGCGCAACGTTCGAAGTAAGATACATGATCATCTTGTTTTTTTTAGGGGTAATACTTGTGAGAACTGTTGTCCTAATTTTATGAGTTCATTTGAGTTATTCTAATTTTATCAGAAAGTAAAAAAAAGGAATGATAAAATGAATAATCAAGTAATCGTCAATGAGATCAGAGAAATTGAATCCCAAGTGGGTGTTATGATTGAAAGTGTATTGTCTTTATTGAAGACACGTGCTGAAAAAATTCTTGAAGATCATCAAGAATTTATGCCGGCTGGATTGTATGAAGATATGAAGGATAATCAAGATAAACGATATGCTGAGATCAAAGAGTGGTTGTTTAATGAGTATATCATTCGCTTCAATCACGAGCTATTCTTGGGGCACACTAAATCAGTTCCGATCATCCCTACGCAAACCGATAGCTATGTCGATCAAAGTATCATTGCCGATAATCGTAAGAACTTTGCACAGTATTTCTTTGATGAAGCAATGTTTGGATAAATTATAATATAAATTGAAAAAAAGGCGGGCTTTTGTCCGCCTTTTTTTTGTATGGTTGGTTGTATCTTGTATAAATAAACATGTCAGACAAAGACATTACATACATTGAGGACGTCAAACCTGTTGAGCAACCGAGTAACTTGAGTGGAGCCGGGTGTGGATAATCTCAGTTAGGACCCAGTTTTTATTATTATGCAGCAAAGGCGGATTGGCTGCTTAAATATTTCTGTCACGATGAAGGCGCTGCAACACTGTAACCTTCGATGATTGATCTAAGTCGTCCCATTGGCTGATCGATTATACCGCTGGCATGAAGCGGAGCATAAAAGGAGACCGGCTAACCGCCCTTTCCCGAACTTATCGGGTTGCTCTAATGGGATGTGGACGAAGGCGATAGACACAAGCTTTTTGGACATACCTCACCTGTCGGAAGGTGAAGTGTGTCCAATAACAATTCCACAATAAATCATGATTAAAAAAACATTAGATTGAATGATCCAAAGGATCATTCGTCCCGCAGGGACAGATTAATCAACTCTTATAAATAACTTCAATATTTACATGATTTATTAATCAAGGAGATCAAGATGAACCAAGAAGTATTCCTGATGAATTTCAGGATCCCATCAGGGCTCAAGATGCAATTTGAAGAAACCTGTCATCAGCTAAGGACCAATATGACAGCTGAAATGAATAGGATGATAAGAGACTTTGTTAAACAGTCCAAAGAGGATCTTTATGAGCCTGTAGGATGGTTTTACGGCGATGGAGGTAACGATGATATCTAGCCTTGCAATGCCGAAGACCAAACATGAGCTGATCAGGAACTTGAACAAGATCAGGATTAGCCAAATTGAAGTGATTGAACCTTATGATTTATCGATGGCTGATACATTATCCAAAACCGCTAAAGCCATGGCAGCTAAGTCGGGACAAGTTTCAATCATCATCTTGAGGATGCCATGAAAAGCTTCAAGACGTTTATGATAGAGCAGGAACAGCTTGAGGAAGCCATTGTCAAAAAAGGTGCTGTCGCTGCCTATGCTCTGCAAGGACGAAAGCATGGCAATAATGCGGTCCGATCTTACAACAAAGCCAAGCAGACATTGAGGGCAGCCGTACACGCAAAAAGCACCGACCAGAAGGTCGATGCTGTCGTTATTGGGTTAATTGACTTATTGGATGGGTTGGTTGCTCAACGGCGGCAGATTGGATCTGTGTCTGCTCAAGTGACAGCAAATGCGACATTCAAGTAATTATGATCCGAGGCTAACGAACAGAATATTCCCGTCCAATGCTATGTCTTCAAGATAAATTTCATTCGGATTTTCAAGCTCTGGAATGAGTTCGTCTGTAATTTGGAATATTTCTTTCCAAGAGCAACATGAACCATGTACTTGGGTCGAAACTTGTGAACCTTTTATTTTAATCTTTTTTATGTGTGGAAACGGCACATCGTTGAAATCATTCATGTACGAATGTTTGCGATTGAAATGTACAATTTCATGAGAATACGAGAGACGATTTAGTGTGCGTTCAAATTTTAAAAGGTCGGATAGTTTCATTGATATTTCCTTTCGATTGTTGTGTAAATTGATTGTACGAGTTGAGAGTTTATAAGTTAGGACGAAGGTAGGGTCCTTATTTGTCCGAGGATTTTGATGAAGCAGCCAAAAATCAAGTCAAACAAGCAGTTGTATCGACTCTGGTTCGAGTTCCTAAAGATGGCGCACAAGGAGCCAAACTTGCAGGCTGGTCTTGCTGCTTCAAACGGGTTCTATGAGCAGTGGGGCGACGTTCGTGACCAGTTGTTCGATCCTTGGTGGAGAGAGCACAAACATCTATTTGGCACTACATATGTGCAAGAAGTGCAAAGTGTGTCGGCTGCTGACAACGTTATGTACGTCGCAATACCTCTAAATCAGCCTGCAACCAGGTCAGTGTCAGATGTCAAAGCGCTCATTGAAGATAAGCAAAGAGCCAAGCTGATAGAGCAAGGACAAGATCCTGAGACCGTAAAGTCCTTGAGTGCGGCGTTTGGCAAATACAGTTTTACGCAAGGCGTGGAGATACGAGGTAAGGTTCTTTATGAAATACAGCTCATGTATGGAATTTGGCAGGAGCTCGGTAAGCCGGCTGTTAATACGGCATTTATCACAGAGGTGGTAGATCGCCTAAAAGATCGACCGAGATCCAAATGGACGCCTTATTTACTGCAAATCGATCCAATGCCTGATAAAAAAGGAAACCTCCGCTATGACGAAGGACAAATTCGCCAAGTGCGGAGGTATTTGAAAAAAGGTTATGCAGTTTGTGAAGCGGTTTCTAAATCTCACTTTCCTGGAGCGTCTCGCCTGTGATGTGATTGATTATCTCTCCGGTCATAGGATCGATATCGTAGCCTTGGTTGTAGCACGCTTTCAATAGATTTGATTGTTTGTAATCCCAATATTTATCAAGCGAGCATGGTTCGTGAACATAACCTTTAATTTGAATATGTAACCCATGCGCTTCAAGTTGGATTGCAGACTCCATACCCTCCGGAGTTATAAAATTCGGGTCAGTAATTTCGTTAAATCGGTCCATAACTTCATTTATGTCTGTATCCGAGCAGTATTCTGTTTCGTTTTCTTCTTTTAATAAGCCATACAAAATCGAGAGTACCTTTGAATTACAAAGAAGATCATCAAATAATTTTTCAAAATTGATTTCCATAAGATCCCAGAAATCATCAGGAAGAATGCCTTTTTCAAAGATCGGTTGATCGGGGTAATCTGAAAAATATATTTTCTGATCTTCGATGATGATGTCGAAGTCTAATTTCTTGGTAGTTTCTGAATATTGGAAGGTCATATCTATCTCCTTTTAATTAACCTCTAGATATTCAGAATACTTTGATAACTGCACCAAATTTAGGACGAACTTTGGTATGAGATCTGTCTGACATCACTGATTATTCAATAGATATTTAATAACCAGTAACCCTAACCAATTGATTTGAATCTAACTTTTTTATGCACTTTGCGGTGTCCGTATGTAACTGATTTTATTAATATAAATCAGATATATAACAACATCAGAGGTGCCAAATGGCTCTAGGTAAACAAGCAAAAATTCTGACTAAGGGTCAAGTGGATTCACTGACTGCATTTCTCCTCACACGCCGACATGGTATTCGTGACCAAACTGTTTTTCTGCTGTCTGTACGAGCAGGGCTACGGGCAAAGGAGGTCGCCAACCTTCGCTGGGCGATGGTCCTCACACCGGAGGGCGAAGTCGGTAACGCAATTCATTTGACAGATAATGCATCCAAGGGTCGGTCGGGACGGGTTATACCCTTGAACAAGCAACTTCGTCTTAACTTGGTGAAGCTGTTAGAGGTTGCCAAGCAGGGTCGAGGGTTTGATTTTGAAAAATCCTATGTAATTACTACGGAACGGTCAGCTCAGACATCGCCTCAGGCTGTCGTGAATATGTTTAAGAGGTGGTACAATGACGTAGGTTTACTGGGCTGCTCATCTCATAGTGGACGACGAACATTTATCACCAACGCTGCTCGTAAAATCAGCACGGTCGGTGGGTCGTTACGTGATGTACAAATGCTGGCAGGGCATGCCTCACTGGCGGTCACTCAACGCTATATTGAAGGTGATAGTGAGGCGAGACAGAAGATTGTGGATCTGATCTAGGCTTTCGATATCATCTTAGAAATTAAATTTTGTTTTCGGCTATAAGAAGAAATTCAGCATCGCCACTAATGAATTCAGCGATTTCGAGCTTTGGAAACAGGTCTCGTTTTATACGTGTAAGTTTCGTGCGAACGTCTTGTGTGCTTGGTACTCGGTGGGGCGTAAAGACTGGTTTCTTTGCAGCATTATCTACATCGGTTTTTGTACATGGAACGCCTATCTCGTCGTTTAGAATTTCCGCCATTTCCTTTGCCTTGAGCCTGTAGGTAGGGAAAATACTCTTTCTGCCAAAGGCATGTGGCTTCAGATCATGAGTGCCAGCCTTGCGCAATTTCCATGCGATTAATAACTCCTGACGCAGCCGTTTGAGGTCGCCCTGATCCTTGCGCAGGTATTTCGAGGCATCGCCTTCGGTGCTCAAACTGCTTTCATGAAAACTGGCGAAGGCTTCCAGATCTTCGACCGTTTTCAGGCAATGCCGCTCCGACAGATTGTATTGCTCCCATAACTGACGAGTCTTTTGAAACTGCTCAATGGTCTCCCAAGGTTCAGTCTGAAATTGAAGGTGTCGGTAGCCTTGTCCTTCAGCCATGACAGGCTTGCTTGGTCGCCTTTTCCAGTCGAATTCCATGGAGAGGACTTTTTCCATCTCACGATCCACGAAGTCTGCGCCGAGTACATACATATCACGAATACCGAGACCTAGTTTCATCATCATGGTGTCTGTTGGTTGGCGATTGAAGAACAGATCAATTATTTGACTGTTTTCGGCTGGCTTTGATGCTGGATCAGGTAGTTTGATACCGCCTTTGGCAAGCACATAACGCTCGTCTTCCTTAGGCGTAATGCCCGTGTCTTGCCAGTCTAACATTTCGCTTGGGACAAGAGTGGCTTGAGCCCGTGTTCGCCAGCCAAGCGGCTTTCTGATGATGTGCTTGATTTCGTAAACGTCTTCTTCTCCAGCGGGAACATCTGTGAGAAGACGCCGTGATGATCGATAAAACTTTGCTAATGTCCCCTGTGATGCTGTTGCCATTTGCTCGGCAGTCGCCGTCGTCAAGAAGCCATCCGTCGTCACGTTAAAAATGGCAACATCACGGGGGAGGGCGTTCATGATCTCGCCTAGCACGCCTCGGCAAAATGCCGTTATGAAAGCCGCATAGGCTGGATTGGTGATCGGGCTTTCTGCAAGAGGCTTGGTATCTTGATCCCGTAGGTCATAAATTCGCCGTTCCCGAAGACCCTGTGCCGTCTTCCCATAGGTCGAGTTAACCAGCTCTTTCCAGAACAGGTTATTCAACGTCTTTTTGGGGAATCTCTTGCGCTGCTCAATACAGTATCGGGTAAACCCATCAAAAGGGCGGATTGGACGATCGATACCTTCTTTGAAGTTTCCATGTCGCCCAGAGGGGATGAAACGCCCCTCAATCAAAGTGATCTTTGCGCCAAGGCGATGTGCCAACAGAATCTCGCTGACGTGGGTCGTGCTGTTGCCCTTGCGAGGGAAGATCAAACCGTTCTCGGTTCTGACTGGTAGCACTGGATAAGCAACATCAGCAGGGAATTCAAAGTCGACATTAGCAAACGCCAACTCGGCTGATCCAAAATTAATCAATTCTTCGGTGTCACGAATTGGACGGCATTTGTCCCAATCTGGGCGACCGATCAATGCCATCGCCGATGGGTAGGCGCTGGACAGGTCATAGTCATACCAGACACCGTCAAACGCTGGACCGAACCAAAATTGCTCGTTGCGTCCGCCGTGGTAGCATTCGGTGAAAAAGTCGAGCGACCAATGGATCTTCTTGAGGTAAGTTACCTTTTTCTTTGTCTGGTATCGCCCGAAGCGCTTGCTCCAGTATTTCTCTTTGATCTCTTCTTTGCCGACGATCTCAAGCGGGTTGACGCCTTGGTCCTTCCAGAACTGGCGGATCAGGTCGACGCCAATGGAGGTCAGCGTCACTGGCATACGAAACTTGCCTGTGCGCTCCTGATAGAGCCGGATCATTTTGAGGGTGTATTGGGTGCAAATTTCGGCGTCTCGGATAGCGTATTTTCGGAACGTGTTCCAATCTCGCTCCATGAATGACTTCATGTTTTGCTTAATCGACAGCTCTTCCTGCGGCGTTGCGCCAAGCTCGATTTTCTCGAAGCCAAGGATGTCACCAATCGCTGCAAGGCTCTTTGCACCAGCAGGGGCGAGGGTCATCGTATCTCGGATCTTAACGCTGATAGGGATGAGATCACCTGAGCCTGGATCACCAAGATCCAACCTGATGTCGTTGGCAACGTTCATGAACAGGTTGCGAATATTGTCCAGCTTTAGGGCTGATCGGGTCGCTTCGTCTTTGAAATCAGCAAAGCCTGGCACATCTGCCCGAGTGAAGTGGGCGACAAGGTAGATCGTGCTTGGTATCTTTAGGTTAGGGAAGCGGGTACAGCCGTCTTCAAAAACAGATGTCAGGAACTCTTCAAGCGAAAGGCGGTCCTCAACCTTCGGACCCTTGGGCTTCAACAGCCCTGACCAAACTGGGGCAGAGGTATCATCGCCGTACTGTTCGATTGCGGTACAGCAGTATTGATAGCTGAGTACTTCGTTGTTTAAGGTGCGGGTGTCTTCGTCAGTATATCGCTGATACTCGGTGTCAAAACCAATGATTAGGTAACGGCTGGGGTCAGCACGTCCTGTGTGGATTGGATCAAATTGTGACTGTGAAAAGCGCATGTGGAGTCGTAAATGTTTTTCCTAATTACCCATACCAAACTATTACTACTTAACGACTTAAGCAATATGCTTGTCGATTGTGTGAACATATCACCTTTACGTTTGAATTAAACTGTTTGGTTACTCGATGACTCTCACGTTTACATCGTCGAACATAACTGCTGATTTTTTGTTATTAGAGCCACCCGGACGGTAAATGCCCATTTTCATGTGGGGCTTTGCGCATGATGCATACTCTACAGATGTATTTTCCACTACTGGCTCGCCATTTACATAGACTGATAAATTACCGCCTTTACGGGTGTCAAATTGGATTTCGAAAAGTGTCGTTCGTCCAATCAATTGGTTGATTTTAACAATACGTTTCTGAACAGAACGATGGCTTCCTTGCGACGAGCTCATCCACTCTTTGCCAGCCTCTTGATCTACACCCCTGAGTGCCCAGATATTTAGGGTACCACCACTAAAATGCATCATAACAGGCGGGTATGCGTGACAATCACCATTCCAGCCGTGTATTTGAAAAAAGGTCTCCTGACGTCCCTTGAAGCCCTCCATAAAAGTTGCTTCGAAACTAATGTTGTAAGCCTTACCCAGTTTTAGGTGATCTCGCTGTCTGACTTCTGCACGCTCCCAATATGGAGCAGAATGTCTTTCCATATTGTCTGTTGAGCAGGGTCCAACCTGACCCTTTTCAAGGCTAAACATTAGCTTTTTATCACCTTCAATTTTGACCATGCGAGCAGGTTTCGTACCGTTAACTCTTTTTGGCATGCCGCAATTTGCCCACAAGTTTACATTCCAGTCCTTGTCTCGAAAAGATTGAGCTAGTGTGCTCTGTGAGGATAGGATGAAAATTAAAGCCGAGATGGTAAGAGTTCTTTTAATTTTTATATAACTTGTATCGTGTGTATCAGACATTTTCTGCTTCATTCTAATAAGCCATTTCGAACTCTGAAATAACTTCAGCCTGCCGCAAAACCATTTTTACAGCATCTTTCGATTGATCAGGTGGATATTTGTACTTTCGTAATAGTGTCCGGATAACAATGCGGAGTTTTGCACGAACGCTATCACGAACCGCCCAATCAACTGTTAGGTTTTCTCTGAGCTTTTTGGCAACTTCTCGTGCCATCTCGACGAGCACTTCCTCACCCATCGCCTGCTGTGCAGATTCATTCTTGGCTAAAGCGTCATAAAAAGCTTCTTCTTCGTCACTCAGATTGTGGCTATCTCGCCGAGCTAGATCCTCTCGGAACGCCTTCGCCATTGCGATTAGCTCTTCGATCACCTGTGCAGCCTCAATCGCTCTATTAGCATACTTCCCAAGGGATGCTTGAAGCAGGTCACTGAACTTTCGCTGTTTGACTACGTTAGTTTTAAATTTCGATTTGATCTCGTCTTTGATGAGCTTTTGAAGCAGCTCCACCGCCAGGTTCTTGTGCGGCATCTTCATGACTTCCGACAAGAAATCCTCGGATAGGATAGAAATGTCAGGACTATCCAAGCCCGCAAGTTTGAAGATGTCGGATACACCCTCACCAACCACGGCTTGTGAAACCAACTGGCGTAGTTCGTACTTTACATCCCGAGGAGGCTTGTCGGGATTATCACCTTTGATCAGCGGTGCCCGTACAGCTTGATGGAAAGCAACCTCTGGTGATAGTTCGAGCGCTTCATCAAGGGTGCCACACAAAGCAAAAGCCTTGGTCATCTGAAGCACGGTATCCGCATATCGGCGCTTGCCGTCTTCCTGTCCAAGAACGTGATCCATGCAGTCAGGGATAAGCGCCAAAGCTTTTGTTCGGAATTCGGACCAATCAACGGGGTGGAGGATGTCTCTGGCGACTTGGATCTTCTCTTTTAAGATCCGCAAAGCCTCGCTGCTATCGATTGTTGGACGCCCCTTGCCCTTGGCGGCGCTGTAGGTCGCAAGGGCTTCCTTGAGCTGCGGCGCAATCCCAATGTAGTCGACGACCAAGCCACCGGGTTTGTCCTTAAAAACACGGTTTACTCGGGCAATAGCCTGCGCAAGGTTCGCTCCCTGCATTGGTTTGTCGATATACATCGTTGCAAGGCAGGGGGCATCAAAGCCCGTTAGCCACATGTCACGGACAATCACCAGCTTTAGAGGATCGTCAGGGTTTTTGAACCGCTTCTCTAAGTCCTTCTTCTGCGCTTTGTTCGTGTGGTGCGGCTGTAGGTACGCCTTGTCAGACGCCGAGGCTGTCATCACTACCTTAATTGCGCCCTGCATATGGTCGTCAGAGTGCCAATCAGGCTTCAACTTGATGATCTGGTCGTAGAGCCGAACACAAATGTCACGAGACATGGTGACAATCATCGCCTTGCCCGGTTGGGTCTGGCTTCGGGTCTCGTAGTGCGCAATCAGGTCTTCAGCTATTTCTTGAAGGCGTGCGTCTGTCCCAACAATGGCTTCGAGTGCGGACCATTGTGACTTCGCTTTTTCTTTCTCACGCTCATCTGCCGTTTCGCTATCAAGAATGTCTTCGACTTCGTCATCGATGGTTGGTAGCGCTTCTTGGTTCAGGTTGATCTTCGCAAGCCGGGACTCATAGTAGATTGGAACCGTTGCACCATCTTCGACCGCCTGCTGGATGTCATAGATCGACACATAGTTGCCAAAGACCGCCTGTGTATCTCGATCATCCTGCGAAATCGGTGTACCCGTAAACGCAAGAAACGTGGCATTGGGCAAGGCATCACGAAGTGATTTGGCGAGACCGTATTTGATCACACCCGTTTCACCGTCGATCTTCGCCTTAAACCCGTATTGCGTCCTATGTGCTTCGTCGGCGATGACGACTACGTTGTGTCGATCAGACAGGACCGGAAATTTGTCTTCGTCAGCGTCCAACCCGAATTTCTGGATCGTCGTAAAAATTATCCCACCCGATGGTCGGTTGCGGAGGTGGTCTCGTAGTTCTGACCGTGAATTCGCTTGCTTAGGCGCTTCACCCAACAAGTCGCCAGCACCCGCAAAAACGCCGAACAGCTGACCATCCAGATCTTGTCGGTCTGTCACCATTACTAGAGTCGGGTTTTCCAGCCGTGGGTCGGCAATCAGGCGTCCGGCTAGGCAAGCCATTTCAATGCTCTTGCCCGCACCTTGGGTATGCCAGACAACGCCACCCTTTTTGTTGCCGTCCCAAGACGACGCTTTCACGACGCTCTCCACGGCAGCTTGGACAGCGTGGAACTGGTGATATCCTGCAATCTTCTTGATGACGGTCTTGTCGTCTTCAAACAGGCAGAAGTACCGAAGGTAGTTGAGGAAGACATCCTTGTTGAAAAGCCCCTTGATCAGGGTTTCCAATTCTCGGTGCTTACCCAGCGGATCAACCTCTACGCCGTCAATCGTGCGCCAGTTCATAAACCGCTCTTCATTGGCTGAGAGCGAGCCAAGCCGTGCAAAGATCCCGTCTGAGATCACCATACATGTGTTGTAGTTGAAGAGGTCGGGAATATCCGTCTTGTAAGTCTGAAGCTGATTATAGGCTGCCCAGATGTCAGCGTTTTCGTCGGCAACGTTCTTTAGCTCGATCACCGACAGCGGCAGACCATTGACGAAAACCAGAACATCGGGTCGGCGATTCTGCTTTTGACCGTGGATCGTGAATTGATTGACGACCAGCCAGTCGTTGTTGCTTGGGTTATCAACATCAATGACCTTGAGTTGCCTTCCGACCTCTTGGGTGCCTTCATGGAAGGTTACTTTAACCCCTTTGGTCAGCCATGAATGAACTTGCCTGTTGGCGGACATCAGGGCGGGTATGTTAGGGTTTACAAGCTGCGCAAGCGCTGTGTTGATCGCAGATTTTGGGATATCGGGGTTGATCCGAGTGAGAGCGGAAAGAAGACGGTCTTTGAGAATAACAGAGCGATAGTCATGGCGCTCTGGCGTTTCACCATCTGGTGCAATGTCGTATCCGCAAACGTAGGTATAACCGAGGTCTTTGAACCACTCGATGCTCTGCTGCTCAACAAGATCCTCGGATACCAACGCCATCAGATACCCGCCTCTTCAAGGAACTTCTCAACATCAGGTATGCGGAGTTCACCGGAGATGAGTTTGGGTAGGAGTGTGTCTCTGAGTTCGGCGAGGGTTTCCATTTCTTTTGATGCCACTAATACCCGCTCGTAAATTGGCGATACAATTTGGTGGAATTTCTGCATTGCGCTGTTGCTGGGTTCGATAGCGGGTATGGGGCGAAACGCTGCCTTGCTAATTTCTGCGAAAGTAGTGCCAGATGCCCTGTTTTTGATTTCATCAAGGTTAGTTTCGCACCAGTGGAGTAAGAAATAATTTGAGATTCTACTCTTTGGTTTAAGTGCGATGTAACCTTGGTTTATCGCTGTGGGTTCGGTTGTTAGTGCTAGGTACCCAACTGGCGCTCTTGAGGAAAGAAGGACTGTTCCAACGGGTAACAGTCCAGAGGAGATTTTCTTCAGACCTGCCTCGGTAATTTTTCTGTCTGTCTTGAGAAGATGGATAGTCTTTGAGTCTGACAAATCTTTGGGGGATGTCCATGTATGTTTACCACCTTCCCAGAACTCGGGGTTCTTGGTCGATGGGGTGGCGCCGCCTACGCAATCCGCAAGGTCAGAAATGGTTTTTACTTCCCACCCCCTCGGCGTCTCCCCCATCTCTGAATCCACCAATTCAGCAGGAAACAGATCACAAATCTCAGGGGGAAGACCTGTGGGGCGACCCTCTGCCTTTGCTCGCACAGGATCAAAGTTCACGAACCATGACTTGAAGATTGCTTTGGCTATCCCTTCAAGGGTTTGGTTCATCTTTTGATTATTTCTAATGCGCCCTTCTATGGCATCTAAAAAAGAAGAAACCGCCAACTGCTCTGATTTGGACGGAACCATCAGTTCCAAATGAGCAATAGAGTCAAACGTAATCTGGGGGAACGTTCCGGAGCGTGATTCTGCGATCAACTTCATTGCGTTTTGTAGTTCGGGTGACGTGATCACGTGGTATAGGTACTTGGGTAGGATGGATTTGCCCGCCTCAATGACCATGAACTTCGTGGACACAACCGCATTTGGATACTGCTGCTCTACAAATGCATAACGACCATTACCCGGTCTAATTTCGCTGTAAAGAATATCCCCTTCGACAACTGCCTTTTTCGCTTGCCCCGGTAGACCGTCCCAATCGCTCAGATCGTTGTGAGTAAACCTTCCACCCTCAACATCGCCAGTATTAATAAACCAGACTTTTCCGTCTTCGGGGGGGACAAAGCGTCTCGAGGCATTTCTGCAAATCGCACCCAAAGGCAACATGACGCCGTCACTCATTGATCGAATACCTTGAGTTGCTCAAAGATCAGGTGATCCAAGCGTGATGATTCATCTTTCAAAGATTTAAAGTCACTCAACAGTCCACTTATTTTGTCTTTGAAAGACAGAGAGTCGTCTAAATGTTTCTCAGCACCTACATATCGTCCGGGCGTTAGGACAAACCCACTTTTCTCAATCTCATCCAAAGATGCTGACTTACAAAATCCCGCTATGTCTTCATATTCTTCACCTATTTTCCAAGACTGCACTGTCTCTTGAATCTTTGAAATGTCTTCATCCGTGAAGACCTTCAGAACACGGGTCTCCATGGTTCCCAACTGCCGTGCATCAATGAACAGAGTCTCACCTCTGCGGTCTCGTCCGTTCATAGTCTTGTCGTTGGTTAGGAACCAAAGACAGACTGGAATCTGAGTGTTCAGGAATAACTGACCGGGCAATGCGACCATGACCTCAACAACGTCACCTCGCACCATTGCCTCTCGTATCTGACCTTCGCCACCCGTGTTGGAACTCATCGAGCCATTGGCAAGAACGACCCCTGCCTGACCGCCCGGACGCAACTTCCACAGCATGTGCTGTAACCATGCGTAGTTGGCATTTCCGATTGGCGGGCGACCAAACTTCCAACGTGTGTCGCCCTCGTATTTCTCACCGCCCCAGTCCGAGATGTTAAACGGAGGGTTCGCCATGATGTAGTCGAATTTGAGATCCGGAAATTGGTCCCGTGCAAAGGTATCCGCAGGCTCTTTGCCAAGATCAGCCGAGAACCCACGAATTGCTAGGTTCATTGCTGCCAAGCGCCAAGTGGTTGGGTTGCTTTCTTGACCATAGATCGAAATGTCATCAACACGACCACCATGTGCTTTGACGAACTCTTCGCTCTGAACAAACATGCCGCCAGAGCCGCAGCAGGGATCATAGACCCGCCCTGAATGAGGTGACAACACAGCGACAAGCGTCTTCACCACGTGAGATGGCGTGTAGAACTGACCGCCTTTCTTACCTTCGGCTGATGCAAACTGACCAAGGAAGTATTCATAGACTTCGCCAAGGAGATCGGACGAGTTGTACTTGTCAGCGAAGCCAATGGTCGAGATCAGGTCGATCAACTCGCCAAGTACGCCTTGACTCAGCTGTGCACGACCAAACCGTTTGTCTAGTTTGCCTCTAAGGGAGTTGTTCTCGTTCTCGATCGCTGACATGGCGTTATCGATCATCGAACCGATATCGGGCTGTTTAGCCTTGGCTCTCAGCGCTTCCCAACGTGCCTCCTGAGGTACCCAGAAAACGTTGTCCTGCGTGTAGTAATCTCGCTCTTCCAGCTCTTCTGCGTACTCAGCGGGTTCTTCGCTTATGAAGTAATCCGAGTTAGGGTCTGACACCATCTCTCGGATCTTGTTCTGCTGCTTAACAAAGGTATCTGAAATGTACTTTAGGAAGATAAGCCCCAAGAGGATGTGCTTGTACTCAGCAGCATCCATTTGTGCCCGCAGCTTGTCTGCTGCTTTCCATAGTGTTTGTTTGAAGTCTGCGCTCATCTAACTCGCTGCCAATTAAACATTTTCTTTCCTTATTATAGGTTGGCAGACGCAGACAGAATTACAAGGTTTTTTGATTCTGCTCCCATCATAGTAGATGAGTGTTGGGATACGTCAGCAATGAAGGGGGGCGATGCATGCAAGCCAATAAAAATTTCGTTTGACCGGTTTATAACTGTTTATAACTTTTTGTTATACAAAGCCAAAACGGCGCCTATGGTCTAAGCCATTGACGCCGTTGAATTTTTTGGCTCCGGCGGTAGGGATCGAACCTACGACCAATTGATTAACAGTCAACTGCTCTACCGCTGAGCTACGCCGGACCATGTGAGGGCTATAACAATGGGTGCGGGGGGCGTCCAGAGGCTTTTTGCGACTTTTTCAAAAGGATTTGTTTTTGCCTCTAGATGCTAGCCTGACTGACGCTACGGTAGCCTAAAGTGAGCGTTCAAGCCCGGGGCGGGATCGCTTTGGCAGACGCCTCTATTTTCCAGTTCTATAAGGGTGGCCAACAGGTTGCGCGCTGCGGCGGGCCACATCTTTTGCGGGACATCGGCGTAAAGCTGGGGGATCAGCGCCTCCAAGTTTTGAGGATCACGTGTCAGCGCGGCTTGAGCGGCGCGCAGCCGCTCAGTGCGGTGGCTGCGCAGCCATTCAATCCGTTCGCGTGGTGCGTGAATCGGTGCGCCGTGGCCCGCGAAAAGTATGTCGGCGTTAACACTTTCGAGGCGATCAAGGCTGGTAAAAAACTGGCCAACGTCCCCATCGGGCGGCGAGATGAGCGAACTGGCCCATCCCATCACGATATCCCCAGTGAACAGCGCGCGCCCCTCGTGCCATTCAAATGACAGATGATTTGCCATGTGGCCGGGCGTCCAATGTGCGGTCAGGCTCCAATCGGTGCCAGCGATCTGGGTAAGATCGGGTAGGATGACGTCGGGCGCAAAGTCAGGATCAATCCCTTCGCCGCCCGCCAAAATATTGTCCTGTGCGAGGCGATCCATCAACGCGCTGCGCCCGGCATGGGACGGGCCAAACCCATAGACCGGCGCGCCTGTTGCTTGCGCCAATTCAGGCACAAGGCCGGAGTGGTCATGGTGGCTATGCGTGACAAGGATGTGGCTGATCCGCTGGCCGGGCGATAACGCGGTCAGAATCGCCTCAAGATGTTTGGTGTCCTTTGGGCCTGGGTCGATCAGCGCGATATCGGTGCGACCCAACAGGTATGTATTCGTGCCTTTTTCTGTCATCGGGCTGGGATTAGGCGCGCGGATGCAGCGCAAGTCGGGGGCTAGGGTCTGGATCACGCTTCACTCCGCGCCGGGGGGCCGATAGGGTGCGCCTATGGCCTCTGGTTTTCTCAAACGCGCGCTGCCTCGTGGCTTTTACGGTCGCGCCGCTCTTATCTTGATCGTGCCGATAATCACGATCCAACTTGTCGTTTCCGTCATGTTTCTGCAACGGCATTTCGAAGACGTGACGCTGCAAATGACGGGGACCCTGTCGCGAGACCTCGGACTGGTCCTTGAGGTGCCGGAATTGGCGGACCGCTTGGGTATCACGGTGTCCGAAGGGGGCGGCCCTGTGGACGACAGTCGATTGTTCTATGATTTGTCAGGGCGGGTCGTTGCGCGGCATCTGCGGCAGGAATTTCCAGCCATTACTGGCGTGGATTTGGCCACGGATGACAATTGGGTCGTCTTGGGGGTGGACGGTCAAACGATCCGTTTCGCACGAAGCCGTGTTTCCGCGAGCAATCCGCACCAGTTGTTGGTGTTGATGGTGGCGACTTCGCTTTTGATGACACTTGTGGCGTTCTTATTCATGCGCAACCAAATCCGGCCTCTACGGCGACTGGCCAGCGTGGCGGAGGCGTTTGGACGGGGCCGATCATTGCCGTATTCGCCCGCCGGCGCGACAGAGGTGCGTGCGGCAGGCACCGCGTTTTTGGATATGCGCCAGCGGATTGAGCGGCATATTGATCAACGCACGCTTCTGTTGTCGGGCGTGTCCCATGATCTGCGCACGCCGCTCACGCGGATGCGGCTTGAACTGAGCATGATGGAGCCGACAGACGCCGAAGGGCTACAAAGCGACGTCGATGAAATGGCGCAGATCATCGATACGTTTCTGGATTTCGCACGTGAAAGCGCGGAAACACAGGCGGAACCGCTCAACGCGGTAACCCTTGCGCAAACCGTGGCCGACGGTTTTGCGCGCGGGGGGGATACGGTGGAAGTGATCTTGCCGGATAAACCTTGCGTTGCTCCAATGCAGGCAGGCGCTGTGCAGCGCGCCCTTTCGAACCTGATCAAAAACGGGTTTCGTTATGGCAAACATGTTCGGATGACCGTTCAGGACGCACCGGCGGCCCTGCGTTTCATTGTCGAGGACGACGGCCCCGGTATCGCCCCAAAAGACCGCGCCAAAGCCACCCGACCGTTTACGCGCCTTGACGCAGCACGCGGGGCAGGGAGCGGATCTGTCGGCCTTGGCCTTGCGATTGTGACGGATGTGGCCCGCGCGCATGGGGGCACATTGATGCTTGAACACAGCCCAGACATGGGTGGCCTGCGCGCAGAATTGGTCTTGCCGAAATAGAACCCTTAGCGCGTCGTTTGGGTGCCGCGCTCCCGATAGGGGGTGGTGTTGTAATGCGCACGGTAACACTTGGAAAAGTGCGAGGGCGAGGCAAAACCACAGGCCAGTGCAACGTTGATCACACTCATGTCTGTCTGCATCAACAGGTTGCGCGCCTTGGAGAGGCGAATTTCCATATAATACCGCTTGGGCGAACGGTTGAGGTATCGGCGAAACAGACGCTCAAGCTGCCGGGTCGACATCGCAACCTCTTGGGCCAGAACCGAAGGCGAGATCGGCTCTTCGATGTTCTGCTCCATCTTGCGGATGACGGCGCTTAGCTTGGGGTGGCGCACGCCAATACGCGTCGGGATCGACAGGCGCTGCGTGTCTTGGTCCGTCCGGATAGAGGAATAGATCAGCTGATCGGCCGTGAGACTCGCGAGGTCCTCGCCATGATCCTGCGCAATAATTTTTAGCATCAGATCGATGGAGGACGTGCCCCCCGCCGTTGTGATCCGGTTGCCATCAATCACAAACACCGATTTGGTCAGGTCGACTTCCTGAAACTCTTCAAGAAAGCTGTCTTGGTTTTCCCAGTGGATGGTGGCTTTTTTCCCGTCCAACAGCCCGGCTTTGGCCAAGGTATAGGCCGCCGTGCAAAGCCCTCCAAGCGTTACACCACGACGTGCTTCCCGCCTGATCCAGTTAAGCAGTCGTTTGGTGCTTGATTCTTGGACCCCAATACCACCGCACAGCAACACTGTGTCGTCTCGGTTTGTTTCCTCAAGGTCTTGGTCAACCTGATAGGTGATGCCGCTTGAACATTGAACCGTTTCGCCGCCCTCAGCCGCAAGCGTCCAAGAGTAAAGTTCACGCTCCGCCATGCGGTTAGCGATCCGAAAGGCCTCGATCGCGCAGGCAAAGCTGAGCATCGAAAAGTTAGGCAAAAGCACAAACACAAAGTGGCGTGGCCGTTCTGTTTTGGCTGGCTGTATGACCATGACCGGCCTCCCTTTTCTTATCGCTCCCGCGTTCTCCCGCGCGCAGTGAAATTTACGCAAAACAGGATTTTCTAGCGCTGACAAGCCCGGTTCATGCGTAAAGGACGTCTGGCGGAATAAAAATCATCGGGCTATACAGTTGGGGCCTCATCGATGGGGCGCTTTTACAAGAGGAATGCGGCTATGACACCGTGGAGCAAAACAGACTGGCGGAACAAACCTCGGGTGCAGATGCCTGAGTATACCGACCCAGCCGCTTTGTCGGCTGCAGAGGGCAAGCTTGGCAGCTATCCTCCACTGGTTTTCGCAGGTGAGGCCCGCAGGCTGCGCCGTGCATTGGCGGACGTGTCCGAAGGTAAAGGCTTCCTGCTTCAGGGGGGCGATTGCGCCGAAAGCTTTGCGGAGTTTTCCGCTGATAACATCCGCGACACCTTTAAGGTCATGTTGCAGATGGCGATGGTGCTGACGTACGGCGCAAAAGTGCCCGTGGTTAAAATTGGCCGTATGGCGGGTCAGTTTGCCAAGCCACGTTCGGCACCCACCGAGGTGAAAAATGGTGTTGAGCTGCCCAGCTACCGCGGTGACATCATCAATGAGCTGGATTTCACACCGGAAGCCCGCATTCCGAACCCCGACAAAATGCTGCAAGCTTACACACAAGCGGCTGCCTCGCTCAACCTGTTGCGCGCGTTCTCCAAGGGCGGCTATGCAGACATCCATCAGGTCCACGCATGGACGCTGGGCACCACCGATGATTGGTCGGCGCGCTACCGCGACATGGCCAACGCGATCCAAGACTCGCTTGATTTCATGACGGCGGCGGGGCTGACCGCAGAAAACAACGCTGAACTCAGCACAGTTGATTTCTACACCAGCCATGAAGCTTTGTTGCTTGAGTATGAAGAGGCGCTGTGCCGTTTGGACAGCACCTCGGGCAAATGGATTGCTGGTTCCGGTCACATGATTTGGATCGGGGATCGTACCCGTCAGCCCGACGGCGCCCATGTTGAATTCTGCCGTGGTGTTCAGAACCCAATTGGGTTGAAATGCGGCCCGACCACAACGCCGGAGGACCTCAAGGTTCTGATGGCGAAGCTGAACCCCGAAAACGAAGCTGGGCGTTTGACGCTGATTGCGCGTTTTGGTGCAGGCAACGTGGGTGAGCATTTGCCGCGTTTGATCAAAACGGTTCGGGAAGAGGGCGCAAAAGTCGTCTGGACCTGTGACCCGATGCACGGCAACACGATCAAATCTTCGACTGGGTTCAAAACACGCCCGTTTGAGAGCGTGTTGCGCGAAGTCCAAGAGTTCTTTGCGATCCATAATGCGGAAGGCACAGTTCCTGGCGGCGTTCATTTTGAGATGACGGGTCAGGATGTGACGGAATGCACGGGCGGCGTTCGCGCAGTCACGGATGAAGATCTGTCGTCGCGCTATCACACGGCGTGTGATCCGCGTTTGAATGCCAGCCAGTCGCTGGAACTTGCGTTTCTCGTGGCCGAAGAACTGCAACGCACGCGTGAAGCGCGTCGCGCCGCCGTTTAAGGCATATATCAAAGGTCAGACAATTGGGGTCGGTTGCGATCAATTGTCTGACAAATGAAGGCGCGTCTCGTACGCGCCTTTTTTCTTGCGATTTGCCAAAGGTTTAGCGGACGATCCTAAGCCATGGGACCGGCCCCGGTTTGGATGCGGCCTCTAGATCCGTCGGGATGTGGGGGGTGCCGTCAATACCGGTATTTGGCGTCGATGCCGCGCCCGTTGGCCGAGCCTCAAACGAAGTCGCAGGCTCATTAAATCCCGCCATCGCGGGCGCAGGTTTGGGGGTTTGTGTCACGACAATCGGGGTCACAACATCGCGTTGAATGCGAAACCGACGGGGCGTTTGTCCGATATCACCATGGGTCACCAGGCACCCAAGCGCCTTGTTAACATTCCCTGCGGCATCGCGCATGGGCAGGATCAGCATTTTGCCTTCGATGATCGGCCCAGACCGATTGTTCGACACAAGGTCGAGTTCTAACAGAGCCGGCTTGGTAAAGACCGTTTCCACCAAATCCATCAATCGGCGACGTTCCAACAGGTCAAAGAATGCACGGATTGGCATGCCACGGACTTCCATTCCCATCAGATCGTTCATATGACCGCCAGCGACACGAATCCGAATGGTGCCGGGACGCGTTCGGTCCAAAATGAAGGCGTTGGCCAAGGCCGTTTGGATCACCCGAGGGTCCAGATCGGACCGCGCGGGCAGGTCGGTCCCGACACGCAAAGCATTCCAATATCGCAGCACGTCGCCAAACGTTTTGCTGGTTCTTGTGAGCCGTTGGGTCAAAAAGCTCCACGCCGCCTCACCGCGACCATCGATTGAATTTTGCATCAGCGCAGCACCTTTTTCAAAGCCTCTGTGAAAGACCTCAGAAACCACTCGTTAAACTTTCCGGCCCTCGATTTAACACGAGTTAATAAAAATTAGCGCTAATTTCTTCACCAATGGTTAACGACTTTGAAAAGGGTAAACGTTGTTCTCTGATAGGCCTGAGGGTATGGCAGGTTACGGTAACCGCAGGGGGAGACACCTATGAAGTCGATGACCGGCTTTGCGGCGTTGGAGCGCAGAGATGAGCACAGTCACCGCAGTTGGGACGTGCGCAGCGTAAATGCCCGTGGGCTCGATATTCGTGTTCGATTGCCCGATGGCGTCGATGGATTGGAGAAAGAGGTGCGCGCAGCCCTCAGCGCCGCTGTGGCTCGGGGCAACGTCAGTCTTTCGCTCAAAGTGACCCCGGCGGGGGGCGATGCGCCGCTGCGCGTAAGTCCTGATGCCTTGTCGGCTGTGTTAACCTCTCTGAAGAACGTGGAAGCAGAGGCGCATGCGCATGGTATGACCCTCGCGCCGATGTCTGCGGCCGACATACTGGGGCTGCGCGGCGTGCTTGAGGTCGGCACCGGGGCAATCGTGACTGTCCCGCTTGAGGTTCTGATCTCGGACCTCGCTAACTTGATCGAAAGCTTCAACTTAATGCGGGCCGAAGAGGGCGCCGCGTTGCGCGGCATCCTTTCGGCTCAAGTCGATGAAATCGAACGCTTAACTGACGCGGCCGTTGATTTGGCTCAGGCGCGATCTGACCACATGGCCAAGGTTTTCGCTGAAGCTGTCGCGCGGGTGCAAGAGGCCAACGCCGACCCGGAAAAGACTGCGCATGACATCGCCGCATTGGCCGTAAAGGCGGACGTGACCGAGGAAATAGACCGCCTTCGCGCCCACGTCATCGCCGCGCGCGCGTTGTTGGAAATTGACGGGCCTGTTGGCCGCAAATTCGACTTCTTAACCCAGGAATTTAATCGTGAGGCGAACACTATGTGTTCAAAAGCGCAGTTTTCCGCGTTGACGGAGGTCGGTCTGAGCCTCAAGACGGTGATCGATCAAATGCGAGAACAGGTACAAAATGTCGAGTAATCAAACCTCATTGGCGGGCACACGCCGCGGTCTTCTGATCATTCTGTCTTCCCCATCGGGTGCTGGAAAATCGACCCTCGCGGGTAGGTTAATGGCGTGGGATGCATCGTTAAGTTTTTCGGTGTCGGCTACCACGCGCCCGCCACGTCCGGGTGAATTGGACGGACGCGAATATTACTTTCGCGAGCGCGCGGATTTTGAGGACATGATCGATGCGGGAGAAATGTTGGAGCACGCAGAGGTATTCGGCAATCTTTACGGCAGCCCCCGTGCCCCGGTTCAAGAGGCAATCGAAGCCGGGCGCGATGTGATTTTTGATATCGATTGGCAAGGTGGGCAACAGGTTCGAAACTCGACCTTGTCTAAGGACGTTGTTTCAATTTTCATTCTTCCCCCCTCGATCGCAGAGCTTGACCGCCGGTTGCGGGCGCGTGGCCAAGACAGCCCCGACGTGATCGCGACCCGAATGGCGCAATCAGAGGCTGAGATTAGCCACTGGGCCGAGTACGATTATGTTCTCGTCAACGAAGATATAGATGAGACCGAGGAAAAGCTGAAAACGATTTTGACTGCCGAAAGACTTCACCGTGACAGGCAACCGGGCTTGGCCGGGTTTGTACGCGAGTTGAACGCAGAATTCAGGGAGAGAGTAACATGACAATTTTCGCGCTAGACGATGTTCACCCCGAGATTGACCCCACCGCTTGGGTCGCGCCGGATGCCAACATTATTGGCAAGATTACCCTTTCTACGGACAGCTCTGTTTGGTTCGGCTCGACGCTGCGGGGCGATAATGAGCGGATTACTGTCGGCGCCGGCAGCAATATCCAAGAGGCCTGCGTGCTTCATACCGATATGGGCTATCCACTTGTTATCGGCGCAAATTGTACAATCGGGCATAAGGCGATCCTGCACGGCTGCGAAATCGGTGAGGGGGCGTTGATCGGCATGGGGGCTATCATCTTGAATGGGGCCAAGATTGGCGCCGGTAGCCTGATCGGTGCCGGGGCCCTGGTGACTGAGGGTAAGGAAATCCCACCTGGTTCAATGGTACTGGGCAGCCCCGGAAAAGTCGTCAAAGAGCTTAATCCATCCGTGCGCGCCAACTTGATCAAGTCCGCAGAGCGGTATCAAGCCAACGCGCGGCGCTTTCGGGATGGGATGGTCGCGCTTTAACCTTTGCGCGACCCGCTTAACCTTTGACCTGCTCGCTAAACGAGCAGGGAAATCGAACCATCCGAGAGTGTGACTGACACGGGCCTGCGTGTTTCCAGCGCGGTTTGCGCGAGCAAGCCAAACTGAACCGTGGCGCCCGTGATTTCTGCGTTGGAGCGTGTCCTCCGCAGAGTGTCCCACAGGGGTTCTTCTATTTTCAGCCGCTCTGCGGTGGCGTGCAGGACCCACGCGTCACGAGATCTGCGAACCTCAATGATGCCCCCCCATGCCATCGCGGATTCAAGGCAGGCGATGGCCAAAAACGCGAGCCGCACTTCCGTGCGTGAATAGCTCTCCTCAACCGCCCAAGACACCTTTGTTCTGCTGCCGTCAAACATGGCGTTCAGGGTTGTGCTGACCTCACGGGCGCTGATCAATTGCTCGCCCCTTACGGCGCCAAAAGCGATGCGAAAGAAGGAGATGCGTGCAGACGCGGCCTGTACTGATGCGCGGATCAGCGCGATTTCTTCTGTGGGTGCGCTGCCCGACAGTTCCAACAGTTCAAGGCCATTGCCAATTGCGCCAATAGGGCTAATCAGATCATGACAAAGCCGAGAGCCCACCAGTCCTGCCAAATCGGCATTCTGAGTATCGGCAAGAGGGCGTTCGGTTGTATCGGTCATGAAAGGTCTCCCATGTCTTTAGAAATGAATGCACTGCTTGAGCCCGGCCAGTTGGTCCGCCATCCGCAGGCACCGGAGTGGGGGATTGGGCAAGTCCAATCCAACATTGGCGGGCGTGTCACGGTCAACTTTGAAGAAGAAGGCAAGGTGGTGATTGACAGTGCCAAGGTAATGCTCATTCCAGTTTATGATATGTAGCCGCACCCCGCGGCTGAGAATGTGTGTCGCCCATAAAGGTTAACGTAAAGTTACCACGGCGAGGGGCGTTGGCCCAATCACGATCACAACTTTGCGTCGCGTTGCATCCTGTCGGGTGTCTGATACACCCGGTGCAACAAATGTCCCGAGCCCATCATCAATGTCCCCCACGCCACGCTTTGAAACGCGCCTCGCAACAAGCCCCGAGGATATCCGCGCCGCACAACGGCTACGGTATGAGGTATTTGTGGCAGAATTGGGCGGTGACGGCACGATGGTGGATCACGACGCGCGGCTTGAACAAGACGCCTTCGATGATCACGCTGAGCATCTGCTTTTGCTGGATCATACCCGCGCGCCTGACCCGGTTGTTGGCGTTTACCGCCTGATGATGGCCCCGCAGGCCAAGCAGGCGGGCGGTTGGTACACCGCCAGTGAGTACGACCTGACACCGCTCTTAACGACGGGTCGGAAGGTGCTGGAATTAGGACGATCTTGTTTGCATTTGGACTATCGCGGCGGTGTTGGCATGATGCTCTTGTGGCAGGCTCTCGCGGATTTGGTCCTGACGCGTGAGGTTGAAATTCTCTTTGGTGTTGCCTCATTTCACGGCACCGACCCGGAGGCTTTGGCCGCCCCCCTGTCGCTGTTGCACCACCGGCATCTTGCGCCTTCTCAACTGCGCCCCATCGCAAGGGCCCCTCACGCGGTGGATATGAACCGGCTGCCCGAGGCACAGATTGATCGCCCCGCAGCCCTGCGCGCCGTGCCATCCCTGATCAAAGCGTACTTACGTTTGGGCGGGTGCGTCGGGGCGGGGGCTTGGGTGGATCATCGGTTTAACACGACGGATGTTTGCCTCGTGCTCGACATCGACAATCTGTCGGAAAAGCAGCGGGCACTTTACATGCGGAAGGATCGGCCATGACCCCATGGGACAACGGTGAGCGCCCAGTCCAAACCCCTTTCGGTGCAGCGGGTTGGCTGCGCGTGATTTCGCGGGGGCTGGTGCTTGGCTGTGTCACGTTTGGTGGGCTGATCCTTTTGCTACTCGTGCGCCTGATTGAGCGTCCACTGTGTGGCGTAAGCCGACCCGTGACGCCCTACATTACCCAAGGGGTTTGCATCGCGGCGTTTGTCATCCTCGGGATACAGCGACGGGTTGAGGGCGCGCCCATGCCCGCCCATGGGGCGATTGTGGCCAATCACGCGTCGTGGCTTGATATCGTTACCCTCAACGCGTCCAAGCGGATTTATTTCGTGTCAAAGGCTGAAGTGGCTGGGTGGCCGGGCATAGGTTGGCTCGCGCGCGCGACGGGAACGGTGTTCATCGCCCGCCGTGCCGCTGATGCAAAGGCCCAGCAAAAGGTGTTTGAAGACCGTCTATCTGCCGGGCACAAACTGTTGTTCTTTCCCGAAGGCACATCCACGGACGGGCGCCGGGTTCTTCCCTTCAAGTCAACGCTCTTTGCCGCGTTCTTTGCGCCAGGTGTGCCGCGCGATATGGCGGTACAGCCGGTGTCGGTTGTGTATACCGCTCCGGCTGGCGCTGATCCTGCGTTTTACGGCTGGTGGGGTGATATGAGCTTTGGCAGCCACCTGCTAAAGGTGCTGGCCGCGCCAAAGCAGGGGCAAGTTGTGGTGCGCTACCACGCGCCCATTGCAACGGCCGAGGTCACCAGCCGCAAAGACTTGGCGCGCCAGTGCGAGGCCGCAATTCGTGCAGGCCTCGCCGCAGACGGGATTAGCGAAGCGGCGCAGTAAGCGCCTTCATCGCAGCAGCCGGATCGTCGGTCGCCCAAATTTCTTCGCCGATTGCAAAGAAATCCGTGTGCGGAGCCAGCGCCTCGATCAAAGCGATATCCAAGGCACCTTCGGCAACGATTGGCACCTCAATCACCTCGGACCACCAAACGAACGTGTCAAAATCTGCGGTGCTGCCATCGCCCAAAACGCTGCTGCCCACAGGGCCGAGGCTGACGTAGTCGGCACCGGCTTCGGCGGCAGTCATACCGTCATGGCGGGACGTTCCGCAGAACGCGCCCACAATGGCATCTTCGCCCAAGTCGGCCCGTGTCTTACGCACTGCGCGCGAGCCGTCCGTCAGGTGCACACCATCAAGACCCAACCGCTCGACCAAGCCGATATGCGTGTCGATCACCACGGCCAGATCGCGGGCATGGGCCAGTTCACGGATGCTATCGGCGGCACGGGCGAGGGTGCTTTCGTCCTTGGTCGCAAGCGCGAGGCGCAGGCAGGCCACCTCGTGAACGTCCAAAACGGCGGACAAAAGGTCCGGAAATGTCTCCAGCTCAAACGCGGGGGGCGTCACAAGATAGATCTGCGGCTGTTCGGGAAGTGTGGGGTCGTCTGACATGGGCGGACTTTCTGATACGTTTTCACCGTTCATAGACCCGCCGGGCGTTGCGCTGCAATGGGGCGCGCGGTAGGAGGCGGCATGTCCGAACAGTTTACACCGCCCGCCGCCCACCCCGCGATAATCCTTGTGCGCCCTCAAATGGGCGAAAATATCGGTGCCAGTGCGCGCGCGATGTGGAATTTTGGCCTGCATCACATGCGGGTCGTGGCTCCTCGGGATGGTTGGCCCAATGAACGCGCTGTCGCCTTGGCCAGCGGGGCAGGGCGTGTGTTGGATGCGGCCCGTCTTGTCGATACCACGGCCGAGGCCTGCGCTGACTGCGATTTCGTCTTTGCGACCACCGCGCGCGACCGTGATCTGACGAAGCCCGTGTTCACCCCCGAGGCCGCGATGCAAGAGGCGGCCAAGCGCATGGCCCAAGGCCAGCGTGTGGGGGTGCTGTTTGGTCCAGAACGGGCAGGGCTGGAAAACGATGATATCGCGCGCGCCAATGCGATTGTGTCCGTACCGGTGAACCCTGATTTCCCCTCGCTTAACCTTGCGCAATGCGTGCTGTTGATGGGGTATGAATGGCGCCGCCAAGTGGAACAGGCCGAGGCTACTCAAATGGAAATGGCGGGCACGGTTTGGGCCAATCACGCTGAGATTGACGCGCTGGCCGACCATTATGAGGCGACGCTGGACCGTGCTGGGTTCTTTTTCCCAGAGGCCAAGGCGGCCTCAATGAAACGTCATCTGCGCAATGTCTGGAGCCGTATGCCCCTGACGCGCGCGGACGCCCAAACGTTCCACGGAATGATGCGCCAAATGGTCCGCTGGAAAGAACGCGGCTAGGCCCGCGACCTTGCGGCGCATGGGTTGCCGCGCGCAACTATCTGAATAGATAAGACGAGAACGAAATTCTGGAGGGCAGAATGGCCGGACGCTCGATTTTTGAAGATGTGACTGGGGCCGAAAAACCGGCCACACAGGCGGGTGTGATTGATCGCACCGGCCGCTCGGGTGGCCGCAAGGCTGTACGCGCTTGGTTGGGCGTTTTGTTTGGTTTGGTGGTACTGATGATCGCCGTGGGTGGATTGACCCGCCTGACGGATTCCGGGCTGTCGATCACGGAGTGGAACCCGATCTCGGGTGCGGTTCCCCCCCTTAATGCCGCGCAGTGGCAGGCGGAGTTTGACCTCTACCGCGCGATCCCCGAATACCAGTTGCAAAACCAAGGCATGAGCATGGCTGAGTTCAAGGTCATTTATTGGTGGGAATGGGGGCATCGCCAGTTGGGCCGTGTGATCGGGCTTGTCTGGGCCGTGGGCCTTTTGGGCCTATTGCTGGCGCGTAAGGTGCCCGCTGGCTGGACGCCCCGGCTTGTAGTGCTAGGGGCCCTTGGTGGGCTGCAAGGCGCGATTGGCTGGTGGATGGTGTCATCGGGCCTAACGGGCACCATGCTCGACGTGGCCTCGTACCGTTTGGCAACACACCTTGGATTGGCCTTTGTGATCTTGTCGTTGATCGCGTGGTACATGCTGATGCTGTCGCGCCCACAGTCAGAGCTGCTGGTGGCCCGCCGTGAGGGCCACGTGCCTTTGCGCCAATTCGCAACCGTCTTGCTGGTTATGACATTCGTGCAAATCCTTCTGGGTGCGTTAGTCGCGGGCATTGATGCCGGCCGCAACTACGTCGACTGGCCGCTGATGGCCGGGGCGTTCACCCCGCCCGAGATGTGGGTGCTAGAGCCCGTTTGGCGCAACCTGTTTGAGAATGATGGCACGGTTCAGTTCTTCCACCGCATTGCGGGCTACGTTCTGTTCTTAGGGCTGATCTGGGGCTGGCTGCGTGGGCGCAAATCGGGCAATTCTGCCACGTCTGCGGCCTTTGCTGGGGTTCTGGCCATGGGCGTTGTCCAAATGCTGATCGGGATCGTGACGGTGATGAACTCCGCGCCTTGGCATCTTGCCATTGCGCATCAGTTTGGGGCGGTTGTTCTGATCGTTCTGGTCATGCGTGCCCGTCACCGTGCCGTATATCCCCTGCCACAATCCGTTCGGAGCTAAACCATGCCTGCATTTGACGACCTGATGGCGCACCAACGCGAAACCGAGGCTTTGGGGCAGGTCGCGGATCGGCTTGGCTGGGACCAAGAAACGGTCATGCCCCGTGGCGCGGCCCCGCAAAGAGCCGAGGAAATGGCCGCAATGGAGGGCGTTTTGCACGCCCGCCGAACCGATCCGCGTATCGGTGATTGGCTGGACGTGGCCAAGGCCCCCGATGCGGTGGGGGATGCGGCCCTGCGGTTGATCCGCGAAAGCTATACGCGCAACAACAAGGTGCCCGCACGTTTGGCAGCGGAACTGGCCCGGGTCACATCGCTGAGCCAAGGGGAATGGGCCAAGGCCCGCGCAGACGAAGACGTCGCGGCCTTCTTGCCACGCCTCAACGAGGTCGTCGCCTTGCGGCGTGAAGAGGCAGCGGCGCTGGCCACCGATGGTGACCTTTATGATGCGCTTCTGAACGATTATGAGCCGGGCGCGAACGGCGCTGAGATCGGTGCGATGTTTGACGCTATGCGTCCGCGCCTGGTCGATCTGCGGGCGCGCGTGCTTGCGGCAGAACCAGCCCCCAAGGTGCAAGGCACATTCGCAAAGGCCGCTCAGTTAGCTTTGTCAGAGAAAGTCGCACGGGCCTTCGGCTACAACTTTGACACCGGACGCATTGATCTGGCCGTCCACCCCTTTAGCTCGGGCTCCGGGCGGGATGTGCGGATCACCACGCGCGTGGCGGAGGATGATCCGTTTAACTGCCTCTATTCGACGATCCACGAGGTCGGCCATGCCTGCTATGAACAGAATATCGACCAAAGCTACCTGCTGACGCCCTTGTCACGGGGCGTATCGATGGGTGTCCACGAAAGCCAAAGCCGCATCTATGAAAACCAAATGGGCCGCTCAGAAGCGTTTACCGGCTGGTTTTACGGACAAATGCGCGATGCGTTTGGTGATATCGGCGTGCAGTCTGAGCGCGATTTTTACCGGGCCGTGAATCGGGCAGAGGCGGGATATATTCGCACTGAGGCTGATGAGGTGAACTACAACCTGCACATCATGCTGCGCTTTGATCTGGAGCGCGCGTTGATTGCGGGCGATTTGGCCGTTGATGACCTAGAGGCCGCATGGAATGACCGTTTTGCTGCGGACTTTGGGATTGTGGTGGATAAACCGTCCAACGGGGTTTTGCAGGATGTCCACTGGCCAGTGGGCCTGATGGGGTATTTCCCAACCTATGCGCTTGGGAACGTTTTTGCGGGCTGTTTGAACGCGGCGATGCGCGCGGCAGTGCCTGATGTTGATGCGGGCCTCGCGCGGGGTGATGCGACGGCTGCAACCACATGGTTGCGGGATGCCGTACAAACTCATGGTGGTCTGCGTACCCCAGTTGAAACGATCAGCCACGCCACGGGTGCAGCGCCGGGACCTGAGCCTTTGCTCAGCTACCTCGAAGCGAAATTCAGTGATCTCTACAAGCTCTGAGCGCGCACGGTCTTGGCTTTGTCCAAGGCCTCACTCACCAAATCCAGTTCCTGCGCGGGACTGGTAACGCTTTTGCGCGCGAGCGTATGGCGGGACAGGTGCCGGACTAGGGTTCTGCGATCGCCCTTGATCAGTTTTTTGAGCAAACCTTTGATATAGGGGCGGTAATCGCGACGGGCGCGCCAAAGTTTTGCAAAGGTTGGCCGTGTTAGAGAACCGGTCATCGCCGCCTCACACAGAGGCGTCAGAAGGTTCATTCCGTGCAGCGTCGTCAAGACGCGCGGCCCCGCGTGGGGGATGCGCAGATGCGTGGTGTGGTCGTCTTGGAACAGGCTTGCGTGCATCGCATCCAATGTCTCGGTTGGATCCGAGATAACAGTCACTTGGTTGGCCGCCTGAACCGACCGAGGCGCATAGCTGTAGCGCGGGCCCCAGCGGAGCGACCAAGCCTTGCGGTTACGCACCTCCCACGGGACCTTGGCGCGTTCAAGCGTCGCGATAGGCTGCATCAGCAAAACCTCGGCCCCTGGGGCGGCCACGCAAAACGCCCCCGCGCCATAAGCCCCCATACCGGCCCCAGCAAAAAGAACCGTGTCAAAATCATCGAAGAACCCCTCATCCGTGAGGTCATCGATAAAATCGAATAGGTCGGGACTGCGAAACCACGTCGGCCCATCCGCGTGGATCATCAGGAGTGACGCATCGAGCGCAGTCGCCACATCCGGCCCCCACAGTTTGGCACCACTCTCGAACGTGACCAAAAGGGTATCTCCGGCGGTCACATGAAAGGCACGGTGCTGCGCGTCAATGGCTTCAAAAAAGCCAAGCTCATCGCTGAGGATTTGCAACGCTGCAATCTTGTCGCTGTTCTGTTCAAACATCTGTGCCCCCACAGGCAAATAAATTGATGATGCCGTCTCAGCACCCGCAATTTGGGTGAGGCGCTGACAACTGTGGCCGAATCTTGTCGTTACCTAGCGCGGAAATGTGGCCGGAATTGGGTTGTATGCTGGGATAATCCTATCGTCTGGGCAGGTTTTTGGGAGGTCAGCATTGTTGCGTGAGTATTGTTTCCAATTTCATAACGGACAACCCCGGCATTAAAAAAGTGCTGTAAAGTGACGGGCAGGACCTCTTCTAGCTCCATAACAAACCCCACCCACAGGGCTCAGCACCCCTTTCGTCTCGCAAAAGGCTGGCGTAGGGTTCACGCAACACTGTGAGGGAGCATCGATCATGAACGTCACACGAGAAATCAAAGCCAAAGACGCGCCAGACATGGGGACCTTTGACTGGGCCGATCCGTTTTACTTAGAAGATCAGCTGAGCGACGATGAGCGCGCGTTGCGTGATGGGGCCGCGGCCTTCGCGGCCGATAAGCTCGCCCCACGGGTGATCGCCGACTACGCCCAAGAGGTCGAGGCCCCTGAAATCTTTGCTCAAATGGGCGAGGCGGGTCTGCTGGGCATCACCATCCCCGAGGAATACGGTGGCCTTGGTGCGTCCTATGTCACCTACGGCCTCGTCGCCCGGGAAATCGAGCGCGTCGACAGTGGCTATAGGTCGATGATGTCCGTGCAATCGAGCCTCGTGATGTATCCGATCTATGCCTATGGCAGCGAAGAACAGCGGGTGAAATATCTGCCGGGTCTGGCTGCGGGCAGCTTAATTGGGTGTTTCGGCCTGACCGAACCTGACGCTGGCTCTGACCCCGCTGGTATGAAAACCCGGGCAGAGAAAACCGCGACCGGGTACCGGATTACGGGCTCGAAAATGTGGATTTCGAACGCGCCATTTGCGGATGTGTTCATCATCTGGGCCAAGTCTGAGGCGCATGGGGGCAAAATCCGCGGCTTCGTGCTGGAGCGCGGCATGGACGGTCTGTCCGCGCCCAAGATCGGCGGCAAACAATCGTTGCGGGCCTCTACCACGGGTGAAATCGTGATGGACGGTGTTGAGGTCGGCGAGGAGGCGCTGCTGCCGCATGTCCAAGGGCTGAAAGGGCCGTTTGGCTGTCTGAACCGGGCCCGATATGGCATCGGCTGGGGTGTGATGGGTGCTGCAGAGTTTTGCTGGCATGCGGCCCGCACCTATGGGTTGGATCGCAAGCAGTTTGGCAAGCCTTTGGCGGAAACACAGCTGTTCCAAAAGAAACTGGCTGACATGCAGACCGACATCACCTTTGGGTTGCAAGCCGCGCTACGGGTTGGTCGTCTGGTGGATGAAGCCCGCGCGGCACCAGAGATGATCTCGATGATCAAACGTCAAAACTGTGGCAAGGCGCTAGAGATCGCGCGCATGGCCCGCGACATGCACGGCGGCAACGGTATTCAGGAAGAATACCAAGTCATCCGTCACATGATGAACCTTGAGACCGTCAACACCTACGAGGGCACCCATGATGTTCATGCCCTGATCTTGGGGCGTGCACAGACCGGTTTGCAGGCGTTTTTCTAGAAAAACACGGCCTAGGGTCGGCTAGCTGAAGTCCAGACTGTCTGTTTTGTAAAGCAGCGGTCTGGTCAGCGACGAAAGCGAAACCCTAGGTCGGTTTTCACTGTCGAAGTTGTCGGGTGACAGATAGCGCTCGAAACACGCGCGCAGGGCGGGCCATTCGCTGTCGATAGCGGCGAACCAAGCGGTGTTTCTGTTGCGTCCCTTGCTGATCGTCGCCTGTCGAAAAACACCTTCATAGGACAGCCCAAGGCGTTGCGCGGCCGCGCGGCTTTTGACGTTGAGGGCGTGGCATTTCCATTCGTACCGCCGGTAGCCGCTGTCAAAGGCCCACTTCATCATCAAAAACAGCGCCTCGGTCGCCTCAATCGTGCGCTGCAGAAGCGGTGAGAAGTGGATATGGCCAACTTCTATTGAGCCGTCACCGGGATTGATCCGCAGAAAACTCGCGACGCCAACGGGGCGATTATCAGACAGGCGTATGATCGTGAAAAACACAGGGTCTTCGCGCCCGGTCTCACTCTCAAGCCATGCTCTATAGCTGGGAAAATCGTGGAAGGGACCGTAGGGCAAATAGGCCCAGTTGCGGTCATCTGTATCGGTGGTGTTGGCCTCATATAACCCGAGGGCATGGCGATCCGGGTCCAAAGGCTCTAGTCGCACGGTCTGGCCGTGTAGGGTGATGCCCGATGGGCGCGGAGGTGCGGAAAAACCCTCGACACTGAAATCCTGTTTCATGGGCAATTCCGCACTCCTTTGGGTATCGTTAGGGAATTATTCCCACTCAGTAGTAACGTAGATATTTAATTGTTTAATATCAATCATTTACCACCTACAAATAGTTTGTGTGCAACTTATGTGTAACTCACCATTCACTTTGCACGTTTTATTTACGCTTGTGCAACTATTGCAATTCAATAGTTTACGCAATCGTCTGTTGCACATTGTAAGACGAAGAACGTGCTATAACCACACACGTTCTTGTCTTCTTTCGTTCACTTGTTCTTTTGTGTCACTCGTCTGCCAAACTGCGCTTGCTTTTCTATCAGCGCATCTAACTCACCAAGTTCAGCAGCTTCGCGCACCTTAGCTAGCACATCAGCAACCTCTGCTTCACTAGCTAGTTCGATTGCATTCTTACCTTTGGCGAACTCTAAAGGCTTGCTTCCATAGCGCACTACAAGATTTATCTTTCCATCAACACTAGCACTCCACCAACGCTTAACTCGTTTAGCAACTTCTACTTTGCGTTGGTTACCATGTTCGTCAGTAACCCACTTTTGCTGCGTAGGTGTGTAGTCTTTATTAGCTGCAAGTTGTATTTGTTCATCAATCTTTGCAATCAGCTTGCGACGACGAACAGCGATAGGGTTGTTGTTTTGAAGTGGGTTAAAAGCAACGAAATTCAGTGTATCAAGTACAGTCATAACAGCCTCCTTATTAGCTAAAAGCATTGTGCTTTCAGAGTTCGAAGGCTGTCATCCGAAAAGATTAGTTAGACGAACTTTCCTTTAACAACGTTAGCTATTGCATCTTTAGCTAACTTCTTACGTCTCCAAACTTTAGTGTTAATCAGTTCGCTTTGGTAAGAGTAATCTTGCGCTTGTTCGTCAGTTTTCTTTTGCTGAACTTCTATGCCAACAGCTTTAGCAAGTTTTAGGTTTGAAATCTTAGTGCCGTTAATCTTTGCATCACGTTCTAACTCATAGACTTCAAAAGCTTCTTTAAGACTTTCTACTTTCACTGGTTTAGACAAGTGATAACGTGCGTTACTTCTGCTTGGATTTCTTACTTTTCTACCACGTTCAAAATGCATTTCAGAAGCAAGGATTCTATCAATTGCTTCATCAATTCGCTTTCGATTAATGATTTTAGGAATGCGAATTAACAATACGCTTTCGTCATTAGCTGCATTAGTAGCGTCACCACCATCTGTAACTATTTCAACCTTAGTGCCAGTAAATGGTTCAGCAAACAAATACGTTCCACGTGTATCAAACTCATCAATCTTTTCAATCCACCACTGAGTAAATGCAAGATATACGCAACCTTCATATCTTACATCACCAAAGTCTTTGTAAACTTGATGGATGCTGTCATTCGTTTTGAAACGATTATTCGATGGATTTGCACAGTACTCAACGTAGTCGTCATTCAGCGTCAATGCCTTAACCCAATAAAAGTACGGAGACTTTTCAATCTTCGACTTAATAGGGTTTGCATAGCTACCAAACGTAGGATGCTGAGTGATAAAGAATCGCTTTGCCATATCATCCATCAAAATTCTTATTCATTGATATGAACATAGTACATATTTCCATATCAACCACCAAACCTTCTATTCAGTGATTATTACTGAAAAAGCACTTTCGCCATATTCTGTACATATCGTTAATCACAGCGATAAAACACAAATCAATGACAGAAAAGGTGAATACTATGTCTACTAAATCAAAAGCTAACGCACAAGCTGAAGCAGCACTTGCACTTCAATCGTTTCAAAACGAAATTGCAGTACTTAAACAAACTGCAACAGATTGGTACGGAAAAGAGTACGCAACGTCTAACGAACGTCTGTACTCAATCTTTGCATCAATTTACAGAATGTACGAACAGCTTAGCATTGTTGGAAGTAACAACACTGAAAAGCGTAAATGGATACAAAGTGAGATTGAACGAAAAGGTGTAAAACTCAATAAGAAGCCAACTATCGTTCAGCTTCTTACAGTCTATTCTTTTTACGTTGATGGTGTTGAATACACAAAACAACAGAAGCGTATTAGTGCTTATGTGCGTGTAATGACGACTGCAATAGAAAACAAAGAAGTGTATGCAGACAACATTGCAGATTGGATTAATGCAGAAGGTGGTGTTGAAAACATTCGTCAGAAAGCAACCAAATCTGCTGTGTCAAAGACAGAACGAAGCACTGAAGGTGAGAAGCTACTTAAAACCTCTAAGGAAATTGGTTCTTTAAGTACTGAAAAGTCACTGGCTTACGCTGCGCATAAATCAAATCAAGTAGTTCTACTTGTTGGTGTATTACGGCTTTGTTGCACAAACCCGCTTGGGGACGTGTTTCCCCTGACCCCGGACGGATT
>NZ_CYRX01000030.1 GCF_001458315.1 Thalassobacter stenotrophicus | reverse complement strand
AGGAAACAAGACTTCGCCTGAACAAGCGCGGCATAAACCGGAGCGCGGCATTATGGGCCAGCTCATGGGCCCAGACCCCGTAGAAATTGCGCGGGTCCTGGAACCGCGTGATGGACGGCATGTAGACCTTGTCCACGGGCGGCAAATAGTACGCCTCCGTGCCCGTGAAGACGGTCGTGATGTCGATGGCATCGAAAAACGCCTGCATGTGCGGGATTGGCTCGGACCGCGGATGCTCGGGCACGGGCTCCGGGTCCGGAAAGAAGCTGTCGGGCAAGCCCTCGATCTGGCAGGCATTGAACACGCGGTAGGATTTCTGGAAGCGGAATATACGGGCTTCCTCGGAGTGATCATCCCCGTCGCTGCGGTCATGCTCATATGCGCCCGCGTCTTTCCGGCTTTGACCGTAATAAACGACGACAGAGGACTTCTCGCCCTTGCGGACCTTTGCGTCCAACGCATTGGCTTGCGGCAGCGTCATCCAGAAGGGAGAGCTGTGGCCCGCCATCACGGTCCGCATCGTCAGCAGGAAGTTGTTCACCCCTTGGTAGGGTTCTCCGCCCACGCGCAGGGGACGAGAGCTGCCACCTGCGGTCCATGGCTTGCGCCACGGCAGGACGCCGCGCTCGATGATGCGGATGATTTCGTTTGTGATGACCTCGGAGGCATCGAATTTGGGCGTGCGGGATCGGGCCATGGCTGGCCTCCTTTCGAGTGTTGGTGAGAGGGAATGGTGATCAGGTTGACTGGCGGGGGCGCGGATCGTTGGCGATCCTGGCACCGAGGGCTTCGACCAAGTCGATGTAGGTGGTCAGCGAGACGGACCTGCCAGGACCGCAAGGGTCAGGGTCGACCGATCCGTCCCGCGCCACGCACGGCAAGTTCGCGAAGGCGGTGACATCGGTGACGGATCGGATATCGATGAACGGGGTCCCTCGTGCGACCGCGAGGGCGGCCAAGGGAAAGCGCTCGATCGGCGCGAAGGTCGACACGGTGGTCCAACCGAGATGGAGGAATGTCCCACCCTCCCCGCAGATCACATGCGCGTTTGGCAATGACGCCGCCTGCTTCAGATAGCCGAGATCACGCAGGACGGTCTGGCGTTCGAGCCGCTGTGCCAGCGCCGTCTGGCCAGTTCGGCGCAGCTCTCTATGCCGCCACCAGGAGGCGGCGGTTGCGCGGAGCACGCGCAAGACACCTGATTGCATAGGAATGCCCTTCATCCGGAACGGCAGACCGGAACCCGGCCCGGACCCATCTGAGGGACCCCAAAGGCCCTCATCCGTCAGTCACAAAACCCGAAGAACACTTTCTCTTTTTCCGCCCCCTTTGGGCACACAACAAAACCGAAAAGCCCGGCCCTTCTGCCGAAGCCATTGATTTCATGCAGCAATTCCAGATCGGCAGGCAAGATCGGCAACGCATATCGGCAAAACCTTGCTTGAAAGTACGAAATGTGTTTATTTTTCAATTACTTTGCAAACATGGAAGATCGGCAAAAATGCTGGAAACACCCGCCAGGATCGAACCCTGCTTCTTCGAGGAGCATATTCCCACAGAACTGGCAGACCTTTCGGTCGACATCCAGAGGGAAGCCACCGGGCTGGGACAAGGGTTGCATCCTGACAGCGCAGCCGAACTTGCCGATCTCGTCCGTGTGATGAACTGCTACTACTCCAACCTGATCGAAGGACACAACACGCGCCCCCGCGACATCGAAAGGGCGCTGGCTGGTGCCGAGCTTGAGGAAGAAACCCGTCCCCTCGCCCTTGAGGCCCGGGCGCACGTCATCGTTCAACGGGCCATCGACGAGATGCATCGCAAGGGCACCCTGCCCCGCCCCACATCCGTCGAATTCCTGACTTGGGTCCATAAGAGCTTCTACGACAAGATGCCGGATGAGTTTCGGGTCATCGAACATCCCGATGGCACACAAGAGGCCATCGTTCCGGGGCGCATGCGCCAGGATGACGATCGGGAAGTTGCGGTCGGACGCCACCTACCCCCCTCATCATCGCGCGTTGCGGCATTCATGGACCATTTCGACAGACGGTTTCAGATTGCGGCGCGGTCTTCGAGCGGACGGATCATCGCGATCGCGTCTGCACATCACCGTCTGAACTACATCCACCCTTTCCCGGATGGCAACGGCCGTGTCAGCAGACTGATGTCTCATGCCATGTCCCTTATAGCGGGGATCGGTGGCCAAGGGCTCTGGTCCGTATCGCGTGGGCTGGCCCGCGGGCTGACTGATCGGGGTGAGTACAAACGGATGATGGATCTCGCCGACAACCCGCGCCGCGGAGACCGCGACGGACGGGGGAACCTGTCAGAAGCGGCACTGAAGACGTACAGTGAATGGTTCCTAAGGGTAACACTCGACCAGATCACCTTCTCAGTAAAATTGTTCGATCTCGGCGGACTGGACCAACGGTATCGTCGTCTTGTTGCAGATACCATCGATGACAAGCGCGCACCGGAACTGATTTCGGCGGTTCTTCGGCATGGTGCGCTGGAACGTGGCGAGGCGCAGATTGTGCTCAAGACGTCGGAGCGCACGGCTCGCAACACGCTGAGCAAACTGACCGCCGCCGGATACCTGACGTCCGCCTCGCCGAAGACGCCTGTTCGGTTGGCGTTTCCGTTGGATTATCGAGAGCGGCTGTTTCCAAACCTGTTTGGAGATGGTGACCTCCCACAATAACTCTAGGGATTTAGGGTGTGATGCCTGTCCGCCGATTGCTTTCATGGGTGGCGAGATTTCCATCAAGGGTCGCTCGTGTGGCACTTGTCCACCGCAGTGGACATCTGCTGGTCTGAGATAAACTGAACAACCACCACGCGCCGCTAGGTGCGTTTACACAGTTGTGGCTGCCATAAACGCCGCTTCCGGCTCGAAGTCCACCGCGGTGGACATTAGACAGTTCGCTCATTGGTTTCGGACAGTCGCTTGATCAAAGCTAGTGGATCAAATTGGTTTTGCCTTTGACCTAAGGTGATACTGTGGAAATATGCTCCAAAATCCCTGATGCGTTCTCCAAGCTGTAGCATGATGAAGATCGCGCATGATGCTTTCTGAACCCCTACAGTATTCTTTGCCTTCTCGAATGTTTCTGGATGAATGCCCATCATGGGTGCAAGTGTTCGAGCATGGTTTTCAATGTCCAACCAGTTTCTAAGTCTCTCTGTGGAGAAGGATGTTGCCTGATCGCAGACTGAGGTCAGCAAGTGTGGCTTCAGTTCTTCATCGGCTATGTCGTTATCTAAATCTTTTTTTTCTTTTTTAGACTTAGATTGGTGCCGGACAGTTTGTCCGTCATTGGCGGGCAATTCCGTAGTTTCTGGTGGGTCATCTGGGGTAGATAAACTCTGGTATTCTGCATCTGTACTGGTGAGCAGTGCGTGATATTCGGGGAGGCTTAGCTTCCTGCGTAGAGCTTTCCGTGCGTGGCTGATGAATGTGTTGCTGGGATCATGCTCTTCCAAATGGGCGAGCTTTGTAAGGATCTGTTTGCGAATAAATATCCGATCGCGCCGGTTATTCTCTATCTCTTGCGCGATGGCGATAAGCCCGCTCGCACGTTGGAGCAGAGGGGTGAGAGACAATCCATAACTGATGCACTCCCCGCCGGATGAGCGTACGCGGTAGCGCTTTCGGTTCGAGCTGTCATTGCGCTTGATGAATCCGAGTTCAACGAAGCGGTTGATGTGCCTGCGGAGTGTCCGTTCGTCGATTCCGCCAACGCGCTGGCAAATGGTGTAGTTGGACGCAAAAACCGTTTCGCCATGGCCAGGTTTCAAAAAGCTGAGCATTGCTTGAAGGGTCTGGATGTGGCCAGGGCGTAGCCCGAACACGCTGCGCGCGTCTCTCAGGGCCCGGAAGATGGTCCAGATATCGATTTCAGAAGCGGTAGTTGAGCCGCATGATGCATCTGCACCAGCAGCCTCGATTGATAGTTTTGTAAATGCCATGATTTGATCACGATGACCGTTTGGCCCACAGCTTCCCTGTCTCCTCCCAAGATTTTACCTGAGAAAAGGCAATAAAAATCGGTTCACCGAATCGGTGACTCTTGACCGGTTTGCTGGAGGTTGCTACATCATGAGTGCAAATCGAATGATGAGGGCTCTCCAGGGGGAACTTTGGGGGGCTCTTTTCTTTCTGGTCTCCGCTTTTCTCCTTTGCTCGGGTTCCTCTATGTGGCCTGGGTTAGGACCCAGAGCCGCTCTCATTCCGCCACGTATCGAAGAGTTGCAAAAGCGCAGCTTCCGCACGCTCCTCGAGCCACTGGCCGAATTCTGGGTTGTCCTTTTTGGCGATCTTGATGGCGATCGCTTTCTGATCGACTGTCAGCGTTCCGACAGTGCCGCCGCTCTCATTCTTGACGACGGACGTCACGCCGCGACTGGTCGGTTTCTTGTCTGCACGCGCCTTGTGCGAGCAAGCAGAATAGACCGCCTGAAATCTCTCGGGGCTTGGAGTGTCGTCGGGCAGGGTGGCGATCACCTTTTTGGCCGAATTCACCAAGTCTACCTTTCCCGATAGGGCCGCTAAATCACCCCACTGCCGTCTTCCGATGCCATGTGCCGGCCCGATAAGCTGAACAAGCTCATCAGGAAGTTGATCGATAACGACCCGGTGGTTGGACACGCCTTGCCGGGTTAACCCCAAAGCATCCTGAATGACGCCTGGTTTGTACCCAATTTCCTGCATCTCTCTGATAAACAGAGATTTTTCGATGAAAGACGGATCAAGTCGAAGGTTGTTCTCTTGACCCTGTGCGATAAGCGAGGCGTCGTCGTCCAATGTGCGAACGATTGCTTTGACCGTTCCTCCGATTTTGCGGATCGCTGCCAGTCTACGGCGGCCGTAGATGATGCGGTATCTGTCGGGTTGGCCCGATGGGCGGACCATGATCGGCACTTGTTGGCCATGCTTGCGAATGCTCTCGGCAAGCTCGTCGATACTCGTATCTTCCAGCACCAACCGATCGCGAAGGCCGTCCATGTCAATCTGATCGGGTTCGATGTCCCGGATCGAATTGGCTGTGATCTCGCGCAAGGAGTCCCGCAAACCGCCAACAGAGCCGGGTAGCTTTGCAGTTTTTTGCAGGGTAGAGGAGGGAGCCGCACTCCCTTTTTCGTCCTTCGGAGGTTGGTTGAAAATGTTTCTGGCCATCAGCGACGCCCCCATGCCATTTGGATCGTCTGCTCCAGTTCATCGGCAACGCCGTTCACGCTGGTCAGAGCGCGATCAATCGTTTTCCTGATGAACTGGCCGGGATCAACTTCATAGACGGTCTGCTGGGTCATTCCGGCGTCAGAGATTGCGGTAGACTTCAGCATGGGTTCAGTCATGACCTGGCCGGCGAGAATTGATCTCAGGTAGCCAGCCATTTGGGTCTGTGGCCCATCTGACGGCTCATACCTTGTGATCAGGAATTTGACGAAATCCCATGTCACACGGCGTCCAATCGCTTCTTCAACGGCCTTTACCGTTTCTGATGCAAGTTTCAGGAATTGGCTCATGGAAGCGATATCCAGCATGCCTGGCACGACCGTCACCAGGAGCCCTGTAGAGGCCGCCAATGCCGTGAGAGTCAGAAAGCCGAGTTGAGGAGGGCAGTCGATCAGTACGATGTCGTAATTTGCCTCTACCTCCTCGAGTGCCAAGGCGAGGCGCTCCGCAAAAATGGGCTGCACCCGACGGGCGAGCGCGTTTGCTGTCTCGGTTTCGTATTCCGAGAGCATTAAGCCGGCCGGAACCATGTCGAGCTTGTGAAAGTAGGTCTTTTGGATCGCGTCAGAGAGCGGAACCTGATCCTCATATCTCAGAGCGTCATAGATTGTTCCGCCTTCGGCGAACTCGAGTTCGGGCCGAAAGCCGAAAAATGTGGTCAAACTTGCTTGCGGATCGAGATCCAAGACCAAAACACGGTAGCCGCGCAAGGCGTACCGCTGTGCAAGATGTATCGTCGCTGTTGTTTTCGACGAACCACCTTTGAAATTGACGACAGATAGCACCTGAAGTCGGTCGCCATCGCGTCGACCTGGCCGATAAGATTCGGCATTCTTTCCCGTGCGCTCCAAGATATTGCGCAATTCGTCTACTTCTTGGGCTGTGTAGAACCGGTGCCCGCGGTTATCAGTATGCACTTCTGGAAAGCTACCGTCCTTGTGCCGGTTGCGCAGGTTAGAGGTGCTTACGCGCAGGAGACCGGCGACTTCGGTCGAGCTGAAACGGCGCAAGGCTTTACGCTCTTCGGGTTCGAAGGCGATCTTCATCTGTCGATCCAAGGACTCGGCCAGATTGTCGGCAAACGTGCCGATGTCAGAAGAGCCTATGCCTTGTGCATATCCAACGTTACGATCATCCATACCCTGCCGCCCGCTCTTGGCCTCTGTTAAGGCTCTTGATCATTTTGACGACGCACAACGCGTCTGACGCAATTTGCCGTCAGAATGGGAATGCCACGATCCAGCGAGTCCGGCAAGAAGAATCTAGATGTAGTGCAAAAGTTATCCACAGCACCAATTTCAATCAAGCTGTCGGATCTTGGTTAAGATATTGAAATTGATAATTAAAAACTCGATCTAATGGAGTGCGTCTTCGAAAAAAGGGAACGTTACCCGCCGAGAAACAGACTAGGCATTATTGGTTGATGGTACCGCTGAATCCGTGCGAACCGAATGATTCTTCAAGTTTTTTGGACGACAACAGGTTCCGTTGCGATGGCGCATCGGCGCATTTCCGCCGCCGCACCTGCAGGGCGATGGCTTTGCTTGTGGAGCGAGATGGATGTACACTGAACGTTGTTTTATCCATGCTTTGAGAGGACAAGATGCAAGTCGTTAAATGGGGGAGTTATCTAGCTGTCCGTTTGCCCGCCGACCTTGTGCTTGAACTCGGCTTGAAGGAAGGTGATGAGATCGACCTCGTCAAAGTCGATGGTGCTGTGCGTGTTCGGCGTAAGCCTCGCGTGGATGAAATCCTCAAAGCACTGAAGCGGTTTCGGGGCAAGCTGCCCAAGGAGACGCGTATGTGTCGCGACGCGGTGCATGAACGCTGAGTTCGCAGATGCGAATGCCGTTTTCTACCTAATTGCAGACTGTCCAAAGGCGGATCGGGCCGAGGAAATACAAGGGCAGGGGTCCCGGACCAGTGTCCAGGTACTGAACGCAGGGGCAGTTAAGTGTCGGAAGAATGCAGGGTTCAGCCGGGAGGACACCGCATCCTTTCTTCTGGCACGTCATGACAGGGCTATTTTCCGAAAGACCAAGCCACTCGACGCTCTCGAGCTGCGATCTACACTTTCCTTAAGCATCTGGTCGGAACGCTGTCAGTTGGGCAATATCCAAGAGTGGCACAAATTGGGTTGCGCTAAGCGCGGTTCGTGTGCCATTGACTTATACGTCAGGGAAGCATAAATGGTGACTTAGAATGACACGATTGCAGACGGTGGTGGAACTGCCCGAATTCCAAAGACGCGCCAAAGCAATCATGTCGGAACAAGAGCGCGAGGCTGCAATCAACTACATTGCCGGCAATCCTGATGATGGGGTTTCTCTCGGCGGCGGGCTTCGCAAAATTCGCATCCCAAGAGTTGGGGGCGGCAAGAGCGGCGGTTTCAGGACGTTGTATGTATTTGGCGGGAACCATATGCCGATCTTTTTGATCACGGTCTTTGCCAAGAACGAAAAGGCTAACCTGTCCAAGGCTGAACAAGCCGCGGCAGTCGAAATGAGCAAAGCGCTTGTCGCAAGGTATGGAGACGCACCATGACTGCATTTGAATCGGTGTCGAAAGGCCTGGAAGAGGCCTTGGCATTCGCAGATGGAAACATGACGGCCGCCAAGGTCCATGAGATATCCGTTGTCGATGTTGATGTGGCCGAAGTTCGCCAAAGAACTGGTCTCTCACAGGCTGAATTCGCCCGAAGCATAGGAGTAGCAAAGGGCACGCTCTTGAACTGGGAACATGGGCGTCGACACCCGACGGGCCCTGCTCAAGTCCTGCTGGCCTTGATAGCAAAGAAGCCATCGGTCGTGCAGGATCTGCTGCGAGGCGCTTGATCCGTGGCGCAACCCGCGATTCCTTTGATGCTCCTGCCGACGATATGCTCAGTGAATTCTACGGACTGCTGAACGCGCGAACGGGGTGAGCGATATCTCATCGGCTATGGGACAACGTTGTTCCCTAGTCTATTCCAACATTCCTAGCTTTTCCGCACGTTCCAGCAGCATCCTCACGGAAGAAGGCTGCCAGGTGGTCCGTCCACGAGGCGTGCGCTCACGCATAGATTCCAGCCGGTCGCAGATCGCCTGCAGCGTGATGTCAGGATCGGCACCCTTGATCGCAGCTATAATCGCCGGCAGGCGGTCGTCAGTATCCCGGCGCCTGGCGCGGGCCAGCACTTCATCGGGCAGAAACCCGTCGCGCACGTAGGCTTTCACGGCGCGGAGCAAGCGGCTTTGCGTCCAGTGCCGATCATGGGGCAGGGGGCCATTGATAATCCGCAAGACGTCTTCCCAAGCCATATCGGGGCGCAAGCGGCGCACATGGGGCACCCAATCTTGCGCGGTCTCGTTCAGGCGCTCCATGTAGCCGTCCTGTCGCGCCAGCCGCACCTTGCGCAGCGCGGCGGGATCCTTGGCGCTTAGCCCAGGATTGCCACCAACGCGACCTTTGGCGCGCGCAGAGGCAAGACCCGCCTTGGTACGCTCGCGGATCAGAGCGCGTTCAAACTCGGCCGCAGCGCCCAGAACCTGCAGCGTAAACTTGCCCTGCGGTGAGGACGTGTCGATCGGGTCCTGCAGGGAGCGGAAGAAGGCACCCTTTGCCTCCAGACGTTCGATCACCTCGAGAAGATGCGACAAGGATCGCGCAAGCCGGTCGATCCGGACGACGACCAGCGTGTCGCCGATCTGAACGCGTTCGAGAACGCGCGCAAGCACCGGCCGCGCGCGATTGCCGCCTGAGGCGTGTTCTTCGAAGATTTCTGCGCAGCCTGCGGATTTCAGGGCCTGCGACTGGGGCAGGGGGGTCTGATCCTCGGTTGATACGCGTGCATAGCCAATAAGGGGCATGAAATCCGGCCGTTTGCAATTTAAGGTATCGCCAATAAACGACCGTTTGGAAACGAATGCAAGAGAGTGTTCTCTCGTGGTGCTCATCCGAAAACCCTCGGTTTTCTTGCGCTGAGCGCGATCTGAGAGGTTCCACCGGCAGTCGCGCGCGCATACTATATAAAGAGCGAAGGCAACCGCCACAAAATCACTTGGGTAATGTGCAAAAGGACAGTATTTTGCACATATGAAAACCCAAGCATCCGCTTTGACTGATGATTTCAATGACCCCCTCATCACCATCGAGGAGGATGAAGAGGCTCACGAAGAGGATCTCTGGTTTCTGCCGGGACCACTCGAAGAAGAACCGGATGATTTGCCTCCCGGGCCACGGGCAGAACCGCCCGACACAGCTGTCATAGAAGACTGGGCAAAGGCAGAAGGCGTTCACGCTGCGCGACTCGCACGGGTTGCTGGACGCCTGGGTGCTCTGGATGACCGCCTGCTGCGCGGTCCTGAAGGCTGGCGGCACCGCCTCGCACTGATCGAGGCGGCAGACCTCAGCTGGTTCGCAGGGGATCGGGTCAGTGCTGATCGTCTGGCCCTTTGGGTATCGATGCGGCTGTCAGGCGCACAGGATGACCCAAATGCCCTGGCAAGAGTTGGATGGGCTGTTCGACGCCTGACAGGCGGTCCCGGACCGAAGGTTGACTTGGCCGCCTTCCTGGATCGCCGCGATCCCGAGAACATTGAAGACAGCGCTGAGCGTTTCGAAGATCGCGCGGGCGGATGGCTGGATGTAATGACAGCCGCAGCCGAGCTCCATCCAATCACGCGGGCTTGCATGGGTTTTCATCTCTGGAGTCTGGCGGGCCTCGGACAGCACGGCGACCAGATCGAAGCCGCCGCCACCGCGTCCAGGATTGCGGCGAGCGATGGAAGCGGCGCCATCTTCGCGCCGCTCGCCATGGGCGGGGCAGGGGGGCTGCGCGTTTCGGGTTCGCCAGCCGAACGCTTGGCCCGCTGGTTGGATGGGATGAACAGTGCAATTCTGACGGCGATGCGAACACTTGATGATATTGAAGCGTGGACCGGGCGGGCAGAAAACGTCATGGAGCAACTGTTTGGTCGGACGCCAGCCGCCTTGCGAAAGGTTCTCACGGAGTGGCCTCTGGTCTCCGCCCCAATGGCTGAGGCAATGACCAAAGCGAGTCGCTCCGCTGTTCAGCGAAATCTGGCGTGGATGGAAGAAAGCGGTTTGATTCGCGAGGTGACGGGGCACGGGCGATATCGTATGTGGTGCATTGCGGACTAAGCTTATCGGCAACCATTTGAATTATGCTCTGAATTCAGGCGGTAAGTATACGGTCAGCCATTGAAGTGCGTTACCCGAGCGTCAGCACCATGTTGTCGGACAAGGCCAGAGATGGAATGTGCAGGTTCTCCGGCGCGGGGCCTTTGCGAATACGACCCGCGGTATCGTAATGTGACCCGTGGCAGGGATAGAACCACCCTCCAAAATCGCCCGCGCCATCGCCAAGCGGGACACATCCCAAATGCGTGCAGACACCGATCATCACCAGATAGGCGTCATGGCCCGGAATGGCGCGATTCTCATCCCGCGCTGTGGCCACGCCGGGAAGATTGAGATTGCGCGCATCGGTGTCCGGCAAGGTGGAGACCGCCTGTTCACGCGCCTGGGCCATCTCCGCTTGCGTCCGGTGGCGGATGAAGACGGGTTTTCCGCGCCAATTGACGGTCAGTTGCGTGCCTTCGGCGAGCCCGGAGATATCCACCGAGATTGTCGCCAGAGCGCGCACATCCGCCGAAGGGTTCATCTGATTGATCAGCGGCCAGAGCGCCGCACCGGAGGCGACCACGCCCGCGCCAGCAGTGGCATAGTACAGGAAATCCCTGCGTTCAGTGTCGTCGGTGGCATCCATAGCATCGCAAATGTGCAGCCTTCCCGCGCCGGAACGTCAACGCGGGTTTTGTAATGTTTTGTCTGCAACCCGGGGGCTGGCGGAGGGAAACTGTGGCCTATCATCGGCTCAATGGTGGGGTGGTGCGCCTTTTGCCATCATGAGATGATGCTCCTGGTGATGCGCGCCGATGGTCATCAGACCGAAGAACCCAAGACCCGGTATCTGGTCGGAATCGCCATCGACGAGGAGGGCAACACCATCCCCGAGATCCTCTGTCGTGACCTCCCAACCCGTCTCGGCAGCCAGGAACGGCGCATGGGCAGGCACCATGGTGCGAATGGCTTCGAGAACGCGCGGTTCCCCCCGGACCTCGAACCGGATACCGGCGGGCCGCATACTGCGGGTAACCTCGGCCGCCATCGTCACAAGCTCCATGTCCACCAGATGTCGCCTCAGAGCCGCGATATCGACATTTGCCCAATCGGTGTCCGGATCGGCGCGCAGGAACGCCACGATCTCCGCCATGGCGGCAAAAGCGGATTGCCCGGTTTCCTGCGGACCCGGCATCGCATGCCCGGTCGCGGAATGGTTGTGCTGGGCCGCGACGGGTCCAGACAATGACAAGGCAAGCAGAAGAGCAACAAGGCGCATGGCGGGATCCTTTTGAACAATATGATGCCTTTTTCCTAGCACGCAGGCCTGCGCTGGAATATGATTTCAATCATATGCTGCCAGAGCCCTACGACCTTCTCCCGACAACTGCGCGTCAATCGCAAACAATTGCGGCTGGCGACGTGCTCTTTCGACAGGGTGCAAGGACACTGGGCCTCTATGTGCTGAAGACCGGGCGTGTGCATCTCGAACGGGTTGGTCCGAATGGCGAGCGGCTCATCATTCACCGGGCGACATCCGGGACCAGCTTTGCCGAAGCCTCGGTCTTTTCGGAGCGCTATCATTGCGATGCCATCGTGATGGACGCTGGAGAGCTGGTCCGGATCGACAAATCCGCGGTTCTCGCCGCCTTCGCGAACCCGGACTTTGCGCGGGCCTATGGACGCCAGGCGGCCCAACAGGTTCAGGCGCACCGGCAGATCGTGGAAATTATCGGCATCCGACGGGCCGAGGATCGGGTGATGGCGGGGATCGTCGCGGGTCTTCTGGATGGCACCGTCGTCGACTTAGCCGCGCGCCTCCAGCTGACGCATGAGGCAACCTACCGTGCGCTGCGGGCGCTTGTCGAAGCGGGCCGGGTCAACAACCCGTCCCGCGGAACCTACCGATTGACCTAGCTGTGACTGGCAAAGACCGATGTCGCGCCATCGGGCCCGACAAGCAGCGTATCGAACGTATCGCCGGCACCGGGACCGCCCATGCCGGGGGAACTCATCGGCATACCCGGCACGCTTAGCCCGCGCGCCGTGGGTTGCTCTGAAAGAAGCCGGGCGATGTCTTCAGCCGGCACATGGCCCTCGATGAAATAATCGCCAACCACGGCGGTGTGGCACCCGGCCAGCTCCGGCGCGATCTGGAGCCTATTTTTCAGCGCATAGAGGGCGTCCTGATCGACATCCTGGGCCTCGACCTGAAATCCGGCTTGACGGACATGATCAACCCAGGCCGTGCAGCATCCGCAGGTCGGGGTTTTGACAACCTTTATGATGGGTTCGGCATCGGCCATGGCCGGAAGCGCGATTGTGGCGGCAGCGCCGGTCAGCAGAAAGCTACGTCGTTTCATGTGTGGTTTCCTTTTGAATTGCGTTCGAGATTAGCATCAGGAGCGGCACTGTCGAGGTGTCGCGTAGCCCTTAATTGTGAGATGAGAAATCCAACGAAATCAACGGCCAACCTTTGCCCTTAAATATGAGATTTTGCCTTTAATTCCGATATTTTTGCCCTTAAACCTGAGACAGGGTTCGCAGCTTCGTATGGCAAATATTGATGGATGATGATCGCGAAGACTCCGTTGCCGCTGGTGCTGAGGAGGCGCGTAGGGCGGCCGTTCTGCGTCCGCTTGTTCAGGCATATCTCAAAGGAACTGGCAGCCTGGAACGTGGCATCAATGACGCCGTTTGGGAGCTTGGTGTCAGCAGGGCGACGGTCTGGCGTTGGATAAAACGGTTGGCGGAAGAGGGTGGGCGCACCAGCGCTCTGGCTCCGCGGAAACGGGGCCGCCCGACCGGGACGATGTTAATATCCAGCAAAGTCGAAGCGGTAATCGAGGAGCACCTTCGCCGCTATTTCTTGCGCCGGGAGCGTTCGAGCTTGTCGCGCGTCGTGACAGAAATCCGCAGCGCGTGCTGGCAGCAGGGCTTGCAACCGCCGACGCGTCGGACGGTTCAGCGCAGGCTGGATGCAATGGACGCCCGCGCAATTGCCAAGGCACGCGAAGGCGCAAAGGCGGCCCGCCAGAAATTTGCGCCGGTCGTAGGCGACAACAAGGCAAACCGGCCACTGGAGGTCGTGCAAATCGACCATACGCCTGCGGACATCATTCTCGTCGACAGTTTTGAACGCCAACCAATTGGGCGGCCTTGGGTCACGCTGGCGATCGACGTCGCAACGCGGATGGTGACCGGATATTACACCTCTCTCGAGGCACCTTCGCGTCTGTCGGTGGCGCTTTGCCTGACACAGGCTGTGGCCCCCAAGGCGGAACTTCTGGCGGAATTGGTGTGCAATGTTCCTTGGCCCGCGCAGGGTAAACCGCATAGGATCCACGTCGATAGAGGGCGCGATTTCCGGTCGCAAGCCTTTCGGTCGGCATGTGCGGAATGGGGGATCGATCTGGTCTATCGGCCGCCAGGCAGTCCTCATTTCGGAGGGCACATCGAACGATTGATCGGCACGATGATGGGGGCCGTGCACCTGTTGCCTGGAACAACGCAATCCTCGGTCGTGGCCAAGGGCGACTACGATGCCGAAGGCATGGCCGCGATGACTTTAGGCGAATTTGATCGCTGGTTTGCCCTGGAAATCTGCCGCTACAACAACAGCATTCATTCAAGTCTTGGCTGTACGCCCGTCGCCAAATGGGAGGTGCTCTCAGAGCAAATGACAGGCGACATCCCCTTCGAGATGGAAGCCTTTCAGGTGAGCTTCCTGCCGAGTGAACTGCGCAAGATCAGGCGTGACGGCATCCATCTGTTCCAGATAAGGTACTGGTCCGATGCCCTTGCAGGCCACATTGGGCGCGGGGATGGAAAGGTGGTCGTTCGCTACGATCCTCGCGATATCTCAATGATCTGGGTCGAACTGGACGATGGCCGGTATGTTGAGGCGCGGTACAGAAACCTGGAAATTCCGCCCGTCTCGCTCTGGGAATATCGCGAAGCGATGAGGAAGGCCCGTGCCCTTGGCAAGTCCGGGTCTAATGAGCTGGTGCTGGCTGAGCTGATCCGACAGCAACGCCAGATCGAGTTTGAAAGCCGGGGCCTAACGAAGGCCGAACGCCGATCCCGTGAAAGAAAAGGGACATTGGAGGGCACCAACTCGGCTGTCTCGAAAACCGAAAGGCTGCGCCCGATCGACACGGGTGATACATCGCGCCCATTGTTCAAAGTGGAGAGATGGTGAATTGAGGGCAGGGACAACTGAAGAAGACGGCCGGATCGCCCTCATTCAATCGGATATCTGGATCGGCTTTCCTCGGGCGGAACAGGTGTTGGACCGCTTGCAGGGCATGATCGAAGCGCCACGACAAACCCGTATGCCTGGGCTTCTTGTGCATGGCGCCTCCGGGATCGGAAAGACGATGATTGCCCGAAACCTGTCGCGCAAGTACGCACCAGAATACGATCCGGCGTCGGGCATCACCCGCACACCGCTTCTGCTGTTGCAAGCGCCGCCCGCACCTGATGAACGGCGGTTTTACCTGCACATCCTGGCCGCCGTCGGCGCCCCGGCGACGGCTCTTAGCGCCCGCGCTCAAAATGTGGCTTCCCTCGAAGTCCGTGTCATCGCGCTCTTACGCGACCTTGGCCTGCGGATGATCATGATCGACGAGGTCCACAATCTCTTGGCCGGGACCCACCGCGAACAGCGCCGATTTCTCAATGTCCTGCGGTATCTCAGCAATGAACTCGAGGTGTCACTGGTCTGCCTTGGGGTCAGCGAGGCCGTCGATGCTATTCGCGGTGATATCCAGCTTGCCCGACGGCTGGACGAACATCATCTGCCAAACTGGCGCGACGATGCCGAGTTCTCGGACATGATCCAGACCCTTATTGCTGCCATGCCACTGGAAAAGAAGTCCAACCTGAAGGTCAAATCTCTCAAGCAGGTCTTGGCACTGACCGGTGGGGTGACCTCGCGCATTTTCGCCCTGATCAAGGATCTTTCCATCGACGCCATTATCACAGGTGAGGAATGCATCACCGATGACGCAATCGCAAAATGGACGCCGGTTTGGTCGCGCCATGCGAACCCCCATCGGCGGCTCCAGAAGTCCCGGGTGTGAAGCCGCACCCGCTGCCCAAGACTGTCGCGCCGCTGCCAGACGAGTTGTTGTCAGGTTGGTTGTCTCGGCTGGCGGCGGCCAACTACTGTGATGATGCGGAACTACTGGCTCATCTCAGAATCGATACCGCGCATGGCACCGCCTTGGACTTCAACGTCGACGCGGCTGCGGCGGCGAAGATTGCCAACGCCGCACGGGTTAACCCAGATGTTGTTCGATCTTTGACCTTTCCGGCAATGACGCCACGAGAAGCCTCGCTGACGGCTCAGATGCCATTCCAGCATTGCATGCAATGCGCCAGAGAGGGTCTTTCGCTCAGGCATTGGAGGCGGGCCTGGGCATTTGACTGCCAGGTTTGCGGGACGAGACTTGTGCAGACCCTTGGCAAACTCCGTGAGGAACAAATATCTGGAAAACTGATATACCGAGCGCGCCGCGGGGCAGAGATGCTTGAGTGCGCCGCGCGCTCGCGCGGCCCCAAGCAACTTCGGCGCGCAATGCGCGCAGTCACCTTTGCCATGTCACTCAAAACCTTCCGCGGGGATCCGTCGTTCGCTGTCCAGAACCCCAGATCGGAAGTTAGGCTGTTCTGCCTCGCCGCAATCGCCGCCGCTCGATCTCATCCCTTGGCTAAGGCAGCCATCGTCAGCAAAAGCATCGACGACTATGCAAGGGTTGCTCTCTTGCGCGCCTTCGAGAAGGAGCCTCGATTGCTTGCCGCGGTTGATCACATCGCGCAAAGGTGCGCGAGAAACAGGAGCCCCATGACAGCCGTATCTCACAATTAAGGGCAAAAATTGTCGCCAAACGCGTCGCGTCTCAGATTAAAGGGCAACGCGACAGGTGGTCATCACGAAAGCAGAGTTCGGTGCACGCAGCGACGGGAGCGACATCGTCGGGCAAGCGATTAACAAAAGCCCGCTTCTTGAGGTCCACGTTGATTTGTCAGAGCAAGAGATCGTACGCCGCATCCCGCCGCCCGTGGACGCTTTTTACTACGGGCGTCAGGTTCCGATTTTCTGACGGACGCACCACTTGCCCTTGCCAGCTATCCAGAATCGGAGATGATCATATGAAGCGGCTTTTGCCTCCCATCCTGCTTGTCATCACTTGGGCCACCATAATCTTTGCAAACAGTTTTGTTCCCATTGGGTACACCTTGCCAGCGCCGTGGTCCTATGTCGGCATACCGATTGCCGTTCTTGGTATCTTGATATCGTTTGCAGGCGCGCGAATGTTCAAAGCCGAAGAGACCAACATCATGACATTCGACAAGCCAGACAAGCTCGTCACAACAGGTCTCTTCGCTTGGAGCAGAAACCTCATGTATCTGGGTTTTGCACTCTGTGCTTTGGGAGGCGCGGTCGCGATGCGAACAGTCTCCCCACTCATCATTTCGGGTGTATTTTGTATCGTCCTTGACCGTTGGTATGTCCGGTTTGAAGAAGCGATGATGCACGCAACTTTCAGCGCAGACTATGCGTCCTATTGCGAGCAGGTGCGTCGATGGGTTTGAACGACGACCGCCATTGATCTTGTCAAAGGAAACGGCGGGTTTTGGAACGGTAATCCTCATAGGGCTGCCCATATTGCTCTATCAGCCAGCGTTCTTCGGCAAACGGTGCAATAGCCAAGACCATGATTGCGGGAAGTCCAACTGCTATCGTCCAAGGAGCGGCGGATAAAATTATCCAACCTGCAACAATCACGATATCGGCTAGATACTGCGGATTGCGAGAGTAGCGATACATGCCTGCGATCCTCAGAGCGCCTTTCGCGCCGCCTGTTTGTGGTACACCAAAATGGGCAACTTCAGACCAGACAACGACATTGCCGATCACTATCAGCGGTGTACCTAATCCGAACCGGAGCCAGCTTGGAAAGGCCAGATCACCCCAACCCAAGACGCCGAGCACGATCAAAATTCCAAACAAAGAAAACGTCGGCACCCAAATCAGTATTGGTGTGATGGCTGTGTACTGCTGGGGCGGCCAGATGCGGCGATCTGGGTAAGCGATTGACCATAGGATCGAAGCAAGCGTGGCCGCAGCAATTACCAAACCAAAGAAAGCCAATGTAGTTTCCATCATGTTCTGGCTCCATCATGCCCATAGAGTTTCGCGCCCTCGTGCGCATTTTTCCGATCTTCCAATTCGAGCGTGGAGTGCCGGATACCGAACTCCTCGGCGAGGCGCGCCTTCACAGCAACTTTGATCCTTTCGCCGGACGCGCCATCATCCGTCACGACATGGCAGTCCAATGCCGCCTCGTTCTCTTGCATCTGCCACAGATGAACGTGGTGGACATCATGGACCCCGTCGACCTCCCTGATTGCAGCAACAACGGCATCGTTGTCGATGTCGGGTGGGCTTCCGAGCATCAGGATACGAATGGGGCCACCAATTTCAGTGACGGCGAGATAAAGTATGTAGAGCGCGATGCCGATCGTGATCGCCGGATCGACCCACCACATATCATAGAGCAGGATGAGCGAGCCGCCGATGATCACCGCAACAGAGGCCAACGCGTCTGACAGATTGTGCAGGAAAAGCGCCCGGATGTTCACGCTGCCCTTTTGCATCGAATACGTCAGCAGCGCTGTCAGCGTGTCGACAACCAGCGCCACCGAGCCCAGGATCACTACGGTCCAACCGGCCACTTCGGTTGGCTCGATCATGCGCATTCCGCCCTCGTAGATGAGATAGACACCAACGAGGATGAGGGTGGTGTAGTTGATCAAGGCAGCCACAACTTCGATCCGGCCATAGCCGAAGGTCATGCGTTCGTCAGCGGGGCGTCTTGCGATCTTCCGAGCTGCAAAAGCGATCACCAAGGATGCCATGTCCGAGAAATTGTGCAGCGCATCGGCAATGAGCGCGAGGCTGCCGGACAAGATCCCACCGACAATCTGCGCAACTGTCAGAAGTGCGTTGGCCCAGATCGCGATGGAGACACGGCGGTCCCCAGAAGCGGGATCTATATGCGCGTGGCCGTGATCATGAGGCATGACGCGATTCCTCGTGGTTATGATTGGGCAATGCCCGGCCGGGAATCTGCGGCACGTTACCCGATCTGATCCGGCGCACGCGGGCATTCATCCAATGGCGTATGATATGCCGATAAAGTAGACCCTTTACGAAGCTGAACGACTGCTGATGATGGGCGTAGAAGTCGTCGGGCGCGTCGAAGGTGCCGAAGTCCTGAACAATGCCGGTCTCTTGAATATAGGTGTCGCCCCCCGTCCACTCCACTGGCGGCGCTTGCAGGCAGTCAGTCCCGGCCCCGTAACCGCAGAGGCTGGGTGAATCGGTAAATGTGGATTGGAGCGCCGATAGAAACTCTGCATCTAGAATGAACCCTTCGAGGTTTGCCCAATCCGTCTCCGTCTCCACCTCGACCCAGGAGTGAATGATCTCTTCCGGGGCAATCGGATACACGAGTTCAGGCACGACACCGCGTTGCAGTTCTTTGTGGATCGTGAACCCGTGAAGACGGCACCGCACACCGACCGCGCGCAGCAGCGCCATCAAAAGCGTTCCCTTGGTGTTGCACTGACCAAAACCGTCCGCGAGCACATCGGCGGCAGAGATGTGGTCTGCGCTGTTGTACCCGAAGGCGATTTCATTGCGGACGAAATCGTAGACAGCGCCGATCCGGTCATGTTGAGAGAGGGCTTTCCACTCTCTTTCTTCGATCAGTTGTGCAATCGACGGGTGGTTGAAGTTTAGGATTGGGGTTGCTTCCAACAGCCGATCATCATCGCTCATTTTCATCTCCTCGAATCGTCTCTGAGTAAGATGTAATTGCTACAGTGACTGTAGGTTCAAGTGTTTGTTGCAATCATTGTTGACTTACCTAGGCCGAGAATATCAGGTGCTCGGACTTGGTCCCAAAGCCGATTTGCGGCGGCGGGGTAAATGGGAACGCGGTAGGGACATCAATATCTGTCCTGATCCGAGACTGCCCACGCAACTGTGAGCGTTAGCTGCATTCCGAATACCACTGGAGAGATCCGGGAAGGTGGAATTGTCGCGTTAAAACGCGAGTCAGGAAACCTGCCAGGTACACTGTAACGCCTCTCTGAAGGCATTTTGCACGATGGGTGCAGAAAGGACGAACTTATGCATATTGAACCTGGCGTCGTGGACGGCGCAAAACTCTTACTCGGAACCGCGACTGGCGTTGCCTCAGTTGGAATTGTCGCCAAGCTCGCTGTTGACCACGTGAAGCAGAACGGCAACCTCTTGGCTTTGACCGGTCGCTCTGCCGCGGCAAGCGCGATGGTGCTCGGATTCTTTGAATTTCTGCCGCATCCACCTGTTGGAGTGTCAGAAGTACATCTGATACTTGGGACCACCCTTTTCTTGATCCTCGGCGCAGTTCCAACAGCTATTGGTCTGATCTTTGGTCTTGTCGCGCAAAGCTTCCTGTTTTCACCCACAGACATTCCGCAGTTGGGAATGAACCTGACCACGCTCATTCTGCCAGTTTTGGCGATGGCGGCATTGGCTCAACGAATTATACCGGCCGACACCCCTTACATTGAAGTAACCTATGGCCAAGCCGCGAAGCTATCTGCGGTGTTCCAAGGTGGCATTGTCGCATGGGTGGCATTCTGGGTATTCTACGGGCAAGGCTTTACAGCAGAGACCTTTGCAAATGCAGGTGCATTCGCCTCGGTCTACATCATCGTTGTTTTGCTTGAACCCATCGTTGACCTTGGTGCTCTGGCTTTGGCAAAGACATTCCGGAGGTTCGAGAAAACAGGCCTTCCGCATGGTCGGCTCTATCAACCTGCATGATGTCATCAGGTGCTATTTAGGAAAGTAGATCGCCGTCCGACATACGGATTGGACGGCGATCGCGTACGGGTGTCAGCTTTATAGAGAGGCAGAATCCCGTAACAGCTACTTTTCGCGAAGATTTAACTCATGTCAGTTTCGCGCAGGTACGCCTTCGCGAAAGCCATCTTTCATAAGAGCCTCTAACATAGGACAGGCCGCAGTGCCGTCGTCGCAATTCTTGGAAAGGCTCAAAAGCGCTTCTCGGAGGCGCACTAAGTTCTCAATCTTGGCGGTGATCTCACCCAAATGGTTCTCGGCCATGGCTTTTACCTCACCGCAGGATCGGTCACTCTGCTTGGTGAGCGACAGAAAAGTCTGGATGATCGAGATCGGGAAGCCTAGATCGCGACACCGACGCACGAACCTAAGTTTGGCAATTTCATCGGCCGAGTATAGCCGACGCCCGCCTGCGGAGCGCCCCGGCTTCGGAACAACACCCTCTCGTTCATAGTATCGGATCGTTTCGATGTTCACGCCGCTTTGTTCTGACGCTTTGGCGATGGTGAACATTTCGCTTGCTCCTGTAGTGGCTACAGGAAGTAAAAAAGCAAAATGGACATGAATGCAAATCAACAACCCGTGGCAGAATCCGGCATCGATGCGAGCCTAGTGATGCCTTTCGCGGCGCTTTTAGCGCTGTTGTCGGCATCATGTTGTGTTTTGCCTATCGGCCTTTCGATACTGGGCCTTGGCGGTGCATGGCTCACCATGCTTGGCCCATTCATCGTTTATCGAGGGTTCATTCTTGTCGCTGTCGCGATTGCCCTCGTTTGGGCGTGGTATCAGGTGCTGCGTCGCAAGCCATGTGCAACGCGCGAGCGGTCAGCAATCGTCTGGACGTCACTTGCATCCATCGCCTTTTTGATCGCGCTGTCTTCCCCGCTCTGGGAGACGTCAGCACAGCGCTTTATGTGGGATTTGTGGAGATCGACCCGATGAAGAACAAACTACTGGCGCTCGGAGTGGGGGGCACGATGCTGGCTGGCCTTTGTTGCTTCACGCCGCTCTTGCCCTTCGTGCTGACGGCGCTTGGCCTGACAGGCGTGCTTAGTGTCGTTTACAGCGACGCTGTCTTACTGCCGATTATGGCAGGATTTCTTATACTGACGGGGTATGCGATATGGCGACAGAAGACGCCAAAGTAGTGCTGCAATCTACTCTCACCTGTCCATCTTGCGGGCACGTTGAAACCGAGACCATGCCAACGGATGCGTGCCAGTGGTTCTATGAATGCAAGTCATGTCAGACCGTCTTGAAACCGCTAGAGGGGGATTGCTGCGTCTATTGCTCCTACGCGACGGTTCCTTGTCCACCGATCCAAGAGGGCAAGTCCTGTTGCGCCTAGCAGGCATTCAACACCGGTCGCTCGGACACCTAGGGGCCATAGTGCGGTCAATCCCCTCGCGCGGCATTCACCTCTATTCTCGACTATGCGCCGATTGCATCGTGGTCGGTCAGACATTCGGAGTGATCGCGCAAGACTTCAAGGACCTTACAGTCCGCTGTATTCCCTCCGCTGCATTCATGAATCATGCGCTTCAGCTCTGTGCGCAGCGCTTTCAGCCGATCCATCCTTAGTTCTACTTGTTTGAGTTGCCGCCGGGCGATGGAATCCGCCTCATGACAGGAGCGGTCGGGATTGTCGCTGAGATCGAGAAGCTCGCGGATCGCTTCAAGGGGAAACCCCAACTGGCGTGCGTGCCGGATGAAGGACAGGCGGTCGACTTCCGCATCGCCGTAGCGCCGCTGCCCGCCTTCGGTGCGACCTGGTTCGGGCATCAGGCCGATCTGTTCGTAATACCGCACAGTCTGAACTTTTGTTCCGGTCTTCTTTCCCAAACTTCCAATTGTCAGCATGTGACCTCCATATCTATAGCGTTGGTAGCTATAGCTATTGGCATCCGCAAGCCAGCACCGTAATCACAGATCCGTGACGCGCCGCCGCAATGCCGAAAAACAACTTGAACCTCTAGCAGCTAGAACATTTAGAACGCCTTAAAAATGGATGGAATCGGGCGCAATACAACCAATGAAATTTTCTACGTTACAAAAAATGCTTTGGGGACTTACCGCGATCGCGGTTGTTGGGTTCATTTTTTTGCAGGTTTCCATCAGAGAAGAACAGCGCGCTGATGCGCCCGCGTTCCAAGCCGACTTCGAACTGACCGATCACCGAGGCAGAGTGCAGACGGACGAAGACTTCGCAGGGCGCTGGATGCTCGTGTTCTTCGGCTTTGCGAATTGCCCCGATGTATGCCCCACGACCTTGGCAGAGGTTGCCGCTGTCATGGATGCGCTCGGCTCTGACGCCACCCGAGTCCAGCCGCTCTTTATTTCCATTGATCCGGAACGTGACACGCCGGAACAACTGGCAGAGTTTGTCCCGGCGTTTGATGCCAATATCATCGGTCTCACCGGCACGGCCGATCAGATCAAGCGAACATCGGAAACCTTCCGCGTGTACTTTGAGAAGATCGAGGAGGCGACTTCGCCCGACGGATACACGATGGGACATTCGTCTCAGCTGTTCCTCTTTGATCCGCAAGGCGGATATGTGGGGTCCTGGACATATGGCACGCCGGCAGAGGAGATCCTTGCCGATCTGAAGGCGCGGATGTCGATATGAGCCGGGTAATGTCAAAAGAGACGGCTTTGACCGCCGCGTGGATCGTCGCTTTGGGGAGTTCCCTGGCCGTGCTCTATATCGGTGAGGTTCTGGGGCAGGCACCTTGCAATCTTTGCTGGTTTCAGCGCGCGTTTATGTTCCCGCTGGCCGTCGTTCTAGGACTTGGTATCTGGTGGGAGGATCATCGGGTCGGTCGCTACGGTGTTGTGCTCGCAATTAGTGGGGCCGCCATCGCACTCTGGCATCTGGGCTTTTATACCGGGCTCCTCCCGGAACGTATCCAACCCTGCACAGCAACCGGCCCGTCTTGCACCGATGACAATCAGGTCTTCCTCGGCGTCCCCATCCCTCTTTTGTCGTTGGTCGCCTTTGGGCTGATCACGATCCTGTCCATTTTCTCCCTAAAGGAGCAGCGCACATGAAAAACAAATCAGTCGTTCTATCGGTCCTAATCGTTGGCCTTGCGATCTTTGCCGCCGCCGTTTGGTATCAATCCCGCCCTGCCCTGGTGGCCCAGGTCGAGGCGGTCCAGCCGGAAATCGCAGAGGCGTTAATCCGGCCCTACTCTCCTATCCTCGGCCCCGAAGAGGCTCCTGTCACCATCGTCGAGTTCTTCGATCCGGCTTGCGAGGCGTGCCGCGCCTTCCATCCGATTGTGAAGGACATACTGGCGGAGCATGACGGCGCAGTGCGTGTTGTGCTGAGATATACGCCCTTCCACGGAGAAGGATCAGAGCAGGCCATTCGTGTCCTTGAGGCGGCCCGTATGCAGGGCATTTTCGAGCCGGTCCTGGAAGCGCTCCTCGAGTATCAGCCCCGTTGGGCATCCCATGGCGCGCCGGACCCCGGTCGGATCATTGGAATTGCTGAACAGGCTGGCCTGGACGCGGAAGCCGCGAAAGCCCAAATGATGGCACCACAGACGGTTGGCGTTCTCAATCAAGATCGCGCAGATGTCGACGCTGTCGGCGTGCGTGGTACCCCCACCTTCTTCGTAAACGGCAAACCCCTAGATCCCTTCGGCGCTGACGAGTTGCGCGCCCTCGTCGCAGCGGAAGTCGCCGCGAGTGGATCTTGAACAAAAAACGATCAGGAACATACCTATGAGAAAATCTACCTTCACTGCCCTTGCATTCAGTATTCTGGTCGGTTTGCCCACAGCCTCCCTTGCGGGTTCGGAAGATATTGTGGTCGAAGACGCGTGGTCGCGCGCCTCTATCGGCATCAATCGTCCAGGTGCAGCCTACATGACATTGCGCAACACAGGCACCGAGCCAGTGACACTGCTGGGATTAGAAACGCCGCTCGCCATGATGCCGGATATTCATGAGACCAAGACCGATGCGAATGGCGTGAGTTCTATGGCACCAGCCGGAGAAATCATTATTCCCCCGGGCGAAAGTGTTTCGCTTGAGCCAGGTGGCATGCATGCCATGCTGATGCGGTTGCAAACCAAGATGGTCGAAGGAGAGACCTTTCCGCTGACAATGAACTTTGCCGATGGCGGGAAGTTGACCGTTAATGTGCCCATTCTTGGCATTGCGGCACGTGGGCCGGAGGGCTGATGAGCCGAAGAACTCTCCTTACTTATGGCGCTGCAATTGCCAGCATGCTTGCGCTGGCGCTGTTCATCGGCTGGTGGCAGGTGGATGGTACCGGCGCGCCTGAACCGGTGGCTCAGCGACCTTTGCCGCTTACCCAGATGGAATTCCAGATGACTGATCAAGGCGGTGAAACTGTCGGACCTGCGTCGCTTCTGGGCAATCCATCCATGGTGTTTTTTGGCTTCACATACTGCCCTGATGTATGCCCGACGACGCTCTCGGATATCTCGGGCTGGCTCGACGACCTTGGAGATGATGTCGCGGACATGAACGTCGTGTTCATCACGGTCGATCCGGAGCGCGATACTGTGCCCGCCATGGCTGAATATGTCAGTTACTTCCACCCGGCCATCCAAGGATGGAGCGGGACGCTGGACGAGACAGCACGCGCTGCTGCAGGTTTCCGTGCGAGCTATGAGAAGGTCGCGACAGACGGCCACTATACGATGAACCACACGGCGAGCGTTTTTCTCTTCGATGCTGACGGACGGTTTGCGAGCACCATCGATTACCATGAACCGCGAGAATTCGCAGTGCCGAAGATCCGCCGTGTTCTCGCAAGAGCAGAAGAAGAAACGTCATGAAATTAAGATACCCTGCCTTCGGCGTCGCATCAGCAGGCGTTGCTGTCGTGTTGGTAATGGGACTTCCGACCATTTGGAAAATGGCCCCTGTCCCGGAAGCGCTTGTCGTGGTGTCTGATTGGCAGCCCGCGCCGTTGCAGAGCCCGGCAATGCGAACTCAACCGCTGATGCCCTTCGAGCCAGCGGTTGTTAGATCGGACACAGTCGCTTGGGCACCAGAACCGCCATCGCGTCCAGTCATTGATGTGGCTTTGCCAGAAACCAAACCCCCAATGGAGATGTGGTCGGGCAGTTTGTCCTCAGGTGAAACCCTGGACGCCTTGCTGTCCAAAGCAGGCCTCTATGCACCCGATCGCGCCGAAGTGGCGCTGGCGCTGGCCACGGAATATGACCTGCGTAAGCTCAAACCGGGATATGGGATTGAGGTTGAAACGTCGCTTTCGGGGTCGCTCAGACGGGTGGTATTGTCCGTCGACGCAGGCGTGCAAATCGAAGCCGTGTTTGCAGATGAGATTGCCATACGGAAGATCGTGCCTGAGCCCGATCTGGTTCTGCGTGCGGCAGATACGAAGGTGGAAACCTCGATCTTTGCAACCCTTGCATCGGCAGATATTCCGGCGCGATTTGCTGTCGACTTGGCCGAGATGTTGGGCGGAACGGTCGATTTCCGACGTGATCTGAAAGGCGGAGAACGGCTGCAGCTGATGTGGCGCGAAGCCACTCTCGGCGACCAGGTTATCAGACCGCCTCGCCTGTCTTTCGCCGCGATAGTCATCGACGAAGCTCTCTATGAAATCGTTTGGCCTGACGACAATTCAGGAAACGCGACAATCTTTGTCGATGGGGAATTGCTACGTGTGTTTGCGCAGCCCGTGAAAGGCGCGCGGCTGAGTTCGGTCTACGGCAATCGCAGGCACCCGGTTTTTGGAGATGTGCGCATGCACACCGGGGTTGATTTTGCGGCGCCATATGGGACGCCAGTCTACGCAACGGCACCGGGCCGCATCTCGTTTATTGGGCGGCGCGGCGGCTATGGGCGCGTGGTCGAGATCGCGCATGGTTCCGACACCATGACCCGCTATGCGCATCTGAGTTCTGCGCCTGAAGGTCTCTACATCGGGGACCGGGTTGCCGCAGGCGACGTGATCGGCCGAGTTGGCGCAACAGGCACGGCGACCGGTCCAAACCTGCATTATGAAGTGCGCGTAGATGGCCGTCCGACAGATCCGATGTCGGAAGAACGGCTTGCCGAAGCGTCAAGCGCAGAAGGAACCAATTCAGACATTGTGTCGCGCCTTGAAGACAGCCGAGCACAGTTTTCAGGATTGCTGGACACCGACATCGCCACCGCGACATCAGAAAGGCTCTAGATCATGAGACAACTATCGCTCGCAATTGCCTTCTTCCTCGGCCTCGCCACCCAAGCGATCGCCGAAGCCACGCCGATTGACGTCAAAAAGACAAATGGCTGCGGGTGCTGCCTTGCGTGGATGGAGCACCTCGAAGAGAACGGTTTTGCACCCACTGGCGAAGACATGTTCGCCGGGCTTCTCGTCCGCTTCAAGCTCGACAACGGCGTTCCGCAACGCATGGAATCCTGTCACACGGGCCTCATCGAGGGGTACGTGATCGAAGGCCATGTGCCCGCGGATGATATTCGCAGGTTGCTCAGCGAAAGACCGGACGCTGTCGGCCTCGCGGTGCAAGGCATGCCGCTTGGCTCCCCCGGCATGGACCAGAGCCGCTGGCGCGAAGCCTATGACGTATTCCTCATACACAACGACGGATCGACGGAAATCTTTTCCAGCTATCTCGGTAACTGACTTCAACAATGTAGAAAGACCTGAATTTGGATACTCTCTCCCCTATCATGCTCGGGTTTCTGGGCAGCCTAGTAGCTGGCTCAATGACAGCTGTTGGTGCAATACCCGTGCTCTTTGGACGGATACCATCGCGTGCGACGCGCGACCTTTCGCTTGGCTTCGCTGCGGGTGTCATGCTGGCGGCGTCGTTCTTTTCGCTGATTATTCCTGCGCTTGATGCTGCCGAAATAAGATATGTGAACGAGGCGGCCCCGGCAGCCATCGTTTGTGTGGCCATTCTTCTGGGAATGGGGGCCGTGGCGCTGATGAATGAGAAATTGCCGCATGAGCATTTCAGCACCGGGCGCGAAGGGCCGGAGGCCGCATCTCTGCGCCGAGTGTGGCTGTTCATCATCGCCATCACGATCCACAACTTTCCGGAAGGCCTCGCGGTGGGTGTTGGCTTTGGCGCGGACGGTGTGTCCGGAGGCATGCCACTTGCCATTGGAATTGGTTTGCAGAACGCACCTGAAGGACTGGCCGTCGCTGTGTCACTTTTGGGAGAAGGGTATTCCAAGGTCCGTGCTTGGGGGATTGCCGCATTAACGGGCATGGTGGAACCCATTGGTGGTTTGCTGGGTGCGGGCATCATCACGATCTCCGAACCGCTCCTGCCTTGGGGACTGGCCTTCGCAGCAGGTGCGATGCTCTACGTCATCAGCCATGAAATCATTCCCGAGACGCACAGAAGCGGACACCAGAACAAAGCCACGCTTGGTCTCGCCATTGGGTTGGTCATCATGCTGTTCTTGGACGTCTGGCTTGGTTAGTCCCAATAGTCGTGACGGGCATGAGAACGGGACTTATGCATAAATGTTGATGGGCGTTCCATCGCGCACCATCGCATAAACCTCTTCGATTTGCCGGTCGGTGATGGCGATGCAGCCTGCGGTCCAGTCCTGCTTGTCTGTTGGGTCGATGCCCTTTCGCGGACCGCCATGAATGAAGATGTCGCCTCCGGGCGATTTGCCCTGCGCCGCAGCAAATGCACGGTCGGCTTCGTTTGGGTATGAAATGCCAATCGACAAATGAAACAGGCTGTTCGGATTGCGGCGGTCGATCATGTACGCACCCTCAGGCGTGCGCCCATCGCCCTCAAATTGCTTGTGTCCGTCCGGCGCGAAGCCAAGGCCGACTGGATAGGTTTTAAGCACACCTTGCGCGCCATCGAGGACCAGAAGTCTTTCCGACTTGTAAAGGCGCACGCGGGTCACTTCTGGCCCGCTATAGGAACGGAATTTGTTCGCACATCCAGAAAGAAAGGCCGCCACACCGCCCAGCAAGAACCATCTTCTTGGAAATTTCCTTAACATCACTGATCGATGCCTCGTTTTTGAGGTCTGATATAAAAACTGAATATCGCGAAGCTCGCGCTCGATCAATGCCCGTGCGCCAAAACTCCCTTTGTCATTTCTTTGTGCAAAGGTTCTCCTCCACGCGGCTCGGCGTTGTCATCTTGGACTTGCAGCAGCCTCAGAGCATTTGCAACGACGAGAAGAGATACACCCACGTCAGCGGCGATTGCGCCCCACATCGAGGCCATGCCAAAAGCGGTCGCGACAACAAACACTGCTTTGGTGGCAAGTGACAGAACGATGTTCTGTTTGATGATCGACATGGTCCGTCTGGAATGGCCGATCAGCCAGGGAACCTTTCCAATGTCATCGGTCATCAGCGCGATGTCAGCCGTTTCAATTGCGGCGTCCGATCCCACCGCCCCCATGGCGATCCCGTAATGTGCGCGCGCCATTGCAGGCGCATCGTTCACGCCATCCCCGATCATCGCGACAGTTCCATACTCCGCCACCAGTTCTTCGATGGCCGTGACCTTGTCCTCGGGCAGCAGTTCCGCGCGCACCTCGTCGATGCCGACCTCAGCAGCCACCGCCCGTGCCGTGGCCGCGTTATCCCCGGTAAGCATGACGATTTTCTTCACACCTTGAGCGTGCAGCCGCGCAACAATGCCCTTGGCGTCGGGTCGAATCCGATCACGCAGCTCAAGCACACCGCTAACGCCAGCCGCGTCCCCAACGGCGACCAGCGTGTTGCCTGCCCCTTCGATGCGATCGCGCAAATAAGATGGAATTGCGGACCCGAACCCTTTTTCTTCGGCAAATCGGTCTGACCCCAGCCAAATGGACTGGTCGCCCATGTCTCCTTCGAGGCCGCGGCCCGGCACGGTGCGTGTGTTGTCGGCTGCGGAAACGGACAAGCCGTCTTGTTCTGCACGGCTCAGAATTGCCCGCGCCAGCGGGTGTGACGATCTTGCTTCAAGCGCGGCGGCGCGCATAAGCAGGTCGCGCTCGGACGTCTCACCAATCGGATAGACCGCAGCGACTTCCGGTTCTCCCATCGTGATCGTGCCGGTCTTGTCCATCGCAAGCGCCGTCGTGCGACCGGGCGCTTCGACATAGGCGCCACCCTTGATTAGAACGCCGTTGCGCGCCGAGGCCGCGAGGGCAGCGACGATAGAGACCGGGGTCGAGATCACCAAGGCGCATGGGCAGGCGATGACCAGCAGAACCAGCGCGTTGTAGAACCAGAAGCCCCAGTTCCCGCCTGCGATTAGCGGGGGTATCAGGGCCATAAGAATGGCGAGTGCCATCACGATCGGTGTGTAGATGCGGGCGAACTTCGTCACCCATTGTTCGACCTCGGCGCGGCGTGAATGTGCATCGCCCACCATGCGGATGATTTTGGACAAGACCGTGTCGGAGGCAGCTTTCGTTGCCCGTACAGTTAAAGTGCCCTCGCCATTGATGGTGCCGGCGTAGACATCATCGCCCGCTTCTTTTGGCACCAAGGCGCTTTCACCCGTAATGGGGGCCTGATCGACGGCCCCTGCCCCGTCGATAACTTCCCCGTCGAGGGGAATACGGTCGCCACCGCGCACGATGAACCGCGCACCGACAGCTACAGCCGTAGCGGGAACGTCGGCCTCTGAGCCATCGTCATAGAGCACACGGGCTGTCGGGGGTGCTAGGTCGAGAAGCGCTGACACAGCATTGCGCGCGCGCCCCACACTCCAACTTTCAAGATAGAGTGAAAGCGAAAAGAAAAACGCCACTGTTGCGGCTTCGAAAAACTCGCCAAGCCCGATGGCCCCGGCCACGGCGACCACCATCAAGAGGTTCATGTCTGGAGAAAGCCGACGCGCCGACGACCACGCTTTGGGTGCGACAAGCCAAACGCCAAACAGTATTGCTATTGCGAACAGTCCCGCCTCTGCCATGGGCATCGGCGCATCACCATGGCCCGAGAACAATCCGATGGCACCCCCGAACCCAGTCTCAATGATGTGGTAGATGAACCCCGCCGCCCAGAAGCTGCCGCTGAGCATCGTGAACAGTTTTTGTTTCTTCAAATGTGCGGCCTGATCCGTGCTGGCGTCTTGGGCATCCCAGGGTTTGGCCGTCATCCCGGTGGTCGCAACGACGTCAATGATCTTGTCCGACGACGGGTTCTTTCCGCCTTCCAGAACTGTCATGCGCGCATTGATTACGTCAAACGCGAGATACTCCGTGCCACCGACTTCCGGTCCGACGACCCGGTTCAGGATTGAAACCTCTTCGGCACAATCCAGGCCGCTGACATGGAAACTGCGGCCGTCCGAGGCTTGAACGTTCGTTGGCTCAATGGCCTGTCCTCCGCAACAACTGCCGCACGCGTCCTCAGATACAGGAGAATGGTCGTGGCTGTTTTGAGCACCGTCATGTGGCATGGATTATCCTCGGATTCGCAATTATGGGGAAGTCTTACGCCCTACAGCAACTAGAGGTTCAAGAGAAAAGTTCGGTCTTACAGATAGCCGCGTGGTTAATGGGGTGAACTCAGGTGGTTTGGGTCGAAACCATTTAGTTTCGGTCACTTTCCTGAGGAAATCCGCCTGTGATCTTGCCTTTGCGTTGCACCGCATTCCGCCGGATGCAAGAAAGACGCATCTAAGAATTCAAAGCAGCAGGACAGTGAGTTTATGTACACACGGAGCGCAATTTTTATCCTTCTCGGTGTGGCGCTCGGAGCCTGCTCGGAAACCATCTCGAATTCACAAGGCTCTGGCGCGCTGCCGCCGGTCCCGGAGCAAATCGTGGCGCTCGCGGCTTCAAACCAGGATCTCGCAACAGCGCGACTGAGGCCTGAAGACAATTGCTACTGGTACATGCATTCCGGGCCGGTCGAGGACACGCTCTTGCCGCTCAGGACATCGGGCGGCAATCCGATCTGCGTCAAGCCGACCGCGTAGCCTTGGCGGCTGAACGGGCCTAACCGCTAAGCTGAGAACTAGCCGCGCGCGGTTACGCTGTCTTCCGCTGAATACAAAAACGCTGTCGAACCAATGGTGACCCGAGGGTAAAGCTCATTGATATGGGCCATAACCATCCGGACGCACCCCGAACTCGCCCGTCCACCTATTGACCGGGGCGACGGTGTTCCGTGAATACGCAAATAGGTGTCTCGCTCTCCGACAAAAAGATAGATCGCACGTGAGCCGAGGGCATTGTCAGGGCCAGGTTCCTGGCCATTCGCAAACTGAGAGTAAGCTGCGGGATCGCGCTCGATCATCGATTTCGTCGGCGTCCAATGTGGCCACTCGACCTTGCGACGGATCGAGTAAGTCCCCGGCTCGTAGAGATTGCCGCGCGCAATCGCCACGCCGTAACGCATGGCCGTGCCGCCTTCCTCGATGTGATAGAGATACCGCGCGACCGCATCGACATGGATGTCGCCGGGTTTCAGACCAGACCTGGCTTCAACCCGACGCGGCATGAAACGCGGTTGCAATCCCCAAGGGTTCGACGTCTCGAGATCGAAGTTTGCAGGTGTCACCTGCGCATCCCAAGCCGCCTTTTGCGATGCCGTCGGCCAGGAATTGGCAAAGACAGGGTTTGAAATTGGCGCAGAAAACAGGACTGCGCTGGTCGCTATGAAATGGCGTCTGGTTAACATTCTAAATCCGTCTCCGTCTTGATCGTCAATTGACCGGTTGGGTCCCGAAGGCTCCATTAAACAGATACAGCCTACACCAACTAGAGCTTTAATAAGATTCTTGGCTTCACACGGGCTTGTGTATGTACATTTGCAATCTGACGACATTAGGTCACGCCATGGAAGCCGGAAAGCAATGGCCGCTTCCGTGACTTGGGCGGCAACGCAGCAAGGCGATCGCTGCATGTGCAAAGCGATGCTGCGTCAGCAATAGCTGCGTGAGCAAAAGGCTGGAAAGTCCCGCACTTCGGCCATAAACAATAGTCCGAGTGAACGTCCATTTTATTTAGTCCGTGTCCAGTCTTGCGTCTTTTTGAATGTTGAACAGTGTGTTAGAATCAAACTCTTAAGACTACCGTGTCCAACACAGCATTTCCGCCCTACACTTAAAATGACACCAAAAACACACTTGCGCACACACCAAAAATTTCGCCACGTAAATTATTGATTTTAAACATACAATTTACACCGCCTCCATTGGAAATCCGCTTCTATGCCCAACGCGCTCCGTTGGGCAGTCGGGCCGTTCTTGATCGCAATCGGAAATCTGATCGCCTGGTGGGGGGCATTCATCATTGGACTGAAAGCCACCAGTGGGGTGAGAGACGAGCTGATCACTTCGGGTCTCTACCGTTTCTCTCGGAATCCGCAGTATCTTGCCGACATGGCCATCCTAATAGGTTTGGGTCTTCTCTTCGCCTCACCTTGGGTTTGGCCTGTCGTCATCGTTGGAGTTGCCGCGCTGGCCCTTGCCCCGCTCGCAGAAGAGCCATGGCTGTGCGAACAATACGGCACCAAGTATCGCAACTATTGCGCTGAAACACGTAGATATCTCTAGTCTCGCCGCCTCACGAGAACGTCATCAATTTTCGGTTGAAGCTCTAGCAGCTAGAGGTCGTATCCGTTCATCAACAAAAGGGCGAGGCAAAGTATATTACTGATTCAAAGAAAACACGGTGCCAGTTCGTCTCGACAACTATGATCGGACTTCTGGGAACACCTTCCCTTCTCCGTGCTCAGGAGCAGGAGCCCTCGGCGGTACGCAGAAATATTTCTGTCCTTCAGTGCGGATCCCTGGCAAGACCACTTCGATAACCTTCAGCACGGTGCAATTATGTGCGACATTGACTCGCGTGCAGTCCAGTACTGGTCGGAAGACGAAAGTGTTTACAAACTCTACCCTTCAAGTGTCCCCGCCTCGGAAGAGCTGACCCGCCGAGGATATACAGAGGTTATAAGGAAGGTGGAGAGGCCCAGTTGGCGGCCCACTCCATCAATGAAAGAGCGCAACCCCGAATGGCCTGACTATTGGCCGCCGGGTCCTGACAACCCGCTTGGAACCCACGTGCTTTATTTGTCGTGGCTGTATTACCGGGTGCACGGGACCGGGGACACACGCAAGATCGGGCGCCAGTCATCAAACGGTTGTGTCGCGTAGCCTTTAATTGGGCTCTGCCTCAATCTGTGTGGCGGAACGGTAGCATTCTCGCCCGCAACAATTCTGGACCGGCTCGGCCGTACATGGCGCGCTTGAGGGTTTTCAGGCGGTTGATCTGACCTTCCGCCTGGCCGTTGTTACAGGGCATCTCGATCGCCTTTTTGACCACATTGAAGTCCCGGTTCAAGGTGCGGGCGAAGCGCACAATGGGCGTCAGGCCGGTTTCGATGGCGTCGTCGATCCATGCAGGGAGCGGACCCGCTTGGCGGCCACGCATGATACCGTTGAAACGCATGGCGAGGCTGCGCATCGTTGTGAAGGCGGGAGAACCGGCTTTGAGCGTGTCGACTTTCCGCGCCTGATCCGAGGTGAGCTTTCCGCTGGGTTTGATGCACAGCGCGGCCGCAATGACCGGAGAGATCGCATGCCCCGTTTCCGGGCCCCGGACCGGCTCCAGGATCTGGTGCTCCACGGCGGGGCCCTTCGTTTGCTTTTCGGCTCTGCGCCCGCCCGCCCCCAGCCGCTTTTAATGCGACTGACTCCCCTCGTAACCACGCTCTTGGATCATACGGTACAGGGCGCTGCCTGTTCGAATGCCGTCCTTCCAGCTTTGGCTCAGGAATTCTTCAAAGTACCACGGCGAAGTCGGTTTCAAAGCGGCCTGTTTGCGGTCCGGTGGCGTCTCGAACTGCAGCCATTTCGCGATGCTGCGGCGCGGGAACCCTGTTCGTCGCCCGATCTCGCTACAGTTAAGCCCCTGATTTCGGAGCGCATGGATGGTGGTGAAAATCTCTTCCCGAGATGTCCTGTGCGCAAGGCGTGACTTCAGAAGGCTGCCGGCTGCGGTGATATTGTCGGCGTCGGCCAGCAGCGCTCTGCCGGTCTCAGGGCCGTGGAGGTTCATTTGCTCCTCAATGGCCTGCCGCAGGTTTTGCACGATATGGAACCGATCAGCGACCTGCTTCGCCTGCGGTGCCCCTTGCCGTGCAGTCTAGGCGTAGAGACCACACCGATCTCTGCTAATCACTTTCACCTCGGGGTGTCGCTTGAGCCAGTTGGTGCAGGTGACGACATCTCGATCCTCAAGAATGTCGATCACCACGCGACGCTCCAGATCCACAATGATCGTGCCGTAGGTTTGCGACTTCCGCCAGCTCCAGTCGTCAATCCCGATGACCGTCGGCGGCTTGGCGGTGCCCTGAGCACGCTTTTTCAACTGCCTGAGCACCGTGTAATCGCTGACCCCAAGGCCCAAACGGTGCAAGAGCCGTTCGGCAGGCCGTCCGCCGGTTGCATGCCCAAGATGACTGACAATCTCCCCGACACGCGAAGTGCTACGTGCAAACGGATGCGCAATCGAGGTGAGTTGGTCTGCGAAAGTCCGGCGTGGGCAAGCGGGTGCCAAACATCGCCAACGGCAAATCGCGAGATCAACCGTTACCTCCTCTCCATGGGCGGGATAATCCTGCAACCGCCGACGCCGCCAGCCGTGACGTCGGCGTGAATGCAATCCACAGTCTGGGCAGATGCCGCTTGGTGTCAGACTGCCCGATACGATCCACCCGCCGAAATCACTTCGCTCAACGCATTGAACCGAAACTTCGGCCCCGGGCGACCAATGCTTCTTCGAGCTCACAACCATCCCTCCTGAATTTTCCTGTTTCAGGATAGTTGCGCCACACAAAGTGAGGCAGAGCCCAATTAAGGGCTACGCGACGCCAGCGCATCGGCGGGCAGATTGGGGTTGCGCGCCTTGCCGTCAGGCTGGTCAGAGACCGCCTCTGCCCGAGCCTGAGCCATTTCTGCCTCTGTGCGATGACGGATAAAGACAGGTTTTCCGCGCCAGTTGACGGTCAATTGCGTTCCAGGCGCGAGATCGGAAATGTCGACAGTGATCTGTGCCAAGGCGCGGACATCGGCGGAAGGGTTCATCTGGTTCACCAGTGGCCAGAGCGCGGCCCCTGCGGCCACGACCCCCGCCCCGGCCGTTGCGTAATACAGGAAATCCCTGCGCGCGGTATCCTCTGACGCTTCCATCACGGGACATGTGTCCATGTCTCCCGCGCGGGAAGGTCAACACGCGAGATGTAACGTTTTGTCAGTGCACCTCTCTACGGATCAACAAACAAGCCGTGTCGGCGCGTCAATGGTGCGGGGCTGCGCCTTTTGCCATCATGAGGTGGTGCTCCTGGTGATGCGCCCCGATGGTCATCAGGCCAAAGAAACCAAGTCCCTGAATCTGAGCGGCATCGCCATCGACACTGAGCGCCACGCCATCTTCGAGTTCCTCCGTGACAACGTCCCAGCCGGTTTCAGCCGCAAGAAAGGGCGCATGGGCGGGCACCATGGCGCGGATGGCTTCGAGAACACGGGGGGTGCCCCGAATCTCGAACCGGGCCCCTTCCGGCCGCAGGGTGCGGGTGACCACGGCCTCTTGGGTCAGAAGATCCATATCGACCAGATGGCGGCGCAATCCGTCGATATCGACCCGCTCCCAATCTGTCTCGGGATCGGCCTGCAGGATCGCAACGATCTCCGCCAGGGCGGCAAAGGCCGATTGCCCGGTTTCCTGCGGTCCACCCATGTCATGGCCAGTCGCGGAATGGGCGTGCTGAGCGGCCACGGGTGCGGCCATCAGTATGGCAAGGAGGAGGGAAATGAGACGCATGGACGGGTCCTTCAATGGGGTGCTGTCATGTTTACGCTAGCAGGGGCGGGCGTATCGCAATATGATTGCAATCATATGTTGCCAGCCCCCTATGATCTTATCCCGAGTTCAGCCCTGCGCCCTTTTTCCGGCGCGGTTGGCGACATCATGTTTCACCAAGGCGGTCCCACCCACGGTCTCTATGTCGTGCAAACCGGGCGCGTGTATCTCGAGCGGGTCGGCCCAGATGGCGAGCGGTTCATCATTCACCGTGCCCAAGCCGGAACAAGCTTTGCCGAAGCTTCCGTGTTTTCAGAGGTCTATCATTGCGATGCTGTTTTCGTTCAGGCAGGGACGCTGATCCGGATCGAAAAGGATGCCGTTTTGGACGCCTTCGCCGACCCTGAGTTTGCGCGCGCTTTTGGTCGCCAGGCGGCTCAGCAGATACAGGCACAAAGACAGATGCTTGAGATCGTGGGTATCCGGCGTGCAGAAGACCGGGTGTTGGCGGGGTTGGTCGCGGGCCTGCTCGACGGCTCCGTGATCGAGTTCGCCGCCCGATTACAGCTGAGCCATGAGGCGACCTACAGGGCCTTGCGAAAGCTTGTGCAGGACGGGCGGGTCAAAAACCCCGCCCGCGGGATTTATCACCTGCGCCCATGACCCGATCAGCTGTGGCTCGCGAAGACCGAGGTCACCCCGTCGGAGCCGACAAGCAAGGTATCAAAAGTGTCACCAGCCCCGGGACCGCCCATGCCGGGCGAACTCATCGGCATGCCGGGAACCGTCAACCCGCGCGCCACCGGTTGTTCTGCCAGCAGCCGCGTGATGTCCGCGGCAGGCACGTGGCCCTCGATAAAATAGTCACTTATGATCGCCGTGTGACATCCAGCAAGTTCCGGAGCGATTTGTAGCCGGTCTTTGAACGCATAAAGCGCATCCTGATCGACATCCTGCGCCTCGACCGTGAAGCCCGCTTGCCGGACATGATCGACCCAGGCGGTACAGCACCCGCAGGTGGGGGTTTTCAGGACTTTAATGACCGGTTCTGTGTTGGCCAGTGCTCGCAGGGGGAGTGTGGCAGCCGCTCCGGCCAGCAAAAATGTGCGTCTTTTCATCATGTGTTCCTTTTTGAAGTATCCGAGACCGTAGAACTGTGTGTTTGAGAGTCCAGAGGCTGTTCCTGCTCTGTCGGCGAGAGGGCGGGTGCATCCAGGGCGTGCCCGCTTGCCGGCCCGCGAAGGGGCTGGATCAACATCTTGTCGACCCAGAGGTCGCGCGTCGTGCGAAACTGCTCGATGCCGATCGTCATTCCCTCGTGGCCCTTCGCGGGCTGGGCAACGTAAGTACCCATGAGGCGGTCCCACCACGGCAGGTTGAAGCCGTAGTTTGAGTTGGTTTCGCGCGGATCGACAGAATGATGCACGCGGTGCATGTCGGGTGTGACGACGATCCATCTGAGCCACCGGTCGACTGGTCTCGGCAGGTTGATGTTGGCATGGTTGAAGAGTGCCGTGGCGTTGAGGATGATCTCGAACAACAAAACCGCGACGGCGGGCGGACCAAGCGCTGCGACCAAGCTTAGCTTGATCGCCATCGAGATAAGGATCTCAATCGGGTGAAAGCGCAATCCCGTTGTGGCGTCGAACTCGAGGTCCGCGTGGTGCATCCGGTGCAGACGCCACAACGTAGGGACGGCATGGAACATGACGTGTTGCAAATAGATGGCCAGATCGAGAAGCAGCATGGACAGGACAACGGCCAACCAATACGGCGCGCCGATAGTGTTGAATAAACCCCAACCCCGCTCCTCGCCCATGACCGCCAGACCAACGGCCAGGATTGGGAAAGACAACCGCAGGATCGCCGTATCGATCACGACAAGAGCCAGATTGTTCGACCAACGGATGACACGCGGAATGTCACGCCGCCGACGCGGGGCGGCGAGTTCCCAAAGCGCCATGGCGGCCAGCACACTCAAAAACGCCGTCAGACGAATCTCCGGCTCTGCGGCAAGTATCGTGTCCATCACAGTCTATGGCCCTTCTGTGTTAGGGCTTGGGTGCGGATGCGCATCTCGCACATCAGTCTTTTCTTGCGCAGCCTTTGCAGCCGCTATCTGGACTATATCAACATCCAGCGCGTGGCGCTCGTCGAGACACTCGGTTTCGAGCTGCAGCGTGACCATGTGAAACCCATGCTGCTCCGTCAGCCGTCGATAGGCCCTGTTCAGCAAGTGCGCGGCCTCGGCGGGTGCCCTATGGCGGATATGGGCGGAAAACGCGTGTTTGCCGCTGGTCAGCGTCCAAGCATGCACGTGGTGAACATCCACAACCCCGTCCTGGTGGTTCAGATCCGCCATCACAGCGTCGAGATCCGTTCCCTCGGGCGTGCCTTCCATGAGAATGTGGACCGCTTCTTTGATTACGCCGACGGAGGCCCAGAGGAGAACCACCCCGAACGCCATGCCGAGGATCGGGTCGATCGCGAGAAAGCCGGTGAACTCGATCACGAGAGCGGTCACGATGATCAGGAGGCTGCCGACAAAGGTCTGGATGATGTGCCAGAGCGCGCCGCGGGCATTCAGATCGTCTTTGCTCGATTGCCACATCAGCCCCAGCGAGATGACCTCTGTGACCAGGCCACCGAAGGCGACCCAAAGCATTGGGCCCGTGGCCAGGTGGATCGGATTTCCGAGCCGAATCGCGCCCATCCAGATCACCAGAAGCGCCATGCCGAGAAGAAAGCTGCCATTCACCAGCGCGCCGATGATCTCGGCGCGGTACCATCCGAAACTGCGCGCCGAATCCGCTGGACGGCGCGCAATCCGCTTCGCGATGATGGCCACGAGAACACCGCCAACCGCCGACAGGGTGTGAAACGCATCCGACAGGACGGCGATCGAGCCGGTCCAGAGCCCGACGGCGAGTTCAATCATGAAATAGACGCCGGTGAGCCAGGCAGAAATCACAAGGGCCTTGCCGGAACTCGGCATGTGTCCAGCGTGAGAATGATTGGCCATATCAGCTCTCCTCCCGTTGCGTACCGGTCTTTCGCGTCGCGGCAAAGAGAACCGACAGGCCCGTAAAGCCACCGAGCGCAAGCGCGGTCCATGTGGCGGTGCGGGCATCTCCGTTCATCGCCTGGCTGCCCATGTGAGCGAGCAAAAAACTTGCGGGAATAATCCCGGCCATCGTGGCCAGCGCGAACCTCCAAAGATGCAGCTTGCTCAGACCTGCGGCGTAACTGATCATATCGAAGGACAGAAACGGCAGCAGGCGACTGCCGAAGACCAGGAAGGTCAGAGTGTTCTGGGACCCGAACAGGCCTGCGTTAATCTTCTGACCGAGATGACGCTCAACGAAGGGACGACCCAGGCCGCGGGCCAGACCAAAGGCGGCAAGCGCACCGAGTTCCGCACCTAGAACGACGAAGAGCGTCCCGTACGTGTGTCCATAAGCCGCTCCGGCGGCGAGTGCGATCGGCGCCGAGGGCAGGGGGCTTGCCACGATAGCGATTGTCATAAGCGCCACGATGACAATTGGTCCGGCAAGACCTGCCGCCTCGATCCAGCGGTCAATTTCCGCGCGATCCGGCAGGCGAATGTCAACGCCAAGGACGTCCGGGAAGGCCAATGCGACGACTCCCATCAGGAACACCGCAATAAGAAGAACGCGCATCATCATGGATCAAAACACGGCATAGAGCAGAACGAAGAACGTCGCTGCCAAAAGGTCAAAGGCCACGCAGAATGGTATATACCAGTTCGGAATCCGGGCGAGACGATAAGAATTGTGGTGTGACATGTCCCAAAGGGCGTGCAGGGCCAAGCCCAAGGGGAGGAAGGCCCAATGCCATATCAGCCCCAGGAAGGCTGCCGAGCCGAACAAAAGGGCCACGGCGAGCTCTGCCCAGAACACGCGCGCTCTGCCGTCCGCGGCGCCAAAGCCGATATAGGCACCGCCAATCAAAGCAAGCGTGATCGAAGCAAGAGCTATCGAGCTCTTTTCATCCAAAAACAAGTGAGCCGGCATTGAGAGCAAGACAATCAACACGCCAACCCATACGGGAAATTTCAAGATATCCCCGTGTCGATGGTGCGATAAGTGATCGCCTGTCTTTTTGAAAATCTGTGCCATGGCTTGGTACCTAGGGATTCCAGCAACTGGAAGGTCAAGGGTTATTCATCCACGCGCGCAACGCGGCGCTCACTCAACCGTTCCACGGGGAGGTCAAAGGACCGATATCAGGACGCATTTGACGCTGACGCCCGGTTCATGTCCGACGCGCGTGGCGATTTTCAGTCATCTTTCGCCTTCTGCCAGACTTGCTGGCAGGCTGAGTAAAGAAACGTCGCTGACCAGGTCAGCAACATGAAGCCCAAAAGCGATTGCAGCATCAGCAACAGTCGAAAGGGCCCGACCACCTCTATGGACGAATAGCCAAGGGTCGAGAACGAGATGCCCGTAACATAGAGAACATCCTGAAACATCGGCGGGCTGTTGCTGAACGATTGCGGCAGAACGCTTGCCACCACCATCGTGTTGAACACGGCGAGCGTCACAAGTTCCAATACGTGCAGCAACAGCAACGCGGAAAACGTCAGGATGATCCGAAAGCCGGAGCCATCCGACCGCTGCGGGGAAAACTTCAGAATGCCCGACAACGCATAATGATGGACAATTCCCATCAGGATCGCCGCGCATATTCCGACAAACATGGCCATCAACTCGGTCATACCCCCAAACCCGTCTTCCTATTCAAACAGGTCAATCTGACCATACATCAGGCTTTTTAGCACAACTGGACCGATTGATTCTTCACAGGTCAGGCCAACGCGGGGGGCAACCCGTTCAGGGCGACATCCACCGGAACGGTCGGCAAGTTCGATGCGATCCAGCCAGGCCCTTCGCCTGATCCCAACATCCCTTCCGAGATATCGGCGTAGCCCGAATAACCAGCTTGTCTTAACGCTCGAAGCAGCGATGCGGAGCGTCCGCCAGTGGCGCAGATCAGTCCAACGGTGCGATCACCGCTCAGTTCCTTCGCCCTGAACAATCGGTCCGGAAAACCGGACGCGTGCATGCTTATCGGCCATACACCAGCACCTACGCCGGTTTCTTGCCACTCTTCGCGCGTTCTGACATCGATGATCCGCGCCGTATCCGATAGAAGCGCGTCAAAGGCATTCTCTGCCGACCAGACAGATCGGCTCTGCGCCAGCAGCGGTGACGCCGTGACGGTCAGCACCGTCATATGAGCACCCAGAATGAAACGGCGCCGGTTCAAATCAAGAGCCATATTCGAAAACCTCATCCTTTGATCGGTTGCGATCCCAAAGGTCACATAACATGCCAGCAACGCTACCCGGGAGCACGACACGGTGCAGGCACAGATTTGTATCCATCTGTAGCAAGGGACTGACCTGATACAAATGGCTACAATTCTGCCCATGAAACACGATGCAACGATGATTTAGGAAAGACACCATGGGACCGCCACCTCATATCCTTATCGTGGATGACCACGCACAAATACGTGAAAGCGTCGCGCGCTTTCTGGAGAAGAACGGAATGCGCACGACCGTCGCCAGGGATGCCGTGGAGATGGATGCCAAGCTGGCCACCGGTCACTTCGACCTGCTCGTGCTCGATGTCATGATGCCGGGCGAGGACGGTTTGTCGGTTTGCCGCAGACTTGCGCCAGAAGGTGATCTTCCGATCATCATGCTAACGGCGCTTGGTGAGGAAACGGATCGGATCGTGGGGCTGGAAATCGGTGCGGACGATTATCTCGCCAAGCCATTCAATCCACGAGAACTGCTCGCCCGCATCAAGTCGGTTCTTCGGAGAAGCAACCGCGACGAACCCGTGGCCGGAACCCTGGCTGGGAGGAAGATTTGTTTTGCGCACTGGATACTGGATACCGACCGGCAGGTGCTGATTGACGAGGCCGCAACCGAAACGCCATTGACGACCTCCGAGTTCAAATTGCTGGCGGTCCTGCTGGAACGCGCGAGGATGGTGCTCAGCCGTGACCAGTTGCTTGACCTGACCGCTGGTCGGACGGCAGGCCCGATGGATCGCACCATCGACAATCAGATCAGCCGCCTCCGTCGCAAAATCGAGCCGGATGTATTGCGACCGAGTGTCATCAAGACTGTGCGGAACGGCGGATACTGCCTGGCTGCCGATGTCGAGGATGCGCCGTGATGCGCCGTGCGATGAGATCTCTGAGCGGCCAGTTGATCCTGCTTGTGGTCGCGGCACTTGTCGTGGCCCAGGCGATCAGCCTGTTCCTGTTCGCTGACGAGCGCAGCCTGGCCATCCGTGCTGCTTTGGGGTTCGAGGCTGCTGGACGCGCAGCGAATGTGGCGCGGTTGATCGAAGAGGCCCCGTTGGACCTGCAGAATTCCATCCTTCGCGCGGCAAATTCACCACTTATCCGGTTTGATCTGTCAGACGCTCCGAGTGTGGAACACACCAGTCATTCGCATGGCGACCTTGTTGAAGGGCGTATCCGTGCGCTAATGGACGATAGCTACAGCCGCGATATTCGCGTTGAACTGCACGAGATCGAGGGCGAATTGAGGCCCTTGCCCAATCTTTCTGACGAAATGACGGAAATGCATCTCGCGATGATGCGCGGAGAGTTGACAGCGGTTGAAATGAACCTGTCGATCGCCATTAAGGGAGCGCGTTGGCTGAATGTCGGAACGCGGTTCGAGCGTCCACCAATCCAATGGCCTTTCTATTCGATGCTGACCTTTGGAATTTCCGCCGGACTGCTTTTGGTGGCGATTTTCTGGTTTGTCATGACGCGCCTGACGCGTCCTTTGCGGCACCTGTCGAAGGCCTCGGACCATCTTGGCCGGGGCGAGGATGTGCCTGAATTGACCGTCGCAGGGCCGACCGAGGTCAGGGATCTGACCGTCGCCTTCAACCGCATGCAACGACGGCTGACCCGGTTTGTCAGTGATCGGACACGGATGCTCGCAGCGCTTGGTCACGATTTACGCTCGCCGTTGACTGCTATGCGTGTCCGCGCGGAGCTGGTTGACGAAGAAGAGACGCGGGACAGCCTCATCGCATCGGTCGAAGAGATGCAGAGTATGGTCGAAGCGACGCTCACCTTTGCACGGGGCCTTACCGGATCAGAAGGCTCCGAAGTGGTCGATCTGCGCAATTTTCTGGACAGCTTGTGCAGCGATATGGCGGCACACTGCACCTTTGCCCCGAGTGATGATGTTGCCGTGCGGCTTCGACCCAACGCGTTCCGAAGGGCACTGAGGAACTTGCTTGAGAACGCCGTTCGCTACGGTGGTGCCGCAAAAGTCAGCTGGGCGACCCACGGTTCGAACCTCGTACTCAACATCGATGACAATGGGCCCGGCATTCCCGTCGACCAGTTGGAAAAGGTCTTCGATCCCTTCTATCGCCTCGAGCAATCGAGGTCTCTGGAAACGGGCGGTTATGGGCTTGGGCTCTCAATCGCGAGGACAATCGTCCAATCCCATGGCGGCGATATCCAGCTGGTCAACCATAACAGCGCGGGTTTGCGCGCTATTGTCACCATCCCACTGGATGAAAGCGAACTAATCGAAGGAGAAACAGATGAAACTGAAAACGCTCATTCCAACGTTGCTGGCCAGCTTGCCCGCCAGCATGGCGCGAGCTGATGGTCCAGGCTCCTGGACAGGTCACATATGGGGCGGAGGCTATGGCTTTATGGGCGGCTTCATGATGCTCGCCTTCTGGGGCGCCGTGATCGCATTGATCGTGTTTCTGGTACTCAGGCTGCGGGACAATGGCACCCGTCCCCCGGACTCGGACGCGCAGGAAGCGCTCCGGCGCCGCTTTGCGAATGGGGAAATCGACGAAGAAGAGTTCCGTCACCGCAAAGCAACGCTCGACGAATAGACCCCGCCGCGGACGCCAAAGCCGTCCGACGCGACGCCCACCGACACTGGATAGGAAAGAACGCCATGTTCCCGGAAATTGGTCACTTCGCACTGGCCCTCGCGCTGGTCCTCGCACTTGTTCAAAGCGTTCTGCCGATTGCAGGTGCATCGCGTGGAAACGCCGTCTGGATGAAATCCGCCCAGGCGACGGCAATAGGACAAGTGCTGTTTGTGGCCATAGCCTTCGCAGCGCTGATGCAGGCCTTCATCGCCAGCGACTTCACCGTCAGGAACGTCGTCGAGAATTCCCATTCGCTCAAGCCGATGCTCTACAAGGTGGCCGGGACCTGGGGCAGCCATGAGGGTTCGCTGCTGCTCTGGATCCTGATACTCGCGGTGTTCGGCGCGGGCGTCGCCTGGTTCGGATCGAACATCCCCGCCGAGACCAAGGCGCGCACCTTGTCGGTGCAGGCGTGGATCAGCGTCGGCTTCCTGTCCTTCCTGCTGCTGACGTCGAACCCCTTCGAGCGGGTGTTTCCGCCGCCGCTCGACGGCAATGACCTCAACCCGTTGCTTCAGGACATGGGTCTCGCCATGCACCCGCCGCTTTTGTATTTCGGGTATGTCGGCTTCTCCATCGTATTTTCCTTTGCCGTTGCGGCTCTTCTGGAAGGGCGCGTCGATCCAGCCTGGGCCAGATGGGTCCGCCCGTGGACATTGGCCGCGTGGGTCAGCCTTACGGCAGGTATCGCTCTTGGATCTTGGTGGGCCTATTATGAACTGGGCTGGGGCGGCTGGTGGTTCTGGGACCCGGTCGAGAACGTGAGCTTCATGCCCTGGCTTCTGGGCACGGCGCTGCTGCATTCCGCCATCGTCACCGAAAAGCGCGACGCGTTCAAAAGCTGGACCATCCTGCTTGCCATCCTGACTTTCTCGCTTTCACTTCTCGGCACGTTCATTGTCCGATCCGGCCTGCTTACCTCCGTGCATGCCTTCGCCGTCGATCCAGAGCGCGGGCTTTACATTCTGGGTCTGCTGGCCGTGTCCATCGGTGGGTCGCTGGCGCTCTACGCCTGGCGGGCGCCCGAAATGGAGCCGGGTGGTCTGTTTCGCCCGATCAGCCGCGAAGCCGGGCTGCTCGTGAACAACCTCATTCTGGCCGCCGCTACGGGAACGGTCCTGTTCGGGACGCTTTATCCGCTGATCCTCGAAGCTGTCACCGGGGACAAGATCTCGGTGGGTCCACCTTTCTTCAACGCGGCCTTCATTCCGATGATGCTGGCGCTGGTCGTGTTCATGGGTCTTGGTCCATTCCTGTCGTGGAAGCGGGCTGATATCGCCGGTTTGCTCGATCGCATTCGGTTCGTGGCCGTGCTGGCGGTCATCGCAGCTTTGGCCGCATGGTATCTTCTGAACGGTGGGCCGATCATGGCCTATCTTGCCATCCTCGGTGCAGCGTGGCTGCTTTTTGCAACCCTACGGGAATGGGCGCTACGCATCCGCCTGTTCGAGGTTCCCCTTGCGGAGAGCGCGAGACGCGCGCGCAACCTCCCACGTGCGTCACACGGCATGACGCTTGCCCATGCCGGGGTCGCCGTTTTGATGATGGGGATGATCGGCTCGACCGGATGGAAAAGTGAGGAGATCGTCTTTGCCGGCCCCGGGACCGAAGTCACGATCGCCGGGTTCGACATCACCTTCGAAGGGGCCGCAAAGGTTCAAGGGCCGAACTACATCGCGGATCGCGGCACCCTTGTGGTGCGTCGGGATGGCGAACTGGTCACGAAGCTGTTCCCGGAACGGCGGTATTACCCGGTCGCGGAAAGTCAGACGACGGAGTCGGCCATCCGGTCCACATTGGCGGGTGATCTCTATACGTCGATTGCAACGCCGGCCTCCGATCAAGTGAACAACGCCGGAGCCTGGACCCTTCGGATCCTCTATGAACCGCTCGTCAACCTGATCTGGATCAGCTCGATCTTGCTGGTGATCGGTGGCTGTTTGTCCTTGTCGGATCGCCGTTTGAGGGTCGGGGCGCCGCGCCGCGCCAAACAGCCAGCCAGCGATGCTGTTCCTGCGGAGTAGGAGAGAAGATGAAACGTCTCACTGCCGGGCTGCCGTTTATTGCGGCGGTCATATTCGGGGGGTTTTTTCTCTGGGGGCTCAATCCCGACCGGGATCCCAATGAGATCCCTTCCGTCCTGATCTCGCAACCGGCCCCGGCGTTCGATCTCGATCCCGTGCCGGGGTTGGAGACACCCGGCCTGGCCCGAAGCGATCTTGTCGGCAACGAACGACCGGTCGTGGTCAATGTCTTTGCGTCCTGGTGCGTGCCCTGCCGCGCGGAACATGCCGTGTTGACACGCTTTGTCGAACGCGGGGGCATGCGGTTGTTCGGCATCAACTACAAAGACAAACCAGAGGATGCCGTGAAGTGGCTCAATGACCTCGGCAATCCCTACGAGCGGATCGGGTCCGACCTGTCGGGCCGCACCGGGATCGAATGGGGCCTGTCAGGCGTGCCGGAAACCTTCATCGTCGATGGCGGTGGTACCGTTTTGTTTCGCTATGTCGGGCCGGTCGTCGGTCCGGACGCCGTCGAACGGTTCACGCAAGCCCTGAAGCAAGCAGGCGCACTGCCAAATGGAGCAGCATTATGAGACAGTTGATTTTCGCGTTTTGCATCGGGCTCTTTCCCTTTGCCGCCAATGCGGTCGAACCGGACGAAATGCTGAGCGACCCGGTATTGGAACAGCGTGCGCGGGAGATTTCCAAGGATCTACGATGCGTCGTCTGTCAAAACCAGGACATCGACAGCTCGAACGCGGGTGTGGCGCGGGACTTGCGTCTGCTCGTACGCGAGCGACTGGTCACCGGAGACGCTGACACCGAGGTGATCGAATACATTCGGGCGCGGTACGGGGATTACGTGCTGCTGAAGCCGCCTCTGGAGCCTGCGACCTACGCGCTTTGGTTTGCGCCGATCGCTTTCGTCCTCATCGGGGTTTTCGTTGGTGGTGGGGTACTGATGAGTCGGCGAAAGCAAGAGGCATTTGAAGATTTGGGCTCGGAGGATGAAAACACCGTGTCCGAAATTCTCAGACGAAACGAAGCGGGGGATGCGTCATGATCTGGGGTATTTTCGGTCTTCTGACGCTGCTCGCAGTCGGAATTGTCCTCTACCCGCTGCTGCTGTCCAAATCGAACACTCTCACCAGAGGAGATGCGGTACCGGCGATCCTTGCCGATCAGATGCGGGAAATTCAACGAGACATGGACCGCGGTTTGATTTCTGAACAGGAAGCTCAAGCAGCCAGACTCGAAATCAAGAAACGGATCCTCGCGACGACCCGCAATTCGGGAGAAAAAACCGGATCATCCCGCAATGGCGGCAGAGTCACTCTCGTTGTCGCGGCGGTCCTCGCGCCGGTTATTGCCGCGGGCTACTATCTGACAATGGGATCGCCTGAGGTGCCTTCAATGGCCTTCGCTGCCCGTGCAGAGGAGCGCGCACAGACTGATGAAGTGACGGCGCTTGCAATACAACTTCGCGAAAGGCTTGTATCCGATCCGACCGGCGGCCCCAGCGAAGGGTGGATGCTGTTGGGCCAGACCTATCAGCGCATGGGCAGAACAGTTGATGCTGTCGAAGCATTTGAAGTTGTCGCCAAACGGGAGGATGCCACCTCCGCGACATTCTCTATGCTGGCGGAGGCTGTCGCGGTTGCCAATGATGGCGTTGTTATTCCACGGGCGAAATTGGCCATTGATCGCGCTTTGGAACTTGACCCATCCAATCCTGCGGCAACCTATTTCGAGTCTCTCTACCATCTTCAAAAAGAAGAGACGCGTAAGGCCTACGATCTGCTCGTTTCCCGGCTGAACCAGGAAAAGACGTTCGTGCCCTGGATGGAAACATACGTTTTGCAGATCAACCGGATTGCAGCGGCCGCCGACCTCCCGGTCGTCGATCTACCCAGCGGGCCGACATCACAACCCGGCCCGAGTGCGGCAGATGTTGCGGCGGCGTCAGAGATGAATGACGCGGACCGCGCGGAGTTCATCCGCTCGATGGTCTCGCGGCTGGCTGGGCGTCTTGAGGATGAACCGGAAGATCTGGATGGTTGGATGCGGCTGGCAAACGCCTATACCGTCCTTCAGGAGCAGGATCGCGCCATTGAGGCCTACCGTAAGGCTGAAGCGCTGTTGGAGCAGCAGCCCGCCAATGATCCTCGGCGTGCGGCGGTCCGCGCTGCGCTCGAGCGGCTCGGCGGCTGACTGCTGGTCGGTGTCCCGCCCGGGCAGATCACTCCTGTCCGGCAACCTTTGCGGAAACATCTCGACCGCTGGCTTGCGCCAAGGCGTCCATCACGTCTTCGGTCGTAAGCAATTCGGACAGCACAATGCCGTTTGGTGCCGACGGTCCATAGACGGCATTGAAAGGGATGCCATATCTGCCGAAACTCTCAAGGTAACGGGAAATGCGCGCGTCCGGGCGTGTCCAATCTGCCTGCATCGGCGTGACGCCTGGCGCGTCCAGCGTACTGCGGACCGGCTCCCGGTCGATGACAAGTGTCTTGTTCGCTTTGCAAGTCAGGCACCAGTCAGCTGTTACATCGACAAAGACGACCTCTCCTGCGGACACGCGTTTCGCTATGTCCGAACGGTCAAATGCGACCCAAGCCAACGCCGATTGCGACCCTGCACGGGCAGGCGCTGATTGCTGCAGGAGAGGACCCGCGGCAAGAGCCAGAACAAGACTGGCCGTGGCAATAGACCATCTGAATTGGGACTGCACATTCGGGAGGGACAAGATCAGAACGGCGAGACCGGAAGACGCCGCGACCGCGATGACGGAGGCCAGCCCGGCGACACCGTCGAGCACCCAGAACAGCCAAACGGCGGTTGCAAGCAGCAAGATCCCCATCAAGCTCTTGACGATCAGCATCCACCGGCCAGGTTTGGGCATGAACGCGACCAGACGCGGGAACGCGGCGATGACGAGATAGGGCAGGGCGAGGCCGAGCCCGAGGCTCGTAAAGACGATGAGAATGTCCACGCCACGCCCGGCCAAAGCAAAGGCCACCGCGGTGCCGAGGAACGGTGCCGAACAAGGCGTCGCCATGACGGCACCGAACATGCCGGTGAAAAAGTCGGCGGAATATCCGCTCCGCCCTCCGGTATCTGCAAGCCTTGTCTGCATGCCTTGTGGAAGGGCGAACTCGAACGCTCCGAACAGATTTGCCGAAAAGATGAGCAGGGCTGCGATCATCACCGCAAGAAATAGCGGACTTTGAAATTGCAGCCCCCACCCGACGCTGAGCCCTGCCGTCTGGAGCGCCCAAAGGATGAGCGCCAGACCCCACATGAACGTCATGATGCCAGCGGCGGCTGCGACGAAACCGAACCGGACACGGGTTGTGTCGTGATCTGTGTGTTTGAGCACAGACGACACCTTGATGGACAGCACCGGCAGCACGCAGGGCATCACGTTCAGGATCAATCCACCCAGCAGCGCGATCACGGCAATCCAGAGCAGTTCCATCATGTCCGGTGTCGTGGCGGCCAGTTCGAAGGGCGGTGCCGTACGTCGCGCCACGCGATCCGCAATCACGGTGAAGGCCCGGTTCTCGCCATCGGTGACGGTAATCGACGGCGCCACCGTCACATCCGTATTCGACGAGAGGATCGGCAAGCGCGCCCAAAGCAAATGATCCTCTTCTCCCAAACGTATATCGGGTTTGCCAAGCGCAACACCGATACCCAGTTCGGGAAACACATCCGGCGACTGGAGTGGTTCATCGACGCGCAGATTGACGATCAACTCCGTGAGGTCTTCGTCGATGAAGGCATTTGCCTCGCTGACGCCACCCGCCTCGGCTCCTTCGGGGACGCGCTCGGAAAACGTGCCAATCAGCCCAGCCGCAGTGCTGTCGATGTCGTTGCCGCGTCCGAGGCGAAGTGACAGGTCAAACTCTTCCGGGACACAGACATTGGAGCACACCAGCAGTTTGACTTGCGCGGAAAGAGTCACAGGTGCGCCGGGATCTTTGAGCGTTATGCGCAGCGGAAAGACGACTTCACCCGCATAACCAAAATTTTCGATGCCGAAGGCGGTGAAGCGTGTCGGGGAAGGCCACATGAATTCGACATCTGCGACGTTTTCGGAACCGCTCCATTCGACCGAAGGCGGTATTCCCACCTCTCCTGGCGACCGCCAATAGGTCTTCCAGTTTTCGTTCAGTTGGAGATGAAGTCCGGCGGAAAGAGTCTGCGTGTTCTTGGAAACACCGTCCTGTGCCGTGATGAGATGCGCCTTCAGCGGAGAGCTTTGATACGCGGCTGATGTCTCCGCCGAGCCACTGCCAGAGGAAAGCGCCAGGATCAGTGCGGGCAAAATCAGAACCCGGCGCAGTGTCGACAGGGTTTTCGCCAAGGATCCGCTTCCTTCCCTTAAAGCCGGCTCGGGTTGAATCTGCACCCGGAACTTTGTCTCAAAGACCGCCGACGGCAAAGCCTTGTCGACCATCAGAACAAACAACACGCGCTACGTCGGCAGAGGACGAGGATATCAACCGACACCCGTCGGGGAGGATGATCGATGCCTGCTTGGTGGAAACGATGACCTCCCGCTCGGGACAGTCTTCAAGACTTGCGGCGCATCCGCCAAGCGTTGTAATCGTCAGCAACCATGCGCTTGCTCGCATTTTCCCGCGCAAATTATCGCCTGTTGCGTGCAACCACGGGAATCGCAGAAGGCACGGACACGGGTGTTTCTTCGATACTGCCTTTCTCTTCGTTCGAATGGCACGACTTTCCCATAAATTTGTGCATCACGAGATGCGCACCGACGCAAAGCAGGAGTGGGGCGAAAGCCGCTGCATTGCCCCACATGCCCGCCAATGTGCCGCCGGCAAGAAAAAATCCCGCAATGGGCAGCAGCATGACGACGCAACACGCCATCATTCCGTAATGCATGAGCCTGTCCGTGATCGGCTTTTTTCTGTGGTTTTGGTGGTCCATGACACCCTCATTGTCTCGTTCTTCGCGCCATTTGCGACCCTCCAGCAGGGTAAGGTCAAGGATACAAATGGATACACTTCTCGCGGCCTTGTCAGGTTGCCTGATGCCGGGTCTCCCGTAAAAGAGATGCAACAAACCCGAGGCTAGGAGTGTGTCATGACGACATTGCGAAACAAAAAGATCAATCGACGAAGCCTATTGGGGTATGCGGCTGTCGCTTTGGCTGCACCAAGCGTGGTTCGAGCCGAAACCATTCGCCGCAACATTTCTTCTTTCCGAGTTCATGACTGGCAAGACCACTTCGACGCACTCGGAAAGGGGATCATCATCTCCGATACCGTGACGAAGTCGCTCCAGCATTGGACATCAGATGGCGAGATGCGGATCTACCCAACTTCCGTTCCGCTGACCGACGAACTCACCAAACGCGGTTACACCGAAGTGGTGGAAAAACGCAAAAACCCCAGTTGGGCGCCAACGCCCTCCATGCGGGAACGCAATCCGGAATGGCCGGCTCGTGTCGAGGGGGGTGATCCGGACAACCCCTTGGGCACTCGTGCACTGTACCTGTCGTGGCAGTACTACCGTATTCACGGGACACAGGATACGCGCAAGATCGGCCGTCGGTCGTCAAACGGCTGCATCGGTTTGTTCAACAAACAAATCGAGGAGGTCTATGAGCGCATGCCTGTCGGCACTCAGGTCAAACTCATCTGACACAACGGGCAAGACGGAAGACACAAGCATGGATAAATTGACCGCACTTATCGCAGCCGTAGTTATAGCTGGCGGGGGAGTTGCAACTTGGCAGTTCATTTCTGCGGAAGATACAGCGATGGGTCATTCCATGACGCCTCCTGACACGAGTAAGATAGAAGCAGGCGACCCAATCGTTCAGGTCCAACTGCCGGCAGAATTCTCGGAGCAAGCCACGATTGGGAAAACCATATTCGAGGCTAAGTGTTCCGAGTGCCATGGAGCAAACGCAGCGGGACAAAACGGGATTGCCCCGCCTCTTGTGCACAAGATTTACGAGCCAAGCCACCATTCAGACATGGCCTTTGTTCTGGCCGCTCAAAATGGCGTGCGTGCGCATCACTGGAAATTCGGTAATATGCCAAGGATCGAAGGACTGACACAAGGAGACGTCAAGATGGTTGCCGCCTATGTCCGCGAACTACAGCGGGCCAACGGGATTGACTGATGCGTTGGTCGAAGACAAACCGATGGATTCTGTCGATCGTTTTCGGCCTTTTCCAAGTGGTTCTCGGAGTGCCTGAGGCGCCAGCGTTTCATGGTGAAGCGTCCTTGGCGCAAGAATTTCACGCTCACGAAGATGTAGGGTCATCGACGAACGAGGCCTCTGGCCACTGTCATCCGGGACTCGATTGTTCTGTCACGGCTGTGGTGTTTCTCCAGCCAAACGTGGTTTACGAGCCTCAGTTGCTGACGGCTGTCATGCAAGACGCCGCGACCCAACTAACAGAGTTGCGCTCCACCAGCGATCCTCCACCGCCACGACGGTGGGTCTGATTTCACATCGCTCGAAAAGCAGACCCAAAGAAGGATCCAAGACATGAAGAAGACAACTATCACAGCGGCAGTGTTGATTGCAGGAACCGCGGTTGCGGCATTTGCGCATAGCGGTGCCACGGGCATCGTAAAGGAACGCATGGATGCCATGGCCGCCATGGGAAAGGCAGTCAAAACCGTAGCCCCGATGATGCGGGGTGAAACGGCCTATGACGCAGAAACAGTGGGCGATGCAGCGCGCCTGTTCCAGCAGCACGCCGGCGAGAGCATGACAAAGCTGTTCCCGGAGGGCACGGGGGGCATGCCCTCGGAAGCCAAAGACGAGGTGTGGACCGATTGGGACCGCTTCGCAGCATTGGCAAGTCAGCTGGAGGAATACTCTGAGGGCCTGGAACGCGCAGCCGACAATGGGTTAGGCGGCATGGGTGGCAATACCTCCACGGATGGCGCCTCGATGATGGGCGGCGGATCCATGATGGGAAGCGATACAACCATGATGGGCGGGAGCGCGATGATGGGCAGAGGCGGCATGATGGATGCCGCCGCCATTTCCGAAATGCCCGCCGACGCGGCATTCGCGATGACGACCCAGGTCTGTTCCGCATGCCATGAACGCTTCCGGGCGGAAGAAGACTAACCATGCGCCGGTTTTTGACACTCGTCAGCGGGGTCGCCGTGCTTGGCACGGCCGGCCTCGGCGCTGTTATTGCATGGCCTGTCGGCAGTGCAGTGACTCCGATTGCAACAGAGGGCAATGTCGACCGGGGCGCATATTTGGCGCGCGCCAGTGGGTGCATTGCCTGTCATACCAATTTTGAAGCGGGCGGCGCACCACTTGCCGGAGGGGCGCCGCTCGAAACCCCGTTCGGAACGTTCTATCCGCCCAACCTGACGACCGACCCCAAACATGGCATGGGCGAATGGACGGCAGAACAGTTCGCAAAAGCCGTGCGGCAGGGGATCGGCCCCGATGGAACGCCCTACTATCCATCTTTCCCATATACGTTCTATGCGGATTTTTCTGACCAGGATATCGCTGACCTCTGGGCGGCGTTTCAAACCGTGCCGCCCGTGGACGAACCTGCACCAGAAAACGATGTCAGCTTCCCATTCGATCAACGATGGGGGCTGAAGCTCTGGCGAGCGGCGTTCTTCTACGATCCGGATACCGAACCGGTTGAAGGGCGAAGCGGCGCATGGAACCGCGGACGGGAATTGGTGCGCGGTGCGGCACATTGCGGAGCCTGCCATACGCCGCGCAATCTTGCAGGAGGTCGCGATATCGGTGCTTCCTTTGCAGGCAACGCCCAGCTTCCCGGTGGCAGCAAGGCACCCGCGATACGGCCAAAAGACCTGGCCAAAAACGACTGGACGGTTTCAAACCTCGCTTATGCGCTCCAGACCGGCATCACCCCTTCGGGCGATGCTTTCGGCGGCAGCATGGCGGAAGTGGTTCGCGAGGGAACTCGGTTTCTGACACCTGCCGATCGCGAAGCGATGGCGCTTTTCCTGCTGAACAAGGACACGGTCGAGGCGGAGAACCCCGCTTCGAACTAACATCACGCGGGGGCAACAAGCCCTCGCTTTATCGAGGATCGAAATGAAACAAACACGTCGGGATTTCTTGCGCCATGCGACACTGGCGGCCTGCGCGGCGGCCATCCCGCGGTCGGCTTATGCCGCAACCCCGTTCGAGGACGTGGTTGCCAAGGTTGCGCGTCAACAGCTTCTTCCGGACACCTACCCGGGAACAGAGATCTGGGGCTATGACGGCCTCGTTCCGGCTCCGGAAATTCGGGTCGCTCAAGGCGATCGGGTGCGCCGCAGGTTCCGCAACGAGGTTCCTGACCCCAGTTCGGTTCACTGGCACGGAATCCGGATCGACAACGCGATGGATGGCGTTTCAGGGCTGACCCAGGAGCCCGTGGCACCGGGTGAAACCTTTGACTACGACTTCGTCGTACCAGACGCGGGCACCTATTGGTATCACGCGCATAATCGCTCATACGAGCAAGTCGCGCGTGGTTTGCGCGGTGCCTTGATCGTCGAAGAGGCCGATGGGCCGGACATCGACCGCGAGGAAGTCATCGTTCTGGAGGACTGGTTGCTCGACCCTGAGAGCGGGCAGCTGTTCGACAATTTCGAACAGCCTATGATGATGAGCCATAGTGGACGTACCGGCAACTTCATCACGACCAATGGGCGCTATGACCTGACCTTGCCCGCGAAGCGTAACGAACGCATTCGCTTGCGCATCATCAACGCAGCTAGCGCGCGGATTTTCCCGCTGAGGCTATCGGGGGTGAGTGGCTGGACGATGGCCCTGGATGGGATGCCTATCGGCCAACCCCAGCCGGTTGACGGTGAATTGATCCTCGGTCCCGCACAGCGCGTGGACCTGATCGTCGATGTGACCGCAGACGAAGGCGGAACCGCAGAGGTGCTGCGCATCGGCGATGATGATCAACTGACCCCGCTGGTGACTTTTTCCGTCGATGGCACAACCAGTTCAGTACCGAGAGACAAGCCGCTGCCGCTGCCGCCGAATCCCGCGGCACACGCGCCGGACCTTGCCGAAGCGCGTGATTTGCGACTGGTCATGTCCGGTGGAGCAATGGGGCGGATGCAGTCTGCCATGCTCGGAGGGGAACGCCTTGGGTTTCGTCAGCTTGCCCAGGCGGGCAAGTTCTGGGCCCTGAATGATGTCGCCGAAATGACCGACACGCCATTGGCCGATCTATCCCTGAACGAGCCGGTGCGCTTGAAGATCGAGAACCAGACCGTGTTCCCACATGCGATGCACCTGCACGGAATGCATTTCCGCGAGCTGCGCCCCGACGGCGCGTTCGGACCGATGCGCGACACGATCCTGTTGGCTGGCAACGAGTCCCGCGAGATCGCCTTTACGGCGGACAATCCCGGCAAGTGGCTGTTCCATTGCCACATGCTCAGCCACGCCGCGTCCGGCATGACAACCTGGATGCGGGTCACATGAGGTATCTCGTTTGGTCCGTTCCGATCACTGTTGTCGCAGCCGCTTTCACCTATTGGCTCTCGACCAGTGCATCCTCGGATGTCGGCAGCGCGTCCAAGGCGGAGAGCTCCGACATCCAAGAAGGCGCGTTGCTCTACGCAGACAACTGCGCGTCTTGTCATGGCGCAAATCTGGAAGGCCAGCCGGAATGGCGAACGCCCGGCGCGGATGGGCGCCTGCCAGCACCACCGCATGATGAGACGGGTCACACCTGGCATCATCCTGACAGCCTGCTCTTCGATTACACAAAACTGGGGGGTGCGGCGCTTCTGGCGCGTCAGGGTGTCGAATACGACAGCGGAATGCCGGGTTTCGCAGACGTGCTGACCGACCAGCAAATTCACAACATCCTGGCCTTCATCCGGTCCACCTGGCCAGACCGCGTTCGCGAAGTCCAGGCCGCGCGGACAGAAGCCGACGAACAACGGGGAGATAATTAAAATGCGTTTCAGACAAGCCTTCACGACGGTCGCGATAGCTGCCTTGCTTCCGATACCGGTACTCGCCGACGAACTGTCAGAGTCCCGGGTCAAGGAACTTGTGCTCGAGGCAATCCGCGAGAACCCGGAGATTGTCATGGAGGCCGTGGCGATCCTCGAACAGAGGCAGGCGCAAGCGCAGGAGCTCAGTCAGGCCCAAGTTCTGAATGACCAGCGCGATCTGATCGAGAACGATCCGAATGCGCCGGTTCTCGGCAACCCGGAAGGGGACGTCACCGTTGTGGAATTTTTCGACTACAACTGTCCCTATTGTCGGCGGGTCAAACCCGAGGTGCGGGCTTTGATCGAAGAGGATCCAAACATTCGCCTCGTCTATCGTGAATGGCCCATTCTCGGAGACGGATCGGTGTTCGCCGCGAAAGCGGCCTTGGCAGCGCGCAAGCAGGACAAATACGAAGAGTTTCACTGGGCGATGATGGGGCTGGAAGGCCGCGCGGAAGAGGCCTCCGTGCTGCGCGTTGCCGAGGAGATCGGCCTGGATATCGCGCAGTTGCGCAAGGACATGGAGGCCCCCGAGGTCGAAGAGCACATTGCGACATCCATGCAACTGACCCAAGCTCTGGGCTTCAACGGCACGCCGTCTTTCGTGATCGGTGACGCGCTGGTGCCTGGCTTTGTCGAAAAGGCGCAGCTTGCCGACTTGGTCGAAGAAGCCCGCAAAGACGAAGACTGAAAGTTCTTGCCCGGACCGCCCCTGGGTGGTCCGGGCACTGCATCAAGCGGCCGCAGGTTCCACGTCATAGCCCGCATCCCGAATGATCGCTTGGACCTGATCGGCTGGTAACACGCTGTCGACACGCACTTGTCGGGCAGAAAGGTCACATTCTACGCCTGCATTCGGATCTGCGGTTTTCACTGCGCTTTCGATTGCTGCGGTGCAATGCCCACAGCTCATGTCCGGAACGCTGAACTTCATCGGAACCACTCCTTGATCTGATTTCTGCCGGTGACATGGGGCTTCCCCGCGCTGGAAGGTCAAGAGAAGAAATTTATTTGGCGCCCTCCCATTGACCCTCCAGTTACTGGAAGCCCTACATTCCACCTCGAATGGAAAAACAGGTGAAACATATGCCCGAACCCAAACAGATCAGCCTGCCGATCGAAGGCATGTCATGCGCGTCCTGTGTCGGCAGGGTCGATCGCGCATTGAATGCAATCGACGGCGTAGAGGATGTGTCGGTGAATCTTGCATCCGAAACCGCGCGTATGAGCGTGGACGCGCTCAAGCGCGTTCCGGAAGTCATCGAAACTCTCCGCGAGCTGGGCTACCCTGCGCGGACGGTCAGGGCCGAACTCACGATTGCGGCCATGTCCTGTGCCTCTTGTGTCGGGCGGGTCGACAAGGCGCTTGCCGCGGTGCCCGGGGTGGTCGAGGTGAACGTCAACCTCGCCTCCGAGACGGCGACGGTGGTTTACGTCGAAGGTCTTGTCACGACATCCGATCTGATCGATGCAAGCGGCGCGGCAGGGTATCCGGCCACCGTGGCAACGGCCCAAGCCGGTGACGACAGGGTTGCGCGCAAGGAGGAAGAGGCTCTGGCGCTTGCCAAACGGGTCACCTTTGCAGCCATCCTCGCCTTGCCGGTCTTTTTGATCGAGATGGGTGGCCACGTCATTCCGGCCGTTCATATGCTTATCGAGACCACTATTGGTCAGCAGACGAGTTGGCTTCTTCAATTCGTTCTCACGACAATCGTTCTCTTCGGCCCGGGCCGGACGTTTTACACCAAGGGTTTCCCGGCCCTATTCCGGGGCGCGCCCGACATGAACAGCCTCGTCGCGGTCGGCACCGGGGCGGCTTACTTCTATTCCGTAGTTGCGACATTCGTACCATCGGCCTTGCCTGACACGCTGCGCTCTGTCTACTTCGAGGCGGCAGCGGTCATCGTCGTCCTCATCTTGCTGGGGCGTTTTCTTGAAGCGCGCGCTAAGGGGAGAACGGGCGCGGCCATCCAGAAGCTGCTGGGGCTTCAGGCGCGGACCGCACGCGTGATGCGGGACGGTGAAAGCATAGAGATCGAGATCGATGCGCTAGTTCAGGGTGACATCGTCATCGTGCGCCCTGGTGAACGCATCGCGGTTGATGGCGAGGTCATCGAGGGGACCAGCCGCGTCGACGAAAGCATGCTGACAGGCGAGCCGATTCCCGCTGAAAAAAGTGCCGGAGATCCGGTGACCGGCGGGACGGTCAATGGTGCCGGAAGTCTGCAATTCCGCGCCACCCGGGTCGGCGCCGACACAACCCTGGCGCAAATTATTCGCATGGTCGAAGAGGCCCAGGGCGCCAAGCTGCCGATCCAGGGATTGGTCGACCGGATCACGCTTTGGTTCGTACCTGCCGTCATGGCGATCGCGGCGGCGACCGTGCTGGTCTGGCTGGTTTTCGGGCCTGATCCGGCCCTGACAATGGCGCTGATCGCCGGTGTGTCGGTGCTGATCATCGCGTGCCCCTGCGCGATGGGGCTTGCGACGCCGACCTCGATCATGGTCGGGACGGGACGTGCTGCGGAAATGGGTGTCCTGTTCCGCAAGGGCGACGCCTTGCAGCAACTTGATTCCGTTGATGTGGTCGCCCTCGACAAAACAGGCACGGTGACCGAGGGGCGACCCGCACTGACTGACCTGGTGCTGGCCGAAGGGTTCGATCGTTCAACAACGCTCTCGAAGATCACCGCCGTGGAGTCGCTCTCCGAGCATCCTGTCGCGGACGCCATCGTCCGTGCCGCGCGGGCCGAGGGCGCACCTCTTGCGGGGGCCGAAGGCTTTCAATCGGTCACAGGTTACGGCGTGCGCGCCGTGGTCGAAGACGTGGAGGTGTTGGTTGGGGCCGACCGCTACATGGCGCGCGAAGGCATTGACGTCTCGGCATTGACTCCAGAGGAAACGAAGATCGCAAGCAAGGGTCGCACGGCGCTTTACGCTGCCATAGATGGACGTGTCGCCGCCGTGATCGGCGTCGCCGATCCGGTCAAACCGGCAAGCCGCGCAGCCATCGCAGCGCTGCACGAGAAGGGTCTTGCGGTTGCGATGATCACAGGGGACAAACGCGAAACCGCCGAAGCCATCGCCCGCGAAACCGGCATCGACCATGTCGTTGCCGGCGTTCTGCCAGACGGCAAGGTCGCGGCGCTTGACGGTTTGCGCGAAGGGAACAAGCGCATCGCCTTTGTCGGCGACGGGATCAATGACGCCCCGGCGCTGGCGCATGCCGATGTGGGTATCGCCATTGGCACCGGCACTGATGTGGCCATCGAGTCCGCGGATGTCGTCCTGATGTCCGGCGATTTGCGCGGCGTGGTGAATGCCTTCGAAGTGTCGCGGCGAACCATGCGAAACATCCGGCAGAACCTGTTCTGGGCCTTTGCCTACAATGTCGCGCTGATTCCGGTCGCCGCCGGGGTGCTTTATCCGGCCTTTGGGCTGCTCCTGTCACCAATTCTCGCGGCGGGCGCGATGGCGTTGTCGTCGGTGTTCGTTCTAACCAATGCCCTGCGCCTGCGAGGTATCGCGCCGGCGATGGACGAGCAGCGCGCAATCCCGGCAGAGCTGGCAGCTGTCACTCCTGCTCCAGCAGAATAACGGAGGTTCGACATGAACATCGGAGACGTTTCCCGACAATCGGGTGTGCCCCCAAAAACAATCCGCTACTACGAGGAAATCGGGCTGATCCGCCCGAACCGAAGTGAGAACGGCTATCGCGCATTCACCGAGAACCACGTTCACAAGCTGGCGTTTCTCGGTCGAGCACGGGCCTTGGGGTTCACCATCGAAGATTGCAGGACGCTTCTGGCTCTCTACGAGGATGAAAACCGCGAAAGCGTTCAGGTGAAAACGGTTGCGGAAGACCATCTTCGCCAGATCGAGGAGAAGATAGAGAAACTGCAATCCATGAGAACGACGCTTACCGAGCTTGTGGAGAAATGTGCCGGGGATCATCGTCCGGATTGCCCGATCCTCGCAGATCTCTCACCTGTACGAATGTCCGAATAATCGATGCCGGTTCGGCACGTTTCAGAACCAAATTGCGCGGACCGGCATCCAGATACCCATGAAGATCATCATCAGGTTTTCCGTCAGCGAAATGAACCCCAGCGGGACGGAACTGTCACCGCCGACGCAGGCGCATTTCAACTCCCGCTTGTCAATGTAGACAGCCTTGAATACGCTGACAGCGCCGACCGTGCCGATAAACAGGGCGACAGGCGCCGAGAGCCACAGCAGCGCGCCGGCAGTCATCAGGACACCTGCCAACGCTTCGCCGAACGGATAAAGCTTGCCGTATCGTACCCATTTGCGCGCCAGCAGATCGTAGTTGAGGAACATCGTCGAAAACCCTTCGACATCCTGCAATTTCTGGATCGCGAGAATGGTCATGGACAGCGAAATGAACCATTCGAACCCGCGCAAGGTAAAGACCGACCCGTACTGGTGCCAAGACAGGCCCAGTGCCAATAGCGCGGCGACGGAAAAGATCGCGATGACCGGCTGGTAGGTCGTGTCGCTTTGCTCTTCCTCGGGTGGGTCGATGTCAAAGAACACCCTGAGATCATCGTAGCCGCCGATCCGTTCTCCGCCGATGAAGGTCTGCGGCGTCGTCTCGACCCCGTGCTTCTCCATGAAAGCATCGGTGTCTTCACGGGTCTCAAGCGGATGGTCTTCCACCTCGAAGCCTTGCCGCTCCAGCAGGTCTTTCGATTTCAGACCGTAGGGGCAGACATGGCCCGGCATGACCATGCGATAAAGCTGCGCGGATTTACTGTCTGTGTCCCGGGGCATATGCTTTCCTCCTTATCCGGCGCAGGTGAATTGACCACGGAACCCGGCTTCGTAGTCGGTTCCGCGCTGACGATCAGATCGGTCAGGTCACCGTCTGTCTCTACGATCTCGGCCGATAGCGGGCCTTGAGAAAACGCATTTTCGCCCTGCGCATCCAGGCGCACCAGGTCACCGCTGATCTTCATCGCGGCCCCAGTCCCTTCGCCGGTCTCACCGGTCACCAGCACGGCTGGACTGTCCGAGGTGTAGGCAAATCGGCAGTCTCCACCATTCGGGAACACCGCTGCGATTTCGTCTTCCGTCAGAAACTCGGGATCGATTTTTGACACGACCTCCGTTTGAAGCGCCTGTTGCGCATCCACGACCTGTACCGGCGTTCCGGTCGGCGTGGCCGATGCCTCACCGTTTGCGCCAATGTCAGCAATGAGGTAGCGCATTTCGGCGATTTCCTTGTCCTGCGCATAGATAATGTCGTCTGCGAGCCCCCGGACGCGCGGGTCGGTGATCTCGGCACGAGTCGACGTCATGATGGCGATCGAGTGGTGCGGGATCATGGCGCGCATGTAGGACCTGTCCTGCACCGTAAATTGCCCGCGTACCAGCCAGAGGCTTGCCGCAAAGACAAGTATGGCGCCCCCGAAGATCGCGATGTTGGCTTTGGTGTTCTGATACATGGACAACATGTACGCCAACATGATCACGGCCATGGTCGCCCCCATCAGGATGGCCATGTAAAGGCGTGTCTCCGAAAAGAAGATATGGCCCCAAAGATAGGTGTTCAGGTACATCAGAACGAACATGACCACGGTCGATGTTCCGATCATCATAAAGAACCGTGAGTAGTGCATTTCCAGTCACCTCCTTGCAGTTCTCTGTAAAACAACAACATTCCAGCGCTGGAGAGTTCCAAAAGCGCGAATTTTCGTAGTTTCAAGGCAACAAAGGCGCGTCGTTTGCCCCGGTTCACGGCTTCTTTTCTTTGCCCCTGACGCGCACTGAATTTTCATGGGTCCGAGGAGATCGCGCCATGCAGAATTTCACGAGACGAGAATTGATTTGTGCCGGAGCGATGGGTTGCTTTCTGCCCACAATTGCCTGGGCCCACAAAGTCAAATTGCCCGAACGGTTCGAACCGCAATTGGTAAACACCCGTCGTGGTGACTGGGTTAAAGACGATGTCCACGTCGTTCCCGACGATTTTTTCCTTTATTTCATGCTCGAGGACGGGATGGCGATCCGCTACGGGGTCGGGGTAGGGCGCAAAGGTTTGTACGAACCCGGAGAGTTCACGGTAGCGCGCAAGGCCAAATGGCCATGGTGGCGGCCAACGAACGCCATGATCCGGCGCGAGCCACGCAAATACGCGAAGTACAAGGATGGGCTGAAAGGCGGGCCAAACAACCCGCTCGGGGCCCGCGCGCTGTATCTCTATGATGATGAGGGACGCGATACCTATCTTCGTATTCATGGAACCAACGCTCCGGAAACCATTGGATCGGCCGTGTCGAATGGATGCGCGCGGTTGACGAATGAACACGTAAAAGATTTGTATGATCGCGTAGAAATTGGCGCCCGCGTCTTCCTGTATCCCAAAGTGACAACGGCGTGAGGAGCGTTCTGTCGCCTTGAAGTTCCTCTTCCGGAAATGGCACAAGTGCGGCAGTTGGCGAAAGCCAGTCCATCATTCATGAGGTGACGGAATTGTCTTTGAGCCGGAGGTCTTTCCTTGGCGGGATGACCGTTGCGCTGGCTGGTACCCGCTTGCCAGCAGCGACACGCGAGTTGATCCTCGCGCCCCAATCGATCAAGGCGCGCCTTGCTGGGTACGACGTGTCGATGTTGGGCTTCAACGGTGGTCTGCCGGGCCCAGAAGTCAGAATGCGACAAGGACAAACCGCCCGCATTACCCTCGATAACCGATTGGAGGAGGGCGCTCTTGTTCACTGGCATGGGTTGCGGGTTCCAAATCGGATGGATGGTGTCAACGTTCTCACTCAGGATGTGGTCATTCCGGGCGACACGTATCGTTATCAATTCGGCGTCCCGGATGCCGGCACGTATTGGTATCACTCGCATTACCTGTCTTACGATCAGGTCAGCCGCGGCCTTTTCGGCGCCTTCATCGTCGAGGAGCAAAATGCGCCGGCTGTCGACCATGACATTGTTGTTCAGTTCTTCGATGTCTTGTTGGATCAGTCCGGACAGTACGACGAAGGGTTCAACCCGGCTCATTTCGCGACCGAGGGCCGTATCGGCAATACGGTCACGGCGCTTGTTTCCAATGGAACCAGCAAGAATGTGAGACAAGGCGACCGCCTGCGTTTGCGCCTGATAAATCCCTCTATCGACAGGGTTTACCGTGTCGGGCTGGACGGTCTGGCAGGCAAGATCGTTGCACTGGATGGTATGCCCCTGGCGCAGCCACAGACACTCGAACCCATCCTCCTAGCTCCGGGGCAAAGATGCGATGTGATTGGTGATGCGACCGGGCCTATTAGATTCGACGACAGCTTTGGAGAGTGGACGTTGAGCCTTGGCGAAATCGCTGTTTCCGGCTCTCGTGACCCTGCGAAAGTGCCCATCACCGCGTTGCCCGCCAACCGAATGCCCGCCCCGCAAGACCCCGGCCAAACCGCGGAGCTGGTGCTCCAGGGAGGTGCGGGAAGCGCGTCCCATAACGGCACTGGAACATGGGCGCTCAATGACGTATCTGGACTGCCTCGAACCCCTTTCCTATCCGTCGCGCAGGGGACGACCGTGCGCATTTCAATCCGCAACGAAACCGGGTTTCCACACGTCATGCATCTGCATGGCCACCATTTCTGGGAACTCGATGCGGCGGGGGAAGCCGGTCCATACCGGGACTCGACCTTCCTGGATATCGGCGAGACGCGGGATATTCTCGTCGTCCTGGACAATCCGGGATCCTGGATGCTGCATTGCCACATGTTGAGCCACCAAGCCGACGGTATGGCAACGTGGATCAGAGTCGGCTGAGGGTCGAGACGGATACATACCGTTACAAATCTCTGAATGATAACAGGCCTTTTGCCGTCTACGTAACCTGACAAGCGAGAAACAGGTCCATCGATTGCCAACGGGAGCGTTCATTGACCCTGACACCAAAATCTCTCGGCATGACTGCGGCGGCAGGATCAGCCGCCTTGCTGTTAGGGGCCTTCGTTTTCCAGGCTCTTGGGTACGCGCCGTGCGCAATGTGCATCTGGCAACGCTACCCACACGCAATCGCCATTGGAATGGGCGCTCTGTTGCTCTTTGCTCTGCCGATTTTGCCAATCCTGATAATCGGTGCCCTGTCGGCACTCAGCACATCCGCGTTGGGAATGTTTCATACCGGTGTCGAGCGCGGCTGGTGGGAGGGACCGACTTCTTGCACGGGATCCGGCCTCGATGTTTCCCAAATGTCGGTATCGGAATTGCTGCCCTCTGCGAGTTCAAATGCGTCCACTCTTGTTCTGTGCAATGAGGTTGTCTGGGAATTTCTGACGTTGTCCATGGCGAGTTGGAACGCGATCCTAAGCGGTGTCCTTGCTTGCCTCTGGTTGGTCGCGATCGCAAGACATCAAAAGGGTCGATGGCATGGGGTCGCGGACGTTTCTTGAATCGTCTCGCATTCATCGAAAACAAACAAAGGGCTTCGCTTCATGGTTACAAGACGACACTTCCTTGCACTTTCCGGCTCGCTGTTTTCAGCTTCTCTGAGTTCGCCAGCATTCGCTAAGACCTGGCCGACAACAGCCGAAAAAGCAGCTTGGGATGCGCAGGTCACGCCCGCCAACTATGACCCGGCAACAACCAACCCATGGGGGCTGCATCCCAGGCTGCTGCCGCAACGCGTTTTGGCGAATGACGGTTTGCGCCCGGGTGACATTCACGTCGATGCGATCGCGCGCTATCTGTACCATATCGAGGAAGATGGCACCGCGATGCGCTACGGGGTCGCGATTGCCAAGGGCGATCTCTATGAACCCGGCACCTATACGATCCGCCGAAAGGTCGAATGGCCGCACTGGACGCCAACACAGTCAATGATCGAACGCGATCCGGAGGCTTACGAGCGGTTTGCCGACGGTATGGAGCCCGGCCCCAACAATGCCTTGGGCAGCAGGGCTTTGTATCTATTCGTCGGAGATCGGGATACGTACCTTCGAATTCACGGAACGCCGAGCCCTCGCAGCATTGGCGGCCGGGCCAGTTCGGGATGCGTGCGCATGGTGATGGCCCATATCAATGATCTCTATCCGAATGTCGCTGTCGGATCGACGGCGTTCCTTTACTCGGCCGAAGACAGCGTTACCGCTCGAAGCTGACCTATTCGTAGGACAGAGAATCTTTGGCTCACACGCCGAGTACCGCGTCGTGCAGGGACAACTTGCAACGAATTGTTGGACGAACACTCAAGGCCGCGTCGCAAGTGAATTTTCGAACTGTGCGATCGCTACGGATTTGTCGTCCTCATCGTTCTCGAACAGCTTTGTGGTTCGCACGCCCGGCAACTTGCCAAAATCCGCCATCAGGCGCTTTGGAAAAAATGTGCGTCCAATGGATTCAAATCCTGGTAATTGCCTTAGGATCGCAGAAGTACTGACGCTACAAAAGCCTGAAGCAGCCGGACCGTTTGCCAATGCAAGTTGCAAGGCGCGCTCCGCGACTTCGGGGGACACATCGATCTCTTGTATGACGACATGGTAGGTCTCCCGTGCATGAGCCCGTGCGTAAAAATCGGCCACTTGTGGAGTAATGCCATAAAGCACATCTCCCCGTTCCGGTACCGCGCTCAGCCGGACCGTTCCTGCCGGATCGAAGATAACGCGCTGCGACCCATTGATCATGACGCTGGTATGCGCACCCGCCCCGGACCTGTTATTGATCATAGTGTACAGCGTCAACGCGGCCGGTCCGTCGTGACTGTAGGATGCACTACTGATGACTTCGGCTGAAGCATCAGGGCGCATGTCGTTTCCTGCACCGCACCCCGCCAAAATCACCAAGGCAAGCACCAAGAAAATGCGGTTCAAAAAGAGCAACTTGCAGCCTCCTGCCATGGGTTGAATGACTGAATTTTCGGGAACATCAGGGCCTCTGCCACTCTCGACACCAACTCTTCCGAATTTCACTTCCACCGAAACATGGTTTCGGTGTCAGTTGGTACACGACTCCTCGACAGGTTTTTCTCTGGATATCGCATGTCTTAGATGAAGAGGAGCGTTCGCCCCGAATTGATTTGTCGCAGTTTGTAACAGACCCCGCCTTTGTGACCTCGCGATACAAAACACCGGCTCGCGTGTTATTCCGCATCTGCAGGTGCATCCCATATAGTGGGTATCGCAACACTGACACGAGGTGATCGAAATGAAACGCAACACTTTACTCGCTGCAATGACCCTGGCTGCAACCGCCTTTGGTGGCGCGGCCTTCGCGGATGCCAACCATGGGCACGGTGGGCAGCTTGGTGCCCAAGGTGGGGCAGGCATGATGCAGAACGGTGGTCCGGGCATGATGGCGAACATGGGCGGAATGATGGTGGATCGTTTCCAACACCTCGATGCCGATGGCGACGGCGCGGTGACGCCGGAAGAGATGGCCGCTCCTGCCGATAGGATGGAGCGGATGCAGATGATGCGGTCGAATATGGCAGATGCGCCTGCGCGGCCCGGCAACGGTCAGGGCATGGGCAACGGCTCCATGATGCAGGACAACTGAGCCAATGGGTGCCGGTTTATTTTCCGGCACCCGTCCTCACAACGCCAAAACCATTCGCGGTCGGGACATTGAACCGAACCGCGACCTGAACCGTTTAGCCTCGGTATGCCAACAAATAGAGACACTGAAAGGAAAATTCCCATGGCCTATACCTATGATCGCGTCCTGAAAGACACCAAAATCGATGACGCAGAGATGCGTGTTCGGGATGCTTTGGCAGACAAGGGCTTCGGCGTTTTGACTGAGATTGACGTCAAAGCGACGATGAAAAAGAAACTTGATGCGGACATGCCGCCTTACCGCATCTTGGGGGCCTGTAATCCGGGCATGGCGCACAAAGCCATCGAGATCGAGCCTCGCATCGGTGCGATGCTTCCCTGCAATGTTATCCTGCGGCAAGTGGACGGCGACACCGAGGTCAGCGCGGTCGATCCTGTCGCTTCGATGCAGGCGGTGCAGAACCAAGACCTGGACGCGGTCGCCGGCGAAGTCCGCGATCTCCTGCGGGACGCCCTCGACACCGCGTGATTGCGGGATGGGCGTTGGATGCCCTGTCGCAGAGCCAGCGCCATTGGCGGTGCTCGATTAATGCCATCTAATCCCCACGTAAATTCCTGATGAGGAACTGACCCAGTGCTGCCAGCGGGATTGCCATTTCCGGATATTGGAACCGACCTCTTCTCCTTCGACATCGGGGGGGTCACATTCGCACTCCGCTGGTACGCGCTAGCCTATATCTTCGGTATCCTGATTGGCTGGCGCATTTGTTTGAGTGCCATAAGCCGTCCCGCGCTCTGGACATCAGTTGGACCGCCGCTTGACCGGACGCAGATCGAAGATCTTCTGACGTGGATCATCATCGGCGTGATTGCTGGTGGTCGCCTGGGCTTTGTACTGTTCTACCAGCCCGCATATTATCTCGCCAATCCCTTGGAGATTCTGATGGTCTGGCAAGGCGGCATGTCTTTCCACGGGGGCTTCGCGGGCGTTGTCATCGCGGCCTTGTTGTTCTGCCTTCGACAAAACGCGTCATTGCTCAGCACTGGCGACTTGCTGGCTTTGACAACACCACCAGGCTTGTTTCTTGGGAGGCTGGCGAACTTCACCAACAACGAGCTGTGGGGGCGGCCGACGGACGTTCCCTGGGCGGTGATCTTTCCCGGCGAAGTCGCGCAGGCCTGCCCAGGGATTAGCGGCCTCTGCGCCCGACACCCGTCCCAGCTGTACGAGGCGCTATTGGAGGGGCTCATTCTTGGAATGCTGCTCATTTATCTCGCTTGGGGCCGGGGCTGGCTGAAAATGCCCGGTGCCTTGGCTGGCGTGTTTCTGACCGGCTATGGTCTTGCCCGAAGTTTCGTCGAGATGTTCCGGCAACCGGACCAACAGTTTGTGACGGCGGACAACCCGATTGGCCATGCGCTCCATTTTGGTGAGTGGGGTTTGACGATGGGCCAGTTGCTCTCCATGCCGATGGTGTTGGTCGGGCTGGCGTTGATCGTGCTCGCCCGACGGGAACGGGGCCGGACAGCGCCACCCCGCAGATCCGCAATGTAATCACCATACTGATCTCTCTTGACCCTCCTGTGGATGGAAGCCTTAGGCAAGAGAAGCATTCTCGGAAAGGACCGCAAAATGAGCACCCCCGACAGTTCTGAAACCACAGCAGCTTCTTCGGTATTCGTTTGCCCAATGCACCCTGAGGTGCGGCAGGTTGAGCCCGGCAATTGTCCGAAATGCGGGATGCATCTCGTGCCGGAATCGGAGCTCGAGGTCCATTCAGCACATGATCATCACGACCACCAAGCAGGTGCCGCGCCGGCGGATGGACGATATGATCTGGTTCCCCAAGGGCATGATGGTCCCATTTACACTTGCCCGATGCACCCTCAGGTGCGGCAGCCTGATCCGGGCGCGTGCCCGATCTGTGGCATGGGGTTGGAACTGGAATCCGGTGTGCCGGGCGATGAAGGTCCAAATCCCGAACTGGTGGATTTCACACGGCGGTTCTGGGTCGGCACAGTCCTGACGATCCCGCTCCTTGTCCTCACGATGGGGCCATTCGTCGGTTTCCCCGCAGTCCGGACTTTTTTTGGCGAAGGCACCACACAATGGATCGAATTGATCCTGGCAACGCCAGTGGTCTTGTGGTGCGGCTGGCCGTTTCTGGAACGCGGATGGATTTCGTTCCGCACATTGAACCTCAACATGTTCTCCCTGATCGGCATGGGCGTTCTTGCCGCCTGGCTCTTCAGCGTCGTTGCCGTTCTCGCACCGGACATATTCCCTGATGGGTTCCGAGACTCCGAAGGCCATGTCGGCGTCTACTTCGAGGCGGCGGCGGTGATCGTGACGCTCGTGCTGCTCGGTCAGGTGATGGAATTGCGCGCACGTGAAGGAACCGGCAAGGCGATCCGTGCGCTACTCGATATGGCCGCCAAGACCGCGCGGGTCATGCGGGACGATGGCTCCGAAGAGGAGATCCCGCTGGAGGACGTACAGGTCGGCGACCGGCTGCGCGTACGGCCCGGTGACAAGGTTCCTGTCGATGGCGTGGTTCTGGACGGCCGGTCCTCGATCGACGAAAGCATGATCTCCGGTGAACCTGTGCCGGTCGAGAAGACCGAAGGCGACCCGGTAACTGGTGCGACGATCAACGGCACTGGCAGTCTGGTGATGGAGGCGACGCGTGTCGGGTCCGACACGATGCTGGCTCAAATTGTCGAGATGGTGTCGAACGCGCAGCGCTCGCGCGCCCCGATCCAGAAATATGCCGACAAGGTGGCGGGATATTTCGTTCCGGCCGTCATCGGTATCGCGGTCCTGTCCTTCATCGCCTGGGCGATCTGGGGGCCCGCGCCTGCGCTTTCCTACGCATTGATTTCGGCAGTGGCGGTTCTGATCATCGCTTGTCCTTGTGCGCTTGGCCTGGCGACACCGATGTCGATCATGACGGCGACAGGACGGGGCGCTCAGGCAGGGGTCCTAATCAAGAACGCCGAGGCGCTGGAGCGGTTCGAGAAAGTCGATACCCTGATCGTCGACAAGACCGGCACGTTGACCGAAGGCAAGCCGCGGCTTGTCGACGTACTCCCGCAACCCGGCCACGACGAAGCCGAGGTCTTGCGTCTCGCCGCATCGCTTGAGCGCGGATCGGAGCACCCCTTGGCCGAAGCGATCGTCAGGGGTGCGGAGGAGCGAGATGTCAAAATGGACAATGCTCGGGACTTCGAGGCGATCACTGGCAAGGGCGTCAAGGGTGTTGTGGGCGGCAAAGCGGTGGCGCTCGGCAATCTGGCGATGATCCGCGAACTAGGGCTCGAGGCAGGCGCGTTGACCGCCAAGGCCAATGCCCGCCGCGACGAAGGTGAGACGGTAATGTTCGTGGTGCTGGATGGCGACATTGCAGGTCTTGTCGCTGTCGCCGATCCGGTGAAGAAGAGCACACCTGCGGCCATCAAGGACCTGCATGAACTGGGGTTCCGCGTCATCATGGCGACCGGAGACAACGAACGCACTGCCAACGCCATCGGCGCACGGCTCGGCATCGATGAGATCCGGGCCGACGTGCTGCCGGAGGACAAGGCGCGGATCATCCGTGAATTGCAAGAGGCGGGTCACAGGGTCGCGATGGCCGGGGATGGCGTCAACGACGCGCCGGCCTTGGCACAAGCCGATGTCGGCATCGCCATGGGCACTGGCGCCGATGTGGCCATCGAAAGCGCGGGCATCACGCTGGTCAAGGGCAACCTCGACGGTATCGTGCGTGCGCGGCGGCTCGCCCGGGCCACTATGCGCAACATCCGCCAGAACCTGTTCTTCGCGCTGATCTACAACGCCTCCGGCGTGCCGGTCGCGGCGGGAGTTCTGTTTCCCTTCTTTGGCATCCTCATCAGTCCGATGTTTGCTGCCTTCGCCATGAGCGCGTCGTCAATCTCGGTGGTGCTCAATTCGCTGCGCCTTCGCGGCGTTCGTATCTAGAAGCGCGCAACAGCATTCGGACGAACCAAAATTAAAAGGGGACCATTTATGCAGAGCGAAAAAGAAACGTACCGCGAAGATTCCATCAGTCTGGGCGGAGCCATTGCGATGGGAACAGGCGTGATGATCGGCGCCGGAATCTTTGCGTTGACGGGGCAAATCGCGCAGCTCGCCGGCCCGCTTTTCCCGCTTGCATTCATCGCCGGCGCGGTCGTCACAAGCTTCAGCGCCTACAGCTACATCAGGATGTCGAACAAATGGCCGTCCTCGGGTGGCATCGCCATGATCCTGCAGAAGTGCTATGGCCCCGGAGCCATCGCGGGCGGTGCCGCGCTGCTGATGGCGCTCAGCATGGTGATCGCGGAAAGCCTCGTCGCGCGAACCTTCGCCACCTATGTCTTGCGCCCTTTCGATATCGAAGGCGGCCCACTGGTCCCCGCCCTGGCCGTGGCCGTGATCGTTTTCGCCTTTCTGGTGAACATCGCCGGAAATCGCTCGGTCGGGCTGTTCTCGCTGATCATGGCAGCGATCAAGATTGGAGGCATAGCTCTGTTTGGCATCGCGGCCCTGTGGTCTAGTGGTTTTGCGTTCGCCGCTGCGTCCGAGACCTCTCAATCCTACGGGCTCACGGGGTTCATCGCCTCTACGGCGCTGGCCATCCTCGCGTTCAAGGGGTTCACCACGATCACCAACAGCGGGGCCGAGATCACTGAACCAAATCGCAATGTTGGCCGAGCGATCATGTTCTCGATCGGAATCTGCGTCGTCGTCTACCTGTTGGTCGCCTACGGGGTCGGTTCGAGTCTCACGATCGAGGAGATCATCTCAGCGCGTGACTATTCGCTGGCACAGGCGGCGCAGCCCGCCCTTGGACAAACCGGCTTCATACTCACGGTGATCCTGGCCGCTGTCGCAACGGCGTCCGGCGTTCTGGCCAGCGTCTTCGCGGTGTCGCGTATGCTGGCGATGCTGACCGACATGGAAATGATCCCGCACAGCCACTTCGGTATGCCAGGTCCCATCCAACGCCACACCCTGGTCTATACTGTCGTCATCGCAGCGACGTTGGCCGTGCTCTTTGATTTAGGCCGGATCGCATCCCTCGGTGCCTTCTTTTACCTCGTCATGGACATGATCATACATTGGGGCGTGTTCCGCTATCGTCGAGCAGACGTCGGCGCCTTCGGTATCGTGCTTTTGACTGCCCTGGCGCTCGATGCGATAGTACTTGCAGCTTTCACCGTGATGAAGCTTCAAAGCGACCCGATGATCGTTCTCTACGCCGCTGTCGGGATGATCGCTGTGTTCGCCTTCGAGCGCGTTTACTTGTCGCAATGGGTGGCACCGCAAGTCGCCCACGCCCACGCCCACGCCCACGGTGATTAGCCTGCCATCACCTGGCCTGAAGAGATGCGACCTTGTGCGCCGATCGTGATCAGCCCGACCGACAAGGCAAACGCAGCCAGGGCAAGCAGCATCACGCCCGTGTTCATGGGCAAGCGACGAACAATCGGTCCAAGAAATTCCGACCCCCCGAGAGCCGAAACGTAGAGCGGCAACGCGCTTATCATGGTCGCATAGAGGTAAACGCCGGAGATGTTCTCGAAAAACGCTGAGCGCGCAAGAGTCGGGGACACAACCGCCAAGGCGGTTGAACGATTGCCGCCGAATGACCCGAACCAGTTGGCAGATAGAACGTATATAAGCGCGTGGAGACCTGGAAAGAGAAGGGCTCTGAGCAACACATCGACCAGCACGAAAAACGCCGTGTCTCTTAAGCCCGCCTTTGGTTGCTTTGTCATAGCGAAAAGGAAAAAACTGACATAGTTGACGGCAAAAACCACGGGCAAACCGTTGGTCGCAACCTGCCTTAGAAAGCGCATGAGTGCCGGTCCGCCGGCAGCAAGAGCCGGAGCAAAGCCCGGAGCCAGCAAGACATAGAGCAGCAGGACCGGCAGTAATGCAGCGAAGCTGAACAGCAGGACATTTCTAACAAACTGAGCCGCGGGCATACTGATAGAGAAAAATCTATCCATTGAAATAGCCTGCCATGTGGGCACCACTAGGTCGATGATACGTTATCGATCCCTCCCAAGCGGACGGAAGCGACAAGCCGGTTGCGGGCATTCCCAGAGATCGCTTACTCGGCCCGTTTGACGCAAATCGGGTTTCCCTCGATCGTCCTGAGCGGCAATCGCGTTGTTTCAACCGGACTCGCGTGCATGTACCAGTAGCAGTTGTCCTCGGGCCGCAGATAGGCGGTCGCGAGGTCTTGGTTCGGTGCTGCCAGTTCCAGGATATTTTCCGGTAACGGCGGGCGTGACGACGCGTTTTGTGAATTCGAGAAAGACTCCGAGCAAGCCCCAAGGGCCAAGACGGTTGTGAGAAGAAGGGCGCTTCGTGTGTACATAAATTGATGATCCTTTTGGCTGGTTTGTTTTGGCCGCTCTGGTATCGGCTTCCCTCTTTCACAGGTTTGCGAACCATCTTGATTAGACAGTCCCTCCGTCAAATCGCTAACGCTCAGAAATGTGTGGCCCAGCGAGGATGGCTTTCGTCGATCACCAGAGCATGGCTGTGCCTGCGATGCCCCTTCAAGTGGGGATGATCAAGTGGCAGGTTGTCGTGCGTGTGTTCAAGCTCCACGGGATCGCTCGCTGGCCAGAGTTTCAGAGCGGCGAGCATGCCAGTGGCCGCGAGAAGCGCCAGACCGATCAGCGCAGGAACGACACCGTAGAACGTCAGCAGCCAGCCCGACAGCGGATAGGTCACCAGCCAGCAAGCGTGCGACAGCGCGAATTGCGCCGCAAACAGAGCGGGGCGATCCCCGGCATGGGCGGACCGGCGCAGTAACCGGCCAGACGGGGTGAGAACGGCGGAATATCCCAGACCTACCAGCAGCCAGGCCCCCAATAGGATGAACCAACCAAGGCCGGCGGTCAGGACTGTTGCCCCCAACCCCAACAATGTCGCCACCATCAGGGCAGCACCGCCGAACATTACGGGCCGGTCTGGCAGCGTATCCAGTACGCGCGGAAGGAGCAGTGCGGCCGTCATGGAGCCAGCGCCGAAGGCGAACATCGTCCAGGCCAGCGCGCTTTCCGACAGGCCGAGCGATCCGCGTACCAAAACGACGGTATTGACCAGAACCATTGCCCCGGCCGCCGCTGCCGCAAGGTTCAGCGCCAGCAACCCGCGCAGGCGGGGCGTGGCCAGATAGATGCGGATACCGCGTGTCGTCCGATCATAGATGCCGCGCGGCTCGGACGATTTTGGGTTTGGCAGGAGGACAGAGACTACGAGCAGCGCCGAGCCGGCGAAACCCGCAACCGTGCCAACGAAGAGCGAATTGTAGGACATCACCGAGAGCAGAAGGGCCGCTAGCGTTGGGCTGACGATGTTTTCCAGATCGTAGGCCAGCCGCGACAGCGACAGAGCGCGGGTATAGCGCGCCTCTTCAGGCAAAACGTCCGGGATCGTCGCCTGAAAGGTCGGCGTGAAGGCGGCAGAGGCCGATTGCAGCAGGAAGATCAGCACATAGACCTGCCAGACCTCGGTCACGAAGGGCAGTGCAAGTGCCACGCCGGCACGCACGAGATCGAGCGTTACCAGCAGCGCGCGCCGCGGCAACCGGTCCGCGAAGGCCCCCGCAATGGGCGCGATGCCCACGTAGGCCACCATCTTGATGGTGAAAACTGTGCCGAGCACCATTGCCGCCCCGTCACCCGCGAGGTCGAAGGCAAGCAGGCCGAGTGCGACCGTCGCCAGCCCGGTTCCCAGAAGTGCTACGACCTGCGCCAGAAACAGATGGCGGTAAGTGCGGTCGGAGAGGATGTCGAGCATGGCAGCCCTCAGAGGTAACGCGCGATCGTCCGCAGCTCGGCGTGATCTGTCTCCGAGCCTTCGGCGTCGAGGCAATGGTCCATGTGGTCGTGGATCAGCGCCCGCTTGGCATTCGTGATAGCCTTTTCGACCGCCTGCATCTGCTGGGCGATCTCAAGGCACGGCTTGCCCGCCTCGATCATCTCGATCACCGCGCGCAGGTGTCCGTCAGCGCGTTTCAGCCGGGCGACGAGGGCGGGATGGGTTGCATGGACAGGGTGAGTTGTCATATAAACAGTTTATCCTCCCCAGGGGGATAGTACAAGATGGTGCCGCGACGCACCACGCGAGCGACGAGCAGACAGGCAGAGCTGATGACAACCTTACGGACAATCGGAAAGGCCGCGTTCGCGACGCTTCTCTGCGCGGCCGTGCTTATCTGGTCGGTGATGCCCACAACCTCGCATGCGCCCGCGATTTTCGACGTGCTTCAGGAGCACGCGGAAATGATTGCCGAGCACGGGCATTCGCACGGTCTGGATGATGACCTGGCTTGGGCCATGCATGGACACAGCCACGACAGCGTCGATCACGATCATAGCCAGGCGGTCGTGCCTGGCCGCGATCCGTCGCCGCATCCCATGGAAATCTACAGGACCGCCTGGCGGCTGGGTTCAGCCACCTCGAACCGTCTGCGGATATACCAGATCGAACGACCTCCGCGCGTCTGATCGACCGCGCGCCATTGGCGCGTTCCATGCGATCATCAAATACCTACGCGGAGTTCAATCCATGAATACAGTCCATCGGGGCTGGACCGATTCCGGCATGCGCCGGATCGCGATCCTGTCCTTATTTACGCTGTCGGCTCTCGTTCTGAGTGCAGGCTATGCGTTTGCCCACGCTGTCACCGAAGGTGACGCGGGCTACATCCAGGAAATCTGGGGAGTGAACATCATCCCCTTCATGTATCTCGGTGCCAAACACATGGTGACGGGATATGACCACATCCTGTTCCTGCTCGGTGTCGTTTTCTTCCTCTACAAGATGAAGGACGTGGGCATCTATGTCAGCCTCTTCGCCATTGGGCACTCGACCACGATGCTCGCGGGCGTCTGGTTCGGCTGGGGCATCAACGCCTACATCATCGACGCGATCATCGGGCTGTCGGTCGTCTACAAGGCGCTCGACAACCTTGGGGCCTACCAGAGATGGTTCGGATATCAGCCCAACACCAAGGCCGCGACGCTGATCTTCGGCTTCTTCCACGGCACGGGCCTGGCCACCAAGATCCTCGACTACGAGATCGCCTCAGAGGGGCTGCTGGCCAATCTTCTGGCGTTCAACGTGGGCGTCGAACTCGGCCAGATCATGGCGCTTGCTGTGATCCTCATCGTCATGGGTTATTGGCGGAAATCCCCGAACTTCTTTCGACAGGCCTACACCGCCAACGTCGTCATGATGTCCATGGGATTCATCCTCATGGGCCTGCAAATCACCGGCTACTTCGTAGCCACCTGAGAATTTAGGAGACCCAGATGTTCAACGCAGAAAAACCGAGCCTCGATGAGCTGCCAAGTTCCGCGCAGCTCATCCGTTCCACCGTTATTGCTGCGGCCAGCGCCGTTGTGATTCTCGTGACTGTCGTGCTTCCCGCCGAATACAACATCGACCCAACCGGGATTGGCGGCGTACTCGGTCTGGCAGAGATGGGTGAGATCAAGACCCAGCTCGCCGAAGAGGCGGAGGCCGACCGGTTGCTGGAGCTGGAGGTCACTGGCGGCGACCAGTCCAGCTTCCTAGACGGCATCTTCGGCCTGTTCGTCGGGGCGGCCCACGCTCAAGAAGCGGAGGTCTGGCGCGATGAGACCACCTTCACCCTGGCACCCGGAGACTCCGCCGAGTGGAAGCTCGTTATGACCGAGGGCCAGACCGCAGAATACCGGATGCTGGTCGAGGGCGGGCGCGTCAACTTTGACCTGCACGGCCATGGCGGCGGTCAGTCGGTGACCTATGAAAGGGGCCGCGGTTCGACGGGAGAAGAAGGCGAGATCGTTGCCGCCTTCGATGGCGAACATGGCTGGTTCTGGCGCAATCGCGACAGCGAGACCGCCACCGTGACCGTTCAAGTACGCGGCGAATACGCCGAGTTCAAAGACGCCAGTTGACAACTTAGTAACGGAGCCCTGGATGGGCTCCGTTATCTTCCCTTCTTCACTTCAACCAGGGAAGGACCCTAAAATGATTAGAAAACTGGCACTTGCGGCGGCCACGTAGGCGGCTCCTAGCCGCCGCTGGAAACGCCACAGACCATCTTAACCGCACGCCGTAACCCTTGTGGAAAATTAATTAACATAAACTTCATTATGCGAATTTATACTTAGCGTTGCGATAGTATATTATTGTATGTATGCTGAACTCCTATCCCGGAGGCTCCACAGCATGCGCCATTTACTCAAGAAGCTCCTCCCCTCGGTCGCAGTCGCTTTGACCGTGACAAGTTCTTCGCTGCCAATACCCGCCCGCGCGCAAACATACCCGATCGATTGCGCGATCCTCTTGTGCCTGTCTGGCGGCTGGCCTGCTTCCGTCCCTTGCGCCCGAGCCCGCGCCGAATTTATCCGGCGGATTACACCTTGGCCGGTCGAACCACCGCTGCAAATCTGGCGCTGTCCCATGGGCGCCTCCTACGAGAACGATCGGTTACAAAACAACGCTGGCCGCATCTTTGAAGCCTTGTACCGAACCGACACCCGTCGACCGCTTCAATCCTTGCCAGTAGATAATCTCGCTCCCACCGACCTCGCCCTGCGGCTCGTTCAGGACCGCGCGGACATCGATATCAGCGGGCCAGAGTTCAATTTCGTGCGGTCCATCCGCGTCTTCGATGTACGGTATGCACGACAGCACGAGTCCGGGCGCGATGGGGATTGTAACCGAAGCGCGACCGTGGTCCTCGGCACTTACGGGACCCAAGGCGATTTCTCATGGCAGCGATCTTCGATAACTGCCCTGCCCGAGGCCCATGTGGGACTTGAACGTTGGGGCGAGCATTGCCCTGGCATTTATCACCGATCCGTCTTCGTCGATTGGCGTGACTATGACGGCAACTACGGGTTCGAGCAGGTGAACTACTGACCTGCCGCCACGTAGATTTGTCATGGAAGACGGCTTCTTTGGCTTGCACGACCTCACCGCATACGCTTCGCGGTCCACATGCTGTTTGGCGTTTCGGCAAACACCGCGGGTTCGCTCTGTTCACCCGTCGTCGCTTCTTCCGATCCTCGTCAGCGCATCGAAGTCGATTTCTTGCTTCTGTTCGTCACTTATTTCCGGCCGGGTTTCCGATACCGGCTGGGGCCCTTGGACGTCCCACATCACCGCATGTGAGCCTGTACTCCAGCGATAAACCCAACCAACAACACTGCACCCATCGGTCCCGATCAGATTGGCGATCGCGACGCCCTCACCCTTATCTTCGTTCACTGTTTACTGGCTTCCTGCACTGTGGCGCTGCGAATTGCGGCGTGGGGTTGCAGAGCGTTCACTACGACCGCGCGCCGGGCTTCTTTGATGTTGGCTAACTGGTCCTCAAGGAGGGAATGATCATCAGACCGGGAAAATGGGTTTCCGTGTTCTCAACAATTCATTGGCTTCAAATCCTGTGGTCGGGCTCCGTGGCGGCTTCAACGATCGCCAGAAGCTGGAACGGATCAAAGCCGATGGCACGCGCCAAAACGACCAGTTCGACAACGTCGACCCGGCGCTGACCGCTTTCAAGACGGGCAATAAGGGATTGGTGGCATCTGAGCCTATCCGCCAAGTCTTTCTGGCCGAGGCCCGCTTTGATGCGCGCGTCGACCAACGCCTGGCAGAGTGCCACTTGCCCTTTGCTTCTGATTGTCTTTGCCACGCGTCACATACCTTTTGTGACGTCGCTAGCGGATGAAATCTGTTATCTAAAAAGTAGATATATGAGGGTGTTATCGGCGTCTGGTTTCCATGGGCTGCAAGTCTGATGCTCCCAAGGTTGCCCATCAATCCCCTACCAATTGCAGGAACCGGCCATAGTCCTCGCTGACTTCGCGCGCTTCTTCGAAAGCGCGGGCGCGCTCGCTGTCGAGGCAACGGAAGTAGCTCTGGATATCCTGGATGTAATCTTCGAAGTCGCCACGGATGATAGCCGCATAGTCCCGCGCTGCCTGCGAATCGCTTGGCATGAAAGGACGGGCCGGGGCGAAGCAGGATTCCGCCAAAACTGGTCCGGGAACGCAGATCAGAAGGACCATAGCTTGCAATGGGAGCAGGCCTGTCAACCTTGGGTTTCTCAAACCTGTTATCTCCTTGATCGCAGACACTGGCCGTGACTAGTGTTTGCGTGACCAAACTACAGCTAAAGCACGATATTACATCTTGCGGTTGATAGTATACTATCGTAACTCTGGGCTTCAAGTGGGAATGCCTGGGGTCGCGCCATTGGAGAAAGCGTGAGCCGGGCCATGAACTGGGACATCGAAGCACCAAATGTGGTTACGGAAGCCAGGTTCCGCGAGCTCGTGGAAAGCGGCTATAGCGCAGAAATCCTGTGCCAGGAGTCGGCACATAAGAAAGGCCCCAGCTATTACGGGGTCTGGATCATGCGCGTTGTCTCTGATGATGGCGTGGAAAAGCTCCTCGTCACCGCCCGCACGCGGACGACCTACAACGATATCAAGATCCGCGAGTTCAAGACGATCTCCGGCGTGGTGTCTTTCTTCATTGGCCTTGGCTTTGCGCATGTCGACCTGCCGCTTGAGGCGGGTACAAGCCGTACGCACAAACTTGCGCCGTCAGACAAAGCCCCATCAGCCAAGGGCGCTGACAACTAACCTCGTCTGCCTCTGGCTGGTCGCCGCGCCAGCCTCCGCGCAAATGGTGCTGGTCATGGAGAGCGACGGCTCCCTGATCCCGTCCCGCTCCCAAAGCAGCTTTGCTCGAAACTACAATGACGGGATTGGTCAGGGTTCGGCCTCCGATGGGATCGCGATCTTCGGCGAGGTAGAGGCCGAGCAAGAGGGCGTCCAAGTCGCGGCCCTTGCCCGCCCGCCTCCCCTGCCCCGCGCCGATGTCCTCTCCGGGATTCAGACCACGGCCTTGCGCTATGCCGGCCATCCTGGCCTGCGTCGCGCGGGGCTTTCCGTGACGGATTGGCTGGCTCTCTATCGGGCCAACATCGAGGTTGAGAGCGCCTACCGGCAGGATGCGATTTCAAGTGCAGGTGCCATTGGCCTTGGTCAATTGATGCCAGCGACGGCGCGTGATCTGGGCGTCGACCCGCGTGATCCGCTGCAGAACCTCGACGGCTCCGCCCGCTACCTCGCGATGATGCTGGAGACGTTCGGCGATCCGCATCTGGCGCTGGCGGCCTACAACGCGGGGCCGGACGCCGTGCGCCAACACGGTGGCATTCCCCCTTACCGAGAAACCCAGAACCACGTGGCCCGCGTCATGGCCGTCGTGGCCCGATTGGAAGGATCAAATTCATGAAACAGATTTCAAACCTCTTTGTCGCCTCGCTGGCGCTATTCCTGCTGATTGCCGAACCCGCCCTCGCCCAGAGCATTGATCTCTCCCCGATCCAGAGCCTGTTGCAGGGCATCGTCGATGCGCTGACCGGCCCACTTGGCGTTGTCATCGCGACGCTTGCCGTTCTCGGGGTCTTTCTCAGCTGGTTCTTCAACATCATCGATCTGCGCCAGGCGCTTTGGGTGCTTGTCGGCATCGCCGGTGTTGCGGCAGCCCCCACGATTGTTGCTGCGGTCTTTGCCGGTGGCTGAACGCTCGCCCCTCTTTCTTGGGCTCGTGCGCCCGCCGAAGCTTCTGGGCCTGCCCATCATGTACGCGATGGTCTGGCTCTTTGGCTCGGTGCTCCTGTTCGTCTGGGTCCAGCATATCGCGGTGCTGGCTGTCGCGGCCCTGCTCTATCCGGTGCTTTGGAAGGCCGCCGATTGGGACCCGCGCTTCATCGACGTGATGATGACGGCGCTGCAGGAGACACCGCCCACGCGCAACCGGTCCATCCACGGCGGGGACAGCTATGCCCCGTGATGACGCCCGTGATGCTGCGCTCGATGCCCGCACAATGACGCCAGACTGGTATGCGCGCGAGACCCGCCTCGCGCATATGCTGCCCTATGTGAGCCTCGTTGACGACCAGACCGTGCGGACCCGGGTCAACGAACTCTTCCGCTGCATCCGGCTCGAGGGGATCAACAGCTACACGACCGACGATGCCTATCTCGACAAGGTGACGTCACTTTTTGCCCGCATTATCGCGCAGCTTGGGCCGGAATTCAGCTATTACGTCCACAAGGTCTCCAAGGCCATCAAACCTGATCTCGACCCCATCCGTGAGGACAGCTTCGCGGGCGAGGTGGACCGGAGCTGGCGCGCGAAACTCGAGACCAGCGGGCTGCGCGACAAAACACTGACGCTCACTGTCATTCACCGCCCACCCCCCAAAAGCCTCCTGCCGTTCCTGAGCCGCAGCGCACCGGACCGACTGAAGGAGGAGACCCGCAAACGCCTGCAGCGCCTCGGTGAGGCCGTGAACGTCTTCCTCTCGGGGCTTACCGAGCTCAAGCCGCGCTTGCTGTCGGCCGCATCGGGGGAATTGGTGGGGTTTCTGGGCGCGCTGAACACCGGAACCGAGCTGCCGCTCTACCCGGCGAACACCTTCGGCTTTCTGTCCTTCAACGTCGCCAATACCCGCGTGACGTTCCACGGAGACCATTTCGAGCTCTCGGAAGGCGTGGTGGGGCATCGCTACGGCAAGAGCTTCACCATCGGAGAGTATTCCGAAGGCACGTCCTGCACCATGTTCGACATGCTGAACCTGCCGGTCGACATGATCGTCACGCAGTCCTTCACGCCGATCAATTCGAACCTCATGGCGGGCCGCATCAAGCGGCAAAAGCGCCAGATGCAGGCCAGCCAGGACGCAGCCCTCTCGCTCCTAGAAGCCCTCGACATCGCCGCCGATGATCTCGAGGCCAAGCGCCAAAGCTTCGGCGAGCATCACATGGTCGTGACGCTCTTTTGCGACACGCTCGAAGAACTGCAAACCCTCAGCGCCGAGATCGTGAACGCCGCCGCAACCGAAGGCGTGAAGATGATTGGCGAGCGGGTCGCGGCCAAGGCGCATTACCTGAGCCAGCACCCCGGCAACCAGCCAAAGCGCGTCCGCGCCAGCGCGGTCACCAACCGCAACTTCGCGGATTTTGCGGCCTTCCACCGGACACAGCTCGGCAAACCTGCAGCACTTACCCCCTGGGGCCGGGTCGTCACATATTTGCCCACACCGGAGCAGAGCGCCTACCGGTTTTCCTATCACGAGCAGGGATCGCCCGACAAAGAACCGACCAGCGGGCATACCCTGATCATGGGGCGGCCCGGGTCGGGCAAATCGGTGCTGTCGGCCTTCCTGATGACCCAAGCCCGTCGAGCAGGGGCGCGGATCTTCGTCTTCGATTACCGTCTTGGTATGGAGATGGCGGTGCGCGCCAATGGCGGGCGCTACGCGTCCCTGAACGCCGGCGAGCCCACGGGTCTCAATCCGCTCTGGACCGAAACCGATGCGCGCGGCACCGCCTGGCTCTCGGACTGGCTCACAACGCTGCTCTACCGCGCCGACAAACCCCTGACCCCGGCGCAGACCAACCGCATCCAGGAAGTGGTGCGCCAGAATGCCCAGGCCACCAATCCGGCCCTGCGGAACTGGCGCGACTTCGCATCTCTTTTTGTGTCCACCGATGATGGCGGCGATCTGCACCAGCGCCTGCTCGAGTGGACCGAAGAGGGCCGCTACGGCTGGATCTTTGGCCAGACCCTGGAAGACACCTTCTCACTCGAGGGGGATGTGGTCGGCTTCGATCTCACTGGCATTCTCGACAGCGAGGCCGAGAAGGAGCGGATGGCGGTCCTCTCCTATCTCTTCCGCCGGGTCGAGCGCGAGATCGAGGACCGCCGCCCCACCATCATCGTCATCGACGAGGCCTGGAAGGCGCTCGACAACGCATATTTCGCCGAGCGGCTCTCGAACTGGCTCGTGACCGCACGCAAACAGAACACCGTCGCTGTGATGATGACGCAATACGCCAGCCAGCTCGAGCGCACCCGAACCGGCAAGACCATCGTCGAGGCGGTGCCGACGCAAATCCTGCTTCCGAACATCCGCGCCCATGCGGCCGACTACGCGATGCTGAACCTCTATGAGAAGGAACTCGACGTGCTTCTCAACACTGGCAGCGACAGCCGCTTGGCCCTCATCCGCGACGACCAGGGCTCGATCGTCATTGATGCCGATCTGAGCGCCCTCGGGCCCAATCTCACCATCCTCGGCGGCATGGAAAAAGGCGAGGCGCTCGTGGGCGCCGATTACCGCGACCGCCCAGACTTTTGGAGGCTTTCATGATTCGTACTCTGTTTCTTCTCACCGCGCTCGGCGCTTTGGCCTCCTGCGCCCAGTACCAGGAGCCGCAGGCCAATTGCTTCACCTTCCTGGCCTCGACGGCCCCCGTCGCGCCAGATTGCACCTTCAAGCCCCTCGGCGCGCCGGAGGGCGACATTGAAGTCTAGCCTGCCTCATATCGTGGCGCTTTGCCTGCTGCCCGGTCTGGCCTCGTCTCAAGGCGTGCCGACCAATGACAGTGGGCTGACCGCGCGTGATATCGTCGAAACAGGCGATCGCGAGGCTGACTTGGCCGTTCAGGCGGACAAGCTTGCCGTGCGCGAACTCATTGCCGAGATCGAACGCGACCAACTGGAAACCCTGCAACGCATCCTCGATGCCCAAACCAGCTTCGGCGGTCAGGGCCTACCCGCGATGGTTTCAGGGCTGGAAAACGGAAGCGGCGATCCAGCCCGTTCCGTCGAAGCGGTCTACGGCAATGCCGACATCGACCCCAATCCCGGCGGCGCACAGATGTTTGGCGATGCGGCGGAAAACATCGAGCAGCTCATCATCCGCGTCGCCCGGGAAACCAGCGGATTAGCGGGCGTGGGCCGCGCGGGCCTCTCCCCAGTCCAATGGCGAGCCCTGCTGCAGGCTCTCATCTGGCAGGAAAGCCGCTTCACCATCGGCGCCCGCTCGCCGGTCGGCGCTTTTGGCCTCACCCAGATCATGCCCGGCACCGCCAGCGATCTTGGTATCAACCCGGAATATTATGACAGCCCCTACCTGCAGGTGCATGGCGGCGCGCGGTATCTGGCGGCCCAGCTCAACACCTTTGACGGCAATATCATCAACGCCCTCGCGGCCTACAACGCCGGACCCGGTCGCGTGTTCGAATATGGGGGCGTGCCACCCTTCCGCGAGACCCAGCACTACGTTCAGGTCATCCCCGAACGCTACAATCTCTACCTGGGCCGCATCGGCGGGATCGAAGCGCTCGGTACGATCGACCCCGCGCTTCTGGCAAATGCAAACCTCTCCCTCACGGGTCATGGGGCGGCCTTTTATGGCAACAACTCACCCGCTGCGATCAGGCAGGCCGCCCTGCGCATTGCGGATATCGTCGAGCGGATTTCCGAGTCGGAAGACATGCAGGAAAGCGTCGCACTCAACACCTATGCCCGCGCCGAACTCGTGCGTCTCGTCGCCGCGCGTATTCGTCTTCAAGCGGCGCGGACCCGCGTGCTTTCGGCCGAGGAATTGGCACAGGCCAGCGCCCGCATGGCCGAGGGCGCCTTCATGGAATTCACGATCAGGGAGATAGACTGATGAGAGACTTACTCGTGAGGACGGCCTTGGCCACGACGCTTGGGATCGGTCTGCATCTCGGCACCCTGTCCCCGGCCCTTTCACAGGGCGTACCCGTCGTCGACACACAGAACATCGCGCAAAACATCCAGCAGCTCCGGCAGATGATCGAAGACGAGATCCTGCAAAACGAGCAGCTGACGCAGCTCCGCGAACAGCTTGCGACACTCACGGACCAACTCGCGGAGCTGCAAAGAACCTATGAAGCACTTACCCGCCTTGCCGAGCTTCCCGAGATTATCCGCACCGAGATGGAGGACGAGCTGAACGGCCTGCTCGATCAGGAATTCGGCGATATCCTCGCCACCATCGAGGCCATCAAGACGGGGGATTTCTCCGGTCTGTCCGGTTCCGATGCGGGCGAGATCGAAACCCAGATGGACCGGGTGTTAGCCGATCTGGGATTTGACGATGAGACCCTCTCGGAAATGGCCACCAGCGGAAATCCCGGGGCTAACCGCGTGGCGACGCAGGCCACAACCGGCGCGCTCGTCTCAGCCGCCGCCCAGAACAGCTATGAAGATGCCGGCCAATCGCTCGAGCGGGTCGACCGCCTTGTGGGGCTTATCGACGACATGGACGAACTCAAGGAAAGCATCGATCTCAACACGCGCGTGACCGCGGAGCTCGCCATTGCGCTGGTCGCCATGTGGCAACTCGAAGCCATCCAGACCGTGGGCGATGGCACCGGCGGCGTGATCGATGCCGCCACCATCGCCGAAGAACAGCGCTTCATGGATTTCACGTTACCGGACCTCCGGGCAGACTGATCGTGGGGGCATGACGAGTGGCGACTGAACAAGAAATCATCGAGGAAGAACTGGTCTACGGTGCCCTGCGCCGCGAACGGCTCTGGCAACGCCTTGGCCTGATGGGCCTTGTCTTCGGTGTCATCGGCTGTCTGAGCGCGGCGGCGGTCTCGATCCTCGATGTCGACCCGCCCCCCGTCGTTGTCCCCTATGATCCCGCCACCGGCTTTGCACTCCCCGAAGCCTCGGTCGGCGCCTCCTCGGTGACCGCCAACCAGGCGATCATCGAGGCGGAGGTGTTCCGCTATGTGACCGACCGGGAGGTCTATAACCAGCTCGACAACGATCTACGCATCCGCAGCGTCCTGCGCCGCTCCGACGGGGCTGCCGAGAGCGGGCTGCGCCAGATCTGGAACAGCGCCAACGAGAATTATCCGCCGACGGTCTATGGCCCCAATGCTCGGCTCGACGTGGAAATCCTCAGCATCAACCGGATCGGAACCAACCGCGCGACGGTCCGCCTGCGCAAGCGCCTGACGTCCATTAACGGCACCCAGACCGGCCTCTTCACCGCGACCCTTCTCTTCGAGTTCCGCCCGGAGACCCGTCGCTCCATCGATGAGGTCTGGACCAATCCATTCGGCTTCACCGTCCTCGAATATTCCATCCGCTCCGATAGATTGGAGAACTGACGTTGTTGTTTATAAGATCGCTTATTTTTGTCATTGCCCTGTTGCCCGGCCTCGCCTCTGCCGAAGCCATCCCGCGTGGCGGTCCCAACGACAGCCGGGTGCGCTTGGCCACCTACCAGGAGGGTCAGGTCTACCGTCTCAGCGTCTCGCTCACCCATGTGACCACCGTCGAGTTCGGCGAGGGCGAAAGCATCCGCTCGATTATCGCGGGCGACACGGAAGGGTTTGAGATCGATGGCGTGCCCGGTGGTCAGGCCTTCGCGATCAAGCCTGTGGCGCGCGGGGTGCATACCAATGTGACAGTCTATACGAACCGCCGGAGCTACTACTTCAACGTCCAGGAGGTCCGCAGCCCAACCTTCTACGTGGTGCAGTTCCGCTATCCGGAGGACGCTGCGCGCCCTACCCGGGCCATCGCCGCCCAAGCGCCGAACTACAATTACGGCGCCAGCGCACGCACCGAGTTCACCCCGGCCCGCGTCTGGGATGACGGGACCTTCACGTATTTCGCGTTTCCAAGAAACGCGCCTGTGCCCGCGATCTTCCGCTACGCGGGCGGCCGCGAGCGCACGGTCAACACGCAAACTCCTGAAGACGGCGTGATCCGCGTCAGCGGCGTGAACCGCCAATGGGTCCTGCGACTTGGCGAAGAGGTGGTCTGCATCGAGGCGATCCCGCCCGCGGAGGCCACCTCATGAGCGATACCGAGAACACCGAGCTGGAAAGGCGCCTCGCCGCCCTGGAGAAAGGCAGTGCCCGCGCCCCCACGGCGGCGCAGCGCCGGTCGCCCCTTCTCGCGCTGATCGTGGTCCTCGTCATCGGCGCAGGTGGTGCCCTGCTTTATCTCCTCTCACAGCCCGAAGAAGAGGAAGCCTTGCCGACGGCTACCCCGGACGTCTTCCAAAACGAGGGGGACGGCTTTGGCGCTATCGAGACCTTGCCCCCGCCCGAGCCCGAGGTTGTGTTCGTCGGACCAGACCCCGTCGAACCCAACGCGGAGCTTCTGGCGCAGATCACCGCCCTGCAGGCCCAGATCGAGGAGTTGCGCAACGCCCCTGAACCAGTTGTCGAGGAAGACACCGCCGCCGCAGAGGCAATTGACGCGCTGACTGCTCAGATTGCGGCGCTGCAAGCCGCCTCGGAAGCCGCACAGCAACGATTTCAGGACGAACTGACGGCGCGGGATCGCAGCCTTGAGCAACTCCGCATGGATCTGGAACTGGCCCAACTCGAGGCCAGCCGACCCCAACCCGCCCCAGCGGGCCCTACGGAGGATGAGCTGCGCGCACGCGAGCAAGAGCGACTGCGCCGCGAGGAAGAAGCCCGGCGCATGGCCGAGCTGGAGCGCCGCGCCGCGGAGGAACGCGCCTTCCAGGAGCGGCGCATCACCTCGCCCACCATCGCTTTTGGCGGTGCCTCCGGAGCGAATGAAACGGCTCTGACCGAACGCACTTTTGGGGAAGTGACGGATTTTGTGCTGAATGGTGCGCTGCCCACTTCGGTGACGCAAGCTGAGGTCATCGCCAACCCCTCCAACACGATCATCCAGGGCACGATGATCCAGGCCGTCATGGAAACCGCCCTCGACAGCTCTCTGCCCGGCCAGACCCGGGCCGTTGTTTCCGAGGATGTCTACAGCGTCGATGGCGTGCGCCTCTTGATCCCCCGCGGATCCCGTCTCGTCGGGCGCTACCGCGCTGGCGTCGATATCGCGCAGCGCCGCGTCACGATCGCCTGGGACCGGATCATCCTGCCCGACAACCAGACCGTCCAGATCAGCTCCTTCGGAGGTGATGAACTGGGCCGTTCTGGCGTCACCGGCCTCATAGACACGCGCTTTGCCGAGCGTTTCGGGTCGGCAGCCCTGATCTCGCTGATTTCCGCCGCACCAAGTGCCGCCGCATCCGAGGTCCAGGATGAGACTGCCGCCGACGTTCTCGAAGACGTGGGCGATGATCTGTCAGATGCGACGGACAGCGTCATCGGCGACTATCTCTCAATCGGCCCCGTCATCTATGTCGACCAGGGCGCCCGGGTCACGGTCATGGTCGACCGCGATCTGGAGATATTCTGAGCCCATGTCGCTGAGCTATCTCGAAACCTCGCTCGACCGGATCGACGCCGCCGCCCGCGACGATGTCATCGAGATCTGCATCAACCCAGACGGGACCTGCTGGGGCGAATTCCAGGGCGATCACTTCATGCGTGCGCTGGACCAGAGGCTGACGGGCGTTCAGGTCAGGGACCTCGGCAACCAGATCGCCTCCTCGGCCAACACGACGATGAGCAAGGACCGCCCCATCGTCTCGGTCTCGATCACCTATAAGGGGCGCCCGATCCGCGCACAGGTCATCACCCCGCCCGCCGTGCTCTCGGCCATGTCAATCAGCCTGCGGTTCTTCTCCAGCCTGCCACTCGAGGGCATCGCACTCGATTTTCTATACGGAAAAGAGCGCAAGCTCGAAGACCTGCGCATCGAAAAAAAGCGCGCCTTGCGCGCAGTGGTGGCCGCGGGTTTGATCGATGATGCGCTGGCCTTCTGCGTCGAGAACAAACTCAACATGATCGTCTCGGGTGGCACCTCCACCGGCAAGACCGTCGCCGCGCGCAAGATCCTCTCTCACGTACCGGCCGAGGAACGCATCGTGACCATCGAAGAAGCGGCCGAGCTTTTACCGACCCAGCCAAATGCCGTGACCCTCATCGCCAATCGCGACGCGGAATTCCAGACCGCCGATGTGCTTCTCACCGCCACGCTGCGCATGCGCCCCGACCGGATCATCCTGGGCGAGGTGCGCGGCAAGGAGGCCATGACCTTTCTGGAAGCCATCAACACCGGCCATGGCGGGTCCATGACCACACTGCATGCCGAAACCCCGCAATTGGCCGTGCAGCGGCTCGCGATCGCGGCACTCAAGACCGAAATCCCGATGACCTATGGCGACATGATCCAGTACATCGAGAACTCCATCGATGTGATCATTCAAGCCGGTCGCCATGACGGCAAACGCGGCATCACCGAATTCTACCTCCCCGGCGCAACCGAGATTGGAGCTTCCCCATGAAGACCTTTGAATATGACATCCTGTCTTTTCAGGTGAAGAAACAAAAGGACTACGACGCGATGCGAAGTGCCTTGAATGAGCGTGGCGCAGAAGGTTGGGAGGTGATCACCGCCGAGGTCGGTGACTACGGCTACACCACGTTCTTGAAGCGTGAAACTGTTGCGACGAAGGCGGCTTCAGAATGATGCGGGTCGTTGCAACGGCAGGCCTGCTCGTCGCTCTCTGCCCAACCGCTGGCGTGGCCGAGCGGAACCTGGTCCCAACGCTCGAACATCAGCCTGATGTCTGTCCTGACCAGCCTCCAGAGCCACAGTGGATGCAAGACATCGATATACGCGAGTCCCACAAACGGCTGCTGATCCAACAAATCTATCGGGCGCAGAGTATGCAACGCATCGTTGAAGCCCAAAGCTGTGAATGTCCCACGCGGTATCCATCTTGGGTGGCAGCCGAACGCGTATACGTCGAGCGTTTCGCCTCGTCCGAATACTGGGACATCGTGGAAGCGACTTCAGATTACCGACGGCAGGCAAATGAGCTTCGGCGCGAAGCCATGCCAATCTGCCAAGCCGCTGGAAACTGGTAGGGTTCCATGAGCGTCGTCACCTACTTCGTGGAAACGGCTGAAGGATATCTCAATACCGCTGCCGAGACTCAATTTGGCGCGGTTGCCGCAACAGTCGGAACGATGCTCGTACTCGGCACGACACTCGTTGTCATCCTCGTTTTCATCAACACGATCTACCAATATCGGGCGATGGACGGGCGCACGGCCTTTTGGCTCGCCGTGAAAGTGGGGTTGATAGGTGTCTTCGCGACAAACTGGGTCCAGTTCAACATCCTTGCTGCAGCGATCTTGAATGGAATCGACAGCATTGCAGGATCGCTTGTGGCGTCTGTCGGCGGCGGATCACCCGGTCCGTCCGGTACCTTTGCTGAGGAGTTCGACGACCTGATTGCAGCGCTCGGCGATTATCTGAATGCCGCGGGGTCTGAACTGAACTGGATGGCCGGTGCCCTGTTGGACACCCTTGGCGTTCTGCTGCTCTCGATCCTCGGTGGTTTGGCGGCATTCATTGTCGTTGCGTCTCGGCTCATGATCGCTCTTCTGATCGGGATTGCGCCGGTCATGATCTTCCTGACCCTCTTTGAAGTGACCAAGGATTATTTCGCGCGCTGGCTTTCGGCGCTGATTTCCTTTGCGATGTACCCGATTGTCGTTGCCGGTGTGTTCGCAACGATCACGGGTGTCTCGCGCGCCCTACTTGCCGAGCTGGGCGACCCGGAAGGCGCCTCCAACATCGGCGCGCTCATCCCGTTCTTCATGATGGTGCTGATGGCGAAGGGGTTCATCATAGCAACGCCCTTTCTGGTTCGAGCCATTTCTGGGAACATCATGATGCCAGCGCTCTCAGCTGGATTCGGCGGTAGCTATGCCTTTGCCCGAGGGCTTGCAGGAAGCCAGCAAGTCTACAACCGATACGCCATCGGAGGTGCGACTGGCGCGGAGTACGCAGCTCTGCGCGCGCGGCAATTCTTTGGCGTGCAAGCGTTGCCAAGCCGACCAAATACTGCTGGAGGGCCAACTGCGGCTCGTCCGGGTGACGCAACCGGAACAGGCGCTCGAATGCTGGCACAGCTTTCGAGACTTGGTAGGTTGGGCAGGCGGTGACAGCCAGGTGCCAAAAACTTGCCAAAACTGCAAAGGTTTCGCCGCGGGTTTTTGTCATTGCTAAACGGTTGATCCCTCGCGACACAAGGCACGTGGCCAAACACGACCGTTTCTGCCACAGGCGGAATCGACAATTTTAGCACCGTGCCACGGCCCTGCGCATCGCCCGATTGCCAACTGGCTCAGGCTCTTCGCCGGGGTGTTGCCCTTCACCTTTCCAGTCGTCTGACCAAAGCCAATCTTCGAAATAATAGAGCCAAAGGTAAGTCCACGGAATGATGGTTTGGTCGATCCGCTTCCGCGCGTCCCATTCCCTGGCACCTGGAAGATAAAGACAAAGGCGCAGCGGATCTCTGTAGACGTGAGGCAAAGGACGCCCTGCCGCCAGCAACTCCAGATCCGGGTCGTCTATCTGAACACCGGGCGTTTGACCCGGCTGAAGCGTGATAGTGGCAAGGTAGGAGCGCGCCAAGGCGGTCGGTTGTATAGGCTCTTGCCATGTCAATTTGTTTGCGCGGACCTGCCCCACACCACTGATAGCCGGGCTTGCCTTCAGGAACAGCAGCTGCTGCGACAGGGTCAGGTCGTATTGCCCGCCTCGTCCTATCATCAATCACCGAAGAACGTATTTGTGGGCACGGTCGTTGATGCTGCGACCTTCGATGTCGTCAGCCCGACCACAGGTGCGACAGAAAGCAGACCCGATTTGCGACCATCCGACACCGCATTGACGCGGTTGCCGAGAACCCGTCCGGTGACACCGGAACCGAACGAACGCTCCATGTTCAATGACACGCGGTCCTGACCAACAGCATCGCGAAGGACTTCAAAGTCGGACAGAGCTTGTGCGTGCCACGCATAGAATGCTGGTGCTCGGCGTTCATCCTTGTTCCAATTGTCGGCGAAGTTTTCCCCGTTGGTTGTCTCGTTCAGGATGGCATAGCCCCGCCGTCCGTCCAGAATGGGGCGGTCGATGAAGTGCGGCATCATCCGGATCGTTTCGACCAACAGATCCATTTCGTCATGGAAGACGTGGTTGCGCACGCAATAGGCATAGGACTGCATCGCAAGGGTGGTAATGATAACGGAAATCGGGGCCACATCTTGCGTGTTGTTCTGATAAAAAAAGTCGCGGTGCCGTTTGAGCAATTGCACGATGCGGCGCAGGATGCCTTTCACTGCTTCTCGGGCGGGGAACGGCTCCACCGTCGCCTCGTCCCGCTGCATGGCGATAAACTTGCCCACAAAGGTAGGCCGGAGTGCGGCGCGCTCACCGAACAGGGTCTTGTAGGCCCGCGGGTTTGTCGGATGCCATTCCTTCAGAGCCCGGTCGGGCACCAATTCGCCCCGGTTGCCGCAGACCGGGTTTGCTATCGTCGGGGATAGGTCGAGGTGGAAGTCCCCCGCATAGTTGAGACGCCAACAACGCTTTTTTTCTTCGAGAAGGCGCACATAGGTGGCGTGTTCCTTGAGCCGGTTTCCAACCGCCGCCTTCAGGGTCGCTGGTGAGATGCCGGACGCGATACCTGCACAAAAGCAGATCAGATCGACATCGAATTCCCGCCGCCCGATTGGCTTCACGGCCGTTCCAAGCGCACTGGACCCTTGGAGATAGACCAGAACACTGACGAGTAGGGGATCAGTTGAACCGGACAGCCAGTCTCCGACGGCACCATAGCTCTGGCGCGCACGATCAAACTGGGTTTCGGTGAGGTCCAGATCCTCGCCTATCTCGTCCAGGATGGTGAATATCTGCGTGCGCCGCCGAATATCACTGTCGGTCAGCGGCTGTCGCAACATCTGATTCATGCCGCTTTCTCCTTGAGTTGATAGACCGGCACGAAGGTATCGGCAGGCTGGGTGAAAAAGATCGGGGTCAGGTGGGGCTTTGCTTTTCGGGCTTCTGACATACCGAGGCCCTTGAGGCGGCCGATCTTCGTGGTGTCATCCAAGGTAAAAAACCCGCTCGGGACAGACGGCGAAATGCGGTAGATGCGATCCCCATCGTAAGGGTGTCCCGTCAGAAGTTTTGCCATGCCGAGGGCGCCATGTGATTGCCCATCCGCGTAAAGGTTGAGGACTTTGAGGCCGAGTCCGGCAAACCCTGGACTTTCGGGCAGCATGTAGACTTCGTCCAGACACCCCAGGCTCAGAATGCGCAGGTCTGACGGATGCCACCCCAGAAGAGTGATGGCTTCGACGACAGCAATGGCTGTGGGATTGTTGGCCCATGTCCCGCCATCGGTCAGGCCAATATCATCAGCAGTGCGATGTCGCTTGAAATACGTAGGTGCCGCTGCCGTAGCCAGGGCGGCATCAAGCGCAGTCTTGCGATAATCGGTTTGCAGGCGTGTGTGATGCGCGGTCTTGTAGATATAAGGGCTGCGGAGATCGGCATCCCACGCCGGGATCACCAACCGGGTCTGTGATTGCCCGATCAGATCGTTGTTGAGAACGGCCTTGAGTTCACGGGCAAGAATTGCCGCATCGTGCTTTGGACCGACGACGTGCCGACCTGTGGCGGTGAGGGTGCGCCATGCCTGCCGTATCCTCCCCAGCGGTTCATCATCCGCATTGTCCTGACCGAAGATGACAGGCCCGCGACGCTCGTAAAGCTCGAGCAGTTCCTTTGCCGTGCGGCCGAGGCCAAGGCCGAGTGCGATGATGCCACCCGTCGATGTGCCCGCGATGAGATCGAAATAGCGCCCAATGGGCTGGCCCAGATCTTCCTCGAGCCCCGCGAGGAATGCAGCGGGCATCGTGCCCTTAATCCCGCCCCCGTCGATGGAGAGGATGCGACGTATCTGCCTGTTGTTCCCACCGTTGCTCATCCTGACATCCATTCCGCTTATGCCCTTCAGCCTTTCGGCGGATACGGGTCCTTGCCATAGGTGTTGCGCTCGCGGATGCGACCGTTCTCGCCGTGGATCAGCATCTCGCTGCCCTGACGAATGGCGGATTCCCGCGCGGCCGTGATGGCCTCGCGCTGCGTGCCGTGGACGGAAGACGCGCGGGAGTTACCCGCCCCCTTCACTGCCCAACCGCTTTCATGCGGCACAACATGCTGATTTTTCTTAGACATTTCAAGCCTCACGTGTCGATTTCGGTTGACGATGCGACAACCTTGTGTTTAAATATATAGGAAGAAATGGCGTTTATCAACCACAACAATAACCGCCGGGAGAGGATCATGTTCGGACAAAGACTCAGGCTTGCCCGCAAGAGGGCGGGTCTATCCATGCAAGCGCTCGCGGAGCGCGTAACCCCAAGCGTGTCAGCGCAGGCCATCAGCAAATACGAGGCGGACAAGATGATGCCGTCCTCGTCAGTGCTGGTCGGCCTCGGCAAGGCGCTCGGCGTGTCACTGGACTTCCTGCTCGGCGGTCAGGTCGAAGCTCTGGAAAGCGTCGAGTGGCGAAAGAACTCGACCGCCTCGGCGCAGGATCGCGCGATGGCGGAATCCATCGTCATCGAGAAGCTCGAAGACTATCTCGCCATCGAGGACATCCTCGATATGCACCCCGCTGAAGACCCCTTCGCCGCGCTGCGCGTGGACATGGTGGCCGATGAAGAGGCCATCGACGCCAAGGCGCGGGACGTGCGGCGCGAGTGGCAGCTTGGGATCGACCCGATCCCGAGTATGACCGCCCTGCTCGAAGACAAGGGACTCAAGGTCATCGAGGCCGATCTCCCGGAACGCATCAACGGGCTGGCCTGTCATGTCGAACGGGCGGAGGGCGCACCGACTGAGGTGATCGTCGTCTCGCGGCACACCAATGTCGAACGCAAGCGCTTCAACCTCGCCCACGAACTCGCGCACCGGATCATCACCGAAACCGGCAATGCCGCACTGAAAAAGGAGCCCTCGATGCACCGCTTCGCGGGGGCGTTCCTCATTCCGCGTGAGCATCTGGAAGAGGAAGCTGGCCGAAACCGTCACGGCATGACCTGGATAGAGATCATGCGGCTCAAGCGCACCTATGGCGTCTCCGCCGCCGCGATGCTCGTGCGGCTCGGCCAGGTGGGCATCCTGTCGAAGAGCGCTGTGGAATATGCGTTCAAGACCTATGCGCGAAGCTGGCGGCGCGAGGAGCCGGAGCCTATCGGTCCAGGCGAGGGCTTTGCGGCCTTCGAGAAGCCGCAGCGCTTCGAGCGCCTCGTCTGGCGCGCGCTCGGCGAGGAGATGATTTCCCCCGTGCGGGCGGCGCAGATGCTCGGGCTCCCCTTGAGCGTTGTCGAACGCGACATCAGGGGGCCTCGTGACCAGTGACCTGTGTTGTCGTCAATGATGCGTCCTGTCTGATCGACTTGAAGAAGGGAGAGTTGCTGCACGTGCTGCTGCGGCTGCCCTATCGCTTCATCGTGCCCCTGCCCATCCGTGAGGAGGAGCTGCTCGATTTCACGGCGCAGGAATGGCGGATGCTCGAAGACGGTGGCCTCGCCACCTACGATCTGCCGGGGGAAGAAGTCGCGCGGGTTTTCGCTCTAAAGCGGGAACATAGCCGCCTGTCGGCCAATGATTGCTTCGCCCTCGTGACGACAACCTGCCAGGAAAACGGCATCCTCCTGACCGGCGACAACCTTCTACGCAAGGTCGCCACCGCTCGCGCGGTGCGCGTTCATGGCATCCTCTGGATCATCGACGAGCTGCACGCCGCCGAAGCCTGCGATGTCGGGCTTCTTGTCTCCGCCCTGCAAATCTGGCGGGCGGATGAGGCGGTCTTCCTACCCCCCGCCGAGATCGACAAGCGGCTGCGCCGTCTCGGGGCATAATCTGAACAAGGTGGAGATGGCTGGACCCTGCCCACGACGTTCCGAGCGAAAGATCGAACGGTCATGCAAACCAGCCCCTTTTTTCGGCGTCAAAAAGCATCGTTTGTGACATTCAGCGTTACGGAGGCTACGCGCAGGTCGCCATGCCCGCCACCCTATCGCGCAACCAGCCTTTCACCATCCTCCTCTCGCAGCATCGCTTCCATGTCGTCCAAGCCATCGACTGCAGAGCGCATTTGCGCCTCATCAACGACGCTCGCAGCTTCAGCATCCACGACCTGGCTTCCAAAATCCATCTCCATCTGACGCTGTTTCTCGGCGATGACGGCTTGAACGATAGGCGCGGTCTTCTTTGGAGCGGCGTCGGCTTGGCCTGACGGTTGACCATCGCCAGCCAGGCTTGCCCTCTCCACATCGGCTTCTGTTCCCCCTGGCCCATCCGGCGGCGGCGCCATCGGCATGGCGCGCATACTCAGCGGCAGCGTGCCCTGCGACCCACCTCCCCCAGGCTCCGGAAACGGCAACTCCCCCGTTTGCGCCGCGTGGATCGCCTTGAACAGCCGATCGTCAAAATATTGGATCCGCTTTGCACGGACCGGCATCTGGGCATCGATGACCATGACAATCTCATCGAGCGGTAGACGGCGCGCCTCATCTTCGGGCAACAACGAGCTTTCTTCAGTCCGCGTGGACTGGCTACGGCCCTCGAAGGGGTTCTTGCCGATGGACTGGGAGCGCGTGATGACGGTCTTCGTGGTCTTGCCGACCGCCTTGCTCAGCTCCTCGACGGTTTTTTCATCCGAGGGCGTGAGATAGAGTTTCACGCCCGCGTTGCCCTGCAGGGCGCGGCGGGTGTTCTCGCCATAGATTTCATCGAGGGCGGGGATGGTTTGGGTGACCACGGCCAAATGGCCGCGATAGGTCCGCAGGGTCTCGATGCTCTCGACCACGATGGGCATCTTGCCGAGACGGTTGAACTCGTCGAGCATGATCATCACTGGCCACGGCTCGTCTGGCCCGGGATCCTTTTCCTGCATTGCCGAGAGAAGATCAGAGAAGAAGAGCCGGATCAGCGGCGCGAGCGGCTTCACCATCAGCGGCTGGACCACGAGATAGACCGAAAAGGGCTTCTTGCGGATCGTGCGGAAATCAAAGTCCGACACCGCCGTCGCCTCATCGATCGCGGGGTTCTGCCATTGATCGAGCCCCGAGGTCATCAGGAGCGAGACATAGGAGGTCAGCGTGTCATTGTTGGTCGACGCCAGCCGCGTGAAGATCAGCTTGGCCGCCCTGTTGTCGACCTCGTGGCCCCGCGCGAAATACTCCTTCTGCTTGTTCCCGCCCGAGGCCGCGATGCGGTAGATCTCGCCCAAGGTCGGACGCTTGCGCTGGAAGGCCAGCAGGCCTGCTGCCACAAAGAGATCGATCCCGCCTTTGAGCAGGCCCTGCACCCGGTCATTGTCGCTCTGCAGGAAGAGCGTCGCCAGGAGCTGCAATTCCATCTGCTGGCGCGCGGAATCTTTCAGTTGATAGATGCGCAGGAGCGGGTTGTAACGATGCGTGCGCTTGCCCTCCCAATCGGTGGGGGCAAAGCGATAGACCTTGTCGCCTTGGTCTGCGCGGTGCCGGGCCGTTGCCTCGAAACATTCCCCCTTCACATCGAGCGTCACGGCGGAGCCTTGCCAGGTCAGCAGGTTCGGAATGACAAAGCCCGTGGTCTTGCCGCGGCCCGTGGGCGCCACGATCAGCGCATGCGGGAAAACCTTCGAGCAAATGTAATTGGCGCGGGAGCCCGGCGGCCCCAGCTTGCCGAGGATGAACCCGGTGCCGGGCGCCCCGAAGAACCCGTTGGCCTTCATCTCGCGCGCGGTCTGCCAATGGGTCTGGCCAAAGCGTGTCAGGGCGGACCCCGAGAGGGCGAGGCTCAGCATCATGCCAGCGGCGGCGAAGCTGCCGACGATCAGGTGGATGAGCTGGGCATCTTCGGGGCGGCGATCGCGGATCGCCAGATAGTTCTGCGCGATATAGGCAAAGTCGATCTCGGCCCCGAAACCAAGGTCCTGGTAGGTCAGCACCGCCGAGGCGATGGTATAGCCCATCGCCCCGGTCACCAGCGTCACCAGCAAGACGCCGGTTGCGATCCGCGCTTTTCCCATGGAGGCGCTCAATGGACCTGACCCCGCTCGGTCTCGCCATCCACGTCTGTCGCGCGGTGTTTTTCATATTCGGTGTCGGCAAGATCATCGACCACCTGGCGCAAGGCCTCCGTGTTGGCCGTCGCTGCATCCGATTGCAGGTAAACCTTGGCGACATAGAGCCGGTCGAGACGGTCCTCGAGAACCTTCTCCAGCGCATCGGCATCGCCGGATGTGAGCCGCTCAAGTTGACGGTTATCAAGCACCCGCGCGATCTCGTCGCGGAAGGCGTCCCGCTCCGCCTCGGTCTCGAAGGGCGCGGACAACTCCCCCGCCCGCTCATGGTCCAGGACACCCGCAATATCGTCTGCGAGGCGGTCGGCACTGCCAGACTGCGGCGCAGTTTCACCACGGGCTGCGAGGAGTGCGTCGCGCATGCCAGACCCGAGCCCGTCGCGCATCTCGGTTTCGCGGCGGACCTGATTGATGACCTCCGTGTCGCGTATCTCGACGACGGCCGCATAGGTCGCGCCAAGCCCGCGGGCGAGGTGGGACGGCATGTCCGGATAGCGCGCGCGCAAATCATCCGTAACTGCATCTGCAACGGGCGTGCGGATGTCGCGTCCCTCCATGATCCGGTCGACCTCGCGGGTGATCTCGCTGGCGCGGGCCGCATCGGTGATGGTCTCCCTGTAGGGCTCAGACCGATCGATCACATCGCCAGGACGTGCGAGCAAGTCCGGGTGTGCCTCGAGATAAGCGCGCTGCTCCGTCTCGATCCGGCGCTCCGCCCGTGAGACAACCTCCCAGTCCCGGTCCTCGATCTGCTGCGCTGTCAGGCCGTCTGCGCGCATTTCCTGACGGATTGTCCCTTCCATCGCCCGGACCGCGCCCTCATGATAATGGAACCGCTCGCAAACCGCTTCTGCTTCCACGACGCCATCCCGGCGCAGCACGTTCTCGCGCTCCAACAGCGTACCAAGCTCGACATGCACATCGTTGAGAATGGCTCGCGCCTGTTCCAGATCGGCGCGGCGTTCGAGGTTCAGATCGCGCGTCTCGGCCACTTTGGAGAGATCATTGGCGATCCATTGATGCTCGAGCGCGGCGCTCGAGGCCCCGGTCTCGATCCGGGCCACCACTTCCGATGTGCTGATCCCGGTGCCCCGTAGTGCTACGTCAATGCGCGATCTCAGGTCGGGCTCGGCCAGTCGCTCGCGCTGGCTGGCATCGATATTGGCCTCGGAATAGATCCCGCCTTCCGAGGGGGTCTCTGACAGCGTGGATGATCGCAAACCGAGAGGCTGCATGTGCTGGACCTGCGTCTGGATCTCGATGAGGCGTTTTTCCAGCACGGGGCGTTCCGCGTCAGGCTTCTCGGCGATCATGCCCTGCACCCGCGCGAGCTTCTCGGCATAGAGGCTTCTCAGATCCTCGAAACTTTGATCCTCGGCCATATACACATCTCCTGTTCGGTCCACCTGCCCGCCGCGCGCCAGCACCTCGCCCGCGCGGAAGAGTGCCGCGGCGATGTCTTCCCGGGCCTCCCGGGAGGCCTCTGCGGCAAGCGAATGGTAGACGGTTCTGGTGTTGACGATCTCCGCCAGCGTCCGGGTCAGGTCCTGCCCCACGCGTTCGCGCTCGCGGGGCGCGCGACCCTCTTCTTTCGCCGCATAAACCTCGCTGGTGCGGGCCGGGTAATGCACGACGCCGCGCTCCACCCGCCGCGTGGCTTCCAGCCGCACGCCGTACTTCTCCGCCTCCTCGACCATGGCGAGGCGGAAGTCGTCATAGTTGAAGCGGTGGTTGCGCCCCAGAAAGAAGAACTCGCCTTCCTGCGAGCGGCGGTTCAGCACCAGATGCGCATGCGGGTGATCGCGGTCCTCATGCACCGCGATGATGTAGTCGAAATGCCCCTTATCGGTCTGGAAGAACCGCTCGGCCACGTCCGTCGCGATGTCGCGCACATCCTCCCCGCGCGTGCCGATGGGGAAGGACATGAGCATGTGGGTGGTCTGCCCAAGCTTGGGCTTGAAGCCCGCATCCCACCGCTTGGCAAAGCGCTCGGTCAGATCCTTGATGTCACCCGCCTCGAGCTTCGTCTTGCCATCCAGGAACCCGCTACTGTCCACGATATGGGTGGACTTGGTGGTGAGGTAATCGAGCTGGTTTGCGAGCTGCGATTTGGTATGCGTGCCGCCGCCCCGGATCGCCTTGAAGACCGCTGGCCGATGCCCTGCTGCCGCACGCGTAAGCTGGGTCTGCTTGGCCACGTGCAAACCTTGCATCGAGCCCCGGACGCGGCTCCAGCCATCCCGGAAGACCTCGCCCGTGACGGCATGGACGGCATCATTCAGCCGCATGGGCAAACTCCCTCAGCGCGGCCGTGGCCTGCAGCTGCATCGCATCACGACGGCGGCGCAGAAGCAGATCGATCTCGTCAGCAGAATCCAGGATGAACCGCGCCAGCCCGCGCATCTGCGCAAGGCGCAATTCGGTGAACTCGGCACGCGTGCCCCCCACGGCCCCCTGCCCCTGCCGGTTGGCCTGCGTCATCTGCTTGGCAATCTGCGCGACCCCATTGCCGACCTCGTGCAGAGAGGCGCGGTAGCGCGCCATCTCTGCTGCCATCTGCGCGTCCGGAACGAACACCCCGCCTGCCGCCTGAATGAGCCGCCTGAGCCCCTCGGCACGGCTCTCGATCCCGGCCTCGGCCAGCACCTCGTCGAGCGCCGCAAGCTCCGCAGCCGTGACCTTCACACTGACTGCTGAGACCGGAATAGCGGTATCGGTCTGGCGCTCGGCATCAGCTTTGAGCGTGTACTGGATCGCCCGCACCGACACGCCAAACCGTTCCGCCAGCACTGAAGTGGAAACGCCTTCCGCAGCTTCGCGAACGATCTCCATGCGCTCCGCATCGATGAGGCGTTTTGAGCGAGACATGCGAAGAAAGACCCCCTATTTCCTGCCACCTTCCACCAAGGCTGCCCCTACCTTACGATAATATACCAAGCTGTCAATTATATACTTACGTCGCAATCAGGCTCAGGCAGCCTTGGTGTCCGCTTCACGCCGCGGCCCGCAGGGACGCGGCTCTGCCGCCCTCACCACCGGGCGACCCACCTGTCCCAGGGGTCCCGTCCGCCAGCCCCGCCCGAGGGTCTGGCCGAACACCCATGTGTTCGGACGGAACCGCGGGCGGGCGCAAACCCCTCCGACAGGGCGGACAGGCAGGGTCAAGGAGGGCCAGATTTGGGCCCCCAAATCTCTGCCGCAAAAACCGGGAGGCCCTGGCCGATAGGTTTTTGTGGATGGCCCCCTTGAGGCTGACTGGCCGGTCTGTCGCGGCCTGTTCATTCCGGGCGGAGTGCGTCCGTTGAACGCGCAGGGACCGGCATCCCTGGAACAGGGATCGGGCCGCCCCAAGATCGTCCTGGGGCGGCCCATCCTCGTCAGAGGATTTAGTCCTGGGGATCTTTCGCGCTCGGTGGGAACATCACCAGCTCCGAGACCGCGACCGGGAAGTCGAGCTTGAGGCTGAAGAACTCCGAGCCGTCCCCGTTGCGGGTGTTGCGGAACATCGCGCCCACGCGCTGAAAACGGGTGCGCTCCTGGCCATCGGTATCGGTGAACTTGACGGGGACGGTGGCGATGTAGTGGTTGGTCATTTGGGTCTCTCCTTGTTGCGATGGGGATCACCCGGCACGGGGGCAAGAGGGCCGGTCGCAAGCGCAAATGCGGAGGGTCCGCGGCTAGCCGTGGAAGCCGTATTTGTGCTTGCCGAAGCGTGAGCTGAGGGCACGATTGGGCCGACCCCGTGCGATCCACATCTATGAGCAAAAAGGAGAGACCCGGATGACCCTTGCTATCACGCAGCCGCCACCATCCGCGTCCGCGTCCCGCCGAGCCTTGCCGGGGTGCTGACGGAGCCCGCCCGCGTGGATGCGATGTTCCGAAACATGCCCCGAGGGACGTGCAGGTCTTCAGCCTCATGTGCGACGTCTCGACCCCTCGCGTCTTGCGCTGCTGACGATGTGCGTGTGGTGCGCGCCATCCCCAGCTCGTACCGATGCGGATGGGCCGCACGCTGACGTAACGGGTAGAAGGATGACGGTGCTGGCTGCTGCGAGCTGCCGATTACGCGTGACCGACCGCACGCGCCATGAGACATGACGAAAGGGCCGCGCCAAGCGCGCCCCCCTCTCTTCAATCCTGCGACGCCTTCTTCGCCGGGTCCGCAACCCGCATGACCGTCAGACCTTTCGCTTCCGCCTTCTGCCCGAGGTTCAGCGCGACCCCGTTGCCGCCGAAGAGGACAACCCCCGTCGCCGCGAACTTGTCGTCGAGCATTTCGTCGTTGCATTTGAACGGTGCCGCCCGGCCATGCGCTGACCAGCGCGGATCGAAGCGCGCCTGCGCTACCCCGCGTGCCCGGGCCCACCGGGCCGCAATCATCTCCGCCCCGTGCTTGCCACCCTTGTGGCAGAGGAAGATCTCCTGATTGCGGTTCTGCTTGATCCGTTCGCGAACCTTGTCGAGCGTGTTGAAGACCACATCGACATCGGTCCAGTCGGTAGCGCCTGAGACGATCAGGGGAACCCCCGCGACTTTCGACTTCTCGGCGGTTTCGCGGTCGTGCTGCTCGAGGAGCTGCCGTGCCTCGAAGACCGCCCCGGTCTCTTGCGCGCGGACGCTTGCGCGCGACCCGGCTGCCGGGATGAAGGCGTGACCGGTCTCGATCTCGTAGCATTCCGCCGCCGCCTCGCTCATCACCTCGATGGCGCCGACGATCTCGCGCAGTTGCACAAAGCGCGCCTGCGCCTCCTCAATGGCGGTCTCGGCGATCTCCGATCCATCGTGGGATTTTGCCAGGGCGCCGATCTTGTCGGCGGTGCGGTCGACCTCCTTACCGAGCGCCACCTTGCGGCGCTGCAGGATCGTCGCGAGCCCGTGCGCGAGCGGTTCGATCTCCGCTTCGAGGCCGGTGTTGCGCAATTGCCCGAGCAAAGCCTCGAAGCTCTCGCGGATGATGCGGTCGGTCAGGACGTGATCCTCCGGGATCGGCAGCTGTGCGTCCTTCTCGGTCAGTCCGAAAAGCTCGATGGTCTCGTAGGTGTTTGCGGTGTCGTAAGCCATGTCTGGTCTCCAGTGTTCGGTTATAGAGCCACCACGTGAGTGTGGGGGCATGGCCGAATGTCTGGTTTCCGAATCTGCCCGGGTCAGGGACGGCGCAGCCGCCGGCTTGCCGGGCGCAAAAGTTTTCCGCGCGCAGCACCCGACACATGCGCGCGCTCACGCACGGGACCGCCCCGCACCACAAGCGCCGCCCTCGCCGAAAAGTTTTGCGATCCTTGACGCGGGCTGATTTGGGGGCCATCCGGAGGATATGCTTCCGCACTCATGTGTGTGTGTTTTGACGGTAGGTTTGGCCGACCCGAGCAGGCAAACGGCCCGACCGGACGCGGGAGACGGATGCAGTGGCGGGATCGTTTTGGCCTCGGGCCAAAACAGACCAGAGCGCAATCCGGCGGAGCGGCCGGGGTGGGACGTGCTCGCGAGGCGGGCAAACCGGGATGCCGGGTGCGACGCCGCGGTGAGGCCGCATGGCCGAATGCGCGACGGACCGAAGGGCCGTTCTCCCCTGCGACACGCGCAGCCGAGCGGGGAGGCCGCAAGGCTATTGACGCATTTCGCTCGGTCGGCCCGACCTGCTTGCCAGAAGCGGCAAAATTCGGTAGTCTATTGGAGCACCAAGGAGTTTGCCATGAGCGTTCAAAAGCAATCTGTCAGTTTCACCGACACGGCCTACACATTTGCCAAGGAACTGGTCGAAGCTGGAGAGTACCCAAATATGAGCGCGGCTGTTTCGGGTGAATTGGCGAAGGCCAAGGCAGAGCGAGATCGTGAACGGTCTTTGTTTGAGGCTGAATTGGAACGCCGCCTGTCTCTGCCACTCGACCAATGGGAACCCGTCGGCGAAGCGTCCGACGTCACGGCCAGCGCACGGGCCCATCTTGCGGCGATGGCCAAAAAGACCTGATGCGATTTATCAGGCATCCGTTCTTCGAACGGGACCTTATCGGTATCGTTGATCATATTGTCGACGTGACTGACGGTGACCTTGCAGCGGCGAGCCGTCGACTAGATGAAATCGATGCCCTTATCCAGAACATTGCCGCAAACCCAAAATCTGGTGCTCGCCTCAGCGGCAAGTTGGACGGATGGCTGGTGCGCCATGGCGGCACCGGTCAGCGACTGACCATCGTATTCAAACCGCATGTAGACGCCGCACAGATATATCTCGCTCTTGTCGCGTTCGGCGGCCGGGATTGGATGAGACTGGCGTCAGCGAGACAGGTCTTCACTGACTAGCCTTAGAGCCATGGAGTGGCCGGGAAGTTGTAGACCGGACCTTCGCTGCGCCGTGCGCGAACTGGTAGGATGCGGGACAAAGTGCCCTTTCGCTGCGGTTGCGCCAACGGCTGCTATGGGAAGGTTGCATTGAGGTTGGTGGGCACGGCAGCCTTCAAAATAGCACGATTTGGTAAGGTCATTGCCCCACATCCTATTGCAGGATTTCGACCATTTCGGCGTAGCCGCGCGACGTGGCGTGTTGCAGCGGTGTGACGCCATCGCGATCACCGATGGATTTATCTGCTCCTGCATCAACGAGGATTTGCAACGCCTTGATATGATCTGGGCCGCCGTCTCCTAAAACGACAGCCTCTATCAAAGCCGTCCACGCCAGATTGTTGATATGATCCAGTGGTGCGCCGCCATCCACCAAACGTGCAACAACGTCGTGATGCCCGAGGTGGGCGGCCGCGATAAGGGCTGTCCCGTCGTAGACACTGGTGATCAGGTCAGGGGCGTTCCCGAGTTCCATTGCAAGTGACACCATTTCAGGATCGTTCGCGACAGCGGCGATGGTCAGCACGTCATAGACGCGGTTTTCCAGCGCATTCATATCCGCGCCTCCGTTTGCAAGTGCCGTCAGCGCGTCATCGTGTGATGCGAACGCCGCGACATGAGCAGGCGTGCGCTGGGATCGATCTCGGATGTCCACATCGGCACCTGCTCCGATCAGTCGGTTAATTACATCCACGTCGCCTTCGTGGGCGGCAAGATGCAGACCTGTGTAGGACGCAATGTCTGATGCTGACGGGGCTGTCTGCGCATGGGCAGACCCAAAAGAACCAATTACCAAAGCGAGCAGCAGGAAACGAAACATGATGTTGCCTTTCAGAAAGAGGGGCCCGCCCCCCGAGGGACGGGCCATGTACTTTACTCAGCACCGATTGCGTCAAGACCTGCGCGGGCACATGTCTCGTCAATTGCGCCAGATGGTGCGCCACCGACACCGATGCCACCGACCAATGCGCCACCGATCCGGATGGGCAGGCCGCCAGCCTGGATCACCAGACGGCTGTCCATATCGCGCAGACCACCGTTTTCAGGGTTACCACCGATAAACCCCGCAAGACCTGCCGTGTCACGGCCCATACTGGCGGATGTGAACGCTTTGCCTGTGCTGGACCCAACGGTATGCGGGCCCGCGTTGTCGGCACGCAATAGCACTTTGGTCTCGCCGCTGCGCGCAACGATTGCGACGCTGACATTGTGACCTTCGGCAGAACATGCAGCGACGGCAGCCTGTGTTGCTGTGGTTGCCATATCGAGCGGCAAGTAAGGAGCTGTGGGCAGGTCTTGGGCGAAGGCTGCAGCGGGTGTCAGCAGAGCTGTGGCAAGTGCGATGGAACGGATCATTGTGTATTTCCTTTTGTTGAACTGATGCTCCAGTTCTAATTCGCCGCTGTGATCGGCGATATTCGTAGCATCCGCAAAGGTGTCCGTAGTTCTACTGATAAGTGTGTTAGTCTGCCTGTGCATCCAACCAATAACGGGTCAATTCCGCCGCCGAGGACGTGCCCGCTTTGGCCGCAATAGCCGCGCGGTGACTTTCAACTGTGCGGGGTGACAGGGTCAGCGCGTCAGCGATTTGCTTGGTCGTCAGACCCTTTGCGATCATCTCAAGAACCTGTTGTTCGCGTGTGGACAGATTGCGCACCAATGCCACCGCTTCTGCGCGTTCTTCCAAAGCCTGCTGGTTAGCTTCCAGCTCTGCATGACCCTTCTGGATTGCGTCGATCAGGTTTTGTTCGTCGACGGGCTTGCTCAGAAAATCAATCGCCCCATTGCGAAACGCGCGCCTGCACGCCTCGATATCGCCGTGTCCGCTGATAATGACGGTGGGCCATGACACGCCTTTCTCGGTTAGCTTTTCTTGCAGTTTCAGCCCCGAAATAGCAGGCATCCTGATGTCAAGGATCAGGCATCCCGGCGTCAAGTCTGCCACTTGGCTCAGGAATTTCTCGGGCGAGGCAAAACTGCACACATTCAGCCCGACGGTTTCCAACAAAAGGCTCAGCGCGTTGCGAACAGCCTCATCATCATCAACGAGGTAAACATGGTTGGTCATGGTCTCACCGTCTTGATTGAGCGCGGCAGGGACAAACGGAACGTGGTCTGGTCGGTGTCGTCGAGCAGCTTGATATCACCGCCCATTTCCTCAATCAGCCTTTGACACAGCGCAAGGCCAAGCCCCGTTCCATCCGGTTTGCCTGTCACGAAAGGCTCAAAGACGCGAGGCCTAAGGTCGTCAGACACCCCCGGCCCGGTATCGCTGACATCCAAAATGACCGACGGGCCATCGACATACGTGCGGATCGTGACCTGTGCCTCGTCCGAGGCATCAAGCGCGTTGCGCATCAGATTAAACACAACCTGTTCCAACTCGACCGGATCGGCGTCAATGAAAAGTGGGTGATCATACAGCGACAGGGTAATGCCAGCCCCCTTCGTCTTGGCCTCCAATGCCAACAGATTTTTAACGCTTTGCGCGGCTTCATGGACGGAACAGGCCTCAGACGGGGCACGGTTCGGTTTGCTCCACCTTCGCAGGCGATCAAGGAGATTTGCCGCGCGCTGTGCTTGGGATACCGTGTCGTCCAACACAGTGCCAAGACGTGCGACCTCACCACGCCGCGCCAAATGGCGGCCAGCCTGCGCTTGACTCAGGATTGCGGTCAGAGGTTGCGCCAGTTCATGCGCCATGCCGCTGGCCATTTCGCCCATTGCATTCACGCGGGAGGCGTGGGCTAGCCGCGTTTCCTGCGCGCTCAGCTTGGCGCGGTCTTCTGCATCTTTGGTGCGCGCGCGTTGCTTTAGACCGAAGGCTGACAGCAAAAAGAGGGCCGTGACCAGTGCGATAACAAAGACCACTGTCTCGACCGGCAACAGGTCAGACAGCCCAATTGTCAAAGAGGTCTCAAACACCAAAGGCTGAGACGCACTGCCGAGCGGTTTGGAAAACCCAGTCTCACCCGATGAAACCTCACCGACCAATGCCGTTTGACCATCAGGCGTCGACAGACGCAAAGAAGCTGATGGCGTGTCCCAAAACGGATCATCTGTGGCAATCAGCGCGCGGGCGTCAATCACCAGCGCTAAACCGTGCCGTGCCGCATCAGAATTAGGGGTGCGTTTCACTAGCAGATAGTGATCCGGCAGGTCCGGCATTGGCCCAATTTGCAAAGCCCCGGTCGAGCGGCGGGCCAATTCAATGACGCGTTCCCTCGCCTGTAACGAAAGACCGGGCTGCGTTTCTATGGCGGTTTGGGACGGAACGTATGGGACAACATTCACCGACGTAATACGTGGGTAAAACCGCCTGATCGTCGCGGCCACGTCTAACAGTAAGTCCTGCCGCTCCATCCCACCAGCCACAAAAATTGCAGACAACGATGTCAGATGCGCATCGTGCTGATCAGCCCGCTGTGAGGCCAGACGATGCAGCGTTTCACTTTTGATCGTCAGTTCACGCACCAAGTTCTGTCGTTCAAAAAACGCCACCCCGCCGAGAGCGAGCATGACGGCAAGCGCCCATAGCAAAGTGTTCCGCCAGAAGTTTGTTGGATATGAGACGGCCATTTGCATTCATCGCAGGTGTCGGCGCAAACACCAATCCGTATTTCTACGGGCAAAAAGCTTTGCGTCAATGCCAACCGGCTTGAGATTCCTTAACAAAAAGACCTACATTTTCATCTGCGCAAAAGAGCGGACATTGATGCAACGTGCAGCATTGGATCTTCTGGGCTCTTCGGTAGCATTAGCTGCGGGCGACACGAACGTCAGCAATGTACGCCGGGTTCATTCAACCACACCAGTACAGAAAAAGGGGAACCGTGGTCCCACGGCTCCCCTTTCGGTTCAGATCGTCTCCCCCTCGCGCGCCGATTAGGCAACCAGCGACAGCCCCGCGCCTGCGTCCTGCGGTTGCTCACCGCTGTCGATGAACGGGATGATCGAGAAGGTCTGCCCGCCGCGCTGTTTTTCGTTCTGCACGGCGTTGACGCGCAGATCGCCATCGGGCGTGTTGATCAGCAGCGACAGGTAGTCATTGCCCGTGCGGCTGCTTTTGGCCATCCACGCCGATCCGACGCGGATCGGTGTGCCCCGGGGCGAGCTGACCTCGACGCGGTAATCCGGGTGGGTCTCCTCGGATTTGTAGCTGTTCTCGATCAGCATGAACTCCAGATCGAACATCATGTTGGCGATGTAGCCGGTGAAGGCGTTGTCAGCGTCCATGGCGGTCAACTCGCCCGAGATCGAGCCGGACTTCATCAGGCCGTTCGAGACCAGCGGGATGATCTCGAAGTCGCCGCTTTGGGTCGCGCGCGCCTCTTTCGTCTGCACCGCGTTGACCCGGAACGGGCCCAAGCCGACATCGATCTGCATCGAGACGTAGGGGTTGCCGCTGGTATTGCCGGTCTCGTTCCAGGCCGTGCCGATGCGCACCTTGCGACCGGATTTGTTGACTGCCGTCACGTCAAAATCCGGGCTGCGTTCGGACATCTTGGCCCGCGCCTCCAACTGGATGGCGATGTCAAAGCGCGTCGAGTGGATCATGCCGGTGTACTGAGCGGCTGCGGTCTCGACATTGCGGGTGAGGGTTCCTGCGAACATGGGATGGTTCCTTTTCAGATTGTTCGGTGCCTGACGTTCTTGCCAGCGCATCCGGGATTGCTTTCTCGACCCCTTGAGGGATCACAAACCAGAAAGCTCGCTTTCCTTTCTTCCCAACCTTCAGTTTAGCGCTGACGCCTGAAAGACTGTGCCACCTTCCCGCCGGGTACGACGCCCCTCCCCTGCCCGTCTGGCCTCGGATGGCTGTCCTGGGTATTCTCGTCGCCCTCCTCCGATCCCGCAATGAAGAACTCTGCTTCCTCCCCGTTCAACCGCTGCCCGCTCCGGTCGGTCAGCCCGATGGTGCTACCGTTCGGCTCAAACGTGATCAGGTATTGGCCGAGGCTGTCCTTGTGCACGCGGTAGCCGGTGTTGGCCCAATGTACGGTCTGACCTGCATCGATGGCGGCTTTGATCTCTCCGAGAGTCATGATCGTCCCCTCGCCTATTCTGCTGCCACTGAAGTTACGTCCCAAGTGGCGTCTGGTCCGGTTCCAACAATCCGGGAGAGGATGCCCGCTGTGTCGATCCCGTCCCCGTGCGGCAGAAACACCCGCAACTGAAAGGCGATGATCTCCGTGAAGCAGCCGAGGGCCTTGAGGCCGTCGATCATGCCCCGATCCGCACCGCCCAACTCAAGGCGCATCTCGCCTGCGACACGACGACGGGTCAGAGTCAGACCCCGGCCCAGATCGACCGGCGCGGTGGTGCCGAGGGCGGCGGTCAGCATCTCCTGCGGTGTTTGCGGATTGGAGACGAGGAAGCGGGCGCGCAGCGCGGCCGCCCCTTCTTCGCTCAGCGTCCGCCCGATCATCGCGGTCGCCCCGTCGGGCGTGACCCGGTAGATGCGCTCATTGGTGGTCGGAATGTCCTTCCAGATAGGCAACAAGAGCCCGGTCAGCAGGTAGAGCTTGATCGTGGTGGTTTTTGGCAGGGACGCAGCCTCGGCATCCCAAAGCCTTGCAAACTCAGGCCTTCCGATGTCTTCCCAGGCCGAGGACTCGAACCGCGTCTCCTCCAGATAGCTGGACCCGTTTGGCCGCACCGCCTTGCGCATCAGCGTGACAATGTCCTCGTCATACATCTGCATGGGGCGCGCCGAGATGAGCGCTGCGCGTCCCGAAGCACGGTTAACCATCGGTAGCTTGTCGGGATTGCGCGACAGGGCGTCATCCGCCGACAGCACGTGGACCGGGTCCGTCACCTCAAGTCCGATGATCCGCGTCACCGCCCCGGATTTCGGGCAGGTCCAGAGATCCTCGGTGGAGACCTGCTCGATCTTTTCGCCGCGCAGGGTTTCCACGCCGAGATCGAGCGTGCCCGCCGCGCGCGCCCGTTCCGTCTGATCAGCGATCCGACGCATGAACTCGGCAAAGAGCGCGTTCTGCATGTGGATGGGAAGGGCAAGCACCCGGTTGAGAAACCGCTGGATCGGCGGCAGCTCCTCGAGCAGCACCCCGTCCTTGTCGATCAGCCGCAGGGCCGTCCAGTCGGTGAAGCTCTCGTAGCTCATCGCCTCAGCGCGTCCGGCGGCAAGATCGGCGAAATACCCACGTAGTGCGGCCCGCGCGATCGGGCTTTCGAGATTGTCCTCTTCGCGGAACATGCCATGCGAGCCGGTCTCGCGCTGACCCTTGGTCAAAGCCCCCAGCTGGTCGAGGCGTTTGGCGATCGTCGAGGTGAAACGTTTTTCGCCATGCACATCGGAGGTGCAGACCCGGAAGAAGGGCGCGCTGACCTGCGCCGAGCGATGCGTGCGGCCCAGCCCCTGGATGGCCGCATCGGCGCGCCAGCCGGGCTCCAGCAGGTAGTGCCGCCGCCGTTTCTGGTTCTTCGCCGTTTGCGCCGCATGATACGACCGGCCCGTACCGCCCGCATCGGAGAAGATAAGGATATCCTTATCACCGTCCATGAAGGCTTGGGTTTCGGATGAATTGCTGCTGGCGGCGCGCTTTTCGATGAAGAGATGACCATACTCGGCCTTGAGGGGTCGGATGGACCGCCCCGTGACTTCTGCCACGGCCTCGTCGCCAAAGGCCCAGAGGATCTGATCCAGCGCCGAAGGGATCGGGGCGAGCGTCATCAACTCCATCATGGCCGCATCTCGCAGGGCGAGCGCCTCGCGCGAGACAACGAGCGCGCCGGTCTCATCCCGCAAAGGTTCGGCCACCATGTTGCCGTCGATCTCGACCAGCTTTTGCGCATGAATCGGGAAGGCCTGTTCGAGGTAGCCCAGAACATAGTCGCGCGGCGTCAAGGCCCCCTCAACGAGTTCATCCTCCGGGTCCATTGTCTCAAGTCGACGTTTCAGCAGGCTCTCACCTGTCGAAACCACCTGGATGACGCAAGCCTTGCCCGTTGCCAGATCGTCCTTGATGGCGTGGATGATGCTTGGAGCCTTCATGCCCATCAGGAGATGGTTGAAGAAGCGCTGCTTCGTGCTCTCGAAGCGAGATTTGGCCGAGGCGCGTGCTGCCGACGCATTGGTCTCGCCCGAGGCATCGTTGACGCCGGTCGCAGTCAACGCCGCTTCGAGATTGTGGTGGATCGTCCGAAACGCACCCGCGTATGCGTCGTAGATCTCGATCTGGGCCGGGGTGAGCGCGTGTTCGAGCACGTCATACTCCACGCCATCAAAGCTGAGGGCGCGCGCCGTGTAGAGGCCGAGCGTCTTAAGATCACGCGCGACCACCTCCATGGCAGCCACGCCGCCGGCTTCCATCGCAGAAACGAAACTCTCGCGGCTTGGGAAGGGGTATTCGGGGCCCTGCCCCCAGAGCCCCAGCCGCGCGGCATAGGCGAGATTGTGCACGCTCGTGGCACCCGTGGCCGAGATGTAGAAGACGCGGGCGCGGGGTGCTGCCAGTTGCAGCCGCAGGCCAGCAAGGCCCTGCTGGGAGGGTTTGACCCCCCTGCCCTGCTCGGACCCTGCTGCGTTCTGCATGGCATGGGCCTCATCAAAGGCCAGCACGCCTTCGAACTCCGCGCCCATCCATTCGAGGATCTGGCTCAGTCGCGTGGTGCCGCATTTGCCCGCGGACCGCAGCGTGGCGTAGGTGACGAAGAGGATACCGTCGCCCATCGGGACCGGCTGGTCCGATTTCCATTTGGAAAGCGGCTGAATGTCGGCAGGCGAGCCGCCGAGATCGGTCCAGTCGCGGATCGCGTCCTCAATAAGCGTGGCGGATTTGGAGACCCAGATCGCCTTTCTGCGCCCGGCCAGCCAGTTGACAAGGATGAGCCCCGCGCATTCGCGGCCCTTGCCGCAACCGGTGCCGTCGCCGAGGAAATAGCCAAGGCGATAGGCACGTGCATCCTGGTCATCATCGGCGCGCGTCAGCTTGGTCTGGTCGTAATCGATAGTGAACCGACCGGGCAGGTCGCGCCCATGGGCGTCATGCGCCATGATGATGGTTTCCAGCTGCGCCTCGGAGAGGTGACCCTCCTCGATCAGCTTCGCGGGCAGTCGCAAGTCATCACTGCCCGTGTTTGAGGGCATGGGCGGGGCAACCGAGGCCATTGCGATGCTTTCAACGAGCGGCGTGGGATGTTCCTGCGCACTCGCAATCTCGATCCGTTGCGGACGGTAGCGCGCATAGATGTCCGAGATGGGCGTGTTGTCGCGCGGGGTCTGAAGGCTTGTGAAGCTGAGCGGGACAACGGCCTTGGCCCGGGGTTTGGAGGGGGCGACAGGCGCAGCGGCGGCCTTGCGCGGGGCAGATGATGGAACGCTCGACCGAGTATGAGGGATCGCTGCCGCCCGTTGGACTGGGCGCATCTCGGTCCGGGTCGCGGCCACGGCGTCAACGAAAGGAAGGACTTCCTCCAGATCCTGAACCGCGGCGCGGATCATTTCGCCGTCCTCCTGCACCTTGTCGAAGACCATCAGCTGGGTTTCGACAGAGGTGCCGAGCTTGCGGTAGACCTGCCCCGGCATCGTCAGCGCCAAGCGTGGCGTCAGGAGACCGCAGGCGCGGGACCAATGCGCGGCATCGCGTTCGGGCGTGAATCCCGGCGGCATGATCGCCACCAGCCGCCCGCCGGGCGCGAGACGCTTTGCAGCCCCGATGAGATGTTTTGCAGCGATGTGCTTGTCGCGGGAACGATCGACCGAGGAGGCGAAGGGCGGGTTCATCACCACGACGTCGGGTAGAACCGGCGTCTGCAGCAGATCGTCGATATGCTCACCGTCATGGCCCGTCACATCGCCACCGAAGAGGGCCCGCAGGAGGCACTGGCGAAAGGGGTCGATGTCGTTGAGCAAAAGCGTGGCACCAGCCCGGGCGGCGAAAGCTGCCAGGGCACCGGTGCCAGCCGAGGGCTCCAGAACGGTCTCGCCCTTGCGGATCGCCGCGGCCCGCAAGACCAGCGCCGCAAATGGCAGCGGCGTGGAAAACTGCTGCAGCCGGATCTGCTGCTCGGAGCGGCGGGTTTCCGTCAGCAGCCGTGAGGCAAGCAGCTTTGCAGCAGCGAAGTCACCTGCCGCGCCGTCCCCACGCAGCACAACCTGGATGGCTGCGGCCTGCATCAGGTCATAGGCTATGCGCCAGTCCCAGGCGCCCCCGGCATCGCTGCCATGAAACGTCTCGCGCATGATGCGCGCCAGCGCTGAACTGCGCAGGGGTTGATGGTCGATCTCCGCGCCGATCTGCGCCAGCGCAGAGGTGAAATCAGCGTCGGAGGTTGAGAGAGCCGGGCTTGCCGGATTGGGCTTGGACATGGGATTTTCCTTTGGATCAGGGTCTGAGTTCCAAAGGACAAAAAGCCCGCTTTCGCTTTTCATGGTGACGGGGGTCAGACCGCGCTGACCTCCAAGGCTTGGTCAGGACTTGGCTTCGACCTCCCGTTTCGCATCAATCAATGCCTGTGCGGCCTGCATCACCTGAACCTGAGATGTTCCCGAGCGTGCATCCTCCAGCGCGGCCTGCACCTGCGCGCAAAACCAGGCGTCATAAGAATTCGCTTCAGCGGCCATGGAAATGCTCCTCGAGAGCTTTATCCAGAAGCTTGCCAAGGCCATGGGGCATGTCTGCAACGTGCACCGCGACTGGCAAACGGCCCCGCTTCATCTGGGACGCGCATTGCTCATCGAGACCAAGAAGTGGCCCTTCCTTTCCCGTTTCGTCCATTGCGTTTTCTCCAACCGTGTTAAGGCGTGAGGTTACATCACCTTGCGTGATACCGTAAACGGCGGTGCCGTTAGGGTCGCAGAAAATCATCCTAGGCCACTTACCGATCGGGCGCCGCTTCAAGGGAAGTTTCGAACCGCTTGTCCGCCGCCGCGGCTTCTTTCAGGAGCGCGTCAAAATTGTCAGGTGGGTTGCCATCTTCCAGCATCCCTTTGAACGTCGCATAGGTATCCGTCTTGCTGCCATAGGCGCGCAGGGTCTTGTCGTCGTTCACCCAGGCCACCACGATGACCTTCGCATCGCTGTTGAACCGATAGAACAACCGATACTGTTGGAAGAATTTCGCCCGGAACCAGTGCTTGCGGTGATCGCCGAGTGTGCCGCCTTGCCGGAAGGCGGCGGCACCCGGATCTGCCGGTATGGCCTCGGTGACCAGCTTGAAGATGGCGGCCAGCCGTTTCGTGGAATTCTTCTTGCGCCAGGTCTTGGGATCGCGTGCCTTACGCGCCTCGACCTCCAGGGTCAGCCCTTCGAGCTGGTCCAGAAAGAGCGGATGCGCATAAATCGACCATCCGTTTACGACAAGGGGCGCTTGAGCGGGCACGCTATCGCCGCTCATTCATCCTCGAGCGATAGCGGCGCATCGAGATCGACGTCAACGTCTCCGACCAGTGCTGCAAGACGGTCATGCAAAGCCCCATCGAACGCCCGAATGCGGTCCGGATGCGCCTTGATATCGGCCTCGACAAAATCGAGAAAGGCGCCGAGCACAGGATCTTCCTCGTCGCTGCGCACGGGCTCAATATAGACCCTGCCACTCGGCTCGGTGCAGTAGCGAATCTGGTCGCCCTTGCCCAGCTTGAGCTGCTTGCGCACACCCGCCGGCACGGTCGTCTGATACCGATCCGTGAGTTTCGAGACATCTTGTGCGAGCGCTGTCATGGCAGTCTCCTGAAAGAATGGGGGTCTTTGCTGCCTGCGATAGGTAATGCATTTGCATTGCTCTGTCAAGATAAGCCGCAGGATCTGCTGTCGCCGGGCAGGTCGATGAACCGTCCGGCGCAGCACCTAGTCTCGCCCCGCGAGATACTCCGCCAGCACAGGACTGGCCGCACCCTTCGCGAAACTGAGCAGCTCCGAGCCCGCAAGCGAGGCCTTCGACAGGCGTACGAGCCCACCGGTTTCCTCGATGCGGTAGCAGCGGCGTTTTTGCCGCCCACGCCTGTAGTGCGTCGCGGTCACGATCTGGCAAGTGCTGCCATCGGTGAGCGTCACAGGGGTGGCGAGCCTGATCTTGTCGCCTTCCTCGTAGTCCGGGATCGCAGCCCAATCCCGGCAGCGCTGGCGCCAGTCCTGGGCGTAGCTGTCCGGGTCTTTCAGGTTGGAGAGGAGCCCGATCAACGCAAGGGGAGCACGAGACTCGTTCGGGCCAGCGCTTTCCTCCATGTCCTTGTAGCCCCAGCAGCCGTCATCATATCGGGTGAGGAAGACAGCCCCGAACGTGATGGAGCCATCCACATCGGTCACATAGGTCGCGTCTTCGACAGCGGTGCCGTCGAGATTGGTGACCCTTGCCGCCGCATACCAGGTGGAGCCGACCTTGCAGGCTTTGACCAGTTCGGTTTTGCGCGTGTCGCCATGAGAGGTGCAGAGCCGGGCGATTTCCGCTTTCTCATCCGCGTAGGTTTTGACGCGGCGGTCGGTGTAGAAGAGCCATCCCATCTCAGAGTCCTTTCTCTAATTGGGGGAATTGTTGTCGCCAATGTCCCGAGAAGGCCGCAGGCCTGGCAGGGTATTGGCGATGCTTGTTTGAGAAAGGGCGCGTTACGCCGCCCTCCGGTCATCGATTTCCATCAGCGCATCGAGCGGCACGCGGTAGGGCTGCATGGCGTCGAAATCCTCGCAATTGCCGCAGTTCTGCACGATCGCGAAGGTGTCGCAGGCATCCTCGAGGATGACCCGGAAGGTGCCGCCGAGGCCCGAGGGCACCTCGTAGGTCCCGCCGATGAGATAGTCCGAGGCCCGGCGCACGAAGACGCGGATGCTGTGGCCATCGGTGGCCAGCCGGATGGCCCCCCGCCCCCGGTCGATGAGCACCTGCACGTCATCCAGGGTGTCGGTGTAGAACTGGCCGGTCAGATCGCGAAACGCCATGCGGCGCTGCGCCATCCAGTCGGTGTCCCGAAACGGGTTCATGCCGTCGGCGAAGGCGAAGGACGGATCGGCCTGTTCGGTGGTGACGATACGGGTGGTCGTGCCATCGATGCCGTTTGAGCGCAGATGCACACCATTGCCGACGATCAGGATCAGGGCGGGCCTGTCCACGGGCCCGTTCCAGTTGGGCAGGAAGGTTTTGCAGGCGCGCGCATGGGCGATCTGCGCCGCAACTGCGGAGGCAGAGAACTTGAGAATAGCCATGGGGATGTCTTTCTGTTCGGTTTGGAAGGGTCGACCCGCGCGGGCGACGTGGTCCACGCGCGGGTCGCGTAATGGCTCAGGCCGCTTGCGCGACCTCGCTGTCAGGCTCCGGGGTTTCCGCAGTGGGCTCCGCCTCATCACAGGCGACACCGGCGGTCTGCATCATCGGCGGGCACCAGGCGGCCACGGCAGCGCGCTGCGCGTCGGTGAGCGTGGCGAAGGGTTCAGCGAAGAGTTTGTCGCAGAAGGCGACGATCTCCTTCTTGCTCGACGAGGCGAGCGTCACAGCCTCCTGGGCGAGACCCAGATCCTCACCGAGGATCTTCAGGAGCCAGGCCTTCTTGAAGCGGTTGAAGAGCGCCGCATTCGGCGTCCAGTGGGCGCGGATGTCGGGCATGATCTCGATCTCGAACGCATGCATCAGGCTGTCGCGCTGGCGGTCCCGCGCGAAGCAGGACTGCGTGGTGCTGGCCGTGGCATAGGCCACGAGCTTGGCCTTCTCCCCAGTCTTCAGCGCGCGAAACGCCGCGAACTGATCGGCGGGCGGGCGGGTATCATCGAGCCAGGAGAGGTCAAGCGCATCATGCGCCGCCGCCACCTGCTCAAGCGAGGTCTCGTCGATCTCGTCCATCTTGGCATGGCTGCGGTATTCCTTGCGGGCATCGATCTTGATCGCCTGTGTGACACTCATGCCGCTGGCCAGAACGTCACTGACCAGCTTGAAGAGCGTCAGATCGAGCGTGGCTTCCGGATGCAGCGCCATCGCGGCGCCAAGGGCCATGGCCCGCTCGGTCTTGAGGTCCTCTGCCAGCGAGGCTGGATAGGTGATTTCTCCGGCGTCTGGGGCCTCCTCCCCAGTCGGGTTAGCCGAGGAGCCGCGCGCACCCTCCTCTTTGACGGTGTCCTCCGGGCGCACGAGGCCAATATGGAGCGTGATCTGCCCACCCTGCCACGAGGCAATCACACCAGCGCGGGCGAGGTCCTCGGCGCTGTAGGCCTCCTGCAGATCGCGGGCTTCCTCTTCCAAGGCGTCCACGCGCTCGTAAAGGGCGTTGTAGGCACCGTCCTCGAGCCCCTCATCCTCCATCTCGAGCTGCAGTTTCTCAAGCTCGGCGGTGATTTCATCCACGCGCTTTTGCGCAGCCTCATCAGGCTCGATCGGGCCGGGATAGACGCGGCCGTAATCGGCCATGGTCGCGTAATCATAGCGGACCATCGCATCGGCCCAAGCAAAGCCCAGCCTCATACGGGCGTCCTCGGCGGCTGCACCAAGCTTCTCGAGCAAGATGGTCTCGACCAGAGCCGCATCCTCAAGCACGGAATGCTCATCCAGCAGATCGGCTGCGACGGCACCGCCACGCGCCTCGTAGTCCACGCGCACGAAAGCCCCGATATCGTCGCTGACCTGCACGCCGCGGGATTTGAGGGCCTGACGGACGGTATAGGCCTGCAGATAGCCGCCGTCCTTCGTGAGCGCCTCGAAGACCTCGCGCTGCGCCTCCTGGCTTGGATGCTCAGCAAAGGCCTTCATCGTGTCGAGCGTGATCACCTTGCCCCGGGCCGCGGCGCGGATGTCGGGGTGGATAAGGCCATAGCGCAACCGGCCTTTCACGGCGGCCACCGTGGTGCCGAAGGTCTTTGCGATCGTCTCGGGCGTTTGGCCATCGACCTCCATCATCCGGGCGAAAGCCTCGAACTCGTCAATGGCGTTCATCGGCGCCTGGGTGACGTTCTCGGCGAGCGACAGCGCCGTGGTGACGTCGCAGTCTTCTGGCACAAGGCGGCAGTCCACCTTGGTCTTCGCCGTGAAGCCCTTGATGGCCTTGTCAGCGACCAGCTCCTTCAGCGCGGCATGCCGCCGGCCACCGGCCAGCACGGCGTATTTGCCGTCGAACTTCTGGACCAGGATCGGCTGCAAGAGGCCCAGAACGGCGATGCTGGCCTTCAGATGCGCGATGTTCTCGGGATCATAGGTTTCCGGCGAGTTGCTGCGCACATTGGCGGGATGCGGGACCAGATCGCCGATGGCGACGGTGAGAGGGGCAAAGTTCGTGGTCATGGGGTATCCTTCCAGGTGGGTGAGGTGTGGCCCGCGCCTTCACCCGCGTGACCAATCCCCGGCTTCAGGGATCACCACGACAAAAGGCCCACTCTCCCTTTGAGGGGTCAGTGGGCCTTCATCGCCTGGGGTTTCAGCAGGGGGTGTCCCCTGCCCTACCAGTCGCGCGCCAGCATGATGGTCAGCACGCGCATGGTGGTGGCGGGATTGTCCGGGGTCTCAGCCCCGTAGCGGAAATCCGAGTCTGCTTCATAGAGATCGATTTTCCAGAACACGGTCTCGCCCCGGATCTCGACCGCGCCAAAATCGTGCCATCCCTCGGGATCATTCTCAGGCTCGAATGTATCGAACGCACCGGTGGCCTTCACCGCCTCGGCCATGAAGCCGTCACCGGCCTCCATAAGCGAGCGGGTGACATGCATTCGGCCCTGGGTGGGCTGCGCGGGCGCCACTCCAAGGCACGCGAGCTTGCGAAACGCGTCGTTTTGCGCCGCGATCACGGTCGGATCCGGACGGTCTGGCTGGGATTGAACGGTCATGGACATGGGATCTCCTTTGAGAAGTTGAAACACCCTTCCCAAAGCCCGCTTTCACTTTTCTGCTTGGCGGAAGGACCGAAGCAGAAGGCGCCTTACCCGAACAGCCCTCTGGCTCTGTAGTTCGGGTTGGGGATGGTTTCGATCCAGCCGCCCTGTTCCTTGATGCTCTCGAGTGCCGCCGAGAGCGGGTAAGCGCCCTCGGACGGGCTCCACCAATAGGCACCGCGTTTGAAGGTGATGATCTTGCGGCGGCCGTCTTCGAAGCAGGCCACCCGCAGCGTCTTGGGTTCCTTGCGTGACATGCGAGTCTCCGTTCTCCGTGTGGTCAGGCGGCCTCGGCACTGCGCCCTGCCCTACCCGCCTCAGATTGTGCGATCAGATAGTCACAGGCGCGCTGCGCATCCGCGGCGTGCTTGAAGATCGCACCCTTGTCCGACCGAAGAACGCGCAACCAGTTGTGGAGGTAGGCGGCATTCATCTCGAGCGTATGCGCCGTGAAGCCGAGCGTCTGACCCAGGAACACCGAGGTCAATTCCGCGACGATCTCCTCGCGCGCATAGGACGTGTTGCCAAACTTCGAGAACCCGAAATCACGGTTCAGCCGATGCGGGGCTTTCGTGGCATGGGCCTTATGCCGATGTCGGCATAAGGGCCATAATGCCGCGCTCCGGTTTATGCCGCGCCGACCCTTACAACCTGTTGCGTTGC
>NZ_CYRX01000029.1 GCF_001458315.1 Thalassobacter stenotrophicus | reverse complement strand
ACCCCCACCCGACTCGAAACATCCTTAATATGACCAACACGTCACTTATCCACAGACCACACCCTATATTTGGGGGTTCGAGGGGGGAAAAATACTACGAAACGCCGACTCGCATCGTCCGACTGACAAAAACGAGTCGCTCCGAGTCGTCGCAACTCAGCCTGGTGTCAGTTTTTGGTCGCTACGTGCTCGCAGACGTCCAACCAGCTTTGGCAACCGCAGACCAACCAGCCCGATGCCCAAACCAAGGTAGAGAAGTGACTCAATCGTCCACACCTTCTCTTGCATTATGAAGTGAACCGCCCCCAGCAGAACAATCACATATGTCAGTTGGTGCAGCTTGCCCCACGTGGCAGCCCCCAAACGACGAACCGCCCCATTCCACGATGTCGCCACCAATGGGATCGCCAGAACAAAGGCAGCCATCCCCACGGTGATATACGGACGCTTTACAATGTCGGCCCAGATCTCTCCCCAGCGGAGCTGAATATCCAGCACCAGCCATACAACCAAATGGAAGAGTATATAGAGGAAGGCCAATAACCCTACCGCACGACGGAACTTGAGCAGGTTGAGCCGAGCAAACCGCATAAGAGGTGTGATGCACAAACCAGCAAGCAAAAGCTGCAACGCCCATATACCCAGCTGGTGTTCCATGACCTTAACTGGATCGACACCAAGGCCACCTGTAATCCCTTCGTACAACAACCACGCAGGCGGCAGCAGGCCTAACAGGTAAACCGGCCATGTTGGAACCTTACGCACACCCCCGCTTATGCGGTGACCTATGACTTGAACCCGGTTCAAAAGAACTCCCGCAGGTCCATACCCTCATACAGCGAGGCAACCTGATCCTCATACCCATTGAACATCAGCGTATCTTTGCGCTGTTGGAACAATCCGCCGCCAATGACCCGCTCGGACGCTTGGCTCCACCGAGGGTGATCCACCTCTGGGTTCACATTTGAATAGAAGCCATACTCATTAGATTGCAGCATGTTCCATGTCGTTGGCGGCTCCTTATCGACCAAGGTGATCCGCACAATGGATTTGATCGACTTGAACCCGTACTTCCACGGAACAACCAAACGGATCGGCGCGCCGTTTTGGTTGGCCATCGGCTCACCGTAGATACCCGTTGCCATCATTGTCAGAGGATGCATCGCCTCATCCAGGCGCAACCCCTCCCGATAGGGCCATTCAATATTGCTACGAAAACCGCGCTGGCCGGGCATCTCTTCTGGGCGGACCAATGTTTCGAACGCCACATACTTGGCCCCGGCTTGCACGCCGACCTTATCTAGCACCTTGTTCAGCTCAAACCCGTTCCAAGGGATCACCATCGACCACGCTTCAACACAGCGGAACCGATAGATGCGTTCCTCTATATCCAAGTCACCAATCAACTCTTGCAAAGGATAGGTGCCGGGGTTGTCGACCATTCCGTCGATCTTGATTTCCCACGGACTGGTCGTGAGCATATGGGCATACTTCGCAGGGTCGGACTTACCGGTGCCGAACTCATAGAAGTTATTGTAGCTCGTGATTTCCTCTAACGTGTTGGGCGTGAGCGTCCCGGCGCGTGTGGGCTGTGCGATGCTACCGGTCGCTAAGGCCGCAGCCCCACCCGCAAGAAGTTGACGCCGGTTTAGCCACATCGATTGTGGCGTCACATCCGCAGCAGTCAGGTCGGGCGTAAAAGGCTTAAACATCACGGGCTCCTCGGGTTCGTGTCTTTGAACGACATTGCACTGATTTGGGCACCCGCACAGGGACAAACCCGCCAGATCACGGGAACGTAATTGACCGTGATCCTAGAGTAGCTGCGCGAGCAGATGTGTCAGACAGGCACGGTGTCCATCCACTCCAAGGCATCCTGAAGCCGGTCATTGCCCCAAAACAACTCCCCATCGTGGGTGCGCCACGTCGGGGCCCCAAAGATGCCAAGCGTTTGGGCCTGTGCTGTTTGATCCCGCAACGCCGTCTTGTTCGCGTCACTCATTGCAGTGTCCCAAACCGCAGATGCGTCTTGGCCAATCTGAGCCAAGGCATCCATCAGGAACTGCGGATCCGAAATATCACGACCTTGGGCAAACTGCCCCTCGTATACCGCACGACTAAATGCACCCCGCGCGTCATTCGGCAAAGCCATCGCAACACGCGCAGCATTCAAACCGTTTTGGGGAAATGGGCTAGGTCGGCCGAAATCCAGACCTTGCTTGGCGCAAATACGCTCCATGTCGCGCCACATGTAGGCGCCCTTGGCGGGGTGCTCGTTGAACGGTGATGTGGTCCAGCCCATGTAGCGAAAGATCACACCCAACAGAAAGGGCCGCCAAACCACCTGAACTCCGTGCTCCGCAGCAGCGCGGTCCGCCCGCATCGCAGCAGGATAGGAATAAGTGCTGGCAAATTCGTACCAAAATTCGATCGTGCGCGTCACAGTCTGGCTCCCTACATTATACAGAACCAGTTTTGGGCGGATCGCGATCTAGTTCAAGCCGCGCGCTTGGCTTTCCTGCACGATGCTGAACTCCCGTGCGCCGATCTGCACACCCGTTTCCAGCGTATCGAACATGACCGTCGTCTGGCCGCCGCCTTCGTTGGTGATGATCCATTCGCGCAAAGCCACGGGGTTTGCGGTGAACACCAAGCGGATATTACCCAGCTGGGGTTGTTCGGGGTCCTGCAACACGACCGAGGTTGCGGTCCCGTTGTAATCATAACCCGCCAATTGCCCCGATGCCGATAAATCCACGTTCCGTGCAAGGATATGGGTCAGAGGTGTGCGCCGCAGAGGATATTGCTCGGGGGGCGTGTTGGACACCGGATCAAAGATCGCGACCTGTCCGCCCCCGGCAATCACCAATGCATCACTGTCGTCATAATCGAACCGGGCGCGCCCCGGACGCCGCATCAGCAGCGTACCAGTGGACACTGACCCATCACCATTCACCTGCGTGAAATCCGCCCGAGCCGTCGTAAAGCTGTTCAAATATCCATTGATCGCCTCAAGCGAGATTTCTTCACCAAAGGACGGAAGCGATAGGGCCAGCCAAAGAACCGGCGCAAGGAGAACATGTTTCATACCCCAACACATAACAACTGCAGCCCCATCGCCAAGAGCCGTCTGCACACGCGCCATCACATCCGCGCGGGAAATCGCCATTGCCGCTATTGCCAGAGGATTTCAAGGCTGACGTTTCCATTCACAAGAGCCCTGACAAAATCGCACCCATTTCCGGGCTGATTGAAATGTTGCCACGCAAGAGCCGCGAACTTTTCCGGTGCGATAACTGCGATCAGATCATTCAACCGGATCGGCTCCACTGGCTCATCTTGGCCAAATTGCTCAACAATCTTTTGTCGCACAACCAGCGGGAATGACCACATCTGCATGACATAGGCGACATACTCATGGTTGGCCAAACACAGCGCATCTTCGCAGGCAGTCTGTTCAAACGCCGCATGAGATACCTCATGCACCACAATGCTGTCGAACACGACTTCAGGCGCAATGTGTTTATATAGCCGACTAAGCTGCGTAATTTCAGCGATCCCACCGGGCGATCTGACAAAGATACGGTGACCGTCACAGACATAGTACCCAAAGCACGTGTCGCTCACCCCCGGCAGGTCATTCAAAACCGTAATCGAAAGGGGATGTGAAAGCCGAAGATCGCATTGAGCCAACTTGGGCAGCGTTGCCATAACCGTGGTACAAACCGACTGCGCGCGGCTGGCGTTTGGGGCGGTCACCGAAACCAAGCTTTCGCTGCAAACGACGGTCTCTGCCAGCGCCCCTGTTGGTAGCGATAGAACCATCGCGCCTAACGCAAACGCAGCCACTGTTTTTTGACCAATCAAACCATCACCCCTGCTTTGCGATGCATAGTCAGGGTGACAGATCACCGCCGGCCCGGCCTGATCTTTGTCAATTCCGGGCGCGGCGGTGGGGTTGTTACTGCTCTGGCAGGAGGATGTCGCGTTTGCCGACATGATTGGCAGGCGTCACGATGCCGTTGTCTTCCATCTGCTCAACCAAACGCGCGGCCTTGTTGTAGCCAATCGCCAGCTTTCGCTGAATGTAGGAAGTTGAGCATTTGCGATCCTTGGCCACAATCGCCACGGCCTGATCATAGAGCGCGTCTTCACCATCGGTGTTTCCGCCCAGTCCCAGCACCGCATCAATGTCCGACGACTTTTCATCATCGGGGCCGTCAAGCACGCTGGCCGCATAATCCGGCGGGCCGAAGGATTTGAGATGGTTGACGATTTCCTCAACCTCTTCATCCGAACAGAACGGGCCGTGCACGCGGGTGATCTTGGACCCCCCTGCCATGTACAGCATATCACCCATGCCCAGCAGTTGCTCGGCGCCCTGCTCTCCCAGAATGGTACGGCTGTCGATTTTGGACGTCACGTGGAACGAAATCCGGGTGGGGAAGTTCGCCTTGATCGTACCAGTAATCACGTCAACCGACGGACGCTGTGTGGCCATGATCAGGTGGATACCCGACGCCCGCGCCATCTGTGCAAGCCGCTGGATACAAGCTTCGATCTCTTTGCCTGCAACCATCATCAAATCAGCCATCTCGTCGACGATCACGACGATAAAGGGCAGCTTTTCTGGTGTAATCTCTTCGGTCTCAAACACGGGATCACCGGTTTCGTCGTCAAATCCGGTCTGAACGGTGCGCGAGAACATCTCACCCTTGGCGAGCGTGTCCGCCACGCGGGAGTTATAGCCTTCAATGTTCCGAACACCCATTTTGGACATCTTGCGATAGCGTTCCTCCATCTCACCCACGACCCATTTCAGGGCGACAACCGCCTTTTTGGGGTCCGTCACAACGGGGCTAAGCAGGTGAGGGATGCCATCATAAACGCTGAGTTCCAGCATTTTCGGATCGATCATGATCATCCGGCAGTCTTCAGGCGGCAGCCGGTACAAAAGCGACAGGATCATCGTGTTGATCGCAACGGATTTACCCGACCCCGTGGTCCCCGCGATCAGCAGGTGAGGCATCTTGGCTAGGTTGGCCACAATCGGCGCGCCGCCGATGTCTTTGCCAAGTGCGAGGGGCAGCTTCATGCCCGTATCGCCAAAGTCTTTGCCGGACATGATCTCCCGCAGAACAACCTTTTCGCGAGTCTCATTCGGCAGTTCGATCCCGATGACCGAACGCCCTGGCACGGTAGAAACACGCGCCGATAGAGCCGACATGGACCGGGCGATATCATCGGCCAAGCCAATCACACGAGAGGCCTTAAGACCCGGCGCAGGCTCTAGCTCATACATGGTGACAACGGGGCCGGGGCGGACACTGACGATCTCACCCTTAACACCGTAATCATCTAGAACTGTTTCCAGCATCCGCGCGTTTTCTTCGAGCGCCTCATCACTCAGGATTGCGCGCTCAATCGTGTCGGGACTGGTCAAAAGCGATAATGGCGGCGGCTCATAGCCAGCTACCTGCGCGGTTGGTTCCAGCGCGAGGCTAGGCTGCGCCTCGGCCATCGCTTGCCGTGAGGGCGCGACAGGTTTTTTGGGCGGGTGCTGCACAACCTTGCGGTTGATCACCGCGCCGGGCTGCACACCGGGCATGATTGACGTCGACGAGGGTCGCATTTCTGGCGCAGGCATGTCGGGCATATCGGCGGCGTAGTCCGCTGCGTCATACTCCACGAGACCGTCTTCGTCCGCTTCAAAGCCCGCATCATAAGACGTGATCTGTGGTTCATCGCGGGTCAGGACCGGCTCCGCCCGGGCAGCGGGCTCTGTCATGCCAGTGGGCGCAGACAAAGGCGGCTCATCCGGAATGATATGCGCATAGCCTGCATCTGCCTCAGCGGTGGGTGGTGCTACGGGCTGACCGCGCTGCACACGACCTTCAATCGCAGACGCGATACGGGCCTTAACACGATCCTCGGTCGGAGCGTGGATATCATCGCCAGACATCGGGTCTAGGTCGATCAGCTCAGGTTCAGGCAAACGCGCGCCGATGATGGGCATCCGCTTGAGCAGAGGTGTTTTCGCGGCCGCAGCCATCGGGGGGGTCGCGTTGCGCGATTGCACAGCAGCCTCAGCCACCTGACCACGCCGCGCATCGCGACGGGCGCGGATCATGTCGATAAGCCGCGCAGACCCGCGGCCAATTTGCAGCCCCATAGCCTTGGCACCAACGGCGCTTGTGCCCAGCCCCATCAGCAAAAAGGTCCACATTCTTTGAAGTTCTGCACGATCACAGCCCAGAACAAAGCTGCCCAGCGCAACCAGTCCAAGGAACAGAACGAACGACAACAGCTTTAGCCCGACCATCGCCGAAATTGGCAAAATCCCCAGCATTGCGGCCAGAACCGTGTCGCCGAACAAACCGCCCAAACCAAAGCTTTGGTCCCAAGACGCCCCCGGCGCGTGTGTTGAGGCAAAAATCGCTGCAAGCGCGACCCACGGGGCCACAAAGATTGACCGGCTGAACGCGCGATCCGAGCCGATGTGCAACAAGAAGCGCACGCCCCAAACGCCCGTACACAGCGCGATGCCCCATGACGCGACGCCCAGCACAAGGATCAGCGGGGCCGCCACAGACGCCCCAAACCTGCCCAACCAATTGCGTGGCTCGGCCTCGGTTGCGGCCAGCCAGTTCGGATCATCCGGCACATATGAAAACAGCATCAGGGCCAGACACACCGTCACGCCCAAAAGCGCGACGCCCACACCTTCGCGCGAACGTCGGCTCAGCGCGGCTTGGGTGCCACTGTCCAAAAGCGGGTCTCGTGTGCGAGTAGGATAGGCCATGAATGTGCTCTTATTCTTCTTAGGAATACAGACAATCGCGCAGGCGGGTCAGACCATCGCGAACTTGATCAAGGGGGGCCACCAGAGCCACCCTAATAAATTTCTCACCGGGGTTTCCGTCTGCTGTGTCGCGCGCCAGATACGCACCGGGCAGCACTTTGACGCCCGCCTCTTGCCACAGCTTCAGGGTTGCGGCTTCTCCGTCGTCTACGGGAAGCCACAGGAAAAAACCCGCCTCGGGGATATGCACGCCAGGGATATTGCCCAAAATCTCAGTCGCGACGTCAAATTTAGCGGCATAAAGCGCACGATTCTCAATGACGTGGTCCTCATCCGACCATGCACGCGCGGCTGCCATTTGCAGCGGAAACGGCAGCGGCGCACCAGCATAGGCACGCAAAAGGCGCATCCGGGCGATCGTTTCCGCCCCTGACACCGCAAAACCCGAACGCAGCCCAGCAAGGTTGGACCGCTTGGAGAGTGAGTGGAACGCAACAACGCGGTTGGGGTCGATCCCGTCTTCGGCAACAACCTCCAGAATACCCGTCGGTGGGGCATCGAGGTAAATCTCAGAATAGCATTCATCCGCCAAAACGATGAAATCATGCTTCTCGGCCAATGCCAAAAGCTGCCGCCAATAGGCTTTGTCAGCCACAGCGCCCTGCGGGTTTGCGGGCGAACAGATGTAGGCGACCGCTGTCCGGTCCAGCAGATCGTTTGAGAGTGCTGCGAAATCTGGCAAATGCCCGCTCTCAGCGGTGGCGTTAACATAGACGGGCTCTGCCCCCACGCTCAGCGCGGCAACGGCATAGACCTGATAGAACGGGTTCGGCGTCAGGACGACGGGCCGTTGGCCATTCTTGTCCTCAGGGCAAAGGGCCATGCAGGTGTTGTACAGCCCCTCACGCGTGCCATTCAGAGCTAGAATTTGCTCCGGCACGGTCGCAAACCCAAACCGACGTTCCAGCCAGCCACCAATCGCATCCATTAGTTCCGGCGCGCCATCATTCGGCGGGTAGTTCGCAAATCGCGCGGCGTGCTTGTTGATTTCCTCGGTGATGAAGCCCGGCGCGGCATGGCCCGGATCACCAATGGTCATTTGGATTGGGTTCGGATGCCCCGCAGGCAGATCGCCCAAAAGGGTGCGGAGACGCGGAAACGCGTACTCAGGCAGCTCGGAAAACCGCTTGGGTGGATGCATACGACTGGCCTCAATTCGGGTGCTCTAACGGCCCCATTTCACACAGGATAGCCGCCGCACCCCGATGGGTCCAGAGAAATGGCGCGTTCTAGGCCAGCACAGCCTCCAGAGCGGCACCGATCCGCAACAGTCGCGCCTCTGCCATTGGAGCCGCTAATGCCATCAAACCACAGGCAGGCGTGCCGGTGGGCAGGCTGAGCCCGCACAACCCCATCAGGTTTCCGACCCGCGTGTTACGTAACGCCAACAAGTTTTCTGTGACGTAGTAATCTTGATCGGCCATCAAACGGCCCGCATCGGGCGGCAGAATTGGAGCCGTGGGCAAAAGGACTGCATCATATTGCGCCGTGGCTGCTGCATATTCTGCGCGGCACCGGTTGAGTGTGTTCCACGCCTTCCACACATCAGGGCCGCTGAAATCCTTACCAGAGCGAAAGCGCTCAAGGATACGGTCAAACATCTTGTCTGGGGCGGTCTCAATGACATCACCCCATGTGCCATATGCCTCGGGCGTGAACAGGACTGCGGCCAACGCCATCGCCTCATCCACCATGGGCAGTGTCCCGTGGGTGACATTGCCCCCCGCGTCCGCAATCTTGGCCACCGCTTCGTTGAACGCAGCACGGGGCGCTTCGCGTGCGTCCTCTGTGTAGGTATCCAGCACCAAGAACCGCGCGCCGTTTAGTGTGGCACCACGCAGGTCCGCCGCGCGCCCCCCTTCTAGGGCCGCAAGCATCAGGGCCGCATCCTCAACCGACCGTGCCAATGGGCCGAAGGTGTCAAAACTCGCAACAAGGGGCACGCTACCCGCGCATGATAAACGTCCCGCCGTCGTCTTGAGCCCGACCAAATCATTCCATGCTGCAGGAATACGCACCGACCCGCCTGTATCAGAGCCGATTGCAATCGGTGCCAACCCAAAGCTGACAGAGGTCGCCGCACCGGAACTGGACCCCCCCGGAACCGCACCGCGATCATGCAACCCCGGTGGCGTGGCAACCGTCGGATTAAGGCCGAGCCCCGAAAACGCCAGTTCAGACATATGTGTTTTGCCCAGACAAACTGTACCCGCGTGGCTTGCGGTGCTCAAAACAGCGGCATCCTGTGCGGGCACCCGTCCCTCTAACAGCTTGCTGCCCGCCTCGGTCGCGACACCGGCGGTGTCAAACAGGTCCTTCCAACTGACCGGCACGCCATCCAGCGGCCCAACGCGCAGGCCCAAACGGGCACGCTTGGCCGCCGCTGCCGCCTCAGCGCGTGCGCGTTCTGGCGTAGTGCGGGCATAGATGCGGTCCGCGTCGGGGTGTGCCGCGATTGCAGCCAGATAAGTCTCACACAAGGCTTCGGCGTCGATCTCGCCGCGTGCTATGCCACGACCCAAATCTGCCGCCGTCATCGTTAGCCAATCTTGCATTGCACCCCTCCCGCAAATGGTCGCAGGCCACGCTAACCGTCGGCTGCGCATTGGACAATCCCGCCCGCCCGCGCATATTCCCCCTATGGACCAAGATATCATCATCGTGGGCGGCGGGCTCAACGGCCCCACCCTTGCCCTCGCACTGGCTGCGAGCGGATTTCGCGTCGCGGTCATTGACGCCATGCCCCGCGCCAGCTTTGCCAAAACGTTCGACGGTCGCTCCTACGCGCTGGCGTTGGCCTCAACCAAACTGCTCAGCGCGCTGGGCATCTGGGACGGGATCAAAGACGCCTGCCAGCCGATGCTAGAGATCAAAGCCACCGATGGTCGCGCGGGCGAAGGCCCCGCACCGTACTTTTTGCACTTCGATCATGCCGAGATTGAGGAAGGCCCCATGGGCTATATGGCCGAAGACCGCATCCTGCGTGCGGCCCTGTTGGACGCGATCGACGCGGATGATCGGATCACCTGCATGTATGGCCGCACCGTCGTGGCCCAAACCGCAGGCGCCGTCACACTGGACGACGACACAACACTTAGCGCGCGGTTGATTGTGGGCTGTGACGGGCGGGCATCCGGCACCGCCGAACGCGCGGGTATCAAGCGTGTCGGTTGGAACTACGACCAGACCGCGCTGGTCTGTGCCATTGAACATGAGCAGCCGCACAATGGCATCGCACACCAGTTCTTTATGCCGGCTGGCCCGCTCGCGATTTTGCCGCTGCCGGGCAATCGGTCCTCTATCGTGTGGTCCGAACGCACCGATGCCGCCGTACAGATCAACGCCCTGCCCGAGGACGAATACCTCGATATTCTGCGCCCACGATTTGGCAGCTTTCTGGGCGAGATCAAACTGGCCGGCGCGCGCTTTACCTATCCGCTGAATCTGACGCTGGCGCAGAACCTGACTGCACCGCGCGTGGCCCTAGTCGGGGATGCGGCCCACGGCATACACCCAATTGCGGGCCAAGGCCTCAACCTTGGGTACCGCGACATCGGTGCCTTGGCTGAGGTCGTAACACTCGCGCAGCGACGGGGTGAGGATATCGGCGCCGTAGACGTGCTGGACCGCTACGCGCGCTGGCGGCGGTTCGACACCATGACACTGGCCGTTGGCACCGATGTCATCAACAAGCTGTTTTCCAACGACAACCCGATCTTGCGGGCTGCACGTGATTTGGGGATGGGGGCAGTGCAATCCATGCCGGGCCTGCGCCGGGGCTTTATCCGACAGGCCGCTGGATTAACCGGGGACCTGCCACAACTGATGACAGGCCGCCCACTTTAATCGAGCTTGCGGGCCTCATCAATCAGCATCACGGGAATACCGTTGCGGATTGGAAACGCGAGATGAGCGGCCTTAGACACAAGCTCTTGGGCCTCCGCGTCGTATTTCAGGGGCGCTCGGGTCTGTGGACAGACCAGCGCCTCTAACATACGGCGGTCAAATTCGCTCATTGCAGGATCTCTTCGTTTTGCCCGCCACGCATGGCAAATTCCATCAACGTCACAAGTGTCTCGCGACGGGTTTGCAAGGATGGCGCCTCTAGCAGGGCTTGCTTTTCCTCGGGGTCAAAGGGGCACAGCATGGACAGTGAGTTGATCAACAACTCCTCATCCGCTTCCTTCAACGAATCCCAATCGGTGCTCAGCTCTTGGCTTTCGAAGTACCGCGAGAGCGTCTTCATGAACACGGGCCTGTCAAAGCCCTTGTCGATCTCAGCCTTGCCCAAATCCCGCTCAAAGCCGGTCCAACTGACGTCGGCCTTAAGGTACGGCGTGAACCCCGACACTTCGCGCATCACGCGAAAGCGCGAGACCCCCGCGAGCGTGACCATATAACGGCCATCCTCGGTCTCAGAAAATTGCGTGACGCGTCCGGCGCAGCCGATCGTGTGCAGGGTCCGGTCGCCACTGCCGCTGTTGGGGGCAACCATGCCAATCAACCGCGCAGAGGTTTTCATCGTGTCCTCAAGCATCTGCAAATAGCGCGGCTCAAAGAGGTGCAATGGCAGCCGTGAGCGCGGCAGCAAGAGCGCACCGGGCAATGGGAACACAGGGATGGTGTCGGGCAGGTCGCTTTGTCTGATCATGTGAGTACAGGTAGTGCCTCTGTTGGCTCAGGCAAATATCATCGACGAGAGTTTGCGACGACCCGCCAAAGCGATCGGATCTTTGGCATCCAGCGCGTCAAAGATGGTGAAAAGCTGGGCTTTTGCAGCGCCCTCATTCCATTCCCGGTCCTGACGGAAGATTTCCAACAGGTGATCCACTGCCGCTTGCGTATCGCCATTGGCGTGCAGTGCGGTGGCCAGATCAAACCGAGCCTGATGATTGGCGGCATCGGCCTCAACTGCCGCGGTTAGTTCCGCAACGGGGCCAGCGCTCTGGGCTTGTTTGGCCAGCTCGACGTTGGCGCGTGCGGCCTCAATCTCTGAGGCGGTTGCGATGGCCTCCGGCACGCTAGCAAGCAACCCTTCAGCTTGGTCCAGCTCATCCAGCGCAAGATGCGCACGGATCAAACCGGCGTAGGCGGCTGCGTTCTCAGGCTCTTCGCCCAAAACGGCCGCAAAGGTCTGTGCCGCGTCCACAACTTCGCCCGCATCGAGCATTTCTTCGGCTGCCGCAACAGCCTCGGCCAAACCGCCGTCTTCCTCTGGGCCCATGGCCGCAACACGTTCGACAAACGCTGTCACTTCGGCGGGTGTGACCGCGCCCTGAAATCCATCAACCGGTTGCCCCTGAAAGAAAGCATAAACTGTAGGGATCGACTGAATGCGCAACTGCGCGGCAATCTGTTGGTTCTGGTCCACATCGACCTTGGCCATACGCACCTTGCCGCCCGCTGCGGTCACGGCGGCCTCTAGCTGGGGGCCAAGGGTTTTGCAGGGGCCGCACCACGGCGCCCAGAAATCCACGATGACGGGGACCGTCTGCGAGGCTTCGATCACGTCCGTCATGAACGTCATCTCGGATACGTCCTTGATCAGATCACCTGCATCGGCGGGCGTCTGAGGCGGTGTTTGGCCTAGTTCAAGCATGTCTCTCTCCATCGTCGTATGTGCGGCGTATATCGGCGTGCGAGGCCCGGTTTACAAGTCAAACGTAGCAAAGACCGGGGCGTGGTCCGAGGGACCTTCATACCCGCGCACGTGGCGCAAAACCCGGCTAGAGTGCGCCGCATTGGCAATATCGGACGTGGCCCAGACGTGATCTAGACGCCGCCCTTTATCCGCCGCATCCCAATCGGGAGAGCGATAGGACCACCAGCTATAAAGCCGCCCCGTGGGGATATCGGCGCGGGTCACATCTACCCAGTCGCCTGCCTCTTGGACTTGGGCCAGATGATCCACCTCAATGGGTGTATGGCTGACCACGCGCAGCAGCTTTTTGTGATCCCACACGTCGTCTTCGCGGGGGGCGATGTTCAGATCACCCACCAGAATGGATTTTTCGGGGGCATTTGCACGAAACGCATCGCGCATGTCCGTCAGGTAATCGAGCTTTTGACCGAACTTTTCATTGATCTCACGGTCGGGCTTGTCACCGCCTGCGGGCACGTAAAAGTTGTGGATCGTGACCCCGTTTTCCAACTGCCCCGCAATGTGACGCGCATGCCCAAGGTTAGCATAATCTGCGGCGCCTGCCTCTTGGATCGGCATCTTCGACAGGATCGCGACACCGTTGTATCCCTTTTGCCCACGGGCCACCATGTGGGAGTAGCCAAGCGCCTCGAACATCTCGAGCGGGATCTTGTCCACCGGGCTTTTGCACTCCTGTAGGCATAAAACATCGGGGGCTTCTTCTTGCATCAAGCGCGCCACGAGGGCTTCGCGCAGGCGCACGGAGTTGATGTTCCAGGTGGCAAGTGTGAAGGGCATAACCTCTCCTTGGAGCGTTTTGAGCGTCGCGCTCAGTGGTGTGGCCGGGGGCGATAGCCAATGACCTTTGTTGCAGGGTTAACCTGTCTTGGATCGGGAGGAAAGCAACCGCCCGTGGGCTGCTATTTGAAGGGCCCGCGCCACAGCCTTGTTTTCTTTTGATAGCTCCGCCAAGCATTGCTCTTTTTCCACGCAGCCCCTTAAATCAATCTGACCTTATTCACGTGGGAGCTGACAAAATGCGCATCGACCTCAACTCCGATCTTGGTGAAGGCTACGGCCCTTGGCCTATGGGCAACGATGCGGAGATGCTCTCGATTGTGACGTCTGCCAATATCGCCTGTGGGGGGCATGCAAGTGATCCCGAAACGATGTTCCGCACCCTCACGCTGGCGGCGCAAAACGGTGTGAGTGTGGGCGCACACCCCGGCTACAATGACCGTGAAGGATTTGGCCGACGCGTGATACCGATGTCGCCGGCTGAGGTTGGCCGTGTCTGTGCCGCGCAAATCGGGGCGCTGATGGGGATGGCTGCACAAGTTGGCGCGCGGGTGAGCTATGTTAAACCCCACGGCGCGCTTGCCAACCTCGCGGCACGGGACCGCGACGTAGCCGATGCAATCGTCGAGGCTGTGCAACGGATTGACCCAACGTTGGCCATGCTCGCCATTTCGGGCACCCAAGGCGAGCAGGCCGCCCGCGCCGCCAACGCACCCGTATTTTCAGAGATTTTCGCAGACCGGGGGTATTTATCCTCAGGCCAATTGGTCCCCCGCGACCAAGACGGCGCGATGATCCATGACCCCAGTGAGGCCACCGAACGGCTAATTGCCTTTCTTGAGACCGGCCTTATGCCTGTCATTGATGGTGATCCAATCAAGCTGAACGCACATTCCATTTGTGTCCATGGCGATAGCGGCGGTGCCGTCGATATGGCCCGCGAAATCCGCCAACGCCTCACGGCCCAAGGCGTTGAAATTCGCGCGTTTTCATCTGTGTGAGCAACTGAATGCAGCCCCAGTTCAAAGCCATTGCCGATCACGCGCTGTTGGTGACCTTCGCGGACGAAATAAGCGAAGCGGCGCATGCGGCTGTTATCGCGCTTGACCACGCGATTGCCACCAACCCACCCGAAGGGATGATCGAAACGGTGCCCGCGCTGGTGAACCTGCTGGTGTCCTTCGATCCGATCCTCACGGACCACATCGCTGTCGAAACCCACATCCGCGCCTGCCTCACAGCGCTCAACATCCAGAAAGTCTCGGGCGTGCAGCGGGTCGTTCAGGTCTGTTACGAGCCCCCCTTTGCGCCAGACCTAGAGGCCGTTTCAAATGCCACAGGGCTGCCACGGGAAGCGGTCATAAACGCGCATTTGGCCGGTGATTTTCACGTCCTGATGTACGGTTTCGCACCGGGATATGCCTACCTTTCGGGTGTGACCCCCGAAATCCAAGTCCCCCGCAAACTGGCGCCCGTACGCGATGTGCCTGCGGGCAGCGTAATCATCGCAGGACCGCAATGTCTTGTGACGACGCTAATGATGCCGACGGGCTGGTCGATCATCGGACGCTCGCCCACCCCGATCCTGACCAACGATCCAGACCATCCCTTTTTGTTCGATGTCGGAGACCGTGTCGCGTTTGAACGGATCGATGCATCAACATTCGCACGCCTCACGGGGGAGGACGCACATGCCTAACGCCGCCCTTTCCGTCGCCTTTGCCGGCCCTTTGGTCACGGTTCAGGACGCAGGCCGCCCGGGTAACATGCGCTTTGGGGTGTCCGCTTCTGGGCCAATGGACCGCTTGGCATTTGACGCCGCAAACGCGGCCCTCGGCAACGCAACGGGCCAAAGCGCGATTGAAGTCTCACTCGGCGGGGTGATTTTGCAGTGCCGCGAAGGCGATGTGACCGTCGCCATCACCGGCGGGGATTTCGTCGTGGCCCATGGGGCGGCAGAAACCCGGTCATGGACCGTTCTGACCCTGCGCAAAGGCGAACGTTTGGCCGTACGCGCGGGCAAATCCGGCAGCTGGGCCTATATCGCCTTTGCCGGCACGCTAGAGGCCGCGGAATGGCTGGGCAGCCGTGCTACACATTCAACCTCTGGCTTTGGCGGCGGCGCGCTGCAAACGGGACAGTCCCTGACCGTGTCAGATGCCACCACCCGGGAGGACCGCTTGGGCGACATTGAACGCCCTGATTTCCTACCCACTGGCCCAATCCGCGTTGTGACCGGCCCCCAAGATCAACACTTCGCGCCCGAAACCGTCGCGCAATTTCTATCCAGCGCATTCAAGATCACGGACGCCTATGACCGAATGGGTATGCGGTTGAACGGCCCCCGCATTGAACTGGACGGCGCGCTGTCCATTCCGTCGGAGCCTATTGTCCGCGGCTCGGTTCAGGTGTCAGGCGACGGTGTGCCAACCGTTCTGTTGGCGGACCACCAAACCACGGGCGGCTACCCCAAAATCGCGACCGTAGTTTCATCGGACATCGGTAGATTGGCCCAAACGCGTGCGGGCGACACGATCCAATTCACCTCTACATCAAGCCAGCAAGCGATCACTGAGACCCGTGAATGTGCCAAACGCGCAGCCGATTATCTGACGCACATCGCCGTCCCACGCGGGACCCTTGAACAGCGGCTGATGCGCGAAAACCTGATCCACGGCTGCATCTACGACTAGAACGTCAGATCAAAGATGCTCTCGCAGCATTTGATGAAATGGCAAAAGGCGCTTCACCTCAGTTACGGCGGCCTTCACCAAACCGTCGGGGTGATCGGCACGAACGTTCCGCTGCACGATCAGCCCCTTGCGACGCAACAGATCACCGTGGGTGTGGTCGGGATCAAACGGTTTGGGCACACGCTTCAACGGCTCAGGCCCATAATCCACAACATCGCCGCCCGTGGCATCAATCACATCCGTCAGGTCATCGCCCACGCGATCAACCATCCGGCGATACCGCAAAAGTCCCTCTTTTTGCAGCCCCAAGACCCCAGTGGCCAGATACACCGCGTCATGGTCGATCCCAAAGAAATACCAAGGCCGCGCCTCATCCGCGCCGGCGTCCGACCAAATCATGTGCAGCCACGGATTGAACGGTGACTTGTCCTTGGCAAAACGAACATCGCGATAGATGCGATAGACCTTGGGCGTCACAGGAATATGCGCGATGCGGCTGATTTCTTCGGCCATGATCTCAGCAAACAAAACGCCCGGTGCGCGGATATCATCGTTGTAAAACGCTTTGCGCTCATTGAACCAATCACGCGTGTTGTTCGCCTTAAGATCGGTAAAGAACTGCTGCGCGCGAGGGATAAGCGCGTTGAACCCGTCTGACATGGTGCCTCCTGTCGTGGCCTGACTCACCTTACGACGCATCGCCAAACCCGCGAGGACAAAAAAGAACCCGGACCAAAAGATCCGGGCCAAGTCCAACAGGGAGGTGCATCTGAGAGCCAGCAGATGCCACTGGTCACGATAAGCAATACGCCTTGATGTCGGGCGAAACTTTGACCGAGATCAAGTTTCTTAATGACATTAGTGCGACATACTCACCGGTTCGCATTAACTCATAAGACGATATCCACCGGACTCTGTCACTAAAATACGGGCCTGACCGGGATCGGGCTCAATCTTTTGGCGCAAACGGTAGATATGCGTTTCAAGCGTGTGGGTCGTCACGCCCGCATTATACCCCCACACTTCGTGCAACAGGACATCGCGTGCGACGACCCCATCATTTGCACGGTACAGGAATTTCAGGATGTTGGTTTCCTTCTCCGTCAGGCGAATTTTCTTTTCATCCTCGGTGATGAGCATCTTCATCGCAGGCTTAAAGGTATACGGTCCGAGGGTGAAAATCGCGTCTTCTGATTGCTCATGGGTCCGCAATTGCGCCCGGATGCGGGCCAAAAGAACAGGGAATTTGAATGGCTTGGGAATGTAATCATTCGCACCAGCATCCAGGCCGAGGATGGTATCCGCATCCGTATCATGCCCCGTCAGCATCACAATGGGACACTTCACGCCCTGCTTGCGCATCAAACGGCATAACTCCCGACCGTCAGTGTCGGGCAGACCAACATCAAGCACGATCAGATCATAAAGCTGCTCTTTGGCGCGGACCATTCCGCTTGCGCCCGAATCCGCCTCAAACACATCAAAATCTTCAGTGAGCACCAATTGCTCGGCCAATGCATCGCGCAGATCGTCATCATCATCGACCAGCAAAATTTTCTTTAGGTTAGCCATCTCATGTCTCCAATTGTTAACCAAAGGATTGCCTCTCGGCGCGACACAAACAAGAGACTTCGCGATCTTCTCACGGCGCGTTCACAAGGACGTGTCGCCAAAGGGGGTTTTGTTTCATATCATGAGGAACGGCCTTGTCCGTCCAGCCCGATTGTTACAGAGATCACCCATGATTTTGCTGCCTACCCCCGCTGAACTGGTTGCACGCGCCCGCGCGGACCTGCGGCTTGGGCTGCCAGTGGTGATTTCTGATGGCCCCTCGCGGATCGTTCTGGCCAGTGTTGAAACTGTGTCGAGTGCGCGATTGACCGAGATGCGCGGTTTGGGTGAGTTGATTCTATGCCTCAGCGGGCGACGTGCCCAAACGCTGAAGGCGCGCGCCTATGACGGTGACGTCGCGCGGATCGTCGTGCCAAGCGAGGCGGATTTGGCATGGATGCAGGCAGTCGCGGACCCTGCTGATGATCTGCGAACCCCGATGAAGGGGCCGTTCAAAACCCTCCGTACCGAGGGTGCTGCCGTTTGGCAGGCGGCGGTTGGTCTGGCCAAGACTGCGCATTTGCTGCCCGCAGTTGTCGGCGTTGACCTCAATACCCCGCTGGACGGGCTGACTGTTCTGACGCTCAGCTCGGTGCAGCAGGCACTGGTTGAAGCCTCCACCCTTGGTCAAGTCGTCGGGGCAAAACTACCCATGAACGCAGGCCGTGGCCGGCTAGAAATTTTCCGTCCCACCGATGGTGGCGAGGAACATTATGCGGTGCAAATTGGCTTGCCTGATCGCGCCGCCCCGGTTTTGGTTCGCCTACATTCTGCCTGTTTTACGGGTGATGTACTGGGCAGTCTCAAATGTGATTGTGGCCCACAGTTGCGCGGCGCGCTTGGCCAAATGGGGTCTGAGGGCGCGGGCGTATTGCTTTACCTCAACCAAGAGGGACGCGGCATTGGCCTGGCCAACAAGATGCGCGCCTATGATCTACAGGATCAGGGGTTTGACACGGTCGAGGCCAATCACCGTCTTGGGTTTGAAGATGATGAGCGTGATTTCCGTTTAGGCGCGGGCATCCTGCGCGAAATGGGCATCACCTCCGTCCGATTGATGACGAATAACCCCGCCAAGATCGCGATGATGCAGGCCCAAGGCATCGAAGTTGTCGAAAGGGTGCCGCTGCAAGTTGGCCAAACGCCCGAAAACGCCAACTACCTTGCCGTAAAAGCCGCCAAATCCGGGCATCTGCTGTGACCCCTTTGGATATGGTCGTGGGGCCAACGGGCCTTCGATTTGCGGGGCGGCAGTTCCCCTGCGTCGTCGGGCGCGGCGGCATCACGAGCGACAAACGCGAAGGCGATGGCGCGACACCGCGCGGGACGCACCGGATTGTAGGCCTGTTGTACCGGCCCGACCGCATGGCGCGGCCGACGGATTGGGCGGTCCCGATTGGTCCGAGGGATTTGTGGTCCGACGACCCGACCCATGAGGATTATAACCTCATGGTACGCGCGCCCTACCCCCACAGCCACGAACAACTGCGCCGCGCTGATCCACTGTATGATCTAGTGCTGATCACCGATTGGAATTGGCCGCGGGCAGAACGGAGCAAAGGCTCGGCGATATTCATTCACCGGTGGCGGCGGCCCGGATACCCGACCGAAGGGTGTGTCGGATTGCGGCCAGATCACCTTGCATGGATCGCCCCACGCATCCGGTACGCCACGCGGTTGATTGTGCGGTAGGCGGGCGCGCTAAGCGGTTCCCGCCCGCGCGCCAAAGATCGCAGACCCGACACGCACATGGGTCGCCCCCAGCGCAATCGCCTGCTCAAAATCACCGGACATGCCCATCGACAGACCTTCAAGCCCATTGCGCGCAGCCAATTTCGCCAACAGCGCAAAGTGCATCGACGGATGCTCATCCACCGGCGGGATGCACATCAAACCCAGCACAGGCAGTTCCAGTGCGCGGGCCTCTGCCACAAAGGCATCCGCTTCCGAAGGCAAAACACCGGCCTTTTGCGGTTCTTCCCCGGTGTTCACCTGCAAGAACACACCGGGGCAACGGCCCAGCTCCTGCGCCATAGAGGCGATGCGGCGCGCAATTTTGGGACGATCCACCGAATGGATCACGTCAAACAGCTCCATCGCGGGACGGGCTTTGTTGGTTTGCAGCGGCCCAAGCAGGTGCAACTCAACACCCGGATAGGTCTCTTGCCACGCGGGCCACTTGTCTTGGGCTTCTTGCACGCGGTTTTCACCGAAAACCCGGTGGCCTTCTTGCAAAACCGCCTCGACCCGCTCAGGCGGCTGGACCTTGGACACGGCGATTAGCGTCGTCTGCCCCACGCGGCCCGCCTCTTGTTCCGCCTTTGCGATCCGGTCGTTAATCTCACTCAGTCCCATGGCACGTCCAACGCTTTGAGGGTTTCGATCATCGGGGCAAGGTGGTCGGCATAAGCCCGCCACCCCCCGATGGATTTAGGGCTAATCGGCTGGCGGACCTGCTCAATCGACAGGGTCTGGACAGATCGCGTGTTCCGCTCGGGGTGCAAACACGCCTCTTCCATTGGCAGATCACACGCAGCCAGCAAGGCCGGGATTTCGCGGCCGGGATCGCGCACTAATGCCTCATAGGACACTTCGATGAACATATCAGGATCCTGCGCGCGCCAATAGCTGACCATCTCGGTCACGGCCTTGATCTGCCGGGCGATGTCCCGTTGGTCATTTGCATAGCGGTGGGTGCCAACCTTGAAATGGTTGCGCCAGATGGACCAGCCGATATCCCGGGGATCACGACGCACGTAGATCATCTTGGCATTCGGGATCAGGTCCTTGAGGATACCAGCCACCAGATATGTCGTGATCGACTTATCCGTATAGGTCCCCGTCGCCTTGTGGATTTGGGCCATCCCATCCACATAGCGCTGGCCGATCAGCGAATATTCATCAGGGTTCAGTTTAGACAGGTGCCGAAACCGGGTGCCCTGCTGCAAAACAGAAAACGCCGCGCGGACGGGCAGACCCGTTTCGCCAGTGCCTTTGACGGTGCTGTGGCTTGCAAGGATTTGCTCAACCAGCGTTGTGCCCGAGCGAGGCATCCCTGTGATGAACAATGGTGTCGCGTTGGTTTGTCGTTTTGGCGTTGGCCAAGGGCGGGCGTCGTAGGCGGAACGTAGAAAGGCCATTTCCCTATATCGCTCGGCAAACGTACTCGGAGCCGCGCGCTTTTGTTCTGCATTCCCTTCGGACAGATAAGGCAAACCATCCGCGCCAAGGGCCGCGAACAACGCGTAACCTGCTTCGATCTTTTGCTCAGGCGGTAGGCGACCTTGGTCCCACGCGGCGCGAACGCGCACGACATCTGGGTCGGTGGCGGTCAGCTTTGAGCTAATGCTCAAGAGCCGCAAAAGCGAACCGCTTTCGGTTTCCAGCTTAAGGGCGCGGCGCAAAACCGGCTCGGCTTCGTCACGACGGCCCAGTGTTTGCAAATAATGGGCCTTGTCCGCCAACGGCTTAACGTGGCGCGGGGCGATGGCGGCGATGCGGTCAAATGTGGCAAGCGCGCGCGTACTGTCACCTTGTGATTGATAGGCCCGGGCTAATAGGTCCAACACAATCGGCGTCTTGGTGCGGCTGGCCAAACGCTTGGCCTGCTTAAGCGCAAGTTCGCCCGAACCTGTCGCCAGTAATTTGTTTATTTTTTCAATATCACTCATGCAATCTTCCCTAGAAGGCCACTGCACAAAAGAAAAGAGCGGGCCAAAGCCCGCTCTTCCCCAACCAAATAATCCAGATGGATTAGAAGGACATTGCCATGCCGAGCGACCAACGGCCGTTGTCTGCACCAGCAGCGTTTGTGCCGTCGCCGTAACCGAAGTGTACGCCAGCGCCGCCACCCAGGTCGTATTTAGCAGCAACACCGAAGCCGTCTGCTTTGCCTGTGCCGTCTACGTCGTCTTCTGCGTAGTTAGCATGCAGGGACAGTGCGCCAGCGGAGTAGCCGAGGCCGATTTGCATCAGGTCACGGTCAGCACCGGCGCGATCTTCACCAGTTGCAATCATGATACCAGCGTTCAGAGCGCCAAAGCCGTAGCCGAGGGACACACCGGTCAGCTCAGCTTCGTCGCCAGTTGCATCGGCTGTGCCGGACTGGTGAGCGATACCGAAGGATACGCCAGCAACGTTGCCTTTGAAGCCAACTGCGAAGCCGTTTTCTGCGTCTGCAACACCTTGCTCAACCGACACTGCGAATGCGTAGTCGCCGAAGGAGTAGTCGTAGCGTGCGATCATGCCGTCGCCGTTACCGTCGAGGTACGAACCAGCGTAACCGGAGTAGGATGTTTCGCCGTCAGCGATGGAACCTGGGTTGCCGACGTTGCCGCCTTCGGTCAGGGCCCAGTCCATTGCGCCATCGGTGTCACCGAAGGTCAATGTGCCGAATGCGCCGGAGACGAAGATTGTGTAGTCGTTGGACGTGTTGTCGGTGTTGTCGCCGATTTCGCCGTTGGTTGCTGTTTCCAGTGCGTCATCCAGATCGATGGTTGCGCCGAATGCCAGGCCACCGTCTGTTTCGCCAGTCATGGAGAAACGAACGTCTACGGACGAGAAGAAGCCCAGCTCGTCGTCGCCGTTGTGATCCAGATCAGCGATACCCAGCTCAGCGGAACCGGAAACTGCGACGTCTGCAGCAGCAGCGCCAGCGAATGCGACGATTGCGGTCGTTGCAAAGAGAACTTTTTTCATAGTTTTCCCTCGTGTGTTTTTCAAAATTTGGCCCACCACGGGGAATCCGTACTGGGTATGCCCCTCTCTCACGGTTTCGTCATAGCTTTGCAAGCGAGGCGAAATGGCTACGGATTTTTCGCCATCAAAATGGTGCAGACATGCCACAGTCTGTTTCCGCCCCCGGCACCTTTTGGGTGGCAGGCCCACTATATACACGCACAAATGGATATAGAGCGCGGGGTCTTGCCGGTGCATCCCTGCTCGGATAGACCAACGTGGATAGATATAGATGCAGGGGCGAGACGCATGACGCTGGGGATTACGGCCAAGACAATCGGAACGGTGGCCCTGCTCACCATGCTCGGCGCCTGCGGCGGCGGCGAAAGAACCGGCCTGTTCGGGCAAACCCGCGACGAGCGGATCGCCAACCAGACCAACCCTGCCAAGGAACTAGAGGCCGAACGCCGCGCTCGTGGTTCTGTGTTTGACCTGTTCGACAACGCGGACGACCCAAATGTAACAGTCGAAGTGAACCGCTACTTGTGGAACGCAACGCTGGATGTCCTGAGCTTTATGCCCATTGAGGCCGCTGATCCGTTTTCGGGCGTGATCCAGTTTGGCTACGGCACGCCCCCCGGCAGCGGCCGCGCGTATCAGGCCACCGTGTTCGTGACGGACCCCGCGCTCGATGCTCGGTCGCTGAACCTTGCGCTGCGGACTCGCTCCGGCGCCGTTAGCCCCGAAATTCAGCGCCAGATCGAAGATGCGATCATGACCCGCGCCCGCCAACTGCGGATTGCCGACGGCGACCTATAGAAATTCTGCGCCCAGCGCTTTATGCGTCCCGTGAGCACGCCACACTAAAGGGCGGCCCGCGTTTAAGAAGGATATCCCATGAGCCGGTATGAAACCTCCGAAGTTGAGCCAAAGTGGCAAGAGAAATGGGATGCCGCGCAGGTTTTTGAGGCCAAGGTCGATCCGAACCGGCCCAAATACTATGTGTTAGAGATGTTCCCCTACCCCTCGGGCCGGATCCACATCGGGCACGTGCGCAACTATACGATGGGCGACGTAATTGCGCGGTATAAGATGTCGTGTGGCTTTTCGGTGTTGCACCCGATGGGATGGGATGCGTTCGGCATGCCTGCCGAGAATGCCGCGATGGCGTCCGGTGGTCACCCCAAGGATTGGACCTACGCCAATATCGACGTGATGCGTGGCCAGATGAAACCCCTTGGCCTGAGCATCGACTGGACCCGCGAATTCGCGACCTGCGATCTGGAGTATTATGGCCAGCAGCAGGCACTGTTCCTAGACATGCTGGACGCGGGCCTTGTGTACCGCAAGAAGGCCGTCGTGAACTGGGACCCCGTGGACATGACCGTTCTGGCCAACGAACAGGTCGAAGACGGCAAAGGCTGGCGGTCCGGCGCTGAGGTGGAGCGCAAGGAGCTGACGCAGTGGTTCTTTGCCATTTCATCCATGGCGGATGAGCTGTTAGAAGCCATCGGTGATCTGGACGACTGGCCACCCAAGGTGAAGCTGATGCAGGAAAACTGGATCGGCAAATCGCGGGGCCTGCAATTTGGGTTTGAGCGTGTTGATGGGGGCGATCCGATTGAGGTCTATACCACCCGCCCCGACACCCTGAACGGCGCGTCTTTTGTTGGTATTTCGCCCGGTCACCCCATTGCCAAAGCGATGGCGGAAGAAAACCCCGAGGTTGCAGCCTTTATCAAAGAGGCCAGCAAGGGCGGAACCACCGCCGAAGCCGTCGAAAAGGCGGAAAAGCTGGGCTATGACACTGGGCTTCGGGTCAAACACCCGCTTAACCCCGACTGGGAACTGCCCGTCTGGATCGCGAACTTTATTCTGATGGATTACGGCACGGGCGCTATTTTTGCCTGTCCCGCCCATGATCAGCGTGATCTCGATTTCTGCCGCAAGTACGATCTGCCGGTGATCGACACCTTCTTTGGCCTAGAGGATGCGACCCCCGTTGAGGCAGAGGCCTTTGTGCCGACCAAGACTGAGCGTGTGCGCTGGGTCGATCACTTTGCCGGGCTGGATATCGCGACGGGTGAAGAGGCCATTGAGGCCACAATCGATTTCGCCGAGGCCGCTGGCTGGGGCAAAGGGGTTGAGCAGTTCCGCCTGCGCGATTGGGGCCTGAGCCGCCAACGCTATTGGGGCTGCCCCATTCCTGTGGTGCATTGCGCCACCTGCGGTGTGGTTCCTGAAAAGAAAGAAAACCTGCCCATCGCGCTGCCTGATGACGTCAGCTTTGACGTACCTGGCAACCCACTAGACCGCCATCCGGCATGGCGTGACGCGACCTGCCCCACATGTGGTGGCGCAGCTCAGCGTGAAACCGACACGATGGACACCTTTGTCGATTCGTCTTGGTATTACGCGCGCTTCACCGCGCCGCGCGCAACGACCCCCACGGACATGGCCGAGGTCGACTATTGGATGAACGTCGATCAGTACATCGGCGGGATTGAGCACGCTATTTTACACCTACTCTATTCGCGGTTCTTTGCCCGGGCGATGCAGGTCACTGGCCACCTCCCCGAAAGCGCGAAAGAGCCGTTCAACGCGCTGTTCACCCAAGGCATGGTCACCCACGCGATTTTCAAAACAACCGGTGCAGACGGTCGGCCAAAGTATCACTACCCCGAGGAAGTCGAACTGCGCGAAGGCAAAGGCTTTCTTGAGGACGGCACCGAGGTCGACATCATCCCGTCCGCCAAAATGTCCAAATCCAAGAACAACGTGGTCGATCCGCAGGCGATCATTGCGCAATACGGCGCGGACACGGCTCGTTGGTTCGTGCTGAGCGACTCGCCCCCCGAGCGGGACGTTGAGTGGACCGCATCCGGCGCGGAAGCGTCGTACAAACACCTGCAACGCGTCTGGCGCATCGCCTCAGACGTGGCGCGGGCGGATCGTGCGGCCAACGATGCAGACGCCGAATTGCTGCGCGCCATGCACAAAACCATCCAAGAGGTCACCCAAGCCATTGATGGCTTTGCGTTCAACGCGGCGGTGGCGAAGCTTTATGGCTTTACCAACACGCTCAACAAATCCGATGCAGGGGCCGAAGCCCGCCGCATTGCATGCCGGACGTTGGCACAACTGATGTCGCCCATGACCCCGCACTTGGCTGAGGAAATCTGGGCTTTGCTCGATGGCGAAGGGTTTGTCCTTAACGCAGAATGGCCCAAAGCCGACCCCGCCATGTTGGTCGAAGACACAATCACTTTGCCCATCCAGATCAACGGCAAACGCCGCTCTGAGCTAAAGATCGCCAAAGACCTTCCCAAGGATGAGGTTGAAAAGCTGGCGCTCGCGGATGAAGCTGTGGTCAAGGCTTTGGACGGCGGCACGCCCAAAAAGCTGATCGTGGTGCCGGGGCGGATCGTGAATGTGGTCATCTAGACGAAACGTACTGTTGGGGGCTGCAGCTCTTGCTGGCTGCGGCTTTACCCCTGTGTATGGGCCTGACGGAGGGGTCAATGGCATTCGCGATGCGATACGTATGGATGCACCCAACACGCGCGATAGCTTTGATTTCGTAGCCCAAATGGAACAGCGGCTGGGTCGCTCAAACGCACCGCGCTACGATCTGTCCTATGTGATCACCACGCGTGAAAGCGGGCTGGCCATCACCGGCTCTAACTTTGTGACCCGCTTCAATGTGCAAGGCACCCTGACCTATGCCGTTCGCCCCCTCGGCGCCGATGATCCGGTCACCGAGGGCGTTGTGACCGGCTTCACATCCTACTCGGCAAGCGGCTCGACCATTTCGACACTCGCCTCAGAGCGGGACGCAAGCGCGCGTTTGATGGTTATCCTTGCGGATAAGCTGGTGGCGCAACTGCTCGTGGACCCTGCTCTCACATGAAGCTGGCGGGCGCACAGGCCACACGGTTTTTCGCCAAGCCAGAGGCGGGGATCGCAGGTCTTTTGATCTATGGCGCGGATGCGATGCGCGTGGCTTTGCGCCGCCAAGAAGTGGTCGCTGCGCTTGTAGGTCCCGAGGGTGAGGCCGAGATGCGGCTCAGCCGGATGCCCGCTACCGATCTGCGCAAAGACCCCGCCGCCGCCCTAGACGGCCTCAAGGCGCACGGCTTTTTTCCCGGACCCCGCGTGGTCTTCATTGAAGACGCGACCGAAGCCTTGGCCGCCCCGATCATCGACGCATTGGCGGAATGGCAAGACGGTGACGCGTCTTTGATCGTGACCTGCGGCTCGCTCCGCGCGACGTCAAAACTGCGCAAAGCGTTTGAAGGCCATCGCCGAGCCTATGCCGTGGGCCTCTATGATGATCCACCCTCGCGTGAGGAAATCGAAGCCGCTTTGCGCGCCGCAGGACTAGAGCAAATCAGCAATGAGGCGCACCGCGATCTTGACACGCTTTCGCGGGCGTTGGACCCCGGTGACTTTCGCCAAACCGTCGAAAAGCTGGGTCTGTACAAACGCGGCGACACAACCCCAGTAACCCCTCTAGACGTCGCAAACTGCGCGCCTGTGACGATTGAGGCGGCCCTTGATGACGTGATCCACGCCAGCGCGGAGGGTCGCGGCAATGAAATCGGCCCCTTGATCCAAAAGCTAGGCGGCCAAGGCGTGCAGGCCGTGGCGTTGTGCATTGGAGCCACCCGACATTTCCGCACCTTGTACGCGGCCGCCTGTGACCCCGGCGGCGCAGCCCAAGGGCTTAGCCGCGCAAAACCGCCCGTCTTTGGCCCCCGGCGTGACCGGATGGCCCGTCAGGCGCAGCAGTGGGGCGTGCATAAACTCCAAGACGCCCTGCGCGAGCTGACAACCGCTGACCTAACCCTGCGCTCGTCCTCCATGGCACCGCAAATGGCGGTGATGGAACGGACCCTGCTGCGCCTTGCGGTTTATGCCAACCGATAGTTCGCGGCATGCCGTCCAGCCCAAAGCCCGGTCGCAAAACAGGCCGTTAGAAGGTAGCCGCCCGTAGGTGCCTCCCAATCCAGCATTTCACCGCAAACAAACGTGCCCGGCCTGTCCCGCAGCATAAACTGATCATCCAAGGCATCGCGCCGCACCCCACCAGCAGTTGAAATCGCCTCATCCATAGGGCGTGGCGGACCAAGCGGGATGGGCAGGGCTTTGATGACGGATGCCAAATCATCCGGAAACGGTCGGGCAAACTCATTCAACAGTGCGATTTGTACTGGCGTAAGGCCCAGCGCCTTCCGCAAGTGAGTTGCAACACTGGCCTTCCCTCGCGGGCGTGCCAACCGCGCGGCCACCTCATCACGTGACAGATCGGGCTTCAGGTCCAGCGCCAGCCCCGCGCCCTCTCGCAGCGCGCGGGAGATCGCATAAATGCCTCCGCCCTCTAACCCGCGGGCCGAAACAACAATCTCACCTCGATGCATCCGCTCCGCAACGCGCAGGCCGCAATTCTTAACCGGGGTCCCAAAATGACGCAGCATATGGTCGGACCAATCCACGCAAAACCCCATGTTCGCGGGTCGAAACGGGGCAACTTGCCCCAACCAATCCGCCCATGCCCCGTCAGAGCCAAGCCGCGCCCATGATGCCCCGCCACACGCCAAAACCGTCACTTCGGGGCGCGCAGCCACCGCGCCTTCGGGTGTTTCGAAACACACAGATGGACCATCCCACCCGGTCCAACGCCAATTGCGCCACAACACAACGCCCAACTCATCCAAGCGCGCCAACCACGCCCGCAAAAGTGGTGAGGCTTTCATAGCAATGGGAAACACCCGCCCCGTAGATCCAGTAAACACTTCTTGCCCCAAACCAAGGGCCCATTCCTGCACCTGCTCAGGCCCAAATTCGGCTAACATCGGCGCCAACCAATCCTCGGCTTCCGCGTAAGCCGCCCCAAATTCAGCCTCAACCTTGGTCAAATTCAGCCCAGATTTGCCCGCCATTAGGAATTTACGCGCAGGCGACGGCTTAGCCTCCGCCACGACCACCCTGCGCCCAGCTCGGGCCAAAGCCTCCGCTGCCATCAACCCGGCAGGTCCCGCGCCAATGACCAACGCATCCATGCTCTTGTCCAAATCCAACATAACTCCACCATTAGGCCCGACACACGACCGGAGCCAGCCTAATGTCCGAACCACATCCCATCTGCGCGCTCTGTGAACGGCCGGTTCCGCCGGACGCTCCACAAAGCTGGCACCACCTTGTGCCAAAACTTCGCGGCGGCAAAGGCGGACCCACGGTCCTTGTCCACCAAATCTGCCACAACGAAATTCATGCAAGCGCCTCCGAGGCAGAACTCGCCCGCCTCTGGAACACCCCCGAAACCCTCCGCACCCACCCACGATTGGCCAAATTCATCGCATGGATCCGCAAACGGCCCGCGGACTTTCACTCCAAAACACCTGGCGGCCGCCGAAGCTGGAAAAAACGCTAACCCCTCTTTGGTTCTCAAATATCCTGGGGGAGGCGGCCTCGGCCGACGGGGGCAAAGCCCCCTATTCGTAAGCTGACACCAGATCCAACGCCTTGCGAAATACCGTCGGCAAATCATCCCGAACGACGGGCTGGAACTCCACACCCCCAGATGACTGCTCCACTGTGTGCACGCGCAACACTAAGTGAAAATGCGTGAACGTATGGCGGACCTCGCCCACCTCGCGCCAATCGGCAGCAAAGGGTGCCGCTGGCGCAGGATCATCTGACCAATCAGACCCCGGGAACCCGATCATCCCCCCCAACAACCCCTTATCGGGGCGTTGCTCCACCAGCCAATGATCCCCCCGCCGCGCAAGATAGATATACCCATGGCGCGTTGGCTTCGTCTTTTTCGGCAGTTTCTTGGGCAACTCAGCCTGCACGCCTTGCGCCCGCGCGAGACAGGGCGTGGACCACGGGCAAATCCCACAAGCCGGGTTCCGTGGCGTACAGATCGTCGCCCCTAAATCCATAATCGCTTGCGCATAGTCACCGGGCCGGTCCTGTGGCGTGATCGCTTCGGCAGCCTCGGTGATTTCTGGTTTGGCCTTGGGAAGCGGCGTCTCAATTAAACGCAAACGAGCAATCACCCGCTCCACGTTTCCATCTACAACCGTTGCCGGCGCATCAAACGCGATAGAGGCGACAGCAGCCGCCGTATACGGGCCAACTCCCGGCAGCTTCAGCAGCGCCTCAACCGTATCAGGAAACACCCCACCATGATCTGCGGCCACAACGCGCGCGCATTTCAACAGGTTACGCGCGCGCGCATAGTACCCAAGCCCTGCCCATGCGGCCATCACATCGGCGTCCTCAGCCGCCGCCAAATCCGACACAGTTGGCCATTTCGCCATGAACTTACGCCAATAATCCCGCACCGCAGCGACGGTGGTTTGCTGCAACATCACCTCGGACATCCAAATGCCATAGGGATCGGGCCGTTCTCCGGTTGCGCGAGCGGCAGGTCCCACGCGCCACGGCATCACCCGCGCATGTTGGTCGTACCACCCTAACAAATCTTCGCTTAATTGCTCACGCATTGGTTATCACAGCCCTTGTTCCCCTCTGCTCACCGTGGTGTAGGATAGGACGACTCGGGGAGACAACCACATGCAGCCTGCACGGCGTTCCAAAGGATTTCGGCGGACCAGCACACTGGTGGATCAAAAAGTCCGCGCCGTGACCGGACAGCGTGGCTTTGCGGAAACCCGCATCCTGACCCATTGGGATGACATCGTCGGCCCAGAAACAGCCTCAATGTGCCGCCCCGTTGATGTGAAATACACGCGCACACATGTCGGCGCGACCCTTACCCTGCTGACAACGGGGGCAATGGCTCCGATCCTCAAGATGCAAGAGCCCGGCATCCGTGAACGCGTGAATGCCTGCTACGGCTACAATGCAATTGGCAAAATCCGCATCACTCAAACGGCCCCCACCGGCTTTGCCGAAGGTCAGGTTTCATTCCAAGCGCGCCCCAAAACACCCAGCCTTTCGGCCCAAGAGCAACATGCCAACCGCAGCAAAGCCGCCATCCACACCTCGGATGTGCAAGACGAAGGATTACGCGCCGCTCTTGAACACCTTGGCGCAAACATCATCTCAAAACAAAGCCGATAATGCGGCCCCCTAAAGAACCGGAGACCCCCCGATGCTGAACCGTCGTTCGCTCATGATCATGATCCCCGCAGCTGCCGCTGGCGTCGCATACAGCTATTGGCCCCACGCCGAGGGCACGACACCCCCAGCGTTTGACCTGCGCGCCAATGCCCAAGAGGGGTCGATCACCATCGAAGACATGACCATTGGCGACCCGAACGCACCGGTCAAAGTGGTCGAGTACGCCTCATTCACCTGTCCACATTGCGCGAATTTCCACCGCGATACGTTCAAGGACTTCAAAGCGGAATACATCGACACCGGCAAAGCACATTTCACACATCGCGAAGTCTTTTTTGACCGGTACGGGTTGTGGGCCTCGATGATGGCGCGGTGTGGCGGGGCGGACCGGTACTTTGGATTGATCGATTTGGTTTACGCCACCCAAGGTGACTGGGCGCGCCAATCCCAGCCCGCGCTGGTAGCAGATGCGCTTAAGAAGATTGGCCTTCAAGCCGGTATGGACAGCACAACGCTAGACGCCTGCATGCAGGACGCCGACATGGCTCAATCGCTTGTGGCTTGGTATCAGGACAATGCGGGCCGCGATGGCATTCAATCCACGCCGTCATTCCTGATCAACGGCACTATGCATTCCGGCAACATGTCGCTCAGCAGACTGGGTGAATTGGTCGACGCCGCCAGCTAAAGCAGCGCGCGCAGACGGGCCTCTAGCGGGGCCCAATCCTCAATCTCTAGCCGAACCGGCAGCGTCATCACCCGCCCACGCAGGGCGGGTGGCAGTCGGACGGCATCCTTTTCCGTTGTGACCGGCTGAGCGGAAAGTTTGGCGGCTTTATCGCCCAAACGAGTCAAAAGCGCTTGGGTCAGCGGCTGGTGGTCCGACAAGGCTTCGGTCCCGCGCAGGTCCGCTCCAAGCGCTTTCAAAGTGCGAAAGAATTTCTCCGGCTGGCCGATGCCCGCAAAGGCGAAGACAGGCACGCCCTGCCAACTCATACCCGTGGGCAGGGGCGCAAGCGTCCCGCGCAGCTGAGGTGGGCCGGGAATATTCACATGATCCTCAGCCGCGCCGATGCTGAGCGTGAAGTCAGCCCGCGCAAGGCCCGTTGCGATGGGTTCACGCAGAGGGCCCGCCGGAATAACCTTACCGTTGCCGAACCCTTGGCGGGCGTCGACCACCACAATGCTCAGGTCCTTTTCCAGCGCAGGGTTCTGAAACCCATCGTCCAGCAGGATAATCTGCGCACCAGCCGCGACGGCCGCCTTGGCCCCTGCGGCGCGATCCTTGGCCACCCAAACGGGACCAAAGGCCGCCATCAAAAGTGGCTCATCCCCGACAACTTCGGCACGATGTTTGCGTACGTCGACCTGCACTGGCCCTGTCGCCGATCCGCCATACCCACGTGAGACAACGTGCACCGCAACGCCCCATTCCGTAAGGCGCTGCATCAATGCAATAACGGTCGGCGTTTTACCCGTGCCGCCCGCGTTTAGGTTGCCAACACATACAACAGGTACGGGCAATCGCACCGGCGCGCCCTTGGCCAACCGCCGCGCCGTCGCTGCCGCATAGATGGCACCAAGTGGTGATAACAACGCAGACCACAGCCCCGGGGGGCGCGTCCAGAAACTAGGCGCGCGCATCAGCGTTTCGCCTTTTCTATCATCGCCAAAAGGGCATTCACCGTTTCATCGACCACCTCCGCCCCGTCGGACACAACCTCCCACGCGGCATGTGCAAGACGCGCGGCTTCCTCTGGGGACAGGGCAGCATCCACTTGCTGGCCCAGATCATCAGCCGAGGACACAAGCCGCATCGCGTTGCCATCCGCCAAGCGCCCAAAGATTTCGCGAAAATTATCCGTGTGCGGCCCTGTCAGGATCGCAGATCCCAAACCCGCCGGCTCGAACGGATTGTGCCCACCGATCGGGACCAATGATCCGCCCAGAAACGTCACCGGGCAAACCCGGAACCACAGGCCCATTTCACCCAGCGTATCGGCCAGATAAATCTGGGTGTCTTCGGTCAAATTTTCATCGGCAGAGCGTTGTGCGACGTTCCACCCGTCTGCGCGCAGGTCAGCGGCAATCGCATCGCCACGCTCCGGATGCCGAGGCGCGAGGATCAACAAAAGCCGCAATGACGCGCGGCGCGCATACTTATGCGCCTGCGCCACCAGCGCCTCTTCACCGGGATGCGTAGAGGCCGCGAGCCAACAGGGTCGTCCCGCCAGTTGCGCGGCAAACGCCGCCCGGTCCACCTCTGCGCAAGGTGGTGGGGCGGCACCTTCCTTGAGCGTGCCGGTCACACGAACCGCACTGCCTTTCGCCCCGAGACGGCGTAGTTTACGAGCCGTTTCTCGATCTTGGGCGCGAATTTGGTCAAACCGTTGCAGCAAACTGGCTGCCGCACCGGAAAACCACTTCCACTTGGAAAAGCTCTGATCGGACATGCGTGCATTGATCAACGCCAAGGGGATGCCGCGTGCGTGCGTGTGATGAATCAGCGATGGCCACAGCTCACTCTCGGTCCAGACGGCAAGGTTCGGGCGCCAATGATCCAGAAAACGGCGCACAAAAAGCGTGGCGTCCAGCGGCACATATTGGTGGATTACTTGCTCAGGCAGTTGTTTGGCCATCAATTGTGCCGACGTTACAGTGCCGGTCGTCATCAAGATATTCAGGTCTGGGTCCTGCTCGATAAGCCCTCGCACTACATCCAACACAGAAATTGACTCGCCCACGGAGGCGCAGTGGATCCAAATCAAACGTCCCTTGGGGCGCGCTCTCCCTGCAATGCCCTTACGCTCAGGCAGCCGGTCGGCGTCCTCTTTACCATCAGCGAGGCGGGCCTTTAGCTTGCCCTCAGCAAAGGGGGCCGCGCGGGCGGACCACGCGAGATAAGCGGCCAAAGCCAGTGAGCGTGCCATCAGCTTAGGTGTCCAGCTCCTCGGTGGGGGAGGCCGCTGCCTCCTCATCCCGAAGCCTGTGAATATGGGCGATGAAGTACCTCATGTGCGCGTTATCGACGGTTTTCTGAGCCTCAGATTTCCACGCATCGTAGGCCGAGGCATAGTTCGGGTACATCCCAACGATGTGAATGGCTTCCACGTCTTTGAAGACATTCTTAGTCGGGTCCACCAGTTCGCCGCCAAAGACGAGATGTAGTCGCTGAACCATAGGAGGCTCCTTTCGGGTCACTTTGCGGGCACCATAGGCGTTGACCTTGGTACGTCAAGAAGCGCTCAGGTCGCGGGGACCAAACGCGCCATCAACCCCTGATGCACATTTGCGGGCGCGGCAAGCACGCCGTTGACCTGTGGGTGCGGGTTGTTAAAGCGCAATTGTGTGCCCCTTTGGTCGGTCACGGTGGCGCCCGCCTCGCGCGCGATCAAATCGCCCGCCGCAATGTCCCATTCCCATGAGGGGCGCAGCGTGATCATCCCGTCAAATGCGCCCTCAGCCACCAAAACCATGCGGTAGGCCAGCGAAGACCGAAAGTGTTGCGTGACAGGCAATGGCCCGCCCCAATGCTCTTCCGCGAACATCTTCTTGTTGCCCAACAATTGCGCCCCATCCAGCGCAGTGCGCGATGATGTGCCCAGCGCCATACCGTTCAACGTGGCACCCTGCCCGCGCGCCGCTGTGAACATCAAATCCAACATCGGCAAGTAGACGACTGCGGCGATGGGCACGCCATCTTCAACCACCGCGAGTGCATGGGAAAACCCGGTTTTGCCATTCATAAACGCGCGGGTGCCATCAATCGGGTCGACAACAAAAACGCGGCTCCGATCAAGGCGCGTGGCGTTGTCGGCGGTTTCTTCTGACAGCCAGCCATAGTCGCTGCGCGCGGCGGTTAGTTCCTCACGCAGCATGGTGTCGACCTCAATGTCGGCTTCTGTCACGGGGCCTTGGCCCGCGCCTTTGTCCCACGCCTCGGGGTCTTTGCGAAAGTGCTTGGCGGCTATCTCTCCCGCGGCCTTTGCGGCATCGCGTAGGAGCGCGAGATCAGGCTCCGGCAATCGTAAGCCCCTCTACCCGCATCGACGGAATCGCGCGGGTCAGATGCATCCGCGCGTCATTCGCGGGCGTCATGGTCCGCAGCATATCGCGCAGATTACCGGCCACCGTGCATTCATTCACGGGATAGGTGATTTCGCCGTTTTCCACCCAAAACCCCGAGGCACCGCGGGAATAATCACCCGTAGTCGCGTTGATCGAGGACCCGATCATCGAGGTAATCAAAAGCCCTGTCCCCATTTCAGCCAGCAGCTCTGCCTGCGTTTGGGTGCCCTGCGTTATCCGCAAATTCGATACAGAAGGGCTGGGCGGTGCGGACGTCCCGCGTGAGGCGTTGCCCGTTGAGGCCAGGCCAAGCTTGCGGCCAGTGGCCAGGTCCAGCACCCAGCCCTTGAGGACCCCGTCAGCCACAATATCCCTACGTGAAACGGGCAGGCCCTCACCATCAAAGGGACGGGAGCCGTTGACCCGCGCGAGGGTGGGATCCTCCCACAGGGTCATGCCGTCCGGCAGAACCGGCGTATCCATGGCATCGCGCAGGAACGACGCCCCGCGCACCACGGAACTGCCGTTAATAGCACCCATCAGGTGACCGATCAGGCTGTTGGCGACGCGTTCATCGTACAGCACTGGGTAGGCGCCGGTTGGCGGTTTGCGCGCGCCTGCACGTTGTAATGTCCGCTCAGCAGCCATCCGGCCGATTAATTCGGGCGCATCCAAATCGGCGGCATGGATACGGCTGTCGCCGTAGTAGTCACGCTCCATTTCGGTGCCCGTCCCGGTGATGGCCACAACGCTTAGGCTGGTGCCTGTGCGCTGATAACCACCTGAAAAACCATTCGACATTTCGAGGTGAAGCCGGCGGCCACCATATCCCGCACCAGCGTCCGATACCTGCGCGATACCATCATACGCGAGCGCCGCAGCCTCAGCCCGCGCGGCCATATCCTGAAGCTCAGCGGGGGTTGGTGGCTCCGCACTTTCCGCCAATTCAAGCGCGTCCAAATCCCAGTTTTTCGCCAAATCATCGGGGTCTGCTTGTCCGATTACGGGGTCCTCCGGGGCTTCTTTGGCCATAGCAACCGCCCGCTCGGCCATCTGCGCCAGTGTCGCGGCGGACGTATCCGATGCCGACACACAGGCCTGCCGCTTGCCCATCATAACCCGCAGGCCAATTTCGACCCCCTCGGATCGCTCGGCATGTTCCAACGCGCCGCCACGCACATCAATGCTCACGGATGTGCCGTCCACGGCCAAGGCATCAGCGGCGTCAGCCCCCGCAGCTTTTGCAGCCGAAAGGAGCGCTTTGGTCAGGTCAGAGAGCGATTGCGTCATGGGAAGTCCTTGATCGAGGTCTTCACTGAGGTAGTCCGCAAGGGCGGTGCGTGCAAGGCTGACGGCTGTTAACGAGTGTTAACTGACGTAGGCGCAAATTAGGATCGCGGCATCGGTCCCGTTGCTACCTTGGTGATCGGGGCCATAGATCGGCACCTCAATTTCGGTCACGCGAATGTTCTCGGGCAGGTCCGCAATCGCAAGGTCAAACGAAGCCGCGCGGTAGTGCGCCAACCCGACAGAGATCACACCCAAACCACCCGGCGCAATCACCCGCAGGACCTCTGGTAGTGCGAGCGGACCAAGGTGGCCAAGGGTAAAGGTGCCGCTGCTGATCACACCGCGATAAGCACCGTCAGGCACAGGCATACCCGCCGTAATATCGGCGATAAATGTCCGCTCATACAAGTTTTTTTCGTCAGCAACGCTCAGCATTTCGGTGGAGATATCAGTGCCATCGATCTGGTGCACACCCTGCTGCCGCAACGCAAATGCACCGAGCCCAGTGCCCGCACCCACATCAAGAACAGGACCTTTGCCACCAAGCTCGGCAAAAGTCTGGGCCACCGAAAACGGCAGTTGATAATCCATCGCAGCAGCAAAACTGGAGTCGTAGTCCCGCGCCCAAGCCGCATACAGCTTGCGCGAGTCTTCGGGTGTCCTAAGGCGATATGCCGTTTCTAGTGAACGCTCCGTCATGTTAACAATTTCGCACTTGCAGCATTAATAAATCAACCCACTAGGCAAAATCTGCGACGCTATACCCCTGAATGAACAACAAACCTGTCAAATCGCCATGATTAATGCGCACATCGCACTGGGCCTGAACCGATGGTTTGGCGTGCAAAGCCACCCCAAGACCTGCGCGACTCAGCATTCCTAAATCGTTTGCACCATCTCCTACAGCCAGCACATCCTCTTCAGAAATTCCCAAACGGGCAGTGATTTGCTGCAGCGCAGCAACTTTGGCTTCCTTACCCAAAATTGGCCGCCCCACATCGCCCGTCAATTTGTCACCATTTGCCAACAGCGTATTGGCCCGGTTTTCATCAAAGCCCAGCGCGGCCGCAACCTGCGCGGTGAATGCCGTGAAACCGCCCGACACCAATGCCGCATAGGCACCATTCGCCTTCATCGTTGCCACAAGGGCGGCACCGCCGGGCATATGGGTGATCCGCGTGGCAAGCACGTGATCGATCGTGGCAACGGGCAGGTCCTTTAACAGGCCGACACGCTCAATCAGGGCCCCCTCAAAGTCCAATTCACCATTCATCGCGCGCGCGGTGATATCAGCCACGCGAGGCCCCACACCCGCCTCAGCGGCCAATTCATCAATGCATTCTTGCTGGATCATGGTGCTGTCCATATCCGCCAACAGCATCTTTTTGCGCCGCCCCGCACTTGGCTGCACCACAAGGTCCACGCCGACCGATTGCAAGCTTTCCCACACATCCCAACGGTTGCCCGGCACCTCGTTCACCTCAAACTCAGCAGCGACATCAGGCATAAGCCATTGCACAGCCCCCCCGCCCCACGCGTTGCGGAGATTTTCCACCAAAGCAGGCTCTAGCACGGGGGTCGCGGGCGCGGTCAGCAGGGTTACACACTTCATGAAAGTTTCCGATCGTCGTCAGGGCGTGTCGCATTTGATCCAATGAGCGGCGCTTTAGCGCAGGATTGCCGCTTGTGCGAGTCGGTTTCCCCCGATAGGTGCAGTGGCGGGACACCTCGCCCCAACGCGAGGCAAATATCTGAAAGGGTATCCATCATGGGTATGATCGAACCGGGCATTAAGCCCGCTAATCCGCGTTTTTCTTCTGGCCCCTGCGCCAAACTCCCCAACTTTTCATTAGAGATGCTTGCCGACGCGCCACTGGGCCGCTCGCACCGCGCTGCCGTTGGCAAAGAAAAACTCAAAGCCGCGATTGAGACGACCCGTGAGGTCCTCGGCATTCCCGCTGATTATAAAATCGGCATCGTTCCCGCATCTGATACCGGCGCCTATGAGATGGCGATGTGGAACCTGCTGGGCGAACGCAAGGTTGAGATGCTCGCTTGGGAAAGCTTTGGCTCCGGCTGGGTGACCGACGCTGTCAAACAACTCAAGATCGACGCAGAAGTTAAGACCGCTGACTATGGTCAGATCGTCGATTTCGCCACGGTCGATTTTAACAATGACGTTTGTTTCACTTGGAACGGCACGACATCGGGTGTGCGCCTCCCGAGCGGAGATGTGATCCCCGCGGACCGCGCGGGGCTGACGCTGTGCGATGCCACCTCGGCCGCCTTCGCGATGGATTTGCCATGGGACAAGTTGGATGTGACCACCTTCTCTTGGCAAAAAGTGCTGGGCGGCGAAGGTGCGCATGGGATGCTGATCCTGAGCCCCCGCGCCGTAGAACGCCTTGAAAGCTACACGCCCCCGTGGCCCCTGCCCAAGATTTTCCGCCTCACCAAAGGTGGCAAGCTGATCGACGGTATCTTTACTGGCGCAACAATCAACACGCCCTCGATGCTGTGTGTTGAGGATTATCTCGTGGCACTGGATTGGGCCAAATCCAAGGGCGGCGCTGCTGGCATGATTGCACGCGCCGACGCTAATGCGCAGGCAGTGCATGACTTTGTAGCCGCGCACGATTGGATCGAAAACCTCGCCGAAGATCCAGCGACTTGGTCGAACACGTCCGTCTGCCTCAAGTTCGCGGATGCCCGTATCCAAAACGGTGCAACATTCGCCAAAGCCGTCGCTAAGCGGCTCGAAAAGGCGGGTGTCGCACTGGATGTTGGCGCCTATCGCGACGCGCCGGCTGGTCTGCGCATCTGGTGCGGCGGCACGGTTGAAACCTCAGATGTTGAGGCGTTGATGCCTTGGATCGAATGGGCGTTCGAAGCCGAGATCGCGGCACAAACCGTCGCCGCCTAATCCAATTCCGGCGCGCTGATTGCGCGCCTCACCCCTCTTTTTTCACTGACCCGTAGGGTGCGCATAGGCGCATCCACTCTCAGAAGGTACAATGATATGCCCAAAGTTCTCGTCTCCGACAAACTTTCCGAAACCGCCGTTCAGATTTTCCGCGATCGCGGCATTGATGTGGATTTCGAACCCAATCTTGGCAAAGACAAAGACCGTCTGGCCGAGGTGATCGGCCAATACGATGGCCTCGCCATCCGTTCAGCCACCAAAGTGACCGAGAAAATCCTCGCCTCTGCCGACAACCTCAAGGTGGTGGGTCGCGCTGGTATCGGCACCGACAACGTGGACAAAGCGGCCGCATCGAAAAAGGGTGTGATCGTTATGAACACGCCTTTTGGCAACATGATCACCACCGCCGAACACGCCATCGCCATGATGTTCGCCGTTGCCCGCCAAATCCCAGAAGCCAGCGCATCCACGCATGCGGGCAAATGGGAAAAATCCAAGTTTATGGGCGTTGAATTGACCGGCAAAACGCTCGGCGTGATTGGCGCAGGCAACATTGGTGGCATCGTGTGCGATCGCGCCCGTGGCTTGAAAATGAAGGTGGTCGCCTATGACCCCTTCCTTTCGGAAGAGCGTGCCGACAAAATGGGCGTTGAAAAGGTTGAGCTGGATGCCCTGCTTGCCCGCGCTGACTTCATCACGCTGCACGTGCCATTCACCGATGCAACCGCCAACATCCTCAGCGCCGAAAACATCGCCAAAACGAAAAAAGGCGTGCGTATCATCAACTGTGCCCGCGGCGGTCTGGTGGATGAGGACGCATTGGCCGAGGCCCTGAAATCCGGCCACGTCGCAGGTGCTGCATTTGACGTATTCAAGGTTGAGCCCGCCACCGACAGCCCCCTGTTCAACCTGCCCAACGTGGTTTGCACCCCACACCTTGGGGCTGCAACCACAGAGGCACAGGAAAACGTGGCCCTGCAAGTGGCCGAGCAAATGTCCAACTACCTCCTCACGGGGGCCGTGGAAAACGCGCTCAACATGCCATCGGTCACAGCTGAGGAAGCCAAAGTCATGGGCCCTTGGGTCAAAGTGGCCGAGCATTTGGGATCATTCGTGGGTCAAATGACCGATGAGCCGATCCAATCGATCGAAATCATCTACAACGGCACCGTGTCCGCAATGAACCTAGAGGCGCTGAACTGTTCAGCCGTCGCAGGCATCATGAAGGCCACAAACCCTGATGTGAACATGGTCTCGGCACCGGTGATCGCCAAAGAGCGCGGCATCCAAATCTCGACCACGAGCCAAGACAAATCCGGCGCATTTGATGGCTACATCAAACTGGTGGTCAAAACCGCAGAGCGTGAGCGTTCCATCGCAGGCACCGTATTCTCGGACGGCAAGCCGCGTTTCATCCAGATCAAAGGCATCAACATCGACGCCGAGGTGGGCGCGCACATGCTCTATACCACCAACACCGACGTTCCCGGCATCATCGGGACACTGGGTCAAACGATGGGCGAAAACGACGTGAACATCGCGAACTTTACGCTGGGCCGGTCGGCTGCGGGTGCAAATGCGATTGCGCTTTTGTACCTTGATGGTTCCCCCCCTGCCGCCGTCCTTGAAAAGCTGCGCGCCACGGGTCTGTTCCAGTCGGTTGCACCGTTGCATTTCAACGTGGCCTAATACTCAATTAAAAAACATCATAGCGGGCCGCGTCTTAGCGGCCCGTTAATCCGCGTCACGCCCCCCAAACATCTTTGCGAAGCCTGCAGTCTAGCCTCAAGCGCAACACCGTCACGTTACGCTGGACGCGATGTTTCGGGCCACCTATCCATTGACAAGTCACACTTCAATTCACGTGGCAGCAGGGGGATTAACTGCTCATTTGCCGCCCGGTAATCGAAGCAATGCGGAGGATAGAATGCAAGAAATCGTAATATTATCAGGCGCACGAACCGCCATCGGGACGTTTGGTGGCGCGCTGGCGGGAACCTCAGCTATCGACCTGGGCACCGTTGCGGCCAAAGCCGCGCTGGACCGCGCGGGCGTTGCAGGCACGGCCATCGGCACCACCGTTTTCGGCCATGTCATCAACACAGAACCCCGCGACATGTACCTATCCCGGGTCGCTGCAATGCAGGCGAGCGTGCCGGAAACCGTTCCCGCGATGAACATCAACAGACTGTGCGGCTCGGGCGTGCAAGCGATTGTATCGGGAGTTCAGGCCCTGCAATTGGGCGATGCCGAATTTGCGCTGGTTGGCGGAGCCGAGAATATGAGCCGCGCGCCCTATACCGTTCCCTCCCTTCGGTTTGGCCAGAAAATGGGCGACACTGGGGCCACTGACATGATGCTCGGCGCGCTGACCTGCCCATTCGGAACCGGGCACATGGGTGTCACTGCGGAAAACGTCGCGCGTGAACATAGCATCACCCGCACCGAGCAGGATGCCTTTGCGCTAGAAAGCCAAAACCGCGCAGCCGCCGCTATCGATGCGGGCTACTTTGACAGCCAGATCGTGCCGGTTGAGGTCCGCGTCAAACGAGATACGGTCGAATTTGCGCGCGATGAACACCCCAAAGCGACCACCATGGAAAAACTTGGTGGCCTTCGCGCGGTGTTTCAAAAGGACGGGACCGTGACTGCGGGCAACGCTAGCGGGATCAATGATGGGGCAGCCGCGCTTGTGCTTGCCACCGCAAAGGCCGCCGCGAAAGGTGGGCACCAGCCGATGGCCCGCGTGCTGGGATATGCCCACGCTGGGGTCCGCCCCGACGTGATGGGCATTGGTCCGATCCCAGCCGTTGAGGCATTGTGCGCACGAACCGGCCTTACGATTGCTGACTTCGATGTGATTGAAAGCAATGAAGCTTTTGCCGCCCAAGCACTGGCGGTCAACAAAGGTCTCGGGCTCGACCCCGCGCGTGTTAACCCCAACGGCGGCGCGATCGCGTTGGGTCATCCCGTTGGCGCAACGGGTGCGATTATCACCGTAAAGGCGCTGTATGAGTTGATCCGCACTGGCGGGAAGCGTGCCCTGATCACCATGTGTATCGGCGGCGGTCAGGGCATCGCTTTGGCGATTGAACGCCTGTAACGCTAAACTGTTGCGCGCTTAGTAGCCGAGCGCGCAACCGTCCTTGCGGGGATCAGAGGCCCCTTCAAGATAACCGCTTTCATCAATGCGGATCGCTTGCGCGCCGCCAATCGGTCCATGCGGAATTTCGACATTGTGGCCCATGCTTTGCAGCTCAGCGCGGACAGCATCGCTATAGCCCCGCTCAACCTTTAGCACACCCGTGTCCGAGAAACACCGCGGCCCATCGATGGCTGATTGAGCATCCATTCCGAAGTCCGTCAGGTTGGAAACAAACCGCGCGTGCCCATTTGCCTGATACGCGCCGCCCATCACACCAAAGGGCATGATAACTTTGCCGTTCTGCTTGAGCATGGCCGGAATAATAGTGTGCATAGGGCGTTTGCCCGGACCATATTCGTTGGGATGCCCGCTTTGCAGAGTGAAGCCAGCACCGCGGTTTTGGAACAAAATACCATATTTATCAGATGCCAAACCACTGCCGAAGCTGTGGAAAACCGAGTAAATCAACGACACAGCCATGCCGTCTTTGTCGACGACTGTGATGTAGATGGTGTCTTTGTGCACGGCTTCGGTCCGTGTGTGGACCTCTTGCGCGGCACGCTTGGGGTCGATCAACGCGGCCAAACCCGAAGCAGTTTCGGGGGCCAGCATATGCACCAAAGCAGTCGTATGGTCAGGATCCGCGATGAACCGATCACGGGCATCATAGGCAAGCTTCGCGGCCTCGGCTTCAATATGGGCGCGTTTGGTGCCGAATGGATCAAGGCTCGCGATATCAAAATGCGACAGGATCGCGTTCATCAAAATCGCCGTCGCGCCCATGCCGTTGGGCGGATGCTCGACCAGCTCTAGCCCGTTGTGCATACCGCTTACGGGCGCCGTGTAATCCGCAGATGTTGCCGCAAAATCGTTCAAGGTATGCTGACCACCCAAGGCTCGCAGGCTATTCACCATGTCTTCGGCGACCGGGCCTTCGTAGAATCCGGCGCGGCCATTTTTGGCGATAGCCTCTAGTGCGTTTGCCTGATCGGGCAGGGCAAAGCTTGTGCCCATTTTGGGCGCTTTGCCCCATGGCAGAAACAGTTCGCGGGCGCGACCCTGCGGCGTTTCCTCCGCTTCGGCCCAATCAAAAGCGACCCGAGGTGCGACAGGAACCCCATCGCGGAAATATGGAATAACCGGCCCAAGGGTATCGGCGATGCCTAGCTTGCCGTGATCAGAGGACAGTTTACAAAACGCATCAACTGCGCCGGGCACCGTGACCGCATCGGCGGAATAAAGCGGCACGGCTGTCAGACCCCGGTCGCGCAGCGATTGAGCAGACGCACCTGCCGGTGCCTTGCCCGAGCCGTTTAGTGCGACAACATCTTCAGACCCCGCTGGTTTGAGCAGCACAAAGCAGTCACCGCCCAACCCGGTCATCTGTGGCTCACAGAGCCCAAGCAAAACAGCGCCCGCAATTGCGGCATCAACCGCATTGCCGCCCCGCATCAGGGTTTCGATTGCCACCCGGCTCGCTAATGGGTGCGAAGTCGCACACATGCCCCGCGAAGCGAGCACTGGGGACCGGCCAGGAAGTTGTAAGTCGCGCATTTTGTTCTCCGCTCAGTGTGAAGCGTGACTTTAGCGCGAGAATTTCAGAAGCCAAGATGGGGATTGCAGCGAGCCAAGTGAGCGGAACAGGCTTTGGTCACTTTCGAGGTCGCACCCTAAAACCCCACACAGAACGTGAACCTGTTTTCGTCATCAATTCGTTCGTAATTAATGCTGTCGGCCAACGTATGAATCATGAACCAGCCAAACCCGCCCTCGGGCATGTCTTGGCTGTCTTTGGTCAAGCTGGGCAGGGACGCACCGATCAAGGCATCGGCGGGGACAGGTGGACCTTGATCTACGGTTCGGATGTAGACCGCATTTTTGTCGGCCCGCTTGTGCGCATGAACCGTGAGGTGAATATTGCCCTTCCCCGACGCGCAATACCCATGCTCTACGATATTATTAAGCAGTTCAGCCAATACAATTAAAATGTCGTCTTTGGGCTCAGGCTCAACCGCATTACGCTCCAGCTCAACCTGTAGCTTTTTCAGATGATCCGACACATGAGCGAACGTGCCCGGAAATGCACAGTCGATCAGAGTTTGAGGTGACATGAGCCTCTCCCAAAGCTTATGCGGCGCTTTGCTCGGAGCCGAAGGCGGTTTTGGCATCTGAGTGAAGGACGAAAATACTATCCATCCGCGTTAGCTTGAGCACCTTTTGCACGGCATCCTGTAACCCCGCGAGCTCAAGTTTCTGTCCACTCGGCAGCATCTTCATCACGGCAACAAGTGCCCCAAGGCCCGAACTGTCAAGGAATGCGACCTTTTCCAGATCAACAACCACACGGCCCTTATGGCCGACCAAAAGCTTGCGAAACGCATCCTTGAACTGCACAGCAATCGCCGCATCAATGCGCTCATCCTCAACCGTTACGCAAAGCGCATCGGGCTTTATCTGGGTCGTCAACTGCATCACGGCTTCCCTTCAAACTCTCACACATTTCGAAAACCGTACGCCACAATTATTACCAATCCGTTTCCATCGATCAAAACACTCGACCCTACGAAAACACATGAGTATCTGTAGCTGCACATTTTGTGGCACTTACATCCCAAAGGACGATCATGGCCGACTACGCAATGTTGCATCAAACGACCGCTGCGCTAACGGCAGGCGAGGATGATTTAGTCGCTCTGATGGCGACCGTCGCCTGTGAGGTGCATCACGCCGACGACAGATTTGATTGGACCGGATTTTACCGCGTTGTCGCCCCTGAACTGCTAAAAATTGGACCCTACCAGGGCGGGCATGGCTGCCTTGTGATCCCCTTTTCGCGTGGCGTATGCGGGGCCGCCGCACGCACCGAGACGACGCAATTGGTACCGGACGTGGAAGCCTTTCCGGGCCATATTGCTTGCGCCAGCTCCACCCGATCCGAGTTGGTCCTGCCGGTACATGATAACGCAGGCAAGCTGATCGCGGTTTTTGACATCGACAGCAATCAGCCAGACGCATTTACCACCCAGGATGCGGCCGAGTTGGAACGCTTGCTCCGAGATGTTTTTACCCGCCCTTAACGCGAAGCGCGATCTTGCTCGCGCCTAAGTACTATCAACTCACGCTTAGACCTGCGCATATTTCGCGAAATACAATAGAAATCATGATTTTTCTTGATAGGTGCTCTATTTACTGTTAGCGGCCTCACCTATTCAGAAGGGAGCTATCATGGACCTGAATACACTTTCGCTCGACGAGCTAAAAAAGCTGAAACGCGATGTAGAAAAAGCCATCACTTCATTTGAGGAACGGCGCCTGCTTGAAGCACGCAAAAAGCTCGAAGATTACGCTAAGGAAATTGGCGTTGATTTGAACGAAGTTGCCGGCATGAAGAAAACAACGAAAAGCGTTAATCCACCAAAATATCGCCACCCCGAAGATTCAGCCCTCACATGGACCGGACGTGGACGTAAACCAAAGTGGATTGTTGAGGCTCTCGACGCTGGAAAAGACCTCGAATCCTTCGCCATTTAACGGCGTAATTGATTTAGTAAATCAAGCGAGACATATCCATCGGGCGTCGCTCCGATGCTCGCTTGATACCGCCTCACGGCAGACAACGTGTTGGGCCCAATTTTCCCATCCACACCGCCGGGATCAAAGCCCCTGCGCGCCAAAAGTTGCTGAACTTCCTTCCGCTCTACAAACCGCAGACCCCTGTCCCCACGGGGCCAAGACGCCTTAAAATCAGGCCGGCCTGCAATGCGGTCTGCTAGGTGGCCCACCGCAATTACATAGGCATCTGCGGGGTTATATCGCTCAATTACTTGGAAGTTTTGATAGATCGCAAAGGCCACGCCCTTTGCACCAGCGGGCACCAAAATCGAAACGCGATCACTATTGGGCAATTGTCCGCCGCGTGCAGGACGCACCCCCAATTGACGCCACGCATTCGCGGATTTGCGAATTCGGTCACCAGTTTGACCGTAATCAAATCCATTGGGCAATTCGACCTCTACACCCCAAGGCAGGTTTTTCTGCCATCCGAAGCGGGCCAAATAATTGGCAGTTGACGCAAGGGCATCGCTCGGATCATCCGACCAAATATCACGGCGGCCGTCCCCGGTAAAATCAACGGCATAAGCATTGTAGCTAGAGGGCATGAATTGCGTATGCCCCATAGCACCCGCCCAAGACCCAGTCATATTCTGCGGCGCAATATCCCCGTTTTGCAAAATAGTTAACGCGTTAACTAATTCACTTTCGAAAAAGCGCGCGCGGCGGCCATCAAATGCAAGGGTAGCCAATGCGGAAATAGTCGGCTCGGACCCGCGGAAGGTGCCATAGGCGCTTTCTAGCCCCCAGACCGCTACAACGGTCTCTTTGGGCACCCCGTATTGCGCCTCAATCCGGCCTAAAACACGGGCATGTTTGCGCAAAGCGGCCTTACCGTTGCGCACACGCGTCGCAGACACCGCACTGTCCAAATATTCCCAGAGCGTTTTGGTGAACTCGGCTTGGTTGCGATCCCGGCGGATCACGTCAGGCAAATACTGCGCCGCTTCAAATGCCTGATCCAATGTACGTTGCGAAATACCCTGCCCCCGCGCACGACGCTTGAACGCCCCCACCCAGCGGTCAAATCGCGCATTCGCAGCAACCTCAATTACCGGCGTTTGAAGCGTCGGGGCCGTCGGGCGTGGCACAGGGCTTAGCGTTGAGAGGGTAACCGTCGAAACCTGCACGCGTTGCGCAGGCCGCTCAGAGGTGTCCACAGCCAAAGGGCTGGCCTCTACGCCTCCACACAATAGAACAAATCCGATGACTGCTGCTGCGCCGCGCATGGTGTCTCCCATTTGACCGTTCGCACGCAGAGCGTAACGCGAATGGGGAAAATCACAAAGACAGTTCGCAGAGGATAAGCGGGTCTGTGCTACTTGGTGGATCGACGGCGCGTCGACTTTTTGACACGCTTACCTTTGTGCCGAACAGGCCCTTTTCCGCGCCGCTTGGTGAACTGTTTGGTCACCGCGCCATCGATCTCAAGCATTTCGAGGGTCAGCCCCCCCGTTACAGGCACGGCTGCGGCCAGTTTGACGGTCACGCGCAGCCCAATTCCAATTTGCAGGCCACTCTCGGTGCCCTCAAGCACCTGGGCATCGCGGTCATAGCGGAAATATTCACGCCCCAGACTGCGAACCGGGATCATCCCATCCGCCCCCGTCTCATCCAACCGTACAAACACGCCAAACGCCTGCACGCCACTGATGCGCCCCGTAAACTCCGCGCCGACATGGTTGCTCAGGAAGGCTGCGAGGTAACGGTCCGAGGTGTCCCGCTCGGCCACCATCGACCGCCGCTCGGTGTCAGAGATCAGCTTGGCCGTGTCATCCAGCGTTTCAGTATCCTGGACGCTCAGCCCGTCGTCGCCCCATTTGTGCGCCGCAACCAAACCGCGATGCACGATCAGATCAGCATAGCGCCGAATGGGCGACGTGAAATGCGCATATGCCTTCAGCGCGAGACCAAAGTGCCCAATGTGTTTGGGCGTGTAATAGGCCTGCGTCATGCTACGCAGCGTGGACATGTTGATCAGCTCGGCAAAGTCGCTCTCGGACGCGTCATTGAGCAATTTGTTCAACTGCCGGGTTTGCAGAACCTGCCCTTTGGCCAGCGAAAAGCCACTGGCCTGCGCGGTATCCCGCAGGGCCTCAAGTTTGTCGGCGTTTGGCTCTTCGTGGGCACGGTACAACAGCGCTTGGCCCCGGGTGCCCAGTTCTTCGGCGGCGGCGACATTGGCCAGCACCATGAATTCTTCAATCAGACGGTGCGCATCCAAGCGGTCCTTAAAGGCGACGGCTGTCACCTCCCCCTCGGGGCTCAGCTGGATGGTCCGCTCCGGCAGATCAAGCTCTAGCGGTTGCCGTGAGGCCCGCGCGGTCTTGAGCGCGTCATAGGCCGCATAAAGCGGACGCAAAACATCCTCAAGAAACGGCTCAGTACGGTCCGTGGGCGCGCCATCTATAGCGGCCTGAACCTCTTCGTAATGCAGCGACGCATGTGATTTCATAAGGCCCCGCGTGAACCGCTGACCAATCTTTTCGCCTGACGCATCAATCTGCATCCGCACCGCGATACAGGGCCGCTCAACCCCCTCGTGAAGCGAGCATAGGTCCCCCGAAAGCCGATCCGGCAGCATCGGCACCACACGGTCAGGGAAGTATGTTGAGTTGCCGCGCCGACGCGCCTCTCGGTCTAGTTTGGAGCCGGGGCGCACGTAATGCGCAACGTCCGCAATGGCGACCCAAATGATATGACCGCCAGGATTTTTCGGATCATCATCGGCATGCGCAAAACAGGCATCGTCGTGATCCCGCGCATCATGGGGATCAATCGTGATCAGCGGCAGCTCGCGCAGATCTTCGCGCTTGCCCAGATCGACGGGCGTTGCGGCGTCGGCTTCTTCCATGACCGCATCAGGAAAATGATCGGGAATACCATGTTGATGGATCGCAATCAGGCTAACGGCTTTGGCCGCACCCGGATCACCCAACCGCGCAACCACGCGGGCGCGGGGCATACCCATGCGTCCTTTGGGGCCGGTCTGTTCGGCCTCAACCAATTCTCCGTCCTGCGCGCCCTCGCGGGCACCGGCAGGCACGTGCCATTCGCGGTCTGCACCCTTGTCAATCGGCACGATGCGACCGGCCTCGGCCCCAGCGCGGTAAACTCCCAAAATCCGCTTGGGGTTGGTGCCAATGCGGCGGATCAACCGACCGATGTATTCGTGCGTTTCGTCCTGCACAGCCTGCAACCGCACAAGCGCCTGATCGCTTGGCCCCATTGCCGGGTCCGAGGCTTTTAGCTCCATCAGGATACGCGGGACATCGCCTTCACCCTTCCACTGCAAAGGCCGGGCAAACAGGTCACCGTCTGCGTCAGTCCCCGTAACCTCAACCACCGCAACAGGCGGCAGCGTATCAGGGTCCGTATAACTGCGAGATCGTTTTTGCAGATGCCCCTCAGCCTCCAACTCGCGCAAGACGCGTTTTAGATCAATCCGCGCGGCCCCCTTGATCCCAAAGGCCTTGGAGATGTCACGTTTAGAAGTGAGCGAGGGGTTATCGGCGATCCATTGTAGGATCTGCGGCTTGGTGGGTACCTGTGTCATAGGCATCCAGCTAGCACGCGGCCCGGTGTACGCCCAGCCCGAAAGCGGCGGGGCCGTCCTTATCGGCTACTCAGCGGGCGGGGTCGCAGCCTTGGTCAACGGAACTACAGTATCCGGCGCGCTTGGCTCGAACTCGAAACTCTCAAGCTGACCCGCGCGTTTGCCCGCGCGTTCCGCAGCGATATTGATCCCTTCAACATCGCGCCGGGCTTGGCCGAAATGTGTGTTCAGCTTGCCCACACGCTCAACCACCAATTCCACGTCGCGGTGCAAAGCCGAGATTTGTTTGCGGATTTCACCGGCCTGCGCCTGCATCCGCGCATCCTTGAGGATCGCGCGCATCGTGTTCAACGTCGCCATGCAGGTCGTGGGCGATACGATCCAAACCCGCGCGGCAAACCCATCGCGCACAACCTCAGGGAAATGCGCGTGCAATTCGGCGTAAACAGCCTCTGAGGGCAGGAACATCAACGCACCGTCCGCGGTTTCACCCTCTAGAATGTACCGCTCGGAGATCGCTTTGATGTGGGTGCGAATGGCAACGCGAAAGGCGCGCTCAGCCTCCGTTTTGGCCTGCGGCGTGTCCGCACGAACCAAGGCCTCATACGCCTCCAGCGGGAATTTACTATCAATCACGATAGGCCCCGGAGGGTTCGGCAAATGGATCAGGCAATCCGCACGCTTGCCGTTTGAAAGCGTTGCTTGCAGCGAATAGCTGTCTGCTGGCAGCGCCTTGGACACGATATCATTCAGTTGGATTTCACCAAACGCCCCGCGCGTTTGTTTGTTCGACAAGATATCTTGCAGCGACAGAACATCGCCCGATAGCTTTTCGATCTTGGCCTGCGCGCGGTCGATGGTTTCCAAACGTTCTTGCAACGCACCCAGCGAACGCGCCGTACGGTTTGAGGTCCCGTGCAGCGTCTCGCCCATGGATTTTTGCACGTCTTCCAACCGCCGTTCCATATTGGCAAGCATGGCGGATTGGGCCGTGGCCTGTGCCTCTGACACGGCTGCAAGCGCGCCAGTGATCTGCATCTGACCATCAGACAGAGCTTGGACACGGGTGCTGAAATAGGTCATCTGCCCGGCGATAGGCTCTAATGCGCGGGCGGTACGGGCAGCGGTTCGCAAAGATAGAAACACCAGCAGGATGACCAGCGCACCCGCCCCGATCAGCGCCAAGGTGACCGGATCATCCAACGCGATCTCAATGCTGCCCAGACGGATCATGTGCGCCCAAACAGCCGTTCGATGTCAGACAGTTTCAGCTCCACATAGGTGGGCCGCCCGTGGTTGCATTGGCCGGAATGGGGCGTGGCTTCCATCTCGCGCAGCAGCGCGTTCATTTCCTCTGCACGCATTTGACGGCCAGAACGGATTGACCCGTGACAGGCAATACGACTGAGCACAGCCTCAATTCGGGATTGCACCGTCAGGGTATCACCGGTGTCGTCCAACTCATCCAGAATGTCCCGCAACAGAGCCTCGGCGTTGATGGTGCCCAAAATGGCAGGGGTTTCGCGCACGGCAATCGCACCCGGGCCGAAGGGTTCCAGCACAAGGCCAAATCGCCCCAGATCAAGCTCCAACAGACGGTCCGCATCCGTCCCTAATTCAACGATATCCGGGATCAAAAGGGCCTGCGTCGGAACGCCATTTTCTGCCATCTGACGCTTTAGCTTTTCGTACACAAGCCGTTCATGGGCGGCATGCTGGTCCACGATGACCATGCCATTTTGCGTCTGGGAGATGATGTAGTTTTCATGCACCTGCGCGCGGGCTGCTCCCAAGGGGCCATAAGTCGCCTGAGGCGTTTCGGGGGCAGCGTCAATAACAGGCTCAAACCGCGCTGTTGGCTCGGCGAATGCAGGCGTTTCGATCTGATAGCTTTGGGGGCGGAGGCTCGGCGAACGCTCCATCTGATAAACCGGCGCGGTCGGGGCTTCGGGGCGCATGGCCCCAAGCGTGGCGTCGGCCACAGTGGTCGACGCACGGTGCCCCGCATTGGCCAAGGCATGCCGCAGCGCGCTGACGATCAAGCCGCGCACCATGCCCGGCTCCCGAAAGCGGACCTCCGACTTGGCAGGGTGCACGTTGACGTCCACCAATTCCGGCGGGCAGTCGATGAACAGCGCCGCAACCGGATGCCGATCCCGGCTCAAAAAATCATGATACGCGCCGCGCAACGCCCCAAGTAACAGCTTGTCCCGCACGGGACGCCCGTTCACGAACAAAAACTGCGCCACCGCCGCGCCGCGCGAATAGGTGGGGAGGGCCGCATAACCGGTCAGGCCAATGCCATCCCGCTCTGCATCAATGGGCAAAGCGTTTTCGGCGAAATCCTTGCCCAGCACAGTGGCAAGCCGCCCATGCAGCGCATCAAACAGATCACCGGTTTGCGGGTCCGCGCGAAAGGTAACCCGTGCCGCATCAGCGGACACATCGCGCAAAGTGAACCCAACGAAGGGTTCGGCCATAGCGAGGCGTTTGATGACATCCGATATCGCCTGCATCTCCGCCCGGTCGGTGCGCAAAAACTTGAGCCGCGCAGGCGTGGCATAGAACAAATCGCGCAGCTCCATCACGGTCCCGCTGCTGAGCGCGGCGGGCTTGCAGACGCCAAGCGCACCACCTGTGACGGTCAGGCTCGTCGCTTCCTCACCAGCCGTGCGGGACGTCAGCGTTAGCCGCCCAACAGCCCCAAGAGAGGCAAGCGCCTCACCTCGGAAACCGAAAGAGTGAATGTTCGTCAAATCTGAGCCGTCGATCTTGGACGTGGCGTGGCGTGAAACGGCCAAGGGCATCTGCATAGGCGCGATCCCGTGGCCATCATCCGTGACGCGGATCAGTGTTTTACCGCCATCCGCGATATCAACGGTGATGCGCCGCGCGCCAGCATCCAGCGCGTTTTCCACCAATTCCTTAACGGCAGAAGCGGGTCGTTCGATCACCTCGCCTGCGGCGATGCGGTTGACCGCGCTTTCATCAAGCTGACGGATCGTCGGAAGGGATATATTGCGGTCGGGCGCGTTCATACCGCTAGAAGTAGCATGTTCGCGCCCGATTCTGCCAGTGTGTTAGTTGAAGCCCTGCGGCTGCCCAACGATCACAAAATGCATGTCCTCAACCACCAAATGCTCAGCGGCAACGCGCTGAATGTCTTCTAGCGTGACGGCGTTTACCTGATCATTGCGGGTCTCGATGTAGTCCACACCCAACCCCTGCGCCTGCATCCCCGCAAGGATACCCGCGATCCGCCCATTGCCATCAAACCGCAGTGGATAGGCCCCGGTGAGATATGTCTGAGCGGCATCCAATTCCTCCGGGGTGACGCCGTTTTCGGCCATGTCATCCCAGATGGATTGGATCAAGTCGATGGCAGGCCCGACGTTTTCATTTGAGGTCGAAAACTGTCCCAGCCATTGGTTGCCATAATCGCGCGAAGCAAGGAACGAACTGATCCCATAGGTCAGCCCGCGCCGTTCACGCACGTTCACCATCAGGCGCGATTCAAACCCGCCGCCACCAAGGATGTGGTTCGCCACAAAGGCCGGGAAAAAGTCGGGATCGTCACGGTCCACCCCTGCGTGGCCGAACAGAACCACCGATTGGGGTGAGCGGTAGTCAACGATGGTCTGCCCACCCTCCAGCGCAAGCTCTGCCTCAACAGGCATCGGCGCGCCAGTCGCAGGCAAATCACCCAGCAACGTATCCAGCAAAGGCCCAAGCTCTGCCGCAGAAATATCGCCTGTCACGCCGATATAGACCCTGTCCCGGGCAAAAACAGCCTCATGCGCAGCGATCAGATCTGCACGCGTCAGAGCATTCACGCTTTCAACGGTGCCTTCTTGCGCAGTCGCATAGGGATGCCCCGGATAGCTTAGCGCGGCCAGCGTCGTGCCCGCGATGTCGTTTGGATCGGTTTCATTGCCCTCAATGATCGACACAATCTGCGTTTGGACGCGGTCGATGGCGTCTTGGTCAAAACGGGGGAACTTAATCGCGTCACGCAACAACGCGAGGCTTTCTTCACGGTTTTCCGTCAGGAACTGCGCCTCAATCTGGACGCTATCCCGGAAGGTATCAAAGCCGAAATTAGCAGCAACGGCTTCGGTCGCTTCGGTAAAGGCGCGGGCGTCACGGTCCCCGGCGCCCTCCTCTAGGAGGCCCATCATCATATAGGTCGCGCCACGCTTGCCTTCGGGATCAAGCGAGCTGCCGCCCTTGAAACGGATGTCCATCGCCACAAACGGGATCGAGGGTTCCTCCACCAGCCATGCGGTGATCCCACCGGGTGAGGTGACCTCTTGGATTTCAACGGCCGCACGTGCGCCGAAGGGCACGAGTACGGCGATGATCAGAGCGAAACGGAGCATCATTGCGTGGCCTCCTCGGCGGATGGGTTGGTCAGATAACCCGTGACAGATGTGTTCAGATCGAGCAGCGATTGGGCAGCAGCGAGGATTTGTTCTTCGGTCACCGCCTCAAGGATGGTTGGCCACATCTGCACGTCCTCTACGGTCAAGCCCGAGGTCAAAGCCGCGCCATAGCTGCGCGCACGCCCCTGCAAACTGTCCTGCCCATAAATCTCGGAGGCCCGCACCTGCGCCTTGAGCCGTTCCAGCTTGGCACTGTCGATCCCGGCCTCAATGAAGGTTTTGAGCGAACGCTCCATGTCAGCCTCGGCCTGCTCAAGCGTCCGGCCCGGAACGGGCACGACCAACATACCAAACGTCGTGTCGTCCAGCGACATGCCGCTATAAAACGCCTCTGTGTAAAGCGCGGATTTCTCAGTCTGCTCTAGCAGGTTTCCCATGTGCGAAGTCGCGGAATTGCCACCCAACAGCGCGGCCAAAAGGGTATAGGCCGCCGCATCCTGCTGCGCGCCCGCATCCCGTTCAGGCGCAAGCCACGTGCGGATCACATACGGGTTGGACACGCGATCATCGACCATTTCCATATGGCGAGCCGACAAATGCTCAGGCTCCGCTGGGCGTGCCCGAGGCGGTAGATTTTCGGATGGCGGCACGGGGCCATAATACTGCGTGGCCAGCGCGCGGACCTCATCGGGGTCAACGTCACCCGCCACCACAAGCACCGCATTGTTGGGCGCATAATGCAGCGCATAGAAATCAAGCGCGTCTTGGAGTGTCAGGGCGGCCACTTCATCGCGCCACCCAATGATCGGACGGCCATAGGGGTGGTTCAAAAACTGCGCCGCGCGGCGTTGTTCGCTGAACAATGCGCCCGGGTTGCTGTCGGTGCGTTGGGCACGCTCTTCGACCACAACATCGCGCTCGGTCAGCATGTCCTCATCGTCTAGCACCAGATTGCGCATGCGGTCCGATTCCATGCGCATCATCAGTTCCAAGCGGTCCGAGGCGACGCGCTGGAAATACGCGGTGTAATCATAGCTGGTAAACGCGTTGTCAGAGCCGCCGTTGGCGGCAACCACACGACTGAACTCACCCGGTTCCATCGTTTCGGTGCCCTTGAACATCAGATGTTCCAGAAAATGCGCGATACCGGATTTGCCGGACGTTTCATCCGCAGAGCCGACCTTGTACCACATCATATGGACGACGACGGGGGCGCGGTTGTCCTCAATCACGACCGCCTCCAACCCGTTATCAAGGGTAAAGGTCGTCACGCGATCAGCGGTTTGCGCCTGTGCGGCGGCAGAGAACGCGAAACATGCGAGGGTAGCGAGAGCAAAGCGGCGCATAGGGCCTCCGAAGGTCAGGGCTATTGCATAGGAGATGGGCACCCATGCCGCGAAGTCAACGGACAGCGCCTATTCCTGACGACCTCGTGAGGACGCGACTACTGCTCTAGCAGGGCAGGATTTGGGGGAGCGGCCGGTGTCCGAACACCTGCGTCACGCAAACGTTGCAGTTCGCGGTACTTGTCCAGCGACTGGGGCCGGTAGGATTTATAATAGACGTTAACGTTAAACAAACGCTCCAGCGTCAGGCCATCATTGGCCCGGCGAAACGCCTCATCCTCGGTGGCAAGGGTCGCGCGAATGTCGGACCCCACGCCATAGCGCGTTACAGTCGCGATCAGCCCACGGTCACCGCCAACGCCCGCATCCACGCGACCACCCAATGCGGCCACTGCGTCAGCTGCGGGGGTTGGATCGGTCCGATTGACGCCACCGGGCGTCGGTACGGGCAGTTCAGCAAACGTTTCGGGCTGTAGCAATGGGGTCGTCGGCAGGATCGAAAACTCATCCGGCGTTCTATCCGTGTTGCGCAGGTTCATCAGGTTAGGGGCCGCATCCCGGTCCCCACAGGCTGACAACGCCACAAGGGCGGCAAGGCTCATTAGGCTGACCCGAAGTTTTCCCATTGGTCCAAGACTTTCCTGCTGCTCGTGAATTCGTTTACCGCAAAGAACGGACGCCGTCACGCGGGCTTTTTCGTCTCATCGGCAAAGAACACCAAACCGAATGCCCCAGCAAAGATAAAGATATCAGCAATGTTGAAGGTAAACGGGTTTTGGATGCCGCAGCAGGACATGTTGAGAAAGTCCGCAACGGCGCCGTAAATCACCCGGTCCAGCGCATTGGCCAATGCCCCGCCCACAATCATCCCTGCCGACACCCGCGCGATGGGTCGCGGCAAACGACGCGCCCAGTGGACCAGCCAACCCGAGATGCCCAGCGCCAACGCGATCAAAACCCAGCGCGTCACATCACTGTCTTGGGCAAAAAGCCCAAAGTTCACGCCCCGGTTCCACCCCATGCGAAAATTCAACAGCGGCGGCACCACATCCAGCGCCAACCGCGTCTTGAGGTCCAGAATATGAACCACGGCAACCTTGGACATCTGGTCGATGGCAAAGGCCACGATGGCCCATATAAAGATCAATCGCATGTTTTGGACCTTAGTGCCGGAAGTGGCGCATGCCAGTGAACACCATCGCAAGACCGGCCTCATCGGCGGCAGCAATGACTTCATCGTCGCGCATAGAACCGCCCGGCTGGATCACACTGGTGGCACCGGCGGCAGCGGCCTCTAACAGACCATCGGCAAACGGGAAGAACGCATCCGAAGCCACAGCCGACCCAATGGTCAGGGGTTGTGGCAGCGAAAGTGCCTCGGCCATACGCTCGGCCTTTTTGGCCGCGATAAGCGCGCTGTCCACACGGCTCATCTGACCTGCGCCGACACCTACAGTGGCCTTGTCTTTAACGTATACGATAGCGTTGGATTTCACGTGTTTGGCAACTTTCCATGCGAACAGCAGGTCAGCCAATTCCGCATCAGAAGGCGCGCGTTTGGTCACAACCTTTAGGTCATCAAGCCCGATGTGGCCCGCATCCTTGTCCTGCACCAACATCCCGCCTGCAACCTGACGGTAGCTGCGCAGTGCAGTGCGCGGGTTGGGCAAGCCGTCCGTCGTCAACAGACGCAGATTTTTCTTTTTGCCCAAGATTTCGCGCGCATCGGCATCGGCACCGGGGGCAATAATCACTTCGGTAAAGATGCCGCCAATCAGTTCGGCCGTGGCACCGTCCAGCGGTTGGTTCAGTGCGATGATCCCACCAAAGGCTGAGGTCCGGTCGCAGTCAAACGCGCTGCTGTAGGCTTCGGCCAGTGTCGCACCGCGTGCCACGCCGCAAGGGTTTGCATGCTTAATGATTGCACAGGCAGGGCCATCGACGGGGTCAAACTCCGCGACCAACTCAAACGCCGCATCGGTGTCGTTGATGTTGTTGTAGCTGAGCTCTTTGCCCTGATGTTGCTCGGCGGTGGCGACGCCGGTGCGTGCAGAGCCGTCCACATAGAACGCAGCCTGTTGGTGCGGGTTTTCGCCATACCGCAGGCTTTGGGTCAACTCACCGGCGACGACGACGCGGCGGGGGGTTTCCTCACCGATGGCGCTGGCCATCCAGGTTGAGACCGCAGCGTCATAAGCACCCGTGCGGGCATAAGCGATCTGCGCGTGCCGCTGGCGGAATGCGAGGCTGGTTTGACCGTCTTGGGCGTCCAGCTCTGCCAAAAGGGCGCTGTAATCCTCGACATCGACGATCGTCGTGACAAAGCCGTGGTTTTTCGCAGCAGCACGGATCATGGCAGGGCCGCCAATGTCGATGTTCTCGATCATTTCACCGTAGTCCGCGCCACGGGCAAGGGCGGCCTCAAACGGATAAAGGTTCACGACCAGCAGGTCGATGGCCCCAATGTCATGCTCTGCCATGGCCGCCGTGTGCTCGGGGTTGTCGCGCAGCGCCAGAAGGCCGCCATGCACCTTGGGGTGCAGCGTCTTGACCCGGCCATCCATCATTTCGGGAAAGCCTGTCACATCCGCCACGTCCCGCACCGCGATACCTGCGTCCCGGATTGTCTTGGCCGATCCCCCAGTGGACAGCAACTCAACGCCCCGCGCGTGCAACGCGCGTGCAAGGTCCAGCAGCCCGGTCTTGTCGGAAACGGAGATAAGCGCGCGGCGCAGTGGCACGAGATTGGTCATAGGAGGTGTCCTCTTGGGTCTTTGGTCGGGCGGCCCCGGCGATGATACGCCCTAGGCTTAGGGCGACACATGCGCGTCCTGCGCCTTGGTCAGGGTCCAGTCAATGGTGGCGGCATACTTCACCAATCGGTCGGATAAAACGATCTGTTTTGTCGCGCGTGGCTTTAATCGCGCCGGGTCCAGATACACGGAGGGAGCAAGGCTGGCAAATCGGCCTTCACCGGGACGGAAAATCCAAACCTCGGAGTTGGGCAATTGAATCGAGACGGCGCGCCCGCCCAAATCCACCTCAGCCTCAGTATCCGGATGCAGATGGAACCGCAGGCTTAGCGCGATGCCTTCAAATCCGGTGGCATCCATGACCCGGTCAAACTGTGCTTTGTCCGCACGTGTCAGGGCGCGCAGGCTGTCCTCAGCAGTCAATGTGCGCCCATCCAAGCTTAGCGCGAGGCGGCGCAGGTGGGTCAACCCTTGGCCGCGCACATACCCATCATGGCTCATGATGAGGGTCGTCATTTTGCGGCTTTCGGACTTTTGGGCGATGACTTTGTGCGGGGCCTGAACCAGCGGTGCGATGGGCCCTTCTGCGCCAATCACCTCGGGCCCGATGCGGGCCGAGGAATATTGATCCAACCCCATTGTCGAATGGCTCGCCGTGGCCCGGCACGCCCGCGCCCAATCAGAGCCAAACGCAGAGCCCGTTCCGCAATTCACGATCACGCCGTGTCCGTCGGAGTTCAGCTCGAACGCAAGCGTACTGGCGTGGGCCACACCCGAAGCCTCACCCGTAGGTGGGGCAGCCGCATCCACAATGACGGTCGTGCGGCCATGGTGCAGCGTGTCGTATCCCATCGCCTGAACCTTGGCAGCGGGTGTGCGGATATCCGATAAGACCAACGCCTTGTCCAACTGTCCCGGCGCGCCGCCATTGCCACCATGAAACCGCGCCAACTGACCATCCACATGGCGCAATGCCCGCAAGGTGGGCGCGATCCGTTGCAGCGCGGCCTCGATCTCAAACACCGGCTCTTTGCCGCCTTCGCTTAGGGCAGACCGAACCCACCCCAGCAAGGTAAACACCTCAAGCAACTCATCCGGGTTGCGCGACGCAACGCCACCATCCGGCGTCACACTGGCGGCAACCGTGCGCGCCAACGCCTTGAGGGCGGCTTCACGGATGGGCTCATACCCCTCAAGCGTGAGACCCGCATAGATCAACCCCGTCAACGCCTCGATCCGAGGCAAACCCTGCGGACCACGCGGCCATTCACGGCGCAAAAACAGCGTTTGCCGGGAGAGGCTGTGAAACAGCAAAGCCTGCGATTTGGGCGGCATATGCATCAGCAGCATTGGCGCATGCGTGATCAACCGCACCAACCGCCGGCCCGTCACCGCAGGGGTCCAGCCCGGCCCCTTTCCGGTGCCAAACCGCGCGATCCAGTCCAGCGTCCATGCCTGCGCCGTCTCGCGCGCGGCGGTGTCACCAATGGCTGCAATATCCTCAAGCCACTCGAAACTGTGCAAGGCGTTGGCAAAGGCATCAGACGGCGGATCAACTGCCCAAACAGATGTGGATATGGGATGTTCAACCAGTGCGCCTGCAAACAGCAGGTTACCCGCCATGATCTGACGCCCCTTGGGATAGGACCCGATGGCCTGCGGCTGAGGATGACTAACAAAGGCGCGCGCACCACGCCCCGGATGCGCAAGCAAAACCCGCAACCTGCGGGCCGTACCCGGTCTGGGCCAGCGAGGATGTGAGGTGGGGAAAGCCACCATGGCGCGTCTGCTCAGTCTTGTTTTGCAACAACCCTAGGCGCTGACGCGCAACCTGTCACCCGTCGCGACGCAGCACCGAGATGTAAAAGCCGTCCATGCCGCCCTGCTCTGCCCAAAGATCAGGCAAAAGCCGCAGGCCATGGGGGCTTTGAGCTTGTTCCGGCAGGCCAAGGTCGGTGGGGTCCAGCGGCAGCGCGTTCCAGCCTGCATGACGCTTAAGCGCTGCTTTGACTTGGAATTCTCCCTCCACGGGCAGAAGCGAGCATGTGCAATACAGCAAACGCCCCTCCGGCGCGACAAAGCCCAGCGCCCTGTCGAGCATCTGATATTGCAGCTGAGTGAGGGTCTCGATCTCGGCGGGTTTCCGCAAATGCGGCAAGTCCGGGTGACGGCGAATAGTTCCCGTGGCCGAACATGGCGCATCCAGAACGACCACATCGAAGGGGGCCTCGGGCTCCCACTCCATCACGTCGGCAACGATAACATCCGCCGCAAGGCCGGTCCGCGCGAGGTTGTCCCGCAGACGCCGGACGCGTCCCTCAGAGATATCAAGCGCGGTCACATGCGCGCCAGCCGCTGCCATTTGCATGGTTTTGCCGCCGGGGGCCGCACATAGGTCCAACACCCGAAGCCCCGAAATATCGCCCAAAGTGCGCACGGGTGTTGCGGCAGCCGCGTCCTGCACCCACCAATCGCCGGTCTCAAACCCCGGAAGGGCCGTCACCTGCGCGCCCTCAATCCGGCGCGAACCGGTGGGCAAGTCGGTGCCGGGCAGCCCCTCTGGCATCGTGGTTTTCATCGTTAAATCTAGCGGCACTTGCGCCAAATGCGCGGCCTCAATCGCCTCAAGCCGGTCCCGGCCATAGGCCTTGGCGATGGGTTTGCGCAGCCACGGCGGCAGGGTTGCACTGGGCAACGCATCCCACCCGGCACGGTCCTGTGCCACTTTGCGCAGAACGGCATTCACAAGACCCGATTGCTTGGCCGTTTTAGGCACTGCCCCGGCAAGGGACACCGCACTATCGACCACACCATGCGGGGCGGCGTCGTCCAGCATCAATTCCGCCACGGCCAGCCGCAGAATTGCCTGCGTCCGAAGCGCGGGGGCGCGTTTGAGGTGCGGGCGCAACAAGGCGTCAATCCGGCTGAGGTGGCGCAGCACCAACCCCGCCAAACGGCCGGCACGCGCGGCATCAGCCCCATACATCGACAGGTCGGATTGCGCCTCGGTGAGCATCCGTTTTTCGATAAGAACAGCGTGAAGCAGCCTGAGCGCGCCGTTGCGGGCGTCCTGACCTGAGGCGATGGGCGTTGCGGACATGGCGCTTTCTCTTGAGTCTGCGGAAGTCACGCGTATATCAAAGGCCATGGCTGACACAACACCCACCCCACCCGAAGTTGATCCCGACACCCCACGGGAAACCGAAGCTGAGCGTCGCGCCAAGCTGCCCGAAGTCGCGCGCCGCGCCCTTGAGGAAGCCGACGCACGCAAAGCCGCGCAAGCCGCCGCCGAGATGCCGACAGAATTGGGCGGACGCGACGGGCCGGAACCCGTCCGCTATGGCGATTGGGAGAAAAAGGGCATCGCGATCGATTTTTGATCGCGCCTAGCGCAGCTTCAAGTCGGCGGAATCTCCAGCACCCTGATCGGACGTGAACCGCAGCGTGTCGCCGTTCACGCGGACCTCTTGGCAGTTGTACCCAAGGTCATAGGTGCCCCAGTAAAGCGACCGGCAAAAGTAGTTGCCCTGCCATTGCCAAGCGCCCGTTACATCACGACCAAAACCACGGCCAAGGATGTCCCCCTGCCCGGTGACATCCAGTTTGATCCCAAAGCGTGTCAGCGCCTTGCCATCAATCAAAGAGACGAAATCCGTCCGCGAATCTATTTTCTCAAATGCATGCGCCGACACCGGCAACATCAGCATGACCGCCCCAAAGGCTGCCAAAGCCGTCCAACGTTTAACCATAACATCACTCCTTGGTGATGCAGAGTATACGCAGGACTATGACATTTGGATTTATTTCAGTCCCAAAACGTCGAGCATATCAAATGCACCGGGGCCTTTGTCCTGCCCCCAAAGGGCGGCCTTTAGTGCCCCGCGGGCAAAAACAGAACGGTCGCTGGCAACGTGGCGCAGGGTCAAACGCTCTCCCTCGGCAGCAAAGAGGACGTCATGTTCACCAATGATGTCGCCGCCGCGGATGGCGTGAAAACCGATGGCTCCACGTTCCCGCGCGCCAGTGATCCCGTCCCGGCCACGGTCCGCCACATCCGCCAGTGAAACACCGCGCCCTTCGGCTGCCGCCTCACCCAACATCAGCGCAGTCCCAGAGGGTGCGTCGACTTTGTGACGGTGGTGGCCCTCAATGACCTCAATGTCGTAGTCGGCGTCCAACGCAGCGGCGACCTGTTTCACCACTTGGGTCAACAGATTAACCCCGAGGCTCATGTTGCCTGCGCGCACAATCGTAGCGTGGCGCGCGGCAGGGCCGAGGGCTGCGATATCCTCATCCGATAGCCCCGTGGTGCCAATCACATGCACGGCACGGGCCTGTGCGGTCAGTTCGGACATCGCGAGGGTTGCGGCAGGCGTTGTAAAATCGATCACGGCCTGCGCATTGGCGACCACCTCAATGGGATCATCCGTCACCGGCACGCCGATATCCGCCCCACCCAGACACGAACCCAGATCTCGACCTGCCCAGTCGTGGCCCGGACGTTCCGTCACCCCCACAAGGCGACAATCGGGGGACGCTTGCACCACGTCGATAAGCATCCGCCCCATGCGACCCGAGCCGCCCATCACAACGATACCGGGCGTCTGCGACTGTGATTGGACCATGTTTTTGCCTCCTGGGAATTGAGCCCCGTTGATGCGCAATCCGCAGCCCAAAGGCAACGGGTTGCTTGCGCCCTTGCGCTTGCGGGCCTATCTGAAGCGAAACAACCAAGGGGCGCGCCATGGGCAAGTCGACTTTCTCTGATGGGGCCGGACCCTCGCAACGCCAGCTACGTGTTGGCGAATTGATCCGACGCACCATGTCGGAATTGCTGTTGCGCGGTGATCTGCATGACCCCGATCTGAACGCGCTGTCGATCACTGTGTCCGAGGTGCGTGTGTCCGGCGATCTGCGGATCGCAACGGCCTACGTCCTGCCCTTGGGTGGTGACAACAAGACCGCCGCAATCGAAGCACTCAAGCGCAACAAAGGTGAAATTCGCCGGGCCGTGTCCAAGGGCCTGACCATCAAGCATTCGCCCGAGATCCGCTTTTTGATCGATGAGACATTCGACAAAATGGACGAAACCAAACGGCTTTTGGCCAGCGATCACGTGGCCCAAGACCTCAAGCCGGATACACCCCAAGACCCCGACACCGAATGATACTGCGCGCGGCCATTGCACTTCTTTGCTTGTTGGCCGCGCCCGCAGTGGCCTGTGAGCAGATCACGCACCGTGATGCGCGCTTTACCGTATGCGAAGTCGCGCCAGACGCCCGTGTGGAACTGTTCCTGCGTGATGAAGCGGGCGATATCCTTGGTGCGTTCTCATCCGTGAAATCCCGCGTTGACGGCACCGTTGTCATGGCGATGAACGCGGGCATGTATCACGATGACCGCCGCCCCGTGGGCCTGTACATTGAGGACGGCATCCAAGAAGCCCCGATCGTCACCCGCGCTGGGCCGGGGAACTTTGGCCTTCTTCCCAACGGGGTCTTTTGCCTGCGCGCGGATCGCTCAGATGTGATCGAAAGCCGCGCATTTGCCGCCAACCCACCCGCCTGCACCGACGCCACGCAATCGGGGCCAATGCTGGTGATCGACGGCGCACTGCACCCACGGTTTCTGCCCGACAGCACGTCACGCAACATTCGCAACGGGGTGGGCACTTCGGCCGATGGGCAACGCGTTGTTTTTGCCATCTCGGATGATGCGGTCACCTTTCACGAATTCGGAACCCTTTTCCGCGATACACTGGGCCTGCCGAATGCACTGTATTTCGATGGTCGGATCTCACGGCTGTATGCCCCCGCCGTGGGGCGCAATGACTTTGGCCTGCCTCTGGGGCCGATCGTCGCCGTGATCGCGGATTGACGGGCTTACACGGGCGCAGTAGCACGCGGCCTTCATCTTTCAGGACGGATCAAAACACATGGGACGCAAACGCAAGGGTCGCGCAGTGCACGGATGGCTGGTTGTGGACAAACCTGCGGGCGTGACCTCAACCGCTGTGGTCAACAAGGTTCGCTGGGCGTTGGGCGCTCAGAAAGCCGGCCACGCGGGGACCTTGGACCCTGATGCAACAGGCGTTCTGGCCGTCGCCTTGGGTGAGGCCACAAAAACCGTGCCCTACATTACCGATGCGCTGAAATGCTACCGGTTCGAAGTGCGGTTGGGGGCCTCTACCACCACCGACGACGCAAGCGGTGAAGTGATTGAAACCTCTGATGCCCGCCCCACGGACGCTGAAATCGAATCTGCCCTTGCAGCCTACCGTGGCGATATCATGCAGGTCCCGCCGCAATTTTCCGCCGTAAAGGTCGATGGTGAACGCGCCTATGACATCGCCCGCGAGGGTGAGGTGATGGAACTGGCTGCACGCCCCCTTTGGGTGGATAGTCTGGATCTGATTGAGCGGACCGGCCCTGACACTGTCCTACTTGAAATGGTCTGCGGCAAAGGCGGCTATGTCCGGTCAATCGCGCGCGATCTGGGCGCGGATTTGGGCTGCTTGGGGCATGTCGCGTGGTTGCGCCGCACATGGTCTGGCCCGTTTGAGGCCGAAGCCGCGCTGCCCTTTGACCAAGTCGATGCCTTGGCCCAAACACCCGAGCTAGACACCCATATCCAACCCTTGGAATTAGGCCTTGAGGATTTGCCCATGCTGCCTTGCGCCGCCGACGGCGCCGCGAAACTGCGCAACGGCAACCCCGGAATGGTCTTTTCCTCTGACGTTGACTACGGCGAAGAGGCGTGGGCCGCGCTAGATGGCAAAGCCGTTGCCATCGGAACCTACCGGAGCGGTGAATTGCATCCCTCAAAGGTGTTTCAAACCTTCCAAAGTTGAAACATTTGGGGGGACGAGCATGTAAGTCGCAGCCCGTTGCCCCCCAAACACCGTCTAATTGTTACAGCCAATCACGGTGATAGGAACGCGCCTACACCTCGCCGTGAGGCGTGTATCCCGCTGCGTGTTTTGCCTGCATCCTAAGTGCAATCACATCAACGGGCCGTGCGTCACACACACCGCACGGTCCACCATTTTTAGGACTGCACAATGAACCGCTCTTTCTTTCAAATCCTCACCGCAGGTGCGCTCGCGACCATCGCGTTTGACCTTTTCGGCCAAGGGCTTTCACCGCTTTTTGGCTTTGCAAAACTTGCCCCTGTGGGCCTTGCCAACGGCACGCTCAACGCGGTTTTTGGCAGCTCGCCCAAAGGCGCTGCTGATGCGCTACATATCATGACAGGGCTGCTTGCCTATCCGCTGGGCTATCTGCTCGTCGCACGGCCCATTGCTGGAAAAATCCTGCCCAACCTACATTGGAGCGGTGTCGCCATCGGCTATGGCATCGGACTGTGGGTTTTTGCCCTGTATGGTATGGCGCATCTTGTGGCCGGGCTGAAACCCTTCCTCGGGTTTACGGGCATCACTTGGGTCGCGCTTTGGGGGCATATCCTCTTCGCGCTTGTCGCCGCATGGGTGCTAGAGCGAGAGGCCGAAGAACCCGCACACGCCTAAACAGACCAACACGCGGCCGCCCCTTTCCTCAGGGGTGGCCGTTCGTATATGCCACCCGTCATGATCACACGCACACATATCAAAGACGACGCCCCCTCTGTGGCGACCTATTCCGATTGTGAAACATACCGCTACGCGTTGACCCGCACATGGGACGACAGCGGCGCGCGGGTGAATTTCCTAATGCTCAACCCCTCCACCGCGACGGAGGTACAAAACGACCCCACAGTGGAACGCTGCGAACGCCGGGCGCGGGCCTTGGGGTTCGGCGCATTTCGGGTCACGAATATCTTTGCACTTCGCGCCACAGACCCGCGCGACATGCGCGCCGCTGCCGATCCCATCGGTGCAGGTAATGACGCCGCCATCCTAGAGGCCGCGGATTGGGCCACACAGGTGGTCTGCGCGTGGGGCACGCACGGCGCACATATGGGGCGCGGGATTGCGGTTGAGGCCCTGTTGCGCCCAACGGGCGTGCCGTTGTTGCACCTTGGGCTGAGCAAAGCGGGCCATCCGAAACACCCGCTTTACATCAGCTACACGACCCAGCCAGAGCCGTGGCACCCCGCCTAGACCCTAGTCCTTGGGCGTGGTGCGCGCATACTCAGGCGTGATTGGGATGTGTTCATCATCATCGCCGGGTGGCAGCTGAAACGGGCCGTTTTCCCAATCGGCCGCCATCCACGCCTCTTTAGCCTCTTCGATCTTGTCCTTTGAGGACGACACGAAGTTCCACCAAATATAGCGCTTTTCATTCATCGTCGCGCCGCCCAGCACCATCAGCCGCGCGCCCTGCGGACCTGCTTTGGCGGAAATGGAATCGCCGGGGCGGAACACCATCATCCGACCCGCTGGGAATGTATCACCCGCTACTTCAATGCTGCCCTCGGTCACGTAGATACCGCGATCCTCATGATTGTCCGGCAGGGGAAAGGAGGCCCCCGCAGCCAATACAACATCGGCATAGAACGTTTCAGAATGCATCGTGACGGGGCTGGTTTCGCCGTAGGCATCCCCAAGGATCAGCCGCGCGGTCACACCTGTGTCCGTAATCACCGGGAGAGCAGCCTCCTTATGGTGCTCAAAATCGGGGGCAATGTCCTCTTTGTCCTCTGGCAGGGCGATCCACGTCTGAATTCCGAACAGCTTATTGCGGGTGGCGCGTGTCTCTTCTGAGGTCCGCTCCGAGTGAGTGACACCTCGGCCAGCTGTCATCCAATTCACCTCACCGGGATAAATCATCTGATGGGTGCCGATGCTATCGCGATGCTCAAACTCACCTTGATAAAGGTATGTCACAGTCCCGAGACCAATGTGAGGATGCGGGCGCACATCGATCCCGCCATCAGTGATAAATTCCGCCGGACCCATCTGATCGAAAAAGATGAACGGCCCAACCATCTGGCGCTTGGGCGATGGCAGCGCGCGGCGCACGTCAAACCCGCCGATATCCCGCGCACGGGGAACGATCAGTGTTTCTAACGCACCGGCGGCGCTTGGGCATTCGGGACTTTGGGTCGGGTTCCAACTCATCTGGGTCACCTTTCTAACTGCGGGTCCGTAGGGAATTTGTTAACCATATGATGTAAAAACGCCAAAGCGCCACTGCAGCGAAAACGCACCGCACGTGCATTTCCGCACAAAGGTCGCTGCCGCGGCTGCGCGCAATGGGTTGCATCGGATGTGGAATCGTCCTAACTGCCCTCACTTCTCCAAGGGCCCTGCTGGACGACATCCCGGCTTGTGCCATTCACTCAAACCATAGGAGACCCCGATGTCGATCACAGTTGAAGAAAAAAACCGCCTGATCAAAGAATTCGCAACCAAAGAAGGCGACACTGGTTCGCCCGAAGTGCAGATTGCGATCCTGACCTCGCGGATCTCCACGCTCACTGAGCACTTCAAAACACACAAAAAAGACAACCACGGCCGTCGCGGCCTTCTGAAGATGGTTGCTCTGCGCCGTAAGCTTCTTGACTACACACGTGGCAAAGACGAAGCGCGCTACCAAGACATCATCAAGCGTCTCGGCATCCGCCGCTAAGTCGCTTCGATAGTTAAAAGAAACGCTCGCATCTTGGTGCGAGCGTTTTTCGTTGTGGGGTGCCGGTTTAGGCGCGGATAGTCAGTTCAAGTACTGAGCGATCTGATCCTTTAGAGCCATGCGTTGCTTGCGCAGCATATTCATATGCTCGTCCGAGGTCGGCTCCACATTCGTTTCGGCACGATGCACGGCACGATTCACTTCGTGATAATCCTCAAACAGTTTCGCAAAATGGGCGTCCGACTGTTTGAGCGTACTCATGTGGTCCGCGCTTTCGGGGAATTCTTCGGCCAATTCGTGTGGTGTGTTGCTCATGTGTCCTCCGGGATGTCTGGTGCGCCCGGACCATTCACCGACCGGGCACCGCCTAACCTGACGCGTCTGCCCCAGATTGCCTTGACCCAAATCAACTGGGACCAATCGGTCACGCGCGCCCAAACCCCGCGCGCCAGCAAGACCCTTCCCAAACGGCACCAAACACTGTATGCGCGCACCATCTGAGACGTAACGCAGCAGACCCCGGCGTTGTGCAAAAGGATTGGGGTCGGCGGCAATGGGGCCGCCAAGCCACGGGAGACCCGGGAAGGCCCGGGAGTGCTCCCTCATAGGAAACGATGAATGTTCAACGTTGTTAAGAAAGAAATCGAGTGGGGTCACGACACCCTTACTCTGGAAACAGGTAAAGTTGCGCGCCAAGCAGACGGCTGCGTAATCGCCACCTACGGTGAGACGTCCGTCATGGCCGCCGTCACCTTTGCAAAGGCGCAAAAGCCCGGCCAGGACTTCTTCCCCCTGACCGTGCACTACAATGAAAAATACTACGCTGCGGGTAAAATCCCCGGTGGTTTCTTCAAGCGTGAGGCCCGCCCCACCGAAAAAGAAACACTGACCTCGCGTCTGATCGACCGCCCGATCCGCCCACTGTTCGTGGACGGCTTCAAAAACGAAGTTCTGGTGATCTGCACAGTGCTGTCCCACGATCTTGAAAACGACCCAGACGTCGTTGCAATGATCGCGGCATCCGCTGCTCTGACGATCTCTGGCGCACCATTCATGGGCCCCATCGCTGGCGCACGTGTTGGTTTCGTGGATGGCGAATACGTGCTGAACCCAGCCGTGGACGACATGCAGGACCTGCGCAACAACCCCGAGCAACGTCTCGATCTGGTTGTCGCCGGCACCAAAGACGCCGTGATGATGGTCGAATCCGAAGCCTATGAGCTGTCGGAAGCCGAAATGCTGGGTGCTGTTAAGTTCGGTCACGAACAAATGCAGCCTGTCATCGACCTGATCGTTGATCTGGCCGAAGATGCCGCAAAAGAGCCCTTCAACTTCCAAGCTCCTGATTTCAGCGACCTCTCGGCCGCCGTAAAGGCCGCTGGCGAAGAGCAAATGCGCGCTGCATACGCGATCACCGACAAGCAAGAGCGCACCGCCGCTGTTGCCGCTGCAAAAGACGCGATCAAAGCCGCACTGACCGAAGATCAACTGGCTGACGAAAACCTCGGCACCGCACTGAAAAAGCTGGAATCGGCTGTTCTGCGCGGCGACGTTGTCAAAAACGGCAAGCGGATCGACGGGCGTGCCCTTGATACCGTACGTCCGATCGTCTCTGAGACTGGCATCCTGCCACGGACCCACGGCTCGGCGCTGTTCACACGTGGTGAAACGCAAGGTCTGGTTGTTACGACACTCGGCACCGGCGACGATGAGCAATTCATCGACGCGCTGCACGGCAACTTTAAGTCGAACTTCCTCCTGCACTACAACTTCCCTCCCTACTCGGTGGGTGAAGTTGGGCGTTTCGGCCCTCCCGGTCGTCGTGAAATCGGTCACGGTAAACTCGCATGGCGCGCCCTTCAGGCCGTTCTGCCCGCCGCAACCGACTTCCCCTACACCGTGCGCTTGGTCTCCGAGATCACGGAATCGAACGGCTCCTCCTCGATGGCTTCCGTCTGTGGCGGTTCGCTGTCCATGATGGACGCTGGTGTGCCTCTGAAAGCCGCCGTTGCAGGCGTGGCCATGGGCCTCGTTCTAGAAGACGACGGTGACTACGCTGTCCTGACCGATATCCTCGGCGACGAAGATCACCTCGGCGACATGGACTTCAAAGTGGCTGGTACCGAAGAAGGCATCACATCGCTTCAGATGGACATCAAGGTCGCAGGCATCACGCCCGCAATCATGGAAAAAGCTCTGGAGCAAGCCAAAGCAGGCCGTATCCACATCCTCGGCGAAATGGCCAAGGCACTGACTGGCGCGCAGGAATTCTCTGTGCACGCCCCCCGCATCGAAACGATGCAGGTTCCAACCGACAAGATCCGTGAAGTGATCGGCTCGGGCGGTAAAGTCATCCGCGAAATCGTGGAAGTCTCGGGCGCGAAGGTCGACATCAACGACGACGGCATCATCAAGATCGCCTCGCCAAATGCCGAAGCCATCCAAAAAGCCTACGACATGATCCACTCGATCGTCGCAGAGCCCGAAGAAGGCAAAGTCTACAAAGGTAAAGTCGTCAAGATCGTCGACTTCGGCGCCTTTGTGAACTTCTTTGGCAAGCGTGACGGCCTTGTGCACGTCAGCCAGATCGAAAACCGTCGCCTGAACCATCCCTCGGACGTCCTCAAAGAGGGTCAAGAAGTATGGGTCAAGCTGCTCGGCTTTGACGATCGCGGCAAAGTCCGGCTCGCCATGAAAATGGTGAACCAGGAAACTGGCGCAGAAGAAGTAAAAGAAGAAGCCGCAGAGGGTTAAGCCCAACGCGTTTCTCAATAAAGGCCCCGGTGGAAACGCCGGGGCCTTTTGCGTTTAGTGAGTTGCTAGGGCAGGACGACGGGCCCGGAACCAAAGGGTTGTGCCAGCAACAATGACGACACCAACACCCGCCAGCATCGCAACCTGCCCGCCGAAATCATTGCGCACCATAATCGCGACCAAAGCCCAAACCACCGCTGCGCCATAGGTCAGGCTGGGCCGTTTCCACAGCACGACAAGCGCGATGCTGAGCGCGACACACAGCGCGATTAACCCCCAAACAACATCGCTAAGTCCACCGATGCCCCAGCCCGCTCCCGTAAGGCCCAACGCCACGCTGGACGCAGCTGTCAGCCAACCCGCGTACAAGCCCAATGGCCCCGCCAACATCCAAGCATCCTTGCGCGGCGCACGGATCAACGCCCAAAGCGCGCCTACAAGCATCACGTAAATCATAACCGTGGCCCAAACGGGTGAAACCTCTGCCACTGCCAACCATGGCACACCGGCAATCATACTCAGGATAAAACCGGGGCGCGTCGCGTCCCACGCAGGGTCCTCTCGAAACCGCCACAGCCCGACGGCGGCCATCACCAACAGCCAAAGGTAAATGATACCCCACAGCGAAAACGCATAGCCCGCAGGCAGCACCGGCGGCGTAAACTGCGGGATCGGATAAAGGGTAGGATTGAACCCATCAAACGGCACAAAAACCGGAGAGATGAAGAACGCGAGTGTCAGGCCAAGTACGGCAATTGCTTTGATAGTCATGCTCTATACATAGGGATTTACCCACAGGATACGAGCCGAAATCCCGCGCTTTTTGGGCGATTTTGCGCCGGAATACCTTTGCGTGAAATCCGTCATAGAACTGTTACGCCAACGTATCATTCTCGTCACACCGTATAGTTAACGATACATTTGCGTAGGGCTTTGTTGCACAAACCCGCTTGGGGACGTGTTTCCCCTGACCCCGGACGGATT
>NZ_CYRX01000028.1 GCF_001458315.1 Thalassobacter stenotrophicus | reverse complement strand
CATAATGCCGCGCTCCGGTTTATGCCGCGCCGACCCTTACAACCTGTTGCGTTGCGGTTAGATCGGCGCAGCATATCGGCATAATTCAGAGCGCTTCGAGGAATGCCAGGAGTTCGTCACCCGGTCGATATCGTCCACCCGTCTGGTCAACCGGCTTTGTCAGAGCCATCGCCTTTTCTTTCAGTTCGATATCGGCGTGGATGTAGACCTGTGTCGTCTCAATCGATTCATGGCCCAGCCAAAGGGCGATAATCGTTCGGTCCACACCGCTCTGTAGAAGCTGCATTGCAGCGGTGTGGCGCAAGACATGGGGTGTGACGCGCTTCAGTCTGAACGTCGAGCTGGTCGAGGCGGCGGTTGCCGCATGTTTCCGAACAATTCGCTCAACCGCATCTCTGCTGAGCGGCCTGCCACGGATGGTTGCGAACAGGGGATCGCTGGGCTCAGTCCGGCACTGCGCAAGCCATGCCTTCAATGCAAACCGACTGTCTGTCCGAAGCGGCGTTGCGCGTTCTTTTCGACCCTTGCCCACGCATCTGAGGTGCGCTCCGGTGCCAAGCTCGACATCGCCAACGCGAAGGCCGATCACCTCCGATACACGCAAGCCGGTTTGGAGCATTGTGAGAAGCAGAACGCGGTCGCGCCGCCCAAACCAGGTCGTCTGGTCAGGTGCCTTCAGCAAGGCCTCCATCTCGTCACGGGTCAGGAAGTCCACGACGCGTTTTTCGTGCCGCTTGGACGGCATCGCCAGCACCTTCTGGCAATGGTGCAGGAGCTGGGGCTCACAGCCCGCGACGTATTTGAAGAACGAGCGAATGGCCGCGAGGCGAGTGTTCCGGCTTCGCGCGCTGTTACCTCGTTCCTCCTCGCAGAAGGTCAGGAACCGACCGATGATGTCGGCGTCAATGTGAGCCACATGTAGCTCAGTCGGCGGCAGCCTTGTCTGCGCCTCGGCGTATCTCAGCAAGAGCCGGAAGGTGTCGCGATAGCTGGCAATCGTGTTTGGACTGGCCTGCATCTGGGTCAACAGCCGCTCGGTGAAGAACCGCTGCACATAGACGGGCAATGGATAGGTTGCGATCATGATGCGTCCTCCAAAACCCGCCGTTCGGCCCGCGCCGCGGCTAACTGCATCAGCTCGGGCACGGCCTCGATGTACCAGAACGTGTGCTTGGGCTCGGAATGGCCGAGATAGGTGCTGAGCTTGTACATTTCAGTTTCGATGTCCCGGCCATCCCGGAACCAGTCCAGGATGGTGTGAACGGCAAATGTGTGCCGCAAATCATGGATGCGTGGCCCATGTCCGTGGCGGTTGAAGGCTTGTGGTGACCGAAGGCCGATGTTTCTGCTGACCTGCGCGAAGTTGTAGCGTGCCCCGCAATCTCCCGCCGGTTCGCCATCCTCTTTGATGAAGAACCGGGATGATTGCTGCGGAACCAGACGATCCCGCAGCTCGGCATATCGAACAAGCCAATGAGCGGTATCCTCGTTGACGGGAAGCTGTCGATCCTTGCCATTCTTGGTGTTTCTGAGCGTTAGGATAGCGCGTTCCAGATCGACGTCATGCTGATCCAAAGACAAAGCTTCGTTCACGCGCATCCCCGTCACCGCGATCAAGCCGAACAGGGTCTGCCACAATGCGGCACGGAGGCCATAAGGTGACGGCAGTCGACCGGCTTCAACGACAAGATCCGCGATCTGACTGGGCGCATAGATGTAGGGGACACGCCTTCGGTATCGGCCTGTGACAAGCTGGCTGGACGGGACCTCGGTCCGATTGTCGTGCTCCGCAAGCCAAAAGGCGAACCGGCGCACCATACCAAGGCGATGAGACCAAGTGTTGTTGTCCGCGCTGCCGTAGTTTGCCTTCCAATCGAGGAACAAGGGCGTCGAGATCCGATTGAACCCGTTTTCACCGGCATAAGTCGTGAACTTGCGCAGGACCCGTTCCTCAAAGGAGAGGTCAAACCCCATCGAACGCCGAAGGGCCAGATATTCATCAAGTCGTTGGGACAGCGTCTTCATTGGGCGTCTCCCGAAGTTGGCCAGGGGCGCGAGATCGAGCGCAGGGCAGCCACATCGTATTGCGCATAGATGGTTGTGGTCATTGCAGATCGGTGACGCAGCACGTCCCCGATCTCAGCAAGCGAAGCACCCTTTCGCAGCATGTCGGTGGCCAGGCTGTGCCGCAGAATGTGGGTGCCTATATAGGCTTGTGGCGGGCTAATGCCGGTCGCGTCATAGGCGTCTCGCAATATCCATCGCAGGATTTGCGCGTCCTTGAACCTCTTGAAGGGCGGTTTCACCGACACGAACAGCGCGCGGTCCGGGCCCCGGCGCTCATTCTTGATGTAATCGACAATCGCCTCACCAACCTCCGCCGACATCGGCATCCGATCGTGCAACTGCCTCTTGCCGCGGATCAGGATTTCTCCAGCGCGCCAGTCGATGTCATCCAGTTCGATCGCTGTCACTTCCGGCGCACGAAGACCGAGACGGGCGATCAGCATCAGCATTGCATAGTTGCGCCGACCCGTTTTCTGGTGGTCGCGCACCACCTCAATGAGCCGGTTGACCTGTTCCGGCTCCAGATACCTCGGGATGCCGGTCGGTTTGGGCTGCCTGGCTTTCGGCACAGCATTGCTCAAGTTGCGCTCAGTCTTTCCGCTCCAGAACAGGAACTGGAAGAGGTTGCGAAGATGCGATGGGCCTGTCTTGTCCCGCGGCGCGTTTTGTTCCTTGCGCAACCAAAGTATGAACCCAGTGATGTCGTCTGGCTTGATGGTGTTCAAGTCACCCAGGCCAGAGCCGAACTTCGCAGTCAGGAACCGATCAAAGAACCGTAGGCAGTGATAAATTGTGTCCTCAGACAAGCCGCGCTGACTGCGAAGATAGGTTTCGTATTCCCGTTTCAGGCAGGCCCTCGGTGACATGTCGAGCGGCGGTTCTGAGCGCGGCGGTGCGCCTGCATTTTCAATGAGATAATCCCTGAACCGATTGATGCGGTACCGACAGTGCTTTTGGTCTCTCGCAGAAGCCGCACTGATGATCGACGTCGCCAGATGGTCCACACGATCATCGGTCAGCTCAGTGGGACAGACGTCTGCCTCCAGCATCGCCGCCCAAAGCGCCTCGGCTGTGGTTCTGTAATTGGCGATGGAACGGAGGCCGTATCCCTCCGCCTCGATCTGTAGGGCAAAGCGATCGGCATGGCTGCCAGCTTTCAGTTTCCGCCTCGTCGTTTGATCTGGGTGCGTATCGTTTTCCATGAGTGTTTCCTTCTTTTGGTTGAAGGTTGCACCTATGGCAGATCGCCGGCCCCAATTGCGCAGTTCGCCACGCTCACATGGCGGTTCTGAACTACAGTCTTATGCAGCCGGAAAACGACAAAAACCGCAGGAAACAAGACTTCGCCTGAACAAGCGCGGCATAAACCGGAGCGCGGCATTATG
>NZ_CYRX01000027.1 GCF_001458315.1 Thalassobacter stenotrophicus | reverse complement strand
TCTGAATCGCAGATCACGCACTATGCCGTAAGTGTGGGGCGGAAACACCGCTTACAGAAGAAGGTCCAGGCGGGAAGAAAGTCTACGTCATAGATCAAGAGCTTCCGGACCAGTTCTACGCAATCAAGAAGTTGGAAGCCAACCTTGCGTCTCTCTACCGGCTCAAGCCAGCCAACAGAGATGAAGTAATGAAGCAACTGATTGCAATGATATCGGACGGTTTCAACTATCACGTCTTGCGAACAGACATTTCGAACTTTTTTGAAAGCATTCCTCACGACCGACTTCTTCAGAAGTTGAAGAATGATCAACTCTTGAGCCAAAAATCCCTCAGACTAATCTCTGGGATATTGTTTAGGTATGCAAGCTTGGCGGGCACCCCAGGCGTGGGCTTGCCGAGAGGCCTTGGGATAAGTTCATACTTATCTGAACTTTACATGAGAGAGTTCGACCAACGTGTAAAGATGTTAGACGACGTAGTCTTTTACGCTAGATATGTTGACGATATCGTTGTTCTTTTCGCGCCACTGCCCGGAACAGATGTTAGAGTGAAGCGTCCGAAACTTCGCGACTTCCTAAGCGACATCTCACTAACAATGAACGAAACCGCTGAGAAAACAAAAGAGTCTCCTGTTGATAGTTACGGGCTTCCGGACACGAAGGGCTCGTGGAGCTTTGAGTATTTGGGATACTGCATAGATTTTCGCGCAGGTGTGTCAGTTTCTATGAGCCGAAAGCGACTTGCGAGATATAAGAACAGAGTATCCGGCTGCTTCCGGAGGTATGAGAGTCAAAGGTCAACAAATTACAAGAAAGCCTATAGGATTCTTATAAAGAGGGTTCGCTTCCTCACGAGCAATACCCAACTCACCCACAATAAAAGCAATGCATATGTAGGAATATATTTTAACAATATGCATCTCACGCATCATAAGGACCTAATTGCTCTTGATAGTATTCTATGTGCGAAAATTGGTTCCCTTTCCAGTGGCTTTGTTGCACAAATCCCATCATGAGGGGATTCACTACGTGAAGCCAGCGTGG
>NZ_CYRX01000026.1 GCF_001458315.1 Thalassobacter stenotrophicus | reverse complement strand
CACGCTGGCTTCACGTAGTGAATCCCCTCATGATGGGATTTGTGCAACAAAGCCGATCATGTTTGCAAATGCGGTAAAGCTATTCTCGATTAACAATTTTGACATCAAGATTGCTCCCGGCTGGGTGCTGATTGCTGCTCTCATCACTTGGAGCCTTTCGCATCAATACTTCCCCCAAATACTGCCTAACGCGCCGCCTGCTGTGCATTTGACGATGGCGATCTGCACAATGCTTGGGCTCTTTGCCTCTTTGTTGCTGCATGAGTTGGCTCACTCCGTAATCGCTCGTCACTTAGGGATAGAAATCAAAAGCATCACGCTCTTTCTATTCGGCGGTGTAGCCGAAATGACCCAAGAGCCGCGCTCAGCCCGCGCCGAGTTTTGGATAGCGGTGGCAGGGCCAGCGATGTCATTTTGCCTTGCGTTTGGATTTTGGATAATTGGGGCATTTGCGGTAGGCACCAACGCGTCCGAAGCGGTTATAGCGGTCCTGTCATACCTCGGCGCCGTTAACCTTGTACTGGCGCTGTTTAACCTTTTGCCCGCCTTCCCTCTCGATGGCGGACGCGTCTTGCGCGCGGTGATTTGGCACCAAACCGATGATGCACTCAAAGCCACACGCATGGCCACGCAATCCGGCACGATCTTAGCCTACGTGCTCATGTGGCTTGGCGTTATGGCACTGTTTCGCGGGGCGGTTATCTCCGGGCTATGGACCATCCTGATTGGCACTTTTGTGCTGCTCGCAGCACGCGCAAGTTTGGCTCAACACCTACTTAAATATGCATCAGATGGCCGGACGGTTCGCTCATTCATGACCCACAATCCGACCACTGTAAGCCCCGATGCCATGTTGTCCGACGTGATCCATGATATCGTTTTAGGCGCGCGCAAAAGCTTTGTTCCTGTAACTGAAACAGGGGTGTTATTAGGTTACATAGACATGTCTGTCATTGCGAACATTGACCGTGAAAACTGGGCGAATACGCGCGTCGGTGACGTTTTCGTCGGGCTCGATCCAGCCGTCATGCTCGAGCCCGATTTAGCCATCTCACAGGTTACGGACATCATTACCCAAACCGGGCGACGCAAATTTATGGTGGTCAAAGATCACGACCTTTTGGGTGTGTTAACCATAGCAGATCTGGCGCGCGTTATGACCACCCAAACCCAAAATACCTCCACAAGCGTGAAACATTCCAAGATTGAAAAATGAACGATTTCGGTTTGTACTTGGCCGGCGCGTTAGGCGGATCGGGACAAAGGGATAATACTGTGAACCAGGCCAATAAGGACGAACTCACGCAGACCGATGCAGTCCTAAAAGCCATTATGGACGCCGCCGTTGATGCTGTGGTGGTGTCGGATCGGGTCGGTAAAATCCTTAGCGTTAACCCTGCTGCAATTAAGATGTTTCAACATACAGCTAACGAAATGCAGGGGCACAACGTTCGTATTTTGATGCCTGACGCACTGGCTCATTTACACGACGGGTTCATGTCAGACCACATGACCACCGGCGAAAAACGGATCATTGGTTTAGGCCGCGAAGTTGAGGGTAAGCGGAAAGACGGTACCGTTTTTCCCCTGCACCTATCAGTGGGCCGCACAGGTCACGATTGTAATGAAATTTTCATCGGTATTATGCATGACCTCACACAACGCAAATCTACTGAAGCCGCACTTTCTCGATCACAGCGACTAGACGCTATTGGTCAAATGACCGGCGGCATTGCCCATGACTTTAACAACATCTTAACAATCGTGACCGGCAACCTTGAACTGCTTGAAATGCGGAACAAGGATGATCGTCAAACAGCCATGATCCGTGATGCACTCGAGGCCGCTGAACTTGGCGCCGACCTGACCCATCGGTTGCTGATGTTTGCGCGCCGAACCACCCTCCATCCAGTGAAATCCGACCTGAGTGAGATCTGCCTAGAGGCACTGCACCTGCTCGAACGGACCTTGGGCGCAACTTATCGGATCAGCACAGATTTTGCGGCAGATGCAGACCCAGTCATGATAGATCCAACGCAACTCCAATCAGCGTTGATGAACCTTGCGCTCAACGCACGCGACGCGATGCCCAACGGGGGAGAATTGATAGTATCGGTTGCCAATGTCACGATTGACGACGATTACATTGCCCAAGAAACCGACATAAAATCAGGTCATTACGTGCGGCTTTCCGTCATTGATAACGGAATTGGCATGCCACCCGAGGCGCAAAGCCGTGCCTTTGAACCATTCTTTACCAGCAAATCTGATGGCAATGGGACAGGGCTTGGCCTTGCGATGGTTTACGGGTTTGTGCGCCAATCGGGTGGCCATGTCACTTTGTATAGCGAGCCCGGGCATGGCACCAGTTTTGGCCTCTATTTTCCCTCTGCCCACGCGGCGGCAGCAATAGAAACCGCGCCTAAACCCGACACACCAATCGCGCCTTGGCACGGCAACGGAGAGCGCATTTTGGTCGTCGAAGACAACGCTGTGGTGCGCAAAATCTCGATTGAGCGTATCCGCGATTTGGGCTTCGCAACCGAAGAAGCAAGTTCCGGTGATGAAGCTTACCAAATGCTTAAAGACGGGGTTGCCGTTGACTTGGTATTCTCAGATTTGGTGATGCCCGGTGCGCTGAACGGCTATGATCTCGCCGCGCGTATCCGCACGGAATTTCCCAAGCTAAAGGTCCTGTTAACCTCTGGTTACGCCAGCGATGCAGTTACGGGTTCAATGCCGGGCGCTACACCGCAAGAAATCCTTCACAAACCTTACCGCCAAGCGGACCTGATCGAGCGGCTTCATGCCTTGCTCGGACCTAGCTCGGGGGCGTGAACCTCCGTAACCGTGCAGGTCAGCGTATAGCCCACACCGCGCACCGTTTTGATCAGCTTAGGGGTCGCGGGATCACGCTCAATCTGTTTGCGAAGCCGCGCTATCTGATTGTCGATCGTGCGATCCATCGGCGTCCAAGAAGTCCCGCCCGTTAGATCCAACAACTGATCACGCGACAGGACCCTCTTGGGCCGCTCAAGAAATATCATCAACAGCTTAAAGTCACCAACTGTCAGATTACATTCGACATTATTTCGATCCAAAAGCTCAAGTTGCTCCGGTATTGCGGTTAGCCCATCAAAACGAAACTGCAAAACACGATCCGCCGAAGACGCTTCGGCAGAGGACACAGGCGCAACACCCGTGCGCACAGACCGCCGCAAAACGCTCCGAATTCGGGCAGTTACTTCGCGAATATGGAACGGTTTGGTGATGTAGTCATCCGCCCCAACCTCAAGCCCGACAACCCGGTCAATCACGTCATCTTTGCCTGACAACATCACAATCGGCACCGCAGACGTGCGCCGTATTTCGCGCGCCAGATCAACACCGTTATCTTTACCAAGATTAATATCCAGCGTGATTAGATCTATGTGACCCTGCGCTAGCGCCTCATGGACGCCGGCCGCCGATGCGGTTTCACACACTGCGAAACCGTCGCCTTCTAACACGTTTCGCAAAAGCGTCCGTATCTTGGGGTCATCATCCACAATCAGAATTGTCGGATCACCCATGTTCATGTCTCACAATGCATAAAACGGGTCGCGGGGAGCCTTATCTGTACCCCAAAACCGATGACCCAACGTTACAAAAAATTACAAAAAGCTACATATATAAATTAATGCATATTACACTCGTTAACCAATGTCACTCCGACACGAGCGCGGAGGACACATTGATGTACGTCACAATTCCTGATCCCGGCACGATCGCCGCCCCCCTTGCCCCCTTGGCCAGCAGCACTCCAAAACCGGCTGAGGCCCGCCTGCGCCCCGGTGCGTTTTTGTACTATGAGGGCGATGAAGTGGACTGGCTCTATCAAGTCACCAGTGGAGTTGTCCGTCTGACCCGGCTGCTTGCAGATGGGCGGCGGCAGGTTATCGCCTTTGGCTATCCCGGCGATATCATTGGGTTTCCCGCTGATGGTCAACACCACACCGATTGCGAAACCCTTACGGATGCCCGCCTGCAACCGTTCCGCCGTGCACACCTTGAAACCGGCGAAGGCGACCCCGTGCTGCATAGCGCACTATTGCAGGCCGCCCTGCGCGAAATCAGCGCCATGCAAGACCATTTCATGATGCTTGGGCGAAAATCGGCGACCGAAAAGCTGGCGTCGTTTTTATGTGTGTTAACAGATCGTGTCGGGCAAGACTTGGGCAACTATCGTCAGGTCAAACTACCGATGTGTCGGTCCGACATCGCGGATTTCCTCGGTTTGACCACCGAAACCGTCAGCCGCACGTTCACGCAACTGCGCAAAAGCAAGATCATCGCGATTGACCAAAGCCATACAGTCATCATCCAAAAACCCACCGCCCTTCTAGGGCTTTCGCTGGGTGACCTAGACTAACACAAGGATTCTTAGCCCTACGACACCATCGTAGGGCTATTTTCACGTGCCGGGCACAGGCCATAACGCGCGCAAATCCTGCGGTAGACAGGCGCGAATATCCTCAATCTCACCGGGGCTTAGGCGCGCGTTCAACAGATCAAACACACAGCGGATATCCTCACGCCCGCGATATTCACTGCTGTCGGCCATTAACGTATCAATCGCGGTGATAAACGCACAGCCCGAACGCTCTTTGAAAAGGGTCCGTTTCGGCGCCCAACCCTCGAACAGAAACCCACGCACAAACACGGGCATCTGGGCCGAAAACTGCGCCAGCTCATCGCCCGGCAGATGGTCACGCACACGTTGCAACGTGACCCGCAACAGCCGCAATGCATTCCGTTTTGAGGCCCAGTCCAACCGCTCTGCCAACTCATTGATCCATTCATGGGTCAGCTGCACGCTGTGGTCGATCACTTCCAACCCTTGCGTTGTCATAGTCCTGTCCTTTCTTGGTTTGATCCGTCCCCACTCGGCCCGGCATCAAGGTCCGAGGCCTTCATAATCCGCCGACACGCGGCCCGGGTCATCGCGCCAACCCCCAGCAAAACAAGCGTGTAATTGATCACCCAGCCAACAAAGGGGATGAAATTCAGTAGCGCGACCACACTCAACGCCGCCGCAAAAACAAACAGGCGCGCGGTGATGCTTGGGTCCGCCTCGCGGCCAAATCCGGACCAAATCCGCATGGCCACGCCATATGTCCCAAGAGCGTAGCCCAAGATCCACGCCACCACGATGGCCAACAAAACGACCGGCACAAAGGGCAGGCCCACCACCGTTAACGCGGTAACGGGCACCAAGCCGCACAACAGGGACAGGCCCCCAACGCCCAACAATATCGACCGTCCCGGCGCATCTGATACGCTACGGCGCAGGCGCGACACCCGCTCAGGCATAAAGCTGAGCATCACCGCCCCCAGCGCAACAAAAAACAGCAGCGAAATCACGAAACCCATCACCATCGAGGCAAAGGGTGGCACCCCGGGCAGGTCTTGGCCGAACTCGTCCCACTCCTCCCACATGTCCGCGTGTGAGAGACGTTCAAACACGACCCGCTCTGCGGCGGCCACGCGGCCGGGCACCGTGATGCGGTCCGGGGTCGAATACGTCAGGGCACCGCTGATGACAGCATCCGCGCCAAACGTCAGGGTCTGCGCCATGATCCGAACGTCGCCCGCAATGGCGGCATTCACGATCACGTCGCGGCCCGTGACCATTAAGGCCCCCTCGATTGGCCCCTCAATCGTGACCGAATTGCCAAACAACCGAACGTTTCCTTGGGTGATTGCCTCGCGCTCCGTGCGCAGCGATAGCCCCGCGACCGTGAGGTCTTGGCCCACGTTGCCCCGCACCACGACGGTCATGCCGGCGGCGTAAACATCCCCCGCAACATCCGTCCCAATCGACAGATCCAGTCCAGCGACATGCAAATCCTGCCCCGCCTCGCCGCTCGCCTCAACCGTGCGCCCAGAAACAAAAGTATCACCCGGACTGCGGATTGCCTGATGCACCTGCGCGCCCGCAATATAGGTGTCACCCCCATGCGTGATGCTCGACACCTCGCCGCCATCCGCACGGGCCACAGCGGCCCCGACCATCAGGGCAATCGCCAAGACAGTGGTCCCGGTTTTGGCATGTTTGGTCATCTGATCGCTCCTCTCAGCCCGCACATAGGAGCACCCTACGCGACCCGGCCCGACCCCAATTGATAGGGATCAATCAAGGACGCCCGCGCGCTGTTAACCTTTTGCGCAAACCCCAAGCCGCAAAAAGGAGCACGCCATGCGACCCAAGACCATTCTCGTCTGTCTCACTACGGCCGAGCAGACCGCGACCATTCTAAAAGTCGCCGTGCCCCTTGCCCGAAAACATGGGGCGCATCTTGTGGGCCTGCGCACCGTAGAAGCGATCTTGGTCTATCCCGGCATCGCCATGCACATCCCAGAAGACACGTTTTTGGCTTTTCGCAGCAGCCAAAATAAAGAAACCGCCGAAATCGAAGATATCTTCGAACACCACACCAGCCCCGAGGATTTCGTCAGCGAATTTAGGGTTGTACGGGCTGATACCCGCTCCGCCACCGACCGCATGATCGAAAGCGCCCGCGCCGCTGATCTGGTGATCATGGCCCAAGATGGCCAAGACACGGACCCCCGCGATATGCGCCAGATCCAGCGCGACGTGATCCGCGAATGTGGGCGGCCGGTGCTGGTAATCCCCGCTGATTATCAAGGCCCCGAGATCGGCGAAAAGATCGTCCTCGGCTGGAGCGAAACCCGCGAAGCCGCGCGCGCCGCACATGATGTCCTATGCATAGCCGAGCCTGATGCGCGTCTGACCGTGCTAAGCGTGGGCCGCACCGCTGAGGACCTGATGGCCGCCGATGACGCCATCGCCATTACCGAAATGTTCGCGCGCCATGGGTTGCGCCCAACCCTAGAACATCGCGATCCCTTGGGCCAAAGCATCGCATCGGTCCTCAGCGCCGTGGCCTTTGAAAAAGGCGCTGACATGATCGTAACAGGTGCGTTCGGCCATTCTTCGACCTATGATTTTGTGATCGGCGCGACATCGTATGAACTGCTGCGCGATCACAAAGTTCCCATTTTGTTCAGCAAGTAGCGGGCGGGATTTCGATGTCCGACCAGATCGGCAAATGGTCCGAGGCGATCTTGGCCAACGGCCCTTCCTCGACTCCGGCGTCGCGCAAAATGACACCCGGCGTCATCGCAAACCGGTCCAGTGCCGCAATCGGACGCCGCGCATGGAACGACCGGCCCGGACTGTGGGTGTTGAACCGCGCGGCCAAGGGTTCGAGCCCTTTGGCCACCGACCATTCGTTAAAATCACCGCCAATGATGCAATGGGTATCGTCAGCCGTGGCCGCAGTCAGCGCGGCCAACTGCGCACGACGATCTCGCCGTCGCAGCCCCAAATGGGTGGCCACAAGCGTCAGACCCGGCCCAACGTTCAGCCCCACCCGAACCGCACCGCGTGGCTCCAACCCCGGCAAAGACACGCGCTTCACGTCACCCGCGCTCAGCCACTTGCGCACCAAAACCGCATTGCCGTGCCACCCAAGGCTTAGCCCATTGTCGCACACCTCAACCACGTCAAAATCGGTTTCCGCTGCAATCATCTCTCGCGATAGCGCGGGCGGGCGCGGCCCCAGCCGCCGATCCGCCTCTTGCAAGACCACAACATCCGCCCCCAAAGTGTTAAGAACTGCGCAGGTCCGCTCCGGACGACGTCGTTGATCAAGCCCACGGGCTTTGCGCATATTATAGCTGGCGATACGGATGAAATGTGACGACATCCCACATAGATAGTGTCTAACACGTGCGATTTTAACACCTACGGAGCGATTTACCCCCATGAAAGTGATCCCAAATACCAGCAGTACAATGCTGATCATCTGGACACTTCTACTGTTAACGGGGTTAATTTCTTTGGGCCTAGCGCGCTGGTCCCTCGCCTTCGTCAGCCTCACCACCCTCAGCCTCGCACTGGTCCCCCCCTTGCTCGCAGCCCGCTGGTCCCTGACACTCCCCCTGCCCTTTTTGCTGTTCACCACGCTGTTTTGCTTTGCCTCCATCTTCCTGGGCGAGGCGTTCGATTTCTACGAACGTTTGTGGTGGTGGGACCTCGCGCTCCATGGCTCTTCGGCGGTGGGATTTGGCCTCATGGGGTTCTTGTTCGCCTTCATGTTGTTCGAAGGCGACCGCTTCGCCGCGCCCCCCTCCGCCATCGCGCTCATCAGCTTTTGCGTCGCCATGACCGTCGGCGCCACATGGGAAATTTTTGAATTCACGATGGACGCGGGCCTTGGGATGAACATGCAAAAGTCCGGCCTCAGCGACACGATGGGCGACCTCATCCTCAACGCATTCGGCGGTCTGATCGCTAGCGTCACAGGCTATCTCTACTTGCGCCAAAGCCCGGCGGGCCTGTTGGGCCGCGGTCTGTCACAGTTCATAAAGGTAAACAGCCGCCTCTATCGGAAATACAAAAATCGGCTGAAATAGAGCCTACTTTACGGAATTTCATACCGCGCAAGCCGCCGACGCGCCGCATCCCGTTCCTCCATTAACTCCAACACAAGCGCCAGACCCGGTGCGTTGATCCCCAGATCGCGGCTCAACCGACCGGCCTTTTTCGCACGCACGATACTCGCCCCCACAAACCGCCAATTCCCGCGATGACTGCCCACAGGCGTTAACACGCCCTCCTCTACTAACTCGATAATCCAATCTTCATCTGCATGAACAAACCGGCACAGATCCGGCAGCGATAGCGCGTCCGCCGTCTCCCTCCGTCGTGTGGTCTTCTTCATCCGCTTCTCTCCTGCTTGGGCGTCAACACCCGCGGTCCAATCCGTTAACCCTCTTCCGATGCCACAGCCCGACCCAAGGTCTATTGATCTTTGTCAGTCCCGGCCCGCGCGCCCGTGTCACGCTCCTCTCATGATTTGGCCACTGCCGCCCCCAGAACGGAGACCACCATGAGCAGCCGCACCCTTCTTTTCGTGATGAACAGCGCAACCCCAGACGCCGAGATTGCCGCCATGGCGGAGATGACAGGCCGCGACGGAACCCACCTTGTGTGCCTGTTGGTTGATCCCACGCCCGCCCTGCCCGCCTACGCCTACGGCATCCCGCCCTACGGCGCCGTCAACATCCCCGACAACTGGCAGATGCAGGTCCAACAGGCTCACAACGCTCAACAAACCCGCGTGGATGAGGTCGAAAAACTGCTCGCGCACCACGGGACTTCGGGGCAAGTCATGGGCACGCTGACCGCCTCGCTACACGTCAAACATCAGGTCGCCCGATGCGCCCGCGTCAGTGATGAGGCCGTCTTTGCAAACAATCTGCGCGAAACGCCCCACCTTCTGCGCGAGTCGATTTCTGGCGTGCTGTTCCACTCGCCCATCGGGTTTCAGGTCAACGCCAATACCGCCCACAAAGCCACCCGAGTGTTCATCGCATGGGATAGCAGCCCCCCTGCGGCCGCGGCCGTCCACCGCGCCCTGCCCTATCTTAAGAATGCTCAAGAAGTGGTTATAGGCTGCATTGATCCCATCATGACCCCCGAACATGACGGCCCAGATCCCGGCACCGATTTGGCCGCATGGCTCAGCCACCATGGCTGCACCGTCACCGTCTCTCAGTATCCCAGCGGCGAAAGATCGATCTCAGATTGTATCCAAGACCGCGCCCGCGAAACCGGCGCCGACCTGATCGTTATGGGCGCCTATGCCCGCGGCCGCATGATTCAGACTGTGCTGGGCGGCACCACGCGGTCGATGGTTGAACAAACTGAAATACCGGTGTTTTTTGCGCATTAACTCGGGTCTATCCCGGGGGGTGTCCAGCCTCAAAAAGGTCATTCCCCGGCACTTCAATCGGCACATCTGGCGCGGGCATTTCTGGCATTGCCGGAGGCGCGATGGGGTCTTCGGTCTGCGGATCCTCTCGCGATGGCGGCATCGGGGTCGGGTCATCCGGCATAGGCGCCTCCTTGGGCGGGCCCTCCGGATCTTGGTTCATTAAGATTTCACACAGATGGGTTAACGCCATGTCCTGTCCTTTCTGCTGTCAGCCCATCGTGCTGCCAAAAGGACAAATGCGATTGATCCGCATCAACCGCGCCTAAACACCGCTGCGACTGCGCCACCCCCAAAGGTTAAGACACGCAAACAAAATAGCCGCCACGCAAACGATCGAGGGACCCGCGGGCGTGTCGAACACATAGGCCCCCTGCAACCCGGCCACCGCCGAGATCGCCCCAATCGCGGCGGCAATCCCCGCCATAGCCTCAGGCGTGCGGGCAAGCCCACGCGCCGCAGCAGCCGGAATGATCAACATCGCCGCAATTAACAAAACCCCCACGACCTTGATCGCGACCGCCACGGTAATCGCCAGCGAAATGGTCAAGATCAGCTGTTCGCGTTTGGGGTTCAGCCCGCTGGCATAGGCCAATTCCTCATTAAGGGTTGAGGTTAACAACGCCGACCACCGCCACAATATCAGCCCGACAACAAGCGCAGCGCCCCCCCAGATAACCATCAAGTCCAGCCGCGAAACCGCAAGGATATCGCCGAACAAATAGGCCATCAGGTCGATGCGCACCCCCGATAGGAACGACACCGCCACCAACCCAAACGCGAGGGCCGAATGCGCGAGAACGCCCAACAAGGTGTCAATCGCATAGCCGCGCCCCGCCAAATGCGTCACCATCAGAGCCATAATCAACGCGACCACCATCGCCCCCGCAAACACGGAAATTTGCAAAGCCAACGACAAAGCGATGCCCAAAATGGCCGCGTGGGCCGTTGCATCACCGAAATACGCCATCCGCCGCCAGACGACAAAACACCCCAATGGGGCCGCGGCAAAGGCCACCCCAACCCCCGCAAGCGTCGCGCGGGTCATAAAATCATCCAACATTATTCAGCGGCCTCATGTTCTTTTGAATGCGCATCTGCGTGCGCGTGGTCATGCCCACAACCATCGCCATGCGTGTGATCGTGATCATGACGATACAACGCCAAGGCCCCGCCCGTTCCGGTCCCGAATAGCGCGCGGTATTCGGGGGCCGAGGCCACAACCTCTGGAGCACCCTCACAACACACATGCCCGTTGAGGCAAATCACCCGGTCCGACGCGCTCATCACGACGTGCAACTCATGACTGATCATCAAAACGGCGCAGCCCGTGTCGCGGCGCACTGTCTCAATTTGCTGGTAAAACGCGGCTGACCCCGGCTGGTCCAGACCCTGCGTCGCCTCATCGAGCAACAAAACATCGGGATGATTGATCAACGCTCGCGCCAGCAAAACCCGCTGAAACTGCCCACCCGAAAGCTGCGACATCTGCCGCTTCAACAACCCCGGAACACCTGCCGTCTCTAGCGCCGCTTGGCACGTCGCGCGCGGCACCCGATCGGTCAGCTGCATGAACCGTTCAACCGTAATCGGCAGCGTCGGATCGATATGCAGCTTTTGCGGCACGTAGCCGATTTTCAACCCCGGACGCAAAGCGATCTGCCCCGCCGCGGGCGTTGCCGCCCCAATAATTGCGCGCAAAAGGCTGGTCTTGCCGGACCCATTCGGCCCCACAATCGTGACGATTTCACCGGGTTCAATGGCCAGTGAAACGTTGCGCAAAACCGTGTTCGCCCCATAGCGAACCTGCAAATTTTCAACCGAAATCAAACTCATACTCGGGGTTTATCCTTACACGCGGGGCAAACCCCTTCGGCCTCTAGGACCGTCTTTTCAATCTCAAACCCAGCCGCCTGCGCCGCAGCCCCCAGCGCGCCGCGCGTGGGCCCTGACTGCGCCTCTGCCACGGCATCGCACAATCGGCAAATCATAAACGCAGGCGAATGCCGCTCATTGGGATGCGCACAGGCGACAAAGGCGTTCAACCGCTCAATCTTGTGAACAAACCCATGCTCGGCCAGAAAATCCAACGCCCGATAGGCCACCGGCGGCTGAGATCCGAACCCAGCATCGCGCAACAAATCCAAGATCGCATAGGCCCCAAGCGCCCGATGCTCGCGCAACAACAACTCCAACACCTTGCGACGCACAGGGGTCAGGCGCAGACCCTCTGCCGCACAGCGCGCCTCGACGGCTTCCAACGCGCCGCTCACACAGGCCGCGTGGTCGTGCGCTTCAAATCCCAATGGGGTCGCGAGGTTTGATGTCATCGGGCGGGCCTCCCTTGTCATGTTATTATGTATCATTTATACGACTCGCAACGTTATACAATCACACAGAGGCCCTGATGTCCAGAATCCGCCCCGCCCTCGCGCTTTGTCTCACATTGATCGGCGGCACAGCCATGGCCGACGCCCCGCGTGTTGCGGTTGATATCACTCCGGTCCACTCCCTCGTGGCGCGGGTCATGGCGGACGTCGGCACCCCCGATCTGATCTTGCCCCCCGGCGCGTCGCCCCATGAATACAACCTCCGCCCGTCCGAGGCATCCGCCCTCCAAAACGCGGATATCGTGGTGTGGATGGGCGAAGATCTCGCGCCATGGATGGACCACGCGGTCGAAACCCTTGCGGCCAACGCCAGCGTTCTGACCCTACTAGAGGCGGACGTGACCACCCGCCTCGATGTCCGCGAAAACGCCCTGTTTGAAGCCCACAGCCACAATGATCACGACGACCGCGGGCACAAAGATGACGGCCATGATGACCACGGTCATGACGATCATGCGCACGATGATCACGGGCACGACGACCATGCAGATCACGCCGCACATGACGATCACGACGACCACGCGGATCACGACACCCACGATCACGCGGAACACGACGACCACGCACACGGCACCCATGACCCCCACGCTTGGCTTTCACCCGCAAACGCGGGCGCATGGCTCAACTTGATCGCGGCGGAACTCTCTGCGGCAGACCCAGAAAACGCGGGCACCTACTTTGCTAACGCCGCCGCCGCCCGCGCTGAGCTGGACGAGCTAAACGCCGAAATCAGCGCCACCCTCGACCCGGTTCGCAACCGCAGCTTCATTGTCTTTCACGACGCATATCAATACTTTGAAGCGGCCTTCGACTTTCCTGCCGCCGGGGCCATCTCGCTTAGCGACGCAACAGACCCAAGCCCCGCACGGATCGCACAGGTCCGCGACCGCGTCCGGGACCAAGACATCGCCTGCGTCCTGACGGAGCCACAATTCAACCCCGGTATCCTCGCTACCGTCCTCGATGGGACCACCGCAAAAACAGCCGTTAGCGACCCGCTTGGCGTCGATCTGACGCCGGGGCCTGCGCTCTATCCGCAGCTTATTCGCAACCTTGCGACTGCACTGGCCAGCTGCCTCTAGACTGTCACGAAACTTTCACTCGACTGGTATCCATATTTCCATAAAACGGGAAATATGGATACCACGCTCGCCACCCGCGCCCTCTCGACCCTCGGCCACCCCGGCCGATTGGCCACGTTCCGCCTGTTGATGCGGTTCGCGCCCCAAGGCGTCCGCCCGACCGAAATCGCAACCGCGCTTGCGGTCAAACAAAACACCCTGTCTCATCATCTGTCCGATTTGGTGGCCAGCGGTCTGGCAAACGTCGACCGCGATGGCCGGTCGCTGTTCTATTCCGTCAACATAGAGGTCGCCGAGGCGCTGCTCAGCTACCTCGCGCTGGACATGGGCCGCGCACGGCCGGACCTGATAGCCCCCATTCAGGCCAGCCTCGCGGCCCCGTCCAACGGCCCTTGGAACGTCTTGTTCATCTGCTCCAAGAACTCCGCCCGGTCTATCATGGCTGAGGCCCTGTTGCGCGATCTTGCCCCCAACAGCCCTGTCCAAATACGCGCGGCCTCTGCGGGGACATTGCCCAACAGCACGCTCAACCCATGGGCCATCGAAACGCTAGCGCGCAATGGGCATGACACGTCAAATTTGCGCGCCAAACACATCACCGAATTCCAACAACCAGACGCGCCGCGACAAGACTTTGTGTTCACCGTCTGCGACGCCGCCGCCGCACGAGATTGCGCGCCCTGGCCACGCCACCCCTTTACCGCACATTGGGGTGTCCCCGATCCCGCATCAAATACCTCCGACACGGACACTGACCACGCCGCCATTTTCGCCCAGACCTACGCGCTCCTGCGGCACCGGATCACGGCGTTTCTCAAACTCCCTTTCACCGCACTCAGCCCGATCTGTCTCCAAACGCATTTAGACGCCATCGGCACAGATACTCCTAAACAAGGTTAATCCCATGACCCGCATCGCACTCAACGGCCTCGGCCGCATCGGAAAACTCGTTCTGCGCGACCTCATCGACACTGGCGCAGGCGGTGAGATCGTCTTGCTGAACGATCCCGTCGGTGACGCCGAGCAACACGCCCTCCTGCTTGAATTCGACAGCGTCCATGGCCGCTGGTCCCGCCCCGTTACGCACACCGATACCGGCCTCACGATTGATGGCCGCACCATACCCCTCACCCATGAAAAAACCATTGAGGCCCTGCCCCTTGAGGAGATGAACATTGACCTCGTGATCGACTGCACCGGCGTGTTCAAAACCTCCGCCAAGATCGCGCCATACTACGCCGCGGGGGTCAAGCGCGTGGTCGTCAGCGCCCCGGTCAAGGACGGCGACGCCCTGAACCTTGTCTACGGCGTGAACCACAACCTGTTTGACGGCACGCAACCTCTTGTCACGGCGGCCTCTTGCACGACCAACTGCTTGGCGCCCGTGGTCAAAGTGATCCACGAAAACCTCGGGATCAAACATGGCTCCATCACAACGATCCACGATGTGACCAACACCCAAACCATCGTGGACCGCCCCGCAAAAGACATGCGCCGGGCGCGCTCCGCTCTTACGAACCTGATCCCCACAACGACCGGCAGTGCAACGGCCATCACCCTCATCTACCCCGAGCTGAAGGGCCGCCTAAACGGCCACGCCGTGCGTGTGCCGCTGCTTAACGCCTCCCTCACTGATTGTGTGTTTGAGCTGAACCGTGAAACCACCGCCGAAGAGGTCAACCAACTGTTCGCCGACGCCGCAGAAGGCTCTCTCAAGGGCATCTTGGGCTATGAAACCCGCCCCCTCGTATCATGCGATTTCACGAATGACCCCCGTTCCGCGATCATCGACGGGCCGTCCACGATGGTGATTAACGGAACCCAGCTAAAGCTTTATGCGTGGTACGATAACGAGTGGGGCTATAGCTGCCGCTTGGGCGACATCACACGCATGGTTGCTGGCGCACTATGACACCCGCTGCCGCCAATCCGCTGCGCGCCTATACCGCCGTCACAGCCGCCTATTGGGCGTTCATGCTATCGGATGGCGCGCTGCGAATGCTGGTCCTTTTGCACTTCAACGCCCTCGGCTTTTCGCCGGTGCAACTGGCATGGCTGTTCCTGCTCTATGAGGTCGCGGGCATGGTCACAAACCTCTGTGCAGGCTGGCTGGCGGCCCGGTTCGGGCTTGCGGCCACGCTTTATGCCGGGCTGGCGTTGCAAATCGGCGCGCTGGTGGCCTTGGCACAGCTCGATCCCACATGGTCCATCGCGGCCTCCGTCACGTTTGTGATGGCCGTCCAAGGCGTATCTGGCGTTGCAAAAGACCTCGCCAAGATGTCCTCCAAATCCGCCGTCAAATTGCTCGCCCCCACCCAGAACGGAGGCCTCTTTCGATGGGTCGCCGTGCTCACCGGATCCAAAAACGCGGTCAAAGGGGCCGGGTTCTTCCTAGGAGCCGCACTATTGGGCCTCGCAGGGTTCCAAGCCGCCATCTGGGGCATGGCGGCGGTGTTGCTCACGATCCTGATCGCAGTCGTCGCATTCCTGCCCCCTGGCCTGCCCGGCCCGAGCAAACCCACCAAAGCCCGCGGCGAATGGCGCTCCAGCGACGCCCGCGTAAACCGGCTCAGCCTTGCCCGCATGTTCCTGTTCGGCGCCCGCGATGTGTGGTTCGTCGTGGGCCTGCCGATTTATTTCCAAAGCGTGCTCTCCGACGGAACCCCCGATGGCCGCCGTGAAGCATTCTTCCTTGTCGGCGGCTTCATGGCCTGCTGGATCATCGGCTACGGCGCAGTCCAAGCCCTCGCCCCGCGCATCCTCGGCGGACCCACCCAATCCGAGGCGACAATCACTCGAAAAGCGATCACATGGGCAAGCGCACTCGTCCCAATCCCATTCGCTCTCGCGGCCCTTACGCTCACAATCGACGGGCCTGCCCTGTGGCTCACCGCAACTCTCGTCACTGGTCTCCTGATCTTCGGCTTTGTCTTCGCGGTGAACTCCTCAGTCCATTCCTACCTCATCCTCGCCTTTGGCGCGGCTGAGCGCATCACCCGTGACGTAGGCTTCTACTACATGGCAAACGCGGCCGGGCGGCTCATCGGAACCCTCCTATCCGGGGTCAGCTACCAACTCGGGGGCCTCTCCGCCTGCCTCGCAACGGCGGGCCTGATGGCACTGGCCAGCTGGCTTGCCGCGCGCCGCCTACTCTTCCGCCAATAGCCGCTCAATCTGAGCCCATAAAGTCTCTAACGCAGGGTTTTCCAGCGCCCTACCCTCGATCCGAATGGTCGTCACACGGCCCTTGCGCGCAGCACTCATGGCCATCCCATTGCCGGAGCGGGTCACCGAGTCCGCCTGCTTGCGCGGGCGCCCCGAACGGCGCGGTGCATCCAACGCAGGCCCCAACGCATCGAGCGCCTTATTCAACAACGCAACTTCCTGATCGGGGGTATCCGCCAAGCCGTTAATCACGATGTCGCGCAGGTGCTCTTCATGCCCCTCGCGCAGCGCATTCGCGATCCGTAGACCCAGCTTTTCCGTGATCAAATCGGCAAAATGCAGAACATCGCCCAATTCTTCAAAGATCACCGCAAAGGACCGGATCTTCGACCGCTTGGCCTTACTCGCGACCGGGAATAGCGCGTTAACCGCAGCTTCAGTGTTGGTAAACACGCCCTGCTGAGCAGCAATCACCGCAATCCGACCCCGCTCATAATGGCTCAGCTGCGCGCGAATCTCGTTTTCCTCGACCATCGCCACAAACGGCCCGCCCAAGGCCTCGGGCGCGCGTACAATCGCTTTAATCGTTGACCATTTCGCGTCGCCCGTGGCCTCGTTGAGACAGTAGCAGAGTGGGATATCCTGGATGAAAAGGGCCAGCAAGAATGGGGCGTCTCGGCGCTCCTCTCTTACTCCAAGCTCAAAGCCGGTGTCTGCGAATACGCCTACCCCCCTGCCCTCGCTCAAAAGCTTCACGATCCCAAAGTCTTTGCCTTAATCAACCTTAACATTCAAAGACACCTCACGTCCGGGCATGCACTATTTCTCTACGAAAACTGCTATCGGTTAATTCGTACAGGCTCGACTGGTTGGTGGGATCTAGGCCTTTTTCGCCGTCTTATGGCCGTGGGCGATAGCCATTACTATGAGACGTTCAAACACCTTAATGCCGAGATCATTAAGCCCTCGGTCGCAGAAGTGAACAAAATGTCCAACCTTATAATCACACCAGAGCTACGAAAAACGGGTCGTGCGGTTAGTCGTATTCGGTTCAAAATTGCTGAGAACCCTCAGCTTTCAATCCTTGATCGAGACGATGGCGAGGGCCTTAGAAATTCTGATGTATATCCTAGATTACGTGGCCTTGGGGTGACTGCTCGTCTTGCAAGGCAATGGATTAAAGAACATGGCGAGGCGGTTTTGAGTGCAAAGCTTGACTATGTTCTTGGGCGAGAGGGCGTGCGTAACGCAGCTTCCTATTTGGCTCGGTCGCTTGTAGGTTCAGAGCAGGTTTCGCAGCGAAACCTGCATATTAAACCTGTTTCAGAACATGGCGCTAAAATCGGCGGCATCCCAATCTCCAACCAGGCGCGACGCCGATTAACGTCTATTTAGCTGTCGACTTGAACGCTCCACTCGAACAAACTGTGGGCGCCATGGTTCGATGTCAGCTTTTAATCTTGATGCTATTTGGGCATAATGGAGGGAACTTTGCCTCGGGCTATTTGATGGCATTCGGGGCAGGCCGAGTTCGAAGTTTACCGGCTGAGTCGCGCATCGGTTCAAGTAGTCGGGAACTTGCCTAGCAGCGCTTCTTTATTCTCCATCTTTTGCAACGGCGATGTGAATTTTCGTTTGAGAGCGTCTTCATTTTTGCGCGCTAGATAGGCGCGGCTGTTAGCCGAACTTTAGGCTGAACCAATCGGTCTGTGAGTTCACTGGGATGTAAGTGTTCTGGCGATGCGCTTAATTGGTCAGTGCGCGAAAAGTGTTTGATGCTGTTCAGTGCCGGGCTCAATCAGATGCAAAGATACGAGCAATGAAATTCTGCGTCGAAGACACTATACGTATGAATAGCCCTATTTTTCATGTCTGGCGCAGATTGTTGCGTTTGTTGAATATTGCTGGACAGGCTATTCAGTAAAGCTGTGATTGCTTTTCATTCTTTCCATTACTTTTGTAGTATTAAGACACATCGGATAGGGCAGGGTGCAATTGACGAAGCCTACGGGCGGTCATTTGCGATCGGTAGCCAAGTCGTTGGTCGTGCCTCGAGCTCATCTAATGTTGAAAAAATGTCGAGAAGACCTGTGATTGTAAAAATAACTTTCACAATCGCTAAGGTTTATCTTTGTTTTTGGAAACAGTCAGCTTACGTTAGGTCAATTCATTGATGTGTTTCTTTCAATTTTAAGTCGCCGCCCGACGCTTTGTAACCTGTGGGACGGAGCTTGTGGGATGGTTTGTGTGTGGTTTGTGAGTATCCAGAGGGCGCGAATTGGACGCTTGATCCATGATTAATGTGGCCCTGATCCTCTTGCGCGATCGGTTGAATGCATATTTTTCCGCCCAATTTGAAGTTAGTGAAGATCTTGTTGTGATGGCCCCGCTGAGCGATGCGGAGGGCAACCCGGTAGCTGAAACACGCAATCGCCTAGCTATATTTGTGACAAATATCGCAGAGGATAAAACGCCGCGCGGGGTCGCGCGGGGTATCCGCACTGCGTTGGCGAGCATGCAGCCGCTGCATTTGGATGTCTACTTTATGCTCGCTTCGGGCCACGATCCTGAAATTTATGGCGAGGGCATTAAGTTAATTTCGAAGGCGTTAATGTTTTTCCAAGCTACGCCGCTTTTGACCCCCCAAAACACGCCTGAAATGCCCATTGGAATAGATCAATTCTCGGTTGAGGTGGCAAACCTGCGGGTCGAGGAGGTTGGGCAATTGTGGGGCAATATGGGTGGTCGGTATGTGCCGTCGGTCATGTTCAAAATGCGCTTGGTTTTGATTGATGCAGCCGCAACCGCACAGGTTCTACCCTTGGCGGTGGAGCCTACGGCAGCCCTGCGGCCTGAGCCGGGAGGGTAGGGGATGTTTCAAGAGGTTTTGCGGCTCGTGCTTCGGCACGGATATTACGATCCAGAACCTATTCCTGTGACGGTTGTGCCGGACGACGCAGGGCTTTTCATGGCGAGTGGGTTGGTGATCCGTGCTTCGGATCGGGGGTGGCATATCTTGACGGATCGGGATGATTTTCCGGAGGAAATCACCTTAGATTTAGTGGCGAAGCGGTCCGATTTATTGACCGTTACGCAAGGTGCACAATGGCAGCGGGTGCCGATCATCGAGGCTTTAATTGATGATGATTTCCCAGTGTTAGACACTAATTCACCGCCAACTTTGCCCCGCGATCCGAAAGGCGCGTTGGTGTTGGCGCAATTGCGCGTGGCTTTGAATGAGGTCGCGCGCGTGGTCGAGCTGCGGTTCATGCCGATATTGGCCCATTGGGCGTATCACATTGTGGGCGAGGGGGCCGAAGTGAGCGAAGTTTACGATCCAGACGGGGTCGTCGAATTTGCGGCGTTGCCGTCTACCACTTTGCCAGATGGTCGCCAGGTGACGGTGCTGTGTTCGACCCGGGCACTGCCTGCACGGGCGCGCGCACCGTATCGATTTGCGTTGCAAATCCCGGGGCCTTTCGGTCCCCAAACGCTGATCCCGGTTCTGCCCGCGCCAGGGCCCGATTTTGTATCTCTGGCTGATCCTGGCTCTGCCGCGCCGCGTTTTCAGTCTAATATTTATGTCTCAATCGCTTAGGGGTGACTTTAGGCATTTGGGGCTATTTTGAGGAGTCTCTACTGATTAATTCAGGCGCAGATGGAGTGCCTTTTGCCGAACCTTCGAAGATGTTGGGTCGGGGGTGCCTGGGTGAGTGCGGCGCTTTTATCTGTATTATATTATTTCTCACAATGGGTTAGGTTGATACTCCTGCCACACACAGCCCGTCAGAGATATCAGGCTCTTGCCCGAGGCACGATGAGATTGGCAGCTGAGATCCTGATTTTTAGCTCAGGACCCATAACCAAAATGTAACAGTTGCTGCGAGTGCGATTGCAGACAGGAAGGCTTTTCGACACCTGTTGTAATGGATTGCGATGCGTTTTCAGGTCTTGGGCTTAGCCGCCGCGCCGCATTGCGGGAGGCAAAAACCCTACAAAAAAGCAACCATTGCCGCTTTTTTCGCAGGATATCGACGGGGAAGTCCTGCAGGAACCACAAGCGCAGCTACCTCAGATGACACTCGGCGAAGAGGCCGTAGAGGGCTACGTTTCAACGCGTCTCTCACTGCGGGCACATCCTCTGGCTTTGTTGCGCCCTTTGCTAAGTGGTCCACAAAACGAAAAAGGCGCCCCCTGAGGGACGCCTTCTTTCGTTAGCATGGCTTCGCTTAGGAAGCGGCAGCTGCGATCAGTACCAGAGCCAGTAGGGGCACCAGGATACCACCAGCGGACGAGGATGTGTCCTCGACGATGACTTCTGGTTCCATTGTGGGCTCTACCATGTTGCCAGCAAAAGCGCCGGTGGCAAGAGTAGCGAATGCAGCTGCGAGAGCGATTTTTTTCATACCGTTTTTCCTTCAAGATACGCCACGGACCGTGCATGATTGCCGGCCCTTATGGCACCCAAGACTGTACCTCGTGCCCCGGTGTAGGCAGCAATGCCTGCCATATTCAACGGCCCGAAAACAAAGGTCTCTTAACCAAAATCAGACTGCGATTAAAATGGCAACACCCTGTGGAACGCACGTCAAAGAGCATGGCGAATATGACACAGCAATTGCCCCAAAGTGCATAATATCCGGCTAAATGGGCGTATTATTGCCCGAATCTCGCCCAAAACCCTAAGATCTGCCGGGTTCTATGACCCCAAAGCCGCACTCGTTGGTCAATGCAGTGCGGCTGACGTCAAATTGCATCTGCACATTTGATTTGCATACTGCTCAGAGATATCCAAGCCATGACATGCGCCCAAATTCGGGCCCAACCTGGACAAGTATAATGAACCGACGCCACGCCCTAGCGCTCTTGGCCGCGACCGCTCTGACCGCCTGTACACCTCCCGCGCCATCGGCTTTGGGCCCGGACGGGAAGCCACTGCCAAGGCTATACCGCATCACCGAAAGCGATGCGCGACGCATTCCATTTCGCGTTCTTGATGCCGTAAACGCGCTGCGCCAAGGTGCCGGTGTGCCCGCATTAGAACTGAACCCGGTCCTGACTGCGGCGGCAGCAACCCATGCCCGCGATATCTCAATCCAAAACCGACCTTGGCACTTTGGATCTGATGGCTCATCCCCAATCGATCGGGCACGTAGCGTCGGCTATACCGGCACCGTTTTGGGCGAAACCCTGTCGGAAACCTACGAATCTGAGCTAGAGACAGTTGCGGCGTGGATGCAGGAAGAAGGGCCGCGGGCCGTGATCCTAGACCCCGATGCGCGCCAATTGGGTTTTGCGTTTTTCCAAGAGCCGAACGGCAAAATCTGGTGGGTGCTTAACACAGGATTTGGCGGCAGCAGCGAAATCCCCGACGCGCCCGCAAGCTAGGCCACGATGTCTATGATGGTCCCATCTTGGACCATCATATAAATCTCACGCATTTCGGCATTGGTCACGGCGATACACCCAGCCGTCCAATCGGCCGATCGCGGGCGCCGTTTATTGCCCCAACCGTGGATAAAGATATCACCACCCGGATCGCGCCCCTGCGATTGAGCAAAAGCCACCTCGTGTGGTCGGGGATAGTTGATCCCGAGTGATAGGTAAAAAGCCGAGTTCGGATTGCGCCGGTCGATGATAAACCGGCCCTCGGGGGTTTTGCCGTCACCCTCAAACTGTTTCGGCCCCGCAGCGGTAAACCCCAGCTGAATGTCGTAGGCGCGCAGAACATCCCGACCGCTCAGTAGATACATTTTGCGCCGGCCTTTATGCACCTCAACCTTGGTCACGGTGGGGCCAGAATAGCGGGTCGTTGCGCCACCCACACAGCCCGCAAGAGCCGCCGGAAGCATCGCCAGAAGGAGTCGTCTTGAGATCGCCATGTATGCTCTGCCTCGGAACGGCTATTTTTGCCTGTGATAGGCGCATTTATCCGATTTGTGAATCAAAACGCGACCCGATCACAACAATCTGAATTACAATTCTAGGCACGCATTTCCCGGCGAAAGGGCGCGAACAGATTTACTCGCCCGCAGCCAACAACGCCTCTAGGCCCGTGCGGTAATCCGGATAGCGCAGTGTCACGCCCAGCTCCTTTAGGATACGCGTATTGCTGACCTTTTTGCTCTCGGCATAAAAGCTGCGCGCCATCGGGGTCATCTCAGCCACCTCAAAGTCCACAGCCTCCGGTAGGGGAACTCCCAACAACTCCGCGGCATAGCCAATCACGTCTTGGGGCGGCGCGGGGTCATTGTCGCACATGTTGTAGATCGCGCCGGGGTTAGGCCGGCGAATGCTCGCCTCTAGCACTTGGGCAATGTCCTCAACATGGATGCGGGAAAACACTTGCCCCTCCTTGATGATCCGCCGCGCAGTGCCGCGCCGAACCTTTTCAAACGGCCCACGACCCGGCCCATAAATCCCAGCAAGCCGGAAAAGGTTCACCGCCGGACACAGCGCCTGCCATGCTGCCTCTGCTTCCACACGCATTTGCCCTCTGCGGGTTGAGGGCGAGAGTGGTGTTTCCTCATCCACCCAGCCGCCACCATGATCACCGTACACGCCCGTGGTTGACAGATAGCCGACCCATTCCTTGTCCCCAAGGTGCGGCGCAAGCGCTGCGCCATAGGTTTCCAGCACCGGGTCCCCATCCGCGTTTGGTCCGGCCGAGGTCAGGATATGCGTCGCCTCGGCAATAGCGCCGCTCAGATCCTCGCCCCACAGGACAGGCTCTACACCCTCGCTGCGCAGGACTTCTGCCTTTTCGGACGTGCGGGTTGTGCCGATCACTCGCCAGCCCTGCGGCAGCAAGAGTTTCGTAAGCGCGCGCGCCGAATAGCCGTGGCCAAAACTTAACAGGATCATCTCAATCGTTCCTCCGCCCAGCGTGCGGCATCGGCCACCGTTGGATCATTATCTTCGCATAAGCTTTGCGCTACGGGCCGCAGATCAGGCTGCGCCGAGTTGCCGATGGCATAAAGCACATTGCGCACAAATCGGTCACGACCGATCCGCTTGATCGGACTGCCCGAAAACCGCGCGCGAAACCCTGCGTCATCCAAAGCCGCCAGTTCCGCCAACGCGGGCTGACGCAGATCATCGCGCGCGTGATAGCGCAACTCGGTCGCCTCAACCGCGAACTTGTTCCACGGACACACCGCAAGACAATCATCGCAGCCGTAAATTCGATTGCCCAAAGCTGGGCGCAGGTTCTCATCCACCGGGCCTTTGTGTTCAATCGTCAGGTAGGAAATGCACCGCCGTGCATCCAGTTGAAACGGTGCGGGAAAGGCCTGGGTGGGGCAGATATCCAGACACGCGCGGCAATTGCCGCAATGCTCTGCCTCTGGTGTGTCTTTGGGCAGATCTGCTGTTGTGAATACTGCGCCGAGAAAAAACCAGTTCCCCAGCTTGCGGGACAACAGATTGGTATGTTTGCCCTGCCAGCCCAAGCCCGCTGCCTGGGCCAACGGCTTTTCCATAACCGGGGCTGTGTCCACAAACACCTTCACTTCGCATTCTGCCGCCGCCACAAGCCACCGCGCAACGCGCTTCAGCCGCTTTTTCACGAGGTCATGATAGTCTCTATTGCGGGCATATACGCTGATGACGCCGTTTTCGCGGTGGGTGATATCGTCTAGCGGGTCGCTGTCGGGCGTATAAGGTTCGGCCAGCATGATGACTGATCGCGCCTCAGGCCACAGCGCGCTGGGATTGCCGCGCCACGCCATCCGCTCAGCCATCCAAGCCATCTGTCCGTGGCGGTTTGCATCCACGAATGCCTTTAGCCGCGCGGGCAGTTCGGGCACCGCATCCGGCGCGCATATCCCCATCGAGGCAAACCCTGCATCCCGCGCCTCAGCCTCCAGACGCGCCCGCAATTCCGCGGGGCTAGGATCAGAAGTCGAGGTCCGCATAGTGACGCGGCGGTGGAAAGCCTGAGACTTGATCGGCCAGAATGGAACGGAAGGCGGGCCGGGATTTGATCTTGGCGTACCATTCGCGCACTTGACGGTTCCGGTCCCAATCAACGTCCGAGATATAGTCGAGACAGGACAAATGCGCAGCAGCCGCGAAATCCGCCATGGTCAGCTCGCTCCCTGCGAGCCAGCGGCGTTGGTCCAGCAACCAGCCCATGTAATCGAGGTGGAACTTGATCGCCTTAGAGCCTTCTTTGACGTTACGCCCATCAGGGTATCCGGAACGGGTGAGTTTTTTGTTCACCCGCTCATAAACCAGCTTTGAGGTCACCTCGTGGTGGAATTTATCGTCAAACCACGAAACGATCCGCCGAACCTCGGCGCGGGCGGCGGGGTTGTTGGGTATCAGGGCGGGCTCTGGATGGGTTTCTTCGATGTACTCGCAAATCGCTTGGCTTTCGCACAGCGTCAAACCATCCATCCGCAGAACAGGGACCTTGCCTGCCGGGTTGCGGCGCTTGAAGTCTTGGTTATCTTCCCAATATTTCTCATCGACCAGCTGCACATCCAGCTTCTTTTCCGCGAGCACAAGCCGCACCTTGCGGCAAAACGGGGAGAGGGCAAATTGATAGAGTTGAATCATGGGAAAGGGACGCCGCGCGTGTTGTTCCCCACGTTTCTGCCCGCTTGGGAGGCGGGATTCAACTCTCGAAACAGGCTGCGCGGCCATCCGCCCGGATCGTGGCAGCTCCATCGGCGATAGAACGGCTGCGCGCAGAGGCTTCTTTGGCGGAACGCACCTTGGGCGCCGGTAGGACAGCAGCCAACCGCGCCGCTTGTGCTGCTGACAACGCCCTGGCCTCAACCCCGAAATACCACGGCCCCGCAGCCCCAACACCAAACACACCCTCATCCAGTTCGGCCACGTTCAGATAAACTTCGATAATACGCCGCTTGGACCAAGTCGCCTCCATGACCGGGGTCAACACGGCCTCAAGCGCCTTTCGGGGCCACGACCGACCCTGCCACAAAAACACGTTCTTAACGACCTGTTGGCTGATGGTTGAGGCACCGCGGTTCGCGCCTTCCTCTAGGGCGAGGCGAATCGCGCCCATATCAAAGCCCCAATGCAGGCAGAAATTCGCATCCTCAGCGGCAACGAAAGACTGCGCTACGTGGGGTGGCATGTCCTCTAAGTTGACCCAATCCCAACGCACCTCACCAAGGCGCGCGCGTTCGGACCAGATGTAGGGGGTAATCGGCGGGTTCACGAAGGCCAGCGCCATTACATAGAGAACCGGCAAAACAACTGCCGCAACTAGCCCGCGTAGGGACCAACGACGCAGGCCATGCACCGTCAGCCGACGTTTGCGCGGTGCTGCCTTGGATTTTGACGGTGTCTTACGTTTCGCTTTTGCCATAGCGGCCAATATACCCATGCCCCTCGGGCTGAGCGAGCAGATTGCGCCCGACTACAGCGGGCTGTTGCCCATATGCAAAAGACCGCGCCGTTTGAGGGGCGCGGTCTTTGATTTTCAAAGTGCAGGTCGCTTATTCGGCGGGCACCGCGGTGTCTTCGATCCCCAAGGGGGCTGCCAGACGGCCCAGCATCTCTTTGGGGCAGATCTGCACAAAGTTCCCTTTCTCAAGGTCCCAGTGCTGCAAAATCTCAGCCGCTTTACGCGAGCCTGTTTCCTCCGCGTGGCGTTGGACCATGCCGCGCAACTGCTGCTCCCAATGATCAACGGTCACAGGACAGGTCACCAGCGTTTCCATGTTCATCAGCGCAGGTGCTTTGCCTTCGGGATCGTACAGATAGGCCATGCCGCCGGTCATCCCGGCGCCAAAGTTCGCCCCGATCGAGCCGAGGATCACCGCAACACCGCCGGTCATGTATTCACAACCATTGGAGCCGCAGCCTTCGATCACGACCGACGCACCAGAGTTCCGCACCGCAAAACGCTCGCCCGCGCGACCAGCTGCAAACAGGTAACCGTCCGTTGCACCATAAAGGACCGTGTTGCCAATGATGGTGTTCTCATCCGCTTTGAGCGGCGAACTCATCGGTGGGCGTACCACGATGATACCGCCCGAAAGGCCCTTGCCGACGTAGTCGTTCGCGTCGCCCGACACCTCTAGCTTGAGACCCGGTGCCGCAAACGCACCCAGCGACTGACCTGCGGAGCCTTCCAGCTTGACCGTCAGGTGATCCGGCTGAAGCGCGTTGCGCATGCCGAAGTTCCGCACGATGTGGCTGGATGTGCGCGTGCCGATGGTCCGCAGCGTGTTTTGCACCGCATAGGACAGCTGCATCTTTTCCCCATCTTCGAGGAAGCGATGCGCATCGTTCACAATCTGCGCGTCCAGCGTGTCGGGCACGGCGTTGCGTGGCTTGTGACGGTCATATTGAATGTCCGCCGCGCCATCTACGGTGATCAACATCGGGTTCAGATCCAGATCATCCAGATGTGCCGAGCCACGCGAAACCTGTGTCAGCAGATCCGCACGCCCGATCACCTCATCGAGTGAGCGCGCGCCGATTTCGGCCAAGATTTCCCGCACTTCTTGTGCATAGAACGTGATCAGGTTCACGACCTTGTCCGCGGTCCCGGTGAACTTGGCACGCAGGGCTTCGTCCTGTGTACATACGCCCACAGGGCAGGTGTTGGACTGACACTGGCGAACCATAATGCAGCCCATCGCGATCAGAGCGGCGGTACCGATGCCGTATTCTTCGGCACCCATCATCGCAGCCATGACGATGTCGCGCCCGGTCCGCAGGCCACCATCGGTCCGCAGGGTCACGCGCTCACGCAGTTTGTTCATCGCGAGCACTTGGTGCGCTTCGGTCAGGCCCATTTCCCACGGCAGACCCGCATATTTGATCGAGGTCGCGGGCGATGCACCGGTGCCACCATTGTGACCCGAAATCAAGATCACGTCAGCCTTGGCCTTGGCCACACCAGCCGCAATCGTTCCAACGCCGGACGACGCCACCAGCTTGACCGTCACCTTACAGCGCGGGTTGATCTGCTTGAGGTCGTAGATCAGCTGGGCAAGGTCTTCGATCGAATAGATGTCGTGGTGCGGCGGAGGCGAAATCAGCGTCACACCCTTGGTCGAGTGCCGTAGCCGCGCGATCAGGTCGGTAACCTTCATGCCCGGAAGCTGGCCACCCTCACCGGGTTTCGCGCCTTGTGCGACCTTGATCTCCAGCTCTTCACATTGGTTCAGATACTCAGCCGTTACGCCAAAGCGCCCGGATGCCACCTGTTTGATCTTGGCGGAGGGGTTGTCGCCATTTGGCTCCGGCACAAAGTGTGCAGGATCTTCACCACCTTCACCGCTGTCAGATTTCGCACCGATCCGGTTCATCGCGACGTTGAGCAGTTTGTGCGCCTCGGGCGACAGCGCGCCCAGCGACATGCCCGGTGTCACGAACCGTTTGCGGATCGAGGTGATCGATTCCACCTCTTCGATCGGCACGGACGTGCCCATCGGCTTGATCGCCAACAGATCGCGTAGGTGGATCGGCGGATTGCTTTGCATCGCCTTGGAATATTGCTTCCACATCTCATAGCTGGAGCGGTTACAAGCCGACTGCAGCATGTGCATCGTCTGCGCTTCCCACGCGTGCTTTTCGCCGGAACGACGGGCTTTGTAGAAGCCACCGATGGGCAAAACGTCGGCCCCCCCACGCCAACCCTTGGTGTGAACTTCTTCGACCTTGCCCTGCACACCGGACACGCCGATGCCGGAAATCCGGCTCAGCATACCGGGGAAGTATTCGGCAACCATGGCACGGCTCAGGCCGACGGCCTCAAAGTTCAGACCACCGCGATAGCTGGAAATAACCGAGATCCCCATCTTGGCCATGATCTTGAGCAGGCCTTGGTCAATCGCGTTACGGTAGCGCGCGACAGCTTCGGTCAGCGTGCAATCCAGCAGGCCGCGGTCGATGCGATCCGCAAGGCTGTCTTGGGCCAGGTAGGCGTTCACAGTTGTCGCACCGCAGCCGATCAGAACCGCAAAGTAGTGCGGGTCGATACACTCAGCCGAGCGTACGTTGATCGAGCAGAAGGTCCGCAGACCTTTGCGCGTCAGCCAGCTGTGCACAGCACTGGTCGCGAGGATCATCGGCATCGCGACTTTGCCCTCGGACTGCAATTGATCCGTCAGCACGATATGTGCACCGCCAGACCGCACAGCGTCCTCGGCTTCTTCGCGGATTTGATCCAAAGCCTTACGCAGCGCGCCTTTCCCGGCATCCGCAGGGAACGTACAGTCAATCGTGACAACGCTATCGCCGAATTGGTTCAGCATCGCATCAAACTGAGCGTTGCCGACAAACGGGCTGTCTAGCACCAGAATATTGGTCTGAGAGCTGTCCTCATCCAACACGTTTTTCAGGTTCCCGAACCGGGTCTTCAGGCTCATGACGCGGAATTCGCGCAAGCTGTCGATCGGAGGGTTCGTGACCTGGCTAAAGTTCTGGCGGAAGAAGTGGCTCAGCGGACGGTACTGCGAAGAAAGCACAGCCGAGGGCGTATCATCGCCCATGGAGGCTAGCGTTTCTTTGCCATCTTCGGCCATCGGGGCAAGGATCTGCTCCAATTCCTCAATGGAATACCCAGCAGCCACCTGACGCTTGCGCAGGTCACCACCTGTGTGCAGTGCGGTCTCGGACACGCCACCGGTCAGCTCTTGCAGGTCAGTGATCTTCTCGACCCACTCGCCAAAGGGACGTTCGGCGGCCAGCTGATCTTTCATCTCAGCGTCGTGGAACAGACGGCCTTCCTTCATGTCGACGGCGATCATCTGGCCGGGGCCAAGCGCGCCTTTTTCAACAACGGTCGCCTCATCAATCGGCACCATGCCCGCCTCAGAACCCGCGATCAGCAAGCCATCACCGGTCACGACATACCGCATGGGGCGCAGACCGTTACGGTCGAGGCCCGCGCAGACCCAGCGACCATCGGTCATCGCCAATGCTGCGGGACCATCCCATGGCTCCATCACGGAGTTGCAGTAGGAGTACATGTCGACCCAAGCCTGAGGCAGTTCAACTGCCTGTTGGGACCACGACTCGGGCACCAGCATGGTTTTGGCCATCGGTGCGGAGCGGCCCGCGCGCACCATAACCTCAAACACCGCATCAAGGGCGGCACTGTCGGACGACCCACCGGGCACGATAGGTTTGATGTCCTCGGCCATCTCACCGAAGTTCTGGCTCGAAAGCCGAATTTCGTGCGACTTCATCCAGTTGAGGTTGCCCTTAAGGGTGTTGATCTCACCGTTGTGTGCCAACATGCGGAAGGGCTGCGCCAACCACCACTGTGGGAATGTGTTGGTCGAATACCGCTGGTGATAAATCGCAAACGCGCTTTCAAACCGCTCATCCATGAGGTCGGGATAGAAAACCGCAACCTGTTCCGCGAGCATCATGCCTTTGTAGATGATCGACCGGCATGAGAACGACGCGAGGTACAGGTCACGCACACCCGCCGAGGTCGCGGCTTTTTCGATGCGGCGGCGGATAACGTACAGCTCACGCTCAAACGTTTCTTCGTCTACGCCCTTCGAGTTGCTGATGATGATCTGCTCAATCTCGGGGCGTGTAGCGTTGGCTTTTTCACCGAGGCACGTCACATCAACGGGCACATGGCGCCAGCCGTAGATATAGTAGCCCATCCGCAGGACTTCGGTTTCAACGATCGTCCGGCAGGTTTCCTGCGCACCGAAATCAGAGCGGGGCAGGAACACTTGGCCTACAGCCATCAGCTTATCGACATCGGGCTCATGACCTGTGCGGCGCACTTGATCGTAGAAGAATTCGACCGGGATTTGCACGTGGATACCCGCGCCATCACCGGTCATGCCGTCGGCGTCGACAGCACCGCGGTGCCAGATCGCTTTCAGCGCGTTGATACCCGCCTGCACGACTTTGCGTGACGGCTGGCCGTCTTTGGCCACAACAAGGCCGACCCCGCAGGAGCTGTGCTCATGCTCATCGCGAAAGAGGCTGTTTTCCTCCATCCACTGGCGTTTGGCTTCCTCAGCAGCGACCCAGGCTTGATCATATTTGGTCATAGGATGAGGTCCTTTTCAGTTGCAGCGCGGCTATGCCACGCGAGATTGTCAGCAGGATTGCGGGAGCGTCCGGCGCATATGCGCCGCTCCGCGATTTAGCACTTACTCAGCAGCGACCGATGCTCCGGCAGCGTTGAGTTTTTCCAAAATGGCTTCGGCAGCTTCGCGACCGTCGCGGATGGCCCAGACCACAAGGCTGGCACCACGCACGATATCACCCACAGCATAGACACCTTCCATTGGTGTTTCATGGGTACGGAAGTTGGCTTTGACAGTGCCCCAGCGGGTCACTTCCAGCTCTGGCTCATTCCACAACGCGGGCAGATCTTCGGGTTCAAAGCCCAAGGCTTTGATCACAAGGTCGGCTTCTTCGACGTAGTCCGCGCCTTCGATAACCTCAGGCACCTGACGGCCAGTGGCATCGGGCTGGCCAAGACGCATTTTCTGCACCATCACACCATTCACAGGGTCACCGGCAAAGCCCTTGGGCGCGGTGAGCCAGACGAATTCCACGCCTTCTTCTTCGGCATTGGCGACTTCGCGCTGCGAGCCAGGCATGTTTGCGCGGTCACGGCGGTACAGGCACTTAACGCTCTCGGCGCCTTGGCGGATGGCAGTGCGTACACAGTCCATCGCCGTGTCACCGCCGCCGATGACAACAACCTTGCGGCCTTTAGCGTTCAGCTCACCACTGTCAAACTCGGGCACTGCATCGCCAAAGCTTTTGCGGTTCGAGGCCGTGAGGTAGTCAATCGCACGTACAATCCCATCGGCGCCCGAACCGGGACCCTGAAGATCGCGCGTCTTGTAGACGCCCGTCGCGATGATGACAGCATCATGAGCCGCGCGAATTTCTGCAAAGGAAATGTCTTCACCGACAGAGCAATTCAGTTTGAACGTCACGCCGCCTTCTTCGAACTGCTTGTTTCTGCGCAGAACGATATCCTTTTCCAGCTTAAAGCCGGGGATACCATAGGTCAGCAAGCCGCCCGCGCGGTCATACCGGTCATAGACAGTGACCTGCACGCCTTGACGACGTAGCACGTCTGCCGCCGCAAGCCCGCCAGGGCCCGCACCAATGATGCCAACGCTTTCGGGCCGCTCTTTGTAGGGCGCGATGGGGTCAACCCAACCCTCTTCGAACGCGGTGTCGGTGATGTATTTTTCAACAGCGCCAATAGTAACAGTGCCGTGGCCGGATTGCTCAATCACGCAATTGCCTTCGCACAGGCGGTCCTGCGGGCAAATGCGGCCACAAATTTCGGGGAAGGTATTGGTGGCTTGGCTCACGCGATACGCTTCTTCCAGCCGGTTTTCAGCCGTCAGGCGAAGCCAATCTGGGATGTTGTTGTGCAGCGGGCAGTGGCTTTGGCAATAGGGAACGCCGCACTGCGAACACCGGCTCGCTTGCGCCTCAGCCTGCTCGGCTGCATATTGCCGGTAAATCTCACCGAAGTCTTCTTTGCGGGCCTCGGCCCCCCGTTTCTCCGGAGTCGCCCGATCCAGCGTCACAAACTTCAACATCTTCTGGGTCGCCATGGGGGAGCCTCCTCACATCTGCCTGAAGCATCGCTATATGCGAGCCGTTGATCAAAGAAAAGTCAGAACTAGTGACCTATTTATAAGTATTTCATCTGTGCGCCCGGAAAAACGCCTCACATTCTTAATTTTTAAGTAAGTAATACTGACCTATGCCTCTATTTCACCTCCTCTTGATCGCAATAATTCAGGGAATCACCGAATTCCTGCCGGTTTCCTCCAGCGGGCACTTGGTGCTGCTGCCACAGCTAACGGGCCTGAAGGATCAAGGTCAGGCCATCGACGTCGCCGTTCATGTCGGCACATTGGCTGCGGTCGTCACCTATTTCTTGTCGGATGTGAAACGTGCCGCCTTGGGCGTAACCCACCTTGCGCGGGCCGAAAAAACCGCCGAGGCCAATTTGGCGATGTGCCTGATCATCGCGACGATCCCGGTGATCCTTGCAGGGCTGGTCCTCAAGCTGACTGGGTTAGACGACGCGATGCGATCGATGGCGGTGATTGGTTGGACCATGTTGGTCTTTGGGATCGTGCTCTACTGGGCAGATCAGAAGGGCCCGGCAACGCGGCCTGCGGGCAGCTGGACAATCAAACACGCATGGATGTTGGGTTTGTGGCAGGCCGTCGCGCTCATCCCAGGTACGTCTCGGTCCGGTGCGTGCATCACAGGCGCCCGGTTATTGGGTTACGACCGTGAAGGCGCTGCACGGATTGCAATGCTAATGTCGATCCCGACGATTATCGCTTCCGGCACGCTTGTCGGGCTTGAGGTTGCGGCAGACGCGGACCTCCAAACGGCAAAAGACGGCGCCATTGCCGCCTTCTTTGCATTTTTGTCCGCACTATTGGCGCTGAGCCTGATGATGCGGCTTTTGCGATCCGTCAGCTTTACGCCCTACGTGATCTACCGCGTACTGCTGGGCATCATCCTGCTAGCGGTCGCCTATACCTAGTCGTCGCCACGCAACTGTTTGGCGCTGTCCATAATTTCGGCATATTGGCCATTAGGCCGGAACTGCCAAAGATAGGTTTCAAGCACGGCGTCCATGTCCGTCGGCTCAATCCCCAAATCAGCGAATGACATAGCATCGGGTGAAACAACGTTGTCATTTGCCAACTGCTTTACCTGATCACGCGTAATCTGCGAATTGGTGAACAGTCCAAGCGAGGCAATTTGTAGGAAGTCGAGAACAGCAGCCATGATGCGCGCCGCAAAGAACGGGACGGTTAGGATCAAAGCACGGCGGCGCACGACCTTTAGCATCCGCTCCATCAGCTGCTTGAATGTCTCAACATCGGGGCCACCCAATTCATAGATGCCGGGCTTGGCCGCACCTGTCACACCCTTGACCGCTGCGGCAGCAACATCATCCACATAGACTGGCTGGAATTTCGACTGCGGACCAACAACGGGAAGGATCGGCAGGAACCTTGCCATCGTCGCAAAGCGGTTAAAGAACTGATCTTCGGTCCCGAAAATGATCGAAGGTCGCAAGATTACAGCGCTGGGGAAATGGGCCAAAACGCCGGCCTCACCCCTACCCTTACTCTCGGCATAACCGCTCTTGGAACGCTCATTCGCGCCAATCGCAGAGATTTGCACAAACGTCGTGGCACCCGCCTCGGCCGCGCATCGCGCCACGCGCTCCGCACCTTCGTGCTGGACGGCATCAAACTTGTTCTTGCCAGCTTCACTGAGGATCCCGACGCAGTTTACCACCGCATCTGCGCCCTGAACCGCCGCCGCCACCGAGGCGTCATCCCGCACGTTCGCTAGGATCGGCTCCACCTGCCCAACGGCACCATATGGCTTTACGAACATTGCCTCATTCGGACGACGGACCGCAACGCGCACGCGCCAACCCTCCTTGGCAAGACGCTGTGCGATATAGCGACCGACAAAGCCGGACCCGCCGAAGATTGTCACAAGCTTGGACATAATGATAACACTCTCGCTCTGGTCGTTCATGTTGGACATATCCGCAGCCCTAGTCACGAGCAAGGCGCAAGGGGTCGCGGGTCATATTGGAGGGCTAGCAGGTTTTTGCAAAAAACCTGAGCGAATCTCGTTGACACCCCCGCTCAGCAAGCATACTCCGCCCACACGATGTGATTGCGCCCAGATGGCGGAATTGGTAGACGCGCTGGCTTCAGGTGCCAGTTCTCGCAAGGGAGTGGAGGTTCGAGTCCTCTTCTGGGCACCACATCGCAGGTTATATTTCCAAGAAATCGTTGAGAATAAGCGGGTTGGGCTGGTCTTGGGACCAGTTTCGGGACCGCTTTTAGGACCACTTCGTCGAGATTGGCTCCTGAAGCGTCACAGATGGGCACGTCAAAACGGCTTGTGCTGAGCAGTATCGCCTCCGATAGTGATCCTTAGGATGGACGAGACAATTCCCAAACTCCCCAGATATGTGTTCCGACGGGCCAATGGATCGTATCGGTATAAACGCAACGTCCCCAAAGCTCTGCGGCAGGTTATTCCCAAGGCCACTGTCTATCGGCAGCTGGGTGAGAGCTATGATGAGGCGATCCGTAAACTGCCTATCGTTCATGCGGAGATTGAAGCCCTCTTCGACCAAGAACACGCCACTCCCAATAGTGTCCGAGCCAACTCCATCGTCCGTGAACGCTTGGGCGAATGGCACGCAAACATGTTTGCTGATCGTGTTGTCGATCCCGAGTGGGATGTGATGGATGACTTCGTGGAGTTGGCAGACGCGCTTGAGGGGAGCACCTCACCCGAGGTGATACGCCAGGTTGGCACTGCCAGCATAACACCAGAGCCCATGACCCTCCTGCGGGTGCTCGATGAGTATTACGCCTACAAGTGTGAAGATGGAGTTGAGAACACGCCCCTCAAGACCCGCATTGAGCGTCTGCGTAAGGACCTGATCATTGCCCTGGGCAAGAACCGGGTCACGTGGACGCCCCTCGCTGACATAACACGTGTCGATGCCAATACTGTCCGAGACTATCTGCTGACCCGTATGGCCCCCAACTCCGTCCTACGCACTCTTGGGGTGATCAAAGCCGCCATCAATCATGTGATCATTGAGAACGACCTGGAGCAGCGCAACGTCTTCCAAGGGATCAAGATCAAAGGGGCCGGAGCCAGCAAAGACGATCGGCTCCCCATGAGTGACAGCCACGTTGCCAGCCTGTTGCGCACGTATGAGACCACCCCGACAGCCTATGCCTTGTTCGTCATCCTGTGTGACACAGGTGCCCGGCTGGCAGAGATCGTAGGACTAGAGGCGCGAGACATAGACCTCGAGGCCTGTTGCTTGCACATCCGCCCAAACAGCCTGCGGAGCCTCAAGACCAAGACCTCAGACCGCACCATCCCGCTGTCCCCGAGGGTCATAGACGACCTCAGAAAGCACCAGGGAGACGCGCGCGGCACAGACCCCCTCTTCCCACAGTATGCCCGTCCAAGAGGAAGCGACGCAGCCTCGGCCATGCTCATGAAGCGGTTGAGAACCCAGATCAGCGACAAGAAAATCACCATCCACTCCCTGCGCCACCGCATGAAGGATAAGCTGCGCAACACGAGCTGTCCCGAGGCCATCTCCCTGGCCATCCTCGGTCACAGTACCAACACCGTCGCTGCCAACTATGGCTCAGGCTATGCGCTGGACATCATGCGAGAGCATATGGAGCGGGTGTGGGGGGAGTGATGCTGGAGTAGGCGAGTGGCGGGTCTAAGCGGACCTTCGACCAAAGCGCAGCGAACGGCAGAAATGAGCACACTCTTCCGTTTTTCTGCATAGTAGCGAATGTTCGCTTTCGGGACTTTGCTCGAGCTTTTGTCTTAATTTCTTCCTCAAAAGGGCCCCTAACTCTGTCATGTCTTTAGCTAGCAGCCTTGGAATGACAGTTCGGACTACGGCTTCCATGAAAAACCGGTTTCAATCGCGGCATGTTTACAAGGGCATGAACCCGAAGTAGTGCTCTCTGGTAACGACGTTATGTGCCATCGTCGCCAAGGTTGTCAGGTCGAATACCGGGAGGCCAAGTTCGTTTTGCAGCCTTGATGCATATGGCGGCAGATCGGTGCATTCCAAGACAAGCGAACGGATATCTGGCGCGCCTGACAATAGTTTTTGCGCGGCCGCGATGACCTCTGCTTCGACTAGGTTGGTGTCCATTGCGGTACGCTTGTATTTCAGTATCACCTCGGCGAATTCGGTGCTGTCCTCAAGCCCTTGGATGGCAACTGGAATACCGCCGGCGCCGACGGCATCGAAATGCGCAGCTGTCAGCGCTCCAGCATCCGCAGTCAAAACCCCAACCGGTGCAGTTGCTCCCGTCATATGGAAGGCCAACGGCACTTGGATAAGACTGGAGGCAAAAACCGGGATGTCGACAGCTGCAGAAAGCTCTTTTTGAAAAAGCGCCAGAAACCCGCAACTTCCTGTAATTGCACGGACCCCCTCACCTTCGAGTTTTTTTGCACCTTTCAAAAACGGTTCGAGCAGTTCTGGTGTCGGATTGTTCAAAAGGTCGGGGACAGTAACCCCATCGATCATCTCGTAAAGGACGGGAAACGGCAGGCCTGATGGGTTCTTGATATGCCCCGGTGGCTTTGGGAAATAGCTCTCCAAGCACAGCACGCCGATTGTCGCGCCGCAAATGTTTTGTCCGCCTTTGTAAATGGTCATTGCATGGCCTTTCGGGTCAAAACCGGAGGGGTGCGAAGGGGCTAAGGTCGGCATTGGGGGCAACGCCAGCGGCAAGGTCGGCGATCAATTCGCCAGTTTTGGGGGCCATCATCAGCCCGTAGTGTGAGTGACCGAATGCCGCGAAAAGGCCGCGCTGCCCGGCAATCGGCCCCAGTGCAGGCAGGCTGTCAGGAAAGGACGGGCGGCGTCCCATCCATGTCGTCATCGCGTCGGGATTGAGGTCGGGCAGCATTGCGCGGGCCTGCCTCGCCAAAAGCCTTTCCTTGCTTGGATCAGCGGGCGCGTCGACCGCTGCAAACTCGGACGACCCGGCAACCCGGATGCCATCTACCATAGAACTGGCGACGATCTTTGCATCCACATCCATGACCGAATTGTTCAGCGTGACACCGGGGTCTGAGAAGGCGACATGGTAGCCGCGCTCTGCGGCAAGCGGCATTTTGACCCCGAGGGGCCTCAACAATTCCGCGCTCCAAACGCCAGCAGCGAGGACGAGTTTTTCGGTATTGATCTCGCCGTTGCTGGTCTCAAGCCGCCAGCCTCCGTCATCGGTTGGGTGCAATGCGGTGATCGTGGCGCGGATGACATCAGCCCCTTGGGCGCGCGCTTTGTCAGCCAGAACCCGCGCGATTTGGCCGGGATCGCGCGCGCGCGCCTGACCTTTGATCAGAACCGCGGCCTTGAAATCAGGTGACAGCGCCGGTTCGACTTCTGCGATCTGTGCGGGGCCGATCAGTTCAAGGTCTGCGCCTTTTTCTTTGCGGATCACAAATCCCAGGTCGCGCAGGTTTGCGTTATCGGCATTGCGAAACGCATGCACATACCAGCTATCAACCACGAGGTTTTCGTGCCCCGTGCCTGCAAGATGTCGGCGGTAGAGCATGACAGAGGGCTGGCAAAGGATCTCCATCGCGTCCGATATGGCGCGCGCCGATGCCTCCCCCGACTGACCGAGGAACCTAAGACCCCACGGGATCATCTTGGGCCAAAAGCTGGGTTTGACGGACAAGGGGCCGTCCGGACTGAGCAGCATTCTGGGGATCGATTTCCAAATGCCGGGCATGGCTTGCGGGATGATCGACCAAGGCGAGATGACCCCCGCGTTGCCGAACGACGTTTCCTGCCCGGGTTCGCCGCGATCAATCAGTCGGACCTGCACGCCACGCTCTTGCAGCGACAATGCGCAGCAGATGCCGACGATGCCCGCGCCAATGATCGTGACGGTTTCGCCCATCCTAAGCCGGTGTCGGCGTGGACCGACGGACGAGCAACTGCGTGATGATCACCGGAGACGCGATGATCAAAGCGACCAAATCGGCGGCCAGTGACGGGGCGACAAAGACCAGCCCAGCGATGGCCATCAGAATGCGGGAAACTGTTCCCATCGGCGCCAGCCAATAGCCCACGACTGCGGCAGAGAGCGCGATCACACCCGCGATACAGCTGGTCGCGGTATAGCTGAATTCCCATAGGTCGAAGCCTGTCGAGGACACGAACAAGAGCACGGGCGCATAGACGAAAGCCATGGGGGCCACGACCTTGCCGAGCCCAAGTGAGAAGGCGGAAATACCGGTTCGGAACGGGTTCGAATTGGCGATCGCCGCCGCCGCATAGGCTGAGGTGCAGACCGGCGGTGTGATTTCAGACACAACCCCATAGTAAAGCACGAACATATGGCTGGCGATCGGTGGGATACCGAGTTGCGCCAGCGCGGGCTGAGCCACGGAGACCAGCATGATATAAAGCGCCGTGGTCGGAATGCCTGCGCCCATCAGGATGCAGGCCATTGCGATGAATACCAGCGAGATAAAGAGCTGCAGGTCTTCCACAGTGAACCATTCAAACAAGCCGCCCAAAGACAGGAACCCGAACAGGTCTGTGGCCAGATTTCCCGCACCTTGGGTCACCATAAACCCGATGCGGAAACCAATGCCCGTTGTGTTGATAACACCCACAACGATACCGACGGCGGCGGACGCAGCACCAACAGCCAGCGCGTATTTCACGCCGAGTTCCATCGCGGCGGACATCTCGGGAATTTTGATCCGATCTTGTGGGTTCAGCGTGGCGACGGCCGATCCTGCACAGAGGATCAACGTCATGGTCAGATCGAATCCACCGTCTGAGAATTTCCATAGGACAAAGGCGATGAAAGCTGCCGAATAAATCAGCGTCGGGGGTTCTCGTAGGCGCGACATGCCTGCGACGACGGCCAGCGATATCCCACAAAAGGCCGACATGAACGGGGTGTAGCCGGAGAAGAGGACCACAAGCAGTCCAATCAACGGAACAATGTTGGCCCATCCCTGTGACCAGACGGCTTTGAACTGCGGCAGTTGCTCTTTGGTGAGACCCTTGAGGTCGAGCTTGCGGGCCATCAGGTGCACGACTGTGAACACGCCGACATAGTGCAAAAGCGCCGGGAAGATCGCGGCGATCACGATTGTTGTGTAAGGCAGTTCCAAAAACTCGGCCATGATGAAGGCGGCGGCCCCCATGATAGGCGGCGTGATCTGCCCCCCGGCTGAGGATGCGGCCTCAACCCCGCCGGCAAAATGGCCGGGGTATCCAAGACGTTTCATGTTCGGAATTGTCAGCGCCCCGGTCGACACCGTGTTGGCGACGGACGACCCAGAGATCGTGCCAAAGAATGCCGAAGAGACGACGGACACTTTCGCAGGACCGCCCGTGTAGCGTCCCGCAAGGATCGTTGCGTTGTCGATGAAAAGCTGCCCAAGCCCTGTGCGCTGTGCGATGACCCCGAACAGGACAAAGTGGAACACGATCGTCGAAACAACCCACAGCGTGACGCCAAAGATGCCTTCTTGTGGGAAATACATTGACGACACGAAGGTTTTGAAGTTGACGCCGGGGTGCTTTAGCAGGCCAGGGAAATAAGGCCCGAACAGCGCATAACCGATGAAAACACAGATGATAAGCGGCAGAATCCAGCCCAACGTCCGCCGTGCAATATCGAGCACGAGAACGATGATGATAACACCAAAGACGACGTCATAGGTATTTGGATTACCCATACGAAATGTCTGCTCTTCGATGCCCAGCATTGGCACGCCGCGCCATGCGAAACCGACATAAAGCGCTGAGGCGACGCCCAAAATCATGAAGACGAGGTCATAAAGAGGGATGTTGCCGATGCGCAGCGCGCTTGCCTTCATGGCAAACAGGTTTTTCGATCCGACGATTGGAAACAGTGCATAGGTCAGGATAAACAGGCCGGCCAGATGCCAGCCCATGTGCCAGTGATCGGCAGGCAAGCCGAAACCGGCGGTGATGTAGTGATAAATCGCGAAGCTCAACGCGACGGCGCGCAGGATGATGCCGGTCTTGGGGCCAACGGCACGGGTGGCGGAGCCTTCGTCGTATTTCTCTTCGATCGCAGCAAGCTCTTCGGCGGTCAGTTCGTGGGTCTCGGTCCGATCAGAATCTGACATGGGAAACGTCCTCTTGGCATGCACACGTTTGGAGAGTGGCGCCCCCGCGTCAGGGGCGCCGCCAGCTTTACTGACCCTTAAGGTCGGGGAGAATTACTCCAGGAGGCCTGCTTCGCGGTAGAACTTCTCCGCGCCTGCGTGCAGCGGCACGCCCAGTGCAAGGATGCCGTCCAGCGCCGTATCAGGCGTGATTTGTTTGCCTTTGGCGTGACCATTGTCCAGCAGACGGCGGGTGTTTTCGTTCCACAGCGCCTTGGTGATACCATAGACCAGCTCCTCCGAGAGGTCCGACGACACGTTCAACAACGCCGACACCGCAGGGGTTTTGACCGCCTCGTCTACACCTTCATAGACGCCGCCCGGGATCTCCGACGGGATGTAGGCCGGGATGATCTCGTTAATCTTTGCCAGATCCTCGTCAGTGAAGCTGTGCAGGCTCATGCCCTTGGTGGAGGACAATTGTACCATGGCCGAAACTGGCCAGCCCGCAGCATAAAAATACGCGTCGATCTGACCATCAGCCAGACGCTCGGCAGATTGGCTGTTGTTCAGTTCAGCCTCTTCCATGTTGTCACGGGTCACGCCCCAGGCTTCAAGCATTTGCAGAACTGCCACTTGCGTCCCAGACCCCGCCTGCGCAATGCCGACGCGCTTGCCTTCAAGGTCGCTCAGATCATTGATCGATGCGCCCTTCGGCATCACCAGATGTAGGTCTTCCGGGAAAAGGTTGGCGACAACCCGCAGCTTCGGGTGCGGCTTGCCGTCAAACTTGCCCTCGCCCAGATACATGGAACGGGTGACGTCAGCCGCAGCAAGGCCAGCTTCCAGCTCGCCGTTTTGAACGGCTGCGTTGTTGAACACAGAAGCGGTTGTGGATTGCGCGATGGCAATCAAGCCAGGCACACCGCACTGGCCACCTTCATCGCAGGCACGGCTGCCAGGAGGCGAGGAGATGCCATTTGCGATCGTGCCGCCAATGGGGAAGTAGGTGCCGCCAGCACCACCGGTTCCGATGCGGAAAAACGTCGGGTCTTGCGCGACCGCTGGTACGGCAAGGGCGCCAGCCAATGTGATACCCGCTAAGGTTTTGATAATATTCATGAGTTTCTCCCAGTTGAGATGTCCAAGATTCGGTTCCCCCGAATTCTTATTTTCTCAGGATATGAAAAATATGCAAAAATACAAATTTCTAATATTTCTCAAAACGAAATTTTTGCTTATATATAATGGATGAACTTTTCCCAGCTCACAGTTTTCCGCGAGGTGATGGAATCCGGTTCCATTTCTCAGACCGCCAAAAAACTTGGGCGCACACAGCCCGCGATCAGCCTTGCGATCAAGAATTTGGAACGCAGCCTTGGACTGTCCTTGTTCGAACGGCACGGCAGGCGATTGGTGCCGGTGCCCGAGGCGCGATATCTGTTGGCCGAAGCGACCGAAGTTCTCAATCGGCTGTCTACCGTATCGGGCACAATGAAGGGGCTGAAAGCTGGGCAGACCGGCAGCCTGAACGTGGCGGCGATGCCGGGGCCGTCGGCATACATATTTCCAAGGTTCATCAGCCAGAATATCAGCCCAGCTGCCAGCTTTCAGACGACGATTTCATCGCGCAGCTCTCCGCAAATACGCGAGCTTGCCAGCACCCAGAGCATCGATTTTGGCTTTGCTGATTTCGATGAACCGGCGGGAAAGCTGCCGCAGTATTATTCGGAAACCATGAGTTCGGATTGCTTTTGCGTTTTGCACCGTGATCACGCGCTGGCGCAGCGGGAAACGGTCACCGTTGCCGATCTGGACGGCCAGTCCATCGGAACGCTCCACGGCAATCATCCTTTCCCGCGCAAGCTGACACGGGCTTTTGCGCAGGAAAACGCGGCGTTCAAATCCTATATCGCCACGCAGTACTTTCAGCCGCTGATCCCGTTCATCAGTCTGGGGCATTGCTGTGCCATCGTGGATCCCTTGACGGTTGTGACCGAGAGGGAATTGGATATCGCCGGTGGTCAGGTGGTCTTTGTGCCCTTTGATGCCCCGGTCCGCTATGAATATGCGACCCTAACGCCGCTGCATCGTCCACTTTCGCAACTGGCGGAACGGGTCAAGAATAGCTGGATCGAAAGCCTGTTTGCGATGATAGACGGCATCGGTGCAAACCCACAGATCGAGGTGTCGTCAGTCAACGCCTAGCATACGTTTCAGGTCGGTTTGATAGGCAAAGAACGAGGCCAAACCACCGGTATGAACAAAAAGAACGCGACTGCCCTTTGCGATCTCTCCACTACCTACAAGCGCGGGAATGGCGGCAAAGACTTTGGCGGTATAGACCGGATCAAGGACCAAGCCTTCGTTTTGTCCCATCATTGTCATGGCCGAAAACGCAGCGGGTCCGATTTGCCCATACCCGGGGTCGAGCGCACCGTCCCATATCGAAATTAGCTCTGACGGCACATGTTTGGTTGCTGGGGTCAGCGCCTCAATATCGTCAAGCACCGTTCTGATCCGCACGCGTTGCTGAACCGCATCTCGCCGCACACAGCTGCCGACGACACGCCCGGCAAAGCCACGCGCATGAAACCCGCTCAGCAACCCCGCATGTGTCAACCCACTGCCCGATGCGACAGCCACGAAATCAAAATCCGACTTCTGATCGATGATTTCCTTCGCTGCATCGACGTAACCCAATGCGCCGAGCGGCGGATTTCCAAGCGCCAAGGGAATGACGTAAGGACGAGACCCTTTCGCGCGTTCTTCTTCGGCGCGCGCCCGCAACGCGGCATCTGCGCCCGCCTCGTCCTCGCCTTCGGGGTAGAGGATCACCTCTGCGCCCAAGAGCTGGTTCAACAGCACATTGCCAGAACTTTGGTAAAGCTCGTCTTGCACCGGCACGCGGGCCTCAAGCTGGACAATCGTCCGCATCCCAAGCTTTGCAGCCAACGCCGCGGCCGTGCGCACGAAATTCGATTGAACCGCGCCGGTGATCAGTATGGTGTCACATTCCTGCGCGAGGGCAGCGCCAAGGTAGAAGTCTAACTGGCGCGTCTTGTTCCCACCAAACGATGGTCCCGCCAGATCGTCGCGCTTGACCCAAAGATCAACTCCGAGCGCGTCCGAAAGGCGATCCAACCTTTCAATCGGCGTCGGGTTTGGAACAAATCCGGCTTGTGGGAACTCTACCATCTGTCCTGTCTCATTAGACTCGGTTGCGAAATAGTACAGCCGTAAAGACCATTGGCAACCAAACTTCGATGACAGCATGTTCTACCGGTTAGATGAAGCCATACACATTGGGCAGACGAAAGCGGACATTGGCTCTGACTCGCCCGATGTCTGCTTCGTCCCGCAAAGGAGACATCTGGGCAGAATGTAGCGAAGGGCTGCTTCCCGCCATTTCCACCTCAGGCGAGTGGCGGCCAACTACGGCTCAGGCTATGCGCTGGACATCATGCGAGAGCATATGGAGCGGGTGTGGTAGCCCCCCCTACTATTGATTATCAGCCCTAAAAACGGGCGTGTTGGGGAGGTGTCCTCATCTCATAAGTCTAAGAGATTGAACCCAATTAGAAACCCGACATTAAAGAACAATTATTATTGTTGATTGTTCTTCTCTCTCACTGGGTGTTGGGGTGCCCCCAAACCCTTATGTATTACGTATTACACATTAAACATTACGTCTTATTCCTTACGTTTTACCCCTTACACCTTACCCATGAACCCCGACGCCTCAGGATCACCTCCTGGGGTGTTTTTGCATTGAGACCCCGTATTATGACCCTTCAATTCTATGACCAAAACCTCTCCCCAGAGAAACTCGCCACCTACCAAGGCTACAGCCTCCAGGTGTTCACCTCAGGGCGGATCAAACTGTCCTTCCACCACAGCCATACGGACCGGGTGGAGTACTATGCAGATCGTCCCAAGCGGCATCGGGAAGCCTATGCGCGGCAGGTCACGCGTAGTGCCACAGGTATGCCTGACCACTATGCTCTCACAGAGCAGGTGCTAAGTACTTGCCCCTATAGCTTGACCTATCGGGTGCACCTCAAGCGCGACAACAACGCCACGGCAGACAACGCTCATGTGATTGTCGATACCGAGACGGACCTGTGTCATGTGATCCTGAGCGGCCTTCACCACCAGTGGGTCCTGCCCTCCGCTGTGTGTCAGGCTCTCCTCGAACGCTCTGGACCTCGCAAGGGCGCTGCTGCCTGCTTCAACGAATACCTCAAGGCCTATGACCATGACTGGCAGGACGCCACCTTCGGGCTCACAGACTACCGAGAGGGATACCGTACCCCCGGCAAAGCCCGGGCAAACTATGTCACAGACCCCTCATCCGAGGATGACGCGTTAATGTTCTAAGTCCGCAACACTCACAGCAACACAGCTGGTCACACCTATAGAGGTTTGTGGCTGTCTTGCTGTCTCACTGTCTCACGTGACCGGATGGGCCTGTATGTACGGGGCTTTCTAGTGAGACAGGAGGCGTGTGCGGGATCACTGAGAGCTGTCTCACGCGGAAGGGCTGTCTCAGAAACACTCATGACCGCTAAAGGCACACCTTCTGGGAGTTGAAGTTGGCTGGCGAGTTGGAGAGTTGGTCCTTATCCTGCTGATATTGCGGCAGATTGCACTCTCCAGCAGCATGATTTTGCTTGGAGAGTGGTTGGCGAGTTCTGAGGCCCGCTTGGAGAGTTGGCGACTTGACTGGGCCCGCTCCTCTGAGGTCCCAGGAGAGTTCGACTAAGACCCACACTGCCAGACATACTCCCATGGCCTGTTTTTGCCATTGGATACTTGTCTAGTTGGATAGTGCGCCGCGATTATCACTTGCTTCACCCTCCCCCGAGAACTGAGGAGATCCTCGCATCTATGATGATCACAATCATCATGGAGACCGATCATGCTTACGACCTTCACGGCCCTTGCTCTGGCAGGGGGTGCGCTTCGTCTTGTCTTGCAGTGGCAGCTGCGCAAGCGCTGGGACATCACCTTGGCCGTCCCGCAGGCCCTTGCCGGGGCGTTGGTGGTACTGGCGGGCTTGCCCAGTCTGCTCCAACCCATCCCCTTCCCTGTCCCCCTGAGCCTCACCCTTGGTCTGCTCTTGCCTGACCTCATCCTGACGCGGAGGGGTTGAGATGACAGACTTCCCTCTTGGCTTCCCCCTCACCCCTGGTTGCCTTGTCCTGATCGCAGCCGTCGATGACCTCCCCGAGCACCACTTCCTGGTTCAAGAGGTCTATGCGGACTGCATCACCGGGATCGCCCAGACCGGCCCCCTTGCGGGAACCTACGGAGAGCCGGACCTCTGCTTGGTCATCAGGGTTCTACAGGCCCCCAGCTAACGCTCCGAGCGCGTGTCAGGGATGGGCTTAGTCCCTGAGCGGCGTTGCTGTGCATCACAAAACTTCCAATCAACATCACAAGCGGGGCAATTGCCCCAATAGGAGACATAATGTCGACACAGATAAAATACGCCTACAAACGGCATAACACCTGGGTCTACCGCAGGACCTACCCCAAGGCTCTGCAGCCCGTCCTTGGGTCTGCCCTCAAGCACTCTCTCAAAACCTCTTATGCCCGGGAAGCCAAGGCCCGCGTGGCCGAGCTCAATCACACCTACACAACCATCATCAAGGAGGCCCAGGCCCATGTCCTTCCTACCCCTCACACCGCTTCTGCCTCTCCTACCCAAACTCCTCGACTGGCTGTTGCGCGCCCTCGATATCAGCGGGCTCGTCTTGTGGGGGATGGGCTTGTAGCCGAGCTTGCCCAAACCTATCTCGCGGACGTCGCTGAGCGACTGCGCCCCGGCAGCTACAAGTCCGTGCGCTTTGCCATGGAGCTGCTGACCTCGCATCTGGGCAAGCGTGCTGTTGGTGACTTGTCCCTCGCTCACGGCAAGGAGGTGTTGGGCTACATCACCCAGCTGTCTCCCAACGTGCGCAAGTACAGGGACGGCAAAGACGCTGGTCTCGCAGACCTCGCTAAGCTGTCATCTGAGCAAGAGGGCATCACACTGGCACCCCAAACCCAGGCCCGTATCCTCAAGCAGATGCAGCAGTTCCTAGAGTGGTGTGTGGGAGAGGGTGAGCTGGAGGCCAACCCTTGGGATGCCCTCAAGGTGAAGGACCCGCCAGAGGTGTCTCCCCATGAGGTGCTGAGTGATGCACAAGTGAGGGTGCTGATCGGGGCTCAGGACAGAGTGCTGCACAACGCGCTCTTGTTCGGGCTCCTCACAGGCATGCGCTCCGGCGAGATCTGCGGGCTTATGGCTCAGGACATCACAGCTAAGGGGAACCTGGGGCGCTTCCTCCGCATCAGGCCCAACGCGGTGCGGCTGTTGAAGTCCAAGGCCGCCGAGCGGGAGGTGCCGCTGCATGGCATCCTGGAGGGGCTACTCGATACGGTTCTACCAGCATCAGGCAGGCTGTTCCCACACATCAGCGTCGACAGGGTCGTGAAGCGCTACGCAAAACTCAGGCTGAGACACCCGGAGCTGCACGGCACCGTGTTCCACTCCACCCGCAAGTGGTTCATCACACAATGTGAACGCACAGGCGTCCCCGAGCACTACACCGCAACCCTCGTGGGGCATCACTCGGCACGCTCCGCCAACAAGCTGACCTATGGGCTTTACTCCGCAGGCATCAGTGACGCACAGAAGCGGGAGATCGTGGAGGGCGTGAGGCTGCCAAGCTGGGAGGCGAGATCGTGAGTAGCGCACCAGCGGTGGGACAGGATTGGCGATGGCTCACTGCTTACGCAAGCAATCATCGGCTTAGTTAGAGCACACACAAAGCAGCCCCCGTCCGGCTTCTCATCCAGAGAGGTCGGGCGGGGGGGGGGAGATCGAGCTATTTTTTTGTAAGGGGAGGCATAAGCCAATTCAGACATTAATGCACAGAGCAGCGAGCCGCCGCTGTGAGCCCATTGTGTGAAATCAATTTTCTTGCTGCACTTGCATAATGTTGGAACGCTGTACGCGGCAAAAAGCAGGCATTGGCTACCCTCTTGGTACAGTCTCAAAACGATGGGAGTGCGTTGTAGAAAGGCCCGTAGTACACGAGCGCAAGTAAACAAAGTCGTTTTCAAGAAATACTGGCGCTTGCCTCTTACAGACCCAGATCAGACAAACCGCCATGTTCTGATGGCCTTGCTCCTTGAGGCCAATGAAACAGCCGCTCAGTTTCAGCAATCGCGACATCATTAATTGAAGCATGACGTATGGCCATGTAGCCCTCTGCGTCAAATTCCCAGTTTTCATTTCCGTGGGCGCGAAACCAGTTGCCATCGGCATCATGGTATTCATAGCAAAAGCGCACAGCGATGCGATTATCGCCATGCGCCCAGATTTCCTTGATCAACCGATATCCGTTCTCCTGCGACCACTTGCGGGTCAGAAAATCGCGCACCTCGCCCCGACCGTTCAGGAACTCCGAACGGTTGCGCCACTTTGTATCGGACGTGTAAGCCAGCGCCACCTTTTCAGGATCACGCGTATTCCACGCATCTTCAGCCATGCGGACCTTCTTGACCGCATCGTCGTAGGAAAAGGGCGGCACTGGCACACGGGTCATTGCGGATCACCAGCTGTTGTAGCCAAGGTACTTGCCTGACATCTCGACCTTGACCCGGTCACCGTTCGGGTTCTCTACCCGGGTCACCGTCATGTCAAAGTCAATCGCTGACATGATCCCGTCGCCAAATTTCTCTTGAATCAGCGCCTTGAGGGATGGCCCATAGACGCCAACGATTTCGTAGAAACGATAGATGCAGGGATCAGTCGGCACCGCTTGTTCCCAGATCTTGGTGGGGCTTTCGGCCAAGACGCTTTCCGCTTCTTGCGGCAGGCCCATGACAGTCACCATCAACTTGGCTTTTTCCAGCGGGAAGGCGTTCATTCCCATTGCCGCGGAATGGGTCCATACGGGGGACATATCGATCTTTTCGGCAATATCTTCCCATGTCAGGCCAGCCTGCTTCTTGGCGGACAGGATCATTGCGGTGACGTCTTCTTTGGTCATCATCTCAGTCATTGCGAGGTCTTTCATGTTGGTCTCCTCCAGTCTTAGCTATTGACTGCCTTCAGGGCAGGTCGTTTGTCTTCGGGGTCTTCGGCAGGTTCTGTCAGGTCGATCCGAACGGTTGCAGGCGCATTGGTTTGCCCCGCCTGCGTTGGCTGTCCAGCCAGCTCCTTTGAGCGTTTGCCGAGGAACTGCACCAGATGGTTGCGGATGGCATAATAGTTGGGGTGCTCGATGATTTCGGTCCGATTGCGCGGACGTGGGATGGTAATATCGACACTTTCCGCCACGCGCGCGTGCGGTCCGTTGGTCATCAGCAGGATGCGGTCGGCCAGCAGGATCGCCTCATCAATATCATGGGTGATCATGAACACTGTCTGTTCCATCTGGCCCCAAATTTTCAAAAGCTCGTCCTGAATTGTCCCGCGTGTCAGGGCATCAAGCGCCCCAAAAGGCTCATCAAGCAAAAGCAGTTTGGGGTGGTTGGCAAAAGCGCGGGCAATAGACACCCGCTGGCGCATACCGCCCGACAACTGGCTTGGCTTGCGGTGGATCACATCCCCCTCAAGCCCAACCATTGCAAGGAACTTGGTCGCGTGTTCCTCGACTTGGCTTTTGGTCCATTCGGGATGGCGCGCCTTGACCCCAAACATAACGTTCTTCAGCGTCGTCAACCATGGCAACAAAGAGTAGTTCTGAAACACCACCCCACGGTCAAGACTGGGGCCTTTGACCTCTTGCCCATCCATGATCACGCCGCCGCTGGTTGGATCAGCGAGGCCTGCGAGGATGTTCATGATCGTGGATTTTCCGCAGCCGGAATGGCCAAGGATCACCACGAACTCGCCTTTATCAACCCCGAAGGAGGCGTTTTCGAAAACGGTCAACTCGCCACCATTTCCGTCTGGAAACTTCTGGGTGAGCTTCTCTATACTTAGGTACGGCTTCATAGGTTTTCCTTTATTCAGCGTAAGTGACGCGGCGCTGCAACAAGCCAAACAAGGCGTCCAGCAGCATGCCCACCACACCAATCATGAGGATTGAGAAAACGACGGAGGTCAGGTCGAGATTGTTCCACTCGTTCCAGACGTAGTAGCCAATCCCAGTACCTCCGACGAGCATCTCGGCGGCGACGATCACCAGCCATGCGATCCCGATGGAGATGCGCATCCCCGTGACGATGGTAGGAGCTGCAGCGGGCAGGATCACGGCAAAGGCGGTCTTGATCGGGCCGAGTTCGTGGGTGCGGGCAACGTTGACCCAGTCTTCACGCACGGCGGCCACGCCAAAGGCTGTGTTGATCAGCATTGGCCAGATCGAGCAGATGAAGATCACAAAGATCGCCGAAGCCTCACTGTCACCAATAATGAATAGTGCAAGCGGCATCCACGCGAGCGGAGAGATCGGGCGCAGCACCTGAATGAAAGGGTTGAAGGATTTGTAAGCAACCTGGCTCATCCCGATAAGGAACCCAAACGGAATGGCGATAAAGGCGGCTAGAAAATAGCCCGTCAGAACACGGTAGATCGAATATCCTATTTGGATGCCGATGCCCTTATCGTTGGGCCCTGCATCATAGAACGGGTTGCTGAGTTGTTCCCAGGCTTTGGCGAGTACCTGACTTGGCGGTGGAACGCCTGCCTTTGGCTGACCTGCACCGGTGAGAAGTTCATACTCTGTCAGCTCCTTCACCGCCTTCTGGGCGGGAATCGCGGCCTCCCATGCAAGGAGGCCGACGAAGAGCATCACAACCGACAGGATCGCTGCGCGTTGGTTGAGAGACAACTTTTCCATGGCTTAATCAGCCTTGATTGCGAAGCTGTCGACGTAGGCTTCCGGCTCGGCGGGATCAAAGGTCTTGCCCATGATCATGTGCGATTTGTAATTCACATCGGGCGCTTTATAGCCGAGGTCTTCCATAACCTTTCGGCAATCCGCCGCCAGATAAACCTGCTCGGCTACGCCTCGGTAATCCACATCACCCTCGATGTAGCCCCAGCGTTTCATCTGGGTCAGAATCCACACGCCCATCGAATGCCATGGGAAGGGGTCAAAATCGATGCGATCCGGTACCCGTTGCACCCCACCCAAGCCATCAGCGTAAGTGCCTGTCAGCACTTGCTCAATCACGGTCACCGGCTGGTTGAGGTAGTTGGTCGGTGCAATAGCCGCAGAAATCTCGGCTCGGTTTTCGGCAGCAGAGGCATATTGTGTCGCATCAATGATCGACTTGAGCAAAGCACCGTAGGTATTTGGCAGTTCTTGCGCGAAGGACAATGGCGCAGCAAAGGCACAGCATGGATGACCCTCCCAGATTTCTTTTGTCAGTAGATGGATGAACCCGATGCCCTCATAGACGGCGCGTTGGTTGAACGGATCAGGCGAAAGGTAGCCATCAAGGTTGCCGGCGCGCAGGTTGGCGACCATCTCTGGCGGCGGCACGACGCGGATTTGGATATCAACATCAGGGTCCAAACCGAATTCAGCCACGTAGTAGCGCAATAGGAAGTTGTGCATGGAGTATTCAAATGGCACGCCGAAAGTGAAACCCTTCCACTGGCTCGGGTCGCGCTTGTCGAGGTGTTCATTGCTCAACACAATCGCTTGGCCGTTGATGTTTTCAACCGCGGGCATGATGTAGGGTTCCGCGACGGACCCAGCACCCAGCGTCATTGCCAAAGGCATCGGCGTCAGCATGTGGGATGCATCGTATTCGCCGTTCAGCGACTTATCGCGCGCGACGGCCCAACCGGCGGTCTTGATGACTTGGGCATTGAGACCGTAGCGCTCATAGAACCCCAAAGGCTGGGCCATTATGATCGGCGTAGCGCAGGTGATTGGCACAAAACCGATGTTCAGATCCGTCTTTTCAGGCGGCCCGAGGTTTTCGAGAATGTTGGCCTTAGCTTCGTCCAGAGGGAACACAGAGGCGAGCGCTGCGGCCATCGTCGACCCGCCCATCATGCCCATGAACGACCGGCGCCCGATATCGCTTTGCCCGAAGACGGACCGGACAATGGCGCTTTCAACTGCGCGCTCCAGCATCCCTTCGGAGGTGGACAGATCAATGCTGTCCTCAGCCTCGGGTTTGGGCGCACTACAAGTGTGGCAGCCGCAATCTGCGGCGTGCCGCAGATCGGTTTTCGAAGAGAAGGGATTTCCGAGTGATTTGACAGTCATGATACAACCTCGCTGTTGGTTTTCCCCATGCTTGCAGCGGGAAGTCGGCATTTGAAGGCATTCGTTAAGAAATCAAAAAATGGATTTTACGATTAAATTCAGTGCATTAAGGGTATGTAGATTGATAATTTTTTACGATATTTCGTAAATTACGATATTTCGTATTGCAGATGTTCGTGTTTCTGCACCCAATAGAAGGATGCTTGATACTGAGACCCCTCACGATTCCTTTCTCGCGGGCGCTTTCGGCCCGACCATCCTGCTTCATCTTGGCCAGGATCTTATTTTGGCTGCAACCGAGGAGACCAAAACACTTTTGGGGGATGACGCCCTGATTGGATCGCATTTCGCCCGCTTTGTTGCCGCCGGAATGGAAACCTTCGTCGTCTTTATCACAGAGGTACAACACCGCGGCACAGCTTGGACTCGGGAGGTGACATTCCAAAAATCTGACCAGACGCCTTTGCAGTGCGAGGTCACAGGTCGGGCTATACATCACGATGGTCAAGACATGTTGCTACTACATGTGCTTGATCTTGAGACCCTTGAACAACACGCAGCCGAAGCTCGGGCCAGAAAAATCTACAACGACGGCCTGATTGAATGGCAGCGCGCGCAAAGCTTCTTCGCAGATCTTGAACGCGAAAATCAATTGATCCTGAACGCCGCTGGCGAAGGGATTTACGGGGTCAATGCCGACGGCAAGACAACCTTTGTCAATCGCGCTGCACAGGAAATGCTTGGATGGACTACCCAAGATCTTTTGGGCCACGATATCCACGCAAAGATCCATCACCATCATTTGAACGGTGAACAATACCCATCGCACGAATGTCCGATCTATCAATCCTTCCGGTATGAGCAGGTCAACCGGATCGAGAACGAGGTGTTCTGGCGCAAGGATGGCAAGCCAATACGCGTCGAATATGTTTCAACCCCGATCTACGACGGACCCCGATTGGTCGGTGCGGTGGTCATTTTTCGCGACATTACAGAACGCTGGGAAAACGAGCGCAAACTGCGCGACGCCATGGATCAGGTCGCGGCGCTGCGCGATCAGCTGGAAGAGGAAAACGCCTACCTGCAAGAAGCGATCAACATCGAACGCGCGCATCACGACATCATCGGCCGCTCGGCCGCTATTCAGGCAATCCTCAAGCAAATCGAACTTGTGGGGCCCACGGATACAAGCGTTCTGATCCGCGGCGAAAGCGGCGTGGGGAAATCCCTCGTGGCCTCCGCCGTTCATGACGAAAGCACTCGCAAGCGCCGTCCGATGATCCATTTCAAGGCCGGTGCCGTCAGCCCCGAGAAAATCGAAAGCGAGCTGTTCGGTCAGGTGCGCGGCGCCTTTGCCGGTGCCCTTAAGGATCGGCCCGGCAAATTGGAATTGGCCCACGGCGGCACTTTGTTCATCGATGAGGTTGCGGACATTCCTATCGAATTGCAAGGCCACCTACTGGATGCATTGCAGAACCGCGAGGTGATCCGTCTGGGCGATGATCGTACGCGCAGTCTGGATCTACGTGTCATTGCCTCAACAAACCGCGACATCGACCGAGAGGTGCAGGCCGGACGTTTGCGTCCCGATTTGATGCTGCACCTTGGGGTCTTTCCCATCCTATGTCCGCCGCTGCGGGACCGCCAAGAGGACATTCCTATTCTGACGGCTCATCTACTGCGGATCGTTTGCAAGCGCTTGGGTCGAAAGGTGCCGGTGGTGACCGAAGGTGCGATGCGCAAACTGCAGGACTACCACTGGCCCGGCAATGTGCGCGAGCTGGCAAACGTCATCGAACGCGGTGCGATCGTGTCACAATCTGACAAGCTGGAAGTTGAAATCCAGAGCCAAATCTTACCGGGCGCTTTGCTGACCTCCGCCTTGCTCACCGAAGCGGATGTCGAACAAATCCGCAGAACCAACATCATCGCTTGCATGAAAGAGGCTAGCGGAAAGGTTTCCGGGAACAAAGGGGCGGCGGCATTGCTTGGGATCAAACCGACCACACTCTATTCAAGGCTCAAAAAGCTAGGGCTGAGTGAGAGTGACTGGTGAAAGATCGACCGCTCGGCTGTTCATCGGTGTAATCTTTCGTACCACTGCGTACGGCTTGACTGCAGACGATTCCAACAATTCCGAATGGCCGCTCTGGCGAAATCCGGAGCGCCTCATCGAGTCGTTTTCCCAAGCTGCACTGAAATGCTGCATCAGCGAAGCGTGAAAACCGAAAAGCTGGAAAATCCGCATAACTACCCTCTGAGTAACACGCAGCCACTTTCCGAAAGCCGCACCTAAAGTCGCATATTCTGTTGCAGCACCGAGCATGCTGGTCTCGTATTGCACAATACGCCGAGGTCTACATTGGCGCAGCTTATATGACGTATGATTTGCCTAAATTGGGACCGCTTTCAGGACCACTTCGGTAGACGATCCACCCCGTAAACCCCTAATATTAAATGACAAACCTACGCATTAGGTGTCCTCTTCTGGGCACCACATCGCAGGGTCTATTTCCAAGAAATCGTTGAGAATAAGCGGGTTGGGCTGGTATTGGGACCAGTTTCGGGACCGCTTTTGGGACCACTTCGTCGAGATTGGCTCCTGAAGCGTCACGGATGGGCATGTCAAAACGGCTTGTGCTGAGCAGTATCGCCTCCGATAGTGATCCTCAGGATGGACGAGACAATGCCCAAACTCCCCAGATATGTGTTCCGACGGGCCAATGGATCGTATCGGTATAAACGCAACGTCCCCAAAGCTCTGCGGCAGGTTTTTCCCAAGGCCACTGTCTATCGGCAGCTGGGTGAGAGCTATGATGAGGCGATCCGCAGACTGCCTATCGTTCATGCGGAGATTGAAGCCCTCTTCGACCAAGAACGCGCCACTCCCAACAGTGTCCGCGCCAAGTCCATCGTGCGGGAACGCTTGGGCGAATGGCATGCAGATGCGTTTACTGATCGTGTCGTCGATCCCGAGTGGGATGTGATGGATGACTTCATGGAGCTGGCAGACGCGCTTGAGGGGAGCACCTCACCCGAGGTGATACGCCAGGTTGGCACTGCCAGCATAACACCAGAGCCTATAACCCTCCTGCGGGTGCTCGATGAGTATTACGCCTACAAGTGTGAAGATGGGGTTGAGAACACGCCCCTCAAGACCCGCATTGAGCGTCTGCGTAAGGACCTGATCATTGCCCTGGGCAAGAACCGGGTCGCGTGGACGCCCTTGGCTGAGATTGGGCGGGCAGATGCCAATACTGTGCGAGACTACCTGTTGACCCGTATGGCCCCCAACTCCGTCCTACGCACCCTTGGGGTAATCAAAGCCGCCCTCAATCATGTGATCATTGAGAACGACCTGGAGCAGCGCAACGTCTTCCAAGGGATCAAGATCAAAGGGGCCGGAGCCAGCAAAGACGATCGGCTCCCCATGAGTGACAGCCACGTTGCCAGCCTGTTGCGCACGTATGAGACCACCCCGACAGCCTATGCCTTGTTCGTCATCCTGTGTGACACAGGTGCCCGGCTGGCAGAGATCGTAGGACTAGAGGCGCGAGACATAGACCTCGAGGCCTGTTGCTTGCACATCCGCCCAAACAGCCTGCGGAGCCTCAAGACCAAGACCTCAGACCGCACCATCCCGCTGTCCCCGAGGGTCATAGACGACCTCAGAAAGCACCAGGGAGACGCGCGCGGCACAGACCCCCTCTTCCCACAGTATGCCCGTCCAAGAGGAAGCGACGCAGCCTCGGCCATGCTCATGAAGCGGTTGAGAACCCAGATCAGCGACAAGAAAATCACCATCCACTCCCTGCGCCACCGCATGAAGGATAAGCTGCGCAACACGAGCTGTCCCGAGGCCATCTCCCTGGCCATCCTCGGTCACAGTACCAACACCGTCGTCTGTTGAAGTCCAAGACAGCAGACCCGAAAGTGCCGCTGCCTGGGGCCTTTGAAAGGTTGCTGTACACGGCGTTGCCAGCATCAGGCAGGCTGTTCCCGCACCTCAGCCTAAATGAAGTTGTGAAACGCTACACAAAACTCAGGGTTAGACACCCCGAGGTGTACGGCACCGTGTTCCACTCCACCCGCAAGTGGTTCATCACCCAGTGTGAGCGCACAGATGTCTCAGAGTACTACACCGCAACTCTCGTAGGCCACTATTCCGCTCGCTCCGCCAGCAAGCTGACCTATGGGCTCTACTCGGCGGGGATATCCGACGCCCAGAAGTAGGAGATCGTGGAACTATTTTTTGTGGGCGGAGGGAGCCAACTCAGACATCAGTTTACAGTGCAACGAGTGTTAGCTTCAGGCCCAAAGTCACCAATGCTGCGCCTCATCTAAACGTCAACTATTACAATCTTGCGGACAAGAACAAAACATGAACAATATTATATGTGTATGCCAGCCGATTCTTCATATGGGCAAGTCTTGCCGTTTCCTCAGCCGGTCACTTTTGGGCAATCCGCGCTGACAGATGTTTTTTGTCAAAAACCTGCCGAAGCGGCGGCAATTGGTTTTGTTATTGGAAAATTAGGCCAAGTAGATCGCCCAATCATATGGGTGCAAGATTATGCTTCACGCCGCGAGAATGGTCAGCTTTATGCGCCAGGCCTGCGGTCTTTGTGCATCACACAGCCTGTCTTACGCGTCACCGTCAGCCATCCTCGCGATGTGCTTTGGGCTATGGAAGAAGCCGCAACCTGCGCGAGTCTGTCTGCGGTTATCGGCGAAGTGCATGGCGCACCAGCCGTATTGAATTTCACGTCTACAAAACGCCTTGTGATGCGGGCCGATGCGTCAGGTGTACCGCTCTATCTGATCCGAAGTGGCGATCCCGGTGTGCTGAGCGCAGCACGTACGCGGTGGCGGGTGGCATCGCTGCCCTCCCCGCCCAATCCGCACGACTCGCAAGCCCCTGGCGTTGCCCAATGGGATCTGGACCTATTCCGCGCAAGGGGTCGGAATCCGAGCCGTTGGGTGGCGCGCTATGACCCCCAAGCTGCAAGAAAAGCAGATCGCCTCAGTCTGGTTTCCCGATCTGACTATGGACCGTTGGAAACGGGTGGTCAGCGCATACCGAACAGTGCCGAGCGATGACGTTCCTGTTGTGCTGTCACATGAGGGCAGCCATGGCCCCATGATCTATAGCGCCAATCAAACCGCAAAAGAACGCGGTGTCAGAATTGGCGATCGTGTAGTCGATGCGCAGGCGATCCACCCCAATTTGCATGTTGAAAGCGCTGACCTTGATGGTGATCAAGTTCTGATGCAACGCCTCGTGCATTGGGCCAGGCGGTGGTGTCCGTGGACCGTACAGGATGGGACCGATGGGTTGTATCTGGATGTCACAGGGGCCGCGCATCTATTTGACGGTGAGGCGCGGATGTTGGGTGATATGGTCCAACGCTTTGCCATGCAGGGATTGACTGCCAAGGTTGCGATGGCCCCAACACCGATGGCCGCACAAGCGCTGGCGCGCTATAGCACCCCGAATAAAATCAGTAGGCAAAGGGATTTGGCGTCGGCGCTGTCGCCACTCCCCGTCAAGGCATTGCGCCTGACGCATGATACAACACGTCTACTGAATAGGCTTGGCCTGAAAACCATTGGCGCGTTGGCCGCCGTACCACGTGCCGCCTTGATGCAGCGTTTTGCAAATATACCAGCTGAACAAAACCCGTTGATGTTGATGGACCGCGCATACGCAGCCAGCCCTGACCCGCTGAACGCGCCGCCTGATCATGTGCAGTTTATAGCGCGTACACGTCTATCTGAGCCTGTGATTGATCCCGTTCCGCATCTTAAAGGCCTTGTCGATAATCTGTGTGAGCAATTGGCTGACGCGGAACAGGGTGCCCGCGTTATGCGGTTAACAATTTACCGGATCGATAGCGAATGCCGAACAGTGCAGTTGGCAACAGCCAAAGCCAGCCGTGATGCGGCCCATCTACTGCGCCTGTTTGATGGCAAACTTGATGGCATTGATCCCGGTTTCGGGTTTGATCTGCTGACGCTTGAGGCTACGCAGGTTGAACCTGTTTTGCGCATCCAAGAAAACCTTGATGGCAAACGCGATGCACAGGCGGATATCACAGGCTTAATCGACAGGCTTAGCGCGCGATTGGGACGCGAGAAGATCACGTGGTCGACATGGCACGAAAGCCATATCCCCGAACGTATCGAAGGACGCGTGCCTGCCTTACAGGGTGCTCCCAGCGAGGCCCCAGAATTACTGCACGAACGGCCTCTCCGCGTCCTTGCGCCCCCAGAAGAAGTCCGAGTGATCTACGCCGTACCCGAAGGTCCGCCATCGCAATTTCGCTGGCGTGGTGTGCTTTATAAATCAACCCGGCACGCCGGACCGGAACGCATCGCGCCTGAGTGGTGGCGTGACCGCCCCGGCACACGCCTGCGTGATTACTACAAAGTTGAGGTGCAGGATGGCCGCCGCTTTTGGCTTTACCGTGAAGGCGTGCTGCATGACGGACGTGGGGATGATCCTCGGTGGTTTATGCACGGATTTTTTGCCTGATGCCGCTGCAAGAGGGACATCCGCGCCGGACCTTGAGCGATGAAGGTTTTACGCCGAACCCACCTAGCGCCTATGTCGAGTTTGGACTGGCCAGTTGCTTTTCTTTTTTACGGGCCGCGTCAGATGCCGTTGATCTTACATCAACGGCGAATGCGCTTGGTTACGACCGAATGGGAATCGCGGATTGCAATACACTCGCTGGGGTGGTGCGCATTCATACAGAGGCCGCAAAGGCCTGCGTACATCCGCTAATCGGTGCGCGTCTAGTGTTACTGTGTGGAACAGAATTACTAGCCTATCCGCAAGACCGTGATGCTTATGCGCGGCTGTCCACACTCTTGTCACAAGGGAAAATGCAGACGGCAGACGGCATGTGGCAGGACAAAGGCGAGACGCATCTGACTTTGGAAATGCTAAGCAGTTATGCCAAAGGTCTGCATCTGATCGTGATGCCACCTGAGAATTTGGACGTTTTCGCCGCCGGCCTACCGCGTCTGATAAAAGCGCTACCCGATATGGCCTATATTGGCGCGACATACCTCTATCGTGGCAACGATCGCGCGCGAATTAACCGGCTGGATGCGCTCGCTCGCGCACATGGCTTGGTGATACTGGCAACAAATGATGTTCTCTATCACGCACCCGAACGTCGCCCACTCCAGGATGTGATGGTCGCAATTCGCGAAGGTGTAACAGTCCCAAAGGCAGGTTTTTTGCTCGCAGCAAACGCCGAACGCCACCTCAAATCACCCTCTGAGATGTGCCGCCTGTTTGCCGATTGGCCACACGCGATTTCTGCAACGCGGGCGCTTGCCGATGAAATTACGTTTAGGCTGACAGATCTCAAATATGAATACCCGCATGAAATCGTACCCATAGGAAAGACGGCCCAAGATCAGCTAGAACAGCTTACATGGGAGGGGGCGAAAACACGCTATCCAGATGGCACGCCGGATCATGTCATCGCCCTGATCCAAAAAGAATTCGCGCTGATCAAAAGCAAGGACATCGCCCGGTATTTCCTAACAATCAACGACATTGTCCGCTTTGCACGGCACGAGGCAGAACCACCAATCCTATGTCAAGGACGCGGATCGGCGGCGAATTCGGCCGTTTGCTTTTGCCTTGGCATCACCTCCGTTGACCCCAATGAAACCAACGTGCTGTTTGAACGCTTCCTCAGCGAAGAACGCGACGAACCTCCTGATATCGACGTGGACTTTGAACACGAACGTCGAGAGGAGGTAATCCAATACATATACAGCAAATATGGCCGACATCGCGCGGGACTTTGCGCAACGGTGATCCACTACCGCCCACGCTCTGCCATTCGTGAAGTCGGCAAAGCGATGGGGTTGTCAGAGGATGTGACATCAAAACTTGCGAGCACTATTTGGGGCAGTTTTGAAGGGCAGATCGATGATGAGCGCGCCAAAGAAGCCCGGCTTGATCTGTCTGATCCTTATCTGCGGATCGTATTGAAGCTGACCAAGCAAATGATTGGGATGCCTCGCCATCTGTCCCAGCATGTGGGTGGTTTCATCCTGACAGAACGACCCCTGACAGAGATCGTACCCATCGGGAATGGGGCCATGCCAGAACGCAGCTTCATCGAATGGGACAAAGATGACATCGACGCGCTCGGCATCTTCAAGGTCGATATTCTCGCACTTGGAATGCTGACCTGTATCGCCAAATGCTTTGATCTGCTTCAGGCGCATTTTGACCAGAAGTTTGAACTCGCCACCGTCCCCCAAGAAGACACGGCCACCTATGACATGCTGTGCAAAGGCGATAGCCTAGGCGTGTTTCAAGTCGAGAGCCGCGCGCAAATGGCGATGTTGCCCAAACTCCGCCCGCGTGTTTTCTATGATTTGGTGATCGAAGTCGCGATAGTGCGCCCCGGACCGATCCAAGGCGATATGGTGCATCCCTATCTGCGACGGCGGCAGGGGATCGAAGAGGTCGATTATCCATGCCCCGGCCCAGAGCACCCGCAGGATGAATTAAAGAAAATTCTTAGCCGCACTTTGGGGGTCCCGATCTTTCAAGAACAAGCCATGAAAATTGCCATGGACGCAGCTAAGTTTACGCCTGCCCAATCCAATGACTTGCGCAAAGCGATGGCGACATTCCGGTCACGTGGCACCATTGAGACGCTACAATCGCAGATGGTTGGTAATATGGTTGAACGCGGGTACGATCCTGTGTTCGCACAGCGCTGTTTTGACCAAATCAAAGGCTTTGGCGACTATGGATTCCCCGAAAGTCACGCAGCGAGCTTTGCCAAGCTAGTCTATGTCTCAAGCTGGATGAAGTGCCATTATCCAGCAGCCTTTGCCTGCGCGTTGCTGAATTCACAACCCATGGGTTTTTACGCGCCAGCACAAATCGTCCGCGATGCCCGCGAGCATGGCGTCGAAGTGCGCGGTGTGGACGTGAACTATTCTGATTGGGATTGCACGTTAGAACCCTGTAGTGATGGGTTCGCTTTGCGTTTGGGCATGCGATTGGTCAACGGTCTATATAGAGACGCTGCCAATCAGATCGTCATCATGCGTGACACGCCATACGATGACATAGCGACCCTGAAAGAGCGCGCAGGTTTGGACGTAAAAGCCATAGGCAAGCTCTCTGCGGCTGATACGCTACGCTCTATGGGGATCGACCGCCGTCAAGCGCTTTGGCAATCGCAGGCGTTGAAAGATGCCCCCGCTTTGCCCATTTTCGATCATGCAAAGGCCAGCACACGCGGGCATGATCCAAAAGTGACGTTGCCTAAAATGCCGAAGGCCGAACACGTAATCGCGGATTACCAAACACTTCGGCTATCACTTACAGCGCACCCGATGTCATTCTACCGCGCCAGTATGCAAAAACAGGGATTTAGCGCATCATCAGACTTAGCGCACATGTATCATGGACAACGTGTATTTCTAGCGGGGCTCGTGTTGGTGCGGCAAAAACCGGGAAGTGCGAAGGGGGTTTGCTTTATCACGCTTGAGGATGAAACAGGCGTCGCAAACCTCGTCATCTGGCCCAAGATGTTCCAAGCTTATCGCCCCATCATTATGACCGCACGGCTGCTGGTCGTCAAAGGACGGGTGCAAACCGACGGGCGCGTTATTCATATCGTTGCAGATGATTTACAAGACCGCAGCGAGCGCCTTGCCGGACTATCAGATGCCACACTGCCAGCGATCACAACACGCGGGGACCATCCAACGCACCCGATCCCTGGACAGGTTGGGATCCGAGGGCATCCGCGCAATGTGCGTGTCATTCCAAAGTCACGCGATTTCCATTAAAAACTAGGTATAGACGTGTCAAAGCAGACATTGACGCAATCTAAGCGAATTCACACACTGTCCGCGAAACTACCCTCTGAATACTACGCAGCGAATTTCCGAAAGCCACCTATGCTGTTGTGCCAATGATTACTTTGGCATCATACTGATTACGTATTTCACTATCCGCCGAGGTCTGTTTTGAAGCCCCGTGGATGACACATAAGCTGCCTAAATTGGGACCGCTTTTAGAACCACTTCGTCGAGATTAGCTTCTGAGGCGTCACGGATGAGCTCATAAGCACCCTCGAGCACTACATCACAACCCTCGTTGACCACCACTCCTCACGCTCCGCCAACAAGCTCGCCTATTCCCCCTAATCCGCAGTTATCTCTAACACCCAGAAGCAGGTGCACGTACCATGCCGGGACTATGCATTCACTTAGTGCGTGCTGGGACTGGAAATGGTTCGAGCCGCGCCCGCTAAAGCTGCCCACAACGCAGCCCCGTCCAGCTCCTCATGGCGAGGGGTCGGACGGAGGGCAAGTAGGGCAGACAACGCCTACTATTCATGCAAGTTACCAAGGCATTTAGAGAAAAGCCCAGCTGGTTTAGGCCCCCAATATCAAACATCATCTAAATGGTTGGGCAGCCGAAGCTCCCCGAATTGTAATCAAAACGCCGACTTAAAGCTCAAAGCCAAAGAACCAGCCGAATAGTCTGACCCTGCAAAACTACCCTGTAGATCAAGCAGTATAGACGCATTGTCTGTCAGTCGTTGCTCAACCTTAAATGCGAGGTTCATTCGCGTCTCGGGCTTCGAAAGGCCTGTCGTTTCATAGTAAAAACCCGGGGCGGCAAGAGAGGACGACACAAAATCACGTTCTGCTGAGTAATCATGTGCGATCGACATTAACCCTGTCATCATGATTGTCTCGCCGCGTTCTGGCTCAAAACCGTTAGCGAACATTAGCCCAACCTCTAGCTCGTTGCTGTAGGTCGTTTCTTTTTCATAGTGGTTACCCCAAGTCGTATCATCCTCAGAGAACGCAAAACGCGTTTGACGATCAAATCGGTAACTGGCGAATGGAGTCATAAGGTCTTGCGTGTCATATCCAACCTCCACCTGCACACCCAGAGATTTGGTCGACAAAGCACCTTTGACAGGGCGCCCCATCGCAAGGCGCTCGTGGCTGAAGTCACCAAACCCAAGCGAAACGCCGCCATTCACATAAGCGCCGTTTGGTCGTGTATGCGAAAGGGTCGAAACCACGTTTACCTGCCTAAAATCACCACCAGACCAGCGGTTCTCGGGCGCATAATTGCCAGCGGTCCTATTTAGAATGAGACCAAATTGGTTTCCGTCATCCAACTCAAAGGCGCTTCCCAGAGAGAACGAGCCAGCATGGAGCCGCACAGAGCCTTCGTTATAGGTATGCAAGGACCCATCCTCATAGCCACCGAGGTTTGTGATCGACATCCCTTTTGCCTCAAGCCAAAGTTTTGCCGCACGCTCGCAGTCCGCACGCATCTCTGGCGCCAGCTTGGCGCAGTTTTGCAACGCACGCGCATTGTTGGCAGCTAGGTCAAAAAACTTTGATCGACTTTCTAGACCAACATGCTGCGCAGTAGCCGTCGCCTCACCTGTGAGCGAGTCCAGCGCCTGACGGTAAAGCGTATTGTCGGTGATCGCGAGCAAATCAAAAGCAATCGGCTCAAAGGCTGGCACGCCATGCGTTTGGATTTCATTCACCATTTGAGCGTAGGACAATTGGTTTGGCGTCAACCACGATGGTGCATAGTCGATCGTGTAATCCAGCATCAGAAAATCACGACTGGGGCTCGCGTTATCTTCAATGTGAAGACTTGGTGTGAAGACCACCGTGTCCGAACCGCCACCTGTAGCAAAGGTAGGAAAGATCGAAATGCCATTGTCAGTGATTTCTGATGCTTCGAGCAATTGGATCGAGAAGGAGCCCGGTTTGCCTGCACCTGTGGTCGGTTCAAGCGTCACAAAACCACCCAAAGCGGCCTGCCCTGTCACATTCACAAAATCCGCATAATCTGTAAGCCCGCTGCCTGTCGCAAAGTTCAAATTAGTGAGCATTTGCCCCGTTGAATTTTGATCGAAATTACCGGTCAAAGTCGTCGTAGTGCGAGCCGTCCGGGTGTTGATTATGGCGTCTTGCCCACCATCGTTCATGACGGAGCCAAGACCACCAAGGGAGATGTAAGCATTGTTAGTAAACGTATTACCGGCCCCCAGAAAAATCACGCCACCAGATTCATAGAGAGAACCGCTCTCATTGAGAAAGCTGTTGGCGCCTGTGCCCATATTAATCGAACCTGTGATGACACCGCCATTTACGTTTCTGATTGCATCATCACCATCCGTCGCGGTGATCACGTAGTCCATCACTGTACCAGATGTCGCGATTGTTGCAGTGCGTTCGGAATTTCGGTTGTCGTCGTTGGTAATAGTGTTGGTGCTACCGCCTACAAAAGCCAGCGCAGTTCCTGTTTCCGCCCCTGTGACCATACCGCCGTTGGTGAAGGTTAAGTTACCGCTTGTCGTGGCGCCTTGGCTATCCATCGTAATTGCTATCGCCGAGGCTGCTGAAGCCTCAATCGAGCCATCGGTTACCATCGTGACCCCACCCGATTGCCCAGCGCTAGACAGAGAGGCCAATGCAACCGTTGAACCGCTTGTATCACTGGTGATTACACCGTTACCGTTATTAAAGGTAACAAAACCAGCATCACCAAGGACACTCCGGCTTTCGCCGAAGACCGCTGCCACGCTGCCAGCGTTTTCCACGGTCACGGAACCTTCATCATTGATAACAGTCACATTACCTGAGTTGCCATTTTCTGACATGCTTTGTGCGTACACGCCCGTGGACGCGTTGCCTGTCGTCGCAATGCCGCCACCCGTATTGTCGACAGTCACGTTCCCTGATGTCCCCGCACTGCTCGTCGCAAGGCTGTAGCTTCGGCTGACGGCTGCAAGGCCCAGCGCATCATCACCAGACGTTGTAACATCGGCCGTGTTCGTCAGGGATACCGCCGCCGCATTTGCATTAGATGCAACGCTTTGCGCCATGACACCGCTGGATTCGTCGCCCGAAGTAGCGATGTCGCCCGAGTTATCAACGGTGACCGCTCCACTTCCCGCAACCTGAGCGCCAGCAGGTAATCCAGTGCGAAAAACGAGATTAGGGTCATAGGTCGTCAGCCCATAAACACCGCCCATGCTAAACGCGAGGATGGCATCTGAACCGGCACCCGCAGTACCAAGTGCACCGGAGTTTGTGACACTAACCGCACCACCGGAACCGCCTGTTAAATTATCTGTACCGATCGTGGTCCCGTTCGACCCGGCGCTACCAGAGGCACCCTGCGACCATGATAACGTCAGCCTACAAAAGCCTCCTTGAAAAACGCCGCCGATACAAGAAACAGGGTTGGTCGCTAAACTGGCAAGACTCCCGCTTGCGCCACCTGCTCCTGCGGCACCAGCAACACCAAACGTGCCGCCCGTACCCCCGATGGCACCAAGGCTCTCAGCCAAGATCGCGTTAGCATTCTGTGCGCCCGTAGTTGTGACCGCCTGATCGTTGGTCACAGACACAGCACCGCCATTGCCCCCCGCGCCACCGTCGCCGCCAGCTCCACCAGTGCCGCCCGTGCCGCCCGTGCCAACAAGCCCAGCCAAACCTGCATAAAGCGCGTCAGCATTTGGGGCTACAGCTCCCGGTGCACCGCCCGTGCCCCCCGCGCCACCGGTACCGCCAGTGCCTCCAGCACCGCCAACACCGCCACGGCTAACACCGTGGATAGCAATATCCGTGGTTGTAATAAGGCCTTCTGTATTTGTATTCAGTAGTGTGACTGCTCCACCGTCACCACCACGACCTCCAACACCGCCGGTGCCACCTGTATATCCAGTCCCACCGGCACCGCCATTCGAGACAACTGGATACAAGATGCCCAAGGCGGCTCCTGCGCCGTTTCCACCCGTGCCGCCCTGTCCACCTGCACCACCAAAGCCACCAGTACCGCCCACACCACCTTGTGAAAGAGCAACCAAAACCGTGTTTGTAGCGGACAAGTCTTCGCTGGAATTCGAAAGGGAAACTGAACCCCCAGCACCCCCAATACCGCCAGCACCACCGGTGTAACCAATGCCTCCGCGGCCACCTGTTTGGCCGCTTTGCTGCTGTACAGCACCGATGGCTTCACTCAGCGCGACGCCGAGGCCACCGTTACCGCCTTGGCCACCGCTGCCTCCAGTACCACCGGTACCCCCTTGGCCACCGGTACTCTGAGCCATGGCTCCATCCGTCACTTCAACCGTCTCAACATCAAGCGCAACAGATACACCTCCCCCTGCACCACCAGTACCACCGCTGCCGCCTTGGCCGCCTTGGCCACCGACACCGCCGATGTTACCCGCCGAAGACAGTGAAACAGGAAGCATGTCAGACGCTTCTATCGAGGCAGCTGCCGCCCCACCATCACCACCTTGGCCACCGGTTCCGCCTTGGCCGCCTTGGCCACCTTGGCCACCGGTTGAGAGCATATTGATCAGTGTGCCGGCCTCGGCACGTACAACATCACTAAGGGCAAACGAAATGTCACCGCCGTCACCGCCAACAAGACCGTCACCACCAGTCGCGCCTGAAGCCCCCGCGCCACCAATACCGCCGGTAATGAGCAATACGTCCGTGTCCGGAATTGTTAGAGGGGGAAAGATAATGGCCATAATTCTAGGAACAGTATCCGTAACCGCCGCACCGCCAGCGCCACCCTGGCCACCTGTGCCACCGATACCTGCGTCACCGCCCTGGCCACCCGTAGTGGAACCGCTAAACGCTAGCCCGGTTGAAGTAATCAAGATATTTTCAGGGTTACTTGAAAAGCCTGAGCCGAGCGCCTCGCTAATTGCTGTGCCGTCCGAACCTGCCAAACCTGCCTGACCATTCGGGATAAGAGACGATACATCAATGACAGACAGCCGAACTGTACCAGCGCTTGCAAACGAAACGGTTGTCGAAGCATCAGCCAGAGCAATACCTGAGTTGGAGGTCGACGAAAGAGTAGGGCCACCATTTACTGTGAACTCTGCGTCTTGCGACTGAATACCAAGCGGCGTTTCGGTAACAAACCCCAAAGAAACCGGAGGGTTTTGTGTGTAGTCAAAGGTTTCAAATGTAGTCGATGCGGGCGTCTCAAATTCTAATTCGGCCACCGCAATAGTGGCCGACGGATCATTGGGATCGACTGTTTCGCTCAACAGCGTAAAATCATTTCCAGACCCAACTTCACCTGAAACGGAAATATAACGGTAATCCGTAGTTGCGCCGGCATTGTCTGGTACAACACCCAACTCAGCACTAAAGCCAGTGACAGCGTCAAGCCGATCGGCAACATCCTGCAAGGTAGAGCCTGCCACAAAGCTAAGTGTCTCCGCAGTGCCCCCGCTGGGAGTTAAAATCAGGTCAAATGCCGCTCCGCCATTGACTACATCATTGGCTCTCAGCCCACCATTGCTGCCATCATTAGCTTCAGTGGACCGGATCATGGCGCTTGCGAGTTGAGATACAACAATATCGTAAACGCCCACATTGGCGGACCCCGAGTTATCGATTGAAACAACCTGATTGGAATCGAGCGTCACTTGCGTACCGGATGCACCACCTGGCGCAGCCCCACCATTGGTTGCCGGCACGGACCGATACGAACCAAAACTATAGAACTCGGCACAGGCCTCACCCCAAGTCATTTGTTCACAAACGTAATATCCAGGCAGTCCAGTCACACCAGCAGGGCCAGTGCTAACAGCACCAGACTGCGCGGCGGCCTCGCTCGGTGTAGTTGGAATGTAGACTTGGCTTGTCGTGATATCTTGGGCAGCAGCCGCTGAACTCAAACCGATCAGTACGAGTGCAGAGCACATATTCTTTTTAGTCGTCATCAAGCATGCTTCCCAAGCCGGCTCTCACGACGCAAAGCGAACGCCCCCTTGGACAGGGTGCGTTTTGAGTTTGCGAAAATGTGAGAAAAATTTTGCGATTAAGCGCGGCTGTAACCAGCCAACATCGGCCCAGAGAGACAATATTTTGGCAGTTCTGTCAATCGACTGACAAGAAATGATCAAGAACGGTTAACGGCCATGACATGTCATAAAGTTCGGACAACGCTCTCGCTCGCCGATGGAAGCCGTCATGACAAACTGCACTAACTTGTGAAACCGCATGTGTCATAGAAATCATGGCTGGCACACGGTGCTTCTCAATAGCCTTTAGTTTCTACTTACTTCGACTTCCTAGGTGCGGAGTATATAGGAGTATTGCTTGCAGCCGCATCGCCTATGCTGGTTACCACGTGACTAAACTGACACTTCATTTCAAAAAAACCAAATTTTCATTGGTTTCTCCAGAAGTTTGAAAAAAAAGTAATTGATGACCTTGTACAGCCACGTGTGAATCCGGCGGTTATTGAAGTGCGCTCTTCGACCGCAACGACGCATAAAACTCCAAAAACCAAGCCGCCAAATGCTCACAAGCACCCACCCGACACCCAAAACACATAGGTGTCATCCGCAGATGGTTGTCGTATAAGCGTCACGCATTCTTGGAGATGATGATGACGATTACCCTGCACCAACGCGACCTTCCCGATGATCTGGACCTTGGCCCTGAGGTGGCGATTGACTGTGAAACTATGGGGCTCAATCCCCATCGGGATCGGCTGTGTGTTGTGCAGCTTTCGAGCGGGGATGGCACGGCCCATCTGGTGCAAATCGCCAAAGGCCAGACAGAAGCACCCAACCTGTGCCGCATGCTAACCGATCCCAATGTGACCAAGCTATTCCATTTCGGACGCTTTGACATTGCCGCGATGTATCATGCGTTTGGCGCGCTCACGGCACCTGTTTATTGCACGAAAATCGCCAGCCGCTTGGTGCGAACGTATACGGATCGCCACGGTCTAAAGGCTTTGCTGACGGAATTGTTGCAGGTCGACATCTCAAAGATGCAGCAAAGCAGTGACTGGGGTGCTGCCCAATTGACCGAAGCACAGATGGCCTATGCTGCGTCCGACGTACTGTATCTGCACCGCCTGCGCGACGCACTGAATGCGATGATGATCCGCGAAGATCGCATGGACCTCGCGCAACAGTGCTTTGACTTTTTGCCCACTCGGGCGAAACTTGACCTGATCGGCTATCCTGACACCGATATTTTTGCGCACTCCTGATCCCGGCAACAAGGCCAGCAACATGTCCACCCTGACGCGCCACACCAAGGTCGTCCGCGCCGCGCGCGTGGTCCTGCCTTTGTTGGCGTTGGCATTGCTGTCGAGCCTGTTTTTGCTAACCCAAACGCCCAACCCGGACGCGGCTATTCCCTATGCGGAGGCCGATGTGCAACTGCTGGCGCGAGAACAGCGACTGACCGCGCCGCGCTTTGCGGGCGTGTCATCCGACGGTGCGTCCTTTTCTATTGCCGCCGACTTAGCGCGGCCTGACCCCACTGACCCTCGCATCCTTAGCGCGGATCGCTTGTCTGTTGCGATTGACGGGCTGGAGGGGGGCAACACCCTGTTCGTCCAAGCCCAGCGTGGCCAGATGGATACAGGCGCTCAAACACTGCAACTGGCACAAGAGGTCGGGATCCGTAGCTCCCACGGATTATCACTACAAACGGATCAACTGATGGCGGATGTGGCAGGCCTGTCGCTCTATGTGCCGACGCCACTGACAGGGCGCGGGCCTTTCGGTGAATTGACCGCTCAGAGCATGCGTCTAACGCGGGACATCGCCACAGGTGATCAGCTTCTGCTTTTCGAGGGGGGTGTGACCCTGCTATATGCACCGGAATAGGTTTGGAAATTGTACATGAAGATCACCGCTCTCTCGACGCTTGCCTTTGCGCTTTTGATGCCCGTTATCGCTTTGGCGCAGGGCACATCTGTGGGCTTTGGCGGTGGTGGTCACGATACGGATGCACAGGTTGAGATCGCGGCAGATAGCCTTTCGATCGACCAAGCCACCGGCCGTGCCACGCTGTTGGGCAATGTTCTTGTTGCGCAGGATACGCTGCGGCTTACGGCGAACGAAGTCATCGTGGACTACGCAGACCAAGACGGCCGCCGGACGATCCAAAGCCTGTCAGCCGCGGGCGACGTATTGATCGTGGCAGGACCTGATGCGGCCGAAGGGCAAACCGCTGTTTACACCATCGGATCAGGTGAGATTGTGATGACCGGCAAGGTTCTACTGACCCAAGGCGATAACGCGCTGGCTGGTGAGCGCCTTGTGGTGAACCTCGCCTCTGGCGCTGGCACTGTTTCGGGCCGTGTTCGAACGGTTCTTCAGGTTTCGGAATGACGACAAAACCAACCCTGACTGCGGCCCCCGGGACAGGTGGGCTCAAGATTGAAAATCTGCGCAAAAGCTACCGCAAACGGCCTGTCATCCGCGACGTTTCGATGGAACTAGCGCGGGGTGAAGTTGTTGCTCTTTTGGGGCCCAACGGGTCCGGCAAGACCACGTGCTTTTACTGTATTGCCGGGCTTGTGACCCCCGACGCCGGGCGCGTCACACTCGATGGGGCTGATGTTACGGTGCTGCCCATGTACCGTCGTGCCCGCGCCGGTGTGGGGTACCTGCCACAAGAAATGTCCATTTTTCGCGGCCTCTCTGTCGAAGATAACATAATGGCCATTCTTGAAGTGGCTGAGCCCAACAAGAAACGTCGTCGTGACCGGCTCGAAGAATTGTTGGCCGAGTTCCATATCGAACCTCTGCGCCGGGCATCTGCCATGGCGCTCTCGGGGGGGGAACGTCGCCGCGTAGAGATCGCTCGCTGCCTTGCGGCGTCGCCAAAATACCTGCTGCTGGACGAACCGTTTGCCGGGGTCGATCCCATTGCAGTTGGTGATATTCGCGCCCTAGTCGCGCAGCTCAAGACACGTGGCATTGGGGTATTGATCACCGATCACAACGTTCGCGAAACACTCAAAATTGTGGACCGCGCCTATATTTTGCATGACGGCAAAGTCATCATGAGCGGCAGCGCATCTGAAGTCATTCAAGACCAAAACGTTCAGCGCGTTTACCTAGGCGATAGCTTTAACGCGTAATCTAGTCTGCCCCAGCAGACATTTAATCAAACCATCAGGTTTCAATTGACATCGAGCATCTTGAAGCGTCCAATCAATGGTATGAAGCCCTGTTGTGCCCTTCGCATTTCCATGCGTGAACCGCTGGATTGCTCTCAACAGACCGCCGCGCAGGTAATGCGCCCGGTGCTTCATATTTTAACCAAATTGCAAGGTTTGACGCGTTAGCATACGCGTCCTTTGCGTGACTTTCTGGGAGGTTTCATGCGTTATCAAATCAGCGGAAAACAAATCGACATCGGCAGTGCGCTTCAAACGCACGTGGAGCAGGAGCTGGGAGGAATCGTCCAAAAATATGCGGAACGACCTACCGATGCTCTCGTTGTCTTTTCCCGAAATGCGCATGAATACGTCTGTGAATCGACCGTACATCTCTCCACCGGGTTGACCGCACAGGCAAAGGCGCATGCAACTGAAATCTATGCCGCATTTGATAGCTGTGGCGAAAAAATGGAGAAGCAGTTGCGCCGCTATAAGCGCCGCCTCAAGGACCATCACCGCGAACGGGCCCAGCCGGTTGAACTCTCGGGTGCCGCGTCGTATATCCTCGCTAGCCAAGAGGCCAACGATGAGGATGAGCCTGAAACGCTGACGCCTCTGATCGTTGCAGAGATGGAAACCAAGATCCCTTCGTTGTCGGTCGGTGAGGCCGTGATGCAAATGGAACTTGCGGGGGCACCTGTTCTAGTGTTCCACAATGAAAAGCACGGCTCAATTAATGTCGTGTACCGCCGTGAAGACGGCAATGTGGGCTGGGTTGATCCTAAGTCCGAGAGCTAACAACTTCGAGGTTCGCCTCGGGTGGGAGAGAACGTCCAATGCAACTGGCAGATATCCTGTCGCCCAACGCCGTTCAGGCGGTTGGGAAAGTCAGCAGTAAAAAACGTTTGTTACAAACGCTCGCCGAAGCCGCGAAAGCGGCCCATGGCGTGTGCGCGGATGCGGCTCTCTCCCACTTGATCGAGCGGGAGTCGCTCGGCCCGACGGGTGTGGGCGGTGGCGTTGCGCTGCCGCACGCGCGTTTACCTGCGCTTGATCGCGTTGTTGGGGTGTTTTTGCGCCTTGAACAGCCTATCGACTTCGACGCTGTTGACCGCAAACCAGTGGATATCGTTTTCGGCCTGTTCGCACCCGAAGCATCAGGTGTTGAGCATCTCAAGGCTCTGGCGCTCGTGTCTCGCTCTCTGCGAAACCCGTCGCTGTGTGCGAAGCTCCGCTCGAACGGTGATCCAAGTGTCCTGTACACTCTGCTGACAGAACCCGAAGCGAGCCAGGCAGCTTAATCTAGGCTTCAGCCTACTAAGGCTAAATTAACGCCATCAAGGACTACTGAGCAGCCCGGCGCATGGATAGTGATGCCTGGAGGAACTCGGCCAGTTCGTCCTGTAGATCTTCACGCGCAAGGCCGAACGCTACGGTCGCCTGCAAAAACCCGGCTTTTGAACCACAATCGTACCGTTGACCCGTAAACCGGTAACCGAAAACGTTCTGCTCGCCCTTAATCTCTTGAGCGATCGCGTCGGTGAGCTGAATCTCACCCCCAGCGCCGGATTTCATCTGATTTAGGTTCTTCATGATCTTTGGGCTCAGGATGTAGCGCCCTATGACCGCAAGGTTGGAAGGCGCTGTCCCAGCGGGAGGCTTTTCCACCATTCCGTTTACCGAAACGTGGGTGCCCATGTCTTCTTTAACATCCAAAACACCATAGGAAGACGTCTTTGCCGCCGGAACCTCCATGGCGGCAACCATGTTGCCCCCGGTCTCTGCGTAAGCCTCAACCATTTGTTGCAAACAGGGTTTTTCAGCTGCAATAACATCGTCCGGCAGGATCACCGCAAAAGGTTCATCTCCAACAAGCCGCCGTGCGCACCAGACTGCGTGCCCAAGGCCCAGCGCTTTGTGCTGACGAATGTAGGCAATAGCCCCACTATCCATGTTGGTCTTTTTCAGCTCTTTCAGAAGCGCATCCTTGCCCTTTTTACGCAGGTTCGCTTCCAGCTCCGGTGAGTGGTCAAAATAATCCTCAAGCGCACCCTTGCCGCGAGACGTCACAAAGATGAATTCTTTGATCCCAGCCGCGCGAGCTTCATCAATCGCGTATTGGATGAGCGGTCTATCCACCAAGGTCATAATTTCCTTAGGGACTGACTTTGTCGCCGGCAAAAAACGCGTCCCCAAACCCGCAACGGGGAAAATGGCCTTAGTGACTTTCCGTTTCATTATGACACCTAATTACAAAGCTAAAACACAGCATAAATTTTCTATTGGCTAATAAGGCCATAGGGCGAAACTATGACAACGTAGCGACAATAGAAAGAGTTCGCTTTGAATGACACGATTATGAGGCGGGTTTCAGCTTGACGGTCGGTGCGTACGCAATGAAGTGCGGATTCTCAAACGCAGCCTTACCGTACCGAAGTGGCGTGTGATCATCGAAACGCACAACCTTGCCTCCAGCCCCGGCAAGAACGGCATGACCTGCGGCGGTGTCCCACTCCATCGTGCGGCCAAGACGCGGATAGATATCGGCCTCACCGCTCGCGATCAGGCAGAACTTGAGCGATGATCCCGCACTCTTGCTGTCAGCGACTTCGTACTTCGCGATGTAATCCTCAAGCGCCTGATCCCGGTGCGACTTCGACGCGACCACAAACAATGCCGAATTGTCCGAGTTAGAGACGCTAAGCGGTGTCAGGGCACCCGGAATATCCAGATCGAATGGCCCCGTTTCCTCAACTGTCTGACCACTGCCATCCGTATAGAACAGCCGCCCACGCGCAGGCGCATAGACGACCCCGCGCAATGGAACACCCTTTTCCACGTATGCGATGTTAACCGTAAAATCCCCCCGCCGATGCACGAACTCTTTCGTCCCATCAAGCGGGTCAACGATCAGGAAAGTGTCACCCATTTCTGAGTGAGTCTCATCCTGTTCCTCGGTCACAAGCGGCACATTGGGGAACGCGGCGCGCAGACCGGCGGAGATCAGCGCATCGGCCTTCTCATCGGCTTCGGTCACCGGGCTTTCGTCAGATTTTGTTTTCACTTCAAAGGTATCTGATTCGTACACGTCCATAATGACGGCACCAGCTTGCAGCGCGAGTTTCCTCATAGCGACCATCATTTGGTCAAAATCCATCTTTAAGCCTTTCTTCAAACCGCTTCTGCGGACGTTCATTCAATCTTGACGGTGTTTAGCGTAGGCTACCACCCAAGCCAAACCGCAAACGGACGCAAGGCGCCCATGTTCACGCACTCTCGCAAGACCTCATCACCTGCCGTGGCGCTCCAAATTCTGGAGTTGGTTTACCATGCAACCGTCGCAAAGGTGCGCAGTTCACATGGCAACGCACTCATCGGCCTCGGCATTGAGATTTTGCAAACCATCATCTTTTTGGTCGCCTTCTACTTGATGTTCACTGTTTTGGGCATGACTGGCAATGCGATCCGGGGGGATTTCCTTCTATACCTAATGACAGGGATCTTTCTGTTCCTGACCCACACCAAAGCGATGGGCGCGATCCTCAGTTCAGAGGGACCCGCCGCCCCAATGATGAAGCATGCGCCGATGAACACGATCATCTCGATTTGCTCGGCCGCGCTCTCGTCGCTTTACCTACAGATGCTCTCAATGGCGGTCGTGATGTTCGGTATTCACACATTGTTCAATCCGCTCGACATCTACGACCCGATCAGCGCGTGGCTAATGTTCATGCTGGCTTGGGGGTCTGGCGTCGCAATTGGCATGTGCCTTCTGGCGGCAAAACCGTGGGCGCCCAATTTCGTGATGATCCTGAACACTGTTTATGCCCGGCTCAACATGATCGCATCTGGGCAGATGTTTGTCGCAAACACTCTGCCCGGCTTCATGATCAGTTGGTTTAGCTGGAATCCACTTTTCCACGCCATCGATCAGGCCCGCGGGTATACTTTTATTAACTATGAGCCGCACTTCACCAATTGGCAGTACCCGCTGTATTTCACGCTAGGCTTTGTTTTGCTTGGGTTGATGGGCGACTTTTTCACACAGCGTCATGTCTCCGTGAGCTGGTCTGCTGCGCGCTAAGTGACGACCCGTAAGGTCAGGTTAATGCGTCCGCCCCTCGGCAACAGTGTTGAGGTGTGTGGCGCGACCCGATCAATGCCGTGATACGCCAAACGTGCGTCACCAGACATCACACATACATCACCGGAATGCAGCCAAATGCTTTCGGTGGATCCGCCCCGCGTCGTATTCCCCACACGGAACAAGGCATCATCCCCCAATGAGATCGACACAACAGGCTCGTTCAAGTCCGCTTCATCGCGATCTTGATGCAAACCCATCCGCGCATCACCATCATAAAAATTCACCAAACAGCACTCAGGTCGACGCGAAGACCCCGAGACTTCATCCCAGATTTGCATAACGGATGCAGGAATTTCAGGCCAAGGCGAACCCAACGGATGGCGCCGCACGTAGCGATAGCCTTTTTGATCCGAATACCAGCCAAATTTACCCGCTGACGTCATTCGTACGGACATTTCTTTGCCCGCCCGTGTCTTGGGCCGGAACAACGGCGCGCTGCGCGTTATGTGCCGAATGTCATCCAAAAGCGCCATTTGAGACGGGCCAAGCAGAAAATGCTCATACACATCAATGCCGCGCACGCTGACCGTTGGGCTGTATGTTGGGCGAACCAAAACACTCATAAACTATACATGGTGTGAAATGCCTCGAATTCCATGCAATTTTAAGTGTCACTCGATCATTCTGATCGTCTCGGGCGCTTGCGGCAGGCCCCGCACGTCCTTATATACCCTGCGAAGCGCGGGATGAGCCACATTTTCGTGACCCCGTTTCGCGTTCGGGATCATGGGGAAGGGGCTGCTAACAGACCTGCTCCGAATTGTATCGCCTAAGTAAGAAGGAATTGTCCTATGGCAAAAGTCATTGGTATCGACCTCGGGACCACGAACTCCTGCGTCGCAATCATGGACGGCTCCCAGCCTCGCGTTATTGAGAACGCGGAAGGGGCCCGTACTACACCCTCCATCGTCGGCTTCACCGAAAGTGAACGCCTTGTCGGCCAGCCCGCCAAGCGCCAAGCCGTGACGAACCCAGAAAACACCGTCTTTGGTGTGAAGCGTCTGATCGGCCGCCGCGTCGATGACGAACATCTGGCAAAAGACAAAAAGAACATGCCCTTTGCTGTCGTAAACGGCGGCAATGGTGATGCATGGGTTGAAATTCGCGGTGAGAAATTCTCCCCGTCGCAAGTGTCTGCCCTCATCCTGCAAAAGATGAAGGAAACCGCCGAGAGCTATCTTGGCGAAGAAGTGACACAGGCAGTTATCACCGTGCCCGCGTACTTTAACGACGCACAGCGTCAGGCGACCAAAGACGCCGGCAAGATCGCTGGCCTCGAAGTGCTGCGCATCATCAACGAGCCGACAGCAGCCGCGCTGGCCTATGGTCTCGACAAAAAAGAAACACGCACCATCGCGGTCTATGACCTTGGCGGCGGTACGTTTGACGTAACCATCCTCGAAATCGACGATGGCCTGTTCGAAGTAAAATCCACCAACGGGGACACATTCCTCGGCGGTGAAGACTTTGACATGCGTATCGTGAACTACCTCGCGGATGCGTTCAAAAAAGAAAACCAAGTTGACCTGACACAGGACAAGATGGCTCTGCAGCGCCTTAAGGAAGCTGCCGAAAAGGCCAAGATTGAACTGTCCAGCGCCAACCAAACCGAGATCAACCAGCCCTTCATCTCGATGGGTGCCAACGGCCAGCCGCTGCACCTTGTGATGAAACTGACCCGTGCCAAGCTGGAAAGCCTGGTCGGTGATCTGATCAAAGCATCGATGAAGCCTTGCGCCGCCGCGTTGAAAGACGCCGGCATCTCTAAGGATGAGATCGACGAAGTGGTTTTGGTCGGCGGGATGACCCGTATGCCCAAAGTCATCGAAGAAGTGTCCAAGTTTTTCGGCAAAGAGCCACACAAGGGTGTGAACCCTGATGAAGTTGTTGCCATGGGCGCCGCCATTCAGGCCGGTGTTCTGCAAGGCGACGTCAAAGACGTGGTTCTGCTGGACGTGACGCCGCTGTCGCTGGGCATCGAAACGTTGGGTGGTGTGTTCACCCGTCTGATCGATCGCAATACGACGATCCCAACCAAGAAATCGCAGGTTTTCTCGACCGCTGAGGACAATCAGAACGCCGTGACCATCCGTTGTTTCCAAGGGGAACGTGAGATGGCTGCGGACAACAAAATCCTCGGTCAGTTCAATCTCGAAGACATCCCACCCGCGCCACGCGGCCTGCCGCAGATCGAAGTCACATTTGACATCGACGCTAACGGCATCGTCTCCGTATCCGCCAAGGACAAAGGCACCGGCAAAGAGCAGAAGATCACGATCCAAGCTTCTGGCGGTCTGTCAGACGAGGATATCGAGCAGATGGTGAAAGACGCCGAGGCAAACGCCGAAGCAGACAAAGATCGCCGCGAGCTGGTGGAAGCCCGGAACCAGGCCGAAAGCCTGATCCACTCCACCGAGAAGTCCATCGAAGAGCATTCCGATAAGGTCGACCCCACAACCGTGGAAGCGATTGAATTGGCAGTTGCCGCTCTCCGCGACGACCTTGATGACGAGAAAGCCGCCGCATCCAAAATCAAAGGAGGCATCCAAAATGTAACGGAAGCCGCCATGAAGCTGGGTGAAGCGATTTACAAGGCGCAAGCCGATGCCGAAGGCGGCGAGGCCGAGCAATCCCCCGCAGATGCGGATGGTGGCCCGGATGAGGAAATCCTCGACGCTGATTTCGAGGACCTCGACGACGACAAACGGGCCTAAGGGCCTTCGCACATTGGGGCTCGGCTCGTCCGTCGGGCCGGGCCCCTGCGTGTCTCTGAGAGGACACTAATATATGGCAAAACGTGACTATTACGAAGTTTTGGGCATCTCAAAGGGCGCTGACCCTGATGAGATTAAAAAGGCATTTCGGCGCAAAGCCAAAGAACTGCACCCAGACCGCAACTCTGACAATCCAAACGCTGAATCTCAGTTCAAAGAGGCCAATGAAGCCTACGATGTTCTGAAAGACGCCGAGAAGAAGGCTGCGTACGACCGTTTTGGTCACGCTGCATTCGACGGTGGCATGGGCGGCGGCCCACGTGGCGGTGGCGGCGGCGGGCAAGGCGACTTCGCCTCTGCTTTTTCCGACGTCTTCGAAGACTTGTTCGGCGACTTTATGGGCGGCCAACAGGGTCGCGGTGGGCGCCAACGCGCCACGCGCGGTTCTGATCTGCGTTATAACCTGCGCATCACACTCGAAGATGCCTTCGCCGGATTGCAACAAAGCATCACCGTTCCGACCTCAATCAGCTGTGATACCTGTAGCGGGAGTGGGTCCGAAGGCGGATCTGAACCTGCGAACTGTCCAACGTGCTCTGGCATGGGCAAAGTCCGCGCGCAGCAAGGATTTTTCACAGTTGAACGTACCTGCCCCACGTGTTCCGGCGCGGGTCAGATCATCAAGAACCCCTGCAAATCCTGTGGCGGTGCCGGACGTAAGGAAAAAGAGCGGCAACTGTCGGTCAACATTCCTGCGGGCGTCGAAACCGGAACGCGCATTCGCCTAAGTGGCGAAGGCGAAGCCGGTTTGCGCGGCGGTCCTGCGGGCGATCTCTATATCTTTATTGAGGTTCAGGATCACCCGATCTTCCAACGTGATAACACCGATCTTTTCTGCCGTGTGCCGGTTTCTATGGCGACTGCAGCCATAGGTGGCGAGGTTGAGGTACCGACAATCGACGGTGGCCGGTCGCGCGTAAAGGTGCCCGAAGGTTCGCAATCGGGCAAACAAATGCGCCTCCGTGCCAAAGGTATGCCCGCCCTACGTGGCGGTGGTGCCGGTGACATGTACATTGAACTGGCGGTCGAGACGCCCGTGAACCTAACAAGCCGTCAGCGCGAATTGTTGAAGGAATTCGCGACCATGTCCGAAGAAAACAATCCGCAAGGCGCGACATTCTTCAACAAGGTCAAGAAGTTCTGGGATGGAATGACCAGCTAAAGCCCGATCACTCGATCTACATCTTCCTTTGAGGGCATCGCATCTGCGGTGCCCTTTTTCGTGACTTGCAAAGCCGACGCAACTATCGCCCGGCGCAAAGCGTCCTCTTTGGAAGCACCGCCATCCAACGCGGCAACCAAAGTACCCGCAAAACAATCGCCCGCGCCTGTTGTGTCGATCGCAATTACCGGATGGGCAGGCAGATGCGCGACACCGATCCACTCTGCGCCCTTTGCACCGCGGGTCACAACTCGGTCGGTTTCAATATTGCCCAATTCAGTCTCTAATGAAGCATTTTCCAGCGCATTCACTAGTAACAGGTCAACGAACGGTAGGATTTCTTGCACTGATTTGGCATCAAACGGAGCAGCCGAATAAACCACACGCAACCCTTTAGCCTTCGCCTTACGGGCGGCTTCTACGGTTCCGTTTGTTTCGTTCTGAAGCAAAAGTGTGTCGCCCGGCTGCGCGTCAGCAAAGTCCGGAACCGCGATCATCATATTGGCGCCCGGGTATACGAGGATCGCATTCTCTCCGGCAACGTCGACTTGAATAATCGCGTGCGCAGTCGGTGCATCGACGCGGGAAACACGTGAAACATCGACGCCAAATCCAGCTAACGCTTTAACAGCCCAATCACCATCTGGGCCGACCGCGCCGATGTGACAAACATCGGCGCCAGCCCGAGCAGCGGCAACAGATTGGTTCGCCCCCTTGCCGCCCAATCCCTTAGAATGGTTTTGGACCATCAAGGTTTCCCCCGGCTCGACTAAATGCGGAACCGTATAGAAATGGTCCGCATTTATCGAGCCAAGGCACCAAACGGTCACCCGCCCACCTTGCACGCTGCCATCAACGCCATGTTCAACACATCGTTAACCTTGGATACGGCAGAGGTAATCTGGATTGGCCGTTCAATCCCAGTCAAAATCGGACCGATCACCGTGGCGCCCGCCATTTCTTGCATCAGTTTCACCGAGATTGATGCTGAGTGCCGCGCCGGAACGACCAAGACGTTTGCCGGTCCCGTTAACCTTTGAAACGGGTATTGCGCCATAATGTCGGGGTTAAGCGCCACATCGACAGTCATTTCGCCTTCGTATTCGAAGTCCACCTGCCGCTCATCCAGGACTTTGCAAGCATCGCCCATCTTCGCCGCACGCTCAGACACTGGGTAACCAAAGGTTGAGAAACTGGCAAACGCTACCCGTGGATCCAAACCAAATCCACGTGCGACGCGGGCACCTGCCGTTGCGATTGTGGCCAAGTCTTCCGCATCAGGCCATTCGTTAACCAAGGTATCGCCAATCATAACGATCCGACCGCGATGCAACAGCGCGGTAATACCCACGGCATTCTTGTTGTTCTCAACGTCGAATACATGCTGAATCAGCCGCATAACATGCGCCGATTTTCGCGTGGCACCCGTAACCAGGCCATCACCATGATCATGCGCCAGCATCAATGCCGCAAAAACATGGCGATCGCGGGTCACCAGCCGGTGCACATCCTGCCGATCATAACCTTTCCGCTGCAATCGCGCGTAGAGGAATTCTTTATAGGTATTGAGATGCTCGGTGTTGCGCGCGTTAACGATCTCTAGCTCACGCGCCGCGTCGCCCAAACCAACTTCGGTCAACTTTGCACGTACATCGTCTTCGCGCCCGACAACTCGCGATTTGCCAAAGCCGTTACGCTGATACGCAACAGCCGCCCGAAGAACGCGAACGTCATCACCCTCGGCGAAGATCATGGTGGCCTGTGCCGCCCGGGCGCGCGCGTTGATCCCTTGCAAAATGCTGGCGGTTGGATCCATCCGCTGACGTAGGGATTCCGTGTATCCCTCTAGGTCAACAATCGGCCGCCGCGCGACGCCTGTATCCATACCAGCCTTCGCAACAGCAGGTGGAATGACGTGAATCAAACGCGGATCGAACGGTGTGGGAATGATGTAATCGCGTCCGAATGACAGCTTACGCCCATAGGCCATAGCCACCTCGTCGGGCACATCTTCACGCGCCAGATCGGCCAAAGCACGTGCGCAGGCGATCTTCATATCGTCATTGATCGCGCGTGCATGAATATCCAATGCTCCCCGGAACAGATAAGGAAATCCAAGTACGTTATTGACTTGGTTAGGATAATCGCTGCGCCCTGTGGCGACAATAGCATCCATCCGTACCTCGTGCGCTTCCTCCGGAGTGATCTCTGGATCGGGGTTCGCCATTGCGAAAATCACCGGGTTGTCGGCCATGGCCGCCACCATTTCCGGAGTCACCGCACCCTTGGCCGACACGCCAAGGAAAACATCCGCACCGTTCATCGCATCCTCAAGGGACCGCGCATCGGTAGCTGCTGCGTGTGCAGATTTCCACTGGTTCATACCCTCAGTGCGGCCCTGATAGATCACACCTTTCGTATCACAAACGAGGCAATTGTTATGCTGCGCACCCATCGCCTTCAGCAGCTCGATACATGCAATCCCCGCAGCACCGGCCCCATTAAGGACAATCTTAACATCCTCAATTTTCTTGCCAGAAATCCGCAACGCATTGATCAAGCCAGCGGCACAGATCACAGCTGTCCCATGCTGATCATCGTGGAAGACGGGAATATCCATCTCTTCTTTAAGGCGCTGCTCAATCATGAAGCATTCAGGCGCCTTAATATCTTCAAGGTTAATACCACCAAAAGACGGACCCATCAGTCGGACAGCGTTAACAAAGTCATCCACGTCTTCGGTGTCGAGCTCAATATCGATGGAATTCACATCCGCGAACCGTTTGAAAAGCACGGATTTGCCTTCCATCACGGGCTTTGATGCCAACGCCCCAAGGTTACCCAAACCCAAAACCGCCGTCCCGTTGGAGATCACCGCAACCATGTTACCTTTGGTCGTGTAGTCGTAGGCAAGGCTGGGATTAGCGGCGATTTCCTCACAAGGGACAGCAACGCCCGGCGAATATGCCAAGCTTAGATCGCGCTGCGTCGCCATTGGTGTTGATGCGTTAATCTCAAGCTTGCCCGGCGTTGGCTCTAGGTGATAGGCGAGCGCCTCTTCGCGGGTGACTTTTGTTTTGCTAGCCATGTTTTCCTCCACTTTTGTCCAGTCTTAGCCGGGTCTGATGCCGGTGCCAATTGCGCCTTTGTGACCAAGCCGATACGTTCGCGCGAGGGTCCAAACTGGGGGGCGCGCCTATGTCGAACGTCACGCCGATGATGGCGCAATATCTGGAGATCAAGGAGGACGCGCCCGACGCGCTCCTGTTCTATCGGATGGGCGATTTTTACGAAATGTTCTTTGATGATGCCGTCGCCGCGGCAGAAGCGCTGGATATTGCGCTGACAAGGCGCGGCAAACATCAAGGCGCGGATATTCCGATGTGTGGCGTGCCCGCGCATTCTGCCGAGAACTACTTTTTGACGCTTATCCGCAAAGGGTTCCGCGTCGCTGTGTGCGAGCAGTTGGAAACCCCAGAGGAGGCAAAGAAGCGAGGCTCAAAATCCGTCGTAAAGCGCGGAATTGTACGCCTGGTCACCCCCGGAACCCTTACGGAAGACAGCCTGCTAGAGGCGCGGCGTCATAACTATCTCGCTGCATATTGCAGTGTTAGAGACGATTCTGCGCTTGCGTGGGTCGATATTTCCACCGGGGCATTTCATGTCACGCCCTGCTCGCCCGTTCGGCTGGGACCCGAGTTGGCGCGACTAGGGCCACGCGAAATCGTTGTCGCCGAAGGACGTGAAGAAGAGGTCCGCGAAACGGTTGAAGATGCCGGTGCTGCCCTTACCACAGTCGCACGATCCGCTTTTGACAGTGACGGTGCAAACAGCCGGTTGTGCGCGCTTTTTGGCGTCGCGACGCTTGAGGCGTATGGCAGTTTTAGTCGCGCCGAATTGGGTGCTATGGGCGCGGTGGTTAGCTATCTAGACCTGACGCAGCGCGGGCAGCTTCCACTTTTACGCCCGCCAGTCAAAGAAGCCACCCAACGCTTGATGCAAATTGATGGCGCGACGCGACGTAATCTTGAACTCACGCATAGCTTGTCTGGTGGGCGCGCCGGATCACTTTTGGCATGTATCGACCGAACGCTAACCGCGGGCGGTGGACGGTTGTTGGAACGTCGCGTTTCTGCACCATCCACGCAAATTGATGCCATTAACGCCCGGCTTGATGCGATCACTTGGGCCAATAGCAATAGCAACCTGACCCAAACGCTACGAGACGCCCTGCGCAAAACACCTGATATGGACCGCGCCTTATCACGCCTTTCGCTGGATCGTGCCGGGCCACGCGATCTTGCGGCAGTACGGGACGGGTTGCACCAATCGCTACGCATATCCGAGGCGCTATCAGCCGAAGTCATGCCTGATTTGATTATGGAAAGCGTTAACGCCCTAATCGGACATTCTGCGCTTTTGGATCTGCTGGACGATGCGTTGGTTGCAGAACCACCCTTGTTGGTGCGCGACGGTGGGATGGTCGCACCGGATTATAACGCTGAACTTGATGAGGCCCGGTCACTTCGTGATGAGGGGCGCGGTGTTATTGCCGCCATGCAGGCTGATTTTGTCTCTAACACAGGGATTTCTAGCCTTAAGATCAAGCACAACAACGTGCTTGGCTATTTCATCGAAGTCACCGCGACCCATGCTGACAAAATGCATGCCATCGATACGTTCATCCACCGACAGACGACCGCAAACCAGGTTCGGTTCACAACAGTTGAGTTATCAGAGCTAGAAACCAAAATCCTTAACGCGGGCTCTCGCGCGCTTGAGCTAGAAAAACGCATTTATGAGACGCTGCGACAGTCGATATTAGAAACTTCGGACGGCGTATACCAAGCCGCGAGAGCGCTTTCAGAGCTGGATGTCACGACCGCGTTGGCTGACTTGGCCACAGGCGAAAACTGGAATCGCCCCGAGATAACGCGTGATCGTGATTTTGCCATCATCGGCGGGCGTCATCCGGTTGTAGAAGCCGCGCTCAAAAGCCAAGGCGCCCAGTTTGTTCGTAATGACACGCAACTGACGGCCACTGAGACCGCCTCAATTTCGTTACTAACCGGCCCGAACATGGCAGGTAAATCGACGTATCTTCGCCAAAACGCTCTGATCGCGCTTATGGCGCAAATCGGCAGCTTTGTTCCCGCTGAAAGTGCCCGCATTGGCGTGGTGAGCCAGCTATTTTCACGCGTGGGCGCATCGGATGATCTGGCGCGTGGGCGATCCACCTTTATGGTCGAAATGGTCGAGACAGCCGCAATCCTGAACCAAGCAGACGACCGGGCGCTTGTGATTTTGGATGAAATTGGCCGCGGGACAGCGACCTACGATGGGCTTTCCATCGCGTGGGCCACGCTCGAACACTTGCATGACGTTAACCAATGTCGCGCGCTATTTGCTACGCACTACCATGAAATGACCCAACTTGCCGCTAAACTACCGGGCGTCGAGAACGCCACGGTCGCGGTTAAGGAATGGGAAGGCGATGTTATTTTCCTGCACGAAGTCCGACTGGGCGCGGCAGATCGCAGTTATGGTGTGCAAGTTGCCAAGCTGGCTGGCCTGCCCGAAAGTGTTGTTGCCCGGGCGCGTTTGGTCCTGGAAGCGTTGGAAAAAGGCGAGCGGGAGGGCGGAAACCAAAAGGCGTTCATCGACGATCTGCCGCTTTTTGCAGCCAAGCCCGTGCCCCAGCCAGCGCCACAAACAAAAAGCGCAGCCGAAGGACGGCTGCGCGATGTTTTGCCAGATGAGCTAACCCCAAAAGAGGCGCTTAACCTGATTTACGAACTGAAAGCGCTCGCTAGCGATTAACCGGCGGGCGTCGACGACACGCCGACCTGCGCAGGGCGCAAAAGACGGTCGTGCAGCATAAAGCCCTCGGCCATTACCTGAATGATGTCACCGGCTTTGGTGCCCGGAACGGGGGCTTCGAACATGGCCTGATGCATCTGTGGGTCGAACTTTTCACCCATTTCAGGGCTCAGGATCGTGATACCGTGCTTTTCAAACACGTTAGACAGTTCTTTCAGCGTTAGCTGAATGCCTTCGATCACGCCACCAACCTCATCTCCGGCCGCATCAAGCGCCCGCTTGAGGTTGTCATAGACGGGCATCATATCGCGCGCGAGCTTGGAGCCGCCATATTGCTCTGCCTCACGGCGATCACGTTCAGACCGTTTGCGCAGATTTTCTGCGTCGGCCAAGGCACGCATAAAGCGGTCTTTGTAATCATCACGCTCAGCAATGATCGCATCCACATTTGGTCCCGGCTCTTTCGGGCCCTCAGCCATCGCGGCATCGAGGTCGAAATCTTCCTCAACGGCTTCGGGGTCATCCAGAAACGGCTCTTCTCTCGGCTCAGCCATAACTCACCTTTGTCTGTTCGCGTCGGAAATCAGCTTTCCAACCAATTGCGCCGTGTAGTCCACAATCGGCACGATCCGTCCATAATTCAGCCGGGTCGGTCCAATCACGCCAACGGCGCCGATAATCTTTCGATCAGCGTTCATATAAGGACTAACGACCAAAGAGGAACCCGAAAGTGAGAACAACTTGTTCTCTGAACCGATAAAAATGCGCACACCTTCGCCGTCCTCGGCCAGCTCCAGAAATTCGGAGATATCGCGCTTACGTTCAAGGTCATCGAACAGCACGCGGATACGTTCCAGATCCTCTGGGGCGCTTTCACCCAACAGGTTTGCGCGGCCTCTGACGATCAGGCGTTCATCCCGATCACCAGCCTTGTCCCAAACGGCGATCCCGCTCTCGACCAGCTCTTGCGCAAGGACATCAATTTCTTGCCGCCGCTGCGATATCTCGCGCGCCATCATTCCGCGCAGATCGCTTAGAGTTTTACCCTCAATCAGCGCATTCAAAAAGTTAGCAGCTTCGCGCATAGAACTGGGTGTTTGGCCTGCTGGCGGCTCAAAAACGCGGTTTTCGACGTGTCCATCGGCGAAAACCAGCACAACCATCGCGCGGTCCGCGGCAAGGCTGACGAACTCAATATGCTTGATCGGCGCTTCGTGTTTCGGCGCAAGAACGAGGCTGGCACCTTGGGTCACGCCCGAAAGAGCGGAACCCACACGGTCCAACAGGCCGCTGACATTACGTTCGGGATTATCAACAGTGGCGTCGATCTTTTCCCGGTCATCATCCCCAAGATTGCCGACCTCTAGCAGGCCATCGACGAACATGCGCAGGCCCTGTTGGGTAGGAATACGGCCCGCAGATACATGAGGGGCTTCGATCAGGCCCAAAAACTCGAGGTCCTGCATGACGTTGCGTATGGTTGCCGCGCTGACCTTTTCCGAAAGGCTCCGCGTCAGCGTCCGCGATCCCACGGGCCCACCTGAGTCGAGATAACCTTCTACCACCCGGCGAAATACTTCGCGGGAGCGGTCGTTCATTTCCTCTAGGATATGGGCGCTGTCTGTCATGGCCTACCTGATCTAAGGAGCGCGCGGCCGTCCGTCAATTCCCTTGCACGTATGCTGTGCGCGCGGCAAACAGGGGCCAACGCACACGAAAGGATATCCCCATGCGCCCATCCGGCCGCGAACTGAACCAAATGCGCCCTATTGAGATCGAAGTCGGTTTCACAAAACACGCCGAGGGCTGCTGTCTTATCAAGGTTGGCGATACCCATGTGCTGTGCACGGCCTCGCTAGAAGAGCGCGTGCCACCCTTTTTGCGCAACACAGGTCTCGGCTGGGTGACGGCTGAATACGGTATGCTGCCCCGCGCGACCAATACGCGGATGCGCCGCGAAGCTGCATCGGGCAAACAATCCGGTCGCACACAAGAAATTCAACGCTTGATCGGGCGGTCCCTGCGGGCCGGTGTTGATCGCAACGCATTGGGTGAGCGGCAAATCACTGTTGATTGCGATGTTATCCAAGCGGATGGCGGCACGCGCTGTGCAGCGATCACAGGTGGTTGGGTGGCCCTTCGCCTTGCGGTGAACAAGCTGATGAAGGCCGGCGACATTGTAACCGACCCAATTACGGATCACGTCGCGGCCGTTTCCTGTGGCGTATATGCCGGGCAAAGCGTGCTGGACCTTGACTACGCCGAGGATTCCCAGGCCGGAACGGATGGGAACTTTGTGATGACCGGCGACAGCGGTTTGATCGAAATCCAAGCCTCAGCCGAGGGCGCAACATTCTCCAAGACGCAATTCGCAGAGTTGATGGCGCTGGCGGAGCAAGGCGTTGCCGATCTGGTCACAGCACAAAAGATCGCCACGTCATGAGGCAGTTCGAGGGGGACGCACTTCTGATTGCCACACACAATACGGGCAAGCTTGAGGAAATTGCGGCCCTCTTGGCGCCCTATGGCATCAAATGCACATCAAACGCCGATCATAATCTGCCAGAGCCAGATGAAACCGAGACCACGTTTGTTGGTAACGCGCGGATCAAAGCACACGCCGCAGCCCGCGCCACCGGTTTGCCCGCGTTAGCAGATGACAGTGGGTTAACCATCGATGGTCTTGGTGGCGCGCCCGGCGTTTATACTGCCGATTGGACGGAAACCCCGCAGGGACGCGATTTCGTGATCGGAATGACCCGCGCGTGGACCGAGCTGGAGTCCGCGAATGCCCCCTATCCGCGGACTGCGCAATTCAATTGCACACTCGTACTTGCATGGCCCGACGGTCACGACGAAGTCTTTCCGGGTGTGATGCCGGGGCAGATTGTCTGGCCAATGCGCGGTGATCAAGGCCACGGGTACGATCCAATTTTTCAGCCTGACGGGTATTCGGAAACATTCGGTGAGATGGATCGCTGGGAAAAAAACCAGATCAGCCACCGTGCGGACGCGTTTAAGAAGCTTCAGGCGCTTTTTGCAGGGCGCGGCACAAAATCATGACCAGACGGTTAATCTCCAGCGGGTCGCCGTTTGAGGCTGAAGTGGGCTATTCCCGCGCGGTTGTTCAAGGCGATTGGTGCTTTATGGCAGGGGTCACGGGGTTTGATTACACCACCATGACATTGCCGGACACTATTGCGGCACAGGCGCGGCAGTGTTTTGTGACCATTGATTCCGTTTTGAACGACGCCGGGTTCACACGAGCCGACATCGTGCGCGTCACACACTACGTCACAGACCGTGCTTTGGTTGACGAACTCAAGCCAGTCCTGAGTGAACATTTGGGCACCATCCGACCTGCTGCAACGATGGTGATCGCCGATCTAATGACACCAGAGATGTTGTACGAAATCGAAGTTACGGCCTTTCAGGGATGACCCAAACACTTGGCGGTTTTGGGCTGTACCTGCATTGGCCGTTTTGTCAGGCAAAATGCCCGTATTGCGATTTCAACTCCCATGTTTCTGCCAATATTGATCAAGCCCGCTGGCAGGCTGCATATTTAAGTGAGCTGGACCGCGCTGCTGCAGAGACGAAAAACCGTGTGTTAGAGACTGTTTTCTTTGGTGGCGGTACGCCATCTTTGATGGATCCGTCGCTGGTGAACGCAATTATCGAGCGTATCCGCCAAAACTGGCCAATGGTGAATGATCCTGAAATCTCGCTAGAAGCCAATCCGACGTCGGTCGAGGCTGGACGCTTTGCCGGGTATCGTGATGCCGGGGTTAACCGGATATCGATGGGAATTCAGGCGTTGAATGATACCGACTTGCGTCGACTTGGCCGCATGCACTCAGTTAAGGATGCAAGAGCTGCCTTTGATACAGCAAGAAACCTGTTTGATAGGGTCTCTTTCGACCTAATTTATGCGCGGCAAAATCAAACGCTTCAAGATTGGAAGGCAGAGCTGACAGAAGCGTTGAACATGGCAATTGACCACCTTTCGCTTTATCAGCTTACGATCGAAGATGGCACGGCGTTTGGAGCGCGGCACGCTGCTGGCGGCCTGAAGGGTCTGCCGGATGATGACACGTCCGCCGATATGTACCTGCTTACCCAAGAAATCACTGCTGATGCAGGACTTGGCAGTTACGAAGTCTCTAATCACGCACGCGAAGATGCCCAATCGCGGCACAACCTGATCTATTGGCGTGGCGGTGACTACATTGGCATTGGTCCCGGTGCCCATGGGCGTCTGACGCTAAATAGTCAAAAATTCGCAACAGAAACTGAGTTGAGCCCGCTTGGCTGGCTCCTTAACGTTGAGAAAAAAGGAAGCGGAGAAACGCTGCGTGACGCGGTGCCCTCTTCTGAGCAGGCTCTTGAATACCTCATGATGTCCCTTCGATTGAGCGAGGGCACAGATCTTATCCGATATAAAAATTTGGGCGGCAAGCTCGCGCAGAATGCGGCACAAGACTTAGTTCAGCTTGGGCTTATAGAGATTGACGAAACCCGTTTGCGCGCCACTTCTCAAGGCAGGCCGGTTCTTAACGGCCTTCTTCGGAACCTCATTGCTGAGTAAGTATGCGCATCATTTGGATCATTGGCGGTTTGGTTTCACTCGGCCTGGGTATCCTCGGCATACCGCTTCCATTGTTGCCGACGGTCCCATTCCTATTGCTCGCAGCCTTTTGCTTTTCAAGGTCGTCTGATCAGTTGCATGGATGGCTGCTCGCGCACCCAACACTTGGGCCATCCATTCACAATTGGCGCAAGTCGGGTTCAATTTCTAGATCAGCAAAAATTACATCAACAGCAATGATTGCAGCATCCCTAGGGGTCGCGCTTTATTGGCAAATTTCGCTGATCATAGTCTTGGTACAAATGACCACTCTGGTCGGAGTATCCTATTTTATCTGGTCTCGGCCGGAGGCATAATCGTCAAAAGACGGCATAGCTCGTCCAATTGATCCAATGACTTATATGAGATTGTTATTGAACCCATCTCACTATCCACGACGTGGTCGATATCAACATTCATCCCAAGATTTGCGGATAAATCATCCTCTAACGCTTTTGTATCCGCATCCTTTTGCGTTGCGGACCTAGCTTTGCGTGGCGCGGATTTCGCAGAACCAGCAGGCTTTGCCTTAGCCAGTTTTTCGGTTTCACGTACCGATAATTTCTTAGTTAAGATCGCGCGCAACAATTCCGTTGGATTGTCCGCAGTTAACAGCGCGCGGCCATGGCCAGCTGTAATTTCTCCGGAACTCAGCACATCCTGGATAGCGTCAGGGAGTGAGAGAAGGCGCATAGAATTTGCGATGTGGCTGCGACTTTTGCCAAGTGCCGTTGCAAGCTTTTCCTGCGTATGCCCAAACTTCTCCATGAGCTGACGATAACCTGCGGCTTCTTCAATCGCATTCAAGTCAGCCCGTTGAATGTTTTCAATGATGGCGACTTCGAGAACCTCGATATCGTCAAAATTGCGAACAACGACAGGTAGTTCGTGCAGCTGAGCAGCTTGAGCGGCACGCCAACGGCGTTCGCCCGCTACAATTTGATAGGATGTTGGATCGCCAGGTAGTGGCCGAACGATAAGTGGCTGGATAACGCCCTTCTCTCGCACCGAATTCGTTAGGTCGGTGAGGTCATTTTCTGTGAACTGGCGGCGGGGCTGATCAGGATTAGCATAGATACGTTCAATCGCAACCGTTTCGAACCCTTTGCGTCCTTCCACCTGTGAAGGCGTTGCGGCTTCGACGTTCACGTCTGCCATTAAGGCGGACAAACCACGACCCAAGCCGCGTCGATCTCTTTTTTCAGCCATCGGTCTCCTACCCTTCGTGCCGCTTTAGCATTTCAGACGCTAGCGATTTATACGCAATCGCACCCCGCGAATTTGGATCATAATTCAAAACTGGTTGTGCAAAGCTTGGCGCTTCACTCAAGCGCACATTTCTTGGAATTACAGTACGATACACCAAATCACCTAGGTTTTCACGGGCATCATTTTCGACCTGAATACACAAATTATTTCGCTTATCGTACATCGTAAGCACTACACCGTCGATGCGCAGTGCAGGATTAGCTCCATCGCGAACATCACGGACAGTTAACAAGAGTTGGCTCAAGCCTTCTAATGCAAAAAACTCAGTTTGTAGTGGCACCAGAACAGCCGTGGATGCAACAAAAGCATTTAATGTCAGAAGGTTAAGGGACGGTGGGCAGTCAATAATCACATAGTCAAATGCCTCAATCGCTGCGCCAGAGAAAGCATTTTTAAGCCGTAGTATGCGTCCTTCTGACTTCCCTAACTCAATATCAACAGAGCTAAGATCCGTCGTTGCAGGAGCAATTACAAGGTTCGGAAAATCCGTGATTTGAGCTACATCTTGTAGCTTTGCTTCCTCAATCAACAAGTCGTAGGTGGTTACAATGCGATCATCTAGTGCAACGCCCAATCCGGTCGATGCATTGCCCTGTGGGTCAAGATCAACAATTAGAACGCTTTGCCCCCGAGCTGCAAGAGCTGCACCAAGATTTATCGACGTTGTCGTTTTTCCGACGCCACCTTTTTGGTTAGCAACGGAAAGAATAACTGGTCCATCATTTGGCACGCTGAATGTCCTTTATGGCGAAGATTGCCGCAGTTGGGTCCGTTATACTGGGGATGGTCCTAACGTCAAAAAACCAAGTTTCACGTGCCTCCTCAAGCTCATTTTTATGAGAGCTACCTTTTGGGAAAAACGCTGTACCATCTTGATTTAGATGGATTTCTGCATAGCCTACAAGCTTCTCCAAAGTATCTAGCGCGCGCGCTGATAGCACGCTTGCGTGTTGAGTAGGTATTTTTTCAATTCTCTCACTTAAGACTTTAGCATTGAGCTCAAGCTCACGAATGACCGTCCTTAGGAAGACAGCCTTACGGCTGTCGCTTTCTACCAAAGTAAATGAAACGTCAGGGTGCGTATCAGAAAGCATGGATGCTATCACCAGTGCGGGAAAGCCCCCACCAGAACCCAAGTCCAGCCACACACCGCTATTTGGCGCAAAAGATGCAAGTTGCCCAGAATCTAGAAAGTGACGTACCCAGATGTCCTCAAGCGTACTGCTTGCAACAAGATTTATCCTGGGGTTCCACTTGGTAATTAAGGCTTCGTATTTATCTAGCCGGTCAATTGTTTCACGTGAAACACTCAAGTGTCGCTGAAATTCGTCCTTACTCATGCTGTTCGCTTAAATCTCTGTTTAAGGTGAGACAGGATCAATGTAAGTGCTGCAGGTGTCATTCCATCAATACGAGCCGCCTGCCCCAGCGTCTCTGGCGTCACAAGCTGCAACTTAGATTTCAGTTCGTTTGAAAGCCCATCAATGTCAGAGTACGAAAAGTCTCGTGGTATACTCTGAGCTTCGTCGCGCCGCAAAGCCTCTACATCTTGTGCCTGACGATCAATATAATTGGCATATAAGGCGTCACGCTCCATCTGTTCGCTGATTTCTGCGTCAGGATCCAATTCGGGCCAGATTTTCTGCAGTCTGCTAAAATCTATATCTGGGAAAGAAAGCAGCTCAAATGCGGAACGTTTTTTTCCATCTTCCTTAACGTCTAAGCCTGCTGTCCGCGCAGACTTGGGTGTTAGACTAAGCGCCCCAAGCTCAGACCGAAGTTGATCCAACTTTTCTCTCTTCGTTTCAAATTTGATGCGACGCTCTTCTTTCACGCACCCCAGATCTATCCCAATCGGTGTCAGCCGCTGATCTGCGTTATCTGCACGTAAGGACAATCGAAACTCTGCGCGTGACGTAAACATGCGGTATGGTTCGGATACTCCCCGTGTAACCAAATCATCAATCATTACACCGATATAGCTTGCAGAACGACTAAAGGTCACTTCCTCTTTCTGCATCACTTGGCACGCAGCATTCAGTCCTGCAACCATGCCCTGTGCAGCAGCTTCTTCATACCCGGTCGTCCCGTTAATCTGACCGGCTAAAAAGAGCCCGCTTAACGCCTTTAACTCCAAGGTCGGCCTTAACGCGCGAGGGTCAACATAGTCGTATTCAATTGCATAGCCTGGCTGCAAGATTTCCACGTTTTCCAAGCCACAAATCGACTTTACATATGCCTCTTGCACATCAACAGGCAATGATGTCGAAATTCCGTTGGGATAGATAGTATCGTCGTCAAGTCCCTCTGGTTCAAGGAAAATTTGGTGGGATGTCTTATCTGCAAAACGAACGATCTTGTCTTCAATCGAAGGACAGTACCGCGGACCAACTCCATCGATATGTCCACCATACATTGCTGAGCGTGACAGATTATCTGCTATAATTTGGTGTGTTCTCTCGTTCGTATGGGTGATCCCACAGGATATCTGACGACAAGCAGCTTTATCTGACAAAAATGAAAAGAGCGTTGGGTCTGTGTCGGCCTGCTGCATCTCCAACCCGGTCCAATTGATCGTCTTCCCATTCAATCGAGGTGGTGTTCCTGTTTTTAACCTTCCTAGAGGAAGATCAAGGTCATCCAAACGTTTCGCCAGTGCTTGAGATGGCGCATCGCCCATACGACCGCCCGGGCGTGAGACGTCACCAATGTGAATAACACCACGCAAGAATGTTCCAGTTGTTAAAACCACAGCACCAGCTTGGATTTCACTATTGTCCGAAAGCTTAACTCCCGCTGTACGACCATCCACTATAAGAAGGTCAGCAACCTCTCCAATTACGATCGAGAGTTTCGGCTCTGCTTGAAGCTCTGACTGAATAAACCGTTGATACCGCGCACGATCAGCTTGCGTACGCGGACCCTGCACCGCTGGACCTTTACGTCGATTTAACAGCCGAAATTGGATACCGGATGCATCAGCAGCCCGACCCATCAATCCATCTAATGCATCAATCTCGCGAACAAGGTGCCCTTTGCCAAGACCACCGATTGCTGGATTGCAGGACATTACACCAATGCCTGCTTGCGACATTGTGATCAAAGCTGTCTTGGCTCCCATGCGTGCAGACGCATGCGCAGCATCTGCACCAGCATGTCCACCGCCAACGACAACAACATCGAAGTCCAATTGTTTCACGTGAAACACTCCTACTTTCCTAGACAGAAGCTCGCAAAGATTTCATCTAACACATCTTCCACTCCAACGCGACCGATCACTGCACCAAGCGATTGAACTGCACCGTAAATCTCCGCCGTCAGAAGCTCAGACGGCATATGTAGAAGGTTTTCTTGCACAAGGCACAACCTGGAGTAACTCTCACTAAGGGCTACTCGATCTCTCTCTCGACTAATCAAACCGATATCAGCCGTTAAATCACCCAGCCGATCAGAGATTTCTGACAAAAGCTCATTGAGTCCCGTTCCATTGAGGGAAGAGATACCAACACCGTAAATATCATGCTTCGTTGAAACTACGATATCACCGTTGCAAGGTGGCATTATAGGATCAGCATCAGGCCTTTCCAAAAGAATAACACGCAGCTCAGCAGCTTGTGCACGCTCTACAGCCCGAGCAACGCCAAGTTTCTCAATAGGATCATCCGTCTCGCGAACACCTGCTGTATCCAGAAAAGTTACAGGTAGACCTTGAATGTCCATCCTAACCTCAACGATATCTCGTGTTGTCCCTGCAATCTCGGATGTAATCGCGGCTTCGCGACCAGCTAACGTATTGAGAAGTGTAGATTTTCCAACATTTGGTGGCCCAACGATTGCCACCTCAAATCCCTTACGAACAGATTGAGCTGCACCCGATCGAGATATTTCAGACGAGATTGTCTTAGTCGCATCCTTAAGAAGGTTCTCTACCTCAGGATACACATTTTCAGGTACTTCCTCATCAGCAAAATCAATTGTAGCTTCAAGCAACGCTGCTGCTCGGATCAAGTTTGCCCGCAAACCTTCAATCATGTCCCGCAGGGCACCATCAAAACTGCGCATCGCCTCGCGCCGCTGGACTTCAGTTTCTGCTTCAATAAGGTCAGATAGCCCTTCGACTTGCGTTAAGTCTAAACGTTCGTTCAATAGGGCTCGACGCGTAAATTCGCCGGGCTCAGCCACACGCGCCAATCCTGTATCAGAGATAGCCGCCAAAACAGCACGAACAACAGCAACGCTACCGTGTAGCTGCAGCTCAACAGTCGCCTCGCCGGTAAAACTTCGACCTTCTGAAAACAACAGAACGAGCGCCTGATCTAAAAGTGTTCCATCGCTTGCACGAATAGAACGCACCCCCATCTTGCGATCTAAGGGAAGTTCACCACACAATATAGTAGACAACTCAAACGACTGCGGGCCGGAAATCCGAATTACCGCAACCCCAGCTTTTCCTTGAGCCGTCGCCAGTGCAAAGATCGTGTCCATAACGCCCCGCTCTAGCGGACCAAACAATTATGAGTTCATGGAATCGAAGAACTCGGAATTTGTTTTGGTCTGTTTCAACTTTGAAATCAGGAATTCGATAGCGTCTGTTGTGCCCATAGGATTGAGAATTCGACGCAACACAAAGGTCTTTTGCAGGTCTTTCTGGTCGACCAACAACTCCTCTTTACGTGTGCCGGACTTCAGGATGTCCATCGCTGGGAAGACGCGCTTATCCGCAACCTTACGGTCGAGCACGATCTCGGAGTTACCAGTCCCTTTGAACTCTTCAAAGATGACTTCATCCATGCGCGAACCTGTGTCGATCAAGGCAGTTGCAATGATCGTTAACGACCCGCCTTCTTCGATATTCCGAGCTGCACCAAAGAAACGCTTTGGACGCTGAAGTGCGTTAGCATCTACACCACCAGTAAGAACCTTACCAGACGACGGAACTACAGTGTTAAACGCGCGGCCTAGACGGGTGATCGAGTCGAGCAGAATGACGACGTCACGCTTATGCTCAACCAAACGTTTAGCTTTCTCAATGACCATTTCCGACACAGCAACGTGGCGTGTTGCAGGCTCATCAAACGTCGAAGAAATGACCTCGCCCTTCACAGAACGCTGCATGTCCGTCACCTCTTCGGGACGTTCATCAATCAGCAAAACCATAAGGTAGCATTCTGGATGGTTCGTCTCGATCGACTTGGCAATATTTTGTAAAAGAACAGTTTTACCAGTACGCGGCGGTGCCACGATCAAAGACCGCTGACCTTTACCGATGGGAGCAACAAGATCGATGATACGCGCAGAACGATCCTTAATCGTTGGATCTTCGATCTCCATGTTCAGTCGATCATCAGGATAGAGCGGCGTCAGGTTGTCAAAGCTGATCTTATGACGCGCCTTCTCTGGGTCCTCAAAGTTAATGATCGCAACAGACGTTAACGCAAAATACCGCTCATTCTCATCGGGAGCCTGAATAACCCCCTCAACAGTGTCGCCAGTCCGCAGTGAATACTGTCGGATCATGTCAGGAGAAACGTAAATATCATCCGGTCCCGACAGGTAGTTTGCTTCGGGTGACCGAAGAAACCCGAAGCCGTCTTGCAGAACCTCAAGAACACCTACGCCAGAGATTTCCCACCCATCTTCGGCCCGCTCTTTGAGGATCGAGAACATCATCTCGCCCTTGCGCATCGTGGAGGCGTTTTCAATCTCAAGCTCTTCAGCCATCTTCAGCAAATCTTTAGGTGAATTTGCTTTGAGATCGGAAAGATTCAGTTTTTCTTCGGACATACGCACTCCAGCAGCCTGAAAAGGCTGAGGTTGATAGTAGAAATGGGAAGCGGTTCTTGGATCAGGACGATCCTCCGCAGGTGCCGATTATTGTCTAGACACCGAAAAGTCAATCAGAACGGGCGAGCGATCACAGAAATGACGATTACTATCAGCAGAACTGTCGGAACTTCATTCATCAATCGGTAGTGGCGGCCAGAACGTTGAACCCCCTCTACCATCAAATCCTTGCGTCGCGCTCCGCACCACATGTGAAACCATGTCATCCCGATAATTGCTGCAAACTTTGCATAGGGCCATGCAGCAGCCCAATCAACAACACCTGGCGTAGAGATCAACGCGATCCCAAACACCCAAGACGCGATCATTGCGGGATTCATGATCGCTTTTAATAACCGTCGTTCCATTGTTTGGAATAACTCTGTTGTTTCACCATTTTGTCCAACTTTTTCAACATGATAAACGAAAAGCCGTGGAAGATAAAACAATCCAGCCATCCAAGCGATAACTGAGATCACATGTAAGCTCTTCGTCCACGGATAGGCTGCTGCTAAGAAGTCGATCATTATGGTTTTTCCCTCAGTTCGCGGTCTGCCTAACACTAATAAATAATATTAAGAAAGAAGATTGTTGTTGTAGGTTGTACTGGGGAAAACGGGGATAAGTAGACCTGTCCACATGCAGAGTTTTCGTACTGTAAGTTTTTCTTAACGTGTGGAGAAGATCTTGGGTAATCTCTAAAGTCACATGTTTTTCAAGGCCTTGTCTTGTGGATAGCCATTCTGACAACTTTGGGCGGTTTTTTGGGAGCAAAAATCTTATCCCGCCGTTAAGAACTTGTTAGGGGTTGTGAATAGCCACTTTGAAAATATCCTTCAAAGTACCAACTTACCCACGGATAGTGTTATCCCGTACTTATGCCGGGCGCTGCCCACCGGGTTATGCGCCCGCTTTTGCAAAGGGTTTTCCACATGTCTCAGCCACTGATTTTGGCTTCTGGTTCGACGATTCGTCAGCAACTTCTCGAAAATGCGGGCGTGCCCGTAGAGGTTATGAAGGCGGCCATTGATGAGCAAATGATAACAGCTGCTCTTCTCAGTGAAGAGGCAAAGCCAAGAGACATTGCCGATACATTGGCTGAGATGAAGGCGCGGCGCGTGGCAGATAAAGGCGTTGCAGGAATGGTTCTAGGCTGTGACCAAGTGCTTGAGGTGGATCGCAAGCTTCTTTCCAAGCCCAAAACACCGGAAGAGGCCCTCTCTCAGCTTAAGGATATGTGCGGAAAAACGCATAAGTTGCTGTCAGCGGCCGTCCTGGTTGAAGATGGACAGCCAGTTTGGCGTTTTGTTGGTGAGGTAAAGCTAACGATGGCTCAACGATCTGAGGCTTATCTAGCTGACTATGTTGATCGCAATTGGGACAGCATTTGTGAAGCGGTGGGGGCCTACAAACTCGAAGAAGAAGGTGCGCGACTGTTTCACCGTGTCGATGGGGACTACTTTACGGTTCTAGGTTTGCCCTTGTTGCCGCTTTTGGGCTACCTAACCACACGGGGGATAATCGACGGATGACGGATAAAGTGAAACTCGCAGGTGTTATTGGTCAACCGATTGCACATAGCCGGTCCCCGCATCTGCATGGTCATTGGCTGAAAAGATACGGCATATCGGGCCATTACATCCCGATGGAGGTTGCTCAGTCCGACCTGAAATCGGTGTTGGAAACACTTCCTAAGATGGGGTTCCAAGGGGTTAACGTCACCCTACCGCACAAGGAAGCCGTACTTGAGCTTGCCGATAGCGTGACTGACCGTGCTGCTTTGATTGGTGCTGCAAATACCCTGACGTTTACGGCTGACGGCCGTATCCAAGCGGATAACACGGATGGCGTCGGTTTTTTGGCAAACATCCAAGATTACGTACCAGAATGGTCGGCTAAGTCCGGTCCATGTGTGGTGTTTGGTGCGGGAGGCGCATCACGGGCGATCATCGCAGCTCTCAGTCAGGCAGGCGCGCCTTTGATCCGCGTGACCAACCGGACACGGGCACGATCGGATGCGCTCAAGGATCACTTTGGCGCCAAAATTGAGGTCGTGGATTGGGTTCAAGCGGGCAATGTTTTGGATGACGCGTCCCTATTGGTAAACACCACATCATTGGGCATGCAGGGGAAATCGGCGCTACGTGTTCCTTTGGATGGCTTGCGCCCTGAAACCGTTGTGACGGACATCGTCTATACACCGTTAGAGACAGAATTGCTGCGCACAGCAAAGGCGGCAGGCTGCCGGACAGTCGATGGCCTAGGCATGCTATTACACCAAGCAGCGCCTGGATTTGAGCGTTGGTTTGGCACTGCGCCTGAGGTGGATATGGATTTGCGCAAGGCTGTCCTAGCCTCATGATCGTTCTGGGGCTCACGGGCGGCATCGGTATGGGCAAAAGCACGACCGCAAACATGTTTCGCGCACGCGGAGTGCCCGTGTGGGATGCAGATAGCACCGTTCATAGGTTGTATGACGATGGCGCTGCGGTTGGCCCGATTGGCGCTGCATTCCCGCAAGCAATCCGCGACGGTCGCGTTGACCGAGATGCTTTGCGCACAGTTGCGATGAACGCTGATGATCTAAAGCGTATTGAGGCGATAGTTCATCCGCTTGTTACAGCAGATCGGGCCGCTTTTTTGACCGACAGCACGGCACCTGTTGTTGTGCTTGATATTCCACTGTTGTTTGAAGTTGGTTCAGACGCCGGGATAGATAAAATCATTGTCGTTTCCGCGCCCGACAGCGTCCAAAAACAGCGTGTGTTAGAGCGTGGCACAATGACAGAGGCTCAGTTTGAGGTTATCCGTGCCAAACAGATGCCTGATGCTGAAAAACGAGCCCGTGCGGATTATGTGATTGAGACCACAACCCTCGCCGCAGCCGAGGAACAAGTGGACCGAATTTTAGCAGAGGTGACCCATGCGTGAGATCGTTCTAGACACCGAAACAACTGGGTTTTCGCCGGAAGAAGGCGACCGGATCGTTGAAATCGGCGCAGTAGAGCTGATGAACCAGCTGCCAACGGGCCGCACGTACCACCAATACATTAACCCCATGCGTGACATGCCTAAGGGCGCTTTCGAAGTGCATGGTCTTAGCGAAGAATTCCTGCGCGACTTCCCTGTGTTTGAGGCCATCGCAGATGCGTTTCTCGACTTTGTTGGCGACGCAAAGATGGTCATTCACAACGCGGCTTTTGATATGAAGTTTTTGAACGCCGAGCTGGGTTGGTGCAAACGGCGCATTTTGCCGATGGATCAAGCAATTGATACGCTGATGATTGCACGTACCAAGTTTCCTGGCTCACCTGCATCGCTGGATGCACTGTGCCGCCGGTTCGGGGTCGACAACTCAGCACGTGAAAAACACGGCGCCTTGTTGGACAGTGAAATTCTCGCTGAAGTGTATCTAGAGTTGACGGGTGGGGTGCAGCCCGACTTTGGACTTTCGACAGCGAGCGGAACCAGCACTCAGGCAGCCCGTACCGTTGGAAAGCGTCCGCGCCGGTTAGCTGCTCGGATCACAGAAGAAGAACGCGCCGCCCATGACGCCTTTGTGGGCAAAATGGGCGACGCTGCATTGTGGTATAAGCTGGCCTAACAGCCGCTTAGGAAACCGTTGCCTGAGCGGCCTCAGCTTGGGCCCGGCGTGTGATTTCGCTGCGATAAAGGGCTACGAAATCAATGGTTTCTAGGTTCAGCGGCGGATAGCCACCGTCACGCGTGATGTCCGACACAATGCGGCGCACAAACGGGAACAGCATCCGAGGGCATTCGATCAACAAGAAGGGGTGCAACTGGTTATCTGGCACGTTTTCGATGTGGAAAATGCCGTTGTAATCCAGCTCAAGAACGAAAATCTTGGCGTCGTCCGCTTTGGACTTGGCTTCGATGTTCAGCTTGATGGTGACATCGTACTGGTTCTCAACCGGGCGCTTTTTGGCGTCTAGGCCGACTTGTACGTTGATATCGGGCTCTGCATTGCCTTGCATACCCTTTTGGGCTGCGATGTTTTCAAACGACAGATCACGGATGAACTGTGCAAGGACTTTCATTTGCGGCGCTGCCTGCTGTTCGGGCGCTGCTGCGGGGGTTTCGTCGGCCATTGATCGCTCCAAGATAAGGTTGATACCCAGATATCAGAGGACCCTTGGACCCTCAAGCTAGTCGGGCTTGGTCCAACCGGATGGCCGGTCACGGGGCTCTGCATCTGCCGTCAAATCAATGATATCATCCTCAGCGCGCGGTGCGGTCTGCGCCCCATACTGAAAGCTTTGGATGCGGACCTTGCTACGAACATATCGCAGGATCACGCTCCGCACGCCCGGCACCAATAGGGCAAAGCCCACTCCATCAGTAAAAAAACCAGGCGTTAGCAACAAAAGCCCGGATGCCAGAACCATCGCCCCGTGGGCCAAGGTTTCGGTAGGATCACGCATCTCCTGAAAGGAGTTTTGCAGCTTTGCCAACTGAGCAAGTCCTTGTGAGCGTACAAGAACAGTGCCCACCGCCGCCGTTAGGATCACAATCCCGAGAGTTGGCCACATGCCCAACCATCCGCCAACCTGTAGGAAAAGCGCTATTTCTAAGACCGGCACGCCGACAAAAAGCAAAAATAGCCACATTGGGACACCTCCTTGGCTGGGGTTTGTGGACTTGACCCCTTGCCGGCCTTACATAGGGATGAGTAACGAAAAATGAAACGCCTTAGGCCCGAGGATACAAATGGATAACCCCGTGATTGGTTTACTTATACTTGGCGGGATCGCTTTGTTCCTGATTCTCAGGTTGAAAAGTGTACTTGGCACGCGCGACGGGTTTGAAGCGCCTCCCGCAAACACACCCACGCCGCAGGGCCGCTCTGTGCGTCGTGACTTTGAAGTCATTGATGGTGGCCCGGACCGTGACATTATCGATCATGTAGATGACGGATCTGAATCCGCCCGCGCACTTGCCGGGATGAAGCTTGTAGAGCCCGGTTTTTCCGTGACTGAGTTCATTGGCGGCGCACGTGGTGCCTATGAAATGATCCTCATGGCGTTTGAGCGTGGCGATGTTGCTGAGATTGAGGATTTCCTCGCCGAAGACGTCTATGAGACGTTCGTTTCAGTGATTGCCGACCGTGAAGACAAAGGTCTGCGGATTGAAGCTGATTTCGTCGGTGTGCGTGAGGTTGGTCTGGAATCTGCAACCTTTGATCGCGATACGAATGAAGCAGAGGTAACACTCCGCTTTGTGGGTGAGCTGACCAGCGTTGTCCGCAACGAAGATGGTGAGATCGTTGAGGGCAACCCCAACGAAATCAAGAAACAGCGCGATGTTTGGACGTTTGCACGGACCATGGGCGAGGATGATCCTAACTGGCGTCTCGTCGCGACGGGTGGATGACCGACGTATCCCTAAAAGACACCGAAAAGGCCGGGTCCGATACCCGGCCTTTGTCGTTTGATGCCCTGCCCGGCTGGTCTAACGATGATCACGCAGCCGCGTGGGCGTGTTTTGAAAACACGCGTGACCTTAGTTACCCCCTAATGGAAAAACCCGGCGATGTGTCGGCGCGTGAATTCTTTGAGACGCATTTTGCGTTGAAGCGTCTAGGTAACGGTCGCGGGCATTTAACCGGCTATTACGAGCCTGAAATTGCTGCATCCCGAGTGCGTACAAATGAATACCCCTGTCCGATCTATGCCTGCCCTCAGGACGCTGCATCGCAAGCATTGACTCGTAAGGCGATCATTCGGGACAGGGCGCTGGATGGGCTAGGACTAGAAATTGCGTGGCTACGGGACCCGGTAGATGCTTTTTTCCTACAAGTGCAGGGATCAGGGCGATTGATGTTTGCGGATGGTCAAAGCCTTCGTGTGGGTTTTGCCGCTAAAAACGGTCATCCCTATGTCAGTATAGGTGCTGAACTGGTCCGCAAAAATGTTTTCGCCGCAGACGAGGTATCGGCGGATAAGGTTAAGGCGTGGCTCCGCACAAATGGAACCGATCTGTTGCTACTGAACCCCTCTTTCGTGTTCTTCAAAGTCCTCGACCTGCCACAAGACAGTGGGCCACTTGGCGCGATGGACCGGCCGGTGACGACTGATCGTACATTGGCGGTAGATCCAGCATATATTCCGCTTGGCACCCCAGTTTGGATCGAGTTGGAGGGTTATAACCGCCTATGCGTGGCCCAAGATATAGGTAGCGCGATCAAGGGCCCTAACCGGGGCGATCTTTATTGCGGAACTGGCACAGATGCCGGCCTGCGCGCAGGGTCACTGAATGCCGAGGTTACCATGACACTCCTTTTGCCGCGTGAGGTATCGACATGAGCCGCCGTCGCAAGGAGCTTAGTTCAGACGATACCGCCCTTTGGCAGGAGGTCGTCAAAACGGCTGAGCCGCTGCACCCTACCAAGCGGGCAAGCGCGCCGCCGGAGCAACCAAAACCCAAGCCTAGCCCAAAGCCTGATCATACGATCTCACATTTTCAATTGGGTCAGCAGGCACGTGCCAAGCTGCCTTCGCATGACATTGCCCCCGCCCTGCGGGAGCGTGTGAATAGCGCTCCGCTGCGTATGGACAAAAAGACGTTTACAAAAATGCGGCGCGGTAAGGTCCGTCCCGAGGGGAAGCTGGATTTGCACGGCATGACGCTGGCGGCGGCCCACCCCACGCTGATGCGGTTCGTGATGGACGGGCATGCGGATGGCAAAAGGCTTCTGCTCGTAGTGACCGGCAAAGGCAAAAGCACGCGCGATGATGGCCCTATCCCAATCCGCCGCGGGGTTTTGCGACACCAAGTGCCTCAATGGCTGGCTATGCCTCCGATGGGTGCAGTGGTTTCACAGGTGACCCAAGCGCACATTAGCCATGGTGGTGAGGGTGCATATTATGTCTATCTACGCCGAGCGCGCTGACCTTAGGCCGAGCCACGCCAATAGGCCTGCGCCCACAAAATAGACACTAAACAAGGGAAATTGTGCATTGAACGACAAACCGGTGTCGATGAATGCACCGGTGATCCAAGGCCCCGCGGCTGATCCCGCCACCATGACTGCGGTCGCTAGCGCCTTGATAGATCCGACGAATTGCGTGCCATAGTGCTCTGCCCAAAACGCGCCGGGGACAGCCGCGCTCATACCTTGGGTTGCGCCGATTATCACAAATGCAGCACCGCCCACCCACAATGACGTAGCTGACGCCAGCAACATAAAGCCCAACGCAGCCGGGATCAGATAGGTTGGAACAAGAAGCCGCGTGCCAAATCGATCAATAGCCGCGCCTGCGCAGAGCATCGCAACCACAGACGCCACTGTAAAAACGGGAAACAAGAGGGTGAGGTCCGCATGCGTCCAACCCTTAACTTCGGCCAAGTGGACTTGGTGGAAAAACAGCGCTGTCCCCCAAGCCGATAAGCCAAAGATCGAAGGGCAAAAGGCCCAGAATAGCGGGTGTCGTATAGCCTCAGCGCGGGTCCAATGCCGCGCGCCCATACCTGTCGCACCCTTTTCCTCAGCGTGGGATTGTGGCGTGCGTTCCTTTTGCAAAAGCCAAACCAACAGCGGGATGGCGAGAAATGCGAAGCCGGCTGCAATTGCCCACGAAACACGCCACCCCACTGCGTCTTTGATCATGACAAACAGCATAGGCAGGAACGCCTGCGCCACAGCAAAACCAAGGGCCGCAATGGCCAACGCCCGCCCGCGCGAGGCAACGAACCAGCGGGTCATCGCAACAGCGGGGATATGGCTCAGCATGCCCTGCCCCGTCACCCGTAGCGCGAGGATCAAAAACACTAAGGTTCCCGCAAATGGGTTAACCGCCATCGCAATGCACGACAGTGCTAGCAGGATCAGTGTTATCGCGGAGAGTGTCCGCACCCGGAACCTGTCTGTTAACCCGCCTGCCCATACCATGATCAGGGCCGACACACCTGTACCGATCCCATAGATCAGACCCCAATCCCCATGGCTTAACCCGAAATCACGGCGAATTTCACCGGCAAAGATCGCGATAAAGAAGGTTTGCCCATAGCTGGACGAAAACGCCAACAGCGCCCCCGCCGCCAGCCAGCGGATGTTAGAGAGGAAAAACCCGATCATGGCCAAGCGTTACGGCCCAAGGGTGCATCACGCTAGTGTTTTAGAGCACATAACGGCTTAGATCGGTCGATTTCGCCAAAGCGCCGAGGTGTTTGTCAACAAATGCCGCATCAACCGTAACCGTATCGCCGGTCCGATCAGGCGCGGAAAAGCTAAGATCCTCGAACACGCGTTCCAGCACCGTATAAAGCCGCCGTGCCCCGATATTCTCAACGCTTTCGTTTACCTCAGCGGCGATGCGGGCCAAGGCACCGATACCCTCGGGCGTGAAATCAACAGTGACTTCTTCCGTCGCCATCAGCGCCGTGTATTGCCGTGTCAGCGCGTTGTCGGTTTCCGTCAGAATGCGCACGAAGTCTTCTTCGGTCAGGCCGCGCAATTCGACGCGGATGGGCAAACGACCCTGAAGTTCGGGCAAAAGGTCCGAGGGTTTTGCGATATGAAACGCACCGGATGCAATGAACAGGACGTGGTCGGTTTTGACGGGTCCGTGCTTGGTCGAAACGGTTGTACCTTCAATCAGAGGCAATAAATCACGCTGCACCCCTTCGCGGGACACGTCACCGCCACGCGCATCAGAGCGGGCGCAAACCTTGTCGATTTCATCGATAAATACGATGCCAGATTGCTCAACCGCACGGATCGCCTCACGATTGACGGCCTCAGCATCGAGCAGTTTGTCAGCCTCTTCGTCGATCAGCAGATCATAGCTGGCCGCAACGGTTAGGCGTTTCGTAACTGTGCGCTGGAATGCTTTGCCAAACATTGCCCCAAGATCCATGCCGCCGGGCATCTGTCCGGGCTGGCCCGGGATCTCAAAGGGCATCGGGTTCGAGGTATCCTGCACCTCAAGCTCAATGATCTTGTCGTCCAATTCACCGGCGCGCAGTTTTTTGCGGAACATATCCCGGGTGCCATCGCGGGCGCCGTCACCGGCCAGCACGTCAATCACCCGCTCCTCTGCGGCGGAATGAGCATTGGCTTTAACCTCATCGCGCATGTGTTCACGGGTCATCAGGATGGCACTGTCCACCAAATCACGAATGATCTGCTCTACATCGCGACCAACATAACCGACTTCGGTGAATTTCGTGGCCTCAACCTTTAGAAACGGCGCGCGCGCAAGCTTGGCAAGACGACGAGAGATTTCGGTTTTGCCAACGCCGGTGGGGCCGATCATCAAGATGTTCTTGGGATACACTTCATCGCGCAGGTCATCGCCCAACTGCTTGCGGCGCCAACGATTGCGGAGCGCCACGGCAACAGCCCGCTTGGCATCCTTTTGGCCGATGATGAAACGGTCAAGCTCGGATACGATTTCACGCGGGGTCAGGTTGGTCATTATGGTCTCCTTCTTGGTCCTAACTAAGCGCCCGGTCGAAAATCGCAACCAATCGGTCTAGGGCTGCCCAAGGATGATACGTGTTGTTTGGCGGGCGCGGATGACCGAGCCCGGAATAAGTCCCGGCCTCAGGGCGGCATCGCGGCCCAAGGCATCAGCGGTTTTTGACAGTTGGCGGATCAGGCGAATGGCTTCTGGCGATGAGGCTGCCGTAAAGTGCCGAAGCCTGTCGCCCCCTGATGACAATCCGCTGACATCCAAAAACAATAGATCGAAAGCCCCCAACTCATCTGAATCCCCCAAGGAACCAACCCGGCTTACTTGGCCCGTCAGCCGGGCAGAGACCGTTAACGCCCGATCGTTCGGAGAGGCAATCACGATAAACGGATCAGGCAATTTGCCAATCCGGGTGGCCTGCGCCTTGAACACATCAAGGTCGATATCTGGCGAAATCAGGACGACGCCATCCAACCTATCCAACACGTCGCGCCGGCCAGAGATTGCCAAGTCTCGTAGGACCTCCATCAACAGATCCGATCCGACAGAGTGGGCGACGACGGTGAATTCTTTGGTTGTTAACCCAGACAGGGCCACGATGAGATCTTGCAGCCCTGAGCGCGATGCCATGATGGATTCACGGTCAAACGCATAGGCAAGCGCGTTGCCTGCAGATGGCCATGAGTAATGCGCCGACACGCCGTTGAAATCAAAGTCCTCAGCCATTTGCACGGTTCGCAAAACGCCGTCAGCAAAGGTGTTGTTGTAGCCGTGAATATAAAGCTGAACGCGTTTTTCATCACTTTGGGATAAGGCGCGTTTGATGCCGGTGATCAGCGCGCGCTGGGTACCAAAAGGTGTTACATCGCTGACCAGCATGTCGGTTTCAGGGTCAGGCTTGCGGAAAGGAAAGGCAACTTCTCCCTCCGGCCGATTGGGCGGCAGCGTGATGTCGATCTGCATATGGCGGGATTGTGGACTGCGCGCCGATGTCAGAACGCGAGTATCAGGATCAATATCGCGCTGTGTCGTCACAAAGACCGACCGGGTCGGTAGATCAAGTCCAGATGGCGCGCTCATGAGGGCCGCGCGTGGTGCGCAGCCCGCTAATAATCCCAAAACGATGAGCGCGCGCCACATGTGTCAGCCGATCGTTTCAACCGTGAGCTTGCCATTGGTGTAAACGCAAATGTCGGCAGCAATGGCCATGGCTTTGCGTGCCAATGTTTCGGCGTCTAAGTCTGTTTCCATCAGGCCGCGCGCTGCCGCGAGCGCGAAGTTCCCGCCCGACCCGATAGCGGCGATGTCATGCTCTGGCTCCAGCACATCGCCCGCGCCGGTGATCACGAACAGGTCGGTGCCGTCCGTGACGATCAGCATCGCTTCTAGCTTTTGCAGGTACTTGTCGGTGCGCCAGTCTTTGGCCAATTCGACGCTTGCGCGGGCCAGTTGGCCCGGGGTGGCCTCTAGCTTGGTTTCTAACCGTTCAAGCAGGGTGAAGGCATCGGCCGTTGATCCGGCAAAGCCCGCAACAACTTCATGCCCGCCAGGTGAAAGCCTGCGCACTTTGCGCGCCGTACCCTTGATGACCGTTTGCCCAAGCGACACCTGTCCGTCGCCCGCAACAACGACCTTACCGCCTTTGCGCACACCGATGATTGTTGTGCCGTGCCAACCGGGAAATTCGCTCATCTTTTGACCTCCGTTTGGCCCCTGTATGCCGGGGGTCGTTCAAAATTGCCAGCGGGCGCGGCGGGGCACTTTGACCGCGAGCATCGGCTTAATGAGTTTCGTCCCAAAACGGTTGAGGTCGAGCGCCTCATGCACACCGATGGTTTCATGGCCGTCGATCATGGTTTTGACTGCGCTGCGTGAATAAAACGGTGCGTCGAGCATCATTTTGACCTCACGCGGGGCGGTGCCAGGGTCTGCGCGGGTTTCGCGGCGGACCAACCAGCGGGATCTTGCCATGCGGGTACGTGGGGGGCCGGGAATTTCCTCAACCGACCCATCATCGCCGAACCGCACTGCGACGGACAGCTCGCTGCCATCACGGCGGTCCGCGTCATAAAACGTGACAGATCCGCCCGGCACCGGATACCGGCCCCACGTCCAATAGCTGAAGTCATCCTCTAGGGCTGCCGTCCCAAAGTTGCTGTCGAAATAACCGTGCCCATTCCAACGCCAACCGGGGCGGTTCAGGTCAACTTCAATGTCGCTCGATGGTGCAAAGGGACGCCAAACATGACGACCGTCGTCCGTTAAGGGTAGTTCAACGGAGGTGAGCGTTTTGGGTCGGATCGTGACCTTACCCGCAAGCCGCTGTGCGTGGGGCGTGCTGATCTCGTTCAGGTCGATCACCAGTTTTTCGCCGTCCCAATGCAGGGACGATGGGCCAACCGTCATTGTTTCATCCGAGAGCTTTAGCGCCGAACGCCCCCTGTCGGTCATGGTCCAGCGTCCGCCCCGCCCGTAGGTCGCGACATTGATGCAGCAGTGATTGGCGGGGTCTTTGCGCCCCGACCACCGGTACCAGGGCGAAAAGACCGACCCTATGAAGGCGATGATCGAGATCGCGCGGCTTCCGTCTTCGCTGATGCCGTCAATGTACCACCACGCATAGCCGTTTTCGGGGACGTCGATGTTGAAGCAAGGTCGCTCAAGATCGCCTCTGCCGCGTGCTTGCCGGAGAGAGCCGCCATCGGAATGCCCGCCCCCGGATGCGCCCCCCCGCTCGCGAGATAAAGCCCGGCCAAGGGTGTCCGCGCGGTCGGGCGTTGGAACGCTGCCATCATTCCATGTGGGGATCGCCCGTAAAGGGATCCGTCCGATGCCGGAAACAGACGATTGAACATCTCTGGTGTCGTGAGTGCGGCTGTTGACGGCTGCGGAGAGAACCTGAGCCCCATGCCCTCTAGCGTCTGAAAGGTCACGTGGTGACATTGATTCATCTCCTTTTGGCTCGGTTCGGTTTGGGGGCGCGGTGGGCCGTTCATAATGATCTCAAACCGCTCAGGGCCGTCCGTTTGCGTGCCTGTTCCGCGATCTTGGGCACATACATATAGCGTGGCATCGGTGGGCATTTGCCCGGCTTCGATTGCGGAAAACTCATGTTTAGGGTCTTTTGCAAAGAACACATTGTGATGGTCCAGTGCGACACCAGACCGTGTTGCGGCGAATGACCAGACAAAGGCTGATAGGCTTCTTGGTTCTTGGGGCGGAACGGCTTTTTGTGATGAGGCGCCCAAAAGCCCCGCGTTCAACGCCTTTGGATCGCCGTTAAAAACGACGACATCGGCGGGGTAGCGTGCATCTTTGGTGTGAACCGCGACAACCTTATCGCCTTGGGTTTCGATACGGATGACAGAGCTGTTTGTTCGAAGGGTCGCGCCTGCCTGTGTGGCAACATTGGCCATCGCTTGCGCCAACATATGCATACCGCCTTCAACGCGCCAAACACCCTGCGCCTCTGCGTGCCAGATCAACCCAAGGATCGCGGGCGATTGATAGGGCGAACCGCCAACATAGGTAGCGTAGCGTCCGAACAATTGCCGCAACCGGGGGTCCGAAAACGAAAGCGCGAGCTTGCGCGCAAGCGATAAGCCGGGCGCCATCGCGGGGATAAGGCTGGGGTGCCGCATTACATGCCGGGTTAGCGCGTCTTGGGACGGTGCCGCGCTGTGCATCATGGGGCCCTCAAAGGCGTTGAACAGCTGCGCGGCGGTCTTAGAAAACCGCCGAAATTCGCGCGCGGCTTTGGCACCGGCGAATGTACCCACCGCGTCCTCGGATGCGCGTTGATCTGCGAACAGGTCCAGTGTGCTGCCGTCTTGCCAGTGATGACGGGCGAGTATCGTTTCGGGCACGAGGGTGACATGGTCATCCAGCCGTGCACCTGCGCTGTGGAACAAGTCCTCAAAAACAGGCCGCATGGTCATGACAGTTGGGCCAGCATCGACAGGGCCAGCGTCCGACGGGACCGTTCGCATCTTGCCGCCGGGCGCGTCGTGCGCCTCAAGAATTGTGACGTCACCATGGGCGCACAGCCGCATGGCGGTGGCGAGGCCACCTACCCCGGCTCCGATGATCACAATCTGTCTTGTCATACACAAACAGTTGACTCGGACGGCTCATATGTCCAGTGTGATTTACATGTATGTGTCAGATAATTATGACACTAACGGTACGGAGATCCGATATGCCATTGAAAACTCGCATCGAAAACGCGATTGACGCGGCTCTTTTGCGGGCGCGGCGCGGTTCTGCTCCGACCCAGCTTTCTAATGCATTGTTCTACGCAATGAAGCCCGGAGGGGCGCGCATTCGTCCGACAATCTCACTTTCTGTGGCTTTAGCTTGTGGCGATGATGCGCCTGATGTGTCCAACGCGGCGGCAACCTCGATTGAGTTGATCCACTGCGCGAGCCTCGTTCACGATGACATGCCTTGCTTCGATGACGCCGACACCCGGCGCGGCAAGCCGACGGTTCACAAAGAATACGGCGAAGCTTTGGCGCTGCTGACAGGTGATAGTCTCATTGTTCAAGGGTTCGACACACTGGCCCAGGTTGCGCGCAAACACCCTGCCCGTGCTGCTGAGCTGATGTCCGAACTCGCCAACTTTACCGGTATGCCGAATGGAATTTGTGCAGGCCAAGGTTGGGAAAGCGAAGAACATATTGATCTGTCCGCCTATCACCGGGCGAAAACTGGCGCACTGTTTACTGCCGCGACCCGCATGGGTGCCATCGCTGCGGGGCAAGAGGCTGAACCTTGGACCGAACTTGGCGCGCGTATTGGTGAGGCGTTCCAAGTGGCCGATGACCTGCTTGATGCGCTGTATGATGCGGACACGATTGGAAAACCTGCTGGACAAGACGCTCTGCACAATCGCCCCAATGCCGTTAGCGAATACGGTGTTGGAGGTGCGGTAAAGCGCCTTGAGGATATTCTTGGTGGGGCAATTTCGTCGATCCCATCGTGTCCGGGCGAAGCCATGCTCGCAGAGATGGTGCGGAAAACGGCTGAGCGTCTGACGCCAGTGATGCCGGCATCCACCGCAGCAGAATGACACTCGCTGATCCGCAGATGCCCGTGGCTCGCAAGGGGCCGTGGTTGCCGCGTTTGATTGCGTCGCGCCGATTCCAAAGCTGGGCGGCGCGTTTTCCGTTGACCCGCCGCATTGCGCGTAAGGATGGCGAAAAGCTGTTCGATCTGGTCTCTGGGTTTGTTTACTCGCAAGTTTTATTGGCTGTGGTTGAACTGCGGCTACTACCGACGCTGATGGCTGGACCTTTGTCGGCTGCGGACTTGGCCAAAGGAACCGACCTGACTGCGGACCGGATGGAAATCCTTTGCGATGCCGCCGTGGCATTGGGCCTAATGACGAAAAAACGCGCGCTTTATCGTCCGGGTCGTCTGGGTGCGGCGATGCAGGGTGTGCCCGGGCTAGAGGCGATGATCCGCCATCACGGCGCATTCTACCGCGACCTTGAGGATCCTGTGGCCTTGCTCGCACAGCAAAAGGACACAGAGCTTGCGCAGTTTTGGCCCTATGTTTTCGGCGCAGCACAGGCTGAAGATTCCGAAACCGCGCGCACCTATTCTGACCTCATGGCGCAGAGCCAAGTCCTTGTGGCTGAGGATACTCTGGCGCGTGTGGACCTGCGCGATGCGCGGACGGTTTTGGATATTGGCGGCGGGACGGGCGCGTTTTTGCGCGCTGTTGGGGCGCGGCACAAAAAGCCCGCGCTTCATTTGTTCGACCTGGCCGCTGTGGTGCCAGATGCGACTGCGCAATTCGCCCAAGCGGGGCTATCCCAGCGGGTGACAATTACGCCGGGCAGCTTTCGTGATAACCCTCTTCCGCAGGGTGCTGACGCGATTTCACTGGTCCGCGTTCTCTATGATCATGCGGATGAAACGGTGGCAGCACTACTGTCTAAAATATATGACACTCTGCCCGAAGGTGGGCGCCTGATCGTGTCCGAACCTATGGCTGGTGGCGAAAACCCCACGCGTAGTGGGGATGGATATTTCGCGTTCTATACGCTGGCGATGCAAACTGGGCGTGCCAGAAGTCCCCATAAAATCAAACAGATGCTGCTTGCTGCTGGGTTCTCGACGGTCACGGATCAAGGCAGTTCGCGGGCGTTTGTGACCCACGTGATCGAAGCACGTAAGCACGCTCAGAGCTAATGCAATGCTGAGTGTCAGTTTTAATTGACATTATTAACTGTCAGTTTATTCTTACATCACGACAAATCGACACACCTTGAGTCTCCGAAGGAGAGTCGAGGCGAGTGAAGGAACTCACAGACGTGGACGCGACCGCAGTTATCTTGACCGGCCCGAAGGAGATCGACGTGCAAACCGTTGCGCTGTCCGTTCCTGGTGCTGCCGACATTGTGGTCGAAATTGCGCATTCCGGCATTTCCACTGGCACCGAGAAACTGTTTTGGTCCGGCAATATGCCGCCCTTCCCCGGCATGGGGTATCCTCTGATCCCTGGGTATGAGGCCTCTGGTGAGGTCGTCGAAGCGGGCCCAGACGCGGAATTCGCCGTTGGCGATCACGTGTTTGTTCCGGGTGCGAATTGCTACGGCGATGTGAAGGGCCTGTTTGGCGGCGCCTCTAGCCGATTGGTGTCCGACAGCGCGCGGGCCGTAAAGATTGACCGCCAGATGGGGCCCGAAGGCTCCCTCTTGGCGTTAGCCGCCACCGCGCGGCACGCCATCTGCGCCCCTATTGCCGAATTGCCTGACCTGATCGTGGGTCACGGCGTCTTTGGTCGCCTTTTGGCCCGTATCTGTATCGCCTCCGGCAAGACACCCACCGTGTGGGAGGTTAACACCGATCGTATGGCCGGGGCTGACGGGTATGATGTGATCCATCCCGACGCCGACCCGCGCCACGACTACGGTTGTGTGATCGACGCATCGGGCAACGGCGATCTTTTGAATACCTTTGTGTCGCGCATCGCCAAGGGTGGTGAGGTCGTTTTGGCCGGGTTTTATCCCGAACCGCTGACCTTTGCCTTCCCGCCTGCGTTCATGAAGGAAGCCCGCCTGCGCATCGCCGCAGAGTGGACCTCAGACGACCTGATCGCCACCCGCGATCTTATTGAAACCGGCGCGCTTAGCCTTGCCGGGCTTATTACCCACCAATCTTCACAAGCAGGGGCCGCGAGTGCGTATCAGACCGCGTTCAATGACCCAACCTGCCTGAAGATGATCCTTAATTGGGAGCACTAGAATGACCCTTGATGTACCGAACCTGAAGGAATTCAACGACCGCCTGCGTGACGAAGCGGCCGAAGAACCCACACTGGAAGTGCCCCAGGGCGAACCGACGAAAAAGACCCAGATCATTGCGATCTATGGCAAAGGCGGCATCGGGAAATCCTTTACGCTCGCGAACCTCAGCCACATGATGGCCGAGCAGGGCAAACGGGTTCTGCTCATCGGGTGTGACCCAAAATCCGACACCACATCGCTGCTGTTCGGTGGCAAAGCCTGCCCCACGATCATTGAAACCTCGACCAAGAAAAAGCTCGCGGGTGAAGAGGTCAAAATCGGTGATGTGTGTTTCAAGCGTGGCGGTGTGTTCGCGATGGAACTGGGCGGCCCCGAAGTGGGTCGTGGCTGTGGTGGCCGCGGGATTATTCACGGGTTTGAATTGCTCGAAAAGCTAGGGTTCCACGATTGGGACTTTGATTACGTTCTGCTCGATTTCCTCGGCGACGTGGTATGCGGCGGCTTTGGTCTGCCGATCGCCCGGGACATGGCGCAAAAGGTGATCTTGGTTGCCTCGAACGACCTGCAATCCTTGTATGTGGCCAACAATGTCTGCTCGGCAGTGGAATACTTCCGCAAGCTGGGCGGCAACGTCGGCGTCGCCGGTCTTGTGATCAACAAGGATGATGGTTCCGGTGAGGCGCAGGCCTTTGCTGAGGCCGTGGATATCCCGATCCTCGCCTCGATCCCGCAAAACGATGATCTGCGCAAGAAATCTGCAAACTACCAAATCGTCGGCACCGCTGAGAGCGAATGGGGCGCCCTGTTCGCGGCCCTTGGCGACAACGTTGCATTGGCCCCTCCTCAGCGGCCCACAGCCCTGAGCCAAGATGGCCTTTTGGAGCTGTTCGATGGCTCTGAAACCGGCGCGGGCGTAAAGCTTGAGCCTGCCACAGACACTGACATGCGCGGCAAGAATGCCAAGCCTGTCGAAAGTTTGGAGGTCATTTACGACAATGTTTGATCTTCAAGAACTGTCTCAATGGGATGAGGCCGAACGCGCCGCAACGCCCATCGCGGAAACGGTCGCAGAGGACCGCTCTATTCGCACGCTTCAACGCATGATCGCCCGTGATGATCAGGTGCAATGTCCCTTCGGCTTCACAAAAGAGGTGCACGATGGACAAGCATGACACGCGCGGCTCAGAGGTCAGCTATGATGACACGGCCGAAGTAGAGGTCACACTCGGCCAAGATCGGGATGAAGCACCTGTGGGTGCTGCACCGGTTGATGGCATGGGGTGTCACGCGGGCGCCGGTGAGATGGAAGCGGCAGCCCGGATGGCGGGTAAGTCTGACATTCTGGATCAATACGCCAAGGACTATCCCCAAGGCCCCCACGACAAACCCCAATCCATGTGCCCAGCGTTTGGGTCGCTGCGCGTGGGTCTGCGGATGCGCCGCACGGCTACGGTTTTGTCCGGGTCGGCGTGTTGCGTTTATGGCCTGACATTTGTCAGCCACTTTTATGGGGCGCGCCGCTCGGTCGGATATGTGCCCTTTAATTCCGAAACCCTCGTAACCGGCAAACTGTTCGAGGATATCCGGGACGCCGTTCATGAAATGGCTGATCCCGAACGGTATGACGCTGTTGTCGTGACCAACTTGTGTGTGCCCACCGCGTCCGGTGTGCCGTTGCGGTTGCTTCCCGATGAAATCAACGGAGTACGGATCGTCGGCATCGACGTCCCCGGCTTTGGTATTCCGACGCACGCGGAGGCCAAGGATGTTTTGGCCGGCGCGATGCTCAACTACGCCCGCAAGGAAGTGGAGGCCGGACCGGTCGCTGCCCCCGCAGCGGGCAAAGCGGATCGTCCGACAGTGACCCTGTTGGGCGAAATGTTCCCTGCAGATCCGATAGGAATTGGAGGGATGCTCGCGCCACTCGGTCTGGCGGCAGGTCCGGTCGTTCCCTGCCGTGAGTGGCGTGAGCTCTATTCAGCCCTGGATTGCGGTGCCGTCGCCGCGATCCACCCGTTCTACACCGCCGCGATACGCGAGTTTCAGGCAGCGGGACGGAAAATCGTGGGCTCAGCCCCGGTTGGGCATGACGGCACCGCCGCGTGGCTGTCGGCCATTGGCGATGCGTTCAACGTAAAACCAGACATGGTTGCAGCCGCACAAAACGCGTTTCTTCCCGCGATCAAAAGCGCGCTGGCCGCGACGCCGGTCAACGGCACGATCACGCTTTCGGGTTACGAAGGCTCAGAGCTGTTGGTCGCCCGCCTATTGATCGAAAGCGGCGCAAACGTGCCCTACGTTGGCACCGCCTGCCCCAAAACGGAATGGTCGCAGTCGGACGTTGAGTGGCTGGAAGCCAAGGGCGTTAAGGTCAAATTCCGAGCCTCGCTTGAGGATGATTGCGCCGCGATGGAAGCGATCAAGCCGGACCTTGCGATCGGCACCACGCCCGTTGTGCAAAAGGCCAAAGAGCTTGCGATCCCCGGCTTGTATTTCACCAACCTGATCTCGGCTCGACCTTTGATGGGTCCGATGGGTGCAGGCAGCCTGCAACAGGTGGTGAATGCCGCGATGGAAAACAAACATCGCTTTGACCACATGAAAGAGTTCTTTGAGGGCGTTGGCCACGGTGACACCGCTGGTGTCTGGGAGGGCGCGCCAAACCTGCGTCCCGATTTCCGCGCGACGCAGCAAAAGAAGCTCGACAAAGCGGCCCGCGCTGCAAAAGCGCAGGAGATGATCTGATGCTTATTCAAGATCACGACCGCGCTGGCGGATACTGGGGGGCTGTTTACGCGTTTTGCGCCGTAAAGGGCCTGCAAGTGGTGATTGACGGCCCTGTTGGATGTGAAAACCTGCCCGTGACCTCTGTTTTACACTATACAGACGGCCTGCCGCCCCATGAATTGCCCATCGTAACGACGGGTTTGGGCGAAGAAGAGTTGGGACGCGACGGCACCGAGGGCGCGATGAAACGCGCGTGGGGCACGTTGGACCCTGCCCTGCCCGCCGTCGTTGTAACAGGTTCCATCGCCGAGATGATCGGCGGCGGCGTGACGCCCATGGGCACCAACATTCAACGGTTCCTGCCGCGCACCATCGATGAAGATCAATGGGAATGCGCCGACCGTGCGATGACTTGGATCTTTACCGAGTTTGGCATGACCAAGGGCCGGATGCCCCCTGAGAAAAAGCGCGAAGAAGGTGCGGCGCCTCGGGTGAATATCCTTGGGCCGATGTATGGCACGTTCAACATGCCCTCGGATCTGGCTGAAATCCGACGTTTGGTCGAAGGCATTGGTGCCGAAGTAAACATGGTGATGCCGCTTGGTGCGCACCTCGCGGAAATGCGCAATCTGGTGAATGCCGACGTCAACATCTGCATGTACCGTGAATTTGGCCGGGGGCTATGCGAAGTTCTGGGCAAGCCCTATCTGCAAGCGCCCATCGGGATCGAAAGCACGACAGCGTTCTTGCGTACCTTGGGCGCGCAGTTGGGCCTCGATCCTGAGCCGTTCATCGAGCGGGAAAAGCATTCCACGATCAAACCCGTTTGGGATTTGTGGCGCTCTGTGACGCAGGATTTCTTTGCGACGGCCAGCTTTGGCATCGTTGCGAACGAAACCTACGCGCGCGGTATCAAGAAATTCTTAGACGTTGACCTTGGCCTGCCCTGTGCCTTTGCCGTGGCTCGGACCGCTGGCAAAAAGACGGACAACGACGAAGTGCGTGCGATGATGCATTCAAAGCGCCCACTGATCGTTATGGGGTCGATCAACGAGAAAATGTATATGGCCGAGATGGCTGCGGGACATGGGCCAAAGCCAGCGTTTATCCCCGCCAGCTTCCCCGGTGCTGCCATTCGTCGTGCCACGGGCACGCCCTTTATGGGCTACGCCGGGGCGACGTATATGCTGCAAGAGGTCTGCAACGGCCTGTTTGATGCCCTGTTCCACATCCTGCCCTTGGGCAGTGAAATGGATAGCGCCGCAGCCACCCCCACGACCCTGCGCCAAGATTTCCCTTGGGATGCCGACGCGCAGAAACTGTTGGACCGTATCGTAGAAACCCACCCCGTTTTGACCCGGATTTCTGCGGCCAAAACACTGCGCGATGCCGCAGAGAAATCCGCGCTGGAATCCGGCGCAGAGCGGGTTGTGCGCGAAACGGTCGAGGCGCTTGCGCCGAAAGAAATCTTTATCAAGGATGAGGAGAACAGCCATGTCTGATCAAACTTCGAATGCCCCGCATTTGGCGCGCCACTCTAAGGCACCCACTGCGGAATATTGGTTTTATTTCGGGGTTATCCTGATGGCTGCTCTGCCGATTGCTGCCATTGGCACCGCGATCGCCCTGCTGACCTGTAACCGCGAGGCGGTACGGGAAGGTGTTCTACGCAAAGCGTGGGCACAGGCGCAGACAGCCACATCCCTCATATTCTCGGCCTAAACCCCGAGTACGTATTTCACCCCTCTGACAGGGGAGAAAGGCCGACAATGCAATGAGGTGTTGTCGGAGCCCGGCCGCAGGGTTTGCGGTGTCAGCTAACCACTGGAGATCTCCATGGCTGATAAATCTGATCTGTCCTTCACAGGTCTCACTGATGAGCAGGCTCAGGAGCTGCACTCGGTCTACATGAGCGGGCTCATCCTGTTCACGATCGTAGCGTGCGTCGCGCACTTCCTGACGTACATCAAGTTCCCTTGGTTCGCAGGTTAAGGATATGGACGTGTCGAAATTTTACAAAATCTGGCTCGTTTTTGACCCCCGTCGCGTTTTCGTGGCTCAGGGCGTCTTCCTTTTCCTCCTGGCTGCGATGATCCACTTGGTTCTTCTCAGCTCAGGCCTGAACTGGTTTGAAACTGCAGCTGGCATGTAAGCCGCTGCCCACGACATCGGTTGCGGGCGGCTTTGGTCGCCCGCACCTATCTATCCAATTTTAAATACGACGGCCCGATGACGATATCGATCAGATGATCGCCTAACGCCGGCATAAAAACGCGGAGAAAGAGTATGGCACTGCTCAGCTTCGAGAGAAAATACCGCGTCCGCGGAGGGACGCTGATCGGTGGCGATCTGTTCGACTTCTGGGTCGGTCCATTCTACGTGGGCTTCTTTGGGGTAACGACGATCTTCTTCGCCGCTCTCGGGACAATTCTAATATTCTGGGGGGCTGCCATGCAGGGCACGTTTAACCCCTGGATCATCAATATCGCCCCCCCCGACTTAAAGTACGGGTTGGGTATGGCACCGCTCATGGAGGGCGGGCTTTGGCAAATTATCACGTTCTGTGCGGTCGGCGCCTTCGTAAGTTGGGGTCTGCGCGAGGTCGAGATTTGCCGTAAACTGGGCATGGGCTACCACGTCCCCGTTGCATTCGGCTTCGCTGTCTTCGCCTACGTGACGCTGGTTGTTTTCCGCCCGTTGCTGATGGGCGCGTGGGGTCACGGCTTCCCGTACGGGATCTTTAGCCACCTCGACTGGGTGTCTAACGTTGGCTATTCCTACCTCCACTTCCACTACAACCCTGCGCACATGTTGGCGGTGACGTTCTTCTTCACCACGACGCTTGCGTTGGCGTTGCACGGCGCGCTGATCTTGTCGGCGGCCAACCCTGAAAAGGGCGAGGAAGCCAAAACACCCGATCACGAAGATACCTTCTTTCGAGATTTCATCGGGTACTCCGTTGGCACCTTGGGCATTCACCGTGTTGGCCTGTTGCTGGCACTGAACGCAGGCTTTTGGTCGGCGATCTGTATCATCATCTCTGGCCCGGTCTGGACCAAAGGTTGGCCTGAGTGGTGGAATTGGTGGCTTGATCTGCCGATCTGGCCCTCTGTCCGCGCAGCAGCTGCAGCAGGAGGGATGTAATCATGACCATGTGGCCTGAATATCAAAACATCTTCACGCAAGTGCAGGTGCAAGCCGAGCCCGAAATGGGCATGGATGACAGCGGCGAGATGTCGGCAGAGCGGACCAAATCCGCGACGTTCAGCACTCTTGTCGGTATCCTTGGGAACGCCCAATTGGGCCCGATCTACCTTGGGTTCTACGGGATTATCTCACTCGCGACTGGTTTGTTGTGGTTCAACATCGTTGGCTTCAACATGCTGTCTCAGGTGGGTTGGTCGATCCCCGAGTTCATCCGTCAGTTGTTCTGGTTGGCGCTTGAGCCGCCCTCGCCGGAATACGGCCTGCGGATGCCGCCGCTGAATGACGGTGGTTGGTACATCATCTCCAGCTTCTTCTTGCTGGTGTCGGTGTCGTGCTGGTGGTTGCGGACCTACTCGCTGGCCGAACAGCACAAGATGGGCAAACACGTCGCTTGGGCATTTGCCGCTGCGATCTGGTTGTTCCTCGTGCTGGGCCTGTTCCGTCCCATCCTGATGGGGTCTTGGTCGGAAGCTGTGCCTTATGGCATCTTCCCGCACCTTGACTGGACCACGGCGTTCTCGATCCGCTACGGCAACCTGTACTACAACCCCTTCCACTGCCTCAGCATCGTGTTCCTCTATGGCTCGGTTCTGTTGTTCGCCATGCACGGCGCGACCATTCTGGCCGTGACCCGCTACGGCGGCGACCGTGAGCTAGAGCAGATCTATGACCGCGGCACTGCCTCGGAACGGGCTGCCTTGTTCTGGCGCTGGACCATGGGTTTCAACGCTACGATGGAAGGTATTCACCGCTGGGCTTGGTGGTTTGCTGTTCTCACCCCGATCACGGGTGGCATCGGTATCCTGCTGACAGGTACGGTCGTGGACAACTGGTTCATCTGGGCACAGGAGCACTACTTCGCCCCTGAATATCTCGAACCCTATGGCTACGAGTCATATGTTGAGGGAGGACAATAAGATGTTTCCCAAGTGGTTTACTGAATGGAACTCTAAAAACCCCACCAACATCTATGGCCCCGCCATTGTTGTTGGGGCCGCAGGGTCCGCCGTGTTCGCGGCAGCCCTTCTGGTGAGCTTCGGCCAACCCTTCGCGACGGACTCGATGCAAACGGGTCCCCGCGGAACGGGGATGCACGTGGCGAAGTACGTGACCGACATCAACACACCTGATCCCACGATCGAGGATTATTACACGGATGAGCCTTATATCCCCGAAGAGGGTGAAGAGCTGGCCGGTGATATCTATGAGAACGTGCAGGTTCTGGGTGATTTGACGGATGCGAACTTCAACCGCCTCATGAACGCGATGACCCAGTGGGTCGCGCCGGATGAGGGGTGTGCATATTGTCACTCCGGTGCGGATGAGGGGATCTACGCGGACGATGACCTGTATACCAAGGTCGTTGCCCGGAACATGATCCAGATGACGCAAAGCATCAACGAAAACTGGGTTGGACACGTCCAAGCGAACCAAGAGGTCGGTGTGAACTGTTACACCTGCCACCGTGGTGAGGCTGTGCCTTCCGAGGTTTGGTTCCGGATCGACCCTGTGAACGAAAATGCCCAAGGCTGGAGCGCGAACCAGAACCGCGCAACGACCCTGTCGCAGTTCACCTCGCTTCCGTCTGATGCGTTGTACCAATATCTCATCGAGTATGAGACGATTGGCGTGCATGACCTCGAAAGCCGTGTGGCTGGCTCCATTGCAGAAGGCGAAGTTGCCTCGATCCAACAGACCGAGCGCACCTATTCCTTCATGAATTATTTCTCCAATTCGTTGGGCGTGAACTGTGTGTTCTGTCACAACAGCCGTGCCTTCTATGACCCCGGTCAGGTGACGCCCCAATGGGCCACTGCCTCGCTTGGGATCTCGATGGCGCAGGAGATTAATGCCGATTGGATCCTGCCGATCAAAGATGTCCTGCCAGATCATCGGCTTGGACCTCTTTATGCGGATGCACCCAAAGCCGCGTGTAAGACCTGCCACAAGGGGTACCAGAAACCCATGGGCGGCCTGAACGTGATCGCGGATTGGCCCGAACTCGCGACAACCGGCACACCGGTTTACGAGTGAACTATCCCTCTGGCGTCCCCGCATCGTGGGGGCGCCGGTTCCCAAAGCCCTATGGCGTCCCTTTGACTATAGGCACGACTGACGCGTCGCGAGGGGCATACCCGAGCGGCGCGTTTTTTTACTTACGACACTGGGAGGAACGACCATGTCCAACCCGCGCCCCAACACCCCCTTGTTGGACAAAGTCCATTCACCCGCCGATTTGCGCCGGATGTCCGATGGCGATCTTGCCCGCCTGTCAGATGAGCTGCGGGCTGAGACGATCTGGACCGTATCTGAGACTGGCGGTCACCTTGGATCATCCCTTGGGGTGGTCGAGCTGACGACCGCGATCCACGCTGTGTTTCAGACCCCCCATGACAAGCTGGTCTGGGATGTGGGTCACCAGTGTTATCCGCACAAAATTCTGACCGGACGGCGCGACCGTATGCTGACGCTTCGTCAAAAAGACGGCCTGTCCGGTTTCACCAAACGCTCCGAGAGCGAATATGACCCGTTCGGTGCTGCGCATTCCTCCACCTCGATTTCCGCAGCCCTTGGCTTTGCCACCGCGCGCGATTTGGGTGAGGCAACGGGCGACGCAATCGCCGTCATTGGGGATGGGTCTATCAGCGCGGGCATGGCCTATGAGGCGTTGAATAACGCCGGCAGTGAGGGGCGACGTTTGTTTGTCGTCCTCAACGATAATGAAATGTCGATTGCACCGCCGGTTGGCGCGATGTCCCGTTACCTGAGTGAATTATCAAAATCCCCGTTTGGCCAAATGGCCGATGAGATCGCCAAACACCTGCCCGGCCCGTTTCGTGAAGGTGCCGAGCGCGCCAAGGCGCTGATGACTGGTGCAACCGGTGATGCGACGCTGTTCGAACAACTTGGCTTTACTTATGTGGGGCCGATTGATGGCCACGATATGGGGCAGCTTTTGAGTGTTCTGCGCGCCGCAAAGGCACAGGCTACTGGGCCGGTTCTGATCCATGCGGTGACCGTGAAGGGCAAAGGGTACAACCCTGCGGAACTGTCGGATTGTTGCTATCACGGGGTTGCGAAGTTTGATGTCGCGACCGGGCAACAACAAAAGTCAGCACCCAATGCCCCTAGCTACACTGGTGTGTTCGGCAAACGTCTTTTGGCGGAGGCGGAAGCCGACCCCAAGATTGTCGCCGTCACTGCCGCCATGCCCGGTGGAACGGGCCTTGATGTGATGCAAAAGGTCTATCCGGATCGGGTGTTTGATGTTGGTATCGCAGAACAACACGCCGTGACGTTTGCGGCCGGGATGGCGGCCAGCGGGTTGAAACCATTCTGCGCGGTCTATTCCAGCTTTCTGCAACGCGGGTACGATCAGATTGCCCACGATGTGGCGCTGCAAAATCTGCCGGTGCGATTCTGCATCGATCGGGCAGGGCTTGTCGGTGCGGATGGCGCAACCCATGCGGGGGCGTTCGATATTTGCTTCCTCGCGACGCTGCCCAACATGACCGTTATGGCCGCCGCCGATGAGGCCGAGTTGGTGCATATGATGGCCACAATGGCTGCGCACGACAGCGGCCCCATTGCTCTGCGGTATCCGCGGGGTGAGGGCGTTGGCTGCGATATGCCCGAACAAGGCGAGGTCCTGCCAATCGGCAAGGGCCGGATCGTGAAACAGGGTGACCGCGTGGCGCTGCTCAGCTTTGGTGCGCACTTGAATGAAACGCTTGCCGCCGCAGAAGAACTGGATGCCCGTGGGCTAAGCACGACTGTGGCCGATGCCCGGTTTGCCAAGCCGCTGGACACAGATTTGATCGCGCAACTGGTCGAAACACATGATGCGCTGATCACAGTAGAGCAGGGGTGTGAGGGTGGTTTTGGCGCGATGGTTCTGCATTGGCTGGCCAAGACCGGGCGTCTGGACGGGGGCGTCGCCATCCGGACGATGACCTTGCCGGATCGCTTTATTGATCAGGCAAGCCCTGCGGATATGTACGCGGATGCGGGACTGACAGCGCGTGATATCGCAAAGGCTGCGCTTGATGCTGTTGGGGTCCGAATTTCGCCACAAACAGCCAAGGCCACGTCATAGTTTAAACAAATACCTGTGGGAGGTTGATGCGTCTGCCAACCACGAGGTTATCATGTTTAAAAAAGCATTTGTTGCGGCCCTTATGACGGCCACCGCCTTCGCCCCCGCATTTGCGGATGAAAACGAAGCCGAAGAAATCGAGACGATTTCCGAGATTACGCTGTCCGATGTGGCTGGCGTTCAGCTTCAGATCGTTTGCAACATCGAGATTTGCAAAGTCCACAGCCTGCAACCGGGATCTGAAGTGTGGGACCGCGAAGAGGTGAAGCCTTCGACCGAGGGTGTCTTTTCTGAGCTGGTGAACAAATACACGGCTATCGGGTATTCCTGATCTGCGCTAAGCGCGGATCAGATCGCCGAAAATACGCTCTTTGTGTTCCGTCATGTAAATGCGGAGCCATGCGGTAAACTGGTCCGGGTTGCGCGCGATATCCGCGGTTAGGGCGTCGGTGTGAACCCAACGCACGGCCTCAACCTCATCCGGGTTGAGGTCCCATGTGACGTCAGGCGCATTTGCCACAAACACCTCGACGACCTCATGCTCAATCATGCCGCCACCAACGGGCGCGCGGTATTCCAACGTCTCGCGTTGATCGAGCGTCAGGCCGGTGATGCCCAGTTCTTCCTTAAGCCGCCGTTGGGCGCAATCCATCCCGCTTTCGTTCCACTCGGGGTGGGTGCAGCAGGTGTTCGCCCATAGACCCGGCGTGTGATATTTGCCCGCCGCGCGTTTTTGGATCAGCAGATGATCCCCGTCCATCACAAACACCGAAATGGCCTTGTGCCGGAGCCCTTTGACATGGGCCTCCAGTTTTTCAACGGGGGTCAACGTGCCGTCGACCCAAGCGGGGATCATAATTGTCATGCGCGGGTCGCCGGAATAACACCCATTAGGTGCATAAGGTTTTTGATGCCGATTTTGATATGCGCCATGGGACGGGCTTTCACCAATTCCTTGTTCATATAGGCCTCAAACGTGAGCTTTTGAACGTCGATGTCGTGACAGAGCGACACGAACCGTTCGCGACGCTCGTCGCTCCTATAATAGGCGTTTTGCATTGCGCCAAGGATTTTGAACACCGCCTTGTGGTCCTTCATGAACAGTTTGCGCGCGATCCGAAGGTCTTTGACCTGACCAGACGCAAGGCAGGCAGCCGCCGCTGTGGCGGCGACACGGCCACCGACCATGGCATAGAAAATTCCTTCGCCAGAGGAGGGCGCCACGACACCCGCAGCATCACCCGCAAGCACGACATCCTTGCCATTGTCCCAACGCTCCATTGGTTTTAGCGGGATGGGCGCGCCCTCTTTGCGGATGGTTTCACAGTCCGTCAGGCCCGAGGCGGCACGCAGATCAGCGGTCGCTTGTTTAAGATCAACGTCGGGGTTTTCCGTACCCATGCCGACACTGGCGGAATCGCCGTGCGGGAACACCCAGCCATAGAAATCGGGGCTGATCTTGCCGTCATAAATCACATCACAGCGGGCAGGGTCGTAGCTGCCGATCTTACCGGGGGCTTTGATGATTTCGTGATAGGCGATCACGTAGGGGATCTTGTCGCCGCCGGGGACCTCTTGTTTGGCCACGTTGGACCGTGCGCCATCTGCGCCGATCACCAGTTTGGTCGAAAGGCGGACTTCGTCGCGCGTTTGTTTGTCGCGATAGATAACGTGGGTACCGTTACTATCGCGGTCAATCCGCAGGAAAGTCCCAGTGTGCCGTTCAGCACCCGCATCGGCGGCGCGCACGCGCAGGAATTCATCGAAGTGTTCCCGATCGACCATGCCGACGTAGCCATCCTCAATTGGGATATCGACTTGGCGCAAGGTGGGGGAAATCATCCGGGCGGTGTTGATCCGCGCGACAATCTGGCTGTCGGGAATGTTGAAATCACGCACGGCGCGGGGCGGGATTGCGCCGCCACAGGGTTTGATCCGGCCTGCACGGTCGATTATCGCAACCTTGCGGCCTTCGCGCGCTAGGTCTTCGGCGGCTGTGGCGCCCGACGGGCCCCCTCCAATGACAACAACGTCATACATGGTCATTCCCCTGGTTGAAGCGCGGGTGTTTCGCGCCGTTTGTCTAGTATTTGCAGCGCCATGAGCGCGGCCATCAAAAAGAGCACCGCCTCTAGCGTGAAGACGGTGCCATATGCGGCAGCGTCCGTCATAAAGGCCCGCGCGATGTCGAGGGTGCCAGTGGCAACCAGCCCAGCAAGGCCTGCTGCGATGGCTTGGGCCGCGCCGAACACGCCCATTCGCGTGCCGGTTTCGCGTTCGTGGTTTGAGGCGAGTGTCATCATGGAACCCACGGCCCCCACAACGAAAAGGCCGTTACCAAGGCCCAGCATCACCGTCGATGGGATCAAGGCAAAGCCTCCACCCAAGCCCAAAAGCCCAAGCGCCGAGATGACACAACCCGTCACGGCCCAGAACCGCAAAGTCCCGTATCCAAGGGTTGAAAGCAGGCCAGCCGCGATCATGCCCATAAGGGCTGCGCCGTCTTTGCCGCCGGATAGCTTGGTTGAATCCTCGGGGCCAAGGCCGTGGACGTGGCCGGCGAAGGGTTCGAATATCAACTCCGACAGATAGAACGCGAGGATTGAGAGAAAGACAAAGCCGGTAAAGCGGCGCGCCGATGGGTCGGCCCAGACGCTGCGAAGTGCGGCTTTGAAATTGGTGTCTTGCTTGAGGGGGGCAGGGCCAAGCGCTGCCTCCACCCGGAATGTTGCGATGATGCTGAGCGCGAAGGCGACGATTGAGACGACGGTCACCACGGTGATCAGGCGGTCTGGGCTATAGGGTTCCAGCGCGATGCCGGTCCCGATGGACGCCATTATCGCGCCCGCGATGAGGAACAGCCAAGCCAGTGTTGCGGCCGCACCTTTGCGCGCGGCTGGTGCCGCGACAGCCAGTAGGGCAAGGAACGAAGTGCCCGCCGCGCCGACGCCGATCCCGATGGTGCAATAGGCCACAAACCAGATACCAAGAGCGAGCGGAGTTGAGGTTTCACCCGCTTTGATACCGATTGCAGCGAGCACCACGCCTAGGCCGACAACGGCAATGCCGCCGATGATGAAAGGTGTCCGGCCGCCCTTTGCGTCAGACCTGTGGCCCCAGACGGGACGGGTCATTTGCACGCCGTAGTGCAGAGCCACCAGAAGTCCGGGCAATAGGGCGGGTAGGGCCAGCTCTACAGTCATCAACCGATTGAAAAGATTGACGGGCAGGGCGGCTAGGCCCCCAATCGCCATGTTCACAAGGCACAGTCGTGCAAGGGTGAGCCAGCCAATGTTCATGCCAGCCCCCTAACGGCAACGGCGGCCACCATCATTCCCAACACGTATAGTGTGACGCCTGTGCCATTGTACCAAGGCGCGCGGCCCTTTGGATCCTTGAGCAGGGTTTGCATGGCCATGAATTGTACGATCAATGAGAGGAAGATCGCAAAGGCAAACCATTCGCGGCCCCAGTGCATGAGCAGGCCGATGACGATGCATTGCGGGATCGCCATGATCCAGCATGCCACTCGTGCGGCACATTCTGGGCCCAGCGTGACGGGCAGGGAGTTGACGCCCATCTGGCGGTCGCCCTCGAGGGCTTTGAAGTCATTGAGCGTCATGATGCCATGTGCGCCGATCCCATAAAGGAGCGCGAGCAGGATGACCTCGGTCGATGGCAAGCTTGCGGCGACAACGGCTGCACCTGTGAACCACGGCAGGCTTTCGTAGGATAGCCCGACCAATCCGGGCCCCCACCAGCCAGAGCGTTTGAGGCGGATAGGTTCGACCGAATAGGCCCACGCCGCGAGCACACCCACGACGGTTGCAATAAAGCCCCATGTGCCAAGAAAGGCGCCCACAAATAGCGATAGTGCAGACATTGCCAGAGCAATCCATAGGCCCCAGCGCCCGGGAATACGCCCCGAGGGAATGGGGCGATCAGGCTCGTTGATGGCGTCAACATGGCGGTCGCACCAATCATTTGCGGCCTGTGACATCCCGCAAACCACTGGCCCCGCGAGGAAAATCCCTAGGATCACAAGAACTGGATGTGAAAGCGGGGAAACCCCCGATGAGACGACGCCGCACAAATAGGCCCACATCGGCGGAAACCACGTGATCGGTTTGATCAGTCGAAGCATCGCCGCTGGTTCTGGATAGACACGGTCTGAGTGTAAATCTAAACTGACAGTCATATTGTCAGCATAACTTAACAAACTAGAGTCGGGCAAGTGAAACCAATCACCTGCTGTGCAAAAGTGTCTAGTTTGGTTGACGGGTTTAGGAGTCGGCGTCTTTGTGCAGCAGCCCGTATTTACGGAGCTTCACATAAAGGGACTGGCGTGACAGGCCCAGCATTTCGGCAGCAGCGACGCGGTTGTTGTCGGTCAGCTCAACAGCCGTCTCGATGCACATCTTCTCTACAACATCTGTTGTTGCGGCGACGATGTCCTTGAGCGGTGCAGAGCCGACCAAATCCATAACGTTGTGCATCGCCTCATCGGACACGCCGGGCACAGGTGGCATTCCGCCAGATTCCCGCACGACCTCAAGCCGCGATGTGTCGCGCAGCACAAAGGCAAAGCCGGGGGACGTGGTGCCCGCAAGGTGCGTAGCGGAAACCTCGACCGAGACTTGTGTGCCAAACGTGCTTTCGAGCCGAGTGGAATAGACACGCATTTTGCCGGTGCGCGCCGCATTGTCGGTCAGCACCTTTAGGTCAACCGAGCCGCGCGCCATGAAGTCGCCAAAGCTTTTGCCGCGCACGTCCGATAGCGCGCCTGCATCGCACAGCGATAGGAACGCATCGTTTGCGTAGCGGATTTGGCCGTGACTGTCGGTAAACACCATCGCATCAGCGCCGTCGCGGTACAGGCCCGACAGCGTCAGCGCGAGGTCTTCGGCAATGAACTCCGCGCTTTCGGCGGTTTCGATCCGGCACAACAACACGCGGTCGCCAGCGGCGCGGAAAAGGGTGGGGTGGATCACAACGGATTTGCCACCGCGTTTTGTTTCGGCGGAAACGGGGCCTGCGCCAGAAACGCTGGCGCCATTGCTAAGAGCTTCGATGAACTCGCCACGACGACGGCCCTCAAACTCTTGGGTGAATGCGCCGCCCGACAGGCTGTCTTGGTTGCCGCCAAGAACCTGAGCCGCTGCAGAGTTAAGGTCAATGATCCGACCTGTGTTCACATCTACTAGCGCAAAAGGATCGCGTACCGCTTCCATGATCACGCGGTAGCGCGTTTCAAAATCACGGTGGGTTTCGTAGTCTTTTTCAAGGGCGAGTTGCGCCTTTACGAGGCGATGCTGCAGCTCTGCTACGGGGCGCAGATCGCGCCCAAGCATCAAAATAACGCCCTCTTGGCCGGTGCGGTGTAGTGTATAGCGAATCGGGAATTCCCAGTTCGCATTGTCGAAATGGTTCACCTCAATGGCGTCGACTGGGTCTGCCGCACCGCCTTTGTGCGCCTCAAGTTGGGCCTCAAGCTTTGAAAGCGAGTCCTCTGCAAGGAATTCACGGATGTCGCGATTGGCCCAGTGATCCAGCCGCCCAAGGGTCGGGTTCAGCGGGTTCACGACCACCGAACGCACCTTGCCGGTGATGTCTAGAATGATTGCCAGGTCGGCTGCCGTCGCAACAATATTATTGAAGTGCTCGGGCGCAATCCGGGGGCCGGAACGCTCATTCCAAAAATCGGTTTCGCGGGTGTTCATCCCTGTACGTCCATCCATGCTTGGCGCAACGTTAAGTGAAGTTCACTACACATTTTGCGCCTCCAAGTTGTACGAAGTTTCAAGTCCGCACAAGTCTATGACTGTTTCGGGATCAGATGAAACGTGGTCTGCGCCCGTAATTTGCTTAATATCCAGCGGTAGATTGGTTACCCCACCACCAATAACAATTGGTGTTATCTTTGGCACGGCTTTTCTGACGGCATCTACTAGCTCCCTTGCGGCACTAAGGCTGCGCCGCCCCGAGGACGTAATCCCAACCGCGGGAAAGCGATATTTTTTAACCATTTGCGCGACTTGAGCGGGGTGCATGCCAACGGCGAGTTGGACATCAACGCCTAGTGCGCGAAATTTGTGTGCGGCAACAAAAACGCCAAGCGTGTGATGTTCGTTGCGCGGTACAACCAAAAGGATGCTGTCTCCGCTCAAGACTTGGTCGTGGGCCACTTTGGCGTTCAGCGCGCGAATGGTTTCCTGCAAGCGGGCGGCGCCAATCGTGACGTCGGCAAAGCTGAGGTCGTTCGCGAACCACCGGTCACCTAACAGTTGGGCGGTGGTGGGGATAATGTGTTCGATGATGTCTGTGTTCGAAAGGCCGTGCGATTGCAGCGCGGAAATCGCTTCGTGCCGCTCAGCCTCATCGGGTGCAACAAACGCGTCACAAATCGCCTCTAGCTGAGGGCTTTTGTAATCGGGCGCAATCGCGCCGCCCTTGGCCTTGAGGACTGACAACGCCTGCACGGCCAAGCTGTTTACGCCGCCGCGGTGGTTCAGTCCGGAAGATGTCAGGGCCGTAGTTTTCGGTCCGTTGACCATAATTTCACCTCTCCGCAGTCACCCCCTGCGCCACAAACTTGGCGATACCGGGGCCGGGAGACCTTCAATCCCGTAATTACGCTTTTTTAACCCAAATGTCAATGAAAGCTGACACTCTGAGCAGTCCTTTGAATAGGGCTTCGTGGGCGTGAGTGGCGTAAATAGCCGTTAGCACCCCCATTTTTCCCGCTAAGAAACCATAGCGTGATATTTCAAGTGTCAACAAGAGCAGTGTAAGTTTTAGTTGACACTTAGGTCCTGCATAGCGAAGATTGGAGATTACACGAAGAAGGGAGAGTCGCTCGTGATGGACCCACGGACGCCGAACCGCAAAGAGCCTTTTAGGCTCTATACGCCGGAAGAGAGAACGCGCCGCGACAATACCATTTGGACCTTGATCCAAGGGGTTTTGGCGCCTTTGCAGTTCCTCGTGTTCGCAGTTTCCGTTGTTTTGGTGGCGCGCTACCTGTGGACAGGTGAGGGCTACATGGCCGCCACGATCTCCATCGTGGTAAAAACTCTCTTTCTTTATGCGATCATGATCACTGGCGCGATTTGGGAAAAAATCGTTTTCGGCCAGTATCTTTTTGCAAAGGCATTCTTCTGGGAAGACGTGTTTTCCTTTGTCGTGATCGCTTTGCACACTGCCTACATTTGGGCGCTCCTGACGGGCAGTCTGTCGCCAGTGGATCAAATGTGGCTCGCCCTGGCGGCATATGTTGCCTACGTCATCAACGCCGGACAGTTTCTATTGAAGCTGCGCATGGCCCGTCTCGAAGGGGAGGCGGTCGTTTGAATAAACCGTCCAACATTCAATCCGCTAGCTGCGCTGATGCTCCGGTCCTTAAGGAGCGTGGTCAGCGCGAAGTCTTTTGTGGGCTGACAGGTATCATCTGGCTGCACCGCAAAATGCAGGATGCGTTCTTTTTGGTCGTCGGATCCCGTACTTGCGCCCATTTGCTGCAATCAGCCGCTGGTGTGATGATCTTTGCAGAACCGCGGTTTGGCACTGCTATCCTTGAGGAAAAAGACCTCGCTGGGATGGCGGACGCGCATCAAGAGCTTGACCGTGAGGTTGCACGCCTCCTGTCAAGGCGGCCTGACATTAAGCAGCTGTTCCTTGTGGGTTCCTGCCCGTCGGAGGTCATCAAGCTCGACCTTCAGCGTGCAGCTGAGCGACTGACCGAAGAGCATGCCCCCCACGTACGGGTTTTGAATTATTCCGGCTCCGGGATTGAGACGACCTTTACGCAAGGCGAAGATGCTTGTCTTGCGTCGATGGTCCCCGGATTGCCCAAAACAGACGCGCGTGAGTTGCTGTTGGTCGGCGCGTTGCCGGACGTTGTTGAAGATCAGGCGATCGGTCTGTTGTCCGATATGGGCATTGGTCCCATTCGGGTTTTGCCTGCCGCCCGTGCCGATGGCGCGCCGGGTGTTGGTGACAACACGGTCTATGCACTGTTGCAGCCGTTCTTAGGTGACACTGACGCAGAGTTGTCCAAGCGTGGGGCCAAGGCCATCCGCGCCCCGTTCCCGTTTGGCGAAGAGGGTACGACCGCTTGGCTCAAGGCCATTGCGGATGAATTCGGTGTGGATGAAGCCACGTTCGACCGCGTGACTGCGGCGCCACGCGCCCGTGCCCGCAAGGCGATCAGCCAAGCGGCCGAAGCATTGCGCGGCAAGTCGGTGTTCTTTTTCCCTGACAGTCAGTTGGAAATTCCTCTGGCCCGCTTTCTGACCCGTGAATGCGGGATGGAGGCGATTGAGGTTGGCGCACCGTATATTCACATGGGCCTTGTCCGCCCTGATCTAGAGCTGATGCCTGCCGGCCCCACGATTTCAGAGGGGCAGGACGTTGATCTGCAACTTGATCGTGCCCGTGCCGCGCGCCCGGACCTGACGGTTTGCGGCCTTGGCCTCGCCAATCCGCTAGAGGCCGAGGGCCTAACGACCAAGTGGGCCATCGAGTTGGTTTTCACCCCTGTGCATTTTTACGAACAAGCCGGTGATCTCGCAGGTCTGTTTTCGCGCCCCGTTCGGCGCAAGGAGATCTTGGCCGTATGAAACTGACTGTTTGGACATATGAGGGCCCGCCCCACGTCGGCGCAATGCGCGTTGCAACGGGCATGAAGGGTTTGCACTACGTACTGCACGCGCCGCAGGGTGACACCTACGCCGACCTCTTGTTTACGATGATTGAGCGGCGCAACCATCGCCCGCCGGTCACCTACACCACGTTTCAGGCGCGCGATCTGGGTGCGGATACGGCCTATCTGTTCAAGGATGCCTGCCGCCAAGCCTATGAACGGTTCAAGCCCGAGGCTTTGATTGTCGGCGCGTCTTGCACCGCTGAGTTGATCCAAGATGACCCCGGCGGCCTGGCCGAAACCATGGGCTTGCCCGTGCCGGTCATCGCGCTGGACCTGCCGAGTTATTCCCGCAAGGAAAACTTCGGCACGGATGAGACATTCTACCAACTGGTTCGGGCCTTGGCCAAACCAATGGAGCGTACCGCGCGCCCCACAGCAAATATCATCGGGCCCACCGGTTTGGGCTTTCGCCACCGTGACGATGTCGAAGAACTGACCGGGTTGTTGTCCGAGATGGGTGTCGACGTGAATGTCGTGGCGCCAATGGGTGCCACACCCACGGATTTAACCCGCTTGGGTGCCGCCCATTTCAACGTGCTGCTTTATCCTGAACATGCCGAGACGGCTGCACGGTATATGGAAAAAGAGCTTGGGCAGCCGTTCACGAAAACGGTTCCGATTGGCGTGAATGCCACCCGTGAATTTCTGGCCGAGGTTGGAGAAATCACCGGTTTAGACCCTAAAGTTGACGAAAGCCGTCTACGCCAGCCGTGGTGGAGCAAATCTGTCGATTCAACCTATCTGACCGGCAAACGCGTGTTTGTGTTTGGTGATGCCACCCATGTGAAGGCGTCCGTTCGGATTGCCCGTGAGGAAATGGGTTTCGAGGTTGTGGGGCTAGGCTGCTATAACCGTGAGTTCGCGCGTGACATCCGCGCGCTGGGCAAGGAAATCGGTGTGCCTGCTTTGATCTCGGATGATTATCTTGAGGTTGAAAAGGCGATTGAGGATGCGTCGCCTGAGATGATCCTTGGCACCCAGATGGAGCGCCACATTGGTAAACGGTTGGGTATTCCCTGTGCCGTAATCTCTGCGCCTGTTCACGTACAAGATTTCCCTGCGCGATATTCCCCGCAGGTGGGGTTTGAGGGTGCAAATGTTATCTTTGATACATGGATCCACCCGCTTGTGATGGGTCTGGAGGAGCATCTTTTGGCGATGTTCCGCGAGGATTTCGAGTTTCATGATGAAGCGGGGCCGTCGCACCACGGTGGCCATGCGCCGCGTCCCGAGGAGAGGGCACATACTGGGGGCCAGCCCCCAGCCCCCCGGGATATTGAGGAACCAAAGAGCGACAACCTTGGTTCTGATGTGATGGTTTGGTTGGCGGATGCTGAGAAAGAGTTGAAGAAGATCCCTTTCTTTGTGCGCGGGAAAGCCAAGCGGAACACTGAGAAATATGCCGCTGAAAAGGGGATGACCCAGATCAGCAAAGACACCCTTTATGAAGCGAAGGCGCATTATGCGCGATGACCGGCATATCCCCGGCTACCGCGTTGTGGTGGTTACGTTGGACAGTCACGCGCTGGGCTCTGCGCAGCGTGTATTGGACCGCGTAAGTGACGAGATGCCCGGCCTGACGGTCGAAATTCATGCGGCCGCTGAGTGGGCGGAAAATCCTGAAGCGCTTGAAGAAGCCAAGATCGCGGTGGCGCATGCAGACATCATCGTTGCGAACCTCATCTTTTTTGAGGATCAGGTGAATGCGATCCTGCCCGCGCTGGAGGCGCGTCGCCCTGATTGTGATGCCATGATTGGGGTCATTGCGGACCCACAGATTGTTGCGTTGACGAAGATGGGGGAGTTGGACATGTCCAAGCCCGCATCCGGTGCTATGAAGTTCATGAAGAAACTTCGGGGGTCGAAAAAGCCGTCCGGCGCAAGCGGCGAAAAGCAGATGAAGATGCTGCGCCGCTTGCCGAAGATCCTCAAGTTTATTCCCGGTAAAAGCCAGGATTTGCGCGCCTGGTTACTGACTATGCAATACTGGTTGGGCGGCAGTGATGAGAACATCGAGCAGATGGTCCGCTTTTTGGTCGGGCGTTATGCGTCGGATGCCACGCTGCGCGGTGGGCGGTCCAATCCGCCGATTGAGTACCCTAATGTTGGGGCCTACCATCCTGATCTGCCGGAACGTATCACGACCGACGTAGAGGCGCTGCCCAAGCCGGACAACTACATTGTAACTGTCGGGCTGTTGCTTATGCGGTCCTATGTTCTGAGCGGTGATACCGCGCATTACGACTATGTGATCCGTACGTTTGAGGCGAAGGGTATTCGCGTTATTCCGACCTTTGCAGGGGGGCTTGATGGTCGCCCTGCGATTGAGGAATTCTTTCTCAGTGAGCATGGGGCCACCATTGATGCGATGGTTTCGCTATCGGGTTTTTCGCTTGTTGGGGGGCCTGCATACAACGACAGCTCGGCCGCAGTTGAGACCCTATCAAAGCTGGATGTGCCCTATCTGGCCGCGCATCCGCTAGAGTTTCAGACGCTGGGTCAGTGGGCTTCTGCGCCGCAGGGGCTAGGGCCAGTTGAGACAACCATGCTGATCGCATTGCCCGAACTTGATGGCGCGACCAACCCAACCGTATTTGCGGGGCGTCATGGCGCCGAGGGGTGCAATGGCTGCAACATGGGGTGCGATGGTGGCGACGTCACCAAGGCGATGGCGCCGTGCAAAGAGCGGGTCATATCGCTTGCGGAAAAGGCGCTGCGGTTGGCCCGTTTGCGGCGTAAGGAAAACGCCGAGAAGAAGGTCGGTGTGGTGCTATTTGGCTTTCCGCCGAATGCTGGTGCCGTTGGAACCGCTGCGTACCTCAGCGTTTTTGAGAGCCTCTACAATACTCTGCACGCCATGAAGGCGCAGGGCTATAGCGTAGATGTTCCCGAAAGCGTTGATATTTTGCGCGCCTCGATCCTTGAGGGTAATTCCAAGCAATACGGTCAGCAGGCCAATGTTGCGGCGCACGTGGATGCCGATACGATCGTGCGAACGACCCCGCCGCTTGCCGCAATCGAAAGCGTTTGGGGCCCGGCGCCGGGCAAAGTGCAATCCGACGGGCGGGGCGTCTTTGTTCTGGGTGAGCATTTTGGCAATGTCTTTGTCGGGGTGCAGCCCACGTTTGGGTACGAAGGCGACCCGATGCGTCTTTTGTTTGAGGCCGGCTTTGCCCCCACCCACGCGTTCACGACGTTTTATTTGTGGCTGCGCAATCAGTACCAAGCTGATGTGATCCTGCATTTTGGGATGCATGGTGCGCTTGAGTTCATGCCGGGCAAGCAATCAGGCCTAGGGGCCTGTGATTGGCCAGATCGCCTGATTGGTGAGCTGCCGAATGTCTATCTCTATGCGTCCAACAACCCGTCCGAGGCGACCTTGGCCAAGCGTCGGTCTGGGGCTGTGACGGTCACGCATTTGACGCCTCCGTTAGCGTCTGGCGGACTGTACAAAGGTCTGGCGGAGCTGAAAGACAGCCTGACCCGTTGGCGTGGTCTTGCCCCTGATGCGGGCGAGCGGGCCGAGTTAGAGGACCTGATCCGTGTACAGGCTGAGGCCGTTGATCTGACCGATTGCGACCCGCAAACGCTGTGGTTGAAGCTGTTGGAAACCGAAGATGCGCTGATCCCTGATGGGCTGCATATTGTGGGCCGTCCGATCACGGATGCGGAGCGGGCCGAACATATCCGCGTCATGCCTGACTTGGATAGCGAGACGCGCGCAAAGATCGACCATCTGCTTCAGCAAGAAACCGAGATTGACGGCCTGATGCGCGCGTTGAGCGGCCAGTATATCAAGCCTGTTCCGGGCGGTGATCTGATCCGGTCGCTGGATGTGTTGCCGACGGGGCGCAATATTCACGCGTTCGACCCGTTCCGGATGCCCACCGCTTTTGCGTGTCAGGATGGGTGGAAACAGGCGGATGCCCTGCTGGCCACCCACGCCGAGCTGCCACGGTCTATTGCGTTGGTGCTTTGGGGCTCTGACAATATTAAATCTGATGGCGGCCCGATTGGTCAGGCGCTTGCGTTGATGGGCGCTAAGCCTCGGTTCGACAGCTTTGGCAGGCTAAGCGGCGCTGACCTGATCCCGCTGGAACAGCTGGGGCGTCCACGCATTGACGTTGTGATGACCCTATCTGGTATTTTCCGCGACCTGTTGCCGTTGCAAACCCGGATGTTGGCAGATGCTGCCTATCAGGCCGCTGTTGCCGATGAGCCGGTTGCGATGAACTTCGTTCGGGCCCATGCGTTGGACTATGCAACCAAGATGGGCTGCAACATGGAACAGGCCGCTTTGCGGGTCTTTTCCAACGCCGAAGGCGCATATGGCGCGAACGTTAACGCATTGGTCGACTCGGGTGCGTGGGACGATGAGGGTGAACTGGCCGACGCTTATGAGAACCGCAAAAGCTTTGCGTATGGTCGCAATGGCAAGGCGTCCAAGGCGACGGATCTGCTGCATAATGTGCTGAGCGACGTTGATATCGCCTATCAAAACCTTGAGTCCGTTGAACTGGGCGTAACGACGGTTGATCACTATTTCGATACGCTTGGCGGGATTTCTCGCGCGGTCAAACGCGCCAAGGGCACGGAGCCGCCGGTGTATATCGGCGACCAAACCCGTGGCGGCAACAAGGTCCGCACTCTGCAAGATCAAGTCGCGCTGGAAACACGTTCGCGCAGCCTGAACCCCAAGTGGTTCGAGGGTCTTTTGAAGCATGGCCACGAAGGCGTGCGCCAGATTGAGGCGCAATTCACCAACACGCTCGGCTGGTCTGCGACGACCAACGCAGTGGACCCGTGGGTCTATCAGCGACTGAGCGAAACATTCGTGCTGGATGAGGACATGCGCCGCCGTCTGGCCGACCTGAACCCACAGGCAAGTGCTCGGATGGCCAACCGCCTGTTGGAAGCAAACGACCGTAATTTCTGGCAGCCGGATGAGGCAACGCTCGCGGCCCTTCAGGACGCGGCGGACGAGCTTGAAGACCGGCTAGAGGGTCTCACGACCATGGCTGCCGAATGAGACAACTGAATCATAAGGGCGCGCAAAACAATGCGCTTCCAATAGGAGGAAAACACTGATGGCATTGGACAAAGCGCCCCCCATCCTGCGTGGCCAAGACGGCGAAGGCTCCGTACAGGTACACCAGGACGACCAGCTCAAGATCGAAGGCGCCAAGGTGTTTTCTGTCTATGGCAAAGGCGGCATCGGCAAATCGACGACGTCGTCGAACCTGTCTGCGGCGTTTACCAAAATGGGTAAACGGGTTTTGCAGATTGGCTGCGACCCCAAGCATGACAGTACCTTCACCCTGACGGGAAAGCTGCAACCAACGGTGATCGATATCCTCAAGGATGTGGATTTCCACTCTGAGGAACTGCGCCCCGAGGATTTTGTGACCGTGGGTTACGGTGGCGTGCAATGCGTTGAGGCCGGTGGCCCCCCCGCAGGTACAGGTTGTGGCGGCTATGTTGTCGGTCAAACGGTCAAGCTGCTGAAACAACACCATATGTTGGAAAACACCGACGTCGTGATCTTTGACGTTCTGGGCGATGTGGTCTGCGGTGGCTTTGCCGCGCCGCTGCAACACGCCGACCGGGCGCTGATCGTGACCGCGAATGACTTTGACAGCATCTATGCGATGAACCGCATCATCGCCGCCGTCCAAGCAAAATCTGCGAACTACAAGGTCCGGCTTGCGGGCTGTGTGGCCAACCGCTCCAAGGATACGGATGAGGTGGACCGCTATTGCGATACCGTCGGCTTTAAGCGCATCGCGCACATGCCTGACGTGGATGCGATCCGTCGCTCGCGGCTCAAGAAAAAGACGCTGTTTGAGATGGGCGATGATGAAGACATCATCCAGTGCCAAAAAGAATACATCCGCATGGCCGAAACGCTGTGGGCTGGCACTGATCCACTGGCGCCCGCGCCGCTTGAAGACCGCCATATCTTTGAATTGCTGGGGTTCGACTAAGTGGCTGATTACGCATCCACCCGGGCGCGCGTCGAAACGTATTTCGACAAAACCGCCACCAAGACATGGGAGCGTCTGACCTCGGACGCGCCCGTTTCGGGCGTACGCAAAACCGTACGCGCGGGCCGGGACCGGATGCGTGAAATTATGCTATCGCGCCTGCCCCAAGACCTGACGGGCGCGCGCGTGTTGGATGCAGGCTGTGGCGCTGGCCAAGTGACCGAGATCCTTGCGGATCGCGGCGCGGATGTGGTGGCGATTGATATCTCACCCTCGTTGATCGAGATCGCCAAGAAACGCGTGCCACACCACCTGCACCCCAACGTGCAGTTCAAATCCGGCGATATGTTCGCCCCCGAGCTTGGGGCGTTCGACTACATCGTCGCGATGGATTCTATGATCTACTATGAGGCGGGCGACATCGGACAAAAGCTAGCGGCCTTGGACGCGCGTGTGTCCAAGTCGTTGGTGTTCACGGTGGCCCCGCGCACGCCGTTCCTGATGACATTCTGGACCATGGGCAAGGTTTTCCCCCGCTCAGACCGGTCGCCCATCATGATCCCGCACGCCCCGGCCAAGCTGCAACAGGCGGCATCCTACGCAGGTGCCACCGGCGCCCTAAGCGAGATCGAGCGCGTGACCTCCGGATTCTACATCTCCACCTGCATGGAGTACGCGACGTGACCAAAGAAGCGCATCCTTTGACCAAGTTCACACTTGAGATGCTGCCCTTCTCGGATGCGGGGTCTGAAGACCTGCCTATGGCAAAACTGCTGCGTTTGTCCCTGTTCCAGATTTCGGTCGGGATGGCGGCGGTGATGCTTCTGGGCACGCTGAACCGGGTGATGATCGTTGAGCTGAATGTGCCTGCGTTGCTGGTTGCGATGATGGTGGCGCTGCCGGTTCTGGTCGCGCCCTTCCGCGCGCTTTTGGGGCACCGTTCCGATAACTACCGTTCCGCGATTGGGTGGAAGCGGTTGCCGTACCTTTGGTTTGGCACGCTTTGGCAGTTTGGCGGGCTGGCGATCATGCCGTCTGCTTTATTGGTTCTGTCGGGCAACAATGCCTATGACATCCCGTTCGCGGGTGAAATTGCCGTTGGGCTGGCGTTTGTGATGACCGGCTTGGGCATGCACATGACCCAAACAGCGGGTCTTGCGCTGGCGGCGGATCGTGCAACTGATGAAACTCGGCCCCGTGTTGTGGCGTTTTTGTACGTGGCGTTCCTGCTGGGGATGCTCGTATCGGCTGTTATCCTTGGTGCACTCTTGCGCGACTTTACCCCCGTCAAGCTGATCCAAGTGATCCAAGGCACAGCCGTTGTGACCTTGCTTCTGAACGTCGTGGCCTTGTGGAAACAAGAAAGCGTGCGCCCCATGACCAAGGCCGAGCGTGAAGCGCCAATGCCACGGTTCAGTGACGCTTGGAGCGATTTGGCCGCTGGCGGGAACGCAGGCCGTTTGCTGGCTGTCGTGTTCCTTGGGACTATGGCGTTCAACATGCAGGACGTCCTGCTAGAGCCCTACGGCGGTGAAATTCTTGGCCTGTCGGTGTCGATGACGACGCTTCTGACGGCGTCTTGGGCGGTGGGTGCGCTGGTGGCGTTTGGCATGGCGGCCAAATGGCTCGGCGCGGATATGAACCCCTACCGGCTTGCGGGGCGCGGCTGCCTTGTGGGCCTTGCCGCATTTTCAGCCGTGATTTTTTCGAACCCAATGATGTCGATGCCCCTGTTTTTTACAGGTGCTGCGTTGATCGGCTTTGGCGGCGGACTGTTTGCAGTTGCGACATTGCACGCAGCCATGACGATGCCGGCGCAGGGTTTGGCGGGGCGTGGCCTCGCACTCGGAGTTTGGGGGGCTGCGCAAGCGACTGCGCAAGGTCTCTCGACAGCTATCGGTGGCGCCACGCGCGACACCGTCAACCAATTCGCAACCTCTGGTGCCTTGGGAGAGGCGCTGGCGAGCCCGGCAACCGGCTATTCCGTGGTGTACCACATGGAAATAGCCCTGCTGTTCGTCACGCTCATCGCCCTAGGCCCGCTGGTGCGGACCATCACTACAGACACAACCCAATCCCTGGAAAGCGGCAAGATCGGACTCGCCGACTTCCCGACATAACGCCCAACAAGGAGGTCATCCCATGGTGGAACCATTCTTCGGCAACTTCGATCTCGCCAGTCTCTCGATCTGGCTATTCTGGGGCTTTTTCGCGCTCCTGATTTACTATCTGCAAACGGAAAACATGCGTGAAGGCTACCCGCTCGAAAACGACGACGGGACCGAGTCCGCAAACCAAGGGCCGTTCCCGGTCCCTAACCCCAAGACGTTCAAGTTGCCCCACGGCCGCGGTGACGTCACACTGCCTGGCCCAGATGTGCAGTCTCAGCGCAATGTGGCGCTCAAGCAGTCGGCCGTGCCGAACGGGTTCCCGTTTGAGCCTACCGGCGATCCGATGGTTGACGGCGTTGGCCCCGCATCTTGGGCTGCGCGCCGCGATCTGCCCGAACTGGATGGCCACGGCCACACCAAGATCGTGCCTATGGGTGCCTCTGAGACGTTCCGCGTTTCGGCTGGTCGTGACCCCCGTGGTCTGCCGGTTCAGGCAGCCGACGGCTCTATCGTCGGAATGATCAACGACATGTGGATCGACGCCCCCGAACAGCTGGTCCGCTACTTGTCTGTTGAACTGGACGAAGACGGTTCCTCGCGCCTGATGCCCATCCAGCTGACCCGCATTCACGCTGACCGCGTGGAAGTGAAGTCGCTCTATGGCAAGCATTTCACAGGCATTCCTCTGACCAAGTCGCCCAATCAGGTGACCTTGCTCGAGGAGGACAAGATCTGTGGCTACATCGGCGGTGGCAAACTTTACGCGGACCCGGCGCGTCAAGAGCCTCAGATCTAAGACGACGACTTAACGACAAGGACCAGACCCATGTCCCACGACGATTTTGACCAAGAACCCATCCGCGGCCTGCCCGAGATGCTCCCCGAGGGGGAAACCATCCTGTGGCAGGGCGCACCCTACTGGTGGGCGCTGACCAAGGAAAGCCTGTCCTTCAAATGGGTGGCAGGCTACTTCCTCATCCTGTTTGGGTGGCGGGCAATCGTTGCGGGATCAACCATGTCTGTGATCGAGGCGATGACTGCCGCCTCGTTCTACCTTGTGCTGGGGGCGGTGGCCTGCATCATGTTGATCCTGACGGGATGGGCGCAGGCGAAATCGACCGTCTATACCATCACGAACCGTCGGGTGATCATGCGCGTTGGCGCGGCTCTCACCATGACGTTGAACTTTCCGTTCACACAAATCGCTGCTGCCAACCTGACCACTCGCAAGGATGGCAGCGGCACCATCGCCCTGCAAACGCTGGGCGAGACCCGCTTTGGTTACCTGACGCTTTGGCCGCATTTGCGTCCTTGGCGGATCACCCGCACAGAACCCGCGCTGCGCTGTATCCCACAGGCCGCAAAGGTTGCGCGCCTTATGGCCGAAGTCGCTGAACCCGAAATTTCGCAACCCCGTGTCGCGCGGATAGACCCCGCTCATGCGACGCCCAACGTAGCCTCTTTGGCTGCGGCAGAATAAGGAGCCGTCAGAATGACCCCCGAACAGAAACTCGTAGAGCGCGACAAGGAGATGATCCCTGTTTTGCTGCTGCGTGCGCTGCTGGTCCTTGTGATCTGTGCGCTTATCATCGTGGCCTATGCCCGCCTGACCGATCGACCGCTTGAAGCCATGCCCATGATGGAAGGTTCCGATGTGGGCGTTGTCAAGGAACGCGTGCTGTTTATCAGCGCGGATGGCATGTCCGGCGCGGCTCGTGTGCTGGACGCAAACGGATCGCTGATTGCGGACCTCGATGAAACCCAAGGCGGCTTTGTGGCGGGCGTTTACCGCGTGCTCAAGCGGACCCGGACCCAAGCGGGGCTTAGCCCTGATCTGCCCGTTCGCCTTGTTCTGTTCGAAAATGGCCAACTGTCCCTGCGGGACGATCATACGGCATGGCGTGCCGAGTTGATTGGATTTGGCGCAAGCAATGCGGCCACGTTCGCTGCGATGTTGGAGGAGTAGACCCATGGGATTTTTTACACGCACCACCGAGACGGCGCCTTGCACGGTTGAAATCAGCCACAAGTTCGAGAGCCTCCACGCGCACGTAAAGTTCAATAACGGCGCGGTCATCTTTCCCGGCGATGAGGTCCAAGTCCAAGGCCCCGAGATCATGGCACCCTATGGCGAAATCGTCTCTGAGGACCGGATCGCAACCATCACCCGCGCGTCGGGTCTTGAGCGTCTTTGGACGCGGATGACCGGCGATCTGGAGTTCATGGAACTCTGCGAATTTTCCTTCTCTGAGGAGGCAATGTCATGAATGTCCACAACACACACTCCGCTGACGCAAGCACTGTCGAAGAGGCCCTTGCCGCCGACAACCATAACGTGGTCGATAGCGAAGGTGCGACCGCGCTGGCGATGCAAAATACGCTGCTGACCCCGCGGTTCTACACCACCGATTTCGAAGAGCTAGACGCCATCAACGTAGAGCCTGTCCGCGAGGACTGGGATCACCTGATCGCGCAGATGAAGGCAGACCCGAACAAAGGGCATTTCAAGAAAAATGCCGATTGGGACACCGTCGATTGGGACGGGATGGAGCCGACGCTCAAGCGTGAGTTCATCGACTTTCTGATCTCAAGCTGTACGGCCGAATTCTCTGGCTGCGTTTTGTACAAAGAGATGAAACGCCGGGGGTCCAACAAGGATGTGACCGAGCTGTTTCAGTTAATGGCACGGGATGAAGCCCGCCACGCAGGCTTTATCAATGACGCCCTTCGCGAAGCGGGTATCGCCGTGAACCTTGGGTTTCTGACCCAGAAAAAGAAGTACACCTACTTCCGGCCCAAGTTTATCTATTACGCAACGTATCTGTCGGAAAAGATCGGCTACGCCCGCTACATCACGATCTTCCGCCATCTCGAAAAGCATCCCGAAAAGCGGTTCCACCCGATTTTCAAATGGTTTGAGGAATGGTGCAACGATGAGTTTTCGCATGGCGAGGCGTTTGCCCTGCTAATGAAAACCGATCCCGAGCTGACGGAAACGTGGCAAAACAAACTGTGGATCAAGTTCTTTTTGACCGCTGTGTTTGGCACGATGTATGTGCGCGACCACCAACGCCCTGCTTTCCATGACGCGCTGGGCGTGGACGTGGATTGGTACGGCCAAGAGGTGTTCCGCAAGACCTCTGACCTAAGCGCGCAGATCTTTCCGATGATGCTGGATATTGATCACCCCAAGTGGCTGCCAACGCTTAAGCGGCTGCAAAAGGCGAACGCGGATCTGGCAGTGGCCGAAAAGAAAACCGGCCTCGCCCGGATGTTGGGCAAAGCGTCCGGCACCACCCGTGCGGCCGCTGCGTTCGTGACGCTGTTCATGATCCCGGTCGTGAAAAGCACTCCCCCTGAAAACGTGCGGATGGAGCCCAGCTACTGATGCTCGAAAACGTCTGGATCGCAGCCCTTGTGGCCATTTTTGCCTGGTGGTTCGCCACCGGTGTGATCCTGCTCGTTGTGCGTCGCGCTGATAATTCTGACGGCCATCTTTGGGCGACCCTCGGCAATGTGCCCCTCTTGATCCTTGGGGGCACCGGCGCTTGGATCACGTTCACGGACACTTCGCTATTTGGTGTCTATGGCGCGTTTTTCTCGGCTCTGGCCATCTGGGGCTGGATTGAGCTCGCGTTTTTGACAGGCGTGATTGCGGGGCCAAACCGCTACCCGCTACGCGCCGGCGTCCCCGAGTGGGAGCGGTTCATTCGCGCTTGGGGGACAGTCGCCTACCACGAAGTGGCACTTGTGATGGCGCTTATGGCGTTGTCGCTCTTTGCCTATGGCATGCCCAACAAATTCGCCTTTTGGACTTTTGCGATCCTGTATGTCGCTCGGATCAGCGCCAAACTGAACCTTTATCTGGGCGTGCGTAAGGTGAATACGGAGTTCATCCCCAAACCATTGGTCCATGTGCCCAGCCATTTCCGGGAGTCCCGGATCAACTGGCTGTTTCCGACCTCTGTCACAGGCCTCAGCTTTGCGGTTGCCTGCTTCATGGAACGCATCGCTGATGCGCCCACCCCCGCGGCCGCGATCGGCTTTACCCTATTGGCTGTTATGACTGCGCTGGCGCTTTTGGAGCACTGGTTCATGGTCGTGCGGCTGCCCGACGAAAAACTCTGGCGGTGGATGCTGCCCAAAGAACAAGACACGACATCTGGAGGACCCGAAAATGCCCTTTGACAACCTGTTTCAAGCCCAACTCGATAAGCTCAAAGAAGAGGGCAATTACCGCATTTTCGCCGAGCTAGAGCGTAAATGCGGGTCCTTTCCGACGGTTCAAAACCACGGCGAAGGTGCGGATGATGTGACGGTCTGGTGTTCCAACGACTATCTGGGCATGGGCCAACACCCCAACGTGGTCGACGCGATGGTCGAGGCCGTCAAGGCGCACGGCACGGGTGCGGGCGGCACGCGCAACATCGGCGGGACGGCCCGCCACCACGTCGCCCTAGAGGCCGAGCTGGCCGATTTGCATGGCAAGGAAGCGGCGCTGCTTTTCACCTCGGGTTACGTGTCCAACTGGGCTGCGCTCAGCACGCTGGGGTCTCGCCTGCCGAATGCGGTGATCCTGTCGGATGCGCTGAATCACGCCTCCATGATTGAAGGTATCCGCCACGCAAAATGTGACCGCGTGATCTGGAAACACAACGACCCCGAAGATCTGGACCGCAAGCTGGCCGCGCTGCCTGCGAATGCCACCAAGATCGTCGCGTTTGAGAGTGTCTATTCAATGGACGGCGATATCGCTCCCATCGAAGAGATCCTTGATGTGTGCGAAAAGCACGGCGCGATGTCCTATATCGATGAGGTCCACGCCGTTGGCATGTACGGTCCGCGCGGTGGTGGCGTCGCCGAGGAACGCGGCCTGATGGACCGGATCACCCTGATCGAAGGCACTTTGGGCAAGGCCTTTGGATGCGTGGGTGGCTATGTCACTGGCTCTGCCGCGATGGTGGATTTTCTGCGCAGCTTTGCGTCGGGCTTTATCTTTACGACAGCGCTGCCCCCCGCAGTTGCCGCGGCTGCGGCTGCGTCCATTGCCCACCTCAAGCAAAGCGCGGCTGAGCGTGATGCTCAAAAGCGTCAGGTTGCCAAGTTGCGCGCCAAACTTGATGCCGCCGGTATCCCGCACATCGATAACCCCAGCCACATCATACCCGTGATGATCAAGGACCCGGTTAAGTGCCGCCAGCTGAGCGATATTTTGATGGACCAATATGGAATTTACGTCCAACCCATCAATTATCCGACCGTTCCCAAGGGAACAGAGCGACTGCGCTTTACCCCCGGGCCGCTTCATACGGATGCCGATATTGATAAGCTGGTTTCCGCTCTTAAGCAGTTGTGGCAGCAATGCGCGATCGCCCACGCCGTCGCGTGATTGTGATATGTGAAGTTTTTTGTGGAACCTTGAGGCCTTGCGTCTAATTCTTCTATCAAGTGCGATATCCAATTAAGGGAGTAATCCAAATGAAAAAACTCGCAATTCTTGCTGCTGGCCTGATGGCTATGCCCGCCTTTTTTGCAGGCGCAGCCATGGCAGATGGTCATGCTGCAACCGGTGACGCCGCAGCGGGTGAGAAAGCATTCCGCCAATGCGTATCCTGCCACGTCGTGGTCAACGACGCGGGCGAAACGCTGGCTGGCCGCAAAGCCAAAACCGGCCCTAACCTGTACAACATCGCTGGCGCCACAATGGGTTCCGTCGATGGCTTCCGTTATTCCAAGCTGCTTGAGGCCGGTGCTGAGCAAGGCGTCGTGTACACCGAAGAGTTCTTTGTGAAGTACGTGATGGACCCAACTGGCGCATCCCAAGAAGCCACAGGCGAAAGCGGCCGGGGCAAGATGTCCTTTAAGGTGCGCAAAGCGGAAGACGCTGTGAACCTGTACGCATATCTCGCAAGCCTTTCGGCTGAAGGCTCCTAAGCTCAACTCGGGTTTAGTATCATTGAGGGCAGTCAGGCGGTCGCTTGGCTGCCCTTTTTGTTGTCCGCTAGAAAACTGAGAATGCGATCGGCCACAGTTTTGGGGTCTTCTTCGTGCAGAAGATGTCCGCGATTGGCATAGGTTATGTGCGTAGCGGTTGGGATGCGCGCGGCTGCGGCCTCTGACACGCTGGGCGGCACTGCACCATCATTTTCACCCGTTAACAGCAGGGTGGGGCAGGGTACTTTGGGCAGGTCCCTCAGCAACCGTTCTAGTCGCCATTGAGCCATCATCGACAGCGTGCCCTCGACATGGGATCGGTCCGAAATCAGGGCGTGGTAAAGCCGTATACCTTCGGCGTCGACCTCGCTCCCGGTGGATTGCAGCAGTTTTCGGACACGGGCTTCATTCCCAGCAGTGACCGAGAATATCATGCCCGTGAGCGGGTTAAGCGATAGCATCTTAGCCATCATTGGAAAGAGCCATCCGGCCATCCCGTCGAACATCTCAAACGCGCCGTTGATCGCGACAAGCGCGTCGGGCGGCGTCTGCATATCCAGCGCCATCCGGGTGGCTACCGCGGCTCCGGCAGAATGGCCTATAATCACTTTGGGCCGCACACCGATATGGCGCAACAGGGCGCGCATATCCTCGGCGATGCAATCAAGTGATGCCCGGCTGCGGGCACCTGAGACAGTGAAACCATGCCCGGGTAAATCAACGGTCAGCACCCGATGAGAGGCCGCAAGAAGGGGCATCAATGCCCGGAACGACTGCGTTGACGCCCCTGCACCATGCAGCAGCAGCATCAGGGGGCCTTCGCCCATATCTTGGACATGCCAACGATGGGGACGCACGTTGTGAAACGACGAATGCGTCGCATGGGGCCATGACGCCTGATGCTTGAGCCAGTTCATGCGTCCAGCGCGACAGACACAGCCGTAGACAAACGCTGCGCGTCGGCGCGGGGCAGGGGCAGGTAAGTCGCGCCCATCGTGCTGGCCAAATCCTTAAGGCCGGGCTGTGGACGATTGCCCATATCAATGACCAACGCCGGGATGTCGCGGCTGCGGATGACACGGCCCAACGTTTGGGCGTCTTCTGCGGCTTGCGGTCTGTTTGCGGCTCCGTCCAAGGCGACATTGGCGCGACCGTCGGTTATGACCGCGATGGATGGTGTCATGCCTCGGCCCTTGGATTGCTCTGCCAGTTCCATCGCCGCGCGCAGTCCTGCCGCAAGCGGGGTGCCGCCGCCGCCGGGCAATGCGCCAAGGCGACGTTTGGTTTGAACCAGCGACCGTGTGGGCGGCAAAAGCACTTCGGCTGCCTCCCCTCGGAATGAAATCAGCGCGACTTGGTCGCGGCGCGCGTAGGCCTCCGCGAGCAAAAGCTCGATCGCGCCCTTTGCTTCTGCCAGTCGGGTCATCGCGGCGGAGCCTGAGGCGTCGACGGCAAAGATCAAAAGCCGGTCCGATTTTTCCTCGAACTGGCGAATGCGGATGTCATCGGGCCGGATGTGCAGGCCTGTGCGATCTGGCTGTTGCTTGGCGCGCACAGGTTGCCATGGGGCTGCTGCGCGCAGGGTCGCGACCATGTCGATCCGCTGTTCTCCGTCCAACGCGCCGGGACGCGAGGGCAAGGGCCGACCGCGACGATTGCCGCGTTTTGCAGCGCCCGTGCCACTAGCGGATGCCGTTCGCCTCGGCGCCTTGGAGGCTGCGAGCTGTGCCAGCAGATCGGTGGGCAAAATGGCCTTCACGGCTTCAAGCAAGATGTCTTCAGGGATGGGCATATCCAACTCGGATTGCTCGGTGGTGTCCTCAGGGTCAGTGGGGGCGTCCGGTGTCTGCTGCTCGGGTTCTGCTTCGGGCTCAGCGGTTTCTGATTGTGGCAGGACTGTCGCGCGGGGGGCCAAAACCAGTTCCGCCGCGAGGGTCAGGTCCTCTTCATCCACGAGCGTTTCGCCCATCAATGCCGCAGATGCCCGCGCTAGCCGCAGTGCCAAAAGCGGCGCGCGCAGGGATGTAATGCCAAGCCGCGCGGACAGGCGGGTCAGTGTATCCAGCGCCTCAGGCAGGGCCTGTACATCGGGCAATAGCGCCCGCGCTTGTGTAATCGCGTCAAAATCAGTCTCTAACACAGGGCAATCGCCCACGGCCAAAGCATCTAGGTCAAGATGTATCGCGACCCGATCCGCAAGCGACGGGGCTAAGCGCTCATCGGGTTCCGCACCCTCATCCATCGCAATCAGGGCATGTCCGTTTTGTGCATCTAGTGCCAGGGCAAGCCGCGCCGAAAGGCCCGCTGTCGCCCGCTCAGCCATCGGGAGCAGCATGGCCGTTGGAGTACCAAGGATGCCGCTGGAACGGACCAATTTGCCGGATGATAGAGTGGCGCTCAAATCAACGCCGCCAAAAAGCTGTTCATCAGAGATATTGGGGTGCAGCCGTCGCAATCCCATGGGCGGAAGCCCCGCAAGAATGCCCGCGATCAGCCGATCCCGCACGGGGCCGGACCGCGCACGCACCCAGATGCCGCCCAACCCCGCGGGGTCGACGGAAAAACAGGCAACCGCGAGGGCCGCCCGTGACCAGATATCGCTGGCATCGCTCACGCGAGGACTTCTTCGACCACGCGCGTTACACGGGTGGTTGAGCCTGCTTCGTCCAGCGGATCACGGCGCAGGCGGTGCCGCAGTGCAGAGGCTGCGATGGATCGCAGATGTTGGCGGGTCACGGCATTCGCCCCCTCAAACGCCGCAAGCGCGCGGGCGGTCCGCAGCAGGGTCAGTTCTCCCCGCAGACCATCGCTGCCGAGGGTAACACACAGCTCAGCGCAGTCGCGCAATACGGCGTCATCGGTTTTCATTGTCTTGAGCGTTTCACGCGCCGCAAGGATACGCGCGCGCAGGGCGCTGTCCTCAGCATCCCAGTGCTGCATGAACGTGGCATGGTCGTTTTCAAACGCATCGCGGCGACGGATTACCTCGACGCGAAGGTCGATGTCGTTGGGAGAGGCAACCTCAACTGACAGGCCGAACCGATCCAGCAATTGCGGACGCAGTTCGCCTTCCTCTGGGTTGCCAGAGCCGACCAACACAAACCGTGCGGGGTGGCGGATAGAAAGGCCCTCACGCTCGACCACGTTTTCGCCGGACTGGGCGACGTCCAGCAAAAGGTCGACGATGTGGTCCTCCAATAGGTTGACCTCATCAATATACAGGTAGCCGCGGTTTGCGCGGGCCAACAGGCCGGGCTCAAACGCTTTTTCCCCACGTGTTAGCGCGCGTTCAATGTCTAGCGCGCCAACCACGCGGTCCTCGGTTGCGCCAAGCGGCAGGTCGATGACAGGCGTAGGTTTGGACACGATGGTTCGGTCTTCGACCTGCGCCCAATCTGGAATTTCCGCCTCGGAGGCGGCGTTTACGGGGCAACCTGCAACCGCGTCGATCGATGGCAAAAGGGCGGCCAACGCGCGCACAGCCGTGGATTTTCCCGTGCCTCGGTCGCCAAACACCAAGACCCCGCCAATGCCGGGATCAATCGCCGTCAGAACCATGGCCTGTTTCATTTCGTCTTGGCCGACGATCGCGGAAAATGGAAAAACACGTGTCATGCTGCGTCCTCAAAATGCGGGAGAGGCGTCTGCCCTTCCCATGTGCCCTCGGCATCCAAAACATGGAAGCGGGCGTATAGTTCTTCGGAAAACCATCCCTCATCGCGGACGGCCTGAATGGCCTCGGAGTGGGGGCCGCCCCGGCGGGCGAAGTTGGCCATTGCGTCTGTGTCGGGCCAGATCGAAAAGGTGATCTGGTGCAGGAGAGGCACTTCGCCAATCCCGATTTTGAACATCACGTTCGGGTCTGAGCCGATGACCGTGCTGATGTCAGGCACTCGCCCCCAGAACCGTGTGGCAACCGATGGCTTGACCGTCGCGCGCGTTAGCGCGGCGATGGGGCCAGCGGACGTATCGGGCGCGGGTATCGCGCGGAACGGTTGCTGGTTGCTCCAACTGCCGCGGGCGGCTGTGGGGCTAAGGTAGAGGGTAAAAGCTTCATCCGCGTGTTTGCGGTAGTTTTGGAACACTGAGGCCGTTTGGCCCGCGCGCGCGCTGCCCATGTCATCCCAAGTGGAAAGAACGGCGTAAACGGCTGTGTTGGGAATTGGCGTAAAACCTTCGCCCGTGCCCGAGCCGCATAGCTTCCAAAATCCGATCCCCGGAATTTTGGGCATGCTGAACCGCGCGGCACCCATCTGTGCAAACGCCCAAAGACGCTGCGAGATGGGTCCGAAACGGAAAAAGTTGAGCGTAACGGTCTGAATCACGACTCTCCTTCGCCTTAGTGTCAACTTAGTGTGACACATGTTTTGTCAAATATGAAGGTATTATATATTTTGGGAGAGACAAGTTAGCCCGCAATATGTAAAGTAAACTAGACATATAGAGTGACAAATAAAATGACCGTAGTCGATTCCCGTATTCAAGCTGACCCTAATGCCGCTGGCCGTCCTCATGCTATTGTGGTGGGCGCTGGGCTTGGCGGGCTGGCCGCCGGCATGCGTTTGGGCGCCAAGGGATACCGTGTGACGGTCATTGATCGGCTGGATGTCGTGGGGGGGCGAGGGTCCTCAATCACATCAAATGGACACCGTTTTGATCTTGGGCCGACGATTGTTACTGTGCCTCAGGTCTATAGGGATCTGTGGGCTGCGTGCGGGCGCGATTTCGACAAAGACGTTGATCTGCGCCCCATGGACCCCTTTTACGAAATTCGGTTTCCCGACGGCGAAACATTTACGGCGCGCCAAAGCACTGAGGCGATGGAGGCTGAAGTTGCGCGCCTTTCGCCCAAAGATGTGCCCGGTTATCGCAGGTTTCTGAAGGATGCCGCGCGGCGCTATGTCGTCGGGTTTGAGGGTATGGTTGCCAAGCCGATGCACAAGGCATGGGACACGATCAAAGTTCTGCCGACCTTTGGGCTGTTGCGGGCGGATCAATCCATTCTGAAGCTCGCGCAGAAGCGGGTCAAAGATGAACGTCTGCGCATGGCGTTGTCGTTTCACCCGCTGTTCATTGGCGGGGACCCTGCGCATGTGACGTCGATGTATGCGCTCGTGAGCCATCTCGAAAAAGAATATGGCGTGCATTACGCGATGGGCGGTGTGCAGGCGATGGCGACCGCGATGGCGAATGTGATCCGGGATCAAGGCGGCCGTGTTCGGTTGGGCGAAGAGGTCGATGAGATTCTCATTAAGAACGGCCGTGCCGCTGGTGTGCGACTGTCGGATGGTGCAAGCGAAGCGGCTGAGATTGTTGTATCCAACGCGGATGCCGGGTTCACCTACACCCGGCTCTTGCGCAATCACAAACGTAAACGCTGGACAGATCGCAAGGTCCGCTCGCGGCGTTGGTCCATGGGATTGTTCGTTTGGTATTTTGGCACGTCTGGCACGAGCGATATGTGGAAAGACGTGGGGCACCACACCATTCTTAGCGGTCCGCGTTATGAAGGGCTGCTCAACGACATCTTTATCAAGAACAAACTGGCCGATGACATGAGCCTGTATGTGCATCGCCCCTCGGTCACCGACCCGAGTGTGGCGCCGGAGGGGGGCGATACGTTCTATGCCCTGTCACCGGTTCCTCACTTGGGTGGCAAAGACCCGGTAGATTGGACGCAAATGGCGGAAACCTACCGCCAAAAGGTTCAAGACGTTTTGGAAGAAAAGATGCTGCCCGGCTTGTGGAAACATCTTTCTGCGAGCGCGGTTTTCACGCCCAATGAATTCCGGGACCGGTATTTGTCGCCCTTTGGCGCGGGCTTCTCGATTGAGCCGCGCATCCTGCAAAGCGCATGGTTCCGGCCTCACAACGTAAGCGAAGAAGTGCCGGGCCTGTTCCTTGTGGGGGCGGGCACACATCCGGGCGCTGGCTTGCCGGGGGTTGTTTCCTCGGCGGAGGTGTTGGGCAAACTGGTGCCTGCTGTGCCGCCTATGCATATCACCGAAGACATGCGTGAAGCCGCCGAATGAACCCCGTTGACCTAGAGCATTGCCGCGAAGCCATTCGCACCGGGTCGCGCAGCTTTTGGGCGGCGTCGAAGCTTTTGCCTTCGGACATTCGGGACCCAGCATTGGCGCTATATGCGTTTTGCCGGTTGGCGGATGACGCCGTGGATGAGGTTGAGGATAAAGCCCCCGCCGTTTTACGTCTGCGCGATCGGCTGGAGCGAGCCTATGCAGGGCGACCCTTTGATGCGCCTGCGGACCGGGCCTTTACCGCGATGATCGAAGAGTTCGAGATGCCACGCGCCCTGCCCGAAGCCTTGTTAGAAGGTCTTGCATGGGACGGGATGGAGCGGCGGTATCAAACACTGTCCGACGTGCGCAGTTATTCGGCACGTGTCGCCAGCGCGGTGGGGGCGATGATGTGCGTGTTGATGCGTGTGCGCGACCCTGATGCGTTGGCGCGGGCCTGTGATTTGGGCGTTGCGATGCAGCTGACCAACATTGCCCGCGATGTCGGAGAGGACGCCCGCGCACGGCGCATCTATTTGCCGTTGGACTGGCTGGAAGAGGCGCAGATCGACGTTGAGGCCTTCTTTGCTAATCCAACTCCGACGCCAGAGGTCCGGCGCATGGTCAAGAAGCTCTTGGCAGAGGCGCATCGGCTCTACATCCGGTCCGAGCCAGGCATCGCCAAGTTGCCGGTTAAGGCGCGCTTGGGGATATTTGCAGCGCGCAATATATACGACGGGATCGGTCGGGAAATACGGCGCGCAAAATTCGACAGTATCACCCAGCGGGCCCATACGAGTGGCCGCCAAAAGATCGGTTGGATCGGTCAATCCATGCTACAAGCCAGCTTGGCGAGCGTGATGCCCTATTCATCGGTGGTTTATGCGCGCCCCTTGGATGAGGTTGCGTTTTTGGTGAACGCCGCTGCGCATCCGCGTGCAGCGGTTGGTTGGGGCGAGTCTGTGCTGACGGTTTTGGCGCAATTGGAGGCGCGTGATCGGGGGTTATTGGAACCCGGAGAAATGCGCCCTAGTTAAGGGTCATGGACTGGACCCTTTTCGCAATATTTTTCGGTGCTTGTTGCGCCGCCGCCGCCACGGGGAGCATGTTTGCACCCGGTGCTTGGTATCGTGGCCTCGATAAGCCAACGTGGACACCGCCCGACTGGCTTTTCCCGGTGGCTTGGACGGTGCTCTATATCTCAATCGCATTTGCGGCAGCGCGCGTGGCACCGATGGAGGGCTCTGCGTATGTCATGGCCTTTTGGGCGCTGCAAATCGCGCTCAACACCTTGTGGACGCCGGTGTTCTTTGGGTTGCAGCGGTTGGGCGCAGGTCTTGTGATTATCGGGTTGCTGTGGCTGTCGGTGCTGGGATTGTTGGCGATGCTTTGGCCGATGGACACACTCGCGTTTTGGATCACAGCGCCATACCTCGTGTGGGTTTCGGTCGCTGCGGCGTTGAACTTGAGTATCTGGATGCGCAACCGCACCGTTCAAATCGCTTGATCCAATAGAAAAGGGCCTTCCGAAGAAGGCCCTTTGTTTCATTCTTTATTGGCACCCAGCTTAGAGCGCGCGTTCAACTTCTTCGCGCTCGAAGATTTCGATTACATCGCCGGGGCGGATATCGTCGTAGTTTTCAAATGCCATACCGCATTCTTGACCAGACTGGACCTCTTTGACTTCGTCTTTGAAGCGCTTGAGCGTCTTGAGCGTGCCTTCGTGGATGACCACGTTGTCGCGCAGAAGGCGTACACCGGCGGAGCGGCGTGCCACACCTTCGGTGATGAGACACCCAGCGACTTTGCCAACGCCGGAGACCTTGAAGACCTCTTTGATCTGCGAGTAGCCGATGAAGGTTTCTTTGATCTCTGCGGACAGAAGGCCCGATGCGGCGGCTTTTACGTCGTCAACCAGATCGTAGATCACCGAATAGTAACGGATCTCAACGCCCTTTTGGTTGGCCGAGTTCCGCGCAGGCGCGTTGGCCCGAACGTTAAAGCCAATGACTGGTGCGCCGGAGGCTTCGGCCAGACCGATGTCAGATTCCGTGATCGCGCCCACACCGGAGTGAAGCACACGAACGCGGACTTCATCGTTACCGATTTTTTCCATGGCTTGGATGATCGCTTCGGCAGAACCCTGCACGTCGGCCTTCACCAAGATGGGCAGCTCGGACACGTTTTGATCGTCTTTGGCCTTTGCAAGCAGCTGATCAAGGGTTGTTGCGGCACCAGCGGCGGCGCGTTTGTCCTTGGCAGCTTTTTCGCGGTATTCAGCGATTTCGCGTGCTTGGCCTTCGGTGTCGACAACGTTCAGAACGTCGCCAGCTTCGGGCGTTCCGTTCAGACCTAGGACCTCAACGGGTACGGAAGGTCCGGCTTCGTCGACGCGTTGACCTTTGTCATCCACCAGTGCGCGGACTTTACCCCATTGCTCACCGACGACGAAGATGTCGCCTTTGCGCAGGGTCCCGTTTTGGACGAGGACAGTCGCGACGGGACCGCGGCCTACGTCTAGCTGTGCTTCGATCACGGCGCCTTGGGCGGCACGTTTGGGGTTGGCTTTTAGCTCTAGGATTTCGGCCTGAAGCGCGATGGCTTCTAGCAGTTGATCCAGACCCTGGCCGGTATGTGCCGAGACTTCTACGTCTTGGACTTCACCGGACATCGCCTCAACCACGACTTCGTGTTGCAGCAGTTCGGTGCGGACACGCTGTGCGTCGGCTGCGGGGCGGTCCATTTTGTTGATCGCAACGATCATGGGCACGCCAGCGGCCTTAGAGTGGTTAATGGCCTCAATCGTCTGAGGCATCACGCTGTCGTCAGCGGCAACCACCAAGACCACGATATCCGTGACCTGGGCACCGCGGGCACGCATGGACGTAAACGCCGCGTGGCCTGGGGTGTCGAGGAAGCTCAGGACGGTGCCGCCTTCGGTTGTCACCTGATAGGCGCCGATGTGCTGTGTGATCCCGCCGGCTTCGCCAGCAACAACCTTGGCGTCCCGGATCGCATCCAGAAGGGATGTTTTACCGTGGTCAACGTGGCCCATGATGGTGATGACGGGCGGACGAGATTTGAGGTCTTCGTCTTTGTCGTCAACCGTCTGGATCACGTCCTCAACATCAGCGTCAGAGACGCGCACGACCTTGTGGCCGAATTCTTCGATGATCAGTTCCGCAGTATCGGCGTCGATCACTTGGTTCTGCGTGGCCATGATGCCAGCGTTCATCAGCGATTTTACAACGGCTGCGACACGCTCTGCCATACGGTTGGCCAGTTCCGAGACGACAATCGCCTCGGGCAGCTGAACTTCACGCACGATCTTTTCTCGCTCAACCGAGCCGCCCATCGCCTTTTGACGCTGACGCTCTTGCTTACGCTTCATCGCGGCCATGGACCGTTGACGTCCACCTTCGCCACCTGTCAGGGCTTGGTTCACCGTCAGCTTGCCAGAGCGACGACGATCGTCGGCGGCAGTCTTGGCACGCTTGTCGCCACGGTCTTCTTCTTTGCGGCGAGGCGGCATTTCGGTGCGCGGGCCAGAGGGCGCAGGGCGACCTTCCTTGGCGGGCGCAGGTGCTGCGGCTGCTGCGGGTGCGGCTTTTGCTTCCGCGGAACGCTTGGCGTCGGCGGCTGCTTCTTCTTTGCGGCGCTTTTCGTCTTCTTCGCGCTGCTTGATGGCTTCTTCACGCTCACGCTCAGCGCGCTCTTTGGCCTCGGCCTCATCGCGGCGGCGCTGACGTTCTTCGGCGCGCTCTTGCTCTTCGCGGGCGCGGCGCTCGGCCTCATCCGCTTCGCGGGCTTTGGCTGCTTGCAGCGCCTTTAGCCGGCGGTCCATTTCGGCATCAGTTGCCGTGGGGACTGTGGGGGCAGTGGCATTGGTGCCGGCGTTGCCAGCCTTTGGTACCATAACACGTTTACGCTTCGTCTCGACGACGACGCTTTTGGTGCGTCCGCGGGCGAAGCTTTGCTTCACTTGGCCGCTACGTGCGCCACCAGAAAGTCCGAGGGGTTTTTTACCGTCTTGATCGCTCATGCTTCTGTCTGTTCCTTCCCGGCGGACCCATTCCCGCCGATATCCTTGCGGATGCTTTGAAGCCTTGCGGCTTCCTCTACAACACGTTTGCTGAGTCCACCAGCGCTTAGGGCTGCGTGGATGACTCTGTCGCGTCCGAATGCCAGTCCCAGCTCCTCGGCTGAGAGGTGGCCAATGAATGTATCAGGCCCGCCCGGCTTTTGAATGGGGGCCTTCAGTTTGGTCTTGCCGCGCTCTGAACCGTCGCGGGCTTGCATCAGCACACGGGCGCGTTCCAGTTCAAGCCAGCCACGGACCTTTTCGTAACCCGTGATCGCCTGACTTGCCTTGCGTGCAAGGGCAAGACTGTCTTGCACCCGGCGCAAAAGGCCCGTCTCGATGCGGTCGACCATCCCTTCGGGGATCGTCAGCTGTGTCTTTGCCGCACGCGAAAATAGCTTTTTCTTAACGGCCAGTTCCACCGCACTGCGGTCGGACGAAACCCAAATGCCCCGGCCGGGCAGTCGCCCTGCCAAGTCCGGAACCACTGACCCATCTGGGCCAGCGACGAAACGGATCATGCGCGACGTTGGGCGCACTTCTCCTGTTGCGATGCAGCGACGTTCTTGAACGTCGCGTGATTTAGCTTTGCCACCTCGGCCCAAGCGCGAAATCCGAGGCCATTAGACCTCGGCCTCCTCGTCGGCTTGTGCCTCCTCGTCGGCGCCTTCGGCATCGGGGTCAGCAGCAGCGTCTTCGGGATCGATCCAGCCTAGCATGACGCGGGCGGTCATAACCATGTCGCGGGCCTCTTCGAGGCTTACGTCGAATTTCTCCAGCAGGCCGTCGTCCTTTACGCGTTGGCCATCGATGGTTGTCCAACCACCGGCAAGTTCCCAATCCGCACATGTTGCGAATTCTTCGAGGTTCTTAACACCGTCCTCAGCCAGAGCTTCGAGCATTTGGGGCGTCAGACCTTCGAAGTTCACGAGGCTATCTTCGATGCCCAGTTCGGTCGCGCGCTCCATGGCCTTCTTGTTTTGTGCTTCGAGGAAGTCACGGGCACGGGCCTGAAGCTCATCTGCGGTGGACTCGTCCACACCATCGATGCTCAGCAATTCGTCTTGCTCGACGTAGGCGACTTCTTCCAATGAGGTGAAGCCTTCGGCAACCAGAAGCTGGGCAAAGAATTCGTCCAGATCGAGAGTGTCCATGAAGAGCTGCGTGCGTTGCGCGAATTCTTTCTGACGACGCTCGGATTCTTCGGCCTCGGTGAGGATGTCGATATCCAGCCCGGTCAGCTGCGATGCAAGCCGCACGTTCTGACCACGACGGCCAATCGCGAGCGACAGCTGCTCATCAGGGACCACGACTTCGATGCGCTCAGCTTCTTCGTCGAGAACAACCTTGGACACTTCAGCAGGCTGAAGCGCGTTCACGAGGAACGTAGGCGCGTCTTCATTCCACGGGATGATGTCGATTTTCTCGCCCTGAAGCTCGTTCACGACGGCCTGCACACGGCTACCGCGCATACCAACACAGGCACCGACGGGGTCGATGGACCCATCGTACGAGATCACGGCGATTTTCGCACGCGAACCGGGGTCACGAGCCACAGCTTTGATTTCGATGATGCCGTCATAAATCTCGGGCACTTCCATCTTGAACAGTTCGGCCATGAATTCTGGCGCTGTCCGGCTGAGGAAGATCTGCGGGCCACGCGGCTCACGGCGCACGTCTTTGATAAAGACGCGGATACGATCATTCGGGCGATAGCTTTCGCGGCCGATTTTCTCATTGCGGCGCAACACTGCTTCGCCTGCGCCGATGTCGACGATGACGTTGCCATACTCTTCACGCTTGACCAGACCGTTGATGATTGTACCGGCGCGGTCTTTGAATTCTTCGTACTGACGATCACGCTCAGCTTCACGCACCTTTTGCAGGATCACCTGTTTCGCGGATTGCGCAGCGATGCGGCCCATTTCAACGGGGGGCACCTCGTCGATCAGCATGTCGCCAACCTGCGGGTCTTCTTTGTATACGCGGGCTTCTTTGACGGTCAGCTCGGCCTGCATGTTTTCAACGGCGTCGTCTTCGACAACTGTGCGCACGCGGGTAAAGGTTGCGCGGCCGGTTTTGCGGTCGATGCTGACGCGGATATCCATCTCGGCGCCGTAGCGGGACTTTGCGGCCCGTGCGAGGCTTTCTTCCATGGCCTCAATCACAAGGCTGGGGTCGATCATCTTCTCGCGGGCAACGGCGTCAGCGGTTTGCAGCAGTTCCAGCTGGTTGGCGGAGGTAATGGCCATGTCTCAGGACTCCTCGTCGTCTAGGACGGTTTCAACATCATCGAATTGGGTTTCATCAATTGCACCTGCATCCTTGCGGGCGCGCAAAACATCACGGATCAGCTCATCGGTCAGCACCAGTTTGGCGTCCGAGAGCCATTCGAACTTGAGGCCAATGGTGCCTTGTTCGATTTCCAATAGAACTTCATCACCTTCTGTGCCGGCGATCGTGCCTTTGAAACGGCGCTGGCCATCAATCATCTCGGTGGTTTCGATCTTGGCGACGTAGCCGTTCCAAGCATCAAAATCTTTCAGCCGGGTCAGAGGGCGGTCGATCCCGGGGCTGGACACTTCAAGCGTGTACTCATCCACAATCGGGTCTTCGACATCCATGATCGCGCTGATAGCGGTGGAAATCTGGGCGCAATCGTCGACCTCAATCCCGCCTTCGGGTTTTTCAGCCATGATTTGCAGGATCGGCGTTTTGCCCGACATCAGCCGCAGGCGCACCAGTTCAAAGCCCATGTCTTCGATGACTGGGGTGACGATGTCAGCAAGACGGACATCCATTGCGGTTTTGGCGATTAGTTCAGACAAAAAGGGTCCTCAAAACAAAAAAGCGAGCCAAGCGGCCCGCTGCATATTCCGGTGGGCGCCAGGGGCGCGCCGCTGTTGAAGGTGGATATAGGGGAAGGATGCCCCTGATGCAAGACAATTGCATTGGACCGCGATTTGACAGAAGGTTCCCGCAAATCGGGAGGACAGATTATGCGCACAAAAGCCGCCGTGGCCATCGCCGCGGGAAAACCCCTAGAGATCATGGATGTGAACCTTGAAGGCCCCAAAGCGGGTGAGGTTTTGGTCGAGATTAAAGCTACAGGTATTTGTCATACGGACGAATTTACGCTGTCGGGTGCGGACCCAGAGGGGCTGTTTCCGGCGATCCTGGGCCACGAGGGCGCGGGCGTTGTGCTAGAGGTCGGGCCCGGCGTGACGTCTTTGAAGCCGGGTGATCACGTCATTCCGCTGTATACGCCTGAATGTCGGGAGTGTGAGTATTGCCTCAACCCTAAGACCAACCTGTGCCAGTCGATTCGCGCCACCCAAGGTGCGGGCCTTATGCCTGATGGGACCTCACGGTTTTCGACGCTGGATGGAGATCCAATCCTGCACTACATGGGCTGCTCGACGTTTGCCAATCACACCGTCTTGCCGGAAATCGCGCTGGCAAAGGTGCGCCCAGACGCGCCGTTCGACAAAATTTGCTACATTGGCTGTGGTGTCACCACTGGCATCGGCGCGGTAATCAACACGGCCAAGGTTGAAATCGGCTCGCGCGCGATTGTGTTTGGGCTGGGCGGCATCGGGCTTAACGTGATCCAAGGGCTGCGGCTTGCGGGCGCGGATCAAATTGTGGGCGTGGACCTAAACCCAGCCAAGGTTGAAATGGCGACACGGTTCGGCATGACCGACTTTGTGAACCCCAACGAGGTTGAGGGCGATTTGGTCCCCTACCTTGTGAACCTCACAAAAGGTGGGGCGGATTACACATTTGATGCGACGGGCAATGTTAACGTGATGCGCACAGCGCTTGAGTCTGCACACAAGGGCTGGGGCGAGAGCGTCATTATCGGGGTGGCACCTGCGGGGGCCGAAATTTCAACCCGGCCATTCCAGCTCGTGACCGGGCGGGTCTGGCGTGGGACCGCCTTTGGCGGTGCGCGTGGTCGGACAGACGTGCCTCAGATCGTGGATTGGTACATGGATGGGAAGATTGAGATTGACCCCATGATCACCCACACCATGGGCTTGAATGACATCAACAAAGGGTTTGACCTGATGCACGCGGGCGAAAGCATCCGCTCAGTCGTGGTCTACTAAAATGCGAGGGGCGGGAGCGTTCTCGCCCCTTTGCTAGGCGGCTGTGCCGTAGCGCGTCAGGAACATCTCAACCGCGCTGTCGACAACCCGCTTGATATCCTCGGCTGAAACGCTCGACTTGATCCCCAAAAGCACCTCGAAAAAACAGTCCGCCTTACACAGTTCGGCGAATTGATGGGCGGCAAGGTGCGGGTCCTCGACCTTTAGCTCACCCCGATCCTCTGCATGTTTGAAAAATGCCATCATGCGATCGACTGTCACGCAGGGGCCTTGGCAATAGAACTGCTGCCCGATTTCGGGGAAACGCCCGGCTTCGGCGATTACAACGCGGTACACGCTGATCCCGAACTTCGACATCAGGAGCGTCGCTAGATTGGTTCCGATTTGGGTCAAAACCTCACGGGCGCTGAGGCCATCGTGATCGATTTCCGCAATCAGGCTGGCTTGGCGCGTTATCTCACGCTGCGCGACCTCGATGAATAGTAGCTTTTTGTCGGGAAAGTAGCTGTAGAGCGTGGCTTTTGACACGCCAGCCTCGCGGGCGATGGTGTCGACGCTTGCGCCTTCAAACCCTTCGGCCATGAACACACGCGATGCGCCGTCGATCACCTGATCGAATTTTCGGCCGCGCTTGATCAGGCTCTCTACTTCCATCGGTCTCTCCCTCTTCTTGCGGTTGATTGTAAACGACACGGTTCACTTCAAGCAAGCGTTCGCCGGTGGAAAGCCACGCAATACGAAAAGAGGCACCCGGAGCGGTAACTCCGGATGCCTCTTGGGGACCTTGAAAGTGGGCTATTTGCCCGTGGTTTGGGGTGTCTGTCCGGTCCGGCCGGATTTGACGACGGGGGCGCTGTCTTGTTGGGGGAAAACAAGCGGCGTGTCCCAAGCCGTGCCTATCAAGGTCGAGGCCTGCACCGCGGGAGCGACGGCGGCAAGCCCAAGGGAGAGAGCAATCAGGAGGGGGAGGAGTTTCATATGAATGACCTTTCGCGTGCAATTGTCGGTGTGTTGTGCCGAGAGTTGTGTAAATACTGAACTGTTCAGTTCGTATTTGACTGGATAATTTGAACCGATCCGTCTAGCAATATAAAAATGAACTCAACGGTTCACTTTTTCGCGCAGCCCGATGTGCACACCCACACAACCGCTTTTGCCATCAGCAAGCCTAGACGCCCCCCGCGCACTGGGATAGCTCTCGGTTAATGTTGGACATATTCCTCAAAACACTTCCCTTTTTTGGGATTATTGGCCTTGGCTATCTTGCCGGGCGTCGGGGCTTTTTCACGCCTGAGGCGACGGCATACCTCACTAAGTTCGTGTTTTTCTTCGCCCTATCCGCGATGCTGTTCAACTTTGCGGCGAACCTGTCGCTGTCGGATATCTTTGATCCCGGGTTTGTGGGGGCGTACCTTTGGGGGTGTGGCGTCGTTTACTTATTGGCCACGGCGGTTGCGTTTTGGCGGGGGCTATCGGTCGCTGAAGCCGCGATTGAGGCGCAAGTGGCGATCATCGGCAACGTCGGCTTTCTCGGCATCCCAATGCTCGTTTTGTTGTTGGGAGAAGCCGCAGCAGGCCCAATGTTGATGGTCTTAGCGACGGACTTGATCGTTTTCTCATCGCTGATTGTGATCCTGATCACGGGTTCGCGCGATGGGCGCATGTCATTGGGCGTATTCAAAACTGTGGGCCTCGGGCTTTTGAAAAACCCCATGATCGTCTCGATCGTGTTGGGGTTGATGTGGTCCTACTCGGGCCGAGAGCTGTACGCCCCAGTGAACGAATTCCTGTCCTTGCTGGGTGCGGCTGCCACGCCCGGTGCGCTGTTTGCTATCGGGGCATCATTGGCGGGCAAGTCGGCGGAACGTATCGAGGTCGCGGCTTGGCTCAGCTTTTGTAAACTGGTGCTGCATCCGCTGTCCGTCGCCTTAGCAGCCCTTGTGTTGTTCCCGGTCGAGCCCTTTGCGGCCGTGGTGATGATTTCCGCCTCCGCGCTGCCAGTTGCGGGCAACGTCTACATGCTGGCACAGTATTACAACGTGGCCCCCGCGCGTGTATCCGCCGCAATTTTGGTCACGACGGCTGTGTCCATCGTGACAGTCTCGCTTGTGATCGGCTGGCTTAGCCCGCTCTCCTAACGCTATTCCGCCGCAATCGGCTGCTTGGTCTTGGACGTTTTCCCGATGCCGGGGTTGAACGTATTGGTGGGGTCCAATGTTTCATAATGCTCTTTTAACGCTGGCTCGGCTTCATACAGGTGCCCGACATTATGCTCCGCAGGGTACTTTGCACCCCGTTCCGACAGCAATTCCAGCATTGCGGCCTTGATCGCTTTGGGGTCGCCGTGGGCTTTGACGATGTAGTCTTGGTGAAACACGTGGCACAGGAAATGCCCGTAATAGAGCCTGTGGCTCAGGTGCTGGTTAATTTCATCGGGCAGTTCTTCAAACCAATCCTCATCGTTGCGGCGCAGCGCGATATCCAGCGCGAGGATATCCTCAACCGGGCCGGGGTGTACGGCGGCGTAGCGGGCTGCGGCACCTGCGGCGGCAAACCGGTGTAGCAGTGCCTTTTTGCCCTCTGCTTCGGTGCATTTGCGATAGGCGCCTTCCTCTGCAAACACCCGCTCTAAGATCGCCTCAGCCTCTGCAATGCCCGGACCTTCGACCTTAAGGATTAAGTAGTGTTCATAGCTTTGACGCATGCCGCGCATGAACTTGGGCAGGTGCGACGGGAACAGCGCAAAGGCGAACTGCATCAACCAATCGCTCACGTTGTTGGGCACAAACGGCAGGCGATTACCGATGGCATCCACGCGCCCCTTCATAGCAAATAATTGCGGAAGGCGGTCCGTGCCCAGCCATTCGATCATGCGGAACGTGTCGCGCCCGTGGCTTTCGGAAATGTCGTAGATGTCTTTGTGCATGTATTCCGCCAGCACGGGCAGGTCGCTCATCTCTGTCAGGAGGGCGCGGCGTAGATTGGTTAGGCGCGCGGTTTCATTCGTGCCGATGTAGAAAACCTGCGTGGCATCGGCGGTGGGGAATGTGTCCAGCCGCACGGCAAACACCGCGATCTTTCCTGCGCATCCCGACGCTTCATGCAAGCGTCGCGGGTCGGCGTTGTAGCGGGCGGGGGTGTCTGCATCGACCTCGCGGACGCGCGCGGCGTATTCCCGGTCTGAGGCCAGTTTTTGCGGGCGCTGCACATCGCGCCACTTGCCTGCCTCTGCGTTGTTCAGGATCTCTTCGGGCGTATCGCCAAGGTCGATGCCGAGGTTGTTCACAAGATGCAATGTGCCGTCCGCAGTGCGCTGGGCGTACAGCGCCAGTTCGGTGTAGGCGGGGCCGCGTTTTACCAATGCGCCGCCAGAATTGTTGCAAATGCCGCCGATCACTGAGGCGCCCAAACAGGACGAGCCAATTTCAGAATGCGGAACACGGCCCAGCGGCTTTAGCGCGTTTTCCAGGGTGAAAAGGGTGGCACCCGGCAGGGCCACGACCTGTTCTGCCCCAGGCAAGACGTGAATGGTGTCCAGCGCGAGGGTGCTGATGATCACCACATCCCGGTCATAGGTGCCGCTTGGGGTTGAGCCTTCGGTCAAGCCTGTGTTGGCGGCTTGCATAATGACAATTGTGTCGGCATCCACGCAGGCTTCGATCACCTGCCATTGTTCAAACAGCGTCTGGGGCAGGCAAACCGCAAGCGCGTCGCCCCCACCGGATCGAAAGCCTTGGCGGTACCGTTCCGTGGCGGAGGGGCTGGTTAACACACGTTTTGTGCCAAGGATTTCGGTCAAACGGGCGATCAGATTTGCGGGCATGGGGTATGGTGTCCTTTGGTTAATTGAATTTACCAAGGGGCGGCGGGCTGACGGATGTGACAGATCGCGCAAAGCCTGTGGCTGCGCGTATCGACATCAAACCGCCTATGAAATGGGCGAAAATCATTGGTTGAACGCTTGCATTTGTTGAAATTGCTGCGCCGCAGCATTGGTTAATGATTTTCTAATGGTTCCGTGGGAGGCTGTTCCCGGGAGGTTTTTGATCACGGGCTCATCGTCGGAAGAACACTTGGGCCCTCTGAAAGGAACCTGAGTATGTGTTTAACGACAGAAGCCCTCGCGGTCTTTTTGAACCTGATTATTGCAAGCAGCGGCATGACCATGAGCGAGGATCGCATTATCATTCACGCCACTGATCGAGATACCCACTGGGTTTTAGCCGAAGGTGAATGGTGCACAATGGCCCCACAATTCGACCGGTTTGAACGGGTTGCGACATTGCGCCAAAGGACCCAATGAAAAAAGGCCCCAGCGTTTGCCGGGGCCTCTCGACGTATCTTATGGGAACTAGACCGCGATCTTGCCGCCGCCTTCTTTGGTGACCACGACCACTGAGGGGCGAGGCGGCATGTTCGGCTCAAAATCAGGCCAGCGTGTGGCTGGGTCCTCAAAGGTCGATGCGCGCTCAAAGCCTACCAAATCCTTGGTGCCGTCGGTTCCGGGGTGCTGCACCGCAAGGAACAGCGTCTCGGAGTTGTCGGCAAAGTAGGGGCCGCACAACTCTCCGCCCACGGGGCAGCGGAAAAACAGCTTGGAGTGACCGCGCAGGTCGCCCTCTGTTTCCAAGGAATACAGGCCGTCCGATTTTCCGGTACGTCCCCAGCCAGAGCCTTGGTCCGTCGAAATCCAAAGCCGCCCGCTGTCATCAAACGCGCAGTTGTCGGGCGATGAGAACCAGCCATTCTCGCTTGTCTCAGGGTTCCAACGTGCACCAACGTCAGCAATTGTTGGATCGCCGCACAGAACAACGATGTCCCACGTGCCTTTGGTGGCTGAGTGGTTTTCGCCATCTTCCTTAATTTCGATGATGTGACCAAAGTTGCTTTGTGGGCGCGGGTTGGCGGCATCCACCTGCTCGGGCTTGCGGCGCGAGTTGTTGGTGAGCATCAGGTACGCGGTGCCGTTTGGACCGGGCTGAGCATCCTCAGGGCGATCCATCGGAGTAGCTCCCAACGCGTCTGCCGCCATGCGGGTATCAATTGCGATATCCGCTTGGCTGTCGAACCCGTTTTCCGCCGTGAGCGGGCCTTGGCCATGAACCAACGGCAGCCAGTCCACCACGCCATCGGCGTTAAAGCGCGCGACATACAATGTGCCTTCGGACAAGAGCGTGGACCCAAAGTGGCTGTTTTCGGATGTTACGGCCTCAGCTGAGACCCATTTGTATTGGTAATCGAACCGATTATCGTCGCCTGAATAGATCACCAATTTGCCATCAGCGGCGACAATGGCTTCGGCACCTTCGTGGCGGAACCGACCCAAGGCCGTGTGCTTGATGGGCATCGCATCCGGGTTCAGTGGGTCGACCTCAACGATGTAGCCAAAGCGGTTCGGCTCATTCGGTTCTTTGTCGATGTTGAAACGGTCGTGGTACTGGCCCCAAGCGTACCAACGCCCGGGCACACCGTAGCGTTTCATGCTTTCGGCCTCGGGCTGTGCCGAGATGTCGACCTTGCCTTCGCTGTCTACGACGTCCGACCAGAAATAGCCGTGAAAGTTCTCCTCGGCCATCAGGTAGGTGCCCCATGGCGTCATACCGCCGGCACAGTTGTTGATTGTCCCCAAGACGGTCATCCCGGCAGGGTCGGCAGAGGTACGAAGACGTGGGTTGCCCGCAGCGGGGCCATCAAAGGTCATCGGGGTGTTAGCTGTGATCCGGCGGTTGGCGGGGTTATTGCGGTTCACTGACCACGCGCCCTCTGCGGATTTTACGATTTCAAACACGGACCCACCGTGGGCGGCCATTTCGATATCCACCAGATCACGGGTCATCCCCTTGAAACCGTCGCGGTCCTGACGGCCAAGACCGGGGAACATGACTTCTTCGTTGGTGTATTCATGGTTCACGCACAACATGCCGCGGCCGGGCTCAATCTCGGCGAAACCGACGTAATCGTTGTTGTAGCCAAACTGCTGGGACTGTGCCGCAGCGGTTTGATTCATTACGTCGAATTCAGGGGCATCTGCAGTGATCGGGTCACCCCAGCGCACTAGAACGTCGGCGTTATAACCCTCTGCGATGTGGTGGGCTTCGTCGTTGCCCCATTGCAGCTCATCAAAAATATAGCGGCTGTCGGCGGCGGTGCTGGCGTTGGCGGAGGTAGGCGCCACAAGGGCGGAGGTCCCGAAAAGGGCGGTCGTCGCAGACACACCCAACGCCCCGCGCAACACGTCACGGCGGCCATAGCGCGTGTTGATCACATCGCCGATGGTCGTGGACAGGTTGGGGTTGGTGGGAATGTCGTCAAAGGCTTCGAAGGCTTCGGCTTTATTGCCGAATTCATCAGAGTGGATGATCTCGTCACGAGGAGACATGGCAGCGTCCTTCTGCTGGAATAACTGCGCACCGAAATGGCTACGCAAAGGCTTTGTTGCACAAATCCCATCATGAGGGGATTCACTACGTGAAGCCAGCGTGG
>NZ_CYRX01000025.1 GCF_001458315.1 Thalassobacter stenotrophicus | reverse complement strand
ACCGAAGCCGCGCCAGACCAATCGGGGATCATTGCCCAAACATCTGGAACGGGTTGAGGTGGTCATCGAACCTGAACATTCCTGTGCCTGTGGAGCCGAGCGTCATGTCATTGGCGAAGATGTCAGCGAACGGCTGGACATCATTCCCGCACAGTTCCGGGTGATTGTCACCCGTCGTCCCAAATACGCCTGCCGGTCCTGCGAGGGCGGGATTGCTCAGGTCTCGGCACCAGCCCACATAATCGCGGGCGGTATGCCAACCGAGGCCACCTTGGCCCATGTGCTCGTCTCAAAATACGCGGACCATCTGCCGCTTTATCGGCAGGCGCAAATCTATAGCCGCCAGGGGATCGATCTGGATCGCTCGACCCTAGCTGCGTGGGTTGGTAAGTCGGCGTTCGAACTGACCCCGGTCTATGAGGCGCTGATGGGCGATCTGAAGCGCTCAACAAAGCTCTTCATGGATGAAACCCCTGCACCCGTTCTGGCGCCCGGGCGTAAACGCACCAAAACGGGATACTTCTGGGCCCTTGCCCGCGATGACAGGCCATGGGGTGGCGATGATCCACCTAGTGTGGCGTTCACCTATGCGCCCGGTCGGTCGGGGCAGCATGCAGACGACATTCTGAAAGGCTTCAGCGGCACCCTGCAGGTCGATGGATACGCAGGCTATAACCGCCTGCTCAAACGTCCTGCGCAGGATGTGACATTGGCCTATTGCTGGGCGCACGCACGGCGTAAATTGCACGATGTTACCCAGTCCGGCGCAGCCCCGATCGCGCAGGAGGGCTTGGGCCAAATCCAGGCGCTCTATCGTATCGAAAAAGACCTGCGTGGCCAGAGCGCCGACCAACGATGCGCTGTACGGCAGGAACGCTCAAAACCCATTGTCGAAGCCTTCGGTACTTGGCTCGCCCAAAGCCGCGCCCGCGTCTCGGCCAAATCGCCGACCGGAGAAGCACTGAAATATATCGCCAAATACTGGGACGGCCTGTGCCTGTTCCTCGGCGATGGCCGCATCGAACTCGACAACAACCCTGTCGAGCGCACCATCCGCCCCATCGCTCTGAGCCGTAAAAACGCGCTCTTCGCAGGACATGATGCAGGCGCACAAAACTGGGCCGTCATCGCGTCCCTGATCGAGACCTGTAAACTCAACGGGATCGCACCGCATGACTATTTGTCCGGCGTACTGACGGCCATCGCCGCAGGGCACAAACAAACTGACATCAACGACCTATTGCCCTGGAACTACGCGAAGCCCGTGTGACTGGCGCACCGCTTACAGTTAATCTCAACGTGTTCGATCATTTTTGAAGTAACGCCCAGACCATTTTCCTTCAGCAGATCACAAAGCCTCTCACCGTCGATCAGATCAATAGCAATTGCACCGTCTCGTGTTGCCTCGTCAGAAGCTTGAGCCGTGAAAGTTCCAGTGGTTATAAAGAGGCCCTTGTCGGCTCGGCCTTGTAGCGCGCCACGAAAGTCCCGAATTTCTCTCGAGCCAACACTTCCTTTCCAGCGTTTGCATTGGAAGTAAACCTGGAACGAAACTAGGTTGACGCGTAGGACGCCTACACCGTCGATGCCGCCATCACCCGTCTTACCTCGGACTTCCACCTTCGTAAAACCCGACTCCCGCAATAGTCGTTGTGAGAGTCTTTCAAATGCGTCCGGTTCAATCTCAAGTAAAGTCGACAAGAGCGACTGCTGCCAGTGCGAGTTCTGCTGTTCCTCGTCTTCTTTGACCGAAGTGCCTTCAAACTCAAGTTGTTGCTGGTTGATTGGTGATGACTTCTTTTGCGCTTTCTTCTTTTGCGCGTCTCTCCGCTTGGCTCGTGCTCGCTCGCGCTCTTCTTGATTGACCTGATCATAGATTGTTTGCGTTTCGCGCTTGTTCTCGATTGTTCTCGATTGTTGAACCTTGAGAAGTTAAATTCCATATCCCCCGCGCAGAGTTTTCTATGGCACCTCCTCTCCGCAAAAAAGTTCTGGCCCAAGCTAGGTAGTAGTTCGCTCTGAGCCTCGGATCGTCACCTTTCATCGGGATGGCTTGCTCGGCTTCAGTTACACCCTCAAGCTCTAAGATTTTTTCGTCTAACTCGTTGATATTTGCCGACCCGCCCAAATCTCGAAGAGCACCAAGCGTCACAAGCATCATTGCAGGCAAATCTGGCAACCCGTCAGGTTCAATCAAAAATGTGCGGCCCATCATGTCGTTTCTTTCCTCACTCAAACATCCAACTCCTCCACGAACCTCGCATTCTGTTGGATATACTCAAACCGCTTCTCGGGCTTCTTGCCCATCAGGCGCTCGACCAAGTCTCCGGTTTCGCCCGGCATGTCCTCATCCACCGTCACGCGGATCAGCTTACGGGTTGCGGGGTTCATTGTCGTGTCTTTCAGGTCCTTCGCGTCCATCTCGCCCAGACCCTTGAAGCGGCTTACGTCGATTTTGCCTTTGCCGCCCACGCCCTTTTCCATCCACGCGTCGCGTTCGGCTTCATCTAGGCAATAGACCCGCTTGGCGCCTTGGGTCAGGCGGAACAGCGGCGGACAGGCAAGATAGAGATGGCCCATGTCGATCATCGGGCGCATTTGCGTAAAGAAGAACGTCATCAGCAGTGAGGCGATGTGGGCGCCGTCGACGTCCGCATCGGTCATGATGATGATCTTGTCGTACCGCAGGTCCTCAACGTTGAACTTACTGCCCAGCCCCACGCCCAGCGCCTGTGTCAGATCCGAAATCTCGGCGTTTGAGGTCAGTTTGTTCGACGCGGCCCCCAAGACGTTGAGGATTTTGCCGCGCAAAGGCAGGAGCGCTTGGGTCTTGCGGTCCCGGGCCATTTTGGCCGAACCACCCGCCGAGTCGCCCTCGACGATGAACAGCTCCGTGCCCTCGCGGTTGGCGTTCGAGCAATCAACCAGTTTGCCCGGGAGGCGCAGGCGCTTGGTCGCGGATTTCCGCGCCGTTTCCTTTTCCTGCCGCCGCTTAAGCCGCTCTTCGGCGCGCAGCACGAGGAAATCGAGGATCGCGCCCGCCGCTTTGGTATCTGCGGCCAGCCAGTTGTCAAAGTGATCGCGGACGGCGTTTTCGGTCATCCGCCCCGCTTCGGTCGTGGCAAGGCGGTCCTTGGTTTGACCCACGAACTCAGGCTCTGCGATGAAACAGCTGACCAAGGCGCAGCCGCCCGTGGTCAGGTCATCGCGCGTAATGGACGCGGCCTTTTTGTTGTTCGACAGCTCACCGTAGGCTTTGATGCCCTTCAGGATCGCGGCCCAAAAGCCTGCCTCATGGGTGCCGCCCTCGGGCGTGGGTACGGTGTTACAGTAGGACTGGATGAAACCATCGCGCGATGGGGTCCAGTTGATTGCCCATTCGACCTTACCGGGTTGGCCGAATTTCTCATTGAAATCGACGGTGCCCGCAAAAGGCGTATCGGCGTAAGTCGCCGCTGTGCCCAGCGTTTCGCGCAGGTAATCGGCCAGCCCGCCAGGAAAGTGAAAGACCGCATCGGTCGGGGTCTCACCATCCTCAATCGCCGATTTCCAACGGATTTCAACGCCTGAGAACAGATAGGCCTTGGAGCGGATGGATTTAAACAGGCGTGCGGGTTTGAACCGATGCGCGCCGAAAATCTGTGCATCCGCATGGAAGGTCACTTGGGTGCCACGCCGGTTGGGGGCTGCACCGATTTTCTCTACCGGGCCTTGGGGGATGCCGCGGGAAAAGCGTTGCTCCCACAGCTCACGATCACGGGCGACTTGGACAACCATCAGGTCCGATAGCGCGTTCACAACCGAGGCCCCCACCCCGTGCAAACCGCCCGACGTCTGATAGGCCTTGCCCGAGAATTTGCCGCCCGCGTGTAGGGTGCACAAGATCACCTCTAGCGCGGATTTGTCGGGAAACTTGGGGTGTGGGTCGATTGGGATGCCGCGCCCGTTATCCTTGATCGTGACAGAGTAGTCGGCGTGCAGTTCCACCTCGATGCGGTTGGCGTGGCCTGCGACCGCCTCATCCATAGAGTTATCGAGGACTTCGGCCACAAGGTGGTGCAAGGCGCGTTCGTCCGTGCCGCCGATATACATACCGGGGCGTTTGCGGACGGGTTCCAGCCCCTCAAGGACTTCGATGGAGGTCGCGTCATATGTGTCGGCATTTGCGCCTGAGAGAAGGTCGTCGGCCATGGAGGTACTGCTTCTTGTGTGAGGTTTGGGGCAGTATGGCCCATGTTGGGGCGCGGGGAAAGATGGTGCGGTGATGCGGGTGTGCCGATGGCGTGGTTTTCTGGGGGCGCATGACCCGACGTACCGCCCGAGGGCTGGGCGCATTAATCATTGACCCACGCGGTTTGGGCTGTAGCTGTGGGGCAAACGCGCAAACCGGACCCGACTGATGCTAAATACCGACCCGATCCCTGCCCCGAACGCACGCCTCAAGGATGCTGCGAACTGGCGATACCTGCTCAAGGAATTCTATGAGATGTATCGCCACCTGCCTTCGGGTGGGTCGGACCGGATCCGTGCGCACCTGCGCAACGCGCGCGAAGCGATCAGCCGGGTTCAGAAAGCCAACCCAGAGATGTCCTTTGACCCGCCCTGCAATTTGCCGGTGACGGATCATCTGGGGCGCGCGCTCGATGAGGGACGTCAGGACCGCATGGCCCCTGTTGTGCGCACGCTGGAGCGTGTCGCGCCCGAGCTGAGCTGGCGCTATGGGTACGAAAAGGTCCCACGCGGGCTGGCGCGCAGCTATGGCTACGCCGAGATCGCGGGGCCGAGCGGGCCGATTGTGACCGATGAGATCATCCTTGGGGTGGTTCTGTTCGCCCCAGATTGCACCTATCCGGCCCATGCGCACAAGGGCATCACTGAAAGCTACATCTGCCTCAGCGGCGCTGTCTCGGAAAACCACCAAGGCGTGTATGCGGCGGGCTCGCTGATCCATAACCCGCCAGAGCATTTGCACCGGATCACGGTTGGGCGCGATGAACCCGCCCTGCTGGCCTATGCGTGGTGCGGCGCCCGCGAGGATTTGGCTGGGCAAAAGATGAACTTCTCACGCCCCCGGGGGCCCAAGGCTTAGTCGTCACGACACTAGTGACAGTGATAAGGCTTGGAACCGGCGTGGCAGCACTGGCCGGATGGGCTATCTTTGCGACAGCCGCCTCCATGCTCCGGCGTTGAGGCCGTAGTAGCGAGTGGCAATTGTACAGCAAAAGCAACAACGGGCCCGGTCAGGCAAAACATTGCAAAAGTGGCAACAATCAAAGAATGACGCATTAATTTCTTGCTCCCTGTAATGGTGCGTTAACAATTAATTAACCTACGTCAATGAATTCTGTCGCGCTAAATCAATAGCCACCTGAATTTATTGAGCACCGGCCGGACTGCCCTCTCCTTGGCACCTAGTCGTTTGACATAGCGCAAAGCGCATTGCGCTCCGACCTGTCACACCTGCATCGCACATGATGACAGGAGACACTGATGGACGGCATCCCCCCTGCCCCTGAACCCGGCACCTTTCCCACCGTGACCGCCGACAAAATCCGCGAGGCGTTTGAGACGGGCAAATACCCCTACAGCCACAAGATCGCGCGCCGGACGTATGAGGCCGAAAAGGCCGCTCTGCAGGCGGAACTGCTGAAGGTGCAGCTTTGGGCGGCTGAGACGGGCCAGAAATTTGTGATGCTGTTTGAGGGCCGGGATGCGGCAGGCAAAGGTGGAACGATCAAACGGTTCACCGAACACCTCAACCCTCGCTCTGCGCGTGTTGTCGCCCTGAACAAACCCACCGATCGGGAGCGCGGGCAGTGGTATTATCAACGCTATGTGCATCACCTGCCGACGGACGGCGAAATGGTTCTGTATGATCGGTCGTGGTACAACCGCGCCGGGGTTGAGCGGGTCATGGGGTTTTGCACGCCTGCCGAATACCTCGAATTCATGCGCCAAACCCCTGAGTTGGAGAGGATGCTGACCCGGTCGGGCATAAGGCTCTATAAGTATTGGTTCTCGGTCACGCAGGCCGAACAAAAGCGCCGCTTTGAAAGCCGTGAGACGGACCCCCTGAAACGGTGGAAGCTATCGCCTATCGACAAAGCCTCGCTCGGGAAGTGGGACGCGTATACCGAAGCCAAAGAGGCAATGTTCTTTTATACCGACACCGCAGATGCGCCCTGGACGATTGTCAAATCCAATGACAAAAAGCGCGCACGGCTGAACTGTATGCGTCATTTCCTCAGCACCCTCGATTATCCCGACAAGGACACGAATGTCGCCACCCCACCCGATCCGCTGATCGTGGGGCACGCCAGTCATGTGATCCAAAAGTCTGATCATTTGCTTGCCGCGCGCCTGACCAACTAGGCGCGCCGCCGCGCGGGCTGGTTGAGGAGAGCCGCCCGCGCGTTTTATCCATCCCAAGCGAGACGAGCGGCCAAGGCATTTGATCTCGTCCCCGGCCCTTGCTACGATCATGCCCTAGGGTGCGTCCAATATCCGCCCTGCTCCACGGGTTTTGAGCAAATGACCCGGGCCGTTCGGCCCACATACGGATGCGCTGGAGGAAAGCTTGGCTTTGTTGGTAGTTCTCCCTTGCAACACACCTCGATTCACCCTATCGGTGCGCGCTCACGCCCCACGCCGTTACAAGCGGGCTGGACCGCATAGGCGAGCCAGTGTAGGGGTGCCCGAAATTTCCACTTCGGGGGCATCTGCCCCCCACAACGAATAGGGTGTCCCATGGCAGTCCCTCAGAATAAAATCACGAAATCGCGCCGCAACATGCGTCGTGCACACGATGCGCTCGTGGCTGATAACCCCGCTGAATGCTCCAACTGTGGTGAGCTGAAGCGCCCCCACCACGTGTGTGGCGCATGCGGTCACTATGCAGACCGCGAAGTGGTCGCACAGGCCACTGACATCGATCTAGACGACGACGCAGCCTAAGCGCATACTGCGCGGAGAGCCTCCGGAGACAACATTGGCAAAACGGCCCGGCCCGGCACAGCGTCCAGCTGTGATTTCCATCGACGCGATGGGCGGCGACCTTGGGCCCAAGGCCGTTGTTTCAGGTATGGCTATCTCTGCCAGTAAAAATCCGGACATTAAGTTCATCGTGCATGGCCACGGGCCCAAGCTTTCAGAGCTTGTGGCCCGCAAGCGCGTTTTGGATGGCCGGGTTGAAATTCGTCACGCGGACGATGTCGTCTCGATGGATGACAAACCCAGCCACGTGATGCGTCACGGAAAGGGGACCTCGATGTGGTCCGCACTAGAAGCCGTGCGCGCAGGCGAGGCTGAAACGTGCCTGTCCTGCGGGAACACTGGGGCGCTTATGGCGCTTAGCATGGTGCGGTTACGCAAACTGCCCGGCGTGAACCGGCCTGCCATCGCGATCCTCTGGCCCTCTCGCAATCCGGGGGGCTTTAACGTCATGCTGGATGTAGGCGCGGACATCCGGGCTGAGGCGCAGGACCTGCACCAATACGCGTTGATGGGCATGTCCTATGCGCGCAACGGTCTGGGTCTGCAACGGCCCCGTGTTGGCATTTTGAATGTCGGCACCGAAGAACACAAAGGCCGCCCCGAATTGCATGAGGCGCATGACATCATCGCCGCTTCAGCCGATGCCAACAAATATGAATTTGTCGGCTTTGTTGAGGGCGGCGACATCCCCTCGAACCGCGTGGACGTGATTGTCACGGACGGGTTCACCGGGAATGTCGCGCTGAAAACAGCCGAAGGTACGGCCAGTTTCATCTCTGAGGCACTGCGCACCGCGTTCCAAGCCACGCCCCTGTCCAAAATCGCGGCTCTACTGGCGATGACGTCCCTAAGACGGCTCAAAAAGCGGATCGATCCGCGGCGCGTCAATGGTGGCGTTTTTCTGGGCCTGAACGGGACAGTCGTAAAATCCCACGGATCCGCAGATGCGACCGGCGTTTCCGCCGCGATCAAACTGTCGTGGGACTTGGCGCAAACCGGATTTTCTGACCGCCTCGCAGCGCGTCTTGCATCTACTCAGTCTACAGGTCAAAGTGTTAACAAAACCGAGGCTGGGTTAACCCCCGAAAAGACCGATCAAGGCATCTAACATGAGCGTAATCCGATCCGTTGTGCGTGGTGTGGCCCACTATCTGCCCGACCGCGTTGTGGAGAACGCAGAATTTGAGACTTGGGTCGAGACATCCGACGCTTGGATTCGATCCCGCTCAGGGATTGAGCGGCGTCATTTCGCGGCCGAGGGGCAAACCACATCTGATCTTGCGACCCGCGCAGCACAGGCCGCCCTTGCGGACGCTGGCATGGATGCCTCGCAGATCGACGCCATTGTCGTCGCGACATCTACCCCCGATTTCACCTTCCCGTCCGTGGCGACAATGGTCCAAGGCGCCCTTGGGATGGAGCGCGGCTTTGCCTTTGATATCCAAGCGGTATGTGCGGGCTTTGTTTACGCCCTGACCAACGCGAACGGTCTGATTCTGTCGGGCCAAGCTGAGCGCGTTTTGGTCATCGGTGCAGAAACATTCTCCCGGATTATGAACTGGGAAGACCGCACCACCAGCGTTTTGTTCGGCGACGGCGCGGGCGCCTTGGTGTTGGAAAAAGCCGAAGGCGAAGGCACTTCAGACGACCGCGGCATCCTTGCCACGGACCTCAATTCCGACGGTCGCTTCCGCGAAATTCTGTACGTTTCGGGGGGGCCATCCGCCACCCAAAGCACCGGCCACCTGATTATGGAAGGCAAGGAAGTCTTCCGCCATGCCGTTGAAAAGCTTGCCACTTGTACCGTTGATGTCGTCGCCAAAGCGGGCCTTACGACCGACGATATCGACTGCGTGATCCCCCATCAGGCAAACCTGCGGATCATCAAACGCACCGCCGACAAACTGGGCATTGATGAGAGCAAAGTTGTCATCACCGTCCAAGATCATGGCAACACGTCGGCGGCGTCCATTCCGCTTGCGATGTCTGTGGGCAAGCAGCGCGGTCAGGTTCGTGAGGGCGATTTGGTCGTAACCGAAGCCATTGGCGGCGGCCTTGCATGGGGCGCTGTGGTGCTACGCTGGTAACCGCTCATTTGATGCGCGAAGAACATCTGCCAAGTGCTTGTTATTGACTCGAAAACCGCTGTGCCCCAATGTGGGTAAAACATGGCGAGGGACCCGGATATGACTTCAAAAACACTGACACGCATGGATCTGAGCGAAGCGGTTTTCCGCGAAGTCGGTCTGTCGCGCAACGAAAGCGCACAATTGGTTGAGCAGGTTTTGCTGCACATGTCCGACGCGCTGGTCCAGGGCGAGCAGGTCAAGATCAGCTCCTTCGGGACGTTCTCCGTCCGTGAGAAATCCGCCCGCGTGGGTCGCAACCCCAAAACCGGCGAAGAAGCCCCCATCCCGCCACGTCGCGTGCTGACCTTCCGCCCATCGCACCTGATGAAAGATCGCGTCGCGACTGGTAACAAAGCCTAACAAACTGTTCACGCGGAGCGGCCCAAAGTGCCGCCTCCATCCAACAGTTGAGGGGGAGTTATGAGCAAAAGCGCTGATGCCTTTCGCACGATCCGCGAGGTTGCGGATTGGTTGGGCGTGCCGACCCATGTTTTGCGGTTTTGGGAAAGCAAATTTGACGTCGTCAGTCCCGTAAAGGGGCCCGGCGGCCGTCGGTATTACCGCCCCAATGACATGCGCCTTTTGGGCGGTATCCGCGTGCTACTGCATGATCAGGGCATGACCATTCGTGGCGTGCAAAAGATGATCTCCGAGGATGGGGTCGCCCCGATTGAGGCTCTCTCGCCCGAGCCGGCCTTTGCGGACCCAAAGACCAAACCCTCTTCCTCACGGACCGCACGGCGCGGCGCCAATCGGCGCGTCGTCAAAGAGGACGCGAATGCGGGCGGGACCGGACGCGGCGGTCTCTATGACCTCGATGCTTTGTCCGAAGAAACCCCGCCTGCCCCATCCGAAGCTCCCATGGTGCATGTTGAGCCTGAACCGGTTGAGGCCGAAGTTCTCAGCTTTGCCAATGCCTTGCAAAAGAACGCCGCACCAGTTGAAGAGGTGCCTGAGCCGGCAGAAGAGCCACTTATCCTCGACAGCGCACACCAAATCGTGGACGACGCAATCGCCCCCGAACTCCCGCTAGAGCCACCATCGCCCGAAATCACTGAACACGCTATGGCCCGCGCGCTGACCGCAAAAGCCGCCGCCAAGCGGGACACAAACACCGCGCTCAGCGTCCAAAACCGCGCCAAGCTTGACCTTGTGGCCCGCCGGATCAAGCTTCTGAGCGACCGGATCAGTGCCGAGCTGAAATCCTGACGTGACGCTGGCTTTCGCACAGGGAAACACGACGAAAAAAGGTCGGACATTCGGGGCAATTGCCGCTTGCAGCCCCGAAAAAATACCTTATACGGACCGCATAGTCGGGCTATGGCGCAGCCTGGTAGCGCGTCCGTCTGGGGGACGGAAGGTCGCAGGTTCGAGTCCTGCTAGCCCGACCACCGACTGCAAAGCCGCAGGCCATTTGGCACTGCGGCTTTTGCTGTTCATAGGGGTAAGAAAATGACACACGGGGTTCTCCCTTCTCAGGCCCTAGAGGCGATGTTGGACCGCGGTGAAATCGCCGTGACCGCACCACTGGTCGACGGTCAGGTACAGCCAGCATCGCTCGATCTACGCCTTGGCACAGTGGCTTACCGCGTCCGCGCCTCGTTTCTTGCGGGTGCTGGCACGCCGGTGGCAGACCGCCTCGCAGATTTTGAGATGCACCGCATGTCGCTTGACGGTGGCGCAGTCCTTGAAAAGGGCTGCGTCTATCTTGTTCCCCTGATGGAAAGCCTCGCCCTCCCCACCGGGATCACTGCGGTGGCGAACGCAAAGTCCTCCACAGGACGGCTAGATCTCCTGACCCGTGTCATCACCGATGGCGGCACCGAATTCGACCGTATCCCCGAAGGCTACGCCGGTCCCCTCTACGCCGAAATCTGCCCCCGCTCGTTCAGCGTTTTGGTCCGGCCCGGCATGCGCCTCAACCAAATCCGCTTCCGCCAAGGCGAGGCCGTCCTGTCCGACAGTGCGATGGCCGCCCTGCACACACAAACGCCACTGGTGGATGGCACGCCACTCATCTCCGAAGGTTTGGGCTTCTCTGTCGATCTCAAACCCAGCGAAGGCGATCTGGTCGGCTACCGCGCCAAACCGCACACCGGCGTGATCGATCTCGACAACATTGGCCACTACACGCCGCGCGACTACTGGGAAGAAGTCCGCACATCCGATGGCCGCATCATCCTAGACCCTGGCGCGTTCTACATCCTCGTCAGCCGCGAAGCCGTCACGATCCCCCCCCAATACGCCGCCGAAATGGCGCCCTATTTGGCTATGGTCGGCGAATTCCGGGTCCATTACGCGGGCTTCTTCGACCCCGGATTTGGCCACGGCGTCCCGGCCCGCGGCGTTCTTGAGGTCCGCTGCCACGAAGCCCCCTTCGTCCTCGAACATGGCCAAGTGGTTGGGCGTTTGGTCTATGAAGGCATGACCGAGGTCCCAAATGTCCTCTACGGTGCAGATATGAAAAGCAATTATCAGGGCCAAGGTCTCAAACTGTCCAAACACTTCGCCGCCCCCTAGGCCACGCCCGCCGCTTCCTTTGTTCCCTAAATACTCCCCAGAGCGCGAGAGAGGATCTCTCGCTTTGGCGACGCCGTCAGGCGGCGCAAAACCTCACGCCTGATGAAACGGGCAACTCGCCTGCTGCTCGGACGTTAACCGATCAAACGGCAGCACATAGGTATGCACCAAAAACACCAGCGCATCCGTCCGAGGCAGGCGCAAAATCGTCTGACGCTCGGCCCGCAAATAGCGCGGCGTTCCCTTGGGCGGGATCCGCGGCGCGGTCTCGGAATGGGGCTGATACAGCTCTGCATCGTGATACATCAGCGCATTCGCCCGCCACAGCGGTTGGCCCACGCGCACACGCTCGAACATGCGTTCAACCCTTGCCGCGACGGGCGCGTAGCTGGACACGGGGCGGTGTATCGCCTCCAATGGCTGCATAAACTTCTCGGCCAAGGTCCACGCCGCCGGAAAGCACAACAAAGCCCCCGTCAAAACGAACGCACCCTCGCGCTTTTGTAGCACAACGACATCCTCTTGGATCAACGCGCCCAAGCTCTCTAGCGGCGCGTCGCACGTGGGTACGACCACCCGTCCATCGGGACAGCGCACAGCATCGCCCTGCCGCTCAAACCCCGCGGGCAATGCCCCCAGAACCACCTCCAACGCTTCACGCGCAGCGGTTTCTGCGGCAGGATCAAGCGCCAAAACCTGGGGTCTACGTGCCTTTATCAACCGCGTTTTGTGGGCCATTTGTGCGGCATATGCCTCATCCACAATCAGCCAATCGCCCTCAACCGGGCGCATCCCCGGCAGCCGCGCAAGCGCGGGGTCAGACCACGGCGTAAAGGGCAGATGTTTCTGCAAAATGTCCATTTGCGCCCTCTTGGCCGGTGAATCGTGTCGCTTATGCCGCAGAAGGCGCCGAAATGCACGGCACACTCATGGATAAGGAGGCCCCCATGAACCAGCATTATCGCACCACCCGCAAGATTGACCCCAGCAAAGGCACCCACCTTTTAGACGGGACGCCAAACGACAATGACCGGATGGAGATTGGACCCACCAAGCTGGCCTATGATGAATGGGAAGCCGCCGATCTGATCCTGCCCGATTTGGCCGCCATGCGCGCCTATCGCCACCGCCGGCTCGTTGATGCAGTCGTAGCCCGGGATTTGGGCGGTGTGTTGATGTTCGACCCGCTCAACATCCGCTATGCCACCGACAGCACCAACATGCAGCTGTGGAACACACACAACCCGTTCCGCGCGGTGTTGGTCTGTGCCGATGGCTATATGGTCATCTGGGACTATAAGAATGCCAAGTTCCTCAGTGCCTTCAACCCGTTGGTCCAAGAACAACGCTCTGGCGCGGATCTGTTCTACTTTGGACGTGGCGACAAAATCGACATCGCCGCTGACACCTTTAGCAATGAGGTCCGCACCCTGATCGAAGCCCACGGCGGCGGCAACATGCGGCTGGCCGCGGACAAGCCGATGGTGCACGGCCTGCGCGCGCTTGAGGCGCAGGGGTTTGAGGTCACGGACGGCGAAGAATTGACCGAAAAAGCCCGGTCCATCAAAGGTCCGGATGAGATTTTGGCCATGCGCTGTGCCTCTCATGCCTGTGAGGCCGCGTGCTATGAGATGGAAAAGGCCTGCGCGCCGGGCCTGAGCGAGGACGAGGTTTGGGCCGTTCTGCACGCCGAAAACATCAAACGCGGCGGTGAATGGATCGAAACGCGGCTCTTGTCCTCTGGCCCACGCACCAATCCTTGGTTCCAAGAATGCGGCCCGCGCATCATTCAAAACAATGAAATCGTGGCCTTTGACACCGATCTGGTGGGGTCATACGGGATTTGCGTGGATATTTCGCGCACGTGGTGGGTGGGCGACGCTGACCCTCGCCCCGACATGATTGAAGCCATGCGCCACGGGGTCGAGCACATCCAAACCAACATGGAGATGCTCAAACCCGGCGTGCCTTTGCGTGATCTGACGTTCAATGCACACAAACTCAAGCCAGAGTATCAGGAGTTGAAGTACGGCTGCCTGATGCATGGCGTAGGCCTGTGCGATGAATGGCCTCTGATCCGCTATCCCGACCACCACGTTGAGGGGGCGTTTGATGGCCACCTAGAGGCCGGGATGGTCCTGTGTGTTGAGGCGTTAATTTCCCCCAAAGGCGGTGATTTCTCTATCAAGCTAGAGGATCAAGTCCTGATCACCGAAGATGGGTACGAAAACCTGACCAAATACCCCTTCGATCCCCGTTTGATGGGGCACTAGCCCTCCGGAAGGGGATTGTTAATGCGGGCCTGCTAGGCTGTCGTGATCCGTGCGGTGCACGGGCTTCGATGGATAGGCAGGCCCCTTGAGTTTTCATCCCCATGACCCCGTGATTTCGGTGCAATCCCCGCAAAGGGGCAGCTATCCGATGACCGTGCGCACGATCTGCGTGGCTCCGGGGCAAATGCTCCGCGAGGGGGAGCGTATTGCCGAACTGCTTGAACCCTCGGGCCGGTGGGTCTGTCTGATCGCGACTGAGGCTGCGGGCCAGATCAAGGCCGTGCGTGTCCGGATTGGCGATGAATTAACTGGCCCGACGGAGCTTGCCTCGATCTTTGTGGCCAGACGGCCCAATCCTGCGGATGCGCCCTTAACCGGGGCCGTGCGCCGCATAGCGCTTGAGACACTGGAGGCCGAGGTCGCCCCCGCACCGCCGCGCCTCCCGATCACCCCCATCCGCCTGCTTGGGCGCACCACGGATGATGTATCCCATCCGGTGGACACCGAGGGGCTGGCGCAGCAATTTCTTCAACATAAACTGCTAATTGCGGGGTGTTTCTTGTCCATTATTCTCGCGTTCGGGGTGGTCAGTACCGGCACCGTACAACCCCGCCTTGATCCGCCAGAAGTTTCAATGGATCAGCTGTGGTCCGAAATGCGGGCCGCCCGCATCGCCGCTGCAGAGGCGGAAAATGCCCGTGAAGGCGATGACCTTTCGACCCGCGCCGCCGATCAAAAGCGCGCCTTGGCGCTGGCCCGTGATGGACCACCTGGCAACGCAGCTTGCGCAGGTTTCTTCGTTGGCAGGCAGCTGCCCGGCTGGCATGTCACGCGCGGGGTGCGGCGCGTCACCTATCTGGACCCGGATCGCGGTGTCGGCGCATTTATTTGGACCAAGTCACAGGTGCCGGGCACATTTTCCTGCGCGCATGAGCGGGAGTGATCGCCCCCTCACCACAGGTCCGCCACCAGCGGGACATGGTCCGATCCGGAATCGGGCGCGCGGCGGACCTTTGCATCCATCGTGGTGAATACGTGGTCAATCTGGATCGGATATCGCCACCATTCCGGCCCGCTGGGCAAACGGAACGTGGGCACCCAAGGCCCCATCCGCGTCACCCCCGCCGCGCGCGCCAAACGGCGCAGACGGTACGTGCCCGCCACCATGTTGAAATCGCCAGCCATGACGATCTCACCCTCCAACTTGGCCAAAGCGGTCTCCATGTAGTCCACTTGTGCAGGATCGTTGAACGGATAGGGCCACTTAGCATGGACCGAGACGACCCACACCGGGCCACCCGGCGTCTCGACCTGCAGGGCGACCAAGCCCATGGGGTACAGGCACAGAGGCTTGGTATCCGTCGCGGGCAACCGGCTCAGGACCATCACGGCGCCCACCGCGCCGTATCGGCAAAACGCCTGATGCGGATAGTCGGCGCGCAATTCCTCCAACAAGGAACGCTTGTTTTGGGACACTTCCTGAAACGTGATGACATCGGGCGACAGGGCCGCGATATTGGCCAGCGTCAGGCTGTGATCGCTTTGTGCGAAGAACAAATTGTTCTGGTACAGACGAAAACTGGGGGCCCCTTGCGCCTGCACCTGAAGCCCGGGCAGGCCCACGCCCCAGGTCATCGCCGTAACGCCAAAACCGACCGTGCCAAGCATCGCCACGATAGCCGCCCCGCGCCGCCGGATCGGCCACGCAAGCCCCGCACATATCAGGGCTGCGGCCAGCCAAATGGGGCGGAAGGTCGCCAGCGAGTCGCCCAAATCATGCACCGCCCCCAGCCACGACGCCCCCCAAACGACAGTGAAAAACCACGCCATTCTGTAGCATATGTCACGGAACATGGGTCGAAACCTCGCCTCAAGTCACGGCTGCGTGATCGCGGCCCGCCTACGCTTGAGCCCGCCTGCCCGCGCGCCCATTGTCAGTCTCAACCCTAATGATCGGACCTGTTCCATGCCAAGCCGCAAACTGACATTCACCGGCCATGATGGCGCGCAACTTGCCGCACGTCTGGATTTGCCCGAGGGGCCGCACCTTGCGACGGCGCTGTTTGCGCATTGTTTTACGTGTTCCAAGGATATCCCTGCCGCGCGCCGGATTTCGGGGCGGTTGGCGGCCATGGGGATCGCGGTGTTGCGGTTTGATTTCACCGGGCTTGGCCACTCGGAGGGAGAGTTCGCCAACACCTCCTTCACCTCAAACGTGGATGATATCGTAGCCGCCGCCGCGCATCTCAAATCCGAAGGGTTCGCGCCCAGCCTGCTGGTCGGCCACTCACTTGGCGGGGCAGCGGTTTTGCGCGCAGCGGGGGCCATCGCCTCGGCCAAAGCAGTGGTAACCATTGGCGCGCCCTCAGACCCGGGCCACGTCACTCATAATTTCGCCGACGCCCTGCCCCGGATCAAAGCGGATGGCAAAGCCCCCGTAATGCTGGGCGGCCGCCCGGTTATGATCGGCCAAGGGTTTGTGGAGGACGTGAGTGCCGCGGCCCTTACCCCGGCGATTGGCGCGTTGAACCGCGCGCTCTTGGTGCTGCACGCGCCGCGCGACGAAACCGTCGGCATCGAAAACGCCACGGCGATTTTTGCCGCCGCCAAACACCCCAAAAGCTTTGTCACGCTGGATAATGCAGACCACCTGATCACCCGCCCGGCGGACGCAGAATACGTAGCCGACGTAATCGCTGCATGGGCGGGACGGTATCTGGACCTGCGTGCGCCAGCCCCCCCCATCGGCGCGCCCGAAGGCGTGACCCGCGTATCAGAAGCGGATGCGAACGGCTTTTTGCAAGACGTCACATCTGGCAATGCGCATCACGCGCTGGCGGATGAACCCGTGGCCTATGGCGGCACGAACAAAGGCATGTCGCCCTATCAATTCCTTGCGGCGGGATTGGGCGCCTGTACGTCGATGACCGTGCGGATGTACGCCCGACGCAAGGGCTGGCCGCTGAGCCACATCAGCGTGGACGTCACCCACGACCGGATGCATGCCCAAGACGCGGGCACCCCGAATGAGCGGATTGATCGGTTTACCCGCGTGATCACGTTGGCCGGTGATTTGTCAGATGACCAGCATAAGCGCCTTGTTGAAATTGCAGATAAATGCCCTGTTCATAAAACGTTAGAGGCAGGCGCTAAAGTAAAAACCGTGCTGCGCGTTGCGGAAAATGAAGCTGCACCGGCGCCCCAAGACGCCTGACCGGCGGCGAAAGCGAACAGACCTAGCGGCCCGTAAGGCATTAATAATTTGCGACAGATCAAGGTGCGCGCCAGCCTTGCGAGATAATCTGTGCCCACGAATGGAGGGCACAGAATGCACACCCTTGAACGTTTGATCCTATCCCCGCGCCTCGCCGCCGATGTTGCGGCCCGGCTCAGGACAGCACAAACCAAATCACCACCCCCCAGGAACGTCCAACATCTTCGCGCAAAGGTGTGTGAGGTTGAAAGCGGCCTGACCATGGTCTTTCTACCACCCGCGCTCAGCGGCGAACATAATCACTCCGCCAAACCTCAAACCCGGCTATAGCGGCTCGTCATCGTGTAGGATTTGCGCGGACCCTGAACCCGCCACGTCACCACAAACGCAGGCCAGTCCGCGAAATCGTAGTGGACGCGGTAATCATCCGGATCACACCAATGGTCCGTGTCGCCGCCCTGTGCGGGTACGGTGTGAAAATAGCGCCCATCGTCGAACCAAACGCTCAGGTCCGGTTTCCACAGATACCGACGGGTCGCGGCCATCGGGGTTTGCCCTCGGATCGTCAGGGTGCCCTCTTCGACATAGGCCAAGCCGTCGGCGTGCGGCGCCCAAATTGCGGTCCCGATGAACTGTCCCGGCGGCATTCCGTCCTGCGAAATCACCCGGCTCAGCGCCCAAACACCTGCAAAATCGTCCAATGTGCGCGCTTTGCCATCCGTTTTCGTCATCAAAGCCCGTTACAGGCGCGGCATATTTCACCGCAGCCCGTCCCCGTGTTGCACATCACCCGAGCGGACCCTAAGAGAAACGCCAAGCCGCAGCAACGCAAGAGATGAGAGCCGATGATCCCCCGTTATTCCCGCCCCGACATGGTCGCCATCTGGTCCCCCGAGACGAAATTCCGCATCTGGTTTGAGATCGAGGCGCACGCCTGCGATGCGATGGCCGATCTGGGCGTGATCCCGCGCGAAAACGCACAAGCGGTTTGGAAGGCAAAAGATGTCGAATTCGACGTCGCGCGCATCGATGAAATCGAAGCCGTGACCAAGCATGACGTTATCGCATTTCTGACCCACTTGGCCGAACATGTGGGCAGCGATGAGGCCCGTTTTGTCCACCAAGGCATGACGTCCTCGGACGTGCTGGACACCTGTTTCAACGTACAGCTCGTGCGCGCTGCGGACATTCTGATTGCAGACATGGACGGCTTGCTGGCCGCCCTTAAGCGCCGCGCGATTGAGCATAAAGACACCCTGCGCGTCGGTCGCAGCCACGGCATCCACGCAGAACCCACAACCATGGGCCTGACGTTTGCGCGGTTCTACGCCGAAATGGACCGCAACCTTGCGCGTCTGAAAACCGCCCGCGCTGAGATCGCGACCGGGGCCGTCTCTGGCGCCATCGGCACCTTTGCCAACGTAGACCCCCGCGTAGAAGAGCATGTGTGTGCGCAGCTTGGTCTCTCGCCTGAGCCAATCAGCACCCAAGTTATCCCGCGCGACCGTCACGCCGCGTTCTTTGCCGCCCTTGGTGTCGTCGCCTCCTCGATCGAGAACGTCGCCACCGAAATCCGCCACATGCAGCGGACCGAAGTCCTTGAGGGCGCTGAGTTTTTCTCGATGGGGCAAAAAGGCTCCAGCGCGATGCCGCACAAGAAAAACCCTGTTCTGACCGAGAACCTGACCGGTCTTGCGCGTATGGTCCGCTCCGCCGTGGTCCCCGCGATGGAGAACGTGGCCCTCTGGCATGAGCGTGATATCTCGCACTCCTCGGTTGAGCGGAACATTGGCCCAGACGCCACTATTACGCTTGATTTCGCACTGCACCGCCTGACCGGCGTGATCGACAAAATGCTGATTTTCCCTGACAACATGCTCGATAACATGAACAAATTTCCGGGTTTGGTCATGTCTCAGCGGGTTCTGCTTGCCCTGACGCAAGCCGGTGTCAGCCGCGAAGACGCCTACTCCATGGTGCAACGCAACGCGCTCAAGGTCTGGGAACACCGCACAGATTTCCGTGAGGAACTGCTGGCCGACCCAGAGGTATGCGCCGCCCTATCCGTTGAGGAAATCAACGAAAAATTCGATATGGGCTATCACACCAAGCACGTGGACACGATTTTTAAACGTGTGTTCGGGTAAGCTGCGCGCAAATCTGGTGACAAATGAGGGAAATCTGCTAGCTTCCTTGGCGTAAACCGCAACAGGAGACGACAATGAAGACGTGGAAGACCCTCTCTATCGCCGCCATCCTGGCAGCCGCGCCGAGCCTTGCGCTCGCGTATGAATGCAACAGTGCCAAGCAGGCTGCGATGTCCTGTGCCACCGGGACTGTTTGGGATGCTGCAAGCCGAAGCTGCGTGACCGCAATCAACAGCTGATCCCGCACCAAATACTCGCATCAAAGCGCGCGCTGGGGGACCAGCGCGCGCTTTTCGTTTGTGTGGCGGGTAAAATTGACCTAAGCCCCCCACACTCATTACGGGCCAAGAACCGAAGGACCGAACCATGACGGCAAAAGTATTCATCGACGGCGAAGCTGGCACAACGGGGCTGCAAATCCGCGAACGTCTTGAGGCGCGCGACGACATCACACTGATCTCGGTGGATGCTGCTGAACGCAAATCGCCCGAAGCCCGCGCAGCCGCGTTTGCCGCCGCGGATGTGGGTATTTTGTGCCTGCCCGACGCCGCCGCAATTGAGGCCGTTGCCTTGGCCGGAGATTGCCGGATCATCGACGCCTCAACCGCGCACCGGATCGCGGACGGTTGGACCTATGGCATGCCCGAATTGCCCGGCGCGCAAGCGGCCATTGCAGCCTCTGACCGGGTGGCGAACGTCGGCTGCTATGCCACGGGTTCCATTGCTCTTTTGCGCCCCTTACGCGATGCAGACGCCCTGCCCGCAGACTACGTCGCCACCCTGACCGGGGTGTCAGGCTACACCGGCGGCGGCAAAGCGTTGATCGCGGAATATGAGGCTGGCACAGCCCCCGATCACTTCCTCTATGCCACGGGCCAAAACCACAAACACGTGCCCGAAATCATGGAATACGGTCGCCTTTCGCAGACACCATTTTTCCAACCCGCCGTTGGCAATTATGCCCAAGGGATGATTGTTCAGCTGCACCTGTCCGGCGCAGAGGTCTCTGCGGCGCAACTGGCTGAAATTTATGCCGCATTCTATGCCAACGCCCCTTTTGTGGATGTTGTTGACGCCCCTGATCGGCTCTCAGCGACGGCGCTGAATGGGACCAACCGGATGGAGATTTCGGTCTTGGGCAACGGTGCGGACCGCATCACGGTTTCGGCAACGTTGGACAATCTGGGCAAGGGCGCCAGCGGCACGGCGGTGCAGAACCTCAACCTGATGATCGGTGCGCCGGAAACCGCCGGACTGTAACAAACGGGTTGTTTCAGGCGCGCGCGCCCTATGTTTTGGGATGCAAACCCAAAGGAGCGCGCGCCATGAAAACCCTCGTTGCCCTGACCATGACAGCCATTTTGAGCCTGCCCATGACCGCTTTTGCGGCAGGATCGGGCGTGCCGGCAGCGACCAATCCAAACAAGGACTGCAAAGCGGGTGAGGTGTTTGACACCAAAACCAAGACCTGCATCGCCAGTCAAAGTGGCAGCCTTTTGGATGAGGATCGGCTGAACGCGGCGCGCTATTTCGCCTACGCCGGCGATTATGACGCGGCAAACAAGGCGCTCGCGGCATTGAACGCGCCGGGCACCGCCGACGCGCTCACGCTTCGTGGGTTCGTCGCGCGCAAGATGGGCGATTTTGAGACGGGAATGACCTATTACACGGCCGCACTGGAGCAAGATCCAAACCATTGGCAGGCCCGCAGCTACATGGGCCAAGGCTTTGTTGAGGCCGGAAATTCCGACGCCGCGCGGGCGCAACTGACCCTAATCCGAACGACAGGCGGGCGCGGCACATGGGCCGAGGTGTCTCTGCGCCAAGCCATCGCACGCGGGGCGGGCTACAGTTACTAGGGCATGGAAAACTGCGTCACATTCGATGCAGTTTGGCTTAGGTTAGTGCCCTTATGTTGACCAAACTTTAACCTTAGCGCGCCAATATCCCCTCAGACACTCATGAGGGCAAACTTGGTGGTACCAGCGCAATCTCCCAACCCCCGGCGGCAACAAATCGCGCCGCGCCCGGGCGCACCCGCTATGACGCCCCAACAAAAGGCCGCTGTGATTGTGCGCCTGCTGCTGGCCGAAGGCGTCGACCCCGGCCTGAACAAGTTGCAAGACAACCAACAAGAAGTGCTTGCCCGCGAAATGGCGGACATGCGGTATATCACCAAGGATACGCTGCGCTGGATCGTCAGTGAATTTGCGTCCGAGCTGGACAGTGTGGGGCTGCACTTCCCCCCCGGATTGTCCGGTGCGCTGTCGGTTCTGGATGGCTTCATTTCACCCAACACGGCGGATGTTCTACGCGACGAATCCGGTGCAGAAATCTCGGGCAACCCGTGGGAACGGCTCGCAGGGCTTGAGGTCGCCAAACTTCGCCCAATCGTCGAGCAAGAAAGCATTGAGATTTGCGCCGTGCTTTTGTCAAAACTATCCGTGCCCAAAGCGGCAGAGTTGTTGGCGGAAATCCCGCCCGAACGCGGCCGCCGGATCGCCTATGCCGTATCCCTCACAGGTGAGATTGACCCCGAAACCGTCGCGCGTATCGGCCTTGCCCTTGGTCGTCAGCTGGACGCGCAACCCGGTGAGGCGTTCCGCGATGGCCCGGTTGAGCGTGTTGGCGCGATCCTCAACGCCTCCCCTGCTGCGACCCGTGACGCGGTCCTTGACGGGCTTGACCAAGAGGATGCGGTGTTCGCGCAAAAGGTCCGTAAGGCGATCTTTACCTTCCAAAATATTCCCGCACGGATCGCGGGGCGCGATATTCCCAAAGTCGCGCGCGCCGTCGACCAAGAGGTGTTGATCGTGGCTTTGGGCCACGGCAAAGCCACTGCGCCAGATGCGGTCACATATATCCTCGGGGCGATGTCCCAAAGGCTATCTGCCCAGCTAGAAGACGAAATCAACGAAAAGGGCGCGATCAAGCCGGCTGAGGGTGAGGCCGCCATGCAAGAGATCGTCACCGCTATTCGCGAAATGGAAACCTCCGGGGAGATCTTGCTGCTGTCAGAAGACGAATAACAAAAGGACCACAAGACAACCGAACCACGCGCCCTAAGTGTTGAGATCACGAAGGAGAGGCGCATGGTGCTAACGCTCAAACCACAGGGGCTATATTGTCCGGCGGGGGATTTTTTTATCGACCCGTGGCGCCCGGTGGATCGCGCGCTGATCACCCATGCCCATTCCGATCACGCGCGCCCCGGGCATAAACGCTATCTCGCCACGCCGCTGACCAAGGCTGTGATGCGCCACCGATTGGGCGATCTCACCTGCCAAACCATCAACTACGCCACGAAGCAAAAGATTGGCGACGCGACGGTCAGCTATCATCCCGCCGGTCACGTGCCGGGCTCGGCGCAAATACGGGTAGAAGTCGGGGGGGAGGTATGGGTCGTCTCCGGTGACTATAAAACCACCGATGATGGCCTCTCGACCCCATTTGAGCCTGTGCGCTGCCATGGTTTCATCACGGAATGCACGTTTGGGTTGCCAATTTTTCGCTGGACCCCAGAGGACCAGTTGCGCGCAGACATCACCGCATGGTGGCAACGATGCGCAGCAGAGGGTAAGATCGCAATCCTAGGCGCCTACGCTTTAGGCAAGGCCCAGCGGTTGATGGCCGGCCTCAACCCCGACCTCGGCCCGATCCTCACCCACGGCGCGGTGGAGGCCACGAACCAAGTCCTGCGCGAGCATGGCATCACCCTGCCCGACACATGCGTTGTCACCAAGGACACCGACCGCAAAGCCTATCCGGGCGCGTTGGTCATCGCTCCGCCCGCCGCACTTGGCTCCGCTTGGGCACGCAAATTTGGTCCGCGCGCAGAGGCTTTTGCCTCCGGTTGGATGGCCCTGCGCGGTGTGCGGCGGCGACGCGCCTTGAGCACGGGTTTTATCGTGTCCGACCACGCAGATTGGCCCGGCCTTCTGGAGGCGATCCAAGCCACGGGTGCGGAAAAAGTCCTTGCAACACACGGCTACACCGCAACATTTTCCAAATACCTCGACACGTTGGGGTATGATGCAGGCATTCTAGAAACCGAGTTCACCGGCGAAGACGCAGACCCAGAAGCAGACCCAGAAAAGATCGCGTCATGAGAGATTTTGCAGATCTTTTCACCGCCCTCGACAGTACCACGTCGACCAAGGCGAAAACCGAAGCCCTAGCCGGATATCTAAGCGCTGCGGCCAGCGCGGACCGTCTGTGGTGCGTGGCCCTTTTGTCTGGACGCAGGCCAAAACGCACTGTGACCGCGACGCGCTTGCGCGAATGGGCAGCTGAGCGCGCGGGCCTGCCGCTGTGGCTGTTTGAGGAAAGTTACAGCGTTGTTGGGGATTTGGCCGAAACGATCGGCCTCGTCCTGCCCCCCGCCAGCAAATACGATGATCGCCCGCTCAGCGACTGGATCAAGACAATCCAAGCGCTGCAAACCCAAGACGATACCACTAAAAAACCCGCCATCTTAACTGCGTGGGACACGTTGGACGGCTCGGAGCGTTTTGTTTTCAACAAGCTTTTGACCGGTGGCTTCCGCGTTGGGGTCAGTCAAAAACTGATGACCCGAGCATTGGCGTTGGCAACTGCACAGGACGAAGCTGCCCTCGCGCACCGCTTGATGGGGGGATGGACGCCCGATACAACGACCTGGGAGGCCCTCATTGAAGCCCCCGATCCGCAAGCCGACCTGTCGCGGCCGTACCCGTTTCAGCTAGCCTACGGGTTGGAGCATCCCCCCCAAGAGCTTGGTCCACCCCAAGACTGGTTGGTTGAGCACAAATGGGACGGCATTCGCGCGCAATTGATCCGACGCGGCGGGCAGATGTTCATCTGGTCCCGCGGTGAGGAATTGATGACCGACCGCTTTCCTGATCTTGCGCCCGTGCTCGATCATGTGCCCGACGGGACGGTAATTGACGGCGAACTTTTGGCGTGGGATTTCGCAGCCGATCAACCGCTACCCTTTGCAGCCCTCCAAAAACGGATTGGACGCAAAACCGTCCCCAAGACGGTTCTGCGCGACGCGCCCGTCGTCCTGCGCGCGTATGATGTCTTGGAATTTGAGGGCGCTGATCTACGAGAGAATACTTTAAGACATCGCCGCAAGCATTTGAATTTTATAAACACACTCCCTAGTGACATCCCACTCCGCCTCTCACGCGGCCTTGAGGGGACGTGGGAGGACCACGCCGCAACCCGCGCCGCCGCACGTGACGCACAGGCTGAGGGGTTGATGATCAAACGCTTGGACGCACCCTATGTCGGCGGGCGGCACAAAGGCGATTGGTGGAAATGGAAGCTTGATCCACTGACCGTTGATGCGGTGATGATCTATGCGCAAGCCGGCCACGGACGGCGCGCAAACCTTTATACGGATTACACTTTTGCCTGCTGGAAGGGTAACGAACTGGTCCCCTTTACCAAGGCCTACTCTGGGCTGACGGACGCTGAGTTTCGAGACATCACCAAATGGGTCCGTAAAAATACCCTTGAACGGTTCGGGCCCGTGCGCCGCGTGCCACCGGAACTGGTGTTTGAAATCGCGTTTGAAGGCATCCAAGCGTCTTCGCGGCACAAATCGGGGCTCGCGCTGCGGTTTCCGCGCATGGCCCGCTGGCGGCGGGACAAACCCGCGGCTGAGGCCAATACACACGCTGACCTGCTGGAAATGTTGGACCAATACGGCTAGGCAGTTCCCATGACGCTTCCCCAAGGCCTTGTGCCCCGCCCCAGCCGCATCCCGAAAACACCCGCCCCTGATGGCGCTTGCGACAGCCATATTCACATGCTGGCTGGCCGTGATGAGGCCCCCTTGTGGGAAGGTCGCGTTGAGGACCCGGCCCCGAACCTGCGCTACGCTGATTTCATGGCCGCCTACATCAAACAAATGCAGGATTTGGGCATCAGCCGGACGGTGGTGGTGCAATCGATCCTCTATGGCACCGATAATTCTGTGACCGCACGGGCGGTTGCCGACTTGAACGCGCTAAACGGGTACGCTGCGCGGGGCATCGGTTTGGTGACGGATGCCGCCACGGACGCCGATCTGGACCGTCTGGTGGAGCAAAACCTGGTCGGCGTACGGCTGAACTATGTGCATGGCGGCGTGCTGTCGTGGGCCGGGGTTCAGGCCATGGCCCCACGCCTTGCTGCGCGCGGTTTGCATGTGCAAATGCTGATCAACACGCATCGCCATATGGTTGAGCTTGCGCCACAAATCGCCGCCCTCCCGGTGCCGGTGGTGCTGGATCATATTGGGTGGCCCGATCTGGCGCTTGGCCCGGATGAGCCGGGGTTTCAGGCCCTGCTCAACCTACTGAAAACCGGCAACGTATTTGTAAAACTGTCAGGTCTATACCGGTTTTGCCCACCGCCCTACACGGCCGCTGACGCGTTTGCCGCGGCTTTGGTTGCAGCTGCCCCGACGCGGTGTCTTTGGGGCTCAGACTGGCCGCATATCATGCTCGCCGATGCGGAGCAGCCCGACAGTGCCACCCTCCTAGAGGCCTTGGCCCGCGTCTGCCCCGATGAGGAAACGTGGCACCAAATTCTGGTCGATACCCCAGCCGCGCTGTATCAGTTTTAGGCAATCGCCCGGGTGTTGGGCCGTGCGCCCGATGCCCAGTCCGCCACGGCTTGCCCAAAGGCTTCGAACAGCGGGCGCGACACAGGGTCCTTTGCCGCGCGGTATTCGGGATGCCATTGAACAGACAGGGTAAATCCGGGTGCCTCGGCGATATACAGCGCCTCTGGCGTGCCATCATCGGCGTAGCCGTCCACGACGACACGGGGACCTGCCGTCTTGATCCCCTGCCCGTGCAGTGTGTTGGTACGCACGATGCGCTGCCCATAGAGCCGTTCAAACACGCCGCCCTCGCGAAAGGTCACGTCGTGGCGAATTTCGAACTTTTCCTCAAGCGTCCCATCGGGTGGCATCCGGTGGTTCATCCGCCCCGGAAGGTCGCGGATCTCGGGGTGTAGCGTGCCCCCCATCGCGACGTTCACCTCTTGAAAGCCGCGGCAAATCCCCAAAATCGGCTGACCGCGTTCCACGCAGGACCGGATCAACGGCAACACAAGGCTATCGCGATCCCGGTCAAAAGTGCCGTGAGCCTCCGTCTCGGCTTCACCGTATTCTTCGGGGTGCACATTGGGCCGCCCCCCGGTCAGAAGGAAACCATCACACCGCGCAAGCAGCGCCTCAACATCGCAAAACTGGGGGTTTGCAGGCACCAAAAGCGGCAGCGCGCCGCTTACCTCAGCGATTGCCTCAGAATTCATCGTTCCGCCCGCGTGGGCCGGATACTGATCGTTAATCAAATAGCTGTTAGAAATAATGCCAACGATGGGGCGCGTCATAGAAACCTCAAGGAGAATGCTTTCCCAAAGGTATACCGGGCCCTAACGCATCGTAAAGGGGTGCAGGCGCGCGATAGACTGCGCGCCTGCGCACAAATTAGGCGGTGCCTACCAAATTGGCAGCTTCGATGCCCGCAAGAGCAGCCGTCGCATCATTGTCGGAGGTGTCGCCGGTCACGCCAACGGCCCCCACAAGGTTGCCGCGTTTGTCATGGACCAAAACGCCACCGGGCACGGGGATAACCTGCCCACCAAACACGCCGTTCACAGCGGCCATGAAATAGGCCTGCTGTTCAGCCCGCGCCATTTGCGCGGAACCGGGCATGCCCAGCATGATTGCACCATAGGCCTTGCCGTGCGCGATCTGGAAACGACCTGCGGCCGCGCCATCTTCGCGTTCGAACGCTTTGATGTGACCACCGGCGTCCAGAACGACGACCGACAATGGCTTAAGGTCCATCTCGCGGCCTTTTGCGAGAGTAGTTTTGATGATGCTACGCGCTTTGCGCAATGAAATCTCAGACATATTATATCTCCTGTTATCCGCAGCTTAGCTGGCGGCTTTGCGCTCTAGGCGGCGGGCGTGAAGGACTGGCTCAGTGTAGCCCGAGGGCTGCACACGGCCTGCAAACACCAGATCACAAGCGGCCTTGTAGGCAATGCTGTCGAAGCTGGGTGCCATAGCTTGGTACAGCGGGTCGCCCGCGTTTTGACCATCTACAACGGCTGCCATTTTCTCCATGACTGCGCGCACGTCAGCCTCGCTGACCACGTCATGATGCAGCCAGTTGGCAATGTGTTGCGCCGAAATCCGGCAGGTTGCGCGGTCTTCCATCAGGCCAACGTTGTTGATGTCGGGCACTTTGGAACAGCCAACACCCTGATCGATCCAGCGCACAACGTAGCCAAGGATGCCTTGGGCGTTGTTTTCGACCTCACGGATGATCTGCTCCCGGCCCCACTTGCGATAGCTGGCCGCCGGAATGTCGAGCACGGTGTCCACAAATGCGCGACGACCGCCGGCTTTCAGCTTGGCCTGAACGGCAAAGACGTCAACCTTGTGGTAATGCAACGCGTGTAGGGTCGCGGCGGTGGGCGAAGGAACCCAAGCGCAGTTTGCGCCGGATTTCGGATGCTCGATCTTTTGCTCGATCATCGCAGCCATCATGTCGGGCATGGCCCACATGCCTTTGCCGATCTGCGCCTTGCCGGACAGACCACATTCCAGACCGATATCCACGTTCTGGTTTTCGTAGCCGCTGATCCAAGCTTTGCGCTTGATGAAGTCCTTGCGCGAAAACGGCCCAGCTTCCATCGAGGTGTGGATTTCGTCGCCCGTACGGTCGAGGAACCCGGTGTTGATGAACGCAACGCGCGATTTGGCAGCGCGGATACATTCCTTCAGGTTCACACTCGTGCGGCGCTCTTCGTCCATGATGCCCAGTTTGACGGTGTTGGCCGCCATGCCCAGCACACCTTCAACAAAGGTGAAGGTCTCATTCGCAAAGCTCACTTCCTCGGGGCCGTGCATCTTGGGCTTCACGACGTACATCGAGCCCGTAACCGAGTTGCCACCAGCCTGAGCCAGATCGTGCTTAGCGATGAGCGCGGTGATCATCGCGTCCATCAAGCCTTCGTACACTTCGTTGCCGTCACGGTCCAAGATCGCGGGGTTGGTCATCAGGTGACCGACGTTACGCACCAACAAAAGTGCGCGACCCTTCAGCGTGACCTCACCCCCATCGGGGCCGGTGTAGACCACATCAGGGTTCAGCGCGCGGGTGACGGTTGCGTCGCCCTTCTGGAAGGTCTCTTGCAGATCGCCGCGCATCAGGCCGAGCCAGTTAGAGTACGCCTGAACTTTGTCTTCGGCGTCAACGCAGGCGACGGAATCTTCGCAATCCATGATCGCAGAGATCGCGGACTCAAGCCGAACGTCCGCAAGACCCGCTTGGTCCCGCGCACCAATTGCGTGGGTCCGATCGAACACCAACTCAACATGCAGGTTGTTGTTCTTCAGGACAATCGCATCGGGTGCTTTGGGATGACCACGGTAGCCCACAAACTTTTCGGGCTGGGCCAAAGGCTGATCATCAATCAGCAGCGCACCGCCTTGAATGTGATAGCGGCGGGCGTCTGCGTGGCTGGTGCCTTCAACAGGGAATGCCTCATCGAGGAACACGCGCGCACGGGCCACAACACGGGCGCCACGACCGATGTCGTAGCCGCCTTTTGGCGCGGGGCTGCCCATGGCATCGGTGCCATAGAACCCATCGTACAGGCTGCCCCAGCGGGCGTTCGCCGCGTTCAGCGCGTAGCGCGCATTGGTGATCGGCACCACCAGCTGCGGGCCGGGAACGGTCGCGATTTCGGGGTCAACGTTCGCGGTATCGATTTCAAAGCTTTCGCCCTCGGGCAGCAGATAACCGATTTCCGTCAGAAAGGCTTTGTAGGCCTCATGATCGTGGGCCGTGCCGCGGTTGGCTATGTGCCAGGCGTCGATCTTGGCTTGGAGGTCTTCACGCTTTTCCAGCAGCGCGCGGTTGCGCGGGCCAAAGTCGTGGATCAGTTTGGACAGTCCGTCCCAGAACGCCTGAGCCTCAACCCCACTGCCGGGCAGCGCCTGTGTTTCAACGAATGCGTGCAGCTCTTCAGCGACCTGTAGCCCCGCAACTTCAATACGTGCGACCATGTGTATGCTCCCTTGGTATACCGTTGTGGACGCGACCTAGGGCGTTTGTTTCCGATAGGCAACAAGATCACGGAAAATTCCGATGAGAATTTTAACGGTCGTCCTGAGCGCGCTTGGCTCCGCCCTTGGATGCGCTGCGGCACCGGTCCGAGCAAAAGCGGACATTGTCCCAATCGCGCGCCCACTTTTTGCGCCATGCAAAGGACAATCCGCAGTGGGCGCAGTCCTTGGATGGTAAATCGGATTTTTTACGCATTTTCGGCATATTACAGATCGAAGCTCATCTGATTGGGAGGTGATTTTGACCGTTTGGCCGCACGGGCGCGGTCATTCACGAAGCGCCCAGTGCCATCCTTGCGGCTGGCATGTTTGCGGATGATTTCGCCCGCCTCCGCGCCAAACCGATCCGAACGGCGTACGGCCCAAATTCTGTCCCGCGCAGCGCGGGCAGCGGCGGCCACATCCACGATGGGCGGTGGATAGCTCAGCCGTTCCGCCCCCGGCCAATCCCATGGGGTCTGCAAAAACGCATCCGGCACGCTGGCCAATTCCGGAAGCCAGCGGCGGGTGAACCGGCCGTCTGGGTCTTGCTCTTGGCCCTGCTTGATCGGGTTATAGATACGCGGTGTGTTGATCCCAGTCGTGCCCGATTGCATCTGCATCTGCGACCAATGGATGCCCGGTTCATAATCCGTGAACATGCGCGCCAAATGCGGACCGGTTGCACGCCAATCCAGCCACAGGTGATAGCTGGCCACTGCGACCAGCATCGCCCGCATCCGGAAATTCAGCCAGCCTGTGTGGATCAGTGATCGCATACACGCATCCACAAACGGCAGCCCGGTTTCCCCCTGCTCCCACGCGGCCAAACGCGCGGCATCACTGCCGCGCAACCCCTCATAGGCGGAATGCAGGCAGCGGCGATCTAGGTCGGGGGCATCCTCTAGCTTTTGCATGAAATGGTCGCGCCACGCGAGGCGGCTGACAAAGCTCTGCATCGCTTGGCGCCAATCCCCTTTGGGCGCTTCGGCTCGACGGGCCAGCCCTGCGTGATGCGCCTCTCGGATCGAGAGGGTCCCCCACGCCAAATGTGGACTGAGCCGAGAGCATGCGACCGCTCCCCCAATCGGGGTGGCCATCGCCGCGCGGTAGGTCCGCCCCCGCTCCGTCAGGAAACTGCCCAACAGCGTGAGCCCCGAATTGCGCCCCCCCGGCTGGCGGTCCGGGCACGGGTCCCACCCAAGGCCCAGATCGCGCGCATCAGGCATGTGCCACACGCCCTCACCCACACCGCACAGGGCACGCGGCGGTGTCGCTGTTTCTTGGCGCAACCATGTTTCGCGGGTCGCCGCCCAACCATCGCGGGTTTTCAACCGCCGCATAACGCCTGATTGCGGCACCTCGTGCCAAATTACGCCCGCAGTTTTGGCCCATGCCGCCACCCTTAGATCGCGGTCAAAGCTCCACTGCGTGCCGGTTTCCTCATGACTGACCAAATGGGTGGCCCCATAGTCCTGCGCCAGCGTGGCCAGCACCTGAGCCGCCTCCCCGAAGTGGATCTGCAACGGCGCCCCGATGGCGGCCAGCTCAACGCCCAGCGCCTCAAGGCTTTGGGCCACAAACCGCCACTGCCGCGCAGAGGCGTCGGGCTGCGCCCACATCTCCGGCTCCGCGATGTAAACAGGCACGACTGCAGACCCCAGCTCAGCCGCAAGCGCCAGCGCCGGATGATCCGCCACCCGCAAGTCCCGCTTGAACCAAAGAATCGTCGTCATAGCCCCTCCGTGGACGTGAACATTTCAAGAACATGCCATGTGGTCAAGCCGTAGAACCCTGCCCATATGCCGGACACATCCGCCCACGCCGCAGACATAGGGCACGCCCCTCACAATACCAGCGATATGCGCGGCTCCAGGGCTTGCGATCAGCCCCCAAGGCACTAGGCTCTGCACCAGCCCAAAGGAGTGCCCCATGCGCGACGCCGCCCCTCAGACGATCTATCTAAAAGACTACACCCCAACGCCCTATAACGTGGCCCATGTCGCGCTGGATTTCACGCTGCATCCCACTGCGACGCGCGTCCAAAGCCGCATCACATTCACCCGCGTCCGGGCAGAGGATTTGGTGCTCAACGGTGAGGATCTGATCCTGAAATCTCTGCGCGTTGATGGTGCTGAGGTCCCGCATGAGTTGTCCGAGACGCATCTGACCATCCCTGCCGCCCATCTCAGCGACGCGTTCACCCTTGAGGTCGAGGTCGAGATTTCGCCCCAGACCAACACAGCCCTTGAGGGGCTTTATATGTCCGGCGGCATGTATTGCACCCAGTGCGAGGCTGAGGGCTTTCGCAAGATTACCTACATGTACGACCGCCCCGATGTGATGGCCCCCTATGAGGTCACGATCCACGCCGACACCCCCGTGCAATTGTCCAACGGCAACCCCACAGCCCCAGGGTGCTGGACCGACCCACACCCCAAACCCACCTACCTGTTCGCCCTTGTGGCCGGGGATTTGGTCGCGACAACGGATCATTTCACCACGATGGAGGGGCGCGAGGTCACGCTCAACGTCTATGTTCGCCCAGGGGATGAGGACAAAACCGACTACGCGATGGATGCACTGAAGCGATCGATGAAATGGGAAGAGGACGTCTATGGCCGCCCCTACGACCTCGATGTGTTCAACATCGTGGCGGTCGATGATTTCAACATGGGTGCTATGGAAAACAAAGGGTTGAACATCTTCAACTCGAAATACGTGCTTGCCTCACCCGAAACGGCGACCGACACCGATTATGCCATGATCGAGGGGATCGTCGCTCATGAGTATTTCCACAATTGGACCGGCAACCGGATCACATGTCGCGACTGGTTCCAACTTTGCCTCAAAGAAGGGCTGACGGTTTACCGCGACCAACAATTCAGCGCAGACATGCGCTCCGCGCCGGTGCAACGGATCAAGGACGTGTTGCAACTGCGCGCGCGTCAGTTCCGCGAAGACGCGGGCCCCCTTGCGCACCCCGTCCGGCCCGAAGCCTTTGTTGAGATCAACAATTTCTACACCGCCACCGTCTATGAAAAGGGCGCGGAGGTCATCGGGATGCTGCGTACCCTTGTGGGGCCTGCGGCCTATGACGCGGCGCTCACGCTCTACTTTGACCGTCATGACGGCCAAGCCTGCACGATCGAGGATTGGATACAGGTGTTTGAGGACAGCACCGGCCGCGACCTGAGCCAGTTCAAACGGTGGTACGCACAGGCCGGCACACCGCATCTGACTGTCACAGATGACTTTAAGAATGGTGAATATACCCTTCACTTAAAACAGAAAACAAAGCCCAGCGCAGGCCAACCTGACAAGGCCCCACAAGTCATTCCAATTGCGATGGGCTTGATCGGTGCAGACGGTGCCGAGGTCCTGCCCACCCAAGTGGTTGAGATGTCTGAGGCCGAGCTGACGCTCCGCTATGAGTTGGATGCCAAGCCGATCCCTTCGCTCCTGCGCGGGTTCTCGGCCCCGGTCATTCTTGAAACTGAGCAAAGCGAGGCCGACCGTCTTGTCTTGCTGGCCCACGACACCGATCCGTTCAACCGTTGGGAGGCGAGCACCCTTCTGGCCAAGAGCAACCTGATGGCCAATCTAACGGCCGGGTCCGCGCCCGCGACCGCATGGCTTGACGCTTTGACCAAGGTGATCACCGATGACACGCTGGACCCTGCGTTTCGCGCGCTGGTGTTGGCGCTGCCGTCCGAGGATAACCTTGCCAACGCTTGCGACGCCGCAGGCATCGTGCCGGACCCAACCGCCATCCACTCTGCGCGCAAAGCGGTGCATCTGGCGATTGCCCAGCACATGGGTGAGGCCCTTCCCGCATTGATCGCGGCGACTGCCACACCCGGGCCCTATTCCCCCGCTGCGAATGATGCTGCCAAACGCAGCTTGCGCGCGCAGTTGTTGCGACTGCAAACCCGGCTGGATGGCGGCACAATGGCCCGTGCGGCCTATGACGCGGCCACCAATATGACTGACCAACTGGCGGCCTTTGGCTGTCTGCTGTCAGCGGGTGATACGACGGTCGCTGCTGCGTTTGAGGCGCAGTGGCGCACGGACCGCCTTGTAATGGATAAATGGTTTGCCATGTCCGTAGCAGAGGCCGACCCAGATGATGCTGTTGCGGTGGCAACCGCCCTCACCCAGCACGCTGATTTCGATTGGAAAAACCCCAATCGGTTCCGGTCGGTTATTGCCGGAATGACAGCCATGAACCCCGCGGGTTTTCACCACCCATCTGGTGCGGGCTACCGGTTCCTAGCCGATTGGCTGCTAAAGCTTGACGCGCTCAACCCCCAGACTACCGCACGTATGTCCACCGCCTTTGAAACTTGGCGCAGGTACGACGTGGACCGTCAGGCCCTGATCCAAGAGCAACTGGCCCGCATCGCCACCCACCCCGGTCTTAGCCGCGATACCGCTGAGATGGTCGGCCGGATGCGTGATGCCTGAGGGCACGTATCAACACGTCGCGCGCGCACGATCTGCGCGCGGCGTGCTGGCCTTGGCGGCCACTTGGGGCTGCGCGTTCTTGTTATTGCTCGGGCTGGGCGCGCTGCCGGTCATTACGCTGGTGTTGTTTGTCGCGGGAATACCGCTGGCCTACGACCTCATTCGCGACCGTCAGAGCCAGTTTGAAATCAGCCCCGATACCCTTAGCTGGGAGGTTCCGAACGGCAGCGGTGAGGTCGCGCTGGCGTCAGTCGTGCAGGCACATCTGACGTTTCGGCTGGATCTGTCGGCCAAGCTGGGCCTGCGCCTGACGGATGGTCGGCTGATCACGGTGCCTTTGTCGTGCCTGCCCGGGCCACACCGGCTGGAGCGGGCACTGTTGGACCGAAACATCAAGGTCGTCCGGGGCCGCCAACCCTTGGGTTAGGCCGACAAGTCGCTGTTCGGTCATACTTTCTTCATTCTTGCGTGCTAGAAGGAGCCTATGGTTGCTTTGACACATATTCCTCTAACACGGCTCGCGCCGGGCCTTTGTGCGGGACTTGCGGTCGTGGGTGTTATGCTCTTGCCGCACAGCTTAGCCATCGGGTTCTGCGTTGTCCTGATGGCGGCCAGCTTCGCGATCCTACGCGCCCCCCGGCCGGAGGCATCATCGCGCATCGGTGGCTCGACCTGGACTGTGCGCTACGGGGCTGAGGTCACGGCCTTACCGTTGGACCGGATCACCGAGGTACGGATTGACCATCCCCATAACGGGCCAGATAGGGTGCAGGTCCTCATGACAAACGGTCTTTGCGTCCCGCTGCCAGATGCGGCCCTGCCCGACCCCCGTACCCTAACGGATGCGCTACGCGCCCGGAACGTCACCGTTTACCAATCCTAACGCCCATCACAGACACAGTCACAGTGGCGAAGGCCTGACGCCTGCGCTACACCTTGGGAAAGCAACCCAAGGAACGCGTTATGAACAAACAGCCCCCTGCCAGCCCCTTGCGCGACTTTGCGCTGGAAGTTCATTTTTCCAAGTGGGAATTCAATGCCCGTCATCACCTGACCGCCTCCGATATGGAAAGCCTCTCCTTGCGCGATCTGCTCGCGCTGGGCACCGATGCGGACCGAGAGGCGTTTGAGGCCACATCCCTCGGCTATACCGAAACATGGGGTGCGCCCGATCTGCGCACGGCCATTGCGGCGACCTATGACACGATGGCCCAAGACAACATCCTCACACTCGCAGGCGCGGGCGAAGGTCTCTACGCGCTGGCAAGGGTGCTGCTTGGGCCGAATGACCACGCCATCGTCCCCACCCCCAACTATCAAAGCGCTGAGACCGTTCCGGCCGCAATTTGCGAAACAACCGGCGTACCGATGCGAATTGAGGGCGGGAAATGGCGGCTGGATATCGACGCAATCAAGGATGCCATTCGCCCAAACACCCGGCTAATTTCGCTCAACTTTCCGCACAACCCCACCGGCGCGCTCATGCCACGTGCGGACCTCAATGCTCTGATCACGCTCGCTCGCGCCGATGGCATCTACATCCTGTGTGATGAGGTCTATCGCGGCGTCGAACTGGACCCAAACCTACAGATGCCGCAAATCGCGGACGTGTATGAGCGGGGGATTTCACTCAACGTGTTGTCCAAAGCCTACGGTTTGCCAGGGCTTCGGATCGGGTGGTTAGCCTCGCCTGATCTCGACGTGCTGCAACGCGTAGAGCGGTACAAACACTACCTATCGATCTGCAACGCGGCCCCTGCAGAGCGGCTCGGCATGATCGCGCTCGCCGCGCGGGAACAAATCTTTGCCCGCAACCGCGCGCTTTTGCGACGCAACCTTACAGCATTTGAGGCGCTTTTGGACGATTTCCCCGGGCTGATCGACTTCTCCGCGCCTGAGGGCGGCTGCGTCGCTTATCCCCGCTATACCGGTCCCGGAACTGTCGAAACCTTCTGCGCAGACCTGATCGAAAACCACGGTATTTTGCTGTTGCCCGCCGCCCTATACCGCTCCGATCTGGGCGCGACGCCAGACGACCGTTTTCGTATTGGCCTCGGTCGGGACCGAGCCGTCGCCGACGGGATCACCGCATTGCGCCGCTATTTCGAAGACCACAAAGCGGAGTTCGCCGCATGATCCCCCACTACGACGCCGCGGCCCTCGCTGCCCTTAACATCAGCGCGCAGGACATCATTGCGATGTTGCAAAAACTGATCCGTGGCGCCGCCGAAGGGACGGTGCACGCAGCGCCCAAAGCCGCCCTCACCCCGCCGGATGGACGCTACATCATGTCGACGCTGGCCGCGATGGACAGCCCCCCCATCGCCGTGACCAAATCACTGGTACTAAACGCCGCGAATTCTGCGCGCGGGTTGGCGCAGATCAATGGCCTCGTCTCCCTTTTGGATGCGGAAACGGGCCTACCGCTTGCGACACTAGACAATAATTGGCTCACGGGCGTGCGCACCGCCGGACTGTCCGCCTTGGCCGCGTCTTACTTGGCCCGCCCGGACGCAAGCAGCGTCGGGTTTGTGGGCACAGGGCTTCAGGCCCGCAGTCATTTGGCGTTTTTTCGGCAGATGTTCCCTCTGACCCGGATCAAGATCTCAGGCCGTGGGCGGGCAAATATTGACGCCCTAGTCGAAGCCGCCGACGGGTTGGACGCCGAAGTGGTGGACACGCCGCGCGCCGCCCTCGAAGGGGTCGATCTGGCCGTTACAAGCGTGACGCACACAGCCGTGGAGGCCCCATTTCTCGATGCCAACTGGCTTGATGCGGGGGCGTTTCTGTCGGTCGTTGACCTCGCAGTGCCGTGGCACAAACAGAGCTTTGGCGCATTGGACCGCGTCATTATTGACGATCTTGAACAAGAAGCCACCCTGCCCAACAAGCTCGCGGAGCCTGCCCATATCCACGGCGATATCTCAGGGCTCGTGATGGGCAACGCGTCGCCCCGGCAAAGCGATACCGAACGCAGCGCGTTTGTGTTTCGCGGTCATGCGTTGGGGGATCTGGCACTTGCCGCCCTCGCGTGGGAACGCCTAGCATGACGCCAGATCAAATTTGGAGGACCCTAAGCGTGGCCTGTACCACCCCCGGCCACCCGCTGCGCACGCCAACTCTCGCCACTGTCGACGGAACAACGCCCAGCCTGCGTATGGTCGTTTTGCGGGCGGTCCAACCCGAGGCATACGCGCTGGTTTTTCACACCGATACGCGCAGCGCGAAATGGACCCAACTGGACGAAAACCCCGCCGCTAGCGTGCTAACCTGGGACCCTGAACAGCAAATCCAAATGCGGTTTTCTGGTCAGATCACGCGCCATGCCCCCGGCAGTGAGCTAGCAAACAGCGCGTGGGATCAACTGCCCCCGCACACCAAGGAAACATACGCCGGTGCAGCCCCCGGCGGAGCGCTGGAGGCCACGTCCGGCACAGGGAAAAACGCCTTTGGCGTGCTGATCTTCACGGCGCAAACCCTTGATTGGCTACGCCTATCGCGGGACGGTAACACACGCGCGCTGGTGGACTTGGCCACAGCGCGCATGGATTGGGTCGCGCCCTAGGTCGCGGGCTGGAACGTATCAGCGTAGGCTTCGCGCAAGACGTTCTTTTGCACCTTGCCCATGGTGTTGCGCGGCAAGGCGTCAATCACGATCAGCTTGCGAGGATGTTTGAACCGCGCAAGCGCACCGGCAGCCGCAGCCGCAATCCCATCGGTATCGGGCGTGGCCCCCGGCTGCGGCACGATCAGCCCCAAAACCGTCTCACCAAAGTCAGCGTGGGGCACACCGATCACGGCGCTTTCGAGCACACCGGGTTGCTCATCCAGAACCAACTCAATCTCCTTGGGATAGATGTTGTAACCGCCCGAAATGATCAAATCCTTGTTGCGCCCAACGATATGCACATAGCCATCAGCATCTCGCTTGCCCAAGTCACCGGTTATGAAGAATCCGTTCTCACGCAGCTCTTCGGCGGTTTTTTCGGGCATCTGCCAATAGCCTTTGAACACGTTGGGGCCGCGCACCTCGATCTGACCCACCTTGCCTTGGGGCAGTTCGGCCCCCGTAGCGGGATCGGTGATCAACAGCTCAACCCCCGGCAGCGGAAAGCCGACGGTGCCCGCGCGGCGATCACCATCATAGGGGTTCGAGGTGTTCATATTCGTCTCGGTCATGCCGTAGCGTTCAAGGATGCGGTGGCCAGTCCGGGCGGCAAAATCGTCATGGGTTTCGGCCAGCAAAGGCGCGCTGCCTGACACAAACAGCCGCATGTGGGCCGCGCATTCACGGGTGAACCGCGCATCCCCCAAGAGCCGGGTATAGAACGTCGGAACCCCCATCATCGTCGTGGCATCCGCCATCCGGTCCAACACCACGTCGATGTCGAACTTCGGCAAAAAGATCATTGCCCCGCCCGCGATCAGCGTCACGTTTGTGGCCACGAACAGGCCATGGGTGTGGAAAATGGGCAGCGCGTGCAGCAGCACGTCATCGGCTGTGAACTTCCACACCTCTGCCAAGGTTTGCGCGTTTGACAGCAAGTTGTCCTGCGTGAGCATCGCCCCCTTCGAGCGGCCCGTTGTGCCAGAGGTGTAAAGGAACGCGGCCAGATCATCGCCCGTGCGCGCCACCGTCGCGAATTGGGTCGGCTTGCCGCTCGCCGCATCGCTCAGCGAGCCAGAGCCGTCGGCCCCCAAGGTCGCGAGCTGCGCGCCAAGCTGTGCCACAACCGGACCCAAGGTCGCCGCGCGCGCAGGGTCACACACCACAAGGGATGCGCCGCTGTTATCAATGAAATAGGTCAGCTCATCCACGGTGTAGGCCGTGTTCAGCGGCAAAAACACCACGCCCGACTGCACGCAGGCCGCATAAAGCGCCAGTGCTTGGGGCGATTTTTCGATCTGTACCGCAAGCCGGTCACCGGGCACCAGCCCATGATCTGTGATCACATGGGCGTATTGCGCGGCCAATTCCAAAAACTGCGCGTGGGTCCATGTGATGCCATCTGCAAGATGTAAAAACGGCGTGGCCTTTTCGGCGTGGCATCCAAAGAGCGTATCATAAAGGGGGTTGGACATCGGAGGCTCCTAGGCTTTGGCCTTCTCGGCGGCGATGGTGAGCGCGCGAATTTCAGGGGATGCCGCGATCTCAGACGAGGCGGCGTAGCGTTCATGGTTTTGCGACACGCGCGATAGATCATAGAGGTAATTGACCATCACGCCGTGGGATTGCTGCATCCCCTTGGGGGACACATCGGCATTCGCGTGCAGGCGGTGGACCTCTGCCCCGTTCCCAAGGTGAAAGCGAGCAACCGGATCACGGGGTAATCCGTCGGGGCGTTTGGCCGTCGTCAGATAAAGGGCCGTCAGCCCCGTCAAGCGCGCAGGATCACCCTCAGGCACGTCATACCCAGCCTCTTGCAGCCAAGCCGCGAACCCGGGGATCGGCGAAAGCGTGACAAACGTCTTGAGGTTTGGAAGTGCTGTCGACAGGTCCGCCGCCACTTGTTTGATCAAGGAATTGCCGAACGAGATGCTCGCAAGACCTGCCTGACAGTTTGAGATCGAATAGAACACGGCCGTGTCGGCGCCCTCTGCCTCAAGCACGGGGCGGTCTTCGGACAAAACACCTTGGACCGAGCCGGGAATGCCGCCCGTCAACGCGACCTCGACAAAGATCAGCGGCTCATCGGGCATGGCGGGGTGAAAGAACGCAAAACAGCGGCGGTCCGCAGGTTCAAGCCGGGCGCGCAGGGCACCCCAGCTATCAATCGCGTGCACGGCCTCATAGGCGATGATTTTCTCAAGAATATGCGCCGGGCTTTCCCACGTGATCGGCATCAGGACCAGAAAGCCTCGGTTAAACCAACTGGACAGAAGGTGCCGGAAATCGAGATCGAGCGCATCAAGTGCAGCCTCGCCTCTGCCCAGACGCAGCAGGTCCGCGCGCATTGCCACCAACTGCCGCGTGGCACCGGGCACCTGATTAAGGCGGCGGATCAGCTCTTGGCGGGGTGGTTCAGCCGCAGTCATAAACTTGCGGTAGCTGGCCTTGGTCTGGCCCTGCTCATAGGCGTCCAGCGCGGTGCGGACATCTTCGGGTGAAATTGTCAGGTCCTCAGCCAGATGCCGGAAAAACGCGAGCTTTTCGTCATCGTCACTAGCTGCGAACTTATCAAGAATGGCACGGGCCACTGCCATGCCCGTCCCCTCACCCGTGGTCCGCATAAGGTCCACGGTGAGGTCGGCGAAGGGGCGAGACACTTGACCCGCCCCCTTGTCGCCTCGGTAGCGCCGCTCAAAAACAGTCGAAAGAAGGCCACCGAGAAGGCTCATACCGCTGGCCCCATCACGTAGTCTGGCAACCACGTTGCGATCCCCGGAAAGAAGCACAACAACAGGATCGCGATGACCATACAGGCCACATAAGGCAGCGAGCCCATCAGGATGGTCTTGAGCTTGATATCAGGCGCAATGCCGTTGATGACGTACAAGTTCAGACCCACGGGTGGCGAAATCAGACCGATTTCCATGTTGATGGTCAGGATCACGGCAAACCAGATCGGATCGAACCCTGCGGTCGTGATGATCGGCAACAAGATTGGAGCCGCCATCAAGATCACCGCAACCGGTGGCAAAAAGAAACCCGCGATCAGCAAGAAGATGTTCACCGCAAGCATCAAGACCCATGGGTTCACGTCCAATGTACCGATCCATGCCGCAATCGACTGCGTGATGAACAGCGACGAAAGCATGAAGCTGAACACACCAGCCGCCCCGATGATGAACAAGATCATCACGGATTCCTTGGTGCTGTCGCGCAGGACAACCCACAGGTCCTTTGGGTTCCAGAGCTTGTAGATGATCATCGCGATCACAAGGCACAAAAGTGCGCCCACAGCCGCGGTCTCAGACGGGGTCGCGACACCGCCATACATGGCATAGAGCACGCCAAAGATGATCAGGATGAACGGTGTCACGCGAGGGAGAATTTCGAATTTCTCCTTCCACGTATAGCTCACCTTGGCCAACACCTGCATGTTGCCCGAGCGTGCCGTGGAATAGAGCGACCACGCCATGAACAACGCCACCAACATCAGCCCCGGCAGAACACCCGCAAGGAACAGACGCCCGATCGAGGTCTCGGTGGCGATGCCGTAGACAATCATCGTGACCGACGGTGGGATCAGAATGCCCAAGGTCCCGCCCGCCGCGATTGAGCCGGAAGCCACCTCATCGGGGTAGCCACGCTTGCGCATCTCGGGGATGCCCATTTTGCCGATGGCCGCACAGGTTGCGGGGCTGGACCCGGACATTGCCGAAAACAGCGCGCAGGCCCCAAGGTTTGAGATTACGAGGCCACCGGGCACGCGGGTCAACCACCGCTCCAGCGCTTCGTAGAGGTCTGCGCCTGCGCGGGTTGAGGCAATCGCCGCCCCCATGATGATGAACATCGGGATCGATAAAAGCGCAAAGTTGTTGAGCTTGCCGAACATGATTTCTGGCATCAGTTCCAGCGAGCGCATCCCATCAAAGGCGATCAGGAAACCCGCCGAGACGATCAGCAGGCCTGTGGCCACGGACACGCCCGAAAACAGGACAAAAATGGTGAAGAATGCGACCAGAAGGCCGAGCAAGAGCGGATCCATCCCTACTCCTCCAGTCCGAAGGGCGTATCAACGCCGATGGCGACCGCGACCGTATCGGCGATCATTTGCAGAACGAACAGCGCGAACCCGATGGGCAACGCCAAGTATGGGATCCACAAGCGCACGCCCCAAACTGTGTCAGACCGCCAGTTCCGTTCCCACGCGATGTGCCAGTATTCATAGGAATAAAACGTCATCACACAGATAATCGCGATGCCCGTCAGCATGGTGACGAAAAACAACGCTTTTCGCAGACGCGGCGGCAGAGCCAGTGGGATCAGGTCTACGTTCACGTGCCCGCGCAGGTATTGCACATAAGGCAAGCCCAACATCGTGGCCGCGATCATCATGTAAACGACGGCTTCAGTTTGCCAGATCGTCGATTGGTTCAGAACGAAGCGGACAAAGATCATTTGGCAGGTGATCATCACCGACACCACGATCAACGTCGCCGCCGTCCAGCCCGACAGGAGCGACAGAAACGCCACGCCTTTTAGAAAAGGGTTATCCCCCGTGCGCGCGGACGCGCCCGTTGTTTGGCCAGACATACCAGCCTCCTGATTATTCTTGTTGGATGTGGTCGATGGGTCGGGCGCACCGTTCAGGCCGCCCGACCAAAGTGCGTTTACTCGACGGCGAGGGCCTTATCGAGCAGATCTTGACCCGCAGGGTAGCCCGCCACGAACTCAGCGTAGGAGGTTTCCATCGCCAGTGCGCGCCATTTGTCGAAATCGTCCTGTGTCATTTCAGCGATCTCAACGCCTGCGGCTTTGAAGGTCTCGACCGAAGCCGCGTCCTCTGCCTTGGCTTGCTCCAAGTAGAACGCTTCGGCCTTAGCGGCGGCGGCGGTCAGAGCTTCTTGTTGTGCGGGCGACAGATCATTGAAGGTTGTCAGGTTCATCAGCAGCGGCTGGTACATGAACCAAAGCGCCGTTTCAGAGGCAGGTGTGTAGCATTTGACCTGCTCATAGATACGGTAGGACACGAACGACGAGGACGAGGTGTTTGCGGCTTGCAGCACGCCGGTTTGCATCCCGTTGTAGATTTCGGACGACGCCATGGACGTGATCGACGCCCCTGCCCCTGCCAACATCTGCTCAAACGCACGGCCAGCGGCGCGGGTTTGCAGGCCTTGGATATCGTCTGGCGAGGTGATGCATTTGTCTACACCCGCAAAACCGCCGGCAAGGTAGCCATGCACAAGCACTTTGACGTCATCTTCGGCCATGATTTCTTCGAGCGAATCCATGAAGGGGCTGTCCACCAAGCGCGCGGCGTGGTCGTGGTTGCGCACGAGGCCGGGCATCAGCGTCAGGTTATAGGCAGGCTGTTGGCCGCCCGCATAGCTGAGCGGCAGAACCGTCATGTCCAGCTGGCCACGGCTCACGGGGTTGTATTGCTCCCGCGGCGCAAACAGCGACTTCGACGGGAAAATCGTAATCTCAAGGTCAACGTCAGCAGCGGCGACTTCGTCAGCCACGATCTGCGCCACTTGGTGACGGATGTCTTTTGTGGACCACTGGTGCGACAGGCGCAGCTCGGTCGCGGATGCAGCACCAGCCATGAGCCCAAGACCCACTGCGGTGGAAATCAGCATATTTTTCATTGGAATCCTCCCAGAAACATTCCCCGATTCCTATCAGGGCTGGACAGGTTGTCACACGTCGTGTTTTTTAAATCAATATTTTTGTATACAAAAAATAATTGTTTGTGTGTGATCCAGTATGCTATCATATACAGAACATGGATAAACGACGCGCAGATAGCATTGCAGTGGCTCTTGAGCAGCTGATTTTCGACGGTACCTACACCGACGGAATGCGGCTGGATGAGGTGCAGTTGGCAGAACAATTCAACGTATCACGCACCCCCATACGCGAGGCATTTCAACGGCTTGCACAAAGCGGCATGGTTGAAGCGATCCCGCGACGTGGGGTGTTCGTGCGACAGCCTGGCCCTGTTGAACTGCTGGAGATGTTCGAGGTCATGGCGGAGCTAGAGGCCGTATGCGCCCGGCTTGCCGCCTCGCGCATCACGGAGACCGCGTTGCAGGCCCTGCATGAAACAAACGCACGGTGTAATGCCGCCGTCGCCACCAAAGATAGTGACGGCTACTACCGTGAGAATGAACAGTTCCACGCAGCCCTCTACCGGCAATCCGGCAACGCGTTCTTGGAACAAGAGTGCCTGCGCCTGCAAAGACGGCTCCAACCGTTTCGCCGGATGCAGCTGCGTTTTCGCGGGCGCCTGAGCCAATCCATGAGCGAGCATGAAGCCATCGTCACAGCACTGGAGGCTGGCGACGGTGACACCGCCGCCGCAGTGATCCGAGGCCATGTTGCCGTGCAGGGTGAAAAGTTCCATATGTTGATGGCGTCGCTAAAACCAGCGGCGGAATAGACCGCCCACCCTATTCGCATCACCGATAAGAGGACGCACATGGACAACCATCTCGACCCCTCAAACGCGCACAAACAACGCTGTCCCCGGTGCCAGTCCCCGTTGAAAACAGTCGTCGTGCACGGCCATGAGCAATGCGCGATCTGCAAATCCAACATCTTTGAGTGCTGTTCCGGTGACACCTGTGAAACGGATCACAACTTGGCGGTGGGGTATAAGCGCGGTTAAACAACCCAGACAGCGATGCTGGGCAGCGCGTTTAACTTACATGTTTTCAAGGGAGTAGATCGTCGATCGATCCAAATGGTGCGGTCGAGAGGACTCGAACCTCCACGGGTGTTACCCCACAGCGACCTCAACGCTGCGCGTCTACCAATTCCGCCACGACCGCACGTCTTGACTTGGTATGGGGGGCGTTTAGCTCAGCCAAAAAGCGAAGGAAAGAGGAAAATGCACGCGGATCGCAATCCTGTGCATGGCGGAGCTTTTCGGCCTGCAAAAGGCGTGTGAACTGCGCCGCGAGACCGCCCTGCGGTTGCTTGAACGACGCGGGATTTGAGCGTAATATCGGCTCTTCAAGGACTCCAAGACAAAGAGAGACACGCATCGTGGTCGAATGGATAACGTCAGACGGCCTTGTGCCCTATGAAACCGCCGTCGCCCAGATGGAGGCGCGCGCCGCCGAGATCGCCGCCGGCACAGCGGATGAGGCGATTTGGCTGCTGGAGCACCCTCCCCTTTATACGGCTGGCACATCCGCAAAGCCGAGCGATTTGGTCGATCCCGAACGGTTTCCCGTCCACACCAGCAAACGCGGCGGACAATATACGTATCACGGGCCGGGGCAGCGCGTTGTCTATGTCATGCTCGATGTGGCCGCGCGCGGGCGCGACGTGCGGCTGTTTGTCGAACAGTTGGAGCATTGGGTCATCGCCACGCTGCAAGAATTCAACGTCAACGGCGAAATCCGACCGGGTCGCGTGGGTGTTTGGGTGCCGCGCCCCGACAGGCCCCGCACAGCGCATGACGAAGTGGCCGAGGACAAGATCGCGGCCATCGGCATTCGTCTGCGCAAATGGGTCAGCTTTCATGGGATCTCAATCAATGTTGAACCCGACCTGAGCCACTTTGAGGGAATCGTCCCCTGCGGGATTGCCGAGCATGGCGTGACATCTCTGGTTGATCTGGGTCTGCCCGTCACTCTTGAAGATGTGGATGTGGCTTTGCGCCGAACTTTTGAGCCCGCAATGGGCCCCGCCCCTGCCCGCCGGACGCAGGTCACCGCCTAAAATAGGGCGCGCAGACCCCAAAAACCTGTGGATAACCGCCCATAACACGGTCGTGCGCACCTCACTCACAACAGGTCGGTCGGCACTTTGATCCAGATCAAAACCGCGACATTTTGCGCCACTAAATTCTGCCACTCATATTGCTCTTGGCGCATATGATCACTAGAAGAACACTCAATAAATTGTGCGGGAAGGACCCCCGCACCACTGCCACATAACAATTGGGAGCTTTCCATGGCGGACGCAGCCCTTACGGGACACGACGACCACGCGAAACCTGGGTTTTTCACCCGCTGGTTCATGTCGACAAACCACAAAGACATCGGGGTTCTGTACCTGATCGTCTCCGGCATTGCCGGTTTTATCTCTGTTGCATTCACGGTTTACATGCGCCTCGAGCTCATGGAACCCGGTGTGCAATACATGTGCCTTGAAGGCGCGCGCCTGACGGCGGCGGCTATTGGCGAATGTACCCCCAACGGACACCTCTGGAACGTGCTGATCACTGGGCACGGCATCTTGATGATGTTCTTTGTTGTGATCCCCGCACTGTTCGGCGGCTTCGGAAACTACTTCATGCCGCTGCACATCGGTGCGCCGGACATGGCATTCCCGCGTTTGAACAACCTGTCGTTCTGGCTGTTTTTCGCAGGTACAACACTGGCTGTGGCCTCTGTGTTGGCGCCAGGCGGTAACGGTCAAGCGGGCTCTGGCGTTGGTTGGGTTCTGTACCCGCCGCTGTCGGTGAACGAAGGCGGTATGTCGATGGATCTTGCGATCTTTGCGGTGCACGTATCGGGCGCCTCTTCGATCCTGGGTGCGATCAACATCATCACAACCTTCCTCAACATGCGCGCCCCCGGCATGACGCTGCACAAAGTGCCGCTGTTTGCTTGGTCGATCTTTGTGACCGCATGGCTGATCCTTCTGGCTCTGCCCGTTCTGGCTGGTGCGATCACCATGCTGCTGACGGACCGTAACTTTGGGACAACCTTCTTTGACCCAGCGGGTGGCGGTGATCCGGTTCTGTACCAGCACATCCTGTGGTTCTTTGGTCACCCTGAAGTGTACATTGTGATCCTGCCTGCCTTCGGCATCGTCAGCCACATTGTTGCAACCTTCTCGCGCAAGCCAATCTTTGGCTACCTGCCCATGGTTTACGCTATGGTCGCCATCGGGGCCCTCGGCTTCGTCGTCTGGGCGCACCACATGTACACCGTCGGCATGAGCCTCAGCCAGCAAGCGTACTTTATGATCGCCACTATGATCATCGCGGTGCCTACAGGCGTTAAGATCTTCTCTTGGATTGCAACGATCTGGGGCGGCTCCATCAGCTTCCGCACACCGATGCTGTTTGCGATGGGCTTTATCTTCTTGTTCACCGTTGGTGGTGTGACAGGGATCGTGCTCAGCCAAGCTGGTATCGACCGCGCCTATCACGACACTTACTACGTTGTGGCGCACTTCCACTACGTGATGAGCTTGGGTGCTGTATTCGGTATCTTTGCCGGTATCTACTACTGGATCGGCAAGATGTCGGGTCGCCAATACCCTGAGTGGGCCGGGAAACTGCACTTCTGGACCTTCTTCATCGGGACCAACATCACGTTCTTCCCACAGCACTTCCTCGGCAACCAAGGCATGCCACGCCGCTACATCGACTACCCAGAGGCATTCGCCTACTGGAACCAGATTAGCTCTTACGGCGCCTTCCTCAGCTTTGCCTCCTTCTTGTTCTTCATCGGCATCGTGGCCTACACGCTCGTCGCCGGTCGCAAGATCAAAGAGGCCGACTACTGGGGGGAATATGCCGATACGCTGGAATGGACCCTGCCCAACCCACCCCCGGAGCACACCTTCGAGCAACTGCCGACCCGCGACATGTGGGACAAGCAGCCGGGGCACTAGGCACAATGCCTTTCCAGGTTACAAAGGGGGCTCCGGATCATTCCGGGGCCCTTTCCACACCCACCCTCGAAATCACGCTGTGGCCGCACCAAAGCCTGACCCCCAAGGGGTTTGTGATATTCATCGGGGCGACATCCATGCTGTTTGCGCTGCCGCTTTTGTCGGTGGTTGGTACAGCGGCCCTGTGGTTCTTGCTGCCGTTCATCGCGGCGACCGTCACGCTTGTGTGGTGCTTGCTCAAACGCTCATGGAAGGATGGCACGCTGCGCGAACAGCTGACCCTCACGCCTGAGCTGATCTCGATCCTACGGACCAACCCCCGCGCGCCAAAGCAATCGTGGGAGGCCAATCCGTTCTGGGTCCGGGCCGAGCTGCACTCCGAACCAGTTGAGAACTATCTGACCCTGCGCGGTGGCGCACGTGATGTGGAGCTGGGCCGTTTTCTGACCCCAGACGAACGGGCCGAGTTGCACAATCTGTTGCTAGATGCGCTCGCGCGGACCAAGACCGCGCAATAGCTCTGAAAGCCCCGCACCTTTGCCGGATCTACGGCAGGGCGCGGGGCTTTTTCATTCGACATACTCAGAAGAAAAGATGCGCTTATTTACCGGGGCGTTGTCGCCCCTATGAATAAACCGCGAAAGGGTCGGCAGGGGCCGCTTGGCCCGCGCCCTGTTCACATGAGCAGATAGCCCTTAGGACAGTTGGCCTTTGACCATTGGACCTACCGCTCCGAAATCCATCTGGCCGGTGTACTTAGATTTGAGCGCGCCCATGACCTTGCCCATGTCGCGAATGCTGGTCGCACCCACTTCGGCAATGGCGGTCGCGACGGCGGCGTCAATCTCTGCCTCAGACAGTTGGCGCGGCAAGTAATCCTCAAGAATCGCGATTTCCTCACGCTCCCGCTCGGCCAGTTCAAGCCGCCCGCCCTCTTCATAGGCGCGCACACTTTCCTGCCGCTGCTTAACCATCTTGCCAAGGATTTGCAGCACGTCCGCATCACCCACGGTGCTGCCTTCGGTCCGCTTGGCAATGTCCAGATCCTTGATCGCCGCATTGATAAGCCGCAGCGTCGACAACCGTGTGGCGTCTTTCGCCTTCATGGCGTCTTTCAAAGCTGCGGTGATTTTAGCGCGCATATCCATCGTCTTGTTCCTTGCTCACACCCGAGAAAGGGCGTCACATATATCAGCCCCCCGCGACAAACAACCCAAGCGCGTCTGAACCCACCGATCAAGGTCCTTTGACGCTTGACCCCTCTGCCCCGCGCGCCTAAACCGTGGCCAATTTGCCGAACCCCATCAGCCGCTAGGAGACCATCATGTCAGACCCCCGCCCCACAGCCTGTCTGGCCCTTGCGGATGGCACCGTGTTCTACGGACACGGGTTTGGCGCCACGGGCCTGTCCGTCGCCGAATTGTGCTTTAACACCGCAATGACCGGATATCAGGAAATCATGACGGACCCGTCCTATGCGGGCCAAGTCGTGACCTTTACCTTCCCCCACGTGGGCAACACTGGCACCACGCCCGAGGATGACGAAACCGGACAGTCCGCCGCCGCGGGCATGGTTGTCAAATGGGACCCGACCGCGCCGTCCAACTGGCGCAACGCCCAGGATCTGGGCACGTGGCTTGCTGCACAGGGCCGCATTGGCATGGGCGGCGTTGATACCCGCCGTCTGACCCGCGCGATCCGCCAACAGGGCGCGCCGCACGTGGCACTGGCCCACGACCCCGAGGGCAATTTCGACATCGAAGCCTTGGTCAAAGCCGCCCGCGCATTCAAAGGCCTTGAGGGTCTGGATCTGGCCAAAGAGGTAACCTGCGCCCAGAGCTACACATGGGACGAAAGCCGCTGGGCATGGCCCGAAGGCTACCCCAAGCGCGAAGGCCCAGCCCCCAAGGTTGTGGCCATCGACTACGGCGCAAAACGCAACATTCTGCGCTGTTTGGCGTGGGCCGGTTGTGATGTGACCGTGCTGCCCGCATCGGCCACTGCCGCCGACATCAAAAGCCATTCCCCCGCCGGCGTGTTCCTGTCCAACGGCCCTGGTGATCCGGCGGCCACGGGGGCATATGCCGTGCCCATGATCCGCGAAATCCTCGACACCACGGATTTGCCGATCTTTGGCATCTGTCTCGGGCACCAAATGCTGGCGCTGGCACTGGGCGCCAAGACCATCAAGATGAACCACGGCCACCACGGTGCGAACCACCCGGTCAAGGACCTCGAAAGCGGCAAGGTAGAGATCACCTCTATGAATCACGGGTTCACCGTCGACAGCCAATCGCTGCCTGAAGGCGTGATCGAAACCCATGTGTCGCTGTTTGACGGATCGAACTGCGGAATCAGGATGGCGGACCGTCCGGTGTACTCTGTGCAGTACCACCCAGAGGCGAGCCCGGGTCCCATGGACTCAATGTATCTTTTCGAACGTTTCAGGAACGCGTTAAAGTTACCCGCCTAATTGGTTAACATATTGAGTTAATGCGTTAATTTAACGGTCTCATTAACTCTCTGTTTACCAATAGCGTCTTTCAAGGACCTGATTGTAAAGGTTCTTGATGTCCACCCAGTTTCTAAAACTCGTCCAAGCGACGCGCGTTCCCCCATTGATGGGCCCCAAAAAGCGCGCCGCGTCCACTGCGGAGCACGCCTCGCCCCTTGGGGCGTATCTGCTTGACGCACGGGCGATTTCACCCGGCAATCTGGCCAAGGCTTTAGCGCTGCAACTGCGCGAGGATGCCCGTTTGGGCGACATCCTGATTGCGAACGGATGGGTGACCGAGCGTGACTTGATGATGGCGTTGTCGGCGCAATACGGCATCGGGTTTGCGGACACCGCCCTGCCCCCGCACGATTTGGATATGATCCGGTCTGTCCCTTGGGAATTGTGCCTCCAACACACAGTGGTGCCGTGGTCGCAGACCGGCGGGATGTTGATCCTTGCCACGTCGAACCCGGACAAAATCCCCCAGATCCGCGCCGCACTGCCCCCCGGTTTGGGCAACGTTTTGTTCACTCTCGCCCCTGAGGTTGAGGTGTTAAAGGCCATCGCCCTTGGTCACGGCAAAGCCCTTGCCCGCCGGGCCGAGGCGAAGGTCCCCGAACGCATGTCGTGTCGCAATTGGGCAACCAGCTTGTCTAGCTTGGTGGTGCCTACCCTGTGTATCGTGCTGATCTTTAACCTTTTGTTTTATACGACGATGACGCTGGCGGTCCTGTCACTGCTGGCCTGCGCCCTTTTGATCAGCAACGTGATTTTCAAGGGCACAGCGCTTTGGTTTCACCTGACAGAGGACAAGAGCGAGTTCCATTCACACCGCGACCACGGATCGCAAACCAAGCGGCCGATCATTTCGCTGTTCGTACCTCTGTTCAAAGAGCCAAGGATCGCGGGGCCGTTGGTGCAACGCATGGCGCGGCTCGATTATCCACGCGAATTGCTCGACATCTGCCTGATTGTTGAGGAACACGATATCGAAACGCGCATGGCGCTGGCCCGTGCGGCAATCCCTTCGTGGTTTCGGGTCATCGTCGTGCCCGATGGCACGCCCCGCACCAAACCGCGTGCCATGAACTACGCGCTCAACTTCGCGCGCGGCTCCATCGTTGGGGTCTACGACGCCGAAGACGCCCCCGAGGCCCGGCAACTCCATGCGGTGGCCAACCGCTTTGCCATCGCGCCCAAAAAGGTCGTCTGCCTGCAAGGCCGTCTGGACTATTACAACCCCCGGCAAAATTGGGTCTCTCGCTGCTTTACCATCGAATACGCCACGTGGTTTCGCCTGTTTTTACCCGCGATCAAACGCATGGGTTTGGCCGTACCCTTGGGCGGGACCACGCTGTTTTTCCGCCGAGATGTGTTGCGTGAACTGGGCGGCTGGGATGCGCACAACGTGACCGAGGATGCCGATCTGGGCATTCGCCTTGCCCGGTTGGGCTATGAAACGGAGATGGTCGACATCACCACCCATGAGGAAGCGAACGCCGCCACTTGGCCTTGGGTCAAGCAACGCTCACGCTGGAACAAGGGCTATTTTATGACTTGGGTGGTCCATAATCGCCAGCCAATTCAACTACTTCGCGACCTTGGCCTGCGCAAATGGCTGGGGTTTCACATGATGTTTTTGGGCATGATCCTGAACGCAGCCTTGGCCCCCTTGTTATGGAGCACGGTCGTCGTTGCCTTTGGGACGCATCATCCGATCATGACGTTGTTGCCGGAGTGGGCCGTGTGGCCGATGGCGCTGGTCTTTACGATGGCCACGGTTCTGACGATCACGCTTGCCCTCGTCGCGTGCCGCGCCAGCCACCTTAGATTTTTGCGGCCATGGGTGCCCCTGACGCTGCCATATTTTCAGCTCACGACGCTATCGACCTACAAGGCGCTCTTCGAAACTGTGCGCAAACCGTTCTATTGGGACAAGACCGAGCATGGCGCATTTGGCGGGGCCGATCACGACGTTCAGACGCCCGAAGCTGCGGGGATTGAACGTAAACCGGTGATCTTTGGCACGCCCATCAAGGACCGAGGCCCCAACATCCAAGCCCTGCCCGATCAGTTGACCAAGGTGCCCGTGATCAAGGTTGGCACCGATGGGACGATCCGGCGAATTTCGTGAACCCGCGGGCAGTTCTACCGTCGCCCGCCCGAGGCCATGATCCGCTCGGATTCTTCCTTAAGCCGAACCTCAAACGCCACGCTCAGATGCGCGCGCAGCTCTTCTGCCGCGCGCTCTCCGTCGCCATCGGCAATGGCCTGCACGACGCGGCTGTGCTCTTCTAATGCCAACTCTCCCCGGCCCTCTGCGGCCAGCGACGTCGTGGCCATCAACGCCATGGAGCGATGCACCAAGTCCAATTGTTGCACCAGATACCGGTTGTGGCTGGCCAGATGGATCTGCGTGTGGAACCGACGATTGGCCCGGCTCAGCGCCTTGGGGTCATCAATCAGCGCGCGGTCATCTTCGACCATGTCGAAGAGGACCTTGATCTCTTCGGGGGCTGCGTGTTTTGCGGCCAGCTTGGCGGCCAGCGCCTCCAGCTCGGTACGCACGATATACAGTTCAGCAATCTGGTCGTGGTCCAACGACGCCACGATCAAGGACCGCCCATCGCGCGTCAGTAACGATTGGGTCTCAAGCCGTTGCAATGCCTCACGAATGGGGGTGCGGGAGACGCCAAACCGCTCCGCAAGTTCGCTCTCGACCAAGCGGTCGCCGGGGCGATACGTGCCCACATCGATCGCCTCTAGGATCAGCCCATAGGCGTCTTTTTGCGATGTTTTTTCCACGTGAACCCCGCCTGCCATAATCGTATACCATGATATGCAGACTGCCCGCGCGGGATCAAGCGCAGAACAAGACCCAAAGGACGGGTTGCCCCCCGCATCCTAGCGCCTAAGGTGCAGCGCTATGACGATATCCACCACCCTGCCGCTGCCGTTTGAACATGTCACCACGTGGGTGTTCGATCTGGACAACACGCTTTACCCCAGCCACGTGCGCCTGTTCGATCAAATCGAGGTCCGAATGCGGGACTACGTGGCCCGTACCCTGCGTGTCGATCTCGCCGAGGCGGACCGATTGCGCGCGCATTACTGGCGCACCCATGGCACCACCCTTGCGGGATTGATGCGCGAACACGCGATCGATCCGGACCCATTTCTGGACCATGTGCACGACATTGATTTTTCTGTCCTGCCCCGTGACGCGACTTTGGCAGACCGGATCGCGCGCCTGCCGGGGCGACGCATCGTCTACACCAACGGGACTGCGCCCTACGCCGCGCGCGTCCTTGAGGCACGCGGCCTGAGCCATCTGTTTGACGCGCTTTATGGGGTGGAACACGCGGGCTATCAGCCCAAGCCTGATGCCGCCGCCTTTGACACCGTCTTTACCAAGGACAACCTCGTCCCGCGCCGTGCCGCGATGTTTGAGGATGAACCGCGCAACCTACAGGTCCCGCACGAACTGGGCATGGCCACGGTACTGGTTGCCGAAACCCGCCCGCGCGGCGAGCACATCCACCATCACACCCACGATCTGAGCGACTTTCTGGCGCAGATTGTTGATTGAGGCGGCCTGCGCACTGGCCGTCTCAACGCCCGCGGCCTAGGTGTGCGGAAGGGAGGCAGTATCCATGCATGATACCACCGACATTCTGATCTCGGGCGGCGGTGTGGCCGGTTTGACCGCAGCGGCCGCATTTGGCGCCTGCGGGCACCGCGTCACGCTTGTGGACCCGACACCGCCGATCACCGACGGCGACGCGGTTGGCGCGGACCTGCGCAGTACCGCGTTTCTGCAACCGGCCCGCGCCTTGCTAGAGGAAGCCGGGCTATGGGATCGGCTTGCCCCCTTTGCCAGCGCGCTGCACACGATGCGGATCGTCGATGCCTCAAACCCCGCGCGTGAGCCTGTTGTGCGCGATTTTGAAAGCAGTGATCTAGGCGACGCGCCCTTTGGTTGGAACCTGCCCAACTGGTTACTGCGCCGCGAAATGGTGGCCCGCTTGGCCGATTTGCCAAACGTCGATTTCCGCCCCGGCACCGCCACGGCCCGCGTTCAGACCCGCACCCATGAGGCGCGCGTGACCCTATCGGACGGCACCAGGATCACGACCCCCTTTGTGATCGCCGCCGACGGCCGCAACAGTCCCGTGCGCGAACAGGCGGGCATTTCGGTGCGCACCACGCGTTATGGCCAAAAGGCATTGGCGTTTGCGGTCACGCACCCGATGCCCCACGACAATGTCTCAACCGAGGTGCACCGATCCGGCGGGCCGTTCACGCTTGTGCCCCTGCCCGACCGTGATGGGCAGCCGCGCTCTGCGATTGTGTGGATGGATGATGGCCCCGAAAGCCTGCGCCGGATGAACCTTGCGCCTGATGCGTTCGAGGCTGAGCTGAACGACCGATCCGCCGGTGTGATGGGGCGGCTCAAGCTGGCCTCACGTCTGACGATCTGGCCGATCATCAGCCAAATCGCTGAACGGTTTGATGCGGAACGAACAGCCTTGATGGCCGAGGCCGCGCATGTCGTGCCCCCCATCGGCGCGCAGGGTTTGAACATGAGCCTTGCAGATATTCGCGCCCTTCTGGATCTGAGCACGACCCACGAAATGGGCAGCGCTGGGATGCTAGAGGCTTATCACCGCGCCCGGTATAAGGATGTCGCGACGCGGGTGGCGGGGATTACGACCCTGAACCGCACCTCGCAGGCCGGTCAACCGATGGTCCAAGCATTGCGCGCACGCGGCATGCAGATGTTGCACGACGTGACGCCGGTGCGCCGGGCCATGATGGAACTTGGCCTCGGCGCGCGGGGGTAAATGCCCTTAGGTGTTGGCCGGAATGACCGCATCCAACGAGCGGGTCAGCCGAGTTAAGGTCGCCTCGACATCGTATAGTTTATCAAGACCGAACAGCCCGATGCGGAAGGTCGCAAAGCCCTCAGGCTCATCACATTCCAGCGGGACGCCTGCCGCAATCTGCGTGCCCTGCGCAAGGAACGCCCGGCCCGATTGAACCTCAGGGTTGTCGGTGTAGCTCACAACAACGCCCGGCGCGCCAAAACCCTCGGCCGCAACGGATTTGACCCCGCGTGCCGCCAAAATAGCGCGCACACCATCGCCCAAAGCCCATTGCTGGTCTTTAAGCTTTGCAAAGCCGTAGTCGCGGGTTTCGATCATCGTATCGCGGAACACCCGCAGGGCGTCGGTGGGCATCGTTGCGTGATAAGCGTGGCCGCCGTTCTCATATGTCTCCATGATTTGGAGCCACTTTTTGAGATCAATCGCAAAGCTGTTGGACTGGGTGGCCATCACAACTTCGCGGGCCCGGTCGGACATCATCACGAGCCCAGCACATGGCGACGCGGACCAGCCTTTTTGCGGGGCAGAGATCAGGACATCGACGCCAGTGGCCTTCATATCGACCCATGCGCAGCCGCTGGCGATACAATCGAGCACCATCAAGCCGCCGACGGCGTGGGCCGCCTGCGCCAATTGCGTAATGTAGTCATCGGGCAGGATCACACCGGCGGATGTCTCAACGTGAGGGGCGAAAACCACTTGGGGTTTTTCTTCGTGGATCTTGGCCACAACTTCCTCAATCGGCGCGGGCGCGAAGGGTGCTGTGACCGTGTTGCCCTGTTGGCGCGCCTTGATCACGGTGCAGGATCTCGTGAAATGCCCGGTCTCAAAAATCTGGCTCCAGCGGTATGAGAACCACCCGTTACGCACGACGATTGCATGGGCGTCAGTGCCAAGTTGGCGGGCAACGGCCTCCATCCCGAAGGTGCCGCCACCGGGGATCAACGCGACGTGGTCAGCATTATAGACGTCTTTGAGCATCCCCGAGATGTCAGTCATGACACCCTGAAACGCGGTCGACATTGAATTGAGCGAACGGTCCGTAAACACGACCGAAAATTCTTCGAGACCATCGGGGTCCACTGTGTCCAGCAAGGCAGCCATGAAAGTTCCTCCATTTTTTTCAGCGATACGCGCGGAGGTCGCGTCGCGCAAAGTCTATTTGGGTATACATTCGCGTTTCTGGCGGGAATTGCGCTGCGATGGTTTCCGATCCGCTACACGGCGTGCGGATTGTGGCGGCTTGCGATTTGCTCAGATCGGGCCGGGGCGGCGTTCTTCGCTCAGCAGCACATTCGCCTCAACGTTGCCCACACCGGGCAATGTCATGATCCGCCGACGCAGCACCCGTTCAAAATCGCTCAGGTCGCGGGCCACGACGCGCAAGCGGTAATCATATAGGCCAAGGACGTGCTGCACCGTCTGCACCTCGGGGATGGACATGCAAGCGCGCTCAAAATCCTCAAGGCTGACCCGGCCCTTGGTGGCCAGCTTAACCCCCAAAAATACTGTCACACCGAAACCCAGTTTTTCGACGTCCAGATCAACGCGGCGTCCGGCAATCACCCCCGCTTCGCGCAACCGTTGCAACCGCCGCCAAACCGCAGGTTGGCTTAGCCCAACGGCGCGGCCAACGGCGCCTGCCCCCAGCGTCGCGTCCTGTTGGACCACGCGCAAAATCGCCATATCGGTTTCGTCCCAACTCATATCGGCAAGGTTTCCGAGGTTTTGAGGGTCGCCACATGCATCAGCGCCTCAATGTCTGCGATATGCGGCAGCGTGAGAATGCTATCACGGTAAAGCCGTTGGTAATCCGCCATGTCGCGTGCGATCACGGACAGGCGCACGTCGACGCGGCCCAGGAATGTCTGGATCGCGATCACTTCGGGGATGTTGCGAGCCGCGGCCTGAAATTCGTCAAATGCGCGGGCTTGGGTTTTTTCGAGGGTAAAGCGGAGAGACACCTCAACTGCGTAGCCAAGGGCGGCCCAATCGATCACCGCGTGACTGCCCCGCAGCACGCCTTGGGCGCGCAACCGGTCCAAGCGACGGGCGGCGGTGGTGGGTTGCAGGCCCGCGCGATCCGCAATGTCCGATACCGGTGCTTCGGGATCGGATTGCAAATAGCGCAAGAGGCGACGGTCGGCATCATCAAGCATGAAACCTGCATATAGTATAATATGGATGAATAAAAGTCGCGCATAATGCGTAAATTTTGGGGTATTTACCCTCGAATTCCCTGTATGCATGCCTATGCTGCCCTCAATCGAAACTCTTACCGCAAGGGACTGACATGCGCGTATACTACGATCGCGATTGCGATGTGAACCTGATCAAAGACCTCAAAGTTGCCATCCTCGGCTACGGCTCGCAGGGCCACGCCCACGCGCTGAACCTGCGCGACAGCGGCGCGAAGAACGTTGTTGTTGCTCTGCGCGAAGGCTCGCCCTCGATCGCAAAAGCCGAAGGCGAAGGCCTGAAAACAATGGGTATCGCGGAAGCCGCTGCTTGGTGTGATGTCATCATGCTGACCATGCCCGATGAGCTTCAGGCTGAGACTTACAAAAAGTACGTCCACGACAACCTGCGCGAAGGTGCGGCTATCGCATTCGCCCACGGCCTGAACGTACACTTCGGCCTGATCGAGCCCAAGCCCGGCGTTGACGTCATCATGATGGCCCCCAAAGGCCCCGGTCACACCGTGCGCGGCGAATACACCAAAGGCGGCGGCGTGCCTTGCCTTGTGGCTGTTCACCAAGACGCATCCGGCAAAGCGCTGGAAATCGGTCTGTCCTACTGTTCCGCCATCGGTGGCGGCCGCTCCGGCATCATCGAAACCAACTTCCGCGAAGAGTGCGAAACCGACCTGTTCGGTGAGCAAGCTGTTCTGTGCGGCGGCCTGGTTGAACTGATCCGCATGGGCTTCGAAACCCTTGTAGAAGCTGGCTACGCACCCGAAATGGCCTACTTCGAGTGCCTGCACGAAGTGAAGCTGATCGTAGACCTGATCTACGAAGGCGGCATCGCGAACATGAACTACTCGATCTCGAATACAGCTGAGTACGGCGAGTATGTGTCCGGCCCACGGATCCTCCCCTACGAAGAAACCAAAGCGAAGATGAAAGCGGTTCTGACCGACATCCAAAACGGCAAATTCGTGCGCGACTTCATGCTCGAAAACGCTGTTGGCCAGCCTTCGTTCAAAGCGACCCGTCGCATTAACGATGAGCACCAGATCGAAGCCACCGGTGAGAAACTCCGCGGCATGATGCCTTGGATTTCCGCAGGCAAAATGGTCGACAAAGAGCGCAACTAAGACCGCGCTTGAGACATGCGAGAGGGCGTCCCGATTGGGGCGCCCTTTTTGTTTGATGGACAGGCTTTGGGACTAAGCCGCAGTCCGCCTGCGCGCAAAGGCCAAACCACCCAGACCCAGCGCAAGAAGCGGCAAGCTTGCGGGCAATGACACCGGTGATACCTGCAGATCCCATGTGCCGCGCTCCTGCGGCACGAATGAGCCCAAGATCGGGTTCACAATGAACGCGACCGAACCGCTAAGCGCGCCGAGCGAAATGCTCGCACCCGTGGGATTAATCGCCGTATCAAACGCGTAAGACGCATTGTTTACAAACAAGAACCCGTCAAAATTACTGTTGCGTTTGGGCGCCCAGTTGAACGACAGATTATAGCGGTCCGCACCGAAATCGATCATCCAAGTATCAAGGTACTGGTCCGCGCGACTGCCATTCGCCACACCGCCATAAAGGCCAAAAGCCCCGCCCGGCGTTAGGATAAACCTAGACGGCGTGTTCCCAAAATCGCCCAGCGTCATATCGCACGCAGAGGCGGAAATCGCGGGCGCGACGCCGCCCTCACACACGGTGCCGGACACGACGGTTGCAGCGGACGCTGAGCTGGCCAAAGCCATGAACGCCGCGAGACATGCGGATGCCAAAATTGGCTTTATCACGATCATTGAATTCTCTTTCTTCAAACGTGGTTAATTGGTTTGAACGAGTAGAGAGCAAATGTGGCACAACAAAGATAATTCTTTGAAAACAATAAGTTTCAAGACCCTTTGCGGCAAAACTGTGGAGGTTTGGTCAGCCGCTGGGATCAAAGCCATGATCCCAGCGGGATTGTGCACGTGGCGGGCAAAATACGCCGCCTATATGCTTAGCTATCGGGCGTGTCAGAATCGAAAACCAGCCGCACGGTGACAGGTGACACACGCGTAATGCTGTCTAGGACCGCGATGTCCTGAAGCTGATCGATCGCCGCGTCGACGCCCAACTCATCGGTGGCGAGCATCAGCATCCCATCGGTCGTCACCATCACTTTGTCCTCACCCACGCGGATCACGAAGAGGTCACTATACAGCGCAACCTCCTGCCCCAAGAGAGACAGGGTGCCCTCGGTCTCAGCGACCATGCTCTCGCCCACGCCCAGCTTGTCCAGAGCCACCATATCAACGGTGGCCGAAACAGTCGCCGTGGGGCTATTTTTGAACACCAACTCGCGCATGCGTTCGTTGCGGATGTCGATCATTGTCTCGACCGAGGCGAGCGGCACGGACACCACCACCTGCCCCTGCGCATCGACGCTGCCCGACAGGGTGCTAAAGTGGTGCACCTCGCCATTGTACTCGTTCTTGACCGAGCCAAACGCGATGTTCGACATGTCGCCGTTCAGGGTCCATGTCTCTGCCACAGCCATGGGGGCCATGAGGGCCAGCGCCATGGCTGACGCCGTGATGTTGAATAAAGTCATGAGGGATCCTCCCAAAAATATGAATAAAGGTGGGCGCTTCTGCGGGGCCCTGCCCAAGATAATAACCCGAAAGCGCGGCGTGCCGCCAAACAATTGACCTTACGTTAGCGTGAGGCAAGTCTGAGCCCGAAAATGCGGCACTGGCGCAGGCGTCGCGCGCAGGGTACATCGCATTTATGAATAGCACTCCCGTCTCTGCACCCACCCCGACAAACTGGCTCTCTATCGCGGTCCTTGGCCTGATTTGGGGCGGCACATTCATGGTGATTTCAGTCGCCTTGCGCGGATACGGCCCGATCACAGTCGCCTGTGCGCGCACCACATTGGGCGCGTTGACCCTGCTGGCGCTGTGCGTGGCATTGCGGCGGCCTTGGCCGCGTTGGTCATGGCGGTTGTTCGTCTATGTGGTTGTCGGCGCTTTGTTTTCTACGGCGATCCCGTTTGTGTTGCTCGCGTGGGGACAGCAACATGTGCCTTCAGCTTTTGCTGGGCTTTCGATGGCGGCGGTGCCTTTGTTCGTTCTGCCGTTTGCCCACTTCATGGTGCCGGGCGATGAGCTGAGCCTGCGCAAAACGGTTGGTTTCTTGATGGGGTTTGCAGGGGCATTGGTGTTGCTTGGACCCGGCATCTTTGCCGCTGGCAGCGGAGATTTGGTGGCCTTGGGACGGCTTGCGTGCCTTGCGGCCGCGATGTGCTATGCGATCTCATCCATCGCGACACGCTTGACCCCTGCAATTGATGCCATCGTGTTGTCTGCGGTGGGTCTCGTGCTGGGGGCGGTTGTCCTGATCCCGCTGATGCTGCTGACCGAGGGTGTGCCCACCCCAACGGCCACAATCCCAACGCTGGCGATCATCCTTCTTGGCCTACTGCCCACCGCGTTTGCCGCTCTTTTACGGGTCGCGGTGATCCGCACAGCAGGGCCCAGCTTTATGACGCTGGTCAACTATCAGGTGCCCGTTTGGTCTATGATCCTCGGCGCGCTGATCCTATCCGAGGCGCTACCGGGGCGGTTTTTCGCGGCCCTTATGCTTATCCTAACAGGGCTCGCGATCAGCCAGTGGGCCACATTGCGCGACCTACGCACACGGGTGACAACATGACAGACGTGGCCATTATCCTCTTGGCGGCGGGCGCTTCAAACCGGATGAAGCCCGCCGACAAACTTCTTGAATTCATTGACGGAACACCCCTAATCCTGCGGCAGCTACGGCGGTGTTGTGCGGCCAGTGGGAACGTCACCGTGGTCCTGCATGCGCGGGACGCAAAGCGGCGCGCTTGGATCACCGATAGCCCCGCGCGGATTATCACAACGCCAGAGCGGGCCATGTCGGCCTCCCTTCGGGCCGGGATTGCGGGCTGTACGGCCCCTGCGGCCATGGTTGTTCTGGCAGATATGCCCGACATCACGACCCAAGACATGGAGACCTTGTTGGCCGCACATCGCGCCCACCCGCAGGATATCATCCAAGCCACCACCGCCGATGGCCGCCCCGGCCAACCCGTGATCTTTCCCGCGAAATACTACGCAGACATTGCGCGATTGACGGGTGACGCGGGCGCAAAACCTATCGTGCAGGCCAACGGCGCCCGACGCATCGCCCTCCCCGACGAGCACGCGATCACCGACCTTGATACGCCTGAGGATTGGGCGACCTGGCGCGCCCGCGTTAATGAAGCGTAAATTCGCCCGTTACGTTGCGCCATTCCCCCGGTGCGATCATTTTCCGGTGGGTGAATTCGACAGAATGAAGCGGGCCTTCAATCTCTCGCTGCCAAAATTCAATGAACTTAAATAGCTTGGGATAATCCGGCCCAATATCATATTCCTGCCAGGTGAAGGTATTGAGAACATGGGCATAATCCGGCATGTGATAATACATCTGCGCGGTGGTTAATCCATACCCCTTCAGCATCAATTCAGTTTCCATCAGACACTCCAATGTGTTGCCTTATCCCACCAGCCTGCCACAAATTGGTGAATAGTCAATAAACACAAAGTGTTAGCACTCCGCTCAGACCGGTGCCAAGGGCGGTGTTCTTGGGCATTGCACCCCATATAAAGGGGCTGCTATAGTGCGGGGAACCAAATCTAGCGGGACCGACAGGTCCACGGAGGCCGCGTGACCGATACCCCACAAACCCCTGAAAACAATGATGAAAATTCAGAGGGCGGCGGGCCAATCAGCACCCATGCCGGACCACAGATCAATATCACCGATGAAATGAAGAACTCGTTCATCGAGTATGCCATGTCGGTGATCATTTCGCGGGCCATTCCGGACCTGCGCGACGGCCTCAAGCCTGTTCACCGTCGCATCCTTTATGCGATGCACGAAACCAACAACACGCATGAAAAATCCTACCGCAAATCGGCGCGGCCGGTTGGGGACGTGATGGGGAAATACCACCCCCACGGCGACAGCGCGATTTACGACGCGCTTGTGCGGATGGCGCAGGATTTCTCCATGTCACTGCCCTTGCTCGATGGTCAGGGCAACTTTGGTTCCATGGACGGGGATAACCCTGCGGCCATGCGCTATACCGAGGTGCGGATGGACAAACCCGCCGCTTCGCTTTTGGCGGATATCGACAAGGATACGGTCGATTTTCAGGACAACTACGACGGCAAAGACCGCGAGCCTACGGTTCTGCCTGCGCGGTTCCCCAACATGCTGGTCAATGGCGCGGGTGGTATCGCCGTTGGTATGGCCACAAACATTCCGCCGCACAACCTTGGCGAAGTGATTGATGCGACCCTCGCTCTGATCGAAAAGCCCGATCTCGATTCCATGGAATTGATGGACTACATCCCCGGCCCCGACTTCCCCACGGGCGGGATTATGCTGGGTCGGTCCGGCGCGCGCAAAGCCTACCTTGAAGGGCGCGGCTCGGTTGTGATCCGGGCGAAAACTCGCGTCGAAGAGATCCGCAAGGACCGCTACGCCATCATCATCGATGAGATCCCCTATCAGGTGAACAAGGCCACGATGATCGAAAAGATCGCCGAAATGGCCAAGGAAAAACGCATCGAGGGCATCGCCCACGTGCAGGACGAAAGCGACCGGATTGGTGTGCGCGTCGTGGTTGAGCTTAAGCGTGATGCCACAGCAGAGGTCGTTCTGAACCAGTTGTTCCGGTTCACGCCCATGCAAACCTCGTTTGGGTGCAACATGTTGGCCCTTAACGGTGGCCGCCCTGAGCAGCTGACCCTGCGCCGGTTCCTGACGTCGTTCATCGATTTCCGCGAAGACGTGGTCGCGCGTCGTACGGCCTATGATCTGCGCAAGGCGCGCGAGCGGTCGCACATTTTGTGCGGTCTCGCCGTGGCCGTGTCGAACGTCGACGAAGTGGTCGCCACGATCCGCCGCTCAGCCGATGCAGCTGAGGCGCGCGCCGCCCTGATGGAACGCCGCTGGCCCGCAGGCGAAATCGCCGCCTACATCACGCTGATCGACGACCCGACCCACAAGATGAATGAGGACGGCACCTACAACCTGTCCGAAACGCAGGCCCGTGCGATCCTTGAACTGCGCCTGCAACGCCTCACACAAATTGGCGTTAAGGAAGTCACGGATGAGCTGGAAAGCCTCGCGGCGGCCATCAAAGACTACCTCGATATCCTCAGCTCCCGCACGCGGATCCTGTCGATCATCTCGGACGAGTTGCGCGAAGTGCGCGAAGCCTTTGCCGTCGACCGTCGCACCGAGATCGTCGATTGGTCCGGCGACATGGACGATGAGGATTTGATTGAGCGTGAGGATATGGTCGTGACCATCACCTCGGCCGGCTACATCAAACGCACGCCGCTTGCGGATTTCCGCGCGCAAAAGCGCGGCGGCAAGGGTACGGCTGGCATGGCCACCAAGGAAGAAGACGTGGTCACCACGTTGTTCGTCGCCAACACACACACACCGCTTCTGTTTTTCACAACGGACGGCATGGTCTATAAGTTGAAAACATGGCTCCTGCCCCAAGGCGGCCGCACCTCCAAAGGTAAGGCGCTGGTCAACATCCTGCCGATTGGCGCGGGCGTCTCAATCGCCGCCGTGATGCCCGTGGACCGCCCCGAAGAGGACTGGTCGGACCTGCAAATCGTCTTCGCGACCTCTGCCGGGGATGTGCGCCGCAACAGCCTGTCCGATTTTGCCAAAGTCATGCGCAACGGCAAGATCGCGATGGAACTGCCCGAGGGCGTCACCATGGTGAACGCGCGCATCTGCACCGAGGATGACGACGTCATGCTGATGACCTCGTCGGGTCGCGCGATCCGGTTCCGCTCAACGGATGTGCGGGTCTTCCAATCGCGCAAATCAACCGGGGTGCGCGGCGTTCGCCTGACGGGCGATGACACCGTCGTGTCCATGGCCGTGATCCGCCACTTTGAGGCCACGCCAGACGAACGTTCCGCCTACCTCAAGATGCGCCGCGCGGTTGCGGGCCTTGCGGACGACGCCGAGGTTGGCACCGACGACGAAGACGTCAGCGCCAATGCCACGATCGATCCAGAACGCTATGCCCAGATGTCCGCCGCTGAGGATTTGATCCTGACGATTACGGCGCAGGGCACGGGCAAACTGTCGTCCTCGCACGATTATCCCGTCCGCGGGCGTGGCGGCATGGGCGTGCAAGCCATCGACAAAGGCATGCGCGGTGGGGCGGTCGTTGCCTCCTTCCCGGTTGAGATCGAAGATCAGATCATGCTCGCGACATCCAAGGGTCAGTCCATCCGCTGCCCTGTTGAAGGCATTTCGTTCCGCTCGCGCAGTGCGGGTGGCGTGAAGGTGTTCAACACCAGCAAAGACGAGGAAGTCGTCTCTGTTGCGTGGATTGCAGAGCAAACCGAAGACGAACCCGCCGCAGAATAGCGGCGAGGTGGCGGGCAGTTAGCCCCCCCCTTTAGCGCAAACATTTGAAAACATGGGCATCGTGCCATGTCTTTTAGGCATGGCAGATATGCACATGGCAGATTGTCGCATCCTATTATTGATTTTCAACCCAAACCCGTATACTACCGCATACAGTGTGAGAGCCGAAATTGGCACCGCATAGGAGGAGTTGTACATGGGACGTTGGTTTACCGGCTGTCTGAGTGTGTTGGCGATTTTGGTTGTGGCGAAAGCCTATACCGGCTGGCATCAGGCCCGCACAGATGCACCTGACCTCATTGTTGAGGCCGCTTCCTTGATCGCTCAGGGCCGCGGCGCGCATGATCTGGGCCCCGGCCGGGTCGAACAGGTGCTTGCGACCCAAGACCCCAATTTCTTTCGCCATAATGGTGTCGACCTCAAAACCCGCGGTCCCGCGACCGATGGCACCGTGACACAAACCCTCGCCCGCCCTGTCTCAATTGCCAGTATGGTGCCCGGCGTTGGGAAAGTCAGCCGCCTGACCTACACCCTCGCTCTTGATGAGCGCTTGCCAAAAACGGCGCAACTTGCGTTGTTTCTTGATCGCGTTGATATGGGCCACGCGCCTGACGGGACGTGGATCATCGGGTTCTTTAAGGCTTCGGAGGTGGCATTTGATCGGTCCCCTGCCGAACTGACGGATGACGAATTCCGCAGTCTTGTGGCAGCAATGGGCGGTGGTCGCGCGATTTCACCCGCCGCTGCCCCCACCCCATCCCGCGTTGCCTATTTGGGTGTTTTGCGGGACTGACACTGCGCCCTCCCCAAAACACTTGACTGTATACCGTCGTATACATACAGATACGCGCATCACTCGTTCTGATGCGCGCAAACATGTGTGCGCATAACCCAAAGGCGCATTGCATGACCAAAATCAAGGTAGACAACCCCATCGTTGAGATGGACGGCGATGAGATGACCCGCATCATGTGGGATTTCATCAAGACCAAACTGATCCTGCCCTATCTCGATATTGATCTGCTGTACTACGATCTTGGGATCGAGAGCCGCGACGCAACGAACGACCAAATCACCATCGACGCCGCTGAAAAGACCAAAGAAGTTGGGGTCGCCGTCAAATGTGCGACCATCACACCGGACGAAGCGCGTGTTGAGGAATTTGGACTCAAGCAGATGTGGCGATCACCGAATGGGACGATCCGCAACATTCTGGGCGGCGTCGTGTTCCGCCAACCGATCATTTGCCGTAATGTGCCGCGGCTTGTGCCCGGCTGGACCAAGCCGATCGTGATCGGCCGTCACGCCTTTGGCGACCAATACAAAGCCACGGATATGAAGTTCCCCGGGCCGGGTAAACTGACGATGAAATTCGTGGGCGAAGACGGCACTGTGGATGAGCGCGAGGTGTTTAACGCCCCCTCCGCCGGAGTGTTCATGGGGATGTACAACCTTGACGATAGCATCCGTGATTTTGCGCGCGCATCGTTCAACTACGGGCTCAACATCGGATGGCCCGTGTATCTTTCCACAAAAAATACCATTCTAAAACAATATGATGGACGGTTTCTTGAGTTGTTTCAGGAGGTCTTCGATGCCGAATTCGCGGACCAATTCAAAAACGCCGGCATCTGGTATGAACACCGCCTGATCGACGACATGGTCGCCTGCGCGATGAAATGGAACGGCGGGGTTGTTTGGGCCACCAAAAACTACGATGGCGACGTGCAATCCGACACCGTAGCGCAGGGTTTTGGCAGCCTCGGAATGATGGCATCGCAGCTCATGACCCCCGACGGCGCGATCGTAGAGGCCGAGGCCGCACACGGCACCGTCACCCGCCACTACCGCCAGCACCAAGCCGGTGAGCAGACGTCAACCAACTCCATCGCGTCGATCTACGCATGGACTGGGGGCCTAAAGCACCGCGCCAAGCTGGACCACAACGCAGAGCTGATGCGCTTTGCCGAAACACTTGAAAAGGTGATTGTCGATACGGTCGAAAGCGGCTTTATGACCAAGGATCTGGCGCTATTGGTGGGGCCGGATCAGGGGTGGCTCACGACGATGGGGTTTCTCGAAAAGATCGACGAAAACCTGCAAGCCGCCCTTTGAGCGATGAAATAAAAAGCGCCCCGTCTGATCCAGACGGGGCGCTTTTTTTGATTAGAGTGTTAGCTGCCCAAAACCGCTTCGGCGGCCTTGATTGCGGCCTCGGCGTTTGCGGCATCCTTGCCGCCGCCTTGGGCCATGTCGGGGCGCCCACCGCCGCCCTTACCACCCAATTCTGCGACTGCGGCGCGGACCAGATCAACGGCCGATACATTCGCCGTAAGGTCCTTGGTGACACCCGCGGCAACAGCGGCTTTGCCGTCCGCATCCGCGATTAACAGGACCACACCGGAGCCAAGCTGTTCTTTGTAACCATCGACAAGGCTTGGCAAATCTTTGCCCGACACGCCGGACAGGACCTGCGCCATAAAGGGCATGCCCGCGACCTCACGCGCCTCGGCCTTGGGTGCGCCAGCACCACCAGACATGGCCAACTCACGACGCAAGGTTGCCACTTCATTTTGCAGCGCCTTACGCTCCTCCATGAGGGCCTTAACACGCTCTGGCACTTCGGCGGCGGGCGCCTTCATGACCAACGCGGCGTCGGCCAAACGCTGATCCTGCGCCACAAGGTATTCGAAAGCGGCGGCCCCTGTCAGAGCTTCGATCCGGCGTACTCCCGCGCTAGAGGCACTATCGCCAAGCGTGACGAACAACCCGATGTCGCCGGTTTGGCGCACATGGGTCCCGCCGCACAGTTCCAGTGAGTAGGTCGCACCTGACGTCCCCTTGCCCGAACCCGCCTGTGTGCCCATCGACACCACACGCACTTCGTCACCATATTTCTCACCAAACAGCGCCTGCGCCCCAAGCGCACGCGCATCATCCGGCGCCATCACGCGTGTCTCAACGGCGGTGTTCTGGCGAATATAGGCGTTAACCTCTTGCTCAACTGTCTTAAGCTGTTCTGGGGTCAGAGCCTTGCCATGGCTGAAGTCGAACCGCAGACGGTCCTCAGCGTTGAGCGAGCCACGCTGTGCAACGTGATCACCCAAGGCTTCGCGCAACGCCTCATGCAAAAGGTGCGTGGCAGAGTGGTTAGCACGGATCGCAGTCCGGCGGGAATGATCCACCTCCAACTCAGCCGCTTGGCTGGTGGAAATCGTGCCCTCTGTGACCTCTGCGATGTGCATGAACACACCGTGCGCTTTGCGCGTGTCGGTGATGCACGCAACACCCGTGTCGGTTTTGAGGGTACCCGTATCCCCCACCTGGCCGCCGCTTTCGGCGTAGAACGGGGTCTGGTTCAGGACGAATGCGACGCTATCGCCTGCCGCCGCGTTTGCGATTTCTGCACCATCCTTAACGATGCTGAGCAGCTGACCTTCGGCTTTTTCGGTATCGTAGCCCAGGAACTCAGTCGCGCCGTGGGTGTCGGCAATCTCAAACCAAACGGCGGCGTCGGCAGTCTCGCCAGTACCGGACCACGCCGCGCGGGCCTTGGCCTTCTGGGCCTCCATCGCGGCATCGAAACCTTCAGTATCGACCGAGCGACCCTTTTCACGCAGAGCGTCTTGGGTCAGATCGAGCGGGAAACCGTAGGTGTCGTACAGTTTGAACGCGGATGCACCAGGCAGCGCGTCATCCGCGCCAAGGCCTGCTAGCTCTTCGTCCAATAGCTTTAGACCGCGATCCAGTGTGGTGCGGAAGCGTTCTTCTTCAAGCAACAAAGTCTCGGAAATCATCGACTGGGCCTGCACCAACTCAGGGAACGCCTGCCCCATCTGGCGCACCAAAGCGGGGACCAAACGGTGCATCAGCGGATCCTGCGCGCCCAAAAGGTGGGCATGACGCATCGCGCGGCGCATGATCCGTCGCAGTACGTACCCACGACCTTCGTTCGAGGGCATCACGCCGTCGGCAATCAGGAATGAGGTCGAACGCAGGTGATCTGCGATTACCCGGTGGTGCACGTTTTTCGGCCCATCGGGATCCACGCTCGTGGCGTTTGCCGAGGCCTCAATCAGGTCGCGCATCAGGTCGGTTTCGTAGTTGTCGTGCTTGCCCTGAAGCAGCGCGCCAATCCGTTCCAGCCCCATGCCAGTATCGATGGATTGCATTTCCAGTGGCGTCATCGAGCCGTCAGCAAACTGCTCGTTTTGCATGAAAACGATGTTCCAAATCTCGATAAAACGGTCGCCATCTTCGTCCGCAGAGCCGGGAGGACCGCCCCAAATATGCTCACCGTGATCGTAGAAAATCTCGGTGCAGGGGCCGCAGGGACCGGTGGGCCCCATCTGCCAAAAGTTATCAGACGTCGCGATCCGAATGATCCGCTCTTCGGGGACACCGACCTTTTTCCAGATTTCAAAGGCTTCGTCGTCGGTGTGGTAAACAGTCGTATAAAGACGGTTTTTGTCGATCCCGAAGTCTTTGGTGATCAATTCCCACGCGAAACGGATGGCGTCCTCTTTGAAGTAATCCCCAAAGCTAAAGTTGCCCAGCATCTCGAAGAACGTGTGGTGGCGGGCGGTGTAGCCCACATTGTCGAGGTCGTTGTGTTTGCCCCCGGCGCGTACGCATTTCTGCGAGGTCGTGGCGCGTTTGTAATCACGATGCTCCAACCCAGTGAACACGTTTTTGAACTGCACCATGCCCGAATTGGTAAACATGAGGGTCGGGTCATTGCGCGGCACAAGGGGGGAGCTGTCCACCACTTGGTGCCCATTTCTTTCGAAATAGTTAAGAAAAGTGGAGCGAATATCGTTCAGGCTGGCCATGGTGGATCCTACGGGTGTCTAGCGTCACGCAGATGTAGCTGCGCGGCGCGGGGCTGTCCATAAGGCGAAGGCGTAGGGCCACGAAAAAGGGCGCCCTGCGGCGCCCTTAACACTGTTAATCACTGGGTCAGATCACTCGTCGAGGATTTCATCTTTATCTTTATCATCCATCTGAAAATCTAACCCGTGGGCGGCGCGGATTTTATCCTCGATATCCATCGAGATATGGCTGTTTTCCTTGAGGAAATTCTTGGCGTTTTCGCGACCTTGGCCGATCCGCTCATCACCGTAGCTGAACCACGCACCGGACTTGTCGACCACGCCTGCTTTGACACCCAGATCAAGCAGCTCACCCATTTTGGAGATGCCTTCACCGTACATGATGTCGAATTCCACCTGTTTGAAGGGTGGCGCAACTTTGTTTTTGACGACTTTCACACGGGTCGCGTTGCCCACGATTTCGTCACGATCCTTGAGAGCGCCGATGCGACGAATATCAAGCCGAACCGAAGAGTAGAACTTGAGCGCATTACCACCCGTCGTGGTTTCGGGCGAGCCGAACATCACGCCAATTTTCATCCGAATTTGGTTAATGAAAATCACGGTACAGCCGGAACGATTAATGGAACCGGTCAGCTTGCGCATAGCTTGGCTCATCAGGCGGGCGTGCACGCCGACCGAGCTGTCGCCCATGTCGCCTTCGAGTTCCGATTTGGGCGTCAAAGCCGCAACCGAATCGACAACAACCATGCTGACCGCGCCGGAACGCACCAACGTATCAACGATTTCGAGAGCCTGTTCACCAGTATCGGGCTGGGAAATTAGCAGCTCATCCAGATCCACGCCAAGACGCTTCGCATACTGCGGATCAAGCGCATGTTCCGCGTCGACAAAGGCGCAAACGCCGCCCTTTTTCTGCTCTTCCGCAATGCAATGCAGCGTGAGCGTCGTTTTACCCGAGCTTTCTGGACCGTAAATCTCAACAATCCGACCTTTAGGGATACCGCCAATGCCAAGCGCAATATCAAGGCCCAGAGACCCCGTTGATGTCGCTTCAATCTCTTGGATGGCGCCCTCAGCCCCGAGCTTCATAATCGAGCCCTTGCCGAATTGCCGCTCAATCTGAGCCAATGCGCTGTCGAGCGCCTTTTGTTTATCGCCTGAACGTTTATCTGCCATGTCGAGAAGGTTGCCTGTTGCCATGAGTTAGCCCCTTATTCCATAGCCCCATGCGGCCAGCAATGAAGCATTTGTTCTGGTATTGTTCAATTAATGAGATCAAAACAAGAACAATTCAAGATAAATCTGTATTATTCATTTTTGCGTATGCACAGTTAATGAATAGTTACCGCGCATGTGGATTGTTGAAAAATACCCCAGCTGCAGCCAAGCTACTGTTAAGTAATGTTAATTCATCCCTTGTCAGCAAGCGTTCAAGGTCAGCTCTCTTGGGCACACTCCCGCTACCGCCTCAGTGCAGTTGCTTTTGAACCGTTTGCGTCAACTCCGCGAGAGAGAACGGTTTAGGCAAAAAGACCGAATTTGGAACGCCCGCGCGATCATCATCGAACGTTTCCTGCGCATAGCCCGACACAAACACAGTCTTGACCGCTGGCCGGTCCTTGAGCGCAAGCTTGACCCACGAGGGGCCATCCATTCCCGGCATCATCACATCCGTGACAAACAAATCGACGTTCAATTCCTTGTCCGAGAGCTGTTCGAGCGCGTCCTCCGCGCTGGCGGCTTCTAGGACGGTATAGCCACGCAGGCGCAACGCGCGCGATGCAAAGGCACGAACAGGCGCCTCATCCTCAACCAACAACACAACTTGTTCTTTATGACGAGGGGCGCTTGTGGGGTTTTCCGCCTTCATCGGCGCATGCACATCCTGAGCATCCCCTTCCGCCGACTTAGCCGAAAGCGGGATAAGCATCCGAGGATCAGCGGGCACCTGCGACGCATTTGACGGCCGTGGCGGGAGCGCTGTGACCGATGCATCATCAAGCTCGTCGTCTCCGTCATCTGCGGGGAAATACAGTGAAAATGTCGCCCCCTCACCGACGACGCTGTCGGCAAAGATAAATCCACCCGTCTGTTTAACGATCCCATAGACCATCGATAGACCAAGCCCCGTCCCTTCACCGGTGCGCTTTGTCGTAAAGAACGGCTCAAAAATGCGGTTCAATTGGTCCTTAGGAATGCCCTTGCCCACGTCCGACACGCTCACCACAACGTATTGGCCGCCCGGCACGGTGACCCGATCACGGGACAGGTCGTCTTCGAGGTATTCGCAGCGCGTCTCGATCCGGATTTCACCGCCATCGGCCATCGCATCGCGTGCGTTCACGACGAGGTTCATCATGACTTGTTCCATCTGCCGTCGATCCGCGCGCACAGGGATCAATCCCGGGTCATGAGAGAGCGTCAGCTGCACACGCTCCCCCACGAGACGGTTCAAGAGATGGGTCAGGTCGCCGAGTGTATCGCGCAGATCAAGACGTTCGAGCTGGAGGGTTTGTTTCCGTGAAAATGCCAAAAGCTGACCAACCAAAGCCGCGGCGCGGTTGGCGTTTTGGCTGATCTGGACCAGATCCGCGTAGTCACCATCACCTTTATCGTGGTGCAATAGCAGCAGATCACAATGCCCCGAAATCGCGGTAAGCAGGTTGTTAAAGTCATGCGCCACGCCGCCCGCAAGCTGCCCAATCGCTTGCATTTTTTGGCTTTGAACGAACTGCGCCTCAAGTGTTTTCAGCTCAGTCGCGTCTGTTAACACCGCGACCAATGACGCGTGCCCATCAATCTGAACCCGGCCAAGTGCGATCTGCAAGAACCGCTCCGGCACGGACCGGGCTACGCGCACAACCTCTGATCGGCTCAGCCCCCGCCCACGCGCGGCGTCGCCAATCCACTCCCCCACTGAGCGACCAAGCCCTTCGACCAGTGATTGCACCGTCGCGGTGCCCTCGGACAGTTGTGGCAACAGGTTATGCGCCAAACGGTTCGCACCAATAATCGACCCATCAGGGTTAAGGTGCAGCAACGGCACCGGCAAATCGTCCAACACCGGCAGAAAGCCCACGACATCATCCGTACTCGGGGCCTCTGAAGGGAACAAATACACCTCGGACCGGCCGACATTACCCTCCGTCTGGAACACCCGCATCGGCAAGGTTTTGCCGTCCAGAACCAAATTGTGCACAAATCCATCGCGCAGAGGCAATTCCTCAAAAATATCCTGTAGGCGTTTCACCCGGCGCCCCAGCGCAAGGCGAAGGGGTTCGTTCATGTGCAAAATCGCGCCGGATCGACTGACCGTCATCATCGGGATCGCGATGCCATCGCCCGCGCGATCTGGCCGCTCCGCGATGTCTTCTAGCCGCCACAAAAATCCAGGCTGCACGTGCTGCACCGTTAGGCGAATGTGACCGCGCCACGTGACGATATCTTCGCGCGCGGCACCCGCCTCTGCCGCGACGGATCGCAGGCGCAAAACTACCGCATCGGGGTTTGCGAACAGAGATGCCACAGAACGGTTAACCGTCTTGCCACGGCATCCGCCGAACCGATCAATTGAGGCCTTGTTTTGAAACAGAATTTCACCCTGCGCGTTGGTTAAAAAACTGGGTGCAACGTCATGTTCAAGAAACCGCATCACGGCACGCATGTCGCGGCGGGCAGCCACGTTGCGCACGATAACCATGCCACGCACCAAAACGATCTGAAGCCCAAGTGCCGACGCCACGGCCAAAAGCGCCGTCTGCTCCAACGCAGAGGACGCCAAAAACGCCAGTGCAAGTGCGCCCAACGCAGCCAAGCCCAGCACCCAGATGTAATTATTAACACGGTCCAACGCTTGCCTGCGTGCCGTGCTGTCAAAACCAACGCTCACGCGTTTCTCCAAATCAAGTTCGCACGCCACATTAGGCCATCGAAATGGTTAACGGCACCTTAAGGCGTGACACGTCCACTTAACTTTATATCACAATTTTCAGGATGCTGCGCGAAACACGTGGAGATAAAAGCCATCCGTGCCGTTCAAGGGCGTCGTGGACCACGTCGCCTCGGTGCTCAGGTGGGGGTGGCGAGCCAAGATTGCAGCCGCTTGATCCGCGTTTTCGGCGGCAAAAAGCGAGCAGGTCATATAGGCCAACCATCCGCCGGGCGCGAGCATCGGCACGCAATCATCCACGATTTGAGCCTGCGTCGCACACAGCGTTTCAAGCTGTTCGGGTGTGGACCGCCAACGCGCCTCTGGCGCACGTCGCCAGGCGCCCGACCCGCTACAGGGAACATCGCAAATAATCCCGTCAAACTGGGCATCGGATGGCACCTGCTCTGCGATCTGAACCGAGACACCCGCGCGGCGCGCGCGCTCTGGCAGGTCTTTCATGCGTTTGGGATCGGCGTCATGTGCGGTGATGTCCAGATCATATGCATCCGCCAGCGCAAGCGCTTTGCCGCCGCCGCCTGCGCAATAGTCCAAAATGCGCGTGTTTGGCTGCGCGGGGCACCGCGCGACAAGCCCTTGGGACCCGGGGTCTTGCAGTTCAAACAGGCCAGACAGATAGGCTTCGGTCAGGTGCAACCCTCTGGTTCCACTCGGCAAAACCAGTGCACCGGGGGCGGCATCGTGCGGGATCGAATTGTGCCCGAGCGCCTTGAGCGTTGTGGTCAAATCTTCTTGGGTCCCGTGGCGCAGGTTGGCGCGCAACCCGACCGGGGCGCGGTCCCGCAGGGCCTGAGCGATGCCGGTGGCATCATCCCCGTGATCGGCATCCAACGCGCTCAAAACCCACTCGGGCAGATCCAGTTGCACATCACGCGGAGCGTCCGCCAAAGCGGATGAGACATCCTCAGACGGGTCCAACGGGCTGGGCCCGTGGCCCTGTCCGGTGAAAACCGCATCTAGATCCGCGCCCTGCCCGCGCAACAGGCCCAGCACCAATGCGCGGCCCGTGTCACCACCACCCAAAAACGCGCTCGACGCCCGCCTGCGCAGCACATCAAACACGATATCACGCACAGCAGCACGGTCCTTGGACCCCGCATACCGCGCACCCCGCGCCCAGCGCGTCAGCTGCTGCTCCGCCGGGGTGCCAGTGTTGATGGCGTCGAGGATTTCAATCGCGGCCCCGTAGCGCGCGGCAGGGGTCATCGATTACCCGCCACTGCGATAGTTGGGCGATTCACGCGTGATTTGGACATCATGAACATGGCTTTCCTTGAGGCCTGAGCCGGTAATCCGCACAAACTCGCAGTTTTCACGCATTTCATCGACCGTCGCGCAGCCGGTGTAGCCCATCGCCGCGCGCAGACCGCCAACCAATTGGTGCACAACCGCGCCCGCAGAACCTTTGTAAGGAACTTGGCCCTCAATGCCCTCGGGGACCAGTTTGTCGCTGGCGGCATCCTTTTGGAAATACCGATCCGCAGAGCCGCGCGCCATTGCGCCAAGCGAACCCATACCGCGGTAGGATTTGAAGCTACGACCTTGGTACAAAATGACTTCACCGGGGCTTTCGTCGGTGCCCGCGATCATGGAGCCGACCATGGCACAGGACGCACCTGCCGCGATGGCCTTGGCAAAATCGCCCGAGAATTTAATCCCGCCGTCCGCAATAACGGGTGTGTCGCCGGCGGCCGCCGCGCAATCCATAATGGCGGTCAGCTGAGGCACGCCAACACCCGCCACAATCCGAGTTGTGCAAATAGAGCCCGGGCCGATACCGACCTTGATCGCGTCCGCACCCGCACCGATCAGTGCGCGCGTCGCCTCGGCGGTTGCAACATTGCCTGCAACAACTTGAACTTTGCTCGATAGCTTCTTGATACGATTGACAGCAATGCCCACCCCTTCGGAGTGGCCGTGGGCTGTATCAACCACAATCAGGTCACATCCAGCGTCGATCAACGCCTCAGAGCGTTCAAAGCCCGCGTCCCCTACGGTCGTCGCGGCAGCAACCCGCAGGCGGCCCAGATCGTCTTTGCAGGCATCGGGGTTGAGAACGGCTTGTTCAATATCCTTAATCGTCAAAAGCCCGGTCAGGTGACCCGCCTCGTTCACGATCAGCAGTTTTTCCAACCGACGCGCATGCATCAACGAGCGCGCCTCACCGAGATCAACCGGCTCACGCAGAACGGCCAGATCATCCGAGGTCATCATCGCGGACACGGGGGTCGCATCGTCATGGGCAAAGCGCATATCGCGGTTCGTCACGATGCCCAAAAGTTGGCCACCCTCGCCCACCACCGGAAAGCCAGTGACGCGGTAGCGTTCTTGCAGGGCCTTAGCGTCCGCAAGCGTTTGGTTGGGGGTCAGCGTGTGTGGCTTATAGACGATCCCGGAGACAAAGCGCTTTACCCGGCGGACTTCACGGGCCTGACCATCGACGTCAAAATTACGGTGCACAACGCCCATACCGCCCGATTGAGCCATCGCAATCGCCATGCGCCCTTCGGTCACTGTGTCCATCGCAGAGCTGAGCAGCGGGATGTTCAGGCTAATGGATTGCGTAACCCGCGTGCGCGTGTCAGCGGTGCTCGGCAGGACGCTAGACGCGCCTGGAACAAGCAGTACATCATCAAAGGTGAGAGCCTCACGAATCTTCATTCCAGTCTCCTTGGAAGGACCATCGGTTGGCATCTCCCTATTTCACGGAAGACCGAGGAGGGAAAGGCACAATCTGCGGTGTTTGCGCCCCTATTCCGCATCGATACGACCTTTGGGACATAAAGGCGACGGCACCGCACAGGCAGGGACCCTGCCCCTACCTGCGTTAAGACTTGGCGCGCGGCGTTAAGATTTGCTCACTCGGCCTCAAGCCCGCGGAAACCAGTCGCCACGACAAACTTTTCAGAGCTGTCCGCGCGGCTTGCGCCGGGTTTGAAGTGCTGCACCTTGGTGAAGTTCTGCTTGAGCACCTTTTGCAAGTCAGCCTCCGCCCCACCTGCAAGCACCTTGGCCACAAAGGTACCGCCCGGCGATAGCACATCAAATGCGAAATAGGCCGCAGCCTCACACAGCGCCATGATGCGAATGTGATCGGTTTGCTTGTGACCCGACGCAGAGGCCGCCATGTCAGACATCACCACATCGGCCTGCCCGCCAAGCCAGTTTTTGACTTTTTGATCGGCGTCATCCTCAAGGAAGTCGAGAACGTGCAGCTCACACCCGGCAATCGGCTCAACCTCTTGCAGGTCCACGCCCAGAATAGAGCCAACTTTTTTGCCCTGCTTCTCGCCCAGGGCATTCACACGCCGCGCCGCGATCTGACACCAGCCCCCCGGCGCACAGCCAAGGTCCACCACCCGCGCACCCGGCACGAGAAAGCGGAATTTGTCATCGATCTCGGATATCTTGAACGCCGCGCGCCCCCGGTACCCTTCGGCCTTAGCGCGTTGGACGTAAGGGTCGTTCAACTGCCGCTCGAGCCAGAGCGTTGAGGAAAGCTTGCGCCCCCGCGCCGTCTTGACCCGCACGCGCAGATCACGTTGCCCGCGTCCACTGTTGTTTTTGCCACTACCGCTACCGCTGCCGCCAGCACCGCTTGTCTTTTTTACCATAATTCCGTGCAGCCCCTAAAAAGGGCCGTCCTCCAAAACGCCGTCTGCCGACATTTGTGCATATAGAAGCCCCTCGCGCAGACCACGGTCCGCCACGCTAAGCCGATCTGTGGGCCATGCCCGCAAGAGCGCTTGCAAGATCGCGGCCCCCGACATGATCAGCGCCTGCCGATCCCGCCCGATGCGCGGATCATTCCTCCGACCCGTGGGACCCATCGCCAAGTATTCCTGAATGACCCGATCTATTTGATCCGAGGTCATACGCAACCCATCAACTTTGTTACGGTCGTAACGTTTCAGCCCAAGGTGTGTCGCCGCCACAGTTGTGACCGTCCCTGATGTGCCAATAATCTGAAACCCCTCACGGGCCTGATCGGCTGCGTCCTCATAGGGTGAAAACTCGGCCAGCTTTTCCTCAAAGAACCACGACATCAGCGCAAAGCGCGCGGCATCGTCGCTGACATCGTTGAATTGGTCCTTGAGCGTCGCGACCCCCAAGGGGATCGAAATCCAGTCCACCACTTTGGCCGCGGGGAACAAGTCATTGGCGGGCAAGAACCCCGCGTGCAGCCGCATGATAGCCCGGGGACGTTCAATCCGGGGCACACCGCTTAGGTCAATCCAGACCAGCTCGGTCGAGCCGCCGCCGATGTCCACGACCAAAAGCTGCTCCGTCTTGGTCGAAACCAGCGGCGCACAGGAGACAACGGCAAGCCGCGCCTCCTCCTCTGGTTTGATGATCTCAAGCCGCAGGCCGGTTTCCCGCTCAACAACGTTGATAAAGTCGGCCGCATTGGTCGCGCGGCGACAGGCCTCGGTCGCAACAAGACGCATCTGGCGCACATCGTGCTTTTGCAGCTTTCGTTTGCAAATCTTAAGCGCGCCAACCGTGCGCGCCATGGACGCACGGCTCAGCCGACCCGAGCTTTCGAGCCCATTGCCCAGCTGAACCGATTTGGAAAAGCTATCGACGACATGCAATTGGTTGCCCTTGGGCTGCGCCACGAGCATCCGGCACGAGTTGGTGCCAAGATCCAGCGCGGCATACAGATCCGCGGGATCGGGTTTGTCTTTGCGCGGGACGGCAGCGGGCCGCCTGCGAGGGCCCTTTGGGGCCTGCGCACCGGGGTTCAAGTGCCCCGCGCCCGGCCGGGGGTGTTTCGGCGACATGAAACGCGCCTTTCATAACTGGTTACCCAATACTTACGCCCGCGAGCAGGCGCGCACAAGGTATACGTCTAGGTTGTATCGCCTTGGATCATTGCACGGATTGCCCTCAGCATACCCCCTGCCCGCTTAAGCATCCGTTAATGTTTGCGCCCCTATCCACAGCGGCTCATGAACATGATGAGAATTACGAGAGCACCCGCCCCTCGCGCCGCATATAAAAAACGCCTAAAACCGACCTGCGACGCATTGTTGTCGCAGGTGCGACAGGACGTGTCGAAATCAAGCACAGCGCGCGGTGCGCAAGGCCCTATCAGGGGGCAAGGGAGGATTCATCCATGCCAGACGTAACAGTAGTATTTTGGCGCGATATCCCCGCACAGGTGATTGTGGGCAAAGGCCGTCGGGGCGCAAAAGCGCAACTGCCCGAACGGTTCGAGCAAGCGATTGACCGGGCGGCGATGAAATCAGGCGCCGCCGAGACAGATGACTACTTGGCCGAATGGCGCAAAGCTGCGCCCTACCCCGTAGAGGGCGACCCCGCCGATATCGCGACCCAAGAGGCCGCACGGTTGGACGCCGAGTATGATCAAGAGCGTATCAAAACGCTGATCGCCAATGATGGCCGCGCCTGAGCGCCGGCAATGACCTGGAGGGAGAGCCTGATGGCCCTGCTGAATTTCAAACGCAAGTCTGATGCAACTCAAGGCGCCGACCTTGAGGCTATTTTGGCGGATTACTCCATCGAGGTGATGCCACGCACCGCCGAAAAGATTGAGGATTTCACCGCGCTTCTGCCCAAAGGCACCCGCGTGTACATTGCCCACATCGAAGGCACGCCGATTGATGACATGGTCGCCACGGCGCGCCGCCTGTCCGAGGCTGGCTATCCGGTGATGCCGCACTTTCCCGCCCGCATCATCAAGGACGCGGACACATTGGCCGATTGGATCGCGCGCTACCAAGGCGAAGCAGGCGTGGACCAAGCGCTGCTGCTGGCCGGTGGTGTGACCACACCCCACGGCGACTTCGACAGCTCAATGCAATTGCTGGAAACGGGGCTGTTCGACAAAGCCGGGTTCAAGCGGTTACATGTTGCGGGTCACCCCGAGGGCAACAAAGACATCGACCCCGATGGCGGCATGAAAGCCGTGAACGAGGCGATCATGTGGAAAGCAGATTTCGCCCGCGAACGCACCGATGCCGAGATGGCCATCGCAACACAGTTCTGCTTTGAGGCCGGTCCCGTGATCAAATGGGCTGATGACCTCAAAGCCGCGGGCATGGACCTACCGATCCACATCGGTGTCGCGGGTCCTGCAAAGCTGCAAACGCTGATTAAGTTCTCGATCGCCTGTGGTGTCGGCGCATCGCTCAAGGTTCTGCAAAAGCGGGCGATGGACGTCACGAAACTGCTGCTGCCCTACGAGCCTACAGAGTTCCTGTCGGATTTGGCTGTGCACAAGGCCGCCAACCCAGACTTCAACATCACCAACGTGCATTTCTTCCCGCTGGGCGGGATCAAGACAAATGCAAATTGGGCCAAAGACAACGGTGGCGCCTCGGGCGTTCCAGCCGCAAACATAGGATAAACAATGACCCGTACGGTTCTGGAATCAAAAACAAAAACAGTCGTCATGGGCTTTGACGAGCCGTTCTGCGTGATCGGTGAGCGGATCAATCCGACGGGCCGCAAAATCCTGAACGAAGAACTAGAGCGCGGCGATTTCAGCCGCGTGGAAGCCGACGCGATTGCACAGGTCGCCGCGGGCGCGGGCGTGCTGGATGTGAACTCCGGCGCGGTCTTCTCCAACAAAATGGCCGAAGACCCCCGCTACGCAGACAACAACTTTGTCGAACCAACATTGATGAAGGAATTGGTTGAGCGCGTGCAGGCCGTCGTGGATGTGCCCCTTTGCATCGACAGTTCCGTCCCCGGCGCGTTGGAAAATGGTCTCGCGGCCGCCGAGGGCCGCCCCCTTCTGAACTCCGTCACCGGAGAAGAGGAGCGGCTGGAATTGGTCCTGCCTCTGGTCAAGAAATACAACGTGCCAGTTGTGGCGATTTCGAACGACGACACCGGCATCTCAGAGGACCCCGAAGTCCGCTTTGCCGTGGCGAAGAAAATCGTGGAACGCGCCGCTGACTTTGGCATCCCCGCACATGATATCGTTGTGGATCCGCTTGTGATGCCCGTAGGCGCCATGGGCACCGCTGGCCTGCAGGTATTCACACTTGTGCGCCGTCTGCGCGATGAGTTGGGCGTGAACACAACCTGCGGTGCCTCCAACATCAGCTTTGGTTTGCCCAACCGTCACGGGATCAACAACGCATTCCTGCCTATGGCGATGCAGGCGGGCATGACTTCTGCAATCATGAACCCTGTTGCCTTGCCCGTTGGCCCCAAAAAGATCGCCGAACGCAAGGCTCTGATCGAGGCTGCGGGTATTATTCTGCCCGAGGGCATGGACGACGAGACCTTTGTAAAGCTGTTCGGGATGGGGTCGACCAAACCTCGTGCGGGCAAGGAAATGGAGGCCATTCGCGCCGCTAACTTCCTAAGCGACAAGGATCCGTCCGGTGCGGCCTGGATCAACTTTAACAAAGACCCAGACGCCGCCCCGCAAGGCGGTCGTGCGGGCCGGGCCGGTGGCGGTCGTCGCCGCCGCGCTTAAGCGACTATTAACCCTGAGGCGGCAAACTGGGCCTATGCCTGATTTGCCCCTCACTTTCCAAGATGACCAGTGGATGCACCAGATTTTTCTGGCAAAATCTGCGCAAAATGGAGGAGTTGTGCGCCGTAAAGTGGCAGACGTAGAGCGAAAAGTGGGGCGAAAAACCTTTGAACTGGAAGTCCGAAGACGCGGGTTCCATCTCATCGAAGCAGGCGGACAGTTCATCATTATCTGCACACGCGACCCCCTCCACCTCATCGTGTGACATCGAAAAAATCTTCCAAGATTTTTCGGCCACGAAGACTTTTTTGAAAAGTCTTCTCGCGGCACACCGAATTGCATATGGCCCAAGACCCCCTTGTTGTGTTCACCCCTTCTGGCAAACGCGGCCGTTTTGCGGTTGGCACGCCGATCCTGACGGCTGCACGGCAGCTTGGCGTCGATCTTGATAGCGTCTGCGGTGGCCGAGGTATCTGCTCTAAGTGTCAAATTCAGCCGGGTTTGGGAGATTTTCCAAAGCATGGGGTCACGGTCGCGTCCGATGCGCTATCGGACTGGAACGCCGTTGAGCAGCGCTACAAAGACAAGCGTGGCTTGATTGACGGCCGGCGCTTGGGCTGTCAGGCCAAAGTGCAAGGCGATGTGGTCGTGGACGTCCCGCCAGAAAGCCAAGTGCATAAACAGGTTATCCGCAAATCCGCGAGCCAGCGGCCTATCACGATGGATCCGGCAACACGCCTCTATTATGTCGAGGTCGCGCAGCCCGACATGGATGAACCGACCGGGGATCTTGAGCGCGTCGGACAAGCGCTTGAGGCGCAGTGGAACATCACCGGTGTTACTGCGTCACTCGGTGTTTTGCGCGCGCTTCAACCCGCTCTGCGCAAGGGGCAATGGACCGTCACGCTCGCGGTGTTCCAGCCGCCTCATGGGCGCGCCGAAATCCTTGATGTGTGGCCGGGTTTCTTTGAGGGCCCGCTCTATGGTCTTGCTGTTGACCTTGGCTCAACCACGATCGCGGCACACCTCTGCGACCTTTCGGATGGATCCGTCCTCGCGTCATCTGGCTTGATGAACCCTCAAATTCGCTTTGGCGAAGACCTCATGTCACGCGTATCTTATGCGATGATGAACCCTGGTGGCGATGTTGAGATGACGCGCGCCGTGCGCGAAGGCATCAACACCCTTTTTGCGGAACTCGCCCGTGAAGCAGATGTTGAACTGCGCCAAGTCGTTGAAACCGTGTTCGTGTGCAACCCGGTCATGCACCACCTTCTCTTGGGGATTGACCCTGTTGAGTTGGGCCAAGCGCCCTTTGCGCTAGCGACTTCGGGCAGTCTTTCGCTGCACGCGCGCGAGCTGGAGCTGAGTAACCTCAACCCCAACGCTCAGACTTATCTGCTGCCCTGTATCGCCGGACACGTGGGTGCCGACGCCGCTGCGGTGGCTTTGTCGGAATCTCCCGAAACCTCGGATGACTTGGTCCTGATCGTTGATGTGGGGACCAATGCGGAGATCCTTTTGGGCAATCGTTCCAAGGTCTTGGCGTGTTCCTCCCCAACAGGCCCCGCGTTTGAGGGCGCCCAGATCAGCGCGGGCCAACGGGCGGCCCCCGGCGCGATTGAGCGGGTTGAGATTGACCCCGTCACCAAAGAACCACGTTTCCGCGTGATCGGCTCAGACGTTTGGTCCGACGCGCCCGAATTCGCAGAAGCCACCGCCGAGACCGGGATCACCGGGATTTGCGGCTCGGGCATCATTGAGGCCGTCGCTGAAATGCGGATGGCTGGCCTTTTAGATCCGTCAGGCCTGATCGGGTCAGAGGCGCAAACCGGCACGCCGCGTGCAGTCGCCACCGGGCGCACCAATGAATACCTCCTGTGGGACGGCACCGAGGCGGGCGGTCCCCGCATCACTGTCACTCAAGGCGATATCCGCGCGATCCAGCTTGCTAAATCTGCGCTCTATGCCGGGGCGCGTTTGTTGATGGATGAGCTGGGCGTCGACACGGTTGACCGCGTCACGCTCGCCGGGGCGTTTGGGGCGCATATCTCGCCCAAGCACGCGATGGTTTTGGGGATGATCCCCGATGCACAGCTTGAAAATGTCACCAGTGCGGGCAACGCCGCGGGCCATGGCGCGCGCATGGCGCTATGCAACGCAGGCGCCCGCGCCCACATCGAAGGGCTGGTCAGCCGGATCGAAAAGATCGAAACCGCGATTGAACCGAAGTTCCAAGAGCATTTCGTCAACGCGAACGCGATCCCGCACGCCACGGACCCCTTTCCGCATCTTGCCGCGATTGCGCCGCTTCCTGCGACGCATTTTGGGCAGGGAGGAGAAAAGAACAGCTCAGGGCGACGCCGCCGCCGCGCCTAGTGCCAACAGACCAATAGCCAGAGCCACGAGAGGCTCTGGCCATGCGAAACATTCCACAAAGAACGATCCCCAATCGTATCAACACCGCTTGTATCCCCCCGCGACCCGGCCTAAGTAATCCCACGGACGCGGGTATGGTGAAAAGGTATCACGCGAGCTTCCCAAGCTTAAGTTACGAGTTCGATTCTCGTTACCCGCTCCAGTCCCTCCAAACATCGCGAACTGGTTGACCCCAGCAGCAGATGGTGCAGTTTGGCCGCCAACTGTTCTAGCCATGAGCCCTCTGATGTCCCTGCCCCTACTAACCCCGCTTGATATCCCAACCTTGCGCGCGCGCGGGGTGCCGGATGTGTTCAACATCGGCCAAGCAGACCGGGTGCGGTTCCATGAATTGGACGTGCTCAACCACGTCAACAACGCCGTCTATCTCAGCTGGTTCGAAAGCTTTCGCGTGGCCTATATGCGCGACTACGGCATCGCCAATTTTGTCGCGTCAGGCGAGCGTCCAGTTCTGGTTCTGCGCAACGTCGATGTAGAATACAAAGCCCCCCTGCACCTCGATGAGGAATACATCGTCGTCGGCCGGTCCCTCAGCTACAGGCGCACGTCGTGGAAGATGCAATACGCCGTTGTCGCCCGTGGCCAAGTCTGCGCGGTGGGGCATGCGGTGATCGTGCTGATGGAAGAGGACGCCGTGACCCGCAAAGCATTGCCCCAAGCGTTCATCGACGTGATCACCGAAAAGGATGGCGCGGTGTTTGAGAGCTAGCCCCTAGCGCGGGCTTGGCTGCGGGCTAAACAGCAAAACAGCCCCAAACACACACATCATGGCCCCTGATAGGCGCTGAAAAATCGGCAAGCCGCCAGCGGCAAAGCGTGACGCGACCTTGCCAAGCAGTGCGTAGACGAGGATCGCCATGACCTCCAACATCAAGAAAGCCGCGCCCAACATCGCATAGCCCGACCAATAGGCCTCAAGGCTGATGAACTGCGGGAAAAAGGCGGCAAAGATGAGGATGGCTTTGGGGTTGCTTAGGGCGACCAAAGCCTCGGACCGAAGAGCGCGCGGCAAGGTGATATCGCCCCCGGACAGGGATCGTGCATCTATGGATGACGCGCTGCGCAAAAGCGAGATACCAAGCCAGATCAGATAGGCCGCACCGATAATCTTGACGATGCCAAACACCACGGATGACGCCGTTAGGATCACACCCAACCCCAGCGCGCTGAGCGCGATCATGGGGGCGAAGGCGAGCAATCGCCCAAGCGACGCCAGCGCAGCAAAACCAACGCCCCGCCTTGCCCCATGGGTTAACGCCAACAAGTTGTTCGGTCCAAACGCGAGGTTCAGCGCGAAACAAGCGGGAATGAAGAGCAGCCAATCAATCATCTGTCAGGGCCATATAAGTTAACATCCTTGGCCTGATATTTTGCTCAGAGCAATTGCTACTGCAACCGCTCTGCGCGCTGATTTTGGCCTGTAGCGGGACAGATTAGTCCCCCCGCCAAGCGCGCAATTGCAAAAGCAGCGCTTGGGTTGAGGCATCCTTAGTGCTCGCGTCCGCGCCATCGACCAACGGCCCCAAAGCTGTAGCCAACTCTTTGCCCAACTCAACGCCCCATTGATCGAAAGAGTTAATGCCCAGCATCACACCTTCGACAAACACACGGTGCTCATAAAGCGCCACGATCTGGCCCAAAACCTCGGGGGTTAGCTGCGGATAGATCAACGTCGTAGACGGACGGTTGCCCGGGAATACCCGGTGGCGCGCTTGGCGATCTTGCTCGGGGTCTTCAAAACCCTTTGCGGCCATAATCGCCCGCGCTTCCTCCAAGGACCGCCCGCGCATCAACGCCTCGGACTGGGCAAGGCAGTTGGCGATCAAAAGTCGATGGTGGTGATCCAGATCAGGCTCATGACCGCGCGCGGCGATCATGAATTCGCACGGAACCGGCGTCGTGCCTTGGTGGATCAGCTGGTAAAACGCGTGCTGGCCGTTTGTGCCCGGCTCGCCCCAGACGACGGGGCCTGTCACGCCTTCGCTGTTTTGGCCATCCATGGTGACGCGCTTGCCGTTACTCTCCATCTCAAGCTGTTGGAGATAGGCAGGCAGCCGCGCAAGGCGGTTGTCGTAGGGCAGCACCGCACGCGTCGGAAACCCACACACTTGGTGATGCCAGATGCCAACCAGCGCCAGTATCACCGGCATGTTCTGTGCCAAGGGGGCCGTGCGGAAATGGTCATCCATAGCGCGCGCACCCGCCAGCATCGCCTCAAACCGCTCTGGCCCGATGGCCAGCATCAGCGACAGGCCAATCGGCCCCCACATCGAATAGCGTCCACCGACCCAATCCTCAAACCCGAACATCCGTTCGGGCGGAATGCCAAAGGCCGCGACCTTGTCATCCGCCGTGCTGAGCGCGACGAACTGCGCATCAAGGTTCGGCACATCCGCCATCCACGCCTTTGCCGTGGCCGCGTTGGTCATCGTCTCGATCGTTGTAAATGTCTTGGACGCCACGATCACGAGCGTCGTCGCAGGGTTCAACCCGCGCGTTTTGTCCGCAAAATCGGCGCCATCCACGTTCGAGACAAAGTGCACGCGCGGGCCATCCGCAAAGGGTGCCAGCGCGAGAGTTGCCATCGCAGGCCCAAGGTCCGAGCCCCCAATCCCGATGTTCAAAACATCCGTGATTTTGCCACCAGCGCCAGTGAACGCGCCGCTGCGGACTTGGTCCGCGAATGCGCCCATACGGTCCAATGTCGCGCGAATACCGGGCATGATATCGGCGCCGTCTACGTGGATTTCGGCGTCGGGACCGGCACGCAACGCGGTGTGCAACACGGCGCGGCCTTCGGTATCGTTGATCGGCTGACCGTTAAACATCGCGGCACGCGCGGCAGGCACGACGGCTTCGGCCGCAGCCAAAAGAGTCGTGCGCGCAGCCTGTGTCATCGCCGTCTTGCGGTAGTCAAAGATCACATCGCCTTGCGACACGGTAAAGTCCCGCGCCGGATCGCTCAGCAGTGTTTGGATGTCTGCGCCTGTTTCTTGCTTGGCCTGCGCAACGGCCTTCCAAAACGTATTCATGGTGCCCAATGAACCGTGGCTTTTGGCAAAACGACCGAAACGGGCGCGGCCTGTGGGCTGAGGTGTTTGGCGCGTTCCAGCGCCTCGCGCTTTTCATCACCGATGATCACGATATGCGTCTCCATCGCGCCGGCAAGAACCGGGGCCGTCAGGGTGATGCGCGGCTCAGGCGCGCCTGGGGCCCGCATGGCCATCAAAGCGGGCGCGTCGTCACGCAACGCAGCATCCAGTTGATCCGCGCCCGGAAACAGCGAGGCCGTGTGCATATCCGCGCCCATACCCAGCAAAAGAACCGAGATCGGCAGCGCGGGTTTCAGACCCTCAATCAGTTCGTCCAAGGCATCCTCGGGGGTGTCGGTCTGCATATAGAGCGGCGCGATCTTGGCCGCCGCCGCGCGCCCGACGCACAACCGGTGCATCAACAGCGCGGTGTTCGACCGAGGCGAGCTTTCGGGGACCCACCGCTCATCGCTCAGCATGATCGTAACCCGCGCCCAATCCAGATCCGCGGCGCATAGGCTATCGAAAATCGGACCCGGCGTTGTTCCACCGGGCACACACAGCGAGGCCGTTTCATGGGTTTGCAGGTTCATTTCGAGGGATCCGGCAATCGTGTTGGCCAGATCCAACATCATCATGTCGGCGTCGGGGTATTCGATTAGGTCTTTCATTGCTCCAACTCGCGCCAGCGGCGTCTGTCCTTGTGCATTAACATCATTGCTTCTTCTGGGCCTGTGCTCCCTTGGGCGTAGCTGCATGGTTTGCTGCCGCGCCGGGTCCACGCCTCAATCAAGGGGTCGGTCCACGCCCAAGCCGCCTCAACCTCGTCACCCCGCATAAACAGGGTTTGGTTGCCGCGCATCACATCCATGATCAGCCGCTCATAGGCGTCGGGCATGTCGGCAGCCTCTTCGCCCAAGGCTTCGGCAAAGGACATATCCAGCGGCACGTCCATCAAGCGCATCCCCCCGGGCCCGGGTTCCTTGATCGTCACGGACAGGTCGATCCCCTCATCAGGCTGCAACCGGATGCTGAGAACATTAGCCTTGGTCCCAGCCTCTTCACCGAAAATGCTGTGCGGGGTGGGTTTGAAATGCACCACGATTTCCGACATCCGCGCGGCCATACGTTTGCCCGTGCGCAGGTAGAAAGGTGTGCCTTTCCAGCGCCAGTTAGAGATGTGGCATTTGAGTGCGATGAAGCTTTCGGTGCGGCTGTCGGGATTTTCGACATCCTGTAGATACCCCGGCTCTGCGCCCTCACGGTACTGGCCACGCACGATATCGTCAGCCTCTACCGGATCCAGCGCGCGGATCACTTTGAGCTTTTCATCGCGCACGGCGTCGGGATCAAACTTGGCGGGTGGTTCCATCGCCGTGAGGCACAACAACTGCATCAGGTGGTTTTGCACCATGTCCCGCATCGCCCCGGATTTGTCGTAATAGGCCCCGCGCCCGCCAACGCCAACGGTCTCGGCCACGGTGATCTGGACGTGATCCACATATTGCGCGTTCCACAGCGGCTCAAACAGAACGTTACCAAAACGGACAGCCATCAGGTTTTGCACCGTCTCTTTGCCAAGGTAATGATCGATGCGGTAAATCTGCGATTCGTCGAAATTCGCGCTCAGTTCGCGATTCAATTCCTTGGCTGTCGCAAGGTCACGACCAAACGGTTTTTCCACAACGATACGAGCATCTTGCCGTGCGATCTTAAAGCTGCGCAACCGCTCTGCAATGTCACCAAAGAGACCCGGACCCACTGAGAAGTAGAACGCCTGTACGGTGTTCGCCCGGCACTTGGATTTCAGTTCCTTCCAACCCGCCTCACCGCGCGCGTCAAGGGTGACGTAGTCGATGCAGTCGAGGAACCGTTTGATGCAATCCGCATCGCGTTTGCGCTCAGACACAAACTCGGCAATCGCCTCAGCGACCATCGTGCGGAACGCTGCAACGTCTTGGTCGGTCCGGGCGGCACCAATGATGCGCGCCTCATCGGGCATCTGACCGGCCCAAAAGCGACGGTACAACCCAGGCAGGATTTTGCGGCGGGCCAGATCGCCGGTCCCCCCAAAGATCACGAGATCGAAGGCATCGACGGGGATAACTCTTGAAACCATAGTTTAGGTCTCCGCAGGCAGAAAATGGAACGCGCTCGCGATATGTTAGCGCTAACGACGCCGTTTTAACACGCAAAATCAATTTGTCTATACGGCTTGTGTAACAGCCCGTGATCCGGGTTCAAACCTAGATTTAGACCTCAGAGGTTGGGCGCGATATCCGCCCACCCCCGACTGAGGCCCCCACACCCGTTGTACTCGGGAAGGATGTCGGCAAGCCCGCTTGGACCCGCACAGCGAGGTAGGCAAAGGCCTGCGCCTCAAGCATATCACCATCTAGGCCCACGGTTTCGACGGGGTTTACGGGGCATGAAATGTGCGCGTGAAGGGCCGCCATCAACGTCGGGTTCTGCCGCCCGCCACCCGCCACCAACACCTGCGCTGGCATCTCGGGGCAAAAGGCCAGTGCGCGCGCGACTGAACGTCCGACAACATCGGCAAGCGTGGTCAGCGCATCCGCGAGGGGCAATGTGGTTATTGGCTCTAGGACGTGAGACAACTCATTTCGGTCCAATGATTTTGGCGGCAATTCACCAAAGAAGCGATGCTCCAGCACGGCTTCGGACAGGGCGGCATAACACCGCCCGCCAGCGGCCAATTGCCCAGCCGCATCATAGTCTGCGCCCGTGGCCGCGCGCACCAGATCATCAAGCGGAGCATTCGCAGGGCCGGTGTCGAACGCGAGCATCGCACCCGGCGCGTCCATTTGATCGACACGCGGATCGACCCATGTGATGTTCGCAACACCGCCAAGGTTAAGGAACACCACCGGCGCCTCTGCCCCGATCCAACGCGCACAGGCAAAGTGGAACGCAGGCGCCAGCGGCGCACCCTGCCCGCCTAGCCCCACGTCGGCGGTGCGAAAATCCCAGACAACGGGCGCGCCGAGAGCCTCGGCCAAGACATCGCCACTGCCCGCTTGGTGCGTGCCTTGCCCGCCGGGCGCATGGGCCAGCGTCTGCCCATGAAAACCGATCAGCTTTTTGCCATAGAGGCGCAGCGCCTCAATATGTGCCGTTTCCACGACATTTGCGGCCTCAGCCACGCCGGGATCACCCTGCCATTTACCCATGGCGGCACGCAGAACGGCGCGCTCAGGCTCGGTATACGGGCGGTACCCCGTTTCGCCGAATGCAAAGATATCAGACCCGTCGGTCAACAGCTCAGCCGTGTCCACACCGTCCATCGACGTGCCCGACATGGCACCAACCGCCCAAATCCGTTCCATGGCTCTTTCCCTTGCGCGCGCTTTTGCTTATGCACACCTCACCCCAAAGATGGACCCAATTCCGATGACCTACCAGCCCAAATCCGAGTTTCTCCGCGTGATCATCGAGCGCGGCTTTCTGGCCGACTGCACCGACCTGCAAGCGTTGGATGACGCCCTGATCGCCGGGGTTGTCCCGGCCTATATCGGGTATGATGCCACGGCCGCCTCGCTTCATGTGGGGCACCTGTTGAACATCATGCTGCTGCGGTGGTTCCAGAAAACGGGCCATAAGCCGATCACCCTCATGGGCGGCGGCACGACCAAGGTGGGCGACCCGTCGTTCCGCTCGGACGAGCGGCCCCTGCTCGGACCCGAACAGATTGATGCCAACATCGCCGGAATGCAGAAAGTCTTTGCGCAATACCTAGACTACGGCGACGCGCCCGGTCAGGCGATCATGCGCAACAACGCCGAATGGCTGGACGGGCTCAACTACCTCGATTTTTTGCGCGACATCGGGCGGCATTTTAGCGTGAACCGGATGCTCAGCTTTGAAAGCGTTAAGTCCCGCCTGGACCGCGAACAATCGCTCAGCTTTCTCGAATTCAACTACATGATCCTGCAAGCCTATGACTTCATGGAGCTTAACCGCCGCTACGGCTGTTTGTTGCAGATGGGTGGCTCGGATCAGTGGGGCAACATCATTAACGGGATCGACCTGACCCGCCGCGTGATCGATTCAGAAGTCTACGGCCTGACGACCCCCCTGTTGACGACGAGCGACGGCAAAAAGATGGGCAAAAGCCAAGGCGGCGCGATCTGGCTGAACGGTGAGATGCTGTCTCCCTATGAGTTTTGGCAGTTCTGGCGCAATACGACTGACGCAGACGTTGGGCGATTCCTGAAGCTGTATACCGAACTGCCCGTTGACGAGTGTGATCGTCTTGGCGCGCTTGAGGGGTCAGAGATCAACGCGGCGAAAATTATTCTCGCCAATGAGGTCACAACCCTCCTGCACGGCGCCGAGGCCGCGAAAACCGCCGAAGCAACTGCACGCGAAGTGTTTGAAAAAGGCGGTGCGGGCGACGATCTGCCGACCTTAACCCTTTCCGCCGATGAGGTCGGCGATGGCATTTCCATCGTGCAACTGATCACTCGGTCCGGGCTTGCGGGCTCCGGCAAAGAGGCAAAGCGCCTGATCTCGGGCGGTGGGGCGCAGATGAATGACGCCGCACTGACCGATCCGGGCGTAATGGTGACATCCGATGACCTAGCGACGCCTATAAAGCTAAGCGCTGGCAAGAAGCGCCACGCGCTTGTGCAGCTCCAATCCTAACGTCCTGCTGAGACTTAGCCCTACGTCATAAGCCCAAGTGACGTAGGGTAACTTACCTAATTTTTGCCATATTGTATCTTTTCAGGCCAAAACATCACCGTTAGTATCAGATTTATATCTAAAGTATATCTTTCGGAATTTTGACATGAAAACAAAACGGTTCTTAGCGGCACTTTGCGCCATCACCCTTTCATTTGGGGCATCAGCGCAGGCTTCATCGATATCGGTTGCAACCTTTGACCTGACAGCTTTCGCGTCATCGATGGGCGGAAACTTCTCACTCGAAGACTTTGAAACATATTCTGGCGGCGCGCTAAACGGCCCCCTCACCGGGACAAGCGTTGGGACTTTTTCGAGCCTTGGCGGCGTTGGGAGTGGCTCCACATGTCGGTCGAACGGCGGCGGGACGTGCTCTGCGGATCTGGCCATTCAGGACGATGGCATCAACGGCCAGGGCAACCTCGTACCAATCGCGGGGAGCAAATCGCTCAACTCCAACGATACGCTTGGGATCAAGTGGGACGTCAGCCGGGTGGGCAGTGCCTCATTTAACCGCTTGATTTTTGGCCTACGTGACGGCGGTGAGTTTCAGAGCCTGACCGTATCAGCGGGCGGCGAAACCGCGACCTTCGGGCCCGGTGCCGGAAACGGAAACGAAAAACTGGTGGTGGTCGATTTCAGCGGCTTTGTGACCTCCGCATCCGTCGAGATGCGCCACAGCGGGCTGAACGACGGCTTTACAATCGACGCCGCAACCGCCGCGGCGGTGCCATTGCCCGCAGGCGCGGTGCTGGCGATGACGGGTTTGGCAGGCTTGATGGCTATTGGCCGCAAGCGACGGCGCAAACCCAGCTAAGACTTAAGACTAAATGCAAAACGGGCGGCCCGCAAAGGCCGCCCGTCTTCGTTTACAATATTCAAGTCTTAGCGAGAGATCGTGACCGTCGTCATCACATCCGGACGACCAACAACCGCACCGTTCGATCCAGTCCCACGTTTGATCGCGTCCAATACGTCAAGACCCTCTGTCACTTGGCCAATCACTGTGTACTGACCGTTCAAGAACGGACCTGGCTCAAACATGATAAAGAACTGAGAATTCGCGCTGTCGGGGTTTTGCGCCCGCGCCATACCGACCGTGCCACGCTCATACGGGATATCCGAGAACTCAGCCGAAATATTGGGTAAATCCGATCCGCCGCGCCCAGCCATACGCATATCTGCACCGAGTTTGCCGAATTCGACATCCCCGGTTTGCGCCATGAAACCATCGATTACGCGGTGGAACACCACGTTGTCGTAGGCACCTTGTTCAGCCAGTGTTCTGATTTGCGCCACGTGGTTGGGGGCGACCTCTTCCAGCAGATCGATTGTGATCGCGCCGTTGGCCTCCCCCTCAACCGTGATGGTCATCTCGACTGCAAGCGCTGGCGTGGCGACCGCCAACCCCAGTGCCAAGGCAAGACTACGCATCGGCATCGCTTGCGACCTTGACCGAAATCATCACATCGGGGTTCGCAGGTGGCTCGCCACGGGTGATCGCATCGACATGATCCATACCGCTGATGACCCGGCCGTAGACCGTGTACTGGCGGTTAAGGAAGTGGTTGTCGTTGAAGTTGATGAAGAACTGCGAGTTTGCACTGTCCGGGCTGGACGAGCGGGCAGCGCCCAGTGTGCCACGATCGTGTGGTACGCCAGAGAATTCAGCCTTCAGGTTCGGTTTGTCGGACCCGCCAGTACCTGCGGAACGAATGTTGCCGCCCGCATCGAGGTTGCCGTGCTGTACGTCACCGGTTTGCGCCATGAAACCTTCGATCACGCGGTGGAACACCACGTTGTCATAGGCACCTTCGCGGGCCAGTTCTTTCATGCGGTCGCAATGCCCGGGGGCAACGTCCGGCAGCAGCTCAATAACGACTGTGCCGCCCTTGAGTTCCATCAGAATCGTGTTTTCTGGATCTTTGATATCGGCCATGTGGCTCCCTTTCCGTGTCCGTTTGGCGGGCACCCTAGGGGCCTTGGACGGAAAGGGAAAGGGGGCTTCAGGCCTCTCGGCGCAGGACCGCGCGGTCGCTTGGGTACATCTGATGCAGCGCTTCTTTGACAGGCGGCGTGACAAACTTTGACACATCCCCGCCGAGCCGCGCGATTTCCTTAACCAGCTTGGAGGCAATCGCCTGATGCTCTGCCTCAGCCATTAGGAAAACGGTCTCGATGCTGTTGTCGAGTTGGCGGTTCATGCCAACCATCTGGAACTCATACTCAAAGTCCGCAACAGCCCGCAGCCCCCGCACAATCACCTGCGCGCCCACATCGCGGGCGCAATCGATCAGCAGGTTCTCAAAGGGATGCGCGACAATTTCAACACCGGTCTTTTTCGCCCAAAAGGCGCATTCTTCTTCAACCATCGCAACGCGCTGTTCGAGCGAGAACAAAGGCCCCTTATCGCGGTTGATCGCCACGCCAATGACAAGGCGATCCACCAGGGAACAGGCCCGTTTGATGATATCGATATGACCCAACGTGATCGGGTCAAAGGTGCCGGGATAAAGTCCAGTGCGCATCGGCACCTCCGGGGGTTTGTGCTATCAAGTCCTCTAGGCAGACCTGATGCGCGGGCAAAAAGCAAGAGACCCGCGTCCATCTGTCCCGCGATATTATCGTGCGAGGCGCAGGGGCTAGTGCCCCATAATCATCCCCTCAAGGGCTTCTTTTTCCATAGAAACCTCAGACAAACGCGCTTTGACGATGTCGCCCAGCGTCACGAGGCCGACCATTTTGCCGTTGTCCAGCACAGGCATGTGGCGGAACCGGCCGTTGGTCATTTTTTCAAGCACGCTTTGCGCGTCGTCGTTTGGAGCGCAGGTCACGAGCGTTTTGGTCATCATATCCGAGACCTTTTCGCTCAGGCAGATGGTGCCGCGACGGCCGATTTCGCGCACAATGTCCCGCTCTGACAGGATGCCAGCTGCCGTTCCATCACCGCTGGAGACCACCAAGGAGCCGATTTTGCGTGACGACAGTTCGGCTGCAGCATCCGACACAAGTGCATCGGGCGCAATTGTCAAAACATCAGTCGTGGCCTTTGATTTCAGAATTTGATGAACAAGCATCCCTAAACCTCCCTGTCGTAACTTTCTTTAGGGAAAGCGTGCGCGCGAGAAGGGCTTCTGTCAAGGTGTGTAGCTGCGCGAAAACACAACCTATGCGCGCAAAAAGCAGAGCGCATTCGAATGCGACACATTTGTTGTCAAAACCCCTTTGCACCCGCCCGCCGAATTTGCCACTCAAGGTCAGGGATTTAATTCACTTGGGAGGAACGGTCATGGAAGACCTGTGTCACTATATCAATGGCGCGCGCGTTGCGGGCTCATCTGGGCGCTTTGCCGATGTCTACAATCCGGCCACCGGTGAGGTTCAGGCACGCGTTCCGCTCGCCAATGGTGAAGAAATGGCACATGCAGTCGCCGTCGCGCAGGCCGCACAACCCAAATGGGCTGCAGTGAACCCTCAGCGTCGCGCGCGGGTCTTGATGGCTTTTGTCGGACTTTTGCACCGCGACATGGACAAATTGGCCGAAGCGCTGAGCCGCGAGCACGGTAAGACCCTGCCCGACGCCAAAGGCGATGTGCAGCGCGGCCTTGAGGTCGTCGAATACTGCATCGGCGCACCCGAATTGCTGAAGGGGGATTACACCACCGATGCAGGCCCCGGCATCGACATGTATTCGATGCGTCAGCCCTTGGGTGTGACCGCCGGCATCACGCCGTTTAACTTCCCCGCGATGATCCCGATGTGGATGTTTGCCCCCGCCATCGCGTGCGGTAACAGCTTTATCCTCAAGCCCTCCGAGCGCGATCCATCCGTGCCGATCATGCTGGCAGAGCTGCTAGAAGAAGCGGGTCTGCCGAAGGGTGTGATCCAGGTCGTGAACGGTGACAAAACGGCCGTTGACGCGATTCTGGACAATGAAATCATCCAATCTGTGGGCTTTGTCGGCTCAACCCCGATTGCCGCCTACATCTATGAGCGTGGCTGTGCGAACGGCAAGCGCGTGCAGTGTTTTGGTGGCGCCAAGAATCACATGATCATCCTGCCTGACGCGGACATGGATCAAGCAGCGGATGCGTTGATTGGCGCGGGTTACGGCGCGGCTGGCGAACGCTGCATGGCGATTTCTGTCGCAGTTCCCGTGGGTGAAGAAACCGCCGACAAACTGATCGAGAAACTCGTGCCGCGGATTGAAGCGTTGAAGGTGGGTCCCTACACTTCTGGCGCGGATGTGGACTACGGCCCCGTTGTAACGGCCGCCGCAAAGGCCAACATCGAGCGCTTGGTCCAGTCGGGCGTTGAAGCCGGGGCGGAGCTGGTCGTGGACGGCCGTGGGTTCTCGTTGCAGGGCTATGAGGACGGGTTCTTTGTAGGCCCGCACCTGTTTGACCGCGTGACCAAGGACATGGAGATCTACCAAAAAGAGATCTTTGGCCCGGTTCTGTCGGTCGTGCGTGCCCAAAACTATGAAGAGGCCATCGGCCTTGCAATGGATCACGAGTACGGCAACGGCACCGCGATTTACACTCGTGATGGTGATGCCGCACGTGACTTTGCCGCGCGCATTAACGTCGGCATGGTCGGTATTAACGTCCCGATCCCAGTGCCTTTGGCGTACCACACGTTTGGCGGCTGGAAGAAATCCGTGTTTGGCGACTTGAACCAACACGGTCCGGATGCGTTCAAGTTTTACACCCGGACCAAAACGGTGACGGCACGCTGGCCCTCGGGCATTAAAGACGGGGCTGCCTTCTCTATTCCTGTGATGGAATAATAAGGGATTTCGCCGCGCTTTGCGCGACGACCCGCGGGGGGCGATGCCCCCCGCACCCCTTTTGAGTATTTTGGGAACAAAGGAAGGGACAGCCTTGCAAGAGGATATCTGGTGCCGAATTGAGGGCCGCGCTGGTCGGATTACGTTGCGGCGCCCGGACGCGTTGAACGCGTTGACGTGGGAAATGTGTCTCGCCATTGAGGCCGCCCTTGATGCTTGGGCCGAAGACAATGCCGTTGACCTTGTACTGATTGATGCCGAGGGTTCACGCGCCTTTTGCGCCGGTGGTGACATCGCAGAGATGTATGCCGCAGGAATTAAAGGCGAGTACGGTTACGGGCAGCGGTTCTGGGCGGATGAATACCGCATGAACGCTAAAATTTTTCACTATGCCAAGCCTGTCGTCGCGTTTTTGCAGGGGTTTACCATGGGCGGCGGCGTTGGCGTTGGGTGCCATGGCTCGCACCGCATTGTGGATGACACCAGTCAGATTGCGATGCCGGAATGCGCGATCGGCCTTGTTCCGGATGTGGGGGGATCGTTGTTATTGCACCTCGCGCCGGGACGTTTGGGCGAATACTTGGGCACCACCGGGGCGCGAATGGGAGCCGCGGATGCCATCTATGCCGGATTTGCGGATAACTACGTGCCTAACGGCTGGGATGACCTAAAGGCCGCCTTGTGTACGACAGGAGATGTTACTGTCATTGCCGCGGCAGCTGCGCCACCGCCCGACGCGCCGCTGGCTGCGGCACAGGCCGAAATTGACGCCCTGTTTAGCGGCGAGACGCTAGGCGACATCGTACGAAGTGTTGCAGCCGCAGACGGGCCGCTGGCCGAACGCGCTGCCAAGGCGCTTTCGCGCAATGCGCCGCTGGGCATGGCCTGCGCCGTTGAAATGCTGCACCGGATGAATGATGCCACCACGATGGCAGACGCGCTGGGGCTTGAGTACCGCTTTACCCACCGCGCGCTTGAGCACAGCGATTTCGTCGAGGGGATTCGCGCACAGATTATCGACAAGGATAAATCCCCCAAATGGCGCCACTCGGGCCCCGAGGCTGTTCCGGCCACGGACGTCGCCCGCATGCTGATGCCATTAGGGCCGGATGCTTTGAAAATTTAGAAGGAGGGACACTATGCAGATTGGATTTATCGGGCTGGGGAATATGGGGCACCATATGGCGCGCAACTTGGCGTCTGCGAGCCACACAGTTGTGGGGTTTGACCTGCACGCGCCCTGCCCTGCGGGCGTGACGGCGGCGGCCTCTGGGGCCGAAGCCGCACAGGGTGCGGATGTTGTGATCACGATGCTGCCCAACGGCGCGATCCTGCGCGCGGTCGCAGCCGAGGTCATTGCGGCGATGAAGCCGGGGGCCGTGCTGCTCGATTGCTCAACCGTGGATGTGGACAGCGCGCGGGCGGTTGCCGAACAGGCTGAGGCCGCAAGCCTTGCCGCGCTAGACGCACCTGTCTCTGGCGGCACGGGTGGCGCGGATGCAGGCACTTTGACCTTTATGGTCGGCGGCCCACAGAACGCATTCGCCACCGCGCAACCTCTGTTTGAGATCATGGGGCAAAAGGCCGTACATTGCGGTGGCGCGGGCAACGGCCAAGCGGCGAAAATCTGCAACAACATGATTCTTGGCGTGACCATGACAGCCACCTGTGAAGCGTTTGCCTTGGCCGACAAACTGGGGCTCGACCGGCAGGCGATGTTTGACGTTGTGTCAACTTCGTCCGGATATTCGTGGTCAATGAACGCCTATTGCCCGGCCCCCGGTGTTGGCCCCGATTCTCCGGCGGACAACGACTACAAACCGGGATTCGCGGCCGAGCTGATGCTCAAAGATCTGCGGTTGAGCCAGCAAGCGGCAGAGGCCGTAGATGCGGACACGCCCTTGGGCCAAGCCACCACTGCGCTATACGAAACCTTTGTGGAATCGGAAGGCGGCGCAGGGCAGGATTTCTCAGCTATGCTGCCAAGGTTTGAGCGGAAATCACGTGGTTAGCCCTAGGGCTAACCTAACCTAACCATTTAGTATGAAACGAAAAAGCGGCCCCGAGGGGCGGCTTTCTTACGTGACCTAAAGGTCATACAGCAGTGGCGCGGTTGACGGGGCTCGAACCCGCGACCCCCGGCGTGACAGGCCGGTACTCTAACCAACTGAGCTACAACCGCGTACTGCGTGTGGAGGGGGATAATGCTACCGCACGGGGGGGTCAATCCCTTTTTCGCGACTTTCTTTCTCTCCAGACAATATAAAGTCCCGCCCCCGCGATTAGCACCATTCCGGCCCATGTAAATGGCCCCGGAATCTCTCCAAAAACGCTCCAACCCCAGAAAACCGCGAGCGGAAGGGCCACATATTCGAACGGGGCCACAACACCTGCTTCCGCCATCCGGTAGGCTTGCGACAGGCAATAGGCAATTGCCGCTACGTTAAGTCCGAGCGCAAGGAACACCCAGATGTCACCGGGCGCCGGCCAGACCCATGCGCGGAGCAAAAACACCAAACTTTCGTTCGTGATTCCTTGCGCATACTGCCCCTGCCCCAGCACCCCGCAGGAAGCGATGCTCACCACCAGAAACATAACTTGGATATAGATGGCGAGTGCGCTGGCCCGGCTAGTTACCCCCAATTTGCGGGTCATCACCTGATTGCCAGCGTAGCTGAGCGCGGCGACCAGCGGTAAGGCATAGCTCCACCCCGGGACGCCAAGACCTTGGCCAAGCAGTTCAGGCACGAACATCACCGCAACGCCTGCAAACCCCACCCCAACCGCGGCCCAGCGATGGATGCCAACCTGTTCGCCCAACACCGGGATCGAAAGAATCGTAATCAACAACGGGGCTACGAAGAACAGCGCCGACACCAATCCCAGTGGCATCGCCGCGATGGCCAGAAAGAAGGACATATTCGCCACAACCACCATCATCGCGCGCGCGGCGTGCTGCCACGGCGTTGCGGTCCGCAGAAGCCGCCAGCCCCCTTCGATCTGTAGAATAATAAGCGAGAACATCAGCCCACCAAGTGAGCGCGCAAAGACGATCTGATAGAGCGCGTAGTCCCCCGACAGCGCCTTGAACATCATGTCATTCAGCGTGATCAGCCCGGTACCCAAGCAGATCATCAAAATACCGATTTGATTGCGAGTGAGATGTCCCATGCGCGCCTCCTGCGTCACCCTAGGGGCCGTAGGGACGGAAACAAGTCTTATCGCCCTTCCGAGCACGCGGCGATGCTTTGGCCACCCCAAACGATCCCCAATTGTAAGCCCCTGCAACGCATGGCAGGCTGCCGCAAAACGGGAGGAAAACATGACACAAAAAGTAGCGCTCGTGACGGGATCAGCACGGGGCATCGGCTTGGCGACCACTGCCAAGTTCTTGGAAGATGGGTGGAAAGTCGTCCGGGTGGACTGGGATGCCCCCGCCCTGGAGGCCTCAGCCGAAGGGTTGGGCGACGTGCATGACATCGTGGCCGACATCAGCCTTGAGGCTGACGTAGACGCGCTTGTGGCCAATGTCACCGAGCTGACAGGTGGTGGTATCAACGCCTTGGTGAACAATGCCGGCATCGCGGATTTTGGCCCGATGGAGGACACCGATTTCGCGCGGTGGCGTCGAATTATGTCGATCAACCTTGATGGAACGTTCCTGATGTCCCAAGGGTTCATTCCACTGCTCAAAGCGCGCAGGGGCGCGATTGTGAACATCGCCTCCATCTCGGCGCTACGGGCTTCAACACTGCGAGTGGCCTATGGCACGTCAAAGGCAGCCGTTGCGCATTTGACCGAACAACAAGCGGCCGAGCTGGGTGAGTTTGGCGTGCGTGCCAACTGCGTGGCCCCCGGCCCCGTGCGCACCAAGCTGGCGATGGCGGTCCACACCCCCGAAATCATCGCCGCCTACCACGATGCGATTCCCCTAAACCGCTATGGGCAGGAAGAAGAATTGGCAGAAGCAATTTGTTGGCTCTGCTCGGACAAAGCGAGCTATGTAAACGGGCAAACCCTGGCCGTGGACGGCGGATTTGAGAGCACGGGCATTGGCCTGCCTGCGTTGCGAGGCTAGCGCGCAAATTTGAAGATGAATGAAGTGAACTGGGCCGTCATGTTACGGCCCGGTTTTGGTGGTTGTTCCGGGCTGACACACACAGAATCGCCGTGACCGCCCGCGCGAGGGGCCATAAAGTCCGTTGCGACGCCTTTTTTCGACCGAACTGCCCTGCGAATTTCCTAAAATTCGCCGTAAAAGCTTAACTCGGCATGTCGCTTGTAAAGGGTGTATTAAGCTTTGCTTGCGACGATTGGGTATGAAATCGATCACGACCCTTGGCGCCCTCATAGGCATTGGCATTCTTGGTGCCCTATTAACCGCATTAGCCGTATGGCTGGTTGGCGGGCCAGTGTGGGCTGTAATCCTGGGATACGTCCTTGGGGGGATGGTCTATATGATTTTAGGTGGAGTGTGGGTGGCTCGCACGCGGTCTAATCTCAAGGACTGAGGCAGAGCTTTGGTCTGGGGTAATGGTGGGTCGTGAGAGGCTCGAACTCCCGACATCTTCGGTGTAAACGAAGCGCTCTACCAACTGAGCTAACGACCCGTTACGCGAGGCAATACGTCAAAGATTAGGGAGGAGCAAGCCCTAAGAGAGACGTTTTTGTTGACCATCTTTCACATGGTAAACAACGCCCTGCCCGCCTGGCATTTCACTCAACGTCGCAAGCGTCACATTCGGCCCGTGACCGAGTGCGAGAGCCCGGATCATGCGGCTGGTGATCCCGTGCGTGACCAGCACATGCGGCCCCTCAAGGCGCGCCAAAAACCGGGCGCAACGCGCCTCTAGGCCCGCAAGACCTTCGCCACCCGGCGCCATATCATACAACTCCAGCACACCGTCGGCCGTCACCTGCCACTCTGTCGGATCGATCAATTCGGCACGCAAACGGCCAGTCCATTCGCCAACGCCCACCTCACGCAGATCGGTATCTGTGGTGATTTCGGTGACGAGGGGCCCCAGCGCGATAGCGGCTGTTTCCACCGCACGGCCAGACGGGCTGGATAGCACACAAAAGCCGCTAAGATCCTGTTCAGCCATGATATTGCGCTGTGTAACCGCCTGCTCCACACCCAATTCGGTCAAAGGCGCATTAAGATGGCCCTGCATGCGGCCTTCGCGATTCCAGGTTGTTTCCCCATGGCGCAAAACGAAGAGTTCGACTGTCATGAAGGCCCTCTCTTGCAGGTGGTTTGCCGCGCATATTCGAGAAAGAATGGTGGGTGATAAGAGATTTGAACTCCTGACATCTTCGATGTGAACGAAGCGCTCTACCACTGAGCTAATCACCCTTGGACGGTGGTCTAGCGAGGCTGTGGGTCGGATGCAAGAGGCTGTTCAGGCAAAAACTGAACCGAGTATAGGCGGAATTTTACGCCTCCTGAGGCGCGCTTGAAGCGCCGATCCGGTGTCAAAGGACCCGAAACCTGAGTTACAAAAATGAAAGCCGCCCGCGACGGGCGCGGACGGCTGATATTCTGTCTGTAGCAGATAGGCGCCTAGTGCGTCGTAGCTGTAGTCACCTTGTCGGAGGTGATCCGCGCCAAGGCCGCGGCTTCTTCTGCGGCTTGGTCCCATTCCACCGCCTCTGGTGCAGAGACCAATGCACGTTCAATCACCTCGGACACATGCGTGACTGGAATGATCTTAAGACCATTTTTGACACTATCCGGAATATCCGCGAGGTCTTTTTCATTCTCCTCAGGGATTAGCACGGTCGTGATCCCACCACGCAAAGCCGCAAGGAGCTTTTCCTTAAGACCACCGATGGGCATCGCATTGCCGCGCAAGCTAACCTCACCCGTCATCGCAATATCTTTGCGCACGGGGATACCGGTCAGGACCGACACAATGGACGTCACCATCGCCAAACCAGCGGAGGGACCGTCCTTGGGCGTGGCACCGTCGGGAACGTGTACGTGGATATCGAACGTGTCGAACATCGGCGGCTTCACACCAATTTTTGGCGCAATCGAGCGAACGTAGGAAGACGCCGCATCAATCGACTCCTTCATCACATCGCCCAGTTTACCCGTGGTCTTCATCCGCCCCTTACCGGGCAGCTTCAGCGCCTCAATATGCAGCAAATCACCACCAACGGAAGTATAGGCCAAGCCCGTCACAACACCGATCTGATCTTTGCTTTCGGCCAGACCGTAGCGGTACTTTTTCACGCCAAGGAAATCATCCAAATTGTCCGGCGTCACCTCAACCTTGTCGGCTTCTTTGCGAACGATTTTGGTGACGGCTTTCCGGGCCAGTTTGCCAATCTCACGCTCCAGATTCCGCACGCCCGCCTCACGGGTGTAGGTGCGGATCATCTCTTGCAGCGCTTCGTCCGACAGCGCGAATTCATCTTTGCGCAGGCCGTGGTTCTTAACCTGTTTTGAGATGAGGTGCTGCTTGGCAATCTCGGCTTTTTCTTCCTCGGTGTACCCTGCGAGGCTGATGATCTCCATCCGGTCCAGCAGCGGCCCGGGCATGTTGTAGGAGTTCGCCGTCGTGAGGAACATCACGTTCGAAAGGTCATATTCGACCTCAAGGTAGTGATCGACAAACGTGCCGTTCTGCTCAGGGTCAAGCACCTCAAGCATGGCTGAGGCCGGGTCACCACGGAAATCCTGACCCATCTTGTCGATTTCATCGAGCAAGATCAGTGGGTTCGTGGTTTTCGCCTTTTTCAGGGCTTGGATAATTTTACCAGGCATTGAGCCGATATATGTGCGCCGATGGCCGCGAATTTCGCTTTCATCCCGCACACCGCCAAGGGAAATACGGATGAACTCACGCCCAGTGGCCTTTGCCACGGACTTTCCGAGCGAGGTTTTACCCACGCCGGGAGGTCCGACCAGACACAAGATCGGACCGCGCAGTTTGGCCGAGCGTTGCTGGACCGCAAGGTATTCAACGATGCGTTCCTTAACCTTTTCCAAGCCATAGTGATCGTTGTCGAGGACGTTCTGCGCGCGGTTAAGGTCTTTCTTAACACGAGATTTCGTGCCCCACGGAATGGACAGCATCCAGTCAAGATAGTTGCGCACCACGGTCGCCTCAGCGCTCATAGGCGACATATTCTTGAGCTTTTTCAGCTCCGCATCGGCCTTTTCTTTGGCCTCCTTGGAGAGCTTTGTTTCCGCGATCCGCGCTTCCAGCTCGGCCACTTCGCCGCCGCCTTCTTCACCGTCGCCCAGCTCCTTCTGAATAGCCTTCATTTGCTCATTCAGATAGTATTCGCGCTGCGTACGCTCCATCTGGTTTTTGACGCGGGATTTGATCTTTTTCTCAACCGAGAGGACCGACATCTCGCCCTGCATCATGCCGTAGACACGCTCCAACCGTTCTGCCACGACGAGCAATTCCAGCAGTTCCTGCTTGTCCGCGACTTCGATACCCAAGTGGCCTGCGACAAGATCCACCAGCTTGGCGGGCTCCTGTGTTTCCGAAACGGCTGTCAGCGCTTCTTCGGGGACATTCTTCTTAACCTTGGCATAACGCTCAAATTCCTCAGCCACGGAGCGCATCATCGCCTCAACGATGGCCTCATCTCCCAAGGTTTCCTCAAGCGGCGCAGCCTCGGCTTCAAAGAAGTTCTCGTTTTCGATGAATTCGGTGATCTGCACGCGGCCACGGCCCTCGACCAGCACTTTTACAGTGCCGTCGGGAAGCTTGAGCAATTGCAGCACGTTAGCCAGCACACCTGTGCGATAGATGCCATCACTGGTCGGGTCATCGACCGCAGGATCGATCTGGCTGGACAACAAGATTTGCTTGTCGTCGCGCATCACTTCTTCCAACGCGCGTACCGATTTTTCGCGCCCCACGAACAGTGGCACGATCATATGGGGGAAAACCACAACATCGCGCAGCGGCAGGACAGGGTAAGAGGTATGATCCATCTTGGTTCCTTTATGTTTCGCAAAGAGCCCCGGCCCCGCTCGGCGGCAGCAGTGGTGCTCTTCCGGTCTTGTGCCCCAATACTTGGGGTCCAACCGTTAACGCTTCAAGGACTCAGTCCCGTTACGTCTTTGTCATACTGTGCCATGCACCGCCCCGCCGCCGCAAGCGATCGAGACAGTTTTAGACAACTCCTCCGCAAGTAAACCGTGCTGACGTGACGCCAAGGGTTGAGCCGTGCATACGCAGATTTTTCTGGTGTTGGCTTGGGCAAAGTATACCGCCCGGGCCCTCGGCTTTTAGACGGGCTTTCACCAAATTCACCCGCCCATCACTATAGACCACGGTTGCCCACCCCTAGACCGGCTCAATATCACCCTGCGCCCGCGCGGCGTGAAAACCTGTTTCGAAATCGGCAAACGTGCCCGAGGCAATTGCCGCCCGCATCGCTGCCATAAGCTCCTGATAATAGTGCAGGTTGTGCCAGGTCAGCAGCATTGAGCTGAGGATTTCTTGAGACCGGAAAACATGGTGCAGATATGCCCGTGAGTAATTTGAACACGCAGGGCACGTACATTCGGCATCCAGTGGGCGCGGGTCATCCATGTGGCGCGCGTTTTTAATGTTAACAACGCCGCGGCGCGTAAACGCTTGGCCCGTCCGTCCGGAACGCGATGGCAGGACGCAGTCAAACATATCGATGCCGCGTTTCACCGCGCCCACCAAATCATCGGGCTTTCCCACTCCCATCAGGTAGCGGGGCTTGTCCTTCGGCAATTGCTCTGGCGCGAAATCAAGACAAGAAAACATTGCCTCTTGGCCCTCGCCCACTGCAAGCCCACCAACCGCGTAGCCGTCGAATTCAATCCCGCGCAGCGCTTCTGCGCTTTCGGCGCGAAGGTCTTCTTCTAACCCGCCCTGTTGGATCCCGAACAAAGCATGGCCGGGCCGATCCCCAAACGCATCGCGCGACCGCTTTGCCCACCGCATCGACAGCTCCATGCTTTCCCGGATACGTGCGCGATCCGCAGGCAGAGCCGGGCATTCATCGAAACACATCACAATGTCTGATCCGAGAAGCCGCTGGATTTCCATGGAGCGTTCGGGCGTCAGATGGTGCTTGGATCCATCGATATGAGATTTGAAGGTCACACCTTCTTCCGTCAGCTTACGCAGTGCGCCCAAGCTCATCACCTGAAAACCACCCGAATCCGTTAAGATCGGTCGGTCCCAATTCATAAACTTGTGCAAGCCACCCAAGCGCGCCACGCGTTCCGCCGTCGGGCGCAGCATCAGATGGTACGTGTTTCCCAACAGGATGTCGGCCCCTGTCGCGCGAACACTTTCGGGCATCATTGCTTTGACGGTTGCCGCGGTGCCGACAGGCATGAAAGCAGGTGTCCGAATGTCGCCGCGTGGCGTGTGCACGGTGCCGGTGCGTGCGCGGCCGTCAGTGCCGTGAAGGCTAAATGAAAAAGTCTGTGTCATACTCTGGCGGATACGCCTGCGCGCGTTGGCATGCAAGATGCGTGGCCCAAAGGTTCAGTTTTACGTTTCAAGCTGCCGGTGTTTATCGACTATACTCTTTATTTAACGCTGCCCGTTAACCAAAATACTACGCAGCATTGGTTAATGCGCGCCTCACGGCTGGACGCCGTCAATCCTATTCCCTATATTTTCGGTAAGGAAACAAGTCGAAGGCTCATCTCTCCATGTCAGACGCTCTTGAAGGCACGCCGCTGATCGCGCCCTCCTCCACGGATCACCCTCTTTATGAAGGCATCGTTAACGCCTGCCGGTCGGTGTTCGACCCAGAGATCCCCGTCAATATTTATGACCTTGGCCTGATCTACACCATTGATATCAATGCGGAAAGCGAAGTGCGGATCATCATGTCGCTTACAGCGCCAGGTTGCCCCGTTGCTGGCGAAATGCCCGGCTGGGTTGCTGACGCTGTAGCACCCCTGCCAGGCGTAAAGCAGGTAGACGTAGACCTAACGTGGGAGCCGCAATGGGGCATGGAGATGATGTCCGACGAAGCGCGGCTTGAATTGGGCTTCATGTAGAAACCGTTCAGATGTGCTAAAGCCCTGAGTGTGCTTTTTCAAAGCGGGACCGCAGCGTTAAGATCTTGAGGGTCATGTTAATGGCTCGCTCATTGGAACGCTGTACATAGCTGAACTGGTTGAACGCTTCACTTACCACTGCCTTGCCTCTTGAGCCTAAATGCACTCAGGCTTATCTTGCTCCCAAAGGAGATCGCTCATGTTCGGCATTCCCGGCAACCCACCTGTATCCCTAACACCCGCCGCTGCGGGCCAGATTTCAAAGCTAATGGAGAAAGATAACTCCATGGGCTTGCGCATCGGCATCAAAAAAGGTGGCTGCGCAGGGATGGAATACACGATGGAATACGTCTCTGAGATAGACAAAAATGACGAAGTCGTGGAAGTCGAGGGTGCGCGTGTGATGATCGCGCCTATGGCACAGATGTTCCTGTTCGGAACAGAAATTGACTACGAAGTCAGCCTACTTGAGGCAGGCTTTAAGTTCCGTAATCCCAATGTCGTCGACGCGTGCGGATGCGGTGAGTCGATCAAATTTGATGATGCATTGGCCGTTGATAAGCCTTAACCTCTCCTGAACACATTGGCTCAGGAGATCCGCGCATGCCCTCTAAACTCGCCGCTGGCAATTGGAAAATGCACGGGCTTAAGTCCGACCTGAGCGAACTTCCGGCTATCGCAGATACAGCTACGGCGACGAGCATTCCGGCGCTGATCTGCCCACCAGCCACACTGATTGCGGCGGCAGCAACACCCGGGCTGCACATCGGCGGTCAGAATTGCCACATTGCGAACCAAGGTGCACATACCGGCGATGTCTCAGCCCAAATGCTGTGCGATGCCGGCGCCTCGCATGTTATCGTTGGCCATTCTGAACGACGCAGCGATCACAACGAGACTGATAAGGACATTGAGGCACAAGCAAAGGCCGCTTGGTCCGCCGGCTTGATTGCCATTGTTTGCATTGGCGAAACCTTGGCTCAGCGCGAGGCTGGTAACTGCCTCGACGTTCTTGCGAAACAACTTCGTAACAGCGTGCCGGACGACGCAACTGCAGCCAACACAGTCGTAGCCTACGAACCCGTTTGGGCCATAGGAACAGGCCGCGTAGCTGAGATCGAACAGATAACAGAGGTCCACGATGCCCTACGCGTCGACCTGTGTGTGAGGTTTAACGATGGTAAAGACTTTACGCTGCTTTATGGCGGCTCCGTCAAAGCGGCCAATGCCAGTGAGATTTTCAGCTGCGCAAACGTGAACGGCGCATTGGTTGGCGGAGCGTCCCTAAAGGCCGCAGATTTCTGTCCAATCATTGAGGCCCTCGCCGCGCAGTGATGCAAAGCTTGTCACAATCGCCTCGCGATCCAGCCTTTGTTCAAAATCCCTACCCATTCTATGAAAAAATGCGCTCGGCTGGGCCGTTAGTCCACTGGCAAGACTACGATGTCATATGCGCCACGGACTACGCTACGATCGACACCATTTTGCGCGATCGCCGATTTGGCCGCGCGCCTATGGCCCCCATCCAGGTCCCACCGCACCTCAAACCATTCTATGCGGTAGAGGCACACTCGATGCTAGAACTTGAGCCGCCGGATCATACCCGTCTGCGCGGCGCAGTTTTGCGGGCATTTACGAACAGACGCATAAAGGCCCTGCGCCCAGAAATCGAGGCACTGTGCGACGAACTCATCGATACCTTTCCTAATGGGCCATTTGACCTGCTCGAAACCTACGGACGTCCGCTACCAGCGCGCATAATCGCGCGCTTCCTAGGTGTCCCCGAAGGGGACTGGCAACGCCTCGTGGACTGGTCAAAAAGAATGGTTGCGATGTATCAATCTAATCGCACACGCGAGCAGGAGGATGTCGCGGCGGCAGCGGCACAAAGCTTCTCAGAGTATATCAAGATCCAAATTGAGGCTAAACGAGCGACCCCCGACGACAGCCTGATCTCAACCTTGTTAACAGCCCACACCGCAGAAAAGCTTAGCGAGCATGAGGTCATCAGCACCTGCATTCTGTTGCTCAATGCAGGGCATGAAGCGACCGTTCATACATTCGGAAATACGGTTAAGACGCTCTTAGACTTAGGAGTTTCACCTCAAATCGGTGAGACGTTCATCAATGAAATCCTTAGGTTCGATCCTCCGCTGCATCTGTTTGAGCGGATCGCATATGAAACCGTTGAGATCGCGGGCCATACATTTAATCCCGGTGATCGCGTCGCGCTTCTTTTGGCTTCGGGCAACCGCGACGCCAACGCTTTCAAGAACCCCAATTCGTTTCATCCTGACAGAAGCGACGCGCAACCGTTAAGCTTCGGCGCAGGCATTCACTTTTGCATTGGGGCTCCGCTTGCTCGCCTAGAACTTGAGATTTCGCTCAATCGCCTGTGGGAGCGAAAACCTAATTTAAAGCTTTTAGGCACGCCGCAGTACGCAGACATTTACCATTTTCATGGCTTAGAGAGCCTGCGTGTCACGACCTAAGCCTATTCAGCAGCCAATGAGCGCTTTTGCAACAACGGCTTAAGATAGTGACCGGTATGGCTTTCGGGGATTTCAGCGATTTTCTGAGGCGTACCTTCAGCAACAATGCGCCCGCCGCCATCGCCACCCTCCGGTCCAATGTCGATGATGTGGTCAGCCGTCTTAACCACATCAAGATTATGCTCAATCACCACGACCGAGTTCCCCTGATCCACAAGTTCATGCAGTACTTCCAACAACTTACGCACATCTTCAAAATGCAAACCCGTGGTCGGTTCGTCCAGAATGTATAGGGTACGCCCCGTCGAACGTTTACTTAACTCTTTCGAAAGTTTAACGCGCTGCGCCTCCCCTCCGGACAAGGTTGTCGCCTGTTGGCCGACCTTGATGTAGCCAAGGCCAACACGCATCAAAGCATCCATTTTTTCGCGAATAGATGGAACAGCTTGGAAGAAACTCTGGGCATCTTCCACAGTCATGTCCAACACGTCCGCAATGGATTTTCCCTTGAACTTAATCTCAAGAGTTTCACGGTTGTAGCGTTGTCCCTTACACGTCTCACACTCCACGTAAACATCTGGCAGGAAATGCATTTCTATCTTGATGACACCATCACCTTGGCACGCCTCACAACGCCCGCCTTTGACGTTAAACGAGAAACGGCCGGGTTTGTATCCGCGTGCTTTGGCCTCGGGCAGACCCGAAAACCAATCCCGGATGGGTGTAAAGGCGCCGGTGTAAGTCGCTGGGTTTGACCGCGGCGTTCGCCCAATGGGGCGCTGGTCAATGTCGATCACCTTATCAAGGTGTTCCAGGCCCTTGATCGTCTCACACGGTGCCGGCGTTTGCCGTGCACCGTTTAGCTTCATTGAAGCGGTCTTAAACAAAGTCTCAATCGTTAAAGTTGATTTACCACCGCCCGAGACACCTGTAACGCACACAAACTGGCCAAGCGGAAAGTCGACGGTCACGTTTTGAAGGTTGTTGCCCGTCGCTTTAACGACCGTCAACTTTTTCTTGCCCTTCTTACGCCGCGTCGCAGGCACGGCGATTTCGCGACGTCCGCTTAGATACGCTCCGGTAATAGAGGTTTCATGAGCCTCGATTTCGCTTGGCGTTCCGTGGGCCACAACTTGCCCCCCGTGCACACCAGCGCCCGGGCCAATATCGAAAACATAATCAGCCTCGCGCACAGCTTCTTCGTCGTGCTCGACAACGATCACTGTGTTGCCTTGGTCTCGTAGGTTTTTTAGCGTGCCGAGCAGTCGATCATTGTCCCGTTGGTGCAGGCCAATGGACGGCTCATCCAGCACATAAAGAACACCTGTCAGCCCCGAGCCGATCTGACTTGCCAATCTGATCCGCTGGCTTTCACCACCCGACAACGTACCACTGGAACGGCTAAGCGTAAGATATTCTAAACCCACGTTATTTAGAAAACCAAGACGCTCAGAAATCTCCTTCAAAATCGCTTTTGCGATCTCATTTTTCTGAACGCTCAGATGCTCGGGCGCAGACGATATCCAGTCAAAGGCTTCGCGGATCGACATCTGTACGACTTGACCGACATGAACGTCCGCGATCTTGACAGCCAGCGCTTCGGGGCGCAGCCGATAGCCATCGCACGCGCCACAAGAACGGTTGTTTTGATAACGCTCGAATTCTTCCCTAATCCACGCTGAGTCTGTCTCGCGGTAGCGGCGTTCCATGTTGGGAATGACGCCTTCAAACACGCGTTGTACTTGGTAAATGCGGCCACCTTCATCGTAACGGAAGTTAATCTCTTGCTTGCCCGAACCGCGCAGGAAAACCTGCTGAACTTCTTGCGGCAAATCCTTCCAGGCTTTCTTTTTGTCAAAACCGAAATGAGCAGCGATAGCGTCGATTGTTTGCAGGAAATACGGGCTTTTACCCTTATTCCACGGAGCCAGAGCACCGTTCGCAAGGGACAGTGTCACATCCGGAACCACAAGGCGTTCGTCAAAGAATAACTCGTGCCCAAGCCCATCGCATTTAGGACACGCCCCGAAAGGAGCGTTAAAGGAAAATAAACGCGGCTCAATCTCCGGGATCGTAAAGCCGGACACCGGACAGGCGAATTTCTCGGAGAAGGTAATGCGGTCGGGATCGCCCTCTTTCGGCGCGGTTTCAAGGATGGCGATCCCATCCGCGAGATCCAAAGCCGTGCGAAAACTGTCGGCTAGGCGGGTTTCAACACCCTCGCGCACCACGATCCGGTCAACCACGACATCAATGTCGTGGCGGAACTTTTTATCAAGCGTTGGTGGCTCATCAAGATCGTAGAACACCCCATCAACCTTAACCCGCTGGAAACCTTGCTTACGCAATTCGAGGAATTCCTTACGGTATTCCCCTTTCCGGTCCCGGATGATTGGCGCAAGTAGATAGCCACGCGTGCCTTCCTCCATGGCCATGACACGGTCAACCATATCTTGGACCTGCTGGGCCTCAATCGGCTCGCCGGTGGCGGGGCTAAACGGGGTCCCTGCCCGTGCGAAAAGCAGCCGCATATAATCATAAATCTCGGTCACGGTCCCGACGGTGGAGCGTGGGTTTTTCGAGGTTGTCTTTTGTTCAATTGAGATGGCAGGGCTAAGGCCTGAGATGTGATCGACGTCAGGTTTCTGCATCATATCAAGGAATTGACGCGCATAGGCGCTCAGGCTCTCGACATAGCGCCGCTGCCCTTCGGCGTAGATCGTATCAAAGGCCAATGACGATTTGCCAGAGCCGGACAACCCTGTAATCACCACCAGCTTGTCACGGGGAATATCTACGTCGATGCTCTTGAGGTTGTGCTCGCGCGCGCCGCGCACCTCGATGTTTTTCAGCTCTGCCATGATACCCTCATCCGTTCACAGGACACTATCTAAGTGGATTGCGGCTACTCTCAAACCTAATTTTGGAACATTAGCGGAACATTTACCAGTTATCTTTTATGATCCCCTAAGGAGCGGCCAATTAGCAGCAAAACACCCGCTCCCGCGAGGCAAAAGCCCGCAAGTCCGAGTAGAATGCCGGACAAGCCAAAGCCAGCCAGAAGGCCGGCGAATATCGGGGTGCCCGAAACGGTGCCCAAATTTCCGAGCTGAGCGATTGCGCCCGTTGAGCGGGTTCGATCCGCTAGGCCTGCATTGAAAAAGGGGATCGCCGCAAACGATGCCCCAGGCACCAGCCCCAGAAAGAAGAACGCCAAATCAGGGCTAAGCGGAAGGCCAATCCCAATGCCGATGCTTGCCACAGCCCCACCCAAGAAGCCGACAACCGCCACCCGATCAGGCGCCACGCTGCGGCACACGTAGCCCGCCAAAAGGGTTGAGCATAAGCTCACCAACGGCAGCCTGACGAACAATTCAGGCCGTTCTAAAGCGAGGGGCAAGTAAGTCAGAAGAGCGATGTAGGTCACCGTGTAGAACACGAAGCCAGCCCCCGGCGCCACAATAGGAAGTGAGGTGTAGATATCGCGATGCAAGCGGATGATATTTAACGAAAGTCCTGTGCGACCTGTGCGGGGCAATTGTCCCCACAACAGAACCAGCAAGATCAAAAAACCAACCCCATGCGCCCGCAACACCAGCGACAAGCCACCCCATTCCAACAGCGCCGGCACAATCAGCGCCGACAGCGCGAAGGACAAACCAAAGAACATCGCCCAGATCGACATCACAACGGGGCGGTCTCGGTCCGTGGCTATCATCGCCATGATCGGTGGTGCTGCAACCACCAATGTCAAATGCGGCACCCCTTCCAGCAGGCGCAAAGCCGCATAGACCTCTGCGGGGGGCAAAAACGATTGCGCCAATGAGACCGCCGCGCTCAACACAAGCCCGATCAGCAGACTGGTTCGGGGCGAAAGCCACGCCACAATCGCACCAGCTGCCGCCCCGCAAAACAACCCAACCAAACCCACCAACGACACGAACAACGCCACCCCCGTGGGGGAGCGATCAAACACCGCCGCGTGTTCGTTCAGCGTCAGCGAGACTTTGCCAAACTGCGCCGCCGCAAACATACCCATAACAAAAAGAAGAGCGACAAGGCCCCAACGCGTGCGTTCCATGTCTGTTCAGTGACCGATGCCCCAAGCCACCGCAAGGCCCCAAAACGCAAACAGCGCCCCGGTTGGGGCGCTGCATGGGAGTGTTGAGCGTAACGCGGCCTACATGTGGATGACTTTATCGTAGGCGTCCAAAACGGATTCGTGCATCATTTCCGACAGTGTCGGGTGCGGGAACACGGTTTCCATGAGATCAGCCTCGGTCGTTTCCAGCTTGCGGCCCACGACGTAGCCCTGGATCATTTCGGTCACTTCTGCCCCGACCATATGCGCGCCCAGCAATTCGCCGGTCTTTGCATCAAAAATGGTTTTGACCATTCCTTCGGTTTCACCCAATGCAATGGCCTTGCCGTTGCCAATAAACGGGAAGCGCCCGACCTTGATGTCGAAACCCAGCTCCTTGGCCTTCGCTTCGGTATAGCCCACCGATGCCACCTGCGGGTGGCAATAGGTGCAGCCTGCAATCTCTTCGGGCTTGATCGGGTGCGGATTGCCTTTGCCCGCGACCAGTTCAGCGACCATAACCCCCTCGTGCGAGGCTTTGTGCGCCAACCAAGGTGCGCCCGCGATGTCGCCAATCGCATACAGCCCCTCGACGCCAGTCCGGCAATAGGGGTCAGTCACAACATGGCTGCGGTCAATCTTAACGCCCAATTCCTCAAGGCCGAGACCCTCAACATTGCCAACGATCCCAACGGCAGAAATGACGGTATCAAACTCATGCGTCTCGACCTTGCCGCCCGTTTCGATATGCGCGGTGACCTTGCCCTTGGCGCGGTCGAGCTTTTTGACCATGGCTTTTTCCATGATCTTCATACCCTGCTTTACGAACGACTTTTTTGCAAAGGCCGAGATCTCGGCATCTTCTACTGGCAGGACACGGTCCATCACCTCGACGACGGTCGTGTCGGCACCCAAAGTATTGTAGAAGCTCGCGAATTCGATGCCGATCGCGCCCGAACCGATCACAAGCAGCTTTTTGGGCATGCGGGGCGGCGTAAGGGCAGTTTTGTAGGTCCAAACCAGATCACCATCAGCCTCAAGGCCCGGCAGTTCACGCGCCCGCGCGCCGGTTGCCAGAATGATCGCCTTCGCGCTCAGATCTTCAGTGCCGCCTTCGGTTTTGACCGAGACTTTACCTTTGCCCGCAATCCGCGCCTCACCCATGATGACCGTGATCTTGTTTTTCTTCATCAGGTGACCGATGCCACCAGACAGCTGCCCGGCCACTTGGCGGGAGCGTTTGACCACTGCGTCGAGATCATAATCGATACCCGTCGCCTTGAGGCCGAACTCCTTGGCGCGGTGCATCAGGTGAAACACCTCAGAGGAGCGCAGCATCGCTTTGGTTGGGATACAGCCCCAGTTGAGGCAAATGCCGCCAAGGTGCTCTCTCTCAACCACGGCCACGTTCAGCCCCAGTTGCGCCCCCCGGATCGCAGCAACATAGCCGCCGGGGCCCGCACCAATTACGACCATATCAAAGCTTTTCGCCGCCATCAGATTCTCCAATTCGAAATTTAGTTTACCCTTAAACTAAATTGAAATCGAACGTCACCCGCGCGAATGGTCGCAACAGCAGTTATGTGCCTATGCCGCATCTGCCGCGAGGGTCTCGACAAACGTGCCGTACCCACCAGCCGTCATAAACGCATCCTCTTGCGTGGTTCCAGTGCGGCCCAAGGCCTTGTTTCGAAACGGGAACCGACCAAATTGACGAATAATCTCACGGTGCGCGCGAGCGTGTAGCAGGGTCTGTTCGCTTTCAAAGCGGGTCGCAATCAACCGCACAGCGCGATCCTGATCGCTCAGACACTCTGAGTGTTCGAGCGGCAGATAAAAGAACTGACGCGCCGGCCCTTCGACTTGCAGATCAAAACCACGCTCAATCGATTTTTTGGCCACGGCCCGCGCTTGGGCATCTGTGGCAAAGGCTGTCGCCTCACCCCGGAACATATTGCGTGAAAACTGATCCGTCAGGATCAAGAATGCCAGCGCCCCACGCGGTGATAAGGCCCAAGCCTCTAACTCACCACGACGCGCTGCCTCCCAAAGCTCCTGAAAACGCGTGGATATATCTGCATCCAGCTCTGGTGTGCTTTGGTACCAGTCCTTCTCGCTGCAGGTCTCCAGCCAGAATTCCAACACCTCTTCAAATCGGTCCATGACCGGTCCTCCCCTAGCCTTATCCCCCACCAGGCCCCTTCACCTTGCCCAATTCATTGGCATTGCGCAAGAAATTCACGCAGCAGTGTCTTCGGCGTTTTCTTCGGCCTGTTCTTCCCAACCTTCAACAACGGCTTCCATGGTCACAGCAGTCGAAGCCGGTGACATCGGCGTCATCGAAACGATTTCGTAGTTTTCGTCATCATCCGGCATAGCACGTTGTGTCATCCGCCACGCCGCATAGGTCGCAAGCGCGCCCAACTGGATCGCCAGATACAAAAAGAAACCAGAGGGGCCGATCGTTTCCATCAAATAGCCCGTGATCAATGGGCCGGTGATGGCCCCAAGGCCATTGATGAACAAAAGCTGACCGGAGGCGGCCGCCATGTCCTCTGGGTTAAGGTAGTCGTTGGTATACGCCAGCAACAGCGCATAGAGCGGGTTCGCCATGCCGCCGATAAAGAACGATGTAATCAGCAGGCCAGTAAAGCCACCCAAACCAAAAGCCGTCGGCGCGCAGGCCAACAACCCGATCACAGCGAGGATCAAGATCAGGCTCCGCCGATCCATCCGATCCGAAATCCAACCAATCGGAAACTGGAGCAGCATTCCGCCCAAGTAGATCGCCGCAATGAACGTCGCGATTTCGCCCGAAGACAGCTTGATCGACGCCCCATAAACCGCCGACATCCCAAACAGCGCCGAGAATATCCCCCCCAGCAGGAAAATGCCCACGCAGCCCAGTGGCGACACTGCATAGATTTCTCGAAAAGACATCGGCTTGGTCGCCTCAAACGGCGGCACCGGAGAGATGGTCAGCAAAATTGGCGCAAACGCGATCGACACCAAGACCGATGGCAAGATGAACAGGATCCAGCCCCCCGCGTCGCCCAGCGCAAACAAGGCTTGCGCTGCAACGATGCCCAACATTTGCACGATCAGGTAAAGCGACAGCGCTTGGCCCCGTGTCGCGTTCGTCGTGGAATTGTTCAGCCAGCTTTCGGCCGTGATATACACACCACAAAAACAGAACCCCACCGCGATGCGCAAGATCGTCCAACTGATCGGATCGGTGAACACCGGAAACAGGATCAGACACGCCGAGATGAAAGAGCCCAGCGCCGCAAAGACCCGCACATGGCCCACCCGGCGGATCATCTCGGGCACGGCCTTGGAGCCGAGCAAAAAGCCCAAGAAGTAGCCAGACATCACAATCGACATCGCCGTTGTAGAGAAGCCTTCGATGTTGCCGCGCACGCCCAACAGGGTGCCTTGAAGGCCGTTCCCGACCATCAAAAGCATCATCCCAAGCATCAAAGCCCACGTTCCGCGCATTACTTCAACCATCGCCACAGCTCCTTAAGCGCGGGGGTACACCTATTTTGTGTCGCAGGGCATAGACAGGGATTCTGTCTTGCGTGCGACACAGTAGGGTCGGATTTACCAGACCCTACGCGCCACCTTTTGCGGCAGTGCGCGGCGGGATCAACAGCGAACTGTCACCATATGAGAAAAAGCGATATTGCTCCGCCAACGCGTGATCATAGATGCGCATGATATGCTCATGCCCCATCAGGGCGGCGACCAGCATCATCAGCGTCGATCTGGGCAGGTGGAAATTGGTCATCAGCGCGTCGGTGATTTTCCACTGATAACCGGGATAGATAAAGATCTCCGTCGCCCCCTCCCATGCAGACAGAGTTCCGTCCTCGGCTGCTGCGCTCTCTAGCAGGCGCAGCGCCGTCGTACCCACCGGGATGATCCGCCCACCAGCGGCCCGCGTCTCATTGATTTGAGCGGCGGCCTCAGGCGTGATGTTGCCCCGTTCTGCGTGCATTTTGTGCGTGGTCACGTCATCGACCTTGACCGGCAGGAACGTCCCCGCCCCGACGTGCAGGGTCACTTCGGTAAACGTAACGCCGTGGTCACGCAGCTTTTGCAGCAGGGCCGCATCAAAATGCAGCGAAGCCGTGGGTGCCGCCACAGCCCCAGAATGGCGCGCGAACACAGTTTGATAGTCATCCATGTCTTGGGCATCAGCGGGGCGCTTAGCCGCGATATAGGGCGGCAGTGGCATAGCGCCCGCCGCATTCAGAGCCGCATCAAAATCATCCCCCGCACAGTTGAATTGCAAAACAACATCACTCTCGCGCCGCGAGACAACCTCCGCCTCAAGCGCGTCCGAAAACACCACGCGATCCCCATCCACCAATTTGCGCAAAGGCTTGGCCAGCGCCGACCAGTGCCCCTCGGGCGTGGGTTCCAGCAGGGTGATTTCCACCTTGGCCTCAACCGGGCCTTGGGCACTGTTGCGCGGACGCAGACCGTTTAGCCGCGCGGGCAACACCTTGGTGTTGTTCAACACCAACCGGTCACCGGGGCGCAGCCACTTGGGCAAATCCGTGACACGCTGGTCGTGCAACGTCTCGCCGTGCGAAACCAACAGCCGTGCGGAAGACCGAGGCCGCGCCGGACGCGTCGCAATACGCCCCTCAGGAAGGTCGAAATCAAAGTCTGACAGCTGCATGGAAGGCCCCGTAATTGGTCGTCACTATTGGGTTGGCGCAGGTGGAGCCCGGCGAAAGACCTCTCGGAAAAGGCCCGGCGTCAGGACCGACAACGGGTTGACCCGCACCTGCGGTGCACTTGCCGGGCCACTTAACGCATAACTGATGCCAATCAAACCCTCGTCGCGCGGGGCAAAAAGCCCGCCAAATAGGCCGTTCACCAAATAGAATGGCGACACCACGCCTTGCATGTCTAGCGCGCGCGAGCTCAGCCCATAGGTTCCATCCAGCGTCAGCCCAAGTGACGGGCCAAACGCCGCCCCGCGCGTCACCCGGACCGCGCCGGGTTCCAGCTCAAAATCCGCCTCAATATCTGAGAAAAACAACCCCTCACCGCCCAACTGCTCCAGCAGCCCAACGACCGAGACAGCCGATAGCAAAGAGGCCAGCGCAGGCGCGTCGCGCACCCGCATGTCCTCTATATCAAGGCGACCCGCGTAGCGGCCCTGCCCTGCGCGTGGCACGAGCCGGAGATCAAAACTGCCGCCATTGCCGTTGCGAAACACCCCAGCCGAGGCGAGCGTCGCACCTGCGTTATCGCCCCTTATGCGCACTGCGGTCCCTTGCGCGGACGGCACCAGAGTACCCGCAATCGGTGCGCCACCATTCAAAAGCCCGGTAAACCGCCCGTTTGTGCCCCCTTGGGTCGATACCTCAGCGGACACATTGTTGAGGACAATCCCATCCGAGATCGTGATTGCGTCCAGCACAATGTTGAGCGGCACGGATTGTCCGCCCGCAGAAGCGCTTGCCCCAGTATCAAAATCCACGCGGCGCAGATCGGCCGTGCCTGACGTAATCGCAACGTTTGGTGCGCGCCCCGGTCCCCGCCCCCGGATGTCGGCAGTTGCGCTGAGCCAATTGCCCACCTCTAGCCGCGATAACAGGGCACGTTCTAATCCGCCGCCCTCGGCCAAGGAAATAGCGCCCTCTACCGCCAGCCCCGGCGCTGAGATCGCCATCACGGGCACTACAACAGGCTGCTCGCCGGTTGCGATTTCCAGCCGCAATTCGCCTGTGGCTTCCGGCGTCTTGCGCCAGCTCAGCGCGGGGATATTGGCGCCCAACCCCTCGAGTGAGGAACGAAGCTGTAACCGTTGTGGGCGCGCCGGATCCAGCGACATCTCAAACTCTGCGGGGGCCTGCCCCGACAGGCCAAACCCCGCCAAATCAATCCCAAACGCAGCCAGCGTCTGCGGTGATATCGCGAACCGCCCCGTTAACGCCCCCGGCCCCGGCTCCGTACCTTTTGATTGCGGCAAGGGCTGTCGCCACGTTGCGCGCATCGGCACGGCATCCAATTCCAACGGTCCGCGTACTTCAACCGCATCGGGCGTCACCCGTAAAGCCAACTCTGCGCTCGTGATCTGGCGCCCCGGCACCAACACGCCGCTAGAGACATCCGTCAACACGCCGTCAAAAGCGAAATCCAAGTTCTCCAATGGGACGCCCTTGACGAGCGGCACCTCTAACCAACCTTGGACCGACGCCTGCCCCTTCACAAAATCAGCCGAGCGCTTGGCCCGTTCCAACACCGACAGCGGCTTGTTATCCAGCACCGACAAGACCGCAGGGATCGGGCCAGAGATCATCAGGTCAACCTCCCCCACCGCCGGTTTTATCCGCGTATTAGGCACCGTGAAACTGGTCCCACCGATGTCCACATCGCCCCAAGGCTCGGCAGGGACACGGGCGGTATCAATGCGGAGCGAAAACCTGTTGTCGTGGAAATTGGCGATGCCCGATGCGTCTTGGGCCACGGGCATGTCCCGCAAGTAGCGTACCGATGCCCCCTCAAACCCAAAGCCGCCGGTTATCGCGGGGCGTGGGTTATCTGCGTCTTTGCGCAGGGCCGCAGCGAAATCAGTGATAGTCCCGCCCGAGATGTTCTCGGTGATCCAAGTCCGCGTTTTTTGCGCCACCGCATCGGGCCAAAGCGAGGTCACCGTGCTCGCCGCAACCCGATCTGCGGACAGCGACAGATTTGCTGCAATCGCGCCTGGCCTTGGCACCCAAACCTGACCACTGGCGCGCGCCACGGAAGGGCCTGCGGCAACCATCGCCTGCCCGATCTCAAACCGCAGGGGGGCCATGTGCAACCGCCCCTCCAACACGCCCGTGTCAAAGGCCGCCGGGTTGGGCAAGACACCCTCCGGGTCGACCACAATATCTGATAGGGCCAGCTGGACCACCAACGGATCGCTCAGCGTATCTCCCGCAAGGATTTGGCCTGTCGCCGTCACTTTGGCTTGGGGCGCGCGGACTTCTGCCCTCCGGATCTCCAATCGGCGCGTAGCCGGGTCCAGCAGGACTTCGAGTGTCGCGAGATCAAACGCGGCCCCCTCCCAGCCGGGGATCACACCGTTTTCGAGCGCGACACGGGCCTCCAGCGGCGATAGCATGCCGTCCTCGCGCACCTCACCCACCGCCCACATGTCGACCCCGGCCTGCAACACCGACAAAACATCGACACGGCCCGTGGCATCTTGCGCCGTGCCTGCATCTACGTTGAATACCATGCGTAGGTCATCGCTGCGCCCGCCGATCATCCGCAGGTCAAGGCCCGCGCCTGCCCCCGGTGTTCGGCTCAGCGCAAGGCGGAACGTGCCGGGTGCGACCCCGCCCCGCGCGCGGGACAAATCCGCGGCAATGACCAACTCAGTGCTGCGCCCATCCCGGCGCAAGGTGACGGCCCCCTCGCTCAGCGACAATCGCCTCCCAGACACTGCATCCGACAGCACAACGCGCAGCGCCCCAGCCTCAACGCTGCTGAGCTGGGCGGCCAGCGGGTGCATCAACACCGCGTCCACTGCGTCAAGCACCTCCGCCCAACTGGCAGGCAGCTGTGCAATCGTTTCTGCGTCGCGCCCAAACCCTAGGTCGAACTGCCCATCTTCGGCCCGCGTCAGGCGCAAAGTGCCCCCGGCCACGCGCACGTGGCGCACCTGTAGCAACCCCTGCGAAATCCCGGCTAAGTTGAACTCTAGGCTCAGCTTCGGCAGATGCACCCGATCCGCAAGCGCGCGACGCTCTAACCGCGCATCCAGCACATCGACAATGATCGCCCGATCCCGAAAATCCAACCCGATGCCCAATTGCTCAAGCCGCACCCGGTCGCCCTGAGGCACCTGAGCGTTAAGTCGCGCCTCGACCCGCTCGACCATCCACGCAGGCACCGTAAGCACCCGGTAATTAGCCACAAACACAAGCGTGATCACCGCAATCAAAGGCAAGACAATCGCGAACTCGATCAACCGCACGGCCAACACCTTGCGCTTACGGCCATGCACACGTGCGGGACGGGTTGGGGTCGGCTCACTATCGGGGGGCAGGTCGGTGCCGGGCGCCATTGAAGGGTCTCTCCTGTCGCGCGGATTTGCGCGCATCGCCCCTTTATTGTGCCGCCCCAAGGGCTAGGTTTCAAACCGTAACATGACCCTTTCGGTCAAATTCACAAAAAGGACCTCTCGATGCCTGATCTTGGCCAATCCGCTCCCGACTTCACCCTACCCACCAATGGCGGCGGCACCTTCACATTGTCCGAGCAAAGCAAAGCCGTTGTGCTGTATTTCTACCCCAAAGATGACACCCCCGGCTGCACCAAAGAGGCCATCGCCTTCACCGAACACCTTGCGGACTTTGAAGCGGCCGGCGCGATTGTTGTGGGCGCATCCAAGGACACCGCCGCCAAGCACGACAAGTTCATCGCCAAGCACGACTTGGCCGTCACACTTGTATCCGACGCAGAGGGCACGATGTGCGAAGATTACGGCGTGTGGGTTGAGAAAAACATGTACGGCAAAACCTACATGGGGATCGAACGGGCCACCTTTTTGATCGACGCCACCGGCGTGGTGCGCCAGATATGGCGCAAAGTGAAAGTACCGGGCCACGTCGAAGCCGTTTTGGACGCCGTAAAGGCGCTTTAAATGCGCCAGCGTGCCTCGGACGAAGGAGGACACGATGGACAAGACGCTGGCCGAAATGGCCGTTGAAGTGCTTAGCACCGCAAACGGGCGGGCGAAAACCGCGCTGGCCCGGCAACATGCTGCCACGTGGCGCGCGGCACGTGCGTCCGGCGAACAATTAGAGGTGGGGCACGCAGCCCCACCCGATACGCCCGCACGTCCCGCCCTGCCCGAATTGCTGCACCCCCGCGACGTGCCGCGTCGTCGCCCCGGCACGCCTGAGGGGCGTGAGGCGCTGTTGCACGCGGTCGCCCACATTGAGCTGAATGCTGTCGATCTGCATTGGGATATCATTGCCCGGTTCACCGACACGCCCCTGCCCTTAGGGTTCTATGACGATTGGGTGCAGGCAGGTGACGAAGAAGCCAAGCATTTCAATCTCATGGCAGACTGTCTTGAAGAGATCGGCAGCCACTATGGCGCCCTTCCCGCCCACGCAGGCATGTGGCGTGCGGCCCAAGACACGGCGGATGATTTATTCGGACGACTAGCCGTGGTTCCAATGGTCCTAGAGGCGCGCGGCCTCGACGTGACACCGGGCATGATCGACGTCTTCCGCAAAGCCAAAGCGCAATCGGCCGTTGATGCGCTTGAAATCATCTATGCCGAAGAAGTCGCCCACGTCGCATACGGCTCGAAGTGGTTCCACTTTCTGTGCGGGCGTCACGACCACGACCCGAAAGAGCAGTTTCACACCCTCGTCCAAAAGTACTTCCACGGCGCACTCAAGGCCCCATTCAACGTCGAAAAACGCGCCGACGCGGGCATCCCGCCCGACTTCTACTGGCCCCTCGCGGATGACCACCCAACCACCCCCGATCGGTTCCGCAGCACAGGCTAAAACACCCCGCCCTTTTTCGGCAAAAAACCGCCGATCAAGGGGGCGCTTAGGGCGAATTGACACGGGATAGAGCCTGCGCGCCAACCCAGCCTTGCCCCGCCAACAGGGTTTCCGTAAAAAACCACAACTTTGCGCGGGGGCGCAAAAACGGACGTCCGCGCCAAGCGGAGCAGTGGGGAAAAGGGACACACCGCGTGAAACTACGCATCTTGCATCGGCTGAACGCGTGGCTTGAGGGTGTCCTGCCCGAGCAACGCCTCTTTCTCAAATCTGACCAAGGCACGCGATTCATTCGTCTTAGCCCGCGCACGCAAGCGGTTGCCTTAACGGGCTGTGCGGCGTTTGTGGGCTGGACGATTATCGTCTCGGCATTCTTCTTTCTTGGAGCGATTTCGGCAGGCTCAACCCGGGATCAAATCGCCCGCAGTCAGGACGCCTATGAGGCCCGGCTCAACGCCCTGTCTGAGGAACGCAACGCCCGTGCGTCCGAGGCTGAACAAGCGCTGGAGCGGTTCTACGTTGCCCTCGACGAAGTGAGCAAAATGCAGGAAATCTTGCTGGCGTCCGAGGATCGTCGCCGCGAGTTGGAGACCGGCATTGAGGTGATCCAAGCCACGCTTCGCCGCACCATCGCTGAACGTGATGAGGCCCGTAGCCGTGCCGAGTTATTCCGTACCGAGCTTGAGGCAGACACTGGGACAAGTCGCACTGGCACCGGCCAAATGCAGGATGCGCAGACAACCCTCGCATTTCTGACCGAAGCCCTCGACCAAGTCGCCGTCAAACGTGATGAGGCTATCCAGATCGCCGGCTCCGCCGAGGCAGAAACCGAAGCACTGGAGCGTGAAATCCGCATCATGGCGGATCGAAACGCCCAGATCTTTGCCCAGCTTGAGGCGGCCGTTGAGGTCTCATTCGAGCCCCTGCGTAAGGTTTTCAATCGGGCGGGCCTGCCCACCGATCGCATCCTGAACGAAGTGCGCCGCGGCTACACCGGCCAAGGTGGCCCCCTCACTCCCATCAGCTTTTCGACCCGCGGCAACGCCCTGATCGACGGTGATACGGCACGGGCAAACGACATCCTCAACCGGATGCAAGAGGTTGATCTCTATCGGCTCGCCGCCGAACGCTCTCCGCTTGGGCACCCAATCCGTGGGTCTTATCGTAAAACGTCAGGCTTTGGGCCCCGCTGGGGCCGCATGCACAACGGCCATGATTTCGCAGGTCCTCACGGCACCGATATCGTCTCAACGGCAGACGGCACAGTGACCTTTGCAGGCTGGCAATCGGGTTATGGCAAAATAGTTAAAATCCGCCATGCCTTTGGCTTTGAAACCCGCTACGCTCACCTCACGACCATCCGCGTGAAGCGGGGCCAAAGGGTCTCGCGCGGGCAACATATTGGTGATATGGGATCGACCGGACGGTCCACGGGGACCCATCTTCACTATGAGATTCGCAGTGGCGGCACCGCCCTAGACCCGAAACCCTTCGTAGACGCAGGTAGAAATGTTTTCTAAATCCAAAATCAATGAGCCCGGCCCCAAGGCCGACACCGCAGCCACCAGCTCCGCCGCTCCGACGCCCCCCAAGCCCGCTGAAATGGGTGCAGGCGCTGCCGCGATGAAGCCCAAAGCCGCACCATCCATCCTGTCCTCGGACCTGTTGGTGAAGGGCAATTTGAAATCCACTGGCGACATTCAGATCGAAGGTCAGGTCGAAGGCGACGTACATGCCCACCTGCTGACCGTCGGTGAAACCGCCACAGTGCGCGGCGAAGTTGTCGCCGACGACGTGGTCGTAAACGGCCGTGTGATCGGTCGCGTGCGCGGCCTCAAGGTGCGCCTGACGTCCACGGCTAAGGTCGAGGGTGACATCATCCACAAGACCATCGCAATCGAAAGCGGCGCCCATTTCGAAGGTTCCGTGCAGCGTCAGGACGACCCATTGGGGGGCGCCTCCAAGACACCGGCACCCAAACCTGCCAGCGCCTAAGCCTTAGACTAAGAACACCTCATCTAACGCCGCTCCTCTCGGGGCGGCGTTTTGCGTTTTCAAACGTCTGGCGCGGGGTGCGACAACGCCCGCCGGTACAGATGCCAAGACGCGTGCCCCAAAAGCGGCAACACCAAGAACAACCCCAAAAATCCCGGCAGCATGCCCACAAACAAAAGTGTAGCGACGGTCATGCCCCATCCCAACATCAGCCCCAAGTTCGCCTGCACGGCTTGAAAGCTCACAATCATCGCAGTCACAAAATCCAGTTCTTTGTGCAGCAACAACGGCAGGCTCAGTACGGTGATCGAGAACAGGACAAACGACAAAACTCCGCCGACAAGGCTGCCCACGGCCAACATGCTCACCCCGTTGATCGTCAGCAGATACCCAAGCGAAGATGAGACGTTCACCATTGCCTCAAGACCCATGAACAGCGCAAACAACATATGCGCGAGAAAGTTCCAAAACAGAAAGAACACCAAAACCACCCAAGCCATCGTGGGCAACTGCCTGTGACGCTGATCGAGGACCACCCCCATCACACCGCCCCACGTCAGCGCCTCACCCTGCTCCAAACGCCGCGATACCTCATATAGCCCCACGGCCGCAAAAGGTCCCAACAGCGGAAAGCCGAGCGTGATCGGCAAGGCCCACCAAATCTGTCCGGTCACAGCCAAAAACAGATACAGCGCCCATCCCCCCGCGACGTAAACAGAGGCAAACACTAGCCCATACACCGGCGCGGCTTTTAGATCCTGCCACCCGGCAGCAAAGCTCGCCCGTAGGTCCTGAGATGTCAGCGTGTTGATGGATGGTACTGCGGATGCCGCAGGTGGTTCACGGTCAATCGTGGCGGATGTGGTGGTCATCTGTCCTCTCCCTGTGCCCCCATTCTACTCTGTTTTCGCCGCTCCACCAAAACGAAATTCACAAGGCAAGAACCCAGCTCCTTTGTTCCCCAAATACTCAACTGGCGCGAGGCCGCGCAGCGGTCGCGCGCCACCAGGCGACGCGCAAAGCGCGGCGCAACCCATCTAACAACAAAAGGAAAAGCCTACTCGGCTTGCGCTTCCGCTCGGGTCTTTCCCGACACATCCATTGCCAGCGTTGCTGCCATCAACCCGTCCAGATCACCGTCCAGCACACCGCCCGTATCCGATGTTTCAAACCCGGTGCGCAGGTCCTTTACCATCTGATAGGGCTGCAACACATAGGACCGGATTTGGTTGCCCCAGCCTGCGTCGCCCTTCGCTGCATGCGCCTCGTTGATAGAGGCATTCCGCCGGTCCAGCTCCATCTGATAAAGCCTCGATTTCAGAGCTTTCATCGCGATGTCGCGGTTTTGGTGCTGAGACTTCTCAGAACTCGTCACCACGATCCCCGTTGGGTGGTGTGTGATCCGCACGGCCGAGTCCGTCGTGTTCACGTGCTGACCACCAGCGCCCGAGGACCGATAGGTATCAATACGAATATCCGCAGGGTTCACATCGATCTCGATGTTGTCATCCACCACGGGATAGACCCAAACCGAACAAAATGACGTGTGCCGCCGCGCCGAGCTATCATAGGGCGAAATTCGCACAAGGCGGTGCACGCCGCTCTCGGACTTGAGCCAACCATAAGCATTGCGCCCAGAAATCTTGTAGGCCGCCGACTTAATCCCGGCTTCTTCGCCTTGGGTCATGGATTGCAGCTCAACCTCATAGCCCTTCTTCTCGGCCCAGCGAACGTACATCCGCGCGAGCATTGATGCCCAATCACAGGATTCAGTGCCCCCTGCGCCTGAGTTGATCTCTAGGAAGGTATCGTTGCCATCCGCCTCACCGTTCAGGAGGGCTTCCAACTCTTTGGCGGCTGACACGTCAACAAGGTTCGCGATCGTGGCCTCGGCCTCCGAGACTATTTCGGCGTCGTCTTCCATCTCGCCCAGTTCGATCAACTCGATACTGTCGCTCAGGTCTTGCTCCAGCCCCTCAACGCCCGAAATACTGTCGGACAGGGCCTGCCGATCGCGCATCAGCTTTTGTGCGCGGTCCGGGTCATTCCACAAATCCGGGTTCTCGGTCATCGCATCGAATTCTTCCATGCGGTGGCCAGCAGTCTCCCAGTCCATACGCCGCTTAAGCAGTGCAATGGATTTGCGGATCGCCTCGATCTGGTTGGTGGTCTCTGCGCGCATGGTATCCCTCAGGTTGGAAGCCACGTTCTAACCTGCGCCCCTGCCCCCCGCAAGGGAGCGGATGGTACGTGGCCTAGTACAACCCGCCCGAGCTGAGCGTGCCAAAGGTCGCGCGGCCGGGCACCACAACGGCCTCGCCAGTGGATGTTTGAACGCGTTGATCCTCAGGCACGGGCAATTGGCCTTCGACCTCGCCCTCACCCCGTGCAAACAGCGGCAGGTCGGACGCCATCCCAAAGCCCCCGTCAACCACCGCCAGCATCCCGAACAACGGCTCTTCGCCCTCACGGAAATACTCGGATACAACGAAATCCCCCTCCGCATCATCAGGCAAGCGCGCGCCTGAGAACCGGTCGATCTTTACGAAATACCCACCGGGTGGCACTTCGAATGGGCCTGCACCGTAGGTTTTGATCGCCTCAGCCATGAATTCGTTGAACACCGGGCCACACATGCCGCCCCCCGACGCACCACGCCCCAGCGAACGGGGCTGATCGTGCCCGATGTAGCACCCCGCCGCGATTGAGCTTGAGAACCCAACAAACCACACATCCTTGGCGTCGTTCGTCGTTCCGGTCTTACCAGCGATAGGCACGGGCAGGTTCACGGTGCGCGCGGCCGTCCCCCGCTCAACCACCCCGGTCATCATAGAGGTCAACTGATAGGCTGTGATCGCGTCCATCACCTGTGAGCGGTTCGAAATGATCCGAGGCCCCCGCCCCGCCTCAATCACTGCATCCGCACAGGTTTCGCATATGCGCTGGTCGTGGCGATAAACCGTGCGGCCATAGCGGTCCTGAATACGGTCCACTAGGGTCGGCTCAACCCGCTCCCCCCCGTTGGCGAACATCGCGTATGAGGCCACCATGCGGTACAGCGTGCTTTCCTGAGAGCCTAGAGAATTGGCCAAAAGCGGCTCCATGCCATCGTAAACACCAAAGCGTTCCGCATAGCGCGCGACGGTGTCCATGCCCACGTCCTGCGCCAATCGAACTGTCATCAGGTTCCGAGAGCGTTCGATCCCCGTGCGCAGCGGCGAAGGCCCGTAGAACTTGTTGGAGGCGTTCTTAGGGCGCCAGATTTCGCCATTGCCTTGATCAATCTCAATCGGGGCGTCGATCACGATGGTCGACGGCGCATAGCCCGAATCCAACGCAGCCGCGTAGACAAATGGCTTAAAGCTTGACCCCGGCTGGCGCGTGGCCTGTGTCGCGCGGTTAAACACCGACTGCTGGTAGCTAAAACCGCCCTGCATCGCCAGAACCCGGCCCGTGTTGACGTCCATCGCCATAAAGCCGCCCTGCACTTCGGGGATTTGGCGCAGGGTCCAACCGTCCCCTTCGGCGCGGACATGAACCACGTCACCCAGTTCAAAATTGTCGTAAAAATTACCTGTCATCCACGCGATGTCGCTGCGCGGCACCTCGGCGCGGGCGGGGCCATCCTCAACCCCGATACGCATGGCCCGATCCCCTCGGTCCAGTACGACGGCAACCTGCCAAGGCCCATCCAAATTCACGTCGCGGGGGACGTCTGCATCCGACAGGGCATCGCGCCACGCCGTCTCAGACCCAAGCACCTCAGAGGGCAACGTCACGTTCGTGCCCCGCCAAATCCCCTGCTCTCGGTCATAAGTTTCAAGTGCGCGTTGCAGCGCGCGTGCAGCCACGCCCTGAAGCTCCCGATCGATGGTCGCGCGCACGGTCAGACCGCTGGTGAAAAACTCTTCCTCTCCGAAATCTCGGCTCAACTGGCGGCGAATTTCATCAGTGAAGTAATCCCGCGGGGGCATCTGGGCCGTGAACGGCACAAAATCACCGGACTGCACGGTGCGCAGCGGTGAAGCCACCGCGACCTCATACTCACCGCGCGTGATGTAGCCGTTTTCGTACATCTCACGCAGGACGAAATCGCGACGGATCACGGCACGCTCATTCTGGCGCACAGGGTGATAGCGGGACGGCGCCTTTGGCAGCACAGCCAGATAAGCCGCCTCTTCTACCGCCAATTCCTCAAGCGATTTGTTGAAGTAGGTTTGTGCCGCAGCCGCCACCCCATAGGAATTCTGGCCTAGGAAAATCTCGTTGAGGTACAGCTCAAGGATTTGCTCTTTGTTCAGGGTCTTTTCGATCCGCGCGGCAAGGATGATCTCTTTGATCTTGCGCTCAACGTTGCGGTCAGACGACAGCAGGAAGTTCTTCATCACCTGTTGCGTGATCGTGGAGGCCCCGCGCACGTCGCGCCCGCGCGTGCGCACCGCCTCAACCACCGCAGCCGTTATAGCCCGTGGGTCATAGCCCGCGTGGTTATAAAAATTCTTATCCTCCGCCGAGATAAACGCCTGCTTCACAAGGTCAGGAATTTCTTCTGCGCTAGCAAAAAGACGCCGCTCGCGGGCGAATTCATCCATCAAGACACCCTCACCGGAATAAATCCGGCTGATCGTCGGCGGCGCGTAGGTGGCCAATTGTTCCTCATTGGGCAGATCGTGGGAATAAATCCACAAAACCGCGCCCACGCTGACCGCCGCCCCGACAATGCCCAGCGTGATAAAGCTGAAAATTCCGCCCAAAGTGGACAGAATGAACATGATAAGTCCCGATAGGGCGGAGCGGACAAGGACCACAGGCGTACCTCTTGGCTGGCGGTGGGGCAAACATAGGCCTTTCGCGCGGTGGCGTCAAAACCCGCGCGACGTCGAAACACACGGACGCGGGGCAGTTGGACAGGGCTTACTGCCGGACACGCTCCGCGCGCAAGGCATCAGCGACCACCCATGTCTCAAGCGCTTGGACAATCCCGAGGGCAACCTGCGCGCGCCACTGCGGTTTTTGCAGGTCCGACAGGTCCTGCGCGTCGGACATAAACCCGACCTCCAGAAGGATACTTGGCACATCGGGGGCCTTTAGAACCGCAAACTCGGCCTCTAGCCGTGGGCGTTTGTGCAGACGACCAACCGTGCCGCGCAGCCCTTCGACCAGCGCATCAGCGAGGGCATCTGCACGGGGCGTGACCTCGACCCGTGCGAGGTCCATCAAGATATCTGCGACTTGGTCGCCTTTTTCGGTCACATCTGCGCCCAGCAAAACGTCCTCGCGGCTTTTACGCTCAGCCAGTTGGGCCGAGGCCGGGTCACTTGCCTGATCCGAAAGGGTATAGACCGTCGCGCCCGACGCCTCCCCTTGTGTGATCGCATCGGCGTGCAGCGACAGGAACACATCAGCCTTGGCCGCCCGCGCGATCGCGACCCGCTCCGCCAAGGGGACAAACACATCGTTGGTGCGGGTCAGAATGACTTGATAGCCGCCTTGGCGGATCAAGGCCTCCTCGACCTCACGGGCGAAGGTCAGCATCAGGTCCGCCTCGCGCAGGCCGTCGCGCTGCGCGCCGGGGTCGATGCCGCCATGGCCGGGGTCCAGCACAACAATGGTATCCCCGCTGTCCACTTTTGGTGTTTGGGGCACCGGTGCTGGCAGCGCCCAAAGGTCCGCTTCGGACGGGCGCGCCGCGACGGCCTGCGCGAAACCCGCCGCATCTGTGCGCGCCAATCGCAACGAGATCACTGCCGCCCCGCTGCTGGGATCGGTGCGCATCCCGGCTGTGTCGACAATCAGGGGCGCGGTCAGTTCCAGCACCATCCGGGACCATCCCGGCCGAAAGGTCCCGATGCGCACGGCCTGCACGCGCTTGCTTGTGCCAAGTGCTTTCGGTGACACGCCTGCCCAAGCGACCTCTTGAAAATCGAGGATAATGCGGCGCGGATCATCGCGGGTCAGCACCCGCCACGGTACCGCTTGGCTTAGCGCGAGTGTGACCTCTACCCCGCCGCGCACGTCCGCAATGCTAGACGCCGTAACGTCCAACCGCGCCAAGGCTCTCAAGTCCTGCGCACTGGCCGCAAAGGGCAGCCATAGCCCGCACACGACAAGGAGCCGAAGCGCACGCATCTCAGCCCCGCGCCTGCATGAACTGTTTCAACCGGGCCAAACCTTCGATGATATCCTCGGTGCCCCGCGCGTAGGAAAACCGCAACGTACCGTGTCCGCGCACCGGATCGAAATCGAGGCCCGGAGTCACCGCAACGCCCGCGTGTTCCAAAATCTCCGCGGCGAATGCGCGACTGTCATCGGTCAGGTCGCTGACGTCGGCATAGATGTAGAACGCCCCATCAGGCGGCGCGATCTGGGTAAAGCCGGCGGCGGGCAAACCCTCTAACATCAGGCGGCGGTTTTCCGCGTAGACCGACAGGTTCGCGGTCAGCTCTTCTTCGCAGTCCATTGCAGCCAAAGCCGCCACTTGGCTGGCGTGGGGCGGGCAGATGAACATGTTCTGCGCAAGCCGCTCAATCACCCGGACATGGTCCTGTGGCACCACCATCCAACCCACACGCCACCCAGTCATGGAGAAGTATTTTGAGAACGAGTTGATGACATATACGTCGTCCGACACCTCAAGCGCGCTGATTGCGCGGCCCTCGTACTGGATGCCGTGGTAGATTTCATCGGAGATGAACGCGATGTCGCGCGCGTCACATGCTGCGATCAATTCACTGAGTGCGGCATGGTCCAACATCGTGCCCGTGGGGTTCGCGGGCGAGGCCACGATCAACCCTGCCAAGTCAGATGAAAGGTTGCCTGCAACAGGTTGAAATCGCGTATCTTTGCTTGTTTCGATCCGGGTCGGATCAAGGCTAAGCGCCTTCAGGATTTGACGGTAGCTTGGATAGCTGGGATCCCCCAGCCCGACCTTTTCGCCGGCCTCAAACAGGGCCGTGAACGCAAGGATAAACCCCGCCGACGACCCCGACGTCACGACCACACGCGCGGGGTCCAGATCGACATCGTACCACTTTTTGTAAAGGCCCGCGATCCGCGCCCGCAACTCTGGCAGCCCCAGCGCGACGGTATAGCCCAACGCATCCGTGTGAATGGCCTGCGCCACAGCGGCACGCGCGCCCTCAGGTGCGCCGGTGCCGGGCTGACCCACTTCCATGTGGATAATGGATCGCCCTTGCGCTTCGGCGGCGCGGGCGGCCTCCATCACGTCCATCACAATAAACGGATCGACCAAGGCTCGGGTTGCGTTGCGCATAAGACACTCCATATGGTTAAGCATCAAAAACCAGCCCCGGGAGGCAAGGTCAATGGTGACACTGCAACGATGGGCGGCACGGGCAACTTTGGCCCTGACATTCGCGTTCGCACCGATGATCGCGGCGGCGCAAACCCTCGTGCGAGACGCAGAGATCGAATACGCCCTGCAACAGGTGGCCCAACCGATCCTTCAGGCAGCGGGCCTGCCGTCTAGCACACGCATTTTCGTAATCCTTGATAGCTCGCTCAATGCGTTCGTGGTCGACAACAAATCGATCTTTTTCCACTCAGGGTTGCTGTTAAAGCTCGATACCCCCGCCAAGGTGCAGGCCGTCATTGCCCATGAGGCTGCGCATATCGCCAATGGCCATATCTCACGTCGTAGGTCCAACATTGGGGCGGCCAGTACGGCGGCACAATTGGGCCTTTTGTTGGCTGCGGCCGCCGCGGCAGCTGGCGGTTCAGGCGATGCGGCAGCAGGCCTTGCGATTGGGGCGGGCAGTGCCGCGCAGCGCGCGCTATTCGCCCACACCCGGGCCGAGGAAGCCTCTGCCGACCAAGCCGCCCTACGCTATATGCGCCAAGCGGGCGTGGACCCAAAAGCGATGGTTGACGTGCTGGACATTTTTCGCGGCCAAGAGGCGCTGAGCCGGGGTCGCCAAGACCCCTATGCCGTCACCCACCCCCTAACCCGCGACAGGCTGCGCGCGGTGGAGGCGTTTGCCGCAGGCACCACGGGTGATGTACAGACCAACCCCACAACCGCCTATTGGTATGCGCGCGCAGTGGGCAAATTGTCGGCTTTTTCTCGCGCACCCAGTTGGACCCTGCGCCGAGTGCGCAACGACACTGACGAAATCGCCACGATGCGCCGGGCCGTCGCCTACCACCGCAAGCCTGACACAAGCCGCGCACTTGAAACCATCGATCGGGTGATCGGGATGCGCCCGAACGATCCGTTTTATCATGAGTTGAAGGGGCAGATACTGCTTGAGTCCCGCCGTGTGGACGCCGCCATCGCATCCTATAGGCGAGCGATTGAGCTACGCCCACGTGAGCCGCTGATCCTGCGCGGGCTGGGCCGCGCGCTTTTGGGTGCGGATACGGCCGGCAGCAATGCGCAGGCCTTGCAGGTCCTGACCGAGGCGCGTGGACGCGATGCGTTTGACCCCGGCCTTTTGCGCGATCTGGCACTGGCCCATGCGCGCGCGGGGCAGAACGGTTTGGCCTCAGTCGCCACGGCGGAACGGTATGCAATCCTGCGCCGGTTCAAGGATGCCGCGACCCATGCACAACGGGCCGCAGGGCTATTGCCGCAAGGCTCATCAGGATGGCTGCGCGCCCAAGACGTTCTATCCGCCGCCAAACAGGCCGGTGTCGCAAATAAATAAGCCCCGCACGCAGATGGCGCACGGGGCTTAGAATGTAAGCGAAGGTCATAGACCCAAGAACGCAGTCTTAGCTTTTCTTGGACCACCAACCACGGCGCTTAGGCGCTGGCGCCTCTTTAGGGGCCTCCGGCGTGGGTTCAGGTGCCGCAATCGCCTCGACCAGTTCCACACTGACCTGAGGCTCGTCCTCCGCGACGGGCTCCGACACTACGTCAGCCACGTCCGCAACCGCAGCCACGACAGGGGCCGGAGCTTTGGCGCGCACGCGCTTTTTCGCCTTGGGCTTTTCAGCCACTGGGGCCTCTGCTTGGGTTTCGACCGGAGTGTCAACCGCAGGCTCAGGCGTTACAGCTGTGTCCGTAGCCGCAGCAGGTTCAGCTGGTGTTGCGGCCTCTTGCGGTGCTGCTTCGCCCGCCTCATCCACAGGCGTGTCCGTCTTTTTGCGACGCGACCGTGTCCGCCGCTTCTTGGCGGGCTTTTCCTCGGCCTCAGCCTCGGGTGCGGGGTCTGCCGCGGGCTCGACGGGAGCTTCTTGGGCCTCCCCCTCAGCTGCAGGCGCATCCTGCTGACCCTCGGTCTCTGTGCCCGATGTCTCATCCCCATTGCCGCTCTTACGACGACGCGACCGGCGACGGCGGCGCTTCTTGGGTGCGCCCTCGCCGTCTGTAGCCTCAGGCGTTGGGTTTGACGTGCTCTCACCGTTTGCCTCAGTGGCTTCGGTCTCAGCGGCGGTCTCATCAACCACATCCGCGTCATCGATCTCATCCATCAAAGCGGAGTCCATCGACACAACGTTGCTCGAAATCTTGGGCAGAACGCGCGTGGCGGTCTTGAACTTTTCGAGGGTGTAATCCGGGGCGATCAGATGCGGGTCGGCTTGGATACGCACGGCCATCGCATAACGCGCCTCGATCATCGCAAGATGCTCACGCTTGTCGTTCATTATGTAGTTGGCCACATCAACCGGCAGCTTCAACAGCACTTCGCGGGACCGTTTGCGCGTGCCCTCTTCTTCCAAGGCGCGCAGGATCGACAGCGCGAGGCTATCGTCCGAGCGGATCAGACCGGTGCCGTGACACGCGGGACACGGCTGTGTCGTCGCCTCAAGCATGCCCGGACGCAGGCGCTGACGCGACAGCTCCATCAGGCCAAAGCCCGAAATCCGGCCAACCTGAATGCGGGCGCGGTCAGATTTCAGCGCATCCTTGATCCGCTTTTCAACAGCAGCGTTGTTGCGGCGTTCATCCATGTCGATGAAGTCGATGACGATCAGACCCGCAAGGTCGCGCAGACGCAATTGGCGCGCCACCTCATCGGCAGCCTCCAAGTTGGTCTTGGTCGCGGTGTCCTCAATCGAGCCTTCTTTGGTCGCTTTGCCAGAGTTCACGTCAATCGCTACCAAGGCCTCGGTCACGCCGATCACGATGTAGCCACCGGATTTCAACTGAACCGTGGGGTTAAACATCCCCGACAGGTAGCTTTCGACCTGATGACGCGCGAACAGCGGCATGCCTTCGTTGTAGTGCTTCACGTTTTTGGCGTGCGACGGCATGATCATCTTCATGAAGTCTTTGGCGTGGCGGTAGCCTGCTTCGCCTTCAACAATGACCTCGTCGATATCGCGGTTGTACAAGTCGCGGATCGAACGACGGATCAGGTTGCCTTCTTCATATATCTGCGCGGGCGCGATGGATTGCAGCGTCAGGGCGCGAATTTGCTCCCACTGGCGCTGCAGGTATTCGTAGTCGCGCTTGATCTCGGTCTTGGTGCGCTTGGCACCTGCCGTGCGAATGATCAGGCCCGCGCCCTTTGGCACGTCGATCTCATTGGCGATCTCTTTGAGCTTTTTGCGGTCCGGCGCGTTGGTGATCTTGCGGCTAATGCCGCCACCACGTGCGGTGTTCGGCATCAGGACGCAGTACCGACCTGCAAGGCTGAGGTACGTCGTCAGGGCCGCGCCCTTGTTGCCGCGCTCTTCTTTGACGACCTGCACCAGCATGACCTGACGGACTTTGATGACCTCTTGGATCTTGTAGCGCCGTGCGCGGGGTTTGCGCACCGGACGGATCTCTTCGACGTCGTCGTCATCGGCCACAGTCTCGACGGAGCTATCCTTTTCAGCAGCGCTCGACTTGCGACGGCCACGCTTGGGGCGCTCACCTGCGGGCGCGGCCTCCGGGGTGTCCACGGGATTTGCGTCGTCTGAAATGACCTCATCCGAAGCGGTGTCTTCGTCAGGCTCGACCACGTCCATGCCGGGAATCGAGGCTTCGGCCTCAACCACTTCGGGTGCAGTCTCGGCAGGAGCCGCCACAGACTCGGCCACTTCGGGTGCGGTCTCAGCCACTGGCTCGGGGTCCGCGACAACGTCGCCCGCTGGAGCTTCGTCAGCATCGCTGCCGCCTGCATCCTCGGGGTCCTGCGAGATTACGGCGTCTTCGATGCCGGTGTCTTCGGCGATTGAAGTGGGGGGCGTGTCATCACCGTCGGCGGCTGCCTCAGCGGGGGCTTCTTCCTCGCTGGCCTCAGCCGCGGGCGCTTCAACCTCGGCCTCAGCAACCGGAGCTTCAGCAGCCTCTACCGGAGCCTCTGCTACGGCTTCCGCCTCAGCAGCAGGCGCATCATCGGCAACGGCTTCCGGCGCGGGCTGTTCAGCGCCCTCTTCGGCTGCGTCTACCTGACCCTCGGCCGTTACATCGCCGTTTTCGTCCGACTTCTTGCGTGACCGCGAACGACGCGCACGCTTGGGCTTCGCGGCGGGCTTTTCGTCTTCTTCCGCTGCGGCCTCTGCATCGGCCTGTTCTTCAGCCAAGATCGCATCACGATCCGCCTTAGGAATTTGATAGTAATCGGGGTGGATTTCCGAAAACGCGAGGAAACCGTGGCGATTTCCGCCATAATCCACGAACGCTGCCTGCAAGGACGGCTCAACGCGCGTCACCTTTGCGAGGTAGATGTTGCCAGCAAGCTGGCGACGGTTCATGGATTCAAAGTCGAACTCCTCAACCTTGTTTCCGTCTGCCACGACAACCCGAGTTTCCTCGGGATGGGTGGCGTCGATGAGCATTTTTTTAGCCATTGTGTCTTTCTGCAAGACACCGCAAAGGGGGGTCCCGCCCTGCCGCGTCGGGTGATCGAACGGATCGATCCAACGCGCGAGGGTGGTGGGGCCGCTCGTGCGGCATCAGGTCTGGATGGGGCGATCCGGCAGCTGCGCAAGCCCAAGCGCGGCAGAGCTATCTCTGTCGGGGGGGCCTGTTGTAGTATTGCAGCGCTCTGCATCGCGGTTTGTCTCCGACACGATCCTAGCAAGGCCGGGCGTGTCCGGTTTATGGGCCCTAGCACACGTATGTCGCGCGCCGGAGCAGTCGGGGTGGGCCGTTTCCGGCCCGCTATCAAGCTGTGTCAGGGCTGGCGCAGTCGGGCGTCTCAGTCCTGTCACAGTGAATCTCTTGTGTAGGACACCGCGCAAATGCGATGGCCGACACTTCCCTCTTAGCGCTAACCTTGGGGGAAAGACAATCCAAATTCGCGATTGATACCTACCTCAGAGGTAGTTGGACCGGCTGAGCCCGTATTTCGCCATCTTCTCATTGAGAGTTCGGCGCGGCAGGCTGAGTTCTTCCATCACGCTTGCGATAGACCCCCGATGCCGCCGCATCGTGTTGTCGATGAGCATCCGCTCAAACGCCTCAACGTATTCCTTGAGCGGCTTGCCTTCGGTCGAGACCGCATGCAGCGTCGTTTCCTCAGTATCGGCCATCAGAAGCGAGGCAATGGACCCGGTGCCACGGCGCTGTTGCAGCACCGCGCGCTCCGCCAGATTGATCAACTGGCGCACATTGCCGGGCCACGGCGCTTGCAGCAGTTGCGCGGCCTCTTGGGCCGTGACCGTGGGCGCCTCCGAACCGTAATCATCCGAAAATTGTTCCGCGAAATGGGTAAACAGGCTCAAGATGTCTTCGCCGCGCTGGCGCAAGGGCGGCAGAGCCAACCGCATTGCCGCGAGCCTGAAATAAAGGTCCGACCGCAGGTGTTCTTCGCAGGTCTTCGAAGGATCTGCCCCGCCTGCGATGGCGATGATCCGGGTCTCGGCCGGGGCGCCTTGGTCGTTGATAAACGTCAGCAGCCGCGCCTGTAGCGCGTGGGGCAGCGCGTCGATATCCTCAAGAACCAGTGTTCCGCCCCGAGCCTCTTCGACCAAGGGCAGCCCGTCGGCGCAGGGCCCAAACAGCCGCTCCTCCAACGCGTCCTCCGCGAGCGACGCACAGGAAATGAGCGAGAACGTTTTCCCCTGGCGCGGACCAACAGCATGCAGAGCATGGGCCACCAGCGTTTTGCCCGTGCCCGTTTCTCCATCGATCAGGACGTGGCCGTCCGCCTGCCCCAGATCGAGGATATCCTCACGCAGCCGCTCCATCGCGGGGGAAGAGCCAATCAGCTTGCGCATCAAGACCGTCCCGTCCGAGAGTTCCTTGCGCAGTGCCCGGTTATCAAGCGTCAGTCGGCGCGCGTTTGAGGCGCGCTTGGCGAGATCCGACATGCGGTCCGGGTTGAACGGTTTTTCCAGAAAATCATAGGCCCCCATGCGCATCGCCTCTACGGCCATCGGCACGTCGCCATGTCCGGTAATCATGATGACCGGAAGGCTGGAATCCATTCCCATCAACCGCTTAAGGAACGCCATGCCGTCCATACCCGGCATCTTGATGTCCGAAATCACAATACCCGGAAAATCCGACCCCAGCCCCTTGAGCGCGTCTTCGGCGCTGGAATAGGTTTCGGTCTCATACCCGGACAGAGCCAGCCATTGGCTGATGCTCTGACGCATGTCCTGTTCGTCATCGACAATCGCAATTTTTGCGGCGTGTCCCATAATGTGTCCCTTACTCAGCCGTTACTCGGCGGCTTCAACGTCGCGACTTTCTAGCATCGGCAAGACGATTTCAAACACAGCGCCCCCGTCGACCCCATTGCGGGCGGAAAGCCGCCCGCCGAGGTCTGTGATGATCCCTGATGAGATCGCAAGCCCCAGTCCAACACCGTCCCCCGGCTTTTTCGTCGTATAAAATGGCTCAAATAATGTTTCGAGGTTTTCGATCCCGGGCCCCGTATCCCGCACGGCCAAAACGGCGCTGTCCCCCATCGTCAGAAGGATATCCAACTCCCGCGTGTCCGAGCCCTTCATCGCATCCAGCGCGTTGCGTACAAGGTTGATGATCACCTGCTCAAGCCGCAACCGATCCGCCATGATCATTACGGGCCGCTCGGGCGTGGTGCGGCTGAGGACGACGCGGTGCGCTTTGATCTGCGGCTCCATCATCGTCAGCGCGCCCGAGATCGCGGCGCGCACATCCACAGGTTCAAACGCCTCACCGCCCTTGCGCGCATAGCTTTTCAGCTGCCGAGTAATCGCGCCCATCCGCTCAATCAGATCATCGATCCGTTGAAAGCTCGACATCGCTTCTTCGGGGCGTTTGCGTTGCAGCAGCAGTTTCGCCCCCGCAAGGTAGGTTTTCATGGCCGCGAGGGGCTGGTTCAACTCATGGCTGACGGCGGCAGACATCTCCCCTAGGGCCGCGAGCTTAGAGGACTGCGCGAGGCTTTGCTCCGCCTCCTTCAGAGTTTCTTGGACCTTTTTACGCTCCGCGATTTCCCGGCTCAGACGGTCGTTCAGACGGCGCAACTCTGCGCTTTCACGCTGGAACAGCAGCGACCGGAACTGTGCCCGGCGGCTCAGCATGTAGAAGGTACCTGCGAGCAACAGCGCAAACGCCATGATCTGCAATGCCAACACCGCATTCACCCGCTCGCGCACGGAATCGTAGGTCGTGAAGGTCGTCAAACGCCAGCCTCGGAACGGGATGCGCGCCTCAAGTTCCATGATGGCATCACCCGAGAAATAGGCCCGGTCGACATAGGGCGCCCACCGTGCTGTCGCCTCAATCGCGCGAGCAATGGCAGAGGGCGCCGAAATTTCCTCAAGCGCTAACTCAGTGGACAGGCCCCGCCAACGCGGCTCGGTCGAAAGGATGACGGTGCCTTCGGAATTCGTGACCACAACCGCCTCGGAGGCCCCGCGCCAACGGGTTTCAAACTTGGCCAGATCAACCTTGACCTGGATCACCCCAAGGGGCGCGTTTGCATCCCGGATTTGGCGCGAAAAGCTGAACTCATAGCCGCCACTTTCCAGCGGCGTAATGGTGAAAACCGTCCCGTCCGAGCGAAGCGCCTCAACCATGTAGGGTTGGTTGCGATGGATCGTGCCCAGTTGTTCACGGATTGAGGACGCAACCGCGCGCCCATCCATGTCGAGCATCAAAATAGAGGCCGCCCCGATCTCATCAACGTAGGAAATCAACCGCTGCGAGGTATTGGTATAGTCCTGCGTGTTGAGGGCCGAGATCATGGTCGGATCGCGCGACAGCAACAGCGGCACAACCGTATGGCGCTGCAATTCCGATAGGATTGCCCCGGTATAGAGTGCTTGGCGCACCTCGGTCCGTTGCTTGGTCGTTTCTGTGAACCGCTGCGTCAAAACTTGGTTCGAGACCCACACCACAATCGCCGCCAACATCACAACACCCACGATCAGCGCGCGTTGCGAAGCGGGCAAACGCGGCTTGGGGCCGGTGGGTTGTGCAGCATCAGGGGGTGGGAGCGCGCTCATACCCTAAGGTACCTTGCGGCCGCCCAAGGCTCAAGCGTCGCGCGCATCACGCGCGACTTTGCGCTGATTGTGTGGCAGGCCCGCTGGACCTTATGCGCTGACGAGCGCGTCTGCGAGGCCTGTGAACATCGCCGCACCGTCGGTCCCGCCATGCACGGCCTCTGCGCGCCGCTCTGGGTGGGGCATCATGCCCAATACGCGGCGGTTCGCGCTGAGGATACCTGCGATATCCGCGTCCGACCCGTTGGGGTTATCGCCGTAGGTAAAGGCAATCCGGTCCTCAGCCTTGAGCATCGCAAGCGTGTCGGCATCCGCGGTGTAATTGCCATCGTGGTGCGCGATCGGAATGTCGATCGTGTCGCCCTGCGCGTAGCCGCTGGTAAAGGCGCTGTCAGCAGTCTCGACCACCAATGGTACGGTTTTGCAGATGTATTTCAGGCCCGCATTACGCAAAAGTGCGCCGGGCAACAGACCCGTTTCCGCAAGGATTTGGCACCCGTTACAGACCCCCATCACGTAGCCGCCGGCCTCAGCATGGGCCTTGAGTGCCGTGGCAATCGGCGACTGGGCCGCAATCGCGCCGCACCGCAGGTAATCCCCGTAGGAAAAACCACCTGGCACACCGACAACATCCACCTTCGGGAGCGCGGTTTCCTTGTGCCAAACCATCTCAACATCAAAGCCCGCACCCCTCAGGGCAACGGCAAGATCCCGGTCACAGTTTGAGCCAGGGAAAACGAGGACGGCGGCTTTCATGGGCGGGTTCCTTTAGGCGGTGAAATCGGTAATCACGGCCACGCCCGGAGACGTTGGACCGTTAAACGCAGCAAGTTCGCGCGAGGTTTCGGACAAGCCGATTTCACGCGCAATGAGCGGGGACATATCGACAGCCCCGCGAGTGATCAGGTCCAGCAAGGACGGGTACCGCCAGCTGGGCATCCCGCGCGAGGCATAAACCGCGAGGTTGCCTTGATAGATAGCGGCCATGTTGACCTCCATCGTAGCGGTATGACCGGTGGGCAGACCCAGTTGGATGTGCCGTCCCAAGGGGGCCAGACATTCGAGCGAGCTGTTAACGGTCGCCGGGATGCCAAGAGCCTCCATCGAGACCTGCGCACCACCGCCCGTAAGCTCTTTGATCCGCGCGCCAACGTCGCCGTCGCGGGCGTCAATGACATGCTCCGCCCCGAGGGATTTGGCGTGCTCAAGCTTTTCAGGGACGACATCAACGCAAATGACCCGCGCGCCCAGCGCTTGGCCAAGGATCAAGGCCGACAGCCCTACCCCACCAGTGCCATGCACCGCGAGCCATTCGCCGGTTTGCAATCCGGCGCGCCCGGTCAGACCATGCCAAGCCGTCGTCACACGGCAGCCAAGACCGGCGGCAACCGTAGCGGACAAGCCTTCGGGCAGGAGCGACAGGTTGTGATCGAACGGAACCGCGACGTATTCGGCAAACGCGCCCGGCTCAACAAAGCCCGGCAAGCGTTGGTTTGGGCAGGTATTCTGCGCGCCCGACTGGCACGACGGGCAAGAGCCGCAGGCCAGAATGAAGGGCGCCACAACCATATCGCCCACTTTGTGTTTTGCGCGAGGGCCGGCCTCGATCACTTCGCCGCAGTATTCGTGGCCGCCAATTTGACCCGGCTTGACCTTGGGGTGTTCCCCCACCCAGCCATGCCAGTCAGAGCGGCACACACCGCAGGCTTCGACTTTCAAAACCACACCGTCATCGGGACAGGCAGGATCAGCCACAGTCTCAATGGACAACGGGGCGTTGTATTCCCTCAATACCGCTGCGCGCATGTCTTCCCTCCCGATACGCTCAGATACGGTCGGGACGCAGCGCGCCCCGGACCAAACCTTAGGCCAGCTCTACGCTGTAGCTTTCGATGACCGTGTTGGCCAAAAGCTTTTCGCACATGTCGTTAATGTCCGCCTCAGAGGTGCCATCCGCCAGATCAAGTTCGATCAACTTGCCTTGGCGCACGCCCTCAACACCCGCAAAACCGAGATTGCCCAGCGCCGAGCGCACTGCCTCTCCCTGCGGGTCCAGAACACCGTTTTTCAACATAACAGTTACGCGGGCTTTCATTCGGCCACTCCTTAATTGATGAGCGTAGGCTTGCTGGGCGCAGGCGCATTGGTGGGCAGCACGCCCAAACGGCGCGCAACTTCTGTGTAAGCGTCCGCCAAATCGCCAAGATCACGACGGAACACGTCTTTGTCGAGCTTTTGACCCGTCTCGATGTCCCACAGGCGGCAGCTATCGGGCGAGATTTCATCCGCCAAAATCAGACGCATGAAATCGTTGTCCCACGCACGGCCGATCTCGATTTTGAAATCCACAAGCCGGATGCCAACAGCCAGCATAAGACCGGACATAAAGTCGTTGACCCGCAGGGCCATGCTGACCATGTCATCTAGGTCCTGCTGCGAGGCCCAGCCAAAGGCGGCGATATGCTCCTCCGAGACCAGCGGGTCACCCAGCGCGTCGTCTTTGTAGCAAAACTCGATGATCGGACGCGGCAGTGGCGTGCCTTCTTCAAGGCCGAGGCGCTTGGCGATTGTTCCGGCCGCAAAGTTGCGCACGATGACCTCAAGTGGGATGATTTCCACCTGACGGATCAACTGCTCGCGCATGTTGAGGCGTTTGATAAAGTGCGTTGGCACTCCGATCTGCATCAGGCCCGTCATAAAGAATTCGCTCAGGCGGTTGTTCAAAACCCCCTTGCCCTCGATCACTGCCTTTTTCTCGGCATTGAACGCGGTGGCGTCATCCTTGAAATACTGGACCAGCGTGCCCGGCTCCGGACCCTCGTACAGGATCTTGGCTTTGCCTTCGTAGATGAGCTTGCGACGTGCCATGGTGGCCTCCGGGATAATGTGCGCACCGCTTACGCCATGCGCTTGCCTACCGCAAGGCTTTGCCCGCGCGCATGGCGTCTATGGCGCACCTGCGGCATGTGGCACGCTTGCAATGTGAGGGGGGTTACGCCCATATTAAGATAAGAAAAATGGGGATAGAGCCAGGAGTTCACCATGACCACGTTTGACGATCGCGAAAACGCCTTTGAAAACAAGTTCGCCCATGATGCTGAGATGCAATTCAAAGCAGACGCACGGCGCAACAAGCTGCTGGGCCTGTGGGCCGCAGGTTTGATGGGCTTAGAGGGCGCCGCCGCCGAAACCTATGCCCAAGAAGTCGTGAAATCCGACTTTGAAGAAGCCGGCCACGAAGACGTCTTTCGCAAGGTGTCTGGGGACTTGGGTGGCAAAGCCGATGAGGCCACCATTCGCGCCAAAATGGCCGAGTGCCTGGCCGAGGCAAAAGCCCAGATCATGAAAGACGCCTAGAAAACGCCTCAGGTGCACGCGAAAATTAACGAATTAGTAGGCGCCTGCTGCTAACACTGTGAAACCGATCATTGGCCAGCCCACTTTCGACGGTGGGTTCGGCAAATCACTGTTTCACACTCACCCATTGCAGTGGTTGTGCGATCGGTCGGCGGAGAATCCGCCACGACTTTCCTCGCGCCACACTGATGCTGCCGCTTTGCGGTTCCAGACGCGCGAATGCCCGTATGCCCTTCCCGATGATGGGGCTTTTGATATCCCTCGCACCGGTTCACGGGCTTTGGGCGGAGACAGACTGTATGGCACATCCCCGAACGACGCAGGCGACACCAGCCGCGCGAACCCGTGCGCGGCCTAGCCTCTCGCTCAGCCTGAAACAGATCCTGCCGCTGATCATCGGCGGCGTCATGGTAGTGCTGCTCGCCCAAAAGCTGGCCGATTTCGACCTTGTACAGGTGCGCGACGCCTTGGCGCAGATCAGCCCGTTGGCATGGGCCACATCGATGGCCCTAACCGTGATCAGCTTTCGTGCTGTGGCCCAGTATGACCTCATTGCGCATCGATTGCTGGGCACGGGCCTGCCCCGTGGTCGCGTCCTGGCCTCCGGCGCATCGGCGACCGCCTTGGCGCAAATGTTGGGCCTAGGCGTGGTGACCGGATCATTGGTGCGCTGGCGATTGTTACGCTCCGGCATGCCGGGACAAGATCACCCCGGTCGGGCAATGTCGATCACAGGCCTTGTGACTGCGGGCTTTTTGTTCGGCTGGGCAATCACAACTCTGATCGCCTTTGCAACGCTGCCCACTTTGGCAGGCGATGTGGCGTGGATCGGTTGGATCGTGGGGCCGCTGGCCTTGGCCTTGTGCGGTGCCTCTTTGTTTTTGCCACGGTTCACAGTGTTTGGCCGTCAGATAACCATACCCGGACTACCAACGCTTTTGGCATTGGTGCTCTGGGCCGCGATTGACACGATTGCGGCGGCGGGGGCGCTCTATGTTTTGTTGCCGCCTGACGTGGACCTGTCGTTCGCGTTGTTGATCCCTGCGTTCTTGCTGGCGCTTGGGTGCGGGATCATGTCCGGCACACCCGGCGGGTTCGGCGCGTTTGAGCTGACACTACTTAGCATGACCCCGCCCGAGGCCGCACCAGCCGTCTTGGCCGCAATCGTCGGCTTTCGCCTGACATATTATGTCCTGCCCGCGATGCTCGCTGCCGGTCATGTCCTGTGGCCCGCGGACAAAGCGCTTGCCCCACTCGATACGCCGCAGGTCCTGCGCCACGGGCTAAGCAAGACGGGTACCCCCCCCAACACAACAACAATCCGAAACGCGCACGACCCCCTGTCCGCCTTGCTGTTTGAGCCGGGTCGTGAGGCCATTTCTAACGCGGACAACACAGGCCACTGGCTGGTGCATCGCGGCAATCAGGCAGTGATAGCGATTGGAGCACCCTTTGGGGCTAACCACACGCAAATGGACGCCGCGCTTGATGTGGCCTCTCGCGAAGCCGGCGTGCCGGCGGTGGTGTATAAGGCGCCCCAAGCCTTGGCATCTCAGCTCCGAACATCCGGATGGTGGCAACTGCCCCTTGGCGCAGAGGCGATTGTTTTGCCCGCGCAATTTGACCTCTCGGGGCCAAGCCACCGCCAACTGCGCCGCAAACTGCGCCATGTGACCAAAGCCGATGTGGTCATCACCCACGCCCAAAACCTGCCCATGCGGGAAATGACGAACGTTGCGCAAGAATGGGCCAAGGATCACGGCGGGGAACGCGGACTATCCATGGGCCGTTTCGCGCCGCAACTGCTGCGCGCCCAGCGTGTGTATACCGCACACCACAAGGGGGCTTTGATCGCCTTCGTCAGTTTTCACGTGACCGAAAGGGGCTGGATGCTGGACCTAGTGCGGCACACCAAAACTTGCCCCGATGGGACGATGCACGCGCTTATTTGCACAGCAATCACTGATGCCGCCGATCAAAACATCGCCCAACTTTCGCTCGATTGCGTGCCATTTCATGCGCCTTCAGCAAAGGGTATCACGGCCCGTATTTTTAATTGGGCGCACAAACGATCACCCGGCGCGCGCGGCTTGTTGCAATTCAAAAACAGCTTTGCACCTTTGTGGACACCTCGGTACTTGATGGTAAAGGGACCCGGCGGATTGCTGCTTGGGTGTTTTGAGATCGGTAAGGCTTTGCGGCCCACTTCCCAAAGCCGCCCTCACACCCAATCCCAACCTAACTCATAATAATCATGCACAATATGCACTTGATGCATGATGTGGTGCATGGCAGGCACGGCCAACGCCGACGTATTTAGAAAGCCCTCCCCCATGACCGACCGCAATGCCTTCACCACACTTTTGTCCGAACGCGACTGGCTTTTGGCGGATGGTGCGACCGGCACGAACCTATTCAACATGGGGCTGCAATCTGGTGATGCGCCCGAGTTGTGGAACGAAACACACCCAGAAAATATCCGCACGCTTTATCGCGGCGCGGTCGATGCGGGTTCGGATATCTTTTTGACCAACTCATTCGGTGGCAACCGAGCGCGGCTTAAATTGCACGACGCAGGCCACCGCGCCCGTGAACTGTCGCGCATCGCAGCTGAAATTGGCCGTGACATCGCAGATGCCTCCGGGCGGACAGTAATCGTTGCGGGTTCAATGGGGCCAACGGGCGAAATCATGGCCCCCCTCGGCCCCCTCACCCACGCAGACGCGGTCGAGATGTTCCATGAACAGGCAGAGGGCCTGAAGGAAGGCGGCGCAGACGTTTTATGGGTTGAGACGATCTCGGCCCCCGAGGAATACGCCGCTGCCGCCGAGGCCGCGAAACTGGCCGGTATGCCGTGGTGCGGCACCATGAGCTTTGACACCGCAGGACGCACAATGATGGGCATGACCTCAAACGCGATGGCAGCGATGGTCGAAAAATTGGACCATCCACCCGTGGCATTCGGTGCAAATTGTGGGGTTGGCGCATCGGACTTGCTACGAACCGTCCAAGGGTTTGCGGCCACCGGCACGACCCGCCCGATCATCGCCAAAGGCAACGCAGGCATCCCCAAATACCATGATGGGCACATCCACTACGACGGCACGCCCGAAGTGATGGCCACCTATGCAACAATGGCCCGCGACAGTGGCGCGCACATCATTGGTGGCTGCTGTGGGACCATGCCCGAACACCTGCGCGCCATGCGCCAAGCACTTGAAACACAGCCCAAAAGCGACGCGCCGGACATGGACGCCATCGCGCAGGCCTTGGGTGGGTTTTCATCCGAAAGCGACGGCACCAACGCAGACACAACGCCCCAGCCGCGACCCACACGCCGCCGCCGCCGCGCCTAAGTTGGCGTGACGGAAAGCATGAAATACACATCAAAATGACCGAAAGCGTCGGTGCGAGAACGGGCAATGTCGCAAACGAGAGCGTCGTTTCTGCGACACTCCGGCACACCGAACCTGACCCAATCGCGCTAGGGGGAGACCGCGCCATGTCTGAACAAGAAGATGACATCATCCTGAGTGAACTGGATGACAATGAACTCGTCCAACAGATGTACGACGACCTGTACGATGGCCTGAAGGAAGAGATTGAGGAAGCCGTTGAAATTCTGCTGGAACGCGGATGGGCCCCTTACCGCATTCTGACCGAGGCTTTGGTGGGCGGCATGACCGTTGTCGGAAACGATTTCCGCGACGGTATCTTGTTTGTGCCAGAGGTTTTGCTGGCCGCGAATGCCATGAAGGGTGGGATGTTCATCCTCAAGCCGCTTCTGGCCGAAACCGGCGCGCCCCGCGTCGGCAAAATGGTTATTGGCACCGTTAAAGGTGACATTCACGACATCGGCAAAAACCTCGTATCCATGATGATGGAAGGCGCGGGTTTTGAGGTTGTCGACCTAGGCATCAACAACGCTGTTGAGACTTACCTTGAGGCGCTCGAAGCCGAAAAGCCCGACATCCTTGGCATGTCCGCCCTGCTGACCACGACAATGCCCTATATGAAGGTCGTCATCGACACGATGGTCGAAAAGCAGATCCGCGACGATTACATCGTCCTCGTGGGGGGTGCGCCTTTGAACGAGGAATTCGGCAAGGCCATCGGTGCGGACGCTTACTGCCGTGATGCGGCTGTCGCCGTCGAAACGGCCAAGGAATGGGTCGCGCGCAAGCACAACCAAATGGCCGCAGGCTAAGGCGCAATGGCGCTGGCAGATACACCTGTCTGCGACTTTGGCTGGCCCGCCCCGCGCTTCGCACTCAGCGATCCAAGCGGAAAATTATACGACAGCCGGGACCTTATGGGCCCCGGCGGCTTATTGGTCGCATTCATTTGCAATCACTGCCCCTATGTTATTTGCATCGCAGAGCGGCTTGCGATGGACCTAAATGCCCTTCAGGGACAGGGCGTGGGCGTCGCGGCGATCATGTCCAATGACTATGACACCTACCCCGCAGATACTCCGGACAAGATGGCCACTTTTGCCCAAAGGCATGGCTTCGACTTTCCTTATCTCGTGGATACGGATCAATCGGTTGCGCGCGCGTTCGGGGCCGTCTGCACGCCCGACTTTTTTGGCTTTAACGCCATCGGCGCGTTGCAGTACCGCGGGCGGCTAGATGATGGCGGACACGGGGCCAATGCCCCACGCCGTCCGGAACTGCGCGATGCCATGCTCCAAATCGCGGATACGGGCACCGGGCCACGGGATCAAATCGCTTCAATGGGATGTTCACTCAAATGGCGTTAGATGATGATGCACTGACCGATCACGGGCTCACCGCCAAGGGCGCGGGCCGCATTCTGCTGTTGGCCTGCGGGGCTTTGGCGCGTGAGCTGATCGACCTGCGCGATGCCAACGGGTGGGATCACATGGATCTGCACTGCCTGCCTGCAATCCTGCACAACACACCGGACCGCATCCCCGATGCTGTGCGTGCGGCCGTGGAAAAACACCGCGCCGGGTATGAGACGATCTTGGTTGTCTATGCGGATTGCGGCACTGGCGGGATGCTGCAAAAGGCCTGTGCCGAGCTTGGGGTTGAGATGATCGAGGGCCCCCATTGCTACAGCTTTTTTGAGGGCAACGCCGCTTTTGCCGCCCGCGAAGAGTTCACGGCCTTCTACTTGACGGACTTCCTTGTGCGCCAATTCGACGCTTTTGTGACCAAGCCCCTTGGCCTCGATCACCACCCCGAACTGCGCGAAATGTACTTCGCCCACTATGAAACGCTCGTATATCAGGCCCAAACCGACGATCCCGAGCTAACAAAAAAGGCGCAAATCTGTGCCGACCGCCTTGGGCTGCGGTTTGAGCGGCGCTTTACCGGCTATGGCGATTTGGACCCTGTTCTGCGCGCACTTTAGAAGCTGGATGCGCTTGCCCCTTTCCCTCGGGCCACGCCCGGTTTAGAAGGCCCGCACACAGACGCGGGAGCCGACATGCAAGAGCCAGCCATCACCCCAGACCTGATCGCAGCCCACGGCCTTACGCCCGACGAATACGACAGCATTCTGGACATCATCGGCCGCGCGCCGACCTTCACCGAGCTAGGTATTTTCTCGGCGATGTGGAATGAGCATTGCTCCTACAAATCCTCCAAGAAATGGCTGCGCACCCTGCCCACCGAGGGCCCCCAAGTCATTTGTGGCCCCGGTGAAAACGCTGGCATCGTGGATATTGGCGACGGCCAAGCCGTTGTTTTCAAGATGGAAAGCCACAACCACCCGTCCTACATTGAACCCTACCAAGGTGCTGCGACCGGCGTTGGCGGCATCCTGCGGGACGTGTTCACAATGGGCGCCCGCCCGATTGCCGCGATGAACGCGCTATCTTTTGGCGAACCCGCACACCATAAAACCCGCCAATTGGTTCACGGCGTCGTCGAAGGCGTCGGCGGCTACGGCAACTGCTTTGGCGTGCCAACCGTTGGCGGCGAAGTCCGGTTCCACGCAGCTTATAACGGCAACTGCCTGGTGAACGCGTTCGCCGCGGGCCTCGCGGATGCGGACAAGATTTTTTACTCGGCAGCCTCCGGCGTAGGAATGCCAGTGGTATATTTGGGCGCGAAAACCGGGCGTGACGGCGTTGGCGGGGCGACAATGGCCTCGGCTGAGTTCGACGACACGATCGAAGAAAAACGCCCAACGGTTCAGGTCGGTGACCCATTCACCGAAAAACGCCTGATGGAAGCCACGCTAGAGTTGATGGCAACCGGCGCTGTTATCTCAATCCAAGATATGGGCGCTGCGGGTCTGACCTGCTCGGCCGTTGAAATGGGCGATAAAGGCGGGCTTGGCGTCCGCCTCGACCTAGAGCGCGTGCCCGTCCGCGAAAACGCAATGACGGCCTACGAAATGATGCTCTCCGAAAGCCAAGAGCGGATGCTGATGGTTCTCAAGCCTGAGCTTGAGGCCGAGGCAAAGGCCGTGTTCGACAAATGGGACCTCGACTTTGCGATCGTGGGTGAAACTATCGCCGAAGACCGTTTCTTGATCATGCATAACGGTGAAACTAAGGCTGATCTGCCGCTGTCAAAGCTGGCGTCCTCGGCCCCTGAATATGACCGCCCTTGGGTGCCCACACCAGCCGCTGAACCGTTGGAGGATGTGCCCGGGATCGACCCAATTGATGGCCTCAAGGCGCTTTTGGCATCCCCCAACTATTGCGCCCGCAACTGGGTATTTGAGCAATACGACACTATGGTCATGGCCGACAGTGCCTGCCTTCCAGGCACAGGCGCGGGCGTGATCCGGGTGCATGGCACCGACAAGGCGCTGGCGTTCACCTCTGACGTGACGCCGCGCTACGTCAAAGCCAACCCCGAAGAAGGCGGCAAACAAGCCGTCGCCGAAGCCTATCGCAACCTTGTGTCAAAGGGCGCCAAACCGCTGGCCAGCACCGACAACCTGAACTTCGGCAATCCCGAAAAGCCCGAGATCATGGGCCAATTTGTGGGCGCGATCAAAGGGATCGGTGCCGCCTGCGCCGCGCTCGACATGCCCATCGTTTCGGGTAACGTGTCGCTTTATAATGAAACCGACGGTCAAGGGATTTTGCCCACGCCTACGATTGGCGCTGTGGGTCTGCTCAACTCGCTCGACGATGCGATCCTCGGTGATGTCCGCGAAGGCCACATGGCGATCTTGGTCGGTGAAACGACGGGTCATTTGGGGCAATCCGCCCTTTTGGCTGAGGTGTTTAACCGTGAAGACGGCGATGCGCCCCACGTCGACCTAGAGGCCGAGGCGCGCAATGGTCAGTTCATCCTCGACAACGCCGCGAACATCAATGCGTGTACCGATTTGTCCGATGGTGGCCTCGCGATGGCGGCATTTGAGTTGGCGGAAGCCAGCGGCGTTGGCGTGACATTGGACGCGAGCGATACCCCGACCTTGTTCGGAGAAGACCAAGCTCGATACTTGATCGCCTGCTCCTTCGACAAGGCCGAAGCTTTGATGGTTGCCGCAGCTCAAGCCGGGGTTCCGCTCACGACAGTTGGCCGCTTCGCGGGCAGCGACGTGACCCTTGGTGGCACCAGTGTCCCGCTGGCCGAACTCGCTGAGGTGTATCGCACTACGTTCGCGGCTACTTTCGCTTAACACAGCATACTCGGGCGCGCCTTTAGGCGGTGCGCCCTACTCCATCAGCAGTTGCAGGCCACTCATTCGTTTCCCGGCTTTGGGGTCACGGTTTTTTATCCGTATATGGCCCCACCCGCGCCGGAAGTCGCGCCCCATCCCCTTGCGGGGCCGCGCTTGCCCATCTACATCTAGGGCAGGCAACATCCGGAGACCGCACATGCCAATGCAAGCCCATGAAATTGAAAGCCTACTGCGTGAGAGTTTTCCCGACGCGACCATCGAAGTGCAGGGCGATGACGGCGTGCATATGGCCGCCATGGTCGTTGATGCCTCTTTCAAGGGCAAAAACCGCGTACAACAGCAGCGCGCCGTTTATGCCGCGCTCAAAGGCAAAATGGACGGCCCCTCCGGGGAGCTGCATGCTCTGGCGTTAACCACAAAAGCACCAGAATGACACTTGGCGGCCTTCTGGCAGGCATGAGCGTTCTCGTGCTGGTCCTACTGGCCGCCCGCGCCGTTCAAGCCGTGCGCACCGAACACAAGTCAAAGCGCGGGATCGATCCGGGCCGTGGCGACACCTTAATCGACGTTAACTATGCTTCGGGCGGCGGTGGCGGTGGCCATTCTACGACAATCCGGGTCCCCAAAGACCCGCAGGAATATGCAAAGGCCTTTGTGCCAAAGGATGCGTCCCAAGACGGACCAAATGAGAGGAACGACTGATGTCTGACACCAACACCAAGATCGAAGAACTGGTCAAAAGCAGTGACGTTGTACTGTTCATGAAGGGGACCAAGTCCATGCCCCAGTGCGGTTTTTCCAGCCGCGTGGCCGGTGTGCTCAACTTTATGGGCCTTGAATATACCGATGTGAACGTGCTTGCGGACGAAGATATCCGCCAAGGCATCAAGGACTTTTCCGACTGGCCAACAATCCCTCAGCTTTATGTCAAAGGTGAGTTCGTGGGCGGCTGCGATATCATCACCGAGATGACCCTGTCGGGTGAGTTGGACAGCATGCTGGAAGAAAACGGCGTGACCTTCAACAAAGAGGCTGCGGATAAGATTCGCGAAGCCAACGCCTAGCATGTGGGCTGTGCGCGGGCCGTGTATATGGCCCGCGTTTTCGGCGACGATACCGAACGGGTTTGTGCGTGGCCAAAAGTCCGATCGTGGTTAATCCCAACACGCCCACAACGACTGCTGCAATCACCCGAACCACACCGAAATTCCACGGCGATGGTGCCGAAAACGGCCCGTCGGGTGGTGGCAAGAGCTGGATCTGACCGATCAGCGATATCCCTTTTCGGTGGCTATCCGAAAAGATGAGCCCCTTTGCCAGCCCCCATTTCCCCGCGCCTAAACGATCAACTCCCGCAGGCCGCTGCGCGTAATGCTTCACTGAATGGTGGGCGACCGGTTTAGCATCAGCCCCCCGTCCCTTCCGGACCAATTCCGCACGACCACGTTTTTTGGTAACTGAGAAAGGGTCAGGCACCTGCCAACTCGCACCAACGTCAGGCTGGATTAGAGACGCCGCACCCTGCACAGGCCACGCCAGTAGAAACATACATCCAAGTAGTAAAAAGGCACGCATGGGGGCTCCCTCAGTCGCGGCAGTCAATCACTGCCACAGGCCTAGCCCCTCATGCTTAATGAACCTCTAAGTCGGGCATTTTTCTTCTTTACCAAGGTTACTCAGCTGCCCGACCGCATTGAGCCCTATCTTTCGTCCGCGCGGCCTTTGCCAAGGTGCTTGCGCAAACGTGACGGCGTCGATCTTGTCTTGCCTTTGAAGGGGTTAGCATCCGACTGCGACCGCAGGAACAACCGTACAGGTGTGCCGGGCATATCAAAATCCTCACGCAGACCGTTAACAAGGTAACGCGTATAGCTTGCGGGCATTTTGTCAGGGTGCGAACACATCACCACAAAGCCCGGCGGACGGGTCTTTGCCTGGGTCATGTAGCGGAGTTTAATACGTTTTCCTTGTGGCGCGGGGGGCGGGTGCGCCTCAACCATGCCCGTGAGCCAGCGGTTCAATTGCGATGTGCTGACGCGGCGGTTCCAAACCGAATGGGCTTTCATGATGGCCTGTTGCAGCCGGTCTAACCCACGCCCAGTCTTGGCCGAAACTGTCACAAGCGGCGCGCCCCGCAGCTGCGGCAAGAGACGCTCAAACTGCTCTCTCAGGTCGCGCAGCTTTTCTTGTTTGTTTGGCTCGATGTCCCATTTGTTCACAGCCACAACAACGGCACGGCCCTCACGTTCGGCCAGATCGGCGATACGCAAGTCCTGTTGTTCAAACGGAATTTCCGCGTCCAGCAGAACAACAACAACCTCCGCAAACTTGACCGCACGCAACCCGTCGGACACCGAAAGCTTTTCGAGCTTTTCCACGACCTTGGCGCGCTTACGCATACCGGCGGTGTCGAAAATCCGCATTGGGACACCGTCCCAATCGAAAGGCAGCGCGATAGAATCACGCGTGATCCCCGCCTCAGGACCGGTCAGCAAACGCTCTTCACCGATGATTTTGTTAATCAGTGTTGATTTGCCTGCGTTCGGCCGCCCTACAACCGTGATTTTTAACGGCTTCTTTACGGTTGGGGCGAAATCGGGCAGCTCTTCGCCGTCTTCAATGTCCCAATCAATCTCGACATCTGTCTCGGTCTCATCAACTTCGGCAGCTTCTTCGGCGGCCTCAATCAGCGGACGCAGCATGCCGGCCAACTCGGCCATCCCCTCACCGTGCTCAGCCGACAAGGCAAGCGGCTCCCCGAGACCAAGCGCATATGCCTCTAGCAGACCGGCCTCAGCGGCACGGCCCTCCGCCTTGTTGGCAGCGAGCAAAACGGTGCCCCCTTTGCGGCGCAGAATGTCGGCAAACACTTCGTCCGCAGGCGACACGCCCACGCGAGCATCAATCACGAACAGCGCAACATCGGCCATCTCAACCGCGCGCTCCGTCAGGCGGCGCATGCGCCCCTGCAGGCTGTCGTCGGTCGCCTCTTCTAGGCCTGCCGTGTCGATCACGGTAAAGCGCAGATCACCGAGCCGTGCCTCACCTTCACGCAGGTCGCGGGTCACACCCGGCTGGTCATCGACCAACGCAAGACGTTTGCCCACAAGGCGGTTAAACAGGGTCGATTTACCCACATTGGGGCGGCCGACAATGGCGAGGGTCAGAGACATGATGGACTCACTGCAGGAATAAGACCCCGCCCTTACCCCACTCCTGCGGCGATCTCAACGGTAGGCGTGCAAAGTCCCGCGACCACCCAGCACATAGAGCGTGTCGTTCATCACAATCGGACGGGACGCGCCGCCACCGGGAATGTCGCTTTCGTGGGTCTGGGCCCCAGTTTCGGGGTCAAATCCGCGCAAAACACCGTCCGTTGCGGCCAGCCACACCTGTCCGCCCGCAAGGATAGGCCCAAAGTGGGCGTAAACGGTTTTGCGGCGGTTCAGGCGATTGGCCGCAAAGAAAGGCAGATCAGCGGCCCAGATTTGCGCGCCTGTTTCGGCATCAAGGCGGACGAGTTGGTTGCGGTCAGTCACGAAATAGACCGAACCCGCCACGGGCAGTGCCGGGCTCAGCGCACCCTCGGTCGCTGTCCAGTTGCGGGCGCCCGAGAACGCATCCATCGAAACCATGCGGCCCGCTGGCGTGCCCGCGTACAGCGTGCGGCCCGCGACCACGGGATCAGACGCGATGTCCGACAGGTTGCTATAGGCCACGCCACGGCGGTTGCCGGCAACGGTGCTGCCCCAAACGCGGATGCCGGACTGACGCAGGGCGGCAATCAACTCACCCGAACCAAGCGGAAAAATAACCAAACGATCCGTCAAAGCGGGTGCAGGCGCACCTGCAAGTGTTGCAACAACCGGCGCGCCGGGCAATTCCCAGCGGATGCGGCCATCGCTCAAATCAATCGCCCAAGCCCGGCTATCGCGGCTAACCAGATAGGCGAACCCACCACCAAACGTGGGTGAGGTCAGCGGCGCATCAAGACGTTGCACCCATTGCTCTGCCCCCGTCTCAGGGTCCAGCGCGTGAAAATTACCAAATCCCGTGGTCGCGTAGAGCACACCATCGTGCAGCCCAAGCCCACCGCCCGATGCATCGCCATCACGCTCATACGCAGGGGTCAGATCAGCGCGCCAAAGCACATCACCGGCCTCAGACACGGCCGTGACTGCGCCCTCTGCATCCATCGCAAAAATCCGACCATCCGCTGCGACAGGATCAACCGTCAAAAGCGTGCGGCGCCCATTGCCTTTGCCGATCCCAACCGACCAGACGCGTTCGGGCGTAGATGACAGCGCGGCATGGGGCATCACCCCTGCCGCAGAGCCAGTCCGCACAGGCCAAGCATCAATGGTTTGAGCCGCCGGAAGCGTTGTGGCCTGCACCTGCGCAAGGGCCTCTTGGCTGAGCGCTACGGCCGTATCCGCCCGCACCGGTTCGCGTGTGCCCGGCAGGATCGTGGCACGCTGTGAGCATGCCGACATCAGCACCAAGGCCACCCCTAGGATCGCTACGTGTTTCATGCCTGTGCCCTCGGTTCGTCGTCTTTGCCGTCACGCGGCGGTTTCATCCCCGGGTGTGACCCCCGATACTGCGTTATGCAGGTGTTGGGTTGCCCCCAAGTGCAACAATCACCTGCAACGCACGGCGGCGCAAGGTGTCTGTCGCGCCCGGCTCTTCTAGCAGTTGTTGCAACAATGTGATCGCACCAGAAGCATTGCCCGCCTCAAGCTGACGCAAAGCCTGTTGCTCGATCGCCAGCGGGCGGAACGGCGTGCCCGGTGTGGCCAATTCTTCAAGAATGCGTGTGTCCCGTGCCCCGTCACCGGTGCCGCCCGACATCTGCGCCTTTAACAGTGCCAATTGGCGATACAGCGGCGGCAGGCCATCCGTCTCGGCCAAGGCTTGTAGAGCCGCAGCCGTTTCAGCACGATCAGCCCCATCCACCGCCCCTGTGCTGGCCAACAGCAAGGTCTTGACCAGCTCTTGGTTCGCGTCGGCGGTGGGCAATTCTTCTAGCAAGGTTGGGTTTGCATCCCCGGCCAGCCCGGCCAAAACCGCGTCCCCAAAGGCCTGCGCCTGCGCTTGGGCGCGCGCCTTGCTCCATTCATTATATGCTGCCCCGCCAACGAGGCCAAAAATGATCAATCCCGCAAGCCAGCCCCATTTACGCATCAGCGCAAACAGCTTGTCGCGGCGCACCTCTTCGGTGACTTCTTCGATAAAACTGTCTGTATTGGACATGATCTGCTCCCCAAACGCCACGAGACAGCCCCTTGGGCCACCCGATCCTCATCTCGCATTTAGCCCAGCCGGCATAAGGATGCCAAGGCGAAAGGCATCCGTCGCGACACCTTGCAAAAAACGACAACAGTGCATAAACCTGAACTGACCGGTTCAGAAAGTGCAGGCTTAGCCGCACCCTGAGCCCACGGGTCGTGCCATAACGCCTACGTTGGAGCCCTAAATGAAATTCTTTCCGCTGGTTACAGCCGTTCTTGTGACCGTTATTTTGTTCTTTGCAGTCCTCCAGCGGGACGTGCTGTTTGATTTCGCCGGGCGGGATACCGATGCAGAGGCCGCGCCTGAGGGGCCCGCACCGCAACCGCAGCAGACGGTCGCCCAGACGAATTCAAGCACCGCAGAAGCGGGTGGTATTGCCGTGATGGCCCGCGCCTCTGTCGCGCAGAACATCGAAAACGCTGTTTTGTTGCGCGGTCAGACCGAAGCGGCTCGCGATGTTATCGTGCGCGCCGAAACGAGTGGCACGGTTGTCTCCGAACCCCTGCGCAAGGGCGCCCGGGTCGATCAGGGCACATTGCTGTGCCGCCTTGATCCCGGCACCCGCGGCGCGACACTGGCGGAAGCCGAGGCGCGTTTGGCCGAAGCTCGCGCCCGCGTCCCAGAAGCCGCCGCACGCGTGGCCGAAGCGGAAGCCCGCGTCCATGAAGCCGAAATCAATGAAGTCGCAGCGAGCCAATTGTCCGAGGGCGGCTTTGCCTCTGCCACCCGCGTGGCCAACGCCGAAGCCGCGCTTAGCTCTGCCAAGGCCACGCTGAGTGCCGCCAAATCGGGCCTCGAAAGTGCGGGTGCGGGTATCCGTGCCGCCGAAGCCACCGTGGACCGCGCGCAGGATGATCTCGGGAAACTCGACATCAGCGCACCGTTCTCTGGCCTGTTGGAAAGCGATAGCGCCGAGTTGGGATCGCTTTTGCAGGCGGGTGACCCTTGCGCCACTGTCATCCAGTTGGACCCCATTAAACTGGTGGGCTTTGTCCCTGAAACGCAGCTTGGCCTCATTGAGGTCGGGGCGAATGCCGGCGCACAGCTTGCCTCTGGCGAGGATTTGCGCGGCAACGTTACGTTTCTGGCCCGCTCGGCGGATGAAACCACCCGCACCTTCCGCGTCGAAGTCACCGTGCCCAACCCCGACTGGTCCCTGCGTGACGGCCAAACGGCCGAAATCGTGATCACCGGGGGCGGGATGCGCGCGCATCTTTTGCCCGCCTCATCCCTGACGCTGGATGACCGGGGCGTTCTGGGCGTGCGCATCATTGATGCCGAACGCCGCGCACAGTTTGCCGCCGTCACCGTCATCCGCGACACAGTCAACGGCGTATGGGTTAGCGGTTTACCAGAGGCGGCAGACGTCATCCTGATCGGTCAGGAATACGTGACCGATGGCGTGCCCGTCGTGCCCAGTTTTGAGGAACTCAGCCAATGACAGGCATCGTCGATTGGGCCGCTGAACGGGCCCGCATGGTCATAGCCTTCGTGATCCTGTCGATCATGGCGGGCACGTTGGCCTATGTGGGCCTGCCCAAAGAGGGTGAGCCGGACATCGACATTCCGGGCGTCTTCGTCTCGGTCCCCTTCCCCGGCATCTCGGCCACGGACAGCGAAAAGCTGCTGGTCAAGCCGATGGAAACCAAGCTCAAAGAGCTAGACGGCCTACAAAGCATGACGGCCACCGCATCTGAGAGTTTTGCGGGCATCTTCCTTGAGTTCGAATTCGGCTGGGACAAAAGCGCGACCATCGCCGATGTGCGCGACAAGATGAACCAAGCCGAGGCGGAATTCCCCGAGGGTGGCGAGCAATACGAAATCTCTGAGATTAACTTCTCCGAGTTCCCCATTCTGGTCGTCAGCCTCTCGGGTCCGGTGCCCGAACGCACCCTGCTGCGGCTGGCCCAAGACCTACAGACAGAATTGGAAGGCATGGGCGCGGTGCTTGAGGTTGGACTTGCCGGTCACCGCGATGAGATGCTGGAGGTCATTATCGACCCCCTCGCCCTAGAGGCCTACAACGTCACCGCTGGTGAGTTGATCAACGTCGTAACCAACAACAACCTTTTGGTGCCAGCGGGCGCGGTAGAAACCGACCAAGGCGCGTTCCCGGTCAAAATCCCGTCCTCCTTCGATGCCCCCGAAGACGTCTATAACCTGCCGGTCAAAACCAACGGCGACCGTGTCGTAACACTCGGTGATCTGGCGCAGATCAACCTGACGTTCGAAGACCCCATCAGCACCGCGCGCTACAACGGCGCGCCCACGGTTGCGTTGCAGGTGATCAAGCGCAAGGGGTTCAACATCATGGATACCGCCGCCGAAGTGCGCGCGGTTGTGGACGCAGAAGTCGCCCAATGGCCCACCGAATTGCAACGCGCGGTCAGCGTCTCGGCCACGTTGGACCAGTCACGCACGGTCCGCTCGATGATCTCCCAGCTCGAAGGCTCGGTCCTGACGGCCATCGCACTGGTGATGATCGTGGTGCTGGCGTCACTAGGCACCCGGTCCGCTTTGCTGGTGGGCTTCGCGATCCCGACCTCATTCCTGTTGTGCTTTGCGCTTCTGGCAGTCATGGGCATCGCGATTTCCAACATCGTGATGTTCGGGCTGATCCTTGCGGTCGGCATGCTCGTGGACGGCGCGATTGTCGTGGTCGAATACGCGGATAAGAAAATCCAAGAGGGCAAAGGCCCAATGCAGGCCTTTGTCGAGGCGGCCAAGCGAATGTTCTGGCCCGTCGTTTCCTCCACTGCCACCACGCTTTGCGCCTTCCTTCCGATGCTATTTTGGCCCGGCGTTCCCGGCGAATTCATGGGGATGCTGCCCGTCACGCTGATCTTCGTCCTCTCGGCGAGCCTTGTGGTGGCCCTGGTTTACTTGCCTGTGATCGGGGGCGTCTCAGCCCGCCTTAGCCGCATTTTTGAGCGCGGCTCAGCCGTCCTGCGGGCTATCCTGCCCTATTGGGCGCGCCTGATCCTCGCGGTCTTTGCGGGCTGGCTGATGTTCACCTTTGCGCTGCAAACCATCAACCCCGGCTACATCCTGGGCATATCGCCTGAGACCCCTGCGGTCCTCGCCACCCTGCCCGGCGCGCTGTTGTTTGTGGCTTCTGCGATGCTGATGTCGACGGCGCTTGGCTCGGTCACGATTGCCCGCAAGGCGCGCAAGGTGCAGGGCTATCGCCGCACGCCCTTTGGCACGCTGATGCACGCTATCGTCGGCAACCCTGTCATGCCGATTGTCGCGGTGATGGCTGTGATCATCTTTGTGGTTTCGACGTTCAGCTACTTTGGCAAAAACAACAACGGTGTTGAGTTCTTCGTCGAATCTGAGACCGAAGCCGCAATCGTTTATGTTCGTGCCCGCGGGAACCTTTCGCTCGATGAAAAGGACCGTCTGCTCCAACGCGCCGAGGCAGAGGTGCTTGCAACCTCGGGCATTCAATCGGCCTTTGCCTTCGCAGGTGATGGCGGGTTGAACCAAAACACAGGCGGCTCCGCCCCGCCCCGCGACACCATCGGCCAAATCTCGATTGAAATGATCCCATGGGAAGATCGCCCAACCGTTTCGGCCCCGTGGTTCGACATTCCCCTGATCGGCTACACGGTGAACAAAACCATCGTGGACCCCGCGTTTGACGGGGACACAATCGCCGAGGATTTGCTGGCCCGCGTGCGTGCAATTCCGGGCATCAAGGCCGACCTGATTGCACAGGACCGTGGCCCCGCCAGCGGCAAGCCCATCCACCTGCGGCTATCAGGCGATGATCCCATCGCCCTGCAAGCGGCCACACAAAGCACGCTGGCCCAGTTCAACGCCACTCCCGGCGTCATCGACATCGAAGACAGCCTGCCCCTGCCCGGCATCGACTGGGAAATCACCGTCGACGTCGAAAAGGCGGGCCGCTTTGGCGCGGACGTTGCGACCGTCGGCGCGATGGTGCAATTGGTCACGCGGGGGCTCTTGCTCGATACGATGCGGGTCCCCTCCTCCGATGAAGAGATCGAGATCCGCGTTCGCCTGCCGGAAAAAGACCGCGTTCTCTCGACGCTCGATAGCCTCAAGGTGCGCACGTCCGGCGGGCTGGTGCCCCTTGCCAACTTCATCACCCGGCAGCCCGTGCCGCGCTTGGCAGAGATCAACCGCTTTGACGGCAAACGCTATTTCGACGTGAAGGCCAATGCCGTGACTGGCGTTCTGATCTATGATCTGACGCCCTTGGACGCAGACGGCGCACCGCTTGAGGATGGCACCGCCCCGCTCGGGCTGGGCTCCGAACTGACGCCCGAACAGGTCGCAGCGGGTGAGCCGTATAACCTGCAACTCGTGACCCGCGCCACCGGGATCGGCGCCTTGCTGGGCCTCTCACAGGACAGCGTGGCGTATCACAACATCACCGAGCTGCGCGGCACCGCAAATCTGGACCAAATCAGCCGTGACGTTGCGGATGGTAAGTCACAGGTTACTTATGTTCCCCTCACTCCGAATGAGCGGATCGCCACCCTTAACGAATGGCTCGACACCAATCCATTCCCCGCGACTGTCGCGTGGGAATGGACCGGCGACCAAGAAGATCAAGCCGAAAGCCAAGCCTTCCTCAGCCAAGCCTTTATCGGTGCCTTGGGCCTAATGTTCATCATCCTGCTGGCGCAGTTTAACTCAGTCTATAACGCCGTTTTGGTCCTGCTTGCGGTGGTCTTGTCTACGGCGGGTGTGTTGTGGGGCATGCTGCTTTTGGGGCAGACATTCTCGATCATCATGACCGGGACCGGGATCGTCGCGTTGGCGGGGATCGTCGTGAACAACAACATTGTGCTGATCGACACCTATCAAGAATACGCGCGCTACATGCCACGGATTGAGGCGATCACCCGCACGGCGGAGGCACGCATTCGCCCCGTTCTGCTGACAACTCTAACAACAATGGCGGGCCTTGCCCCCATGATGTTCGGCCTGTCGTTCGACTTTATCGGCGGGGGGTATTCGCTCCAAAGCCCGACGGCCCTGTGGTGGATCCAGCTGGCAACAGCGGTGGTGTTCGGCCTCGGGATCGCAACGATCCTGACGTTGATCTTTACCCCCTCAATGCTGGCGATCCGGTATTGGGCCACGCACTACGTGCTCGCGCTCGCGCGTCTATTGGGGCGGCTCAGCCTTGGGCGCAGTTCACAAGCGGCTGAGGATTTTGCCCTACGCCGCGCAGCCCGCCGCAGGGGCCTGCCCGAAATGATCTGGACAGAGGACGCCGCGACTGAAGAGGCTCCGCAGGAGCCAGAGGACGAAACCGTTGCAGAGGCACCACCCGAAGAGCCCGAGCCAAGCACAGAGCCAGAGGCCGAGGGGGCTGATGATCCAAAACCACCCTCACCGCTACGCGCCGCTGAATAAAGACACAAAGGCCCCCAAGAGTTTACCTCTTGGGGGCCTTTTCAATGAGATCAAAGCACTTGGAGTGCGCGGTGCGCGCGCCCACTGGGCGGATGTCAGCCAAGGGCGTCGTCACACCGACCACACACGCCGGTGTGCGCATGGGTACCGACGTCAGGCAGGATTTTCCAACACCGCTGGCATTTCTCGCCCTCTGCCTTGGCAAAGGTCACCGACACGCCCGGCACATCGTCCAACGTGAACGCGCCCTCACCCGCATCCGCGACAGAGATCGCCGAGGTGATGCAGATGTCGTCAAAGTCCACTGTGTCCAGCACGGCCTTGGTGGCCGCATCGACGTGCACGCTCGGGGCCGCCTCTAGGCTCGCACCGATGGTCTTTTCGCGGCGCTCAATCTCTAGCGCGCCGGTCACGACCCGGCGGACCGCGCGGATGGTGGACCACTTCGCGGCCAGCGCTTCATTGCGCCATGTGCTGGGTGTCTCGGGGATGTCCTCTAGGTGGACCGAGGCCCCTTCACCGGGGTTCCGTTCCAACCAGACTTCTTCCATCGTGAACACCAGCACAGGTGCAAGCCACGTGGTCAGGCGGTGGAACAGGATGTCCAACACCGTCCGCGCCGCGCGACGTCGCGCCGTATCACCGTCGCAATACAACGCATCTTTGCGCACGTCGAAATAGAAGGCCGACAACTCAACCGTACAGAACTGGAACACCGCGTTCCAGACACCGGGGAAGTCGTAGGCATCATAACCCGCGCGTACCTGTTCATCCAATTCCGACAGACGGTGCAAAACCCATTGTTCCAACTCTGGCATATCGGCCGGCTCCACGCGATCCGCGTCGGAAAAATCCGAGAGCGCCCCCAATAAGAACCGCATCGTGTTGCGCAAACGCCGATAGCTATCGGCCACGCCCTTGAGGATTTCGTCACCGATGCGCAGATCAACAGTGTAGTCAGCTTGCGCCACCCACAACCGCAGGATGTCGGCGCCGTACTGCTTGACCACCTTTTCAGGCGCAACCGTGTTGCCAACAGATTTGGACATCTTGTTGCCCTTGGCATCCAGCGTAAAGCCGTGGGTCAGCACGCCACGATAGGGCGCACGCCCCCGCGTACCGCAAGCCTGAAGCATAGAGGAATGGAACCAACCGCGGTGCTGATCGGTGCCCTCTAGGTACAGATCCGCCAAACCATCATCCGAGCCGTCGGTGCGGTCGCGCAGGGTAAAGGCATGGGTCGAACCGGAATCGAACCATACATCAAGAATGTCCATTACCTGATTGTATTCATTCGGATCTACGATCCCCGCAAGGAAGCGTTCCTTGGCCCCGTCTTTGTACCACGCGTCCGCGCCCTCGGCCTCAAACGCGGCATTAATGCGGGCGTTGACCTCAGCGTTGCGCAACAAGAAATCGGGATCGTCATGCGCCGCACCGACCTTGGTAAAGCAGGTCAGCGGCACACCCCAAGCGCGTTGGCGCGACAGCACCCAGTCGGGGCGCGCCTCGATCATCGAATGCAACCGGTTGCGCCCGGTTTGAGGCGTCCACGTCACCAACTGATCAATGGACGTCAGGGCGCGTTCGCGGATGGTTTTGCCATACTCGTCCATGCCATCGTTCAGCGGTACGTCGATCGCCGCAAACCATTGCGGACGGTTCAACCGGATCACCGGCGCCTTAGAGCGCCACGAATGCGCATCCTTCAGCGTGATCCGCCGCGAGGCCAAGATGCCCCCAACCTCGATCAGCTTGGCAATGACAGCTTTGTTCGCGCCACCGGGTTTGCCGTTGGGACGGATCACTTGCTCGCCCGCGAAAAACGGCAGGTCAGCCCGGAAAGAGCTGTCATCAAGGATGTTGTAGGTCATCGGCAGTTTGTGCGTCACGCCGATGGCATAGTCATCGTCACCGTGGCTGGGCGCAGTGTGGACAAAGCCCGTACCCGCATCATCCGTGACGTGATCCCCCGCCAAAAGCGGCACGTCAAAATCCCATTCGCCCGCCGCGCCTTCGGCACCGCGCAGGGGGTGAGCACAGGTGATCTTGGCCAATTCATCCGCCGATACATCGCGCACACGGCGATACATATCGGGCGTCAAACGGGCGGCACCCAGTGCCTCTTCGGCCAGATCGTCAGCCAGCAAATAACGCGCCCCGATGGTAGCCCAGCATTCCTCGGGCCGGCCAGTGACCTCATACAAACCATACGAGATGCGCGACCCAAAGCAGATCGCGCGGTTCTGTGGGATGGTCCATGGCGTGGTCGTCCAGATCACGACCTTGCACCGCGCGCCCAGATCGGCACCACCTGCGACCACTTCAAACGGCACCCAGATCGCCTCTGACTGACGCTCATGGTATTCGACCTCAGCCTCCGCCAGCGCGGTTTTTTCAACCGGGGACCACATCACCGGCTTGGACCCTTGGTAGAGCGAACCGTTCATCACAAAGGTCTGAAATTCCTCTGCGATCACGCGCTCGGCGTGGAAATCCATCGTCAGGTAGGGTTGGTCCCAGTTGCCCGTGATCCCGAGCCGCTTGAATTCTTCGCGCTGGATATCAACCCAACCGCGCGCAAAATCCCGACATTCTTGACGGAATTCAATGACATCCACAGCGTCCTTATCACGGCCCTTCTGGCGGTACTTTTCCTCGATCTTCCACTCGATGGGCAAACCGTGGCAGTCCCAGCCGGGGATATAGCGCGCATCGCGGCCCTGCATTTGCTGCGAACGGACAACCATATCCTTAAGGATTTTGTTCAGCGCGTGACCGATGTGGAGGTTGCCGTTGGCATAGGGCGGGCCGTCGTGCAGCGTAAAGGGTGTGCGGCCCGGGCGCTGGCGCAACTGGCCATATACGTCAAGCGCTTGCCAGCGTGCCAGCCACTCGGGCTCACGCTTGGGCAGACCTGCCCGCATCGGAAAATCCGTTTTTGGCAGGTTCAGGGTGTCTTTGTAGTCAAGGGGTGTGTCGGGGGTCTCGGCGGTCATCGCGCGTCATCCTAAATGTCATAAAGGGGTTTTGGGGTGCGGCGGCGCGAGGTCTCATACGCCTTTGCCCGGCGGCTCAACGTTCAGAGCGCCGGGGACATAATTCGAAAAATAATCAAGCGACCCAACATGGAAGCCCTTATAGGCACCCATCCGCGACCCGACAACCCAAGAACACCGCCAGTTCTGTCTGCCGTTTTATGGGCCATTAGCCTTCGGCTTTAGACCCGAACAACCCAGTCAACGCCCGGCCCACGACGCCCGAAACCGAAGGTCGGGATTGCGCCACAAAGGGCAGAGGGCGGCACACCTCAATCGCGGCCACACCCACACGCGCGGTCAGCGCCCCGTTCACGATGCCTTCGCCAAACCGACGTGACACCTTGGACAGTAACCCGCCCCCGGCGACCGAGCTGATCAGATCATCACCCACCGCCACCGCCCCCGTCGCCACAAGGTGCGTGAGCACCGAGCGCGTCAGCCGCAAATTGCCCAGCACCCCCCCGCGCCCGCCGTAAATCTCAGCGATGCGGCGGATCATCCGAAGGTTCGCGACAAGGGCGGCAACCACATCCGCCAGCGCAAGCGGGACCAAGGCCGTTACGGTTGCAACTTGGCGGGCGGCGGCTTCAACCTCACGGGTGGCGCGGGCATCTAAGGGGGCGAGCAACGCGGTCTCAGCCAGCGCGAGTTGCGCGTCGGCGTCGAACACATCGGCGTTTGCCTCTGCCAGACGGTCCTGCCCCCACCGCATATCCGCGCGCCCCGCATAAAGCGCGGTCAACCGCGCCGTCAGCGCGCGCGCAGCGGTCAGGTCGGTCACTTCTGCGGCAGCCGCCTTGATCCCATCGATCCGCTTGAGCCGCGCAAGTGTCGCGAACTCGCGCACCGCGATCACCGCCAGAACCGTAACAAAGGACGCGCCTAAGCCGGTCGCGATCCAGCCCAGAACAGGGTTTGCGGCCAATAGGTCCGTCACGAAACCCCATGCCGCAACTGATATCACAAACGTCAAAAGCGACAGGAGCAGGCCCCAGAACAGCCGTGCCAAAACCGAAGGTCGCCGCGCGGCTAATGCTGCGACACTCTGCATCGCGTGCCCGTCGGGGGCCATTTCGGGCATCGTCTCGGGCACGGGCGGCGCGTCCGCCGGATGGGACTGTCCGCCTGCAAACGTATCGGCGTTACCCTCTGCATCAAGGTCAAAAAAGACCGGACCGGACTTGGGGCCTTTGGACTTGGGCATCGCGATCTCCTTACCGCAACCGATCCGCGAGCAGGAACTCCGCGGCGCGGTCCATGCGGATATGTGGGGGGCCGGCACCGGGCCGCAAGCTGTTCGGCGCGGGCTGAAACCGCATGATGTTATACTCCGCATCCAACCACGTCGGCGCGCCGCTGCGCGCGGGGTTCAGCAGTTGATCCGGGTTGGCCGGCAACAGGCCGGGGTATAGCGCGGCCTCCTTGCCGGTATCCAACAAATGGCCCCGCACAACGCCCAACTCATGGCCTCCATGGGTGCGGAGTTCCTCGGATGTTGTCCGTAAGGCCGCGATGGACATCGCATGGGTTCTTGCGCCGGAAAAATCGAAGCGGGCGCGAGCCTCCTGCACGAGTGCGGAGGTCAACGCCGTCAATTGCGCGTGTTGTGTGTGATGAAGATGGTCGGCCTTAGTCGCGGCAAAAAGGACCTTATCCACACGCCGCCGCATCAACAAACGGCTCAGAAACGCGTTGCGCCCGGGTTTGAATGCGCCCAGCAGATCGGCCATGGCGACGCGCAATTCATCCACCGCACGCGGGCCTGCGTGCAGCGCGCCCAAAACGTCGATCAGAATGATCTGACGGTCCAAGCGCGCAAAATGATCGCGAAAGAACGGCTGCACGACGCGCGCTTTGTAAGCCTCATACCGGCGGGCCATTTCGCGCCCCAATGAGCCGCGCGCCATGGTCGGCGCATCAAGCGGCACAAACGTCAGCGCGGGTGAACCCGCAAGATCACCGGGCAAAATAAAGCGACCCGGCGTACAGTCTTGGGCGCCTTGCGCGCGCGCCGCATGAAGAGCCGCGGTGTAGGTTTGCGCCAGTTTCTGCGCCGTTGGCTCAGAATGTTTGGCGGCACTATCGACACCGCGCAGCTCCGCAAGCGTGTCCGTTGCCCCCCACGCGGCCAGCCGTGCCATCGTACGATGCGACCACGCCGCATAGTCCATATCCAGCAACGCCAAATCCAAGACCCACTCGCCGGGATAATCCACGATATCCAGATGTACGGTGCGCGGCCCTTGCAGCCCGCCGAGCAGCCCACCAGGCCGAACCTTGATCGACAACCGCAACTCAGACACCGTGCGCGTGCCCTCGGGCCAATGCGGCGTGGGACCGGTGAGGGCCGCGAGATGCGCCTCATAGTCAAAGCGCGCGACAGTGTCGTTTGGTTGCGGCTGAAGAAAGGCGGTTTCAATCTGGGGACTGAGCCCGGGCATGCGCCCCCGCTCGATCAGATTGGCGATCAGTGAGGTGATAAAGACGGTTTTGCCCGCGCGGCTGAGCCCAGTAACACCGAGGCGGATCGTCGGTTCAAAGAGCGCACCAGAAACTTTGTCAGACACTCCTTCAACGCCGCGCAACAGCGCGTCCGCCACTCGATCCACTACCATATCAGCCCTTTCTTTGGCCCCATTGGAACATAAGCATGGGGGGCCGGTTTTGTGTAGGGTCTTGTCGCGCGCAGTTTCGCAGGCTAGGCCCACGCCATGCCCAGATATGCGATGATAGTGGAATACGACGGCGGCCCCTTTGCAGGGTGGCAACGCCAAGATGGCCCCGCCAGTGTGCAACAAACGCTGGAGGAAGCGCTGCGGCGGCTTGACCCTGATGTGCCCTCGATTGCGGCGGCGGGGCGCACCGATGCAGGCGTTCATGCGACGGGTCAGGTGGCCCACGCGGATATGACCCGCCCGTGGGAGCCGTTTCGCCTGCGTGAGGCGCTGAACTATCACCTCAAGCCCGCGCCCATCGCGATCACAGCGCTTGAGCCTGTTGCGGATGATTGGCACGCCAGATTTTCTGCGCGCGAGCGGCGGTATCTGTTCCGGCTGATCGCGCGCCGTGCGCCTGTAACATTCGACCGAGGACGCGTGTGGCAAGTGCCGGGGCCCCTGTCCTTGGAGCCGATGCAAACCGCAGGACGCATGTTGGAGGGGCTGCATGATTTCACGACCTTCCGCGCGTCGATTTGCCAAGCCAAGTCGCCAGTTAAAACGCTTGATGAGGTCATTGTCACCGAACACCCCTACCCCGGAGGTCGCGAATTTCAGTTTCGGTTCCGCGCACGGTCGTTTTTGCACAATCAGGTCCGTTCCATGGTGGGAACCTTGGAACGCGTCGGCGCCGGTGCGTGGGCACCAGAGGACGTGGCCGAGGTTTTGGCCAGTGCCGATCGCAGCCGGTGCGGGCCTGTGTCCCCGCCGCAGGGGTTGAGCCTTGTTGGCGTTGGCTACGACGTGGACCCGTTTGCCAGCTGATCTGTTGTGCACGGTGGGTGCATGATGCACGCGCTGCGCGGTTTTTTGAGTATTTTGGGAACAAAGGAGGCGGCGTGGAGCTATTGGGCTGCGCGTATCGCGGATTTCAATGTACTTTTGGCTGAGTTAACAGGGGATTGTGGCGCGTTTTTCTGTTGCGGGGCATGATTTGGAATGATGAACTCTGCGCCAAAGCGCGGCGCTTGTGTCACGTTGAGGAAAGCGGCATAATTGGTTAGATAGGCTTACCAATTAAGACTAAGGGGCGAGAAATGGCTGTTATCACGACTGTGGACGATCTTAAGCGTATTTATAAGCGTCGCGTTCCGAAAATGTTTTATGACTATGCCGAAAGCGGCAGCTGGACCGAGCAGACGTTTCGCGAAAATACCACTGATTTTGATCAGATCCGCCTGCGTCAGCGCGTAGCCATGGATATGACCGGCCGCACGACCAAAACGCAGATGCTGGGCGAAGATGTGGCAATGCCCGTGGCCCTTGCTCCTGTGGGCCTGACCGGCATGCAAAGCGCCGATGGTGAGATCAAGGCCGCCCGCGCCGCGGAAAAATTTGGCGTGCCGTTCACGCTGTCGACCATGTCGATTTGTTCGATTGAGGACGTTGCAGAGAATACGACCAAGCCGTTTTGGTTTCAGGTATATACCCTGAAAGACGACGATTTTATGCAGCGCCTGATGGACCGGGCACGAGCCGCAAATTGTTCGGCCCTCGTGATTACTGTGGACTTGCAGATGCTTGGCCAGCGGCACAAGGATTTGAAAAATGGTCTATCCGCTCCGCCAAAGCTGACCGTGCGCAGTGTTGCGGACATGATGACCAAGTGGAGCTGGGGCCTTGGAATGTTGGGCACCAAGCGGCGGTTTTTCGGTAATATCGTCGGCCACGCAAAGGGGGTGACCGATCCATCCAGCCTATCGTCATGGACGGCGCAAGCGTTTGATCAAGCGCTCGATTGGGACCGGATCGCGCAGTTGCGCAAGATGTGGGGCGGCAAGATAATCGTCAAAGGCATCTTGGACGTCGAGGACGCCCGGAAGGCCGTGAATGTTGGGGCAGATGCGATTATTGTGTCCAACCATGGCGGGCGTCAGTTGGATGGCGCGTTGTCGTCCATCCGTATGTTGCCAGATATCGTCGACGCCGTGGGCGAGCAGATTGAAGTCCACATGGATAGTGGCATCCGCTCGGGCCAAGACGTGCTCAAAGCTATGGCGATGGGCGCGAAGGGCACCTATGTGGGCCGCGCGTTTGTCTATGGCCTGGGGGCCGCCGGTGAGGCGGGTGTGACCAAGGCGTTGGAGGTCATCCACAAAGAGTTGGACACCACGATGGGCCTATGTGGGGAGACAGACGTGAACGCATTGAGCCGTTCCAACTTGTTGATCCCTGCCGACTTCCGCGGCCGCTGGGAGGCCTGATCCCCCCGTATCTGGATTGCGAAAGGGTGCGCTGCGGCGTGCCCTTTGGTTTTTGGAGTGTTTTGCGCAGGTTTGGGCAGTATGGGCCTTGTAAAATGGGGCAATGGCGTCTAACGCGTGCCCTTCATGGGCTTGCACCCTGGAGGAAGCCCTTAACTTAAAGGAGATTCGATATGGCCGGAGAGATTCCTGATCTTATCGCACACGAACGTACGGGGACAGGCAAGGGAGCCGCCCGTCAAGCACGCCGCGACGGCATGGTGCCGGGCGTAGTTTACGGTGGTGGCACTGATCCATTGGCGATCAACATCCCGTTCAACGAGCTGTTGAAAAAGCTGAAGGCAGGCCGTTTCCTGTCGACACTTTGGAACCTGAAGGTCGAAGGCCAAGAAGACGTACGCGTCATCTGCCGCGGCGTTCAGCGTCACGTTGTCAAAGACCTGCCCACACACGTTGACCTGATGCGTCTGCGTCGCACGTCCAAGATCGCGCTGTTCATTCCCGTTGAGTTCATCAACGAGGACAAAGCCCCCGGCATCAAACGCGGCGGTGTTTTGACTGTTGTACGTCCTGAGGTCGAACTGACTGTGACCGCTGGCGACATTCCCGAAAAGATCGTTGTTGATCTGGAAGGTGCGGACGTTGGTGACACACTGACGATTTCCGGTGTGGACCTGCCCGCAGGCGCCACAGCAACGATTGACCGTGACTTTGTGATTGCAAACATCTCTGCACCTTCGGGGCTGCGGTCCGCTGACAACGAAGCTGACGACGAAGCGTCTGATGAGGCTGCTGCTGAAGCGTAAGCGCTTCTGGCTGTGAGATTTGAAAGCGCGTGAGGTCAGCCTCGCGCGCTTTTTCTTTGGGTGTGCCCTTGGTAGAGTGCGGGAGCGAGGGCCAGCCCTCGCGCACCCGGAGTATTTCTGGAACAAAGGATTGGTGAGCGATGCGTCTGTTTGTTGGGTTGGGCAATCCGGGGTCGAAGTATGCGCACAATCGGCACAATATTGGATTCATGGCGCTAGATCGGATTGCGGACGATCATGGCTTTGCGCCGTGGCGGGGCAAGTTTCAGGGCAGTGTAAGTGAAGGGCGGCTTGGATCTGAGAAGGTCGTTCTGTTGAAGCCTGAGACGTTTATGAACCTGTCCGGGCAATCTGTCGGTGCGGCGATGCGGTTTTATAAGCTAGAGCCCGGTGATGTGACGGTGTTCCATGATGAGCTGGACCTTGCGCCCGGAAAAGTGCGGATCAAGGTTGGGGGCGGACATGCGGGGCACAATGGGCTGCGGTCGATCCATCAACATATTGGGCCCGAATATGAGCGTGTGCGGATGGGGATTGGCCATCCGGGGCACAAGGACCGTGTGTCGGGCTATGTGTTGTCGGACTTTGCCAAGGCCGAGGCGGATTGGCTGGATGATGTCTTGCGTGGATGCTCAGACGGGGCGGCTGCGTTGGCGGGGGGCGATCCTGCGCGGTTCTCAAATGCGGTGGCTTTGCGTGTGGCACCGCCGCGCCCCTCAACCGGCTCGAAGCCGAAACAGGTCAGTGATGCGCCAACTGGTGTGCAAGCGAAGGCCGAGAGGGATAGCCCAAGCGCCTCTCCTTTGCAGCGGCTGATGGACCGTTTCAAGTGACACCGCTGAACGCCGCATTCGCCGCACAGGCGGCCCATTGCAGCGCATTGGGGTCGCCGTTTATGGCGCGCCTCATGACAATACTCAGCGAGAAATTAGCGCCAGAAACGTCGCCTATGATGGCCAAGCTGTACGCTTGGCCGGGTGATGTGGGGCCTGCGGGAGCGTCCATTCCACTGCGGCTGGCGGGTGGCTTGCATGCGCTTGTTTTGCGCGGGATTGCCCCGGAGTTAGAGGCGGTGTACCCGCCCCATGAAGTGGCCGATAGCACACTTTGGGCCGCTGTTTTTGCGGCACTTCAGGGGCATGATACGTGGTTAACCGACTGGATGAAGTCTGCTCCGCAAACCAACGAAATCCGCCGCGCAGCTGTTGTAAGGGCCGCGGGCCAGTGGGCAGCCGCCCGTTTTGGCCTGCCACTGCATTTGTTGGAATTGGGCGCAAGCGCGGGTTTAAACCTGCACTGGGACGCATACGGGTTAGAGGCGCAGAATGTACGCTTTGGCCCACTAGGGGCCCCTGTTGAGTTAGCCCCCGATTGGCGCGGCGCGCTGCCGCCAAATGCAGAGCCGATTGTTATGGCGCGACGAGGTGTGGACCTTGCACCACCCAACCTACACGCGGCCGACGATCGGTTGCGACTGTTGGCTTACCTGTGGCCGGATCAGCCTGAGCGACTGACCCGCACCCGCGCGGCGATGGCGTTGCCCCCTGCCCACGTGGACGCAGGCGACGCGGCAGATTGGATCGAGGCACAATTGGACCTCCCCGCCCCGGCGGCTACACGGCTGATTTTTCACACGATTGCTTGGCAGTATTTCCCCGCACCTGTTCAACACCGCGCGCGCATCGCGATTGAGGCTGCGGGCGAAAAGGCCACGGCTGCGGATCCGCTTATCTGGTTCGCAATGGAGGCTGATGGCTCAGAGGCGCCGGGGGCCTGCCTCACGCTACGCTGCTGGCCCGGGAATGAGACTTATGCCGCCGGACGGGCATGTTTTCACGGCCGCTGGGTGGACTGGGCGCTGCCGTCGCCTACCTGAGACAAAAAAGGAAATACTATGGTAAATCAAACCGATCCATTTCCCTCGACCAACGTCTTGGGGGAGACATTGCAGGCCTGCTCACTTGACCCTGTGACCGGGTTCTATCGCAACGGGTGCTGCGATACGTCTTTGCTGGACAGAGGCAGTCACACGGTTTGTGCCGTGATGACAGATGCGTTTTTGGCCTATTCGAAATACCTTGGAAATGATCTAAGCACCCCACGCCCAGAGTTCAATTTTCCAGGTCTCAAAGCCGGTGATCAATGGTGCTTGTGCGCCACGCGGTTCATGCAGGCACACGATGAAGGCGTTGCACCGCACGTAAAACTAGCAAGCACGCACCTCGCCGCGACGGAAATCGTGCCTCTCGAGATCCTCGAGCAATATTCAATTATTTGATTTTGGTGGATTGCAACCTTGGGTTGCGTGGGTACAGTCGAACGTATCAACCGGGATAGCCTGGTTTGATATCTGAGGCTTGCGCCTGTTGCAGGGTCCATCACTCGCCTGATGGACCCTGCAATTCGTTTGAAGCCTAGGCGCCGTTGTTCATTTCCATGCCCAAGGCGGCAGCTACCGTAAAGATATCCTTATCACCGCGACCGCACATGTTCATGACCAACAGGTGGTCTTTGGGCAGGGTCGGCGCAATCTTGAGGACGTGTGCCAAGGCATGAGACGGCTCAAGCGCGGGGATAATCCCCTCTTGCGCACAACAGACTTGGAACGCGTCCAGCGCCTCAACATCCGTAATCGACACGTATTGAGCGCGACCAATATCATGCAGCCAAGCGTGCTCTGGTCCGATGCCGGGATAATCCAACCCCGCCGAGATCGAAAACCCTTCGAGGATTTGGCCATCGTCATCTTGCAGAAGGTATGTCCGGTTGCCGTGCAAAACGCCGGGACGTCCACCAGTAAGCGACGCGCAATGCTCCATCTTTTCGTTGACGCCCTTGCCGCCAGCCTCAACCCCGATGATCGCAACATCTTTGTCGTCGAGGAACGGGTAGAACAGGCCCATCGCGTTCGAGCCACCACCGATGGCCGCGATGATCGTGTCGGGCAGACGCCCCTCGGCTTGCATGATCTGTTCACGCGTTTCCTGACCGATAATGGCCTGAAAATCGCGGACCATGGCGGGGTACGGATGCGGCCCCGCGACGGTACCAATACAATAGAACGTGTCGGCCACATTGGTCACCCAATCGCGCAGCGCGTCGTTCATCGCGTCCTTGAGCGTGCCACGGCCAGAGGTCACTGGGATAACTTCCGCTCCCAAAAGCCGCATGCGGAACACGTTTGGTGCCTGACGTTCCACGTCGTGCGCGCCCATGTAAACCACACACTTGAGACCAAATTTCGCGCAAACCGTCGCGGTCGCAACGCCGTGCTGACCCGCGCCAGTTTCGGCAATGATACGTGTCTTGCCCATGCGACGGGCCAGAATGATCTGCCCCAGAACGTTGTTAATCTTGTGCGCGCCGGTGTGGTTCAGCTCATCCCGCTTGAGGTAAATCTTGGCCCCGCCCAGCATCTCGGTCAGCCGCTCTGCATGATAAAGCGGGCTGGGCCGACCCACGTAATGGGTCCACAGGTGGTGCATCTCGGCCCAGAAACTGTCGTCAGTCTTGGCGTGCTCATACTGAGCTTCCAGCTCTAGGATCAGCGGCATCAGCGTCTCGGATACGAAACGCCCCCCAAAGTCGCCAAAGCGACCATTTTCATCAGGTCCGGTGAAGTAGGAATTCACGAAATCTTCGGCCATGGTCGTCTCCCCGTTGCGCGTTGAATTGGGTGTAGGGCAGCGGGCACGAGGGGGCAAGGGACCAGCAGTGAACTGGTCGCAATATTCGGGAGTTTTGTGCCCTAGTTTAGGCCTGTGCGGCCGCTACAAAAGCGGCGATTTGCGCGGCATCTTTGACGCCCGGGGCGCTTTCGACACCGGATGATACATCCAACTGTCGGGTGCCGGTCCGCAAGACGGCTTCGGCGGCGTTGTGGGGCGTCAGCCCCCCTGCCAGCATCCACGGCACGGACCAGTATTTGCGCCCCGCGAGCAGCTGCCAATCAAACGCCAGGCCATTGCCGCCCGGCAGGTCCGCCCCTTTGGGCGGCTTTGCGTCGATCAACAACTGATCGGCCACTTCGGCATAAACGTCGATCGCCGCTAAATCTTCGGGACCACCGACGCCCACAGCTTTCATCACAGGCAGACCATAGCGCGCCTTGACCTCGGCCACGCGCGCAGGGCTTTCGGAGCCGTGTAATTGCAGCATATCCAGCGGCACCTCTGCGGTGATCGCGTCCAACATGGCATCATCCGCGTTCACCACCAAGGCAACCTTAGCCAAGCCCACCGGCGCACCCAGCGCGAGGTCCCGCGCCTGAGCGATTGAAACGTTCCGCGGCGACTTGGGAAAGAAAACGAAGCCACCATACGAGGCGCCTGCGTCTGCTACGGCAGTCACGTCCTCGGGGCGGCACAAGCCGCAGATCTTTACACGAATATCAGTTGGCATGGCCCGGCCTAGCGCGTCCCATCCACAATAGCCAGAACGTCATCCGCCGTCGTGCCATCGGCCTTTTGGACCTTCTTAATCTCGCGCTGAAGCTTCGCAGCTTCCTTCTTGGCGCGGGAGGCTTCTGCGCGGTGCTTATGCTCACGCACCCATTCCCACACGAAGCCCAAAAGCACACCCATCGCGATGCCCGCAAATATCACCGCATAGAGCGGGACTGTGACAGAGTTCGCGAAGGGCCAGAATTGCAACAATTCGCCAGGCAGCAGGTTGAGGGTCACTTCCCCCCGGTTCGCAAGCGCGATCACCAACAGGCAAATCGCGATAACGGCCAACACTGCGTAGCGGATTAGGCGCATATCTTAGTCCTCATGTCCGTTCAAACGATCGCGCAACAGCTTGCCGGTTTTGAAGAATGGCACATGCTTTTCTTCAACCTCGACGGCGTCACCGGTCCGGGGGTTACGCCCCAAACGTGCATCGCGCTTTTTCACAGAGAATGCACCAAAGCCACGAAGCTCAACCCGGTCACCATCGGCCATAGCCTCGATGATTTCTTCGAAGATCGTGTTCACAATCCGCTCCACGTCCCGTTGGTACAGATGGGGGTTTTCATCTGCAATTTTTTGAATGAGCTCAGAGCGTATCATGTGGTGTGTCCTCCCAAAGTCACCCCAGGCGAGGTTCGATCAATAGAACCCGTCCTGCTGCAACACTTTAGACATTATTGACGTGTTAACGGAACGCCCTAATGGAAGTTTAGGGCCGAAAAATTGCCGTTCCGCAGGGGTTTGCCTGCAAATACAACCACTAGGGGAGCAAATCTAGGCATCTCAGTGAACGCTGAGGCGTCAAAAGGGAGAATCACAGCCATGTGAGTCGCCCTCCAGTTCACCGCTCAGCAGGGGCCGCGCGACGACCGCGCGCAGCCCAAGGCACTTGCCTAGGCTGGTGCGCGAACCTGTGCAAAGGACACAAGACGCTTTGCCTTTTCATCCCACAGGTGCAAACGCACGCAAGCTAGGCTTTCGCGGATTGTCATACGGTTGATCTCAGCCAGTTCACCGTGATCTCGGATGACTTCTGGGAGCCTGTAGAACGGGATGCGGCTATAAAGGTGATGTACGTGGTGGATGCCGATGTTCGCACTCAGCCACTGCAAAACCGGGGGCAACATGTATTGCGAGCTGCCATGCAGGGCTGCGTCGTGCAGGTCCCAGCTTTCTTCGACTTCCCAATGTGTCGTTTCAAACTGGTGTTGGACGTAGAACAGCCAAACCCCAGCGGTTGCGGCCAACAGTGTCGACGGCAAGAAGATCAGAACCACCGGAACGAGCCCGCCGAAATACACCAAAAGGGCAACCCAAGCGACGATCGCTAGGTTCGTAAGCATCGCGCTTACCCAGTATTTGACGTGCCCCATTAGGCCTAGCGGCAGCCGGTTTTGGATAAAGAACAAGTATCCAGGCCCAAGGCAGAACAGAACAATGGGGTTCCGGTACAGGCGATACATCATCCGGTTCAACGGCGGCAGCGCATGGTATTCAGCAACTGTCAGAGTCGCGACATCCCCGATACCGCGGCGTGCAAGATTACCTGCCGCACTATGATGAATGGAATGCGACCGGCGCCACACATCATAAGGCGTCAGCGTGAACACCCCGATCACGCGCCCCAGCCAATCGTTTACAGTGCGGTTCGCAAAGAACGAGCCATGCCCACAGTCGTGCTGAATACAGAACAACCGCAGCAGAAACGCGGAATTTACCAACGAAATCATCAGCGTCAGCCAATAGCTGTAGGACATTGCGTACCACGCAAGAACCCACAGCATCAAAAACGGACCCACCGTCACCGCAAGTTCAAAGGAACTGCGCGACATGTTCGGCTCGCGATATTTGGCAAGTGTTTTAACCCAGTCCCGGGCCGGCTTTGTTTCGGTCTGGGGGCGCGACGTCTCAGCGGTATTTAACATGTGCCTGCTTTTTTTAGTGCTTCGGTACGCTGCATATAGCATCGATTTATTATCTAAAAGCGAATTGGCCCAGCCGCGTCAATTCATGATTGTATTCCCATCACGCACCCGCGCCGCAAATCCCTCATTTTTCAAAGAAAAAGGGCCCCGCCGTTGCCAGCGGGACCCCTTTAATTTCTTCAGTCCGGTAAGACTTACTCGTCGCCCTTGAGGGCTGCGCCGAGGATATCGCCGAGCGATGCACCGGAGTCGGAGGAACCATACTGTTCGACGGCCTCTTTCTCTTCTGCGATTTCGCGGGCTTTGATCGACAGACCCAGACGACGGGACTTGTTGTCCACGTTGGTCACGCGCACGTCGAGCTTGTCGCCCACGCCGAAACGCTCAGGGCGCTGCTCGGCACGGTCACGCGACAGATCCGAGCGGCGGATGAAGGACGTCATGCCTTCGTACGCAACTTCGATGCCGCCTTCTTCGATCTTGGTCACTTCGACAGTAATGATCGAACCGCGCTTCACGCCGCCAACAGCTTCCGCAAAGGGGTCGCCATCCGCTGCTTTGATCGAGAGCGAGATGCGCTCTTTCTCAACGTCGACTTCGGACACAACTGCATTGACCATGTCGCCCTTGCGGTAGTCGCCGATGACGTCTTCGCCACGGCCTTCCCACGTGAGGTCGGACAGGTGAACCATGCCGTCGATGTCGCCGGGCAGACCCACGAACAGGCCGAATTCGGTGATGTTCTTGACTTCGCCTTCGACCTGCGTGCCCTCGGGGTGTGTTTCAGCGAACACTTCCCATGGGTTGCGCATTGTCTGCTTGAGACCAAGCGAGACGCGACGCTTCGCGCTGTCGATTTCCAGCACCATGACTTCGACCTCTTGCGAGGTGGAGACGATCTTGCCGGGGTGGACGTTTTTCTTGGTCCAGGACATCTCGGAGACGTGCACGAGGCCTTCGACACCGGGCTCCAGCTCGACGAATGCACCGTAGTCGGTGATGTTCGTGACGCGGCCAGTGTGGTTGGATTCCAGTGGGTACTTGGCTTCCACCAGGTTCCATGGGTCCTCTTGCAACTGCTTCATGCCGAGGCTGATGCGGTGCGTGTCTTTGTTGATCTTGATGACTTGCACCTTGATCGTCTCACCGATGGAGAGCACTTCGCGTGGATCGTTCACGCGGCGCCATGCCATGTCGGTGACGTGCAGCAGGCCGTCAACGCCGCCAAGGTCGACAAATGCGCCGTACTCGGTGATGTTTTTGACGACACCGTCAACCGCTTGACCTTCGGCCAAGTTGCCGATGACTTCTGCGCGCTGCTCGGCACGGGATTCTTCAAGGATTGCACGACGCGAAACAACGATGTTGCCACGGCGACGGTCCATCTTGAGGATTTGGAACGGCTGCTTGAGACCCATCAATGGGCCAGCATCACGCACGGGGCGCACGTCAACCTGGGAGCCGGGCAGGAATGCCACTGCACCGCCGAGGTCAACCGTGAAGCCGCCTTTGACGCGACCGAAGATTGCACCTTCGACACGCTCTTCGGCGCCGTAGGCTTTCTCCAGACGATCCCAAGCTTCTTCGCGGCGCGCCATTTCGCGGGACAGAACTGCCTCACCACGAGCGTTTTCCACGGTGCGCAGGTACACTTCCACTTCGTCGCCAACAGCGACTTCGGGTGCTTCACCGGGGTTTGCGAATTCTTTGAGGTCGACGCGACCTTCCATTTTGTAGCCCACGTCGATGATGGCTTGGCCCGCTTCAACTGCGATAACCTTGCCTTTGACAACAGAACCCTCTTGGGGTGTGTCAATTTCGAAGCTTTCGTTAAGGAGGGCTTCGAATTCCTCCATCATTGCATTAGTGGCCATGTGGCTCTCGGTTCCTATTCATCTGGGTTTACTGGCCGTGCGGTTGTCTCCGCCGGTCTTTGGGGTTGGTCTTGGCACCCTATACTCGTGATGCCGTTAAGATTTGACATCAGGGTGCAACGATAAATGGGCCAGAAAACTCCTGACCCAAAGACCCTCGCCGTATAGCGGCGCTAGGGATCAGGCGCAAGAGGTCCCGCGCCCGCCTTTTTGGATGGCGGATCGCGGCCTATTCGGCCTGCGGTGTTTCGCCCAAAACAAGGGCGGTAAAATGCGCGCCCCGGCGTTCAAAGCTATCATATTGGTCAAAGCTGGCCGCTGCCGGTGCAAGGAGCACGACCTCCCCCGGTTGGGCCTCGGCGCTGGCACGGACCACTGCCGTTTCCATGTCACCACAGATATCTTGCGGCACATCCCCCAGCTGCAACCCAAACGCCGCAGCCTCGCGCCCAATGACATAGGCTTTGACGACATGACCCAGATGCGGCCTGAGAACATCAAGCCCGCCTTCCTTTTGCAGCCCACCACAAATCCAACGCACCTTTGGAAAAGCCGCAAGCGCTTGGGCAGCGGCATCGGCGTTGGTGGCCTTGCTGTCGTTAACAAAGGTCAAACCGTCCCGCTGCGCGATCACCTGTGAACGGTGCGGTAGGCCGGGATAGTTGTGCAGCCCCTTTTCAATGTCGCGTGGCCCAAGCCCCAATGCACGCGCAGCCGCGTAGGCCGCACAAGCATTCTGGTGGTTATGCGCCCCGGGCAAGCCCGCGATTTTGCGCAGATCAATCGAGGCGACTTGCCGACCTTTGCGCATCTCGCTCAGGAACCCTTTGCGGGCCGTAACCGTCCACCCCGGACCGCCCAGCTTTTGGGTATTTGAGATGCGGATCACCCGATCATCAGCGGCACCTTCGGCCAGTTGCCCCGCCAAAAACAGGCCTTCTAGATCGTCCACGCCAATAACGGCCCGGTCCGGTCCACCTTCGGCAAACAAACGACGCTTGGCCGCGAAATACCCGCCCATACCGTAATGCCGATCAAGGTGATCGGGCGACAGGTTGGTAAAGACTGCAACGTCCGGCGTCAAAGAGCGCGCAAGCTCGGTTTGATAGCTCGACAGCTCCAGCACAATGACCGCACCGTCCTCAGGCGGGTCCAGATCCAGAACGCCACGCCCGATGTTTCCTGCCAGTTCCGCCGGGCGACCAGCCTCCGTCAGGATGTGATGGAGCAGCGCAGATGTGGTGGATTTACCGTTCGAGCCCGTGATTGCGACGACCCGGGGGGGCTGCTCCATCTCGCTCCAAGTGCCCTGCCCGAGGGAGCGGAAAAACAAGCCGATATCATTGTCCACTGGCACCCCTGCGCGCAGGGCATTGGCGATCGCGGGGTGCGGCGCAGGGTACAGGTGAGGAATGCCCGGTGACGTAACCAACCAAGTCACAGCATCCAAAGCGCCCTGCTTGGACAGATCGCGCAGGACAAAGCCCTCAGCCTCTGCGGCGGCGCGCCCGGCTTCGCCGTCGTCCCACGCGATGACCTCAGCCCCCCCAGCCCGCAGCGCGCGCGCCGCAGAAAGGCCCGACCGGCCAAGGCCAAGAACTGCAACCGTTTCGCCCACAAAACCAGTGACCGGGATCATACGCGCGCACCTTTGGCTGTATTGAAAATCATATCAGGGGACCCTCTAGATCTAGGCGCAGATTGGCCCGGGAAAGGCGTTGGATCAAGTCAGCCGCAAACGCCAATCCTAGCGGATTTTGAGCGTCGCCAAACCGATCAGCGCGAGGATCAGCGAGATGATCCAAAACCGGATCACAACCTGCGGCTCGGCCCAGCCCTTTTTCTCAAAATGGTGGTGGATCGGAGCCATCAGGAAAACGCGTTTACCGGTGCGCTTGAAGTAGAGCACTTGGATGATGACCGACAAGGCCTCAATCACGAACAGACCACCAATGACCGCCCAGACCAGCTCATGCTTGGTGATAACGGCGATGGTTCCCAGCGCGCCACCAAGGGCCAGAGAGCCTGTGTCGCCCATGAACACGGCAGCAGGCGGGGCGTTGTACCACAAAAACCCAAGGCCCCCGCCAATCAACCCGGCGGCGAAAATCAACAACTCGCCCGTGCCCGGCACGTAATGCACATCAAGGTATGAGGTGAAATCGACCCGACCGACCGCATAGGCAATCACGCCCAGCGTGCCCGCCGCAATCATCACCGGCATAATGGCAAGCCCGTCCAGACCGTCCGTCAGGTTCACCGCATTTGCGGAACCGACGATCACAATCATCACAAACGGCACAAAAAACCAGCCAAGGTTCAATAGCACGTCTTTGAACACGGGCACGGCCAGGTATCCCGACAGCGTTTCGGGGTGCAGCAGCATCGCGCTGACGGCTGCAACAGCGGCGATGGTAAACCCAAGAGCCAGCCTGATTTTGCCAGAAACGCCCTTGGTGTTGCCCGCTGAGACCTTGGCGTAATCATCCACAAAGCCAATCGCGCCAAACGCCATGGTCACCAACAGCGTGATCCAAACATAGGCATTGTCCAACCGTGCCCACATCAGCGTCGACAGGCACACCGCGCCCAAGATCAGAACGCCGCCCATGGTCGGAGTGCCCGCCTTGGCAAAGTGGCTTTCGGGGCCATCGTCGCGGATGGGTTGGCCATTGGATTGGCGACGGCGCAGCAGGTTGATCAGCGGACGCCCGAACAGGAACCCAAAAATGAGCGCCGTAAAGAACGCGCCCCCGGCCCGGAAGGTAATATAGCGAAACAGGTTGAAGACGTCTCCGCCGTCGGAAAACTCAGTCAACCAGAATAACATCGCATCTACCTCTTTGAATTAGCCCCTTCGGAGTGACCCAATTCCGCGATGGCGTCAACAAGAAGGGCCATATTCATGGACAAAGAGCCCTTTACCAACACGATATCGTGGGGGCCAACGAGATGATGGGCCTGTCCGGCAAGCGTGGCCGCATCTGGTGTATGTTGCCCCTGTTGATCGCCCGGCAGCTCCGCATGAAGCGCGCCCATCAACGGACCGACGCAATGAACGGTGTCGATTGCGTCCATCGCAGGGTGGCGAGCCAAGTCGGCGTGCATCGCGACTTCGGTTGGGCCAAGCTCTTTCATATCCCCAAGGATTGCGATGAGCCGCCCGCCCGGCCCCGGCGTGCTCGCCGCCAAAAGCGCAAGCCCCGCACCGACCGAAGACGGATTGGCGTTATAGGCGTCATCAATCAGGTCGATGCCCAGCTCTGGATGTGCCGGATCAAGCGAGACAAATATCCGCGCGCCGCGCCCCGCTGGCGGTGTCCACGAGCCAAGCGCGAGGGTGCATTGCGCCAAGTCCGCCCCCGCAGCGTGGCAAGCCGCCAGAACGCTCAGCGCATTTGTACCAAAGTGTACGCCTTGCGCCGCCAACTTGAAAAATATTTTGCCTTCAGCTGCTTGCGCGACGCAATTAATGCCAGCCGCACCCGCCGTCAGAGCAGTCAGACGCCAATCGCACCCATCGCTTTCGCCAAAGGACACGGCCTCAGCGCCTGCAATCTGCGCCAAAATCGGGCTGACATCCAAGTCCGCATTATAGATCGCGACGCCGCTCTCAATCAGGCCACTAAAGATCGCGGCCTTTTCACGAGCGATCCCCGGCACGCCGTCTTCAAATGCCTCTAGGTGCACAGGGCCAACCGTCGTCACGACGGCCACGTGCGGGCGGGCCAACGCCGACAAAGGCGCGATTTCGCCGGGGTGGTTCATCCCGATCTCGATCACGGCGTAGGCGGCGTCGCGCGGCATCCGCGCCAATGTCAGCGGCACGCCCCAATGGTTGTTATAGCTTTTCTCCGCCGCGTGAACCTTGGCCTGCGGGCGCAGCGCATGGGCCATCATGTCCTTGGTAGAGGTTTTGCCAACCGAACCCGTAATCGCAATGACCTTGGCCGATGTGCGCGCCCGCGCAGCACGTGCCAAATCCTCGAGCGCGGATTGCACATCCGCCACCACCAAAAGGGGAGCGTCATCCGCCACACCCTCTGGAACACGCGACACCAATGCCGCCCCCGCCCCTTTGCCAAGTGCATCGGCCACGAAATCATGCCCGTCGCGCGCGGCCTTGAGCGCGATGAACAAATCCCCCGGCTCAAGCGTGCGGGTATCGATCGACAGGCCGGAAACGGCCCAATCGCCGCGCGCCTCGCCCCCAGTTGCGGCCGCTGCCTCTTGGGCGGTCCAAAGTGTCATGCCAGCCCCCCATCAAGCGCGGCCACCGCCACACTTGCCTGTTCCACATCATCAAACGGCAAAACGTCGTCGCCAACGATTTGTCCGGTTTCGTGCCCCTTGCCCGCGATCAACAGCGCGTCGCCGGGGCCAAGCGCATCTACGCCGCGCAGGATCGCCTCAGCCCGGTCCGCAACCTCAGTCGCCTCGGGCGCGCCTTCCATTACGGCGGCACGGATCACCCCAGGATCTTCGGAGCGTGGGTTGTCATCGGTCACAAAGACCACATCCGCATGAGCAGCGGCCGCAGCCCCCATCAAGGGCCGCTTGCCGGTATCGCGGTCCCCGCCCGCGCCCACAATCGCAATGATGCGCCCCATCACGTGGGGCCGCAGTGCGCGAAGCGCGGTTTCAACGGCGTCCGGCGTATGAGCGTAATCGACAAACACCGCCGCCCCGTTTTCACGCACCGCCGCCTTTTGCATCCGGCCGCGTACAGTGCCCAGCTTTGGCAAGGCTGCGAACACCTCAGCGGCGGGTTCACCACCCGCAATCACCAAAGCCGCGGCCATCAGCGCATTCGCCGCTTGGAACCCGCCAATCAGATTGAGCCGCACTTGATGCGACGCCCCCTGCCAGTCAAACAGCACCTCTTGGCCCGTCGCATCGAACCGTTGTGCCCGCAGGCGCAGCCGCGCATCAGGCCCATGCCCGACGCCAAGCACCTCTTGGCCGCGCGCCTCAACCTGCGCGACAAGTGTCGCGACCTTTGGGTCATCAAGGTTCAAAACGGCCACGGCATTTTCGGGCAGCACCCGCATGAAAAGACCCGATTTGGCCGCGAAGTACGCGTCAAACGTGCCGTGGTAATCCAGATGATCTTGGGTGAAATTCGTAAATCCCGCCGCCGCCAGATGCACCGCATCCATGCGCCGCTGGTCCAGACCGTGGCTTGATGCCTCCATCGCGGCGTGGGTCACGCCTGCGCGAGCCATCTCGGACAACACCCGGTGCAAGGTGATCGGTTCGGGCGTGGTGTGCACGCCGGGGGCGGAAAACGCGCCCTCAACACCGGTGGTGCCGATGTTGGCCGCTGACAGGCCCAAGGCCTCCCACAATTGGCGGGTAAAGCTGGCGACCGACGTTTTGCCATTGGTGCCGGTGATCGCGACCATCGTCTCGGGCTGGCCACCGAAAAACAGGGCCGCTGCCCCTGCAAGAACACCACGCGGGTCCTCAGCGATTACCACCGCAGGGTCATGTTCCGCGATCTCGGCGGCGGCGATCTGCGCCCCCTTTGCGTCCGTCAAAACGGCCACTGCCCCCATACGCAATGCATATTGGATGAACGTCGCACCATGCACTCGACTGCCCGGCAATGCCGCGAACAGATGCCCCGGCTTAACCGTCCTGCTGTCTACCGAAATCCCGGTGATCACGGGGGCCGCGCCACCGCGTGCCTGCATCCCTAAATCCGAGAGCCTCTTGCCCTTGTCGTGTGCCACAAGCCGCCCCTTGTCGTGCGTTCAGTTCGCCGCCACTGGTAGCGCGAATGCCCCGGAGGGTTCAATATCCGGCCGCAGCCCCAACAAGGGTGCGACGCGCGAAATAATCGCCGCAGCTACAGGCACGGCCGTCCAGCCAGCGGTGCGGCGTGGCTCAGGCCCGGTGCGATCCTCTGGCTCGTCCAGTGTGACGACCAGCACATATTTCGGGTCCAGCGCAGGAAAGACCGATGCAAAGTTTGTGATCACCTTGTCTTCGTAATAGCCTCCGCGCGGATTGGGTTTGTCCGCCGTCCCGGTTTTGCCGCCCACCGTATAAAGAGGCATACGCGCCATCGAGGCCGTCCCCTTTTCGCTGACAACAACGTCGCGCAGCATTTCGCGGGTCGCGGCGGACACTTCCTCCGAGATCAGGCGCTCTCCGTTTTGGGGGCCGTCTTGGCGCAGAAGCGTCGGCTTGATCAACGTGCCACCGTTCAGGGTGCTGGCATAGGCCGCCGCAAGGTGCAAAGGCGACGCGGATAGGCCGTGGCCATAGCTGATCGTCATCGTGTTCACCGTGCGCCACGGATTGGGCAACAGCGGCCGACCTGTCGCGGATTCGATCAGTTCAAAATCAGTCGGTTCAAAAAAGCCGAGGCGACGCAGGAAATCTTGTTGCCGTTCCGGGCCGATCTCCATCGCGATCCGAGCGGTGCCGATGTTTGAAGATTTCACGATGATATCCGACACCGACAGCTCATTGCCGTAGTTGCGATAATCGCGAATGCGGAACCCGCCAACCCGGATGGGACCCTTGATGTCGATGATCGTCTCGGGCGCGACCATGCCCAGTTCCATCGCCTGCGCCACGGGGAAAATCTTGAAGGTCGAGCCAAGCTCATAGACCCCCTGCACCGCGCGATTAAACGTCGGATCAAGGGATGGATCCGTGCCCTGCACCGGACCGGGCCGCGCGTTGGGATCATAGTCAGGCAGGCTCGCGATTGAGATCACTTCGCCAGTGTGAATATCCATCAAAATGGCCGACGCGCCCTTGGCGTTAAGCAAGCGCATACCACCATCGAGGACTTCTTCGACGGTGTGTTGGATCGTCAGATCGAGGGATAATTCGAGGGGCTTGCCCTCATTGATTGGGTCCCGCAGGTAGGCGTCAAACGACTTTTCGATACCCGCACGGCCCACAACTTCGGCGGCACGCACACCTTCGCGCCCGTAACCTGCGCCGCCCAAAACATGCGCAGCCAAGCGCCCGTTGGGATACAACCGCATCTCACGGGGGCCGAACAGCAGGCCCGGCTCACCCAGATCATGGACCGCTTGCTGTTGCTCGGGCGAGATATTGCGTTTGATCCACAGAAATTTGCGGTTGCCGGTGAAGCGCTTTTGCAGGTCCTCGACATCAAGGTCGGGGAAAATCCGGCCAAGTCCCTCGGCGGCGGCTACCGGGTCGATCATGTGATGTGGCTGCGCATAAAGCGCATTGGTGATCAGATTGGTGGCCAGCACGCGGCCGCTGCGGTCCACGATATCGGCGCGGGCGGCGGTGATCGACGCGCCAGAATTATCGGCAATGCGCGGCTCTTCGGCCTCGGTCGAGGCGATGGCCCCCATCCGAACTGCGACCACCAGAAAGCCGATGAAAAACGCCATGCCCACCACGAACAAACGCGTTTCGGCGCGGGCGCGCAGGGTGTCGCGCATGCTTTCGTGCCGGGAACGGATGTTTTCACGCTCAATCGCATCGGGGTTTTGGCCCCGGTCCCGGGCGCGCAAAATCCGCGCAAGAGGCCGCAAAGGCGTACGCCGCTCAAACGGTTCAGCCTCGGGCGTTTGCCCATGGGTGTCCCCGATTTCGCGGCGGTCGTCGGTCATGGAAACTGCTCTGGCTGGGTCACGGGCTTTTCTGGCGCGATCAAGCGGTGATCGGCACCGTGCACCTGCTCAAGACCCGCACGCGGCGCACTTGGGCCCGACGAATTTGCCATCAACGTTTCGACCGGTGGGGCGACGGGCGGATAGGCCACCTGCGCGATGGTCCCGAATTGATCGGCGGACAGCGGCATCAGTTCTAACCGCTCAAAGTTCATTTCGGCCAATTCACGAAGCCGGTCGGGGCGGTTGAGATAGGCCCATTCGGCGCGCAAAACGGCCAACCGCTCATGCGCCTTGCCGATATCACGTTGAAGCTGCTGAACCTCGCGGGCGGTCTGCCGGGTTTCATAGCCTTGGTGGTAGGCCCAATAGGCCAGCCCAACCACGCCTAGGATCGACAGAATGTAGAACAGCCCGCGCATCCCCTAGAGCCCCTGTGTTTCGGTGATTTTCGGCAGCGCCATCTTGGAGACATCCAGCGGCCCAGGCATTTTTTCGGTACGCTTTGCGACCCGCAAGCGGGCGGAGCGAGCCCGCGGGTTGCGCGCGACTTCATCTTCACGCGGAGCGATGGCCTTGCGTGGGGTCAGGATGAACTCAGCCTCACGTGCTGCGGTCTCGGGGGCGTAGCGGCTACCGCCACCGCCTGTGTCAGAGCGTGCGGTAAAGAAGCGTTTGACCACGCGATCCTCAAGCGAGTGAAACGTCACCACAGCCAATTGACCGCCCGGCTTCAACACACGCTCAGCGGCGGCGAGGCCACGGATAAGTTCGCCGAACTCATCATTCACCGCGATGCGCAGCGCTTGGAAACTGCGGGTCGCGGGATGGCTTTGCCCAGGTTTGCTGCGTGGCAGACATTTTTCAATTGTTTCCGCAAGTTGCGCGGTGGTCTTAAACGGGCGATCCCGCACCAAGGCGCGTGCAATGCGGCGCGCCGCGCGCTCTTCGCCATAGTGGTGCAGAATGTCGGCCAGATGGGCCTCATCGCTTTGATCGATCAGCTCAGCCGCAGTGATCCCGTCCCGCCCCATGCGCATATCCAACGGGCCGCTGCGCATAAACGAAAAGCCACGCTCCGCCATGTCCAACTGCATGGACGAAACCCCAAGGTCCAGTACGACGCCGTCAACAGGCGCGCTGACCTCATCCATCTTGGAAAACACTGTTTCAACCATCTTGAGACGGTCGCCATAGTCCGCAGCCCATGGCTTGGCCATTTCAAACACCATCGGGTCACGGTCCAGCCCGATGACCTGATCAGCACCCGCCTCAAGCAAGCGGCGCGTATAGCCGCCCGCACCGAACGTGCCATCGATCCAAACGCCCGACACGGGTGCAGTCGCCTCGATCAGGGCATCGATGAGGACGGGGATATGGGGGTCGGCAGTGGCCATGAATTACTCAGATGCGGGAGGAAGAGGAGGAAGCAACGACGCAGGATCAAATGTATCAGGCTGCGCCAAAAGCCAAGCGTCCAAATCGTTTTGGGCGGGGGCGTCGGCCTCAGGGCGCATGATCTCAAACGTGTCACCGGCTGCGTTGAATGCGGCACTGTCGGTAATCTCAACCCGGTCGCGCAGCTCTTTGGGCAGGGTCAGACGGCCGCTGTCATCCACGGTCGTGTGGTACGTCATCTTATAGTATAGCGTGTTGAGCCTGCGACGATCCTCAGACCCACGGGGCAAAAGGTCGATCTGCTTCCAGATCTCCAGCATTGCGGCGGCAGAATACGCTGTCAGGTGTTTGGCGCGGGGATCACCCCAAAAAAGGTATACGCTGGGCTGCTTGCCCTCGGACCATTCGGGGTCAAGCGCCTCTAGCACACGACGATAGGGCGCAGGCACGGAAACCCGCCCCTTTGCGTCCACCTTATTGGTGGATGTCCCTGTGAACCGCCGGATCACTGTCCTCGCGTGCCCCTCAATCAAATGTTTCGGCCCGCCGGGCCTTGAATGAAAACGGCGGATCGAGCTGCTGCCACTGCCCGATCCGCCGTCACTGTCCCGTCTCCGGGTCTGACCTATGCGCTGCCACCTGGGGGGATGTCTGCTCGCTGCGCGCGGGTCTCCATTTCAGAGCGTATGGGGATTGCCTGTATGAACCTGCCTTTTGGTCTTTGGTCCTGCGATCTGCGCCGCGTTCTTGACCCTGCTCTGCACGTATGGTGTGCCATGGAAGACTATGCCTAATCAAGGTTTTTTATGCCAATTCTTGCCACAAAGACACACCCACACCTAACGTATCGCCCATATAGTCCCGCCGATCAGCGAAACACCGATATGTTGTGTCCAGATGGACTCGGACGTCAGAGGTTTTTTCATCGGATTTCTACGTGCGCCCGTGGCGCGCCTGCACCGCCGCCCAAAAATGGCAAAAGCGGCAAGGTTTCCCCCGCCGCTTTTGCTGTTTGATTCGGATGTTGAGGGGCGTCAGGCCATCCCGCCATCAATCAGCCGCTTGGCCAGCGCGCCAAAGGCGTCAGCCACTGGCCCCTCGCCTGCCGCGATTGGCGTGCCACCATCGCCCGCGATGCGCGTGTCCAGATCCAACGGCAGAGCACCAAGGTAAGGCAGGCCCAAACGCTCCGCCTCAGAGGCGACGCCGCCCTGCCCGAACGGATGGCTTTCGCCACCGCAGTGCGGGCAGGTGAAGGTCGACATATTCTCAATCAAGCCCAGCACCGGCGTTTTGAGCGTCGCGAACATATCCAGCGCCTTGCGCGCATCGAGAAGTGCCACGTCCTGCGGAGTTGAAACAACAACAGCCCCTGTCAGTTCGGTCTTGGTGCAAAGCGTCAGCTGAACGTCGCCCGTGCCGGGCGGCAGATCGACCAACAGAACGTCCAATTCGCCCCATTCGACCTGCCCAAGCATTTGTTGCAACGCGCCCATCAACATGGGCCCCCGCCAGACCACGGCCTTGTCCTCGGCCAGCATCAAGCCGATCGACATCATGGTCACCCCGTGCGCCTTGAGCGGGATGATGGTTTTGCCGTCCGGAGACGCGGGGCGTTTATTGACGCCCATCATGCGCGGCTGTGAGGGGCCGTAAATGTCAGCATCCAAAAGCCCAACCTTGCGCCCCTGCCGCGCCAGCGCCACCGCGAGGTTCGACGAAACCGTGGATTTGCCCACCCCGCCCTTGCCCGAACCAATGGCCAAAATGCGCGCCACCCCTTTGACCCTTTGGCCGTCCTCTTGGGGTTTGGCATGCCCCCCGATCTTAAGGCTGGACGGTGATTTTGCCTTGGCGCCCATGCCACCGGGCGCAGGGGCCGTCAGGCTAACCTGCACCGTGCCCGCGCCGGGCAAGCGTGCCACGGTGGCTTCTGCGGCTTTGCGCAGCGGCTCCATCATCTTGGCGACCTCGGCCGTGGGGGCCTCGATCACAAAGCGCACGTCGCCCCCCGCGATCCCCAGCGCGCGGATCATATCGCGGCTGATCAAGGTGCCACCGTCCGGAAGCGTAATGTCCTCAAGGGCGCGGTGGATGTCTTCTTTGGTGAGTGGCATTGCAGGCTCCGGTAACTGGCGTGCGCCTTAGGTGGGCGCGTGAAACGAAAAGACAAGAAAGTCGGCGGATTTAGCGCACGGGTTCATTGGGGGTTTAGCCGCTCCGCAGGCTAAGCACAGCCATCAAAAACGCGCCAATCAGCCCCGCCCAGATCAGCGTCGCGGACAGGCCGATCAGGTCCGAGATCACCCCCAGCCCCAGCGCACCCACCGCCACAGCACCAAAGCCGACGACGACCCAAAGGCTCATGACGCGGCCGCGAAAATCATCGGGCACATTAGACTGCACCACGGATTGCAAAGTCACACCGCAGTAAGTTGAGGCAAAACCAAGGATCATCACAACGCCCACCGCCACATCCCAGCGCGGCACGAGGCCAATTGCACTCATTGCGCCAACACCCGCGACCAGCATGACCTTTAGGGTCGGTGTGATCCGGTCCGCCACCACACCCCAGCCCGCCGTCTTGGCCGCCGCCGCGAGCAAAGCCCCGGCACCCGCAGACGCCGTCAGCACGCCAAGGCCCGTCGGCCCACGGCCATGCACACCCTCCGCCAAGACGGGTAGAATTTCGAGAAAACCGCGCAGGATCGTCGCAAAGGCAGCCGTCAGCATAATGGCCTGCAACACCAGCGGCGCGCGCCACACGTAGGCAATACCATCGCCAAGGGCGCGCAGAATGCTGGGCTGTTCACTACGGGTTGGCAGGGGCCGCGCCGTCAGGCCCGGCAAGACAACGATCATCGGCAGGTACAACACCGCCGCCGCCAACAGGGTCCAGCCGGGATCAGCAACCGCCAGCAACACCCCTGCCCAGACCGGGGCAATCAGACGTGCGGTGTTAAAGTTAACCGAACTCAAGGCAACGACACTGGCCACCAGATCATACGGCACAAGGCGCGGCGCCAGCGACATGCGCACCGGGTGATGCGCCGAACTGATCACCCCGATCAGCAAAGCCACCACCGCCAGCGACACCAACCCAAAGCCCCACATCGCCTGCCACAGCACCGCAACAAACAACACAACCGCCATCGTCAGTGTGGTCCACCGCGCCGCGCGCAGGATATCCGCGCGGTCCACTAGCACGCCGAACACCGGCCCCGAGATCAACGTCGGCGCCATCGACAACGCGGCCACTGCACCGACATACGCGGGTGAGGCACTGACCTCCCACGCGAGCCACCCCAACGCCACCCGCTGCGCCCAAAGCGCTTGGACCGAGGCGGCCGACGCCGCGTAGTAGCGGCGGAACATGGGTGAGCGCAAAGCCTGCAAACGTGTGTTCTCCCTAAGTCAACTCAACCGAAAATTGATCGCTCTGCAACCCATGCAATTGCTGCATAGCGGCATTCGAAAAACGTGCGTTGTGCGCCTGCAGCAATTCGGGGCATTGTCACTCCAAGGCACGGGTGCACAACTCAGGTACGAGGATCATCACGATGGTCCCTTTCAGAGAAACGCGCCCAAAGCTCTCCGGGTTTGGCGGATTTATAGCCCGCCTTTCGGAAATCGTGGCAGAGGCGCGTGTCGATTACGCACGCTGGCGTCTCTATCGCGGCAAGGTGAAAGAACTGCAAGCCCTCGGTGCGGACGACCGCAACCTGACGGGCACCAGACGCAGGGACATTCGCCGCCTCACTCAGGTGGCCGGGAACGGTCATCAGGTCTGAGGCAAACGCAGAGATACCGGGGTTCTCCTCCCATTGCCCCGGGATAGCAGCAAAGCGAGGTTCTCCTCCCTTTACCACGCGGCGCTGTACACATTTGGCCCGATTTCCTCCCATTTGGGGCCAATCGGATGGTACTCTCCCTCCTCCCTGAGGGTCCCGTCCAAACCTAAAGTGGCGACCCCTCCTCCCTGGGGTCGCCATTTTTTGATTCAGAGGCAGCGTGTTGGAGTGATCAGGGCATCCAACGGCTGATCCGTCGGCTCCAGCGGAACATGGGATACCTGTTGAGCATCATAGGCAAAACCAACCACCCGCAGCTTGGCGTTAACCGCGCGCAATTTTTCCAGCGTTCGGTCATAGAATCCGCCGCCATAGCCAAGGCGCCCCCGGCTCAGATCAAAGGCCACAAGCGGAACGATCACGATGTCTGGGGTCACGACCTCAGCGGATTTGGGGACCGATGCACCGAACGCGCCGGGGATCATTTCGGCCTCCGGGAACCAGCGGTGAAACACCAGCGGCAGGCCCGCCCCCTGCACCACAGGCACGCACAGCGTGTTATCTTGCGACAGTGCGGACATGGCGTTGAGCGGCGAGATTTCGGTCCGGATGGGCATGTAACCCGCGATGACCGCGCCCTTGACGGGACCGATCCATTCCAACAACCGCGTGACGGCCGCCGCGTCATAGCCCTTGCCATGATCCTCAGCGCGTTTGGCCATGGTGGCTGCGCGCAATTCAGCCTTTGCGGGCTGTTGTGATGTCATGGTCTGCTCTCCCTTGCGCCAATCTGCTTTCTCATGCCCCGACAACGTGCTTTTGTGCAACCATGCTTAGTCTCGATCATATCGCCATCACCGCCCCCGACCTTGCAACGGGTGTCGCACATACCGAAGCACAATTGGGCATGACACTAGGCCCCGGGGGACAACACCCCGACATGGGCACGCACAATCGCCTACTTTCGTTGGGCCCTGATTTTTACATGGAGGTTATCTCGATTGACCCCAACGCACCAGCACCCGCGCGCACCCGCTGGTTTGACCTTGACAGCGGGCCAGTGGCCCCCTCTCTGAGCCATTGGATTTGCCGCACTCCCGACCTGCCCGCAGCCCTTGCGCAGGCGCCAGCGGGCACAGGCACGCCCCTGTCGTTATCGCGCGCGCATTTGCGGTGGCAAATGGCCGTGCCTGACACAGGGCGCTTACCGTTTGATGATACGCACCCGGCGTTGATTTCATGGCAAAGCGCGCCACCCGTGCTGCCCGACAGCGGCGCGCGACTGGCAGAGTTGATCATCACGCACCCGCAGGCCGATGCGCTGGCCGCCCAGCTGGCCCTGAACGACCCGCGCGTGCGGTTTGAAACAGGCCCGGCCAAAGCCCTGCGCGCAATCATCGACACCCCCAACGGGCAACGGGTCCTACAGTGATCCGGCGCGCGACACCCTCGGATCACGCGGCCCTTATGACCTTGATCAACGATGTGATTGCGCAGCCGCATATAACCTTTCGCGCGGCCCCCAAGACCGACGCCGAGATTGAGGCCCTTATTGCGGGGCCTGCTTGGGTCGCAGAGCGCGATGGTCATGTGGTGGGCTACGCCGCCTACGGTCCCTTTCGCGGCTCGGACGGGTATCGCCACACCGCAGAGCATTCCATCGCCATCACGGACGCGGCACATGGGACCGGGCTTGGCCGTGCATTGATGTCCACGCTTGAGGAGGCCGCACAGCGCGATAACATTCGCACCCTCGTGGCCGGGATTTCGGGCAGCAACCCGGCGGGCATCGCCTTTCACACCGCAGTCGGGTTTGTCCCGGCAGGAACCTTGCCAAATGTGGGGTACAAGGCAGGCGCATGGCATGATCTGATTTTCATGACCAAAGCCCTTGCCCCCGCCCAAGGCGCGTAGTTTCATACCGACATGTCGATTTGGTCCCGCATCGCCGACGCGCTTGCCGCCCTCGCCTCTGGCGAGGGGCTGCGCGATGTGTTGGATCGCCTGCGATCCCCGCCTGAGATGTCCGTGGCCTTTACCATCGCCACAATCGCGCTGGGGGCCAAGATGGCTAAGGCCGACGGCCAAGTGACCCGCGATGAGGTCGCCGCCTTTCGCGCCGTGTTCACCATCCCGCCCTCACAAATGGATCACGCAGCGCGCGTTTTTGACCTCGCGCGCCAAGATGTGGCGGGCTTTGATGCATATGCCCGCCAAATTGCGCGCATGTTCACCACCGGGTCCGAAACGCTACGCGATCTGCTGGAGGGGTTGTTTTACATCGCCATGGCCGACGGCCAGTACCATCCGCTGGAGGATGAGTTTCTGGCCGCTGTATCCAACATCTTTGGCCTGACGGAGCGTGAATTTACCGCAATCCGAGCCCGTTTCGTGCCGGGCGCCGAACCTGATTGCCACGCGGTTCTGGGTGTAGACCCCGACACCCCCCTGCCCGAAATCCGTGCGGCATGGCGCGCCATGGTGCGTGAAAACCACCCCGACCGGATGATGGCCCGTGGCCTGCCGGAAGAGGCGATCAAACTGGCCGAAAACCGGCTGATTGCGATCAACGCCGCGTGGGAGAAAATCTCAAACTCCCACCCCGACGCCTAAGCGATGCGGCTGGCCACTTATAACATCGAGTGGTTTTCCAACCTGTTTACCGATGCAAATAAGCCTGACCCATCTGAGGAATGGTCCGGCAGATGGAACATCACGCGCGCGGCACAACTGACGGCTTTGAAATCCGTTTTCCACGCGATGGATGCCGATGCGGTGATGGTGATTGAGGCCCCTGATCAGAGCCCCTCTCGCAATTGCACCCAAGCGCTGGAACGTTTTGCGGAATGGGCCGGGCTACGCACCACCAAAGCTGTGACCGGGTTTGAAAGCCATACCCAGCAAGAGATCGCCCTGCTTTTCGACCCCACTGTGCTGAGCGCCCAGCATGATCCCCGCGAAAGTGAGGCCGCCCCAAGGTTTGACAAGAAATTCAAGCGCGACCTCGATGTGGACGACAGGCCCGAGACCGTCGTTTGGTCAAAGCCACCCTGCGAATTGGCCCTGACAACTGCACGCGGCACGGCGCTGCGGCTGATCGGCGTGCATGCCAAATCCAAAGCCCCCCACGGCGCGCGGAATGATGCGGACGCCATGCGGCTCAGCATCGCCAACCGGCGCAAGCAGCACGCACAGTGTCTTTGGTTGCGTGCCCGGCTGGATGCGGATTTAGCAGCCGGGGAGGATATGATTGTTCTGGGTGACTTCAACGATGGCCCGGGCCTTGATCAGTTCGAAGAGCTGTTTGGCCGCTCGGGGGTTGAGATCGTTTTGGGCGCGGACGGGGCGCACCCGCTGTATGACCCCAACGCGCTGCTTCCCCTGCGGCCCGGCGCGGCACAGGCCAGCTCTGCGCGCTTTTATAACAGGCAAACCAAGCGCTATTTCAATGCGTTAATTGACTTCGTGATGGTGTCACAGCGCCTACGTCCGCTTACAACATGGCGCATACTTCACCCTTTTGACGACCCTGCGTGTTTTGATGACGCGGATTTGCGCGATGCGCTGCTTCTTGCCTCTGACCACTTTCCGGTTGTGGTGGAAATTGACATCTGACCCAGCCAGACCCACCTTTTGGGGTATGAAACACCTTATTCTGATCGCCGCGCTTAGCTGCGCCAGCCCAGCCATCGCCCAAGATGCCGACGACCCGATGCAAGAGGGGTTGGACCGTTTGGGCGAGGGCAGCCGCCTGTTGATGGAGGGATTGATGGGCGAACTGGCGCCGTTGTTGGACGACGTGGGTGAGTTGGGCGCACAGATGGCCCCCTTTGTGAACGACTTGCGAGAGCATCTTGGCGATGCCTTTGAAGGCCTCAATGCCTATCATCCGCCCGAAATCCTGCCCAATGGCGATATAATCCTACGCAAAAAGCAAAAGACGCCCCAACCCGAAGGGGATGAGGCGCCGATTGAAGCTCCGATTGAGCTGTGAGCTTTTAGAACGGAACGCGGGTCGCGACGCCGGTCTTGAGCGCCAGATCCACCACGGCCTCAGCCACCGCCAAATCCTGTAGCCCCACGCCAGTGCCGTCGAACAACGTCACCTCTTCGGCTGAGGTACGGCCCGGATGGGTGCCGTTGATCACGGCGCCAATCTCGGTGATCGCGGCCTCCGTGATCAGGCCGCTTGCAATGGCGTGCTGCGCCTCACCGATGGTGGTGCTTTGGGCGATTTCATCCGTGAACACGGTCGCGCGGGCCACAAGAGCAGCCTCGACCTCTTGCTTGCCTTTGGTGTCCGTGCCCATGCAGGCAACGTGGGTGCCTGCGGTGACTTGGGCGTCATGCAGGATGGCATCAAAGCTGGACGTGATTGAGATAATCACGTCAGCCTCCGCGCCCAAACGGTCCAGATCGACGGCCTCAAACGGCAAGCCCGCCTCGGTCGCGACAGCCTCCAGCCGGCTGAGCATCTCGGGGTGGTAGTTCCAGCCGATGACCTTTTCAAACGGGCGCTGCGCAAGGGCCGCGCGCATCTGAAATGCGGACTGATGGCCTGCACCGATCATGCCCAACACTTTGCTGTCCGCGCGCGCCAGATGTTTGATCGACACCGCGGACGCGGCAGCCGTACGCAACGCAGTGAGCAGGTTGCCCCCCACCATCGCCTTGGGCCGTCCGGTATCCCGGTCAAACAGGATCACGGTGGATTGGTGGTTGGTTAGGCCCTTCGCCTCATTGCCCGGCCAATAGCCACCGGACTTGAGGCCCAGCGCCCCACCTGCCCGATCAAAGCCCGACTTAAAGCCATAAAGCGCGTCAGCATGGCCAATGGCCTCGCGGATGACGGGAAAGTTGTAGGCATCTTTGCGCGCCATCGCGCCAAAAATGGCCTCAACTGCGTCAAACGCGGCCTCTGGTGTCATCAGCCCGGCGATCTCCGCCTCCGGGACGATGATAATTTCATGCGATTTCATAGGGGAGCCGTCCATTCTAGAATGCCTTCCCGCGTGCGGAGATTGGCCAAAGCGTTTCGACCTTGCCGTTGCGCACGCCAACGTACCAATCGTGGACGTTGCAGGTTGGATCACAATGACCCGGCACCAGTTTCAGCTTGTCATTGACCTTGAGCAGCCCATCGGGGTCCGCCACAACGCCGTGTTCATCGGAGCATTTGACATATTCTACGTCATCACGCCCAAAAATCACCGGCAGGCCGCTGTCGATGGATTGCGCCTTGAGGCCCGCATCAACAATCGCCTTGTCGGCCTTTGCGTGGGACATCACGGACGTCAGGATGAACAGCGCGTTTTCCCATTCACCTTGGTCGATCCGGTTGCCATCGGCGTCCAAAATGCGGCCATAGTCCGCGTCCATAAACGCGTAAGAGCCGCATTGCAGTTCGTTATAAACGCCTGATGTGCCCTCAAAATAATAGGAGCCTGTGCCACCACCACCGACGATATCACACTCCAGCCCCTCGGCCTTGAGCGTATCGACCGCATCCTTGACCTGTGCCACGGCAATCTCAATCTTGGCTTTGCGGTCCGCGTAACTATCCATGTGCTGCATCGCACCTTGATAGGCTTGCAAACCCGCAAATTTCAGCCCCTCAGCGGCATCAATTGCCTTGGCGATTTCCACAACGGCGGGGGTGGTTGTCACGCCACAGCGGCCCGCGCCACAGTCGATTTCCACGATGCACTCAATCTGGGTGCCATGCTTGACGGCGGCGGCAGATAGGTCCGCGACGTTGGCCACATCATCCACACAACAGATCGCTCGGGCACCCAGCTTGGGCAGGCGCGCTAGGCGGTCGATCTTTTGCGGGTCGCGCACTTGGTTCGAGACCAGCACATCCTTGATCCCGCCACGGGCAAAAACCTCCGCCTCAGACACCTTTTGGCAGCACACACCCACGGAGCCGCCCAGACATTCCTGCAACAAAGCTACATCAACGGATTTGTGCATCTTGCCGTGGACCCGGTGGCGCATGCCATGCGCCTTGGCCCAATCGCCCATCTTTTTGATATTCCGCTCGAGCGCGTCCAAATCCAGCACAAGACAGGGTGTTTGAATGTCCGCCTCATCCATACCGGGCAGCGCGGGCACGTCGTATCCAACCTCTAAGTCGTTTACGTTCATATCTTTCATCTGATCTCTCCCATAACTCATGACGGGTGGGCGGGGGCCGCACCCAGAAATCCACTGGTGCTCAGAGCATCCAGGGCAGTTTGTCCATATCCACGTTGCCACCAGTCACGATGACACCAACGCGTTTGCCGGCAAAGCGGTCTTTGTTCTTGAGGATCGTGGCCAGAGGCACGGCGCACGACGGCTCCATCACGATCTTCATCCGCTGCCACGTCAGCTTCATCGCATCGATGATTTCCTGCTCCGAGGCGGTTTGGATTTCGGTGACGTGGTTGCTCACGAAGTGCCACGTCAGTTCCTTGAGAGGCACCTTCAGCCCATCGGCAATCGTGACCGGCGCATCGTCGGCGATGATGTGACCTGCCTTAAAGCTGCGATAGGCGTCATCGGCCTGCTCGGGCTCCGAGGCGATGATCTCCACCTTGGGGGCGATGTTCGACAACGTCAGGCAGGTGCCTGAAATCATGCCGCCGCCACCGATGGGGGCGACCATCATATCAACGCCGCCTGTCTGCTCCATAAACTCGACCGAGCACGTGCCCTGCCCCGCAATAACGCGCGGATCGTTGTATGGATGCACAAAGTTGCCACCCGTTGCGGCCTGCACTTCGGCGAACACGGCCTCTCTTGATGTGGTCGAGGGTTCACATTCCGTTATGATCCCGCCGTACCCACGCACGGCGGCTTTTTTCGCCTCTGGCGCGGTGCGGGGCATCACAACGTTGCACGGGATGCCACGGCGGCCCGCCGCGTAAGACAGCGACAAGGCGTGGTTGCCGGAGGAATGCGTGCACACCCCCTTGGCCGCGTCTTCCTCGCTCAGTCCGAACACGGCATTCGTGGCACCGCGTACTTTGAACGCACCCGCTTTTTGAAAGTTCTCACACTTAAAGAACAATTCCGCGCCGACCAGCTCATTGAAATAGCTTGATGTCAGGACAGGCGTGCGGTGGATGTGCGGTTTGATCCGCTCATGCGCGGCCTTCACATCATCGAACGTCGGGATCACAAGTTCTGCCAAGTCTTTCATCCGAATTACTCCGCTGCCATGGCCTGTTGGCGTGTCCCATGACGATACACACCCTGCGCCGCAGCAACGCCGCTGCCGAGCTGAATATCAAGCCCCAGATCCACCATACACATTTCAACTGTGGCCAAACCGCAAAGCGCTTGTGCCTCGGTCAACATGCCCAAATGGCCGATACGGAACACTTTGCCCGCGACCTCGCCCATGCCGACACCAAAGGCCATGTCATAGACCTCGGCGGCGTGGGTCACGATTTCGCCCGCGTCAAAGCCTTCGGGCGTGCGCACTGCGCTGACCGTATCGGACTGCCATTCAGGCCGCTCCGCGCATAACTCGAGGCCCCAAGCGGCAACTGCCGCCCGGACCCCATCCGCAATGCGGCGGTGGCGGGCAAACACATTTTCCAAGCCCTCTTCCAGCAGCATATCACACGCCAGTTTGAGGCCGTTCAAAAGACCTACGGGTGGCGTGTAAGGATAGCCGTTCACGGCGTAGCCCTTTTGCATGTCGCGCAGATCAAAGAACGTGCGCGGCAGTTTGGCCGTTGCCATCGCCCCCAAGGCCCGCTGGCTCACCCCAACGATCGCCAAACCCGCTGGCAGCATAAAACCCTTTTGCGAGCCGGTGACTGCGATATCCACGCCCCATGCGTCCATTTCAAAGTTCATGGAACCGATGGAGCTGACCCCATCTACCAACAACAACGCGGGGTGATCAGACGCATCCATCGCCGCACGCAGCCCCGCAATGTCGGACACAACGCCGGTCGCGGTCTCATTGTGGGTGGCGAGCACGGCTTTGATCCGGTGTTCGGTGTCTTGTGCCAAAACCTCGCCGTAGCGATCGACCGGCAGCCCCTGCCCCCAAGCGGTGTCCAAAACAATCACGTCCAGCCCGTGGCGTTCGCACATATCAATCCAACGGTGCGAGAACATGCCGTTACGACCCACCAGAACCGTATCACCAGGGCTGAGTGTGTTGGTCAGCGCCGTTTCCCAGCCGCCCGTCCCAGTCGATGGAAACACGAACACTTCAGCCGAAGTCGTCTTGAGCACCTTTTTCACGCCCTCAAGCGCGGGGTGCAGAATGCCAGCAAACGCCGCGGACCGGTGGTCGAGCGTGGGCATATCACAGGATTTACGCAGAACTTCGGGCATGTTCGTCGGGCCCGGGATGAAAACAGGGTTTTGGCTAATCATTGAAAATTCCTCCACTTCCCTTTCCGTTCTAAAGACCCGCACGGCATCGGTCTATTTTTTTGAAAAAGTATTTCATTTATGCACAGTGGGAAATTATCATTCAATTTTAGAGGCTTGTATTTTTCAAATTACGATATACTTTTTCATTAAGCGAAAAATAATCATTGGATGCCATCAGATGAAGTCGAAACGCGGACGCCCCAAGGCCTTTCACGACACCACAGAACAGAACACCATTCAGTCGCTGGACCGTGCCTTGCATGTGGTGAATTACGTCGCCCAAAGCCCGGATCGCAGCCTGACCGAAATCGCCACAGCCCTCGAGCAATCACCAGCCACGGTTTACCGCGTGCTGGTGACACTCGCGGGCCATCAGATGGTGGAAATGGACCCAGCCGAGCAGACTTGGCACATCGGTGCCGGTGCATTTCGGCTCGGATCCGCGTTTTTGCGGCGCAGTTCGCTGGTGGAACGGGCCCGCCCCGTGATGCGCCACCTGATGGAGCGCACAGGTGAAACCGCCAATATCGGGATTGAAAAAAACGGCCGCGTTCTGTTTTTGGGGCAAGTCGAAACACACGAAAGTATCCGAGCGTTTTTTCCGCCGGGCACACAGGCGCCAATGCACACATCGGGCATCGGCAAAGCGATCCTGTCGCATTTTGGACCGGACCGCGTACACAAAATCTTTGAGAGTGAGGCAGAAACGTATTTCACAGCCCATTCCCTAGGGACGCTAGACGCGCTGACGGATGACTTGGCGCTCACCCGGACGCGCGGGTTCGCCGTGGACAATGAGGAGCGGACATTGGGAATGCGCTGCATTGCAGCACCGATTTTCAACTCTGAGGGTGAAGCTATCGCCGGTTTGTCCATCTCGGGCCCAGTGGTGCGGATATCGCAGGACCGTGTGCCTGAGATCAGCCGCGCCGTCACCGAGGCCGCACACAAACTGACCGAAGCCATCGGCGGCCCAGCCATGCCGGTCGAATCGTAGGGCAACCAGCGGTTAAGATTAGGTAATAATTTGAGTGCGCCGCGTGATTTAGCTGCTTGCTTTGGGCGCATCTCGCCCGAATATTGAGCACCCAGCCAGAGTAAAATGCGCCACCGTGCAGTTGCAGAAAAATTCTTTGAGAATTATGCAGTCGCAGCATTGACCCACATGCACCGAGACCCAATATTGATGTTATCAAGCACGGAACAGCTTCTCCTCCTCCCTTGCCTGTTCTTGTGTCTTGCAGGACTACGCGGCTCCTTCGAACGCATATTGAGCGCTTCGTCGGAGCCGCATTTTTCCCCCGCACACCTATTTCAGCATTGGCAAATATAGGCGACGGCCCTTAGGCTTACGCATGCCTACGCCACTGACAAACCTGCCAAACATTGGCCCCGCAATGGCGGATATGTTTGCGAAAGCTGACATTCACGACGCTGAAACCTTGCGCGATATGGGCACGGACGCGGCCTACGGGGCGCTCTTGCGCACTGGCAAGCGCCCACACTTCATCCCGTTTTACGTGATTGAGATGGCATTACAGGGCCGACCCTGGAATGATTGCAAAGGCCGCGAAAAAGAAGCGCTGCGCGTTCGGTTCGAAGCTGTGAAAGCCGCCAACCATGACACCGACCGCGCGGCCTTTGAGGCCATCATGGACGCCATCGGCGTGCTCGACCGACCCTAAAATGCAAAACGGCGCCCAAAGGCGCCGCTTTTATTCGGTTATAAAGCGTCAGGTGCCTTAGCCAACCAGCTCAAGACCCGAGAAGAAGTATGCGATTTCTTCTGCAGCTGTGTCTTCGCCATCGGATCCGTGAACCGAGTTTTCGCCGATCGACAGCGCGAACTCTTTGCGGATTGTGCCTTCGGCAGCTTCGGCTGGGTTTGTTGCGCCCATAACTTCGCGGTTTTTCGCGATAGCGTCTTCACCTTCGAGAACCTGAACAACGATCGGCTCAGAGATCATGAATTCACACAGTTCGCCAAAGAAAGGGCGCTCTTTGTGGACGCCGTAGAACGTCTGAGCTTGGGCCAGCGTCATTTGGATACGCTTGGATGCAACGACGCGCAGGCCAGCGGCCTCGAACTTGGCGACGATTGCGCCAGTCAGGTTGCGTTTGGTGGCGTCGGGTTTGATGATGCTAAAAGTGCGCTGAATGGCCATGGGTCATACTCCGGGGTTAATTGTCTCGCGCGCCTTAGCACTGGCGGACGCGGATGGAAAGCCAGATGAAATCACCTGCGTGCCTGCAATTGACAAGCCCACGCGCCCGCGTCACACCGCCCCCATGCTCCAAATCTCCGATCTTTCGTATTCTATCGCTGGCCGCCCCCTGTTTGAGGGCGCGACCGCGACCATTCCCGCTGGTCACAAAGTGGGCCTCGTTGGCAAAAACGGCGCGGGTAAAACCACGCTGTTTCGTTTGATCAGGGGGGAATTGGCGCTCGATTCTGGCGCGCTGTCATTGCCCAGCAAGGCCCGCATTGGCGGCGTCGCGCAGGAGGTCCCCTCTTCATCCACGTCGCTGATCGACACGGTGCTGGCCGCCGATACCGAGCGCGCGTCGCTCATGGCAGAGGCGGACACAGCGACCGACCCCGGCCGCATCGCAGAGGTCCAGGCACGTTTGGCTGACATCGATGCATGGTCCGCCGAGGCCCGCGCCGCAACCATTCTGCGCGGTCTGGGCTTTTCCCCCAGCGACCAGTTGCGCCCTTGTTCGGATTATTCAGGCGGCTGGCGGATGCGCGTGGCCCTTGCGGGTGTTCTGTTTGCCCAGCCTGACCTGCTTCTGCTCGATGAGCCGACCAACTATCTCGACCTTGAGGGCGCGTTGTGGCTTGAAGCATATCTGGCCAAATACCCCCACACGGTGCTTATCATTTCGCACGACCGCGGCCTGTTGAACCGCGCTGTGGGCGGCATTCTGCATTTGGAAAACAAAGAGCTCACCTATTACCAAGGCCCATACGATCAATTCGCGCGCCAACGCGCTGAGCGATTGTTGATCCAAGCCGCAGAGGCCAAGAAACAAGCCCTGCGCCGCGACCACCTGCAAAGCTTTGTGGACCGGTTCAAGGCCAAGGCGTCCAAGGCGAAACAAGCCCAGTCACGGGTCAAAATGCTGGAGAAAATGACCCCCATCACAGCGCCCGAAGAAGCGCGCCAGATGGTGTTCACTTTCCCCACACCCGAAGAGCTTTCCCCGCCGATTGTGCGGCTTGAAGGAGCCTCAACCGGGTATGGCGGCGTAGAGATTTTGCGCCGTATGGACCTGCGGATTGACCAAGATGACCGCATTGCCTTGCTGGGCAAGAACGGTGAAGGAAAATCCACACTTTCCAAGCTGTTGTCCGACAAACTTAGCGTGATTGAAGGCAAGCGCACGGCGTCGTCAAAACTGCGGATCGGTTATTTCGCGCAGCACCAAGTGGACGAGCTGCACATCGAAGAAACCCCGCTTCAGCACATCCAACGTGTGCGCCCCGGCGAGATGCCACCAAAGCTGCGCGCCCGGCTTGCGGGCTTTGGTCTTATGGCCGACCAAGCCGACACCGAGGTTGGCCGCCTATCTGGTGGGCAAAAGGCACGTCTGTCCTTGCTGCTGGCCACGATTGATGCCCCCCACCTGCTGATCCTCGATGAGCCGACAAACCACCTTGATATCGAAAGCCGCGAGGCGCTGGTTGAGGCGCTGACCGCGTATTCGGGCGCGGTGGTTTTGGTCAGCCACGACATGCACCTGCTCAGCCTTGTTGCGGACCGGCTGTGGCTCGTCAAAGACGGCAATGTCGCCCCCTACGAGGGTGATCTGGAAAGCTACCGCGCGCTTTTGCTGCAAAAAGACACTAAACCGCAGAAGCCCAACAAGACGGATAAGCCCAAGGCGCCCAAACCGTCGCGCGATCAAATCCTCGCGCTAAAGTCCGAGCTGCGCAAATGCGAAGAACGGGTCAGCAAGATTGGCCAGATGCAGGACAAACTTGCCAAAAAGCTCGCCGATCCCGCCTTGTATGAGGACGACAAAAAGGGTGAGCTGGAGACATGGAACAAGAAATACGCCGAAGTCATGGACGGGCTTGATCGGGCGGAGGCCATGTGGCTTGCGGCGCAAGAAAAGCTAGACGCCGCGCAGAAGCGCGCGTGACAGGGCCATGACCCAAGCCGAAGCCATCACAGCCTTTGTGGCTTTGTTCGTGGTCATCGACCCCATTGGGTTGGCCCCCTTGTTCATCGCGTTGACCCGTGGCGCGGCACCCCGTGCGCGGTTCATCATCGGCGCCCGCGCTGTCGCAGTGGCTGCGGCACTCTTGCTATTGTTCGGCCTCGCGGGTGAGGCGGTGCTTGATTTCCTCGGGATATCTTTGCCCGCATTTCAGATCGCAGGGGGCATTTTGCTGTTCCTCACCGCGCTCGACATGTTGTTCGACCGTCGCACCAAGCGGCGCGAAGATCAGGCGCATACGCTGGAAGAAGACCCCTCGATCTTTCCCCTCGCCATGCCGCTGATCGCAGGCCCCGGTGCGATTGCAACGGTGATCTTGTTGTCCGGTCAGGCGCAGGGTGATCCGCTTTATTTGGCGCAAGTCATGGGGGTCGCGGCCTTGGTTCTTGGCGGTGTTTTGCTGCTCTTTAGCCTTGCGAGCCCGGTGGAACGGCTGCTTGGGCCCACCGGCATTAACGTAGTGACACGCCTGTTGGGCATGCTTTTGGCCGCACTTTCGGTGCAATTCGTGCTGAACGGCATCCTCGCCATTTGGCCAAACTGATCTGCGGCCCTATATGATGGGTCATGACTGGCGACGATATTGCAAACCTCATCTACCTGTCCGTTCTGATCCTTGTGATCGGCGGCTATTTCATTGCGGTCAGCCGCACGAACCTGCCTAAAATGCTGCAGCAAGGCGCCATTTGGGTGTTCATCTTTATCGGGGCCATTACGGTTGCGGGCCTTTGGAGCGAGATGGGCACAACGTCATTCCCACGCCAATCCGTGATCCAAACGGATGGCAGCACGATCGTATCCGCCCCTAGGGATCGTGATGGCCACTACTACCTGTCGCTTATCATCAATGACGCGCCCATCCGGTTTGTGGTGGATACAGGCGCCACGGATTTGGTCCTGACCAAAGAAGACGCGGCGCGCGTTGGGCTGGACCCCAAACAACTTGCCTATCTGAGTATTGCGAACACCGCGAATGGCCAAGTTCGTCTGGCCCGCGTGCGCCTAGACAGCGTGCAACTGGGTGATATCACGGATCAAGACGTTCGCGCCGTTGTCAACGAAGGCGACATGCGCGAAAGCCTTTTGGGCATGACCTATCTGCAAAAATTCGGGCGCATTCAGATTGAGGGCAACCGCCTGACGCTGATCCGTTAGCGCCGCCAGAATTGCAGCGTAAAGAGCGCGTAAACCACCATTAACTCAAGCCGTCCGACCAGCATACCTGCGGCCAGCAGCCATTTGGCCGTGTCGTTGATGCTGACAAAGGATCCCGCCGGGCCAATGGTATCCCCCAAGCCGGGGCCCACGTTCGCAAGGGCGGTCGCAGCGCCCGACAGCGACGTCGTGAAATCGAGGCCCGTCATCCCCAGCAGCACCGACAGCACTCCGATGGACACCACAAACACCACAAAGAACGCCATGACCGAGGACAAGACATCCGGCCCCACGCGCCGCCCGTCATAACGGATCGCGAATATCCCGTGGGGCGAGTGGATTTGCCGGATCTGCATCACGATGGCTTTGAACAGCAACTGGTAGCGAAAGACCTTGATCGAACACGCCGTCGACCCAGCGCAGCCGCCTATCAGCCCTGCAAAGAACAGGATCACCACCGCGAGGCTGCCCCACTGCATATAGTCCGCGCTTGCGTAGCCCGTCCCGGTCAGGATCGAGACCGAGTTGAACAATGCAGCGCGAAACGCGGCCTCAGACATTTGGCCTTGGTCCAGCAAACGCACCCCAACCATGACCGCGACCAACACTCCCGCGATCCCGAAAAACAACCGCACCTGACTGTCTTGCAACAACGGCTGCGCCGTACCGGCCGCCAATTGTACGAACCGCACAAACGGCAGAGCCGCCAGCGCCATGAAGACCACCGCCACATATTGCACCAACGGCCCAAACGCGCTGAATGAGGCATCGGTGTTCGCAAACCCGCCCGTGGCCACGGTGGTCATGGCATGGACGATGGCGTCAAATGGCTCCATGCCTGCGGCGGCATAGGCCAGCGCGCAGGCGGCCGTAATCCCAAGGTAAATCACCGAAATAGAGCCCGCGATTTGCGTGGCCCTCGGCAGGATTTTCCCAAACGTATCAAACCCCTCTGAGCGGAAGATTTGCATCCCCCCGATTTTGAGTTCGGGCAGGAACACCATCGCGACCACGATCACCCCGATGCCCCCAAACCACTGCAACATGCCGCGCCACAACAGCAATCCACGGGGCAATGCCTCAAGCCCTGTGAACACGGTGGAGCCGGTGGTGGTCAGGCCCGACATCGCCTCAAAGAAGGCATCCACGATGCGGGCCTCTGTGGCGCCCATCCAAAACGGCAGAGCCGCGAAAATCGGCAGAACGAACCAGACGCCCGTCGTCAGCAAAAAGGTCTGTTGCAGGGACAGGCGGGCGCGTTGGGCATTCGCACAAGCCAACGCCATGCCGACCCCGATCAAAAACGTCACGGTTGCGGACTCGAGGAAAACGATCCAATGGCCGTTTTCTTCCCACAGGTCGAGCATCATCGGCGCCAGCATCGCAAGGCCGAAGACAGCCAAAAGCTGGCCAATGACATATCCAACCGGGCGAACGTCTACCATGCGCGCAGCTTTGGGGCGGGGCCGCGAGGGTGTCAAGCCGGGGCTCTTCTAGCCGATGATCGCACCCAAGGCCCAGCCCGCAGCAGCACAGGCAGGCAGCGCCCGCGCCAACCCCCACCCACGCCACATCATCAACACAGCCGCAAAGCCCGCCAGCACAAGAGCCAGTGGCACGAACGCGGCCCAATCAGGCACCCACACCCGGACCAGCCCCCATTGCAGGCGTTCGCCGCCCGCAAACACCACATTCAGCGCAAACCACAACGATAGGTTCGCAATCACCCCGACAACAGCGGCGGACACCCCCGCCAATGCGCCCTGTAATCGCGGCGCGTGGGCGAGCCGTTCGATGTATGGCGCGCCCGCAAATATCCATAGAAAACAGGGGGCAAAGGTCGCCCACAGCGTAACCAAACCCGCCGCAAGCCCCATGCCCCATGTGTATGCACCGGCCATGATGCCCACAAACAGCGTCACAAGGATCAACGGGCCCGGTGTCGTCTCCGCAAGGCCCAAGCCATCGACCATTTGGGCCGCGCTCAGCCACCCCTGCCCCTCAACCGCGACCTGCGCCATATAGGCCAGCACCGCGTAGGCGCCGCCGAATGTGATGACGGCAAGCCAGCTGAAAAACACCGCGATCTCGGGCAGCACCGTCTGTGGAAATGCCAAAGCGACAGCCCCAAGCGGCAAAAGCCAAACCGCCCCCCATGTGACGATGCGCACCACGGTCCCCTGCCACGGGATGGCCGGGGATGCGGGTGCCGAAACGTCCGAGGGCGAACACCAAATCGCCCCGACGCCCGCGGCTACGCCCAAAATCACGGGAAACGGCACTTGAAAGACGAACAGGGCCGCAAAGGCCCCGAACGCGAGCAGATAGGCCGCCGCGCCCTTCAAAGTCTTGGCCGCAAGCCGCCGAAGCGCCAGCGCGACAATGACCAGAACTGCCGCCTTGATGCCCAAAAATGCCGCCTGCACATCGGGCAGCGCGCCAAATGCAATGTAGATCGCCGTCAACGCGCCCACCACCACGGCCCCGGGCAGCACGAACAACAAGCCCGCAACAACGCCGCCCAATGTGCCCCGCAGCCGCCATCCGGCATAGGTACACAGCTGCATCGCCTCCGGCCCCGGCAGCATCATGCAAAAGCTGAGGGCGCGCAGAAACTCCGCCTCCGTCAGCCACTGTCGATCTTTGACAAGCGTGTCGTGCATCACCACGATCTGCGCCGCTGGCCCGCCGAACGACAAAAGGCCAATGCGCAAAAAGGCCCGCGTAAGATCGGACATCGGGATCATGGCAGTGTCAACGCGGCACGGCAAATGCGCCGATTAGCCGACGTGAAACAGCGATTGGAACAAGCGCGGGTCAAGCGAGCGGGCGGCGAACGTATCACCCTCCGTCAGGACCGAAATCGCGTCATGGCTATGCAAGCTTTCTTGGTGGCTAGCGACAACGCGGAAATCCCCGATGCGCGGATCGGCCTTCAGTTGCGCACAAAATGAGCGCGCCGCGTCTTCGACAAAAATCGGGTTGGCAGCGTTTAGTTCGGCAAAGGCCTGCTCATCCTCACGCTTGACCATCACTTGCGTTTCCGTGGGCACGCCCGCGCGGCACATCTCGATCAGGTCCTCAAACCAAAGGCGGGATGGCCCTGTCACCTCAACGGACACACGCGCCACGGAACGTTGCGAATGGGGTGTTGCCAACTGACCACGGGCCTGACGTGCATGCTCCGATAGCTCAAGCGAGCATGGGCAGGTGCTGGAGTATACGTAATCGAGGTGCATGAATTTCTGGCGCACGCCACCAGTGTCCACGACCTCCATGGCGATGTCGTAATACTGATATCCCGACAGGCCGGACCGCAGGCTATCCACCTTCATCGGAAAGCTGAACCGCATCTGAATACGGGCGTCAAAGCTTTCGAGGTCCGTTTTGTAATCGCTCAACGCGGCTTCGATCACGCCGAGCGAAAATCGCTCTTCGGAGCGGGCATAGAACGTGCGCATGATGCGCGACATGTTGATGCCCTTTTTCTCCGCCTCAAGACTGACGGATCCCGTGACCGACGTCTCTAGCGTCAGTTCGGCGCCCTCACGGGTGTGATAACGGATCGGCAGGCGAAAGTTAGAGATACCAACGTGTTGGATGAGCGCCTTTTCTCCACGGATCAGGCTGGATGGCCCGTTTTGCAGGTCCGGGAGGGTGGCGCGGTACGCATCATCCACGCGGAAATCATCGGGATACGTACGGCTCAGCGCCCTGCCCGTAGCCTCGGCACCGGGCAAAAGCTGCGCAATTTTGGGATCAAGAGCGGCAATCTCAGCCTCAGACGCCGCAGCGGCCCAGCGCTGTAGCGTTACAAGCGCCTCGGCGGCTTGATCATCATTCGGTTGGCGGTCAATTTCCGGTGCGTGGATGTTCATGCCACCCCCCCTTGTGGTTCGCGCGATCAGCAGTGCGGGCACCCCCCGCTTTTTGCGATGGTGTGATATATACGACCAAGTGTCAGAGTTGGTTTACAATTTTACGACACTTTTCCGAGAAAAACGCACCTTTGGCGGGATTCCCCATAAAAACAAGGGAACCCCGGTTGCGCTTCAAACCGCCTCTAGCGCGCCCATAATGTCCGCAATCAGGTCCTCAGTGCCCTCAAGCCCGACCGAAAGCCGCACCAAACCGTCTGTGATGCCCAAGTGCGTCCGCTGATCCACACTAAGCCGTTGGTGAGTCGTCGTGGCCGGGTGGGTCGCGATGGATTTCGCATCACCCAAGTTGTTTGAGATAATGACGATCTCAAGCGCGTTCAGGAACCGGAAAGCCGCCTCTTTGCCGCCCTTGATATCGAGCGCCAAAACCGTGCCGCCCTTTTCCATCTGATGCATCGCAAGCGCGTGTTGCGGGTGGCTCGGCAGACCGGGGAACAAGACGTTTTCAAGGGCTGCATGCCCCTCAAGCGCCGATGCAATCGCGAGCGCCGTGTCGGCTTGGGCATTCACCCGCAGGTCGATATGTTCCAGCCCCTTGAGCATTACCCAAGCGTTGAACGGGCTCATCGCGCCGCCCGTGTGTTTGAGGTATGGCTCCGCCGTTTTGCGCACGAACTCTTGGGTGCCACAGATCACGCCCCCAAGGCAGCGCCCCTGCCCGTCGATGTGCTTGGTCGTGGAATACACGACCACATCCACGCCCATCGCCACCGAATCCTGAAAACAAGGCGTGGCAAAGACATTGTCCATCACGACAGTGGCATCATAGGCATGCGCCAGATCACAGACCGATTTGATATCAATGACTTCTAACGCGGGGTTCGAGATCGATTCAAAAAACACCACCTTCGTATCCGGGCGGATCGCGGCCTGCCACGCGGCAAGGTCGGTGCCATCGACAAACGTCACCTCAACCCCAAATCGGGTCAGGATTTCTTCGAGGATATACAAGCAGGAGCCAAACAGCGCCTTGGCCGAGACCACATGATCCCCGGCTTTCAACAGGCTCATCATCGCGCCGTTCACCGCGGCCATGCCGCTGGCTGTGGCAAAGGCGTCTTCGGTGCCCTCCATCGCGGCGATCCGGTCCTCAAACATCGCGACGGTTGGGTTGCCGTAGCGGGCGTAGATGAACTCCTCACGCCCGCTTTTGATGAAGCGCGCCTCTGCTGCTTCAGCCGATGGATAGACGAAGCCTTGGGTCAGGAACATCGCCTCTGACACCTCGCCATATTGGCTGCGGCGGGTGCCTGCGTGCACAGCACGGGTCCGCTTGGACAGCGCGCGTTTGGACCCTGCGGCGGTTTGAGGTGTGTCTTTCATGGCATCGCTCCTGCATCTGGCCTAAACCGGCAATTGGAGGTGCGGGTGGAGCCAACGCTCCATGACCAACCTCTTTAGCGGCATATTTATAGAGGGCCACAATCCGGTACAAATCCCCTCTCTGACAGCTGGCATAAAGGGCTGGGGCGTTGGTGTCAATTTGCCTGCAATGCCACCCCTGCACAGCACCTAGCCCTTGCGGCGCAGATGAATTCGGGCAACCCTCCGCCCCAACAGGAGGAACTGCCATGACCACGCCCCAAGACCCGATTGAGTTATATTTCTGGCCCACTCCGAACGGTTGGAAAGTCTCTATCGCGCTAGAGGAAATGGGCCTGCCCTACACGCTCAAGCTGATCAACATCGGCGCCGGTGAGCAATTTGCGGCAGAGTTCCTCGCGATTGCGCCCAACAACCGTATGCCCGCCATCGTGGACCCGCAGGGACCGGACGGCAGCCCCATCTCGATCTTCGAATCCGGCGCGATCCTGCAATACCTTGCGCGCAAAACCGGTCAATTCGGCGGCACGACCGAACGGGAACGTATTGCCGTTGAGCAATGGTTGATGTGGCAAATGGGCGGGCTGGGGCCAATGGCGGGTCAGGCGCACCACTTTATGAAATATGCCCCCGCGATGGATCCGCCCAACGACATTCCATACGCCAAAAACCGTTACGGCGCGGAAACGGCACGGCTTTATGGGGTGCTGGATCGGCAGCTCGCCAACAACCGCTATGTGGCTGGCGACTTTTTTTCGATTGCGGACATGTCGATCTGGGGATGGGCATCCCTGTGGGAGGGGCAGCAGCAAACGCTTGACGACAAGCCCCACTTTGCCCGCTGGCTCGCAGAGGTTGGCGCACGGCCCGGTGTGATCGCAGGCCGCGCACTTGCGGCGGAAAAACGCGGGGCGGCCAAAGACCTTGCGCGCAGCAAGACGCTATTCAAATCGGCAAAGTGAGGGGAAAGTTGCCCACGCTACGTCACAATCGCCCGGGGGGACTCGCAAAACGGCGGCGCGCTGATTAAACTTTGTTAAGGTATTTTAAGTGGGGCGCATTATGCAGTCAGAGAGTTTGCAGAAATTCGGCTTTGTAGCGTTGATGATCCTGATGGGTTTGGCGTCATTTGGCGTGCTGGATGGGCAGATCTGAGCATGGCGAAACGCTTTGGTGGAGAATTCAGCCCCGATGGGCGCAGCCAACCGGGGGCTAAGCCCAGCCCGCTGGCCAGCGCCAAGCCGAGCCGCCACAGATTGCGACTGCTGATCCTATTCCTCCTGCCGTTACCGCTGTTGTTTCTAGGCTTGGGCAAACCACCGCTCGCGATGGCCGTCGATTTCACCGCCGCCGCCACGCTGATCTTTGCCGCTTGGCTGTTGCAAGAGGGGCTAAAGGCCGAAAACGCGTTCAATGATCGCAAAATCGCGCGCCGCCCTGCCTTTCCACGAAAAATATGCGCCAGCGTTCTAACAGGCATCGGCATCGCCTTGGCCACGATGGACGGGCTGTCTGGCATCCCCGGCGCCGCCCTTTACGGGATTGTCGGCGGAATTTTGCACAGCTTTTCGTTTGGCATCGACCCCCTGCGCGACAAAGGCATGGAGGGGATCGATACCTTTCAGACCGAGCGCGTGGCCACCGCCCTCGACAAAGCCGAGGGTTATCTGGCCGAGATGAAAGATGCCGCCCTACGCGCCGGTGACCGCGGTGTCATGGCGCGGGTGGATCGGTTTCAAACCACGGCCCGCGTGATGTTTCGCACCGTCGAAGAGGACCCGCGCGACCTATCTGCTGCGCGCAAGTTTCTGGGCATCTACCTGGTGGCGGCCCGTGATGCGACGGTCAAATTCGCGGATCTGTTTGCCCAAACACGCGACGCGCAAACCTTGGCCGACTACGATGCTTTACTCACCGACCTAGAGGCCAGCTTTGAAGCCAAACGCGAAAAACTTTTAGTGGCGGATCGCAGTGATTTAGATATTGAAATTGAAGTATTACGAGACCGTCTTAAGCGTGACGGCCTACTTATTAACGATTAGGAATTTATCATGGAAAAATCAGTACACGAACAAGCAAAAGCCGCCCTCAAAGAGGTCGAAGCTATAAGTGCCGTGGTCCTGCCCGAGCCCACCGCCGAGCTGATCCCGCTGGCCACTGCCGAGGCCCCCGTGGCCGCTGACATCCGCAAGCGCATGGATGAAATCGACCTGAACAATACCGACAGCATCATCGCGTTTGGCTCTGCTGCGCAGGTTGAATTACAAGAGATTTCCCAAGCCATGTTGGCCGACGTCAAGAACAAGGACGTTGGCCCCGCCGGCGACAGTCTGCGGACGATGGTGACCACGATCCGGGGTTTCTCCGTGAGTGAACTGGACGTGCGGCGCAAACGTTCGTGGTGGGAACGGCTCACCGGGCGGGTCGCGCCCTTTGCCAATTTCCTTGCGCGCTATGAGGACGTACAAGAACAGATCGACAAGATCACCGAGACCCTTGAGGGCCATGAACAGACGCTTCTGAAGGACATTAAGTCCCTCGATAAACTCTATGAAAAGACGTTAGATTTTTACCGCGAGCTCGGTCTGTATATCACCGCCGGTGAGGAGAAAATCAAAGAGCTGGACACCAACGTCATTCCTGCCAGGGCCTCTGCGGTCGCCGCTGCCGACCCCGATGACCAAATGATCCTCGCGCAGGAATTGCGCGATATCCGGGCGGCGCGCGATGATCTGGAACGCCGAGTGCACGACCTGAAGCTGACCCGGCAGGTGACGATGCAATCCCTGCCCTCGATCCGGTTGGTGCAAGAAAACGACAAATCGTTGGTGACCAAGATCAACTCGACCCTCGTGAATACCGTGCCCCTATGGGAAACCCAACTGGCGCAAGCCGTCACGATCCAACGCTCCCGCGAGGCGGCCGAAGCCGTGCGCGAGGCCAACGATTTGACCAACCAACTTCTCACGCAAAACGCCGCCAACTTGCGCGAAACCAACAAAATCGTGCGTGAGGAAATGGAACGTGGTGTGTTTGATATCAACGCCGTGAAACAGGCCAATGACGATCTGGTCGCCACGATCAACGAAAGCCTCCAGATCGCGGATGAGGGCAAAGCCCGCCGCGCAGCCGCCGAAGTGGAACTGCAAAAGATGGAGGCAGAGCTGCGCGACACGCTCGCTTCGGCCAAGGCGCGCAAGGACGGCGTGGGCGACACGGCAGGGACTTCGGTGCCCATCGAATGATCCTAACGCGCCGCTCTTTTTCGACGACCATGACGCGGCTTGCCGCGGGGTTTGGGCTATGCGCCCTGATGTGCGCCTGTGCGGGTGCCCCGCCCGAGCCGATCGCTACCAGCCCGATGGTGGCCCCCGGCACGATCCCGGCGATCCCCGCCGTGCGCGGCCCCTCATACGAAAGCAAATCGGCCCGCAAATATTATACCCGGATCGAAAAAGAGCAGGTTGCGCGGGGTTTGATGCGCGTGGACGGCGGTGGGCCGGACGTGCCCTATGACGCCGATGACCTGAGCCGCAATTTTGAACGCGTGGCTTTGTTCAACGAATACACACAAATCGGTGGCCGGTTTGTGGCGGCGCAAACGGCGGCTCAATTGCGCCGCTGGGAGGGTCCTGTGCGCATCGCCCTTCACTTCGGGCCAAGCCTGCCAGAGGCCCAGCAGGCGCGTGACAAAACCCTTGTCCAGAACTACGTCAAACGCCTTGCGCGCGTCACTGGCCACCCGATCAGCCTCGTGTCCAACCCCAAGCGCGCGAATTACCACGTGTTCGTGGTGAGCGTGGATGAGCAGCGCAACCTTGGCGCTCTGATCAAGGCGGTTGAACCCAAGCTGGGCGCGGCAACCATCAAGGAAATGACGAGCCTGACGCGCAACAATTTCTGCGCGGTCTATGCCTCCTCCACGCGGTCGGCACCCTATGTCTATGCCTCGGCCATCGCCCTGATCCGGACGGAACACCCCGACCTGATGCGCGACGCGTGCTATCATGAGGAAATCGCCCAAGGCCTTGGGCTGGCCAACGACAGCCCCAAGGCACGCCCCTCTATTTTCAACGACGACGAAGAATTCGCCTTTCTGACCTCACATGATGAACGGCTTTTGAGCATTTTGTATGACCCCCGGCTTCGCCCCGGGATGACCCCTGACCAAGCCCGCCCCATCGTCGCGCGCCTTGCAAGCGAGCGTGCGCCCAGCGGCTCCATCTGATCTGATTTTCCCGCCTCAGGAGGCACGCATGCCCATTTTCGATTTTCTAAGCGGCCAGTTTATTGACGTCATTCATTGGACCGACGACAGCCGCGACACCATGGTCACCCGGTTTGAACGCGAGGGCCATGAGATCAAATACGGCGCCAAGCTGACCGTACGCGAAGGCCAAGCCGCTGTTTTCATTCACGAAGGCCAGCTGGCCGATGTGTTTACCCCCGGGCTCTACATGCTCGAAACCAACAACATGCCGATCATGACCAGTCTTCAGCACTGGGATCACGGCTTCAAATCGCCCTTCAAGTCTGAGATTTATTTCGTCAACACCAACCGCTTTACTGACCTGAAGTGGGGCACCAAAAACCCGATCACCCTGCGCGATCCTGAGTTTGGCGCTGTGCGGTTGCGGGCCTTTGGCACCTATACTGTTAAGGTAACCGACCCTGCCCGGTTCCTGACGGAAATCGTGGGCACGGATGGCGATTTTACCACCGATGAGATTACCTTTCAGATCCGCAACATCATTGTCCAGGAAGCCTCGCGCGCGTTGGCCAATTCGCGCATCCCGGTGCTGGATATGGCGGCCAATACCCGCGATCTAGGCAAGCTGATTGCAGAGCAGATCAGCGAAACCATCACCGGTTATGGGCTGACCTTGCCGGAGCTATACATCGAAAACGTCTCGCTTCCTGCGGCGGTGGAAAAGGCGCTTGATAAGCGGACCTCGATGGGTGTCTTGGGCGATCTTACGGAATACCAACGCTTTGCCACCGCCGAGGCGATGCAATCGGCCGCGACCACGCCGAACTCTGGCATGGGTGCGGGGCTTGGAATGGGCATGGGCATGGGAATGGCGCAATCCATGGCCCAACCGCGCAGCGGCCCGTGGGGGGCTGTGCCCCAGGCAGCGCCACCACCACCGCCCCCTCCGGTCGAGCATATCTGGCACATCGCCCGCAATGGCCAGACAACGGGGCCGTTTTCCAAGGCAGCGATGGGCAAAATGGTGACCGAGGGCAGCCTCACCCGCGATACGCATGTTTGGACACCGGGCCAAGATGGCTGGCTGCGCGCCGAGGACGTGCGCGAACTGGCGCAGCTGTTCACCGTGATGCCGCCACCTCCGCCCCCCGGCGACTAGGGTGCCTTTACGCGGCCACACATGACTGACGTTCTCGACCACCGATTTCCCTGCGACGCCTGCGGGGCGGACCTGCGGTTTACGCCCGCCGCAGGCCAATTGGTCTGTGACCACTGCGGAAACACCGTCCCGATGGAGGGTCGCCGTGTCGCGACATTGCAGGAAATTGACCTGCACACAGGCCTCAGCCAAGGTGGCTCTGACCTGATGGAGGAAACGCGGGTTTCCACCTGCCCCAATTGTGCGGCTCAGGTCGAGTTTGATCCCGACATCCATGCCGCCGAATGCCCGTTTTGCGCCACCCCGGTGGTCACCGACACGGGCGCGCACCGGCATATCAAACCTGCCGGCGTCCTGCCCTTTGCGCTTGAGGAAACCGCCGCCAAAGAGGCCATGTCAGATTGGTTGGGCGGCCTTTGGTTCGCGCCGAACGGGTTGCAAGCCTATGCCCGCAAGGGACGCAAAATGCAGGGCATCTACGTGCCCTACTGGACGTTTGATGCGGATACGACGACGGATTACACGGGCCAACGCGGTACCGTTTACTATCAAACCGTGACTGTCATGCGTGATGGCAAACCTGTGCGCAAACAGGTGCCGCGCACGCGCTGGCGGACGGTCTCGGGGCGGGTGGCGCGGTTTTTTGATGATGTGCTGGTGCTGGCCTCTCGCTCGCTTCCGGCGCGGTTCACCAAGGCACTTAGCCCATGGGATCTGTCCGCGCTAACCCCCTATACGCCCGAGTTTTTGGCCGGGTTCCGCGCCGAAGGATACACCGTCACGCTTGAGGACGGTTTCGAGGACGCCAAGCAGCAAATGGACGCCGTGATCAACCGTGACATCCGCTTTGATATCGGCGGTGACAAACAACGGATCGACCATGCCCGCACACAGATGCGCAATGTCACGTTCAAACATGTCCTGCTGCCGGTTTGGCTGGCAGCCTACAAATACAGGGGCAAAAGTTACCGCTTTGTGGTGAATGGCCAAACTGGCCGCGTGCAGGGGGAGCGTCCCTATTCGGCATGGAAAATCGGCTTTGCGGTGCTGGCCGGGCTGGTACTTGCGGCGGCAGTGGGCTACGCGATTGCCCTAAGCGAACAGGGAAGGTTTTAAGCTATGATACTTTGTGCGGGCGAAGCCTTGATCGATATGTTGCCGCGCCAGACGGCGTTGGGTGAGGCCACATTCATGCCCTGCACAGGCGGGGCTGCGTTGAACATGGCGGTGGCTTTGGCACGGCTCGACACGCCGGTGTCGTTGTTCACGGGGCTTTCGACGGACATGTTCGGCAACCAACTGCGTGCCACTTTGGCGGCGGCGGGTGTGGGCGACCGGGCTGCAACATCTGACCGGCCAACAACGCTGGCTTTTGTCGAGCTGGTCGATGGCAGCGCGCGCTATGCATTTTTTGATGAGAACACCGCAGGGCGGATGCTGACCGCGGACGATCTGCCCGCGCTGGACGATGTCCAAGCCGTTGCACTTGGGGGGATTTCATTGGCGGTTGAACCGTGCGCCGACGCGTTTGAAACATTGTGCACCCGTGCCGCGCCCGACAAGCTGGTCATGATTGATCCCAACATTCGCCCCCTGTTTATCAGCGATGAGGCCCGCTACCGCGCGCGGCTGACCCGAATGATGGCGGTGGCTGATATCGTCAAGCTGTCGGACGAAGATCTGGACTGGTGGAACGGCGGTGATATCGATGCGCTTTTGGCCTCGGGCCCCAAGATGCTGGTGATGACCAAGGGCCCGGAGGGCGCTGTTGCGATCCGCGCCTCGGGAATGGTTTCGGTGCCTGCAACGCGCGTGGATGTCGTCGATACCATCGGCGCGGGCGATACGTTTAACGCGGGCTTCATGGCGGGGCTTTCGGATGCGAACGCTCTGTCCAAAGCGGCGCTGGCCACGCTCAGCGATGATACCCTCGGCAATGCCCTCACCCTTGGGGTACAGGCGGCCGGCATCACGGTATCGCGCGCAGGCGCCAACCCGCCCCACCGGTCCGAGCTATGAGGGCCGTTGTCCAACGCGTCCGCCACGCGCAGGTTCATGTGGACGGCGCGCTGATCGGTGAATGCGGTCACGGCGTGATGATCTTGGTCTGCGCGATGCAAGGCGACACGACCGACAACGCCAATGCACTGGTCGACAAAATCGCCAAGCTGCGCATTTTCAAGGACGACGCGGGCAAAATGAACCGCTCGCTTTTGGACGCGGAAGGAAGCGCGCTTGTGATCAGCCAGTTCACGCTGGCCGCTGATACATCGCGCGGCAATCGCCCCGGATTTTCAGCAGCCGCCGCCCCGGATGAGGGCGAAAAGCTGTACGAATACTTTGCCGCACGATTGGCGGCGCAGGGTGTTCCAACCCAGACAGGTCAGTTTGGCGCGGATATGGCCGTGAGCCTCGTGAATGACGGCCCCGTTACGATTCAGATTGAGCGTTAGGCGCGGGACCCCGTCCAAACCATCCCCGGATTGTGGCCACGTCCAGCACCGGTTCATCCAGACTTTCCGCATAGCTCTTGATTGAGATTGAGAGCATGGACTCAAGCGTGAAATACGCCCGAAGGATACGAAAGATCAAATACTCCGGCAGGTACAACAGCGCCATTGGCTTGCCGTTTATCAAACACGCGAAACACGCCAACAACGCAGGTGCGCCCACCGCCACGGCGATCACCGCCTGCACCTCAAGCGGGCGCAGCGTGTGAAACCCGCCGAAGTATTCGATCAACCCAAACAGAACGAGCGGGACAACCATCGCACGGCGGCCAGAATTCACGAGCATATAGGGCAGAACGACCTTGCCCCGCACCGTAGCGTGCGCCGAAAAGATCAACGCTCGGCACCGCGAAGAGATATGATAAACGGATCGAAACCACCGCATCCGTTGCTCACGCATGTGGTGGTATGTGCCGGGCACTTCGCTTTCGAATTGCACGTCCGGGTCGCACACAAGGCGGTAGCCCAATTCCCCGATCCGCAAGGACATATCGGTGTCTTCGCCGTTCATGCCGTTCACAAAGCCACCCAGTTTGCGCGGCAATTCTGTGCAGTAGGCCGCGAACATGCCGGGCACACCGACGACGGAATTGATCGTCGTAAAGCCCACCGAATAGAAGCCATGTTTGACCAGTGCCTCTAGGAACCGGGCGCGGTCAAACAGTCCTCCGCCGGGCGAAAATGGCAGCCCGCCTACCGCTCCGCAAAGAGGGTCACGAAAGTGGCGCATGACCTTGACCAACGCATCAGGGAACATGATCGTGTCCGCATCGAGCCGGATCATATACTCGGTCTGCACCCTATCGATCGCTGCGTTCAGCGCGTGGGATTTTCCGGCCCGTGTCTCAAGAAACACCTCGCCAGTCATATGCGCGCACGCGCCCAGCGCGCGGTCCGCAAGGGCATGGGTATCATCCGTTGAGTTGTTGTTGGCGATGATCATATGCACCGCATCCGCATACTGCGCGGCGGAGGCATCGGCGGCGGCGATCACTCGCGCGATGATGTGGGCTTCGTTATGGGCGGGCACAAAGATCGTGACCGGTGGCATGAACGTCCGGTGCCTGTCGCGCAATAGCATCAGGCTGGACACCAGATAGAGCGTCACGAAAAAGCTGGGCAAAAATAGGAAAACCCCCGGCCCGATCCCGCCCAACAGCGCAATATTGCGCAGCGCGTGCACAGCATTCAGGTCCAGCAGCGTCACCCAGACCGAAAGCCCCGCGCACAGCAAGGCCACGCACCCCACGGTCGCCATGGTTTGCCAGTTGCGGCGGGTGTCGATCTCCATTGCGATGGGGGGCGGCATGCGGCCCCGTTCCAACAGCTTGAACGAATAGATCGCAAAGCCCGCAACACCCGACACGATGGCCACAACATTCACGTGCAACGCCACGCCCAACCACAGGTGTATCACGGCTGAGGCCCCGTCGAGCAGAACACAGAACGCCAAATAGCTAAGGCACATGTCCACCATCATGCCAAACATATGGCCCGGGCGACGGTCCATGAAGACAGCGAATGAGATGTAAAAGCATAGGATGAACGTCCGAACCGAAACGGTGTAGTATCCCTGATATCCTTGGAAAAAGTAGATGTCGTGTTGCGGAAACAGCGCCGCGAGCAAGGGGATATTTCCCAGCCCCCAAAGCGACGCGGTGGACAGGACACAAAACACCACCAACAACAGTGGTGCGCGGCTTTGGGGCACCTGATGCGAAAACTGCTTGGGCGCGCTGTCCACGGACCAAAACTCATGGGTTGAGCGTTTGGCAGGGGCATCTTTGGGGCGCTGAGCGATCATGGGTCTAGTTCACCACGGGCTTCGTGCGCGGTGTCGCGACGGTGGCCATGAACGCAGGCCCTTGCGGCTGCAACGGCCCCTGAAGCGGCGCGATCAGATGCGGGCGTATGGGGTTTGGCATCGGGACCAAATCAGGCGCAGCAATCATGGTCTTTGTGGCCAAGACATCGGGCCGAGGAACCGGCCGATTGCCCAGCCCAAGCGCCCGCGGGCGGCGTGTGTGTGCAGTGGTCTTGGGGGCGAAGTTAGACGCGAACACAGCCATCACAGGCCGTTTGGGGAATACGCCACCAAGAAAAGCCCCTGCAGCGGCAACCGGCACACGAGGGGCCAAGCCGGTTGATGGTGCCGAAAGGCGCGCCACCTGCGTGCTCAGCACCACCCTTGGGGCCGTGTCAGCGGTTTGCGCGGGCTTTACCGTTTGCACCACAGGCCGCAAGGACACAAGCGCCGCAATCCGCCCCCCATCCGCACGGATATGTGCCCCAAGATCCGTTTCCGGCGTAATCCGCACCAAGGCGTAAGGCGCGTCCGTCTCATCGCCCAAGCGCGGCCACAACACCCACAGATCGTGCGCTCCAGCATCGCGGGCCTGCGCGACGGCCTGCGCTAAAGTATTGCGCAGAATTAGCTGTACTGTGCCAGGCGCGTGCCGTTCAGAGGCTGCCCCCAGTGTCCAACGCGTCGCTGGGCCAAACGCTTCAGACAGGAACTGCACAGCACTCGTCGCCTCAGCGGCGTTGAACGCAGAGGCGACGACCAGCGATAGATTATCCGGCAACGCCGCACCAAAATCGGCGACGTCGGCATCCGCAGACAACGCCCCACCCCGCAGGCGGGTCCCGGCCTCTAACTGGGCCATTACAGGAGTGCCCGACAGGCATGTCACCCCACTGCGCGGCTCATCATTCATGACCCGCAGCTCTAACACATTCGCATAACCCTGATGTTCCGCCGGAAGGGCCACACTGCGGGCAATCCGCGTGACGTTCTCACTTAGACGTTCGGTATGGATCGCGCGGCCATTCAAGACCACCGACAGCATCCAGCGGTCGGCCTGATCCAGACCCACAAGCGACATATCAAAATCGAAATGCGTGGGCAGCGTGCCATTCGGGGTGCTGCGCAGATCGTAGGGAATGCGCCAGTTGGTCCGATATTCAAAGAACTTCGCATCCCACAGGGACGAGCCCGCCGCAGGCTGCATGGGCCACTGGCTCGGCGCGGGGGCGATGGTCGCCGCGACCTGTTCATCGGCGACATCCAGATCATCCGAGCTGAGCACTACGGCACCGCCCTCTGCGGCCTGTGGTGCAACAAATCCAACATTCCCGCCCAGAGTACCTTTGTGAACTGCAAACCGCAGCATCCGTGCCATGGTGTCTGGCTCAAGCCCCGCGTCCCACACAACACGCGCCGGATCGCCAGAGACGCGCATCCGATCCCCAAGGGAGGTCAAAGGCGCCTCAGTCGTGATGTCCAAATGGCTTGTGGGCTCGACCCGCAGGACCATCCCGCCCGACCACCGCGCCGTACACACAGCGGTGGGAAAACGGCCATTGGCGGCAAGCGTCACCTCAACCACGGATTGGGTCAGGTCGGCGGGCAAAAGGTTCAGCGTGACGCGGTGCTCAGATTTGCCTTCGGGCAGAACCAATTCACCCCGGCGCTGACCGTTGATGTTGATTTTCAGCCGGGCCACGCCCTCCTCTTGCAGCTGCGCAGTCAGATCAAGCGTTAGGGTGCCGGCCTCAACCCGCGCCTCACGCGGCAGGTTAAACCGCGCGCGATGATACCCCGGTGACCCAGCCAGCGCGCCCCAAGTGTCTTCTTCACGAACAACAATCGTATGATGACGGCTGCCGGGACGCGCATCGCGCCCGCCCACGTCGGAGGCAAAATCGTGCAGCACACGGTCCGCTTGCGCCAAAGGCCCAAGCCCCCGGGAGGTCGTGTCACGATCCGTCCACAACGCAAACTGGATCAGCCCCATCACAAGGAGCGTGAAAAGTGCTAAACCCAAAAGCCTCATCTGCGTTTCCTTTCATCCGCCTGCCAGCCCGCCCCTGCCCTGTTACGCAGAGCGTGATTGCCTGTTGGGGCAGGGCTGACAGAGCGATCCTTGGTCCCTACTCCGCCGCGATCTGACGGTGCAGCGCCTCTTCAGTGACGATCCCGGCCTTTTGTTGACCCGTCCAAGTGGAGACACACGGCACAGCGTCGACATCGAAGCGGTGCAAATATTTCTGCGCGATCTCAACGGTTTCGGCCATCAAGCCTTCGCGGAGGGTTGTCGGGTTCAGCCCCAGTTTAAGGAAGCTATCGTTGCAAACGACCAAATCGTTCTCGGCGGCCTCTTTGCGCGGATTGTCCACCATCGCAATTTGGGCCCCTGTCAGATCAGCCACCAGATGGGCCAAATCTCGTACCCGGTGCTGTTCGGTCACTTGGTTCATGATTTTGACCGGCGCGCCCTTTTGGGGGGGATGCGCCACGGCCAAAGCCACACAGCGCACCGTGTCGCGGATATGAATGAACGCGCGCGTTTGGCCCCCGGTGCCGTGCACCGTCAACGGATGACCAACGGCCGCCTGCATCAAAAAGCGGTTCAGAACCGTGCCGTAGTCCCCGTCGTAATCAAAACGGTTAATCAGCGCGGGATGCAGACGCGTTTCATCGGTTTGCGTGCCCCAAACGATGCCCTGATGGAGGTCCGTGATCCGAATTTCATCATTACGCGCATAGAATTGAAACAGCAGCTGATCCATCGACTTGGTCATGTGATAGACCGAGCCAGGATTGGTCGGATACAGGATCTCACGCTCGGACCACTGCCCCTCATCGTTGGCGACCTTTACGGGCAGATACCCCTCGGGGATGGTAAAGCCTTCGCCCGCGTAGCCATAAACCCCCATCGTGCCGAGGTGGACCACATGCGTGTCCAACTCAAGGCCCGCAATAGCAGCCATCAGGTTGTGCGTACCACGGATATTGTTGTCCACCGTGTAGCGTTTTGCCGACACGTTGCGCATGGAATATGGGGCTGCGCGTTGTTCACCGAAATGCACAACCGTATCGGGTTTGAGCATCGCCAAGAGATCCTCAAGCGCGCCATAGTCCCGCGCCACGTCGATCTGGAAAAAGTCGATCCGGTTGCCCGTGACTTCCTTCCACGCCTGAACACGCTCCGAGATATGAGCGATGGGCGTTAGGCTGGACGCGCCCAACTCTCGGTCAATCTTGCGCCGGGACAGGTTGTCCACAATTGCAACCCGATGCCCCTGTGCCGACAGGTGCAGCGCCGTAGGCCAGCCGCAAAACCCGTCTCCCCCGATAATGACTACGTTCTTCATACTGCTGCCTTTCATTGCAGAGCGCCCCCAGTGGTCAGAACATCCCTCGATGCCCTTGCTGAGATCAGTATGGTTAACGAATTTTGAATTTATTCGGCCAAACTATGGCCTTTTCAGACGCCCACGCCTCACGCCCGCCCTAATCGGGCGGCACGCACTACATGTGGGGCCTTTATTGCACTGGATAGCTAGAGGTGGACTTGATTAGTCCCAATCAACGTTAAATTTTGTCACCAATCCGTTGATTTCAGCCGCATTGAGCATCTTTGGCGACAGCCCACGGGTCAGGATTGCCAACTTGGACGCCTCTTCCAATTCTTCCATCGCGTAGCACGCAGCCTCAAGCGATTTGCCCGCAACAACAGGACCGTGATGGGCCAAAACCACGGCTGTTCGTTTGCCCGCAAGCCCGCGGATCGCATCCCCCATAGCCGGGTCTCCGGGCATGTAGTAGGGCAGCAGTTTCACCTTGCCGAGCCGCATGATCCCGTAGGCCGTCAGGGGGGGCAGCATGTTGTCGGGGTCCGTTTCCGGCAAAAGCGACAACGCGACGGAATGGGTCGAATGCAGGTGCACAACCGCGCCGGTCTGCGCGGCACGCGTTTCATAAAATGCGGTGTGCAGCGGGACCTCTTTGGTGGGCGCATCACCATCCAGGTGTCGCCCGTCCGCGTCAATCACCGACAATGTGGCGGGGTCCAAGCGGCCAAAACAATGCCCCGTCGGCGTCACCAACAGGCGGCCGTCCTCTAACCGGGCCGAGATGTTGCCCGAAGACCCCGACGTCAGCCCCCGATTGAACATCGAGGCCGCGAGCGTGCAGATATCTTCGCGCAGTTTGGCCTCTGCCGACATTATACGCGCTCCAACAGCGCAAGCGCCTCTGCAAAGAAATTGGGGCTGCCAAAGTTGCCAGACTTCAGCGTAATCGCGAGGTCTTTGTCATCGCTTTTGCAGAACGTCCACGGCACGCCCGGCGCGATCTCGGGGCCGATGGCCAAGCGATCAATGTCCAGTTTGCGGGTCACAGCCCCAGAGGTTTCGCCCCCCGCGACCACGATGCGCCCCACCCCTAGGTTGCGCGCATCCAGCGCCAATTGCGCCAGCGCGTCCTCAACCAACACGCCGGCACGCGCGACACCCAATTTTTCTTGGGCCGCGGCCACTGTGGCGGGTTCCGCTGTGGCGTAGATGATCTTTGGGGCGTCAATGTCCTGCGCGGCCAACCAACGGCGCGCGGGCAGCACGCCTTCGCTGGCCAGTTCCAGCGGGTCCAACCGAAAGCCTTTGGCCTGATCCAGATAGGCGCCGACTTGCACCCGGGTCATGGCCGAACAACTGCCCGACAAGACCACCGACCCCGCGCTCAAACTGGGCGGAGTGGCGGGTGCGGCGGGTCGCGAAAGCGCGCCGGCCTGCGCGTACAGTTCCGGCAGGCTCTGGGCAATCGCGCTGCCCCCGGTCAACAGCGGCAGGTCATGAACGGCTGCAGCAATCGCATCCAGATCCTCGGACGCGATAGCATCCACCACGACGTGGGCCACATTCGCCTCAGCCAGCCGCATCATCGCGGCCTCAATCGCCTCGGCCCCGGCGCGAATGGTGGGCAGGTGAATTGCACCAACCTCACGACGGACCTGCGGGCGCAGAAGACGCGTGAGTGACGCGTCGCGCATAGGGGTCAGCGGGTGGTCCTTCATCGGCGACTCGCTCAGCAGTTGGTCGCCCACATGCAAGTAGCCGTTATAAACAGTCCGGCCATTTTCGGGGAACGCGGGACAATACACTGTCTGGCTCACGCCCATGTCGGTCATCATCGCCTCGGCCACCGGACCGATATTGCCCTGCGCCGTGCTGTCAAAGGTTGAGCAATATTTCCAAAATATCCGCTCAGCCCCCGCACCGCGCAGCCACTTAAGTGCCGCGCGCACTTGGCTGACCGCGTCCTCGCGTGGAAGGGTTCGGGATTTGAGGGCGATTACCTCAAACGGGGCCAAATCATCGGTGCTGTCTGGGATACCAATCCGCAAGTTTACTGCCACACCGGCCCGCGCCAACATGGCGGCCAAATCCGTAGCACCCGTAAAATCATCCGCAATAGCGCCAAAAAACACTGACATAAGACCCTCCCAAGGACGCACAAATTGTAGTCTGGCACGCGCCAACCACAAGAACTGTCTTTTGCCCACGCCTGCGATTGTGACAAGTGATGCAGAAATGCAAAGTCGCGTGAGATTGCTCGCGCCGCAGGTTGGGCGTAGCATCGCGGCGAATCCGATCAGGAGCGCATCATGCCCGACACCACCATTCCTCAAAGCTGGGAGGCCCGCGCAGAGGCCGCCTCATTCTTTGGCTTCACTGACCTGCCTTCGATCCACGCGCGTGGCACCGTTGTGCTGACCCACGGCACAGGGCCGTATGTCCATGACACGAACGGCAAGACATATCTGGACGCGAATTCAGGGCTTTGGAACATGGTCGCGGGGTTTGACCACCCCGGCTTGATCGAAGCCGCCCAAGCGCAATATGCCCGTTTCCCCGGCTATCACGCCTTCTTTGGGCGGATGTCGGATCAAACAGTGCAACTGTCCGAAAAGCTGGTTGAGGTGTCACCCTTTGAGCGCGGCAAGGTATTCTACACCAATTCCGGGTCTGAGGCGAACGACACAATGGTCAAAATGCTGTGGTTCCTATGGGCCGCAGAGGGCCAGCCGGAGCGCCGCAAAATCCTGACCCGCAAGAACGGCTATCACGGGGTCACAGCAGTTTCGGCGTCCATGACGGGCAAGCCCTACAACTCCGTTTTCGGCCTTCCCTTGCCGGGGTTTGTCCACCTCAGCTGTCCGCATTATTGGCGCGAAGGTCGCCCGAATGAAACCGAGGCCGAATTCACCGCCCGCATGGCCCAAGAGCTAGAGGACACAATCGCGCGCGAAGGCGCCGACACCATCGCGGGGTTCTTTGCCGAGCCGGTGATGGGAGCGGGCGGCGTGATCCCCCCATCCGAGGGGTATTTTCAGGCCATCGTCCCGATCCTGCGCCGTCATGGTATCCCGATCATCAGCGATGAGGTCATCTGCGGCTTTGGCCGAACGGGCAACACATGGGGCTGCGAAACCTATGACTTTATGCCCGACGCGGTGATCTCCTCCAAAAACCTCACGGCTGGGTTCTTTCCTATGGGGGCGGTCATCTTGGGGCCTGAGCTATCCGACAGGATGCAAAACGCGGCCGAAGCGATTGAGGAATTCCCCCACGGGTTCACCGCATCAGGCCACCCTGTGGGCTGTGCCATCGCGCTCAAGGCGATTGACGTCGTAATGAACGAGGGGTTGATGGAAAACGTCCGCACCCTGACCCCCAGGTTTGAGGCCGGTATGGCTGAATTGGCCAAGCATCCCCATATCGGGGAATGGCGTGGCAAGGGGTTGATGGGGGCCCTAGAGGCCGTGCACGACAAGGACACACGCACGCCCTTTGCTGCCGACTTGTCGATCTCAGAGCGGATCGCGAACACCTGCACCGATCACGGATTGATCTGCCGCCCCTTGGGCCAAAGCATCGTGCTGTGCCCGCCGTTCATCATGACCGACGCGCACATGGATGAGATGTTCGAAAAGCTAGAAGGCGCGCTGACCCAAGTGTTCAAAGAGGTCGGCTAGCACTGCAAAGGGGCGGATTTCGTGATCCGAAGACCGCCCCAAACCTGATTAGGTCTTGTTCATTTTGGACAGAATGGCCTGCATGTCGGCCAGTTGCTTCTTGATCGCGTCCAACTCTTCGGCGGCGCTTTCGTCCTCAGCGGCGGGTTGAGGTTTGGCCTCGGCTGCGGGTTCATCACCCGGGGTCCAGCCGCCAGTCATCGCTGCAAAAAACGCCTTTTGCTGCGCCTGCATTACTTCGAACCCCGGCATCTTGGCCAATGGGTTCATCACGCTCGCGTTCTCAATCATCTTGGACTGGCCCGAACGAAGCATATCAAAACTTTGTGCCAAGAAGTCCGGCACAACCGATTGTGCCTGCGTCGTGTAGCTGCGCACCAAGTCCGTCAGAACCGACAGCGGCAGGACGTTTTCGCCCCGGCTTTCATGCTCTGCGATGATCTGAAGAAGGTATTGGCGGCTCAGATCATCCCCGGATTTAAGGTCGACAATCTGCACTTCGCGTCCTGCACGGATAAAGCCCGCGATATCCTCTAGCGTCACGTAGTCGGACGTTTCAGTATTATACAGCCGGCGGCTGGCATAGCGTTTGATGAGGAGCGGTTTGTCCGTTTCGGCCACGATGTGCCTCCCAGGCTTCTTTGCGGTGCAGCAACCCTACGCTGCTGCATCGCAAAAAGGCAAGCGCACAATCGATTGCCCCAAGCGGACACCGCAGCCCGCATTTGGGCGTACAAACGAAAAAGGCGAGGTGCTAATAACACCCCGCCCCACTTTTTTGCCGACAGGGAGGACGTCGGCAGAAGTGTTCTTGCGTCGCTTATTTAGCGGCGGCTTTTTTCGTCGCAGCGGACACGTCAGCTGTGGCTTTTTTAACAGCTGCGGTTGCATCTTCGGTGGCTTCTTTGCCAGCAGCCAGCATCAGCTCAACAGTTTCCATCTGCACTTTTTTCGCGATTTCAGCGAAAGCAGCCATGTTTTCAGCAGCAACTTCGGCTGTCGCGGATGCGAAGTCGGTCATTGCTTTTGCGTAGTCAGCAGGCTCTTCTTTTGCAGTCGTAACTGGTGCGATTTTCGCCAGTGTTTCTTTGGTCCATTTGTTGGAAATCTCAGCGGATTTCTCAGCGGCTTCCAGAGCCAGCTTGGACATTTTTTCAGCCATGGCCGTTTGCGACTTCATCGCGTCCGTAACGGCAGCGGTGTCTACGGGGAAAGAACCCATCATGTCGGTCATGTATTTTGTAAAATCTTGTGTGTTAGCCATTGTCTCTACTCCTTGAATATTCACCCGGACCACCCGAGTTATTCGCTGTGTCTGGAATATAGATACACGCTGCACTGCAGCATTTCAAGTTTTTTCTGCACCGCAGCATGCGACAAACCGACAAGCTGCGATGCAGGGCTAATCCATCAATTATTCCGCAGGCTTAGCGACCACATATGTCCCGGGCGCTGGTCCCAAAACCTTGTGCGCACCCTCTCCGGGCACCCGTGCCGGCACTTTTTTGCCTGACCGTTTCTTGAGCCAGCCATCCCAACGTGGCCACCAGGACCCCTCATTAAAAATCGCGTCCTCTAACCATGCATCCGGATCATCGATCATCGGACCGTCGTTGGTATAGTGGCCATACTTATTTTTGCTGGGTGGGTTTACGATGCCCGCGATGTGCCCCGATTGGGATAGAATGAACGTCTTGTTACGCGACCCCATCTGGCGAACGCCCGCATAGCTGGATTTCCACGCGGCGATATGGTCGGTTTCGCAAGCAATCGCACAAACCGGCACGGTCACATCCTTCAGTGATAGCGTCTCACCAAAGTATTCAATCGTCCCTTCGGCCAAGCGGTTGCCGGTGCACAGATCGCGCAGATATTGCACCACCATCTTGCCCGGCAGGTTGGTCCCATCCCCGTTCCAATACAGCAGATCAAAGGCGGGCGGCGCCTCGCCCAGCATGTAGCTTTTGATGGCGGGGCCATAGACAAGGTCGTTGGACCGCAGGTAGCTGAATGTGCGCGACATGAAGAATTTGCTCAGATAGCCGCGCTTTGCGGCCTCACGCTCAATCCCGCCAAGGAAATCATCATTCAAGAAAACGCCCATCTCACCGGGGTCCGAGAAATCCGTCATCGTGGTGAACAGCGTTGCAGATTTGATCGAAGTATCGCCCCGCTTTTTCATGAGCGATAGCGTCAGCGACAGCGTGGTCCCTGCAATACAATACCCAACCGCGTTGACCTCTTTTTCGCCCGTGATCTCTTTGACCACGTCAACGGCGGCCAGATACCCGTGCTCAATGTAGTCTTCCATGCTGACGTCGGCATAAGTCTCATCCGGGTTCACCCACGACACGACAAACAGCGTATAACCCTGATCCACGATCCATTTGATCAGCGAATTCCGCTCCTTCAGATCCAGCACATAAAACTTGTTGATCCACGGCGGAAACAGAATGAGCGGGGTGCGGTGCACTTCGTCCGTTGTGGGCGCGTATTGGATCAGCTCAAACATCTTGTTGCGAAACACGACCGAACCTTCGGTCGCGCCGATGTTTTTGCCAACCTCAAACGCCTTGCGATCCGCAAGGCTGACGAGCCAGTCCCCATTGTTCGCCTCAATATCGGCCACAAGGTTCTCAAGCCCCTTCACAAGTGAGTCGCCCTCGGTTTCAACCGCACGCTCAAGCGCATCAGGGTTCGTCGCCAGAAAGTTGGTGGGCGAAAACAGGTCGATGATCTGTTGGCTAAAGAACTCAACCCGCGTTTTATCTGCTGGGTCCAGCCCCTCAAGGTCACGTACGATGTCCGAAATCGTTTGCGAACTGATCTGATATTGCTGTTTTACAAAGTTAAAATAGGGGTGAGAGGACCACAAAGGGTTCGAAAAGCGTCGATCCGCCGGCTGTTCATCGTGGGGGGCTTTGGGCTTACCCTCAGAGAGTGCGGTCTGCGCTTCAACGGCGTGTTTCAGGCTTTGACCCCAGAAATTCACCTGCCGCTCAATCAACTTGCCGGGGTTTGTCATCATCTCGGCCATGTAGGCCGCAGCGGCCTTGACATAGACATCATTGCCCGGTCCCTGCAGCCCCTGATCGGAGCTTTGCCGCGCCGACAAAGCAACGGCCAACCGCTTGGACAGCTCCTCCATCTTGTGGATATTCTCGTTCAAACGGGACAAAGCCGCATGATCTTGTGTGTCGCCAGTTTCGGTGTCGGCTGATGAATCGTCAGTCATGACTTGCTTTTTTTCCCCAATGCTGCGACTGCTAACTAGCAGAGCCTTGGCGAGGGGGCAAAGCGACGAATTAACCCGGGGTAAAGAAGTTGGTGCCCCACAAGCCGGAGTCCCCTTGATGAAGTACCTAATTCCCTACGAAATGATGGAAACCATGCGCAACACCAACGCATGGATGGGTGCGTCCGCACGGGCGATGGCCTCGTACCCCGCGCTTGCGATGGTCCCCAATCCAGCGTTCAAAATGATGGCTGCGTGGGGCGAGGTCACAGAGCGCAGCTTTGACCGCATGGTCGTCAAGCCCGACTGGAACATCGGTTCCGTTGTGGGCACCGACAACCGTGACCACCTTGTGGACGTCGAAACCGCCGTGGCCAAACCCTTTGGAGACCTGATCCATTTCCAAGTACAGGGCCGGGCCGAAATGCCCCGCAAGGTCCTGTTGGTCGCGCCCATGTCCGGCCACTACGCGACGCTCCTGCGGTCCACCGTTGTGTCCCTTCTGCCCGATGCAGAGGTCTATGTGACCGACTGGCACAATGCGCGCGATATCCCGGTGTCTGCAGGTAAATTCGATGTTGAGGATTATACCCTCTATCTCGTTGATTTCATGAAACACCTTGGCCCCGACGTGAACGTGATCGCCGTGTGCCAACCCGCCCCCCTGACGCTGGCCGCGACCGCCTACCTGGCCGAAGAAGAGCCCGCCGCGCAGCCCCGCACCCTGACCCTTATCGGCGGGCCAATCGACCCTGATGCCGCCGCAACCGACGTGACCGACTTTGGCCGCCGCGTGACGATGGGCCAGCTCGAAGAAAGCATGATCCAACGGGTCGGCTTCAAATACGCAGGCGTTGGTCGCAAGGTCTATCCTGGCCTGCTACAGCTTGCGTCCTTTATGTCCATGAACGCCGAGACCCATTCAAAAGCTTTCTATAATCAGGTGATGCGTGTGGCCAACGGCGACGCCGCCGAGCATGACAAGCACAATAAGTTCTACGACGAATATCTCGCCGTGATGGACATGACCGCCGAATTCTATCTCTCAACGGTTGAGCGTATCTTTAAGGGCCTGGAGATCGCGCAAAACAAATTCACCGTTAAGGGCAAGCGGATCGACATCGGCCAAATCACCACCGTGGCGGTGAAAACGGTAGAAGGTGGCAAAGACGACATCTCTGCCCCGGGCCAATGTGTGGCCGCCCTCGACATGCTGACCGGCTTGCCCGACAGCAAGAAAGCCTCCTACCTTGAGCCTGAGGCTGGTCACTACGGCATCTTTGCGGGCAAAAGCTGGCGCAACAACATCCGCCCGCTCGTGCTGGACTTCATCGACGCAAACGCCGCGGATGTTGCCAAGCCCGCGGCCAAGGCAAAAGCCAAATCAAAGCCTGCACAAGCCGCGGGCAATGAGGCCACCGCCCCTGAGCCTGCAACGACCGACAAGCCGACCCTGAAGGCCGTCAAGTAAATGAGCGGCGGCCGCACTCTCCACTTCGCCTGCTCTTGCGGCGAACTGGCGGGGCGGCTGGTCGACGTGGACGCGCGCGACGGCACACACATCGTGTGCCATTGCAACGATTGCCGCGCCAATCTAGTCGCGCTGGGGCACACTGATCCCGGCGCGGAAGGGGTTGAATTGTTTCAAACCACCCCGGACAAAATCAAAATCGATCAGGGCGGCGAAAACCTCGCGCTCCTGCGCCTGTCGCCCAAAGGGTTGATGCGCTGGTACGCCAAATGCTGCTCGACACCACTGTTCAACACCACAAGCCGCCGGGGCATGGCGTTCACCGGCGTCTCTGCCGAGATCATCAAAAACCATGAGGCGGAGCTAGGCCCGGTTATCGCTCGCGGCTTTATCAAAACCCCGTCCGGCAAGGTCACACACGAAGGCCTGCGCCCAATGCTGACTTCGATGATGGGGCGGATGGGCAAATCCTGGATCAAAGGGACATGGCGTGACACGCCCTTTTTCGATGAAACCGGCACCCCCGTCCGAGAAGCCCGCGTCCTGACCCGCGAAGAACGCGCCGCAGCCTTCATGGGCCTGTCACAAACCTGATTTTGCCCGCCTAACCTGACCCATAGTCTTTGCCCGATTGCCCTACACGCGGGGCCTTGCTAGCGTGTTTGGCATAAACGGGGGTGGATTATGTCCAAGCAAACACCAGGTGGAAAGATCGGCGCATTTGCCGTGTTGATGCTGTTGGCCGCCCTGTCAGCAGGCATCTTTGGGGCCGTCCACAACCAGCTGAGCTATTCTGTCGGCCCGGGCTACTTCACCGACTTCAAATTCGTTCAATTCGGAACTCCACCCGATCTTTCGCCTCGCGCTGGGGCCGCCCTCGTCGGATGGCAAGCCAGCTGGTGGATGGGCCTCATCGCAGGACTTCCGGTGCTTGGCTATGGGCTGATGCGCGCGCCCACCACCGGCGCGCTTTGGGCAGGCGGCATCGGCGCCATCATCACTGTCGTGATGACCGCCGCAATCTGTGCGCTGCTGGGCTTGGGCGCGGGCTTTGCCTACGTCGCTACTGGGTTCGATCTATTGACCCCACCGGCAAATGTCCCTGAGGCGGAATACTTCCGCGCGGGTTTCATGCACGATGCCAGCTACTTGGGTGGCATTCTCGGCACCCTCTTCGCCTTCTTCCCAATGGCCCGCGCTACACGCTTACCCACCGCCGGAACGCCCACATGAGCAGTCGTCTCAGTGGCAAAACCGCCCTCATCACCGGCGGCGCCTCCGGCTTTGGCGCAGGCATCGCGCGCACATTTGCAAAAGAAGGCGCGCGCGTCCTCATCGCCGACGTCAACCTCGATGGCGCACAGAGCATTGCAGAACAAATCAACGGCATCGCGGCTCAGGCTGATGTGACCCTTAGTGATGATTGGACAGCCCTCAAAACCCTTGTGGCACAGCACTGGGGGCACCTCGACATCCTCGTTAACAACGCAGGCATCACCCATCTACCCGCCCCGATGGAGACGATAACCGAGGATGACTTCGACCGTGTCCTCGCAGTAAACGCCAAATCCGTCTACCTCAGCGCGCGCACCTTCGTCCCCGATATGAAGGCCGCAGGCACAGGCGCAATCCTCAACATTGCCTCCACCGCAGGTGTCTCGCCGCGGCCGCATCTCAACTGGTACAACGCCTCCAAGGGCTGGATGATCACAGCAACCAAGGCCATGGCCGTCGAACTCGCCCCCTTCGGCGTCCGGGTAAACTGCTTAAACCCAGTGGCAGGCGATACCCCGCTTCTGGCCAGCTTCATGGGCGAAGACACCCCAGAAATGCGCGCCAAGTTCCTCGCCACAATCCCCCTAGGTCGGTTCTCAACACCACAAGACATGGGCAACGCCGCTGCATTCCTCTGCTCCCCAGAGGCCAGCATGATCACCGGCGTCGCACTCGAAGTCGACGGAGGACGCTGCATATGAAACTCGAGTGTGATATCACCCTCATGGGCGGCACCTTCGCCTCCCAACCCCTTGCCTTTGCCCACCTTTTGGACGCTGCACAGGCCCAAGGCATCAGCCTTGATCTCGATCATGTCGAAGTGATCCAGTCCAACCAACCGGCCCGCCTCGCCCAGTGGTTCACGCCCGACACATGCCAAAGCATTCCGACAACCCAAACCCTCATCGCCTTTTTGCCCGCATCCGGCGGGCCCCTCGCTCCCACAGACCACCTGCGCCCCTTGGGCACATTCCCTGCCCAAATCACTCGCGCGCCGCTCCCCAAAGACTGACGCAAACCCCTCTTTGGTTTCCAAATATCCTCGGGGTCTGGGGGCGAGCCCCCAGTTCCGGCCTATCACCCACCACAAGGATCCGCCCATCATGCGCCCCGGCCCCAAAAACTCGATCACTGATATCCAGGGCCTCACAGTGGGCCACGCGCAGGACGCAGAGCTTAAGTCCGGCGTAACGGTCCTGCTCGGCGCGCAGCCCTTCGTGGCCTCGGTCCATGTTATGGGCGGCGCCCCCGGTACGCGCGAAACGGACCTCCTTGCACCAGATAAGATGGTACAAGAGGTTGATGCACTTGTCCTCTCGGGCGGTTCGGCCTTTGGCCTTGATGCCGCATCCGGCGTGGCGGACGCCCTTCGCGCAAAAGGCCGTGGCTTCGACGTGGGCGGGCAAAAAGTGCCGATTGTTCCCGGAGCGATCCTGTTTGATCTCCTTAACGGCGGCACCAAGGACTGGGCTGAAAACCCCTACAAGGCCCTCGGCCGCGCAGCCCTCAACGCCGCATCAGATAGCCCAGTTCCCATCGGTACGGTTGGCGCAGGCACGGGCGCGACAACCCAAACGCTCAAGGGCGGCTTGGGCACGGCGTCACTTATACTGGAATGCGGCGCGACCGTCGCAGCCCTCGTGGCGGTCAACGCATTGGGCTCTGCAACCCAGCCGGGCACGCGGCACTTTTGGGCCGCCCCGTGGGAGATGGGCGCAGAATTTGGCGGCTTGGGTCAAGGTCCCCTGCCCGACCCAACCCAAGAACCCTACCCCGAGACCCGTTTGGGCGAAAACACCACCATCGCAATCGTGGCCACAGACGCAGTCCTGACCCAAGCGCAGGCCCAGCGCATGGCCACAGCCGCCCATGACGGAATGGCCCGCGCACTTGTACCCAGTCATACGCCGATGGATGGTGATCTTGTGTTTGCTGCCGCTACAGGTACGTACCCCTTGCCGGACCCAGTGTGGGATCCGCTCCGGCTGGGTCACGCGGCCGCCACATGCCTTGCGCGTGCGATTGCGCGTGGCGTACACGCGGCCACGCCCGCGCCTGGCGACACGCTCCCGTGTTGGAGCAGCCTTTAGCCCCTAGCGCTGCGCGGTTTTCCAATCGGGATGCACCCAAGGCTCTGCGTTCGCGCGGGGCAGCGGGTCGCGGCCAAGAATCAAATCACTCGCCTTTTCCCCCACCATGATCGAGGGCGCATTCAGGTTGCCGTTGGTAATCCGCGGGAAAATTGAGCTGTCGACCACGCGCAAACCATCGACCCCGATCACCCGAGATGCCGGATCAACTACGGCCATCGGATCATCCACCGCACCCATCTTGCAGGTGCCACAGGGGTGATAAGCGCTTTCAACGTGTTCGGCGATAAAGGCATCCAATTCGGCGTCCGTCTGCGCGGCTTCACCGGGCTGGATCTCATGCTTTACAAAGGGTTTGAACGCGTCTTGGCCAAAAATCTCTCGGGTCAGGCGGATACAGGTGCGGAAATCCTCCCAGTCTTGCGGGTCCGACATGTAGTTGAATTGGATTTTTGGCGCCTGCGCGGGATCACTGCTCGACAGCGTCACCGCCCCTCGCGAGGAAGAGCGCATCGGCCCCACATGGGCCTGAAATCCATGCCCTTCTGCCGCGGCTTGGCCATCATAGCGCACCGCAAGCGGAAGGAAGTGATACTGAATATCAGGGTACTCAACGCCTGCGCGCGACCGAATGAACGCGGCCGACTCGAACTGGTTCGACGTGCCCAAACCCGCCTTCCACAGCAACCATTGCACCCCGATGCCCGCCTTGGACACAAGGTTCCAATACCGATACAACGTAATCGGCTTGGAGGCGGCCATTTGGATATACAACTCCAGATGGTCTTGCAGGTTTTGGCCCACCCCGGGGCGGTCCGCGACCACCTCAATCCCGTGCTCGGCCAGATGCGCCGCAGGTCCAATACCCGACAACATCAACAGCTTGGGCGAGTTGATCGAGGACGCCGACACAATCACTTCACGCCGAGCAGAGATCACTTCGATCTTGCCGCCACGCTCAATCTCAACACCAACGGCGCGGCCGTCTTCCATGATGATACGGCGGGCCAATCCACTCACAAGGTCGCAGTTTTCGCGTTTAAGAGCAGGCCGCAGATACGCGTTCGCCGCCGACCAGCGCCGGCCCTTATGCACGGTCTGCTCCATCGGGCCAAAGCCCTCTTGCTGCGCGCCGTTGTAGTCGCCCGTTGTCTCATAGCCCGCTTGCCGTCCCGCCTCGACAAAGGCGTGAAACAGCGGATTGCGGCGCGGACCCCGGCTCACGTGCAGCGGACCATCCGTGCCGCGCCAACTCGCGTCGCCACCGTGGCCGCCGTCGTGCCATGTCTCCATGCGCTTGTAATAGGGGGCGACGTCGGCATAGGCCCAGCCTTGTGCGCCACTCTCTTCCCAATGGTCAAAGTCCCGCGCGTGCCCGCGCACATAGACCATCCCGTTGATTGAGGAAGAGCCCCCGACCACCTTGCCCCGCGGGCAGGCCAGCTTGCGCCCGCCCAAATGCGGCTCCGGCTCGGACTGATAACCCCAATCGTAGCGCGACATATTCATCGGATAGCTTAGGGCGGCGGGCATCTGAATGAACGGCCCGATATCCGTGCCGCCATATTCGATGATCAGAACGGAGGCCCCCGCCTCTGACAACCGGTACGCCATCGCGCACCCCGCCGAGCCCGCACCGACAATAACGTAATCGGCAATCATGCTCATGCGCTCAGGTACCCGGCCACAAGCGACACGAACGCGCCCACATGCACAACCATAATGGCGCGATCCTTCCACATGACGCCCACAGCAAACCACAGCGCAATGCCCACGATAAACGCATACACATTCCATGGCGCAAGGTTCATGCCCGTCAGCCCATAGCCCACCAATTGGACAGCCGTCGCCACCCATTTGACGCCATCAACTGGCGCAAACCGTTTCACATTCTCCATCAGTATGGGGCCTCTACATCGTTCATCGCCACATAGACCGAGCGCATCTCGGAATAGTGATCAATCGCCAGCTTTGAGTTTTCGCGCCCCACACCCGATGCTTTGGTGCCGCCAAACGGGGCCTCAACTGGCGCGAGGTTGTAGGTGTTGATATAGCCTGTGCCCGCCTCGAGGGCCGCGATGACCCGGTGGCCGCGCGTCAGATCCTGGGTGAATACCCCTGCGGCCAAACCAAAGGGCGTGTCGTTGGCGCGGGCAATGGCCTCGGCCTCATCCTCGAAATCCAACACCGCCATGACGGGGCCAAAGATTTCTTCGCGCGCGATGGTCATATCATCCGTGACGTCGGCAAAAACCGTGGGTGGCAGATAGAACCCCTCCTGCTCAAGCTGTTTGCCGCCAGTTACAAGGCGCGCGCCTTCATTTAGGCCCGCATCGATATAGCCTTCGACGATCCGCATCTGCCGTTCCGACACCATGGGGCCAAAGCTGACGTCCTCATCCATCGGGTCACCGATCTTTGCGTCCGCGAGGCGTTCGCTGAGCCGGGCCAAAAACGCCTCCTTGATACCCTTTTGCACGAACACGCGGGTGCCGTTGGAACACACCTGCCCCGAAGAATAAAAGTTGCCCAAGATCGCGCCGGAGACCGCGTTTTCGAGGTCTGCGTCATCGAAAATCAGCATGGGAGATTTGCCGCCCAGCTCCATCGTGACGTGCTTCATGCCCTCAGCGGCAGCGGCATAGACCTTGCGGCCTGTGGGCACCGACCCGGTGAGCGAAACCTTAGCCACACGTGGGTCCGTCACGAGCGCGCCGCCGACCTCCCCCATGCCTTGGATCACGTTATAGACCCCTGCGGGCAGGCCCGCTTCGTGCAGGATTTCGGCAACCTTAAGCGCGCACAGCGGCGTTGTCTCGGAGGGTTTGAACACCATCGCGTTGCCGCAAGCCAGCGCAGGCGCACCCTTCCAGCAGGCAATCTGGGTGGGATAGTTCCATGCGCCGATCCCGACACAGACCCCCAAGGGGACGCGGCGGGTATACACAAAATCCCCCCCCGCCAGTGGGATATGTTCGCCCGTCAGGCTTCCGGCCAAGCCGCCGAAATATTCCAACGCATCCGCGCCCGAGGTCGCATCGACCACGAGCGTTTCTTGCATGGGCTTACCGGTGTCCAAGGTCTCTAGCTCAGACAGGGCGCGGTTGCGGTCGCGCATCATATCGGCTGCACGGCGCAAGATGCGCCCCCGCTCTGTCCCTGTCATAGCGGCCCAGACCTTTTGGCCTGCGGCCGCGGCCTCTAGGGCTGCATCGATCACCGCCGGAGTGGCCGCATGGACCTGTGCAATGACCGCGCCCGTGGCCGGATAAACCACATCAATCAGGGTGCCTGCGGTGTCTTCTAGATAGGCGCCGTTGACGAAGTGGCTCGCGGTGGGCTGTGGGTCTTGCATATATCAGGTCCTTAACGTTGCGCCCGCTGGATCATCCGTGGCCCGCACACGATAAAGGCTCGCCTCGCCGGTGACAGCGGGGGCCACGTGGTGCGGCAAACCCGGTGGCAACAGGCACGTATCCCCGGGGTTCAGCACATCTGTGCCACCATCCCACGTCAGACGCCAGTGCCCACGCATCGGCATCAACACGGTGTGGGTATCATGGGTTTCGGCCGCGTCGGGGGCGGAGCCACGGGTCAAGAAATCAACCTCAAACCCGGGGCGGTCGCGCAGGCAAGCGTCGGCGCCGATGACCTTGGCAGGCTGCCGATCCGCCAGCGCCATCAGATCCCAGTAACGTGCGACGTGATGGGGCACGACCTCAGCGGTTGTAGGCTCAGGGAACGACTGCAATTCTGCCTCGCTCAGCAGGGGCATGGGCGCTACGCCCTCAGGCAAATCTTGACCCTTGTGGCTGTCATAGAGCGCGCCATTGTCGCCCAGAACCAGCCCGTGATCCTTTGCGTCCTCAATCACTTGAGGTGCCCAAATCACACCGCCGCCCGCATCATCACCGCCCAGAACGGCCATGATCATCCCGTAATCCGTGCCAATATTTTCAAATCCGCGAAAGATGCCCGTGGGAATGTTGATGATATCACCTTCTTCAAGGACGACCTCACCGGCAGTACCCCAACGGCCCCAGAAAAACCGCCACCGGCCCTTGAGCACAAAGAATACTTCGGCCGTGCGGTGGGAATGGAGCGAGTTGCGGCATTTGGGCGGCTGGCCCGCCGCGCCGATGTTAAAGCCCGGCGTGTCGTTGATATGCACATGCTGATCCGGGCTTTCGGACACACCGCCGCCGATGATCGTAAAGTTCTCTTTCTGATCAGATCCGGGGGTATGGGCGTCGATGAAGGCGGTTTTGCAGGGCCGCAACTCGCCGTAACGAACGATGCGCGCAGACATTTGCGCAGGCGAAAGAGAGGGCGTCATGAAAAAGCTCCGGCTGGGCGTGCGAAATTACACGAGGATAAACCCGACCGATTGGCAGGGCGTTGCCGGTAGATTAGCTATTTTGAGGAGCTATGCAATCGTATGCAAAAAACAGTGCCGAGGGGGTATCAGTTGCCGGAGGGGCGTGCCTCAACATAGGCGATATCATCATCAGGCTTCTGGCTGCTGGCGTTAGTCTGTTTCGGAGGCGGCCCGGTTTTGGCCACGCTGGAAGCCGCATCATGCGCGTTTTGCGAAACGCCATCGGCAGGAAGTTCCGCAATCGTCTCGAAGGTCCCGCTTACGCCGACACGCGAGCGTGCGGTTGGAGCCCGCCGGGATGCCTCAAGCCGGGCGACGTGGCGTTTGATCAATTCAATCTGAAACCGCAGAGCGTGGCTTTGTTCGGTCAGCTGGGCAACGACACGCTCTGCGTCCTCTTGCCCCAAAACGCCACCAACCTCGTCCAGCGCGAGGAAGTTCAGAAGCGGCATCGAGATGTCCATCATGATCCGGTCCGCCAGATCCAGCGTTGCATCAGGCAGGCCATTGACCAAATCTACGTGCGGTCTAAAAACCTCTGACAAGCTGCCGACAAAAGTTTTAAACCGAAGGATAACCGAAAGTTTGCCGTGATCGTCTTTTGACGAGATGACATGAGCATGACTGAGCAAAAGGCCTTGTTGTTCGTGCAACAACGACGGCAACGAGACGACCCCGGAGGTGCCTGAAATTTTTGCAAGGCAATTGCGAATGGTTTCGGCGATGGGGGGTTGCATCACCTCATCGATCAAGCAGGGTCGATACCAAGAGGTTCTGTTGCGATACGAGTCGCCCAGTACCTCACACGATGCGATCCGCGGGGTGCCATCAGCCTCTACCGTCAAAGACATCATGAGCTTTCGGCTGGTAAAGGCTCTCTCTGCAATCTGCTTTGCGTTCAACATGGGCGAGACCCCCTACTTCAAGACCATTCCATTAAGACAATATGGATAATATGTTAATAAACTGTAAACTGTTGGCACTTTATAGTTAACAAACTGTATCCAGTAACTGCACACAGCAATACTATTACGCATTAAAATTGTTGTGTGCCGCGAGCGCTCCGCCTTAGGATGTGTTCATAAGGATTATTGTGACCATGACTTTAGACGAAACCAGCCCAATGCGGGCCGTAAAAATGCTTATCGGGATAGGCTCCTCTGCGGGGGGGCTAGAGGCCGTGCGCGAATTGGTTGCGGCTTTGCCGATGGATGTGCCCGCCAGCTACGTGGTGGTTCAGCACATGTCGCCAAACTACAAGTCGGTGATGACCGAATTGGTGGCCCGGCAAACCCAGCTAGAGGTCGAAAAAGTCACTGACGGCGTCGTACCCCGGCCGAACGTGATCTACATCACGCCACCCAACAACGACATTATCATTGCCGATGGGAAACTGCGCCTTTTACCTGCCAGTGTGGAACCCGCAGCGCCCAAACCCTCAGTGAACCGCTTTTTGATGAGCCTTGCCGAAAGCTATGGTGAGAACGCGATGAGTATTATCCTGTCGGGCACCGGCAGCGATGGCGCCAACGGATTGCAGGCCGTCCATGAGGCCGGGGGCATCACCATCGCGCAGGACAACGATAGTGCCAAGTACGACGGCATGCCCCGTGCGGCCGTTCAAACCGGCTGCGTTGATTTGGTTATGGAACCAAAGGATATCGGCAAACATTTGGAAAAAATCCTCGCGGTACCGCGTGATTTTGACGGGCTTCGCTCGAACCGCGAACCCCTACAAACCAACTCAGACGTGTTGAAAATTGTGCAAGCGCGCACGCGGATGGATTTCCGTGAGTATGCGCAAACCACGGTATCGCGGCGGATTGGGCGGCGCATGATGGCTTTGGGCATTCCGACCAAAGAAGAATACGCCACCTTCCTACGCAACACACCCGAGGCGGTGGATGATCTGTTCAAGGATCTGCTGATCTCGGTCACGCGGTTCTTTCGCGATCCGGAGGAATTTGAATCGCTGCGCCGCCTGTTGCCGGCAGTGTTGGCCACCCGCGATGTAGGTCCACTGCGGGTTTGGATTGCTGGCTGCGCCACCGGTGAGGAGGCCTATTCCGTCGTTATGATGCTGGCCGAAGCGCTTGGCGTACAGGACGACGCGCTCAAATCCCACATCCAGATTTTCGCCACCGATATTGATGTTGATGCTCTCAAAGTCGCGCGACGCGGCGTCTATAATGCTAGCGTGCTTGACGATATCCCCAAGGATTTGGCCGACAAATACATCACGCAACACCCCGACGGGGTCCAAATCATTGAGCCTCTGCGCGGCGTCATTCTGTTTTCGGAACACAACGTGGCGCAGGACCCACCGTTCCAAAAAATTGACCTGCTGTGCTGCCGCAACATGATGATCTATTTTGGGGCGGCTTTGCAGGCCAAGGTCATGTCGCGCTTTCACTACGCGCTCAAGGACAATGCGTTGCTGTTCGTGGGCAAGGCCGAAACGGCGGGCGGCTCGGACCATATGTTCATGCCCGACCGGACCTCTTCGCATATCTTCCGCAAACGTGGGCTGCGGCTGACGGGGGCCATGCAATACGCGTCCTATCAGGGGGAACCATCGCGGCGCAAAACCCGCACCAAGCCCGCCCCCCCACCGGAGGACGCGAAAGAGAAGGCCCTGTTCGACGGCTTGGCGCAATCGCTGGGCAAAGACGCGCTACTGGTTACCCGCGATTTCAGCATTGAACGGGTCTATGGTGACGTCAGCGGCTATGTGCAGATGACCGAGAAATCAGCGCTCAAGATGCACCTTGACCTGTTGCGCCCCCCCTTGCGGGAAGAAGCGCGGTCACTGGTGACAATTGCGTTTAAAAACAACCAGCAACGGACAGGTGTGCGCCATTTGCTGGACACCTCTGGTGAGAGCGATGTACGCCTTGATGTCTATCCCATCATCTCGGACGCGCTGGAGGAAAACGTAGCGCTATTGACGTTCACCCCTGTGGAGCCACCCGAAGAAAACGTGACCGACGGCCACCCGTCAGAACCCGAAACCAGCGTTGAGCAGCGGATCAAACTGCTGGAACGTGAGGTCGACACAACCCGCGAGGCATTGCAGCAAAGCAACGAGGAGTTGGAGAATTCCAACGACGAATTGCAATCCCTCAACGAGGAACTGCGATCCACGAACGAGGAGTTGCAAGCCACCAACGAAGAGCTGGAAACCTCCAACGAAGAGCTGCAATCAACAAACGAAGAATTAATCAGTGTTAACGAAGAGTTAGAGGTCACGGCCTCTGAGTTGCGGGACCGTACCTCGGAACTGACAAGTGTGCTCGAAAACGCACCGATTGCCGTACTCGTGATGGACACGGCGCTTCAAATTACCCAAGCCACCTATAAGGCACGGGACCGATTTGGCCTGCGCCGCCCGCTCAGCACACCCCACATCAGCCAATGCACCCTGCCTGATGGCTTCCCGGCACTGGGTCCGATCTGCCTTGAATGTTTGGGCACGGGCCTCACGGACACCCGCGAATTTACCGCCGGGACCGACCGGGTTGTCCTGACCTGCGCCCCCTATTTTGACACCAACGGGCAGATCATGGGTGTGACGCTGTGTGTCTCCGAATACACAGGCCTTGCACGAGAAATGGAAACGATCCTCGACAGTTCTCAGCTGCTCGTGATCCACCGCGACGCGAACGGTGAAATTCTGCGCCTAAGCCAGCAAGTCGCAGAAATGCTGGGCGTAGACCGCCACCAAGCTGTCGGCAAAAACGTGGCCGACATCATGCCACGAAAAGCCGCTAAACGCTTTTTGGAAACGACCAAAGAGGTCCTTGAGAAGGACTCAGATGAGCCCATCCGCGAAGAAAGCGAAGTACAGTTTCACGAAGATGCCGCCCCACTCTGGCTGTCGATGGAACGGTTCCGGTTCCGGCGCGGCCCAGAGGAAGCGCCCTCTGTCATCTCGGTCGGCACGAATGTCACCGAACGGCGGCGCGCGACCTTCCAAGCGCAATCGCGCCTCAGGCAGCTAGAACTGTTGCAAGACCTTGCCGGCATTGGATATTGGAGCCTCGATCTGGTCACCCAAAAGGTCACGTGGTCAGAAGAAGTGTATCGCATTCACGGCGAAGACCCCGAAACGTACAGCCCGATGTTAGAGGAAGGCATCCAGTTCTATCACCCTGATGACGTGGCCCATGTGACCTCCTGCGTTGAGAACGCCATCAGCATGAATGAACCGTTTGATTTTCAACTGCGCATCGTCCGGCGGGATGGCACAATGGTGCCTGTCGCGGCAAAGGGGATACCCATTGCCAACGAAAAGGGTGTTGTTGATCAAATGATTGGTGTCTTCCGCGAGGTGGAAGCGCACGAATAGCCCCAGCCCGGCTGCAAAGCCACGACCGTTTGCCATTGATCCCCTGGATGGGTTGCCCTAGGTATAGAGCATCCGTCGGGGGGCCAATTGGGCTGAGAGGTGCTTGCACTGACCCGTCGAACCTGATCCGGGCAATGCCGGCGTAGGGAACGGGTACATATGGCCAGATCAATGGCCCGACACACCCACCTCCCGAACCGACCGTAACGCCCCCAATTCTTGAGGAGGCGTCGTTCATGCCCACCGCCATCGCATTGACCATCGCAGGCTCCGACAGTGGGGGCGGCGCAGGCATTCAGGCCGATCTAAAGGCGATGTCCGCGCGCGGGGTTTACGGCGCCAGCGTGATCACTGCGGTCACCGCGCAAAACACCACCTCCGTGACGGCGGTACATGAAATCCCGGCTGATGTCGTCGCGGCCCAAATCGACGCAGTCCTCAGCGACCTTGACGTCAAAGCGATCAAACTGGGCATGCTGTTTTCCCCGGCCATCATTGACGTTGTCGCAGACCGGCTTTCGGGTTTTTCGGGGGCCATCGTGTTGGACCCGGTGATGATCGCCAAATCCGGCGATGCCCTATTGCAAGAAGCCGCCGTAGATACGCTTTTGCGCCGCTTGATGCCGCTGGCCACTTTGGTCACACCCAACCTGCCCGAGGCCGCGCAAATGTTGGGCACCACACAGGCCACCGACCATGAAACGATGGTCGCCCAGTGCAAGGCCCTGCGGGACCTTGGACCCGGTGCCGTATTGCTCAAAGGCGGGCACAGCACCGGCGCCACATGCACCGACCTGTTATGGAGCGATGCCGCCCCCCTGCCCCTAGAGGCCGCGCGCATCGACACCCGCAACACCCACGGCACGGGCTGCACCTATTCCTCCACCATCGCCGCCGAACTTGCCAAGGGCGCGGCCCTGACCGATGCCGTGACCACGGCGCACGCCTACTTGCACCGGGCGATTGTGGCGTCCGATACGCTGAGCATCGGGGCGGGCCACGGCCCTGTGCATCATTTCCATGAGGTCTGGTAGATGAACGAAGTCACCGTCATTGGCGCAGGTGTTGCGGGGCTTGCCGTTACACGCGCGCTCTTGGATCGTGGCGCACAGGTGCGGCTGGTGGACCGCAACGGCCCACCCGGCGCGCATGGCTGTTCATGGTGGGCGGGCGGCATGCTTGCCCCGTTTTGTGAGGGCGAAAGCGCCGAAGAACCTGTCGTGCGTCTGGGCCAGCGCTCCGCCGATTGGTGGGACAAACACACCGGTTTGGTCCAGCGCCACGGCTCTTTGGTTGTGAGTGCGGCCCGCGACCATAGTGACCTCAAGCGCTTCGCCCGGCGCACAGACCATTTTCGTGAGGTTTCCGGCCCCGAGATCACAGCCCTCGAACCTGATCTGGGCACGCGGTTCAGCCGGGGCCTGTTTTTTGATACTGAGGCCCACCTCAGCCCCCGCGCGGCCCTTGCGGCCCTCTTCGAAAGCGTCACCAAGGACGGCGCACAGTTTGAGGTGGCAGAAGTGGCCCTCGAAGCACAAGACGGCCTCGTCGTGGACTGCCGGGGCTATGCCGCGCGCGACGCGACCCCGGAATTGCGCGGTGTAAAGGGCGAAATGCTCGTGCTGCGCTGCCCGGACGTCGACCTGACCCGCCCCGTGCGCCTGCTGCACCCACGTATCCCGCTGTATGTTGTGCCGCGTGGCGATGGCATCTTTATGCTGGGCGCGACGATGATCGAAAGCTCTGCCAGTGACCATGTCACCGCCCGATCCTTGCTGGAACTGCTCAGCGCGGCCTATGCCCTGAACCCCGCCTTCGGCGAGGCCGAGGTGATCGAGGTCGGTGTGGACCTACGCCCGGCTTTTCCCGACAACCTGCCCCGCATTCGGCGCGATGGCCCGGATGGCCGGGTGATCCGCGCCAATGGGCTGTTCCGCCACGGCTACCTGCTTGCGCCCGCCTTGGGCGAGATGGTCGCCGACGTGATTTTTGAAAACGCCACTCCGGAGATGATGGATGAAGCTATTGCTTAACGGCACCCCCCGCGAGATCGACGCGCGCACGCTGACCGATGTGCTGCTCGCGGAAGGTTTGGGCACCGCCAAGGTCGCCACGGCGGTCAACGGCAGCTTTGTGCCCGCAGGGCTACGCGCCACGACCGAGCTGCGCGACGGCGACGCCGTTGAAATTGTCGCCCCCATGCAGGGAGGATAAGATGCGCGCATTTTACGGCACCCACCTTTCCAATGGGTTCATGCTGGGCACGGCGCAATCCCCGTCCCCCGCCATTCTCGCGGATGCGTTCCAACGCTCAGGCGCGTCAGTGGCCACCGTATCCTTGCGCCGCGAAAGCGGGCAGGACCGCGCCGGCCAAGACTTTTGGCAGATGATTCAAAGCTTGGGCGTGCACGTCCTGCCCAACACTGCCGGATGCCACACCGTGAAAGAAGCGGTCACCACAGCCCATATGGCCCGCGAAGTGTTTGATACCAAATGGATCAAGCTTGAGGTCATCGGCGAGGAAGACACGCTGCAACCCGACGTCTTTGGCTTGGTCGAGGCTGCGCGCATCCTGACCGAGGACGGCTTCCAGGTTTTCCCCTACACGACCGAGGATCTTGTGGTGGCCGACCGCCTGCTGCACGCAGGCTGCGAGGTTTTGATGCCTTGGGGCGCGCCCATCGGCTCGGGCAAGGGGTTGAACAACGTCTTTGGCCTGCGCGCGATGCGGGCGCATTTCCCGGACGTGCCTTTGGTGATCGACGCAGGCCTTGGCCTGCCGTCGCAGGCGGCTGCCGCAATGGAAATGGGCTTTGACGCGGTTCTGTTGAACACGGCTGTGGCCAAGGCAGGCGACCCGGCCGCAATGGCGTTGGCCTTTGCGCAGGCCGTTGCCGCAGGCACCCTCGCGGCTGAGGCAGACCCGATGGAGCCACGCGACATGGCTGCCCCTTCGACACCCGTCATCGGAAAGGCATTCCTGTCATGAGCCTGCCGCGATTTTACCCCATCTTTGACAGCGCTGATTGGATTGAGCGATTGGTGCCACTGGGCATCAAACTGGTCCAGTTGCGCGTTAAAGACCGCACATTGGATGAGGTCCGCGCCGAAATCCGCCGCGCCAAAACCATCTGCGCCGCCCATGATTGTCAGCTGGTGGTGAACGACTATTGGCAGCTCGCGATTGAGGAAGGCTGCGCGTGGTTGCACCTTGGCCAAGAGGACCTTGATACCGCCGATCTCGACGCAATCCGCGCCGCAGGCTTGCGCCTTGGCCTCAGCACCCACGATGGACCAGAACGGCGACGCGCCTTGGACCACAAACCAGATTATCTAGCGTTAGGGCCAGTTTATCCGACGATCTTAAAGCAAATGAAGTGGGATCCCCAAGGCACCGAGCGCTTAACCCGCTGGAAATCAGAAATGGGAGACGTACCCTTGGTCGCCATCGGCGGGATGAGTGTTGAGCGCGCGCCGGGGGCCTTTGCCGCCGGGGCCGACGTCGTCTCAGCGGTGACGGATATCACCCTGAACCCCGACCCAGAGGCCCGCGTGCGCGCGTGGCTTGAGGTCGCGAAATGAGCCGCTACGCCCGCCAAATGCAACTGCCCGCCGTGGGGGCCACCGGCCAACAACGGCTGGCTGCGGCGTCCGTGTTGGTAGTGGGCGCAGGCGGGCTGGCCGCGCCTGCGTTGCCGCTGTTGGCGGGCGCGGGCGTGGGGCGGATCACTGTGCTGGACCCCGACACAGTCGCGCTCAGCAACTTGCACCGCCAGACATTATTTTCCGAGGCCGACGTCGGCGCCCCCAAAGCCGCAATCGCCGCCGCGCGGATGCGGGCCTTGAACAGCGAGATCACGGTCACAGCTCTGCAGGACGCCTTTTCCCCCGACATGGCCCCCGCGCTGATCGCTGATCATGACATCGTACTGGATTGCGCCGACAGCTATGCGGCAAGCTACCTCGCCTCGGACCTGTGCCTTGCCGCAGGGGTGCCTTTGATCTCAGCCTCCGTGCTGGGCCACGGCGGATACGTCGGTGGATTTTGCGGTTGCGCACCCAGTCTGCGCGCCGTGTTTCCGGATGCGCCCGACAGCGGCGCGTCCTGCGCAACTGCGGGCGTTATGGGCCCGGTCGTCGCGCAAATCGGTGCGATGCAGGCGCAAATGTCTCTACAAGTTTTGCTGGGTGCGGAGCCGTCTCCGCTGGGCACATTGGTACAGGTCAACACGACCGGCTGGCACCATGCGCGGATGGATTTTCACGACGCGCCGGAACCCACCCGCGCCTTTGCCTTCGTCACGCCCGGCTCCGGCGACCTCATCGTTGAGCTGCGCCCCGAGGCTGAGGCCCCGACCCCGGTCCACCCCAGCGCGCGGCGCACGTTGCCCGACGCGCCCGACCCACGCCGCCTCGTTTTGGCCTGTGCCACGGGATTGCGTGCTTGGCGCACCGCCGAAGAATTCTCCAAAACGTGGCCGGGCGAAATCGCCCTCGCTGCGGCCACCACAACACACGTCACTAAGGACACATCATCATGAAACACCTCCTGACAGCCGCCGCATTCTTGGCGGCCACACCTGCCGTTGCGCAGGATCAAATGACCCTCCTGCTGGACTGGTTTGTGAACCCAAACCACGGCCCCATCGTGATTGCCGAAGAGCGTGGCTACTTTGCCGATGCTGGTCTTGAGGTTGAGGTGATTCCCCCCGCGGACCCCTCGGACCCACCCAAACTGGTGGCTGCGGGTCGCGGTGATCTGGCCCTGTCGTACCAGCCGCAACTGCACCTTCAGGTCCACGAAGGTCTGCCCCTGCAACGGGTTGGCACGCTGATCGCCACACCCTTGAACTGCCTTTTGGTGCTAGAAGACAGCCCCGTCCAAACCCCCGGTGACCTAAAGGGCAAAAAGATCGGCTTTTCGGTGGGCGGCGTAGAGGAAGCCATGCTGGCCGCGATCCTCGCCGAGGACGGCGTTGCGCTGGATGAAGTCGAGCTGGTCAATGTGAACTGGTCGCTGTCGCCCTCGCTGATGTCGGGTCAGGTGGATGCCGTCTTGGGCGCTTATCGGAATTTTGAGCTGAACCAGATGGATATCGAGGGCGTGGCGGGCCGCTGCTTTGCGGTTGAGGAAATCGGGCTGCCTGCCTACGACGAGCTGATCTTTGTGGCCAATCCCAACACGATGGATGCCGACAAAATCACCCGTTTCTTGGGCGCAGTGGAAAAAGCCACGCAGTACATCGTCAACCACCCCGAGGCTGCATGGGATATTTTCCGCAGTACATCCAAAGAGTTGGATGACGAACTTAACGCGCGCGCATGGGTCGATACGCTGCCCCGTTTCGCAACCCGTCCCCAAGCCATGAGCGCAGGCCGCTACGCCACATATGAGCAATTCTTGTTCGAGGCAGGCCTGATCCCCAGCGTAAACCCAGTCTCCAAACTTGCCATCGATGTGACCGCACAATGACACCAGATTACGGAAAAACCTTCAAACACTGGCGCGCAGGCGCCAGTGAGACCCCCGATGCCCCTTGGCACCAATACACGCGGCACGCCTTTGTCGAAGGTCTCCGGGATGGGTCCCTGCCACATGCGTCGTTCCTCCAATACCTCGTGCAGGACTACGTTTTCTTAGTCCACTTTGCGCGGGCGTGGTCGCTCGGCGTGGTGAAATCAGAAATCCTCGAAGAGATGACCGTTTGTGCGAACACTGTTGATGGGCTCGTCAATCACGAGATGGCCTTGCACGTCAAAACATGTGCCGCCGTGGGTATCTCCGAGGACACGTTGTTCAACGCCACCGAGGCCCCCGAGAACCTTGCCTACACCCGTTATGTGATGGACGCGGGCCTACAAGGGGATTTCTTGGACCTCATGGCGGCACTGGCCCCATGCGTTATGGGCTACGGCGAAATCGGCCTGCGGCTCAAGGCAGAGGCTGCCCCCAACACGCCCTATACCGACTGGATCGACACCTATTCAGGTGCCGAATACCAAGGCATCTGCACCACAGTGGGTGGGATGTTGGACGCCGCCGTTGCACGGCGTTTGGGGTGTTTGGACGCCAGCCCCCGCGCAAATGCTCTTCAAGCGCGGTTCACATTGGCCACCCAACTTGAGGTTGGCTTTTGGGGCATGGGGTTGCGCGGCGCATGACGCGCAACCCAGATCCTGCGGCTCCCGGCATCAGGCTGTGCGGCACCCACGGCATCGCGCAAAGCGTGCTGTTCGACGCGGATATCGCGCTAGGGGCTGCCGAATGGACCTGTTTGCTGGGGCCGTCTGGGGTCGGGAAATCTACGGTCCTGCGCCTGATTGCGGGCCTCGACACGGGGGGCGCGTTTGACGGTACGATCACCGCAAGCGACGCGGCCCCCATCGAAGGACGGCTTGGCTATATGGCGCAATCGGACCTTTTGATGCCGTGGCTTTCGGTCATGGATAACGTCGTGATCGGTGCCAAGCTGCGTGGTGAGGCACCGGACCACGCGCGCGCTCGTTCCCTTTTGGACCGCGTCGGCCTACGCGCCCACGCCGACAAAACACCCGCGGCTTTGTCCGGCGGGATGCGCCAACGCGCGGCCCTTGCCCGTGTCTTGATGGAGGACCGCCCCATCGTCCTTCTGGATGAGCCGTTCTCAGCGCTTGATGCAGGAACCCGCGCCGATATGCAGGAGCTGGCCGCCGAGGTTTTGCACGGCAAAACCGTCCTGCTTGTGACCCATGATCCCGCAGAAGCGGCGCGCCTTGGCCATCAGATCTTGGTGATGTCGGCGCAAGAAGCCACCCCTTGGCCCGCGCCTAGCACGCCCCCGATCCGCGCCATCGAAGCGCCAGACACCCTTGCCTGCCAATCCGCGCTCTTGGCCCACCTACGGGAGGTCCAAGCCGCATGAGAAAGCGCGATATACTGGCCGCCCTCGCCGTCGGGCTTGGGCTGTGGCAGGCGCTCGTCTGGATCACAGGAGCGCCCCATTTCATCCTGCCCTCGCCCCTGCGAGTAGCCAACGCCCTGATCCACAGCCGCGAAGTGATCGCGGACAACGCACTTGTGACCCTGCAAGAAATCATTGCGGGCCTGATCCTTGGCACCCTTTTGGGCGTGGCCACGGCCATCCAACTGACCCTGTCCAAAACGGCGGAACGGTTGATGTTGCCGATCCTTGTGTTCACCCAGGCCGTGCCGGTCTTTGCCCTTGCCCCCGTGCTGACGCTTTGGTTCGGCTATGGGATGGCCTCCAAGATCGTGATGACGGTCTTGATCATCTATTTCCCCGTCACGTCCGCCTTTCACGACGGCCTGACGCGGGTGGATCGGGGGCTGCTGGATCAGGCCAAGATAATGGGGGCGCGCCCTTTGCAGACGCTTTTGCGGATCCAAGTGCCCCACGCCCTGCCCTCGCTTGGCACGGGCCTCCGGTTGGCTGCGGTCTATGCGCCCATCGGCGCGGTAATCGGCGAATGGGTTGGGGCGTCGAAGGGCCTTGGCTACTTGATGCTACTGGCCAATGGCCGCGCCAAGATCGACCTGATGTTCGCAAGCCTCATCGTTCTGGCCTGCCTGACGGTTCTTCTGCACACGGCCATTGGGGTGCTGTCGCGCCAACTTGTGGCCTATTCCGAAGGCCGCCGTCTGCGTTAGAACAACCGGCGGTATTCGATGACGGGGCAGCGGTCTTGGATGACCATAAGCCCTGCAGCACGCGCCCGGGCAGCGGCCTCTTCATGCACAACATCAAGCTGGGTCCAGATCACTTTGACCGATGGCATCTGGGTGATCACCGTCTCAACAATGGCAGGCAACGCGTCGCTTTGGCGAAAGACATCCACCATGTCGACAGGTCCGGGCACGTCCTCTAGGCGGGCGACGATGAGCTGACCAAACAGGGGCGTGCCCGCATGCCCGGGGTTCACGCCCACGACATGGTGACCGCGCCCCGCCAGCATGTTCCCCACGGAATGGCTGGCCCGCGCAGGGTTGAGAGACGCCCCAACAAGGGCGATGCGGAGCGGTGTGGCCAGCAGATCATAGATCTCGGCGTCTGAGGGGTTCTCTAACATGGCGCGACCGTCCCAAAAAAAAGCCCGACGCGCAAGCATCGGGCGGATAGGTGTGGAACGAGGGACAGTGAAGGTGTGACGAACGTTCCAGTCTCGTCGCTTCATATCCAATACATAGGCACGCGGGACTTGGTTTAAAGGCTTGGTTCACGCAGCCGTGATCGCCCCCCCTATGTGTCAGTCAAACACGTCCTCGACCACATCCCAAACCTCCTCCAAGGCTTTGCGCCACAGAGGTTTGCTTTTCTTCGGCTTCTTGCGTTTCTTGCCGGATGGGCTGAAGCCCGGTGTTGGCTTCGGCACTGATGCCTTTTTGCGCGAAGCCCCCACCTGAGGGTCAAGCGGCATCGCCTTCATGTTGTGCAGGGGCGCGCCGCAGGCACCGCAGGCCAGTTCATGCCCGTCACGTGCCGTTGGGCGCAGCGCAGTACGCCGCCCACAATAACAACACGTGGCGAGTTTGATCTGATGGGCCATGCTAGCTTCCTTGTGTGCCCAATGCATATAGGGACACTGCCGCCGCATTTGAAACGTTCAGCGAGCCAAAACCACCAGCCGGGTCGATCCGCACCAGATAGTCGCAAAGCGATTTGGTCCGGTCGCGCAAGCCGGGCCCCTCGGCGCCCAACGCAACCGCGACGGGCCGGTCAGACATCTGCGGCGCAAGGGCGGCCAATGTCTCGGGCGCTTCGCCGTCCATGCCGATGATGGTGTATCCCAAGTCCTTCAGGGCCTCCATCGCGTCGCCCAAGTTCCCGATCCGCAAATAGGGCTGGCGTTCCAACGCGCCGGAGGCCGTTTTTGCCAAAGCCCCTGTTTCGGGGGCCGAATGGCGCGAGGGAGCGATAACCGCACGCGCGCCAAACACCTCAGCCGAGCGTAGGATCGCGCCCACGTTATGTGGATCAGACACACGGTCCAACAACACCACGCGCGGCGATTGCCCCGCACCGGGGCGGCACACATCACGTAACGCGCCCCAATCCAGCGCCTTGACCTCTAGGGCCGCACCTTGGTGCACCGAGCCGGGATCAAGCGGCACAGGGAATTTGCGCGGATCGGCAATCTCAGGCTCCATGCCCGAGGTTGCAATCGCTTCGGCCAGTTTATCGGCCGCGTTTTTGGTCACAACTAGGCGCAGACGGTCGCGCGCCGGGTTTTGCAGGGCATCACGCACCGCGTGCAGGCCGAACAGCCAAACCGTTTCCGCTGCCGCCGCACGCTTGCTGCGTTCTTTCTCAACAACCCACTTGGGCTTTTTCATCGTGATATCCTTCTGTTGCCCCCTCATGCGCCAGACGGGCGTTTTTGGCAAGGTGACGAAAAAATCGACCCGCCCCAAGAAAAGACCCGAAACACCATTGACGCCCCCCGCCCCGCTTTGTATCTGACCCGCAGGATGGGCGACGGGCTGCAAGGTGCGGCAGCGGACTGTAACTCCGCCGGGGAGACCCACGCTTGGTTCGATTCCAGGGTCGCCCACCATCCTACCCCCTCTCCCTTTGATTTCTTTAGATTTTTCCGGCTAAATCCCGCACCTAGCACAAGGTGCGGGAATTTTAACCCCCGCTCGCAAGCCGCATCGCCGCCTTAATGGCCAATCTACGCTTGTTCGCATTGCGCGTGTAAACCGCCGACTGATCACCCGTCTGCCAACCAAAAAGAGCCTGCAACTCGTGCTCTGAACCGCCACGATCCGCCACCATCGTCGCCGCGAGCTTGCGCAAACCATGCGAAGAACCCGCGACCTTCGCCGCCTTACACGCGTTCTTAAACCACGTCCCAAAGCTCTCCTTGACCATCGGCCGACCGTTCGCGCCGCAGATAAATGTCAAATCCCCCGTCGGGCCATGCTTCAACGCCTCCGCAAGCGCAGGAAGGATCGGGATGAACAATTCCACCCCTGTCTTCTCAGCCCGCAACGTGGCCACCCCCTCGCGCACATGCTGGCGACCAAGCCGTACCGCATCACCACGGCGCAGGCCCGTGTTCAAAAGCAGCTCCAAGGCCAACCGCTCCCGCGTGCCTAAAGGCCAGCGCGCCCGGAACCGCTCCACATCGTCTACCGTCCAAGCCAGAAACCCATCGGTCTTGGTCTTGATAAACGTCACGCCTTCCGTGGGATCCTCATCTAAAAACTTGGCCTCAACCGCCCAGCGAAAGAGAGCCCGCATCGTCTTGATGAAGTTGTTTGCAGCAAAGGGCGTTGCCTGCCGCCGCTCGCGGCCCTCGACAATATGTTCCTTGCGCACCGCCCGAAACGGCACCCGCCCGCTTTTCTCAAGCACGTGGTGGAGCAGGTTTTCACGCTGTCGCCGCGTCGCGTTGGCCTTGCTGCCCCAATCGGAGGACTTGCGCCATTGATCCACCAGCCATGTCAGCGTGCGCGGATCGTCCGAAGGCTTTACCGACGCAGGCGAAGGCGCATCACCGCTAATTGCAGCCCGATACTGCTCCATAAACTCAGGACTGTTCGGCGCGGCCCGAAGGCGAACCCGAGGACCGTGCCCGATCCGGACGTACCAAGTAATCGTTCCGTGCCGGGTTTTTTCGCGGTGAAGGTGTGGCAATTTGCGTGGCATGACGTCCGTCACAGCTCAATCCTCGCCTCGTAGTCAAGCGCTCTCGACGAAGGCGGCGCCCCACCGTCGACAACTGGCGTGAAGCGAACGCGCCCGTCTGGCTCAAGGGTCACTTCGACGGGAATGCCGACCTGATCAAACGCGCGAAGGGTGCGCGCGACGTCAGCTTGGGTAATTGTTGCAGGCTTACGTGGCATCGTCAGCCCTTCTTCTGTATTGAGGCATGCAATCGCCAAGGCTCTGCAAACGATACTCCGTGGAAAGAATGTCTTTGCACCAAGGGGCCGATGCAACGACGCGCGGCCGAGGCCTTGCGGATCGCGGGCGAGACCGTAATGCGCGCTTTGAAGCTTTCCGTCACGCCCCGCCCCACTCTTTGACCGGCACATAATCCTCGCGGGATTGGAGCGTGTAGGGCCACGGGTCGCCTCTTTTGAGTGTCTGGATGCGCAGGTTGTTCGCCTGATATTTGTATCCCAGCCAAGAGTAGGTTTCGTCCTTGGTCTCGCCGTGCCCCGAGAGGTGCAAGTAGCAGCCAGTCTGCGGGTTCCAAAGCCGCTGCATCGGGGCTGTGCCCTCAAATGGGGTCGGAAGGGATGAGGAAATGCTCATTGGGCACTCCCATTTTGATCGCCTTTGAGCATGAAGCTCGCCACGAGGATTTTCTCGATCTCTGGCCAGTGATCGCTGCCCTCGATCCAAGGGACGAGGTGATCGCGGACGTAGGCCATCGCGTCGTCTATGAATGCGGAAAACTCATCGCCGCTCATGGATGCAAAACTGATCGACACCGGGCGCGCAATAATTGCGATGGCATCCTCCGGCACGTCATGGCGCAGGCGCTCTGTGCGCGTCATCGAGCGGATGCGCGCGCGCCCTGTGGCGACAAGAAGATCCTCCTTGATATTATCAGCCGTCCATTCAACGCTAGCTGGCCCGTCGTTCAAGGCCTCTGCGACGTAGGTCATAAACGCCCAAAACATGCGGTTTTGATCAATGTTGCGCGGCTGCTTGGGATCGATCTTGTAGAGCTTGCCAAACTTCAGCTTTTCTATCGCAAGCTGGCCTGCCTTCGAGGTCGGCACCAAAACGTTTCCGTCGCGCCGGATGAAAAAGGGGGAGCCCATCACGCCGCTCCTTTTTCAAAGCAAAGATCCAAGCGCTCGGTCATATGCGGCACTCCGGGGCAAAGGGGATCTCATCGTCCAGGTCTCCACCCGGCCGGCCACCGCCGCTGGCACCGGCTGAATAGCCACCACCCTGGCCGCCGCACCCACCGACGCCATCCCGGCGGCCGTCAAGTATTGTCAGTTCACCGCGGTAGGGCCGGAGCGCAATCTCCGTCGTGTACCGGTCCTGCCCGCTTTGATCTTGCCATTTGCGGGTTTCAAGCTGCCCCTCGATGTAGACCTTTGAGCCTTTGCTCAAATACTGCTCTGCCAACCGGATGAGCGCATCGTTGTGGATCGTCACGGAGTGCCATTCGGTGCGCTCTTTGCGCTCACCTGTGTTCTTGTCTTTCCAAGTCTGGGAGGTCGCGATGCGCAGGTTGCAAATCTGGCCGCCATTATCGAAGGAGCGGACCTCGGGATCGCGACCGAGATTGCCGATAATTATGACCTTGTTGACGCTGCCCGCCATTATGACTGCTCCTTTTGGCCTTGCGGCTTTTTCAAGATTTCGATTGCCCGGCTGCGGTTCGGAAGTCGGCGAATATAGCCGCGCTCTTCCAAAGCCTTAATCAACCGATGGACGTTAGACTTTGAAGCGAGCTCGAGCGCTTCGGCGATCTCACCAAAGGAGGGCGAATACCCAGTGCGCTTGGTGTAAGCGGCGAGAAACACAAGGGCCTCGTGCTGGCGGGGTGTCAGCATGGTGCCCCTCCCCGCGCTGGCTGATTGACGAGACCGCCACGCACCGACCATTGCTGGATCGCTTCCAAAGAGCCGCAGCATCCGGCAGGAGCGTAGTTCACCAAAAACAACACGTACTTGTAGAGCTGCTCTCGGTTGACCTCGTCGGCTTTGGCTGTCGCTTGGATCAAATCGGTTTGAAGCACCGAGCGGAGAAAAGAGCCGGGCAAAATCCCAAGTAGGATGTAGCGCGCGAGGCCCGCCCGCATGTGTGCCGGGATCCAGCGGCGAAGCCCCTCTCCTAGCTCGCCGCCTGCGTATTTGCTGTAGGCCTCCACCGGGTCATCAAAGGTTTCTTGAGACAATTCGGATCTGCGGTATGCATCCATGGTCATGAATTTACCCCCCCGTTGGTTGCGCTGTTGGCCGCCTTGTTAACCTGCGCTTTTGCGGCGTTGGAAAGCGTCGCGATTTGGTCTTCCCAAAGGGCCATCACCGCATCGACCGCATCAGCATCTTCGCAATCGACCAGGTCACCGACGATCCGAGCGACAAGGCCCGCTGCGGCCTCGTCAGCTGGGTCAGGGGCGCCCTCTTCCTTCTTCTGGGGTATTGCTTCCGACTTTGCAGGCTTGGCCTCAGCGGCGCGTGTTTTGGCGGGCTTTGCATCCTCATTGGGCGTCTGTTCGGTTTGCTCGTGGTCCGATTGGGAGCCGCTCTCGTCTTCGGCGGTTTGGACGGCCTCGGCCTCAATCATCTCTCCGTCCTGATCACCCGGGACCGCATCAAGCGCCTCGCTAGGGTTCATCGCAAAGGACGCAAAGTCTGCTTGCCCACCGTCTACGGTTACTGCGTCGCGGAATTCCACCGAGAGGGGCAAATACTTTGAAAGCGCGCGAATGGCCGTTTTCTTGGCCATTTCGTCTTCATGGGTGCTCCAAGGGTTACGTTCCGTCGTCCCGTACTTGACCGCCGTCTGCCAGCCTTGGGATCCATTTCTGATCTTTGTGACCTTGGCCCATGGCAAAACGACATAAGCGTGCCCGCCGTCCCGGAATTTAGCGATGGCATAGGCGTGCAGCTTGTCGCCCTCCTGCGCCCCCGGGACGTGGCGTAGGCGCGCCTCCGTGCCTTCCTCGTACTCCCAAACCTCGTCGTCTGAGTAATGGATATTGGCCGAGATGGACGAGATATGCCCGGAGCGCCGGGCAAGGTCGATCAGTCCCTTGTAGCCGACCACCAGCTGGACCTCGGTAATCTTTTTGCGGTTGTTTTTGAACGGGATCAGGTAGGCGTGCCCCATGATCGTATTGGGCTCCAGCCCTAACCCCGCGCAGGTCATTAAACCGCCCAAGAGGCTCATAGGATCGCACTCTGCAAGCTTTGGCGTTGTCCGCATAGCGTTTGCCATAAGCCGCATCATGCGCTCGGGCTTCATGTGCGCCGCCGCGACCTGTTGGAGCTGGGCTTTCGCCGCATCGTTCCAAAGCAGCTCTTTGACGTTTGTCACTTGGGTCAATGGCTTGGTTTTCACCTTTTCAATCGCCGTGCTCACAGCTTTTTCTCCTCAAAGATTTCAATGCCGGGAATTTTAATTGGTTGGCCTTTGGCCGCGCGAATATCGGCATTGGCCATGCGCACGATTAAATCGTGCAGTTCTTGGCGCTCCCGGTAGTGAAGCATCGCTTGATTGATGTTGCTTAGGCGCCCAACAAGTACCGTCCGCAGGCTTGTGCGATTGTTACCTGTTCCGGTGGCCGAGGAGATGCGCGTTTTGCGTTCAGCCTCCGAAGCCTTAGCTGCCTCCACTGCGGCAGCGGCTTTTTCCTCTGCCTCAGCGATAGCCGCCGCGTTGCGGTTACGCTCTGCGATCCGACGCTCGTTTTCCGCTTCCTCGGCAGCCTTACGTGCCGCCTGCTGCTCGGCCCGGCGCTGCTCCTCGGCGATACGATCCTGCTCGTCGAGATACTCTTGAAGCGGCGCCTTTGCGATCTTGCCGGCCGCTTCAATCACGCCTGTTATCTTCTTGAAAGCTGCGTCGATCTCACGCCCAGCATCAAGAAACGGCTTTTTCTCCTCTTGGCGACGCGCCTCAATTTCTTTGAGGCTACTGCGGGCGGTATCGAGAAAGTCTTTCAGCTTGCCTGCTTCAGCCGGGGTCGAAATGTTTTTTTCCCCCCATACGCTGGCCGCGTCAGCAATCTCTGCCGCCTCCTTTGCAAAAGCCTCCACAATCTCGGCGTTGAAAACAGGGCCCTTGTTGTGGCCGATGCCAGCGGTTTCGTTGTCAAACACAATCACAGCTCCCCTTCAGCCATAACGGAAACGATGGGCTTGCAAGCGAAAGGCGGCTTCTTCACATCAACGGCCGCTACTGTGACGGCCTTAGTGCCGTCATTGGTCTCGACCTTGACCATATCGCCGGGGCGCAGCGGCTGGTCGCCGTCAAAGGTGTAGGTATAGGTGCGGTGGTGCCGCGGGCTGAATTTCACAGAGACGAACATTTTGGTTCCTTTCATGGTCTGATTTGCCCGGCGCGCAGCCGGATCGGTGCGTGGGTCGCCGCCATCTCGGGATGCCGACGCTGGAGGTCTTGGAGATCGAGGTATTCAACCCTGCTGATTGGGTTCTTGCAGATCGAAAGCCACGCCTTGGCCGGATCGCAGCGCTCGCCATTCACCTCGCAGACGATCCGCTCGTCGCCGGCCAGCTCACCGTTCTCGTCAACTTCGCGCTTGACGCTGATCGAGGCCGGGACAAAAGGCCCTCCCTTAACCATCCGGGTTTTAAACCATCCGCATTCAGGCTCTCCCTCATGAATTGGGACGGCCTTTCCGGCCAGCGCGGCGCGATGCCACGCGTAAAGGCGCGCAAGGGTGGTGGGCTGCCGCATCACTTGCCTAATTCTGCGCGCAAATATGTGGCGCGGTGCGGACGAAAGAGGCTACATGCCGTTGGTGCTGCTTCCACTCAGTCATCATCGCGATGCGAGCAGAGGCGAATGCGCAAATTTCTATAAAACCTTGGCTCATGTTATCTCTTTGTTCTCTCTGAAGTGGGTTTTAAGCGCCGGAGCGCCCAAAGCTCGGATTAGTTGAGGCCGAGGCCGTGACCGATCAGGAGAATGAAGTAGCCGGTCCCGAAAATCGAAATTGCGCCGATACAGTCCTCGATGATCAGGCGCATTTCGCGCCAATCGATGTGGGGGACTTTGATCGCGTACTTTGTAATTTTGGACTGTTTCAGAAACATGTGTTCACCCCTTGTTCTGGAGGAACATTAATCCACATATTGTGGATTGATCAAGTGTAAATTCACAATGTGTGGATTTTAATTTTTCAGACTAGACAAAGAATGCAGCGTGTTGCTAATTCGTTCTCATGGGAGACTTAGCGCATCAAGCCGAAGTAGACCGCCGTCTCGATCGCATGATCGAGGTGGCTGATCAACTTAACGTCCCTCTTGATCATGTTGTCGAGCACATGGGCTGGTGTTCTCAAAGTGACTTCCGCAGGCTTTCCGGCAATCCGTCGCTTCTTCCGCGATACACGAAATCCAGTGTAACACCGTAGCGATCACAAAGGTCCATGGCGCGTTCTACTGGAATTCGGCGGTTACCTTTTTCCCAGTTGTTGTATTGAGTTATATTAAAGCGGTTCTTCTCAGCCCAAGCCTTTTGGCTGTCGTCTGAAAAAGCCTGCCGTATGCGCTCCAGGCGCACGCCGATCTCATAAAATTCTGGACGTTCATTCATGGCCTACTGATCCACCGAATGTGAATTTCTTTGCAATCTACTAATCGTGGTCTTGTAGTAATCCACTTATTGTGGAAAGTAGGGCTATGAACAAAGCAAAATACATTGCTGCACAGCTTGGACAAAGGCGCATCGCTACGAGATTGGGCGTTGGGGCGTCTGCAGTCAACAACGCTGTGGTACGGGGCAAGTTCCCACCTGCATGGTTCCCCGTCATCCGCCAAATCTGCGAGGCTGAAGGGATTATATGCCCAGAGGCCGCGTTTAATTTTCGAGCGCAGAGCAATGATCATTTAGAACTTCTCCCTTCTCGAGAGTTTTTACGTACTGGGAAGCCATCCTAATGACGTCCTTCCGACACGTCATACATGCTCGCATCGACGCGGATATGAAGCTTTTTTATGGAAACAGTGCGTTTCGATCGCACAATTTCCAGTGCGCGATCAAGGGATTGGCCTTGAAGTTTCAAACCGCACGTTACGCCAAAACAAAACATCTTCTGCAAAGGGCGGTGGCTTTGGCTGCCGGTCGTTTTTTCGGTTTTGAAGCCAAGCCCGGAGGCATCATCGCCATGACAAGCCAATGCTTTGTTTGCGGCAACCCAGTCGCCCCCTTTGGCTTTGGCTGGCCCGGGCCCCGTTCGCAAAAACCAACAGATAAGTGCGGATACCTCCGCACATGCGGCGAACACCGCCCTGCCGGCGAACAGCGCCGTCTCGACGCTATCGCCAAAGCGTACGGCCGGCCCACGCCCAGCAAACAAGAAACGACCCCTACCAACACGAAAGGCATAAACGCATGAGCTATCCCAAAAACGAAAAAGGCTTCGCCATCACGCTTGAAGATCTGCTTCAAGATATCGCCAGCGCCGACGACACGGCTCAAACGATTTCCGAGGCGAACGGCGAGCACCGTTCCAACATCAAGGGCATCCTTGACGAGCGCGGCTACCACAAAAAGGCTTTTGCTGATTTCCGAGCCATGCACGCCATGTCGGACGAAAAGTTCGCTGATTATTGGCGCACCATGTCCGCCTGCTACGAGGCTTACAAGATCGAGGCCGAAAGCCGCATCTCCGACCTACTCGACCGCAAGGGCGCGGAGTCCTCCGGGATGGAAGCCGACATGGGGGTGAACTAATGGCGGGTTCCTACCACGGCCGGTTCGCGCAGCAACCCGGATGGGGCAAGCATCGCCTTCTTAGATGCGAAAAAGTCGTCTTGCGCTGCGGACTGGTGAAAACCTTTGCCCTGTACGCGACACGCGACTGGAAGGCTGCCTGATGATCGTAGCCGCGCTGGACCTTGCCACGAAGACCGGCGTCGCGGTTGGTCCCTGCGGGGGCCAGCCGGAGCTGTGGACGCTCGACCTAAAGTCAAAGCATGAGGCCAAGTTTCACGCGTCCCGGCTGATGGAAATTCAGGGGCTCACGCAACGACTGATCGTCGAGATGGACGTCACCAAAATCTTCATCGAGAAGCCTTTTGTAGCAGGCCATAACAACTTCGAAACAACGCTTTTGACGATTGGCCTGACAGCAAACGTGATCAGCTGGGCCGAGCGCAAAGGCGTGCCCTTTGACCTGATCCCAGCGCAAACCGTTGCACGGTATTTCATCGGGTCTGGCAAGATGAAACGCAGCGCAAAGAAAGCCGCGATCCTTGCGGAATGCCAAGAGCGCGGCTGGGCGCCTCAGGACGACAATCAGGCTGATGCCGCCGCCTTGTGGGATCTCGCCTGCACGCGCCTGTGTGGCGCACACGCAGCCGCCACGGTGCCTCTTTTCCATCAGCAGAGCAAAGACCATGAAACAAGAAGCGCACAACCAGAAAGCGCCAAATGAGCCACTACATGACCGCGCTGGCCATGAAGCAGCCTGGCCTGAAACCCGCCACAAAGATTGTGCTCTATTGGCTGGCTGAACACCACAACGGCGAAACAGGCGCATGCTTTCCCAGCCTCAAGACCCTGGAGCGCAAATGCGAGATGAACAGATCAACCGTTGTGCGGCACCTCGAGGCTTTGGAACAGCTGGGGCTGATCAAGCGCAATCGGCGCGAGCGCGACAATGGATCGCAAACCAGCACGGCGTATATTCTCCATCTGCCCCCTGTTGCAGAACGCAACAGCCCCTGTGGGAAAACGCAACAGGCCCCTGTTGCAAAACGCGACCCCCATAACCTTGGAAATATTAACCTTGGAATTGAACCAGAAGATGATCACCGCGATGCGGCGATCAAGGCGGATCAGCCCGCTCAAGGCGGTCTAATCCAGGTATCGGAACCTCCCCTTGAAGGAAATATCGGAAGCGACGTCGCGAAGGCATCAGGCGGCCTGCGCGAAGGCTGCCTCAGCATCGAGGAAGAATTCGAAAGGGTATGGGAGCACTACCCGCGCAAGGTGGGCAAGGGCGCGGCTCGGAAGGCATGGGCCAAAGCACGGAAGCGGGCAACCTATGCCGAGGTCACCGGCCCGCTCGGCGTTTGGATCAAGCTGCAGCGCGGCACGCCAGTCGAGAAAACCCCTCACTTCACAACGTGGCTCAATCAGGAGCGCTGGCTTGACGACCAGACGCACGCCCGGAACCGGGCCGAGACTACGACCGACCGGCTCAACCGGCTCGGATCAGCTTCCACGGAGGACCGGTGCGACGCGATCGCCCGTCCACGACGCACTCCCCCACAAATTGAACTGAGGATGGACCCATGGCGGCAATGACCTATGAGCGGCGAAAGCGCGCGATCTTTGAATTCCTATACCGCGACCCGGGCGGGCTGCTGCACCGCTACCGCCTCCCTGAGCATCTTTCAGACAACGCGCTTCGCGACGAGGTCAATCTGCTGGTCGAGGATATCAACGGGATCATTCCCAGTGATTACGCCGAGACCGACATGACGTTGCTGACCCCCGAAATCAACGGCGCTGTTCGCCGACGGCACGGCGCGCAAGGGTGGCCCCCCGCTAAGGTGATGATTGCCGCAACCGAGGATGCCGTTGCTGCATCAGCTCAAGCCAAGGCAGCCAATAAGACCGCTCGCTCCGGGCCCCTTGACCCATTTGAGGCCGCTGCTGCTGCAATGAAGGCCAAGCAACCCGTGGGGGAGCAATTCCTCTGGGGCGCGCACGCGGTGGAGATGATCTCCCGGGGGCTCATCGATAGCGAAACCATGGGGGAGTACCGGTCGGGCGCCTTCTTGACGCGGAGGGCGCACTACGGCGAGCAAAAGGCGCTGACTTGGGAGGACGAGGCAAAGGAGCGGCATCGGTTGGCAAAGGAGGCTTTCCGGTCACGCCGTGAAGGCGATGGCGCGATCTCGGAAGAAGTCCTCCGGGAAGGGCAAGAAGAGCTCAAGGCAGCCGCTCGATCAATGGACCGCCGCTCGTCCTCGATGCGTCGCTATGCTTGAGGGCGCCTCATGAGCAAACTTATTTCAGGTATCTATTCCAAAGGGCCCAGCGACTATTCCGCTGAGCGCAGGGCGCGCATTGTCCAAGAGCAAAGTCAAAAGGCGTGGCGCGAGCGCGGCATAGCAATGATCCCGGTTGACGACTTGGTCAGCGATTGGGACCGGCAGGCCGTCACCAACATCGCAAACCGGCTCTACGGGGGGCGGCGCGATGCGAAGTGACAGAACCGCGCACCTTAAGGAGGAAGCGCACACTTGGACACCTGAGCTGGTGCGGGACCGGATGATCGAGGCCGTGCGCTGGGCGCGATACAACGCAGGCTCTCCAGGGCCCTCGCAGATCCGCTCCTCGATGCCCGAATACACCCCCACGCTTGAAGACCACCTCGCTTACGGGTGGGGCCTCCCAGAAAAGGCAGAGGGTGTTGCGGAGGCTGAGCGCAGCAAGCGCGTCACAATGTCCCCCGAGCGCGTCGATGAGATGATTTGGGTCTTGGATTGGTGCCGGCTGTATCTGGCAAAGGACTGCCCCGGCGACGCCGTAATGTTGAACCTGTGGCTTCGGTGCAAGGTGCATCGCTTCAATTTCGAAGCCGCCCTCAAGTCCAGGGGATACCCCATGAGCCGTCGCCATGCCGACAGGATGAAAGACCGGGCCCTTTCCACAATCTCGCAGCGCCTCGACCGTGAAGGATCAAAACCATGACTGACAATCGTGCCGACAACATGAAACGCCTTAACGCGGACCCTGAGTTTGCAGCCAAGCGCGACCAGCGTGCGCGGGAGCGCTTCAAGGCCGAAAACGACAGACTACAGCGGATGGCAAACATAGCCAAGCGGGGTTGCGATGTTCCTGCGCGCCTAGAGGCGGATTGGAAATCGCTCAAGCAAATGAAGATCACTAATCGGGAGGCTGCAAGCATGCTCAACATACCATGGCTAGGTGAGCCCGAGGATGAAAATGATGCCCGCTGGGCCTCGCGCCGAGCCTGCGACGTGGTCGACGAGCTGATCGACCTTGTTGAAACCAACGCGCGGTTGGATCCAGATTTAGCCTACGAGCTTGTTGAGCGAGGCAAGCGGATCCAACGCATCCTCGCTTGGAACACTCAAGGCCAAGCTTTATGATACGCGCATGGGCGGCGGATTAAGCCTTAATCATTCGGCGGCCCTAGTGGTTTAATTTTAGGGTTCGTTGCCATCACGCCATGTTTTCGGTGGACCAAGCGCTTAGAGACAGCCCCCCAAACAAATAAGCGCAACAAAGTCCATACCCCCCTAGCAACCCACACTGCCCCCGCTCACTGGTCAATATGGCGAATCTCAATGGCTGCTGAGGCTATGTTGGGGGTGCTGTTGTGCTGTCTGAGGGGGCAGTTTAGTCTCAGCTTGGCATTAGAGTGTAGTCTGTTAAGCTTTGTTGAACGGATGGAGGGCATTGAAAATGGCAACGTGTCAGAAATGTGGTAAGTCTGGTTTTGGGCTCTTGGAGATGAGGCAAGGTCATTGCCCCTCTTGTCGGTCAGAAGCTGAGCGTGCAGAGCGTGATAGGCCAAAGGGCAAAACGAAGCAGGTAAACAGTCAGATAGACGCAATCCTCCTTACGACAGAAACAGCCCCGAACCTGAACATCTCCAAGCGAATTGAGATCGTTACGGCTGAGTGTGCCTTTGGAATGAACGTCTTTAAAGACTTGTTCGCAGGGGTTCGTAATGTCGTTGGGGGGCGATCTGAGGCTGTACAGAAGACCATGCGTGATAGTCGCAGGACTGCACTCTATGAGCTCAAGAAGGAAGCCTACGAAGTCGGTGCCAACGCTGTTGTGGGCGTTGATTTGGATTACGTGGAGTTGTCGTCGTCAGGGTCTATGGTGATGCTGGTGGCGAGTGGTACTGCCGTTGTGATTGAGGGATAATGGTATGAAGAAAGTGTTAGCTTTAGCAGCGGCTGTTCTTACGCTTCCAGCACATGCAGAAATGATTATTGACGGCTCGTCTGAAGCGACTTTCAAGCAATCCATCGAAGAAATGCTCAACAGTTATGCCAGCTCAGAAATGAAAGAAGCTTTTAGCGAGGCTCTACTTCAAAAGTTGATGGACACTGACCCGCTAACCGCAAACTTGTCCGGGTTTGATCGCTTAGCAGGAGTACTACAGGCAACCGAAACGATGCATGTGACGTTAGATGGAGTAAGTCAGAGTGAGATTGAAAGGACAATACTTTCATCAATAGATACTAAGACGACGTCTAGTGACAAAGATAAACAAGTGGCAAATGAAAAACACTGCGACTTAGACCAACATGTTGCGGTACTAATTAAGGATATTGAACTTATTGATTTAATGGGCCCAACCGCCAAGGTGACGGTATCAGTTACAAACACGGGCCCATTTGCAATATCTGGATTTGCGGTATCATATGCACTGAGCACCGATGGACGCACCGTTCCATGGGAAACCGATGACTACTACTTCAATGAGGTGAGTGGCGGGATTGAGCCAAACGAGACTATTGCCGATACGATTTTTGTTCATGATCTTTATGATGACCGTGTTTCACAACCACTATCCATAGAATTGGAAGTAGTTGACGTTAGAGACTACGAGGGACGTTTCCTCAGGGATCCAAATGTCAACTTGTTGGACTATCCAAATGAACTAACGAGACTGGATTGCTTTGAAACAAATTAAACCGTTGGATTAGCTGCGGCTAACGCCTCTGCGTACTTGGGAAAAACCCACACACCCCACCTCAAGGGTCAACGACATTACCATCCTCCGTGGGATCAAGTGAAAGTGTACATAAAAGACAATCTGACCTGCACCGGAAAGCATCGTTTGGAACGCAGAACCAAACCAACTAGGGGAAAACCAAGCAATACAATTCAAGATGGCAGGCTAGAACCAAGCATCAAGCCTCTCACGAAGCTCTAATTGCTTTACGAGCCCACTATTGGATATGAAGATCTGGTCTTAAAAACCGGCAGTCAAAGCGATAGCAGCCATTTCATCAGGATTGTAGGAGCGGCAAGCGCATCAAACGTATTCTCGCTTGGAGCACTTAAGGCCAGGCCTCCAAATCAGCGGCAGAAGCCCAGTGGTTCGATCCTTCTTGGTCCAGTGAACCATGCATCTGCAAGGGCCTCGAATGGCAAAAAAAGCTTGTTTCTATTCTCGACTCAGTTGATCGTGACATGCACCGGCAGGCTATGTAACGAATGGCGGTTAAGTATGTGAGAAGTGACCATGACTTTGTAGAGCTGGAGGGTATTTTGGGCGGCATTCACGAAAAGGGAAAAAAGTTTGATGATGGTGTAACTCGTTATTATGACCCAGCAAAGCACAAGTGGGTCACGCAAGACGAGATTAAGCATCAGTCTAAACTGGAAAATGCTAGCAGTGTGATGGTAATTGTGGCTGCGGTAGTTTTGGGTGGCGGCGGTTTTCTTTGGATGGTGGCCCAAACATTTTTTTAACAAAAATTTCAAGTTCTTATAAGATATGACCGGCAATGACTTTGTTCGAAAAAAATCTGAGCCAGCCTTAGTTCTGCTCACCTAACCTGCGCGCAGTCTGACAAGAACATTTTGATACGGACGAATGTAAATCCACAGAATTAGTCAGGAATCAGCGCAGGTGTCTGGCGGCCTAGCCCCCAAGCGCCCGGTTTCTGAATTATATTGGACATCCCAATTGCTAGGTGCCTTACAGAGCACCCGAGCGCATGCAGATGCCATTGCCAAAAGGCCAGATGCGCCCAAAAGTACCGCATTCGGATTGCTAGGTCACAAACACCTATTGTTGCAAACGACCCTCAGTTTCAGCCATTCCTCACGTGCGGGGACTGGTGCCGCCTAAACAATGGGGGAGCCAACAAGCATCCTCATAGCCCGCTAGCCTTCGCACAAACTCCAAACACTAGACGCGCTGTCCTGCGCTCTGGTGAGTCTGACAAGCCGTTAGCAACCACCCTACCAAAAACGCACTCGACGCTCTGAGAGCGCAACAGGCTGGCGCAGCCCCCCCATTGGGTCCCCTCCAGGGCATGAGGTGCATGCGGCGCGCCTTGGCCCGATATTTTCGCGTTTTTTATTTTTCAAAAAATCCAATGGAGTTGACTGTGAGCCCCACCACAAAAACTGCCCGCGACCGCACCGATGCGTCGCGATGGCCTGCTTCAAAAATCGAAATGTGGCAGATTGCAGATCTCATTCCTTACGCGCGAAACGCCCGAACACACCCGCAAGAACAAGTCGATCAGATCGCCGCCTCGATGTCGCGCTTTGGGTTTACGATGCCGATGCTAGCGGCCGAGGATGGAACAATCATCGCCGGTCACGGCCGGCTTATGGCCGCTTCGCAAATCGGAATGGCCGAGGTCCCGGTGATGGTGGCGCGGGGCTGGTCTGACGAGGACCGCCGAATTTACACGCTGGCGGACAACCGGCTGGCTGAGACCTCTGAATGGGACCCCGAAACCCTGCAGGTCGAATGGGATGAGCTAAGCGCGATGGGTCTCGGCGAAGACCTCTCGATGATTGGGTTTTCTGAAGATGATCTAAAAGGCGTTCTGCCCGACGCCCTGCTTGAAGCCTCGGGCGGCCTGACTGACCCGGACGACACTCCAGAAGCGGACGAAACGAAGGTGGTCAGCCAGCCCGGTGACGTTTGGATCTTGGGCGCGCACCGTATCATCTGCGGCAGCTCTACTGAAAAGAAAACCGTGCAGGCCGTTCTTGCCGGTGCAAAGCCTCACCTGATGGTGACCGATCCGCCCTACGGTGTGGAATACGATCCCGGGTGGCGTGAAAAAGCCGGCGTTGCAGGCAGTGACTACGCAAAGGGCAAAGTGCTCAACGACGACAACGCCGACTGGCGCGAAGCGTGGGCCCTGTTCCCCGGGGACGTTGCCTACGTTTGGCACGCGGGGCTGTTCGCAGGCGTCGTAGGAGAGAGCCTGATTGCGACCAAGTTTAAGCTTCGGTCTCAAATCATCTGGGACAAGGGCCAGCTGGTGCTCAGCCGCGGCGATTACCATTGGCAGCACGAGCCTTGCTGGTACGCCGTGCGCGAGGGCAAAACCGGGCACTGGGCCGGGGATCGCAAACAAGTCACGGTTTGGCAGATTGAAAAACCGCGCAAAAGCGAGACCGGTCACGGCACTCAGAAGCCTGTCGAGTGCATGCAGAGGCCAATCGAAAACAACAGCGACAAAGGCGACGCGATCTATGAGCCGTTTTCTGGCTCAGGCACGACGATCATTGCCGCCGAAATGACCGGCCGTCGGTGTCATGCAGTGGAGCTGAACCCTGCTTACGTCGATGTCGCGGTCCGTCGTTGGCAGGAATACACCGGCAAAGCTGCAGCCTTAGAGGCTTCCGGGGAAACTTTTGATGAAACGTTGACAGCTCGCCTTGGAGAAGCCGCTATATGAGTTTTCTGACATCCCATATCTCAGCGGACGTGATGGGTTCGTTCGTCGATGTTCCATGCGGACACGCAAAGACTGCTAAGTCATTTTAGCGAGAGAAAAAACAGGGGGATGTCAGTAATCACTATGAGGAAGGGAAGCTTCGGCCTGCAATCAAACGCCCGCAGCACCGTTGAGTATATCGTATCTTCAATGCATTCACGGTAGTTTGCTAAAACACACGAAGAGGTGTGTTGTTCGCTCCTTTTTCCCAAGGGTACAAAAGATGTAGTCATATCACAAATTTTTGATATCAATAGGATACAGAATTTGAAGCTGTTGACGAAGAAGTGCGTGTCCATATGAATAAGTTAATCGCTTTAGTGGCCACGCTCATTGCAAGTGTTATGCCTGCTTGCGCTGACGTAAATGCTGATGCCAACCGCTTATTCGTTGAAGCAATGCAAGCGTGGAAACAATCAGAGCAACTGACGAATGACAGCTTAGAGCAAGCTCAAGAACGGCTCGATCTGTTAACTTTAGTTGATGAGAATTTAAATCTCATCATAACAGAGAACCCCAGCAGTAATCTCGCTGTGCAACTTTTAATTGGGCCTGTTGGGCCGCTGAGTCTCGATGACCTTCCTGAACAGATTGCAGAAGCTGAAGGACCAATCCTGGTGTTTCGCGGCAATGAACAACTAACGATGGCTAAAGCGCATCTTGCAAACGGCGAGATTGGCAACGCTCGAGTGGCATTGGTGAAGGCCACTATTTTGACAGCTCAACAGATTGAAGATGCAGATGGCCGCGCCGAGGCACTGTTTTTCATTGCGGAGGCGCAGGCTGAAGCAGGCGACGTGGCTGGAGCGTTGAACACAGCTCAGCAGATTGATAGGGCTTGGTTCCGTGCTGTGGCGCTTGCGTCTTTTTCTAATGCGCAATCTGAGGCCGGAGACGTGTCTGGTTCACGTGTGACGATTGCGCTGGCCTTGCAAGCTGCTCAACAAGTTGAAGATGCAGATGGCCGTGCTGAGGTACTGTACTTCATTGCTGAGGTTCAGGCTAAGGCAGGAGACGTAGCTGGAGCGTTGAACACAGCTCAGCAGATTGAGGGTGCCACTCGTGCTAGTGCGTTGCGCGCCATTGCTGAAGCTCAGGCCAAAGCAGGAGATGTGGCTGGAGCTTTGAGCACAGCTCAACAGATTGAGGAGGCTGATGATCGTGCTAGTGCGTTGCGCTCCATTGCTGAAGCTCAGGCCAAAGCAGGAGATGTGGCTGGAGCTTTGAGCACAGCTCAACAGATTGAGGAGGCTGATGATCGTGCTAGTGCGTTGCGCTCCATTGCTGAAGCTCAGGCCAAAGCAGGAGATGTGGCTGGAGCTTTGAGCACAGCTCAACAGATTGAGGAGGCTGATGATCGTGCTAGTGCGTTGCGCTCCATTTCTGAGGCTCAGGCTAAAGCAGGAGATGTGGCTGGAGCTTTGAGCACAGCTCAACAGATTGAGGAGGCTGATGATCGTGCTAGAGCGCTGCGCTCCATTTCTGAGGCTCAGGCTAAAGCAGGAGATGTGGCTGGAGCTTTGAGCACAGCTCAACAGATTGAGGAGGCTGATGATCGTGCTAGTGGCTGGAGCTTTGAGCACAGCTCAACAGATTGAGGAGGCTGATGATCGTGCTAGAGCGCTGCGCTCCCTTATTCGTATCATTGGTATAAAATCTGCTGAGCGATAACGCCTCACATGCGAGGGAGCATCAATCGCCAATAAGGCGCATTATGAATTCAGATTTAATCAACGAATTCAAATTATTAGGCTCCAAAAACCTCATATACGCCCATTTTTAGACCTCGCGAAATTATGTTACGTGTTAGCTGAATTTAAAAATTATATTATTTAACAAAGGCTTATAATTAATTTAGGATTGAAGTCAAAACTGCCAACAATGGGGACAGTGATAGCTGTTGAATGATGCGCAATTTTGGATTTCCAGCGTTGACAGGTTTAACAGAGGACACCAACCTCCAAACAAATCAAAAGTTAGAGGTTCGCATGAAAAAATTATTCTTTGTCTGCTCGACATGCATCTTGCTCACAGCCTGTGGCAACCCGAACCAAGTGTATGGTCTCGGCCTCGTTCCTCAGTCGGTAACAGGTGATGAGAATGGGGTCAGCGTCTTTAATGTATGGGATGCTGGAGCAGCACAGCCGTTGGCCAGTAGACATTGTCGTGAATATGACAAAGAAGCGATCTTCCAGCGTATGCAAGCAATATCAGCGGTGTTTACGTGCGAATGAAATTCGCGCAAATGGATTGCAGGTATAAAGTCTGAGCCAGCTTACCCGCTGACATTAATATGTGCGTTCACCCCGTTACCCTATACTCCGTAGCGACGGGAAAGAGGCATTAGAAAATGCCAAGGAATTTTTGCGTGGCTGTAGTTCTCTCTCTACTCTTCGAGTAGGCGTGACGTATGCCACCAGAAAGCACTGGCGAAACCGCAGGCAGTATCCATTTCGACGACTCAGTCGTCCCTCACCACGACCACCAGCGACGTCGTGGCTTTGTATCCGGTGGCGGCAACATTCGACGTACAGCATCAAGATGACGCTCTAGCATTGCAGTTTTTTCGCGCTCGGCATCAAGCCCCGCCTCAGCACGGGTAAGACGCAGGGCAATGTCCTGATCGTCAGGCTTGGCGTTGCGGTCTAGGAGCGGCTCAGTGGGTGTATCAGCACGATTCGATTGATCCGGCTTGCCCGCCTTGAAGGCGAGCCCCAAAGGGATGCGGGTTAAACTGCATAAGGGGGCCTCAGCTTCGCGTCTGTTGAAATGACAATGACGTCAGCCCAGAAGGAAGCCGTGCGGCTTAGGCCTCCTCGATCCGATACACGCGGCCACGCTCTTCTTTTTCAGAAGATATCAAATGCCCGAGGCGCTTTTTGAGGGCCCCCGACATTGCACCGCGAGCGGTGTGCTTTTGCCAGCCTGTGGCTTCGACTATCTCGTCCAGCGTGGCGCCTTGCTGGCGCTTGAGCATATCGATCAGGGTTTGCTGCTTGGTGACCATTTTGGATTTGGTTTCAGGTTCGGAAAGGTGGAGGCGGGACATAGTGATCTCCTTGATCAGATTTAGATGTATTTTGCTTCAGCGAGGGCAGCGGCCGCGTCCACAAGCTGGCCGGTCGGCACCTCGATGTTGATCAAGTTACTGTCGGCGCTGACCGTGCCGTAGACGCCGCCCTCATCGGCAATGGTGATTTCAATGTCGTCGAGAATGGCATCCATGCGGCTGCGGTCGAGGTAATCAGGCAAACTGCTGATTGCGATGCGGATGGTTGTGTTGGTCATGGCGGTGTCTCTGTCGAAAGCGGCCCCGGTTTTTGCCAAGGCCCGTTTGAGTTCAGGCTGCTGCGCGCATCCGCAGGTCGTTGACCCGCTTCTGCGCAGCCTCAAGGTTATCGGCGATCTCGATCGCGCCGCGCTCGTCTGCGAGGGCAATCGCGAGGCAGGTGGCGGAAAGCAAAAGGGTCATGGCGACCTCCGTGTTGGTGCGTCGCGGGGTGCGGCGCTTCTGTAATCACGTTCGCTCTACCGCCGACGCTTATCAACATAAAAATAATTAATTTCAGAGACTTAATCGCATGACGAACGAGGATGAAAAGCCGAGGGGCAACACCCTGACCGTCAATCAAGTTGCCGCGCTCTGCGGCCGCAGCACACAGTGGGTCCACCAGCTCGTCAAGGACGGCTTTGTCCAGAAGCAGGGCAAGAACCAATACACGCTTGTCTCCGTGGTCCGCGGGGTAATCGCCTATTACGAAGACCTCCAATCCAAGAGCAGCAAGACCGTGGCGGCCAGCAGGGCAACCGAGGCGCGCACGCGCGAAATCGAGCTGCGGATCGCGGAGCGGCGTCGCGAACTGATCGCGGTCGAGGACGCGCGCGCCGTGGTGTTGGAGTTCGGAGCTATTGTAAAATCAGAGTTTGGCGCTTTGCCCGCGAGATACACTCGGGAAATGACCGAGCGGCGCAAGCTGGAACAGGAAGTTAATGGATCGTTCGAACGCATATCAGCAGCGGCGCGAAGATCAGAAGCTGCTCTGGCAGACCCTGAACGAGATTTGTCGGCCAAGTCAGAAGCGTGACCCCGCAGATTGGGCGGCGAACAATCGCGTTTATCCCGAGACTTCCGGCATTCCGGGCCCCCGGAACCCGTGGCTGACGCCTTACATGATCCCATGGTCGTCTGCGGCCCACAACGGGGGCTATCGCCGCGTTGTCGCGGTGACCTCGGCGCAGTCGGGCAAGACCGACAGCATGCTCGACATCATCGGAGCGCGCCTTGACCAGCGCCCTGCCCCGATCATTTACGTCGGGCCGACAAAGGACTTTCTTACCGACCAATTTGAGCCCCGCCTCATGGGGCTTTTGGACGAAGCGGAAAGCCTAACGAACAAAGTGGTTCGTGGACGCCGCATGAAAAAAACACTGAAGCACGTAGCCGGTGTTCGCATCCGTCTCGCGCACGCCGGTTCATCGTCGGCGTTGAAGTCAGACCCAGCGGCGCTCGCTTTGATCGATGAGTTTGACGAGATGATGGCAAACGTCAAAGGCCAAGGTGACGTGCTGGGCCTCGTTGAAGCGCGCGGTGAAACGTATGCGGATTTTGTCACCGCGATCACAAGCACGCCAGCTCGGGGGCTCGTGGAGGTCGAGTTGGACGAAGACACGGGTTTGGAGTTTTGGGGGATCTCGGACACGGACGATCTGGAGAGCCCCATCTGGAAGCTCTTTCAAGAAGGCACCCGGCACCATTGGGCTTGGCCATGCCGGCATTGTTCCGAATACTTTGTGCCGCGCTTTCGTCAGTTGCAGTGGCCCAAGGGCGCCACGCCTTCTCAGGCGAAGCGTTCTGTTTACTTGAGCTGCCCCCGTTGCGGGGGTGTGCACACGAACGATGACAAGGAATGGATGAATGCAAGGGGAGCAATGGTCGCTCCCGGGCAACAGATTGCACTTGTCGATGATGGACCGTCAGTCACCGGCGCTCCAACGGATAGCTCCACACTCTCGATGTGGACGTCTGGTCTGTGCTCTCCGTTTGTTTCTTGGGGACAGCGCGCTGAAACCTATTTGACCGCGCTACAATCTGGCGATGAAGACCGCGTGCAAACTGCAATGAACGCGAGCTTCGGCGAGTGCTATTCCATGACCGCCTCCGGCGATGTCCCAGAATGGCAGGAGGTTTGGGAGCGCCGGTTACCTTACGAGCCCGGAACCGTGCCCTCCGGCGGCCTGCGGCTTGTTATGGGCGTCGATGTGCAAAAGTTCTCTTTGTACTTTGTGATCCGGGCGTTCGGCGCCCGAGGTACTTCTTGGCTTGTCGACTATGGCCAGCTGCATGGCCCCACAGAAACGGATGAGGTCTGGTCGCAACTGGCTGAAATGATGCTTCAGCCGATCGCGGGAATGCAGATCGAGCGGGTCTTTATCGACTCTGGGTTCCGGCCGGACAAGCCCGAGCAGGGCAACGAGCACAAGGTTTACGAGTTTTGCCGCCGGTTTTCGTGGCTCTGCTGGCCGACCAAGGGTCGCGACGTCATGACACCTCCCTACCGGATCTCAAAGATCGAGGTGAAACCAGACGGAAAGCGGGCGCTTTACTCGGTAAATCTTGCCCTACTTTCGACTGACTTTTTCAAGTCGCTGGTGGTTTCGAGGCTGCGGACGCCAATTGATGTGCCCGGGGCCTTTTACGTCCACAGCGACGTGGACGAAGACTACTGCCGGCAGGTCACGTCGGAGGCGCGTATCCTCAAGGGGGGTAAGCCACAATGGGTCAAGCGATCCCGAGACAACCACCTCCTTGATTGCGAGGCTTTGTGTGCTGCAATTGGCTACACGCTCAACGTCCAACGCATCCCCGAGGGTGTTCAACGGTCTGACGGGGGATCTCCTCCCTTAACCCCAGAAGCCGACACCGCAGAGGGTGATCCGCCACCGTCTCCGCCCCAAAAGAGCGGCGGCGGTGGCACGTATCGTAACCGCTTCCAACGATCCGGGAGCAGGCTGAACGGATAAACCATGTCAATAATTTCAAAAGTCCGCGACCTGCTCGTTGGTCAAAATTTGACTGCGCCTGCTGACAGCGGCGATGCAGCCCCTCGGCATGGCAGCCAGTACATGCGCGGTGGTCGAGGGGTAACTTTCTCCGGATGGCGCCCCGCTCTGCGAGAAAGCCAAGACGACATTTCCGAAGCTTGGGATGATGCCGCAGCGCGTGTTGCTGACCTGATCCACAACAGCGGCTGGCTTGCCGGCGCGGTCGATCAGGCGGTTGCCAACACCGTGGGTACGGGGCTGCGCTTAAAGGCTCTGCCTGAAAACGAGACCTTTGGCATGTCCTCTACCGAGGCGTCCAATTGGTCAAAAACGGTTGAGCGCCGTTTTGAGCTCTGGGCTCGCAGCGCCCAGGAATGCGATATCCAAGGGATGCGGACCTTCGGTCAGATGCAAAGCGCGGCTTTCCGCTCTTGGCTGATTTCTGGCGAAATCCTCGCGGAGCTGCCGTTTCGCCGCCGCTCTTGGAACACCTATGGGACAAAGGTTCGGCTTTTGCCGCCTCACCGCCTGTCGCGCAAAACAGAAAACTTGGCGCGTCTTGTGAACGGCGTCTACCTCGATGCGGACGGTATGCCTGTCGGTTACCTGGCGATCCGCAAAGATATGTTTAAGTATGACGTCGAGTACGATGTTCGCGCACGGGATCGCGCCGGGCGGCCTCGGGTGATCCACGTCTTTGATGGGCTGCCCGGTACGCACCGCGGCATCTCACCAATGACGCCGGCCTTGCAGGTCGCGCGGCAGTTTGACCAGCTCGCGGACGCAACTTTGATGGCGTCGATTGTGCAGACGCTGTTTGCCGTCACAATCACGTCGGACGAGCCGACCGAGGAAGTTCTGGCCGGGCTTTTGACACCTCAAGAGCAGGCGCAAATGTCGGCCCAAGGCGTGGCCCCAATGGAAGCCTACATCGACATGGTGGCGGGCTACTACGAGGGCTCGTCGCTCAACGTCGGGATCAATGGCCGGCTAGCGCACCTTTTCCCCGGGCAAGAGCTCAAGTTCCATACGAGCAACCAGCCATCCTCGGATTACAAAGACTTCTCAATGCACCTCCTGCGCGAACTGGCGCGGTGCCTTGGTCTGACCTACGAGAGCGCGACCGGCGACAATAACGGCGCGACCTATTCCTCATTGCAGGCGGCCACGACGGAGATCTTTGCCATCACCAAGGCGCGGCGACAGAACATTGTCGCTCCGTTTTGCCAGCCGGTCTACGAGGCATGGCTTGAGGAAGAAATCGCATCTGGGCGGATCGCCTTTCCCGGCGGGTATCAAGCGTTTCTTGCCAATCGTGCGGCAGCCTGCCGAGCGGAGTGGTTGGGTGCGGCCCGTCCCACGACCGACGACCTCAAAAAAGCCAAAGCGCACGAAGTGTGGAAGCGTCTTGGTGTGATGTCCGACGCAATGATCTGCAACGACATCGGCGTCGATGTGGACGACGTCTACCAGCAGATTTCGCAAGAGCGAGATATGCGCCAAGAGTACCGGCTCCCAGATCCAATGCTCATGGGGGCAGCCGGTGGGGCCTTGGAGGCACCCGACGGAGCAGAGGCCGATGAAGGCCCTGAAGGCGACGCCGAGGATGACACTGACAACGATCCTGATGATGAAGAGGACGCGCTGTAATGGCTCTAACTATCGATGAGGACAGTCCTTGCGCAGCGGCAAAATCGCTCCGCCAGGTCTACATCCGGCTTGTTGCTGGGCAGGCAGCCGCAACCGTGTCGTTTTCAAGTGGTCCATCCGGCGTCTCCCGTTCTGCAACCTATCACGCGGCAAACCCAGAGCGTCTTTTGATGGTCATTCGAGGGTTTGAGCAAAAGTGTGAGGCGTTGCGCGGGCTCAAACCTGCCCGCCGTGCGGTCGCCACAGGAGGTGTCCGATGAATGATCAACCCATCGTTATGCAAGCAGCTGAAGGGGCTTCTTTGACGCAAATCGCGTCTCGGGTGCTCAACAGGCCGCTGCTTCTTCACCCGACAAAAGCTGAGATCATCTTGCAGGTTTTGCAGGGTCGTTTGCCAATGGATGGGGCAAAGATGGAGGGCCTGAGGCCCAATGCCAGCCGGTTCATGGGCAGCGCTACGGACGACGAGGGGCGGCGCAAAAGCTATCGCGTGGCCAATGGCATCGCAATCGTCTCGATTGTCGGCTCACTGGTCAACCGAGGCAGTTGGATTGGAGCCAACTCTGGGATGGTGTCCTACGAGGGCCTGAGCCACCAGCTTAGAGAAGCTGCGGCCGATCCGAGCGTCACCGCTGTCGTTTTGGATATCGACAGCCCCGGCGGGGAAGCCACGGGCATGTTTACGATTGCCGAGCAGGTGCGCGCGCTTGCGGCAACCAAGCCTGTCACCGCCTATGTCAACGATATGGCCGCCTCCGCAGCCTACGGGATCGCCAGCGCCGCAACCGAGATCGTGGTCTCTCCAACTTCGATTGTGGGCTCAATTGGGGTCGTTTTAACCCACCTCGACCGATCGGCAGAGCTTGAGCAAAAAGGCGTTAAGGCGACGCTGATTTACGCAGGCAAGCACAAGGTCGACGGGAATGCGTTCGGCCGATTGTCGGAGGCGGTTCAAGCCGATCTCCAAACCGAAGTTCTCAAGTTCTACGACCAGTTTGTCGGGCTTGTGGATCGCGGCCGCGCAGCCATGAACGACACAACCATCCGGGGCACGGAGGCTCGGACCTACATCGGACAGGATGCAATTGATGCAGGCCTTGCCGACCGCATCGCGACGTTGGACGCGGTGCTTTCTGAACAATCAACAACGGCCCCCGGGCCCCAAACGCAAAGGACGGGATTTGGTATGACCAAAACCACACAAGCCGGAGCACCGCAGGCTGAAAACGCGGGCATCACCGAGGCGCAAATGGATGCGGCCGTAGAGACCGCGCGTGCCGAAGGCATGGCCACCGGTGCCGCTCAAGCAAGTGCGCGCATCAAAAGCATTTTGACGTGCGAAGAAGCTGAAGGCCGCGAGCCGCAGGCTATGGTTCTGGCGCTCGATATGGACATGAGCGCAGAGGATGCGGCGAAGGTTCTGGCGACATCGCCCAAGTCCTCCGGTGTTGCTTCTATCGAAAGCCGCGCAGCCGGCGAGCCGGAATTTGGTGGCGATGCCAGCAATGGGTTCGGCTCCGCGTCTGACAAAGTTGCCGGCGGATGGGCCGCTGCCATCAACAACGCAAACAAGCGCTTCGGTTAATCCGAGCAGGGTCTGAGGAGATCACAATATGACCGTTTTGAACGAAGGCCGGCACCCCGGCGAATTCCTGATGAGCGAAGCCCAAGGCCAGCGCTCGCGGGGCAACATCACCGTCGCAAGCGGCGCCGGCGTAATCGTGCCAGGCACCGTCTTAGGCAAAGTCACAGCCAGCGGCGAGTACCTCGCTTCCTCCAATACCGCTGAAGACGGCTCCGAAGCTGCTGTCGCCGTGGCCTTGTATGGCTGCGACGCGACCGCCGCGACTGCAGACATTGCAGCGATCGTCCGCGACGCTGAAATCAACGGCAGCGTGCTGACCTATCACGCCGACCGAAACGAGGTCTCTGAGAAGACCGCCGCAAACACCCAGCTTGAAGCCGCCGGCATCATTGTCCGCTAAGCGCGGCTCATCGAGAAAGGACACCTAAATGTCTCTATTAAACGTATTCAAGCAGGACGCATTCAGCGTTCTGCGCCTCACCGATGCCCTGCGTGAGATCAAGTACGCGCCGTCGCGCATTGGTCAGCTGGGCCTCTTCCAGACGACCAGTATCGACACGCTCGACATTGCGATTGAAACCGACCGTGAGCAGAACCAGATCATCGTCGGCGCTTCGCCGCGCGGTGGTGTCGGCGACACCTTTGGGAAGAACAAGCGGACCGTGCGCACGCTTCGGGTCCCACACTTCCAAGTCGACGATGCGATGATGGCCGATGAAGTGCAACAGGTGCGCGCGTTCGCCTCGGAGACCTCCGTTGAACGGTTGCAGCAAAAGATTGCTGATCGCGCTGCAGAGGTGAGCCAAGGCTTTGCCCTGACCGAGGAATATCACCGCCTCAACATCATCAAGAGCGGCAAGCTCCTCGACAAAGATGGTGGTGTGATGTTCGACTATTTCCGCGAGTTTGATGAATCCGCGCCGGCCGAAGTCGACTTTGATCTGGATAAGGCGACGCCAACCGAGGGCGCGCTGCGCAAAAAGTGCGCGGAAGTGATTCGCCGGGTTGCCGCAATTTTGGATGGTCTTCCCTACTCTGGCATCCACGCTTTCTGCGGCGATGCTTTCTTTGATGACCTGATCGCCCACCCCGAGGTGCGCGAGACCTACAAGGGTCATGCAGAAGCCTCTGCCCTGCGCTCCGCATACGCTGGCGCAAACGGCCAACAATCAAGCTTTAGCACTTTTGAGTTCGGCGGGATCACCTTTGAGAACTATCGCGGTGGCGGTTCCATCGGCGTCGACACCAACAAGTGTCACATCTTCCCTCTGGGTGTGCCGGGCCTGTTCCGCACCGCCTATGCGCCGGCCGACTATATCGAGACGGTCAACACGCTGGGTCAGCGCCTCTACGCCAAGCAATACGAGATGCAAAACGGGAAAGGCGTCAATCTGGAATTCCAGATGAATGCCCTGCAATATTGTACCCGTCCTCGCGTGCTCATCCCCGGCAAGCGCACCTAATTGGCACGCTAAAACTTGCGGAAGGAGACCAACCGTGGCCTCAATCTTTGACGAACTGGATGCGTCTCTTTCAGAGGCCATTGGCGAAGTTATGGCCGAGGTCGCGGTTCTCCTTCCGCGGGCAACACGATCCTACGAGGCGCGATCTGTTGATGTCGATCGCGCCTCGTTTTCTTTTCGCGGGGTGTTTTCGGATGGCCCGGAGGCGAAGGCTTCTGGCGGCCAATATTTCTCCGCTCCGCTTGTCCAAGATATGATCGCCGACTTTTGGATTGCGGCGCGCGATGTTGCGCAGTTGCCGTTTGAGCCTGAGAAAGGCGACCAAATCTCGATGGTCTCGCGGCCGGGTCAGCCAGCCTTCATGATTTCAGGGCTCCATCGCACCAGCCAAGGCGAGCTGCTTTTGATCCTTGTGGAACACGGCGAAGACTAAGCCACCCAAATCAGAGGTTCACGATGCGTTTGTCGATCAAAACCTCCCCCGACATCGCCGAGGCCATGCGCCGAGAGGTCCTTGCCGGGGAAAAGGCGACGACCCGGGCCATGGCAAACGTCGGGACCGATCTTAAGCTTGCTTGGCGGCGTCAGATTAACGGCGCTGGCCTTGGCACACGGCTCGCAAACTCCGTGCGCAGCGCGACCTACCCAAAGTCAGGCGAAAGTCTGCGGGCTGCCGCTCTTGTTTGGTCGAAGGCGCCAAAGATCGTCTCCGCGCACGATCAAGGCACGACCATCCGCTCCAAAAACGGCTTCTACCTTGCGATCCCAACCGAGGCTGCCGGCCGCGCCGCTGGTGGCCGCCGCATGTCGCCCGGGGAATGGGAGCGCCGCCGGGGCATCCGGTTGCGCTTTGTTTACCGGCGCGGTGCGCCAAGCCTTCTGGTCGCAGACAAGGCTCGAATGAACAAAAAGGGCCTCGCGGTCCTTTCGAAGTCAAAAACCGGGCGCAACCAAGTTACGGCTCCGATTTTTATCTTGGTGCCGCAGGTTCGTCTTCGCAAACGGCTGGATTTGGAGCGTGACGCTGACCGCGCTCTTAACTCGGTCCCAAGCGCAATTGTCGCACAATGGGTGGAGGACCGCACAAAATGGCCACCAAACGTGAGCAGGTCCTAAGGGCGCTGCATCAGAAAATGGAAACCCTGCCGCAAGTCACGATGCGAGGCGGTGCGCTGCCAGAAAGGCTACCGGGCGCGGGCCTATTCATCCTGCGCGACGGCGAGCCGGGAGACCCGGAGGTGACGCTCTCGCCGCTCGCCTACCACTACGAGCACAAAGCCGAGATCGAGGCCATGCGCCACGGCGCTGATCATCGGGACGCGGCCTTTGACGATATGATCGCGGCGCTTGGCGTCGCGCTGCACGCAGACCGCACGCTTGGTGGGCTGTGTGATTGGGTTGAGGCCGAGGCGCCTCAGGAAGTCGATCTACCGGTTGAGGGGGCTTCGGCCTTCAAGGCCGCGTCGATCACCGTTGTTTTGCACTACACGAGCGCCGACCCGCTCGCCTGAACCTATAAAGATTGGAGACCTGATATGGCACGAGCACAAGGTGCACGGGCGCAGTTGGCGCTTGCGTTTGAAACCACCTACGGCACCGCGCCGGCCAGCGGCTACGTCAAGATGCCGTTCGCTACAGCGTCGCTGGGCGCCGAGCAGCCATTGTTGGCCTCGGAGCTTTTGGGATACGGCCGAGATCCGGTTGAGCCGATCAAGGACGCTCTAACGGCCGATGGCAATGTCGTGGTCCCCTTGGATGCGGAGGCTTACGGGTATTGGCTCAAAGGAGCCTTTGGCGCGCCCACCACCACCGAAGGTACCGGCGACTTTGAGCACGTCTTCACAAGCGGAAGCTGGAACCTGCCAAGCTTTTCTGTGGAAGTGGGGATGCCTGAGGTGCCCAGCTTCGCAATGTACTCGGGCTGCATGGTCGACAGCTTTAGCTGGTCGATGGCCCGCTCCGGTCTTTTGACCTCAACGGTCGAGATCGTTGCGCAGGGCGAAGACTTGGCCACATCGAGCCAAGCAGGCACGCCGTCTACGCTCGCACTCAAGCGCTTCGGCCATTTCAACGGCTCTGTGAAGCGCGACGGGGTGGATATCGGCAACATCATCAGCGCCGAATTAAACTACCAAAACAACCTCGACCGAGTGGAGACCATTCGGGCAGATGGCAAGATCGAGGGCGCCGACGCGTCCATTGCGGCCATGACAGGCAGCATCGGCGTGCGCTTCGCTGACACGACTTTGCTCAATCAGGCAATCGGGGGCAATTCTTGCGCTTTGACCTTCGGATATGAGCTCCCCACAGGGGAGACTTTGACGGTCTCTGTGCCTCGGGTCTTTTTGCCTCGTCCGCGCCGCGAAATCTCCGGGCCGCAAGGCGTTCAGGTCACCTTCGATTGGCAAGCCGCGCAACAATCGGACGGCTCACCGATGGTCACTGTCACTCTGGAAAACGCCGTGGAGACCTACTGATGCTCAAGCTAAATCTCTCTGATGACGCGCGCTGGGTCGACCTTGCGGGCGGCGTCAGGATCAAGGTCAATCCGCTCTCGTCGGCTATGATGCTGGCCGCAAGAAGTAACCCACGGGTTGTCGCCTTGGGCGACGTTGACACGCCTGAGCCGGATCAGGACTTGGCGCTTGAGGTGGCCAAGATCATCGGCGGGATGTTGATTGAGGAATGGGAAGGCGTCGGCGATGCGGACGGCAACCCTGTCGATGTTTCGCAGGAATGGGTCGACGCCTTGTTCGACATTTGGCCGATGTTCGAAGCCTTCCAAGTAGAGGTCGTAGCCGGCGCAATGATGGTAGATGCGGAAAAAAACGACTGACCGCTCTTGCTGAATGGGAATTTGGCGGGGGCGGAGAGTATTGCGCATCGTGCCCGGGGGTCTGCGACGAGTGCCCGGGCAGAGTGAACCTCCCACAATCGATTGAAGGCTGGCAGGTCTGGGACCTTGTCCAGCGGCTTGGTGGTCAACTCCGGGTCGTTTCGGGCGCAGGCGGCGGGGCCGTTATCGGCTGGGATATTGGCGCGGCGCTTCAACTGGGCGCCGCGCTTGGCATTAGGGCGCGCGTGATCGGAGAGCTTTTGCCGCCGATAGAGGCGGCGATGGTCCGTAAAATGAGCGCGCAAGGAGAAGAAGCAGATGGCTGAAAAACGTGTCAGTGTTCGCCTTGCCGCTACCGGAGGCCGTCAGGTTCGCAACGAGCTCGAAGGTGTCGGTGGCGCTGGCAAGCGCGGCTTCGGTCGGCTTAGCGCCGAGATGGAGATCGCAAACCGCCGGCTGGCCGCCTTTGCACGGCGCGCGGCCGTCGCTTCTGCGGCCGCTGCTGCGGCCAGCGTGGCGGCAGGTGTCGCGTTGATGCGATCCGGCCTGCAAACAGTCGATGCGCAAGCAAAGCTGGCGGCCTCGCTTGGCACAACAGTGGCCAGCATTCAGGTTCTCGAGCGCGCAGGCGATCTGGCCGGGGTTTCCATGGGCGAAATCGAGCAAGCGACGCTGCAGCTAACACGCCGTCTGTCGCAAGCTGCCGCAGGCGCCGGCCCCGCCGCAAAGGCGCTCGACCGCTTGCAGCTTTCGGCTTCCGATTTACAAGCCATGCCGCTCGACGAGCGGATCGCGGCCATTCAAAACGCCCTCGGTGAATTCGTGCCAGAGGCCGAGCGGGCCGCCGTTGCCTCGCAATTGTTCGGCGACCGGGCTGGTCTTGTGTTTACGCGCGTGGACAGCGCGACGCTTCGCCAAGCGACCAAAGATGTCGAGGATTTCGGCGTTGTGGTTTCTGATCAAGACGCGGCCCAGATCGAGCGCACAAACGATGCGATCTCGCGCCTTGGGCTGATCTTTCGCGGGCTGGCGAACCAACTCGCTGTCGCTGCGGCGCCTGCTTTGGAAAGATTGGCGGAGGCTTTTGCCGCGATCTCGCGCACAACCGGTCCTTTGGGTCAGGCGATCCAAGGCCTGTTTGGCAACCTCGGCCGCATCGCGAGCATCGCGGGCACATTTGTAGCCTTTCTATCCGGGCGCTGGGTCGCGGGCTTTGCCGCAGCAGCGCTTTCTGTACGCGGGCTGGCGACAACGCTTTTGGTCCTGCGCGGTGCGCTCATCCGCACCGGGATCGGCGCCCTAATCGTGGGGGCCGGCGAACTGGTCTACAAATTCAGTTTGCTCGTCTCGGGGGCCGGTAGTTTTGGGGCCGCTCTGGCTCTTTTGAAAGACGTCGCTGCCGAAGTCTGGGGCCGGATCAAGATGGGTGCCGCTGCCGCAGGAGCTGCGGCCACGGCCATGTTCTACGATCTGCAATCTGATGCCGCTACCGGAATGGGCGCTGCCATCGAGCGCATCGTGGAATTTGGCAACGCGACGGCCAACACGTTTCAAGGCGCCTTAAACGCGATCAAGGAAATCTGGTCTCGGCTCCCAACGGTCATCGGGGATTTGGTATTCAACGCGGCCAATCGAATGCTCGACGGCGTTGAGGCCATGCTAAATGGCGCAATCTCTCGGATCGATGCCTTCACTGGCAAAATCCGTGACGCGCTGGCTGCGGTCGGGATCGAGACGACCTTTGGTGAAATCGACGATATCAGCCTTGGCGATATTGAAAACCCGTTTGCAGGCGCGACCAGCGACGCCGGCACCGCGGCAGCGGAAGCCTTCAAGCGCGCCTTTGAGGACAACCCACTGACGGGCCCCGATTTGGGGCTGGATGTGATCGCATCCGACGCCTTGGCCACGGCCAATACCTATCGTACGGCGGCCAGCGATCTCGCGACCGGCTCGATGCTGCCTTTGACCTCCTGGGCGGCATTGCGCGAGGCTGTGGCCGGCAGTGGCGAGGAAGGTGCAGAGGCGCTTGATAAAGCGACTGCAGCGGCTGACCGGCTTGGCACGTCTGTGGCAAATGCGGGAAAAAAGGCGAACGAGACAAAAACCGAGCTGACCGGCTTTGATGCGGTCAACCAAAGGCTTCACCAATATGCCGCCGATGCGATGAATTGGGGCAAGGGCCTCGGTGACGTTTTAACGAAGGCGTTTTCCGGTGCGGAGAGCGCGTTTCGCAGCTTTGTCGAAACCGGCAAGATCAACTTTAAGAGCTTCGTAAGCGCCATTCTTGCGGACCTCGCGGTCCTCGCGTTTCGCAACGCTGTCTTGGGACCTCTTGCTAACGCTCTGGGCGGTGTCTTTGGCGGCGGGGCGAACGTCACGGCTGCGGTCTCGCACAGCGGCGGCATGGTCGGGGTCTCGGGCCACACGCGCTCGGTGCCGGCTCCAGTCTTTGCCGGGGCTCCTAAGATGCACAGCGGAGGCTGGGCGGGCCTGCGTCCCGACGAGGTTCCTACGATCCTCCAAAGGGGCGAGCGCGTGCTCAATCGCCGTGAGGCGGCTGGGTATGGCAGCGCTGGGTCTGCGGGCGGCATGAGCATCAGCATCGATGCCCGGGGCGCGCAGATGGGCGTCGCCGAGCAAATCGAACTGAAACTTCGGGCCGCCGTGCCCGAGATTGCACGCATCGCGACCCAAAATGTCGCAGACAATCGTCGGCGAGGATACGCGGTATGATCCCGGAGCTCCCCTTAAACCTCGTCAGCCGGCTTGACCGCCGGCTGGCCACTGCCGTGACAGCGACAACCTCCCCATTCACCGGCACGCAAGAGGTGCAAGATTGGGGCGGCGAATGGTGGGAATATCAGGTCACTTTGGCCCTTATGAAGCCAGCAGATGGGCGGCGATTGTCGGCCTTCTTTGCTGCCCTCGGCGGGTCTCGTGGCCGGTTCTTGTTCCATGACCCAAGCATCGAGCCGCCGGGCCAAACCGGTGAGGGCGTGGTCGCAGCCAACAATCAAACCGGCAACGCCTTGCTCACTATGGGCTGGCTTTCGGAGCGGCCTTTGCTGAAGGCGGGCGATTTCTTTTCTCTGGGCCAAGACGCGGCAACGCGGCTCTATCAAGTGACCGAGGATGTGTCCTCAGACGCCACCGGCGAAGCCACGCTGCGCTTTGTGCCGAGATTGCGGTCCTCTCCACCGGCGGGCGCTGAGTTGAACGTCGGGCGACCAAAGGCGGTGCTCCGTTTGAACGAGCCGGTGTCCGCGCAGGTGGGCCGGGCTGGAAAGTATCAAATCACCTTTAGTGCAAGAGAAGCCCTATGACCCGTGAAGCGACCCAAGGCTATCTCGCGGCAATCGAAAGTGGGGACCTTTTACCTGCGATCTTCTTTGAGGGTGAGTTTGCCTCGGGCTGGGTGCGACTGTGGACCGGCCCCCACGACATTGAGTGGAATGATCACATTTGGACCGGCGCCGGGGCGCTGATCGGGCTTGGTGCGTTAGAGGAGACCTCTGAGGTTGTCGCCTCTGGCACGACGGTTTCGCTATCAGGCGTCCCGATGAACCTGATCGGCCTTGCGATTGAGGAAGCGCGTCAAGGCAAGCCCGGCCGCATTTGGCTGGCCATGCTGACGCCCGACCGAGAGGTTATCGCAAACCCGGTGCAGGCTTTCTCAGGCCGCCTCGACGTGCCGGAGATCAGCGAAGATGGGGCATCTTGTACGATCACGATCTCCTATGAGAGCCGGTTGATCGATTTGGGGACCGCACGGAGCTGGCGGTACACGCATGAAAGCCAGCAGGTGCTGCACCCGGGCGACCGGGGGTTTGAGCACGTCACTTCAATCCAAGACAAAGAGATCACGTGGGGCCGAGGATGAGCCGACTTTCTGACTGGGAGCAACGCCTCGCGGCCGCTGTGGCGCACGCGCGCACTCAGCCCTTTGAATGGGGCAACCACGATTGCGCAACTTGGGCGTTTGACGTCCGTCGCGAGCTGACCGGCGGCCCAGACGATGCCGCCCTTTGGCGCGGCCGATACACAACGCCTTTGGGCGCACAGCGTGTCCTGCGCAAGCTTGGGTGGTCAGACCTCGAGACCGGCGGGCGGAATTTACTCGGAGACCCCCTCAGGTTCGTGCTGCTGGCACAACGTGGGGATCTGGTGCTCGGGAGCGATCCTGAGGCTTTCGGCGTCTGCCTTGGGGCGGGCGTCGCTTTTGTCGGGCCTGATGGCCTGAGTTTTTTACCCCTTTCAAAGTGCCGTTTGGCGTGGAGGACTTAGCACGTGCCCCCTGTTGTCGTTGGAGCTGTAGCCCTTGGGGGCGCTGCAATTGCGGCGGGTGGTGTAGCTGCGGCATTCGCGGCTGGCGGTCTCATCGCCTTCGCGGCCAACTTCGGCGCTTCAATGCTGTTATCAGCCGCCGCAGCATCGATGATGCCAAAGCCCTCAATGGGCCAGATCGAGATGCAGGCGCGCACGGTCACCGTCCGCCAGCCGGCCATGCCACGAGAGCTGGTTTATGGCCGCGCGCGCAAAGGTGGGGTGATCACGTTTCTCCATTCGACAGGGGAGAAAGACAAATACCTGCATCTGGTGATCGTGCTTGCCGGCCACAAAGTAAAATCCATCGGATCGATCTACTTTGAGGGCGAGGAGGCCGTTGACGCCGAAGGGGCCGCGCAAGGCCGCTGGGAGGACAAGGTCACTGTCGAAAAGCGCTTAGGCGATTTGGACCAAGAGGCCTTTGCTGGTCTTATTGAGGCCGCGCCTGATCTTTGGACAGAGCAGCACCGGATCGCCGGGTGCGCCGCCATCTATCTGCGCCTGACCTACGATCAGGACGCCTTCCCCGGGGGCATTCCAAACATCACGGTCGATATGGAGGGCAAAAGCGACGTTCTGGACCCGCGCACAAACACCCGGAGCTATACCAGCAACGCGGCGCTGTGCGTGGCAGATTACATGGCGCACCCGAAATTCGGCATTGGCGCTGGAATTGGCGCGGATGACGGCATCGAGGCCGACAGCCTAGTGGAAGCAGCCAACATCTGTGACGAAACCGTCCCCCTATCGGACGGCTCCACGGAGCGCCGCTACACATGCAACGGGGTAGTGTCTCTTTCTGAGCCTCCCAAGACCATTATTGAGGCCATGTTGACCGCTATGGCGGGCCGCACGGTCTGGCAGTCCGGGCAGTGGCGCCTGCGCGCGGGCGCATACCGCATCCCCACAGAAGTCCTCACAAGCGACGACGTGCGCGAAGGCGGGGTTGCCTTAACCACACGGCAAAGCCGCACCTCCAACTTCAACGCGGTGCGGGGCCAATTTGTGAGCCCGGAGAATAACTGGCAGCCAGACGACTTTCCGGCTTACGCCTCAGACTTCTACCGTGAGGAAGACGAGGGCGAGCAGGTTTGGCGAGACATTTCCCTGCCATTCACGATCTCGGCTTCGGCCGCACAACGGCTCGCAAAGATCGAGCTGGAAACCAATCGCCGCCAGCAGATGGTCAAGATCAGCGGCAAATTGAAAGCTTGGCGGGTGTCGGCCGGAGAAACCGCGTTTTTTAAATACAAGCGTTGGGGCTTTACCGGTGATCACACGCAGGCCGGCAAGCCTTTTGAGGTTCAATCTGTGCGGCTAGATCTGACCCAGATCGGCAATGGCGCACGGATCGCACCGGAGTTGATCCTGCGCGAAACCTCTCCGCTGGTCTACGATTGGTCGGCTTCTGAAGAGCAAATCTATGCGGCCGCGCCGCGCACAAACCTGCCCTCGGCTTTCGATGTGCCACCTCCCGGCCGGCCCTCGGGCGCCGAGGAGCTCTACGTCACGCGAGACGGCTCGGCCGTTAAGGTCTTGCTTCGCGTAACTTGGGAAGAGGCGCAGAGCGGCTTTGTCGACACGTACCAGTTTGAAGCGCGGCGTAATGGCGGCGCGTGGCAAGACTACGGGCGAACAACAGGCACTTTAATGGAGTTGCGCGACATTGCCCCCGGCCAATGGGAATTCCGGGTTAAAGCAATTTCGGTGGTTGGTGTTTCCTCGATCTGGAGAGAGGGCACGCGCGAGGTGGTCGGTTTAACCGCGCCACCAGCGATGTTGCAGGGCCTGACCATTCAAAGCGCGGGCGGACTTGCCATTCTCAAGTGGCAAAGGTCTGTGGATGTTGACGTTCGCGTCGGCGGAAACGTGCTCATCCGCCACAGCAAAGAAGTCGGCTCCTCTTGGGCCAATTCAACGCTGATGGATCAAGTTTCAGGGGGCGAGGCGATTGCGGTCGTGCCCCTCAAGCCGGGCAGCTATCTGCTGCGCGCGGTCGATAGTGAAGGGCGCGCAGGGCCGATGACTTCGGTCTCGACCAAGGGTGTGCAGATCCTGCGCTTTTCCCAGCTCAACACTCTCGCGGCGGACCCGGTCTTTGCTGGGGCCAAAGTTGGGGTTGTTGATGCGGCCAATACGCTGCGGCTGGCAACAGGCGTGGACGGCACTGGCTCGCCCATTGTTCAAGCGACAGAGGGGCTCTACAACTTCTCAGGCCGCCTTGATTTTGGCGCGCTCAAGCGCATCCGTTTGCGGTCAGATATTCTGGTCGGAGCGGCAGCACTATCGGACTTCATCGATGATCGGGCAGCCTACATCGACACATGGGCCGATTTTGACGGGTCCGCCGGCGCTGAAATCGACGTGGTTCTTGAAGTCAGAGAGACCGACGACAATCCAAGCCAACCAAACCCCACATGGGGGCCTTGGGGGCGCATCGACAACAGCGAGATCGAGGCGTGGGCGGTTGAAGCCCGGGCCCGGCTTTCAACGAACGACCCGGCGTTTACGCCAATCGTTTCAGAATTGCGGCTCATAGCGGATGAGGTGGCGTAATGGCCCAAGTGCCCAGCTTTATTATCGTCAACGACAGCGGTGCCGCAGTCCGGGCTCAGCTCAATCAAGTCATCGCGGCCCTACAGACCCTAAGCTCGGGCGCGCAGGAACCCGCAGACACGGCCCCAGGCATGCTTTGGCTTGATACAAGCACAAGCCCGCCAACGCTGCGTTACCGGGACAGCTCGGACAGTACCTTTGAAGCGCTAATGGATGGCGGCGGCTATTAAAGCTTCCGCCCTTCACTCACCAAAAGGATGCTTTGCCCTTTAGCGGCAGGCGATTGAGGGCCCGGCGCAGCTCGACCGGCCCCAATACCCCCGCGCAGGCGGGCACTTCCACGACAAAGGACTTAGACATGGGGCAGGATTGGGTCGGAAACATTCCAACAGTGATTTACTTCATCATCGGACTTGGGGGTTTGGCCGGCGCGCTGCTGGCCATCGTCAAATTATGGCACACCATTCGGCCAGACGACGACATTACCGAGCGTGAGATTGAAATGATCAAAACCGACGTCGGTGACATTCGTGGCAGGGTCGTCGCACTAGAGATCGAGGTCGCCAAGATCGACCAGCCGGCAATCGTAAAACGCTTTGATGGGATCGAGGGCAAGATCGACCGGCTCTACGAGTTTCTGCTCGACCGCTTTTCCGACGGGTCCCACAATTCGCGGCGCTAGAGGCGTCTCTACAGCCTCGCACTACGCTTTCCGTACCCACCCCCATGCAACAAAGGCCACAAACAGCCTCCTGCCCCGTTTCAGCGGCCAGTTGAGGTGATTGGAGATCACATGACACCGTTTCAGATCGCCCAGAGCTACATCGGCACCACAGAGGGGCCTGATGCGGCCAATAACCCCACAATTCTAGGGATGTACGCAACGGTCGGCCACGATTGGGTCGAGCACGATGCCGTCGCTTGGTGCGCGGCTTTTGTCGGACATTGCATCGAGCAAGCAGGGTTGCGCTCAACCCGAAAGCTTAACGCACGATCCTATCTCGATTGGGGTGTGCCGGTGGAGCTTTCCGAAGCTCAGGAAGGCGACATAGTCGTCTTTTCGCGCGGCGATCCAAGCGGATGGCAGGGGCATGTTGCCTTCTTCGTTCGGCCGGTTGGCGATGCGTCCATTGCGGTGCTTGGTGGTAATCAAGGAGACGCGGTCAATGTGAAGAGATACGCGACCTCACGGCTCTTAGGCATTCGGCGGGCTGGCAACGTTGCGCCTTCCGCCACCATGAGCGTTTATGGCGTGCAAACGCGCTTGCGTGCGCTTGGTTACCACGAGGTGGGCGAGGCTGATGGCCTGCTGGGTCCACGAACACGAGCAGCGATCCTCGCGTTTCGTGACGACAATGCTTTGCCTCTTATACCGATCATAGACGGGACGCTTTCGGATGCTCTGCAAAATGCCCAGCCCCGGGCGGTTTCAAAAGAGCGCCAGACCGGCGTGCCGGTCAACAGCCGCATCATCGCAGCGTCAAACGCCCAAATTGGTCTGGGTTTGTGCGGCGCTGTCGGCTCCATGGGCTCTCAAATCGCCCCAGCGCTAAGCGAAGCAGAAAACGCCCGCGATGTGACAAGCCGCGTTTTCGTCGCGTTGGGCCTCGATGCTTGGCTGCCGGCGGCACTGCCTTGGGTCGGTGCGGCCGTTTTTATTGGCCTGATCCTCTACGCAGTGAAGGCGCGAAGCGCGCGCATTCAAGATCACCGAACGGGGCGGACCTTATGAGCATGATGATCGCAAGCTTCTTGCTCGAGATCGGGCGGAAAACGGCCCTCTGGATCGGGCTCGCAGCGGCCGTTGCATTCGCCGCCATGGCGCTTGTGCGCAAAGGTCGACTTGAGGCCGAGGCCGAGCTCGCAATTCGGAAGGCTGACGCGCGCATCCGCGCGATGCAGGCCGCAAAGGAGACCCGCCATGAGGTTCTTAATGCAGATCGCGCTGATCTTAAGCGCAGGCTTAACCGCTGGGTGCAAAGACCTTCGCCCCCTTCTGAGTGAATGCGACTGGGCTGATCCAATTCGACCCTCAATAAATGACCGGCTTACCGACACGACTATGGGCCAAATCGTAGCCCATAACGAGCTCGGCGAGCAAAATTGCGGATGGGAACCATGACCACGAACACCTTTGAAGGCCCCTCCATCCTGATTGGTTACGCCTACACGCTTGAAGTTGAGGCTGACGCGGCTTTGTTTCCGGAGGCCGGTAAGTTTCGGGCACATGTTCGGGAGAAGATCTCCTCTGAGCAGATCGCGTCTGATCTCACATCCGACAACGGCGGGATCGTGCGCCTTTCAGACAAGGAAATCAGAATTGTGATCCCTGCGGCCGACACCGAAAACATCCGGCCGGGCAGCGTGATCTTTGACGTCGTGCGGGAGGATTTGTCACCGCGGTTGCACCTCAATTTCTTTGTCGAGGTCCCGGTGATGCTTCCAGTGACACGGGGGCGCAATGACTGACGAAATCCAAGTTTTTTCTTCAACCGGCCCAGTTCTCGCCTCGCGCGTCAAGGTACGCGTTGCGCAAGCCGCAAGCAGGGTCAAAGTTCTTGGCCTTCCGGGCCCAGACGGAGCGCCGGGGCCACAGGGCGAACGCGGCGACCAAGGCGAGCCGGGCATTACAATCCTACCAACCGATGCACCAATTAACGGAGGCTTTTTCTGATGGCCAACACGATCCAGTTTAAGCGCCGGGTATCCGGCAACGCGGGAGCCCCCGCATCCCTCAAATCAGGCGAAGTCGCGCACAACGAGGTCGATGACACGCTCTACATCGGCAAGGGCGATGATGGCTCCGGCGGTGCGACTTCCGTTGTTCCCGTCGCAGGGCGCGGTGCCTTTGTCGATGCCACGACCTCGCAGGCGATCAGCGGTCGCAAGACCTTTTCGTCGGCGCCGCGCTCGTCACAAGATGCTTCGAGCTCCACAGACCTTGTGCGCAAATCGCAATTTGATAACGGCCTCGCGGACAAATCTGATGCAAGCCATGGTCACAGCATTTCCGAAGTTTCCGGGCTGCAAGGCGCGCTGGACGGAAAAGCCGCAAACAGCCACGGCCACGCAATCAGCAACGTGTCAGGTTTACAGGCGGCGATCAACGCCAAGGCTTCTTTAGCATCTCCTGCGCTTTCAGGGACGCCAACTGCACCAAATGCGGCCGCAGGAACAAACACCACGCAGATCGCCAACACCGCGTTTGTGCAGGCCGCGATAAGCGCCCTGATCGATGCAGCCCCGGGTGCGCTGGATACGCTCAACGAGCTGGCCGCCTCTTTGGGCGACGACCCAGACTTTGCGGCAACCGTGACAAACGCGTTGGCCTCAAAGCTGTCCAAGTCGTCCAATCTTTCGGACCTGACCAGCGCCGGAGCCGCGCGAGGCAATCTTGGCCTTGGGACGATGGCAACGCAGTCCTCGAGCAACGTTTCGATCTCGGGCGGTGCAATCAAAGGCATCAACTTCGACTTCGGAACATTCTGAAGCCAAACAAAGGGGCCGGCTAAAGCCCCTTTCATCCCACATGCGGGAAACCAGAGGGCAGCCATATGGCAAGCACGATTAAAATGCGGCGCTCAGCCGTGCCGGGCAAGGTTCCAACAACGTCCCAGCTCGAGCTGGGGGAGCTGGCGGTCAACACGCACGACGGCAAGATGTTCTTTAAGCGCAACGTCAGCGGCACGGAGACCATCGTCGATGCGACCCCGCCGCCGTTGTCTTCGCAGGACGTCTTCAACAGAGTTAAAGGCCTCGATGGGGCGGGCTCTGGGCTCGATGCTGACCTTTTGGATGGCAAGCAAGGAGCTGACTTCGCTCAACTTTCCGGGGCGACATTTTCCGGTGTCGTGACGGCGCCAAACTTTGTCTCTTCGTCCGATGTTCGCCTGAAGTCTGACATTGCCGAGATCACCGACGCGCTTGAGAAGGTTAAGCGTTTGACCGGCGCAACCTTTTTGATGAACGACCGCGCAGGCCGTCAAATGGGCCTCATCGCGCAAGATGTGGAGGCCGTCGCCCCCGAGGCGGTCTTTGAAGTCGATGACCTGCTCCGGGTCGCTTACGGGAGCCTCGTCGGGCTCTTGGTCGAAGCGATTAAGGAGCTGTCGTCTGAATTCGAAAAGTTCAAGGAGGACGCGCGATGACAAATACCATCAGTCTTAAGCGCACAACGGTTGCAGGGCGCGTTCCCAGCACCGCCCAATTGGGAGAAGGTGAGCTCGCGGTCAACGTCCGGGACGGTAAGCTGTTTCTCAAGCGAGTGGCGGGCTCAGAAAGCATCATTGAACTCGGCCAAACAGGGCCAGCGGGATCGGCCGGCCCACAAGGGCCGCAAGGCCCACAAGGCCCGACCGGCCCTCAAGGCGCTACCGGTCCCGCTGGTGCCACCGGTGCCAAAGGAGCCAAGGGCGACGACGGCCCAATTGGCCCCCGAGGACCAGTTGGAGCAACCGGGCCTAAGGGAATTACGGGCGCCACTGGACAGCAGGGCGCAGCGGGACCAACCGGGCCACAAGGCCTAGTTGGGCCAGCCGGCGCGGCCGGGCCTAAAGGTGATAAAGGAAACACAGGCCAAACGGGACCAACAGGGCCGACGCCAGATCACCAATGGTCAGGGACAAGCCTGAGATTTTACGACGGGGCGACTTGGGGAGCCTACGTAAACCTCAAGGGCGCGACGGGTGCTACCGGTCCGAAAGGCAGCACTGGTAATACCGGCGCAACGGGCCCCACAGGACCGCAGGGCCCTGCCGGTCCAACAGGACCCACTGGTCCGAAAGGAAACACCGGTGCCACCGGGCCGCAAGGCGCGACGGGCGCAACCGGCCCAACACCCGCGCATCAGTGGTCTGGGACCAGTCTGCGGTTCTACACCGGATCGACCTGGGGTGGGTATGTAAACCTGAAGGGGGCGACAGGCGCCACAGGACCAAAGGGCAACACCGGTGCGACCGGCCCCGTCGGTCCTCAAGGGCCAGCGGGTTCAAACGGATCGCCAGACACAGCCGCTCAAGTGCGCGACAAGCTCAAAACTGTGGACGGCTCTGGTTCTGGCATCGATGCCGACAAGCTAGATGGCCTGCACGCCGGCTCATTTGCGCGGCTCTCAGGTGCCACCTTTTCCGGCACCGTAACGGCCCCAAACTTCGTGTCGTCCTCCGACGCGCGCCTGAAGACAAACGTCACGCCAATCTCTGACGCGCTCCAAAAGGTGCAGGCCCTAAGAGGCGTTACCTACAACATGATCGAGGGCGGAAGCCGAGAAATCGGCCTGATCGCTCAGGACGTCCAAGCCGTCGCCCCTGAAGCCGTCGTCGAGGCAGAGGGCGTGCTGCGACTGGCATATGGCAACCTCGTAGGGCTTCTCGTCGAGGCAATCAAAGACCTCTCGGCCGAGGTCGAGCAGCTGAAAGGCAAAGACCGATGATCGAGACAGGTTTGCACGTCATCTACAACACGACAGCGCGGCTGCATTACGCGGTGGATGTTCAGGATACCTACGCCGGCATCTGTGTTTTTGAGCCATGCCAAGAGGGTCAGGTCGCGCCTGACTATATCGGCGAGATTGCTTGGCAAGACTTGAAGGAGGCCCTCGAGAAGCCGCAGGACAGCTTTAACAAGGCCGGCTTTGTCGATCTGGAGGGCAATGGTGTCTTTGTGCGCGACCTGCCCGGGTGCCCCCGTGGCGCGGTCTACAAGGGCCGCTCCTACATCTTCCTCGACGGCATGGTCGGGCACGATGAGCTGACCGACTACGCCCTGATCGATATCATGACCGACAACAACGGCTTCCCTTTGCCGTGGCGCAACCGCTTTGCCCAATCTGCGCGCGAGAAGGTGGACTATTCTTTCCGGCACCGGGCACGGACACAGGCGTCAAACGCCCTTGTGATCTTTATGCCTATCGCCGGGCCATTGTCCGGAGCGCGCGTCGAGTTGCTCTGCGATCAAGACCCGATCTTGCTGAACGGAACCTCGGTCGCCGGGCGCATTGATGATGCGACGATCCCGAACGATGGGGTCTGGTTTAAGCAGTTCTACTTCCACGCGGTGGGAACGGAGGTCGTGCCTGTGCCCGCCGGCGGCCGAGCAGATGTGCCCATTACGTTAAAGTGGAACGGGGATGGGGCGCCCTGCCCCCATGCGCTGACACTTAAGCTGGACAGCGACGCAGGGTATTTGCCTAAACGCCGTTTAGCGACCGACGCGCAGGGGCAAGGAAGCTTTGCGATTGAGGCTCTGGGCCTCCGCCCCGGCGACCGGATCTCGGTCAAGGTGAACACCGAACATTACACCGCCATCGGCAAGATCATTGTGGAGGTCGTGTGATGGAGATCGCCACCACCACTGAACTGCAGATGATTTACCCGGCCTTTGTGATGCACAAGCATTGGGACATGCCCGAGGGCTTCAACGACCGGCTCTATGGGCTGGCGGCCGAGGATGCCGTGGCCAACCGCATTCAAGACGCCGGTGACGGGCGCAATGTGGGGGATCAAACCAACCACCTCGGTCATCTACGCCACAACTTCCTGATGGACCGTAAAGGCCCAGAAGTCGCAGCTCTTGCACAAATGGTTTCGGCGGCGGTGCGCGAATATCTGCAACTCGCCTATGGATACGCGCACACCGGGGATATCTCGATGATGTCCGACACCTTTTGGCAGCGCCGGGCTGACAAGGAAAACGTGGGGATCAACACCCACACCCATATCCAGACCGACATCGTTTGTACCTATTATCCCCGGGTGACGCTGGACGCGGACTGCCCAGACACGTCCCTGCATCGAGGCGCAGTGCGTTTTTACGATCCGGCAAACATCGGCAAGCGCCTCTGGCCGTGCAACAACCCCGACGCCTACGTCGGCGGCTGGTACGCGGTCGAGCCCTGCACCGGCTCCATGATCGTCTTCGAGGGCCACGTGCCCCACGACAGCACGTATTTCGAGGGTGAAGAGCGCATGTGCATTCCGGTGCTTTGCTCGATCAACCTGCCCAATTCTCACTGCAAGGCTGGGCTCACCGAGATCCTAGCCCATCAAACGCAAGGAGGCCCCCATGGCCTATAAAGTCGGCTCAACCATCGTGATCAGCGACAGCGGTACCATCGATTGGTCCCGCATCAGCGGGAAGCCAGCCATTGGTGCGGGTGACATTACAAGCGTGAGCGTTAGTAATGGCAACTCCGGTTCAGGCGTTCGAATTCCGCAACATTATAATAGCAACTGCAATTGCACTCCAAACTGCTACGTCGAAAGTCTTTCTGGAGGCGGCACAAGTGGCGCGGTTACGGTTTCAACTGTTCGGAAATACTTCAATTGCAACTGTAATTGCCGGTGCTGAGCATGGAGGTGCGCAGAACCAGCCTCGAGCTTTGGCCTACCCGGGTTAGCTTCTTTGAGACGCCCGTGGATTGGGCGGTGAACCGACAGCTGGCGGATGAGGCTATTGCGGCTGTTGGTTGGAGTGAAGCTCATGACGTCCCGTCTGCCTCCAAGCGGCGGGTGCGCGGGATCTTGGAGCGCAGTGATGCTGGCCAAGCGCTCAAGGCCCATCTTTTTGATTGTGCACGGACCGTGCTTGGTCCCTGGGCCAAATACCTCGATCCCGACCATTGCGAAAACCGCGCACTCGTTATTGCCCCCGGCGGGTTCATCTCCACGCATAAAGACAGTCGGGAGGGCGATCTGACTTGTGTCCACTTCCTAACAGGAGGTGGAGCAGGCCAGCCTATCAACAGCGTTGGGACCCCGCGCTTTGTGATCGAGGACCCCTCGCGCTACTTTGACGAAGCCCGGCTGCCCTTTGAGAGCCGTCATGGGTTCTCTGTCAATCCGCGACCTGGGCTGTCGGTCTTCTTTCCTTCCCACGTTCCTCACAACCAGCACCCCCATGCGGGCTGCACCCCCCATGTGCAGGTGGTCGCGAACTTCCGCGTCACCCTACCAGATGCTCTCGAAGAAAGGCTTTTTGACTGATGTGGTTTGATCTGACCCTCGAGGCGCCTGATGGTGCCAGAAGTTCCATCCGCTACAACGCGCACACCTCCGAATGCGAAGGGCTGCCCCTGCCTGTCGATCCCGGCGAGTTTCCCTCGGTGCCGAAGGTGGCTAGAGACAAGCCCCTCGGCAAATCCCGGGCGCCCCGCGTGTTGAAAATCCAGCTTGGCCTGTCGTGCAACTACGCCTGCAGCTATTGCAACCAAGCCTTCCAAATCTCCGATGCAACCATCTCAAAGCTCAGCGACGTTGAAAACTTCCTCACGAAGCTCGAAGGCTGGATGATGGACGCACCGGAGCAGATCGAGGTGTGGGGCGGCGAGCCTTTTGTTTACTGGGCAAAGATCAAACGCCTTTTGCCGGCTCTAGCCGAGCGGTTCCCCAACGCCCGGTTTTCCATCATCACCAATGGCTCGCTCTTTGACCGCGAAAAGCTCGACTTCATCGCAAAGTACGACATCGGCATCACGATTTCGCACGACGGGCCGGGCCAGCATCTGCGCGGGCCTGATCCCTTGGACGAACCTGAGAAGCGCCGCTGGATCGACGCGCTACTAGCTGAACGGCCGGGGATGGTCGGTTTTAACGCCGTGATCACACAGCAGCACCACGATCTGAAGGAGCTGCAAGATTGGTTTGCTAACAAGGTGGGCCCTGAGGCTTTTGTGGGCCTTGAGGGCGTTGTAAACGTCTACGACGCGGCCACAGCGCTCGGCACAGGACGGTTTGAGCCAGCCCAGCTCCGAGGCCTCACGCAATCGATGTTTGAGGCCTTGGCAAACGACCCACAAGCCTTTGGGCTCGGAGATCGTATCGACGAGTTCTACCAATCGATCCAACGGCGCCGCAGCATTGATGGCCTCGGGCAGAAATGCGGGATGGACCGGGAGGACACAATCGCGGTCGATTTGCGCGGCAATGTGATGACTTGCCAAAACACCGGGGCAAAGGGCGAGCACAAGATCGGTCACGTCGAGGACTTCGACGCGATTGCGCTAAACACCTCGACGCACTTTTCGTTTCGGGAGGAATGCATGGCTTGCCCCGTTGTCCAGCTCTGCAAGGGGTCCTGCATGTTCCTCGAGGGGGACTTCTTCAAGCAGAGCTGCGCCAACGAGTTTGCGTTTAATATGGGGATCTTGATGGCGGCCGTGTGGCACCTGACGGGGATGGTTGTGGTGGAGATCGAAAACGTCAAAGCCGCGTAAAGCTCCGTACCGTTGTTCTTAAGCGGCCTTTGGGTTTCTCTCCCTCGGTCCAGTCAGTCGGCTGGGGTTGAGAGAAACAGGCGCGGCGGCCTTTGTTCTCACGCAGGTCTCGAGGCGAACGTGCCGTGGGAAGCCACCCAGCCACTTTGTTTCGGCTACTTAACATGTTAGTGATGCGCCAGTTTTTCGACGCAAATTAATGCGTTCATTTCCCCCTCTTCAGTTGACCGCATAAAGTGGGCAACTTGCTTTAGATTATTCCTGGCGCACTTTCGTCAGCATTCGCTAGCAGGGTCTGAGAAGCAATTTTCGTTTAAAACGGCAATAGATCACGTAATAATTTTCTTCGGAGCCCCTACGATATCAAAGCACGGTGCCAGTCGCTTCATTAAAGGTTCCGCTATTGCCAAGAATTTATACGCAGGGTTGCGACGCACCACCATTTTGATATCAACTAGATAGAAGGTTCATGTGCGTATCAGCTTAGAGGAGAGATATAATGAAAAAGTTATTCTTATTACCATTCCTTTTAACGGTTTCAGCTTGCGTGGATCCCAATACCATCGAGGTGACTACAACTCCAACGAACGACCAACGACATGTTAAGGCAGTTCAAAGTTTGGTAGCCGACAAAATGAGGGATCCAGAAGCAACACGGTTCAAAGATGACGCAGTCATTTACCAAACTAGTGCCGGGGACATCATAGTTTGTGGTACCGTAAACGCAAAGAATGCGATGGGCGGCTATGTAGGCTACAAACAATATTATGCACGCCTCCGTGGAAACACTCTCGTTTCCTTTCATGTGCCTTCTGAGGGCGACGATGCCGGCATTGGCATGAAGTGGGTAACGACAGCTTGTACACAGGCAGCTAGCGGAAAGATGAAAGTGTCGTCATGATCGCCAATCAAACGGTAACACTGTAGATTATATAGTCACGAGTGCCGGCTGCGTAATCACTGCGCTACTGGCCCGACACTTTATAGGTTCTGGCGCTGCCGATCGAACTGTCGAGAGATGGTCGAGGGGGCTCCTCGGACCTCGCTAGCAACCTCATACTGAAGTTCAGGAAGAATATAGCGGTAACAGTTTGGGTCATGTGCCCCACTTCAACAGCGTCTCTGCCTGCCCGAGGACCGTCGTGATGGCAATCGGAGCTAAATCCGGGGGGTAGCCGTACTTTTTGAGGATACGGCGGACTAAGATGCGGAGCTTTGCCCGTGCGCTTTCCTTAAGGTGCCAATCGACTGTCACGTTTTTCTGAAGCTGCTCGACCAAGACGTGGGCAATCTTCCGCAATTCTTCGTTGCCCAGCATTTCGACGGCGCTCTCATTTTGAGCAAGTGCGTCATAGAAAGCTAGCTCTTCCTCGCCCAAGCCAAGATCGTCACCACGCTGGACAGACGCTTGCAAATCCTTGGCCATGTCAATCAGCTCTTGGATCATTTCAAGGCTCGTGATGGCGTTTGCATGATAGCGCGCGACAGCGGCTTCTAGCCGCTCTGAAAAGGCTTTTGCCTCGACGACGTTCTTCTGCTGCCGCGCCTTGATTTCTCCAGCCAATAGCTTGCGCAACGCCTCTAGTGCGAGGTTTTTGTGCTCCATGTTTTGGATTTCGGACAAGAATTCTTCAGACAGCACAGAGATTTCAGGCGTGCGCATGCCTGCCGCAGCAAGGACATCGATGATGCTGGCATCCGCTATGGCATCAGAAATCAACTGACCAATAGCGAACTCTTTCTCACGTTTACTCATCCCAGACTTTGGTGATGTCTTTGACAAAGCCGCACGCACGGCTTGGAAAAACCCAACTTCCTCTTTGACCGATTGGGCATAGTCGCTAGCCGATCCCAGCGCGAAGGCCTTGGACAGGTTTGAGACCAAGTCGGCGTAGTACGTCAGCTCCGCTTTCTTGGCCTTCTCGTCACGAGCGCTATCAGCACGCGCCTTCTGCTTTTCTAAAGCCCACTCCATGGCTCCAGCGAGGGCCTGTAGGCGGTCCTGGGGCGCCCCATCGATACCTGCACGATAGTCAAAGCCTGAAAAGAAGTTTTGACTTCGCTCGACCAACTCCTGAAGCGCCGCAACGGCTTCCTCCTCATCAATTCCGGTTTGGTCGCGGTCAGTTGCTGTGTAATTCTGAAGAGCCTTCTTCAAGTTCTGGCCTATACCGATGTAGTCCACTACAAGCCCGCCGGGCTTATCTTTGAACACTCGGTTCACCCTCGCAATCGCCTGCATTAGACCATGACCACGCATCGGCTTGTCGATATACATTGTGTGCATGCAAGGCGCGTCGAAACCTGTCAGCCACATATCGCGAACAATCACCATCTTCAGAGGATCAGCCGGATTGCGCGCTCGCTTAGCCAAGAGGTCGCGGCGCATCTTGCTCCCAATATGCTGCTGCCACTCCAGCGGATCAGAAGCCGACCCAGTCATCACGACTTTGATCGCCCCCTCTTTGTCATCCTCTGAATGCCAATCAGGGCGTAGTGCTGTTATTCGACTATAGAGATCCACACAAATAGCGCGGCTCATGCAGACAATCATGCCCTTACCGGCCATGGCCTCAAGCCGATCTTCGAAATGATCGACTATGTCCTGAGCGACTATGTCCAGTCTTGGTGGTGCGCCAACAAGGCGCTCTACGCTGCTCCAGTTCGATTTAGCCTTCTCCTGTTCAGAGATAGTTTCATCGTCGAACAATGCGTCAACGGCGGCGTCAATCTCAGGCAGCTTCTCTGTTTCGAGCTCTACCCGCGCAAGACGGCTCTCGTAGTAGATCGGAACGGTAGACTTGTCTTCCACAGCTCTACTGATGTCGTACACATCGACGTAGTCGCCGAAAACGGCTGGCGTGTTTACGTCAGCGGCTTCGATTGGCGTTCCCGTGAACCCGGCGAAAGAAGCATTTGGTAAGGCCTGCCGCAAATAATGCGCATAACCATATTTGCGGGCGCCAGTGGTGCGATCTAGCTTAGCATCAAACCCATATTGGCTACGGTGCGCTTCGTCCGCGATAACAACGATGTTGCGGCGGTCAGAGAGCATCGGGAAGTCTTCCTCCCCTGCCATCGGCGAAAACTTTTGCAGCGTAGAAAAGATAACGCCACCAGATCGCCGATCCAATTTTTGGCGTAGATCATCCCTATCTGCGATCTGCTCCGGGGTCTGGCGAACCAAGTCACGACATAAAGAAAAGGTGCCGTAAAGCTGATCATCCAGATCATTGCGATCGGTGACAACAAGGATAGTCGGGTTTTGCATCTCAGGTGCTCTGACCAGAAGCCCCGCGAAGAATGCCATCAAAAAGCTTTTACCGGAGCCTTGTGTGTGCCAGATCACGCCGACCTTGCGGTCTCCGTGTTCATCCACCGCTTTGACTGCGCTGGTGAGAGCCTTCCGCGCGCCGTGGAACTGGTGATACCCGGCAATGATCTTGAAAACTCCATCACCCTTGTCGCCAAACACGGTGAAGTCCCGCACCAACTGCAGCAGGTTTTCTGGCTGCATGAGACCACGAAGGAGCGTCTCCATCTCTTTCGGCCCTTCAGGTGTGAAGTCATCCTGCGCGCCCGTCACGGTCCGCCAGGGCATGAAACGGTCCTCACCCGCACTCAGCGAACCAACACGAGCCAGCAGCCCGTCTGAGGTGATTAGAGCGGCATTGGTGCGGAACAGAGATGGAATTTGGGCCTTGTAGGTTTGTAGCTGATTGAAAGCATCTTCGATTGTCGCGTTTTCGCTGGCGGCGTTCTTGAGTTCGATCACCACCAGGGGCAGCCCGTTCACGAAAGCCACCACATCCGGGCGGCGATTGTGCCCCCCCTCAACTACGGTGAACTGGTTCGTGACCATCAGGTCATTGTTGGCAGGTTCGCCAAAGTCGATCAGACGCACCTTGTCGCCTTTGATCGAGCCATCAGGGCGGCGATACTCGACGTCGACGCCATCTACGAGCATACGGTGGATGCGGCGGTTCTCTTCTATCAGCGATGGCGTCTCGGACACCTGCACTTGCTTTAGCGCGACGTGTAGAGCGTCATCCGGGATGCTTGGGTTCAGCCGCCTCGCCGCGGCTTCCAGCACCCCGGACAAGACAGTCTCTGTGTTGGACACCCGCAGCCTCTCCGGCCCATCCGGAGCAATCGAAACAGGGTTCTCATAGCGCCAACCCAACTCCTGGAGGATGCCCAGAGCCACTTGTTCGACAAGGTCTTCAGTGAAGCTCAAATCGGTTTCTCCTCAGAAAATGGCCAAGCCGGTGTTAGTTCTTGTCCCCTGCCACCTATCTAGAGAGCATATGCGCACCAGGTCAGCCATGACCACCATCCTCCACCCATTCCGCGTGGTAACCTCGTCTGCCAAGACCCATCAAACCGTCCCAAAAGTCCAAAGTGGTTCCCTGCGCCGCTATCCGCTTTGGAAACTTAAAGGCATTTGCACTAGGAACGACGATGTGTCCGGTCCATGCAATGCCTTCAGCGGGAACTTTGACAGCTTCCTTGTTCACAACAGCTTGCAGCATTGATCCGTCAAACTCGATCCGAAGCGAGGCATCGCTTGCAAGTTCCGCAATCAGGGCGGTCATACGCGCACGGAGAATGCGGGCAAAATCGGCCTCGATGTTGCAAGCAGGCCTGTTCCTATATGCCTCTTGCTCAGCGACCATCGGGACGAGCATCTGATTGGCGCGCCCAAGCGAGACCCAATCAGGCAAGGGACCAATCTCGTCCAGGTCTCGTCTCAAGACGTAGACCAACCAAGCCGCCGCGTTTTCGTCCGTTGAAAGATCAGGCGGGATTTGATAACTGATTTCGGACAGAGAGCGACCGTTATTGTAGATGCCTGAAACTAAAACCACCTCCCGAAAATGCTTATTGATCCCATCACAACATGTCAGGGTTAAATGTGGCAGCTCGTAGGAGACACAGGGCATTCCCCACTCCGGCGCTTGCTCAACAAACCCAAGGCGAAGCAGTAACTGAAGCGTTGGGGAGGGGACGCTCACACCAGCGCCTCCGCGTCTTTCAGGCGGATTTCGCCGGACATGAGCTTGGGCAAAAGAAGGTCGCGGAGGGCGGCGAGGGTTTGGTTTTCTTGTTCGTTGGCTTGGCGTTTTTGCAGCAGCGGCAAAGCTACCGCCTCAAATGCCGCTCCGCAGTCTTCTGGCAGTAACACGTCCGCCTGCATCAAAACCTTAGGCGGCACGCGCTGATGGCTGTTCGACGTTCCCGTGACCATTGAGGCCATTTTCTCGCGCATCTTGTCCGAGCGGAACAACGCTTCTACCGTCGCCAGCCCTAGGTCCGATGACGGCTTGAAGCACAGAAACTCAGTCGAGCAAATCAGACGATGTTGACCTGCAGACTGAGGGACCCACACGCGCTCAATGCGTGGGTTGAGCTTGGAGACCAATAGCGCGTTTGGCGGAACTGACGTTTTGTTACTCTTGATCTCTGAACCTTTTTCGAGCGTCGGCCATTTGGCCTTGTCGAAGGCTGGCAAGCTAAAATGCTCGAATACCTCGTGGAGGTACTGATCTGGTTTAACTGATTGCTTTTGCTGCTCGACAACACTGCTCAGCGGGCGCTCCTCCCACCCCACCGGCAAGCCATCATCCCCCAACTCTACAGGAAACAGCGGCGCGAGGGTGGCGGCTTTTTCGGGGGGGAAGGCTTGGCCCATGATGACGGCGGGGTCGGTTGCGCCCTCCATCTGGCGGCGGGTGGGGCCGAAATCGACAAACCAATCCCGAAACAACGCCCGCGCCATCTCTTCCAACGTCTCATTCATCTGCCGGTTCAGCTCGATCTTGTCTTCGAGGGTACTTAGCGCAGCCGCGATATCTTCCTGAATCTCGATTGGTGGCAACACGAATGGTAGTGCGGAAAGAATGGAAGTATTTAGATTGGGCATGGTCGCGCCCACCGCGTGTTGCACGACCCAAGCTTTGGATGCGGGATGGCTCAAGTAGAACGCTGCATATTCAGGAACGACGACACCGTATCCAAAGCTTACTTTTAAGCATCCAGTGCCACAAAGCCACCCATCGTTTTCCTGCCGAACCAAAGCACGACGCTCAACATCACCACGTCGACTATAAACAATGTCGCCTTTTCGAACTCTATACTTGGATAGTCGATTTGCATCTTGCTCGGTAATCCGGGCAATGCCTTCTGCCGATATTCGATCCGTCGTAATGTTTTGAGGCATTATCGACGGAATTCCTTGATCAACATAATCAGACGCGTGCAGTTGACTGCCGAATGGCCCTGTTTGTATCGATCCGCCACCACGAACAGCAACATCACCGAGCGTCGTAACCTCCCAATTTTGCTTCAAAGGGAACAAAGCTTCGGCGCTCATTGCGCTACGCCTTTGACCATATCCCGAATACGCTCTGACAGTTGATCTCCTGAAGCAATCTGGTCCGACAGTTGAGACGCAAGAACGCCAAACTTCTCCTCAAACGACACCCCGTCACTCTCTACATCCGCCGCGCCCACATACCGCCCCGGCGTCAGCACGTGGTCGAACTTGCGGATGGTCTCCAGCCCTTCGGATTTGCAAAACCCCGGCGTGTCGGTGTAGCCCTCCCAGCCTTTCTCCTCCAGCGTCTCGGGCTTGGCACGCCAGCGGCGGTAGGTGCCTGCGATACTCTCTATGTCGTCGTCTGAGAACTCGCGCCGCACTCGGTCCACCATATGGCCTTTGTTGCGGGCGTCGATGAACAGCACCTCGCCGCGCCGGTCGCGCAGCCCGTTGGCAGATTTGTCCCGGCTCAAAATCCATAGGCAGACGGGAATTTGCGTGGAATAGAACAATTGCCCCGGCAGGGCGACCATGCAATCGACGCGGTCTTCCTCGATTAGGCGTTTCCTGATCTCGCCCTCACCGCTGGACTGCGACGACATGGAGCCATTGGCGAGCACCACGCCCGCATGGCCGCGCGGGGCGAGGTGGTGGATGATGTGTTGTATCCAGCCAAAGTTCGCGTTGCCCTTGGGCGGGATGCCATATTGCCAGCGGTCATCTTCCAACAACCGCTCACCGCCCCAATCCGAGATGTTGAAGGGTGGGTTGGCGAGAATGTAGTCAGCCTTCAACCCAGGGTGCGCGGCCTTATGAAATGTCCCCGCACTGTCCCAGGCGATATCCGCGTCTATGCCATGGACGGCAAGGTTCATCTTGGCCAGTCGCCATGTCGTGTGGTTGATCTCCTGCCCATAAACCGAGAGGTTCAGAGGGTTGCCGCCGTGGTCCGCGATGAACTTCTCAGACTGGATAAACATGCCGCCTGAGCCGCAGCAGGGATCATAGACGCGGCCTTGGTAGGGTTCGAGCATCTCGACCAGCGTGCGGACGACAGAGCGGGGCGTGAAGAACTCCCCACCGCGCTTGCCTTCGGCGCTCGCAAAGCCCGAGATGAAGTATTCGTAGACCCGGCCAAGGAGATCACGCGCTCGATCCGCGTCGTCGTGCATTTTGACATTGGAAAAGAGATCAACCAACTCCCCCAGCATGGTCTTGTCGAGCGTTGGGCGCGCATAGTTCTTGGGCAGAACACCTTTCAGTGTCTCGTTGGCTGGTTCGGCTTCGATGGCCTCCATCGCGTCATCGATAATTTTACCGATGTTTTCTGAGCGCGCGTTTTGCTGGAGATGGGACCAGCGCGCCGTTTCTGGAACCCAGAAGACACGCTCCGCCAAGTATTCTTCGGGGTCTTCGGGGTCGGCGAGTTCATCTTCAGCGAGCTTGTCATGCATCGCCTGAAAGGCCTCTGAGATGTATTTTAGGAAGATCAGGCCAAGTGCTACGTGCTTATATTCTGACGGCTCCAACCCCCCACGCATTTTATCGGCTGCTTTGAAGAGATCCGCCGCGAAGTCGAGGTCGGATTGGCGCGCATGACTGGACATAAATTAATTCTCGAATTTTATTCTGCTTCTTAGCGGAGCCTAATCCGACTCCGCTTTGACTGTCCATCTGATATGTACGCACGCGATCCGGCCCTTTTTATCGGAGCAATAACCGCCAATAAGGGTGCGGGACTGCGCGAAAATTCATCAAAGATTTCAAAGGGGCCAACTCTCCCGCACCTATAGCCTAACCTTCGAAAACAACGGGCTTTTCTAACCGGCAGGGTCGCCCACCATCCACCCCCTTTTCAGGTTAATACTGCGAAAAAGACGACTGCGGTCGGCTGTGGGGGTTTACCCTTTTTCGCAAGCCTGCCCACTTATCCGTTACGACCATACGAAAAAGCGCGGACCTCCTGAGAGACCCGCGCCTTTGATTTTTCGTCTTGATCGTGGCCCGTTTAGTCGAGGCGCACGTTCTCGCTGCTATAGACGTCCTGCGACGACCAGCCTGCGTTGTTGAGGCCATAATAGGCCACAACACCGATCACGCAGGTCGTCAATACGCCGAGTAAAAGTGCTTTCATGGATCTGTCTTTCTACTCTGCGGGCGTTGCACTTTTGGGTGCCGCGCCTTCTTTTTCTTTTACTTCTTCGAGCCAGAGCGAGTGGTGTTGATGGGCCCATGCCTCATCGACTTCACCCGAACCCATCGCGTCATACGCGCCCTGCATCCCCACCGTACCGATGTAGATATGGGCCACGATGATCGCCATCAGAACCAATGCAGCGCCTGTGTGCATCATCTGCGAAGCTTGCATTTCTTGGTGCGGCAGCGGTGCCTCGGGCAGAGTGGTGCCCCAGATCATCTCAGCCAGACCCAGCTGGTTCATCAGCGGGTTGAACTGCGCAAAAATCTGCACCTCGTAGGGGAACAGCAGCGACACACCCGTTAGCGAGATCACGGAGCCAAAAACAATCACAGACCAGAAGATAATCTTTTGACCGCCATTGAACTTTTTCGCGGGGGGGTGGTTTTTGCCGACGATGCCGCCGAACTGCGCGAACCATTTGATGTCTGTACGGTCAGGCAGGTTGTGCGCGACCCAGAACACAAAGATCATCACCAGCGCGACCATAAAGGCCCAGCCAATGCTGTTGTGCACAAGCTTGGAATAGCCCAGCAGCAGCGCGTTGGTATCTTTGCCAAGGTACGGCGCAATGTAGAGCCGCCCGAACAGCACCAACAACCCGGTGATACCCAGCGCGATGAATGAACTGGCCAAGAGCCAGTGCGCAAACCGCTCAACCGCCTTGAAGCGCGTGACGGTGCGGCCCGTGAAGGGCTCATCCACTTTGACCGGGCCACGCAGCAGGTAAAACACCAACAGCGCCAAAAGCGTGCCGCCAAGGATGTAAGCGCCATAGCTCAGCAGCGGGCCTTGGCGGAACTGCAACCAAGCAGAGCCTGTGTCCTGCATGATGACCTCTGCCACCTCACCGCCTGAGCTGACGGTGACGTCGGCACTGCCAAAGCGGAGCGCACGCCACAGTTCGGGGTCCGACTGGCCGCCGAGCGTGCCAAGGTTTTCGGTGATCGGTGCCGCGATCGACGGATCACCCGTCGCCTCGCTGCGGAATGAGTTGTCGACTTTTTCTGCGTTTTGACGCGCGAGAATGTCCTGAAGAGTTTGCGCGCCGCCAGTCGACGTGCGGTCAGTATCCTGCGCCCAAACGCCGGTGACCGACACTGTCATAACGAGCAGCGCAATCGATAGTAATCGGTTCAGCATGTCTGTCTCCTTGGGGTCATCCACCCCTATTTTTATCCAAACAACCCAAGCGGTCGGCTCCGTGTATGAGCACCACAAGACCCCGCAAAGGCTGCGAAAGCAGAGCGACGCCAGATCGATAAGGCGCGCCACGCTCCTGCATGAAACAGCGAAAAAAGGCCGCACGGTTGTGTGCGGCCTCTCCAATCTCAGAGTCCGGCCCGAACAAAGCGGGCCGAACGTCTGAGCGGCTTAGCCGCCTTTACGCTCGTAGGCTGTACCCCAGCCCCAAGCACCGGAACCGAAGCCGCGCGCCACGATACGCTCACGGTAGATGTTCGACACTGTGTCGCCATCGCCCGCCAGAAGCGCCTTAGTAGAGCACATCTCGGCACAGATAGGCAGTTTGCCTTCTGCAATCCGGTTACGACCGTATTTGCCGAACTCGGCTGTGGAGTGTGTTTCTTCTGGGCCACCGGCACAGAATGTACACTTGTCCATCTTGCCGCGCGAACCGAAGTTGCCAGCCTGTGGGTACTGCGGCGCGCCGAAGGGACACGCGTAGAAGCAGTAACCACACCCGATGCACAGGTCTTTGGAGTGCAGAACCACACCGTCATCGGTCTGGTAGAAGCAATCCACAGGACACACAGCCATACACGGCGCATCCGAGCAGTGCATACATGCGACCGAGATCGAACGTTCCCCGGGCTTACCATCTTCGATGGTCACCACGCGGCGCCGGTTGATGCCCCAAGGCACCTCGTGCTCGTTCTTACAGGCCGTCACACAGGCGTTGCATTCGATGCAGCGCTCGGCGTCACAGAGAAATTTTGCTCTTGCCATTTTTCTCTCTCCTTACGCAGGCATAATTTTGCAAAGCGTGGACTTGGTCTCTTGCATCTGAGTGACCGAGTCGTAGCCGTAGGTTTGCGCGGTGTTACACGATTCACCCAGAACATAGGGGTCTGCCCCTTCTGGATATTTCGCTCGCAGGTCTTGGCCTTGGAAGTGACCGCCGAAGTGGAACGGCATGAAGGCAACGCCCTCACCCACCCGCTCGGTGACCATCGCCATGACTTTGACTTTGCCGCCCTCTGGGCCTTCGACCCAAACCTGAGACCCATCCCGCACACCAAGGTTGTTGGCGTCACGTGGGTGGATTTCAACGAACATGTCTTGCTGAAGTTCAGCCAGCCAGGGGTTCGAACGGGTTTCATCACCGCCACCTTCATATTCCACAAGACGACCAGAGGTCAGGATAATTGGGTAATCCTTGCTGAAGTCGTTCTTTTGGATCGAGGCGTACATCGTCGGCAGACGATAGAACTTACGGTCCTCATAGGTGGGATAATCCGCAACCAGATCACGACGTGGCGTATAGAGCGGCTCACGGTGTGTTGGTACCGGATCAGGGAAGGTCCACACGACTGCACGGGCTTTTGCGTTCCCGAAGGGCGCACAACCATGCTTGATCGCGACCCGCTGGATGCCGCCCGAAAGGTCGGTTTTCCAGTTGGTCTTGGGGCCTGCAACAGCGTCGATCGCGGCACGTTCGTCCGCAGTCAAATCGCCGTCCCAACCAAGGTCCATCAGCATCTGCATGGTGAACTCTGGGTAGCCGTCCTTGATCTCACTGTCTTTGGAGTAGACGCCTTCGGCCAACAGGTTGTCGCCGTCCCGCTCAACGCCGAAACGTGCGCGGAAGGTCAGACCACCATCAGCAACCGACTTCGACATATCGTAGAGGTTGGGCGTACCGGGGTGCTTCATGTCGGCGGTGCCCCAGCAAGGCCATGGCAGACCGTAGTAGTCCCCATCAGCGGGTCCACCAACGGCTTTGAGCGTCGTGCGATCAAAGGTGTGCTGGTTGGCCATGTGGAGTTTGATCCGCTCAGGGCTTTGACCCGTGTAGCCGATTGTCCACAAACCGCTGTTGAACTCACGCGTGACGCTTTCAACGTTTGGCGTAACTTCGTCTTCCATCTCGATGTTGCGGAAGAAACGGTCGGCAAAGCCGAACTTCTTCGCCAACAAACCGATGATTTCGTGGTCTGTTTTGCTCTCGAAGAGAGGGTCAACAACCTTGTCACGCCACTGAAGCGAACGGTTGGAGGCCGTCACCGAGCCGCGTGTTTCGAACTGCGTACACGCGGGCAGCAGGTAAACACCATCGGTACGGTCGTGCAGAACGGCAGAGACGGTGGGATACGGATCGATAACGACCAGCATGTCCAGCTTCTCCATCGCGGTCTTCATCTCGACCTGACGGGTTTGCGAGTTGGGCGCGTGGCCCCAGAGCACCATGGCACGAACGTTGTCGTTCTGGTCCATGTTGTCCTTTTCTTCGAGGATACCATCGATCCAGCGCGACACAGGAATACCCGTGAGGTTCTGAAGCGACTTTTCCTTGCCGTCGGCGCCAGTGATGGAACCGAACTGACCTGCAAGCCACTCGGGATCTTCACCCCAAACGCGGGCCCAGTGGCCCCAAGCGCCGTTGGACAGACCGTAGTAACCTGGCAGCGTGTGCGACAGAACACCAAGGTCGGTTGCGCCTTGCACGTTGTCGTGGCCACGGAAAATGTTGGTGCCGCCACCCGTCGTGCCCATGTTGCCCAGCGCCAGCTGAAGCACGCAATATGCACGTGTGTTGTTGTTACCGTTGGTGTGCTGCGTGCCACCCATACACCAAATCACGGTGCCGGGGCGGTTGTTTGCGAGCGTTTTAGCAACGCGGCGCAGCTGCTCACCGGGGGTGCCGGTTACGCGCTCAACTTCTTCGGGTGTCCATTTGGCCACTTCGTCACGGATCTGGTCCATGCCCCAAACGCGGGTGCGGATGAACTCTTTGTCTTCCCAACCGTTTTCGAAGATGTGGTACAGAATACCCCAAACCAGCGCCACGTCGGTGCCGGGACGGAAGCGAACGTACTCATCAGCGTGTGCCGCAGTCCGCGTGAAGCGCGGGTCGCAAACGATGACGGGTGCGTTGTTTTCTTCCTTCGCCTTCAGGATGTGAAGCAGCGAAATCGGGTGCGCTTCGGCGGCGTTGGAGCCGATCATGAAGATTGCTTTGGAGTTGTGGATGTCGTTGTACGAGTTCGTCATGGCGCCGTAGCCCCATGTGTTCGCAACACCAGCCACAGTCGTGGAGTGACAAATACGGGCTTGGTGATCCACGTTGTTCGTGCCCCAGTAGGCTGCGAACTTGCGGAACAGGTAAGCCTGTTCGTTGTTGTGCTTGGCGGAGCCGAGCCAGTAAACGCTGTCCGGGCCGCTTTCTTCGCGGATGGACGTCATGCCGTCGCCGATCTCATTGATCGCCTGTTCCCAGCTAATGCGCTTCCACTCACCACCCTCTTTTTTCATAGGGTACTTGAGGCGGCGTTCGCCGTGGGCGTGCTCACGAACCGAGGCCCCCTTGGCGCAATGCGCACCGAGGTTGAAGGGGCTGTCCCAGCCGGGCTCTTGCCCAGTCCACACGCCGTTGGACACTTCGGCCACAACGGAACAACCCACGGAACAGTGGGTGCAGACCGATTTAATGGTTTCAACGTTGCCTGAAACTGCGCCCGCTGCTGCGGATGCGGGTTTCACCGCACCACCAGTGGCTGCGATGGCCGCCAGACCGCCGATGGCCAGACCCGAACCGCGCAAGAAAGCGCGCCGGTCTACCGTGGCGTTGGCTGCTTCAGACAGGAGAGTGGTCCGCTGGGGGCGTCGCGCAACCCCATTGGTCTTTTTCCTAAGCATATTTCATTCCTTCCGTGCTTGTTCGACCCCGTTCGAGGGCCTCACGCGCTTGGTGTTAAAGTGTGATCTGTCGCAGTCGGGCGTCACGCAACCAGTCGCTTGGATCGTTTCCTCCCACGCCCGAAAACCGGACGCCGAAATCATCTGCGCCTAGAAACGGGCGCTTTCAAAATAGGCACGCGTGTGTGCGGTATCCTGAATGGTCTCGCTGGTCAGGTCGGGTGCCGCGGCTTCAGCCGTGTCCCCTGCTGCCATTGCAACCGCAGCAACGGGTGCCGCAGTGCCTGCAAGTTTCAGAAAGTCGCGGCGTGATGCCTTTGTGGCTTTCTCTGTCATGAAATCTCCGTGGGTTTCATGGGGTTCTGACACCAGCCCTTTACGGTGCTTGCGCCACTCGAAATGCGGATTACTCCGCGCTCATCCGGAAGGCTTCGGCCTCAATCTCCATGAACACACGCCCGATCGTTCCGATCGGTGTGTAAAAGAGTGAGGTTTTCGCACCTTCCAAATCACTAAAGAAGTGAGGGGCCCAAGGGCCGATGTGTTTGTTGAAGAACTCTTTTTGCTCGTTCAGCGGCACGGGCTTGCCAAAGCGGCCCGCAACCATCGCGCCCATCATCTCCATCATGCTGGCGATGTTGTCTTCGGGCTCAAACACTGTGTCCGACCGGCCAATACCCTTGCGCGCCATGTCTTGGCGCAGCGCGGCCAGCGGCTTTTCGTTAAGAAAGCCCGTGAGGTAAAAGCTCGCGTAGGGCAGCAATTCGCCCCGGCCCAGACCGATGAACAGCGCGTTGAACTCACGCTCAATCGCGGCGGGCTTGGTGATGCGCGCCAGCTTGGCCAACGTGTTGATCGCCGCCCCCAGATCACCCTCATCGCCAGCGAGGCTTGCGGTTTGGTCCAACAGCGTTTGATCGGGTGGCGCCGACAGGATCAGCCCAAGGTAGTTATAAAGGTCCGCGCGCAGGCGGTCCTCCTCGGGCAGGGTGACATCGGCGGCGGCGTTCATCAGGCGGTCTCCTCGAAGGTGAATGTCATGCGGCGCCGCAACGGAGGGGCCACAGCGGCGGCATCATCCTCAAGGACGTCTGCCGCGGAATATACGGGTGCGGGGATGTCTTCGGCAGGTTCTACGGGATCGGTAGCTTCGCCGGTTACATATTCGGGTGTGTCTTCGGCGTCTGCATCGGCTACCTCGGGCGCGGCGGCATCAGCTTCGGACTGCTCAGCCAACGCCTCGATATGCTTCAGCATGCCTTTTCCGACCTGATAGGCGGTTTGCATACCCTCAATGACGCAAGCAGCGTCGGTGTAATCCTCGCCGTAATCGACCAAGCCATCGACATTCGCCAAAACGGGGTTCAGTCGCCAAAGGCGTCTGAGCGCGCGGGTCTTGATCCTCTCGGGGACGTTTTTGTTAAGGAAACCTTTAAAATCGGCCCCCTCCTCTAGTGTGTCGGGATCAGGCAGGCCGAGCTCCTCAAGGATCTCAGCATCTGTGCGCTCGGCCTGTTCAGCCTCAAACGCCTCAACCTGTGCCGCCTCTTCGGCAGCAACCTCAGCCTGCGCCTCTGCGGCGACGGCGGCTTTACGATCCGACCAAGAGCGCATCATATCAGACGCTCCCGCTTGCGCGCAGGGGATGCATAGACATCCGTCATGCCCGCGATGCGCCGATCCCCGATGCCGTCGGCCTTCAGGTCAACGCGCTGCTTGTCGCGCTTACGCTTCTTGAACGTTTCTTCGGCGTGGAAATCTTCGATAAAGGCCTCAACGGCCACGCGAACAGATGGGGGCATGGCGATCTTCTCAACCAGCTCTTCGCCGCTGTCACAGTAGTCTTGCGCCTCATAGGGGCTGGGCGTGGCCAAAACCGCCTCGGGCGCGTCGGCGGGCGTGTCGCCCTCGCGCAAAATCACGTACACGCTGGGAACCTCGGCTTGCAACTCGTGCACATAGGCCTCCGTCTCGGCGCCGTGCATTTCAAGGGTAACGGTGGCCGCATGAACCTCAACCGCATCGCCCTCGGACCGCAAAACCTGCCCGGCGGCAGGCCCCGCACCCGGAAGGACACCACTGACTCGCCAGTAGTACTTAGCCCAGCGCGTCTGGCCGGGCGTTCTACGCAGCACGATTCCCAACGGCAACGCGCAATACTGGTCAGGGTTGTATATCATGGACCCTCCCGATCCTAACCGCCATGCCCCCATCAGGACACAACGGCATACCAAATTGTTAGACCATAATTTCCGAAATCAGAAGCCTGAAATTGCATTGAATGCAAAATTACAAACAACTGCAAATTGCGAAAGCGGTTGTAGACCCCTGCGCAACACGTCTAAACTGCGCGAACAAAGCGGGCGCCCAACTGGCCCCAAAGGGACGGATCTGGGAGGATTAACGTGATCAAGTCATTGATAACGTGCGATTGTGGCGGCAGCCAAACCGTAGATAGCGACGCACTTGCACAAGCGACCGGACTTGCGGTCCCGCGGACCTGCACGGCGCTTTGCACCTCACAGTTGCAAATTGCGGCGGACGCATTGCAGGCCGGAGACGCCGCAATTTGCTGCACCCAGCAAAGCGCGATTTTCGACGCTTTGGCCGATGAGCTGGAGGTCGCATCCGCCCCATTGATCGACATCCGCGACCGGGGTGGCTGGACCGAGGATACAACCTCAACGGGTCCCAAGATGGCCGCTTTGGTGGCCGAAGGCTTGCTTCCGACCCACCCAGACAAGACCATCGACGTGGTATCCGACGGACTATGCTTAATTGTTGGGCCAGCTGCAACCGCCCTTGCCGCGGCCGAGGCATTGACACCTTACCTATCTGTAACGGTTTTGCTGGCCCCTGGCGAAGAGCATCCCGGCACGACCGAGGCTGACATCATCTTTGGCACGCTACGGCGGGCCACAGGCTCGTTCGGGCAATTCTCGGTCTCAATCGACGCACTACAGCAACCTGCCCCCGAGGGACGCGGCACACCAACCCTGTCGCCTGCTCGCAACGGTGCACAGTCCGAGTGTGATATTCTGCTGGACCTAACCGGTGGCACGCCGCTGTTCCCCGCCCCCGAAAAGCGGGACGGCTACCTACGCGCAGACCCCTCCCATCCCGGATCGGTGTCCGCCGCGATATTGGCCGCCAGCCACATGGTCGGCACTTTTGAGAAAACGCTCCATATCAAATCCGAGCCCCTGTTGTGCGCCCATAGCCGCGCCGAACAGACCGGCTGCACCCGCTGTCTCGACCTGTGCCCCACAAGCGCGATCCAATCCGCGGGTGAACATGTGGTCATCGACCCGCTGGTCTGTGCCGGGTGCGGCGCGTGTTCCGCCGCCTGCCCTTCTGGCGCGATAAGTTTTGACGCGCCCGCGGCGTCCCATACATTCGTCCGCATCAACACGTTGGCCAAGGCTTATTCGGATGCAGGCGGTGCAACGCCCCACCTGTTGGTGACCGGCTCCAACGGGTCCGAGATGATCCGCATGGCCGCACGGTTTGGGCGCGGTCTGCCCAGCCATGTCATCCCAATGGAGATCACCGCGCTAAACGGGTTTGGTCATGCCGAGATGGTCGCCGCCCACGGTGCCGGATTTACACGCGTCAGCATCGTACCAGAGCCAAACTCCGACCGTGATGCGCTGGACACCCAGATGGAGCTGGCCCGCGCGATTGTTGGCGCGGAGACGATCACCCTGATCGATACGCCAGACCCCGACGCCATGAGCGACGCATTGTATGACGCGCCTCGGTCCTACGCGGCCCACAGCCCTGTCCGCCCCATGGGCACACGGCGTCAGATCACCCGGCAGGCCGCGCGCGCCACACTCGGCTCGGACACGGTTCTGCCCCTGCCCGAAGGCGCGCCCTACGGTGCGGTTCTGGTCGACACCGACGCCTGCACCCTGTGCCTGTCGTGTGTTTCGCTTTGCCCCTCGGGCGCGCTGGGTGACAACCCGGATCTGCCGCAGTTGCGTTTCCAAGAGGATGCTTGCCTGCAATGCGGGATCTGCGCCTCGGCCTGCCCCGAAACGGCTATCACGCTGGAACCTCGTCTGGACCTGACGGACGCCGCGTTGGAACAACGGGTGATCCACGAAGAAGAGCCGTTTGCCTGCGTAGAATGCAACAGCCTGTTCGGCGTCAAATCCACCATCGACAAGATCACAGAACGGCTGGCCGGGCATTCCATGTTCGACGAAGATAAGTTGCGCCTGATCCAGATGTGTGATGACTGCCGTGTGCGCGCGCAGATGCACAGCCAGAACAACCCCTTCACCAGTGCGCCCCGGCCCAAGCCACGCACGACCGAAGACTATCTAAGCAAACGTCGTGACCATTGATATTCTGGGCCGCACCATCGGCCAAACACCAGATCACCAGGGAGAGAGCGAATGAGTGATGCGTTCAACATGTCGATGCGCAAATTCCTCAAGCAAGTCGGCGTAACAAGCCAACAAGAGATTGAGGCCGCGTTGCGCAACAAAGGCGAAGCGGGCAAAAGCTACACACTGAAGATGACACTCACATGCGAAGAGTTGGGGCTGGAACACACAGTCACCGGCGACGTTTCGGGAGAATAACGTGACAATTACAAGAGACGCCGTCCTTGAGGCCCTCAAGGGTGTCAGCACCCCAAGCGGCACAGATTTGGTAGAGTCAGGCGTCGTTCGGGCGTTGAACGTGGATGAGGGCAATGTCCGCTTTGTGATGGAAATCGCCCCGTCGGATGCCGAAGCCTATGGCGCAGTCAAAACCGCTGCCGAAACCGCCCTGCAAGGGATCGGGGTTGAGGCCGTGCAAATCGTGATGACGGGCCACAGCGCGCCGTCAAAACCCGCCGCCCCGACAGGCGAAGCGCCCCCCGACCTGAAGCCGCAAAAAACCGCACCCGCCGGGCCGCAGCCTGTACCGGGCGTGGCACGCATTCTAGCGATTGCATCGGGCAAGGGCGGTGTGGGCAAATCCACTGTGTCTGCCAACTTGGCCGTGGCGCTTGCGCAGCAAGGCCGCCGGGTCGGGTTGCTGGACGCCGATGTGTATGGCCCCTCGCAGCCTAGGATGCTTGGCATCACGGGCCGTCCCGCAAGCCCGGATGGCACCACCATTCTGCCCCTGCGCAACCATGGCGTGACCTCCATGTCGATCGGCTACATGACCAATGACGACCAAGCCGTTGTCTGGCGTGGACCGATGCTGATGGGCGCGCTGCAACAGATGATGACGCAGGTCCAATGGGGCGCGCTGGATGTGCTGATCGTGGATCTTCCACCCGGCACCGGTGACGTGCAGATGACCCTTGGCCAGAAGTTCAAGGTGGATGGCGCTGTGGTGGTCTCAACCCCGCAGGACATAGCATTGATCGACGCCCGCAAGGGTCTGGATATGTTCAACCAGATGAACATCCCCGTTGTCGGGATGATCGAGAACATGTCCACGCATATCTGTTCGAACTGCGGCCACGAAGAACATCTGTTCGGGCATGGCGGCGTCGCAAGCGAGGCCGAAAAGCTGGGCATCGACCTGCTGGCCGAAGTACCGCTGCACATGTCGATCCGCCAAGCCGCAGACGGTGGCGCACCCATCGTCGCCAGCGCCCCCGACAGCCCACAGGCTGAGGTGTTCCGTACGATCGCGGCCACCCTCGTGGAGAAGGGCGTTGCATGAGCACGCTTGATGCCCCGCATACGCCGACCTTCCCGCCGCTGATGTACGGGGAGGCTGCGGCCGACCCCGTCACACACGCGCAGATGCGGGCCATTCAGGGCTGTGATGCCGGCCTTGTGGCCTATGACCTTGGGCAAAGCACCCTTCAGGCGGCGATTGTTTTCGCCCCTGACGTGACCTTGGCGGAGGCGGCTGTGATGCTGCCGCTATGTGCCGTGGGCTTTCAGAACGCCCTAGGTGCGCTCGGCCCACCCGAAACCGCCGTGCAGCTGGAATGGGATGGCGGTATCCGCCTGAACGCCGCGCGCTGTGGCCGGTTTGGCATCCACGCCAGCACCGATAACCCCACTGAAGTGCCCGACTGGATGGTGATTGACCTCACGCTGCCGCTTTGGCCGCTCAGCGATGCCCCCGGCGAGCACCCCGAGGATACCGCCCTCTATGCCGAAGGCTGTACCGATGTGCAGGCGCCGCAGCTATTGGAGTCGTGGTCCCGGCACACGCTCACATGGGTCCGCTCATGGGAAGATGACGGGATCAAACCCCTGCACGAAGCGTGGCGGGGCTTGGCATGGCAAATCGGTGAAGACGTCACCGTGCTTGGCACAACCGGCACATTTTTGGGCGTGGACGAGAATTTCGGCCTGCTCTTGCGCGACGCCGATGGCGCCACGCAGCTTATTCCCTTGACGCGCTTGCTGGAGACAACGCCATGACCGCTCCCCTAAAACTGGCCCGCGCCATTCACTTTGACGAAAGCGATCAGCGCGTGTTTCACGTGCCTGCGCGCACGGGCGAATGGTGTATTTCCGGCGGGTTTGAGTTTTCGAACTGGTCCGAGGGCGATCTGTCCGGCAAAAACCGTCAGGCGTTCTCGAACGGTTGGTTCGGCTTGGAAACCGGCGGGCGGGTCACATTTGTGGCTGTCACCCAGGTAGAGCCCGGTGAAATGGCGTCATTGGCGCAAATGTTGGCGGAGCATTTTGTCACCTACTACGGCGCACCCAGCGTAGAGGCCGCCCTGCCCACCGCCCAAGAAGAGCTGGATCAGATGGCCGACCTATGCGCAGAGCACGGCCCCAACACCCTGCTCACGGTCCTGCGGGAGCTGTCTGACGTTGGTGTGCGCGAAAGCTTTAGAATGATTGAGCCCAACGATGCCGGGCTCGACCAATTTGCCATTCACGGATCGCTGGACGAATAACCAGCGGTCCGTTGGGACATTACCCTTGGGGGCTGGCATCCGGCGTGGCGTTGAACACGAACAACTGCTCGCCCCCAAGACGGTAGCCATTGATCAGGTCGGCTGCGCGATCTGACACCAACCACCCCTCCAATTTCTGCGCCAAGCCATTGGCCACATGTGCATGAACCTCTGGGTTCACGGGCAAAAACGCGTATTGGTTGAACAGCACCGGGTCACCTGAGAACAACAGCGCAAGGTCACCCTTGTTGCCAAAGTTCAGCCAGCTGGCCCGATCCGATAGGATGTAGGCGTTAAGCCCAGATGCCGTGTTGAGCGCGGCCCCCATGCCTGCACCGACCGCGTTGTACCAAGCACCTTCGGGCGTTTGGCTGGCTGCGGCCCATAGGCTGAGTTCCTTTTTGTGGGTGCCGCTGTCATCACCGCGGCTGACGAAACGCGCCTCGCTTGCGGCGATGGATTGCAAAGCGTCCAGCACGGTTTCGGCGCTCGCCACATCCGCGGGATCCTCCGAAGGGCCGATCACAACGAAATCGTTGTACATAATTTCACGCCGGTGGGTGCCTGCCCCCTCGGCCACAAACGCCTCCTCTGCGCTGCGCGAATGCACAAGGATCGCGTCTACGTCGCCGGAACGGCCCAATTGCAGCGCTTGGCCCGTGCCAACCACCAACAATTGCACTTCAAGGCCTAGGTCTTGTTCAATCGCGGGCAGCAAAATCTCAGACAACCCCGAATTATGGAAGGACGTCGTGACAGCCATTTTCATGGTGTCAGCGGCACTGGCCGTTGCGGTCATAGCGAGGGTCGCAAGGGTTAGGACAAAGCGTTTCATTCGACGATATCTCCTTTTAGGAATGCACGGGCAGAGGCGGTTTGCGCCGCCTCAAAAAACGTATCGGCTGGGCCGAATTCATGGATTTTACCGCCCAGCATGAACAGCATTTCATCGGCAAGGCGGCGGGCCTGCCCCATGTCGTGGGTCGATAGGATCAGCCGGGTGCCGTTTTGCTTGGCCGCTTGCAAGATCACCTCGACCTCGCGGGTGGCGCGACCATCAAGAGCGGCACAGGGTTCATCCAGAAACAGAACCTTAGGCGCGGTGATCAAAGCACGGGCCAGCGCAAGCTTCTGCTGCTCCCCCCCTGATAGAACCAGCGCGGAGCGATCAATCATATCGGACAGGCCGATCTTGGCCGCCCAAGCCACCGCAGATTTGCGCGCCTCACGCTTGGAGGTGCCCCGCACCTTGAGCGGATAGATCAGGTTTTCCAACACGGTCCGGCGCAGCATCACGGGCCGCTGAAACACGAAAGCCTGATGCAATTGCGCCTCATCCATCGGACAATTCCACGCGATCTCACCGTGTGTCAGCCGTGCCGCCCCGTGCAAAAGACGCAGCAGCGTGGTTTTGCCCGAACCGTTTGGCCCCACAATAACCGTGGCCCCGGCCCCTTCGATCGTCAGGTCAATCGGCCCCACAAGCCGCTTACCGCGGTGGGTCGTTTCGGCCCCTTGGACCGTAAGTGGCAGAAGGTGGCTCACCAGCGGGCCTCCACTTCCGTGCGCGACAACGCGTGGATCGACAGGTTCACCGCAATGGCCAATCCGATCAACACAAAGCCAAGGCCAAGAGCCAGCGCGAATTCTCCCTTGCCGGTTTCAAGTGCGATGGCCGTGGTCAGCACGCGGGTAACGTTGTCGATATTGCCGCCCACAATCATGATCGCCCCGACCTCACCAATCGCGCGACCGAACCCAGCCAGCGATGCCGTGAGCAGCGCGCGGCGCGCATCCCACAAAAGCGTGGCGACCTTTTGGCCTTGGGTCACGTGCATAGAAATCAGCAGATCGTGATATTCGCTCCATAAATCGCGCAGTGCCTGATGGGCGACAGAGGCAATCAGCGGCACGATAATGATGACCTGCGCAATGACCATCGCTGTCGGCGTGAACAACAAGCCCAACACGCCCAGCGGGCCGGAGCGCGAGAGGACCACATACACGATCAGCCCCACCACAACCGGCGGCAGCCCCATAAGCGCGTTCAAGATCGCAATCACCCAGCGCCGCCACCGGAACCGCCGAACGGCCAATAGGGCCGCAAGCGGCAGCGCAATGGCGCTTGCGATCACAAGCGCACTCAGGCTCACCATCAAGGAACGCAGAGTGATTTCCATCAACTCTGCGTCAAAGGTGATCACAAGCCAAAACGCCTGCGATAAGCCGAGCCAGATATCTGCCATGGGCGCGAGGGCCTCCATTTTGTTTTACACTTTATCCGAATGCGCGGCGAAGCCAACATCTACCATGGCGTGCGTCTGCATGGCTTACCGGATGCCACTTAGGTGGTGCGCTGGGAATATAGCAGCGGTCGCTGGTGTCCACCTCTCAACGGTGAAAACACCGGCAGAGGTACGCGGTTTGGCCCGCTAGGTCGCCTTTGTGGATTGCCTCAGGGGCAAGCAAGCTTTACCCAGTTTTTCAGGGGGATACGCATATGACCAATCACACACAACACCAGCGTTTTTCGGCCAATCTTGGGTTTTTATGGGCAGACCTGCCCCTGCCCGATGCCATCCGCGCAGCCAAAGCCGCGGGGTTTGACGCGGTTGAATGCCACTGGCCCTATGACACGCCCCCCTCTGATGTGTTGGCGGCTCTGAAAGAAACGGGCCTAACCATGCTCGGCCTGAACACCGTGCGCGGCAATCCCGGTGAAAACGGGCTGTCGGCTTTGCCCGGCCGCGAGGATGAAGCCCGCGCAGCCATTGATCAGGCCCTAACCTATGGATTTGAAATTGGCGCTGGGGCGGTCCACGTGATGGCCGGTTTTGCCGAAGGCCCCGAGGCCGACGCCGCCTTTGCGGATAACCTGCGCTACGCCTGCTCCAAGGCTGCGGATATGGGAATGACCATCCTTATCGAGCCGCTCAACAGCTACGATGCGCCGGGATATTACCTCAAGACATCCCGTCAAGCCGTTACAATCATTGAAAGGTTGAACCTGCCCAACCTGAAATTGATGTTTGACTGCTACCACCTTCAGATCATGGAGGGCGACCTGAGCCGTCGCCTCACAGCATGTCTGCCGCACATTGGTCACGTTCAAATCGCCTCTGTGCCGGATCGCGGCGCACCCGATCACGGTGAGCTGCACTACCCCCACATATACGCCCACCTCGCGACCCTTGGCTGGGATCACCCGCTGGGCGCAGAGTACAAACCCAACGGACCAACAGACGCCACCCTTGCGTGGCTACAACAGGAGAAACGCACATGATCACCCGCCACCAATCCGGCCCCCGCATGAGCCAGATCGTCACCCACAACGGCACAGTTTACTTGGCAGGACAGGTCGCCAAAGGCGCGACCGTGGCCGAGCAGACCGCCGGGTGCCTTGCCCAAGTGGACGCCCTTTTGGCTGAGGCCGGGTCGGACAATACCAACATGCTGCAGGTGGTTATTTGGCTCGCGGACATGGCGGATTTTGCGGAAATGAACGGCGTGTGGGATGCATGGGTCCCCCAAGGTCACACCCCGGCCCGCGCTTGCGGCGAAGCCAAGCTGGCAACCCCTGAATATAAGGTCGAAATCATCGTGACCGCAGCGCAAGCCTAGGCGGACTTGTTACCGCTAACAGCTTGACAACGAGCGAGATCAATAGTCACCTTCCAGACGTCAAAAGGCGGGATCCACCCGCCAACATCTGGGAGGAAACTATGACCAAACGTCTTTTTAAGGCGGTGCTTACGAGCGCCGTAGTAGCCGCGTCCGCTGGCGGTGTTTTCACCGCAACCAGCGCACACGCCGCTGAATGTATTGCACCCGCCAACCCCGGCGGCGGCTGGGACTTTACCTGCCGTCAGATCGGCAAAATCATGTACGATATCGGTCTTGTCGATGCACCCGTACAGATCACCAACATGGCCGGTGGCGGCGGCGGTCTGGCCTATGGCACCGTTGCCAATGAGCGGACCGATGATGCGAACCTGATCGTGGCCGCAAGCCAAGCCACCGCAACCCGCCTTGCGCAAAACGCCTACGGCGGCGCGACACCTGACCAAGTGCGCTTTTTGGGCGCCATCGGGGCTGACCCCGGCGTGATTGTTGTCTCTGCGGACAGCCCATTCCAAAACCTCGGCGATTTGGTCGCAGCTATGAAGGCTGATCCCGGTTCGGTGGCCTTTGCGGGCGGTTCTGCGGCGGGCGGCTTTGACCACCTCAAGGTGCTGCAAGTGGCCCAAGCGGGCGGCGTGGCTGACGTCACCAAAATCCGCTACATCGGCGTGGACGGTGGCGCAGACGCAATCACCCAAACTGTTGGCGGCTTTACCCAAGGCATGACCGGCGACATGTCCGAAATCGTAGGCTTCCTTGGCACCGGCGAAGTGCGTGCACTGGCTGTGCTGTCGAACGAGCGTGTGCCAGGTTTTGACGACATCCCAACGGCTGTTGAGCAAGGCTTTGACGTCGTCGCCGTGAACTGGCGCGGTCTGTACGTGCCCAAGGACATCTCGGACGAGCGGTTCAACGACTGGGTCGCAAAGCTGCAAGCCGTGGGCGAGTCCGACGAGTGGCAAGCCGCAATGAAGGCAAATGGCCTTGCCCCGTTCACCGTGATCGGTGGCGACTTTGAAAGCTTCATCGCCCAAAACATGGCCGATGTGACCAAGCTGTCCAAAGAAATCGGCATCATCCAATAGGCGCACGCTTATTCTAACGCTGGGCGCGCCTTCGTGTGCGCGCCCAGCCCCCCCCCTCCTCCGACACTCTGGAGATATCCCATGCTTGCTAGCGACCGCATATTCGGTGCGGTGGTCGTGCTCGGAGCCCTTGGCTACGTCGCAACTGCCGCCCAAATCCCCGCCCCGTTTTTCTCTGACCCGCTCGGGACGCGTGCGTTTCCGATGATTGTGGGCAGTTGTGCAGCGCTGTGCGGTGCGATGATGGTCTGGCGCCCGGACGCAGAGCCAGAGTGGCCCGGCCTTGCCTCCCTCGGGGCGCTGTTGGTCGCGACGATTGCGTTGGTGGGGTATGCCTACGCGCTCAAGCCCATGGGGTTCTTGCTGCCCACGGCGGTCGTGTCTGCAATCCTGAGCTATCAAATCGCGCCGCGCGTTGTGCCCGCGATCCTCGCTGGATTGGGCCTGTCGGTTGGGCTTTTTGTTCTATTTCGTTTCGTGCTGGGGTTGAGCCTGTTTGGCTTCCCGCGCGGCTGGTTTTAAGGGCGCGCGCGCATGGACCTTTTGGCAAATCTCTCCCTCGGCTTTGGCATCGCGCTGTCGCCTTATACTTTGATGCTGGCCGTTTTGGGCTGCTTCATCGGCACGATCGTCGGCGCCCTGCCGGGCCTTGGCCCTGCAAATGGCGTGGCGATCATGATCCCAATCACGTTTTCGCTGGGCCTTGATGCGGTCGCCGCGTTGGTCCTGCTGACCTCTATTTACTACGGCGCGATGTACGGCGGACGGATCAGTTCGATCCTGCTGAACATCCCCGGCGATGAGCCCGCAATGATGACCTGTCTGGATGGTCACCCAATGGCCAAGAACGGCCGCCCCGGTGATGCCTTGGTCATCTCTGGCGTGGCATCATTTGTGGGGGCGTTCCTGTCAACCATCGGGTTGATGCTGCTGGCACCCGCACTTTCGCGGATTGCGTATCAATTCGGCCCGGCAGAATATTTCGCCCTATACCTGTTGGCGTTCTGCACACTGGGGGGCATTGCCTCGAACAACCAAGCCAAGGCCGCCTTTGCATCCTGCTTGGGGATCATGATTGCGATGATCGGGCTGGACCCGAACTCCGGCATGGCGCGGCTGACGGGGGGCAATTTGCACCTTTATGACGGGATCGATTTCCTTGTGGCCATCGTCGGCTTGTTCGCCGTGTCCGAGGTATTCTTTTTCATCGAAAAGCACGGCAAACAGGGCGCGCTCAACATCAAGATCGACAAGGTCACTGTCCCGTGGCTAGAGATTTGGTCCACACGCTGGGTCATGCTGCGGTCTTCCGTCTTGGGCTTTATTGCTGGGGTTTTGCCCGGCGCGGGGGCCTCTCTTGGCTCGTTCCTGACCTATGTGACCGAGAAATCCATTGCCGGTGAAAAGGGCAAGTTCGGGACCGGTGTGGCCAAGGGCATTGCCGCCCCTGAGGTCGGCAATAACGCGGCCGCAGGTGGCGCGCTGGTGCCGATGCTGACCCTTGGTGTGCCCGGATCTGGCACAACAGCCGTGTTGCTCGCGGTACTTGTCACCCTCAACATCACCCCGGGGCCGACGCTGTTTACCGACAGACCCGACGTGGTTTGGGGGCTGATCGCATCGCTGCTGATCGCGAACTTTGTGCTACTGGCGATGAACGTGCCAATGGTGAAAGTGTTCGTAAAGCTGCTGGAACTGCCACCCGCCATCCTGATGCCCGGCGTGACGATGGTCAGCTTTGTGGGGATTTACTCGCTCACGGGCAGCTACTTTGATCTACTTTTGGTCGTCCTGTTTGGCATTCTTGGCTACGTCCTGCGCAAGTTGGATATCCCTACGGTACCCGTCATCCTTGGCATTCTGTTGGGCGGCAAGATGGAGAAACAATTGCGCGACGCAATGGTCCTAAGCGACGGCGACTGGACCTATCTGCTGTCGAGCGGGATTTCCATCGGGCTGTTTGTGGCGGCGTTCCTTGGCTTCATCGCGCCGATGTTCCTGCGCAAGTTCCTCAAAAAACCACAACTGCCGACTGACTGATGACACGCGTTCTGATCCCCTCCGGTGCCCTTGGGCTGAATTATGACCAAGCCGCGTTAGAGCGGGGTATCGCCAATGGCCCCGACATCATCGTCATCGACGGAGGCAGCACCGACAGCGGACCTGCGTATCTGGGCCGCGGCGTGTCGAAATACGCCCGCGCCTCCACCAAGGTGGAATGGGCGGGGCTGATGGCCGCGCGCGCCAAGGCTGATGTGCCGCTGGTGATCGGCACGGCGGGCACCTGCGGGGCCGACACGGCGGTCGACTGGATGCTAGAGCTGACCCGAGAAATCGCGGCTGAGCAAGGTACGCCCGTCAAGATCGCGACCCTGAAATCCGGCCAAGACCCGGAGGCCATCGCCAAGGCCAACCTAAGCCCCCTGCCCGGTGCACCCGACGTCACGGCCGAGGATATCGCCGCGTGCAGCAACATCGTGGCCCTCGCCGGGGCCGAGCAGGTCACGCAGGCCCTGAACACAGGTGCGGATATCGTCATCTGTGGCCGGGCGACGGACACGGCCATCATCGCCGCCCTGCCGTTGCAAAAGGGCGACCACGCGGGCGCGGCATGGCATGGGGCCAAGATCGGCGAATGCGGCGCGTTGTGTGCGACCAACCCACAATCCGGCGTTCTGCAGGTGGATTTTGACGCGACGGGCTTCACCATCACGCCGCTTGCTGACGGGGCCCACGCCACGCCACACACGGTCTATGCCCATATGCTGTACGAAAATTCTGACCCCTTTATCCTGTATGAACCGGGCGGTTATTTGGATGTCCGTGACGCCACCTACACCGCGCTGGACGATCGCCGTGTCCGGGTCGAAGGCTCGGCTTGGGTCCCGTCAGAGGACTACACCGTTAAGTTAGAGGGCGCGCGTGTGGCAGGCTATCAGGTCGTGGCCATGGCGCTGTTGCGCGACACCCGCTATGTCGCCAACGCGCAGGTCTGGGCCGATGATATCGCCACCAAAGCCCGCGCCAAAGTTGAGGCCCGGCTCGGCACCACCGATTTTCACATTGAGCTGCGCCTCATTGGCCAGAACGCCAGCTTTGGCCCGCTGGAAACCAAGGCCAGCGCCCCGAATGAGATCGGCGTCACCGCCATTGTGACCGCCCCAACCGAGGCCCGCGCCGAAGAAATCGCCAAGATCCTAAACCCCTATCTGCTGCATCACCCGCTGACCCAAGAAGAAGAGCAGCCCACGTTTGCCTTCCTCTTCTCTCCTCCCGAAATGAAACGCGGCGCGACCTATGCGTTCACGCTGCATCACACGATGACATTGAACGACCCAATGGAGGCGTTCCGCCTAGAGGTGCATGAGCATGGCTGAATTACGCGCCCTCGTCCAAAAGGTCCGGTCCAAGAATGCAGGGCCGTTTTGGCTGACGATTGATATATTCTGCGGCAGTGCGGCGGCCTACACGGTGGTGCAGCCCCGGCTGGACACGGCGGCTGTGGCGCGGGTTTTTGACAAAGATCCCGCAACGTTCAAACGCTTCGATATTCCAGACCTGCATGTGATCAAAATCAGCCTGCCTCGCCCCACTATTCAGGGCGCGATTGAAGACCGCGACATGCACGGTGCCTCATGGGCCGCCCTTGTGGGTGAAATGCAGATTTAGCCTAAGCCTCGGACACAACAGACGCGAGTTCTGCGGCGCCGTCGATCAACCGATCGAGGTGGTGCATCAGATCATGCACTGACTGCCGCTGGGTCGGAGCGTGGATCGATAGGGTACATAGCAGCCGCCCCTGATCGCTTTTGATGGGCACGGCGATGGCGCACATGCCTTCCATGTATTCCTCATCATCGACCGAATACCCTTTCGCCCGAATTTGCGCCATGCTCGTCTTGAGCGCAGCCGGATCGGTTACGGTGTTGCCTGTATGCGCCTCAAGCGGTGCATTGCGCAGATAGCGATCCAGATAGTCCGGCCGAAGCGACGACAGATATAGTTTACCCGATGCGGTGCAGTGGAAGGGCACAATCGTGCCCACCGGCATAGCGATCCGAAGGGGCCACGCGCTTTCGATCCGGTCGAGGTAGTACATTCCGTCACGGTCGGCGATGGCGATGTTACAGGTCTCACCTACGGCATCGACGATTGAACGGAGAACGGCAATGCGCACGGTGCGCACCCTCTCCGAGCTGAGCGTATCCACCGCGAGGTGGCGCAGACGACGGCCGGGGCTATAGCTCCGCCCGTCGAGATCCCGTTGTAAAAAGCCCTCCTGTTCGGCGGTGTGAAACAGCCTGTGCAGGGTGGGCTTGGGCAGGCCGAGGGTATCATTCACATTAGATGGCGTCACGGGCGTGCCCGCTTTGGCCACCTCCTCCAGCAGCCGAAGCAACCGGAGGTTAGTGGGAATATGTTCGTCCGCATTCGATTTTGCGGTGTCCTCAGCCATACCTATGCGTCCCAGTTACCTGTTGGGCAGCAGCGACAGAGCCGTTGACGGCACCAGTGCTACGAAAATCCATACCGAGATCAGAGCGATAAGGTACGGAAAGATGTACCGCAAGATGCGGAAATACTGCACCCCGGTCACTCCGGAGGCGACGTATAGGTTCAAACCATAGGGAGGTGTGATGAAACCAATCGACGCACCGACCAAGAAAATCACCGCAAAGTGGATCGGATCGACCCCCACGCTGGCCGCAATCGGGGCCAAAATCGGGGCAAGGATAATCGTGACCGGCAGCGACTCGAGGATCATGCCCGAGATGAACACAATGATCATCGCCGTGAACAGAACCGCGTAGTAGCCGCCCATCGCCGTGAGGAATCCGCCAATGACCTCCTGTGCGCCCAACAGCGACAGGATCTGTTGCATCACCACCGACACCGCGATCAGCGGCGCCAGAATGCCGGTGATCTGCGCCGAGCGGATCACGATGGACGGGATGTCACCCACATTGAAGCCTTCGACCACAAACATGGAGGCAAAGCTCTTCTGCTCAAGCGCTTGCGTGTTGTCCACGTGCAAGAACTTAGTCGCATAATAGCTGAGGATGCCTGCGATGATGCAGAAGCCCACTGTCACACCCGCCGCCTCGGTGGGTGAGAATTTGCCGGTGTAGATGCCCCAAAGCACCAGACCAATAGCAAAGAACCCAAGCCATGCTCCGAACGCCGTTTTCAAGATGCGGTTCAGTTGGATCGGGATCAGGTAGCCCCAGCCGTTTGCACGGCAGATCAGCCAGCAGGCGAACTGCATGCCAAAGACCATCAGCGCACCGGGCAAGATGCCCGCCACGAACAGGTCCGAGATGGGCAGGTTCATCAAGAAGCCATACACGATGAAGATGATCGAGGGCGGGATGATGATCCCGACCGTGCCGCCTGCCGCAGCAGTCGCGGCCGAGAAACGCTCATCATAGCCACCTTTGACCATCTCGGGGTGCAGCATCGAGCCGATCGTCGCCGTCGTCGCAGAGTTTGACCCAGAGATCGCCGCGAACAGACCACAGGCCCCAATCGCCGCCATCGCCAGACCGCCCCGCAGCCAACCAAGGCAGGAATACGCAAAATCAGACAGCCTGCGCGCGATGCCTGATTTGTTAATCAGGTCCCCCGTCAAAATGAACAGCGGCATCGCCAGAAGCGCAAAGCCCTTGTTGAACACGTTCAACAGCTCAGCGCCCATGTTATCAAGCGTCAGGCCCAGCACGAACGAGCAGCCAATGATCCAATACGAGATCACCAACAACACCGGCACGCCGAGCATAAACAGGAACGTCACCGTCAATGAGATCAGCGTGACCCAGGTTCCATCAGTCCATTCAGCCATTACGTATCCCCCCCGATAACAGCTTGTTTGATCAGCGGCTCATTGTTGCGCCACGCGCGGATATCGTCGCTTAGGTTTTGGAAGACACGGGTGACCAAAAGCACAAACGCGATAGGTGCGGCCGTTAGGAACCACCACTGCATCACATTGTCGGTCCCCATCACGATGGCAAAGTTATCGGCCACAAGTGCGGTTTGCCGCGCCGTCGTCACAAAGACGATGACAGCAAAGACGAACCACAAAACCGCATCCAGCCACAGGCACATGTACTGTGCGGCACGTGGCATGTTCATGCGAAATTCGTTAAAGCTGAGGTGCGTGCGCAGCCGCACGTTATAGGACGCGCCAAACCACGCCATGATCATGAACAGGAACGGCGGGATCGTCGTGGACCAAGGCTCTTGGTCGTTAAACACAAACCGCTCGATCACGCCCGAAAAGATAATGTAGGCAATCGCCAAGTAGCTGCCCACCATAACCGTGCGTTCCAGCTGACGCTCGATAACGGGCACTGCCCGGTAGAGCATCATCATCCCATATCCCGCGACGGTCACCGTAATGGCGCCCAGCGCATAGGCGGCATCCGCCCGCAGCGCCTGCCTGATCGCCCAGACATCCCCGGAGATCATCGCCGAGATGATGGTCCCCATATCCGACACCATTTCCATGGGTCGTCCCTCCTATTCCAACTCTAAAAAAGGCCCCTTTTCAGGGCCGAACCCGTCCGGTTGTCCGGATCATGGTTTTACCGAAAAAAAAGGCCAACCCCCGACACACGGGGATTGGCCCTTTGGCATATTTAGGCGATTACGCTTTCCACCAACGGCGGGGTTCGACGTTTTCGGCCAGTGTGTGGGTGTTGGTGCGGACTTCGTTGTAGATGTCCTGGTATGTATCGATACCACCGGCCCAGCCGTTGATCCGCTCACGCCACTGCTCCCAGAGCTGTGGTTGGAACTCGGGCGAGCACATTTCCTCGGCCATTTTGATCTCGCTGTCGGGCAGGAACACGTTGCGCACGTTGTTTTGTGCAAAGATCGTGTTTGGTAGCATCGGATCGGACTGACCCACGGTGTTCACGAGGGCGGCTTCGTTGGCCGCTTGGACATGAACCTGCGTAAGGTAGGACGATTCCATCACCGCATCCTGCAGATCACCGGACAGACCGTCGAACGATTCTGCGTTCATGGCTGTGTGCTCGGTACCGCAGAAGAAGTTCAGGTTCACCGACTGAGACACAACAGGACCCATGTTGGCGTATGCCACGGCGGATGCCCATGTCTCAGCACCATCGATCAGACCCTGCTTGAGGCCATCGAGGGTTTCTTCCCACGCGATTGGCACTGGGTTGAGGTTCAGCGCCTGCATCGCGATCCGACCCAGCTGGGTGCCCGTCACGCGGTTTTTGGTGCCAAAAATCTCTTCCAGTTTGGTGATCGTGGGACGATCTTCCCATGCCAGACCCATCTGGATGCCGCGCAGTTCCGCGTGCGAGAACAGGAATTTCAGCCCGTGACGCTTTTCAAACGGCTCACGCAGGATGCGCTGCGATTCTGGCGAGTAGAGGAAGTGGTACTGATCCGCGCGGTTACGGAACATGTACGCGTAATCCAGAACGTTCAGATAAGGCGCACCACCAGCAGAGTTCTGCGTGGAGGCGGCGTAGATGTCGATGATGCCCTGCTGCGCTTTTTCAACGCAAGAAAGCTGACCACAGATTTGGTTGTCGCCGATGAATTCAACACGGATCTCCCCATCCGTGCGGGATTCGAGGTCGCGTGCGAACTCAAGACAACCAGCCCGCTCGATGAGCAGGTTGCGCTGGTTAAAGCCAGCCGCGCCAAACTTCAGCACGTGCTTAGCTTCTTTCGCGAAGCGCTTTTCGTAGGTCGACTCAGCCGCTTTCGCCAGCTCAGCAACCGTCATTGCGCCACCGAAGGTCCCTGCCGCCAGCAGCGTGGAGCTCATACCGTAGCTCCCCGCGACCTTAAACAGATCCCGACGCGTCATGCGCGCGAGTTTATCGCTTACTTTCATGTGGTCCTCCCATTTGACCCATTATTGAGACTTATAGTTTCAAAAAAGGCTAGTATATGATTTTTGGTTTGTATAGAGATTTTTGACAGAAGGTCGCACTTTTAGGCGATTTTGAGGAGGGAAAGTTCTCAATGGAAGCAGATTATGTAGTCGTGGGCGCAGGCTCCGCTGGGTGTGTTGTCGCTAACCGATTGAGTGCAAACCCAAAAAATCGCGTGATTCTGCTAGAGGCCGGTGGACGTGATTTGAACCCGTGGATTCACATTCCCGTTGGGTACTTCAAGACAATCCACAATCCGGCAGTCGATTGGTGCTACAAAACCGAACCCGATCCGGGTCTGAATGGCCGCTCAATCGAGTGGCCACGGGGCAAAGTGCTAGGCGGATCGTCCTCCTTGAACGGGCTTTTGTACGTGCGCGGCCAAGCGCAAGACTACGATCGCTGGGCCCAGATGGGCAACAAAGGCTGGTCATGGGATGATGTCCTGCCACTGTTCAAACGCGCCGAAAGCAATGAGCGCGGCGCAGATGAATTTCACGGCAGCGATGGTCCCCTGTCCGTCTCCAACATGCGGATTGAGCGCCCGATTACCGACGCATGGGTCAAGGCCGCGCAGGCCGCAGGGTATCCGTTCAACCCCGATTACAACGGCGCAAGCCAAGAGGGCGTGGGCTTTTTCCAGCTGACCGCGCGCAATGGGCGGCGATGTTCGGCGGCGGTGGCCTATCTGAACCCGGCGCGCAAGCGGCCCAACCTGCGAATCGTCACCCATGCGCAGGTTGACCGCGTCACGCTAGAGAACGGCCGCTGCACAGGGGTCGAATACACGGATCGCGGCGGTGTCGTGCATCATGTCAAAGCTGCGCGCGAAGTGATCCTCTCTGGCGGCGCGATCAATTCGCCGCAACTGCTGATGCTGTCGGGCATTGGTGAGGCAGCCCAACTGGCCGAGCACGGGATTGAGGTGCAGGCCGACCTGCCCGGCGTTGGCAAAAACATGCAAGACCACCTACAGGCGCGGTTGGTTTACAAATGCAACGAGCCGACGCTGAACGACGAGGTCCGCTCTCTTTGGGGGCAGGCCAAGATCGGGCTGCGCTATGTGGCCAACCGCACGGGGCCAATGACCATGGCCGCAAGCCTTGCGACTGGTTTTTTGAAAACGCGCGAAACGGTTGAAACACCTGACATCCAATTCCACGTCCAACCCCTATCGGCCGAAAACCCAGGCAAAGGTGCGGACCCGTTTTCGGCCTTTACGATGTCGGTGTGCCAGCTTCGCCCCGAATCGAAGGGTGAGATTCGGCTCAAGTCGCGCAATCCGCGCGCATATCCCGCAATCATCCCCAATTACCTTAGCACCAAGACCGACTGCGATACCGTGGTTGAAGGCGTCAACATCGCCCGCCGGATCGCACGCCACGCCCCCCTGACCGAGAAGATATCGCAAGAGTTTCGGCCCAATGCCGACCTGCCGATGGATGATTATGACGCGACGCTTGATTGGGCGCGCTCGAACACGGCGTCGATCTATCACCCGACGGGCACCTGCAAAATGGGCACCGACAAGACGGCGGTGGTGGATGCGGCCTTGCGCGTACACGGTATCCACGGGCTGCGCGTGGCGGATTGCTCGATCATGCCGGAAATCGTGTCGGGCAACACAAACGCGCCCGCGATCATGATCGGTGAGAAATGCGCCGACCTGATCCTATCAGAGGTAAACTAAGCGGCTATTCGCGCAAGATCGCCTCAATCTGGGGGCCGAGCTCCATCTGGAGGGCCTGAATATTTGGGGCCATTTGCTGCATCGTGGACTGCATCAAAACAGGCATCTTGGCCATGATCTCTGCGCCATGTTCGGATTAATAAAAGGCGATCAGCGCCTCTAGCTCAGCGGCCGAAAACGTCGCGGCGGACCCGGTGATCATCAACTCCACCATACGCGGACGAAGGCTCGCCATTGATTTGGCCATCGTCTCACCCAGCCGGGTCGCTTGGTCTTGGCTGACCTGCATGCCGGGCGGCAATTGCGCCAAAACACCACCTGCGAGAGCCTCGGGGGCGAAAAGATCGTCCATCATTTTCTGCACAGTGGGCAGCTCAACATACTGCTGCGCGAGGGCCCGGTTGTCTTGCGACGCCGCGGGAAAAGCCATCAGAGCAAATGCTACTGCCAAGGGGAAAAGCTTCATGAAATATCCTTTTTCGGTCATCAAATTGGGACTTGGGGTTTGTCAGCCCGCCAGCGTTTCAACGATATGCGCGCCAATCGGTAACGCGGATGTGGCCGCGGGAGACGGCGCGTTGCACACATGCAGCATCCGCGCCGTCCGCTTGAGCAAGAAGTCATGCACCAACGTACCGTCGCGCGCGACCGCTTGCGCCCGAATGCCCGCAGGATAGGGTTGCAGATCTTCTAGCTCCAACCCCGGAGCATAGCGCTGGCACAGTTTAAGGTACCGCTTTCGGCTGAGCGAATTGCGCATTTCTCCTACGCCGTGGCTTAGGTTTTTGGCCATTACACGCCAGAACCCCGCGTAGCCCGCCATCTCGGCCATATCGCGCAAGGACACATCTGTCTTGGCATAACCTTCACGCGACAGCCCCAGCACCGCGTTCGGACCGACCGTCACGTAACCGCCGATCATTCGCGTCAGGTGCACACCCAAAAAGGGGACCGACGGATCGGGCACCGGGTAAATCAGGCTGCGAACGATGTCGTCATGGCGTGGCGCGAGCCGAAAATATTCCCCACGAAACGGCACAATCGCGAAATCCGCCTCAAGGCCTGCCATGCGTGCCAAACGGTCCGCTTGCAGCCCGCCGCACACGACCAGTTGCCGGGTTTGATACGTGGCCATATCCGTCTCAACCGTGACGCTATCGGCCCGCTCTGCGATGGCGCGCACGGTTTGGCCAAGATGCAAATCGCCACCCTGTGCGGTGATTTCCCGACCCATCGCGACCGTGATCGCGGGGTAGTTCGCGATGCCCGTGACCGACACGAACAAGGCCCCAACCCCGCGCACGTTAGGCTCTCGCTCCGACAATTCCTCGGCCCCGAGGCGCGTGATCTGAAGCCCGTTTTGCGTGGCGCGCTCATGCAGGTCGGCCATGCGAGCCAGCTCACTGTGTTCAGTGGCGACAATCATCTTGCCGCTTTGCTCTACCGGGATGTTGTGGGCGCGCGAAAACGCGAGGGTCGCATCCACACCCGCCCGGCAAAACCGCGCCTTCATGCTGCCCGGCGCATAATAGACGCCTGCGTGAATGACCCCGCTGTTGTGGCCCGTCTGATGTGCGGCCAAATCGGGCTCTTTCTCGATCAGGCCGATGCGCGCGTCGGGGTATGTTTGCCCCAGTTGCATCGCGGTTGAGGCGCCAACAATACCCCCGCCAATCACAAGATAATCGTACATCTGGCTCATTCCGCGCCCAGCCCCCCAATTGCCTCCCGAAAGGCTAGTGCCGCCCGCCCCCAGATGTCCACATCCAGCTGATCCAACCCCATCAGGACCGGCAAAAGCTGTGCGGCAAAATCCTCAGAGGATTCGAGCGGCAGCATAGAGGGAAGGTTATCAATAGCTGTGACATCCAACGCCGGGGCATCGTGGACGCGCAGCGCCGGTGTTTCCCACGTGGTGACACGGTCATAAACCTTGATCGGGGAAAACGCGCTGTCCGGGTCGCAGGCAATGTCGCCGATGACCGACAATTGCCGTGCCGCGGCACCTGCGTCACTGGCCACAAAGACCGGGGTGCCGGGCCGTGCAAGGATGCAATTCAGAAAGATGTTATGGGCCAAGACCTCTGGGAAGGGGCCGCCATGGGCGGTCTCATCCATATCCCATTTCGTCACGGCCACGCCCATCGCGGCGCACAAATCTGCGGCCCCTGCGCCCACACGCCCCAAGGCCCCGATGATTAGGGCGGTGGGCGGGGCCGCGTTGATGTCCGCCAAATCCGCGCGCAATGCGGCGCGCATATCGTCAGCGGTCCCATAGGCATCCACGGGCCCACACAGGGCACCTCGCTGCTGCGCGACCCAGCACATCAAGGCCACGGCCGCTCCTGCGTATCCCGCCCAATAGCCGAACGCCGCCACCCTGCGGCCTTGGGCATCGACCAAATATTCGAGGTCATAGAGCGCCCCACCACCTGTACGAAAACGCTGCAACAAGACCTGCCCTGCGGGCTGTCCCTTGTAGGCGTGACCAAACATGATGTGGCGATGGATCAGAGGTGTGCCATCCTCGGGCAACTCCTTGAGGCCAAAAATAATCGCATCTTTGGGCGCCCCAGTCCAAGCCCCCTCGGGTGCGATGGCGCACCCGGCGGCGCGGTATGCTTCGGCCTCGATGATCCGGGTTGGGCTTTGCTCAACCGTGACCTGAAAACCGCGCGCGATGAGGATTGCACAGCCCTCTGGCGTGACGCCAACGCGTTGTTCATGTTCGCGGCTCTCGGCGCGTACCCATAAATGTACCATGTGATCTCCTCCCCCAAGGCGTCCGCCTTTTGCAAAGGCGATCCGTTGCAGCCGTCGTTAGTAGTGCGTGCGCGCGGCGCGCCGTTCTGGCGCATCCAAATGCGGCGTCGCCCCGTATTCGGCCACATAAAACGTATCATGTAACCGCTCGACCCGGTGCAGCGATGTATTTGCAGTCTGCACGATCATCTTCATGTGGCCATGGTGGCTTAGGTCTAGCACATGGCGCAACACCATCGCGATCACCCCGGTGGACGTCACCACCAAGCTCCTCCCACCCAATTGCGCAGCATCCTCTAACGCGGCCGTAACGCGGGCATCAAAGTTGGCGTAGGTTTCAGGCACGTCGTCCAACCCATCGGCCTTCCAATGCGAAAACACCTCATCCACGTGCGTGATAAACCCGCCCGTGTCGCCCGGATGGGGCGCGCCTGTTTTCCGTTCAAGGGCTTCGGACAGGGCGAAATAGCTCAGCTCATTCCAGCGCGCATCGACTTGGGGGTTGTCGAACCCGATGCCCGCAGCCGTTTCACGATGCCGCCGCATGTCGCCACAAATAACGTTGTCAAAATGCCCGTTGGTGGCGGACAAATGCTCTCCCAACCAGCGCGCCTGCTGATGACCGAGGTCCGACAACCTGTCGTAGCTCAGCTCATCTTTTGCCGCTGAATTCGCCTGACCGTGGCGCACCAACACGATTTCTGCCATCTTTTCCTGCCCTCTTTTGGCTCCCTTAGGGTCATGCCGTTTCTTATCGGAAAAGCCAATGGCCGATAGCTGCCACACAGGGCGTAAACGGACGATGGCGCGTCGCGGATGTCCTTTTGTGGAAGTGAAAAAATGGGCTAGGGTTTCACGAAATGCGACCGGGAGAGCGCTAGACATGACCGACACCATCCGTTTCACGCTTGACGGCGAACAGATCGAGGCACCCGCTGGGCTGACGATTTGGGAGGTCGCGAATGGCCGCGGCCTCGTGATACCGCATCTGTGCCACAAGCCCGCGCCGGGCTACCGCCCCGACGGAAACTGCCGCGCCTGCATGGTCGAGATTGAAGGCGAGCGGACCTTGGCCGCATCCTGTATCCGCGAACCGGCCGAAGGTATGGTGGTGAATACTGCCTCGGCGCGTCCGGTGGCGGCACGCAAAATGGTCATGGAAATGCTTGTGGCCGACCAGCCCGAGCGCGATGTGGCCCATGATAAATCCAGCCACCTGTGGGACATGGCCGAGGCGAATGGCGTCACCACCAGCCGCCTGCCGACCCTAGAGGCTGAGCGCATCCCCCTGCTCGATGACACCCACGTTGCGATGTCCGTCAACTTGGACGCCTGTATCCAATGTGGCTTGTGCGTGCGCGCCTGCCGCGAGGTGCAGGTCAATGACGTGATCGGCATGGCCGGTCGCGGGCACGACAGCTATCCAACGTTCGATTTCGCCGACCCTATGGGCGAAAGCTCCTGCGTGGCGTGCGGTGAATGTGTGCAAGCCTGCCCCACGGGCGCGTTGATGCCCGCCACTGTGGTGGACGCAGAACAGGTCGGCGACAGCAAGGATTATGACGAAGAAGTTAAGAGCGTTTGCCCCTTCTGCGGCGTCGGCTGCCAGGTCTCTCTCAAGGTCAAAGACGGCCGCGTGAAGTTTGTTGAGGGCATCGATGGTCCCGCAAACGAAGGGCGTTTGTGCGTCAAAGGGCGATTTGGGTTTGACTATATCCACCACGATCATCGCCTGACCAAACCACTAATCCGCCGCGATGACGCCCCTGCCAAGGGGTTGAATGTGGATCCAGCAAACTGGCAAACACACTTCCGCGAAGCCACTTGGGAAGAAGCGCTAGAGGCCGCAAGCGCGGGCCTCAAGGGACGCGGGCGCGATGTTGCAGGCTTTGGCTCTGCCAAATGCACCAACGAAGAAGCCTATTTGTTCCAGAAGTTTATCCGCCAAGGGTTTGGCCATAACAACGTCGATCACTGCACCCGGCTGTGCCATGCGTCATCGGTTGCGGCCTTATTGGAAAACGTGGGTTCGGGCGCGGTCACGGCGACGTTCAATGAAATTGAAAACGCCGATGTGGCCATCGTCATCGGCGCGAACCCGATCGAAAACCACCCCGTTGCAGCGACGTACTTCAAGCAATTCACCAAGCGCGGCGGCAAGCTGATCGTGATGGACCCACGGGGACAAGCACTGAAACGGTTCGCGAGCCACATGCTGCAATTCCGCCCCGGAGCGGACGTCTCGATGCTGAACGCGATCATGCACGTAATCGTGGAAGAAAAACTCTACGATCAACAATACATCGACGCCTACACCGAAAACTGGGAAGCGGAGAAATCGCACCTCGCAGGCTTTGCCCCCGAAGCGATGGAGGCGATCTGCGGGATCGACGCAGAAACCCTACGCGAGGTGGCCCGCACATTCGCAGGCGCCAAAGCCGCGATGATCTTCTGGGGTATGGGCGTCAGCCAGCACATCCACGGCACAGACAACTCTAGGTGCTTGATTTCACTTGCGCTTATGACCGGTCAAGTGGGGCGGCCCGGCTCTGGCTTGCACCCGCTGCGTGGGCAAAACAACGTGCAGGGCGCATCTGATGCGGGCCTTATCCCGATGTTCCTGCCCGACTATCAGACCGTCACCGACGACGGTGTGCGCAGCGCATTTACCGACGTTTGGGGCAGCGGCGATTTTTCGGCTGAAAAGGGCCTGACGGTCACCGAAATTGTGGATGCCATCCACGCCGATCAGATCAAAGCGATGTATATCTTGGGTGAGAACCCCGCCATGTCGGACCCGGATGTGGATCACGCGCGTGCAGCCCTCGCCAAGCTGGATCACCTCGTGGTCCAGGATATTTTCATAACGGAAACAGCGAACTACGCTGATGTGATCCTGCCCGCTTCTGCCTTTGCAGAAAAATCTGGCACTGTGACCAACACCAACCGACAGGTCCAAATGGGACGGCCCGCCGTCGCACCTCCAGGTGAGGCGCGAGAGGATTGGTGGATCACAACCGAACTTGCGAAACGTTGCGGGCTGGACTGGACCTACACCCATCCAAGCGAGATTTTCGCCGAAATGAAGGGCTTTATGAAGTCCCTCGACAACATCACATGGGATCGGCTTGAGGGCGAAAATGCGGTGACTTACCCGTCCCTTTCGCCCACGGACCCCGGTCAAGCCATTGTTTTCTCAGACGGGTTTCCACGGCCCGAAGGGCGCGCGCGCTTCACACCCGCTGATGTGATCCCACCGGCCGAAGCCCCCGATGCGGATTACCCGATGATCCTGACCACCGGGCGGCAGCTTGAGCATTGGCACACCGGTTCCATGACCCGGCGGTCGAGCGTTTTGGACGCGGTTGAGCCGGAAGCGAACGCATCGCTGCACCCCTCAACCCTCAGAAAAATTGGGGTAAACCCCGGTGAGATGGTGCAACTGACCACACGTCGCGGATCGGTCACGATCATGGCGCGGGCGGACCGCGCCGTGGCCCCGGACATGGTGTTCCTGCCCTTTGCATACGTTGAGGCGGCGGCGAACCTGCTGACCAACTCGGCGGTTGATCCATACGGCAAGATCCCCGAGTTCAAATTCAGCGCTGTGCGAGCCGAAAAGCCGGCGGCGATAGCAGCCGAATAAGCTAATGGGCGCTCTGCCCGTTAACCCATCAAGCAAGGCCAAAATACAAAACGCCGCCCATGTCATCATGGGCGGCGTTTTGCTTTAGTCAGTTAAAGAGCGCCTCCTACGAGGCGCCCGATAAGAGCCTACATCAGCTCGCGGACATCCGTCAGACGGCCCGTAATCGCGGCAGCAGCTGCCATTGCGGGCGACATCAAGTGCGTGCGCCCACCCCGGCCCTGACGACCCTCAAAGTTACGGTTAGAGGTCGCGGCACACCGCTCGCCCGGTGCCAATTGGTCCGGGTTCATCGCTAGACACATCGAACAGCCCGCAAGGCGCCATTCAAAACCGGCCTCTTTGAAGATGTCGGCCAAGCCTTCTTCTTCGGCTTGCGCGCGCACAAGGCCAGACCCTGGCACGACCATCGCGCGGATCCCGTCTTTCTTCTTTTTGCCCTTCAGGATCGCGGCAGCGGCACGCAGATCCTCAATCCGGCCATTGGTGCAAGACCCGATAAAGACCGTATCAATGGCAACCTCAGCCAGAGGCGTGCCCGCAGTTAGCCCCATGTAATCGAGCGAACGTTGCGCTGCATCGACCTTGCCGCCTTTGAAGTCAGATGCGGATGGCACGGCTGCAGTGATGGGCAAAACATCCTCGGGCGAGGTGCCCCACGTGACGGTCGGTGCGATGTCTTCGCCCCGGATCGTCAGGACCTTGTCCCATGCCGCATCATCGTCGGAATAGAGCGTTTTCCACCAGTTCATCGCGGCTTCCCACTGGGCACCTTTCGGGGCGTGGGGGCGGCCTTCGACATATGCGTATGTGGTTTCATCTGGTGCGATCAGGCCTGCGCGTGCGCCGCCCTCGATGGCCATGTTACAGATGGTCATACGACCTTCCATGGACAGATCGCGGATCGCCTCACCGCAGTATTCAATCACGTAGCCGGTGCCGCCTGCGGTCCCGGTCTCACCGATGATGGTCAGAACGATGTCCTTGGCGGTCACGCCCGGCGCCAGCTTGCCGGTGATCTCGACCTTCATGTTCTTGGATTTTTTCTGGATCAGCGTTTGCGTGGCCAGAACGTGCTCAACCTCGGATGTGCCGATGCCGTGGGCCAGCGCGCCAAATGCGCCGTGGGTCGCGGTGTGGCTGTCGCCGCACACAACGGTCATGCCGGGCAATGTCCAGCCCTGCTCGGGGCCGACGATGTGCACGATACCCTGACGCACGTCAGATACGGGATAGTAGTGAATACCAAAATCCTTGGCGTTCTTGTCGAGCGCGGCCACCTGAATGGCCGAATCCTCGGTCATGTTGGCGGGGTCTTCACGACCCGGGGTCGTCGGGACGTTATGATCAGGCACCGCGATGGTTTTTTCTGGTGCGCGCACCGTGCGGCCCGTCAGGCGTAGGCCTTCGAACGCCTGCGGCGAGGTCACTTCGTGCACAAGGTGGCGGTCGATATATAGCAGGCTGGTGCCGTCTTCGGCTTCATGCGCGAGGTGCGCGTCCCAGATTTTGTCGTAGAGCGTTTTGGGGGACATGATGGGGTCCTCTCCCGTGATGTTGTTGGTGAGCGTCTGTGGTCTGTTCAGGGGTGGGCGGGTCAGCCGAGCCGCGCGCGCACGCTCATGGAGGCGCCGTAAAAGCGTTCACGCAGTCGGGCGCGATCATCCATGAGAATAAAGGTCGTCATGACGCTGAGATACAACCGGATCGCGCCCTTCGCAAGGGACGCGTTTCACACCGCCTTCGCAAGCCTCAGATCCGGCGCGCCGACCTGAGGAGCCATGGCCCTTGCCGCGGGCACATCTGTGGCGCACTCTGCCCAAATGGCCAATCATGACAGTCCACAAACCGACGCAACCACCCTAGAGGTCGCCAGCGACACGGCGCAGATGATCCTGCGGCAGGCGGAGCTTTTCGCATCGGGACTTTTGCGCATCTCAAGCCTGACCCAGATCGTAATCCTTGTGGTGCTGTTGTTGGTTGCCGAAGGCGCGCGCAGGGTCCTGACCCCAAAGCTAGAGGCATGGGTCCGCACCCGCGAGGGCATGCCAAAGTGGCAATTGCGTTGGCTGGTCGTGGTGCGCAACCGGTTGCGTGGGATCGTCTTTGTCCTTCTTGCGTGGGGCGCCTTGGCCATCATGCAAGAGATGTTTCGGTTTCCTTCGCGCTACTACCTGATTGCGATTGCGGCCAATCTGGCCACCGCTTGGCTGATCGTGGCCTTTGCCACACGGCTCATCAAAAACAATGCCTTACGCCGCATTGTGAATTGGGCCGCTTGGATATGGATCACACTGCGCCTTCTGCAACTGGATGACGACACGCAGGTCGTGTTGGACAGTGCCCGCATCGGGATGGGCGATAGCTCCATCAGCTTGTGGCAAATCCTGCAAGGCGCGGCCCTTCTGGCGGTTCTGGTGATGGGCGCACGCTTTATCACCCGCACCACCGCTGAGCGGCTGCAAACCAATGAGGACATGTCCCCCTCGATGCGGGTTTTGGCCATCAAGGTCATCCAAGTCGTGTTTTATGGGGCAGCGATCTTTATCGGGTTGGGAACCGTCGGGATCGACCTGACCGGGCTTGCGGTTTTGTCCGGGGCGATCGGCGTCGGGCTTGGGTTCGGGTTGCAAAAGGTCGTGTCGAACCTTGTGTCGGGCGTCATCATTCTGTTGGACAAGTCGATCAAACCCGGCGACGTGATTTCCCTTGGGGACACCTTTGGCTGGATCCAAACGCTGGGTGCGCGCTACGCCAGTGTGGTCACCCGCGACGGCAAGGAATATCTGATCCCGAATGAGGACCTGATCACAGGCCAAGTGGTGAACTGGTCCCACTCCAATGAGTTCGTGCGCCTCGATATCCACTTTGGCACCGCTTACAACGACGACCCCCATCTGGTGCGCAAGGTCGCGATAGAAGCCGCGCAAGGTGTGGACCGCGTCCTCAGCCACCGCCCGCCTGTTTGCCATGTCGTGGGGTTTGGCGACAGTTCGGTGGATTATATCCTGCGGTTTTGGATCAAAGACCCCACCGGCGGGCTGACCAACATTCGCGGCAATGTGTTCTTGGCTTTGTGGGATGCCTTCCGCGAGCATGGCATTTCCATCCCCTTCCCTCAGCGAGAGGTCACGATGCTGCCCGCCGCACAACATGACGCGGATCAACCACCGGCCTAACGTTTAAGGCCCCACGATACGCCGTTCGCAGTAGCCTTAACCCATGGGGGCTGGACATTCCGCCCATCACAGGGCATCAGGCCGCTTCCGCACACCTGCGGATATCATTGTTTTGCGGCTCAACCTTTGGTAGCCTACGGACAGGACGCGCGAGAGGCGCACCATTTTTTGGAGGATCAGACCCTGTCTGCTCAGACCCCGGGCGCCACGACAGCGCCACACGCAACCAGCGACACGGCCGCTTCGGACGCTACGCTTGCTCTTATCCTGACATCGCTGGAGGCCGAAAAGGCCGAAGATATTGTGCAGATCGACCTGCGCGGCAAAACCTCGATGGCGGACCACATGGTGGTTTGCTCGGGCCGCTCGACCCGTCAAGTAAGCGCCCTGTCCGAAAAGCTGGCCGAAGTTCTTAAGGTCCAACTGGGCCGGAGCTGCAAAATCGAAGGCAAAGGCGCCGGTGATTGGGTGCTGCTCGACGCAGGTGACGTAATTGTCCACGTGTTCCGCCCTGAAGTGCGCGAGTTCTACCAACTGGAAAAGATGTGGCAAGCCAGCCCCTCTGACCCCGCCTCGGCGAACGCCGCGAAGGTCTGATGCGCGTCCACCTGTGCGTTGTGGGCCGGCTCCGTAAGGGGCCAGAAAAAGCGTTAATCGATGATTATCTCACCCGGTTTGACCGCACGGGGCGCAGTCTAGGACTGGGTCCTGCGCGTGTCGTTGAGGTTGAGGATAAACGCGGCGGCGGCATGGCTGCTGAAGCCGAGTTGCTGCGCCGTGCGCTGCCGACCGGTGCCGCACTCTGGTGTCTTGATGAACGTGGTGAGGTGATGACATCACCTACGTTCGCCGACCGGTTAGGCCGCGTGCGCGATCAGGGCCGGGGTGATCTGGCCTTTGTGATTGGCGGCGCGGACGGCATCGATTCAAGCCTCAGGGCGCAAGCGGACATGACCCTCAGCTTTGGCGCGATGGTTTGGCCGCATATGTTGGTCCGGGTCATGCTGGCCGAACAGATGTACCGCGCCGCAAGCATTTTGGCAGGCAGCCCCTACCACAGGGTCTAAGCCGCGCCGCTACCGGGACTTGTCCCGCCACGGTCCTTGGTCCAAAAGATGCCCATGACCAAACAAACCACCCCCGCCAAAGCGCCCGTCGTCCTGTGTATTCTGGATGGATGGGGCCTATCCGACACGCCCGCAACATCGGCCCCTGATGTGGCGCATACGCCCACGATGGACCGCCTGATGGCGACCTGCCCCAATGCCACGCTCATTACCCATGGCCCTGATGTGGGCCTGCCCCGCGGGCAAATGGGCAACTCAGAGGTGGGGCACATGAATATCGGCGCAGGCCGGGTCGTTGCGATGGATTTGGGCCAGATTGATCTGGCGGTTGAGGATGGCAGCTTTGCCACCGCGCCCTCTCTGACGGCTTGGATCGACAGCCTCAAGGCATCGGGCGGCACTGCGCACCTGATGGGCGTTGTGTCTGATGGCGGCGTGCATGGGCACCTGTCCCACATCATCGCCGCCGTTGATGCGATCACCGCAGCCGGAGTGCCCGTGGCCATTCACGCCATCACCGATGGCCGCGATGTGGCCCCGCAATCCGCTGATGGCTTTCTTGGCCAACTTCAATCCGCCCTGCCCTCTGGCGCGCAGATCGCGACAGTCATCGGCCGCTACTGGGCGATGGACCGTGACACACGCTGGGACCGTGTTGAGCGCGCTTATGATGCGATGGTCTATGCCAAAGGCGATGCGGCCCCGGATGCAGCCACCGCCGTCGCGCAAAGCTATGCCAAAGGGGAAACAGACGAATTTATCGCACCAACGGTCTTGCCCGGTCACACCGGGATAGCCGCGGGCGACGGGTTCTTTTGCCTCAACTTCCGTGCCGACCGTGCCCGCGAAATCCTCAGCGCGCTGGCCGATCCTGCGTTCGACGGGTTCGCGCGGACACAAACGCCGCTGCATATGTTGGGCATGGTCGACTACTCCGAGGCGCACAACGCCTTTATGGCGACGGTCTACCCCAAAAAACAGGTCGAAAACACACTGGGCGCATGGGTGGCTCAGGCCGGAAAACGGCAATTTCACCTCGCGGAGACCGAAAAATACCCACACGTCACGTTCTTTTTGAACGGCGGCAAGGAAACGCCAGAACCGGGCGAGGATCGGTTCATGCCGAAATCACCCGCAGTCGCGACCTATGACTTGCAACCCGAGATGTCTGCAGCCGAAGTGACCGAGCATTTCATCGGCGCAATCAATGCAGGCTATGACCTGATCGTTGTGAACTACGCCAACCCCGATATGGTCGGCCACACCGGGGACCTCGCGGCGGCAGCCAAGGCCTGCGAAGCGGTGGATGCCGGGCTTGGTGCGGCCCTAGCGGCCCTAGAAGCCAAAGGCGGCGCCGCGATTATCTGCGCCGACCACGGCAATTGCGAAACCATGGTTGAGCCGACGACAGGCGCGCCGCACACCGCCCATACGCTCAACCCTGTTCCGGTGATCATGGTCGGCGGCCCCACAGGCGCGACGATGCAGGACGGGCGTTTGGCCGACCTCGCGCCCACAGTGCTGGCCCTGATGGGGCTGCAACCACCGCCCGAAATGACAGGCCGGTGCCTGTTCGGATGACCCTGCGCGCGGTCATCATGGCCGCCACACTGGCGGGCACGTTGGGCGCGCTATCCATCGGGCCTGCCCGCGCACAAACGCTGGAACAAACGGCCCGCGCCGCAGCCGAGCAGTTGATCGCAGCGGGTGATCTGCTTGCGGATGCCAACCGCGCCTCGGACCGGATTGCGGCCCTTACCCGGACCGTTCGCGCCTATGAGGACGGGCTGTCCGCGCTGCGCGATGGCCTGCGGCAGGTCAATGCCCGCGAACGGGTGCTAACGGCTGAATTTGAGGACCGCCGCGCCGAGGTGGCCCAACTGTTGGGTGTGCTTGCACGGATTGGGCATACGCCCGCGCCCCTTTTGAACCTGCATCCTTCGGGGCCTGTTGGCACGGCCCAAGCGGGGCAAATGGTGGCCGCGATCACCCCCGCCTTACAGGCAAAGGTCGACACACTCAGCACAGATTTGGCTGACCTTGCGCTTTTGCGGGACCTGCAAAACCACGCCCGCACAACGCTAGAGACAGGATTGGCCGAGGTGCAGACCGCACGCACCGAGCTGGCAACCGCCCTATCCAACCGCACGGACAGGCCCCAACGATTTGTACAGGACGCGGACGCCATGGCGACCCTTGTGCAAAACGCCGATACTTTGTCCGGCTTTGCCGATGGGCTGAGCACGTTGTCTAGTGCAGGCATGACGCCCGCGCCCGAGGCCGCAACCACGGCCCTGCCCCTGCCCGTCACCGGCCAAGTGCTGCGCACCTTTGGCGAGGCAGATGCCGCCGGAATTGTCCGCAACGGCTGGCTTATCGCCACAACACCCGGCGCTTTGGTCACATCTCCGTTAGACGCGACCATTCGCTATGCTGGGCCCTTGTTGGACCAGGGGCAAGTGATCATCCTTGAACCCAGCCCCAACGAATTGATCATTCTTGCTGGAATGTCAGAGGCTTATGGCACATCCGGAACGATCCTGAACCAAGGCGCACCCGTCGGCGTGATGGGCGGCACCTTGCCACGCGCGCAGGATTTTCTGCGCGAGGTGGGACAAGGTGGTGGCGCAGGCCGCTCCGAGACGCTTTATATAGAGGTAAGAGACCGGAACACACCGGTGGACCCCGCGGATTGGTTTGCCCAATAGGCCCGCCGCTTGATGCATAAAAGAGAGATCATATGAAAAAGATGCTCATGGCCGCCGCAGTCGGCACGATTACCGGGATTGGCGCGACAACCTACATCGCTGGCCCTTTGCTTGCCGAAGAAGCTGGCGATAGAGCGAGTGTGTATGAACAGCTCGACCTGTTCGGCATAATTTTTGAGCGTATCCGCACCCAATACGTCGAGGAAGTCGATGAGGGTGAACTGATTGAAGCCGCCATCAACGGCATGCTGACCTCACTTGACCCGCATTCCAGCTACCTGCCGCCCCAGGCCTTTACGGCCATGCAGGTGGACAACCGGGGTGAATTCGGTGGCCTTGGCATTGAGGTCCAACAGGAAAGCGGCTTTGTGAAGGTTGTCACACCGATGGACGGCAGCCCCGCGCTAGAAGCGGGCATTGAGGCGGGCGATTTTATCACCGCAGTAGATGGCGAAAGCCTACTTGGCCTGACGCTTGGCGAAGCGGTTGAGTTGATGAAGGGCCCTGTGGGCACCGATGTTGAGCTGACCGTGCGGCGCGAAGGCGTAGAGGAGCCGCTGGAGATTGGCGTTACCCGCGGTAACATCAAGCTGACCGCCGCGCGCGTGCGCACCGAAGGCGACAGCGTCGTGGTGCGGGTCTCGACCTTTAACGAACAGACCCTGCCCAACGTGCGCGACGGCATGGAGCGTGAGATCGAAGCCGCGGGCGGTTTGGACAGCATCAACGGCGTCGTGCTGGATTTGCGCAATAACCCCGGTGGCCTGCTAACGGCAGGCGTCGAACTGGCCGATATCTTCCTTGAGCAGGGTGAAATCGTCTCAACCCGGGGGCGCAACCCGCGTGACGGCGACCGGTTCAACGCGCGCCCCGGTGATACGATCAACGGCCTGCCGCTGGTCGTGTTGATCAACGGTGGTTCGGCCTCCGCGTCTGAGATCGTGGCAGGTGCATTGCAGGACCACCGCCGCGCTGTGGTTGTGGGCACCAAAAGCTTTGGCAAAGGGTCGGTGCAGTCGATCATGCCGGTGCAGGGTGACGGGGCGATGCGCCTGACGACCTCGCGCTACTACACCCCTTCGGGTCGCTCGATCCAAGCCTTGGGCGTATCCCCCGATATCGTCGTGCAGCAACCGCCACGCGTGCAGCAGACCGAAGAAGAGGCCGATGATCGCCCCCGCCGCTCTGAGGCGGGTCTGCGTGGGTCCATCTCAAACGACAGCCTGAGCGAAGATCAGCAACAGCAAATCCTGCAAGAGCAGGAAGCCGCTGAGCAGGCTGCGCAACTGCGCACCGACGATTACCAACTGGCGTATGCTGTTGATATCCTCAAAGGCCTCAGCGCCATCGACATGGCGGCGCAATAAACCGATGATCACATTAGAAGACGCAGCCAAGCTGCCGTACAGGCCCAACGTAGGCCTGTGCCTTCTCAACCCTGATGGGTTAATCTGGGCGGGTGAGCGGATTGACACTCCCGGCGCGTGGCAGATGCCACAGGGCGGCGTGGACGCAGGCGAAGACCTGCGCACCGCTGGCCTGCGCGAGCTGGAGGAAGAGACCGGCCTGCGCGCCGATCAGGTCGACGTGCTGGGCCAAACCGCGACACCCCTGCGCTACGACCTGCCACTGGATCTGTTGCCCAAGCTTTGGAAGGGCCGGTTTCGCGGCCAAGAGCAGACATGGTTTCGCATGCGCATGCTCGCGCCCGACACGGCCATCGTGATCGAAACCGAGCACCCGGAATTCCTGCGCTGGCAGTGGATGCGTGGGCCTGACCTGCTAGATGCCATCGTTCCGTTCAAGCGCGACATTTACCGCGATGTCTTACGGGAATTCGCACTGCTGTAGCGACGATATACCCCCTTGGCCTGCGCCCCTCTGAGCGCGCAGGCTGTGCGTTATGTTGCGCATCGCTTTCACTGCCCTGATAGTCGCGTCTTCGGCGCAGGCGCAGTCCTGCCGGGAGGCGCCCACCCTATCGGACAGTTTTCGCTTCGCCGCAGGCTCGGACCGGGCCTATGTGCTTGCGGCTGGCATTGTGGACCGGCTGGGTGGACAGCAAAGCACCGCACGCACGGATCTGCGCGGTGTGCCGCAATCCTTTGAGGCCAAGGCCCGATTTACCGGCGTTCGCGCAGGTGCAGGCGGGCTGAACCAACGCTTCAATGAAATCATCACAGTTGAAGTGAGTTGCGCAGGACTGCGATGCGGGGCCGTGCCCCAAGGCGGGTTCATCGTGTTTCTAGAGCGGCGCGGCGACACCCACGTGTTGCGGTCCGGTCCCTGCCCCGATTACGCACTCCACCGTGACAGCCCAGCCGCGCGCGCCGAAGTGCGCGCCTGCCTTGCTGGGCAATGCCCGCGTTAAAGCAACCCGAGCGATTTGGTCCGTTGGCCGGCGCGGTTCATCGCCTCGACCAATGCCTCACTGATCCCCGGCTCTGACAGGGCGTGGCCTGCGTTAGGGATCATATGCAAGGTGCTGCCCGACCATGCATCCGACAAAGCCTGCGCCGAATAGGGCGGGCAGATCATATCATACCGGCCCTGCACGATCACACCGGGTGTGCCTGCAATCCGGCCAAGGTTGTTCAAGATCCAACCGTCGGATTCGAGCCAACCTTTGTTCACGAAATAATGGTTCTCAAGCCGCGAAAACGCCCGGGCGTATTCCGCGGGGCTATCCCCACCGTGGCCTTGGCTCGCCATCGAGGCCAACGCATTTTCCCACGCGGCCCAAGCCCGCGCATAGCGGGTCTCCTGCATCAGATCACCGGAGAATAGCCGAGAATGATAGGCCGCAATCAGGTCGTCCCGCTCTTCCTCGGGAATGAGGCCGACAAACCGCGCCCATTGCTCGGGCCAGAATTGCCCCGCTCCGCCGCCGTAAAACCAATCCAACTCTCGCTGCATCATAAGGAAAACACCACGCACCGCGAGATAACCGACGCGCTCGGGATGCGTGATCGCGTAGATCAACGCCAGCGTCGCCCCCCATGAGCCGCCGAAAACCGCCCACCGATCGATGCCCAGCGTGTTTCGAATGGCCTCAATATCGCGCACAAGGTGCCAAGTTGTATTGTCCTTGACCACCGCATGGGGGCGCGAGCGGCCACATCCACGCTGATCAAACAGAATGATCCGCCACACATTGGGGTCGAAATAGCGCCGCATAGATGGGCTACAGCCGCCACCGGGGCCACCATGCAGCACAATCACCGGCGCGCCTTCGGGGTTGCCACACTGCTCTACATAGATGCGGTGCCCCTCGCCTACCTCTAACATTCGCTGGTCCCAGGGGTCCAACGGCGGGTACAGGTATGCGCCTGCGCGCTTTTGACTCGGGTATCTGTCCATGGGTGCTCTATATAGCCCTTTGGAAACCTTGCACCACACAAACCCTACCGAAGAGTTGCCCCCATGACCACAACAGTTGACGCCGCCGAGATCGCAAAATTCGAAGCCATGGCCGCCGAGTGGTGGGACACCAATGGCAAGTTCAAGCCCCTGCACATGCTGAACCCCTGCCGGTTGGACTACATCACCCAGCAGATCGCGATGGAATTTGACCGTGACTTGACCCAGCCAGAGCCGTTTAAGGGCCTGCGCCTGCTGGATATTGGCTGTGGAGGCGGCCTTTTGGCTGAGCCAATGACGCGGTTGGGTGCAACCGTAGTGGGTGTTGATGCCGCAGAACGGAACATCCCCGTGGCACAGCTACACGCAGAGCAATCCGGCCTCGAAATCGATTACCGCTGCACCACGGCCGAAGATTTGGCCGCCAGTGATGAGCCCCGGTTTGACGTTGTTCTGAACATGGAGGTCGTCGAACATGTGGCCGATCCCCTCGCCTATCTGACAGCCTGCCAGCAATTGATGAAATCGGGTGGACTGATGATCTGCTCCACCCTGAATCGGAACCCCAAAAGCTTTGTCATGGGGATCATCGGCGCCGAATATGTGATGCGCTGGCTGCCCAAAGGTACCCACGACTGGCGCAAGTTCATCACCCCTGACGAACTGTTTCAACTCATTGAACAATCCGGCCTCACACCCGTTGATCGCAAGGGATTTCAGTTCAACCCGGTAACGTGGAAGTGGCGAATCTCCGCCAAGGATCTTTCGGTCAATTATGTGACCGCGAGTATCAAAAGATAACAAAACGTTAACGTCACGAAGCGTCATGTGCTTAACGACTGCGCAACTTTGCCCTATAAGTGCCTTGTTTTCACTCAAATTTGTCCATTTTTAAGGGTTATGGTCGTTTTTGCACGAAAACGTTGAAGATTTTAAACACCTCATGTAATGTATCTTAAGATTAGTTACTGATGAGGAAATCATGTTTAAAACTTTAAAAACCACTTTAGTTGCTGCGGGGATGTTGGCTGCCTCTGCGTCACTGGCATTCGCCGTGACGATCACGCAATCCAATGTCATTCCCACCACACCCGTTGCAAACCCGCTTGCGGACTCAACAACTGGCTTTGTGGCCGAGAACGTGGTGGGTAACTCCTCCGTGTTCCCGAACCAACGCCTAAGCCCATGGACAGGCATCATCAATGTCGACGATCCATCCGCACTTTACACGGCGGTTTCCCGCGACTCGACGGCGACATACAGCCTGACAGGTAACTCGATGGGCGTGGTTTCGTTCATCTGGGGCTCGCCAGACACATACAATGATCTCGAAATCACATTGTCCGGTGGCGGCGCCACGACTGTGATCAACGGTGCGGACCCTGCTCTGCAGCCGATCTTCCCTTCGCCCGGTCTTGGCCGTGGTGCGGTGCTGGTCACGATCACAGACACAACAGGTGCTGGTTTCGACTCGATCACATTCAAGTCGGTTGGTCTGCCCGCGTTTGAATTCGCTAACCTGACAATGGCTGCTGTTCCGCTGCCAGCATCCCTGCCCCTGCTGTTTGCAGGTCTGGGTGGCATCGCCTTTATGCGGAGCCGTCGCAAGAAGTCCTGATCTCAGGTCCCTCTAAAAATTATTTATGACATGCATTTTAAAGAAAGGGCGCTCCTCGGGGCGCCCTTTTTACGCTGCGGGCACTGATGGGATCAATCGTCCCTAGCCAGCCGATTGCGCATCTCCCGCAGGACCGGCACGGTCGCACGCGCCTTTTGGCGCCCGATGCTTTCGACCAAATCCACAATCAACGGCAGAAGGGCCGCCACAGCGGCATCCCGAGCCTTAATCCCGGCGGGGCTGATCGCGATCATCTTGCGACGGGCATCATCCCAGTCGGGGCGAATGTGCACGTGACCGGCCCATTCCAACTTTCCCAACGTATTGGTCATCGCCCCACGGGTGACATTAAATGTCTGAGCCAGCTGCGCGGGGGACCGCTCTTCTTGGATGTGCGCAAGGTGGTTGAGCACGGCAAAATGGCTCAACTCCATCCCCTTGGGCAGCACTTTTGACAGCCGACTGCGCAGCAGTTGATCTGCTGTGAGCATCTCCGAAAAGAGCGATACGGCGAGGTCTTCGGTGTCGGTCGTCATGCTTTTTGCTGCATTAGGGCCCGGTAAAGGGCGCATCCTTTGTGATTGAGGGCACGCGTGCGCGCGCCGCGGCCGCCTCTTCAGGCGCGATATCGCATAGGTATACACCGCATGCCTCACCCGCATCCAGCGCCACGTCGCCCCATGGCGTGACGACAAGTGAATGACCATAGGTAGCCCGCGCGCGGCCGCGCGTCGTCGGATGCGTACCGGTTTGCGCGGGCGCAATCACGAAACAGCCCGTTTCAATCGCCCGCGCCCGCAAGAGAGCATGCCAATGCGCCGCCCCCGTAACGGGCGAAAACGCAGACGGCACAGTCAAGAACGTCGCCCCCGCCTGCGCCAGCCCCCGATACAAATGCGCAAACCGCACGTCGTAGCAGATCGTCATGCCCACAGCGCCCCAAGGGGTTTGCGCAAGCACAGCCTTGTCACCCGGGCGGTAGCCTTCGCTTTCGCGGTAGGTTTCGGTCGCGGACACGTCTACGTCGAACATATGGATCTTGTCGTAGCGGGCCGTAATTTCACCAAAGGGATCAATCAGATAGGATCGGTTGGCAAAGCGCCCATCAGGGTCGTTTGTCTTGATCGCGAGTGATCCAATCAGCAGCCAAATCCCATGATCCGCCGCCGCTTTTTGCAAAGCAGGCAGGGTGGTGTCATGCTCCTCCAACTCTAGCACCTCAACCTGACGGGTACGGCTGGCGGACACACAATTGGTGACCTCTGGGGTCAGCACCCATTCGGCGCCCTGCTCAACCGCCCGCTCAATATCAGCCAGCGTGGCCGCAAGGTTGTCGGCGGGCGTATCGCTCGCGGTGGGTTGGATCAGGCCCAGCCTCATCGGGCTTCGCTACCCAGCAAGTAGCGCGTCCAGCTTTCCGGCGCGGTCCAAGGCATAAAGATCATCACATCCACCCACATGGATGTCGCCGACGAAAATTTGCGGAACGGTGTGGCCACCATGGGCCCGCGACATCATTTCTTGACGTTTTTCAGGGGTGCGCGAGACGTCGAACTCAACAAAATTCACCGACTTGGAGGACAACAGCCGCTTGGCCGCATGGCAAAAACCACATGTGGGGGAGGTATAGATTTCGACGGGTTGCATGTGCACTCCTCTCGCAGGGGCGTTGGGTTACACAGTCCTAAAGCATGGCCGCACCCAAAGGTCCAGTCGGGAGGCCACAAGGGCCATCAGGCCTGAGGTGCCGCGCGCGCCAAAACCACAATATCAACATGGGCCGCACCGGCTTGCAGTATCGTACGGGCACAGGCCCGCAACGTGGCCCCAGAGGTCAGAACGTCATCCACAATAACGACGTGACGGCCCAGAACAGCTTGCGGCTGCGCAACGACAATCGTGGCATCTAACTCCCGCGCGCGGGCATCTGCATTTAACCCACCCAGTGAGCGTGTTCGTTTCGATCGATGCAGCGCGCCCACCGCTGCCTGAGCGCCCGTCTGTTTCGCCAAAGCCTGCGCCAAAAGAGCCGCCTGGTTATAGCGTCGCTTGGCCAACCGGGTCCAATGCAGCGGGACCGGTACGAAAACGCTTTCTGTGGTGATTATGTCATGGGCAGCGCGGTGCATCATGCTCGCCGCACCCGGCGCAATATCGGTCCTGTCGGAGTGCTTGAGCGCCAAGACCAAATGCCGCCCCCGCCCTGAATAGCGCATCACCGCGCGCGCATGTCGCCATGGTGGCGGCGTGGACAAGCACGTATCGCATTGTACAGCGATATCAGCCTCCAAGCCCGGCAGAGGGGCGGCACAACTGTCGCATAGCACGCCCGTCAGAAACTCTGTCTCTCGCCAACATTCCGGGCATAAACCACCCGCCTCTGCCACCCACGCCTCACACAGAAGGCATTGCGGCGGGAAAAGCGCACGGATGACGGTTTGCAAACCCAAAGGTTTCTCCTATCTACGCTGGTTATGATGACCCAAACGCCCCGACTAACCGATGAAACCGCACTGGCCCATGCCCGTGCGCGCGCCGCCCGGCACGGTGATGTCGGCGCGTGGTTTCTGCACCACGACGCCATTGATGAGATCAAAGAAAGACTCATCGACGTTAATAGAACGTTTACAGAGCCTGCGATTGTGACCGGTGCCCCGCAAATTTGGGGCCCTGCCTTTCCTGATGCGCATATTGTGCCCGACACTGACCAGCTGGATCTGACGCCTGGTGCGCATGATCTGGTCATCCACGCGATGGCCCTGCACTGGGCCAATGACCCGGTCGGGCAGTTGGTGCAGGCGCGCCGCGCGCTCAAACCTGATGGGCTGTTGTTGTGCGTGGCCTTTGGCGGGCAAACCCTGCGCGAACTGCGCGCCGCGATGTCCGAAGCTGAAGCCGCCGAAATGGGCGGGCTATCGCCGCGGGTCGCACCGATGGGTGACATCCGTGATCTGGGCGCGCTTTTGGGGCGTGCAGGGCTGGCCCTGCCTGTGGCCGATGTGTTGACACGCGCCGTAACCTACCGCGATCTGACCCACCTGATCGGTGACCTGCGCGCCATGGGCGAGACCAACGCGCTGGCCGATCGACACAAAACACCGCCCAAACGTGGCCTTTTCCCACGAGCGGCCCATATTTATAGCCAAGCCTTTCCCGCAGAGGGCGGTCGCATCCAGGCGACCTTTGAGCTGGCCTTTCTAACCGGCTGGGCACCCTCTGCCGATCAACCCAAACCGCTGCGCCCCGGCTCGGCAACCGCCCGCCTTGCTGACGCGCTTGGCACCGTCGAGTATACTGAGACAAGCTACCCCCCACCGGAGACGACATGAAAGACGCGATGCATTCCCCAAGCAACACCCTGCCCGACTTCAAGCCCGACGGCTCGCTGACCCATGCCGATGCGGATCACCCAAAGGTGAAGTTTGGCAAAGTCGGTGTGCTGCTGGCCAATCTGGGCACGCCGGATCACTATACATACTGGCCCATGCGCCGCTACCTGGGTGAGTTCCTGAGCGACCGCCGCGTCATCGATTATTCCCCTTGGCTGTGGCAGCCGCTGTTGCAGCTCGTGATCTTGACCAAGCGGCCCTTTAGCTCTGGTGCGGCGTACAAATCCATCTGGAACGAGGACAAAGGCGAAAGCCCCTTGGCCACAATCACCAAAGCGCAAACCGCAAAAATGGCGCAGAGGATGGCCGAAAGCTTTGGCGACCGCGTGGTGGTGGATTATTGCATGCGCTACGGCAACCCATCGACCAAATCCAAGGTCGAGCAGATGCTGGCCGCTGGCTGTGATAAGATCTTGTTTTTCCCGCTTTATCCGCAATACGCAGGTGCCACGAGCGCCACGGCAAACGACCAGTTTTTCCGCGCGTTGATGGCCCCCAAGTGGCAACCAGCAGTGCGCACAATCTCTGCGTATTCGAGCGACCCGCGCTATATCGAGGCCCTCGCGCAATCCGTAGAACGCGCCTACGCCAACATCGAAGACCGACCTGACATCTTGGTCTGTTCCTATCACGGCGTGCCAAAACGGTACCTGATGGAGGGTGACCCCTACCACTGCCAGTGCCAGAAAACGACGCGTCTGCTGCGCGAACGGTTGGGCTGGGACAAGAGCGAGATTATGACGACCTTCCAGTCGAAATTCGGTCCTGAAGAATGGCTGAAGCCCTACACGGTCAAAGAGGTCGCGCGCCTTGCGGAAGAGGACGGCAAGAAGAAGATCGCCGTCATCGCGCCCGCGTTCTCAGCCGACTGCATCGAGACACTGGAAGAGATCAACGAGGAGATCAAAGAGAGCTTTGAAGAGGCCGGCGGTGAGCAATTCACCTATATCCCATGCCTGAACGATGACGATGTCCACATGGATGCTCTCGCGGACATCGTACGCGATAACCTTGGTGGCTGGGTCTAAATCCCGATCGGCTGACTACGAAACGTGGTCAGCCAGCCCCCACTGGGCGCCCCGTGAATATCCGAGAACCGACCCGGACCTGCATCAGTTTGTTGGGAAGCAGCTTCACGAAGATGCCCTGCACGGATACGGTCGATCCAATCATTATGGTTTTGATCATTGTGCAGGCTCCTCCTCAACCTCACAAACGTTATAGTGCCCACAAGTTAAGCATCTATTAATTTAAGTTCCGATCGCTCGCCTTTTGCGCGTATTTTTGCCGATTTAAACGCATCTGCGCATAGTTCAGAGGCACATCTAGTATGCACACCGGCCACTATCGCCTTATTTTGAGGCACCCGCTGCAGTATTAGGCATACACATTTACTCACGCCTAAATCGATTCAGGTCGGTTAAATGTCCGTGAATTTTGAAACTGCGGCCTACAGCCAATCCCGCAGGATCGGGATGAGCGGCACATCAGCCGCAGGCATTGGATAATCCTTTAAAGCGTTGGGCCGAACCCATTTTAGCGCCTGGCCTTCACGGGATTGGGCCTGCCCCTCCCACTTGCGGCAGGCAAACAGAGGCATCAAGAGGTGAAAATCCTCATAAGTATGACTGGCAAACGTTAACGGCGCCAAGCAGGACGACCACGTGTTGATGCCCAGTTCTTCCTCTAGTTCCCGCACCAATGCGGCTTCGGGCGTCTCACCGGGCTCAACCTTGCCCCCTGGAAATTCCCACAGACCCGCCATGCTTTTGCCTTCGGGGCGTTGCCCCAACAAAACCCGCCCATCGACATCAATCAACGCGACGGCCGAAACCAAAACGACCTTCATACTATTCCCCTAAATCCGGATCAGGACCGGTAGTCTGCGTTTATCTCGACGTAGCGATACGTCAAATCGCAGGTCCACATTGTATCGCGCGCAGCCCCAACGCCGAGATCGACCGCGACAGTGATCTGGTCGTTTTTCATATAGGCGGCGCCTGCTTCCTCGGTGTACTCGGGGCTGACCCAGCCTTTTTCCGCGACCACGATATCGCCGAACCGGATCGTAAGCGTGTCGCGGTCCGCAACCGCGCCCGACTTGCCCACGGCCATCACGATGCGCCCCCAGTTGGGGTCTTCGCCAGCGATCGCTGTCTTCACAAGGGGTGAATTCGCGATCGCAGAGGCCACTTTGCGGGCATCCGCTTCGCTTGCGGCACCGGTGACTTGGACCTCAACCAGCTTGGTCGCGCCCTCACCGTCGCGCACCACCTGCAAGGCAAGATCATGCATCACGGTGTGCAAAGCAGCTTCAAACGCGGCGGCTTCAGGTATTGTGAGGTCGTCGATCATCGCATGTTCAGCCACACCAGTCGCAGCGAGCATCAAGCTATCGGAGGTAGAGGTGTCGCTATCAACCGTAATCGCATTGAACGTCCGGTCCGTAAGACGCGCCAACATAGCCTGCAAGGTGGGCTGTGCAATCGCAGCATCGGTGAAGATATAGACCAACATCGTGGCCATATCCGGCGCAATCATGCCTGAGCCTTTGGCGATACCCACAACCTGCACGGGCGTGCCCGCAATGTCGGCCGTCGCCTTAGCGCCTTTGGCAAAAGTATCGGTCGTCATGATTGCAGCGGCGGCTTGGGCCACACCATCCGGATGCAGCGCATCGACCAATTCCGTGACCTTCGCAGTGATCCGATCATGTGGCAAACGCTGCCCAATCACCCCGGTTGAGGCCGTAAAGACCCGGTCCACAGGCAACGCCAAGCCTTGCGCCACCGCATCACAAATCGCCGCGACTGATGCATCGCCCGCCGCCCCTGTGAACGCATTGGAGTTGCCGGAATTCACGATGATTGCGGCCCCTGCGTCAGGCGCGCTACCGATCTTGGCCTGACAATCCAGCACGTTCGCCGACCGCGTGGCAGAACGCGTGAACACGCCAGCCACCGCTGTTCCCGGCGCCAATTCCGCCAGCATCACATCCGTGCGGCCCGCGTATTTAACACCCGCCGCAGCCGTGGCAAAGCGCACACCGGGCACAATGGGCAATTCCGGAAATGCGGCAGGCGCCAAGGGGGAGACCAACGGCCCCTTTGGCGCCTCTAACGCGCGGCGAAGGCGTTTAACTTCGGCCTTCAGCGCCTTGATTTTCTGTTTTTTCTTCGACATCTCAGGACGCTCAACCGTTTTCATGGGCTTTAGTCAGCGATCAGATCGCTGTTGCGGACAAGGGCGGGATCAATTTCCACTTCGGCGCGCACGACCGTCGACGCAGCCATCGCGCCCTCAACGGCGGCCGCCACACGTGCTTCCCGTACAGACTCGGCCAGTGCATCCCGAACCTCATCAAAGGTCGGGCCTCCAACTTCCCGCTGGTCATTCAGTATCAGGACATGCCAGCCGAACTGGGTCTCAACGGGCGCGGACACCTCGCCTACCTCAAGTGCCTGCACCGCGGCCTCAAAGGGGGGCACCATCTGGCCCAAACCAAACCAGCCCAAGTTGCCGCCGTTGGGCCCCGACGGGCCAGTCGAGAAGGTTTTCGCCAGTTCCACGAAATCCGCACCCTCAGCCAATTGGCTCACCAACGACGCAGCTTCCGCCTCGGTTCCGACCAAAATATGAGAGGCGTTGAACTCTGGCGTGGGCTCCGCGTTACCGAATTGCGCTTCATATTGGGCACGCAGGTCGGCTTCGCTTACTTCGCCGCTGCCGGCCTGGTCCACCACGAAATTCGCGATAAGCGCGGTTTCCTGCGCCTCTAGCGACAGACGCAACGCCCGGCTCATATCGTCGCGCACGCCCGATGCCAGTGCTTCCTGACGGATCAATTGCTCCAACAACCCGTTATAAAGCTGCTCATCGGGCAACTGCTGAAACTGGGCAGGCAGATTATCGGCAACCGCAATAATATGGCCAAGGGTGATGTCCTTGCCGTTCACCGTCACAAGAACTGTGTCGGCATCCTGCGCCACGGCGGGAGCAGTAAGAAAGGCGATCATGGCGGCAGAAGCGAGAAGATGTTTCATGAAGATCCTTTGAGGTTTGGAACCGCGCGGTGCGCAGGTGATAGTGTCAATCCTGCGCACATGTCGGGTTCGTCACGTTGACAGCCCATAGACAGCCGCTTATGTGCCGATAGACGAAGTCAGTCCGCCCTTATCAACAGCGCTCATGTCATTGATACTGGTCACGCGCGACAGGGACAAGCGGACTGTCACCAAACTTTTCGCACGCATGCGATTGCGTGCAACTTACGATTGGGGATGCGACGCTGATGTTGGGGATGGGAACTATTGCCAAAAAGGTTTTTGGCACGCCGAACGATCGCAAAGTAAAAGCAACCCGCAAGATTGTCGCTCAAATCAATGCGCTGGAGCCTGAATTTCAGGCCCTGTCAGACGAAGAGATCATCGCACGCACCCGCACATTGCAAGAGCGGGCCCAGAACGGCGAAAGCCTGGATGCGCTACTGCCCGAAGCTTTTGCCAACTGCCGCGAAGGGGCGCGACGCGCGCTTGGCCTGCGCGCCTTTGACGTACAGCTCTTAGGCGGGATTTTCCTGCACGAAGGCAACATCGCCGAGATGAAAACCGGTGAGGGCAAGACCCTCATGTCCACCCTGCCCGCGTACCTGAATGCGCTTGCGGGCAAGGGCGTCCACGTCGTGACCGTTAACGATTATCTCGCAAAACGTGACGCCGAATGGATGGGCAAAGTGTTCGCGCAATTGGGCATGACCACCGGCGTCGTTTACCCCCAGCAGCCCGAGGCCGAAAAGCAAGCGGCCTACGCGGCGGACATCACATACGCGACCAACAACGAGTTGGGTTTTGACTACCTGCGCGACAACATGCGCGCCAACAAATCAGATATGGCGCAGCGCGGGCATTTCTTTGCCATCGTGGATGAAGTCGACTCAATCCTGATCGATGAGGCGCGGACACCACTGGTGATCTCGGGCCCCTCTGAGGATCGCTCTGACCTATACATCAAGGTAAACGAACTGATCCCACAGGTCCGCGAAGAGCATTACACGCTCGACGAAAAGACCCGGAACGTGACCTTTACTGACGAAGGCAACGAATTCCTTGAGGAGATCCTTCACGAAGCTGGTCTTCTGGATGCCGAGCAGTCCCTGTACGATCCCGAAAGCGTCACACTGGTGCATCACGTCAATCAGGGTCTGCGCGCGCACAAGCTGTTCTTGAAAGACACACAATATATCGTGCGCAACAACGAGGTCGTTTTGATCGACGAATTCACGGGCCGCATGATGGCCGGGCGACGTTTGGGCGACGGTCTACACCAAGCGATTGAGGCAAAAGAAGGCTGCCAAATTCAGCCCGAAAACGTGACACTCGCCTCGGTGACGTTCCAGAACTATTTCCGCCTGTACAACACACTGTCCGGCATGACCGGGACGGCGGCGACCGAGGCCGAAGAATTCGCGTCCATCTACGGATTGGGCGTGATCGAAGTGCCCACCAACAAGCCCATCGCACGTGTAGACGAGCACGATCAAATCTATCGCACGGCACAAGAAAAATTCGGCGCCGTGGTAATTTCGATCAAAGAAGCGAACGCCAAGGGCCAGCCCGTTTTGGTCGGCACCACTTCGATCGAAAAATCAGAAATGCTGAGCCAGTTGCTGACCAAAGAGGGCATCGCGCACAACGTTTTGAACGCTCGCCAGCACGAGCAAGAAGCCCAAATCGTAGCGGACGCAGGCAAACTGGGTCAGGTCACTATTGCCACCAACATGGCGGGCCGTGGCACCGACATCCAACTGGGTGGCAACGTCGAAATGCGCGTTTTGCAGGCCATGGCTGACCCCCCCGACGCCGATCCTGCGGAAACCCGTGCCCGGATCGAAGCCGAAGTCGCTGAGGAAAAGCAGAAGGTTCTGGATGCGGGCGGGCTATTTGTGCTTGCCACGGAGCGCCACGAAAGCCGCCGGATTGATAACCAGCTGCGCGGCCGTTCAGGCCGTCAGGGTGATCCCGGTCGGTCCAGCTTTTTTCTCTCACTTGATGATGACCTGATGCGGATTTTCGGCTCTGAAAGGCTGGAAAAAGTGCTCTCAACGCTTGGGATGAAAGAGGGTGAGGCCATCGTGCACCCTTGGGTCAACAAGTCGCTTGAAAAGGCACAGGCCAAGGTCGAGGGCCGTAACTTTGATATCCGCAAACAGTTGTTGAAGTTCGACGACGTCATGAATGACCAGCGTAAAGCGGTGTTTGAGCAGCGTCTTGAGATCATGGAAGCCGAGGATATCTCGGAAGTGGCGCGCGACATGCGTCATGAGGTGATCGACGACCTGATCGACCTGCATATGCCCCCTCGCAGCTATTCGGAGCAGTGGGATACCGAGGCTCTGAACGCTGATATCACGGCACATCTGAACATCGATATGCCGGTCAAAGACTGGGCCGAAGAAGACGGCGTGGACCAAGATGTCATGCGTGAGCGGATCGTAAAAGCGGCCGACGAATACATGGCTGCGAAGGCGGCTCAGTTTGGCCCCGATGCGATGCGCACCATCGAAAAGCAGGTGCTTTTGCAGACGATTGATAGCAAATGGCGCGAGCATCTTTTGATGCTGGAACAATTGCGCTCAGTTGTGGGCTTCCGCGGCTATGCGCAGCGCGACCCTCTGAATGAGTATAAAACCGAAGGCTTCCAGCTCTTTGCCTCGATGCTTGATAGTCTGCGCGCCGAGGTGACAAAGATTTTGTCGACCATCCGCCCCCGCACGGAGGAAGAGCAAAAAGCCCTGATCGCGCAGCTTATGGCGCAGCAAGCCGCCCAACAGGCTGCCGCATCAGGAAACGCCCCGGCAGAGGCGGCTGACGGAGCCGAAGCTGCGGCACCGGACTTTAACGAGAACGATCAAAGCACTTGGGGAAATCCAAGCCGCAACGACAAATGCCCCTGCGGGTCAGGCAAAAAGTTCAAGCACTGTCACGGGCGCATATAAATCTGTTTAATAACAGTGATTTAACAATCAATTGCAAAGCATAAAATGTTATGCAAATGGCGATTTTGCATAGGTTGTTAGGCATTTGTTAGGCAAAACTGAGGGTGAGTTTGAAGAAAAGCTGCTTGACGGAAGGGTGCTGCTGTTCTCGCGCAATGGCATCTTTCAAGTGCGTTTGTACAAAGGTAAGCGTCAGTACATCTACAAAAGCCTTAAGACACGAGACTTGGCTAAGGCACGTGATTTGGCAGTACGTGCGCACTACGAGTTAGAGTTCCGCAAAGAAGAACAGCTACCACTGCAGATTAAACGTTTCAGTGATGTGCTCAACGAATATGCCAAACTGCGTGAGAGCCAAAACGCACGTGGCACTTACAAACACAGTAACAAAGCCAATCAACAGCAAACCAGTGATTACATGCTGCGTCAGATAGTGCGTGTGAGCAAGTTCTGGCACGAGTATTGTGGCAAGAAGCCTGTTGATAAGATAGATAACGCACTGCTGCGTGACTATGTGGATTGGCGACGTGACTACTATCATCGCATGCCAGTTGAACAGCGTCCAAAGAACCACAGCTTAAATCCAGCAGATAAAACACTTGAGTGGGAAACAACCTTTGCGCTCACTGTGCTGAAGTTTGCACAAGAACGTGGATACAGAGGTAACAAACCAACACCAACGTTTAGGCACAAAGCACAGCGTACTAAAACACGCCCAGCATTCACACTGCGTGAATACAGTGTGCTGTACAAAGGTATTAGGCGCTGGATGCATGAGGAGAAAGACAATGCTCGTTGGCGCTACACACGTGAGCTACTGCGTGACTATGTGCTTGTCCTTGCCAACAGTGGCATGCGTGTAGGCGAAGCTAACAACCTACGTATTGGCGACTTAGAGCGATTTACAGACGAACGTGGTAGAGAAAACTACGCATTTAACGTCAACGGTAAGACTGGAAAGCGTTATGTTATTCTACGTGCTAACGCTGCAAGATATGTGGAACGTACACTTGAACGCAATTCTCGTTGGCAAGAAGAGTGGGCACGTACAGCAGCAGTTGGTGCAAAACAACACAGTCGTAAAACAGCACAGCATGATGATTGGCTGTTTAGAATGCCAGATGGCAACAAGATTATCACGCTAATTGATCAATTTAACGAAGTTCTTAAGCGTGAAAATATCACCCATAATGCTGATGGTGAGAAATACACGCTGTACAGCCTAAGGCACTTTTACGCTGTGCAGATGCTGAGACATGGCAAAGTTAATGTGTTTGATATCGCCCGTAACATGGGCACCAGTGTGCAGATTATTGAAAGTTACTACGGCAAACACGCTACTGCGCAGGAATTGGCTACGAGGCTGGGTGGATAAAAGGGTAGGTTCGAACCTACCCTTTTGAATGTTATAGCTTGTTGCTTGTAATCTCTGGCTCAACCATTGTGGTGGCTGGTGGTGTGCAAGCTGACACAGCGATTACGCTGCAGAGGATGAGTAGTGAGCTGATTTTACGCATACTGATGTCCTATCTATTGAGTTCCAAAAAGATACTAATCCAATGCCCTAATCAAAGCAACTCCACAGCATTTGCCATCTGCTCATCATTCACATCAATATACCTTTGTGTGACAGCTATTGAGCTGTGCCCAGCAAGTTCAGCCAACACACGAACTCCAATTCCCTTGTTCGCCAAACGTGTGATGAATGTTCTGCGAGGACTGTGGCTGCTTGCGCCTTGCAATCCACATGCGTGGAATATGTTGAGGAACAGCTGACACATGGTGTTGGCACTAAAGTGTCCCCCTTTCTGACTGCGGAACAATGGCGCTGCAGCGTCTACGCAGCGTGTACAGTGCTGATACTCAGCAAGTGCTTGGCTAAGCTGCTTGTTTACAAACACTGTGCGTATACATGCGCCTTTGGTTTGTGTCTTTGACAGTGTGAACTGGCTGCGTGGCTTTTGTTCCTCGTCAAACACATCACCAAAGCGCAGTGCTGCAACTTCCTTTGCCCTTAGCCCTGTGTTCATCGCCAACAGCAGTATCGTTTTGTCACGCACCGTATGTTTGCGAGTTGCGCAGTAGCGTAAGGCTCGCTTCAGCTGAGCGTCTGTGAGTGTCTTAGCTTGTGCCATATCAACCTCAAATATCACGTTGGTTAAGCACAAGCGTAAAGTCTGATATTGCAGATGAGCAACCACAATACTGAGATTAACAATCCTGTTCGATAACAGTTGGTTATGTGTAAATATCAGACAATACATATTCTATGACATTTGAGTTTGAGCCATAGCTGTTCATTTTACAGTTTGTATTTGCATTTGGATTTTTGTTTGCGTCACTGCTACGCAGTTCCACAGTAAGCGGTGTTTCCGCCCCACACTTACGGCATAGTGCGTGATCTGCGATTCAGA
>NZ_CYRX01000024.1 GCF_001458315.1 Thalassobacter stenotrophicus | reverse complement strand
AATCCGTCCGGGGTCAGGGGAAACACGTCCCCAAGCGGGTTTGTGCAACAAAGCCCCGTGCGTCAGCCACTGATCATCTGGCTGACGGTGCCTTTGGCTTTGATCGGCGTCGTTTGGGGGCTGGTTATTACACAGACCGCGCTCGAGTTTATGGCCATCCTTGGCATCCTCTCACTGACGGGTATGTTGATTAAGAATGCTATCGTTTTGATTGATGAAACCGACAGTTTGATTGCAGCGGGCAGGGCGCGTATGCAATCGGTCCTAGATGCGGCTGTCAGCCGAGCCCGCCCTGTCACGCTTGGGGTTGTGACGACTGTTTTGGGGGTAATCCCGCTCATTTGGGACCCGTTCTTTAACTCCTTGGCCGTTGTCATCATCTGTGGGCTGAGCTTCGCAACGATCCTGACGTTGATCGTGGTGCCGACCCTCTATGCGATCTTCTTTGGCGTAAAAATGGATGAGATGGGGGCAGAGCCCGCCGAAGCATCAACTGATATGGGGGCCAACTGAGTATGTCGGGCCTTTTGCGCAATCCGATGCTTATGATCGCTTTGGCGATCACGGGCGGGATAGCGGTTTGGGGCATTATTGATACCGCTGGGCTGACGGCGCTGGCGCGGCGGTTGATCATAATCCAGTTCACCTCTCGGGCATGGTTCATCATGTTGACGGTCAGTTTCATTCTCATCACGAGCGTGGCTTTGGCCTTCTCCCGCTACGGAAGTATCGTGATCGGAGCGGATGACGATACGCCCGAATTTTCAACGCTTTCTTGGCTGACGATGCTATTTGCGGCCGGCATGGGGGTGGGGCTGCTATATTGGGGCACCGCAGAGCCACTGACACACTTCATCGCTCTTGATGGAGCCGAAGGCGTTGACGCGGTGTCCGCTTCCTTGTTTGTGACCAACTTTCATTGGGGTTTTCATGCGTGGGCGATCTATGCTTTGTCGGGGCTTGTGATCGGATATTTTGGCTTCCGCAAGGGATGGCCAACCTTAATCGGCTCGCCGATCTTGGCTGTTTTTGGCCAAGGACCCATTCCGCGCGGGGTGGCGTGGCTGTCTGATCTTCTGGCAATTGTTGCTATTGCGATTGGGCTGGGGGGCTCGGTTGCTATGGGCGTGTTTCAGATCGCTGATGGTGTCGAAATCCTGTTCGGGATGGAGGCGCAGGGTATCACGCTCATGTTGGCGGTGTTCGCAGTTCTTGTCGTAGCGTACCTGCCGCCGTTGACTGTCGATCTGAGCAAGGGGATGGCGCTGTTGTCCAACATTGCAATGGCCATTGCGGTTGTCCTGATGCTTTATGTGCTGCTTGCTGGGCCGACCCATACGATCATGGGTGGATTAGTTCAGGCTGGGGGGGAATACCTTGGCAGTTTCTTTGTGCAGGGGTTTCGGACTTTTACCTTTATGGATGAGGTAACGGTCGGCTGGTTTCAGGATTGGACGCTGACCTACATGGTCTGGTGGCTGGCTTGGGCGCCGTTTGTTGGGGTTTTTATTGCGCGCATTTCCAAGGGGCGGACGATCCGCGAATACCTTTTGGGTGTGATCGTCGCGCCTTCGGCATTCTCAGTGATGTGGTTTGGTATTTTTGGCGGCGCGGGGTTTGCCGCCGCCTTGAATGATAGCCTGCCTGTTCTTGATTTGGTGCGTGATGATACCGGCGCCGTGACTTTCTACATGCTGCGACAGTACCCGCTATCGAACGTGACCATTGTGCTGACACTGCTTGCGGCGTTTCTATTTCTGGTGACGAGTGTGGTAAGCGCGGCATTTGTGCTGGGTATGTTTTCCACCCGTGGGGACCTGAACCCCTCTACCCGAGTGAAGCTAGGGTGGGGTGTTATCTTGGGGGCTCTTGGTCTTGTGATGATCCTGTCGGGCAGTATTGGTGCTGTGAAATCGATCATTGCATTAGGGGCTTTGCCGTTTGTCTTTGTGGTTCTCTTACTGGTCGTTTGCTTTCTCAAGGCGCTGAAGGACGAGACACCACCATGAACTCGACACTCGATACGATCATGAACGTCGAGGTTCTGGCGTTCATTGCCCTTTTGATCTGGTTATATCTGAAGCCCTCTAGGAACGATGATTAACTAACCCTCTGATTGTTCGCACAGTCGAGTGATGCACCGCTTTTAGGCTTCCGAAATTTTCTGCGCTGCCGTGCTAGCAGTGCCCCTTGGTCAATGTCGAACTTGCGGCCATGCCTCCCTCTGCAGCCAAAGCTCAGTGCGTCTCCCTAGGGCGCTTGCATTCCATCAGGAGGTCATACCCAATTTTCACAACAAAATTTGGTATTCCAAAATATTGAATATTATGATATCTGCCACGTAAGGCGCAGAAAGCGTCGAACGCATGGGAGGAAATTATGAAGAAACTTTTGGCTTTGGCATCTGCCGCAGCGCTCCTCGGTGGTGAGGTTCTCGCTGAAGAATACCCAACTAAAACAATTGAAGTGATCACGCACGCCGGGAATGGCGGCGGTACAGATGTGACCACACGGATGATGATGATCCGCGCGCGGCGCGAGCTTGGCGCTGACATGGTCGTTGTTAATAAGCGTGGGGGCGGTGGAGCCACCGCGATGGATTACTACCTGACGCAAGAAGCCGACGGTCATAGCATCCTAACATTCACCATCGGCCACTCGGCGACTGTGGCGCTTGGCAAAACCGATCTTACGTTGGATGACGTCCGTCCGATCGCGCGTGGCACCGATGATCCACAGATCCTGATGACTCGTTGCGGCGTGTACGACAATGCAGAGGCCTTTGTGGCCGCTCAAAAAGACGACCCGCTGACCTACGGCACAACCCAGCTCGGTAACATCGATGACGTGTCGGCCTTTATGTTTACCCGTCGTGGTGAGCTGGCTACGCCAAAAATCATCCCATTTGATGGCGGTGGTGAATTGGCCACGCAGCTTGTTGCGGGCGCCGTTGATGTGGCGGTCTTGAACCTTTCTGAAGCGGGGTCACAGATTTCCGCCGGCGATATCTGCCCAATGGTGGTTCTTGCGCCTGAGCGTATGAGCGGATTGCCCGATGTCTCGACCGCGCAAGAGTTGGGAATTGATGCGAACTTCTCGACCGTGCGTGGGTTTGTTGTTCATGCCGATACGCCAGATGATGTGGCCGCGAAGATCGAAGCGTCTTTGATGAATGCAATGAGCCACTCGATCTACCAGGGTTTCCTGACATCGGTTGGGCTTGATGCGAATTCGGTCGCGGGCTCTGATGTTTGGGGCAACCAGCTGACGTCGATGCAGGCTGATATGGACGCCGCTCTGCGTGAGCTGGGCTTCATCGAGTAAGCACGCGCACTAAACTGCCGACCCGCAAGCTCATGTGTTGCGGGTCGGCCTGAGCTTCCCGCATTTTTCTAGGATGTCATCCATGACGCGCTACGCGGTGCCCTGCGGCACGATCGTCTTTTGCCTACTCGCCTACTGGCTAAGTACCCAGTTCGACCGTGTTCCGCCGATTTTGTTGCGCGGTATGCAGCCGGAAGATTTCCCGCAGATGGTGCTGATCTTGATCATCGCGCTGTCTGTTCTGGTGATGATCTTTGACAAGCCGATTGAGCACGGCGTCGTGGGCGCAAACGTCTGGCGCAGTATTGGCATGTTTGTGGTCTTTTCACTGGTCGCCCAAATCGACCTATTCTTGGGCTTGGGCGTCTTTGCTGGGGGGCTTGCTTCGCTTTGGGGTGAGCGGCGGCTTTGGAGCATCGGATTGGTCGCTTTTATCAGCCCCGCACTCGTATTTCTTCTCTTTGATTTGGTGTTCCGGATCCGCTTCCCGCGCGGCTTTCTGACGAACCTCTGGTACGGATAACCCACATGGAACCGCTTATTGCCGGACTTCTCGCACTGATGGACCCACAGCTGCTTGTGTTGCTGTTTGCAGCCACGCTGGCGGGGGTCATCATTGGGTCGCTACCGGGGTTGAATGCCACAACCGGTGCCGCCCTATTGCTGCCTTTCACCATTACGATGGAGCCGATCCCCGCGATTGCCATCCTGACGACGATCTATTGCGCGGCCACATTCGCAGGCGCGATTACAGCGATCCTGATCAACACTCCCGGCACGTCGGCAAGTGCCACGACCTGCTTGGATGGCTTTCCGATGGCTCAACGCGGTGAAGCGGGCAGGGCGCTGGGCATGGCGACCGTTTCATCGACAATTGGTGGGATTATCTCGGTCTTTTGTCTGATGCTTGCCGCGCCATTGCTTGCGCGGATGGCCTACAACTTTGCGCCACCAGAATACTTTGCGCTGACGGTTTTTGGGATTTCGATGCTGGCCACCATTGGGGATGGCACGCCGCTCAAAAACATAATCGCGGGGTGCATCGGTATTTTGTTGGCAACGGTGGGTAAGGATCTTTTGACCACGGTTGAGCGCTTTACGTTTGGGTTCAATGAGCTGTCCGAAGGGATCGGCTTTGTCCCGGTCATGATCGGAATTTTCGGAATATCCGAGCTGTTGGTACAGGCAGAACGGCTAAGCGTTGAGCGGCGTCAAATCCTGCTCAAGGCGATCAAGCTGCCCTCTCGCGCGGATTACCGCAAAGTCTGGAAGACGATTTTGCGCAGTTCGGGCATCGGCACGTTTATTGGCATCTTGCCTGCCGAGGGCGCGACCGTTGCCTCAATGATTGGTTACAATGAAGCGCGCCGTTGGTCCAAAACGCCTGAGGAATTTGGCAAGGGCGCGATAGAGGGCATCGCGGGATCCGAGGCTGCAAATAACTCAGCCACGGGCGGAGCGATGGTGCCCACCTTGGCCTTGGGCATTCCGGGCAGCCCGACGGCCGCCGTTATCCTCGCGGGGCTGATGGTCCACGGGCTTCAGCCCGGGCCAACCATGTTCACCGAGCAGGCCGAATTTGCCTATGCGATCTTTTGGTCCATGCTGCTGGTCAACATCACGTTCATCTTTGTGGGGCTGTTTGGGGCCAAGCTGTTTGCACGCGTGACCTTTGTTCCGGTGCAAATTCTATGGCCTATCGTTTTCACGTTTTCGATCGTTGGGGCCTATGCGCTCGATCAGTCTATGCTGGATGTCTACATCGCGATCGGGTCTGGCGTGATCGGCTATTTCATGCGCCGCTTTGGCTATTCGGTTGTGCCATTAGCCATCGGGTTGATCCTTGGGGGGATGCTGGAGAAGCGGCTCGGCCAATCTCTGATCATGCTCGATGACCAGTGGTGGCTGATGTTCACGCGCCCCCTGACGCTCCTGTTTTTCGTCTTAACCGTACTCGCGTTGTTCGGGCCCTATTGCTGGTGCCTGTTTCGCCAACGCGATCCGCTCCAATCTACGGGAGAATAACCCATGACCAAAATTAAATCGATCCGCACCCGTGTCTGGAATTGGACGGGGCCGACGGTCCCGCCACAGGGGAACTTCTGCACCAACGCCTCTGATGCGCTGGGCATGAAGGGGGACGCGATGGAATCGTTCCGCTTTCACCAATGGCTGACCTGTGAGGTAGAGGCCGACGACGGCACCATTGGCATCGGCAATGCCGCACTTGCGCCCTCGGTCACGAAGAAGGCGATTGATGATTGGTATGCGCCGCTGGTCGTGGGTGAGGACCCGTTCGACTATGCCTACATCTGGGAAAAGATGTACCGGCGCACCCAAGCATGGGGCCGCAAAGGCGTGGGTATGACCGCGATGTCGGCCATTGACATCGCGATCTGGGATTTGATGGGTAAACTCGTTGATAAACCAGTGTTCAAACTGCTCGGTGGGCGCACCAAAGAGGAAATCCCAGTCTATTACTCCAAGCTGTATTCCGGCCCTATTGATGTGATGCAGGCCGAAGCCGAAGAGGCGATGAAAGCCGGATACCAGGCGTTCAAGATGCGCTTTGGCTGGGGTCCACGGGACGGCATGGCGGGGATGCGCGAAAACCTCAAGCGGATCGAATGCGTGCGCGAAGTGATCGGCTACGATAAGGATTTGATGGCCGATGCCTACATGGGCTGGAACCTCGACTACACCAAACGCATGCTGCCCAAGCTGGCCCCGTTTGAGTTGCGTTGGCTGGAAGAGCCGGTGATCGGCGACGACACCACCGGCTACGCGGAACTGAACGCGATGAACATCGTGCCGATTTCTGGCGGTGAGCATGAGTTTTCGGTCATGGGGTGCAAGAACCTGTTGCAGACCAACGCCGTGAGCGTTTTGCAGTACGACACGAACCGCGTTGGCGGGATCACGGCGGCCCAAAAAATCAACGCCATTGCCGAGGCGCATCAGGTGCCCGTCATCCCGCATGCCGGCCAGATGCACAATTATCACGTCACGATGGCCAACACGAACTGCCCAATGTCGGAATATTTCCCGGTTTTCGATGTCGAAGTCGGCAACGAGCTGTTCTATTACATCTTTGAAGGTGATGCAGAGGCGCAAGATGGTTTCTTGCAACTGGACGAGGAAAAGCCGGGTCTTGGGATCACGATCACTGATAAATATCTGGAACACTTCGAGATCACCGAATGAACACCTACACCGGCATATGGCCCGTCGCACCGACCCCGTTTCATGACGATGGCACCCCCGATCTGGAGGGCATGAAACGTGTCCTTGATTGTCTGATCGATCAAGGCGCGGACGGAATTTGCATTCTTGCCAATTTCTCGGAGCAGTTCCTGATTTCGGACGCGGAGCGTGAGGTGTTGGCGCGGCTGAGCGTTGAGCATATCGCAGGCCGGGTGCCGGTGATCATCACGATCAGCCACTACGCCACCCAAATTGCCGTTGAGCGTGCGCGTTTCGCCAAGGACTTGGGCGCGGACATCGTGATGATGATGCCGCCCTATCATGGGGCATTGCTTAAGGGCACGCCCGAGCAGAGTTTTGAGCAGTTCGCCGCTGTGGGTGAGGTCGGTATTCCGATTATGGTTCAGGACGCGCCTTTGTCAGGTGTGGATTTGCCGGTTCCGTTACTGGTACGCATGGCGCGTGAGATTGAGGCCGTGAAGCTGTTCAAGATCGAATGCCCGCGCGCGGCCAATAAAATCCGTGCCCTGATCGCAGAGGGCGGGGACGCGATTGAGGCACCGTTTGATGGCGAAGAGGCGATTACTCTTTTGGCCGATCTGGACGCCGGCGCGACAGGGTCAATGACCAGCGGTATGATCGTGGATCAGATTAAACCGGTTATCACCAAGTATCACTCGGGTGACGTCTCTGGCGCGACAGAGGCTTATGGCCGGGTCGCAATGGCGATTAATCATGAAAATCGGCAATGCGGTTGGCAGTCGTGCAAGGCCGCGATGGTAGAGGGTGGCGTGATCAAGTCTGAGTTCTGTCGCCACCCGATCCCGCCCTTGCACCCCGATATTCGGTCGCGGATGATTGATCTGCTGCGGCCGCTTGATCCGCTCGTTTTGCGGTGGGGGAAGTAGCATGGAAGATCCTGCCTGGAGAAATGAACTGCGTGATTTCGCCGATCTCAAGCCGCGCAAGTCGCTGGCTTCGGAGGCGGCGGACAATCTGCGTGAATTCATAATGCTGGGAAAACTAGCGCCCGGCATGCCCGTGCGGGAACGTGATCTGGCCGAGGCATTCGGGATCAGCCGGACCCCGCTGAAAGAAGCGCTGCGTATTCTCGAAGGGGAAGGGCTTATTGCGTACGGCCCGACCCGCCGTCCCAGCGTTGCGGACCCTTCGCTTGATGAAATCAATGACTGGTTGCGGGTCCAAGGCGCGCTTGAGGCGTTAGCCGGAGAGTTGGCTTGTACCCACGCGAGCGACGCTGACTTGGCTGAAATTGAGCGGATCAACGCCTCCATCAAAGAGGCACGCAATTCCGAAGGCAAGCTAGAGGCATTTCGGCGCGACATGGCGTTTCACGCAGCGATTGTAGCGGCCGCGAACAATGTCGCCTTGGCGGAAACACATGCCACTTATAACGCTCGGCTATGGCGCGTGCGGTTTTTGTCGTCGCAGCGCGATGCGGGCCGCGGCGCCACCCGGCAGGAGCATTTGGATATCGTTCAGGCGCTAAAAGCCCGTGATCCGGTTGCCGCACGTCGCGCCCTGAAATTGCACCTACAGACGGCAGAGAAAAACATCGCCGCGTCGGTTGCAGAAGTTCAATCTGAAAAAGAGGCCGAATGATGCGCCCCAAACTCGCTATTGTCCCGGGTGATCCGTCTGGAATTGGTCCTGAATTGATTGCTAAACTGCTGTCCGAGGATGGCGTGTGCCAAGCTGCAGATATCATTTTGGTTGGCGATGCCCATCTTTGGCAACGCGGGGCCGAGCAAGCTGGCGTTGAGGTTACGCTCAACACGATTGAAGAGGGTGCGATCGGAGGTTTTGAAGGGCTTGTGCACCTTGACCTTGCGACTGTTGATCCCGATCAGGTCCAAGTGGCCGCAGTAACCGTAGCGGGCGGCACGACGTCCCTGAGGTGCTTGGATAAGGCGCTTGATCTTGCGCAAGCGGGCCTTGTGGATGGCGTGTTGTTTGCACCCTTCAACAAGGCTGCAATGACCTCTGCTGGTCTGAACGCCGAGGACGAGCATCGCTATATGGCGCGGTATCTTGGGTTCACTGGGTATCATTCGGAAATCAACGTCTTGGACGATTTGATGACCACCCGCGTGACCAGCCACATTGGGCTCAAAGATGTGGCGGCCAACATCGACGCTCCGGGCATCCAGCGTGCGATTGAGCTGGCGCATGCCACGCTCGCGCGCTCTGGCAAAGCACGGCCACACGTCGCGGTTGCCGCGTTGAACCCGCATGCGGGAGACAACGGTAAGTTCGGCAGCGAAGAGATCGATATCATCGAGCCCGTCGTCAAAGCCTGTCAGGATCGTCAAATGCATGTGACCGGTCCTTGGCCTTCGGACACCGTTTTCCTCAAGGCCAAACGAGGTGAGGTCGACGCGGTGGTCACAATGTACCACGATCAGGGTCAGATCGCGATCAAACTGATGGGGTTCGAAAGGGGCGTGACCGTCGCCGGTGGCTTGCCCATCCCTGTCGCCACGCCCGCCCACGGCACCGCGTTTGATATCGCAGGCCAAGGGATCGCGAACGTGAGCGCCACGCGCCAAGCCTTTGATCTATTGGTGCGCATGGCAACAACCGCAAAGACCGAAGCCGCGTTATGACGTTGCCCGCCATAGGCTTTATCGGCGTTGGACTGATGGGCGCTGGCATGGCGTCTTGCCTATTGGCGGCGGGGCATCCGCTTGTGGTTTTGCCCCACAAAAACCGAGTGCCGGTCGAAGACCTCTTGGCGAAGGGCGCGATTGAAGCGGCCAGTGCACTGGAACTGCTGCAGGGCTGCGAAGTCTTGATCACCTGTGTGCCCAACGCAGAGGTCATCGCTGATCTGGCTAGTGAATTGGTGCTCCATTTCAATAAGGGACAAATGTGGATCGACACCAGCACGTCCCGGCCTGAAACCAGCGCGCAGTTGGCGCGTGATCTGGCGGCGCGGGGGGCTGTTTTTGCGGATGCGCCCCTAACGGGTGGGCCACAGCAGGCGCGCGAAGGTAGCCTCGCCTCGCTTGTCGGCTGCGATGCTGCGCATTTTCCCGAGGTTGAAGCTATCGTTGGCGTTTATTCAAAAACGGTGCGCCGTTTTGGCGATGCTGGTACCGGGCATGCTGCAAAGCTGCTGAACAATTTGGTTACGCAGGGTACCACGATGCTTTTGGCGGATGCATTTCAATGCGCCGAGAAAATGAACGTTGATGCCCGCGCGTTATATGACATCATGATGAGCGGGGCGGCCCGCTCCGGCACGCTGCAAAAGGCCGTTGGCCCTGCGCTAGACGGCAATTACGACGGCGCACAGTTTACGATAACCAACGCGGCTAAGGACTTGCGGTATGCCCGTGATTTGATCGAACACGCGGCGCCCTCTCGGACGGCGTTGGCAGCTCTGCTCGCTGATAGGTTTGCGACGCTGGTCTCGGATGGACGCGGCGACCAGTTCGTTAGCACCATGCTTGCGCCCGAGGACCCCTAATCCCGGCGCCCTTAATCGCGCCTGACAGTTGAACCCCCATAAAAACGGATACTCAAGATGAGCTTTAAGCCCCACGGAAAACATCTGATTGCTGGCGAATGGGTCGCGAGTGATCGGACCTTTGCATCTGATCCGGCGCATGGCCCTGCCCATGACTATTCGGTCGGAACACCCGATTTGGTGGCACAAGCCTGCGAAGCTGCCGAAGAGGCATTCTGGTCTTTTGGCTACTCCTCCCGCGAGGACCGCGCCGCGTTTCTGAACGCAATTGCGGATGAGGTTGAGGCCCGCGGTGAGGCGATCACGGAAATTGGCGCCCAAGAAACCGGCCTGCCGGAGGCGCGCCTTCAGGGCGAACGCGGTCGCACCACTGGCCAGCTGCGGTTGTTTGCATCACACATCCTCAAGGGCGATTATCTGGACCAAGCGCATGATCCAGCACTGCCCGACCGGGCGCCATTGCCGCGCCCTGATCTTAAGCTGGTGCAGCGCCCGATCGGGCCTGTCGCCGTATTCGGCGCCTCGAACTTCCCACTGGCGTTCTCTACGGCTGGCGGCGACACGGCTGCGGCTTTGGCGGCTGGGTGTCCGGTCGTGGTTAAAGGCCACTCGGCCCACCCCGGCACGGGCGAGATTGTGGCTGAGGCGATCCACGCGGCGATCCAAAAGACGGGCATGCATCCGGGCGTGTTCAGCATGATCCAAGGCGGCAAGCGCGACGTCGGCACCGCACTGGTCCAACATCCGCTGATCCGCGCCGTTGGGTTCACCGGTTCACTCGGTGGGGGGCGTGCCTTGTTTGATCTGTGCGCAGCACGGCCAGAGCCGATCCCGTTCTTTGGTGAATTGGGCTCGGTCAATCCGATGTTCATGATGCCCGAAGCGATCAAAGCGCGCGGCGCGGATATGGGCGCCGCGTGGGCCGGTTCGCTGTGTATGGGGGCAGGGCAGTTCTGCACGAACCCCGGTATTGCGGTCGTTCTTCCGGGTGCGGATGCGTTCGTTGATGCGGCACAGGGCGCGTTAAGCGAGATGGGCGGCCAGACAATGCTGACGGATGGGATCGCCGATGCCTACCGCAGCGGGGCTGCTCGCATAGCGCAAGGCGCTGGAGTGAGTGAACTTCTCGGCACGGCCTGTGAAGGCCGCGAAGCGAAGCCCTATTTGTATCAAGTGTCAGCCAAAGATTGGCTGGCCGAACACGCGTTGCAGGAAGAAGTCTTCGGACCCTTGGGCATTGTGGTCGTTGCGCAAAATGCGGATGAAATGGCGTCTGTTGCCAAGGCATTGCAGGGGCAACTGACCTGTACGATCCATATGGATGACGCTGATACGCAGATGGCCCAAGGCCTGATGCCGATCATAGAGCGTAAGGCTGGCCGCGTCTTGGTAAACGGCTTCCCCACTGGCGTTGAGGTGTCAGACACGATGGTACATGGCGGACCTTACCCGGCTTCCACCAACTTCGGCGCGACCTCGGTTGGGACGATGTCTATTCGTCGGTTCGTACGGCCGGTGTGCTACCAAAACATGCCTGACGCCTTGTTACCTGACGGGTTCTAAGGGCTTCCTGTTCAGTCAAATCTAATGGCAGGGCGCAGCGGTTCCATAGTTGAAATGGTCCACCGCTGCGCCCTTTTTGCTGGGTGGTTTATGGCGGTTTGACTGTCACTGGATTCGGCGCCGCTATCGATTAGACTGGCCCATCTCTGGTTGCGAGGGGGTGTGCGTTGGATCACCGCAGGGTTGTGGATAATTTCCGAATTTGAATGTGATCTGCGGTAATTCTTTTGTTAAATATTTGTTAATGCTCATTAAAATATGTAAACTTATATAGACAGTTTACAATGTAAATAAAAAAGTACACAGTTTTCCTATCGGCTGTGGCCTAAATAATGGGCTGGGCCGTGAATCCACGAGAGTGGCCATCGCATCTTGCCAAGCCGTCTTCGTGTGGGTTCCGAAACCTAACCATGGAGGAGTTTGGACATGTCCGATGATCCAGAGAAGGTCTGGCCAACCGGTCTGACCCTAAAAGAGGCCGAGGAAGTGCATAGCTACCTCATTGATGGCACCCGCGTGTTCGGGGCTATCGCGCTTCTGGCACACATTCTTGTGGCGTCTGCAACGCCTTGGCTCGGCTAAGGAAGGATAGACAATGAACAATGCAAAAATGTGGCTTGTTGTGTCCCCGTCCGTCGGGGTCCCCCTGTTTCTTGGCGCAGTCGCCGTTGGGTCGTTCGCGGTCCACGTTGCTGTTCTAAGCAACACGTCTTGGGTGTCGGACTTCTTGTCCGGTCAGCCTCTTGGCTCCGGGGATGAAATGGCGTCTGCCATGACAGTACCAAACGCGGATACCGCGAAAGTGGCCTATACAAAAGATCTGGACGGCGGCGCACGTGAAGTGACCATCGTTCTTGCTGATGGCACATCAGCAAAGGCCATCCTGCAACCCGGCACAATTCGGGCTTCCGCAGATGCACCCCCTGTGATCGGCACGTTTTAGTCGATCATCCGCGCCCCGGGCGATTTCGCCTGAGGGCGCTCTCTTTTTGTCTGAGCGCTTGGCTGGCCGCGTATGTCAGCTGATCATCGACCCGTGGTGGTAAATGGACCCATGAAGTATCGCGCCTTTGCCCTTAACAAGCTGGCCTCAATTGCGCCGCGCTATCTGCCGTTTGTGGATGTCGCAACCAAGGATGTGCCGCTGTCGCGATTGCTGCGGCTGTCGTTGTTTCAGGTAACGGTTGGCATGGCGTTGGTACTGTTGATGGGCACGCTCAATCGGGTGATGATTGTTGAGTTAGATGTCTCGGCGGCGCTTGTGGCAGGTATGCTCGCGCTGCCATTGCTGTTTGCACCATTTCGAACATTGGTCGGCTTTAAATCGGATGAACATCGGTCTGCCCTCGGCTGGCGGCGCGTGCCTTACATCTGGAAGGGCACGATGTACCAATTCGGCGGCTTTGCGATTATGCCCTTCGCGCTTTTGGTCCTTTCGGGCTACGGCGAGGCGGTGGATGCCCCCCGGTGGCTGGGCTTGTCGTCTGCGGCGCTTGCGTTTTTGCTGGTAGGGGCTGGTCTGCATATCGTGCAGACGGTGGGGTTGGCGCTTGCGACGGATTTGGTCAAGCAAGAGGACCACCCAAAGGTCGTAGGCCTGATGTATGTTATGCTGTTGCTCGGGATGGTCGTGAGCGCGCTTATCTATGGCGCATTACTGGCTGATTATACGCCGGGCCGGCTGATCCAAGTGATCCAAGGCTCTGCGGTGGTGACTGTCGCGCTCAATATGATTGCGATGTGGAAACAGGAATCTCGTGACCGGTCGCGCGCCTTGCGCATGGCACAGACGCCGAAGGTGTCATTCTTAGATGCCTGGGGGCGGTTGATCGCCTTACCCGGGACGATGCGGCTGTTGGTTGTGATCGGCTTAGGCACATTTGGCTTTGGCATGGCGGATGTTCTGCTGGAACCATATGGCGGCCAAGCGCTTGGGTTCTCAGTGGCTGAGACGACGCGCCTGACTGCATTGTTCGCGGGTGGCACGTTGATGGGGTTTGGTATCGCATCGCGTGTGCTCGCGATTGGCGGGGACCCTGTGCGTTTGGCCACATTCGGTGCGATGATTGGCTTGCCGGGGTTTGCGGCGATAATCCTTTCTTCGGTCCATGGTGGGGGGTTTGTCTTTTGCGTGGGCACGTTAGCCACTGGGCTTGGTGCGGGCCTGTTTGGGCACGGCACGCTTACGGCCACGATCCGAAATGCCCCGCCAGACCAGGTCGGTCTGTCGCTTGGGGCATGGGGTGCGGTGCAGGCAACCTGTGCCGGCATTGGCGTCGCACTGGCCGGAATTGTCCGTGACATCCTTGTGGCGGCCCCAAGCCTTGCGGGACTTCAGCCCAGCACGCCCTATAATGTAGTCTTCACGATCGAGATGGCGTTCCTTGTTATGGCTATTCTCATTGCTATTCCGCTCGTGATCCGCCGTGGCGTTTCCCGGACGTCGCGCCCTGTAGCGACCGCACAACCAAAGCCAGTGGAGGCACAATGACAAAGATCATCACGCGGTATTTTGAACACGCGGACCAGGCGATGGCGGCGCGCGATGCGCTCGTGTTTGAGCAAAAGGTTGCGCCACAGATCATTCGGACATTCACGGATGCGGAGTGCCTTGCGGATAAACTGACTGCGCTGCAAGTCACGCCAGCAGCGGCGCAAGTCTATCAAGAGCGCCTTGCTAAGGGCGGCGCTGTGATGCTGGTAGAGGCCGGATGCCGCCCCTTGGGCGTTGCGCGGATGACGCGCGAAGCCGCCGTGGCCAACGGGGCCGTGGTTCTTGATGGCGTCGTTGATGAGGTTGAGGTGAAGGACCCAACCTACGGGCGCCGTGGATTGAGCGTTCTGCAAAGCCATCCACGGTTCATGTCGGGGGTTGAGCGTAGTTCACGTGCACGCGGCAATCATCACATGGCTGATTGGCCCATTCCGCTTTTGTCCAAGCGCAAGCCCTATGACGGGACCCTGTTTTATCGCCACGCGCACATGGCGAACTGGCCATTTGGCCTGCTGAGCCAACGCAAACCTTACACTAAGTCGATCTTTGGGCGACATCAGCGTATGGCGAGTTTTCCGATCAAGTTGATCTCTCAGCGCAAGCCATTCACGGGCTCGATTATTCCGCGGCATGGGCGGATGGCGAATATCATTCTGCCGCTGACCAACCGGCGCAAGCCGTTCAGCCGTTCGATCTTTCCACGGCATCAGCGAATGGCCACGGTGCCGTTCCCCCTGTTGATCAACGGTAAAACCGGCAGCAACGCATTGATGCCCGGCGCCCCCCGCATGGCGAACTTTCCCATCGGATTGTTGAGCACGCGCAAGCCGTTCACAGGGTCCATTTTTTCGCGCCACGCGCGGATGGCGAATTTCCCGATTGGTTTGTTGAGCCGCCGTAAACCCTTTACCGGCTCGATTTTTCCCAAGCACGCGCGGATGGCGAACTTTATCCTACCACTCGTGATCAAACGTCAGGATCCAGCTGACCGCCCCCAACGAGACGGCTTTTCGTTTTCTCGGATGCTGGGCATGCCGACTTTGATGCAGCGTTAGTCACAGCTTACGCATTGGGGTCGGCTGGACAGGCCGCCCCAATGGCTTGGGGCTTATGGGACCACGACGATATTGCCCGTGTGGGCTTTTTCGATGAACGCGGATTGTGCGGCGTGCAGCTCGCGCAGCGGGTAGGTGGCGGCCAAGGCGGGTTTGATTTCACCGGCTTCAATGTAGCGGACAAGTGCTGCTGTGACCTCGGGTGCGATGACGGTAGAGCCCGTGAACGTCAGATCCCGTAAGTAGAATGTGCGCAGATCAAACGCGACGATCGGGCCCGCAATCGCGCCGGAGCATGTGAGCCGCCCACCACGTTCGATGACATCGAGAAGGGTGCTCCAATTGGGGCCACCCACGACATCCGCAAGGACGGTGATTTTCTCGTCCCCTAGGGCCGCCCTTAGGTTTCCTGGCGCGCGCGGGAGCACAAGGTCAGCGCCCAAGGCGCGCACCGCGTCATGTTTGTTTTCGGATGCGAGGGCGACCACACGGGCGCCGCGTCGCTTGGCCAGCTGGATTAGCCCAGTGCCCACGCCACCCGAGGCGCCCGGTACCAAAACAGTGTCTGCCGCCGTCACGCCAGCGCGGGTCAGCATCCCCTCAGCCGTGGAGTAGGAGCATGAAAACGTGGCCAATTCGGCGTCAGACAGGGGGCTGTTTACGGCAATCGCGTTGACCGCAGGCATGGTGGTGTATTGCGCAAAGCCGCCATCCCGCTCCGAGCCGAAGTAACCGGTTTTGTTGATGTCGTTGGGATCTTGCGGGTCCCGCAGCCAGCAGTCGGTGATGATCCGTTCACCAATGCGGGTGGCGTCCACGCCTATGCCGACGGCGACGATCTCGCCACAGACATCAGCCCCCTGAATACGTGGAAAGGATATCGGCGCGGCCCCCCATGTCGGGTCTTCGTCGTCGACTTTGGCATAGCCATCGCCGCTTGTGGCCTCCGTTACGGCTTTGGAATACCAACCCACACGGGTGTTCACGTCGGTGTTGTTCAGCCCGCAGGCCTTGACCCGGACCAAAACCTCGCTTGCGGCGGGCGTGGGGCAGGGCCAATCTGGGTGCCAAACCATCTGATCCATGTTGCCGTGTCCCATAGTGACCATTGCGTTCATTGTGGTTGGCAGTGTCATTTCGGGTGCTCCGGTGTTGTACTTCGCTGGGGTGGCGGCTCTGTTCGCCAACCCTTCGATCAGGTCAGTCGCAGGCTGTCTAGGGGCAAGGCCATCGGGCCGTGTCCTCAGCTTCAAATGGCGTGCCGCTGCGAAGGCCGTTCAAAAGCAATTCGAATTGCAAATGTTCTCCAGAACAGAGCCACCCTTTTGCCGAGCTTTGGACACAGTTCGCCGCGATTTCAGCCTCAGGAAAAGCGCGCACCCGATGATGAGCGCACGCTTGCAACAGCCCGTGGGGGTGCGGAAATCAATGAGACCCAACAATGCCCCAAACGACCCCCACGCTTCGGCAGAATTCCTGCCGGTGGGCACCCGTTTGTTGGGCGGGCAGTACGTCATTGAACGGTATTTGGGCAGCGGCGGTTTCGGGATCACCTATGTGGCGCGGGACAGTTTGGACCGGCAAGTCGTCATCAAGGAATGCTTCCCCGAGGCGCTGTGCCAGCGGAAAAACCGCACCGTGGTCGAGCGGTCGCGGACCTCAAAGGGGCAGTTCCATTCGATTGTTGAGATGTTTGTCCGAGAGGCGCGGAGCCTCGCGAAACTGGACCACCGTAACATTGTGGGCGTACATCAGGTCTTTAAGGACAACGAGACAGCCTACATGGCGTTGGATCTGATTGAAGGGCGGGATCTACTTGATATCATTGACGAAAAGGGAAAGCGCCCCGCCTTTGCAGAGATAAAATCGGTGCTTTGGCGGATATTGGATGCCATTGCGGTCGTTCATGCGGAGGATATGCTGCATCGAGATATTTCCCCCGACAATATCCTGATTGATACGTCAGGCAGCCCCGTTTTGATCGATTTTGGGGCCGCGCGGGAAGAGGCCAGCAAAAAGAGCCGCGCATTGTCGGCGGTGCAGGTGGTCAAGGACGGGTATTCCCCGCAAGAGTTTTATGTCGCGGGCAGTCAGCAGGGGCCGTGCAGCGATTTGTACGCGCTTGCGGCAACCTTTGTGCATGTCATCTCAGGCAGCGCTCCACCTAATAGCCAGATGCGCTTGGCGGCTATCGCTGACAAAAAGCCGGATCCCTATGTGCCCTTGGTAGGGCGTATCGCGGGGTATCCAGATGCGTTTCTGCGGGCCTTGGATCAGGCAATGGCAGTGTTGCCGAAGGATCGGATTCAATCCGCGCAGGACTGGATGGCGCGCATCGGTGGTGAAGGCGGGTCACCCGTGCCTACGCGCGCAGCAACCCAAGAGCGAGACATCGAACGGACAGTTACGCAGTTGATCGCGATTGCCCAGCAGGATGGTGGTGGCAGTGCAGCGGCAGAGCCGAAGCAACCCAAACCTGTGGAAGTTGAGCCCGCGCCCAAGCGGGCCGAGGTGTCTTATCAGCAGCGGTTTGCGGAATTGGCCCATCCGCTTGAACCCGACCCAGAACCCGCAGGCTATACCGACGAAGATGAAGCCCCAGATTGGATTGAGAAAGCGCGCCTCAAACAGGTCGCGCGTGTTGCCGCCAGCGAAGCGGCAATCGACGCAATGTATACGGCCAAGTCAAAGCCCAAGGCCGTATCGCAGCCTTTGGCTGTGCCGGGCGCTTCGAAGGTGCCGATGATCTTAACGGTGATGGGCGCGCTGGTCTTTGCCGTGGTTCTTGGTCTGAACGGCAAACAAATCATGGCGCTGGTTTCGCCTGCAACGGCTCCTGCTCAGACAAATACGCCGCCCATCCTGACCCTGGACAGTGACGATGTTCTGTAACCCCGTGCGCGACGTCATCGCGTTGAAAGCAAAAAGAAATGAGGTTCCGAGATGACTTTGTTTAAACGCGTCTTCAATACGCCGCCCAAAAGCGAGCCTATAGCGCCCGTCGACATGGGAGAACCTGAATTGGATCAAGTGTTGGACACACGGGCATTGTCTGAGGTCGTGGCCCGAGTAGAAGAAGGTGCCCAGTTATCTGATCCGCCGAGCCCGCACCCCGTGGCCTGCACGACACTCACAGAGACCTCGCCACGTGAGATCGACCCTATCCCGCGGGATGAGGACTATACACTGGCTCGCGCCGACGACTTGGTTGCCCCCGCGCGTGCGCCTGCGGCGCCAGACCCCTCCGATGCCTTCGCTGAGCAAGAGGCGCTTGCGGCCCAAGAAATCGCCGCGTTTCAGGCGCGTATCGCGGAAAAACAAAAGGCAATAGAGGAGGCGCGGCAGTCTCAGGCCCTGCATCGGACGCCGGTGTCGGAGGTTCAGTTTACGACGCCACCCCAAGGACCAACGCTCGTGCCAGAGGTTGATCCACCGCAAAGAAATGACCGCTCAGCTCGGCGGGTTCGGACGCGGATGCTGGGGTTTGATCAAGAGGCCGCGATCATCGATCCGATCGACAAAGCCGCAGCCCAAGCCAGCCCAAAGGGCGCACGCTTTCCGGTCGCGTGGATTGTTGTGGCGGATGGGCCGGGTCGAGGGCACAGCTTTACGCTGCATTCGGGTGTGTCGACCATTGGTCGTGGTGACGATCAAACCGTGGTGCTGGACCTCGGTGATACCAGTATCTCACGCGAAAAGCATGCGGCCATTGCTTACGATGAGGAAGCCAACGGCTTTTTCCTTGGGCACGGGGGAAAGTCGAACATCGTTCGCCTGAATGGTCGCCCGGTCCTAAGCACCGAAGACCTGCGCCACGGTGACATGATCCGTATCGGTGAAACAACGCTGCGGTTTGTGGCTCTGTGCGGCGACGAATTCGTCTGGGAAGGCGCGGGTCATGCACAAACAATGTGAGCCAGTATTTGCCTTTGATGTTGCCTCTGCGATGTCGCGCGGTGCACGGGACTATCAAGAAGACGCCATGTTGGCAGATATCGCCAGCGGGGCAGATCTAGGCTTTGTGATTTTGGCGGATGGTATGGGGGGGCACGCCGCAGGCGACGTCGCCAGCCAGATTGTCCTGACAGAAGTGTTTCGCGCGCTGACATTTATGCGCAGTGAAATGGTGGCAGACAGGACGTGCATCCCAGAAACGCTTAGGGACGCTGCGCGTGCGGCCAACAGTCGTTTGCGCTCTCATGTTGAGATGCATTCGGAATGTAGCGGGATGGGCTCTACCTTGGTGGTTGCCGTGCTGATCGGTGATGAATTGCATTGGATATCCATAGGGGACTCTCCGCTTTTTCTGTTCCGTGACAACGAGTTGACGCAGCTCAACGAAGATCACTCCATGAGCCGTGCGATTGACACCATGGTTGCCGCAGGCGCGATGAGTGCGGCGGAGGGTAAGGATCATCCAGATCGCAATGTGCTGACTTCCGTGCTGTATGGGAAACCCATCCCGCATATGGATTGTCCGGAGGTGCCCCTGACGCTGAAGGGGGGCGACACCCTGATTGTCGCCAGCGATGGGCTGCAATTTCTGCCCAACGTGGAGATTGAGGCTGTCCTGCGGGATCAGCCCCTCAGCGGAAGCGCCGAGATATCCGACAGTCTGATGGAGGGGTTAGAGCGCCTACAGGACCCGGATTTGGACAACGTTTCCCTTTCCGTGGTTCAGGTGAAAACCGCGCGTACCGGTTCAGGCGTCAGGCCAGTTGTACCCTTAAGAGTTATCGAAACTGGTAGCATCCCTGACTTTGTCCAGCCGATGTTTTCCATTAGACCACGCACAAAAGGGGCAGCGGGGTGAGCAGGGACGGTGACCATGGCACGGCCTTGGCGGCATTGCATGCGTTGCTCCAGTCCGGTGGGCTTTCTGCGAACGCGCGGGACGTGGCGGAGGGTCTCTTGAAGGCGATGACATCCAAAACACGTCTGTTGATTGCGGGCCCTGAAAGTGCGGGGCGGGATGCGCTGGCGAATGCCATTTGCGCACGCGCCATTCCTAAGGCTGAGTTGTTCGTTGCGGACACGCCCGCCGCGTTTGACCCTAGCAACGGGGATATCTGCATCTGGTGTACGGCTACCTTTTCCTCGTCAGAGTTGCAGGTTTGGCAAAAAGTTCCGGATCGTTTGAAAAGTCGAAGTTTTTTGGTGCCAATTGCTGATACCATTACGTTTTCTGAGCGGCTCAATGACGCGCAAATATCCTACTTCCAAAGCATCGCGGACAGTGAGTTCTATGGGTTATTCCCGATTGTACTGGGCGCACCGCTGGGTCCGCAAAACGCAGAGCTATCGTCCACTTTGCTGCGCGAAATCGTAGGTATGGTGTCCTCGCAACGGGTAGCAGCTTATGTGGATGCTCAGAGCTTTCTCACCAGCCACAGAGATGAGGCGGCTGAACGAGGCGCAGCCCCAAATCTGGCGGCCGATACGAACCAAAATGCTAGCGACCAAGCCACTCAAGACGCGGCTCAACAGGCACTTTCGGTTTTGGCTGGCTACGCCAAGGATTTGGCCCCTGAAATGGCGGGGGAAGCCCCAGAAGCGCTCACGCAAATTTTGACGACTTGTTCGGCGGCTGCCGAGGCACTGGCAGAGGCTATGCAAACACATCTAGCGGGGGCAGGCGTATCAAGCGAATTCGCGCTTTTGTCCGAGGATGCGCGCACGGCTGCGGACAACATCTTACTGTTGTCGGTTGAAGGCGGACTCTCGCAGACGATCTGCGCAGTCACAACCTTACTCCAATTGCGGCGTGAGTTAGAAATCCTTGATGCCGCATAATTGGGCGGCGCTACACGGAGTATTAACCCCCGTACTCTACTGGCTGGTTCTGATATGAACATGGCTCCTCCCATACCGTCCGCGGGCCCTGATGATGGCCTGAGTGCATCGGATCGGCTTTTGAAATCCGCCGTCGCGGGGCTGGACGCGTTTGCCCAACAGATGGAGCCGGTAAAAGCCGCCGTGCTTACCGCTAAAAACCTTGGGGATGACAGCAGTGCCAAGATCGCGGCGCAGCTTGAGGCGAAGATTGAAGCCTTCGAACCGAGCGTTACGATGATTGGCCAGATTAAGTCGGGCAAAACGTCACTTGTAAACTGCATGATTGGCCGCCCGGACTTGCTGCCAACGGATGTGAACCCGTGGACCTCGGTTGTGACATCACTGCACATGTCACCCAAACCAATTAACGCTGAAACGCGCGCGCAGTTTTGCTTTTTCGAAGAAAATGAGTGGGATCGACTGATCGCAGGCGGCGGCCGCATCGGTGAATTGGCGGACCGCGCCGGCGCGGATGATGAGCTGGCCAAGATCAAAGCGCAGGTTGAACAGATGCGCCAAAAATCAAAGCTGCGCCTTGGTGAGAGGTTTGAACTTTTACTGGGGCAGCAGCATGACTACGGCTATTTCGATCACGAATTGGTCGAGAGGTACGTCTGCCTTGGTGATGATTTCGATGACAGCGCATCCGAGCAGCAAGGTCGATTTGCGGATATAACGCGATCTGCCGACCTGTTTTTCCACCAGCCTGCGCTGCCCGTTCGGCTATGCATTCGCGACACGCCGGGCGTAAACGACACCTTTATGATGCGTGAGCAGATTACTATTCGCGCGATCCGGGATAGCCGCATTTGCGTCGTGGTATTGTCCGCGCATCAGGCATTGTCTTCAACGGACTTGGCGTTGGTTCGGTTGATATCCAATGTGAAGTCAAACGAAGTTATTATTTTCGTGAACCGCGTCGATGAGTTGTCTGAGCCCAGCACTCAAGTTGTCCAAATCCGTGACAGCATTGTCGAAACACTGGCAAAAATAGATGGGCCAAAAGACGCGGAGATTATCTTTGGCAGCGCGATCTGGGCACAAGGTGCGATGATGGGGTCTTTTTCTCGCGTACCCGAGGCAAGCAAGGCTGCGCTTATGCAGCTCGTGAATGCGAGCGAGGACGCGAGCCTACAACATCAAACAACACGTAGTGTGTTGTGGGAATTGTCGGGCATGCCCGCGCTTTATGCAGCTATTTCTAGTCAAATTATGCATGGTGAAGGGCAGGGCCTAGTGAGGCACATTGGGGCGCGTGCCCGGAACCTGCTGGCCGGTGTGCAACAGGCAGATAACCTTAAGGCCAAGGCGCAAATCGGCGAAGTTCCGGTGCAAATCAGCGCGTCAGAGATCAGCACAGCGGTTGCCGTAATCAAAGAGAGTTCAAAGACGACATTGATGGCTGAGCTTGATGAGGCACAGACGGCTTTTTCAATCCGTTTGGATCGTGTGCACGATAGCTTTTTGGCGCGTGCTACGGATGCTTTGTTGTCTTATCTAGAGCAGTTCGGTGACGACGAAGTGTGGGAATATGATCCGGCTGGTCTGCGCCTTTTGCTTCGATCCTCGTACCAAGCGCATGGAAAAACGGTGCAATCAGCTTTTGATCGTTGTGTACGTCAGGCAGCGGAGGAGATCGGCTCACTCTATCAAAATGCGTTAAACCTGCCGGTTGAGTTGTTTGATATCAAAGTCCCGCCGCCTTTGCGTGTGCCGCCACCGGTAACTTTGGGTCAGACAATCGCGCTGGATTTGAAGGGCACTTGGTGGCGCAACTGGTGGTATAAGCGGCGAGGATATCAGTCATTTGCTACAGATTTTCGAAAGCTGATCCACGCCGAAACCATTGGAGTGATCCAAGATCTGAAGTCGCAGCATGGGGATGCTTTGCGTGAACAGGCGGTTCAGGAGGCGGAGCGATTTGTGTGCGAGCAGGCAGAAATCCTACTGAATACTCTTTCCGCACCTCTACTGGCCAAGGATGGAGTGGACGCGTTGTTTGATCGCCAGACTTTGATCGCCCGCGATGTGGAGGTACAGCAAGCGATCCGAAGCCTAGAGGCGATTGAGGCATGAGCCAAACAGCCGCGTGTGACAAGAAACCCTGTATTGCTCTCATGGGCGAATTCAGTGCGGGCAAAAGCACGCTGGCCAATTTGTTGATTGGCAGCCAGCCTCTGCCGGTTCAGGTTATCGCGAGCCATGTACCACCTGTGATGATTTCTTTTGGTGCAGAGGATCCCTTTCGCGTGGATATTGATGGCGAAGAACATCCGATTGATTTGTCACACATTGCGGCGGCTCCGCTCAAAGACACAGCCTATATTCAGATTTATTCTGAGGCGGATGTGCTCGAAAGCTGTGATCTGTTGGATATGCCGGGGATTTCTGATCCCAATATGTCGCCACAAGTCTGGCAAAGGATGATTGCACGGGCTGATGGCGTGCTTTGGTGTAGCCACGCAACGCAGGCATGGCGCCAGAGTGAGGCTGCAGTTTGGAGCGGTCTACCGGATACGTTGCAGTCAAACAGCCTTCTTCTGCTCACGCGAATTGATAAAATTACGAATGAGAAAGACCGCGAGAAGATTATCCGGCGGGTTCGCATGGAGGTCGGTGATCAGTTTCGTGCGTGCCTTCCAATTTCATTGTTACAAGCCGCGAATGAGCAGAATGACTATGACGCTTGGTTGCGGACTGGGGCTGGCGATTTCGCGCGGTATTTCAAGCAAATTTTGAATGATCTGACGCCTAATTCTGATTTACGTTCCTCCGAACGATCCGGTGCAGAGACAGCAGCCTGTGTTGCTGCAGAGACTAGAGCTGAGGAAATGGCGCAGCGCATTGTGCCGCGCCGTATCGGCAGAGTGCGCGCAGTGACGCCGCGACCCAAATCCGATTGAAGAGCGGTTGCGTTTACCTTTCTGCAATCCCTCATGGCGTATCGTGCCTGCTTTACATTTTAGGGCGAGAGGCTTGTTGCCGGCATGGACGTCGCAAAACGAATGCAGTCACTTCGGGATCAGTTTCCTGAATGCACGTTGATGGCATTCGCCGATCTAGAGGCTGGAATGGTCCTCTCTGTGAGCGCGGATACATCGCGCATGCAGGAAGAGATTAGCAGTCTGTGTTCTACCGCAAAGGCCGTTCTTGACCACCAAGCAAACGGCCCCATGGAGGCTCTTATTTCCAACGGTTCTGATGCCGGGGTTTTCGAAGCGGTACTGATTGAGCCTGAAGAAGTGGGTGTTTTTCTTAGATCGACGATCAAGCAAAGTGACGCGTTTTGCTGCGTATGTACGAGTCGCATTTCCCTTCAGCGTTTTTTGCCTGCAGTGCGTGCCGCGCTTGATGCATTGGAGATGCCGAAGTGAAGAGTGGCTCAGAAACCTCTAATGTTTCGATGCTTTTATCTCGGCTACAGGCCTTATCGCGCCCTCAATCCGCAATCGTTTCCAACGGGCCCATTTTGGGTATGGATGACCCGAGAGAGAACTTGATCGCTAAGATAGCAGAGACCCAACTGCCGAGGCGACTTATCTTTATAAATGACCGATCAGAGGCGATTTCGTGTTTTGCGAATGGAGGGCGCTTGTTGGGCGTCGAGTACACCGCTTGTTCAGGCGAAAACCGTTCCTATAAAGCTGCTCGAACTGAGACTCCCCATCAAGCTGTTCGTGCAGAGCCTGTCGCCGAGGCATTGGAGCGTTTTTTGGACAGTACCGCTCGCATAACGGTTCGTTCGCAGCGCTTTGACCTTAGCACATTTCAAAACCATGAAGAGCGCAACCCACCTGCGTTGCCCGATATAGGTATGCGTGAAGCCACCCAAGCATCGCCTCTTGCCGCTTTCTCCGATCAATTTCGCACGCAGGTAGAGGCATTGGTGGTCTGGAAGAGCGGAGAGTTTCAGGTGCTCTGGGGTGATCCTAGTTTGCTGAATTCGCTCAAGTCTTTGGCTGCTGAAGAGGGGGCTAGCCACGATGAGCAAGACTGCATCGGATCAGAAGATACGCCTAAGCCAGCGTGCGCAATCTACAGTGGGCATCCCGCTGGCGGCCGATCCGTTTTCTGTGCAACTCAGTCGGGCGCAATTCTGTTGGCTTTGTGCAAATACGAAAAAACGACCGAGTTGATTGCACTTTGGAAAAGTTATTTGGCGGAATAGCGGGGGTTCTTTTGCTTTAACCAAATGAATTGTACGCCCCTTGCCCGAGAAATCCTCTAGCCACCAAGAATGCCAAACGCAATCAACGGCTTCTACCCACGCATACGTTTGTGTTCTGGGTCAAAAGCACCTGGCGCTATGACTTCGGCCTCGACCATATCTCCGCAAAGATCGAGCGACATCGTGGCGCCCACATTAGCAAAGTCAGTTTCAACAAACGCGTAGGCCAAGTTTTTCTCGATCCGGTGCCCCCACGCCCCAGACGTGATCGTACCGACAACGCGACCGGCCTCCATCAGGGATGCGCCCGGGTGTGCGGGCGCGTGATCTGTTTTGACATGCAGCGTTACGAATTGCTTGCGAGGCGCCTTCGTAAGGCGTTCTCTCAAAGCTTCGCGGCCAACAAACGGGCCCTTATCGATACGTACAAACCGGGTGAGGCCCGTTTCATAGGGATCGAACTCGGTGATGATGTCGGCTTTCCAGTGCAGAAATCCTTTTTCCATTCGCATAGACTCAACTGCTCGTGCGCCGAACAAACGTAAGTCAAAGTTCTCTCCAGCCGCACGCAGTGCCAGGTAGGCCGCGTACAATGATGCGTTGGGCACGTGGATTTCATAGGCCAATTCGCCCGAAAAACTGACCCGCATAACAGTGGCTGGTACAAAGCCGATTTCACACTCGCGCACCCGCAGGAACGGGAATGTGTCGTTAGACCAATCGCCGCGCGCACAAGCCTGTAGCACCGCGCAGGCATCAGGGCCGGCTAAAACAAGGATCGTCATGTCATTGGTAAGACTGCGAATTTGCACATCTTCATCGGCACACATGTGCGCGCGCAGCCAATCCATATCATGGTATTCGCTTGCCGCAGCAGACCCATACCACATGCGCTCCGGCCCACGGTCACTGGCTGGCAGATTGGCCACAGTGGCCTCTGATTTCACCATGCCCTGCTCATTGAGCAGATAGACCAAGCCTACGCGCCCGTCCTTTTTGGGCACGAAGCTGCAACTCATCCGATCCATGAATGCGTGGCGGTCGACACCGGTAATCTCAAATCGGTTGAAGCCGTTGACCTCACATAGGCCGACCTTGGTGTGGACATGTGCCACTTCGGCGCCGACGGCTCCAAACGTGTTGTCAAACGCGAAGGAATGCGTCGCCACAAAGTCCGGCGTCGGCTTGATGTAATCCATGCGCTCCCACCCGTTCACAATTGTGAACTCCGCGCCCTCGGCCGCTAATACAGGAGTAAGGGGGGTGGTTTTTGCAGGCCGGCCCGCGGGCCGGTGTTCGTGGGGAAAGTGAAAGCGGAACTCATTTTGATAATCTTCGACGGCTTTGAGCGCGGTTAACTCGACTGTCGCGTGGCCCGTGAACCGGCGCGGATCGGTGCACCAAGTGTCGTAGCACGCTTCGCCATGTACGATCTGTTGCGCCAAAAGCCAGCCGTGTCCGCCGCCTTCTCCGAGCCCGGCACGCAGGCCGATGATGCAAAATGCATTCCGCTTTCCGGGGATCGGCCCAACCAAAGGCGCGCCGTCGATGGTGTACGTGATGGGGCCGTTAACCACCCGCTTGATGCCCACGTCGGCCAAGACGGGCATCCGCTCAAACGCGCCTTCTAGGACGTCCATCACGCGGTCTAGGTCATCTGGGCAGAGGTCGTTGGAAAAGTCGGGGCTGATCCCATCCATCCCCCACGTTTTGCAATCCTGCTCATAGAAACCAACCAGCAATCCGCCTTTTTCCTGGCGCGAATAATAGTCGGAGATCGGGCACCGCAAGAGCGGCATCCTGTGACCAGCCTCGGCGATAGCGGGGATGTCTTCGGTGACAAAATACTGGTGTTCCATCGACGCCACGGGGTGCCGAACGCCCATCATCGCACCGATCTCGTTTACGCGGTAACCGCCCGCGTTCACAACGATGTCTGCGGCAATGTCGCCCTTGGTTGTGTGCACGACCCAAGTATCGTCAGACAGTTGCTTAAGGCCGGTCACCGCAGTGTTGCGGTACACCTCAGCACCCGCTTTGCGCGCATGAAACGCGAGTGCCTGACACAGTTGGGCGGGGTCGATGTCACCGTCTTCCCCATCCCATAGGCCCCCCAGCAGGTTCTCGGTTGAGATCAGCGGATGCCTGCGCGCGCATTCCTCGGCATCCAAGATTTCATACTCAACGCCCATGCCGCGCGCCATTGAGGCAAAATGGCGATAGCCCTGCATGTGGCCTTCGGTATTGGCCAACCGAATGCCGCCGTCACCATGATGATAACCCACGGGGTATTCCGGATCGTCGCGCAGCTTTTTGTACAACGCGATGGAGTGCGACTTGAGCCCGACCATCGTCTGGTTCATCCCGAAGTTCGTCACCTGCGCGGCAGAGTGCCAAGTCGTCCCGCTCGTCAGCTCGTCTCGCTCAATTAGGACAACGTCGCTCCAACCCTCTTGGGTTAGGTGATACAAGGTCGAGCAGCCAGCGATACCACCACCGATGACGGCGACTTTTGTGCGCGATTTCATGGGGTTCGGCCTCCGACACTTTATGATCTACGCTTCAAAGCACCACGAACAAAGCCCGTTGAAAAGTTGAATTTTGCGGTTTCATTAGGTCCAGATCGTAGTGCGGCCTGTGCGTCGTCACGATCGCGTTGCAATTGATCTTTGAAAGGGTAGGCTTCGGCGGCGAACCGCGCCAAGTCACAGGGAGAAAGCCATGAGTCGCGTCAAACTGACGGTCAACGGACAAACCGTGAGCCGGGAGGTGCCAGACAACACCTTGCTGTCACAGTTCCTGCGCGAAGATTTGCGTCTGACGGGTACGCATGTTGGCTGCGATACCAGTCAATGTGGGGCCTGTTTGGTCCACGTGGATGGGCGTGCGATTAAGGCCTGCACGACGCTTGCGGTGTCGCTGGACGGAGCAGACGTCACGACGATTGAGGGCGTTGCGAACGGGGATGATTTGCATCCAATGCAGACGGCGTTCAACACGCATCACGGGCTGCAATGCGGGTTTTGTACGCCGGGCATGGTGATGGCGGGCATCGACATCGTGACGCGCTATCAGGCCATGGGCCAGCCTCTGACCGAGGCCGCTATTCGCGAAGAGCTAGAGGGCAATTTGTGCCGCTGCACCGGCTACCACAACATCGTCAAAGCGATTGCAGACGCCGCACAGACCATGTCGGGCGCGGCTAAGGCGGCCCAGTAGATGGGTTCGGCTGAGAAAGGATACGTCGATGTATGAGTTGAAATACCACAAAGCGACCTCTGTCGCGGACGCGGTCGCGATTTTGGGTGATGCGGAAGATGGCAAAGTAATTGCGGGTGGTCAGACGCTTGTGCCCACAATGAAACAACACCTTGCCGCGCCAAGTGACCTGATCGATATCCGTGCCTTGGCTGAGTTGCAGGGCGTTTGCATCAAAGGCGACGCGCTGGTTGTTGGGGCCGCGACGCGCCACGCAGATGTGGCACTACACACGGATGTCCGGACGCATATTCCTGCGCTTGCGAGGCTTGCGGCCGGCATTGGCGATCCTGCCGTGCGCGCCATGGGCACGATTGGTGGCTCATTAGCCAACAATGATCCGTCCGCTTGCTATCCGGCGGCGGCACTTGCGTTGAACGCGACGATCATCACAGATCGTCGCGAGGTCGATGCCGATGCGTTCTTTGCCGGTATGTTCGCAACCGATCTGGATGAGGACGAGATTATCACCTCCGTGCGGTTCCCGATCCCTGAAAAGGCGGCCTATGCAAAATTTCCGAATCCTGCGTCGCGCTACGCGATGGTAGGGGTTTTCGTCGCCGTTTTGGACGGCGATGTGCGTGTGGCTGTCACGGGCGCGGGCGAAGACGGGGTCTTTTGCCACAAGGGGCTAGAGGCCGCACTTGCAGCTCGCTTCACATCAGCTGCTGTTGATGGCGTTGATGTGTCGGAAGAAGAACTCATGAGCGATTTGCACGGTTCCGCCGCATACAGGGCCCAGCTGATCAAGGTCATGGCAAAGCGCGCGGTGATTGCTGCGGGCTAAGGCCTGGGTGTCGGAAAATGTTACGGGCTGAAACCATCAGCCCGTAACATTTTTGCTATCAACTGATATGCGCGCGCAGCAGCCACGCGAATTTCTCGTGGGTCTGACCGCGTGCGATGCACAAATCTTCGGTCAGCGTGTCACCGTGATCTGCGGCTAGACTGCCGGTTTCCGCAAGGCTTGAGGCGACAGTGTTCTGTGCCTCCATCATCAGGCGGATCATATCTTCGGCAGCTGGAACACCCTCAACCTCAGTCACCTTTGAGCGTTTCAGCATGCCCCCGAGGGTGCCTTCAGCGTGACCGTGCAGGGCCTTGGCACGCTCCGCGAGGTCATCTTGCGCTACGAAATGGTCTTCGTAGATTTGCTGAAACAGGTCGTGCAGGGGGCCAAAGGCCATGCCGGTCACGTTCCAGTGGAAATTCTGTGCGAGCATTGTGGTGACAGCCGTTTCTGCCACACATTGGTTCAGGCCATTCACGATCTCTGCTTGCGCGTTTGTCGTCAGAGTTGCCGCTGTCTGCGTCATGATTTTCTCCTGTTTTGGGGTAAATTTGTGCGTTTTTGAATGTGTTTTGGCCGTTCCATGCTTTTGGATATAGGGATGTTATGTGCCATTCCAAGACATTTTTAGAATTATTCTAAATTGGGTGAAGGCTCGATAAATTTCAAAGTCATAGCGGTTGTTGCGCACATGCAGCCGTTGGCTGGGGCGAAAAGTCTGTGAAATCTGGCCCCGGGGGCCTACCGTAAAGATATCAAGCATTTCGAGGCATCTGAGGGCAAGGGAGCAAAACATGGAGGTCATTCTCACCATTGCATTGGCCTTTGTGGTGTTTTTACTTGTGGCTGTCATTGTAGCCACCAAGGCTGCGCGCCCCCGTCAGGGTGTCCGACTGACGCTGGATCAAAAGACCGGGCAATACGTTTTGGATCAATCAGATCAGGGTGAGCGGCGGTAATAGTCAGGCTGCCTTTGAAATCCCGCCCATGTCGCCTAGCTCTGCGTACATGATCGAACCCGAACCCAACCCGATTATGCGTCTTTTGCGATTGATCTCTGGCGCGCTGCGACCGCCAAGGGGGCTGCGCCGCATCGCCGTTGCGCTCGCATTTGGCGCGGTATGCCACGCGATCTTTGGGCTGGCTGTTGTCGCGATGATCGCTGCGATGTTCTTTGGGATGAGTGAAAGCTTAGGGACCGTGCCCGCGCCCTTGTCGTATTTGGTCAACGCGCTTTTGCTGATTCAATTCCCGCTCGCGCATTCCATTTTGTTGACCACGCGCGGCGGTAAGTGGCTGTTAAGGTTGGCCCCTCGCGAGCATGCGTCCACTTTGATGACAACCACTTACGCGATTGTTGCGTCCAGCCAATTGTTGCTCTTGTTCGCGCTCTGGACGCCCAGTGGCGTGGTCTGGTGGCGGGCTGAGGGGGGCGTTTTCTGGTTGATGTGCAGCCTCTACACCAGCGCATGGTTGCTTTTGATCAAGGCCAGCTATGACGCAGGCGCTGAGGTGCAATCGGGCGCGTTGGGGTGGATGTCTTTGATGGCCAAGATCAAGCCAGTTTTCCCAGACATGCCAACGGGCGGGATGTTTCGGGTGATCCGTCAGCCAATCTATGTGGCCTTTGCGTTGACGCTGTGGACCGTGCCTGTTTGGACGCCGGACCAGCTTGCGGTGGCGATAGTGCTGACGGCCTATTGCCTCGGCGCGCCCATCCTAAAGGAGCGTCGGTTCACCGCCCGATATGGGGACCGGTTCGCGGCGTACAAAGCCCGGGTGCCTTACGCCATGCCAGCCTTGCACCGTCGGTCCTCTGACGACGCCTGAGGCTGTCTAACGGCCGTACGCAATCCCTTCGCGGCGCGGGTCAGCCCCGCCAGTGATGCCGTTGCCAATAGCAATCATGTGCAGCCCAGATGTCAGGGCGCGCGCATTAACCTCATACCCCAGTTCGGTTAGGGGGCCGCCCATAGCCTCGGCGCTGGTGCCTTCTTCGAGGTCATAAGTACCAAAGCGGTTCACAAGGTGCGGCAAAGCGGTGGCCTGTTGCACATCCATACCCCAATCCAGATGGGCGATAATCGACTTGGCCACGTATCCGATGATCCGAGAGCCCCCCGGACTGCCCGTTACCAACACGGGCGCCCCGTCTCTTAGAACAATCGTCGGTGCCATTGATGACCGAGGCCGCTTGCCCGGCGCCAGCGCGTTTGCAATCGGCACCCCATCGCGATGCGTGCGGAATGAGAAATCTGTCAGCTCATTGTTCAAAAGGAAGCCGCGCACAAACAGGCGCGAGCCAAAGCCGTTTTCGATGGTCGTCGTCATCGACAATGCGTTGCCGTACGCGTCCACGATTGAGATGTGTGAGGTCGAGGGTAGCTCAAGGCTTTCGTCATCGGCCCAGATCAAACTGGCATGATCAAAGCTGGGTGCGCCGGGGGCTACCTCTGGCAGCGCATCATCGCCTTCGAGAAACTTTCGCCGCTCTGCCAGATACTCTGGTGCGATCAGGCCGCGCGCGGGGACGGGCACAAAATCGCTATCGGCCATGTAGCGGCCGCGGTCTGCAAACGCGAGACGCGAGGCATCGCCGATCAGACGCCATGCCTCGGGCGATGTGAGGCCGAGGGCTGTCAGATCAAAGCCGTCAAGCATTCCAAGGATCTGCCCGACGGTCAGCCCACCTGAGGACGGTGGCCCCATGCCGCATACCTCGTGCGCGCGATATTCGGCACAAACTGCGTTGCGTTCAATCACTTGATAAAGCTCTAGGTCATCGGTGCTTAGCACCCCAGGGTTACCGGGTGCCGTACGCACTGTCGTGACGATATCCTGTGCGATGGGACCCGAATAGAACGCGTCCGCGCCATGGTCTGCCAACGCGCGCAAGGTGTCCGCGTAGTCGAGGTTCATTAGGGTGTCGCCAGCCGCAAGCCCTACGCCATCAGGGAAGAAATACGCAGCAGTCGGTGCGAAACGTTGCAACCTGTCCGCGTCGCGTTCGACCAAGCCGGCCAGCCGGGGTGAAACGGGAAAGCCATCCTCCGCCAAGGTGATTGCATCGTCAAACAGCCCGGCCCAGTTGGCGCGGCCCCAGCGGCGATGCGCGTCCTCAAGCAGCCTTGGCGTGCCAGGCGTGCCGACGGACAACCCGCCCACGACGGCGTCAAAGAATTTGAGCGGCTCGCCGTTTTCGTCCTGAAACAGCCGCGGGTTGGCCGCCAAAGGTGCAGTTTCGCGCGCATCCAACGTGGTGATCGCGCCCGATGCCGCATCATACCAGACCAAAAACGCGCCGCCTCCTAGGCCTGAGGATTGCGGCTCGACCAGACCCAAAACGGCTTGTACCGCGACCATCGCATCCGCAGCGGTTCCACCTGCGGACAAGACGCGCGCACCTGCCTGAACGGCCCAAGGGTTGGCAGCGGCGACCATCCAGTCTTGGGCTGTGACGGGCGCGCCCTTGGCTTTGGCGTCAAATGCGGGGCGTAGTTCCGGTGAGATGGCTTCGAACGCCAATGGCGCGCTTGCGGGCTCTGGTGCGACGGCGTCGGCCGCCTGTTGCGCGATGACGGGTCCACAAAAGACGGCCCACATTGCCGCGCCTAAAACAGTACGTTTCATGAAAACACCTCCGGAACAAATGACACAGCTAGCTTTGCATGGGCTAAGCGTTGCGCGAAGTCACAATTAACGGTGTGGTGCTGGTTTTCTGCGCAGACCGCCCCACGTTTGGTGGATGCTGCGCCGTATCCTCAAATCGCTACTCATCTTGACGCTGGGCGTTTTCGTCATCGGCTGCACCCAGATTTTGCGCAATTCCGGGATGCCTGCGTTGCCGCCCGCATCGCCTGAGGCGCTGCGCATGGCAACTTATAATGTGCACTACATCGTTGTGCCCCGCGCTGAGGGACCATGGTCGATGGCCGATTGGGAACGGCGCAAGGGTCCGTTGGATACGGCTTTCAAGGCGCTTGAGGCTGACGTGATCGGCTTCCAAGAAATGGAGAGCTTTGCGGGCGGCGCCATCAGTCTCGACAACCTCGCGTTGGATTGGCTGCTGACCAACAACCTCAACTACGGGGCCGCAGCCGCGGGGGACCCGCGCGAATTCCCCTCCACCCAGCCCATCCTCTATCGCAGAGATCGCTTGCAAATGCTGGGGCAGGGGTGGTTCTTTTTCTCTGAGACACCGGATGTCCTTTACGCCCGTACGTTCAACGGCTCGTACCCTGCTTTTGCGTCATGGGCCGAATTCCGGGATATGCGGTCTGATCGGGTGTTTCGTGTGGTGAATGTCCATACGGATTTCAGTAGCCGATCCAATCGGTTGCAATCAGCCGAGTTGATCGCGGAACGGATCAAGCCTTGGATCGAGGCCGGAGAAACCCTGTTTGTCATCGGCGATATGAATGCGCGATTGGGTGCGCGCAAGCTGGCGATCATGGAGGACGTGGGCGTCACATTTACGCCCGTCAAAGGGGCAACGTTTCACTTCAATCGCGGCCTCAACTTGTTTGGGGCGATTGATCACATTGGGTATGCAGGGCCCGTTCAGCCCCTTGGCGCACCTGTTGTACTGCGCCAAAAGTTCGACGGGGAATGGCCTACGGACCACTACCCCGTCGTTGTTGATTTTGCGCCCTAGCTAAAGCGTTCTGGCCCCTGCCATTGCACGTCAGAGTATCGGTCCCCGTGAGCCCAGCCGACGGGCAGTACGGCTTCAATTCGGTCCAAATCCTCAGCCGTGAGCGTAACCTCAGTCCCGCGCAACAGTTCGGCCAGATGGGCGGTGTTTTTCGTGCCGGGGATGGGCAGCACATGCTCGCCGCGCGAGATGACCCACGCAATCGCAAGCGCCGCCGCGGGAAGCTCCATGTCCGCAGCCAAGCGGCGGAAACGATCCGTGGCGGTGATATTGGCGCTGTAGTTCGGTTCCATAAAGCGTGGGTTGTTGGCCAAAAACGCATGGGATTGCGCGCGGGCATGGCTGAATGGGGCGTCTGTCAAAAAGCTACGCCCCACGGGCGAGAATGCGACCAAGGTGGTGCCCAATTCGGCGCAGGCTTGGCTCAGCCCCAGTTCGGGCGCGCGCGTCGAAAGCGAGTATTCGGATTGCACGGCCGCGATAGGGCATTCCGTCCACGCCCGGCGTAACGTGCTGGGCGCAATCTCCGAAAATCCAACGGCCCGTGTTTTGCCTGCATCAATCAAACGCTTAAGCGTGCCTGCCACGTCTTCGGGGCTGTGGGCGGCGTCGTAGCGGTGGATATAGAACAGATCCACATGGTCAACGCCCAGCCGGGTGAGGCTCTCATCCAAGCAGGCCTCAAGGTAGTCGGGGTCATTGTTACGCGGGCGTTCATTACCGCGCGCGATGCCTGCTTTGGTCGCCAGCACCATATCGGCTCGTGCGCCGGGGCGCTGCTTGAACCAGTCACCGATGATCTCCTCGGAGCGGCCCATGCCATAGACATTGGAAGTGTCGATATGCGTGGCCCCCGCCGCGCGGCACGCGTCCAACACGGCGTGGCTTTCTGCGAAAGTGGCGTCACCATAGATGCCCGCAAACGACATCGCCCCTATGCCAAATTGCGAAACCTGTGGGCCGCTTGCGCCCAATGTAATTGTCTTCATTCCGGTATTCCTCTTGTCCTGACAACAACATAGCTCGCTTCGGGGTTTGGCCTAGATCACAGCGCGTTCATGGATTGGGCGATTGTGCATGAGCCGGTCGTAGCCGAACTCCGATAGGTCCAAGGTCTGGTAGGCCCCATGTGTAATCCACTCAGCCATCCCCCGGCCCATCGCCGGAGACTGTTGCAACCCATGCCCTGAGAACCCATTGATGAACAGGAAATTGCGCACCTCCGGGTGCGGTCCGTGGACGGCGTTGTGATCAAAGGTGTTCATGGCATAGTGCCCGGTCCATTCGGCCTGAATGCGTACGGCCTCAAACGCAGGGATACGGTGTGCGATGGCGGGCCAAACTTTGTCCATCCAGATATCCGGGTCCATCGCGAAATCGTCGAAATCGGCGGCAGGGTCGATGTCGCTGTGGGCGCCGACCTGATAGGTTCCGCCACCGTTTTCGCGCACATGCACGCCGGAGGGATCGATTGTCAGGGGCAGGGGGCGGTCCAACGGTTGATCAGCCTTGATCACCCATGAATAGCGTTTGCGCGGCTCAATCGGTAGCGTCAGCCCGGCCATGGCTGCGGTGCGTGCTCCGCGCGGACCCGATGCGTTGACCAATTGCCCGCAGGCGATGACCTCTCCAGAGGCGAGTGTCACACTCTCGATCTGATCGCCTGTGCGGGTGATCGCGACCACCTCGTTTTGGAGCCACTCAACGCCACGTTCAATCGCCTGCCGTCGCCACCAAGTGTTGACGGTGCTGCCGTCGAAATAGCCCTCGTTCACCGTGTTGATCGAGCCAAGGACAATGTCGTCTACGGTGTAGAACGGGTAGGCGGCTTTGATCTGATCGGGGGTAAGAAGCTGGGTGGCCGCACCGGCCGCATGTTGTATCGTTTGGTTCGCGCGCAGGGTGTCGGCAAAGCCCTCATCGGCCGCAAGATACATGTACCCAAATGACTGAATGCGCAGCTCTGGTACGCGTTCATCGCCGCCCATTCGGTCCCGTAGTGAATGGACGAATTCAGCTGTGAACTGGCTGATGCGCACGTTTAACTCGGTTGAGAACTGTTGCCGCACGCAGGAATTGGTGTGCGTGGTCGACGCAAATTCGAGGGTCGTGTCCCGCTCAATCACCAAAACGCGTCCGTTAAAATCGGGCTCATCCGCCAGGAACCACGCGGTGGATGCCCCCATGATGCCCCCGCCGATGATGACGACGTCATATTTTAAATGCGCGGGGCTTTGTGTGGCTTGGCTCATGGATCTAACTCCTCTGCGGCGTCGATCTGGGCTTGGGTTAGGCCGTAGTCGCGCTGGGCATCTGCGGGCGTGATATAGCCCCGAGCCACGTCGCGTTGGATCGCACTGAGCGGACGGTCGGACGCGGGTCCGTATCCGCCCCCGCCGGGAAAGGCCATCTGCACGCGCCCGCCTTCGGGCACAAACTGTTTGCCTTTGACACGCATGGGCGTGCCGTCTTCACGGGTGATGACCGTGGGCGCGCCGTCCGTCCCGCCGCGTCGTCCGCGCGCGGGGTGGGCGCCGCGATCAAACATGGCTTGCAGGTCGAATTCATGGCCCGGCAGGGCGCCGACCTCCATCACTTGGCCCAATCCGCCGCGTGCAGCCCCTGCGCCGCCTGATCCGGGGCGCAATTCCTTGCGCCAGATGATGACCGGGCCTGCGTGCTCGGTTGCCTCAACGGGCATGGTCATCACGCCCGAGGGGAACGCGGTCGCGTTTAAGCCGTCAAGGCCGGGCCGCGCGCCGGATCCGCCGGAGTTGAACGTCAACACCTCCGCTCGGCGGGCCTCTGCCGCCCCCGGTGCGGGCCGGAGGGAGACCTGGAAATTGCACAAACATCCCGCCCCTTCGGCGGGCACAACGCCCGGTACGATCTGGTCGAATGCGTTGAAAACCACGTCCGGTACGAAGTGGCCGACGATGTGGCGCAACGCGACGGGCGCAGGATGGACTGCGTTGACGATTGTGTCTGCGGGGGCCGTGACTTCAAACGGCTCTAGTGAGGCGTGGTTGTTGGGGATATCCGGCGCAATCGCGACTTTAAGCGCATAACATGCGTAGGCCTTAGCGTAGACGAGGGGGCAGTTGATCCCCTTTGGGTCCACGCCCGATGTGCCCGTGAAATCGGTAATGATGCGCTGATCTTCGACCGTGACCGTGGCGCACAAAGTGATTGGCGTGTCGAAGCCATCGACCGTCATTTCACCAGTTGCGGTGGTGCGCGGCAGGGCCGCGATCCGCGCGAGGGTCGCCGTGCGTGAGTTGTCTAGAATGAAGCCCGCGATTTCGGCCAAATCCGACAGGGCGAACTCTGCCATCATATCGTTCAAACGCTGCACGCCGATCTGATTACAACTGGCCAAAGCATAAAGATCGCCCACCAATTGATCGGGTTCGCGCACGTTGCTGCGCACGATCCGCAAAAGCGTTTGGTCCACGGTGCCGCGATCCGCAAAACGCATGATGGGGATGTGCAGACCTTCTTCGTAGACGCTATGCGCATCGGCCCCAAACCCGCGCCCGCCAACATCGACGACATGAGCAGTACAGGCGAAGAAGCTCACCAATTTATCGCCATGAAACACGGGCGTGACCATGGTGAAATCGTGCAGGTGGCCGGTCCCCTCCCACGGGTCGTTGGTGATATAGACGTCGCCCTCGGCCATGGTATCGCGCCCGATGCAGCGAATGAAATGAGCGACTGCATCGGCCATTGCGTTGACGTGGCCCGGCGTGCCCGTGACCGCTTGGGCCAGCATCCGGCCCTGCGCATCATAGACGCCAGCCGACAAATCCCCGGCCTCTCGGACTGAGGTCGAAAAGGCAGTGCGCACCAACGCTTGGGCCTGTTCTTCTACGATTGAGATCAGGCGGTTCCACATGACTTGTGCGGCGACGGATGACAGGGTCATGGTTGGGCTCCCTCAAGGCTAAGCTCAATGCAGCCGTCGGCGTGACATAGGGCCGTGCGGCTGGCGGGGACGACGATGGTGGTTTCTTCTTCAACGATGGCAGCGGGGCCCGGGCAGCGCATCCCCGGGGCCAGCGCGCGCCGGGCGATCTCTGCGGCCTCTAGCGTTGTGGCGCGCGCGGGGTCGAACATCTGTCTGGTTGCTTGGTGCGGTGCCAGTGTCGTTTGGGCCGCGGATTCTGGCATCGATCGGGGCGGAGATTTCGGCGTAGACGCGTTGACCGACCAGACCGTGACTTCGATGTCCAGCCCCGCGACGGTGCGCCCGAACAACTGGGCATAGTCTTCCTCAAACCGTGCAACAAACGTCGCGGCATCGGGTGCCCCGGCCTGCGCGGGCGTCAGCGTTACGGGAATTTCCCAGCCTTGACCCGCATAGCGCATGTAGACTTTGACCGCCGTTTCAATCGGGGCCTTTGCGTCGCAGGTTCGCACAAATGCGGTCGCCTCATCCGCGAGTTCGGCCAGTAATTGTGCCACGGTGTCTGCATCAAACGCGCTAAGCCGCATGTATACCGATCGGGTCGCCTCAAAACTGAAGGGCGCGCGCAGAAAGCCAATCGCGCTGCCGACACCCGCACCGGGCGGCACAAGGCACCGGCTGATCCCCAGCTTTTCGCACAACCGTCCGGCGTGCAGCGGTGCGGCCCCGCCAAAGGCGATCATGGTGTAGTCGCTGAGGTCTTCGCCATTCTCAACGGCATGAACGCGCGCGGCGTTGGCCATGTTCTCGTCGACAACTTCTGTGACCCCAAAGGCAGCCTCTTGTGGGGGCATGCCCAGGGGGGTGCCGACGGCGGTATCCAGCGCGCGCGCCGCGGCGTCACGGTCCAGAGCGATCCGCCCACCTGCAAAGGCCGCTGGGTCAAGCTTGCCCAACATAAGGTCCGCGTCTGTCACCGCCGGCCGATCGCCGCCGCGCCCGTAGGACGCTGGCCCCGGCTCGGATCCGGCGCTTTCTGGGCCAACCGCGATCCGTTGAAGCGCATCCACGGACGCAAGTGAGCCGCCCCCTGCGCCAATCTCAACCATGTCGATCACTGGAATAGAGATCGGCATCCCAGAGCCTTTTTTGAAGCGGTACGTGCGCGCAACCTCAAAAACACGCGCGGTCTTGGGGGTTTGGTCCTTGATGAGGCAAATTTTGGCCGTAGTACCGCCCATGTCAAAGCTCAGCACCTTATTAAGGCCATGACGCGCGGCGATATCGGCGGCAAACACGGCCCCCCCAGCGGGACCAGATTCAACCAAACGAACGGGGAAGTCGGCAGCATTTTGAAGGCTGATAATCCCACCACCCGAATGCATTAGGAATACATCAGCCGTTACGCCTTCGGCCTTTAGGCGGGCTTCTAGGCGGCAAAGATAAGAGGCAATGAGCGGTTTGATGTAGGCATTCGCCACGGTAGTGTTGAACCGCTCATATTCGCGCATCTGCGGGGACACTTCGCTCGAGATCGAGACAGAGACATCGGGCAGGCGCGCGGCGATCATCTCGCGGATGCGCCGCTCGTGCGCGGAATTGAGGTAACTGTGCATCAGGCCGACGGCAACACTGTCGACGCCCATTGCCGCGATCTCATCTATGCGGGTGGCGACCTCGGCCTCATCCAGCGCGATCATGACTTCGCCCTGTGCATTGACGCGTTCGCGCACGCACAACCGGGGTTGGCGGGGCAGGAGGGGTTCGGGCAGGGTGAGGTTCAGATCGTATTGCTCAAACCGGCTCTCGGACCGCATTTCGATTACGTCACGAAAGCCCTCAGTGGTGATCAAAGCAGTGCGCGCGCCGCGCCGTTCGATCAGGGCGTTGGTGGCAAGTGTGGTGCCGTGAATGATCTGGGTAATGGCGCTGGGCGCGATGCCCTCGGCTGCACAAACCCTTTGCAATCCCTCAACAATTGCATCTTCAGGCGCAGCATATGTCGTGAGCACTTTGGTGGATGCGAACAGGTCCGGCCCTTCTAAAACGACATCCGTGAAGGTGCCTCCGATATCTACTCCCAGCCGGATACCATCCTGCGCCATGCTGCTCTCCCCCAAGTCCATACTCTATTTCCAAGCCTGAGCCTGCCTCGGAAATAACCCAGCCGCAAGGCGCGTATTGGGACCGTTCCCAAAGGCATGTTTGCGAAGGATGCAGGCGCGTGGGCTTTCCGAATTCGATCCGGTGACCGCTATGTTCTGGGCCGTTTCAAGTCGGGGACAGCGGCGCTTATTATGGACCGAGAGGCAGACTCGTGGTTCGCGCGCTACGGTATTTTTACCTAGGGGGAACTGCCCCACAGACATTGCACCGTTTGACCACAAGGCCGGGATCGCCATATCGGCTAACTCTTGGCGAGAACGGGTTGTAGGCGGCACACAGAACGATATTCTATCCTCAATAATTCGTAAAAATCCGAAAGCCGTCGCATGAGTTTCATTGGCCTCGACTTGGGCACGTCATCGCTCAAGGCCATCTTAATCGATGACGATCAGAATATTCTGGCCGAACATCACGTACCGCTCCAAGTGCAGCGGCCGCACGATGGTTGGGCAGAGCAATGCCCTTCCACGTGGGAGGCCGCGGTGCGCCAAGCCCTTGGTGCGTTGGCTGCCAAGGCTGATTGCTCTGGGTTGAAGGGGATCGGCTTGTCGGGGCATATGCACGGCGCCTGCCTTGTCGGCGCGGATGATCAGCCCGTCTATCCTTGCATGCTGTGGAACGACACGCGTAGCGCGGATGAGGCCGCTGAGATGGACGCGGACCCGCGGTTTCGCGCGATTTCGGGCAATATCGTTTTTCCGGGGTTTACCGCGCCCAAGGTAGAATGGCTGCGCCGTAACAAGCCTGAGGTCTTTGAGAAGGCCACTAAAATCCTGCTCCCCAAGGATTATCTCCGGCTCTTTTTGACAGGAGAGTATGTGTCCGAGATGTCGGACGCTGCGGGCACCGCGTGGTTCGATACGGCGGCGCGCGATTGGTCTGATACCCTTTTGGCCGCTTGCCACTTGAACCGTAGCCAAATGCCCAGATTGGTCGAGGGCAGTGCAATTTCCGGCCAACTCAGGCCAAAACTGGCCGCAGACCTTGGGTTGCCAGTGGTCCCTGTTGCGGGCGGCGCAGGGGACAATGCGGCGGCCGCAATCGGTGTGGGCGTTGTTGAGGACGGGTCTGCGTTCTTGTCACTGGGCACGTCCGGCGTATTGTTTGCTGCGACCTCGGGCTACCGCCCTGCGCCAGAAACGGCCGTGCATAGCTTTTGTCATGCAGTACCAGACACTTGGCATCAGATGGGTGTCATCTTGGCGGCCAGCGATGCTCTCGAATGGCTTGCGCGGTTAACGGGTCAAACGGCCGCTGAATTGACCGCTGATCTAGGTGCGCTTCAGGCCCCCAGTCGTACGTTGTTCCTTCCCTATCTAGGCGGGGAACGGACGCCCCACAATAACGCGCAGATGCGTGGTCAATTCCTGCACCTAGATCACGCAACAAATGCGACCGAGGCTGCGCGCGCCGTGTTGCAAGGTGTCAGTTTCGCGTTTGCGGACAACCAGTTGGCCTTGGCTCAGACGGGCACGACCCTAAAGCGAGCGCTTGTTTTGGGCGGCGGCTCTAAGTCCGCGCATTGGGTTGAGATGCTGGCGACGACGCTGGGCGTCACGCTGGATCTGCCAAAGGCGGGTGACTTTGGCGCAGCTTTGGGCGCGGCGCGTTTGGGGATGATGGCAGGCACCGGCGCAGGCCGAGAGGTCGTCACACCCCCACCCATCGCCCGCAGCACGGAACCTGTGGAGGCGCTACGTGACGCAATGGCAGACGGTCACGCGCGATACCGTGCCGCCTATGATGCGCTGAGGTCGCTGTGATTATGGCGTCGAAACCTATTCTCTATTCCTTTCGCCGGTGTCCCTACGCGATGCGCGCGCGGTTGGCCGTATCAGCGTCGGGCATCTCCGTCGCGCTGCGCGAAGTTGTCTTGCGGGATAAACCGGTCGCGTTCCTAGCGGCGTCGGCCAGTGGCACCGTGCCTTGCCTTGTGGCGGAGGATGAGGTGCTGGATGAAAGCCTCGACATCATGCTGTGGGCGTTGCGTCAGCGCGATCCCGAGGGATGGTTGACCATGCCACGCGAGGGGTTTGATTGGATTGCACGCTGCGATGGTCCGTTCAAATCCGCGCTTGATCGCACAAAGTATCCTCCCCGATACCCAGATGCGGACCCAGAGGCTTCACGCGCAGAGGCGCATGGGTTCTTGGCCGATCTTGATGCCGAAATGGGAGAGTGGATTTTTGACCAGCCCAGCGTGGCGGACTATGCGATCTTGCCGTTTGTGCGACAGTTCGCATTTGTGGATAAGCCGCGTTTTGATGCGCAGCCTTGGCCGCGTGTACAGGCATGGCTGGAGCGGTTTCTAGCCTCAGAGCGGTTTGAGAGTACGATGAAAAAGTACCCTCAATGGCAGGAAGGCGACCCTGAGATCGCCTTTCCTTGAGTGCACGACTTAAGCGAGCACACCTTCAGCGGTAAGGCGTGACTTACCGCCAAGATAGCGGTGCAGAACCTCCGGCAGTTCGACCGAGCCATCAGCCCGCTGCCCGTTTTCGAGCACGGCAATCAGGCACCGTCCGACAGCCAGACCAGAGCCGTTGAGCGTGTGTACGTATTCGGGTTTCGCACCGGCTTCGGGGCGGAAGCGAGCGTTCATGCGCCGCGCCTGATAATCACCGCATACCGAACAAGAGCTGATCTCCCGATAGGCGTTTTGGCCGGGCAACCAGACTTCAATATCGTGGGTGCGTTGCGCGCCGGCACCCATGTCACCCGTGCACAAAACAACCGTGCGGTAGGGCAGGCCAAGGGCCTCAAGGATGCCTTGAGCGCAGGCCGTCATCCGGTCCAACTCGGCCCGGCTTTCATCAGGTTTTGTGACCGAAACCATTTCGACTTTTTCGAACTGGTGTTGGCGCAGCATACCTGTGGTGTCGCGCCCGGCGGACCCTGCCTCGGACCGGAAACACAGGCTGTGGGCGCACATGCGACGGGGCAGATCGGCGGCCTCAAGAATATCGCCCGCAACGGTGTTCGTCAGGGTCACCTCGGATGTCGGGATCAGCCACCAACCCTCACGGGTGCGGTAGCTATCCTCACCAAACTTGGGCAACTGGCCAGTGCCGTACATCGCCTCTTCCAACACCAGGACGGGGGTGTTCGTTTCAGTCAGCTCGTTTTGATCCACATGTGTGTCGAGCATAAACTGCGCAAGCGCGCGGTGGATACGTGCAACCGCACCGCGCAAAACCACAAACCGTGAGCCCGAAAGTTTAGCCGCAGTGGTGAAATCCATGCCCGGCACAACGCTTGGGATCTCAAAATGTTCAACAGCGGTGAAATCCAGTTTGGGCGGCGTGCCCCAACGGTGAATTTCGATGTTGTCGTCCTCATCCTTGCCATCGGGGACGTCCGCGTGCGGCAGGTTTGGAATGCCCATCAAAAGGTCACGCAAGGCCATATCCTTGGCTTTTGCGTCTTCTTCTAGCTGCGCAATTTCCTGTTTCTTCTCAGAAACAAGGGCGCGCAGACGCTCAAACTCGGCCTCATCGCCACGTGCTTTGGCTGCACCCACTTGCTTAGAGGCCGCATTTCGGTCCGCAAGTGCGGTTTCAGCGGCGGTAATGCAGGTTCTGCGTGCTTCATCCAGCGCAAGGATTTCTGATGACATCGCAGAGCCACCCCGGCGCATCAAAGCGGCGTCAAAGGCCTGAGGGTTGTCTCGGATCATGCGAATGTCATGCATGGAAGTGGCTCCTTGGGTGGGGCATGGCGTGCAAACACGCGTTGATTTGCGGGCCTTTTAATGGATGCTCGGGCGTAAGGCTAGGCGTATGCAGCGCGGCATGTCCGCATTCGTTGTGACCTGCGTGAATTGTCGTGGCGCGGGTTCTATTAATGCCGTGAAACTGTCGTGGCTCGGTCACGATCTTGCCGCGATGCGGCGCGACGGTGACTGCATGAACATGCTTAACCAAATACACTCCACGCGAGTCGCGGTTTTTGTCGATGGGGACAATGTCCCACCCAAGCTCATCGATCCCGTTCTGGAACGGGCCAAACATTTGGGTCGGGTCGATGCTGTGCGTGTTTATGCTGACGAATGCCATGTTGAAGGTTGGTGTAAAACGCCGGGCATCACCTTGGCTCCGATGGCCAGCAGCAAGAATGCCTCGGACATCGCGCTGTGTCTGGACGCGCTGGAGTTGGCGCTTAGCAGCGATATCGCGACCTTTGTGATCGCGAGCGCGGATCAGGGCTTTGCCCATCTGGCGCAACGCCTGCGCACTCATGGCAAATGGGTGTTGGGTGTCAGTGGGGGCAAGCCTTCGGATTTCTTTCAAAACAGTTGTAGTGAGTTTCACAGGCTGCCGATGGGGCCAAACGAGGCGGCTCTGGATGCTTTGCATAGCAAAATTGCGGGAGTTCTGGGCCAAACACCGACAAAACCCATCTCGCTCGCGAACTTTGGGCACGAAATGTATCAGCTTGGCGTGACTACGTCCGATCTGCCCAACGCAAACTGGCGCAGTTTTTTGGCGGGGCACGCCGATCGCTACACCTTGTGCCCGATTGGTGTGCGGCTCAGCGGTGATCTGACCGGGCAACAGTGGCTTAATCGCCGCGCCAACCCCGGGACAGGGCGCCAATAGCTTGTTCCGCCGCCTTGCGCTCCCTACTTGCCAGTTATAACGTGCGCCGAACCTTAAAGGCGCCAAAGCCCGAACTGCAATCACAGGGAAATTCTGATGTTCGTCACCCCCGCATATGCCCAAGCCGTCGGAGGTGCAGGCAGCACTTTCGCGTCTTTTGTACCGCTCATTCTGATCTTTGCGATCATGTACTTCCTGCTGATCCGCCCGCAGCAGAAAAAGCTCAAAGAGCACAAAGCCATGGTCGAGGCACTGCGCCGCGGTGACCAGATCGTCACCCAAGGTGGTGTGATTGGCAAAGTCACCAAGGTCAAAGAGGGTGACGAAGTGGAAGTCGAAATCGCAGACGGTGTTAAAGTCCGTGTCGTGCGCTCGACCATCGTGACGGTTCTGACAAAATCCGAACCGGCGACCTGACCTGATGCTTGATATCCCCCTCTGGAAGAAGGTGCTGATCCTAGGCATCTGCGCGGCCGGGCTGCTCATGGCATTGCCCAACGCGAATTATTCGAACGTAGAGCGGTACAATGACGCCGTGTCTGCGATGGAGGGGGGGATCACCTCGCCAGAGCTTGAGGCGGATGCGGGGCTTTGGCCAAGCATTCTGCCTTCAAATCTGATGAACCTCGGTTTGGACCTGCGGGGCGGCGCGCATTTGCTGGCCGAAGTGCAGGTTGAGGATGTTTATGGTAGCCGGATGGACGGCTACTGGCCCGCCGTGCGCGACGCCCTTCGTGAGGAACGCGCAACCGTTGGAACGATCCGCCGCCAGCCGGGGCCCGACAGTGAACTGAGGGTGCGGATTTCCCAGCCTGAGGGCATGGAAGCCGCCGTTGCTGCCGTGCGGGCCTTGGCCCAACCGATCACCACATTCACGGGCGTAGGGTCCAGTGACATTGATGTGTCAGCCAATGGCGACGTTTTAACCGTTCAGCTGTCGGAGGCGGAACGCGCCGCGACGGACGACCGGACGATGCAACAATCGCTCGAAATCATCCGCCGCCGTGTGGATGAGGCCGGGACACGCGAACCCACGATCCAGCGTCAGGGTGCAGACCGCATCCTGATCCAAGTACCGGGCATCGGCTCCGCGCAGGAGCTGAAATCCCTGATCGGGACGACCGCCAAGCTGACGTTCCACCCGGTGGTTGGCCAAACGTCTGACGCGAATGCGCGCCTTGATGGGCGTCAAATCCTAGTCCCCGACATGGATGATGCGGGCACCTACTATATTCTTGAGCAAACGCCGGTGGTCACAGGCGACGATCTGGTCGACAGCCAGCCTGCGTTCGATCAAAATGGCCTGCCTGCTGTGACTTTCCGGTTTAACGGTGCGGGTGCACGGGACTTTGGGATTTATACGGCCGAAAACATCGGCTCCCCCTTTGCCATCGTGCTGGACGATGAGGTGGTCACAGCTCCGGTCATCCAATCCGCCATTCCCGGCGGTACTGGCCAGATTACTGGTAACTTTGATGTAACGGAATCGACGCAGCTGTCGATCTTGCTGCGTGCAGGTGCTCTCCCGGCTGAAATGACATTCCTTGAGGAACGGACAATTGGTCCCGAACTGGGCCAAGATTCCATCGATGCAGGCCGCATCGCTGCGACCATCGCTATGGCAGGTGTTGTGGTCTTTATGATCGCAAGCTACGGCCTGTTTGGCGTGTTTGCGACGGTGGCCTTGCTGATCAACGTGGCGCTTATCGTCGGTATTCTCAGCCTGATTGGTGGCACCCTGACATTGCCTGGCATTGCAGGGATCGTTCTGACCGTGGGTATGGCGGTGGATGCTAACGTGCTGGTGTTTGAGCGTATCCGCGAAGAATTACGCACGGCCAAAGGGCCCGCGCGGGCCATTCAGCTGGGCTATGAACGCGCTCTGTCGGCTATTGTGGACGCGAACCTGACGACCTTCATCATCGCAGTCATCCTGTTTGTGCTGGGCTCTGGCCCTGTGCGGGGGTTCTCGGTGACGCTGGGCATCGGGATCATCACGTCCGTCTTTACTGCGCTGTTCGTCACGCGCGTCTTTGTGGTCATGTGGTTTGAACGTCGCCGCCCCAAAAAATTGGAGGTGTAAGATGCGCCTAAGACTTGTCCCGCAAGAGACCAACTTCGACTTCTTCCGCTTTCGCAAAGTAACATTTGGCGGCTCGGTGATCGCGGTGATCGCGTCAATCGTGCTGTGGTTGGTGATGGGCCTAAACTTCGGTATCGACTTTCTGGGCGGGACCACCATCCGCACCGAAAGCCGGGTTGAGGTGAATGTCGGCGCGTATCGGGATGCGCTGCAACCCTTGAACCTCGGCGATGTTTCCATCACTGAGGTGTTCGACCCCACATTCGCCGACGACCAAAACGTGGCCATGGTCCGCATTCAGGCGCAAGATGGCGCTGAAAGCGTGACGCCCGAGGTCATCGCCTTGGTCGAGGACGTGCTGCGGACTGTCGACCCAGAGATCACATTCCCAAGTGTTGAATCTGTCGGTCCCAAGGTCTCGGGCGAGTTGGTGACGACGGCTTTGATTGCGCTTGCGGCTGCGATGGCCGCGATGTTGTTCTACATTTGGCTGCGGTTTGAATGGCAGTTCGCCGTCGGCGCGGTTGCGGCCTTGGTGCACGATGTTGTCCTGACCATCGGGATTTTCAGCCTGCTGCAAATTCGCTTTGATTTGGCAACGATTGCGGCGCTTTTGACGGTGCTGGGGTACTCGATCAATGACACTGTGGTCCTGTTTGACCGCCTGCGTGAAAACCTGATCAAGTACAAGAAAACCCCGCTGATGGAGGTCATGAACCGCTCCACCAATGAAACGCTGTCACGGACGTTGATGACCAGTGGCACGACCATTGTCGCACTTTTGGCGCTGATCATTCTGGGCGGCGATGTGATCCGGGGCTTCGTGTTCGCGATCCTGTGGGGCGTTATCGTCGGGACCTATTCCTCGGTCTACGTGGCCAAAAACGTGGTGCTGATGCTGGGCGTGAACCGCGACCCGAAAAAGCCCGATAGCGGCGCAGGCACACAGTTCGGTAACATCGATGCCTGAGATTTTAGCCACCCCGGGTTTGGGGTGGCTGGTCTTTGCAACCTGTCTTGCAGGCTTGGTGCGGGGCTTTGCCGGGTTCGGCACTGCCCTGATTTACCTGCCCATCGCGGGCACGGTTTTGCCTCCGGTTTGGGCGATCGTTACACTCACAATTATGGATCTGATTGGGCCACTTCCGACCGTACCGCGTGCAGTGCGCGACGGGCATCCGCGCGATGTGTTGCGGTTGTGTGCAGGGCTGGCGGTGACACTGCCCATCGGCTTGGCGGTCTTACTGAGTGTTCCGCCTGAGGCGTTTCGCTACGCCGTGTCCCTTGTGACATTTGTGATGCTCGCGGCCCTTGTGTCGGGCTGGCGTTACCGGGGCCAAGTGACACCGCCCAAGGTATACGGCATCGGCGCCTGCGCGGGCTTTTTGGGCGGTGCGGCGGGTCTGCCGGGGCCGCCCGTCATCCTGTTCTACATGGCGCGGCCTCTGCCTGCCTCGGTCGTACGGGCGACGCTGACGTTGTTTCTGCTGATCTATGACGGGATGGCCTTGGGGCTTTTGACTGCAAAGGGCGAAGTCACGCTGACGCCGTTCCTGATTGGTGCAATCTTGATCGTGCCCAACCTCTTGGCGATTCAGGTCGGCGCGGCTATGTTCCACCCCGACCGCGAACGGCTTTACCGCCGGATCGCCTATACCATCATCGCCGGCGCGGCCCTCATGGGCCTGCCTTTGTGGGGAGACATGTAATGCAACTCAACGAAGTCCACTATGGCAGCGCGCAACCAATCGACAGCTATGGGCCCGGGTTTTTCCGCGTGGGCGGAGATCGGATTGATGGCGCAATCCTTGCAACCGAAACCACAGCCCGGACATGGGCAGGGTTAGGGGATGCGGACAGCTTGTTGAAGTTGGCGGGAGCGGTCGACGTGATTTTCTTGGGCACTGGGTCCGAGATCGCCCATGCGCCCGCAGGCCTGCGCGCTGCCGTTGAAGGCGCGGGCATGGGGCTTGAAGTGATGAACAGCCCCGCCGCGTGTCGCACCTACAATGTGCTGCTGGGGGAAGGCCGCCGCGTCGCACTTGCGGCTTTGCCAGTCAACGCGACGGACTGAACGCGATCAGGATGATGACAGGTCTAGCGTGGTCTGTGTTTCTACGGCCTTGATTGACGTGTTCATATCGCCGCTGATATCGGCAGCCCCATCTTTGACGACCATCATCACCGCAAGGCCAAGCCCCACGAGGCCCGCGCACAAGATAACCCAGTCGACAGTTACGGCACCGTGTTCATCGGTTAGGAAAGATTGGAAATAGGTCATGGGGCAGTTCCTTTGTGATCTGTCCCTCGCATATGCCGCATGAAACGTGTTCGGAATGGGGCTAGAACGACGCTAAATACCGCAAGTTTTAACGGGTTCGCGTGGTTCGTCCGGCAGTGGGGGCGATTTGACCAAAAACCATTGTCTTTAGCTCACGCAACAATTTGCGCTCCATCGCGGCTTGATAGGCTGAATATCCCAATGCGGTTTCTACAAAGGCACCGGGGCCGCGAATGATTTCGGACAGAAAATAGCTGCTCAGCTCCGCGATTTCGGCCTGCCGCTGGTCCCCTGCGGCGGGGTTGTCTGCGCCGATGACCAGCGCATTGATCGTGACGCCCTCCAGCTTGCGCTGCTGGCTGCTGGGATCGGGCCAGTCGTTGTTTTTGCCATCGCCTGAGATGTCGAGTGTACGTTGCAAACATGTGGGCGGAGCATCGCGGAACAGCGCTGCGGCATATGCCATAGACGCGCCCAATGCGGTGGACCGTGAGGCTGGCCGCAGGGTCGGCGCGCGGAGCGTCGCGGCCACCTGATTTAGCGTGGCTAAATCGGTGATGGGCGTCCACTCCAGCAGGGTGAATTGATCGAACTGTCCCGCCCATTCAAATGCAGCGATATAGACGGGGAACTGCGGCGTGCTCAGCAGAACATCGCGCACAGAGGGCGCGGTCAGGGCTGCGGCCAGCCCCTCCCGCTGGAGTGTGTATTCATCGGCATCAACCGAGCCAGAGACGTCCAAGGCCAGCACCAGCGCCTGCCGACAGGCGGCCTGAGCTGCCCCTGCGTGTATCACTACCGCAAGGGCAAGGGCCGCCGCGCGGCTTACCAATGGCCTGTGTTTTCCATGGATGCCCAAGGCTCTGCTGGGGCCAGATGATCCCCGCTTTGCAGCAGCTCAATCGAGACGTTATCGGGCGAGCGGACAAACGCCATATGCCCATCGCGGGGAGGGCGATTGATAGTGACACCGTTGTCCATCAGGTGCTGGCAGGTCTCATAGATATTATCGACCCGATACGCGAGGTGGCCAAAGTGACGACTGTCTGAGGGCAGGCCCTCATCACCGTCCCAGTTGTAGGTCAACTCAACATGGGCGTTTTCTTGACCGGGGGGCGACATGAAAATCAGGGAAAAGCGGCCCTTTTCGTTTTCATAGCGGCGGGTCTCTTCGAGACCGAGCAGCTTGTAAAACGCGATGGAGGCATCAAGGTCGCGGACCCGAACCATTGTGTGCAGATAGGTAATAGGCATGGGGAACTTTCGTGAGTGAACTCTACGCTCAAGATAGGGCCGGGGGCTGTGGGCGCAACCAATGGCTGTGTCTGATGCGGGTGGCAGGGCGCAAAGCCGCTGTGATTTATATATCTTGTGGATATCCTGACAAAAGTTGACCACATCTAGTGTTCACGTGCGATTATACCCCGAATACGTTCGGAAAGGCCCGATTCGCGGCTTTTGTGGCCCGTTGCGGGCGCGAACATGCGTGGAGAACAGTTCATGAATGATCAGGCCAGTCGACCGATGACCCCCGAAGAAGAAATCGCCGAAATGCGCAGCCATCCGCGCCCCACATTGCGGGCCGTAAGCGAGGGCATGGAGAAACACTTGTACACCGCGCAGCCGGTTTTGGATCACGGGTTTGTCCGTGTGATCGACTATATGGGTGACGACGCCGCCATCACGCAGGCCGCGCGCGTCAGCTACGGCAAGGGCACGAAATCGGTTCAAAACGATGAGGGCCTGATCCGCTATTTGATGCGGCATTGGCACTCCACTCCGTTTGAGATGTGTGAGATCAAACTGCACGTCAAACTGCCCGTGTTCGTTGCGCGTCAGTGGATCCGTCACCGGACCGCGAATGTGAACGAATATTCAGCCCGCTACTCGATCCTTGATCGTGAGTTCTACATTCCGCCGGCGGAGCATCTGGCGGCACAGTCCGTGGTGAATAACCAAGGCCGCGGCGATGTTCTTGAGGGTGAAGAGGCCGCGCGCGTTCTCGAAATTCTAAAGCGTGATAGCAATCAGGCATACGACAGCTATGAGGCGATGATCTCACAGGATGGTCAGGCCGGGCTGGCTCGCGAATTGGCGCGCATGAACCTGCCGACCAACATCTACACGCAGTGGTATTGGAAGGTGGATTTGCACAACCTGTTCCACTTCCTACGGCTGCGTGCTGACCCCCATGCGCAATACGAAATCCGCGTCTATGCGGATGCGATTTGTGAAATGGTCCGCGATTGGGTGCCCTTCGCATATGGCGCGTTCGAGGATTACCGCATGGGCGCGCAACAGCTTTCGGGCAAGGGCGTTGAATGCCTCAAGCGCCGCCTTGCGGGCGAAGTTGTGACCCAAGAAAACTCGGGCATGTCCAAAGGTGAATGGCGTGAGTTTGAGGCCGTCTGGGGCGACGCTTAATCAGATTTGCACGCTCGGGGCCTAGGCCTCGGGTGTGCGCCCGTTCCGCTTTTTCGGCGGTTTGGTTGGGTCATCCCCATTAGGATAGACCAACCCTGCCGAGATTACCAATTTGGCGGCGTCCTCAACGGACATATCCAAGATTATGATATCCTCTTTGGGCACGAACAGCAGGAACCCTGATGTTGGGTTCGGCGTGGTCGGCAAAAAGACCGAAACGATTTTGTCCTCACCCACGGTTTTGGTCGCGATCTCGGCCTTTGCATCGGTCGAGATAAAGGCAATCGCCCAAATACCTTTGCGGGGATATTCCACAAGGCAGGCTTTCTCGAACGAGGTTTCGGTTTGTGCAAAAATCGTCTCGGCGATCTGTTTCACGCCGCCATAGACTGAGCGGACAACAGGCACGCTTAGCACAAGGCTTTCGGCCCAACCGATCAGGGACCGGCCGATCAACCCCTTGGCCACCCAGCCCACAAGCATGGCAAATATGATGAAGACCACCACGCCAACGCCGCGAACGTTCACCTCAATCTGGTCCACGCCCTCAAATCCAAGGATACGGTTCAGCAGCTGCGTGGGTTGGTAGGCGTCGGGTACAAACGGCCAAACAAATCCGTCGATCCAACCGACAACCGTCCAGATCAGCCAGACGGTCAGCCCAATGGGCGCAATCACAATGAGTCCGGTTAGGAAATTGTTGCGAAGCCGCGCGAACAGCCCCACGCGTGGGGGTTTGGGGTCTTCGGGCATGGGAATTTGCATTGGGTGGTCGGTCTTTCCTCGGTCCTAGCCGCATATGTAGCGGTGCGCGGTGGGCCGCACAAGGAAGCGCGGAATTTAGCGCCGCTGTGTCGCAATTTCGCCCGCGATTTCAGCGGCGAGGCGTGCATTGTTCATCACGAGGGCAATGTTCGCCTCAAGCGAGGCCCCGTTTGTCAGCTCAAACAAACGCCGCAGCAGAAACGGGGTGACGGCCTTGGCGCTGATCCCGGCGGCGTCCGCCTCGGCTTGAGCCGTGGCGATGAGAGGGGCGAGGGTGGCCGCCGGGATTTCGGCCTCCGTCGGGATTGGATTGGCCACGAGCTGTCCGCCGGGCAACCCGAGGGCCGCGCGCATCAAATGTGCCTTGGCAATCTCGGCCGGGGTTTCGGCGCGTAGGGGCGCGGGCAGGGGGCTGGTCGCGGACCAAAACGCCGGAAAAGTATCCGTGCGGTAGCATAGGACCGGAACGCCTTGGGTCTCTAGGACCTCCAACGTTTTTGGCACGTCAAGGATCGCTTTCGCGCCAGCGGCGACGACAGTGACAGGTGTGCGCGCCAGCTCCGTCAAGTCGGCTGAGACGTCAAAGCTGGTTTCCGCACCCTTGTGGACGCCGCCGATGCCCCCGGTCGCAAAGACCGCGATCCCTGCGAGGCGTGCGCAGATCATGGTGGCCGCAACAGTGGTGGCCCCGGTCTCACCCGTTGCAAGGCAGTGCGCCAAATCGGCCCGGCTCAGCTTGCGCGCATCGCTCCGCTGCGCAAGCGCATCTAGGTCTGTATCCTCAAGCCCCACATGCAGCGTGCCATCCAGCACGGCCATTGTGGCGGGCACCGCACCGGCATTGCGAACCACGCCCTCAACCGCGCGGGCTGTTTCAAGGTTTTGCGGATAGGGCATGCCGTGGGTGATGATGGTGCTCTCAAGCGCCACAATCGGTGCGCCCTTGGCTTGGGCGGCTGCAACTTCTGCGCTCATTTGCATTGGCACGTCCAACATCATCTCGGTCCTTTTCACGTGTTTGACCTCGCGGATACGATGGTCCCGATTGCCCTAGTAGGTCTCGCCTGAGACGTAAATAGCCGCAGCCTCCAACGCCCGCTCAAGGGCAGCGTCGGGCGCGGCACCCTTGGCCTCCGCCGCGATATGAGCGGCCATAAAAGTGTCTCCTGCGCCGGTCACGCGAGTGACCATCACTTCGCGCGGCTGTGCGGTGAATGTCCCGCTTTGCGATCCACATGCTGCCGCGTCCCCGCCATTGGTGACCAGCACCCGGTGGACCCCGCGTCCGACCAATGCGCGCGCGGCATCCGCAGCGGTTCCATGACTTTCGCGGAGAAGTAGGTTCGCCTCTTCTAGGTTTACGTAAAGCGTGGCGCGCCCTGCGTGTAGAAAGGGGGTGAGACGCTCCGCCTTGCCGGGGGAGGCTGGTGCAATCCGTAGGTCCGTGCGTGCGAATGTTTCGCTGACCGCGATGTCAGACAACAGCGCCTCGGTTAGGTTGCCGTCTAACGCGATGATGCCCGCCCAGCCCTTTAACGTACCGCTTTCCAAGGGGCGCAGTATCTTGGCCCCAGCCTGCTCAAGTGAGTGAGCATCCGCAATTGCTGCGATCAAACCGTTGCCACCCTCGACCGCCATATAGGTGTCCGTTGGCAGGTCCTCTGATCGGTACAGGTGCGTCGTCACCATGCCCAATCGCGCACAAGCCGCGACCAATTCCTCACCCTCCGGATCGCGCCCGACTGTCGACAAAAGCGCGGGCTGCATTCCATACGCCTTGAGAGCCATAGCAATGTTCATCGCGACCCCGCCGGGGATACGGGTGATCCGTCCAGGCACATCTGAGCCCGCGCGCATGTGCGATGATGACCGCCCGATTATGTCCCACAAAACCGAGCCTATACATAAAACGTCTACGGCTTGCGGCATCATCGGCCCAACACCAATCGCAATCCAAGGGCCCCCATCACCACCGCCGCGCCGCGATCAAGATACAGCTTCGCCGCCATGTACCGCCGTTGCGCGGCTTGCGTGCTCAAAAGCATGGACAGCCCGGTATAAAACGCAATTTCCACCGCGAAATGGTTCATCACAATCAGTCCCTTATCTATCGCGCTTAATCCCGGCGGAAAAATCACAATCAGAACGGCTGCAGCAAACAAAGCGGACTTGGGGTTAACCGCTTGCAGCAATACTCCGCCCCGAAAGGCCCGCCCCGCAGGACGTAAATCTGTCTGAATGGGGGTGCGCGCGCCTCTCCACATCTGGATCGCAATCCAGATCAAATACGCCGCACCTACCGTTTTGGCCGCCCAATAGGCCCATGGAAACGCCGCAAATACGGTCTCTAGGCCCAGCAATGCTGCAGCCGTCCAAACGGCCGCCATTAGTCCCAGCCCAAATCCCATAGCGATCCCAGCACGACGCCCCGCTGATAGGGTCGTGCGAATGGCCATAACCAACGCTGGTCCGGGGGACAGGATCGCCGCCAGCAGGGTCAGATTAAACAGAATAACATGTTCAAAACTCAAAGCGGCTCTCCCTCACCAATCAGCGCACAACACCAAAAAGGCACCATATTGTCGAGCCTTGATAAACCCTACTCCGGCCATCTCCTTTGTTCCCAAAATACTCACCTCGCGGGGCCGAAGGCCGCGCAAGAATGTCATGCCGCGCAAGCGGCGCGTTCAGCTTACCCTTCGGGTAGCTTGGTCCAGCGTGCATCTAGCGCTTCAATGGCTGCCACGCGGTCCGCGGTCTTTGGGTGGCTCATCAACCAAGCCGGTGCGCCGCGCCCGCCCATACCGGTCAATGTCTCTAGCTTTTCCAGCAGTCGTTTTTGTGGCCCGGTGCCCAGCCCTGCCTTAACCATCAATGCAGCTGCATAAGCATCAGCCTCATATTCATCCTGCCGCGACAGACGCGCAGCCAGAATAGAGGTTAGCGCATTGGCAACCCACACGCCGCCAAAGGGCAAAATCCGACCCAGTACCGTCGCCAACACAACGCGGATCGCGTTTTGACCGGAAAAGTCGATCATCCGGCGGCGAGAATGCCCCAACGCGACGTGCCCTAATTCATGCGCCACCACAGAGGCCAATTCTTCCGCGGTGACTTCGCCCGCCTTGAATTTGCGGTAAAACCCCCGAGTCAGAAAAATCCGCCCGTCTGGTGCTGCAAGCCCGTTCACCGGCTCAATCTCATAGATGTGCACGCGGATGCGCGGGATATCGAGCGCTTTGGCCATGGATTTGGTCAGCCGCGCAATCTCTGGGTCGGCCAATTCCGTTGACTGTTGGTCCAGCATTTTCGCCGTCCGCCATGCGGAGAAGCGATACATCACCAGCCCATAGATGAGCGCGAGCAGGATGGGGGAAAACTTTAGCATCTGTCAGATATGGTGCACCCGCGTTGGGTTGCAAAGGGGGAGTGCCACACGCCACGCCCTATTTGCGCCATATTCTGGCCCTAGTCTGACCCTTGCAGTAAAAAATATAATACGACCAATATCATACCGCTGAGGCAAAGCGTGACAGGCATTCAACCCCTTTCTATTCGTCCCATAGGGGCGGAGGATTATTCTGTATGGCGCGCGCTTTGGGCGGGGTACCTTGCCTATTATGAGACATCATTGCCGGATACGGTGATCGACACGGCTTTTGAACGCTTGATGTCAGATGAGCCCACGACGTTTCAAGGACGCCTTGCCCTTCGGGACGGACAGGCTTTGGGCCTAGTGCACTATGTTTTCCATCCTCACATGTGGCGGGTCGAGCCGGTTTGTTACCTGCAAGACCTTTTCACATTGCCTGAGGCGCGGGGGCAGGGCGTTGCCCGTGCGCTTGTCCAATCTGTCTATGACGCGGCTGATGCGGCCGGGGCCCCGCGGGTTTATTGGCTGACCCAAGAGTTCAACTACAAAGGGCGGATGCTCTACGACCAAGTTGGTACCAAAACACCGTTTATTCGGTACGACAGGCCTCCGAAGTGAGGGGGCGTTGGGTCTTGGCTGCGGCGCTTGTGGTTGCGTCCTGTGCGCCAGTCGCATCGCCTTTGACCGACGCCGCACTTGAGGCTGAGGTTGCCGCCATCACTCTTCCCGCGATGAAGCGGTTCGATGGCGCGTTGCCTCGCCCCGTTCCCATGCCCAGCAATGCGCAACTGACGCAAGATTTTCTGGATCTGAGCTTTCAGCTCGAAAGCGGCCGTGTGCTGCCAGTGTTCACGCGGTTTGAGGGGCCAGTTACCGTGGCGGTTCTGGGAGATGCGCCTGATACAGTGGCCACTGATTTAGACGACCTTTTGGTGCGGCTACGCCGAGAGGCTGGCATTGACATCTCGCGCGCCAAAGAGGGACGTGCCGCCTCTATCACAATTGAGGCTCTCCCACGTCGAGAATTGCAAAGGCTCGTTCCCCAAGCGGCCTGTTTCGTGGTCCCAAATGTTGAAAATTGGGAGGATTACCTGTCCAAGCGGCGCGCGCGCTCAACGGATTGGGGGACGCTGATGGCGCGGACGCAGGCAGCGGTGTTTCTGCCATCTGATGTCAGCCCACAAGAAATTCGCGACTGTCTGCACGAAGAAATTGCTCAGGCTTTGGGGCCATTGAATGATCTCTATCGGCTGCCCTTTAGCGTGTTCAATGATGACAACCTTCACACCATTCTGACCAGCTACGACATGGCGATTTTGCGCATGACGTATGATCGTCGGCTCGCCACGGGTATGGACGTTGAGCAAGTTGCAACCGCCCTGCCAGCGATTGTAGCGCGGGTGAATAAACGCGGCGCGCCGGTGCAAGATCAACTTGCAAGCGACAGTTCAGAGGCTTGGAAACGCGCGCTCAATCGATCCCTTCAGCCAGGACTGCCTGCGCGGCTGCGGGCTTCTGCTGCGGCGCGTGCGATTGATTTGGCCCGCGCGGCAGAATGGAATGACACGCGCTTGGGCTATTCGCTCTTGTCGTTCGGTCGTGCTGCACTTGGGGTCCAACCCGAAAGCGCGATTGCCGCGATTGTTGAGGCGGCGTTTGTGTTCCGAGACGCCTACGGTGAAGAGGTTCACACCGCCCACGCCATCGTGCAACCCGCGGCCTTTGCCCTAACATCTGGGCAGCCGGATGTGACCCTGCGACTGGTCGAGGGCGCCTTGCCTGCCGCGCAAAAAGGCCAAAACGCGGCTCTTTTGTCGACGTTGTTGTTGCTGCGCGCTGAGGCGTTGGAGGAAACAGGCCGCGTTTCCGAAGCACGAGCCGTCCGCGAGGAGGGCAAGGCGTGGGCACTCTATGGCTTTGGCTCTGCGGCAGAAGTGCGCCGCCACGTCGCAGAGGTTGCTGCTCTGCGCCCTGGGGTCTAAGTAGCGAGCTAACCCACAACACGAGGCTTTCATGCTCTATTCCGCAACGACCCTCCTTGGTGCCCTGATTGGCGGTTTTTTCGCCCGAAAGAAGGGCGGAAACCGCTATGATATCGCGCAATATGCGGCTGTTTGGGCCGTGCTTGGCTTTATGATCGGAATGTTCGCCACGATCATCATTGGCCGCGTTATCGAAGGGTAATCCGCGATGTTCCTGCGCTTTTTTGACCAGCTACGTACGCATAATGTGCCGGTCTCGATGCGGGAGTTTTTGACATTTTTAGAAGGTCTTAGCGCGGGTCTCGTGACCTATGATGTTGAGGCGTTCTATTTCTTCGCTCGCGCTGTGATGGTGAAGGATGAGCGTAACCTTGATAAATTCGACCGCGCCTTCGCGGCGACTTTTGAAGGGTTAGAGGCGCTAGATATGGGGGCCGTCCTCGAGGCGGTGAACCTGCCGGCCGATTGGCTGGAAAAGATGGCCGAAAAGCACCTGAGCGCAGAGGAAAAAGCTCAGATCGAGGCGCTTGGTGGTTTTGACAAGCTGATGGAGACGCTCAAAGAGCGTCTGAAGGAGCAAAAGGGCCGCCATCAGGGTGGCAACAAGTGGATCGGGACGGCAGGCACCAGTCCCTTTGGGGCCTATGGCTATAATCCCGAAGGCGTGCGGATTGGCCAAAACGAAAGCCGCCACCAGCGTGCTGTTAAAGTCTGGGATAAACGCGAATTCAAGAACTTGGATGACAGTGTTGAACTGGGCACGCGCAATATCAAAGTCGCCCTTAAGAGGCTGCGCAACTGGGCGCGCGACGGTGCAGCAGAAGAGTTGGACCTAGACGGGACGATCCGCGCCACGGCTGAGAATGGCTATCTTGATGTCAAAACCCGCCCCGAGCGGCGCAATGCTGTCAAAGTGCTTTTGTTTTTGGATGTTGGTGGGTCTATGGACCCGCATATTCGTGTTGTGGAGGAGCTGTTTTCAGCCGCGCGCGCCGAATTCAAACATCTTGAGTACTATTATTTCCACAACTGCCTCTACGAGGGCGTGTGGCGTGATAACCGACGCCGTTGGAATGAGGTCACGCCCACGTGGGAGGTTCTGCGGACTTATGGGCCGGACTACAAATGCATCTTTGTCGGCGACGCGAGCATGTCACCCTATGAGATCGCTTATGCAGGCGGTGCGAATGAACATTGGAACGAAGAAGCAGGGCAGGTCTGGCTGAACCGCGCGCGTGAGCAGTGGCCCCAACACCTTTGGATCAACCCGGTGCCAGAGCATCACTGGTCCTACACCCAGTCTATCGACATGATCCGCACCGTGTTCGAGGATCGGATGGTTCCTATGACCCTTGAGGGGATCACCTCAGGCATGAAGTCGTTAACGGCCGGCTGACGCTTTAACCATTTTTCCGGGGTGCAGCGGCGCGTTTACCCGCGCCGCGCCATGAAGGCCAAACGTTCAAACAAATGAACATCCTGTTCATTTTTCAAAAGCGCACCGTGCAGTTTGGGCAGGGCGGATTTGGGGTCCATTTTCAGGTCTGCTGGGTCCAGGTCTTCCGCCAGCAGCAGTTTGAGCCAGTCCAACACTTCGGAGGTCGAGGGCTTTTTCTTCAACCCTTGCTGTTCGCGCACAGTATAGAATTGCGTCAACGCGGTGGTCAGCAACGCTTCCTTGATCCCGGGGTGATGGACCTCAACAATCTGCTTCATCGTTTCCATGTCGGGAAACCGGATGTAGTGGAAAAAGCAACGCCGCAGGAACGCGTCGGGCAGTTCTTTTTCATTGTTCGAGGTGATGATGACGATGGGCCGTTGCCGCGCTTTGACCGTTTCGCCCGTCTCATAGACGAAAAATTCCATCTTATCGAGCTCTTGAAGGAGGTCGTTGGGAAACTCGATATCGGCTTTGTCGATTTCGTCAATCAGCAACACAACCCGCTCCGGGGCGTCAAACGCCTCCCACAGCTTGCCGCGTTTGATGTAGTTTGCGACGTCATTAACCCGGTCATCGCCGAGTTGACTGTCCCGCAACCGGCTCACGGCATCATACTCATACAGGCCCTGTTGGGCGCGCGTCGTAGACTTAATATGCCACTCAAGCATCGGCAGGCCGAGGCTTTCGGCAACCTGCCGCGCCAGCTCAGTTTTGCCCGTTCCCGGCTCACCCTTAACCAATAAAGGCCGTTCCAGTGTGATGGCTGCGTTCACCGCGACGGTCAAATCTTCGGGAGCTACGTATGTTTTGGTGCCTGTAAACTGCATAAAGCCCGCTCTAGTTGTTTGTTTCGACTACAAAGATTAACTCTACGCCATAAATTAGTAACTATGGTAAATCAATTCGTGACTCAGGGGGCGTTGGGATGTATTCGGGTCGCAGGGTGACCGGATGACTTTAGATATTAACAAAGTCTCTTCCGGTGGAAATAGAGGAAGTGATATGAAAGCCGAAACTTTTCTCCCGGAAGACTATCGTCCCGCCGAGGACGAACCTTTCATGAATGATCGTCAGACGGAATACTTCCGGCGCAAGCTGCTTGCGTGGAAATCCGATCTTATTGACGAAACCGCCAGCACGATTGAGGGCCTTCAGGGTGGCACACGTAACATCCCAGATGTTGCGGACCGTGCGTCTGAGGAAACCGACCGCGCGCTGGAATTGCGCACGCGGGATCGCCAGCGCAAGCTGATCTCCAAGATCGACAGCGCGCTGCGCCGGATCGATGAAGGTGAATATGGTTACTGCGAGGCGACCGGCGAACCGATCAGCCTCAAGCGGTTAGATGCGCGTCCGATTGCAACCATGAGCCTTGAGGCGCAAGAGCGTCATGAACGTCGGGAAAAAGTCCATCGCGACGATTAAGTCGACGCTTCGGACTGGACCAAACAGCAAGCCGCGCCCCATATTGGGAGCGCGGTTTTTCTTTGGGGGCATGCGGTGATCATCGGGGCAGAGGTGACAGTTTTGGGCGCGGGTATCGGTGGACTCGCCGTGGCTACGGCGTTGGCGCAACGCGGTGCAAACGTCCGTGTGCTTGAGCAGGCGGATGAAATCGCCGAAGTCGGTGCGGGCATTCAAATCAGTCCCAATGGCGTCGCGGTCTTGCGCGCCTTGGGCATTGGTCCCGTTGGTGGGGCCAGCTCGGCTGTTTCGTTGTGCGATGGCGCGTCGGGGGGGCAAGTGTTGCGGATGGCCTTGCCTGAAGGTTTTGAACTGGTCCATCGCGCCGACCTTATCACGGCATTGGCCGCCGCTGCGCGCGATGCAGGTGTTCAGATCCAGCTAGGTGAACGTGTCGAGAGCGTGGACGCGGATGGTACGCAGGCCGTCTTGCGCATGGTTGACGGGACCGCGTCGCGCCAAGACATCTTGATCGGCGCGGACGGGTTGCATGCCAAGACACGCACGGCCGTTCTGGGTGATATTGCGCCCTTTTTCACAAAACAGGTCGCGTGGCGTGCGTTGATCCCGGGCAGGGGGGAACCTGCTGAGGCGCGTGTGTTTATGGGGCCGGGCCGGCACCTTGTGACCTATCCCCTGCGGGGCGGCGCGCTCACAAATATAGTGGCGGTGGAGGAACGCGCCTCTTGGGCGGAGGAGGGCTGGAACCACACCGATGATCCCGCGAACCTGCACGCGGCGTTTGCGGGGTTCTGCCCAGAGGTCACAGATATGTTAGCGCAGGTTGAGGCCGTGAACATCTGGGGATTGTTTCGGCATCCTGTCGCGGATCGGTGGTCTCGCGGAGCGGTGGTTTTGTTGGGGGACGCGGCCCATCCGACGCTGCCTTTCTTGGCTCAAGGGGCGGTCATGGCCCTAGAGGACGCGTGGGTTTTGGCGGATGCGCTGGCTGTTCACGATAGCCGCGACCAAGCCTTTGCGGCCTATCAGGCAAAGCGCAAACCCCGCGTGACCCGCGCGATTGAAGCGGCGAATGCGAATGCCCGGAATTACCATCTGGCTGGTGTGAAAAAGACCGCGGCGCATGCAGGGCTGCGGATGATCAACGCGGTTGCGCCGCAGCGGATGCTGTCGCGGTTTGACTGGCTTTACCGTCACGACGTGACGCGGGGCGATTAGTCCCCCTTAAGATGTGCTGCGACGGATGCATGTAGCCAATCGTCAAGGGCCACGGCCATCGCTGCCCGATTACCGGCTCGGGCAGCGGCCACACCAACGATCCGCCATTCGCCGTCAGATTTGATAAGGAGGGGCGAGCCGGAGTTGCCGCCCCTAACCGGACATTCCACGCCCATGAGCCGCCCGCGCCCGGGCCCAACGGGGCAATCAAACGCGCCGCTCAACCCGCCCTGTGCGCCTGCGTGATAGCCAAGCAAGGCGACGGGTTCGTTGTAGATTGCGGCCCCAGATAAATCCGCTAATGCCAGCGGTGGCACGCCCGTCACCGGCACCGACAAAACGGCGAGTGCGATGTCATTTTCAAACTGCAAAGACCCGATGCCCCCGTAGTCAGGGTGCCGCAGAGTGCGCGCAATCGCGATGGAGGGATTGCGGCGCCCGACCCGCCAGCCGGGGGCGAAAACCGCGTTGCTCGGACCGGCGGCAAGGCAATGCGCTGCTGTTAACAATAAATCAGGGGCGATTAACGTTGCGGTGCATCCTTGTGATGTCTGAAACTTGGGGTCAGGTCCCAATCTGCCAATAGCGTCAAAAGCAGGTGCGTATGTCAGGGGTAGGCGGGGCAGCCCGTCTTGGGCCAAGCCGGGGGTAGCCCCTAGCAGCAGGCCCAAAAGGGCTGCGAGTGTCGAAAACCTGCCCAGAACGTGTCCTCCGCTAACTTTGGTATCGTGTGGTGCCGCGCCGGTTTACGTCAAGTGGTAAGGCCACATGCAACGGTTCATACGCGCGTTGGGCACAATCAAGACGCGGGCAGATGTGGCAGTTGATCCCGATTTGGGCGATGGGGGCCTCGGCGCGATCGTGCGGGTCGGCGTAGCGAATGCGGTGGGCATGGGTTTGCTCGCACCCAAGCGTGACGACCAGTCGTCGCGGTGTGTCCTGGTGCTGGGTCACGGGGCGTGGCGTCGTGCGCGAAATGGTGAAAAACTGCCCTGTATCGGGCAGCTCAACCCGTTGGGGCAGGATCGTATCAGGGGCGGCAAACGCGCTGTGCAGGTTCCAGACCGGGCAAGCGCCGCCCTGATCGGCTAGGGTAAAGGGTGTCGCATTGAACCGCTTGGTCACATTGCCGGCAGGGTCGATGCGCAGGAAAAAGAACGGCACGCCTTCCGCGCCTTTGCGTTGCAATGTCGTTAGGCGCTGGGCGACTTGCTCGAATGAGACAGCGAACCGGGTTGCGATCCGATCGAGGTCGTAGCGGGTGTCCTCGGCGGTGCGAAAGATCGCGTCGTAGGGCATCAAAAGGGCCGCGGCAAAGTAGTTGGCCAGCTCCACGCGGCACCGCTCTTGTCCGGTTTCGGTCGGGATGTTCGCGTCAGTAATCAGTGTCTCCAACAGCGCGCTTACGCTCACGAGGGCAAGGACATGCGCAAGTTGGAAGGTGCGGTTCACCGGGTCCAGCGCCTCTGAAATCAGGACCCTGCTTTCGGCAATATCAAACACGCGCAAGGCTTGTTCCATTTCCTCAACTGGGGCAAGGGTGACTTGTAGCCCATAGGCCTGTTTCAGGTGGCGCTTGAGGTTGGCATAGAGGTCATCGTTTGCGCCCCCGATGGCGTCACGCGCAGCCTCGGCTGCGGCCTCAAGCGGGGGGAAGTGATTCCCGTGACTGCGGAAAAAGGTGTAAATTGCGGTCTCTGCCCGGACGGCTTGGACACTGCCAGAGGCGTCATCTCGGGTCAGTTTGCGCATCGAGTGCTGTAGCGCCTCGTGATTTGCGTGCAATTGCAAGAAAAGCTTCACCACCGTGGGGGCATGGTCCAATGCGGCACGCAACTCAGAGATGTCGGGTGCTTGGTTTGCGAACATCGGGTCCCGAAGGCAGGCGCGCAGATCTGCAAGTTGCGTGGCGGAGCTGTCTTTGACCAGGTGATGGGCGTCGATGCCATAGGCTTCGCTAAGCGCCATTAACACGTTAACAGACACACTCCGTTGATTATTTTCCAAAAGGTTAATGTAGGCAGCAGACACGCCCAATTTGCGGGCCATCTCTGCCTGAGTGTCCGTATTTACCTTGCGAATATGCCGTATTTGGGGGCCAATAAGTGTCTTAACCATATTTACAACATAACAGATAATAAATTTGTTGTCGAAATAATTAACAACAAAACACGATTAATTTTGGAACATTCTTTCACGAAGATATTTCTTGGATCATCCTGCACCTTACACGGCACGTTCAGCGTGCAGCAGAAATCACATGGATTGGGAGGTCCTCCGTATGACTTTGAAACTTACAAGACGCTTGTCTTTGGCACTTGCAGCATCCGCAGCACTGGCCGCCACTGCCCCCGCATTTGCTTCTGATTGGAAGCCGTCGAAACCTGTCGAGATGGTGATCATGGCGGGCCAGGGCGGCGGGGCTGATCGCTTGGCGCGGCTGTTCCAGTCCATCATCCAAAAAGAAAACCTCGCCTCAATGCCGATCCTGCCGGTGAACAAGGGTGGTGGTTCGGGCGCTGAGGCGCTGCGGTACCTCAAGGACAAAGAGGGCGATAACCATGTGATTATGGCAACGCTCAACAGCCTTTACACCACGCCGCTGCGCACAGACATCGGCGTGAACATCGAAGAGTTTACGCCAATTGCGCGAATGGCTCTGGATACGTTCGTTTTGTGGGTGAATGCCGACAGCGATATCTACACGCTCGACGATTATGTTGCTGCGGTCCGTGCCTCGGGCGGCCAGTGGAAGATGGGTGGCACCGGCACTGGGCAAGAAGACAGCTTGGTTACATCCATGCTGGAAAACGAGTTCGGTCTTGAGATTACGTATGTGCCCTTCAAAGGGGGCGGTGACGTGGCTAAGAACCTCGTAGGCGGCCACATCGATAGCACTGTTAACAACCCGTCCGAGCAGTTGGGCTTTTTCACCGCTGGTAAGTCGCGCCCCATCGCGACGTTCACGCCCACACGGTTGGCGGCTTTCCCCGACACACCAACCATGACCGAGTTGGGCCATGAACTGGTCTATGACATGCAGCGGTCCTTTGTGGCACCAGCGGGCATGGCACCAGAGGCCGTCGCCTACTACACCGAAATGTTCGAAAAGCTGAACGCCTCGGAAGAGTGGCAGACCTACACATCCGAGAAATCCCTCGCGCCAGATTTCCTGACGGGCGATGCATTGGGGGAATACTTCCTCGTGGAACGTGAAAAGCACGCCTCTCTGCTGGAGATGAGCGAGCAAGGCTCCTGAGCTTAATCCGGACATAAATGATTACAGGCGCGCGGGGGAAACTGCGCGCCTGTTTGGGTGGGAAAGTTGAGACTATCATGCTGACTGCAGATCGCGTTCTTGCCGCGGGGATTATGGTCCTTTCGGTATATTTTATGTGGCACGCCAGTGCGCTCCCCATTGGGTGGAATGGGATGACAGGCGGGCCGGGGGGCGGCGCCTTTCCGTTCTGGCTCTCGGGGATCATGTTCTTGTGTGCAGGGGGGATTGTCCTGCGTTCATTCAAGGACAGTGCACCCTTCGCCAAGGATGACACACCGTTTTTCGACCCAGATACGCTGAGGTCTGTTGTGGTGGTGACGCTTGCACTGACGGCGACTGTGGCGGCCTTGCCGTTCGCGGGTGCCTATATTGCGATCCCGATGTTCCTGCTTTGGTACCTCAAGATCTACGGCAAACATGGTTGGGTTCTGACCGGCGCACTCACCATCTGCACACCCGTCTTTTTATTCTTTTTCTTCGAAGTCACGCTCAAAATCCTGCTGCCCAAAGGCTGGACAGAGCCGTGGTTCTTCCCGCTATACGCGCGCTTCTTCTAGGGGACCTCGGCTATGGAACTGCTTGGATACCTTGGCGAAGGCTTCGCCACATCATTGATGCCCATCAACATCCTGATCGTAATGATCGGGGTCACGGCGGGCCTGTTCATAGGCGCAATGCCGGGGCTGGGTTCGGTCAACGGGGTGGCCATTGTGCTGCCCATCACCTTTATCGTGCCGCCGTCGTCTGCCATCATTCTACTCTGTGCGATCTATTATGGCGCGATGTACGGGGGCGCGATCAGCTCGATCCTGTTGGGTATTCCCGGCGCGTCAACGGCAGTCGCGACGACCTTTGATGGCCGACCAATGGCGCAGCAGGGCAAGGCGGGGCTGGCCCTGATTGCTGCGGCGGCCGCATCTTTCGTTGGTGGCACGATTTCGGTCGTGCTGTTCACGCTGTTTGCTGTGCCCCTTGCGGATGTGGCCCTCGCGTTCGGTCCGGCTGAGGAATTCGCGCTTGTTCTGTTGGCATTCACCACCTTTGTGGGGCTTGGCGGTGATGACGTCCTTAAAACGATCATCATGATCTGTCTCGGCCTTGTGCTGTCGGCCGTCGGGCTGGACCTTATTTCTGGCGATCCGCGTCTGATTTTCTTTGACCAGCCAGGGTTCTATTCGGGGATCAGTTTTCTGGTGCTCGCCATCGGTATCTACGGCGTGGGTGAAATCCTCTACACGATCGAAACCCAGAAAAGCGCGCCGCAAGTCACACCTGCCAAGATCACCTTCCGCGAGTTGTGGTACGGCCTGAAGGAGATCAATAAACTTTGGAAAACCATGAGCTTCGGCTCCTTTCTTGGCTTCTTTGTTGGTATGTTACCCGCAGCAGGTGCGACGCCTGCAGCGCTTATGTCCTATGGCATCGCAAAGCTGCTTTCCAAAAAGCCGGAGACCTTCGGCAAGGGTGCGATTGAGGGCGTTGCAGCCCCCGAAACGGCGAACAACGCAGCTTCAACAGGGTCGCTCTTGCCGATGCTGACGCTTGGCATTCCCGGCTCACCCACGACAGCGTTGTTGCTGGGCGGCATGGTCATGTGGGGGCTGGTTCCCGGCCCGATGTTGTTCATTGAACAGCCCGATTTTGTGTGGGGCCTGATTTCGTCGCTTTACACGGCCAACCTATTTGCGGTGCTGGTTAACCTGGCACTGATCCCGCTGTTCGTCTGGGCGCTTCGGATGCCGTTCACTGTGCTGTGTTCACTGGTGTTTGTGCTGTGTCTGGTCGGGGGCTTTGCGCCCAGCCAAAAGCTACATGATGTCTGGCTGATTGTGGGCTTCGGTGTCGTGGGCTACGTTCTGCGCAAAGCGGACTACCCTATGGCGCCACTGGTGCTGGCGCTCGTGCTGGGCCCGTTGATGGAACGCAGCTTCCGCCAGACATTGATCGCGGAGCAGGGCAATATGATGGCCTTTGTTGAGCGGCCAATATCGGGCACATTCATGGCGATTGCCGCACTCTTCTTTGTGCTGCCGATGTTGAAACACGTAAAACGCCTGTTGCGGCGCGACCTTTCGCCTGCAGAATAAAACCAATTAAGATTTACAAGACGAGGGATGGATTGATGGAAACGAGCTTGAAAGCGTTGATCGCGGATCATGCCGGGGATGCGCCTGCGATTGGGGCGCCGGGGCGTACGTGGCTCAGCTACGGCGCGCTGCGGACCTTGGGGGATGAGGTCGCGACGGCACTGCATGGCATGGGGATTGATGCCAGCGACCGCGTGGCCATCGTGCTGCCCAATGGGCCCGAAATGGCGACAGCTTTTGCCACTGTGGCGCAGGCCGCCACAACTGCCCCCCTGAACCCTGCATACCGCGAAGATGAATACGTGTTTTACCTTGAGGATTTGAACGCCAAGGCCCTGCTCGTCGAAGGCGGCTACGACGGCCCGGCCTTTGCGGCGGCTCAGCGGTTGGGCATGGCGATTATCCGCCTCAGCGTGCCTGAGGGGGCCGCGGCGGGGTACTTCACGCTCTCGTCCGACTTATCTGGCAGCGCGTCGCGCGCACCGGCAGCTGACGACGTGGCCCTGATCCTGCATACGTCCGGCACCACATCGCGGCCCAAAATCGTGCCTTTGTTGCAGTCTAATGTTGCGGCCTCTGCCCAGCATATCCGGGACAGTCTAGACCTCACGCCAGAGGATTGCTGCATGAACGTAATGCCGCTGTTTCACATCCACGGATTGATTGCCGCGGTGTCCGCGTCACTTGCGTCGGGGGCTTCGATCTTTTGTACGCCGGGCTTCAACGCGTTGAATTTCTTCGCAATGATGGAGGAGGCGAACCCAACATGGTACACCGCCGTGCCCACAATGCATCAGGCGATCCTGACCCGTGCCAGCCGCAATCGCGACGTGATTGATGCCGCGCGCCTCCGGTTCTTGCGGTCCTCGTCGGCGTCCTTGCCCGCGCAGGTGATGCTGGAACTGGAAAAAACCTTTGGCGCGCCCGTGATCGAAGGCTACGGCATGACCGAAGCTGCGCACCAGATGGCCTCCAACCCGTTGCCCCCGCGCGCCCAAAAGCCCGGTGCCGTGGGTGTAGAAGCAGGTCCCAAGGTCCGCATCGCGCATGAGCTTGAGAACCACTTGATCGAGGGCACCGGAGAGGTCGTGATCTCGGGCCCGAACGTCACCCCCGGCTACGAAAGCAACCCGGACGCTAACGCCAAAAGTTTCTTTGAGGCGGACGGCGCGCGGTGGTTCCGCACCGGTGATCAGGGCGCCTTTGATGAGGACGGCTACCTGCACCTAACAGGGCGGTTGAAGGAAATCATCAACCGTGGCGGCGAAAAGATCAGCCCGCTGGAGGTGGACGGTGTTCTGCTGGATCATGCCGATATCGCGCAGGTGGTGACCTTTGCCTTGCCGCATTCCAAGCTTGGCGAAGAAGTCGCGGCCGCCGTTGTCCTAAAAGAAGGCAGCACCGCGACGGAACGCGATATCCGCGACTTCGCGGCTGAGCGCATGGCCGACTTCAAGGTGCCGCGCAAGGTGATCATCATGGATGAGATCCCCAAAGGCGCGACTGGTAAAATGCAGCGGATCGGCCTCGCCGAAAAGCTGGGTTTGGTAGAGAAAGCCTGAGCCTATGAAAATCTGTGTATTCGGCGCCGGCGCGATCGGCGGCTATATGGGCGTGAAATTGGCGCAAGCCGGGGCGGACGTGTCCTTGGTGGCACGCGGCCCGCATCTGGCCGCCATGCAAGCCAAGGGCTTAACCCTGATTGAGGAAGACGGCGCACCGCAAACCGTGGGCGTCACGGCCAGCGATAATCCCGCTGATCTTGGTCCTCAGGACTATGTAATTGTCACGCTCAAGGCTCACTCGGTGCCCGCAGTCGTGCCCAACATGCAGCCGCTGATTGGGCCAAATACGACCATCGTGTCGGGCGTAAACGGCGTGCCGTGGTGGTATTTTCACAAAATTGGTGGCGCGCTGGAAGGTACGCGGCTGGCCAGTGTTGATCCCGGCAATGCGCAATGGGACGGCTTTGGTCCAGACCGCGTGTTGGGCTGTGTGGTGTACCCAGCGGCTGAGGTCCAAGAACCCGGCACCATCAAACATATCGAAGGCAACAGGTTCTCATTGGGGGAGCCTGACGGATCAAAATCCGAGCGTGCCATGGCGCTGTCCAAGGCGCTGTCTGCGGCGGGCCTGAAGGCGCCCGTTCGCCCACGGCTGCGCGATGAGATTTGGGTGAAGCTGTGGGGGAACCTGTCGTTTAACCCGATCTCGGCCCTGACGCACGCAACACTCGACGTGCTGTGCACCGACGAAGGCACCCGCCCCGTTGCGCGCAACATGATGCTAGAGGCGCAAGCCATCGCTGAAAAGCTGGGCGTCAAATTTCCCATAGACGTGGACCGTCGGATCGACGGAGGAGCCGCTGTCGGCGCGCACCGCACATCCATGTTGCAGGATTTGGAACAGGGACGGCCTATGGAAATTGACGCCCTCTTGGGGTCCGTGCAGGAGCTTGGCCGCGTGACAGACACGCCCACGCCGATCATCGATACGGTCCTCGCGCTCACCAAATTGCGCGGCCGCACAGCGGGGTTGTACGGGGCATGAGCATCAAAAATATCCTTGTCGCCTACAACGGCCTGCCCGGCTCAGACGCCGCCCTTGCCGGGGCGGTTACCGTGCAGAAATACTTTGATGCGCATCTCAATGGTCTGTTTGCGCATGGCAATCCGATGCTGTCGCGTCAGATCAAGCAAAACTGGATGCCTGCGGCGGTACAGGCCGCCATTCTAGAGGCCGCCGATAGCCCGACAGCCGAAATTCAACAAAAGTTCTTTGAAGCGTGCCGTAATGTCCCGGCAGATAAGCTGCATTGGATCGATAGCGGCGGCTCAGTGCAGCGCACGGTGGCGCGGTATGCGCGGTTGTTTGACCTAACTGTGCTCGGCATGCACGAGACCAACGATGAGCATAACTTGGCGCACATCGAAATTCATCCCGATCGCGTGGCCTTTGACAGCGGGCGCCCTGTGATGACCTTTCCTGCGAACCACACGGGAAGTGTGTTTAACGGGCGTGCCGTGATTGCGTGGGATGGTGGGCGCGCAGCGGCGCGGGCCTTGGCGGATGCAATGCAAATCCTGAAAACCGAAGCCGAGGTTGAGATCGTCTCTGTCGGGCGCTCGCCCCTCGCGGACAGTTTGCCGGGGATCGACGTGGCAATGGTATTAGATCGGCATGACGTCAAAGTCACGCTAACCGAACTCCCGCGGGAGCGGCGGCCCATCGCGGATACGCTTGTTTCACATTGTGAAAAAACCGGCGCTGGACTGTTGGTGATGGGGGCGTATGAACATTCGCCCCTGCGCGAAGGTCTGATCGGCGGGGTTACCCATGACATCGCCGCGCGGGCCAACATTCCGGTCTTGATGAGCCATTAATTAACGCCCACGCGGATGGCCGCGCGGGTGCCGCCCAGGTCTGAGAAGGCGCGCGTCCGACAGCTTAGGACGATGATCTGCTGGTTCTGCGCGGTCTGGGCTAGCATGGTAAACATCGCCTCGATCCGCGCATCGTCTGTGTGCACCAGCGCGTCGTCCAAAATGATCGGTACGTGTTGGCCTTGTTTGGCAAACAGACGGGCAAAGGCCAGCCGCGTCAGGATCGCAATTTGCTCATAGGCGCCACCCGAAAGCACATCGAGGGTGTCGGTCACACCGTCGCGTGTGATTGAGCGGACAAGCATTTTATCAGGGTCCAGATCGAACGCGGCCCCGGCGTGCAATTGCGCCAAAAGTGGTGTCAATTCGGCCCGTATGGGTGCGAAATAGGTCTCCTGCGCGGCTTGCCGGGCATCCTCTAGCTCTTGGATCAACAATGCCCAGGCCTGCGCTTCTTGGGCATAGCGGGCCGCACGTGTGCGGGCCTGAACCAACTGCCCCTCGGTCTCAGCCAGCTTTTCTTCTACGCCGGCATCTGCTTGCACACCGATCTCAGCCGTTAGTCCCGCGAGTTGTAATTCAAGCGCGCGGCGTTCCGTTTCATCGGCGGTTTGTGCCCCGATCAGGCGTTGGTGCGCGGCTTCTAGGGCGCTCACATCCGGTGTGATGGCTTGCAGCGTCGCGACCTCCGCGTCGGCCTTGGCGCGTTGCTCGGCCAGTGAGGTGCGCTTTGCCTCTAGGTCGGTCCGTTGGCTGTCTTCATCAGGGGCGGGGGCTAACGCCTGTTGTTCAGTGGCAAGCCGCTCTAACGCGCCGGTGGCCTTTGCACGTGCGGTGATTGCTTGGGTCACGGCCTGTTGCAGTGCGTCTAGGGGCGCACGGGCGGCCTCAATCTCTGCGTCCAGCTTATGCGCGGTCTGATCTAGCGTTTGAGTGGTTTGCGTCTCATGAGTTGGGGCAGGCAAGGGCGCATCTGCGGCATGGTCTAGCTCCGCGCAAAGCGTGCGCCAGGTTGCTTCCAGCGCGTCCGTGCCATCCGGCGCCAAGGCCGCGATCTGCGCCCTGGCCGTTGCGGCACCTGCCTTGGCCTCTTGCCGCGCGGACAGGGCTGCGCGAGCGGCTGGCACGTCGGCGACGCCAAGGGCTGCCAGCTGTGAGGCCATCTGTGTGCGCAATGCGTCGCGCTTGCCCCTGTCTGCAGCCGATCCGGGCACAAGCCGCACCGCGCCGTACCCCTCAAGCGTTATCGTCATGTCCGCGTCGATCGGCAGATCGGTTTCTGGGGCAATGAGGGCGCCATCGCGCGTGGCCTTGGCATGGCCCTCGGGGCGCAAGACCACCTTGGCGGCTGCCGCGTTATGGCGCTCCTCCGCGACTGTCAGGCTGATCCGTAAGGCGTCCAATGCTTCGATATCGGCTGATGTGACCTCGGGCGTCGTGCTGAGCGCGGTTTGCGCGTCCTGCAACGCGGCGCGCGGTGCGATCAGTGCGTCTCGGGTGCGGGTAAGGGCGCGCAGGCGGTCCCATTTCTGTGCGGTCGCTTGCGCTTTTTGTGCGGCCTGACGTGCGGCTTCAAGGTCTTGGCGGTCCGCTTGAGCCGTGGCGAGCTTTTCTTTTTGCGCACTCAGCGCTTGGGCCGCTGACGCCTCCGCCTGCGTGGCCTTTGCATGAGCGTCCTCTTGAGCCTTTAGGTCCCGCAGAAGGGTCGCGCGGCGGTCACGCATCGCGTCCATATCCCGGAGGGATTGGGCGACCAAAGCCTCCTCTCGGGTGATCAAATCCAGCGCTGCGGAGGCTTCGTTGAGCTTGGCAAGATGCCCTTGCGCGGTCTTGAGTGCCTCAGCCGCCGCTTTGATTTTCGCGGCTCTGGTCTGGGCAAGTTCGGGGTCATTCAGGGCACTCAGCCGCGCCTTGGCACTGCGTTTCTGGCTGAGCGCGGCAGAAAGTTTGCGCACCTGTTGCTGCAACTGATCACAGCTCAGCTCAAGCGCTTCAGCGGTATCCTCAGCGTCTTTCCAGGGGCCGTTTGCCTTGGGGCGGAGGGTCTTGGTGGCCAGCGTATCCAGTTCTGCGCGGGCGCGGCCAACGATCCGGTCCATGCGCCGCCCGCCGGTTACGGTGTCAATCTGGCCTTGCACGCTCGACATCAGATCGCGCCGCGCGGCGAGGTTGTCCGCATCTTTGTCGCGGCCGGTTGGGTCCACATGGCTCATACCTTGGCGCACCCACAACAGACCCGTCGGTCCTTTGTGCGCGCGCAGGATATGCGCCTCGATCCAAGCTTCCGCATCACCCGCTTGTTGCACGATTGCGCCCGTGCTCGCGTCGATCACTTGCGCGCTGCGCTGTTGCAGGTAGGTTTTCTCGATCCGATAGTTATGGCCATCCAGCTCAATCTCAGCCGCGATCTGAACCGGCCCGCCGGAGTGCGGCTGTAACGATTTCACCTCCTGCGACTGCGAGCTGTGGGCTGAGAACAGCAGGACGTGCAGAGCGTCAAAGAACGTCGATTTGCCCTGCTCGTTTTCGGCTGTGATCGTCGTCAGGCCATCCCCAAACGGGCCGATCTGCGCGGTTTGGCCCGCAAAGCGGCGCACATTGTGCAGTTTGAGGCTGCGCAGCTTCATGCCTCTCGGTCCTCTTGCGCGAGGTGAAAGAGGTGGGTCAGTGCGATTTGCGCCACTTGCGCGTCCTCAACGCTGCGACCTGTTAGGTCCGTGGCGGCCATCAAGTTGTCTGCCGCTGTGCGCAGGGCACCGGCCTCTGCGATCAGGTCCAGATCGGTCACAGATTGTGCGATGCCAAGGGTATCTGCATGCACCTCAAAGTGGTGAAAGTCTTCGCGCAACCCCTCACAGGCGGACAAGAGTGCAGCATGATCCGACAGCCCCAATCGACCGCTGAGCGTGAGTTTCACAAGCGCCGTGTCACGGTCTTTCTGAGGCAACGTCTGGGCCAGTTGGTCGAGCGGATCGACCCCCTCAAGGCACTGTAAGTTCAGGTCGTGCCACTGGAACGTGCCCAAATGTATTGGGGTGACAACAGGCTCGGCTCCGGGGGCCGGGATATCGACCAACAGCGCCCCGGCCGGTGGGTGACCCTTAAAACTATCGGGCTCCGGCGTCCCCGCGTACCATGTGCGCGGGGTCAGCTGCATTTGTCCGTGCCAATCGCCGAGGGCGAGGTAATCTAGCCCAGCCGTTTCGGCTCGGTTCGGGGGGATGATCGCGGGCGTCGCAGCCTCGGACCCGAAATCGACGACGCCCCCATGGGCAAGGCCGATGCGGATGCGCCCCGGTGTTTCGTATTGTGCGGTCCATGCCGTCAGGTCCATGCCGGGCGCACGCACGGTGGGCGGGCAGGGCAGGATCGCGACATCCTCCCCAATCTCAATTACCTCCGGTGCGAGGGCGAGGCGCAAGTTGTCGGGCGCGTCGCGGGCAATCCGCTCCCACAGCTCAACCGCGGCGAGGCTGTCGTGGTTGCCGGGCATCAAAACCCATGTCACCTCTGGCACGTCGGCGATGGTACGAAGCGCGCGGTTGATGGTTTTCGCGGGCGGTGTTTCCGCGTCAAACGTGTCCCCGGCGATGACGATGACATCAGCCTTGTGGTCCCGCGCGGCCTGTCCAATCGCGCGCAGAGCCGTCAGCCGTGCGTGACGCAAAGCGGCGCGTGTGTCCTCATCAAATCGGCCAAAAGGTTTGGCCAGATGCAGGTCTGCGGTGTGAAGAAAACGCACGGGGTGACGGGCCTTTGGGTCGCGCGGCGAGGCCGCTCATGAACCGGTACTGTGCCCAAGCCTATGCGGGATCGCAAGCCGACAAACCCTGCTCAGTCAATCGCGGCAAAGCCCGTGATCAACTGGCGCAAGCCCAAGGCTGCTCCTAGAAAGATGGCGGCAAAAGTGACTGGCGCGCTGTAGGCAAGGACCGAGAACGCCGAAATCCCTTGGCCCACGCTGCACCCCATCGCAAGGATCGCCCCGGGTCCCATTATCGCAGCACCCGTCATCTGGCGGCGCAATTCGCGTGGGTCATCACAGGCCTCCCACCGGAAGTGGCCCTTGGAATAAGAGCCAAAAGCCGCGCCGATCACCACACCCAGTACCGATCCGACGCTAAACGACAGCGCGTTGCCCGAGGCGGTCATGCTGTAGTAAATCGTATCCCCCAAAGGGGCGGCAAAGGCATGGGTCTCGATAGGTTCAACCTCAAACCCTGTGGTCGCGATCCAGTATGTGCCGAGCCAGCCGGACACAATCGCAAGGCCAACGACAGCACCCCAAAAGACCTTGGAAGGACTGTGCCGCATCTCAGATTTGGAGAGGGCGAACAGCAGAAGACCGCCGCCAAACAAAAGCCCCGTCGTCAGGGGCGAAATGCCAAAACCATCGAATAGCTGCGTAAAGCCCTGTGGTTGAAGCGCGTTGTCCTCAATCGGAAACAGCCAAACGCGTGTGGAGGCGAGCGGGCCGGACATCACGAAATAAGCGGACAACCCCATCACTAATACGATGACAAACCCGCGCAGATCGCCGCCCCCCAAACGCGCCAGCGCGCCGTAGCCGCAATTGCCGCTCAGCGCCATGCCGTAGCCAAACATCAGCCCGCCGATGATTGTACCAACGGGGTTCCACTTGCGGTCCAGATAGGTGACGCCGTCGGTGCCGAACCAGCCAAGGCTCAGGGCGATATGTGTGCCCAAGATCGCCACGCCGATCGCGATGGCCCACATCCGCAGGCGCAGATCGTCACCGCCATAGAGGTAGTCTTCGATAGCACCCAATGTGCAGAACCGCCCAAACCGCGCGGCCATTCCAAGCGCTATGCCACCCATCAATCCGATGAGTGCAACAGTGTTCGCTTCTCCGAGTACGTCTAGCACGAGAGCCCTCCCCTAACCTGTTTGCAAGGGGCTTGTTGGCTCAATCCTCCCGGCAGAATAGGTCGTATACAACTTCCATGATCTGTTTGGGGCGGTCATCTGTCAACCTGTAGTAGATCGCCTTGCCGTCACGGCGCGGGGTCACAAGGCCTTCAAGGCGCAGGCGCGACAGCTGTTGGGACACGGCCGCTTGGCGCGCGGACAGCAATTCCTCTAGCTCCGTTACCGACTTTTCCCCTGATGCCAAATGGCACAGGATCATCAAGCGGCCCTCATGACTGATCGCTTTCAGGAAGTTGGACGCGCGCTGGGCGTTGTCCATCATCCGTTCCATATCGTCCGGGCAGGTGTTGGCGTCAAAGACGGGTAGGCGCGAGGCTTGGCTCGCAGAGGTGTCGGCTTGGCTTGTCATATTGGGTGTCATAGTCGATCAGCCCGCCTCGTCAAAAGGGATATTTGCACGATCAAACATTTTGCCGAGCAATCCCCAGAAAAAATCTTCACCCGGATAGCCTTCGATCCGACCCACCTCAACGCCGTCTTGGACCAAAATGAAGGTCGGCGTAAAGCTGACGCGGCGCACGAATGCCACATCCGGGGTGTCGCCATGAAGGTCATAGCGCACCAGCGGGGCGGTCCGGCCCTCGGGCGTTTTGGGGTAGATGTGAGAGATTTCCTCATTCCACTGCGCACACCAATAACAGCCCCGTTCCTCAGCCATGAATAGCCGGACGTCCGCCACAACGGTTTGGGGCAGCAGAGTAAAAAGCAAAATGGCCAATGGTTTGAGCATGGGGTGCGCGGCTCTTATTGACGAAAATCTATCACTTATCATAATCTAATGTTTGAATATCACAAGGCAAGGACCCCTGCGGCATGTTCGATGTTACCCTTTTCGGCGCGCTATTTGCAGGCCTGCTGTCTTTCTTGTCACCCTGCATTTTGCCGATTGTGCCGTTCTACCTGAGCTATCTTGCGGGCGTCGGGATGAACCAGATTTCGGCGCAGGCAGAAGTGTCGCGCGCAGTGCGGATCCGCGCGGTGATTGCGGCGTGCTGCTTTGCGTTGGGGGTGATCACGGTCTTTGTGGGGCTGGGCGCGACTGCGACGGTTTTTGGCGGAATGGTCCGTGAATACTTTGACGTTTTGCGGTGGGTCGCGGCGGCTATCATCATCGCGATGGGGCTGCATTTCCTAGGCGTTGTACGCATCGGCGTGCTGTACCGGCAGTTTCGCGCGGACGCGGGCACCACATCGAACGTCAGCCTTATTGGCGCCTACGTGATCGGGCTGGCGTTTGCCTTTGGCTGGACGCCTTGCGTCGGGCCGGTGCTGGCCGCGATCCTGTTCACAGCCGCGGGACAGGACACCGCAGGGCAGGGGGCGTGGCTTTTGTTCACCTACGGGTTGGGCATGACCCTGCCATTCATTGCCGCCGCCCTGTTTATTGGACCGTTCATGGCGTGGATGGTCCGGTTTCGGCGGCATCTTGGCCTGATGGAAAAGCTGATGGGGGCCTTTTTGATCCTGTTCGGCGTTCTGATCGCGACGAACTCGATCAACATTATCGCCAACTGGATGCTGGAGCATATCCCGTGGTTTGGCACGCTCGGCTGACGGATTATGAAACCATGGAGTGGGAGAAACCCGATGAAATTCTTGATGACATTGATTTGGACTTGCCTGTTCGCCACGGCGACTTTCGCGGCTAATATTGGCGATGATGGCCTGCACAAAGCCTCTTGGATGCGAGATACGTTCAAGGATCTGAACGAAGACCTTGCCGAAGCCACGGCCGAGGGCAAACGCCTGATGATCCTGATTGAGCAGCGCGGCTGCATCTATTGCAAGAAGATGCACGAAGAGGTCTTTGTGGTGCCCGAGGTGGCCGATTATATCGACGAGCATTTCTTTGTGGTGCAGATCAACATGTTCGGCGACGTCGAGGTGACGGATTTTGACGGCACAACCTTGCCCGAAAAAGACATGGTCAAACGGTGGGGCGCGTTGTTCACGCCGAGCCTCTATTTCTTTCCCCAAAAGGTTGAAGACCCTATGTCCGCGCCACAAGCTGCGGTTGTTCACATGCCAGGGGCCTTTGGACGGTGGACAACGCTCAACCTTTTGACTTGGGTTGTTGAGCAAGGCTACGCCGGAGATGAGCCTTTTCAGAAGTACCATGCCAGAAAATTTTCTGAGCAAAATGAATGACTTTCTGCGGGCGCAAAAAGAATATTGCGATAATTTCTGCGTGAGCGAAACAAATAGAAAAATTCAAGTTATTGAATTTAATATTGCGTTGCGTCCATTGTATCCCGTAGTGTGCAACCTATAAGGGCAATGAATCGACCTAGGGAGGACGCATGAAAATTGCATTTCTGGCCGCAGCGGCCATCGCATTGACCGCTACCGGAGTAACGGCAGAGATCGTTAAGCCTCAGGATGTGGCCTACGTGGACGGTGCTGTTGCCACCTCACTGACGGGCACGCCGGGCAATGCCGAAAACGGGGCAGTCATCATGAACAAAGGTGCGGGCAACTGCATCGCATGTCATGAAGTCACCGCGCTGAACCACCTGCCGTTCCACGGCGAAATCGGCCCGATGCTGGATGGCGTCGCCGACCGCTGGAGCGAAGCAGAGCTGCGTGGGATCGTTGCCAACGCAAAGATCATGTTCGAGGGCAGCATGATGCCGTCGTTCTACAAAACCTCCGGGTTTACCCGCTTGGGCGATGCCTACACCGGCAAAGCACACCCCGAGGGCGAGGTTAAGCCTCTCCTGACCGCACAAGAGATCGAGGATGTCGTCGCTTACCTGATGACCCTCAAATACGATTAACTCTACAAGATGGAGCCAAACATGGAACTGACACGGCGTAAGCTGCTCGCAATCGGCGCCAGCACGTTCGCTATCGCGAGCATCACAGGCGCATCCGCCTACGCAAGCCTGACCGACGACGCGATTGCTGCGTTGACAGGCGGCGCGGAAGCTGGCGAAGGCGCGATCACAATCACCGCACCTGAAATCGCGGAAAACGGTAATACGGTGCCTGTCGCTGTTGACGCCCCCGGCGCAGTCGCGATCACGCTGTTTGCTGACGGCAACCCAACACCCGGCGTTGCGACCTTTAAGTTTGGTCCGCTCAGCGCCTCGCGCAGTGCTGCCACACGTATCCGCCTTGCCACGACGCAGAACGTTGTCGCCGTCGCCAAGATGGAAGACGGTTCGTTCCAGATGGCCAAGGCCAACGTCAAAGTGACCATCGGCGGCTGCGGCGGCTAACATTAGATTACAAGGAGATAACCAATGGCATCTGGTGTAAAACCCCGGGTCAAAGTTCCCAAAACAGCGGCAGCTGGCGAAACGATCACTATCAAGACGTTGATCAGTCACAAAATGGAAAGCGGCCAGCGTAAAGACAGCGATGGCAACCCCATCCCACGCTCGATCATCAACCGTTTCACGACCGAATTTAACGGCGAAAACGTGGTGGACGTGGCGCTTGAGCCTGCGATCTCAACCAATCCGTACTTCCAGTTTGATGCTGTCGTGCCTGAGGCCGGCGAATTCAAATTCACGTGGTACGACGATGACGGTTCGGTCTACGAGGAAACGAAGTCCATCAAGATCGGCTGAACGACCAACACCGCGTGAGGGAGGACTCAAGGTGAACAGACCCCAGACACTGACCCGTGCCATTGCCTTTGCTGCAGCCGCTTGTGTGGCCGCAGGGGCCAACGCAGAGCCGGACACCGACCAACTGGTCGTCAACGAAGAGATCGAAATGATCACCGAAGCTGCGGCTCCGGCGCATACTGAAAACCTCAGCACGGTGTACTCCGGCTGGCGTTTCCGCGCCGATGAGACGCAGGCGCTGCAAATGGACGACTTCGAAAACCCCGCGATGATTTTCGTCGAGGCGGCAGCCGAAGTGTGGAGCACGGCTGACGGCACCAAGGGTAATTCCTGCGCGTCGTGCCACGAGGATGTGGAATCGCTGCGCGGTGTGCGTGCGGTTTACCCCAAGTGGAATGAGGCCGCTGGTGAAGTGCGCACCCTGGAAATGCAGATCAACGACTGCCGTGAAAACCAGATGGGCGCCGATAAGTGGAAATACACAGGCGGGGACATGACCAACATGACCGCGCTTATTTCGTCCGTATCCCGTGGGATGCCCGTGAACGTCGCGATTGACGGTCCTGCGCAATCCATGTGGGAGCAGGGCAAAGAACTGTATTACACCCGCACCGGTCAGCTGGAGCTTTCGTGCGCCAACTGCCACGAAGACAGCTATGGCATGATGATCCGTGCCGACCACCTGAGCCAAGGTCAGATCAACGGTTTCCCAACGTACCGTCTGAAAAACACCAAGCTCAATTCCGTGCATGCACGTTTCAAGGGCTGTGTCCGTGACACACGCGCCGAAACGTTCAAGCCCGGTTCGGCTGATTTCGTCGCCCTTGAGTTGTATGTCGCTTCGCGCGGCAATGGCCTCAGCGTCGAGGGCCCTTCGGTCCGCAACTAACGAAACTAAGCAAAAGGCTCCGGTTCATCCCGGGGCCTTTTCTCGCCGCATAACATTCACTTATGCGCATATGTAATTTGGAGTGAGAGACACATGATTTCGCGGCGCGATTTTCTTCAGGTGGGTATGGCTGCCTCGGCTCTGGTCGGCGGTTCTGGTTTCGGGAACTGGGCACGACTGGCGGCACAGCAGCGGCTGACGCAGGACCAGCTTTTGCAGTTCGACACCTTTGGCAATGTCTCTTTGATCCACATCACCGACATCCACGCCCAGCTCAAGCCGATCTATTTCCGTGAACCCTCGGTGAATATCGGCGTGGGCGGCAACAAGGGCGCTGTGCCCCATGTCACGGGTGCCGATTTCCGCAAGCTTTACGGTATCGAGGACGGCAGCCCGAGCCACTACGCGCTTAGCTCCGGCGATTTCTCGGCCCTGGCTCAGGGCTACGGCAAGGTTGGCGGAATGGACCGTGTGGCCACCGTGGTTAACGCAATCCGTGCGGACCGCCCCGATGCGATCCTGCTGGATGGGGGTGATACGTGGCACGGCTCCTACACGTGTCACAAGACCCAAGGCCAAGACATGGTCAACGTCATGAACGCGTTGCAGCCTGATGCGATGACCTTCCACTGGGAATTCACGCTCGGCAGCGACCGTGTGACAGAACTGGTTGAGGGGCTGCCCTTTGCGGCTCTCGGTCAGAACATTTTCGACGCTGAGTGGGACGAACCCACCGACCTGTTCCCGCCCTACAAGATGTTTGAGCGTGGCGGCACCAAGATCGCGGTCATCGGGCAGGCGTTCCCCTATATGCCCATCGCGAACCCGCGTTGGATGTTCCCCGAATTCTCATTCGGTATTCGCGATGAAAACATGGCCTCAATGGTTGAAGAGGTCCGTGCCGCAGGCGCTGAATGTGTTGTCGTCCTGAGCCATAACGGCTTTGACGTGGATAAAAAGATGGCCAGCGTTGTGCCGGGCATTGACGTGATCCTGTCGGGTCACACCCACGATGCGCTGCCAGAGGCCGTCACAGTCGGCGACACGATTATCGTGGCCTCCGGCTCGAATGGTAAATTCGTCAGCCGCGTGGATCTTGATATTCGTGATGGCCGTATGATGGGGTACCGCACCAAGCTGATCCCGATCTTCTCGGACGTGATCACGCCCGATGCGGAAATGTCCTCCCTGATCGATGCGCAGCGCGCTCCTTATGCGGCTGAACTGTCCGAAGTGATCGGGCAGACCGACAGCCTGCTATACCGCCGCGGTAACTTTAACGGCACGTGGGATGATCTGATCTGTGACGCACTGCTGTCAGAGCGTGAGGCCGAGATCGCGCTCAGCCCCGGCGTCCGTTGGGGGCCATCGTTGATCCCGGGTCAGGACATCACCCGTGAGGATATCTTTAACGTCACCTCCATGAGCTATGGTGAAGCCTACCGTTCCGAGATGACAGGTGAGTTCCTCAAGGTCGTGCTCGAGGATGTCGCGGACAACATCTTTAACCCCGATCCTTTCTATCAACAGGGCGGCGACATGGTTCGTACTGGTGGCCTTGGTTACCGGATTGATGTGTCCAAGCCCCAAGGCGAGCGGATTTCAAACATGACCCTGCTCAGCACGAGTGAGCCGATTGACCCTGCGCGCGCCTACGTGGTCGCGGGTTGGGCCAGTGTGAACGAAGGCACCGAGGGCCCGCAGATTTGGGACGTGGTGGAAAACCACATCCGTAAAATTGGCACCGTCACGGTGTCAGAAAACAACAGCGTCGACGTTGTCGGCGTATAAGTAGACCGGAGAATTTGATCCATGAGTGATTTGTTCAAACCCTCCCGCCGCGCCTTCCTTCGGGGGGGCGCCGCCGTGGCCGCTGGTTCGGTTGCGGGTGCCGCAAATGCCGCGGGCCCCGATCCGCTGATCACAGAGCTTCAGGATTGGGAATCCTACCTTGGTGCGGGCGTTGACGAAACGCCCTACGGCCTGCCCATCCGCTTTGAGCAGGATGTGGTGCGCCGCAATGTGGAATGGCTGACGGCTTCGCCGATTTCGTCGATCAACTTTACGCCGATCCATGCGCTAGAAGGCACGATCACCCCGCAGGGCTGTGCGTTTGAACGTCACCACTCTGGTGCGATTGAGCTGGCCAAGGATGACTTCCGCCTGATGATCAACGGGCTTGTGGATAAGCCGCTGGTGTTTTCCTACGAGGACATCGAGCGCTTCCCACGTGAAAACCACGTGTATTTCTGCGAATGTGCGGCCAACACCGGCATGGAATGGGCGGGCGCTCAGCTGAACGGTGTGCAGTTCACTCATGGTATGATCCACAACATGGAATACACCGGTGTTCCGCTGCGGACCCTGCTGGCCGAGGCTGGTGCGGACATGTCGCTCGACAAATGGGTCTATGTGGAGGGCGCGGATGCGTCGTCCAACGGGCGCTCCATCCCGATGGAAAAAGCGCTGGATGACGTGTTGGTCGCATTCAAGGCCAACGGTGAGGCCCTGCGGATGGAGCACGGCTATCCCGTGCGCCTCGTCGTGCCTGGTTGGGAAGGCAATATGTGGGTCAAATGGATCCGCCGGATTGAGGTCGTGGATCGCGCAGTCGAAAGCCGCGAGGAAACCTCCAAGTACACTGACGTCTATGAGGACGGCACAGCACGCAAATGGACATGGGTGATGGACGCGAAATCCGTTATCACCTCGCCCAGCCCGCAAATGCCGATCAAACATGGCGCAGGACCTTTGGTTATCTCGGGGCTTGCATGGTCTGGCCACGGCCAGATCACCCGTGTGGATGTGTCTCGCAATGGCGGCATCACGTGGGAAACCGCGCGTTTGGGCAAACAGGGCGACACCAAGGCGCTGACCCGGTTCTACCTTGATGTCGACTGGGATGGTGCGCCGATGCTGTTGCAGGCTCGTGCCATGGACGAAACCGGCTACGTGCAACCAACCAAAGATCAGCTGCGTGAGCAGCGTGGCGAGAACGCCGTCTATCACAACAACTGTATCCAGACCTGGTACGTGAACGCAGAAGGGGTCGCCGAGAATGTCGAAGTCTCTTAGTCAAATTTTCTTGCCTGCAGCGGGGGGCACCGCGCTTGCGGCGGCGCTTGCGATTACGATTGCGAACCGCGACTACGGCAATGACAAGATCTCCTCGCTGGAGGGGCGCGTTGCTCAGGTTGAGGCCAACGCCTCTGCGGCAACGCAAAAAGCCCGGGCCGAGGCGCAACGCGCCGCCGAACTCCAGGCTGAGTTTGAGGCCGTTCAGGCGGCCGCTGCGGCCACGGCTGCAATGGGCGTTGATCTGACCGCTCCGGCCCCTGTGGCCGACGGCGGGTACGGTTTGGGCCGCGCGGCGCACCCCGAAGAAATCGCCGCCTGGGATGTTGATGTCCTGCCCGATGGTCGCGGTTTGCCCGAAGGGCGTGGTGACGCGTATTGGGGCGAAGAAGTGTTCGCCGAAAAATGCGCATCCTGCCACGGGGATTTCGCAGAAGGTGCCGACAACTGGCCCGTTCTTGCGGGTGGTTTTGACACGTTAGACGATGAGGATCCGGTAAAGACTGTGGGGTCTTACTGGCCGCATCTGTCGACCGCGTGGGATTATATCCACCGCTCCATGCCGTTCGGCGAAGCAGGCACGCTCACGGCCGATGAGACCTATGCGATTGTCGCCTACATCCTCTATTCGAACGATCTGGTGGATGATGATTTTGAACTTTCGCACGAAAACTTTGCTGAGTTTGAGATGCACAACAAAGACGGTTTCGTGGTCGATGATCGGGCTGAGCTGGAGTATAGCCAGTGGCGGACAGAACCTTGCATGGACAACTGCAAGCCTGAGACCGAAGTGACTATGCGCTCGGTATTTTTGGTCGATACCCCGGCGGAGGGTGGCACGGAATCGATGATGAACCCAGCCACGATCGAAGGCTTGCCCTCGTTCTCGGCCAGCGGTGCTGCGTTTATCCCCCAAGCCGCCGCAAAGCCGGTTGAGGTTGCTGCCGCAGAACCTGCCGCTGCACCCGCAGATGCAGGGTCTGAGTTGGTCGCCGCAGGCGCGCGTGTTTATCGGAAGTGTAAGTCCTGCCACCAAATCGGCGATGGTGCCAAAAACCGCACCGGCCCGCATTTGAACGGCCTGTTTGGGCGTGAGATGGGATCGGTCGATGGCTTCGGCTATTCGCGCGTGTTCCAGTCGGCGCAGGAAGAGGGTCGCGTTTGGGATGAGGCCGAATTGGCTGCTTTCCTTGCTCAACCCAAGGCTTACATGAACGGCACCAAGATGGCGTTCTCTGGCTTGAAAAAGGCCGAAGATCTGGATGCAGTCATCGCCTACATCAAGTCCTATGAGAACTGATTGATGTTTCGGGGTTTCCTTTTCTCCCTGTCGGTCGCTGCGGTGATGTCACCCATCACTGTGGCGGCCGACCCCATTGGGGATGCCGCCGCCGGTGAGAAAATCTACAACCAGTGCAAGCGCTGCCATCAGGTGGGGCAGGGGGCCGAGCATCGCATCGGCCCGCACTTGAACGGCATCTTCGGACGCCCCGCGGCAGGATACGAGGATTTCCGCTACTCTAAGGCCCTGACCCGTGCCGGGACCAGCGGGCTTGAGTGGCATGCCGATACGCTTGATGTGTTCCTTGAGAACCCACGCGCCTTGGCCAGCGGCACACGGATGAGCTTTCGTGGCCTCAAGGACCCACAAGACCGCGCGAACGTGATCGCGTTCTTGCGTATTTATTCTGACGATCCGGCCAACATTCCCGAGGCCGATCCCACCGCCACAGTACCTGACCATGACCTTGATCCCGCGATCCTCGCGTTGGTGGGGGATGCGGAATATGGTGAATACCTGAGCGGTGAATGTACCACGTGCCATCAGGCAACGGGAGGGGATGACGGGATCCCCTCAATCGTGTTGTGGCGGGAGGAGGACTTTGTGCTCGCCATGCACGCCTACAAGAACAAGCAGCGCGCTCATCCTGTCATGCAAATGGTGGCCGGGCGTCTTGGTGATGAGGAGATCGCCGCACTGGCTGCTTACTTCGCAAATATCGAAGAATAGACAGGGAAGGGAGACACCATGTCGATCAACAGAAGAACTTTCATCACGACCTCCGCGGTCGCAGCTGCGACGCTTGCGGCCCCAATGGTGCGGGCTGCCGGCACGCCGAACGTCGTTGTCGTGGGCGGCGGCGCGGGCGGTGCAACCGCTGCGCGCTACATCGCAAAAGACAGCAAAGGCGCCATCAACGTCACGTTGATTGAGCCGACGCGCCGGTACTACACATGCTTCTTCTCGAACCTCTATTTGGGCGGGTTCAAGGAGATGGAAGAGCTGGGTCATGGCTATGGTGGCATGGCCGCTGGTGGCGTGAATGTGGTGCACGACTGGGCCGTCGGTGTGGACCGTGATGCCAAGACCGTATCGCTCGCGGGTGGTGGTTCGCTGCCATACGACAAGCTGATCCTGTCGCCAGGTATCGATTTTGTGGACGGCGCTGTCGAAGGTTGGGACCTGAGCGCACAAAACGCGATGCCCCATGCCTACAAGGCCGGTTCGCAGTCTGAACTGCTGCGCGCGCAACTCGAAAGCATGCCCCAAGGCGGAACTTTCGCAATGGTCGCCCCGCCGAACCCCTACCGCTGCCCCCCCGGGCCGTATGAGCGGGTGTCGATGGTCGCGCACTTCCTCAAGCAGAACAATCCAACAGCCAAAATCATCGTGGCTGACCCCAAAGCCAAGTTCTCAAAAATGGCGCTGTTCCAAGAGGGTTGGGCCAACCACTACTCGGGTATGGTCGACTGGATCGGCGATGACTTCGGTGGTGGCAATGTCTCGGTCGATCCCGGCGCGATGACGCTGACCATCGACGGCGAAGTGACCAATGTGGATGTCTGTAATGTGATCCCAGCCATGAAGGCAGGCCGCATTGCGGATATGGCAGGCGTGACCGAAGGCAACTGGGCCCCGGTCAATGCAGCGGACATGTCCACCAAGGCGGACGCGGACATCTACGTGTTGGGCGATGCCTCCAGCCAAGGTGACATGCCGAAATCGGGCTTCTCCGCGAACTCTCAGGCGAAGGTCTGTGCGAATGCCGTCCGCGGCGCGCTGACGGGCAGCCGTGTGTTCCCGGCCAAGTTCTCAAACACCTGCTGGTCGCTGATCGCGACGGGCGATGGTGTGAAAGTGGGCGCCACATATGAGGCCACGCCAGAGAAAATCGCCAAGGTCGATGGGTTCATCTCACAGACCGGCGAAAGCGCGGATGTGCGTCAGGCGACCTACCTCGAATCCGAGGGTTGGTACACCGGCATCACCACCGACATGATGGGCTAGTCCCAATTTAAAACAAATGCGTCCCGGAATTGATTTCGCGCAAAGTCCGGGGCGCATAGACTTGTAAGACTTTGGCAACCGGAAGGAGATAGACTGATGAAACATTCAATTCTGGCTGCCACATTCGGCGCCATGCTCTGCACCCCTGCTGTCGCGAACGAAGCATTTACCTATGCATTCGATGGCAGTTTTGATGACGCCACGTTTGCTGTGGAAAGTGCGATTGTCGGCCAAGGGCTGGTGATCGATTACGTGAGCCATGTGGGCGAAATGCTGAACCGCACCGGCGCGGACGTGGGCAGCGATACGATGATTTTCTCGCAAGCGGACATCTTTTTGTTCTGCTCGGCAGTTGTCTCGCGCCAAGTGATGGAGGCCGACCCGATGAACATCACCTATTGTCCCTACGGGATATTCGTCATGGAAACGGACGATGGTGTCACCGTCGGTCATAAGGATTATCCAGAAGGCTCGATGCAGGCCGTCGAAGACCTGATGCAACAAATCGTGGCGGAGGCCGTGGGCAACTGATGAAATACCAAGACTACTTCCGCAGCCGCCTCGATACTTTGCGTGATGAGGGCAATTACCGAGAATTTGCGGAATTAGAGCGTCATCGCGGCGCTTACCCACGGGCGAAATGCCACTCGGGCGAGGGTGACGTGACGATTTGGTGTTCAAACGACTACCTCGGCATGGGGCAGCATCCCGATGTGTTGGCCGCCATGCACGAGGCGCTGGACCGCACCGGCGCAGGTGCTGGCGGCACACGGAATATTTCGGGCACGACCCATGATCACGTCCTACTAGAGGCCGAGTTGGCAGATTTGCATGGCAAAGAGGCGGCGCTCCTGTTCACCAGTGGCTATGTGTCCAACTGGGCCGCATTGGGGACGCTGGCGTCCGAAATCCCGGACTGTGTCGTTCTGTCGGATGCGTTGAACCATGCCTCTATGATCGAAGGTATCCGCCATTCGCGCGCGCAAAAGGTCATCTGGAAACATAACGACCTAGAGGACCTTGAGGCGAAATTGGCGGCCCTTCCGCTCGAACAGCCCAAATTGATCGCGTTTGAGAGCGTGTATTCAATGGATGGCGACGTCGCCCCGATTGAGGCGATTTGTGATCTCGCGGATCGGTACGGTGCCATGACCTACCTCGATGAGGTCCATGCCGTGGGCCTGTATGGTCCGCGCGGCGGAGGTTTGGCAGAGCAGCTGGGCCTGATGGACCGGTTGACGGTGATTGAGGGCACTTTGGGCAAGGCGTTTGGCGTGGTTGGCGGCTACATCGCCGCCTCGGCTGAGCTGTGTGATTTTGTGCGCTCCTTTGCGAGTGGGTTTATCTTTACGACCGCGTTGCCGCCTGCGGTGGCTGCGGGTGCTGCGGCATCGGTCCGGCACCTTAAGGCCAGCTGCGAGGAGCGTACCGTGCACCAAGCGCGTGTGGCCGAAGTACGGGCGCAGTTGGATGCCATCGGCCTGCCGCACATCGAAAATCCCAGCCACATCATCCCAGTGATGGTCGGGGATCCGGTGAAGTGTAAGTTCATCTCTGACACGCTTCTGCGGGATCATGGCATCTACATTCAGCCGATCAACTACCCAACGGTTCCCAAGGGCACCGAACGGCTGCGGATCACGCCATCGCCGGTTCATACCGCGCAGGATGTCGCGAAATTGGTCACCGCACTTGAGGCGCTTTGGACCCAGTGCCAACTGGCGCGGCAGCCGATCGCGGCACAGTAGTTGGACTAGATCAGCTTCGGGTCACCCATTGCGCCCAGCAGGACATGGGTGGTCATCGCGCCGATCCACATGCAAAACACGGCGACCCAAGCTGTCATGGCAAAGATCGCGCCCCCGGACATTCCTGCACCAACGGCGCAGCCCCCCGCCAACATACTGCCAAACCCCATCAGAATGCCGCCAAACAGATAGCGTTCCATGGGCACGTTCGGCTCAAACCGCTGGATGCGGGCCTCGCCCATAAAAATAGCCGCGATCATCGCACCGAAAAATACCCCCGGCACGAGCCCCATGCCAAAGCTCGCCGGCATGCTGGGCGCCGTGACAAGGGTCATCAGCGTGTCGGTGGACGGGCCGGTAAAGGTCACGGATTGCACCGCAACCAACTCAAAGGATGCGTTGGCGATGGCGTAGCTGCCTTGCCAGCCTGCATATACCGCAAGGCCCACAATCATAGCGCCCACAAGGTCTGCCCTTGGTGCACCACGGCGCGGCCCAATGACCAACACGGCAACAAGGCACGTGGTGCATAGTGCAATGGCTACAGGCAAAAGTGGGCTATCTGGCGCGAAAAGCGCGCGGGCGGTACCGCCGTTAACGACCCAAAGCCCGGCGATTTGTTCGCGCGCGGGTGAAAGAAATCCACTCAGGGAAGCTTGGGCCGTCAACGTCAGCACCAGCCCCGTGATGATGGCCCGCAGGTTGCCGGAGGCCGACAACACCAACAAACGGCTGGCGCAGCCTCGCGCGAGGATCATCCCAACCCCAAACATCAGCCCGCCGATAATTGCGCCTGACATGGAGCCTACGCTGGCCAGTTGGCGCGCGTTTGAGACATCTAGCGCGCCGATCCAAACGGCGCTTTGGACGCTGACGACCGCAGTGGTAAAGGCCGCGAGCCAGATCATCAGTTTTGCTCCGACGCGCCCCTCGGCCAATTCGGCAGTAGCCGCCCGCAGGCAAAATCGGGACCGATAGGCCGCCAGCCCAAAGACCGCCCCGACCACAAGGCCAAGCACCAACATCAAAGTCGGCTCTCCGAAGGTGTCGATTAAGGTTTCCATGCGGCGCCCTTTTGATCCTTCCGTTGGCCTATCGCCTCTGTGCGCGCAGATCGTTGACCTAGGTCAAACGCGGTTCAGGCGGGGGCGGGGCCTATTCGAACTCCATCTGCTCATACACAAAGCCCGCGTTTTTCGTGGCCAGTTCCTCGAATGTGTCGAGGTTGCGATAAGCGCTTTGATCCACGTAGTAAGCACCGGCCAAATCGCCGCCGTCCTCTAGGTGTGCGCCCACGACCGCGCGCAGGTGGACAAGGTAGTTACGGGTGTAGCGGCGGACTTGGTCCATGTTGGTTGGGTGGCCGTGGCCGGGGATCACATAAGTCGCGCCCAAGGGCTCAAAATACGTGTCCCAGGTTTCGATCCAATCGTAGACAATCGTGTCCTCAAAGATCGGCAGCATCCGTTCATGGAACGCCATGTCCCCCGCAATCACGAGGCTTTGGTTCGGCAACCAAACCTGTGTATCACCGGGGCTGTGGGCGGGGCCAAGGTGCAGGACTTCGATGCGAAAATCGCCCATTTCAACGATGTATTTGTCTTCGAAGGTGAGGGTCGGAGGGGCGACAAATGTGCCCTCGGCCTTGTCACGGTTGTACCGCTTCATACCCTCTAGAATGCGGTGACCGTTTTCCGCGATTTCATGGGCGGCATCAACGTGGGCAAGGATCGGAACGCCCTGTTCAGCCCAATACGAATTGCCCAACATCGCGTGGCCTTGAGCGTTCTCATCAATGACCAATTTGACCGGTTGGTCGGTGATGACCTTGATTTCTTCATGCAGGGCCTTGGCCAAAACATAGGCCGCGCCACCGTTCACGACGACAACCCCGTCGCCAGTAACGACAAAGCTGAGGTTGTTGTTGTGGCCGCTGTTTTCATACGTCGGCGGCGCCGTTGCGCCGATGGCCGACCAGACGTGCGGGATCACCTCAACTGGTTTGGAGTAAAGGGCCGAGCCGGGGTATTGATCAGCGATGTCTTCGCTGGCCCAAACGGGGGATGCGAGGCAGAGGGCCGCGATCAGGATACGCAGGCTCATGCGGACACAAAGCGGTAGGCGCTTCCCTCTTTTTCGGCGCGGCCCATACCGCCGTCTGGCAGGTGAAAGCCAACCAAAGCCATCTGCTCTTGGCTCAGGCGGTCAAGCAGCATTTGGCGCGTGGCCGCAGCCGTGATGCCATCCTGATCAGAGCCGCTTTCCCAGCCGGGTTTGGCAAAAGCCACGTGGTGGTTGCCGATTGCGTCCCCCACAATCAGTGCAGCCTCTGTGCCCTGCCGGACCTCAAAGGCCATGTGACCGGGGGTGTGGCCGGGGGTTGAGAGCGCTGCGATACCGGGCAAAACTTCGTCGTCGTCGTCAAACAGCATGACGGCTTCCTCAATCGCTTCCATCCGTCGCTTAGCACCGACGGCAAAGGCCGCACGCGCATCGCCGATGGTGTTCACGGTTTCCGGGTTCCACCAATAATCCCACTCCGCACGGCCCATCATGTAGCTAGCCTCATAGAAAAGCGGCTCATCAAAGTCGTCCAGCAGGCCCCAGATGTGATCGGGGTGCGCGTGGGTGAACAACACATGTGTGATGTCTTCGGGGGCGAGGCCGATGGCATCAAGGCTGTCGACGATTGTGCCCGCAGTGGGCATAAAGTCGGGGCCGGAGCCTACGTCGAATAGCACCGTGTTCGTCCCATCGCGATAAAGCGCGAGGTTACATTCCGGCGTCAGTCGTTCGCTGTCTTGGCCGTATTGCGCCAAGATCGGGGCCAATTCATCCTTGGGCATCGGGTCAAAGATAAAGCTGCCCGGCAGCATCAGGGAGCCATCACTGACCGTGGTCAATGTGGCGGACCCAAGTGCCATGTTCGCGGTGGCCAAGCGGGGCATCGCGCCCAGAACGGGCAGGGCGGCGGCGCCTTGCAAAAATGTGCGGCGTGAGAGTGTCACGATCTTCCTCCGATAAATTCTTGAATGTGAATATGAATGTATTTTAGGATCAAAGCAAGAAAATGCGGAACTTCGCGCGCCAACACGCTAATGTGACAAGCGGTTAAGTGACAGCGGGCCTGTTGGTGTGGGACCAGTAGGGCAACTGACGTCTCCGACGCCCTAAACCCCAAGGAAACAAGCCCGGCCATGGAATTTGTCTTTGCCTATTTCGCGGGTCTTTTGACGCTGATTAACCCCTGCGTGCTGCCGGTTTTGCCAATTGTTTTGGTTAGTGCGTTGAATGCGCACCGCGCGGGGCCACTGGCGTTGGCCGCGGGGATGAGCGTGTCGTTTGTCGTATTCGGCGTGTTGGTCACGGCCTTTGGGGCAAGTATCGGGCTGACCCAAGACCGACTGGCCCAAATAGGCGCGGTTATGATGATGGCCTTTGGTCTGATCCTTGTGGTGCCAATGTTCGCCCAACGGTTTGAGATGGCGACAGCGGGTGTCGCGGCGGGGGCGGATACGCGCATGAATACCCTGAATGCGAGGTCACTGCGGGGTCAATTCGCGGGTGGTTTGTTGCTGGGTACGGTATGGTCGCCGTGTATTGGACCGACGCTTGGGGGTGCGATTGCGCTGGCGTCTCAGGGCGAAAACCTTGGTTATGTCACCCTGATCATGACGGCCTTTGCCATGGGGGTTTCGACCCTTATTCTTGGGTTGGGTTTTGGCGCACAAGAAGCCATTCGCCCTCGTGCACAGGCGCTGCGTGGATTGGCTGAGCGCTCCAAGCCGATAATCGGAGCCACGTTTCTCGCCATCGGGGCACTATTGTTTTTTGAGGTTCATCACCTGATCGAGGGGTGGCTTTTAAATGTAATGCCGATCTGGCTCCAAGATCTTTCTGTTTCCATTTAGTAAAAGGATACCGCTATGCACCGTCGTCTTTTTCTGGCTGCCAGCCTATCGCTGGCTTTGATCCCAATGAACGCGCAGGCCGCAAATTTTGTCGACTACACACCTGGTGTGATCGAGGCGGCCTTGGCCGAAGGCAAAACCGTTTTCGTGGATTATTCGGCCACGTGGTGCGGCACCTGCAAGCGGCAGGAACGTGTGATCAATGCCCTGCGCGCGGCCGATCCCAGCTATGATGCAGCAATGACGTTTGTGAAGGTGGATTGGGACACCTATAAGGCCGATGACGTGACCGTGTTTCGCGGTATTCCGCGGCGCTCAACGCTGATTGTTCTGCGCGGTGAGGATGAACTGGGCCGTGTGGTCGCGGGCACGTCAGAGGCTCAGATCAAGGCGTTGATGGATGCCGGGCTATCTGCGCCACAAGGGTAAACGCAGGCAGTAAGGATGCGCGCAGTGGCCGAAAGTTGGATTGACCGGTTCCCCGGATTGATGAGCCTGCCGGCTGAGCTGCAAGCTGACTTGGTGGGCGGGTCCGAGGTGATTTCACTGCCCCGAGGCACCACGATTTTTCGCCCAGGTGAGGCGGCAGACCGCTTGCTTTTGCTGCTAGAAGGCACGATCTGCGTCACGCAAAAATCCGAAACAGGCCGGGACGTCACGCTTTACCGGGTCAGCGAAGGGGACAGTTGCATTCTGACGACGGCCTGCGTGCTGGCCTTTGAGGAATACTCCGCCGAAGGCATAGCCGAGACTGACATGCGCGCTGTCGCGATACCCCGCGCGACGTTTGACGATATGCTCGTGCGCTCCCCGATTTTTCGGGAATTTGTCTTTAAGGCCTATTCCAAGCGGATCACGGATTTGTTCGCCTTGGTGGATGATATCGTGTTCCAACGCATGGATGTGCGGCTTGCGGCGCGGCTGCTAGAGTTGGCCGATGATCGCGGTATCGTCCGGGCGACCCACCAGGCGCTGGGTACGGAATTGGGCACCGCGCGAGAGGTCATTTCCCGCACGCTCGCTGAATTCCAGCGGCGCGGCTGGGTGGAACAATCCCGCGGGGAGGTCAGGTTGGTTGCTATGGCCGATTTGCAGCGGATGGTGCGCAAGGCCCACGCGCAATGAGCCTCCGACAATAATCCAACGGCACAGTGACAAATGTCACCGTCACAATTGGGCAGCCCGTGCCAATGTCATGATGATCTGATTCTGAAAAGGAGATCGACATGACGACGAATATGGGAAAATTGGACCGTGGCGCACGTGTCGCTGTCGCGTTGGTCCTGCTGTTCTTGGCCTTGGTGTCCGGTGCACTTGGCAGTGGCGTTTTGTTCTACCTTGGCATCGGTGTGGCGGCTGTGTTCACGCTGACCGCGCTGGTGGGCAATTGCCCTCTCTATAGCATTATCGGCCTCAAAACCTGTCGGGATTGCTAAATGTTTGAAACAGAATTCACACCTTGGATGTCGCTTGGCGGCGGCATCTTGATTGGGCTTGCCGCCACGCTTTTGATGCTGGTGCAGGGGCGGATTTTCGGCGCCACTGGCGTCTTGGCGGGATTGGTCCAGCCGACTTCACGCTCGGATTTCACGTGGCGGGCGGTATTGCTGGCGGGCATGGTTTCGGGGCCTTTGGTGATCCTTGCGCTGACCGGTGCGATGCCGACGGTCACGGTACCTGTGTCCAACACAATGTTGATCGTGGGCGGCTTGATCGTGGGCATTGGTGGCACGTTTGGGTCTGGCTGCACGTCGGGTCATGGCGTGTGCGGGATGGCGCGGCTATCGCCTCGGTCGCTTGCGGCGACGCTGACGTTCATGGCGACTACGGGTGTCACCGTCTACGTCGTGCGCCATGTGATCGGAGGATAAATCATGCGGTTCGTACTCACTTATTTCATTGGTCTCGTTTTCGGGATCGGCATCTCGATCTCTGGCATGGCCAATCCTGCCAAAGTTTTGAACTTCTTCGATGTGGCGGGCACTTGGGACCCGTCCTTGATGTTCGTTATGGGCGGTGCGCTGATCACAACGTTTATAGGGTATCGGCTAACCTTGGGCCGCAAGGCCCCATTGTTCGCGGCGAAATTTGCGCTCCCGACGGCACGACAGCTTGATGCAAAGCTGCTGGGCGGCTCTGCTGTTTTTGGCGTGGGTTGGGGCATCGCGGGTTTCTGCCCGGGCGGCGCGCTTCCGGCGCTTGGAACAGGCCGAAGCGAGGTTCTGATCTTCGTTGCAGCTTTGATCGCGGGCATCGTTATTGCCAGGCTTCTTCAATCCATTGCGACACGAAACGCGCAGGCCGCGTGATTGCACAAGGGAGGATACATTATGACCAATTACCCCGTTAACACGTCCCTGAAACCGGATGTGCAGGCTTTCTTTGATGAGGCCACAAACACGATCAGTTACATTGTAAAGGACCCAGCCTCGAACAGCTGTGCCATTGTCGATAGCGTCATGGACATCGACTACGCGGCGGGTCGGATCACCTTTGAACATGCCGACGAATTGATCCGTCAGGTCAAAGCCCGCGGCCTGACCCTTGAGTGGATCATTGAAACCCATGTCCATGCCGATCACCTGAGTGCTGCGCCATATATCCAAGAGCGTTTGGGCGGCAAGATCGGTGTCGGTTCCAAGATCACTGTGGTGCAGGACGTCTTTGGCAAGGTCTTTAACGAGGGGACTGAGTTCCAGCGTGACGGTAGCCAATTTGATGCTTTGTTTGAGGATGGCGACCGCTACCGCATTGGTGAGATGGAGTGTTTTGCGATGTACACGCCCGGCCACACGCCTGCCTGTATGGTGCATGTGATGGGCGATGCGGCCTTTGTCGGCGACACGTTGTTTATGCCCGATGGCGGCTCTGCCCGGTGCGATTTTCCCGGCGGCTCCGCAGAGACCTTGTACGACAGCATCATGAAGGTCCTCGCGCTGCCGGATGAGATGCGGTTGTTCATGTGCCACGATTACGGTCCTAATGGTCGCGATATCCAGTGGGAGACCACGGTAGCCGATGAAAAAGCCCATAATATCCATGTGGGTGGCGGCAAAACGAAGGAAGACTTCGTGAAGTTTCGTACCGAGCGGGACGCACAGCTCGGTATGCCGCGGCTGATTATCCCGTCGCTACAGGTTAACATGCGCGCAGGCGAAGTGCCCACCGACAAAGACGGCAATCCGATGCTCAAAGTGCCGGTCAACGGTCTCTAGGCGCAACGGGAGGACGCATTTATGGATATCAAAACACTCTCGCCTCAGGTCTCTGTTAGCCCCCAGATTACGGTAGCGGACGTGGCCAAGGTTGCTGAGGCGGGCTTTCGCGCGATCATATGCAATCGGCCTGATGGCGAAGGCGCAGATCAGCCCAATTTCGATGAAATCGAGGCGGCAGCCAACGTGGCCGGGCTTCAGATCGCGTATGTTCCTGTTACTGCGGGCATGGTGACGGACGACGATGTGGCGGCCTTTGCCTCTGCCTTAGCAGAGTTGCCGCGGCCCGTTTTGGCTTATTGTCGGACCGGCACACGGTCGGCCACGCTGTGGTCCTTTCATGAGGCGGACAAACGCCCGATGCCCGATATCTTGGCTGCGACCAAAGCTGCGGGCTATGACATGAACGGTGTGGCGCGCCGGATCGCCAACGGGGGTAAGACACCCACAGACACGGGTGACGCTCATTTTGAGGTGGTCATCGTAGGGGCCGGTGCAGCGGGCATTTCCGTAGCGGCGAGCCTCAAGGCTCGTGATCGGGATCTGAGCGTCGCTGTGATCGACCCTGCGGATGTGCACTATTATCAACCCGGTTGGACCATGGTGGGGGGCGGCATTTTTACGCCCGAGCAAACCGCGAAAACCATGGGCAGCCTGATCCCCAAGGGCGTGCATTGGATCAAATCGGCGGTTGCTGCATTCGAGCCTCAGGCAAACGCCGTCATCCTCGATGGGTGCCGCGTGGTGAAATACGACCGCCTTGTGGTGTGTCCCGGTTTGAAGCTGGACTGGGCCGGGGTTGAGGGGCTCGAAGAAACGCTGGGGCGCAATGGCGTGACCTCAAACTACCGCTATGATCTGGCCCCTTATACGTGGGAGCTTGTCCGCCAGATGACCTCTGGCCGGGCCATCTTTACTCAACCGGCGATGCCGATCAAATGCGCGGGTGCACCGCAAAAGGCGATGTACCTGTCGGGTGATGCGTGGCACCGGCGCGGCGTGCTGGACGGCATCGATATCCAGTTTATGAACGCAGGTGGCGTGTTGTTTGGGGTCAAGGACTACGTTCCGGCCTTGGAAAAATACGTCGAAAAATACGATGCGACTTTGAATTTCTTTCATACGCTGCGGGCGGTGGATGGTGCGGCCAAGACGGCCACGTTTGATGTGGCAAAACCGAATGAGGACGCAACGTCTGTCACAGTTGAGTTCGACATGATCCATGTGTGTCCGCCACAAACCGCGCCGGATTTCATCCGGGTGTCGCCCTTGGCCGATGCAGCTGGTTGGGTGGACGTGGATCAGGCCACGCTGCGCCACAAGGAATTTGAGAACATTTGGTCGCTGGGCGATGTGATGAATGCACCCAATGCCAAGACGGCTGCCGCCGCCCGCAAACAGGCCCCAACCGTCGCGGATAATATCATGGCCGATATCAACGGGTACTCCGCAACCGCGCAATATGATGGTTATGGATCGTGCCCGCTGACGGTTGAGCGTGGTAAGATTGTGCTCGCGGAGTTTGGCTATGGCGGCGTTTTAAAGCCGAGCTTTCCGTCGTTTCTGCTTGATGGCACCAAGCCCAGCCGCGCGGCGTGGTTCCTGAAGGAAACGATGCTGCCGCCGATTTACTGGAAGGCGATGCTGCGCGGCAAGGAGTGGCTTGCCAAGCCAGAGAAAGTGAACGTCGCAGCGGAGTAGGCCCGCTGCGGCGCCCATGGGGGGCATTGCGCGAACATGCATCCCTTGGGCTTTGCCCGGCGCCTCCCCGTCGGGTTTTCCGCGGTGGCAGCGATGTCCCCTCGTTGCCACCGCCTTGATTATAATGAGACAAACGATGCCCCACCTGCGCCAGTACCTTCCGATCCTTGACTGGGGGCGGAGCTACAACCGCCATTCCCTGTCCAATGACCTTATCGCGGCCGTCATCGTGACGATCATGTTGATCCCGCAGTCGTTGGCTTATGCGATGCTGGCGGGCTTGCCGCCTGAGGCCGGGATCTATGCCTCAATCGTGCCGATTATGCTTTATGCCGTGTTTGGCACCAGCCGTTCGCTTGCGGTCGGGCCTGTGGCGGTGGTGTCGTTGTTGACAGCCTCAGCGATTGGCCAAGTGGCAGAACAGGGCACGGCGGGATACGCGGTTGCCGCTCTGACGTTGGCGGGCCTGTCGGGGGCGATGTTGTTGGCGATGGGTTTGCTGCGATTGGGGTTTCTCGCGAACTTTCTCAGCCATCCAGTGATATCAGGGTTCATCACAGCGTCCGGTATCTTGATCGCTGCGAGTCAGTTGAAGCACATTTTGGGGATTGAGGCCCACGGCCACACTCTGCCGGAAATTCTGGGCGCGTTGGTGTCCCACCTGCCTGATGTTCATCTGCCCACGGTTTTGATCGGCGTCAGTGCGATCGCGTTTTTATTCTGGGTCCGTAAACATCTGAAATCCACGCTCAAGCGCATAGGCATGCCGGGGCTCTTGGCGGATATTCTGACCAAGGCCGGGCCGGTCGGGGCGGTGGTCGCGACGACGTGCGCGGTCTGGGGCTTCGGGCTGTCGGATCAGGGTGTGCGGATCGTTGGCGCGGTGCCGCAAAGCCTGCCGCCGCTCACCCTGCCCAGCTTTGCCCCTGACCTTGTGGGGGCGTTGATCATGCCGGCTATCCTGATCTCGGTCATTGGTTTTGTGGAAAGCGTGTCGGTCGCACAGACGCTTGCGGCCAAGAAACGGCAACGGATCGATCCGGACCAAGAGTTGATTGGCTTGGGCGCGGCCAACATCGGCGCGGCCTTTACCGGGGGCTATCCCGTGACGGGGGGCTTTGCGCGCTCGGTCGTGAACTTTGACGCAGGTGCTGAGACCCCGGCTGCGGGGGCATTCACCGCGATTGGCCTGACCATCGCCGCCGTCGCCCTAACGCCGTTGGTGTATTTCTTGCCCAACGCGACGCTCGCGGCCACGATTATTGTGGCGGTTCTCGGCTTGGTCGATCTGTCGATCTTGAAAAAGACGTGGGGATATTCGAGTGCGGATTTCACGGCTGTGGCTTCCACAATTCTGCTAACGCTGGGCTTGGGGGTAGAGATTGGGGTGGCCGCCGGGGTCATCATCTCAGCTCTTTTGCATATCTATCAAACCTCGCGACCCCATGTGGCCGAAGTCGGGTTGGTCCCCGGGACCCAGCATTTTCGCAATATTCACCGCCATAGCGTTATTACCGACCCCAGCCTTGTGACCCTGCGCGTGGATGAGAGTCTTTATTTCGTGAACGCTCGGTTTCTTGAGGATTTGATCCAAAAGCGCGTGACGGAGGCGCCATCGATCAAGAACGTCGTGCTGATGTGTTCTGCGGTAAATGATGTCGATTTCTCTGCCCTTGAGAGCCTTGAGGAAATTAACCAACGCCTTGCGGATATGGGGGTTGGGCTGCACCTGTCGGAGGTAAAAGGCCCGGTGATGGACCGGCTCAAACGATCCCACTTGTTGGGTGCTTTGAATGGTCAGGTGTTCTTGGCGCAATATGATGCTTGGCAAGCTTTGACCGATCCGCATAGGCCGCTCAGCCGTGTGGCAGAATAGGTGCTAAGAAAAACGGCGCCCCGGTTAGAGGGCGCCGCTTTGAATGCTAGACAATGGTAAGACACTGCTTACTCAGCGGCCTCGGGTGATGATCCGCCAGATGATCCGCGGCTACGTTTCCACTGCCCATACAATCCGTACACCAGCGAGGCTGCCGATAGCGTCAGCAGTGTCGCGGCGATCGGGCGCATCAGGAACTCGCTGTAGTCGAACTGCGTGATCATCAGGCCTTGGCGCAAGCTGGTCTCGGCGATGGGACCAAGCACAAGGCCAATGATGAAGGACGCCACGGGGTAACTCATGACCCGCAGTAAGACCCCGATTAGGCCAAAGCTGAGCATCACAGCGATGTCGAACATGTTGGCGTTCAGCCCGTATACACCAGTGATACACATCACCACGATCGCGGGGCCCACATAGGCGTAGGGGATCGTGAGGATGAGGGCGAAATACCGCGCTGCACGGATGCCAAAGATCAACATTAGAATATTGGCCAGCATCATTGAGATGAACACCGTATAGACCAAAAGCGTGTTGTTTTCCATCAACAGCGGGCCGGGTACGATCCCGTGGATCGTCAGGCCGCCGAGCATCACAGCCGTGGTCGCACTGCCGGGAATGCCCAAAGCCAGCAGCGGGATCATGGAGCCCCCTACGGCTGAATTGTTAGCCGCTTCTGGGGCTGCGATCCCCTCGGGTACGCCTGTGCCGAACTTCTCGGGGCGCTTGGACCATCGCACGGCCTCAGAGTAGCTGATGAAGGCCGCCGTGGTTGCGCCCACGCCGGGCAGGGCCCCGATGATGGAACCGATAACGGAGGAACGCGCCAGGGTGCCCTTCACCTCGCCCATTTCCTCACGGGTGGGCAACTTGGTCGAGACGTTGGTGATGACGTTGGTCGGTGTGCTGCCCTCGCTCACGCGGCTCAACACTTCTGCGAGTGCGAATGTGCCGATGATGACGGGCACGAAGCTGATCCCTGTCAGCAGCATTAGGTTGTCAAAGGTATACCGCTCAAACCCTGTGATCGGGTCGAGGCCCACGGTTGCAACGCCAAGTCCGATCAGGCCCGCGACCAGCCCCTTCAGGACCGAGCCGGAGCCGATAGATGCAATCGCTGAGATGCCCAGAATAGCCAACGCAAAGTATTCCGCTGGGCCGAATGCCAAAGCCAGTTGTGCCATGGGTGGGGCGAGCAGCATCAACACCAATGTGCCAAAGATTCCGCCAATCGCGGAGGACGCCAATGCAATGCCCAGGGCTTTGCCACCCTGACCGTTGCGCGCCATCGGATAGCCGTCCAGCGCCGTGCAGGCGGCTTCGGGCGAGCCGGGCGTGTTGAACAAAATGGCTGAGATCGAGCCACCAAACGTAGCACCCACATAGACGCCGCCCAAAAGAAGCAGACTTTGTTCAGGCGAAAAGGCGTAGGTGAATGGGATCAAAAGTGCGACCCCGACAATGCCCGTCAGGCCCGGCACTGAGCCAAAGGCGATGCCCCACAGTACGCTGAATACGATGAAGGCGATGTTGACTGGGCTGCCGAAGATAAAGGCAAAGGCCTCGAGATAGGCTTCCATTGCGGCGGCTCCCTAGTAGAACATCAGGCTGAATTGATAAAACACACCGTCACCGCGTGGCACGGGCAGGCCCAGAACCTTTGTGAACAATGCCGTGAGCGCGATCGTGAAAACGGGCGCAAAGATGATCTTGGTCATGATGCGCCCTCCGTGCAGCGAAAATGCCGCGACCCAGAGGAACGCCACCGTCGCCAGCAAAAAGCCCACGCGGTCGAAGGTAAAGAAGTAGAGCAAGACCAAGCCACCCATCGCGGCCATCCGGCCGATGCGAGCCCAGTCTATGGTGATAGTTTCCCCAACTTGTGACAGTCGGCGTTCTTGCCACCATGCGTATGCGTTTTGCGCAGCAATAATGCCGGTCAGGACAGCAGCAACGCCGGTCACGATCTTGGGCCAGAAGTCGGTGTCAATCTGGGCATAGCGCGGAGAGCCGCGGAACCCGTCCGCCACGAACCAAAGGAAAATGCAGGCCACGCACAAGAGCATGGCAAACGCGAAATCAAGCGCGTGCTTGGACATGGTGTCCTCCGTCACTGAGCAGAAATGAGAAAAGCGCCGCCCGGGTGGGGGCGGCGCCGAAAAGGTCGCTTAGTCGATGTAGCCGAGTTGCTTCATCACACTTGTGTAGGTCTCGATCTCGGTGTCGATGAACGCTTTGAAATCGTCCAGACCGATCAACTCAGAGCGGTATTGAAGGGCGGACTGCGCTTCAAACGCTTTGTAGCTGTCGGCCTCAACCGCTTGTTCGATCACACCGTACAGGTGTTTTGCTTGGTCCATGTCGTCGCCGCCTTGCATGGCAAACGCGCGCCAGCGGCCAAGCGTAACGTCATAGCCCATCTCAACCGCTGTGGGCACGTCGGGCAGTTCGGGCAGGCGAGTTTCGGAGAAAAGGACTAGCGGACGCAGATCACCGGATTCCCACAGACCGCGCGCAGGGCCGAACTCTTCGAACATCGCGTCGACTTGGCCGCCAACGGTGTTTGACACCATCTCGGACGACGAGAACGGTACAGTGGTAAAGTTCACATCAGCCTCAAGGCCGAACAGGCTGACCGCGACCTCATCAAAACCGCCGGCACCGGAGAGGGCCACGGATACAGAGCCGGGGTTGGCCTTGGCTGCGTCTAGCATGTCTTGGACTGTCTGGAAGGGGCTATCGGCCGGCACCCAGATCAGGGCTTGGTCGAATTGTACGCGGGCCAGCGGCAGGAAGTCGGCCATGTCGATGCGGCCTTGCACGTGGCTGATGACCTGCGCGGGGCTGATCGCCATGAGCGTGTAACCATCGTCGGGGCGACGTTGCCATTGTGCGATTGCGGGAATGCCGCCGCCGCCTTTGATAGAAACCGGCACCATCTGCTGGCCTGTGATCTCGGCGAAGGGTTCTGCCACTGCGCGCACAAAGCGGTCGGTGCCGCCGCCGGGGCCGTAGTGGTGAATGACTTCAACGGTCCGTGAGGGGTAATCGTCGCTTGCGACTGCAGGTGCGGCGAACGCGAGGCCCGCAGCAAGCGCCGCAAGGGTGAGTGTGGTTTTGGTCATGGTAGTCCTCCCAGTTTTTCATCTTTTTTTGGTGGAGCAGGGCGCGCACGTGGCGCGCTGCTCCGTTTTCTGGATGATACGGTCTTATTCTGCCGCTTTGAGTGCCGAGGCGTCGACAGTGTCGAGCACTTCGATGGCAGCATCCAAACCGCCCTTTTGGTGTGGAACGCCGGCGCGGGTTAGCCCACGCTCAACGCCCGTAAGTGTGGCCAACAGCATGGCATCGTTGAAATCGCCAAGGTGACCGATGCGGAACACTTTGTCAGCGACCTTGGACAGGCCATTGCCGAGCGAGATATCCGATTGCTCCAACACGGTTTTACGGAAGCCGTCCGCGCTGTGCCCTTCGGGCATCAAGACGGCCGTTAGCACCCCACTTTCTTGGCCCTGTTGGGCACACAGCACCTCTAGGCCCCAACCCCGCACGGCGGCGCGGGTCGCGGCACCATGGCGGGCATGGCGGGCAAAGACTGCGTCCAAACCTTCTTCGTGCAGCATCGCGATTGCCTCGTTGAGGCCGTAAAGCATGTTGGTGCCGGGGGTGTAGGGGAAGTAACCGGTCGCGTTTGGCCCGACCATATCGTTCCAATCCCAGTAGGAGCGGCGCATCCCACCGGTGCGGGCCACGGCCATGGCTTTGTCACTGACGGCGTTAAAGCTGATCCCGGGGGGCAGCATCAGACCCTTTTGCGAGCCGGACACGCAGACATCGACGCCCCATTCGTCAAAGCGGAAATCAACCGAGGCCAGTCCCGAGATGCTGTCTACCATCAATAGGGCGGGGTGCTTGGCCGCGTCGATGGCCGCACGCACCTGCGCGATGGGCGAAACGGAGCCGGTTGAGGTCTCGTTGTGAACAACGCAGACGGCTTTGATTTCGTGGTTTGTATCGGCCCGCAGGCGCGCTTCAATAGCGTCGGGGTCTGCACCACCGCGCCAATCGCCTTCAATGAACTCGGCCTCAACACCCAGCTTGCTGGCCATCTTGTTCCACAGAGTAGCAAAGTGGCCTGTCTCATACATCAAGACGCGGTCGCCTTCTTTGACCGTGTTGACCAAGGCCGCTTCCCACGCACCGGTACCGGACGCGGGATAGATAAAGACGTGGCCTGCTTCGGTCTTGAAGATGGTTTTCATCCCCTCAAGCGCGGTTTGGCCGACGGCTGCGAAGTCTGGTCCGCGGTGATCAATCGTCTGCCGCGCGATGGCGTGCAGAATGCGATCTGGCACGGCCGAAGGGCCTGGGATTTGCAAAAAATGACGTCCAGCCTTTCGGGCCATAAGCGTCTCCTCCGTCGTTTTGGGGGCGATCCGTTTCCCTGAATGGTTGACGTCACGTGCCCTATGCATATTTAATTTTGCATTATGTATTACGGGCGATTATGAACGAGTCAATATATTTCGTAAAGCCGCCCATTCTGATAACAACGCGTCGTCATGTGGGCGCTGGAGGACATAAGATGTTAGAGCAGTCGCTGCGTCAGAATTTTCAGGGGGATATCCTCTTTGATCGGTTCTCTCGGGGGCGGTATTCGACCGATGCATCTATCTATCAAATGATGCCTGTTGGGGTGGTTGCGCCGCGCACGCGCGAAGACGTCGAGGCGGCCTTGTATGCCGCGCGCACGGCTGGTGTGCCTGTGACAGGACGCGGGGGCGGGACATCCCAATGCGGGCAAACAGTCAACTCTGGGCTGATCGTCGACAACGCCCGCCACTTTAACGGTATCCTTGAAGTCGACGTGGAAAACCGCCGGGCGGTGGTTGAGCCCGGCGTCGTGTTGGATGAGCTGAACCGCGCGCTCAAACCCCATGGGCTGTGGTATCCGGTGGATGTGTCCACGGCCTCTCGGGCGACGATTGGGGGGATGGCTGCGAACAACTCCTGCGGCGGGCGATCCCTGCGTTATGGGACAATGCGCGATAATGTCATTTCTATCGAGGCGGTGATGCACGACGGCACAGTCGCGATCTTCGGGGAAGTCGACCTGGCCCTGGCACAGGGCAATACGCCCTATGACCTGATAGCGGCTGATATGTTGGCCTTGGGTGCCGAGAACGCCGCGCTAATTGAGGCGCGGTTCCCAAAGCTGAAGCGGCGGGTCGGCGGTTATAACCTTGATGCGTTGGTGCGCAACGGTCATGCGCCGAACATGGCACATCTGTTGGTCGGCTCCGAAGGAACGCTGGCATATTTCACCAAAATTGAGCTGAAGCTCTGGCCCGTGGTCGGCAAAAAGGTCATGGGTGTTTGCCATTTTCCGACGTTTTATCAGGCAATGGATGCGACCCAGCACTTGGTCAAAACGAACCCGCTGTCGGTTGAACTGGTCGACGCGACCATGATCGGCCTGTCACGTCAGATCCCAATGTTCCGGCCGACGATCGATAAGGTGGTTAAGGGGGACCCGGCAGCCGTTTTGTTGGTGGAGTTCGACGAAGGCAGCCCCGAGGCGAACGCCGCCAAGCTGCGTGATCTGCATCAGGCGATGGCTGATCTGGACTTTGACTGGGCGCAGAGCGGCAGCAAATGGGGCGGGGTGATCGACGTAGAGGACCAACGGCTTCAGGGCCAAGTGGCCGAGGTGCGCAAATCCGGTTTGAATATCATGATGTCCATGAAGCAGGAGGGGAAGCCCGTCAGTTTTGTGGAAGATTGCGCCGTCGAGCTAAAAGACCTTGCCGCTTATACTAAGCGTCTGACCGGTATTTTCGAGCGTCATGATACATCGGGGACATGGTATGCGCACGCCTCGGTGGGCTGTCTGCATGTGCGGCCGATCCTGAACATGAAGGCCGGTGAGGACGTGGCTAAAATGCGTTCAATCGCGGAGGAAGCCTTTGATCTGGTGGCAGAATACAAAGGCTCTCACTCGGGCGAGCATGGCGATGGGATCGTCCGGTCCGAGTTTCATGAAAAGATGTTCGGGTCCGAGATTACGGATGCCTTTCTAAAGGTCAAAGACCGCTTTGACCCCAAACGACGCTTCAACCCCGGCAAGATCGTCGAAGCGCCCAAGATGGACGATCGTACGCTTTTCCGCTTTGGGCCGGATTACGCGGTCAAGCCGCTCAAGACCGCGTTTGACTGGTCCGCTTGGCCGGGGGCGGGCGGCGGTTTTCAGGGCGCGATTGAGATGTGTAACAACAACGGTGCCTGCCGTAAGCTGGAGGGGGGCGCGATGTGTCCCTCTTACCGGGCGACCCGTAATGAGCGGGATGTCACGCGGGGTCGGGCCAATTCCCTAAGGCTCGCGATTTCGGGGCAGTTGGGTGAGGACGCGCTGACCTCGGATGAGATGATGGAGACGATGAAGTTCTGCGTCTCATGCAAGGCATGCAAACGTGAATGTCCGACGGGTGTCGATATGGCCAAGATGAAGGTCGAAGTGCTGGCGGCGCGTGCGCAAAAACACGGGCTCAGCCTACATGAAAAGCTGGTCGCGCACATGCCTGACTATGCGCCCTATGCCTCTAGGGTGCCGTGGCTTTTGAACCTGCGCAACAGGGTACCGGGTTTGGCTAAGGCGCTGGAAAAACCCACGGGGTTCGCGGCCTCACGGCAGTTGCCACATTGGTCATCGAACCCGTTTCGCGATGCAGAGGCGCAGGATGCAGATCCGGATGTCATCCTGTTCGCGGACATCTTTAACCGCTATTTTGAGCCCGAAAACCTGAGGGCTGCGGTGCGTGTTTTGCGTGCGGGCGGCAAGCGGGTGGCGGTGGCCACGGATGGCGGCGCAAAGCCGCTGGATAGCGGCCGAACGTATTTCGCGACGGGGCTGATCGATAAGGCCCGTGCCACTGGGCAGCGATTGGTCGATGCACTCGCGCCTCATGTTGCTGCGGGTCGCCCGATCATCGGGCTAGAACCGTCGTGTCTTTTGACGCTGCGCGACGAAATTCCCGCATTGATCCCGGGTGATACCACGACCAAGATCGCGGCTGCCGCCAAAATGCTTGAGGAATATATCGCCGAAGCGACTGAGGCTGGGACATTTCATCTTGATCTGCATCCAGTCGGGGCGCGTGTGATGTTGCATGGCCATTGCCACCAAAAGGCCCACGATGTGGTGCCTGCGATCCGCCGCACGCTTGATCTGTTGCCAGGCACTGAGGTCGAAATGATCGAAAGCTCATGCTGCGGCATGGCAGGGGCCTTTGGTTACGGAGTTGACACAGAGGCGGTGTCACGCAAAATGGGAGAACTTACACTTTTCCCGGCAGTGCGCGCCGCGGCATCTGAGACAATTGTTGTCGCCGACGGAACCTCTTGCCGCCACCAAATTGCTGATGGCACCAACCGTGAGGCCATCCACGTCGTACGCCTTTTGGACCGGGCGCTGACGCAGCCACGAACAACGGAGACGACCGCTTGAACGCTTTTGATGCCCAGACACGCCCCTTAAAGCGTATGAGCCTGCACGAGGAATTGGCCCAGAAGGTGGCAGAACTCATCGTTGGGGGAGAGTTGGAGCCGGGGTCTAAGGTGCCCGAAAAGGAGCTGTGTGAGGCGTTTGGTGTGTCACGCACACCGCTGCGTGAGGCCCTCAAGGTCTTGGCGAATGATCGGTTGATTTCGCTCGAACCGAACCGTGGTGCGTGGGTGACCCCCATCACGCCAGCGGATGTTGAGGATATTTATCCCGTCATGGGTGTGCTTGAGGGGCTGGCCGGTGAGCTGGCTTGTGCTCGACTTAGCGATGCGGGCATTGCTCAGATCCGCGCGCTCCACACCGAAATGGAGGGGCAATACGCTGCACGCGACCGGGCTGGTTTCATCAAGACCAACCAAAAGATCCATGAGGCGATTTTGGTTGGTGCGCGTAATGAAACGCTCTCGGCGCAGTTTCAATCGCTCGCGATCCGGGTGCGCCAAGCGCGCTACGCGGCCCCCGTGAGCGACGAACGATGGGCCTTGGCGTTTGCTGAGCATGAGCAGATGATCATGTGTTTAGAGGCGCGCGATGGTGCGGGGCTAGCCCGGGTACTGCGTACGCACCTTGATCATAAGGCCGAAACGGTTCTGGATTGGCTGGATCAAAAGTCGAGCTGAGCGCGTTTTCGCGCGGTTTAGTCTCTTTTCCTAAAGTGATAGAATGATTTAGCTGGCGCTCGATGGGCGGCAAACCGCGCAGATACGCGGATCCAGAAAATCAACTCTGTGTTAATTTTTATACGATTTAACCTCGAATATAGGCCTTAAGGCGCGTTACGAGGTATCGGTAGTTGTTTGAAGTTTACCCAAGGCAAGGGCGTCTTGCCTTTGATGTTGCAAGTTTTCTAGCTTTTTCACTTTTGATCTTTATCCAGCCTGTGTCCGCTGAGGGCCCTCAGGCCGGGGTGGTCGCGGCTGGCACCGCCGCGATTAGCCAATCTGGGAATACCACAACCATTACCCAAGGGTCGGATCGTGCGATCATTGACTGGCGCAGTTTTAACCTCGCGCCCGGTCATTCCGTGGATTTCATGCAACCCGGGCAGAATGCGGCGACCCTGAACCGAGTGCAGTCCTTCTCCCCCAGTGTGATTGAGGGGCGCATCACCGCGCCGGGCACGGTCGTGATCCAAAACGCCGCGGGTGTGATCATGACAGGTGATGCGGTTATTGATGCGGGCGGCTTTGTCGCGACCAGCCAGATCGTGGCGCCCGGTGTGTTTTTTGAACGTGGTGATCTACGTTTCGGCGGCGGCAATTTGCCCGGTGCGGAGGTCAGCAACGCAGGGCAAATCACCGTGGCTGATGCGGGGCTTGCGGCCTTGGTGGGGCGCAATGTTGCGAACTCCGGCGTGATCGTGGCGCGCCTTGGTACGGTCGTCTTGGCCTCGGGTGAGCGGACGACGATTGACCTCTCGGGTGACGGTGTTTTTCAAATCGATGTGTCTGGCAGTCCGGTGGGTGGCAGCGTGGACCATAGTGGTGTGATCGATGCGCCTGGTGGTCAAGTTCTGATGACAGCGGGCGGTGCCGTGGGGCTGTTGGACAATGTGATCAATACGTCGGGTGTGGTGCGTGCGACCTCCGGCAGCATCAGGGGCGGTGAAATTTCCCTCATCGGACGGGGGGGCGGCACCGTGCGCGTGGCTGGCACGCTTGAGGCGTCGGGCGCGGGTGATGGCGGCACTATTCGGGTTACGGGTGAGCGCGTTCGTATTGAGGCCACAGCAGTTCTGGACGCGCGCGGGGCGGCGTCCGGTGGGCGAATTTTTGTCGGCGGAGAGCGGCAGGGCACAGGCGACATGCGCCGCGCTGAGCATGTCGTTTTGCATACTGGTTCGACCGTTCAAGCGGACGGTGCTGCCGCCCTTGGGGGTGAGGTGATCGTTTGGGCCGACGGTTCAACATGGTTTGATGGGACTATCACAGCCAGCGGGCGTGAGGGGGGCGGGTTTATCGAAACCTCTGCCAAAGACGCCTTGGGCAATGGTGAAAATGCGGTCGTGACGGCAGGCGTGGGGGGCTCTTGGCTGCTTGATCCGCGCAATGTACGGATCGTGGGCGGCAGCGGGGCCACCGCTATCGCGGGCAGTAATGCGCCCCCTTCCGGACCTGGCGACTACCAGATCGTGGGCAGTACGATTGTTGACGCGCTAAACCGTGATGAGAACGTCACGATCACTACGGTGCAGGCGGCCAGTAGCGACGCTGGCGATATCACGGTGGACACGCCGCTAATCTGGCACGGCGATGGTGATCTGGGCCTAGAGGCGGATAACACCATTACCGTGAACGCAGACGTGCGCACCGAAGGTGTTGGTAACCTTATGCTGAACGCGGAGGGCGATATTCAGTTGAACTGGTCTATTGCTTCAACCTCGGATGGTAACATCATAGCCCGCTCAGGTGGTGCGATAGTGGTGGACCGCATACTGACTATGTCGGGTGCAGGCGATGTGACCTTGACCGCAGGCAGCGATATCACGGTTAATCGACAGATTGTCTCGGTCCGGGATGGAGATATTTTCCTTACTGCGGCCAATGATGTGCGGCTCAACGACAGTGTCAGTGGAAAGGGGGCTGGCGACGTCAGTATCCTCGCACAAACGGGTGATATCGCCCTCGGCGGCAGTGTTGAGGATCAGTTTATTGTCACAAACAGCGGCGACATAACGCTAGAGGCGACCACCGGTCGTGTTCTGATCGAGCGGACAAATGCGGTTCCATTCCGGACGTCGGTGAACAGTCGTTCGGGTGATATCGACATTGTCGCGGGCACTGAAATTCGGGTTGCCGGGGGGGATGGCGTGGCCCAAGCCTCTGAAATTGGCGGCTCGCGGAATAGCTCAGATGTGACCCTGACGGCACCAACGATTTCCGTGTTGGCGGGGGATGGGGTGCGCCAAAGCACAGCCGATATTGTTGGCGGTCTTGGCGGAAGCCTCACGATCAACACGGATGCTTTGATCGTTGAGAATGGCGATGCCGGGGCACGGGGCAGTGTGCAGGGTCTGAATGGTGCGGACTTAACCATTAATTCTCCCAGCCAGACGTGGGACGGCTTTGTGCGTGGATCGGGTGATGTCACGCTGACTGGCGATATTACGGCGAGCGTGCGTCCACGTTTTATACTAGATCCGGGCGCGGATTTTTCGCTTAACACGACCACGCCGCCCAATGCCTTTGAGGCCACAACAGTGCCTTTGCATGTGGCGACCACCGGTGGCGTTATTAGCATTGGCGGCGGGGTTGAGGCGACCCAAGTCTCACTTCGCACGGACACTGGGGTAAACTTGGCCGCTAGTACGTCGGTTACAGGTACCGCGCGTACCAATGCGATTGTTGTTGAGGCTGGCCCAAGCTTGAACAACGCGGCCGGAACAGATGTGTTTCGTACGACCGACACCTCGGCCCGCTGGCTCTTATATATGGATAGGTTCAACAGCCTAACCGGGACCGAGCCCGCCTCGGGCACGTTTGATCTCTACAACCGCACTTATGCGTCTGCCCCACCGGATACGCTGCGCAGCTTTACTGGCAATCGCATTATTTATGGTGAACAGCCTGATCTGACAGTCACTGCCGTATCCCGTAGCAAGACTTATGGCGATGACCTTACCGGCACATTGCAGGTGGGATTTGCAGGCTTCCGGCCAGGCGATAGTGAAGCAACAGCATTTGACGCGCCGCTCGTGATCTCTAGCACTGGCGCACCGGGCAGTGCGTCTGTGTCCGGTGGTCCCTATGTAATCAACGTGACGCCCCAAGTATCGAGCCAAGGCTATAGCGTCACGTTGCAGGATGGAACACTCGCGGTTTTGGCCACTCCGTTAACCATCTCAGCCGATGATGTTTCACGAGCTGCAGGGCAGCCAAACCCTACCTTCACAGCGACGTCCGCGGGCCTCGTTTTGGGGGAGGCTTTGACAGATTTGAGTGGAGCTTTGACGTTTAGCACACCAGCCACTCAGGCTTCAGCGGCGGGTACCTACAGCGTGACGCCATCCGGGGTGAGCAGTCCGAACTACGACATTAGCTTTGTCGATGGCACGCTCAGCATTGGGGCGGGCGCACCTGGAACTCCAGGGACCGCAGGCCAGATTGACGGCGTCGTGAGTACCATCCGCACCACCACTTCGCGTGCTGCACCGCTGACCCCGGGTGACGCGGCATTTCGTACGACGATCCGCGACATTGGCTTGGCGAACGCCAACCCCTTCACGCTGAACTATTCGCTGGGGCAAGTTCTTGCCTTCGCGCCAGCCGCTGATCCCGGCACCCAAGGGTTCGTTCCAGCCGCAGGTGGTCTTGAGGATGAGAGCTTGGGCTTCGTTCCCGCGGCGGGCGGATTGGACGTAGATGAGGAGCCGACATCGGATCGAGACACTTGTGGTGTTGCCGTGAATTTGGGTGGCACCCGAAACGAGGAATGCGTGGGTGTGACCATAACTGAAACGTACTGGGATCAATGATGAAGCGCTTTATTCCTGCCGTCGCGGGCATTTGCCTTTGCGTCGCTCCTTTTTGTCTGGCGGCGCAACCCGCAGATCTGCCTCCGCTTGTGGGCGCAGGGCCCAACCTGTCGCGACAGGTCAAAGCTCCTGAGCTCGTGCCCTCAGCTTCGCCAATAAATACTCCCGGAGCGGGCCCATCGTTTCAGTTAAACAAGATCACACTGGAGGGTGCGACTGCGATTGATCAGGAGGCTTTGTCTCAGACATGGCGCGATCTTCTGGGCACGACTGTCACCATCCCTAGGCTCAATCGTATTGCCGCTGAGATCAGCGCGCTCTACCGGGAACGGGGGTTTTTACTCTCCCAAGCGGTTCTGCCTGCTCAAACGATCCAAGGTGGTGTTGTCCGCATTCTCATCATTGAGGGGTTCATTGATGATCTTTCTTTGACCGGTGGCGCGCCAAACCAGCAGACGCTTGTGCAGCGGTACTTCAAACCCGTGCAGTCAGATCGCCCCCTAGCGATTGAGACGCTGGAGCGGAGCGTTTTACTGTCTCGCGATGCCGTGGGAAGCGTGACGGGCGGGTCGGTCGAAACGGTTCTTGGACCCTCACCAGATACCTTCGGGGCAGCCAACCTAAGTGTGCAAGTCACGCCGCAGCCACGGACCGGGTACTTCTCAGCCGATAATCGCGGGTCGCGGTTGTATGGTGATCTGAACTTTGGCGCGGGCCTGCGCGCGTTTAACGCGATGGGTTTGAACGAAACACTGGATGCCAATTTCGCCTATGCGCCGCAGGGGTCATCCTTGCAGTTTGGGTCTGTATCCGTTGAGATGCCGGTTCAGGCGTTCGGCGGCGGGCTTTTTGACGGAGCGCGCCTACGCTTTGCGGCAAACGTGTTCCGAGGTGCGCCTGATTTAAGCGAAGCTGGCGATACGACGGGCTTGCTGAGCATATCGGATCAAACGGAGGTCTCGGCACAATTGTTGGTGCCTTTTGTTCGGACGCGGTCGATGAACCTTTTCGGACGCGCTGGGCTGACGTTTCGCGACAACCAGACACAAGCGGGTTTGGTTGGGGCTGTCGTGACCGAAGCCGCCCGTATCACGGTGTTTGAGGTTGGGGCAGCATGGGATGTGGCTGATACGCGCGGCGGGATCAATTTTGTAGATGTTTCCGTAAGGCAAGGCTTGGGGGCAGCAGGTGCGACCGTTTCGGCCACAGGACCAGCTGCGGGGGACCTACATTTCACGTCTGCCCAGCTTACCGCGTCGCGACTGCAATCAATCGCTCAGAGCCCATGGTCCGTGTTCGCTGAGTTTAGGGGGCAAGTTTCAAAGGGCATACAACCCAATTCCGAACGCTATTTTTTGGGTGGAGCGTCGATTGGGCGAGGGTTCGCGCCGGGCAACACTTCTGGGGACGCGGGCTATGGCGTTCGGTTAGAACTTAGGCGCGCATTGGTGCCCGGGACATGGGCGCAGGCCGCAAACGTCTTTGGGTTTGTAGATTACGGTGAGGCGTACGATCGATCCATCGCGCGGGACGGACAGCAGAATGAGCCGCTTGGATCCATCGGCCTTGGTGCGCAGATTGAGATCAACGATTGGCTATCGTTGACACCTCAGGTTGTACGGCAAATCGAAGGAACCCCGCGCGATAGCGCTGATAATCGCCGAGAAACACGATTGTTTATTGGTGCTGTCGGTCGCTTTTGACTTGATCGGCGTCGCGAAGGATATCCCTTCAACTTACGACAAAATCAACTAAAGCCTTAGGCGCTTGACCCGTGCCAGTTAGGCAGGTCTTAACCCCCGGCCCGCATGCTTCTTGCGGGGGCTGGCTGCAAAGCCGGTTTGATGGAGTGGGTTATGCCTTTGGGGTATTTTGTTCGTGCAAGTGTGCGGACAGTGGGAAGAATTGCGCGAAAGCTTGTTTTGCTTTCCTGCATATCATTGGCCTGTGCGTTCTCTGCATGGGCGGTCGAGCCACATCGTGGTGTCGAGTATCACGCGACTTTGACCAATGGGCAGATCATAGGATCTGCATTTATGATTGCTGACGGCTTGGTCGTGACGAACGCGCATGTCGTGTCGGGTCGCAAGCTGGGCGATTGGCTCATGCTGTCCTCTCAAAAAAGAGCTTCGCGTTCGGCTCAAATTGTTGGCATCAGCACACGCATGGACTTAGCCGTTTTGCGTGTTCCGAAGGATTTCCTCCCCGTTGTGCCGTATACAAACGCAAAACAAATTCGAGGCGCCTCGATTTATGCCGTTGGCGTTGCCGCCAAGAGCGCACAACCTCAGCGACGCTATGTAGTCTCGGGACAAATTTCTTCAGGAGCAATGGTGATTGAGGCGTTCGGGAGTGGAGTCATCGCGCGTATGCCAGATATTAGAAGAGGCTTTTCTGGTGGGCCCGTTTTCGATCAGCGAGGTAACGCGATTGGAATGGTTGCCGCGCTACGTGATGCACATCAGTTTCGAGCAAGAGATGTTTTTGTCTTATCAATTGATGAGGTCAGGGCAGAGGTCGATCGGATTCTAGGGCAGTAAAACAATCGGCTCATAGTTTTTTGTTGCACAGGGCTTTGTTGCACAAACCCGCTTGGGGACGTGTTTCCCCTGACCCCGGACGGATT
>NZ_CYRX01000023.1 GCF_001458315.1 Thalassobacter stenotrophicus | reverse complement strand
GCAACGCAACAGGTTGTAAGGGTCGGCGCGGCATAAACCGGAGCGCGGCATTATGCGCAAGCTCATGCGCCCAGACCCCGTAGAAGTTCAGCGGGTTCTTGAAGCGGGAGATACCCGGCATGAACACCTTGTCGACGGGAGGACTGTAGCGCGCCTCGGTTCCACCAAAGACCGTCGTAATATCGATGGCATCAAAGAATGCCTGCATATGCGGGATTGTCGCGGATGGCGCATGATCGGGGATTGGACAGGCATCTGGATAGAATGCATCCGGCAAGCCCTCGATTTGGTCTGCATTGAACACGCGGTATGATTTTTGGAAACGAAACACGCGGGCTTCATCGGTATTGCCATCGTTGGCATCCTGCTCATCATCCGACTGCGTCCGACTCTGACCGTAATAAACAACGACGGACGATCGTTCGCCCTTTCGTATCTTTGCTCCAAGAGTATTTGCCTGCGGCACGGTCATCCAGAACGGAGAGGTATACCCTGCCATCACCGTGCGCATGGTGAGCAGGAAGTTGTTCACTCCCTGATAGGGCTCACTGTTGTGGCGCAAGGGACGCGCGCTGCCGCCAGCGACCCACGGTTTTCGCCACGGCAGAACACCACGTTCGATGATGCGGATGAGTTCATTGGTGATGGCGTCTGATGCGTCGAATTTGGACGTGCGGGAACGGGCCATGGCTGGCCTCCTTTCGGGTTGAGATTGATTGGGGGAGTTAGGTTAGGTCGCGTGACCTGCGCGCGGATCGTTGACGATACGGGCGCCAAGGCGTTCGACAAGATCGAGATATGTCAGAAGCGGTATCCGGCTTGAGGCCGTCCAAGGCTTTGGATCAACCGTGCCATCCATTGTGACCTTGGGCAAGTTTGCGAAAGCGATGATGTCGCGGACGGGACGGCAGTCGATCAGAGGCGCTCCAAGCCGGATCGCCAGATCGGCGAGCGTGAACCGTTCAACGGGGGCATAGAGCGAGACTGTTGTCAGGCCGAGGTGAAGAATGGTCCCTCCCCCACCGCAACTGACATAGGCATTGGGGTTGTTAAGGGCTACGCGGAGATATCCGATGTCGCGGCTAATTGTCTGGCGTTCCAGCCGACGCGCCTCATCAAGGCCATCATTTCTTCTAAGCTCTCGGTGTCGCCACCACGACCGTGCCTCTGCGCGCAGCACGCGCAATACTTCTGTTTGCATGGGAGGTTCCTTGTCAGCACAGACAGGCCGGAAACCGACCCGGACCCGTCAGGAACACCCCACAAGGGCACTTTCAGACAGTCCCAAAACAAGGAGGAAACTTTTACTTTAGGATAATGCTACGTTGCATTTGTTTTGGCGGAACGCGAAGCCTCTCAAGACACTAATGAATCGGGCTTCAGGAAACTATAGCAAGAAATCGTACGCGTTCATCCCTTAACCTATTGATAAATATATATCTTAATTGAAAAGCGTGTTTGAATTCCATCCTTGAGCGTTGAATAGTGCTCAATAGCTACTGATGTACGCAATGCGCCTAAATGGTGGCACAAGGTATCGGCAAAGCATCTTGGTGGACTGTAGATCAATCAGTGGTCCCTGCCCCATCTCTTCTGGAAGCAATAATATTTGTTTAGCTGGCGACCGCAAGATATGGCACCTCATGCGACCTTTGATTGGACGGCAGTTCATCAAAGCTGACGATGCGGCTTGGAAAATTGTCCGCGGACAATTTTGAAATCAAACTGCATATTTTTGCGCCAAAGCCAAACGCCGGATCAGTTTCTCTGGGCTAAAGCCTTCGCTCTTTGATCCGGTGGTTATCGATCTAAAATACGCACCGACTGCCTTGATCTTGTCGTGGAATTGCATGATGGCCCAAACGGTTGCCGCTGCTCTTAACCCACCCAGTCGCTCATGGGCTGCTTCGTAGTTTTGAGTACTGATCCCTATCATTGGGGCCAGTGTTCGTGCGTGAGCAATGACATCATGGATAGTTTCTATTCTTCTCAGCGAAAATTGGGCTGCTTCGGGACAAGCCGATAGCAATTCTGGTATTGTGATCGAAGCATCCGAGGTCATAGGAGCAGTTTGTTTTTTTTGTAGGATGCCCTCTTTATCAATATGTTCTTTATTTGACTTATGATGGTGCCGGACATTTTGACCGTCACTGGCGGTCATAGTTGTTGTTGAAATTGGATTTTCATCATCTACGGACTCGGCATCAACTACCGAAATTGTCAGGTTTGAGAGGATTTGTTCACATTCTTTGAGTGACAATTTCCGACGTAGGACACGAAAGACGTTCAGGGCCATCTCATCGTTTGGATTGTCGGTCAGACTTGCATTGGCTGCTGCGCGAATTTTTGCGCGTAGATAGTCAACTTGCTCTCGTTCCTTCATGACCTCAGCTGCTATTGAAGCAATCTCATGCAACCGATCAAAAAGGGGTGATAGGTCGAAGCCAAACCGAAGGGCTTTGCCCTCGTGTCTGTTGTGCTTAGTGAAGCGCTTTCGATTTGGGCTGTCACGACGGACCAGTAGGCCAATATCTTGCAACGTTGCCGCGTGACGTCTGATTGTTCTGTCTGAAATGCCGTTGCGTCGAAATGAGAGTGTTGCGTTCGATGCAAAGACTGTGTGGTGATTGCGCTTTGGCGCCAGGCACGAGAGCATCGCATCTAAGGTCGATATCACGGATGCGCTGAGACCGATACGAGGAGCCGCGTTGCGAAGCGTCGCTACGACGATGTGTCGATCTGGAATGGGATTGTCCGCGGACAATATTTCACTGTTCCGCAGCCCAGTGGGTGCAGTTGCTTGTGTAAATGCCATGTTTTTTTCACGACAACCTGATGTGAAAGGCGCCAATATCTCTGAAAATCAGAAAAAAGGCCGCAAATCTTCGTCAACCGAATCGGTTGTTGTTGACTGGCGCGGAGAAGCTGGTAAATCTGAAAGTGCAAAGAACAGATTGGGCTCTCCTAGGGAAACCTTGGGGGGCTCTTTCTTTTTAGGGTTGTTGGTCGTGCTCCTTTTTTAAGTTTTACTGCTCGGTCGATATCAGTCAGGCTTTTGCTCTGACTGCCACGCCTCATAGAGGCGCGTAAGCTCAGCTTCTGCGTTGTTGCGCATCCACTGAGCAAATTCTGGGGCATCAGACTTTGACAGCTTAAATGTCAAAGCACGTGCCGTTTCTTTTACCTCGGCTAAAGCCGTCCCATCGCTAAGCTTGATGGAGATCGTCGGAGAGGTAGCTTGTTTGCCAGCTGCCATAGGTTTGAGCGCCTGGGTAATGGCGTCACTGATCATGCTAAAGCGGTCGTCGGAGCTTTTTGCTGCATCAAGCTGAAGCGCCGCGGTGATCTGTTCAAGATCGACGCTTTCGTTGCGCGATTGGTCCGCGAGTTCTTCCCAACGTCTGCGTCCAATGCCATGAGCGGACCCGATCTGCTCAATGACTGACTTTGGAATGGACCGCGCGACTTTGGTCATGCGGGATAACATTGGTTTGTCCACCGCGAGGGCATCAAGAATGATGACCTGTTCATAGCCACTTGTGGCGAGCTCAGCTGCAAACAGCGCTTTTTCAATGAAGCTGGGATCCAAGCGCTGTGTGTTCTCTTGTCCCTGAGCAAGAATAGCCTCCTCGTCAGAAAGAGACCTGACAAGTGCTTTCGCGGGGATGCCGAGTGATCGCAAGGCGCGCAATCTGCGGCGACCATAGACGATCTTGTAGTGTCCTGGTTTGTCCGCGATGGGACGCACCATAATCGGCACTTGTTGGCCGTGAGCCTTAATGCTTTCAGCTAGCGCTACAACATCGGCATCGGTGAAATTGAGACGGTCCTTTGGGCCGTTCTCTTCAATGACATCAACCGAGATTTCCCTCACCGCATTGCTCGCGACATCTTTCAAAGTGGATTTCACGCCGCTCATCGCACCAGTATTGGGGAAACGTGCCTTTTGCTCTGATGCCGAGACCGCAGTTTTGACTACATCAGGTGGGGGAGGGGGCTGGAACAGGTTTCTACGGGCCATTAGTCAGTTTCCCTTCCCCAAGCTTGCTGAATCGTCTTTTCAAACTCATCCGCGACGCCGTTAACAGACTCCAATATGCGAGTTAGAGTTTTTTTGACGACTTGAGAGGGATCCAACTCATAGATCGTTTGTTGCGTCATCCCAGCATCGGAGATCGCGGTGGACTTTAACATCGGTGTAGTCAACACTTGATCCAAGAGAATAGATCTCAAGAAACCCGCCATTTGCGACTGGGGTACGTCTGTTGGTTCATATCGAGCTATCAAGAACTTAAGGAAATTCCAGTCTATAGGTCCCGCGGCCTCCTCAAGAGTTTGAACAGTTTCTCCAGCCATTTCAAGGAATTGCGCCATTGATGCAACATCCAACATGCTGGGAACGACGGTGATCAGAAGGCCGGTAGACGCCAACAAGGCTGTCATCGTTGTGAAGCCAAGTTGAGGCGGGCAATCGATGATAACAAGATCGTAGTCTGCTTCAATCTCGTCGAGAGCGATCGCAAGGCGCTGCGTGAATGGCGGATCGATCTTGTGCTGAAGTGCATAGGCCGTTTCGGTCTCGTACTCGGACAGCAAGAGGCCCGCCGGAGCGAGGTCAAGGTTGTGGAAATAGGTCTTTCGGATGACTTGGCTTAACGGAACCGGGTCTTCATATTTGAGAGCGTCATAAACTGTGCCACTTTCAGCGAATTCAATCTCAGGACGGTAACCGAACATAGTGGTCAAGCTGGCTTGCGGATCCATGTCGATCGCAAGAACTCTATAGCCCCGCAAGGCGTAGCGTTGGGCCAAGTGGATCGCACTGGTCGTTTTGCTGGACCCGCCTTTGAAGTTGACAATGGAAATCACTTGAAGGGCATCGTTCTCGCGTCGTCCAGGAAGATATGTCTCACCATTTCGACCAGTCTTCGCCATCACATGTCGGATTTGGTCAATCTCTTCTGCGGTGTAGAGCCTGCGACCTCTGGAATCCGTCTCCACATCGGGGAAATCACCTTCCTGATGGCGTGTCCTGAGGTTGGACATGCTAATGCCAGTTAGCTCTGATACCTCAGCAGGATGAAATTTGCGGAGCGCTTTTCTACTATCAGGCTGGAAGCTATTGCGCATATGATTGTTAAGCGCCTCGGAGAGGCGGGCAGCGTTCGTCGCAATAGATGCTGCGATGGAGCTGGTTTGCGCGATATTTGCGTTCGAATTCATACTGCCCTCACGACCTCTTAGTGGGTCATATGTGTTTCGTCGCTAAAAGGCGTGATTTACGTCAGCTTGCGACAATTGAACTCATGACACGCAACTTATCCCCAGGCAACAATTTTTTGGGCCTATCGGTGACGGGGAGCCTTTGTGTTCAGCTTTGGATGGTGAAAACGTCCTTTTAACTTGTTGAAAACAAAATATTTTATCAAGAATTCCGTATGATAAGCAAGATGTGGTAGAATCTTGTTACATGATCACAACTGATAGCAACTTGGTCTAGGTGTCGAATCGGTAGAATTTCAGGAATTTCTTGAAGACCCTTGTGGCGATCAGAAAGCTGAGATGCTCTATTAGGACGACTTGTAACGGGTTTTGACGGCGTTCCTAAAAGAGATGGCAGTCCAACTTACGCGCACCTTACATGCGCGAAAGTTGGACTCTTCGTCCCTCCGAGAAGAGCTCGACATACCTCTCGAGCATTATTTCTTCTCAAAGTGTACTTCTCAGCGTGTGGTGCGCGTTAACACCTATTGGTGTTGTCTTCTATAGTAGGGCAGGGGGGACCGAGCCGTGGGTGAAGTCGGAAGATAGCCCAGCAAAACTGAGTGAATATGCTGCTTGCCGTTAAGAAGCGTTCGGCAGCCTAAAGCTAAAGCCCTGCTGCCTTTGTCAGATTCACACGAAACCGATCGCGACGACGCTGATACCGCCGGGTCATTTCAGCGGAGGCGTGACCAAGGTGTTTCTGGACGAAACGCTCGTCGACGTCGGCGCTCGACGCTAGGCCAGCCCGCAGGGAATGGCCAGAGAACAGGGCGAGGCGTTCCTTTTCTGTCAGCTCGCTTCGGAGTCCAGCGTCCAACACGGTTTGCTTGATCAGGCGCGCAACGTGCTTATCGCTTAGCCGTGCTTTAAGCGCATTCTTTCCATCCCGTGTAGCGCGGACAAACACTGGGCCGAAATCGATCTTGGCGAAGTGTAGCCATTGTTCGAGTGCGTGCACCGGGCAAGTCTGGCTAGACGATCCGCGGCCGATCTCGACCTCACGCCAGCCGGTTTTGGCGTTCAGCGTGAGCAGGGCGCCATCCTCGAGGATCTCGATCCAGCCACCACTGTCGAGTGTGTCGTCCTTGCCAACGTCAAGGCTGACGATTTCGGAGCGGCGCAGACCACCCGCGTACCCCAGAAGTAGGATCGCCCGGTCGCGCAACCCCCGCAGATCAAAAGGTAGGGAGGCCACCATGGCCAGGATGTCTTCCGGTAGGATCGCCTCTTTCTGCACCGGGGGACGCGCATGCCTTCGTTTTATCCCAGCCAGCACCGTGGCGATGTGTCGGTTCTTGCGATCGAGGGTGAAACCGCGTTGCGCATAGTTCCAAGCAAGGCCAGATAGTCTGCGGTCGATCGTCGAAACGGAAAGGGCAGGGGAACCATTGGTTGGAGCGGCGAGGTCTGCCAGATAAAGGCCGATCATCTCTGGAGACGGCGGCATCGACTCCGCACCTTTCAACCGGCACCAGCGCGCAAAATGCGCCCAGTCTTTCGCATAGGCCTTCAACGTGTTCTCTGAGGCTGCTTGTTTTGCGTAATCGCGCGCAGTCTCGACCAGCCGATCGAGCGTGCCGGAACCAGCCACAAGGTCAGGAAGGGTCAGAGACTCAGGGCCGCGCCCGCCGTGCGGGTCCCTGGCGTCGTCCTCGTTGGGCGAGGATGCGTTTGCTGGCTCTGAGCTTGATTTTTCGGTGTTTTTGAACATATCACTCAGCATATCTTTTTACGTCCGATAAGGCAAACTTATTGGACATAGCGAAGAGCAGTAAGGTGGGGCGGTTTATACCGTATATTGTAGACGAAAGCGCCGCGAGAGATTAGTGTTGTGGTATGACCTACCAGCCCGCCGCTCTCTCTGACTACTTGAACACCTTACCGAAATTGCCGGCTTGGGTCACCTCCACGCGTCCAGAAACCCTTGAAACTGTGGCTTTTCGGTCTGGGGCGGCCCTGTCAGTGCTGGATCAACTGGTCTCTGATCCAAAGCATGGCGTTCCGGTGAAGCTACTGGCCAACAGGCTGGCACTGAAAGCGGCGACGGCAACATCAAAGCTGGAAGGGCGAATGGCGCGGGAGGCCGACATCCGGGACGCCTATCATTTGACACCTGCGGGTGAAGCGCGCGGCCCGGACGGCGATCTGTTGGGGTTCTGGCGCGAGGCCGTTCGGTTGCGCTTCATTGCGCGCGACTGCCGATCTGCATTGAAGGAATTGGTCGGCTTGCACATTGAGGCTGACATGGACGGCTGGCTCGAAGACGGTGCTGCCCGCGCAAAATCTCATGGGCCACTGGCAGGCTGTATTGCCGTGATGCGCGCGGTTCTGGAGGCTGATGACCGTGCAGAGCGGATCGCCGGTTTGCTCTCCGATATCGTCGTGGCCCGTTCGTTGGGCTGGCCGTCTTTTCTTCCGATCGCTGCACAGCCGCTCACCAAAGCAATGTTGCGAGATCTGGTTGCAGAGGAGCAGGGGGCAGAGCTGGCAGTTCAAAGGCGTGTTCTGGAATCCATCGAAGACGCGATCCATTTGGCGCGTGACCTCTCATCCAAGTCAACAGCGCTGCGGGCTGTTGCGCCGAAACTCCGCGCCAAAGGATCTGAGGCGGCGGTCGCCCTGTTCCTGTCCGAAGATGCCGTGGCGCCGTCGACGATGCTCTCGCCGAGGGTCCAGGGCACCACCATTCCCATGACCGGTCGCGCGGCGCGGCGTTTCTGTGATCGGCTCGTCGAACTCGGTGTGGCACGGGAACTGACCGGACGGCCAACCTTCCGGCTCTATGGGATTGTGCGATGACCCGCACGGCCATGAGTACGGTAGCCAATCGAAAGTCTGCGAAGGGGCAAAAAGTCTCGACAGGCGAAGACCTGTTTGACCGGGAACTCGAAGTCCTGCCGCAAGAGCTGCGCTGGCGTGAGTGGATGGGCCGGATTGAGGCGGTGCTGTTTGCAAGCGCGTCGCCGGTCGAACGCGACGACCTGGCCCGCGTGGTGGGGCAGGGGGCTTCGGTCGAGATGCTGATAGACGACATCCAGGCGGAGTTGGCCGGTCGCCCATACGAGTTGTCACAAGTGGCGGGCGGCTGGATGTTCCGGACGAAGACGCAGTTCGCCGAGGCCATCAAGGCCGCCGCCGACCTGGGCGACCAGCCGCTCGTCTTCACCGAGATGGAGATGGGGTGCTCTGCGCCATCGCCTATCACCAGCCCATCGACCGGGCGGGGCTGAAGGACATCTTCGGCAAGGACGTGAGCCGCGATCTGCTGGCCCGGCTGCGCTTTAAGGACCTCATTGCCAGTGGGCCGAGGTCACCGCGGCCGGGGGCGCCGCATACCTTTGTGACGACGGCGACGTTTTTGACGACGTTTGATCTGCAGAGCCTGCGGGATCTTCCGGAGCTGGATTTGGCTGTTGCAGACGCAGATGAGGAGGCCCGTGCTGCGCAGGTCTGAGGCTTCTCGCTTTCAATTGGTCGGGCTTTGACTTTCAATCGGTCGAACGGGTGAGCGCTAATCAGACAACATCCCTCTTTCAATTGGTCGTGGCTTGACTTTCAATCGGTCGGTCGCGTACTTTCAATCGGTCAGTAGGAGCCGCGCGAGATGTACCCAAGATTTGCCAAGGTTAGAGTGGAAGAGGCGCTGTCCGACACCCGCGTGGTTCTCATCTCAGGGCCGCGTCAGTCCGGCAAAACGACGCTTGCAACCGACATCGCGTCGGACAAGACACCCTTTCTGACATTGGACGATGCGAACGTCTTGCGGTCGGCGCTCAATGATCCGGTCGGCTTCGTCCGCGGTCTCGACCGCGCCGTGATCGATGAAATCCAACGCGCGCCCGACCTTTTGCTTGCTATTAAAAACTTGGTCGATGACGACAAGGCACCGGGGCGGTTCCTCCTAACAGGTTCGGCCAACCTCATGACCATTCCAAAAGTGGCGGATTCTCTTGCCGGTCGCATGGAGGTCGTTCGATTGTTGCCCCTCTCGCAAGCAGAAATCCTTGGGGCGAAATCAAGGTTCATTGATCGGGCTTTTGCGCGCGAGAAGCCGCGGGCCGACCACATAATCGTCGGTGATGACCTTATTGAAAACGTCCTTTCCGGCGGGTATCCCGAAGCGCTAGGTCGAGCGCGATGGTCACGAAAACAGGATTGGTATCATGGCTATCTTGATGCAATCGTCCAGCGCGACGTCCGAGATGTGGCCCAGATTGAACAACTTGCCATCATGCCGAAGCTGATGTCAGTGCTTGCTGAGCACTCAGGACAGTTAGTCAACTACACCGGTATCGGTGCTGGCCTCGATCTCAATCACGTCACTACGCAGAAGTATGTCAGTGTCTTCGAGAGCCTCTACCTCGTTCATACTCTGCAGCCCTGGTTCACAAACCGCCTGAAACGTCTGACCAAGTCGCCCAAATTGCATTTTTTCGATGCAGGTCTCCTCGCAGCGATGCGGGATGTTTCACCGGACGTGGTTCGAAAAGACAAAACGAGCTTCGGTGCGATCCTGGAGACCTTCGTGTTCAGCGAACTGCGGAAAATCTCGACTTGGAGTGAACAGAGATGCACGTTCTCGCATTTTCGCGACAAGGAAAAGAACGAGGTCGACATTGTATTGGAGAACCGTCGTGGTGAGGTAGTCGGGATCGAGGTAAAGTCCTCTGCCACCGTTTCGGCGGGTGATTTCTCCGGCATGCGAAAACTTGCCGAAGCATGTGGGAAGAAATTCCTTCAAGGCATGGTGTTGTATGATCACGATAAGGTGGTACCGTTCGGGGAAAATATGTTCGCCGCGCCACTTTCTAGCCTGTGGAGCGCGTCATGAAGATACCCAAGACTTACTTTGTCGCACAAATCCTAAGATTTGTTCCAGTTCCGATCACCCATGAGGTGAATATCTTGAAGGTATGGCATGTAGTATGGACGTTCAGATCTGCACGGAAAGCACAGGTGCCAAATGAATAGTGTCCAAGAAGTCCCGTTTCGAGTTTCGGCCAGAACTGCGCGCTTGATCGGACGCGAAAACGTTGCCACGGCTGAGAGCGCGATCAGCGAGCTTGTGAAAAACTCATATGATGCTGATGCGTCCTTTTGCATCGTACGTATTTCTCCTGCCTACGATCATGTGCCTGCTCAACTCCCTAAGAGAGAGTATGACTTACTAACTGATTGGGGTTTGGCACCTGAAAACCACTATGACTTGAACGATGATTTTGCGACGTTGCGGCCATGTTTGGGTGACAAACACAGCCCAGAGGCAAAACTAATTCAGAACTTTGTCACCGTTACCGTTACCGACGATGGATCGGGCATGGGGGATGATGCCATCCGAGACGCTTGGATGGTGATTGGCACTGCCAACAAAGAACAGGACTCCTCATCTAAAATGGGGCGAACGCGCACTGGAGCTAAAGGCATTGGCAGATTTGCGCTAGATAGGTTGGGGGCAAAATGCCAACTCCATTCAAGTTCGACTGACGAGAACGACCGCACCGAAACACTTACTTGGACGGTTGATTGGAGTAAGTTTGAAAAAGACGGAGCGGTACTTGATGAGGTTACGGCGACGATAGAATTGGGTGCGCCAGGATTCTCGAATGCGATAGAGTCGATCCGTAAGGTCCCAAGTTTAGAAAGCTTTGCCAAGAGTGCTGAAGACAAACGCTCTGGTACCTCAATTCATATTTCCGAGGTTCGTGACCATTGGTCTCCCGAGAGGCTTTGTTGCACAAATCCCATCATGAGGGGATTCACTACGTGAAGCCAGCGTGG
>NZ_CYRX01000022.1 GCF_001458315.1 Thalassobacter stenotrophicus | reverse complement strand
TCGTCAGGCTCATAACCTGAAGGTCGTAGGTTCAAATCCTACTCCCGCAACCAAATAACTACGCCAAATCAAATGCTTAGAGCCCGACTTAATCAGTCGGGCTTTATGCGTTTGTTTCATGTCAACGCCATGTCAACGTTTGGCGAGTCGCACCCTCCGAAAAGCCGTAATCATTGATAATCAGCCGCGCTCAGCGGTGACCGATGATGTTCAGCTGCATTGAAACGGATTGGCTCGGCCAGCTGATGGCGACGATCGTGATCACTCCCAGCCTATTCTCCGCAGAGAATGCGGAGAATAGATCAGATAATCTCCGCACAGCACGCTTACTCTATCCAGGAACGTTGGCTAGAACTGAAATGTGAAAAGTTCACTGTGAGCGCGAGAGTCAGCTGTTGATCTCAGTTTCGAACGCTTCGATCGTAGCGAGGATTTCATCGAACTTTGGTGCGTCACCGATGATCATTTCCCGCATCCCAGCGTAGTCTTTTCTGGGCGCGGCGGCGAGGTTGGCGTTCGGTACCAAGCACAAGGAGCCAAACTTTGCCCGGTGGGCTGTCGACTCCGCTCGAATCCTCTCCACCCCTTAAGTCATTGTAATCATTGGTGCGGATGTGAGTTCGATGGATAATCGGCTCAAAGGCCTCGCGCAGCGAACCGTATTCCGTCCCAAGTTCAGCAGCCGTCGGATCCCAACGCAAACACGCTCTTGTCCACGTTCGAATACTTTGGGCGGGCGGCAAGCTGTTACCCGTAATGTGACGGATTTCAGGTCCGCCAGAACCAAGCGAAGCTGTAGGAAGCCTTGACGCAAAACGCTATATAGGCTACTTATCATTCACAACATATCGATTATATCAAAACGTAAAGCAAAGCTAACAAACAGTCAGGATCCCTCCCATGGTTGCCGCGACACTTGGAAACCACAAAAAGTACCCGTCTCGCAGGATCTATAAATCCAATCTTATGAATGCCTTCAGCGCAGGCAGCGGTAAAGTTATCGTTGAAGTGAAGCCTACTCAAAAGGTAACGGACGAGCCCGGCGCAGGGGGGTACAAGTCGAAGCGTGTCAAAATTGCCGATACTAAACTTCTTGAACGCACGCTGAATGTTCGCTTCCAGGAGGAAGTCGATCAGCTTGTCCAAGCGTACAGAACCATGCTCCGTGAAAGCATGGTAAAGGGCGACGACAAAGAGCTAAAAAAGGCTCTGACGCGCGCAAGGCTTCAGGAAAAGATCCTCTCCAATACTGCCATGGCCGATCAAGCGGAGGCTTGTGAACTACTCGGGCTCTCTAACTCCAACGCCTCCTCTACAATGAAGCGTAAGGAAGACAAAAATGAAGTCCTGCGATTCACCATTGATGGGCGTGCCGCCTACCCGCTCTTCCAATTCGATATTGATGAGCGCAGGATTTCTCCCGCTCTCATCAAGCTCATTGAGATGAAACCCGATAACTGGAGCGACTTCCGGCTGCTCTACTGGCTGACGCGACCGCACGCCGAGTTTGACGATACCCCGGCTGACGGACTTAGGAGCGATCATGACGCTGTCATTGCTGCATTTGAACGCACCATCCAGCCGGTGGAACATGGTTGATGAAATTCACACTGACAATTCCATCTCCGCAGGCAATGAAGATCGGCAAAGAAACCTATGTGACCTTGGATGCGGAGACGGAACTTCATCGCCTTCATCTGTCCCAATTCGGGGCTACTCAATTTAATAATTCGGGGAAAGGAAGCGCGCGGTTTTCCCCTATTCATAAAACTGATGACTCGGTAATTCCAACCATCTACGCTGCGCAATCCTTCGAGACAGCTGTCTGTGAAATCATTCTTCGATGCCCCGACGACCTATTCTCAGAAGATGATATGCCTTCCGAAACGATTGTCTTTCCATCGGATTTCGCCTGCTACAGCCACAGTCACATCAGATTAAAGAAAAGTGTTCTCCTCGTTGATCTAACGACTGCGGGGCAGAGAAAGATTGGAATTGATAGGAACGCTTTAGTGACGGGCCCCAGATGTACCTATCTGGATACGCGGGCCTGGGCCGAAAAAATCCATGCCGCCTGTCCTACCGCTCAAGGCCTATATTATACATCGCTTCAGAACGGGCCGGAGTATGCCATCGTTCTGTTTGGTGACCGTGTTCCGCAAGATATGTTCGAAGGGCTCTCGACTCGCGATGTGGCAAAAGAAGAGTGCCATGATGAAATTTGCAGCATCGCCGAAAGCCTTTCCATCGACTACATTGAAGTTTGAACCTTTGCTCAAATTAAAAAACATGTTCACAGCCCGGCCGCACCCCAACTACACAAGCTGACCGTAGAAACTTCTGGAACCATCAGCCACCATCGAGTTTCGCCCCAAGCCAGTTTCATGTAGAGACATGGCAATTCTTCTATTATTGAGACCCCGCCGTTGAAAATTTCTGTCATTACCGCTGTTTACAATTCGGAAGCGACCGTCGGCGAAGCCATCGCCAGCGTTGCCGCGCAAACGCATCCAGACGTCGAGCATTTGGTCGTCGAGGGAAAATCAAAGGATGGCTCCTTGGCGGCCATTGAGCGCGCGGGCCATGACCGAATGCGGCTGATCAGCGAGCCAGACAAAGGGATCTACGACGCCCTGAACAAGGGCGTGCGGAACGCAACCGGCGACGTGATCGGCTTCATCCACAGCGACGACTTTCTCGCACACGACGGGGTATTGGCGCGGATTGCGGTAGCGTTTGACGATCCGGCGGTTGAGGCGGTGTTCAGCGATTTGGACTACGTCGCGCAAGCAGACACGTCGCGCGTCATTCGGCACTGGTCGACCGGTGCCTTCCACCCGCGGCGCCTGAAGTATGGTTGGATGCCGGCCCACCCCACGCTGTACCTGCGACGCGAGGTCTATGAGCGGTTGGGCGACTACGACATCAATTTCGGTATTGCGGCCGATTACGATTTCATCCTGCGGTATTTTTCTAAGGCGACGGGTAAGACGGTCTATATCCCAGAGGTCCTCTACAAGATGCGGGTTGGCGGTGTCAGCAACCGCAACTTGGCCAAAATCCGCCAGAAGATGGAAGAGGACATGCTGGCGATCCGTCGCAACCGCGTGGGCGGCCTGCACACGCTGGCATTCAAGAACCTTTCAAAGGTGGGCCAGTTTCTGGTGCGCCCGCAGCGCAGCTGATCTACGTCGCGATGGACACGGCTTTTTTCATCCTTTCCAAGCTTATCGGGCTGGCCCTTCAGGTTGAGACCTGGCTTGTGATTGGCATGGTCGTAAGCTTGGTCGCAGGACGTTTTGCGCGCCCGCGTTTGGAGCGTTGGAGCGGCAGAGCCACGCTGGCCGCGCTTTTGGCTGTTGGCATCTTCCCCATTGGCGAGGTTGTGCTGCGCCCGCTGGAGGCGGAGTTTCCACCGCGGGCCGCCCCAGAACAAATCGACGGCATCGTCGTTCTCGGCGGCGTCGAAGACCAACGGGCGACCGCGGCCTGGGGCGAACCGCAACTCAATGAAGCAGCCGAACGACTGACAGCGGCTGTGGCGCTTGCAATTGCGCACCCAGAGGCGCGTTTGGTGTTTTCTGGCGGCAGTGGCCGTCTGCGGAACACCGTATTAGGGCAGCCCGACATTCCGAGCGTCGCGGTAGATTTCTTCGTGTCTCTGGGCATCGCCCCTGATCGGATCACATGGGAAGACCAATCGCGCAACACAGCCGAGAACGCACGGTTTTCATTCGAGGCCGTGGCACCGGCATCCGGCGAGACCTGGGTCCTCGTCACCAGCGCGTTTCACATGGACCGAGCGCTTACCAGCTTCGAGGCCGCTGGATGGGGCGACATTGTTCCCCACCCTGTAGACTATCGCACGGGGAGTTTCAGTGACGGGATCGGCTGGAACCTTGCTGGCAATCTCGAGGTGCTCAACATTGCCATCAAGGAATGGGTTGGTCGATTGGCCTATCGGCTGACAGGCCGGTGAGGCTCAAACCAACCCGTCGCGTTGCGCCACATGCATGATAGCTTGCAAGAACCCTTTGACGGATCCGCAGTCGAACCTCTGGCCATTCAGTGTGACGGCTTCCACCTGACCAGCGGCAGCTTGGGTGTTAATGGCATCCGCGAGTTGAATTTCACCACCGGCGCCGGGTGCTTGGCCGCGCAGGACCTCGAAGATGTCAGGCGTCAGCACATAGCGCCCGATTGAAGCTAGGTTTGACGGCGCCAGCTCAAAGGCTGGCTTCTCCACGAGGCCCGCAACGCTGCCAGCGGCGGGGCAGGGCTGCACCACACCGTATTTCGAGATGTCGGGCCCGTTGACCTCCATGACGGACAGCTGCGTCCGGCCTGAGGCTTGATAGCTCTTGACGAGATCGGCGGTCACGCCCGCCCCCTCGTAGGCCAGAAAGTCATCTGCAAGCAGGACCGCGAAGGGCTCATCGCCTACGGCCCGCTCGGCGCAGAGGACGGCATGGCCCAAACCCAGCTGCTCTGGCTGGCGCACGAAGATGCATTCGACGCCCTGTGGCAGGATGTTGCGCACCATGTCCGCTCGGCCCGTCTTGCCCTTGGCCCGCAGGGCGGCTTCCAGTTCCTGATTGCTGTCGAAGTGGTCCTCGATCGCCCGCTTGTTGCGCCCCGTCACGAAGATCAGCGTGTCGATGCCGGCCGCGATGGCTTCTTCGGCCGCATATTGGATCAGCGGCTTGTCCACGATCGGCAGCAGTTCTTTCGGCATGGCCTTGGTGGCGGGTAAGAAGCGAGTGCCGAACCCGGCAACGGGAAATACGGCTTTACGAACGGGTTTCATATTGGGGGAAGCTTTCTGAACGTCGTCTTGTTTTGAAAATACGGGATCGGTGGTTTTGGTGAGTTACGGCGGAAACATGCGCGCTACCCAGAATAGCCACCAGTTTGATACCAGCGCCAGGCATCCGCGATCATGCGCGGCAGCGTCGAGTGCTCCGGCGACCAGCCCAGTTCTTCTCCTGCGCGCCGGCTGCCAGAAACGAGTGCTGCTGCATCGCCTGCACGGCGCGGGCCAAAGCTGTGCGGAACATCATGGCCTGTGGCTGCCTTACATTCGGCAATCACCTCTTTGACCGAGAAGCCGGTGCCTGTTCCCAAGTTGAACACCCGGCAGCCCTTGCCCTCCAAAAGCCACTCGAGGCCCTTGATGTGGGCATCGACCAGATCCATCACATGGACGTAGTCGCGCACGCAGGTGCCGTCTGGGGTTGGATAATCCGTGCCATAGATGGTCAGGGCGTCCCTCTTGCCAGCGGCGGCCTCGATCATCACCGGGATCAGATGGGTTTCGGGTTGGTGCCACTCGCCCACTTCGGCTTCAACGTCGGCGCCTGCAACGTTAAAATACCGGAAGACCACCGCCTCAAGCCCGTGGCTCACGCCGAAGTCGCGCAGGATTTCTTCGACCGCGCGTTTTGAGGCGCCGTAGGCATTGAGCGGCATCTGGGCGCTCTGTTCATCTAACACCACGCCATCCTGATCGCCATAGGTCGCGCAGGTCGAAGAAAACACTATGTGTTTGCACCCCGCTGCCACCATGGCCTCAACTAGGTTGAGAGACCCGAGCACGTTATTGCGCCAATAGCGGCCTGGCTCGCGTGTCGCTTCGCCTACTTGGCTCAAGGCTGCGAAATGCATGACCGCGACCGGTGCATACTTGGCAAAGGCCGCGTCTAACGCGTCACGATCAAGCAGATCGCCCTGCACGAAGGGGCCGAACTTCACAGCACTGGCCCAGCTGGTGACGAGGCTGTCGAAGGTCACCGGGATATAGCCCTGCTGCGTTAGCAGTTTGCAGGCATGGGAGCCGATGTAGCCCGCGCCGCCCGTGACCAAGACATGTTTCATTGAATCTGCCCTTCAAATATCGTTTTTTGCCATCGGTTGGTTGCAGATGGACCGAAGCTGGTCCGCACCGACGGCCACGCGGGTCTGAGCACCCATGATCTCCATCAGGACCCAGACCCGCCGGTCGGGCGCGATCTTTTCCACCTCTGCCATAAAATTGGCAAAGGGTCCCTTCGTCAGCGTGACCTGATCGCCAGGCTTCAGAAGCTTCGGCGGCAGTAATTTGCCCTTCGCGTCACAGCGCAGCATCAGCTGCGAGACCAGATCCAGCGGCACAGCCGTTGGTTCCTTGCCGAAGCTCACCAGCCGAGTGATGCCGTAGGTCGAGTTCACAGTGCGCCAGAACCCGCGCGCCACATCGAAAGCCACAAAGATGTAGCCCGGGAACAGTGGCCGCATTGCGGTGACGAACTTGCCGTTCCGCTGGCGCGTCTCCTCCTCCATCGGCAGGAAGGTGTTAAAGCCCTGGCGTTTGAGGTTCTTATCCGCGATGTTGGCGCAATTCGGCTTTAGTTGCGCCAGAAACCAGCTTGTGCCGCGATCGTGAAATGTCATATTGGAACCTAATTAGCATAATTTCTCCACTTATCGCTCAAATTCGAACGGATGCAAGTAAGCTTTTTCGAGGGCGATGTGATGTTTCGATGAAAATACCGGAGTACACTGCCCTCAGAGCATTGATATAATGCGATAACCCAGCACTATCAGCTTGATACGTTTTGCCACCCACGCAAACGTCCGACCGACAGACACACGGATCGGAGGCTTAGTTGGACGGGAGTGGCGAGATTGCAGAGTTTCGGGCGGCGCAGTACGTGCGCATGTCGACGGAGCACCAGCAGTATTCAACGCACAACCAATCCGACAAGATCCGCGAATATGCCGAACATCGCGGTATAGAAATCATCAAGACCTACGCCGATGACGGCAAGAGCGGCCTGTCCATCGGCGGGCGCGCGGCCCTGCAGCAGCTGATCGCGGATGTGGAAGCCGGAGCGGCCGACTTCAACGTGATACTCGTCTATGACGTCAGCCGCTGGGGACGGTTCCAAGACGCGGATGAAAGCGCCTATTACGAATACATCTGCAAGCGCGCCGGCATCAACGTTGCCTATTGCGCCGAGCAGTTCGAAAACGATGGCTCGCCGGTCTCGACCATCGTCAAGGGCGTCAAACGCGCTATGGCGGGGGAATACAGCCGGGAGCTGTCGGTCAATGTCTTCGCTGGCCAATGCCGCCTGATCGAGCTTGGCTTCCGCCAGGGCGGCGCCGCCGGGTTCGGTCTGCGCCGAGTGCTCGTGAACGAGCGCGGCGAGATCAAGGGCGAGCTGAAGCGTGGCGAACATAAATCGCTGCAGACCGACCGCGTCATCCTGATGCCGGGGCCCGACGAAGAAGTGGCTTGGGTCAACAAGATGTATCGCTGGTTAATCGAGGAGGACCTGTCCTTCCGCGAGATCGCCGACCGCCTGAACGAAGAAGGCGTGACCACCGATCTCGATCGGCCCTGGACTTCCAGCACGGTGCGCACGGTTCTGACCAACGAGAAATACATCGGCAACAACGTCTACAACCGCTCGTCCTTCAAGCTGAAGAAGCTGCATGTGGACAACCCGCCCGACATGTGGGTGCGCAAGGAAGGCGCTTTTGAAGGGATCGTGCCGCTCGAATTCTTCTTGACGGCGCAGGAGATCATCACGGCGCGGTCGGCGCGCCTGTCAGACGAGGAACTGCTGGATCACTTGAAACGGCTCTACGCGGACGCCGGCCAGCTTTCTGGAGTGCTGATTGATCAAACACCGGACATGCCCTCGTCCTCAGCCTATCGCAACAGGTTCGGATCGCTGGCCCGGGCCTATGAGATGATTGGCTATCGCTCGGACCGGGATCAGGAACGGATTGCCCTGAACAAGCGCCTGCGCGGGATGCATCCGGAGATCATCGCGCGGACCGAGGCCGCGATTGCGGAGGTGGGCGGCACAGTGGCGCGTGATCCCAAGACCGATCTGTTGACCATCAACGATGAGATGGTCGTCAGCTTGGTTCTGGCGCGCTGTCAGCCTCAAGGCGACGGACGGCTGCGCTGGCGGATCCGGTTTGACCCGATGCGCTATCAGGCTGACGTCACGCTGGCTGTGCGGCTCGATCCAGAAAATCGCGAAGAACTCGATTACTACCTGCTGCCCTGGATTGATCTGCCCCGCCAAGAAATCCGCCTTTGCAACCGCACCAACATCGCCTTCGAGGCCTTCCGGTTTGAGGACCTCGGCTTTTTTTACGGCATGGCCGAGCGCGTCGGCATTCGCCGCAAATGGGGATGAGGGCCGAGATGATGCAAAACAAAGCAAGAACAAACCATGAACAATTACACAAAAAGAGGAAGCCACGCCCATGATGACTGACACACCCGAGAGCGTCACGCTCGTCCCCATTGACCGGATCGAGGTCCTGAATTCCCGGGCCCGCAATATGAAGGTCTTTGAGGAAATCGTCGAAAATATCCGCTCGATTGGCCTGAAAAAGCCGATCACCGTGACCGAGCGCGAGGGCGCCGATGGGGCGCCCGCCTATTTGCTGGTCTGCGGCGAAGGCCGGTTGAATGCCTTCCGGCTGCTTGGCGAAAGCCACATCCCGGCGCTGGTGGTCAATGTGACCGATGAAGACGCCTTCATCATGTCGCTGGCCGAAAACATCGCCCGGCGCGGGCACAGACCGCTGGAGATCCTGGCCGACATCGAGTTGTTGCTGGCCCGAGATTACACCATCGATGACATTATCACCCGCACAGGGCTTTCTGAGAAATACGTTCGGGACATCGTCTTCCTGCTGGAAAAGGGGGAGGAGCGCCTGATCGAGGCGGTGCAAAACGGCACAATTCCGCTGACCACTGCGCTCGAGATCGCCCGCGCCAAGCATGACGATGAAAACCTCGGCGACATGCTGGAAGAGGCCTACAAGACCGGCCAGCTCAAAGGGCACCAGATCACGGATGCCAAGCGGCTGATCGAAACGCGCCGCGAAAAAGGCCCGAAAACCGGTGGCGATCGCCCAAAGCTCCCGAACTCGGCGCATTCACTGGTCAAGACCTACCAACGCGAGGTCGCACGCCAGCACAAGCTGATGCTGAAGGCCGATCACGCGCATCAGCAGCTGCTCTTGGTGGTCCAAGGGCTGAAACGCCTCTTTGCCGATGAGCACTTTGTGACGCTCCTGCGCGCTGAAGGCCTCGACAGCCTGCCGAAATATCTCGCCGACCGCATCGAAACCGCCTGAAACCCGAAAAGGATGAACCCATGAATGACCTCAGCACCGTGAAGCCGCTTTACCCCGGGGCCTTTCCGCAGCCCGACGCCGGCGAGGATAACGCGCCCTATCCCAAGGCCCCGTTGAACCTGACCCTCGGGTTTGATCTCGAGACCTTCCAGATCCCGCTTGAAGAGTTGATGCCCTCGAAAAAGGTCCCGGACGGCGTGATGACCACGCGCAAGTTCAAGCAGATCGTTTCTTCGATCCGGGAGATCGGCCTGATCGAGCCGCTTTCGGTCATCAAGCCGGATCCAAATGCGGCAGGGTTCTTGCTGCTGGATGGGAATTTGCGGGTGCTGGCGCTGAAGGAACTGGGACAGGACACCGCGCCCTGCCTGATCGCTAAGGATTTCGAGACCTACACCTACAACCATCGGATCAACCGGCTCTCGACGGTGCAAGAGCATTACATGCTACGCCGCGCCATCGACAAAGGCGTCAGCAAGGAACGGCTCGCGCGGGCCTTCGACGTGAACCTCTCGACCATCAACAGCCGGATCAATCTGCTGCATGGGATCTGTCCAAAGGCGGTGGAACTGCTGCAGGACCACCAGTTCACACCAGATGTGACCCGGCACCTGCGCAAGATGAAGGCCGCCCGGCAAATCGAGGCGGTCGAGTTGATGATTGCAGCGAACACCATCACGGCCGCCCATGCGGACGCCTTGCTGAAAGCCACGCCGCCAGAACAGCGCACCGACTACAAACCGCCGCAACCGGAACAGCCCAAAGGCGATCCGTTAGAGCAGATCGTCAGGCTTGAGCGCGAGATGAGCCAGGTGCAGGAAAAGTACAAACATGCCGAGGAAAACTACGGGTCCGAGCTGCTGAACCTGGTCGTCGCCAAGGGTTACCTGAAAAAGCTGATGGAGAACGAGGCCGTCCGGTCCTACGTGGCACGGCATGCGTCCGAGATCCTCGAGCAGTTTGAACTGGTGCTGAATACGGTCAGTATGGAAGAGGCGGTGGAACAGGCCGAGAGAGAGGAAGGGCCAGGCGGGAACCCGTTCCAGATGTTTGGGCAATGATCCCCGATTGGTCTGGCGCGGCTTCGGT
>NZ_CYRX01000021.1 GCF_001458315.1 Thalassobacter stenotrophicus | reverse complement strand
AACGACCTATTGCCCTGGAACTACGCGAAGCCCGTGTGACTGGCGCACCGCTTACGTGACACTAACATAAATCATGAACCTGCCGAAGTAAGATGGGTGCCTCGACAGGTTTCATGATATGGCGACCCCACTTAGGTCTCATTTTTGTCCGCTTCGTACGCATATGCTCCGGTGTAGCCACCATATTCGTAGTTGCCGTATCCGAAGCTTTTGGCCCGCTTTGGATCAAAACCATTTACGACTAATCCATCCAGAGGTAGATCTTCTTTTTCACAAATATTTTTGATTGCGTTGATAGCGCCCAACTCGGTCTTTCCGTGTCGCACGAGCGCTAGTCGGATCGAGACGTGCCGTAATACGATGAGCGGGTCGGTTACGGCTAGTACCGGCGCTGTGTCGTACACACAGACATCGTATGTATCGTCCAGGGTCTTCACGAGATCCTTGAAGCGCCTCGACATCAGCAATTCGGACGGGTTAGGGGGCACTTGGCCCCGGGGGATGAGAATGAGGTTATCAGCCACTTCGTAGCTAGCATCAGTGAGTTCCACATCGCCTGCTAAGTATTCTGACAGTCCGGGCTTTTTCTGAGATATCCCAAACGTGCGATGAAGATAACCGCGACGCATGTCGGTATCAATCAGAATGGTTTTTTGACCAGAGGCCCCGATCGCCTCTGCAATGTTGTACGACACAAAGCTTTTCCCGTCGCCGGGTTGCGATGAGGTGATAGCAAGTGCTTTGGGGAGTTTATCTGCTAGTCCAAAGTGCAGGCTGGTCCGAATTGATTTAAATGCTTCCTTTGGGGCGTCGTTCCCTTCGGTTTCTGACAGACGCTTCAAGACTTCTCCACGTTTTGGTCGCTGGGACGGTAGCCCGGGGATTTGATTGATTACGCCGTAAAGCGATAGCCCTAAGGGCTCAAGATCCGCGAGTGTGTCCACAGTTTTGCGGAAAAAGAACAGCATGAGTGCGTAGCCCGTACCGAATATCAAGCCAATCAACCACCCCAAGAGTAGGGCCCGGGATGTTCTGGGGGCAACGGGATTTCTCTTGGCAACAGCCTGATCCACCACGCGCACGTTTCCAATAGATGAGGCCCGCGCAACACCGAGTTCTTGGGAGCGGTTTAAGAATTGGCGGTAGATTTCTTGATTAATTTCAACACTTTGCCGTAGGTTGAAAACCTCTTTCTGTGTTTCAGGCAGGCTTTCAGTGTCGAGTTTGAATGACGCAATTTGCTGTTCAATTTGTGACTTCCGTAAAAGAAGATCCTCATAAACTGGGTGGTTGGGCATATAGCGGCGGCTTACACGTTCTTCCTCTAAAATCAATTTTGAGAGTTCTGCCTCCAACTGAGTTAGGCGATCCAGCAGGCTCTCACTCTCTCTTTCGAGATCAACAGCATTTTGCGAGCGCAGGTAATCGTTTAACTTGTTTTGGGCTTTGTCAGCGCGCGCTCTAGCCTGCGGGAGTTGTTGTTCAACAAACGCCAAGCTCTGTTCGATATCTGCGGAATTTCTAGCGATATTTTGATCGAGATATGCACGTGTTAAATCGTGCAGAATTCGTTGTGCTCGATAAGGTGATGCATCTTCATACGTGATTGATAGAATTGATGTGCCGCGTCCTACCTCAGACACGGACAAACGATCTTTTATCTCTTCAATAACATCGATTTTTCTGCCTCGATATACTTCAAAAGTGCGTCCAATGCGGCCATCTAACTGCACTACAAGCAGGCGAAGCTTTGCTGTATCGTCTGTCAAAACTTCGCCGACTACGCCATCTAGCGTGCGTCCGCCTGGAAGCGTTGCAGTATAGGAGGTATTTGATGTCTTGAGGATGGACAATCCGTCTTCAAGTACGGACTGCGTCGCATCGAATTGTTCTACGGTTATTGCCGCGTCGCCCCAGTTGAAGCGCTGTGAAAAGGGAATAGCGCCCTCAATCGTCCCGGCTAAAACTGAGGGTAATACTAGTGGCAAACGGCGTAAGATCGGCAACGCGACGGGCTCTGCATGTAGGGTTAAGTCGAGCGCTTCGACGACATCCCCAATCACCAATCGTGAACGCAATATTTCGACTTCAGCAGCAGTGCGTGGGGTCTCTGAAAAGCCGCCGAGAGCCTCCAATCCAGGAATGCCAGACGCTTTTTCTTCAAGCTGCACCAGCGCATCAGCCGCATATTTATTAGGCTGCGAAAGGGTTAGGGCCGCCCCAGCGCATACGCCAAGCAGTGTTATCGTTGATATCAGCAGTTTTCGGCCAAATAGAATTCGAAGCAGCGCGCCTAAATCAATTTCATCATCGTCGCGTTCGGCAGCTGAGCGGTTCATTTTTGCATCAACCATTGGTATTTCCCAGTTTACTAGACCAAGCGCGGGCGGCCTGCTTGATCTCGTCATAAATTCGCTTGTTAAACGCGGCATCTTCCTTGATTGGATCAGCTAAGTCGTGCCCTCCAACCCATTGGGTCATTAGCATTGTACGTGCGCGCAAGTGCGGTTTGCGCATAGCCATTTCTTTGAGGTGGGCCTGTTCCATCACCAGGATTAGATCAAATTTATCAGCATTAACACTGCTTAGGCGAGAAGCACGATGATCCCGGATATCGACGCCATCATTGGCCGAAAACTCTACCATTAGTGAGCTTGCGCTGCGTCCATCAGGTGCATTGAAGCCAGCGGATGCTACGTGCAACTGAGGGCAAAGATGGCGGACAAAGGCCTCGGCTACTGGCGAGCGGCATACGTTTCCCACGCAAACCGTGAGTACAGAGTTAATGATCATTTGTTCTATTACATCTCACGTCGTTATTTGCACCCGCGTCGCACCTCTTGATGCTTCATCGCTCGGCGATACTAGCGCACGGCATTTGCTGCCGTGTTGAGGCCACCAATACTTGGCAGGATCTGGGAAATTACTTCGTTCCACTGAGCCAGAGGTGCCCGAGTGACGAAGATCACGTCATTGTCGTGGAGGTTAAACTTTGCCCCCATTAGCAAAGCTGTTGCATTGCTTAGGTCTAGCTGTGCCACTAGGATCTTCCCCTTGTCTTCGCGGAATACGAAGATCCCTCTCGCGTCCGAATAACGATCCCTTAAGCCACCTGCTTCAGTGATGGCTTCAACAAGGCTGACTCTTTTATCGGTGAGGTCGATAGAGCGTGGCTGTTCAATGCCACCCAAAATGAAGGCCTTCCGCTGCACTTTTTTCGGCACACGGATCGTATCGCTGGCAACAATGACCGGGTTTTGACTTGCGTCGTTTCTGGTAAGAAACGCCGTAAGATCTAGCGTATGCACTCTCATTTTCCGCTGTATTGTAATGCGCGATAAATCAGCAGCGTCTGTCGCGCCGCCACGGGCACTGATCGCTTCGATCAAGGTGACCGGAACGTCCGTTAATACGACGGGACCTGGGCTTTCAATCTCGCCCGAGACGAGAGACTTTTGCGAGTTAAATGCAGCTAACAGGACTTCCACCTGTGGGTCCGGTATCACGGAACTCAAACGTTCTGTTAGATCGTGCGCGATGTCTTGTGTCGTACGACCTGAGGCTTGAATTACGCCAGCGTAAGGGAAAAATATGGAGCCATCGGATCTGACCGTGAGACCCAAGTAACCGTCTGTTTCACGTGTGGCCCCAGGCGATGTTAGTTCTGGGTGGTCCCATACGATGACACGAAGAACATCACCTGGGCCTGTTCGGTAGGCAAGGTCTTTAGGTGCTTTGGGAGGGGTCGTTGCAGTGTGCACTCCATTGCCCGCGAAGCGAGCAATGTTGGATTGTTCAATCCGTACAATCTCTATGGCATCACTTGATATGGTGTCTTGATCCGTCTTTCCGACTGGAAACGAAGTGTCTTGAAGGACCGCGCAGCTAGGTGCGCCTACTAGGCAAGCAATCGCAGCTGCCCGTTTCAATTGTTTTATCCATGTTGATACGGTTAGCACGCTAAGGTCCCCACCTCTGGCTGGTGTGTCGCGCAAGCCACCGATGCGCGCGCAAGTTTTAGTCTTATTATTGTACCTAAAGCAAGCGCGCCGACTATGCCTTAGATTTAGCGATTTAATGGCAGACCCAGATTGTGGATCAGTTACATATTCTTACAAGTTTGGAGGTGAGATCACTATTCGCAGTTTGGTTGGCTGAAGCGTAATGACCAATACATCGCCAGAATGTGTGTGTATAGACTATCTTTCGTGGGTGCCATTTTGGCAAAATGGTGTGGGCGATATGCTGAGTTTGCCTTCCATCTAAAGTCGAGTGTCGCGCGCCCTGCACGGATGTACCTTTAATTTCGTGAGTTTGTGTTGCGTGCCCAATTAGGCCAAGTTGCCTATTGATATAACCTTCGCCGCAACTGCTTGCGCATGGTGTTTGAAGCCTGTCTGTAACTTCAGATAAATATTTAATATCAAATAAGTTTTTTGTGTGGAGGTGTAGTTTTTGCGCTCCGCTAGTCTGCACTCCTCATTTCACTTAATGCATTTGAGTAAAGACACAGTTTGCCCGCGGTTCGTTGGTGGCCGCCATGATGCGCATTGCCTCAAATGCAAAGTGGGCAGCTGTCCTTGGCTCGGGGCGATCCTTGCGCTGAAATCTTTTGAGGGTTTGGGTCATCCGTCGCTGAGTCGGGTTGCGTATGGCTGTAGTGCCGTGATTTGCCGCGCGTCTGTCTGGCTGTAGTTGGAAGGGCGGTCCTGCCTGTTAGGCGAGTTGGCCGGCTAAGGCACCTCCCAGCCGGCGGGGGGGGGCTGTAGGCATTTCGACATTCTGCCGCTGTCGCACGTGCGCAATTTTTTTAATCTCAAGTGTGTGATGCGGGCTGTGCGTCAGTTTGTTGAGCCTTGTAGTAGTGTGGCGGAGTTTGATCTATAAAAAACATCAAAACTTCAGAAAGATAACTCAGTATTTTTTGAGTTTGGTGGAATCTGGCCGACAGCAACCTCTTGTTTGTCTGGGAGCGATTGGTGTCGTAAATATCAATTCGCGATTTTCTGGTTGTGTTTTTCTCGTAGTCCATTATGTCTCATTTTTGTACTTGCTTGCTGCGCTGTGAGGTTGCCTTTGGTCCATCAATATCCATTAGACTTGACCGCGCACGATCTTGCCTTGGTCGTGATTTCATTCAGCGTTTGCCTCGGTATCGTTGTGCTGAAATCCCGATTTGCATGGCTGCGTGGGCGCAGCGGCGATCTGGCCGCAGTTCAGTCTATGCATACCCAGCTTACCTCACGATTGGGCGGGGTGGGGATATTGGTCGCTCTTGCTGCAAGCATATTCTTTGCTCCAGATCCTATCGCGGTACCATATGCAAAGTTCATTCTTGCGATCTTACCACTGTTCTTGGTGGGCCTGGCGGAGGATATTGGTTTCTCGATGTCGCCTCGCAGGCGGCTTGCGGCGATTATCGGATCGAGCCTGTTGGCAATTTTCTTGCTGGGCGTTTGGCTGCCACGCGCGGGAATTCCGTTATTGGACCTAGTGATAAGCCATTGGGCTGTTGGTATCCCGGTAACGGTTTTGATAACAACGGGGATCGCGAATGGTTTCAATCTAATTGATGGCGTGAACGGCCTTGCCTCTTTCACAGCCATTGTGGCCGCCCTAGCGATTAGCCAGATCGCCGGTTCGGCAAATTACCCCGAAATGGTGTGTTTGGCGTTGATGCTCGCAGCGGTGCTGTTGGGCTTCTTTTTGGTTAACTTCCCATTTGGGCTAATTTTTCTTGGCGATGCAGGCGCTTACACGACTGGATTTGTGTTGAGTTGGTTCGGAATTGCGGTTCTGGTCAACGCACCCGATGTTTCGCCATGGGCTATTTTGCTTACTTTGTTTTGGCCTTTTGCTGACACCGTTTTTGCTGTTTTCCGTCGTCTACGCAGCAACGCAGGTGTCGCGTCGGCGGATAGGTTGCATGTGCATCAAATGACAATGCGGGCTTTGGAAATTTGTGTCCTGGGTAAGAAGCGTCGTCATATTGCCAACCCCCTGACAACGCTCGTATTGGCGCCGTTCGTCATGGCTCCCCCGGTTGCTGGCATTTTACTTTGGGATCAAAACCTAAATGCATTTTTGGCGGTAGTAGTGTTCAGTACTTGTTTCTTTGCACTAGTCAACGCGGGGCCAAATGTAGTTCGTCGTTTGCGCCGCGCTGGAGTTAGCCGAACGAACGTTGCAAGCTAGCAGCTATCGGTTGGAACCTTCTCCGAAGGTTAAAGATTTCAGAGGTATCGATTTGTGAATTTTTTTCGATGATCGATTGCGAACAATTCATTAATTGATCACCTAATATTGCTTATTTCGAAATAATGATTTGATAGTATATCTAATTGAACTTCGGAACAGGATATGTGCTTTCCGACGTTCGACATCAGAATACCTTCTAGTTTGAGCGACTAGGCAATTCACTTTCTTGTACTGGCGGCGTCATGCATTCCTTAAGCAAATGGCGTTTTGCGGCAAAGCCCTAAAGACTCTGTCAAAGGGTTCAGTCAGTCTTGGAAGAGCCGCCCGATCAGCCCTACGAGGAATGCTGTGCTGATCCCAAAGGTCAACAAACCAGCGACCGCACTGAAGGTCGCAAAAATACGCCACTCTGGACTTAAGATAACATCGCCGTAACCAAGCGTCGTATACGTCACGGTTGAAAAATATATCGCTGTGTTCAGGTCTGCTACCGCATCTGTAAGTATCCAAATGATCGCCCAAAGCCAAATCTGTAGGGCATGGGCGACAACGATGGCGATCAACATTATGGTGGTCAGAAGGGTCATTTGAAAAATAGCATTACGTGCCGCAGCCAATAACCCCTGTTGCTTTAGAATTGGGACGCTGGCGGCAAGAACTATGACATGAATAACAAGACATATTCCAAGGCAAAGCGTTCCATAGATAACCTGCGAAAATAAGCTCATGCCTGCATTACCTTGCGAAAAAAAATATTTTCCTAATAGTATGGTTAAGAGAATACGGACGCAATGAGCTCGAGGGACCAAATGAAGCCAACGAAATATGCTGCGATATTCCTAATTTTATGTGGGCCTGCGTTTGCGCAAGAGGCTGCAAATACAGGGGCTACAGCCCCGCGCCCTGCAAAAGTTATTACAGTTCAAACCAGTGAAACAACAACATCGCGTCGATATCCTGCCATTGTATTACCGTCTCAGGAAGCTGAATTAACGTTTAAAGTGTCGGGGCAGGTGATTGATTTGCCGTTGCGCGGGCTTTGTTGCACAAATCCCATCATGAGGGGATTCACTACGTGAAGCCAGCGTGG
>NZ_CYRX01000020.1 GCF_001458315.1 Thalassobacter stenotrophicus | reverse complement strand
TTAGCCTACGGGTTCAGTGACGGGTATGCCAAGAGCTGAGTAACGGTTTAGCACGGCGATGCGGATTTGAAACTCCGCGACTTGCCGGTCGAAGTCTCGAGCCATGAGGCTCTGGCCCGCCATGCTTGCGGGCGTTCCACTCGCCTTCGCCCTCGGCTTTGATGCCGGTGCTGTCAATTAGCAGATAGATAGGGCCAGTTCCCTCACGATAGGGTAAGCTCACGTTCAACACCTTCTGGTGGCGGCAAAGGGTGCTGAAATCGGGCACCGCCCAATCCGATCCGACCAGCTTCAGCAAGCTTTCTACAAAGCCTGTCGTCTGCCGAAGCGGCAGGCCAAACAACACCTTCATCGTCAGGCAAGTCTGGATTGCAGCGTCGCTGAACTGGGACTGTCGCCCACGCCTGCCGCTTGGTGGCGGTGTCCAAACCATCTCAGGATCAAACCAGAGTGAAAGCGATCCGCGACGCTTCAAAGCTTAATTGTGAGCCGACCAATTCTGGGTCTTGTATTTTGTAGGGGCCCAGCTGCTCATGACCTCTAGCTATCATCATGGATTCACAAGATGAATCCCCTCAGGCCATTTGTGCAATAAAGCCTCGTTTAGATATAACGTACGAGTGCGAAAATGGCTGGTGTTCGAGTGCGAAGCAATGCCGCCTTCCGCACTTGAAGTATAAACCCCACAGCGCCGTCGTTAAACCAGCTTTTCTCCAAGCTTAGGCTAACATTCGCCCGACGTGCGTCTAAGCTGCATGAGATTCAGAAATTGGTTCTGGTGATATACTTCGGTTTTGATTGCGCAACAGCCTCTGAAGCTGAGAAGTGCCCCCAAATGGCGGTGGCATTCCTGCCTGCTTGCTTTGCAGTATACAGCGCGCGGTCTGCGCGTTTGAGTGCGAGTTGGTATTCTATTGGCGAACATTGGGTTCGATCTGAAATTCCGATGCTAATTGTCATCGCGCGTTCACACGTGAATTCGGAAATAGATTGATGGAAACGCGCGCAAATATCCTCCGCGTCCTGTACTGCGGTATTTGGGAGAATAATGGCAAATTCGTCCCCGCCAAACCGCGCAACAAAATCAGTGTCTCTTGAGATCTTTCTAAGAATATCGGCCAGTCCTTGGAGGGCTGCGTCCCCTACATCGTGGCCATAGCTGTCATTGATTGACTTGAAGTTGTCGATGTCCATGATCACGAGTGCGAGTGGCTGATGCGATCTCTCGGCTTCTTTGAAAAGGCGTTTCAGCGCCTCATCGAACTCTCTGCGATTGGCAAGGCCGGTGAGTGCGTCAGTGCGGCATAGTTGATCCAATTCCTCTCGCTGTTCCTCGACGGCGCTTCGTGCGGCCTCGAGTTCTTTAAATAGGCCCGTACGGTTTTCGGCCTCAACGAAAGCCCAAGCCAGGTTGCCATCGTCCATTTGCCTAACGTTTACGACTTTGGGCAGAGGCAGGCCGTTATCTGCTTCAAGTGTGATGAGTATCTCGTTGCAATATCCCTCCCGAAAGACGGTGGGCACCACGTAGCTATCGAAAAACAACTGGGATGCCTTTGTCAGAAGCGTATCGAGGCAACGACCTTCGAGCGCACAGGACGGCCGGCTTAGGCTTTCGGAGAAGCTCTGATTTGCCGTCCTGATGATGCGATCCTTCGTCGTGATCAAGAACCCGCAGGGCACTTGGTCAATATCAATCCAGTGGCGAGGTTTCGGCTCATTCTTTTGCAAATCGTATAACCGACGGCGCAATTTGAGTAGGGTGGGTCATATGTAAGCAGTGACCATTCGCCTCCACGATCTCTAGCTGCGATGCAGTCATTTTCGCGTGCACAAATTCGCCCACAGAGACACTTGCGAGGGCGTCATGCGTGCTCTGAAGGATCAATGTGGGTTGCTTGGCCTTGTCGAGTAAATGCCGACAATCAGAGAAAAACGTGGCTCTGGCAAAAGTTTTTGCAAAAATCGGGTCGGTTGAGCAGAAGCTTTCCACCAGCTCGTCTGCCATAGCATCCCCGTTGGTACCCGTTACGAGTGGGGCGAGGTTGTTAGCCCATCCGATGTAGTTTTGATCCATAAGGTCGATGAGCCCCTCTAGATCGGCGCGCTCAAAGCCACCGTTATAATGAGGTGGGTCGTTAAGGAACGACGGAGAAGGGCACACCATAACCAATTTGGATATCAGATCAGGTGTCTTGATCGCTGCAATGAGCCCAGTCATGGCACTTACGGAATGTCCGACGAGGATTGCATCGCGCAGCTCTAACGCCTCGCAGACGTCAATAATGTCTTCTGCGTAGCCGCTCAGTTCGGAATACTTCTTGCCGCGAAAGGCTTTGGGGTCGGATTTTCCGGAGCCAACATAATCAAACAGGACGATGCGAAATTCATCTTGAAGGTAGGGCGTTAACAGCCGCCACATAGTTTGATCGCACCCAAATCCGTGCGCCAACACAAGCGTTCTTGCTCCTGTTCCAATGACCGAAACACTGTTCCGGCGGACTATATCGGTGTCGATCATGTCAAAGGCCTACTTCGGTTGGGTGGCGGTTTGCGATCTAGCGACATTTGAGGGGGTAATCGTTAGGCAACAATGGTTAAGCATCGGTTAATGCGCGAGAGAGCGAGGCGAAGTCGGTTTCCAAAGCCAGCGGCCTTGGAAGTAATCCTTTCATTGGAGCAGGGCTTTCTAGCGCGACTGGCAGTTTTGGCTCGGGGTGATGCGCAGTGCTAGCTGCAAGACTGGATCGCCCGTGGGCACCGCTAACTTCCCAACTGCTTGCCTGAGAGATAGGCGTTCTGTGGCTCTTTTAGGTCAAGCGCAAGGTAGATGCGTCCGCTCGAAGTATTCCTAGGACCACATTTAGAGTTGGCTTGATCGGCCGTAATGCTCCGGCTTTCTTCGTCTTTGTGCCTTCCATGGGTAAAAAACGGTACGAATAAGCGAGTGCAGCGCATGAGCAATGACGTGTCAGTTTTAGCAGGCTGAGAAATAACTGAACCGCATCGAGTTGACGGGGAAGTTCTTTATTCAGAGCTTGCGCGGCCTCATTGGAGGTGCACGTTTCGCGCCGAAGGCATTTGTCATTCCTGACCGCGAGCGACGGCTTATGGGGCCATGTAGCTGTTTTCATTAGCGGCAGCTGGGTCATTGCAGGGTCAGCCATTCGATTTGATCGGCGGATTTCCAAGTTCTGACGAACGCGAGGGCTTTGTTTTGGAATAGGCCTGCGATGCCCTAGACTAAGGTATCGCCATAACAGTCTCCGGTGTTGCGGACTAAGTCGGTGTCGGCATGGTCGAAACACTCGGTATACGGGATCGACGGGTATCACCTGCGGCGGTCAGGCTGATGATTCAGTTCGCCATCCTGGGCCTCCAGCCTGGTTCCAGACAACAAAAAAGCTCGTGACCACCGAAGTTGAGGCACGCGATCTAAAAATCTTGTGAGGTGAAGCGTCGATGACGAAGGCTATGTGGGCCAGCCCTATCAAAGTCGCTATGCCAGTAAAAGTTCAATACTCAGAGCTAATCAGGGGATGTCGCCATGAACTCTCGTTTTATCTGCGCGAGCCTGTGCGCTAGGGCTGTCGAGCACTTCCTGCTGCGGGTCGCTCCTTGTAACGCATATTTTGGGAGCAATTTCTCCAAAGGGCAGAGGACAGTGCGCTTGTTCCCGCCGGAACTGCTACCGCGCTTTGTGAGGCCTGTATTGCCAGTTGTTTTTGTCGTAGAAAATGTTTGATTTTTAGGGCCGGTCGCGTCATGTTTTGTGCGCACCTAGGCTCGATGTGGTTTTGGAGTGTTAGCTATATGAGCGTAGTAGCTAGACTGACCAATGTGCAATAAGTAACAGATTGGCTCCATTCCAAGCCCCATTCGTATCTTCAGTAAGTGTGATTTTTCGCGGAACTGACGGACGGGTTTCGTCGACGCAAGTTATGCATAGGCGCATTGAAGCTGTCGTTGGCTACGCTGCGGAATTTGTATTAACGTGCGTGTCGTTGCCGTCAATCTTTTCACTCTCTGCTCAAACTTTGCGTTTTCCGCGACCTCTCGAAGCTTGACTGCGCCAGTTGCATAATTTGCCTTGCGACTAGTCAAGTTGATCGTCAGTCGCCTTTTAGGCTAAGCTAAGATTGGTGTAATTATGAGGCTGTTCACGAATTAACTGGACGTTGTGCGTGCGGAGCCAAATAGCCTAATGTGAGTGCGTTTTTCCTAGCTCGTTATTTGATGGTTTGTTTCTGTGGCAAGCCTGAAGTGATTCGTTTTCGAGTGGATTTACACGAAACTCTTTGCGCCTTGTTGAAGCAGCTCTTTCGTATTCGTTTACTCCTCAAAAGGATGTGCAGAATTTCCTTCAAAATGAGGGGGTCTTTGGGGTATCAGGGCATCAGGGAGGGGCTTTGTTGCACAAACCCGCTTGGGGACGTGTTTCCCCTGACCCCGGACGGATT
>NZ_CYRX01000019.1 GCF_001458315.1 Thalassobacter stenotrophicus | reverse complement strand
AATCCGTCCGGGGTCAGGGGAAACACGTCCCCAAGCGGGTTTGTGCAACAAAGCCACTTTATGCAGAAAAAATCACATCGGTTAAAGACTACAAGCTATATTCAGACAAATTGAAACCAGTAGTCAGCGACACTGTGCAGCAGATACTTAAGAGAGGAGTAACTGTTGTTTTAGATTTTCCAGCAAACACTGAACGTCAAAGACTATGGTTGCGAAATATAAGTGATGAAGTGCATTCAGAACATACATGTTACTTCGTTGATAGAAGTGATGAAGTTTGCATAAAGCAATTATTAAAACGTGGTAATCCAAAGACTGATACGGTTGAAATGTTTCACGCAGTCACACGTTACTTTACCGAACCTTCTAACTCTGAAAATATTAATACTGTTAGAGTTTGAGTGTAGAAGTTATATCAACTCAGCAGCGTTTCGTTTCATCTCATCATTGACTGTCACGTAACGCTGTGTTGTCTGAATGCTCGCATGTCCAGCCATGTCAGCTAACACAAACACACTTACTCCCTTTTGGCTTAAGGTGGTTAACCAAGTGCGTCTTCCCGAATGTGACGTAGCGCCAGCAATTCCAGCACGTGCATACAAGCGTTGTAGATGCTGTGTGGCAGTGTTTGCACTAAATCGTGCACTCTTTTGCGTAGAGAACAAATAACCGTGCTGTGGACGCTTTGTGACGCTGTTAACGTATGCTTGTAGCTGACGCTGCATTTGCTTTGGCAGAAATATCTTACGTGCTCGTTTGGACTTGGTACGTGCTGCATCAAGTGTCATTTCGTCTCGTACAGTGCCGTTTGCATCTAATACGTCATCAAAGCGCAGTGCTGCCACTTCGCCAACACGCAATCCACATAAATGCGTGAATAATAGCATGGTGCTGTCACGCAGAGGATAACGACTGCACGAATTTGTTACGTCTAGTAGCTGCTTGAGCTCTGTTTTGTTAAGTGTCTTTGCTTGTGCCATATTTCACCACCTAAATGTAATGTTTTCGTGCATATAGCGTATTTTCTGATGTTCTATTTGAGCAACCAATAAGTGCTACTTTAATTCCTTCCATACATCAATGACTTATGTGGAAATGTAAGATAATCGTTGTTTTCTTATGTTTCTTTGTGTTGTTTCTAGTGTGATTAGTTTGAGTTGATTGTTTAGTCATAACGATAACAAGCCACCTCGTCTAAACGTGCAGCAGTTACATCCAAGCAGACAAACCAAGTATAAGCATCGCCTTTGTTAGGTTTGAGTATTGCTAAGAAATCGCTAAGTGACAGCACTCCGTCAGCAGAACGTCACGTTGAAAAGATTTAATTTCCTTCCAACAGTATTCGCTACGAGTGTCATCCAATCCAATATTGTCTTTGAGTAGTAGGTTGTATGCCTTTGAAATGCGTTCTTGCCAAATCTGTGGTGCTAGTTTGGCAATAGCCTTGTACTGACTTAGATGTGTGCCTTTGATGAAAAAGTGAATGTGAGTATTTGCGCCTAATCGTCCATGTTCTAAGAAAACAAGTCTATCAAGTCGTTTGCCTTGCATGGTTTCTTTACGTTTAAGAATTTGCCTATCAAGTATGTTGAAGAAGTGCTTAGCGTCATGCGTAGCATCGCTATCTGTAAAACGACTGCCATCTTTGAACGTAGCAGTACCAAATAGCCAAAAGTTCTGACTACGCACCCACTCCGCGCCTTCTAATTTTAGTCGTTCTACAAATTGCACGTTTTTCCTACCCTTAACGTTCTGTTGGTAAATACACAGTAGCTAGCTGTGCATGTAGTTATTTATCAACGGAGGAATGATTGATGCAGAAAACGGTTTTAAACGAAGTATTTGAGTTATTGGTGCAGATTGGTGCTGTAAGCAGTGAAAGCGAATTCAGCAAAGATTGGCTATGCAGAAGTGAGTGTTATATGCGTACGCTGCGTTTTAAGCGTGTTAAACCAAGCGTGGGCACATTGGCTATATGTGCAAGCAAACTACAGCATTACGGACGCTGTATGACAGCGAAAGAACGCCATACACAGCTAGGAAAACGTTTTATTGAACTCAGTGAACAGTGTCACAAGCAGATTAATAGTGATGCTGTTGGGTGGTGGAAAGACGAGGTGAAGGTTTAACAAATAGTACTGTAGCTTCAATCCAACAACCTCGTCATCCGAAAATGGGTTTTAAGCAGTAAATTTTCGTGCTGCGGTTTTCTGCGGTGGAGTACTTTTGTCGTTGCGGTGGTGATTTTGCATCACCCCATGGCTTTGTTGCACAAACCCGCTTGGGGACGTGTTTCCCCTGACCCCGGACGGATT
>NZ_CYRX01000018.1 GCF_001458315.1 Thalassobacter stenotrophicus | reverse complement strand
TCTGAATCGCAGATCACGCACTATGCCGTAAGTGTGGGGCGGAAACACCGCTTACAGTGTCACTCAATATGCGTTAATTGACACAAGTATGTCAGAAACTGGCGTCTTAATAAGCGCTTCCGTTACCCGAGCCACATCTCCACCAAGGCTGGTTTTCGGTTCTTCACTTCTCAGCAGCCGAGTACCGACACGTCAGCACTGCGCGTACCGACTACCGCGTCGCAAAGCGATGTTTGAACCCAATTTGGACAATAGGCACGCTCAGCCCACCATCGAACGACTTCAGCAGCCCCAAGCCCATAGAAAGCGCGTTGCTGTCGCTTAACAAATAATCAATCTCGCCCCGAACGCCTGCTACAACTCCTCTGCCCACGTCCACACCGCCTCCGCCGGCAGCGCCAACATGACCTTCGATAGACAACCGCCACTTTTCACCCAAATCCAATTCATGCCCGGCCCCCAACAAACCCACAGCATACCCAGCAACCCCACCAGATACAGTCGTCTGAGCATTGCCTGTCAAATACGTTTTTTCACCCAAAAACAGGTCAATTGAGCTTTCTTGCATGATCGGCAGGATGTCATCATGACTGCGTGCCTTCATATACGTGTCATTCGGCGGCTGGACAGACAGCCCGAGGCTAACCTGCCAACGCTGTGCCGCACTCTTTTGTCGATCAGTCACCTTCCGCCCCAAAACACGCGAAATGCTGATCTGTGAACCATGACCTTTAGCAGACGTATCCAAGGCAGTGAGAACACCATGTGCTAATTCGAGATCAAATTTTTCAGCGATAGGCAGTGCAATCCCAGCAGCAGCACCGGCAATAAATCCGCCGCCGGTGTCGACATCTCCACCTCCACCGAACCCCACGGAAGCTTGGCCAAATACCGAAGCTCGACCTATCGGGAAACGTTTCCTCAGTCCACTTAATACCTGCATATAACCGTCACCGCCCGCCACCGCGCCATCCGCACCGAGAAAGGCCTCCACACCTTTAGCGATGTCAAAGCGGGCCTCAGCCCCCATAAGCTTCAGATCCTCTTGCGGTGTTCCGGATCGCGCTGGCACATCAGGAAATGCATACTGTGTCACCCTAAACGCAGCTGATGATAAACCCATGTCATTGCGGCCGTTTTCCGTTGTTTTGGCGGACGGCGCATACCGCAAACCCAAAGTAGTTGCCCAACCATCGAGTTTTGCTCCGTTTACTTGCAACCGGGATACCCCTGCCTGCAGGCTCCAATGATGTGTCACCGCATATTCACCTACAACACCAAGACGCCACATTGTACCATCACCGACCACTTGGGCAGCCCCACCACCGCCTCCCAAAAATCCAGAGATAGCAACCCCCAAGCTGGGCGAGATTGCTAAACGCTTAACTCCCTCAAATCCCCAGAAGAACGCTCCTCCACCATCACCATACGCCCCTGAATAAAGCGTTTGCCCGAAGCTCAGCCCATCATCCAACGGCACACCAACATAGAACCGATGCAATCCCTCAATCGTTGTATCGGGCGCGTGAAGTGCATCGTAACTACTTTCAATTTCCAAGGAAAATGCAGGTAGTGCCACTACAGTCATGACGAAAGATAACAATATAGTCGCATATGGAGGTAAAAATCTGATCAAAGACGTGTATCTCATGTCGGGCCAGAGCGCAGAAAAACAACTGTCGCCACGCGGCTAGTTTCTAACTATCGAGTGCCATATAGATACTTCAATTAAAGAATATTAAAACTCCTTTCTAGTCTTAGAAATTATTTGAATGCTATTTCATCCACTTGAAAAATCCGGCTTTGGATAGTAAATTGCAAGTATTCCGCTTTGCAGGCCCGAGTTAGAGTGACAGCTTCTCGCCAAACTTGCTCGAACTTCGCACGTAATTAAGCCTCCATAGCGACACTTGTGGGAAGCGCTCAAACTACACAGGTAAGTTTTCGGGAAACATTCCACACGATCGGCAAGTGCGTTGGCAATTTCATCAGGCCAATAATTGGTCGATCAAGTCTCTTTACAAGAAAGTTTTTCTATCAGCTCTACCGTGCCGACAGCCAAAAATGCACGAAACTCCTCAACACAGCGCCTTTTGTGGGCCATATATAAGAGTCTAGATGCAAGATAAATCAAAATTCAGTGCATCACTTCACCCCTTCAGCCAAAAAAGCACATTTCCATCAGCGGCATGTTGCTAAAAGCAAGGGTGCAAACGATTGTAAGGGCTACAGCCGTCGCTTGAAAAGCGCCTCCCTGAGGCTTTGTTGCACAAATCCCATCATGAGGGGATTCACTACGTGAAGCCAGCGTGG
>NZ_CYRX01000017.1 GCF_001458315.1 Thalassobacter stenotrophicus | reverse complement strand
ATCCGTCCGGGGTCAGGGGAAACACGTCCCCAAGCGGGTTTGTGCAACAAAGCCGACGTAAACACAAAGTCATCTGTGGTGAGAGCGTCTAACTGCGACGCATCTTTTTCCCGGAACCCGTGACGGAAAGCATTCAAAAAATCGGTGGCTGTTGGCATTTTTTATTTCCCTTTTATTTGCGATATCGCCACGCATGAAGTCAGCATCACGATGAAACTTGGTCCAGCATGAGTGTTAAAGTGGTTAGCGCATTCGAAGGCTACTTTTCCACAATCGGAGTGACCTCAAAATTCCCCATTTCAAGGATTGGATCGAAAGCAGTATCAAGTTGCTCAAAGGTATCAGCCTCTAGCACCATGAAAGCCGTATGTTCTAGACGATTGGAATAGTGACCGTGCACCTTGATCCCGTGATCGCCGACGCTTGCTAATGTATCCCTGAATAACGGGAATTTTTCTGGATGATGCGCTTGGCACGTCGAGTAATCATGCGTGAGCTTGACCATAAATAACATTCTTCAATCCTCACCTAATTGTGCGCGACTATCGAAAAAAAGTTCAGGAAGTGAAGGCGGCGGTGCGCTCACATCTAATCCATGAACCTCGGCGGCGAATTCAGCAAATTCAGGAGGCATTGTAGACACTATTTGTGCCCAACTCGCAGCAGGATCATTTCCTTCCATTGTAATGATGAGAAAATCTCCTGCTGGTGTCTGCTGTAAGAATGATCTTTCATGAACACCGGCTGCTTCTCGTGAGTTTGCAAAGTCAGGTGTAGCGTTTACCTGCTCCATCATCGCTTTCCATTTGTCCAATTTGCCCGGTAAGATTGGCATGCACATAGCTAACATTGGCATTGTCTACTCTCCTTTTGGATGTTTCAGGTTACTTGATCGGCGTCGCGCCCGTTTCAGTGCGAATGATTTTCCCATCTTTGAGCAGGTTGACAACCATCACGGCCTCTGATGTCCCATCTGGGAAAGTCATAAGTGAGTGCTCAACCATGATCTCGTCGTTTTCATAGAGACACCGTTGGTTGCTGAAGCTTAATGTATCGCTTTCCATCATAGCCGTTAATGTAGGCATCCAGTCTGATTTGCTAACCTCCGTACCCAACTGATGCCGAACAAAAACGAAGTCTTCATGCAAACAATCCAGATAACCTTCAATGTCCTTACCATCCTGGACGGCTTTGATTTTTTTGTAGAGCGACATCTTTCATTCTCCCCACATGCCAGCAAACTCAAAGACAACTGCTTGTTTGCCGCCCACACACCAAGCGTCGTGATTTGGTGAGATGGCATATGCGTCACCCGCAGTGTAGGTTGCCTCGGAGCCGTCGTCGCATACGCAATGAATTGTACCCTCTATAATGATCCCAACATGCGTTGCTTTGCAGCTGGCTGTACCCACGATCGGCTTGATGTCCTTCGACCATTTCCAATCTGGTGCGAGTGTGAGCTTCGTCACACGCTGACCAAGAACGTTAACAGCTTCCATACGAGCGTTCGGCATATCCTTGGCTTCATCGGCTTGAGACGCGAAACTTTTCACTTCTATCGGCATTATTCTTTCCTTTGGTTTAATTATTGGATTTCATTAAGCGAGTAAGGCGCCACAAATTTTCGACAAGTCAAAGAACCAAGCCCACATAGAGCAGAGCGGTGCATACGAAGGCCGTTACCCAAGCAGCGGTTCGGAACCAAACGATCCCGAGCGCGTAGAGTGCGACATATGCAATTCGAGCGAGCAGGAACGTCAGCATCAGTTGATCAGCCAAATTGTCGGCGGCATCGGACAGATGGGTCATCAAAACTGCAGGTGCTACCAAAGCGAGCGCAAGCAGCGAGTTATTCGCGGCGCGTTCCATTCGCCCCGCAAGGCCTGTCAGAACGAGATCTTCTCGATTGCCGGCAAGCGTCGATAGCCCGACCTGCTGGGCCGCTACCAAGACTTGCGCCAAGATTACAATAACGACAATCAACCCGTAAAATGCCAGATAGAGTATAAAGTCTTGCATATGTTCGTCCTCCAATCGGTCAGTTTCGTAAGTGCCTAAAGGATGCCAGCAATTTTCGTGATTGAACGCATGTCGATTTCGAGACCGTTCATCAGCTGCCCAAATTCAGGACTGGCCGCCAAAGCGTCGTAGGTTCTCTCAATCGCCGACATGTCAGGATAGGTTACACCCAACATGTATGTCCCAAGATCAGACCCAGTAAGTGTTTGTCCCATGCGCATGGTCTGTGCACCTGCTGATTTGAACACGGGCGCGGTCTTGTTTAGCAAATCTAGCATTGCAGTTTCTTCCAAAGACCGACGATGGGCCCTCGTCAACATCAGATACTTGGGCGTTGGCTCAAGTTTTGGCTCAAATTCGATCGGTTTACCCCGAAATACATTTCGAGCAAAGGGCGCTACAGCGTGATCGCTGACCATACGCGAATAGGCGGAGGACTGCGGGATCATGTTCATAACGCTCTCAAATCCTTGTAGGTCATCAAAGAACTGAACATTCACCAAAGCCCCGGGATAGCGGCCTGAGATCACGCTGCCATATGTCACGCGAACTGCGCCATTTTGTCGGCAGTCCTGCGCGAAGTTGGCCAATTCGTTCAAAGCGCCAGATCTGCTTGCTGCGGGGCAAGTAGCTGCGGTGATGGCGATAAATTTGGGAGTGGACATCCGAAAGCCTCCAGTTTTTTTGAACTAACCATTTCTTAGAACAGGTTGACCTGACGCAAGTGTACCGTCTAGTCTGTATGTTAAAGTGGTTTGGAGGCATGACATGCTTGACTTGAAAATCGTCGAAGAGGAAATGTGCCCAATCGGCCTGGCTGGACACCTGCTTATTGACAAGTGGATCCCAATAATTATCCGCGACATAGCGTTGTTTGATCGGCGTGGCTTCAACGAGATATTGAAAAACAATCGTGAAGGCATTTCCTCGGCATCGCTCGCTTCACGCATGCAATACATGGTGCAGCTGGGCCTATTGCGTGTCGAAAACGCAGACGATCATGCGCAAAAGAAAAACTATTTTCTGACTGAAGCAGGTATCGCTTTTGTGCCTATATTGTTTCACTTGGCCAGCTGGACTGCTGAGTTTCGCAACCCAGCGCCGGACATTGTTGAGCTCACCAGCCCGTTCTATTCTGCACAAGGTGACTTGCAAGAGAAGTTAGTTGATCGATTGCGCCAGATTCATGTGACGAAGACGATTGAACCAACGCCTTTGTGGTGGCTGGCTGATAACCTGTAAATTTATAGTTACACACGGCTGCGCGTTCGACAATGTCATCTGTGAAGCATAGACAATCCTGAACCTGTTTCAACTGCCAAGCCTTAGCAGGTTAACACACACTTTCGTAGACTTGTTGGTGTGCCCTGCCGTAGTGTTGTGGTGAGGAGCATGACATGCGGCAGCTGCGTGATGACACACATCTGATACTGGACGGCGAGGTGCGCGTGTATCGGCGCGAGCGCAGCAAGCGCTGGCAGGCAGCCTTTGTGATTGATGGGCACACTATTCGCATTAGTACGGGCAAGCGTGATTTGGCGGAAGCCAAGGAGTATGCCCGCGATACGTTTCTTGAGTACAAGTTCCGCCACAAGAACGACCTGCCTGTTGTCACCAAAAAGTTCTCTGATGTTGCCAAGCTGGCCATTGCGGACATGCGCAAGCAGCTGGACGCAGGCTTGGGGCGCAAGGTATTTGCTGATTACATCGTCTGCATCGAACGCTACCTCATCCCCTTCTTTGGGGCACAGTATGTGACCACCATTGATTACGAGAAAGTGCAGCAGTTCTACGAGTGGCGACGGGCTAAGATGGGGCGTGAACCAAAGGCCTCAACGCTGAACACCCACAACTCAGCCATGAACCGTGTGTTTGAAGAAGCAGTGGCGCGGGGCTTTATAGCACACAAGAATGTGCCACTGCTGGTAAACCGTGGTGAGAAGAGCGAGCGACGTCCAGACTTTACCCGCGAAGAATACGCCACACTGATCCGCAAACTGCCCAGCTGGATTAACGCAGGCAAAGCAGGCAAACCCACAGACATGCGGCACCTTATGCGGGACTACGTGTTGATCATGGCCAATACGGGCATGCGCCACGGCACAGAGGCGCTGAACCTACGCTGGAAGCATGTGACGCTGTTTGAGGAAAAGGATCTGCAGTATTTGGAGATGAGCGTGACTGGCAAAACCGGTCGCAGAGACATCATATGCCGCAGTGGAACAATCAATTACCTCAAGCGCATACACGAGCGGTCAGAGGACATACGCCACATCCCTTTTGAAGACCTGCTCAAGCAGCGTGTCGATCTGCCCGTGTTCAGACTGCCCGATGGCATTGTCAGCAAAAACATCCATCAGACGTTCCGCAAGTTCCTCACAGACACAGGGCTGATCAGATGTCCACGCACAGGGCAGAATAGGACACTCTACAGCCTACGTCACACCTATGCGACCTTTGCCCTGCTCAACGATGGAATGGATATACATGCCCTCGCTGTGCAGATGGGCACAAGCATCGGCATGATTGAGCGGCACTACAGTCACCTCACGCCAAGGCTCAAGAAGGACATGCTCACGGGCAGAAGGTATGAGTTGTCGCGGGATGAGTTTGAAGATCGCTAAAGTGAGGACAACTGATAAGGATTAACGTAAAGGGCGGAATGCGGACGTTTGCTGCACTTCGCACTAACGGCAGCTATGCGGACAAACCGGACTTATGCAGGCGCGGCTGTTGCTGACGCAGCATTAGTTCGCACGCGCGGCGCGTTCATCGCTGTGTCGCAGCTGATGTCGCCATACCGGTCGATCAGGGGCCCCGATTGTGCCTGAGCCAAGACCGAACTTTCGCCGTACGCTTCGCCAATATGAAAGATGGTGGGACAGAGATACCGTTCGCGAAACTCAAGCTAACGGCTGCTTTACTCGTGTAGGTTGCCGCCAAAGCCATCCTTCATCAATGCGTCCAACATGGGGCAAGCCGCAGTGCCATCTTCGCAGTTCTTTGAAAGGCTCAAGAGCGCGTCTCGGAGGCGCACTAAGTTCTCAATCTTGGCGGTGATCTCACCCAGATGGTTCTCAGCCATTGCTTTCACCTCGCCACAGGATCGGCCGCTCTGCTCGGTCAGAGATAGAAAGGTCTGAATAATCGAGATCGGGAAGCCCAAATCGCGACACCGGCGCACGAACCTGAGTTTGGCAATTTCATCGGACGAGTATAGCCGACGCCCGCCTGCCGAGCGCCCCGGTTTCGGAACCACACCCTCACGTTCATAATACCGGATCGTTTCGATGTTCACGCCGCTTTGTTCTGACGCTTTGCCGATGGTGAACATTTTGCTTGCTCCTGTAGTGGCTACAGGAAGTAGAAGTGCAAAATGGACATGAATGCAAATCAACAACCCGTGGTAGACACCGGCATCGCTGCCCGCCTAGTGATGCCCTTCGCAGCGCTTTTGGCGCTATTGTCGGCGTCATGTTGTGTTTTGCCTATCGGCCTATCGATATTAGGCCTTGGTGGCGCATGGCTCACCATGCTTGGCCCATTCATCGCTTACCGAGGGTTCATTCTTGTCGGTGTTGCGATTGCACTGGTTTGGGCTTGGTATCGGGTGCTGCGGCGCAAGCCATGCTCAACGCGCAGGCGGTCCGCAATTATCTGGACGTCACTTGCATCCATCGCCTTTTTGATCGCACTGTTTTCGCCGCTCTGGGAGGCGTCAGCGCAGCGTTTTATGTGGGATTTGTGGAGATCGACACGATGAAAAACAAACTACTGGCGCTCGGGGTGGGCGGCACGATTGTGGCGATCCTCTGTTGCTTCACGCCGATCTTGCCGGTCGTGCTTACAGCGCTTGGCCTGACAGGCCTGCTTGGTGTCGTCTACAGCGATGCTGTCTTGCTGCCGATATTGGCAGGATTTCTCATACTCACGGGGTACGCGATATGGCGACAGAAGACGCAAAAGTAGTGCTGCAATCGACTCTCACCTGTCCATCTTGCGGGCACGTTGAAACCGAGACTATGCCGACCGATGCCTGCCAGTGGTTTTATGAATGCAAGTCATGTCAGACCGTCTTGAAACCGCTAGAGGGGGATTGCTGCGTCTACTGTTCTTACGCAACAGTTCCATGCCCACCGATCCAAGAAGGCAAGTCCTGCTGCGGTGTTTAGGTATGCACGGGCTTAATCTGCTTGGGTGCCTGTTATCTCGCCGAATACGATTTCTCGGCCATCTGGTGCCATAGCTACAATCTCTCGGCAACCGTATGGCTTGTCGGTGATCGGGCTTTTGAGCTTTGCGCCTCGGCGCTCGAATTCGTCATGCAGCGCTTCTATGTTTTCTACCCAGAAATAGGCCGCCCACCCATGTTTTCGGAATCCCAATGTTCGATGACAAGCAAGCATGATTGTCTGACCATCTCGGTCCAAAGTCACAAATTTTGGACCAGTCCCAATCTCCGTACCAAGTTCAAATCCGAGCCGCTCTACAAAAAAGTCCTGCATCGGTCTTACTGTGCGGCTGTTCACCTGTAGCACTGCGGCGGTTCGTTGGAAGCAAGAGGAAGGGATTTCTTCAGTGCTCCCTCTCACAAAGTTCATGATCAGCCAGAGACGCCAAGACATAGCAGTCTTCAGAAACGCCGTGCCCATCACATCCCTTCGAAATTCGCGTGAGTTCCTTTTCCAAAAGCTTGAGCCGTTTGATTTTCGCGCGAACATCTGCAAGCTGCGAAACAGCGATGTCCGTTGCGGCCTCGCACGATCTGTCTGGATGATCCTGTAACTCGATGAGCGATGATATCGCCTCAATCGAAAATCCCAGATCACGAGCGTGACGAATGAAACTCAGTCGTTCCAATCCTTCCTTATCGTAGCGTCTTTGGTTGCCACTCGTGCGCTCGGCTTCTGCCAAAAGTCCCATTTCCTCGTAGTAGCGAATGGTGGGAACCTTGACCTTTGTGCGCTTTGATAGCTCGCCAATAGAAAACATAAAGAAACCTCTTGAACCTCTAGTCACTAGAGACATTATACTATCATCAACGTAAGATGAAAGAGGATTCACCCATGTCAGGTTGCTGCGGACACGACACCAAATTTGACGGCGTATCAGACGATTACAAGCGAAGGCTTTGGATCGTCATTGCATTGAACGCGACGATGTTCGCAGTTGAAATGACGGCTGGCCATTTGGCGCAGTCACAGGCTTTGCAAGCCGATGCGCTCGACTTTGCGGGGGATGCAATGACCTACGGCATTTCTCTGGCAGTCATTGGTGCCTCACTTCGCGCCCGTACCAATGCCGCGCTGTTCAAGGGTTTCAGCCTCTTGTTGATGGGGCTTTGGGTTTTTGGATCGACTGTCTACCGCGTATTTTATGTCGGGGTTCCCACAGCCGAGATCATGGGTGCTGTTGGCTTTCTGGCATTGCTCACCAACCTTGCCAGTGTGTTCTTACTGGTGCGCTACAAGGACGGTGACGCCAACGTGCGCTCAGTCTGGCTATGCTCCCGCAATGACGCCATCGGCAACGTCGCCGTTATGTTCGCCGCCTTGGGCGTCTGGGGCACTGCAACGGGCTGGCCTGACCTGATCGTGGCAACAATCATGGCGGGACTGTTTCTGTCGTCAGCATTCCAGATAGTGCGCCAAGCCCTCGCGGAACGGCGGGAAGTGATCGACCACGGCCACGTAGACGTATGATGCATAGCATGCTTGTTGCTCTAGGTCTGGGCATTGCGGCTATGACCTTGGCCGCGATCCTTTGGTCAATCGCCTTTCCTGCGCGGCGGATAGGGCCGCCCAAACGCTATACGGCACTTACACCTTTCCTTGTCTGGGTGCCGACATTCACGCTGTTCGGTGTTCTCATCTTGCTTGGTGTCTTGGGTTGGGCTGATCTGGCCATTCTAAGTTGGGTGCGGTTTGGCGTTGGCCTGCCTCTCATCCTCTTTGGCAACATTGTGGTATGGATGGAAGTCTCGCACTTTGGGGTGCCGCAGACTGGTGGAGCCAAAGGCACCCTGCGCACTGTGGGCATGTATCGTTACTCTCGGAACCCGCAGTACATCGCTGATATTGGCATCGTAAGTGGCTGGATGATCTTGTCAGCAGCGCCTTGGGCAATGGTCGTCGGGTTAGCGGGAATAGCAGTGCTTATCGCCGCACCATTTTCTGAGGAACCTTGGCTCAAGGATAAATACGGAAGCACGTTTGAACAGTACGCGACACGTGTGGGGAGGTTCTTCTGAGGTACGCAACGAGCCAAAGTCGGATTGCGACTGACACCAAAAAAGTAGCAACGCTAAAAAGCTAGGTAGGCATCCCATCAGCTTTCGGGAGACTGGGGTCCATTTGGTCCCAAGGCTGTGCGCTCTTCACGTAAATGTCACGGCTTGGCTGGTACCAACTTGGATCATCCAAACTGCCCGCGAACAGGATCATTGCTCCTTCGCTTGCCTTGTTGATCAGAAACAGCGGTGATCCACATTCAGAGCAGAAACCGCGAAGCATTGCATGGCCGCGATCAGCTTGGCGCCCGAACCACTTTGGTTCACCTTTCTCAAGCCTGAAATCAGTCTGTTTCACTAGCACAGCTGGAAAATAGGCACTTCCAGTGGCCTGCTGGCAATCGCGGCAATGGCAGTTACCCATGTAGCGGGCAACACCTTCAGATTTGTATCGGACTGCTCCACACGCGCACCCACCGGAAAACTGCTCAGGCAACATAATCTTTCCTCTCCAGTTCATTTTAGGAAGGAGAACCAACTTCGCAACAACTTATAGTCTGAACCTATCTGGTTGCTGCAAGGCCCAGAAAGTCCGATATCTCAAGAAGGGTATTTGTGTCAGGGTTCATGCCTGATCGTCCCGTCGACGCTTCGCAAGTTCGCGATAAAGAGCGGCTGGCGTCACCCCAATCCAATCGGCGACGTGCACCCACCCGCCTTCTTCTGGAGGTCCATTAAGTTCGAGATAGGCATCCAGCCGATCTGTTACCTTTCGCAACCGCATGATCTCAATGCGCGTCCGCAGTGCCTGAAGTTCTTTGGTCGTCCGCTCCAATGCCCTTACCGAAAGATGTTTCCCCGAAGAACCGTTCCCAAAGTTCTCCAGAATCTTCGCTTTGGGTATGCCCGAGACCTTTGTCGACCGATCCGTCACCGCATCGCAGTGGTAATGATCTGCAAACAAGGACGCTTCGGCCACAAGATCGCCCGCTTTTGCAGTGTGCAAGGCAAGAAGCCCGCCATCTTTCAGAGCTCGCCGAAGAAGAACTTGGCCCCCCCTTACAAGGAAGGCCATTTCAACCTTATCGTTACGCCGAAACAGAGACTCACCTGCTTCAAGTGTTCGAACAGATGCGCCTTCGAATGATGTGAGCCAATGATCTGACATGATTTCTATCATGTTTCATGTTGCTCATCATATGCAATGTCTTTGCGCAAATCCCGGATCATACAAGGATATCAAACATGACAACTAAGCGCTTCGCATTTCTCATGCTGATCTTGCCCACAGTTGCCTTTGCTCAAAACCACTCTGGAAACCACGGCTCAGCTCCATCGCTCTATGCAGGACAAGAAACGCGCCTTATCAAATCTCTTTCCGAGGACGACGTAGAGGAGATCGCACGTGGCGGCGGATGGGGTCTTGCACGCGCCGCCGAGCTAAATGGCGTTCCCGGGCCAACGCATCTCCTTGAGCTAGCTGATCAAATCGGACTGACCGAACAGCAACGCGACGACATCGAAGTGATCCGGGCGCAGATGCGGGCAGACGCCATAACTGCTGGGGAGCGGTTCGTCGCGGCGGAACAATCGCTGGACGAAGCTTTTCAACTTGGTGCGCCGGATGCGGGGACACTTGAGCGGCTGGTGGCGGAAGCAGGTGAGGCGCGGGCAGATTTGCGCTTTGTTCACCTCAACGCGCACCTGCTGACTTTGCCATTGCTGACTGACACTCAGGTGACCCAGTATTCGGTGCTGCGCGGCTACTCAGATGATCCATGTGACGCCGTTCCTGACGGGCACGATCCGAAGATGTGGCGCAATCATAATGGGTGCAACTAGGTTGGCTATCGGCGACACACCCTCGTGACTTGTCAAAACCATATACCCCCAGTAGGTATTTGGTATGTTTCGCTTAATGCTGCCGATCCTTCTTGTTTTTGCATTTGCCGGTGCGTCCACCGCGTCAGTAATGCATGGATTGAACCATGGACCCGATCACGCTGACCACCACGCTGAAATGACGGAGCATGATGTGTTCGCTGATGCCGAGAAGGCCCTCGCGGACTGCTGCGACACCACGAAAGGCATGGGATCAACGCCATGTTTTGGTGATCTCGTAGCCACATCTGCGATTTCGCCGGTAAATCTCGCAAGCAGAATTGCCATTGGGGTGCTGTATGCTGACTTCGAGTTTTCGAACCTGATACTGGCTGTCCCAACCGGTCCTCCGAAAGTTTGAACGGCAACGGGCGCTCGCCTGCAATCCATTCAACTTTCAAATTAAAGGACCAACAAACATGATCTCACGTCGCCACTTCACCACCCTTTCCGCAACGGCTTTGGCTGTCGCTGCTCTGCCAGCCCGCGCAAGCACGCCTATGCGCGTTCTCGCCTCACCCGGTTGCGGATGTTGTCACGCTTGGGCCGACTTGGCCCGTGCGCGTGGCTACGCTGTCACTGTCGGAGAACTGACCGAGCCGGAGGCGCAGAAGTCAGAGCGCGGCATTCCGCTTGAACTGGCCTCCTGTCACACCATTGAAGCCGATGAGTATGTCTTTGAAGGGCATGTTCCGTTCGAAGCATTGGAAACTGTTCTGCAGGATCGCCCAGACATCACCGGACTTGCTGTTCCGGGCATGCCGATGGGTTCCCCCGGCATGGGGGATGATCCTTCTGCCCGTTACGACGTCATCGCATTTGGTGGAGAGGCGGGCACCGGAATGGTGTACTATCGAGCTGGTACAGCACAGCCCTTCGACACGTGATGGGCTTTGTTGCACAAATCCCATCATGAGGGGATTCACTACGTGAAGCCAGCGTGG
>NZ_CYRX01000016.1 GCF_001458315.1 Thalassobacter stenotrophicus | reverse complement strand
GCATGTCGAAAAACCGCCCCGTACTGTCAAACTCAAGGAAGGATGCGCCAAGGGGCACCAAAAGGATGTCGGCGGCGGCCAATCCGTTGATCGTGAGGTAGCCAAGGGCAGGGGGTGTGTCGATGAAGATCAGGTCGTAGCTGTCGAGCACACCGTCTGCCTCAAGCCGGTCCGTCAGGGCGTCCCACAGCTTCCAGCCGCGCCCAGCCATACGCCAGACGGGGATCTGAAACTCCGCCCAATAAAGGTTCAGCTGGGCCCCGATCAGGTCGATATTGGGCCAATGGGTGGATTGGATCAGATCGCGGGTGCCCACGCCCAAAGCCTCGGTCAGGGTGTCGTCCATGGGAACGGGCGCCTCGCCCCGGTCCACGCGGCGTTGGTTGTCGGATTGCAAATGTTCGGCGTAATGGCGCGCAAGCAGCGGGAACACGGTCTGCCATTCGTCCTCAACCTTACCGCCAAAGATCGACGTCATGGAGCCTTGGCTATCGAGGTCGATCACCAGCACCTTGTAGCCATCAAGGGCCGCAGACATCGCCAAATGCGCCGCCGTTGAGGTCTTGCCCACGCCGCCCTTAAAATTGGCCACGGCGACCATCTTGGCGGGCAACCCTGCGGGGCGGTAGGGGAGGTATTCTTTGGCCTTCGATCCCTCTTGGGCGAAATGCGCCCGAAGACGCAGGACCTCATCAAGGGTGAACCACTTGGCCCCGCCTTCGGTCTCAGAGGTGCCTTGGGGCAAATCAGGGTTGGCTTTGAGCACGCGGCGAAAATGCGCCTGTGCCACGGGGATCAGATAGCGGGTGATCTCCCATGTGGAAAACAGGCGAAGGGTTTTTTGCCCCTCTGCGTTTAACCCGCGCGATGCCAGATCATTGCGCCCTTGGGCACAGGCGCCTGCGATATTGGCGAAACCTGCGCTGCTTACGGGGGCATCCAGTTCGGCCAAAGCCGCATCTGGGTCGATATTGAAATAGGGAGGTAACATGCTCGTGCCCCGCCGATGTGTTGTGTTTTGTCCAGTATACGCAAAAACACCGCACATGGAAGAAAAGAGCGCAAGTGGGGAAGATTTTCTCTGATTTTCTTAGCAAATTCCAACAGTGGGTCTTGGGGTGTGGCCAAAGGGTGTCTGTTAGATTTATGTTATCTATGTGTTACGCCTCTAAATCTGGTGTGCAAAGGATTATTCTTGTTGAGCTTTTTTTGGGGGGGTGACTCTGAACCCACGTTAAAGCGACTCTGAAACCACGCACAGGCGACTCTGATCCCCCGATAGATTTTGGCGCAGGCGGCGGGGCGGGGTTCACAGGTGTTGTGGATAACTCTAGGGTGGGTGTCACTAAAACCACGATAATGAGTCGCCCCTTGATCTGTAAGGTCGGGGAGGAGGCCGAGCAGTGAGCCAGACAGTGACCGCCCTAACCCCCGCTTCCGGCGGAGGCTTCTTCGTATGTGATGTCTTGAGCGCCATCCCCAAGGATGACCTCGCATCGATGGAGCATCCCCTCTTTTCGCTCAGCACGCGGCCGGACCGCCGGATCCTGAACTATACGCATAATGATACCGAGATCACCGTCACTCCAAGTGTGCGCGGATTGGCGACGATCCACGACAAGGACATCCTGATCTTTTGCATCAGCCAATTGATGGCGGCGGTCAATGCGGGGCGGGCCACGGCGCGCACGCTGCATCTGCGGGCCCATGATCTGTTGGTGGCCACGGGGCGCGAAACCTCGGGGGATGCGTACCGGCGGCTGCGCGACGCGTTTGAGCGGCTGGCGGGCACGCGCATCACCACCAACATTGAGGTCGGCGGGCGCGAGATCACCAGCGGCTTTGGCCTGATTGAGCGGTGGGAAATTGTGCGCGCCTCCAAGGGCGGGCGAATGGTGTCGGTGGCGGTGACGTTGTCGGAATGGCTCTATGAGGCGGTGCTGTCGAAATCGGTTCTGACGCTGAGCCGTGAGTATTTCTCTTTGCGCAAACCGCTGGAGCGGCGGCTCTATGAGATCGCGCGCAAACATTGCGGGCGCCAAGAGGCTTGGGTGATCTCGGTGGATGTCTTGTTAAAGAAGTCCGGATCGGCCTCGCCCCGGCGGGTGTTTCGCGCCATGGTCCGTGAGATGATCGCTGCCGACCCGCTGCCCGATTACCACATCGAAGAGATCGAGGGCGACAAGATCCGCTTTTCGTCTCGGGCGCGGATGATCGAGCGGGAGGTCGCGGGGCAGGGCGGGCCGAGCCTGTCGCCTGCGACGCTGGAAAAGGCGCGCGCCTTGGCCCCCGGTTGGGATGTCTATGCCCTAGAGGCGGAGTGGCGCGGATATTGGCACGCCTCGGGGCGGCCGCGGCTGCGTTCGGCCGAGGCGGCGTTCTTGGGGTTTGTGAAGGGTAAGGGCGAGGCGTAGCGCCCCCCTTGGGATGGGGGCCTGTGATCTTGGATCCCGCCTCTTTGGACCGCCCACTATATACATGCAGAAAAAACCCATGCGGTGGTGGCGCGGTTTCCTGGGGAATCGCAGATCGCTGTTTGCGAGTCGCACCCTATGCGGGGCGCGGATTTTTTGGGTGGGGTGTTTTGGGCGGTGCGCCCCGCAGCCGCCCAAAATGTTACAAAATCGGCAGTTTGCTCACGCGATCTGGAGGGTTGGTCGCGCCCCCGTGAGGGCGGTGCGGAGACGAGAGAAGTATGTGCATTAACGCACTTTATATACGTAATTCTCACGCTCACGTGCATTGAGATGCAGGCTCACACATCGCATATTCATTTCATCGAACGGCGGCAAACACACCGCCTCACACAAACCGCCCACACCGGGCACCACACTCTTCAATGCCAAAACGGCGCATCGCCGGGCACACACACAAAGGACGAATACAATGAAAACTCTTATCGCTTCCGCCGCTCTCGCACTCGCATTCACTGCTCCTGCTTTCGCAAACGATCAACTGGCAGCTTCCCTCGGCGTCGACGCCGGCCAGTACACGCTCTCTGAGCTGGCGCAGATCAAAGCCAACAAAGCCTCCGACGATGGCATCAGCTTCAACGTTGGCAACGCCGGTGAGACATCGTTCTCAACCCGCGGTGTTCAAGGCGGACCTTCGGTGTTCGAACTGGCCCAAGTCATCGCCAACAACGCCAGCGACGACGACATCGACTTTCCGGTCAAAAGCGTTGACGAAGCCCGCGCTTCGACCCGCGGCGTGACCGGTGGCCACACACAACTGGCAGCCTCCTTGGGTGTCGATGCTGGTGGTTACACAGTGGCTGAACTGGCCGGGATCATCGCTGACCGCGCATCGGACGACGGTGTGAACTAAGACCAAACCTCTAAGCTCTCGGGGTGCGCGCATATTTGGGTGCGCCCCGATCCACACATCCCACCTCTCTCTCCTCCCTCTCTCCCTTTGGGTTCCGTCCCTCTCATCCTCCCCCAACTCTTTTGAACATGCGGAACCCACACGAGGTGTGTGTGGCCTGACACCCCGGACGACCTTGCGTCGCCGGGGTGTCAGCGTTTTTGGGGGTGGGTGTTTGTGCTAGGCCGCGCGCTAGGTCACTGGGGGTGCTGCCGGGCGTCGCCGCATCGCGCCAAGGGCCACGAGGCCGAGGATCAACGCCAGCCCTGACGCGGGGAGGGGGATGACAGCGGGTGCGGGAAATCCGGTGAGCGTGCGGGAGATCGTTCCGAAACTGTCGATCACGATATCGACCTCTGCGTCACCTGTGAGGCGAAAATCCATCGCATCCACCGCAAAGAGGAAGCTTTCATACTTGGGCGTGATTGAAGCGATATCGGGGGCCAGCATGTCGATCGTGATTTCATCGCCGTCGGCGGACAGCGAAATCCCGGGGGCCAGCAGGTGCATCGGCGTTTTGGGATCGCTCCAAGCAAAGTCGATGGCATAGCCCGCAAATCCGCTCATCCGGAATATCTGTGCCCCGTTGTTGAAGCCACCCGCCAAGCTGGCGTCACTGGCGAAGGGGGCAATGTCGAACACCAACCGCCCACTGGCCGTGCGCGACACCGTCGAGGTGATCCCGGCGGCCACATCATAGAGGTCCGGCACAACGCCCACGCCGTCGACAAAGCCGTCCCGGGTCTCGCGCGCACTTTGGGTGATTGTGCGCAGCTCGGTGCCGAACCAATTGGGATCACCCGCAGCGACGCCGAGCAGATCGTAATTCGTCAGATCCAAGCTGCTGCCCGGGGTGAGTGGGACGGCCTGCGCGGGCAACGCAAGCGCGCCGGCAAGCAGGCTGGCAACAAAGGTGTGGTGCAAAAAGACGGCTGGACGCATGACAGATCTCGCTTGTGACACAAATCGAAAAGCCTGAGGTTCCGCCCTCAAACTACGCGGTGACGGGGCTGTATTTTCTGGACGGCACGGCCCCTGCCCGCGCGCGCCGCGTCAAACCCTCTGCGCGCGGCGAGTTGGAGATCACGACCCTGCTGGAAACCTACCTGCACGACGGCACCCTCAGCGTGCAGAAAATGGGCCGGGGCTATGCGTGGCTAGATACGGGCACTCACGGCTCCCTGCTGGATGCGGGCAACTTCGTGCGAACCCTGCAAACCCGGCAGGGCATGCAGGCCGGCTGCCCCGATGAAATCGCCTATGACATGGGCTGGATCAGCGCAGATGACCTGCGCGCACGCGCCGCGATGTTCAAGAAAAACGACTACGGCCAATATCTCGAAGGGCTGCTCAAGGAATAACCCCCCGGCTTGGGGTCAAAAACCCTCGTGTTAGACACTGTTTTGGCCCGAAGCCCCTGCCCCGCAAGTGGGCAAAATGTAACCCAAACGCAAAGCGCGCCTCAGCCAGCCTGCAACACGGCCTCAATGCGGGCGATGTCTTCGGGGTTGTTCAGCTCCCAAAACACGCGGCCCCGGGCGTCGACCTCGACACACATCACGGGCGTGCCGTTTTCGACAAAGCGCAGCTGCTCTAGGCCCTCGCGGCCCTCAAGCGTGCCCTCGGGCCATGTGATGTACTGGGCCAAAGCAGCCGGGCGATAGGCATAGACGCCCACGTGGTGAAACACCGGGATCGGGTCCGGCACTTTGCCCGGATCGATATAGGGGATCACCTCCTTGGAGAAATAGAGCGCGCGGTTTTGCGCATCAAACACCGCCGTCGTGCCCCCAACCCGGCCCGCCGCACGATCCTCGCGGAACATGCCATAGGTCGCCTCGTCACACCGCAAAACCGGGGTCGCGACCTGCGCATCTGGGTTGGCGGCCATCGCGGCGATCAACGCCTCTAGGAACCATGGCGGCGTCAGGGGGGCATCACCCTGTAGGTTTACCACCAAATCAGTCTCTAAACCGGCGTTTTTTAGGGCCTCCGCACAGCGCGCGGTCCCATTCTCGGCCTCAGGCGCGGTCATGATGACCTCTGCGCCAAAACCCCGCGCCGCATCCGCAATCCGGTCGTCATCCGTAGCCACATAAACCGCGTCAACGCCCGCAATCCCTTGGGCCGCCTCCCATGTCATCTGGATCAGGCTTTTACGGCTGCCGTCGGCCTGTACCATCTCAGCCAGCGGCTTGCCCGGATACCGGGTTGAGGCATAGCGCGCAGGGATCAGGATTGTGGTTTTCATGGGGTGTCCTTTCCTGCCGCCCTAGGCGACGCCTGCCCGCAGCAGATCATGGATATGCAAGATGCCCACCGGCGCATCCCCCTCTGTCACCATCAGGACAGAGATCTTGGCGCTTTGCATGGTGGCCAAGGCGGCGGCGGCCAGTGTGTCGGGCATCACGGTGCGCGGATCGCGCGTGGCCACTTCACTGGCGGTTTTGCCCATCAACTCGGCCATGTTGCGGCGCAAATCACCGTCCGTGACAACGCCCAGCAGACGCCCACCATCAATCACACCGGTGATCCCGAACCCCTTGGAGGTCATCTCCAGCAGCGCCTCGGGCATCGGCGTTCCGGCCTGCACCAAGGGCATTTCATCGCCCGTATGCATCAGGTCCGCGACCTTAGCCATCTGCGCACCCAGCTTGCCGCCGGGGTGGAATACCGCGAAATCCTCGGCCGTGAACCCCCGGCCCCGCAACAAGGCCACCGCCAGCGCATCGCCCATGGCCAAGGCCAACGTGGTGGAGGTGGTGGGCACCATGCCGATGCCACAGGCCTCGGGCTGTTTGGGCAGCGTCAGACGGTAGGTCGCGGCCCGCGCAAGCGTGCTGCCCGCGTTCGAGGTCAGGGCCACAAGCGGCACCTTGAACCGCAAACAATGGCCCAGAATATCCTTCAACTCGGCGGTTTCGCCAGAGTTAGACAGCAACACGCACACATCCGCCCGCGTGATCATGCCCAAGTCCCCATGGGACGCCTCACCGGGGTGAACGAATTGAGCAGGTGTCCCGGTCGAGGCCAGGGTCGCCACGATCTTGGCCCCGATATGACCAGATTTTCCCATGCCCGAAACGATGACCCGCCCCTCGGCCCCTGCGATCAGGGCCACAACATCGGCAAAGTCATGGGGCAGGTTAGCCGCAAGCGCCGTTAGGCCCGCGCTCTCGGTCTCAAGAACTTCGCGGGCAATGTCGGCGGCGGTCGGGGCAAGGGGGGCTGTATGCGTCATGGCGCGGTTATGGGCACGCACAGGACCAAGGTCAATTGACCCCTGCCCGCCTACGCGCCCGCGATCATCGGCTTGGCCACCGCATCCAGCGCCTTGAGCTGGCTCAGCAACGTTTCCAGCTGGTCAAGTGGCACCATGTTGGGCCCGTCCGAGGGGGCGGCATCGGGGTTTTCGTGGGTCTCGATAAAGACCCCAGCCACGCCCACAGCCACCGCAGCCCGCGCCAAAACCGGCACATATTCGCGCTGCCCGCCCGAGCTTCCGCCCTGCCCGCCCGGCTGCTGCACCGAATGGGTCGCATCAAAAATCACCGGCGCCCCGGTGCGCGCCATTTCCGGCAGACCGCGGAAATCGGTCACAAGCGTGTTGTAGCCAAAGCTTGCGCCGCGTTCGGTCAACATCACATCCCGCGCGCCCGAATTCACCACCTTGGACACCGCGTTGGCCATGTCCCACGGGGCCAGAAACTGCCCCTTTTTGATGTTCACGACCCGCCCGGTATGGGCTGCGGCCACCAACAGATCGGTCTGACGGCTCAGAAAAGCGGGGATTTGCAGGATATCGACCACCTCTGCCACGGTGGCGCAATGATGCGGCTCATGGACGTCCGTCAGGACCGCCATCCCAAAGGTGGATTTGATCTCGGCAAAGACCTCAAGGGCCGCGTCCATCCCAATCCCGCGCTTGCCCGACAGGCTGGTGCGGTTGGCCTTGTCATAAGAAGCCTTGAACACCGCCTGCACGCCCACGCGGTCCGCGATCTCTTTGATTTGGCCCGCCATCATCAACGCATGGCCCCGGCTTTCCATCTGACACGGGCCCAAAATGAACGACACAGGGGCCGCGTTATCAAACACAACCGGTGCGGCTTTGGGGCCGACGGTGATGGTTGGGTTTGGGGTGCTGGGCATGTCGGTCATCTCGGGGGTCCTCGGGCAAGGGATCAGGGGTATGGGCGGAAAGAACCCACCGCATTTGGGCCTTGGTACTGTGGGCGGGCGGCCTTTTCCAGCACAACCCCACATTGCCCCTGCAAAGGGGATGCACGCGACCCGCGCAAACGCCGAAAATTAACACTCTGTTAACTGCTCAGCCCGACATTTCGCTCCTCTTATTACACGCACATGCTGCTTAAATCCTTGTGGAGGTCACATTGTCTGACTCGTCTCTCATCTTGTCATTGCCCTATATTCAGCCTGCACAGGCCCAAAAACATGTCACCCATAACGAAGCCATTCGCACCCTCGACGTGATCGTCCAACCCACCGTGACCGAGGTTGGCCGCACAGACCCGCCCCAGGACCCCGTCCAAGGCGCGCGCTACGTGGTGGGCCCGGGTGGGACAGGTGATTGGGCCGGGCTCGATGGCTCCATCGCAGTGTGGGAAGACAGCGGCTGGACCGTCGTTGTGCCTTCGGCGGGTTGGACCACCCGCGCCACAGATACGCTAATCGAATGGGTCTATGACGGCAGCACTTGGATTTTGCCCGGCAACGCGGTGGAAACCTTGGGTGTGAACACCACCGCCGATAGCACCAATCGCCTCGCGGTCTCGGGCGCCAATACCCTGCTCAGCCACGAAGGCGCAGGCCACCAGTTGAAAATCAACAAGGCCGACACCGCCGAAACCGCAAGCCTCTTGTACCAAAGCAACTGGTCGGGGCGGGCGGAAATGGGGCTGGCGGGCAGTGATAATTTCTCCGTCAAGGTCAGCGCGGATGGGACCACGTGGTTCACCGGGCTTGAGGTCGATGGCACCAGCGGCATGGTCAGCTTTCCGTCTGGGGCGCATGTGCCGCATCACGCGGAACTGGGCGGGCGCTGGATTGCCTATAGCGATCAACGTTGGGTGACGCTGTCGCGCGCCCATGGGGAGGTGGGTGATGCCCATGCCGGGGCCAGTGACACGGGCGCCGATCCCGCCCTGACGTGGTTGGATACCGGGCTTTATCTGCGTGCAGGCAGCAGGGTTGAGACCTTGATGGGCCGTCTGCGCGCCGATGGGGCTGAGGCTGCGGATCTGACCAGCTATAGCCTGCGGCTTTATTTCCAACACGGCCCCGATACGCCGGACGGGGATGCTTGGAACACAGACGCCGAAACCACCCGAGAATTGATCTTTGGCGTCGACGACGCGCCCTTGTCTGAAGGCTGGCGATATCTGACCGCAAGTTTCGCGGCCTATACGGCCCCGGATAACGGCAGCCTTGTGATCTATCTCAAGCCCGGTGGCAGCTATGGTGCGGACCAGCAGATCGTCTCAGAGATTGTCGTGGGATACACGCAATAGGGCAGGAGAGCGCCCTTTGGAAAATAGGTATCAAACCGGACCCATTGTTGCGCGCGCGCAACAATGTGGCAACATTACTGACCTATTCTACGAAGTCGTCATCAAAGTCCAGCACCAGCCTTTTGACCGCTTCAAACAACGCATCATCCGCACCCGTGACCTGCAAAAGCCCTTTGTTAGGCTCAAAACTGACCTGCGGACGGCGGGGTTTGACAACGGGCGCCTCGGCCAATTCCTTGGCCTCTTTGGCCTGTTCTGCGGCGGCCTCTACTTGGCTTTGCAGCACGGGTTTGTCGGCCAAGACGCGCTCCATCAAGGCGGCCTCTTCGGCGGGGCTGACCTCCGCTTGGGCGGCCAACAGATCGCGCAGGCGCACGCCCAAGGCGGCATCGGCGCTCACCGCTTTGACCAACGCAAGGCCCGTCCGCTCAGACAGGTGGGCAGGGTGGCGCAGGCTGTCGCCCAAGGCCCGCACCAACGGCATCAACGCCTTGATCCGGGATCGTTTGGACCGCGTCACATGTTCATAGAGCGTTTGCAGCGCGTCCTTTTCATCAGAAAACAGCCCGTTTTCCAGCGCGCGCACCACCATATGGGCCCGTTCATAGGGCGACAGATCAACCCGAACCTCGTTTTCCTCGACCATGGCCACATAGGCCGCCTGCGCCGAGCCGTGGGAAATCACCTGCGCCTTTACGGTGCCAAAGGCCGGGTCCTCTTGGGCCAATTTGCGCAAAGCAGCCATCCGCCGATACCCCGAAATCAGGCCATATCGTCCCGGTTGATCGGGCAGGGGGGTGACCTCAATCGGGGTGCTTTGCCCCCGCGCACGGATGGAGGCCACAAGGACCTCTAACTCTTCGCCGTACATCCCCATGCGATCGCGTAGGATGTGGTGCATTTCGATGGCATCAAGGGGCAGGGCCTCTAGCAAGCGGCCCGTGGTGCGCGCCTCCGTGACCATGTCCGACAGTTCCGTCAGAGCCGCGGTGCTAGCGGCCTGCGCGCTGACTTGGGCAATCGGCGGCGGCGCGATGGAGGGGCTGGGAAAGGGCGATGCCTTGGCGTCCGGTGCGGGGGCTGCCTGCGGGGATAGGGCGGCGGCGGGGCTGAGACGTTTGCGTTTGGCCATTTGGGTGTCCTCCTGGATCGGGGGCGGAGCCTAGCGGGGAGCAGAGACTGCGCCTAGGGGTTTCTTCCCCCTCGGAATGCCTTGGTTAGGGTCTGTTTGACGGATGGGATCGGCTCAGGTTGGTTGAGGGGGGTGCGCTACAGCTCATTCCGCCGCCTCCCGCTGGGCCAATTCATCTCGCCGCCAGACACCCAGCAGAAGCTTTTTGAACGCCGCATAAGTGGCATCAAAGGTTTCGCGCCCGCGGGCATAGGTTTCACGGTTAAAGTCGCGGTAATCAGCCTCATAGATGCCCGACACCTGTTCACCCGCTTGGCCGATGAGGGCGGTAAACCCTTGGCGGTGCGGTGACAGGGTCTTGCCCAGATAGGCCTGCATGAGAGCGGCCAATTCCGCCTGCTGGCTTTCGTCATGGCGGGTCAGAACGGCGCGCACGGCATCCCACTCAAACGCCATCTCGGGGCGGCCAAGGGCGCGGGCGGCGATGTTTTCGCCCTCTTCGATGGAGGCAAAGGTGGAATGGAGCATGTCGAAAAACCGCCCCGTACTGTCAAACTCAAGGAAGGATGCGCCAAGGGG
>NZ_CYRX01000015.1 GCF_001458315.1 Thalassobacter stenotrophicus | reverse complement strand
TAAGTGAGGTGATTTATGTTTGGTGCTATTGCTGGCGGTATTGCTTCTGCTCTTGCTGGTGGCGCCATGTCTAAATTGTTTGGAGGCGGTCAAAAAGCCGCCTCCGGTGGCATTCAAGGTGATGTGCTTGCTACCGATAACAATACTGTAGGCATGGGTGATGCTGGTATTAAATCTGCCATTCAAGGCTCTAATGTTCCTAACCCTGATGAGGCCGTCCCTAGTTTTGTTTCTGGTGCTATGGCTAAAGCTGGTAAAGGACTTCTTGAAGGTACGTTGCAGGCTGGCACTTCTGCCGTTTCTGATAAGTTGCTTGATTTGGTTGGACTTGGTGGCAAGTCTGCCGCTGATAAAGGAAAGGATACTCGTGATTATCTTGCTGCTGCATTTCCTGAGCTTAATGCTTGGGAGCGTGCTGGTGCTGATGCTTCCTCTGCTGGTATGGTTGACGCCGGATTTGAGAATCAAAAAGAGCTTACTAAAATGCAACTGGACAATCAGAAAGAGATTGCCGAGATGCAAAATGAGACTCAAAAAGAGATTGCTGGCATTCAGTCGGCGACTTCACGCCAGAATACGAAAGACCAGGTATATGCACAAAATGAGATGCTTGCTTATCAACAGAAGGAGTCTACTGCTCGCGTTGCGTCTATTATGGAAAACACCAATCTTTCCAAGCAACAGCAGGTTTCCGAGATTATGCGCCAAATGCTTACTCAAGCTCAAACGGCTGGTCAGTATTTTACCAATGACCAAATCAAAGAAATGACTCGCAAGGTTAGTGCTGAGGTTGACTTAGTTCATCAGCAAACGCAGAATCAGCGGTATGGCTCTTCTCATATTGGCGCTACTGCAAAGGATATTTCTAATGTCGTCACTGATGCTGCTTCTGGTGTGGTTGATATTTTTCATGGTATTGATAAAGCTGTTGCCGATACTTGGAACAATTTCTGGAAAGACGGTAAAGCTGATGGTATTGGCTCTAATTTGTCTAGGAAATAACCGTCAGGATTGACACCCTCCCAATTGTATGTTTTCATGCCTCCAAATCTTGGAGGCTTTTTTATGGTTCGTTCTTATTACCCTTCTGAATGTCACGCTGATTATTTTGACTTTGAGCGTATCGAGGCTCTTAAACCTGCTATTGAGGCTTGTGGCATTTCTACTCTTTCTCAATCCCCAATGCTTGGCTTCCATAAGCAGATGGATAACCGCATCAAGCTCTTGGAAGAGATTCTGTCTTTTCGTATGCAGGGCGTTGAGTTCGATAATGGTGATATGTATGTTGACGGCCATAAGGCTGCTTCTGACGTTCGTGATGAGTTTGTATCTGTTACTGAGAAGTTAATGGATGAATTGGCACAATGCTACAATGTGCTCCCCCAACTTGATATTAATAACACTATAGACCACCGCCCCGAAGGGGACGAAAAATGGTTTTTAGAGAACGAGAAGACGGTTACGCAGTTTTGCCGCAAGCTGGCTGCTGAACGCCCTCTTAAGGATATTCGCGATGAGTATAATTACCCCAAAAAGAAAGGTATTAAGGATGAGTGTTCAAGATTGCTGGAGGCCTCCACTATGAAATCGCGTAGAGGCTTTGCTATTCAGCGTTTGATGAATGCAATGCGACAGGCTCATGCTGATGGTTGGTTTATCGTTTTTGACACTCTCACGTTGGCTGACGACCGATTAGAGGCGTTTTATGATAATCCCAATGCTTTGCGTGACTATTTTCGTGATATTGGTCGTATGGTTCTTGCTGCCGAGGGTCGCAAGGCTAATGATTCACACGCCGACTGCTATCAGTATTTTTGTGTGCCTGAGTATGGTACAGCTAATGGCCGTCTTCATTTCCATGCGGTGCACTTTATGCGGACACTTCCTACAGGTAGCGTTGACCCTAATTTTGGTCGTCGGGTACGCAATCGCCGCCAGTTAAATAGCTTGCAAAATACGTGGCCTTATGGTTACAGTATGCCCATCGCAGTTCGCTACACGCAGGACGCTTTTTCACGTTCTGGTTGGTTGTGGCCTGTTGATGCTAAAGGTGAGCCGCTTAAAGCTACCAGTTATATGGCTGTTGGTTTCTATGTGGCTAAATACGTTAACAAAAAGTCAGATATGGACCTTGCTGCTAAAGGTCTAGGAGCTAAAGAATGGAACAACTCACTAAAAACCAAGCTGTCGCTACTTCCCAAGAAGCTGTTCAGAATCAGAATGAGCCGCAACTTCGGGATGAAAATGCTCACAATGACAAATCTGTCCACGGAGTGCTTAATCCAACTTACCAAGCTGGGTTACGACGCGACGCCGTTCAACCAGATATTGAAGCAGAACGCAAAAAGAGAGATGAGATTGAGGCTGGGAAAAGTTACTGTAGCCGACGTTTTGGCGGCGCAACCTGTGACGACAAATCTGCTCAAATTTATGCGCGCTTCGATAAAAATGATTGGCGTATCCAACCTGCAGAGTTTTATCGCTTCCATGACGCAGAAGTTAACACTTTCGGATATTTCTGATGAGTCGAAAAATTATCTTGATAAAGCAGGAATTACTACTGCTTGTTTACGAATTAAATCGAAGTGGACTGCTGGCGGAAAATGAGAAAATTCGACCTATCCTTGCGCAGCTCGAGAAGCTCTTACTTTGCGACCTTTCGCCATCAACTAACGATTCTGTCAAAAACTGACGCGTTGGATGAGGAGAAGTGGCTTAATATGCTTGGCACGTTCGTCAAGGACTGGTTTAGATATGAGTCACATTTTGTTCATGGTAGAGATTCTCTTGTTGACATTTTAAAAGAGCGTGGATTACTATCTGAGTCCGATGCTGTTCAACCACTAATAGGTAAGAAATCATGAGTCAAGTTACTGAACAATCCGTACGTTTCCAGACCGCTTTGGCCTCTATTAAGCTCATTCAGGCTTCTGCCGTTTTGGATTTAACCGAAGATGATTTCGATTTTCTGACGAGTAACAAAGTTTGGATTGCTACTGACCGCTCTCGTGCTCGTCGCTGCGTTGAGGCTTGCGTTTATGGTACGCTGGACTTTGTAGGATACCCTCGCTTTCCTGCTCCTGTTGAGTTTATTGCTGCCGTCATTGCTTATTATGTTCATCCCGTCAACATTCAAACGGCCTGTCTCATCATGGAAGGCGCTGAATTTACGGAAAACATTATTAATGGCGTCGAGCGTCCGGTTAAAGCCGCTGAATTGTTCGCGTTTACCTTGCGTGTACGCGCAGGAAACACTGACGTTCTTACTGACGCAGAAGAAAACGTGCGTCAAAAATTACGTGCAGAAGGAGTGATGTAATGTCTAAAGGTAAAAAACGTTCTGGCGCTCGCCCTGGTCGTCCGCAGCCGTTGCGAGGTACTAAAGGCAAGCGTAAAGGCGCTCGTCTTTGGTATGTAGGTGGTCAACAATTTTAATTGCAGGGGCTTCGGCCCCTTACTTGAGGATAAATTATGTCTAATATTCAAACTGGCGCCGAGCGTATGCCGCATGACCTTTCCCATCTTGGCTTCCTTGCTGGTCAGATTGGTCGTCTTATTACCATTTCAACTACTCCGGTTATCGCTGGCGACTCCTTCGAGATGGACGCCGTTGGCGCTCTCCGTCTTTCTCCATTGCGTCGTGGCCTTGCTATTGACTCTACTGTAGACATTTTTACTTTTTATGTCCCTCATCGTCACGTTTATGGTGAACAGTGGATTAAGTTCATGAAGGATGGTGTTAATGCCACTCCTCTCCCGACTGTTAACACTACTGGTTATATTGACCATGCCGCTTTTCTTGGCACGATTAACCCTGATACCAATAAAATCCCTAAGCATTTGTTTCAGGGTTATTTGAATATCTATAACAACTATTTTAAAGCGCCGTGGATGCCTGACCGTACCGAGGCTAACCCTAATGAGCTTAATCAAGATGATGCTCGTTATGGTTTCCGTTGCTGCCATCTCAAAAACATTTGGACTGCTCCGCTTCCTCCTGAGACTGAGCTTTCTCGCCAAATGACGACTTCTACCACATCTATTGACATTATGGGTCTGCAAGCTGCTTATGCTAATTTGCATACTGACCAAGAACGTGATTACTTCATGCAGCGTTACCATGATGTTATTTCTTCATTTGGAGGTAAAACCTCTTATGACGCTGACAACCGTCCTTTACTTGTCATGCGCTCTAATCTCTGGGCATCTGGCTATGATGTTGATGGAACTGACCAAACGTCGTTAGGCCAGTTTTCTGGTCGTGTTCAACAGACCTATAAACATTCTGTGCCGCGTTTCTTTGTTCCTGAGCATGGCACTATGTTTACTCTTGCGCTTGTTCGTTTTCCGCCTACTGCGACTAAAGAGATTCAGTACCTTAACGCTAAAGGTGCTTTGACTTATACCGATATTGCTGGCGACCCTGTTTTGTATGGCAACTTGCCGCCGCGTGAAATTTCTATGAAGGATGTTTTCCGTTCTGGTGATTCGTCTAAGAAGTTTAAGATTGCTGAGGGTCAGTGGTATCGTTATGCGCCTTCGTATGTTTCTCCTGCTTATCACCTTCTTGAAGGCTTCCCATTCATTCAGGAACCGCCTTCTGGTGATTTGCAAGAACGCGTACTTATTCGCCACCATGATTATGACCAGTGTTTCCAGTCCGTTCAGTTGTTGCAGTGGAATAGTCAGGTTAAATTTAATGTGACCGTTTATCGCAATCTGCCGACCACTCGCGATTCAATCATGACTTCGTGATAAAAGATTGAGTGTGAGGTTATAACGCCGAAGCGGTAAAAATTTTAATTTTTGCCGCTGAGGGGTTGACCAAGCGAAGCGCGGTAGGTTTTCTGCTTAGGAGTTTAATCATGTTTCAGACTTTTATTTCTCGCCATAATTCAAACTTTTTTTCTGATAAGCTGGTTCTCACTTCTGTTACTCCAGCTTCTTCGGCACCTGTTTTACAGACACCTAAAGCTACATCGTCAACGTTATATTTTGATAGTTTGACGGTTAATGCTGGTAATGGTGGTTTTCTTCATTGCATTCAGATGGATACATCTGTCAACGCCGCTAATCAGGTTGTTTCTGTTGGTGCTGATATTGCTTTTGATGCCGACCCTAAATTTTTTGCCTGTTTGGTTCGCTTTGAGTCTTCTTCGGTTCCGACTACCCTCCCGACTGCCTATGATGTTTATCCTTTGGATGGTCGCCATGATGGTGGTTATTATACCGTCAAGGACTGTGTGACTATTGACGTCCTTCCCCGTACGCCGGGCAATAATGTTTATGTTGGTTTCATGGTTTGGTCTAACTTTACCGCTACTAAATGCCGCGGATTGGTTTCGCTGAATCAGGTTATTAAAGAGATTATTTGTCTCCAGCCACTTAAGTGAGGTGATTTATGTTTGGTGCTATTGCTGGCGGTATTGCTTCTGCTCTTG
>NZ_CYRX01000014.1 GCF_001458315.1 Thalassobacter stenotrophicus | reverse complement strand
GTCCGTCTGGGGAAAGGGGAAGAATGCTCAGACCCCGATTTGTGCAACAAAGCCTCTAAACGTACCTGCCACCGGTCGCTTAAATCTTCCGCCTGTCAATCAGTGCGGCCCAATGACCGTAAATGCTAAACAAGATCCGCCAACTTGAGCCGTTGTATCTTGCCAGAGGGGCCCTTTGGTAGCTCTGGTAAAAAATGAATTGTGTCAGGCGATTTGAATTTTCCAAGGCGTTCCTGACAGAGTGATATCAACGCCTTCTCTGACAGCTGCGATCCTGGCTTGACGGCGACAGCCGCTTCAACCGTTTCGCCATAACTCTTGCAGCTTCGCGCAAAAGCAGCGGCCTCAATAACGTCGGGCTCTGAATAAAGAACTTCATCAATCTCGCGGGGTGCAATGTTTTCGCCGCCCTTGATAATCAGCTCTTTCAGCCGTCCTGTCACAAAGACATAACCGTCATCATCCACACGCCCCAAATCACCCGTTCGTAGCCACTCGCCTGCAAATGTCTTTTTGGTTGCTTCTGGATTGTGAAGATACTCCACCATCACATTAGGGCCACGTATCGCTATTTCGCCTTCCTGATTGACCGGCGCTGCTTTGAGATCGGGCGTGAGAATGCAAATCTCATTACCGTATCCGACCCCCGGCGACCCGATTTTACGCACACCGGGCGGGAGTGGATTTGATAGGATTTGAGCTGCAGTTTCTGTCAGGCCCATTGTCTCAATGATGGGCACATTGAAGCGTTCTTCAAACGCAGATTGCGTCTCGATGGCCAGTGCGGATGATGCAGAGCGACCAAACCGCAGGCGTTCGCGTACTTCTGGCGTGGGGTTGGTGTCATTGTGCAGAAGGTGGCTAATGATAGTAGGCACGACCGAGAACCAGGTCACCTTTGCCACTTCCGCCTGCTCCCAGAATTTGCTGGCTGAAAATTTCGCGGTCATTGCCAGCGAACCGCCTGAGACAAGTGCACCCATCATCGTCACGCAAAGCCCGTTGATGTGATAGATCGGCAAGACGCAAAAGCCACGATCAGCTGGCGAAAGGTCATGGGCAATGGCTGTCGTCCAACCACCGGCCAATAGGCTCGCATGAGAATGTACGACCCCTTTGGGCTGACCGGTTGTGCCGGACGTATACATCAAGAGCGCATGTTGGTTGGCGGTGAATTCAGGGATTTGAGCCTTGTTCTGCAACAAGTTAGGGTCAATGATTTCGAGGCCATCTGGCGCGACCTGTGCAATGGTCTCGGTTTGGCTGTCATGGACAAACGCAAATCGCGCACCACTGTGATCTAACGCATAGGCAATGGCAGCGGGACCTGCAGCTAGGTTGATCATCGTCGCCCGAAAACCACCATAGAGCGCGGCATATACCGCCAGCACGCCACTTGGGCCGTTGGGGTGTACAATGGCGACACTTTCGCCTTGCTTGATGCCAGCACCGGTGAGGCCCTGCGCCATACTGCGCGCTTCATCACGCAACTCTCGCCACGTCAATCGCTCATCAGTTTCAGGGAACAGGATGGCGATCCCACCCTCTTCTGCACGCGTATCCAGCCAATTTTGGACGGTACCTTGAGGTGGCATCGCTTTATCAAGAATCATTTACCAGCCTCGCTCCAGTAATCGCCAAAGATATCCTCTACCGCGGGCTCGTGGGCTGGAATTTCTCGTACGATTTTAGTGGTCTGCATGAAATGGCGCCAATGCAGGTTTGTATCAATGGAATTACCACCCCAAGACCCGCAGCCCATCGACAAAGAAAACGGCATGCCATTCGTAAACGATCCACCAGTGGCGAAAGTGTGCGCTTGGTTCACAATAACGCGGCTTGTTGGGATAACTGTCGCGAGTTCGAGTGGCCTATCCCTATTTTGTGTATGAATGCCGACAGAATGGCCCGCGCCTTGGTACATTTCGATTTCACGCGTAATGCGCACAGCGTCGTCAAAGTCCTTCGCTCGATAGACGGTCAGAACTCGGCTTAGTTTTTCGCCAGATAGCGGATGATCTGGGCCAATGCCTTTAGTCTCTACGGCAAGGTAGGCAGTATCTGCAGGGACCTCGTTACTTAGGCCCAATGCCTCGATCATCTTAGCTGCATCTTGCGCAATCGCTTGTGGGTTTAGATGCCCTTTCACCCATAGTCTGGATGTTATTTTGGTTTCATCTGTGATCAATGCGCCGCCCGTGCGTGCCATCTCGGCTGCAAAGGCGTCGTAAATCTCATCCACAACGACAACCGCGTTTTCGGAAGAACAAGACGTTGCATTGTCAAAAGTCTTGGACGCTTTGATTTTTTCGGCTGCAGCGGCCAAGTCCGCAGTCTCATCGACGATGACAGCAACATTTCCAGCGCCCACGGCCAACGCGGGTGTTCCTGATGTATAGGCTCGTTTGACGTTGTTTTGACTGCCGGTGACAACAATCAAATCTGCAATTTCAAGCAGTCTTTGAGTTTTTTCTTTGGATCCACGTCCTGGGATCATCTGCACCAAATCACGATCGATCCCAAGCTTGTCAAACTCAGTGTGGATATAGCCGAGTAGAGCCTCGCAGGTTGGTACGCCTTTTGGTGATGGCGACACCACGATTGCGTTCCCGCACTTAAGGGCATTGATGATGTTGTTTGCAGGTGTCGCCCCGGGGTTTGTCGAGGGAACGACAGCTCCAATCACACCAATAGGGCGAGCAATTTCCGCAATCCCTGTTGCGGCGTCATCGCTGATCACCCCTTGAGTCTTTGCGTGCTGAATGTCGCGCATCAGGCCCAGCGTCTTGCGGTGGTTTTTTGTAATCTTGTCGGGCACGTTCCCGAGCCCAGTCGTTTCAACCGCAAGTTCGGCCAGATGGCGATTGCGGGACGGTTCCATGATCGCCCAAGCCGCCGCCTGTGCGGCGCGGTCATAGGCGTTTTGTGATCCGCTGCGCTCAAAAGCGCTCTGGGCACTGCGCGCACGTGCGACGATCAGTTCTACCTCTGCGATCGGATCGATGGAGCTCATAGTGACTATCCTGTATTTAATTGGCGCGCAGCACCTGATCAGAGGCGCTGCGCAGTTGGTTTAGAGACCAGCGAGAAGTTCTTTGAGTGTTTCCTCACGCGCCGCCCACATTTCTAGGACTTCGTCGCGGCTCATGATGGCCATTGGCGAACCACCAGCAGCCATGCGGCTCTTTACGCGTCCATTGCCGAACATTGCCGGCACAGTTTCGGCCAGCTTGTCGATGATTGGCTGTGGTGTGCCCTTTGGCACCATCACACCACGGAAATTCACAGACGCATTGTCGATGTCAAAGCCTTGTTCCGTCATTGTTGGCACGTCTGGGAGGAACTCTTCGTTGCGCTCAAGGTCGAACACCCCCAGGATCTTTACGTTGCCGGCAGCTTGCGCACGGAACGCATCGGATAAGTTGTTAACCCCACCAAGGACTTCACCTGCGATAACGGCGCGCATCGCACCTGCACCGCCAGCATTATTGGGGATGTAGGCCAGCTTCACGCCAGCCGCTTTCTCAAGCTGTAAAGCTGCAATGTGGTGGCCAACAAAAAGGCCAGCGCCAGAGAATGTCAAACCACCAGGATTTGCTTTTGCATAATCGACAACATCCGCCATTGAGTTAAATTCGCTGTCAGCACCGACAACGAATACGGCTGGGTCAGCGCCCCAATTTGCAATCGGTTCAAAGCTGTCGGTCGAGTAAGACACGCCACCTTCGATGGACTGCGCCACGAAGTGAGGAATATTATATGCGCCAAGCGTATAGCCGTCTGCTTCTGCTTCGGTCGCAAGCCAGTTCCAACCGACACGACCACCCGCTCCCGGGCGGTTCACAATGGCGATGGGCATACCAAGTGCATCTTCATTCCCGGCAGTCATCGTAACGATGCGTGCCTGAAAGTCAGTTGCACCACCCGCTCCATAGCTGACCATCATCATGATGGGGCGTTCGGGATAACTGCTATGTCCATCGGCATAGGCTGTTCCTGTCATTGTGGCTAAGGCCAATGCGGCCCCTGCAATCCACTGTTTCATAGTATCCTCCCTAGGGTTAACTCTGCCGCCTTTGCGGTTCAGAAAAAAATCTCTTGCGGTGTGAAAACATTCAGAAGCTGCGCGAAGAGACCGTACATCACCGCTATAAAGCCAGCGGTAATCAAGAGCCGTTTGCCCCAGCTTTTTAACTCTGAGTGGGGTGACGGGTCATAAAGTGAAAGCAAGATAAAGAAAGCAATCGCGGTGGCGGTATAAAAGCCGAACGCCTTAGCCGCCCAATAGACGTAAATGATCGCAACGATTAATCCGGGCAGCATGTTGCGCATAGCGTCGTAGCTGATCCCATTGCCGACTTTCGTCCGGCCCAAGATAGCCTTCCCAAAAGTCCAGATCGCCAAAACTGCGAAGACCGACGAAATCAGGCGTGGAAAAATGAATGCATCCGCGGGCTCCTGCGTGAAGCTGATGTAAGCTATACTGACACCGACCGCAGCGATCAGGCCAGACGCAAAGATGTGCTGATTGCGGGGCAGATCGGTCATGACAGCGCCTCTTCCTTTGCGACGGCATCGTCTTTGGTCGTGTATCGACGAGCCATGATTTCCATCCAGACTGAATAGGCGATTGAAGCAGAGACAATAAGAATAAGCAGCCAATTCAGCCAACCGGTGAAGAAGTAAGTGGCTTTGCCAACGGTAGCATTCGCGATCATCGATCCTTGGATAAAGTTCGCCTCTGCGATGGGGCCGAGGATCAGTCCAAGCACCAAGGGTGCGGCAGAAAACCCAAAACGTTCTAGGAAATACATGCCGAGACCCAGCGTCGCCATCACGTAAACATCGCCCATGGAATTCTGCACGGAGTAGCTTCCAAAGACAGCTAGACCTAAAACAATGGCTGCCATGACCGCATGAGGTACCCGAGCGACACTCGCCGCTAGGCCGGCGATATAGAGCCCGAAGATACACATCAAAAGTTGCCCAATCAGCATGGAGTCGATGAATGTCCATGCCACTTGCGGATAATTCATAAAGAGGTCGGGTCCGGGGAAGATACCATGGATCAAAAGACCCCCTAACAAAACAGCAGCTGTAGGAGAGCCAGGAATAGAAAGCGTCAGAAGCGGTACCAAAGATGGACCAACCATAGCGTTGTTGGCACTCTCTGCCGCAATCACACCTTCACTGTGGCCTGTCCCGAATTTATCGCTTTCCTTGCTAAACTTTTTGGACTGATCATATGCGACTAAGCCTGCAATCTGTCCGCCCACACCGGGGATCAGGCCGATAATTGAACCCGTAATTGTCCCAATAGCGAGCGCGGTCTTGCGTTTGAAAACCTCAACAAATGCAAGTCGAATGGGGTGTTTCTTCACATTGATGACCTCTGCATCATCATTGCGGCGGCCCTTAGTGAACATCGTGATGACTTGCGGTATGGCGAACAGGCCAATCAGCGCAGGGATCACATTAATTCCGCCACTTACCGCGGGATGGAAGATAAACCGCTGCGCGCCCATGATGTCGTCAAAGCCAATTGTGGCCAGCCAGAGACCAATACAGCCCGATAAAAGGCCTTTTACCACCGAACTGGAGTCCAATGTGCCGATGACGGTAACGCCCAGGATCGCGAGCCAGAATAAATGTGACGGTCCGAAAGCGAGCGCCCATTGTGCCAACACAGGTGTCAAAAAGATCAGGAGGAAAACGCCAAACAGGCCACCTATCGCCGACGCGATAAATGACAGCTGCAGGGCTTTTGCCCCTTCGCCCTTCGTTGCCATAGTGTGACCATCCAGCGTGGTCGCGATATTGGCTGGTGCGCCAGGGATCTTTAGCAGGATCGCGCTGACCGCCCCGCCTGCAACGGTCGATGTGTAGGCAGCACCCAAAAGGATCAATCCCTGCTGCGGCTCAAGTTTGAAGGTGAACGGTATGAGCAATGCCACGGCCATTGTAGGCGAAAGCCCCGGAGTTGCCCCCAAAATCAGGCCGCCGATAGTGCCAAGCAACAGCAACCCGAAATTTATCGGGGTGAACACGTCGCCCATGTAGTACAGGAATTCCATCTGGCCCAAAACCCTCCCAAACTTTGGCTTGACCAGTCACGTTAAGCGATGAAAATAGTTTTGCAAATGTTTTCATAAAAATGCTGATGAGGTGAAATAAGTGGCTGATAAAAAGGCTAAAAAAGTAGATATCGTCACCGTATCTAAGGCCGCGCGCGTGTCGCCTTCCACGGTATCACGCTATTTTAACCACCCAGAGTTGGTGAAATCGGCCACTCGCAAGAAGATCGATACGGCTGTGCGTAGGACGGGATATATCCGAAACAGGGCCGCGCAAACGATTCATGGGATCAGATCAGGGACTATCGGCGTTCTGGTTCCAACATTGGATCATGCAATCTTTGCTGAAGTCGTGCAGGCGTTCTCCGATACCGTTGCCTCACAAGGCTTCACCATCCTGCTGGCGTCACATGGGTATGATCTCCAGCGTGAGTACGCGATCTTACGCAAGTTCCTAGAGCACCGCGTTGATGGTGTCGTGTTGACGGGTTTGGATCATGACGAGGCTGTGTTTCAATTGCTAGATAGTCAGGAAATTCCATGCGTGTTGATGTGGAATTATTCCGCGACATCGCGCTACCCCTCCATCGGCGCTGATAACGAACAAGCGGGAAGACTGATTGCAGAGCATGTCCTCGAGTTGGGGCATCGGCGTGTCGCCTGTATGTTTCCGCCGACACACGGCAATGACCGCGCTCTCGCACGACGTGACGTAGTGCTGACGACCTTGCGTGTGGCGGGTGTGGACGTGCCCGATGAATGGATGCTGGAAACAGTTTATAGCATTTCGGAATCAAAGCAGGACACAAAGCGATTATTGCTGCAGAGGGATCGGCCAACAGCGCTTATCTGCGGCAATGATATTCTTGCGACCGGAGCGCTTTATGGTGCGACAGCGAGTGGACTGCGCGTACCGGACGATGTCACGGTCGTGGGAATTGGCGATTTCAAAGGGTCCTCAGAAATTGAACCCGCATTGACGACCGTCCGACTTCCTGCGCAGCGCATCGGCCAAGAGGCCGGGAACGCTATGGTGTTGGCAATCATCGATCCGGCCACCGGCAAGGCGGGAAGTTTAAACTGCGCACCGGAGTTCGTTGAGCGGCGGTCAAGTGCAGCAGTCAAAAGCATTAGCGAACTGATAGCGCGCTAAATTCTGAGCTGTCACACAGCAGGTTAGTGATGATGAATGGTACTTTTGAATTGTCCTTTCTGACCGCAGGAATGAGGATTTTGCGATGGCGAGTATTAGCTACGATGCAGAAATGGGGAGTTTTGGGCTCCAAGCCGCCAAGAAATGCGATGTATGTTGAAATCCGCTAATGGTCGTTTAGAGGCTCTGTTGCACAAATCGGGGTCTGAGCATTCTTCCCTTTTCCCCAGACGGAT
>NZ_CYRX01000013.1 GCF_001458315.1 Thalassobacter stenotrophicus | reverse complement strand
CCACGCTGGCTTCACGTAGTGAATCCCCTCATGATGGGATTTGTGCAACAAAGCCCAAAGAGAGTGACTTTAACAAGCGAATTGTCATTGAAGAACGTGAAAGAAAGCGTGTGCAAGACATGCTTGCTGCCATCAATGAAGCTGAAAAGACAATCGTATTCTGTGCCAATCAAGCACATGCTGGACTTGTACGTGATTTAATAAATCAAGAAGCTAGCAGCAAAAGTGTAGATTATTGTGTACGTGTTACTGCAAATGATGGTGCACTTGGTGATACGTATCTGAAGCAGTTTCAAGACAACGATAAATCAATTCCAACCATACTTACTACTAGCCAAAAGTTAACCACTGGCGTTGATGCACGTAACGTTCGCAATATTGTTTTGCTACGTCCAGTAAACAGCATGATTGAATTCAAACAGATTATTGGACGAGGCACACGTCTGTTTGAAGGCAAACATTTCTTTACTATCGTCGACTTTGTGAACGCATATCACTTGTTCAATGATGCTGAATGGGACGGTGAACCAGTAGAACCAGAAGGTGGTGATACTGGTAAGAAAGGTGGCAAAGGCGAGGAAGGTAACAGCGGTGGTAAAGGTGGCGACGAGGGTGAAGACACGCATAATAAGCCAAAGTTACGCATTAAGCTAAGTGATGGAAAAGTGCGTGAACTACAAAGTATGAGTAGTACGTATTTCTACGTTGATGGAAAACCTATTAGCGCAGAAGAATTCCTTAAGCGTCTATTTGATACTCTTAAGTTGCCAGAACTGTTAGAAAGTGAAGAAAAACTTCGCAGTCTATGGGCAAATCCGATGACACGTAGAGAGTTGCTTAAGAAGCTAGAAAACGCTGGATGTCATAAGGATGACTTAGAAAAGCTGCAAGAGTTGATTAACGCTAAAGATAGCGACTTGTTTGATGTGCTTGAATACATCGCATATGCAAAAGCACCAGTAACACGTGCAGCACGTGTAGAAACAAACAAAGGTAATATCTATAACTTGCTAAATGCGAAGCAAAGAGAGTTCGTTGAATACGTCTTACGTAACTACGTAAACATTGGTGTAGACGAATTGGATGTAGGTAAGCTGAGTACGGTACTTACAGCTAAGTACGGCAGTATACATGCTGCACAACAAGAGTTAGGTAGCGTACAAGACATTCAGCGTACTTTTGTCGAATTTCAGCAGCAGCTTTATGCTGAAGTAGACGTTGCCTAAAACTACTTAGCGTATGTAGCTAATAGCTTTTCGCATTCAGTAATAATGGCTTCACTAACATGCTGACGAAGTAAGGTAGTAAAGATGTACTCGTTTGTATATTTACTTCCACCAATACTGCACAGAAACTTGAAGTTATCAAATCCAAGTAATTCAATCTTTGCACGATTTGTGAAATAGCGAGTGTAACGATTTACAGAAAGTAGGTTGTGAAGTGTTCTATTTGCTTGGATAGGGTACTTATCAAAGAGACAGCTACCTTCAATTAGTAACTGCTTTAGCTTATCTTCCAAAACAACATCGTCAGACGCACTATCTATAGATGGATAGTGTGCATGGCACCACTCTTTGATGTGTTCTTCTGAGTATTTTCTTGTAGACATGCTGCAAAGGTATCAAAGAATTTGAGTACTGAAAAGAAAAAAGGCAGCACATGAGTGCTGCCTAATGATCTACTTAACAACTGTAAGTCTATTGGATTGCTGCGTAGGTGGTAGTGGTATATTGCTACAAACTTGTTCTAATTCAGAACACATAGTTCTCCAATCACCATTTGCATGTTGTGCAATTGATGTGAGTGTAGCGTCACTTACCATAGGCAGCTTATTTTGGATTACTATTTTTTTCATACGCTGTACGTAATCAAATGCATTGTTTGATGCGTTGAAACATACAACATGACTTCTACTTCGTATCCCCATATCTACTTTGTGTAAGAAGTTTGTCGTCATTACAACAACGATATTTTTTCTATTCAGAAAACTCTTTAATCGTTGCTGTTGCGTATCGCTATAGTTATCCACTTCATCAAACAGAAAGTAGTGCTTTTCTGACTCATTAAACGAAGTAAAACTTGAAAGATTATTCAGACGAGTAATCTGTTCTGTAATCTTATCTCCTTCTTCATTTGTTATCACATCTATGAGTGCATCACTGCCACCATAAGATTTTTCGTAGTCATTAAAAAACACATTAGCATACGTAGTTTTTCCACTACCGTAAGTGCCATACAGCAATAGTGTATTCTTACCATTTGTAGGGAATGTAAGTTTACGTGTCACTATATCTAACAGCAGACGCTTAGTATTTGCATCTGAAAACACCATGTCTGTTGTAGTCTTTGGTTCAAAGTCAAACATTACGCAGCCTCCTTTCTGAAAGCTGTAAGAGTGTCAGAATAGTCATCGTTCACTTCTTCTACTTTGAAATTTGAAATACTGCCTTGTTCGTCAATTGTGTAGGCTTTGTTATTTACGACAACAGTTACACTTTCAACACCATTTGGTGACAGTAAAAAAACGCTTCCAAATAACGTAGTATCATCTCGCATCATTCTTTCAGAGATTATTTGAAATGCGTAACACGCATCATCTTCGTCGCTAAAAGGAACTCTACGTTCTATTAGTTCGTGTTCATCTTTAGATATACTAGAGAATCTCACTTGATGAGTTGATGGATGCAAATCTTCCAAATAATAAGAATTGCTGTGATTAGGGATATAGGGTTTTTTTCGTAAAAACATTACGCTGCCTCCTTATTCAAAGTCTTTTCAGTCATTACATCGTAGATTTCCATCAGTTCTGTTGAACTCATCATCCAATGCGATGCAGTGAAGGAATAGCTATCAGTGCCTATATTTGCTGTAAGCATTAGATAGCTATCAAAGGCTTTAGGGTTATCAGTTAGATAACGTAGTTCAATGTATCCAACTTTGATTGCCTCTTTGTCTGCAAGTGCATCAACACGTTCGTTATAGAACAAGTATGCTTTGCGAGGATTTTCAAACTTCCATTGCTTTGATGTAACTGATTTACAGTCATCGCAGTAGTACGTTGTTTCAATGCTAAACATAGTTCACTCCTTATGCTGCTAGTGCAGCTTTATCGTTGATAGACTCTGCTGCTTGCTTTTCATCTTCGATGTATTGCGCAACAGTATCGCTACTGTTTGCAGCATCTGCTTCAGCATCAGCTTGTTTTTTCGTTTTGCTTTTAGTTTCGTTGTGTTTGCTGAACACGTTAGCTAGTGCAGTATTGATTGCAGTTTTTCCTTTGATGCTGCTTTTATCTTCTTCAGCATAAATTTCATGCTTCAGTGCAATCGTTCCGTCTTTCTGTAATACACGGCTTTGTTGCACAAATCCCATCATGAGGGGATTCACTACGTGAAGCCAGCGT
>NZ_CYRX01000012.1 GCF_001458315.1 Thalassobacter stenotrophicus | reverse complement strand
GGCTTTGTTGCACAAACCCGCTTGGGGACGTGTTTCCCCTGACCCCGGACGGATTTAGCCTACGGCCACCGTACGCGGTATGCCAAGAGCTGTGAAGCCGTTTAGGATCGCGGCACGGATCTGGATCTCTGCAACCTGGCGATCGAAGTCCCGCGCCAAGAGGCGCTGACCGAGTAGCTTTACACAATGCATTTTTGTCTCAACGCGGCTCCGGCGGTGATATCCAGTCAGGTTTCGCCACAAAGCACGACCCAGATACTTTGAGGATCGCACTGCTTCGTTACGCGCTTTCGCTCCTGCTGTGTCAGGTTTCCACATCTTGGCGTTCTTGCGCGGGGGTATGACGGCGTGCGCATTGCGTGCCGCAATCGCATCATGGCATTTGCGTGTATCATATGCTCCGTCCGCCGTGACGCTGCCAAGCTCCTGATCAGGTGGGATCTGGCTGAGCAAGTCTGGCAGCATCGGGGCGTCCCCAATGCTGCTACTCGTCACCTCGATCGCGCGGATCTCCAGCGTTTCCTCATCGACCCCAATGTGGATCTTGCGCCACAAGCGGCGCTTTGGACCGCCATGCTTGCGGGCATTCCACTCTCCTTCGCCTTCAGCCTTAATGCCTGTGCTGTCGACAAGCAGGTGAAGTGGTCCTGCTGATCCCTTGTAAGGGATGGCGACGGACAACGTCTTCTGACGCCGACACAGGGTACTGAAGTCCGGCACCGACCAGTCCAGCTCAACCCGTTTCAGCAAGCTCTCCACAAACCCGGTCGTCTGCCGCAAGGGCAAGCCGAATAGAACCTTGAGGGTCAAACAGGCTTGGATGGCTGCATCGCTGTAGGTTTTCTGACGCCCACGGCGTCCAGAGGCCTCTGCTTCCCATGACATCTCTGGATCAAACCAGATCAACAGCGATCCCCGCTGCTTAAGTGAATGATTGTACTCTGCCCAGTTCCGGGTCTTGTACGTCGTCGGTGTCCAGCTGCTCATCGCAACCCGCTACCACGCTGGCTTCACGTAGTGAATCCCCTCATGATGGGATTTGTGCAACAAAGCC
>NZ_CYRX01000011.1 GCF_001458315.1 Thalassobacter stenotrophicus | reverse complement strand
AATCCGTCCGGGGTCAGGGGAAACACGTCCCCAAGCGGGTTTGTGCAACAAAGCCAACATGATCGCCTCTGGCTCATATGCTTTGTCTGCCTGCACATCGCCCATTCTAGATTGATAAATATCAAGGTTTCGCGTGGTGGAGCCGCGATAATTGGGCGATGTAATGCGAAGGCTCGACCCAATATGTGGCATGATCAATCACCTCAGCCCTCTAGATTGACTGCTACAGTTACTGAGGTTCTTGATGCCTGCGCCCCACGTGTTTCGATTGGAATGGGTCGGGTGATTACGCGGCCGTTTGCGCGGGACAGGTGGCTTTTGACGCTGGTGCCGGAAGTGGTGGATGGCGCGGGTTTTGGCGGGGCGGCATTGGTGCTTTCCTGCGATCACCGGGCTGCCCGATGCGTACTTTCACCCGGATATTTGATGGAATTTGAGGCCTTTGAACCTGCTGAAACCCCACATGCTGAAATAGAGGCGATCGTGGTTACGCCGGAGGGGATAGACACGTTGATGGCGGGCTCACGCGCCATCCGGGCGTTGATTTTTCAGGCGTACAGCCAGCAGATGAGCGAGTTGCTCTTGGGGCTTGGGTCTCACCGCGACCAGTCTGAGCGGCGCTGCCGTAGCCCTGAACTCAAGGCGCTGCTTTGCGACACAAAACCCTTTGGACGCCCCGTTTGAGCAAGCGAAAAGTGAGGATTGGCAATGCTCGTTAATATGGGCCAAATCTACCAATTTTTGCGTCTACTTTTGGCAAGATTCTGAGTGGATCTATCGTGGTTTTATGCTGCTCTAAGTCCTTGCTGGTGCCACCTTCTGTTTGAAAACGAGGGGGCTTTTCTAGCCGATGCTGAGTGTCAGCCTTGTGGATTGTAAAAGCCGTTTATGTATTCGCAGATTACCGCTTCGGCCTGCAGTTGCGTTTCCTATTGCGATCACTAGATCAGTTTTGATGGTCTTAAAAAAGATTTCGACTGCTGCAACCATCTTGTTTTAGCCATCGAGGTTCTCGCTGTGCTCAGAACCCACAGCTAGAATATAGCGGTTGCGGCGAGTGCGATTGCAGAAAGGAAGGTCTTTGTACTTCTGGTGTAAGGGGTTGCTACGTGTTGCCAGTCCTTCCATCTGCCAAAGCTGATCTCAATCCGGTTACAGCTCTTGTGGTGACGCTTGCCATACTGGATTGCTTTGTATCATGATTTTCAACCTAGAATGCAGGACGGGATACCCGTGCCCACAAGCGCTATGGCTCCCGTATAATCGCTCACCTGACCAGCCGTCATGAAGAACCGGATTGGTCGCCCATTGTGTCAGTCGCAGCACGCAACTTTGTGTTCATACGGCCTCTAGTGTGCCCTATGCGACGTCCATGTTGCGCTTTTTGACCGACAAGTTGGAGGCTGTCCGGTGGGATTTGAAGTAACTTGCCTCAATTGAAACCGTTTTGGCGGGACCGTATTCTTGGGATAAATCAAACCAACGTAAACCATTACGGTCGATGAAGATATGCCAGCTGTGATACGTCAAGTATCAACAAGCGGTAGGCCATGGCTTTTGGAAAATAGGGTCGAAGCCGCTCCGTTTGGTCTTCGTTCAGCTAGTAAAGATTACTCATGAAGTCCCAAGATTGAGGGCCTTAAGTCAAGTAGCCATATCAACATCAAGTGGCCCAATGGCCCTGAGCATAGAACTTGATTTGGCTCGAAAGCGCTGTGATCGTATCTTCGCTTAGCCCCATGGCGCGGCCTACTTCGCGTACCGCCCGTTTTCCACGGTAATGAATGACGGTGACACATAGACCGGCGGGGTGGCGACCATAGCGCTCGTAAATGTGCTGAATGACTTCTTCGCGGCGTTCATGTTCAAAGTCGACGTCAATATCGGGCGGTTCATTACTCGCCTCAGAGACGAAACGTTCAAGCACCATGGTGCCGATTTCGGGTGAAACGGAGGTTACACCCAATGCGTAACAGGTGATCGAGTTGGCAGCTGAACCGCGGCCCTGACACAAGATGCCTCGGTCACGGGCGAAATCTACAATGTCGTGGACCATTAGAAAATAGGGTGCAAAGCCGAGTTTATCAATTAGACGCAGCTCGTGCGCCAACTGGTCAGAGGCTCGTTGAGGGACGCCCGCGGTATAGCTCCATCGTAAACCTGCCGTAGCCAACCGGGCTAGCCGTTCAGCCGCTGTTTCTTGGCCGATCAGCTCTGAAGGGTACTCAGAGCGTAATTCATCGAGGGAAAAGGTACAGGCGCGGGCTAACGCTGTGGCATTTTCAATCGCATCGGGGTGGTCTGCGAATAAACTGCGTATTTCATGTGCACTTGCACTGCGCAGTCGCTGTTCCGCATTGGCCAAGGCCTTGCGGCCAAGATGTTCAATGCGTAGCCCCTCTCGTATAGAGGTTAACACATCTGCCATCTGTCGCCGCCTTCCGTGGTGCATAAGCGGCGCAGTAGATGCGACAGGTAGTACGCCAAGGCGCTGGGCAAGAGCTTTGATCGCTTGAAAGCCTTGGGCATCACCGCTGTCGTATTGTGGAGATAGGATCACATAAACATCGCCAACAAAGCCACATGCGCGCGGACAATTCCAGCTACAGAATTTTCATCCGCAATCGCAAAGGCCTCAATCCCCATCTCCGCCGCACGATGCGCATATTCCTCAGGATGCGAAGCGCCGGTGAGAAAGGTGAAATTTGAGGTGATATGAAGCTCAACGACTCCCATCCGTCATATATTCATGTTTTGTTCTTATTTGTGTAGCCTCAAATTTCTTTGGTTCACAAACATCCCGGAAAGCGCGAGAGGCAGCGCCTCTCGCCTACATTCCACCTGAACTATTCGCCCAGCCCCGCTTCTGCCTCAATCGCTTTGCGGGACTTACGGGCCCGCTCAGTGGCGGATTTTAGCTGACCGCAGGCCGCCATAATATCTTCACCACGAGGCTTACGGATGGGTGACGCATAACCCGCATTGTAAACAATCTCAGAAAACGCACGAATCCTATTGTTAGAGGAGCGTTTGTATGGCGCGCCAGGCCATTCGTTGAATGGGATTAAGTTAATTTTAGCTGGAATGCCTTTGATAAGGCTTACTAGCCGATGCGCATCCTCATCGCTATCGTTCACGCCATCCAGCATCACGTATTCAAATGTAATTCGCTCAGAGTTCGAGAGCCGGGGGTATTCCCGCAACGCGCTGAGCAAAGCTTCGATGTTCCAGCGCTTATTGATGGGCACAAGCTTATCGCGCACCTCATCGGTTGTTGCGTGGAACGATACGGCCAAAAGGCAGCCAATTTCCTCTGCGGTGCGCGCGATCTCGGGCACAACGCCAGATGTTGATAGAGTGATCCGACGCCGCGATAGGGCGATACCCTCGGGATCCATCGCGATTTTCATCGCGTCCCGCACGCCCTCAAAATTATAAAGTGGCTCGCCCATTCCCATCAGGACAATGTTCGACAAAAGCCGAGTTTTATCCCGGGGCGCGCGGCCCAGTTCGGGCCATTCGTCCAGATCATCGCGCGCCAACATAACCTGACCAATGATCTCACCTGCGGTCAGATTTCGCACCAACCGTTGCGTGCCCGTATGGCAAAACGAACAGGTCAAAGTGCAGCCAACCTGGCTGGAAATACACAGCGTGCCGCGCCCTTCTTCGGGGATGTACACCGTCTCGACCTCATGGCCGCCGGCGATCCGCACCAGGTATTTGCGTGTGCCATCCTCAGACACCTGACGGCTCACGACCTCCGGCAGCTCGATGACGAAATGTTCAGCCAGTTTTGCGCGGTAATCTTTGGCGAGGTTTGACATCAGTTCAAACTCGCGCACGCCTTTTTCATAGAGCCATTGCCAAACCTGACCTTGGCGCATCTTGGCCTGCTTTTCCGGGGTGCCCACTTCGATCAGGGCGTCCCGCAGTTGGGTGCGGGTCAAGCCGATAAGATTGCGCTTGCCGCCCTCGGGCAGCTTGCGCGGCAGGGTCAGCATGTCTTGGGTGATCGGCGCAGGGGTCGACGGTGGTGTCGATGCGGTTGTCATGGGGCTCTCCAACGGATGAACCCCCCATATACGGTCGAAATTGCGGTTTCGCTAGCCCTCAGCCGCAGCGGGCTTCGGCATCTTCGATCGAGGCGGTGAAACCCAAAAGTGAGAACGTGTCGCGTGTTTTGGTCCCACGCGATGAAACGCCTGATACAACTGCCTCAGACCCGCGCTTCATCGCGGAGACAATTTTGGCATCGTCGGCAGGGGTGTCGGCCCAAGCCAGTTCACCATCGGTGAACAAAAGGAACTTTTCTGAACCGATTTCGATCTCAACCCGAGACAGCTCTGCAAAGGGGTAGCCCCCGGTGAAACTCACCTCTGCGCGCTTATCACTTTGTGGCCAATAAGAGACAAATAACCGGATGTCGCCGCGCCGCGCGGCCACAACACGACCGTCGCGGGTGTTCACGGTGTCCTTGGGGGCCGAAACAACCCAGCACTGGGTCGGGTTGTCCTGTACGAAAACGCTCCAATCAGTATTGGCGCCAACGCGATTGGACACGTCTGCCTGCGCCCAAACTGGGGCTGCCATTACCGTTAACGCAACAACGGAATAGATCCAAACCATCAATGATTTCATCGCTTTACAGCCTCGCTGCTTTTGCCTCTGCATCCAGCTTGTTGCTTCCCTTGTCGGGGTAAGTCTTGGAGATAAGCGGACGCGTGTTTTCAATTCTGCACAGAAAGGATACCTACAAAGCGGGCTGCGGAAAAGCCCCGGAGCCAAGTTCGTTGGCATAAAATCGCGCAAAAGAGGCAGAAAAATGAAGGCTCAGAAGCTGGTAGAAGTGCATCGCGGTCCTTTTGAGGAGGGCGAGCATTGGGGGCACGCTGTCATCTGTGACGGTGCGGGCGATGTGGTTGAAGCGTGGGGCGACCCGGATGCTGTGATCTTGCCGCGTTCTTCTAGCAAGATGATCCAAGCAATTCCTCTGTTGGAGAGCGGGGCGGGGGCCAATCTGACGACGCAACAGTGGGCTTTTGCGTGTGCTTCACACGATGGCGCGCCCTTGCACCGGGACATGGCACGCCTTTGGTTGAAGGATTTGGGCCTAGGCGATGATGACCTTCGATGCGGCGCGCAGGTGCCGATGTCACGTAAGGTGGCTGATGATATGATCCGCGCAGGTGAGACGCCATGCCAAGTGCATAACAACTGCTCGGGCAAACACTGTGGATTTTTGATGCTATCACAGCACCTTGGCGCGGGGCCCGAGTACGTGGAACCTGATCACCCTGTGCAACGTGCCGTGCTGGATGCTCATGAGCATGTGACTGGGATGACGAGCCCGGGATATGGCATTGATGGATGTTCTGCGCCTAATTTTGCCACGACAATGACGGGTCTTGCGGCGGCGATGGGCCGTTTTGCAGCGGCGCGTGCCGATGGTGATGGGCGGGAACGGGCGATGCATACGCTGACCCGGGCTATGGCCGCTCATCCCGAATACGTTGCGGGCGAGGGGCGTGCGTGTACGGAATTGATGCGCGCAATGAACCACAAGGTTGCAGTGAAAACGGGGGCGGAAGCTGTGTATATTGCGATCGTGCCCGAATTGCAGCGCGGTATCGCGGTGAAGATCCTCGATGGTGGCACCCGCGCGTCCGAGGCCGTTATCACTGCGCTTTTGGTCCGGCTGGGTGTGTTACAGGCCGATCATCCCGTCGCACGTCGCTATATGGAAAGCCCTATCCGCAACTGGCGCGGGATCGAAACGGGCGGACTGCGGACTGTCGCGGCCCTGAGGGCTTAGCCTTCGTCTGGTTGTGTGAGGTTAATTTCTGAGGGCGCGAAACGGTGTAGTGCGTCCATCAGAGCGGACTTTTTGAATGGTTTGGTCAGATAGTGATTGATGCCGGCAGCTTTAATGCGGTCTTCGTCATCCTCCATCGCGTGTGCGGTCATTGCGATAATCGGCGTTTGTGGAAGCCCATGTTCCGCTTCTAGTTTTCGGATTTCGCGCGCAGCCTCCATCCCGTCCATTTCGGGCATCGAGATATCGGTGAAGATAATATGTGGTTTGAGGTCAAGAAATGCCTCAACCGCGTGACGACCGTTTTCGACCATGGTCAGGTCCATCTCGACGGCTTTGAGCATCTTTTGAAACACGAACTGATTGATCATGTTGTCCTCCGCAGCCAGCATGCGCAGGGTTTCTAGCGGGGCTGTGTCGCTTTGTGAGGGCTGGCGCGGTTGGATCGCGGAAATCACGGTCCTAAGGTCGGCGTTCGCGGTGGGCCAAGACAGGTGGGCTTTGCAACGCGCGGCCAATTGTTTTGGCGTGTGGGCGTGTGTGCCGACACAGATGATTGGCAAATCCGTTGGTGCTACTTCGCTGATCTGAATCTGAACTGCTTCTGGCAGGCAGGTGCAAATGAACACCGCATCCGTGTCTAGATCGGCGATTTCGTCTGGCGTAACGGTTTTGACCCTTACACCAAGCGAGGCCAATTCGTTTGTCAAAAACTCTGCGGTAGGCCCGTGATACCCGCACAGCGCCAATGTGCGAGGTGCTGGGGGAAGCGCTGTTGGTGAGGAACTGCGAAGGTCAACTTCAAGCGGGAGGGTGACTGTGAAATGTGATCCTTTGCCCAAGTCGCTCGCGACGGTCAGTGTGCCTTCTAACCGCTCAACGATGCCCTTGGTGATTGCCAACCCAAGGCCGGTGCCCTCAAACTTGCGGTTCATTTCGTCCTCGACCTGATTGAACTCGCCAAAGATATGGGCCTGCATCTCATCCGGAATGCCGATCCCACTGTCCCGGACAGTAATCTTGACCATCGAACGGCCAGCCGCGTCAGGTGTGCCGGGGTCCACATCCACAGTCACGTGACCCTCGGGCGTGAACTTGATCGCGTTGCCGATCAGGTTCGTTAGAACCTGTCGCAGTTTGCCCTGATCAGTGATGAACCCAGTTTGCCCCATGATGGGATAGTGCAGAGCAAGGTTCACGGGCTTACCATCAAGGCTGGCTTCCGACAGGCGCAGCAGTTCTAGCAGCAGGACCTCTAGGTCCATTGGCTCAGGCCGAAACTCCATCTTGTCGGCTTCAAGCTTTGAGAAATCGAGGATGTCATTGATGATGACCAGCAGCGATTCACCTGAGCTGCGGATGGTTTCGGCGTATATCTGATCCTCATTGGTTAGCTCGGATTCTAGCAACAGCTCCGCCATGCCCACCACACCGTTCATAGGGGTGCGGATTTCGTGGGACATCTTCGCGAGAAAGGCGGACTTGGCTCGGTTGGCGGCCTCGGCAGCATCACGAGCCTCTCGCATCGCGGCCTCGCGTTCTAGGCTTTCGGTGATGTCGGTGCACATAGACACCATGCCACCGTCCGAGGACACCTTGTCCTGAAGCTGGATGCTGCGGCCATTATACAGTTTGATGACTGTGGTTTGAACGGGGCGATTTTCCCAGCGGGCAAGCATTTCATCAACCCAATCATCGGGATTGGCATCGCCGATATCCACAAGGCCTTCGTCCATCAGGACTTGCAAAACTAGGTCGTAGGGCGCGCCAAGACCGACATCCTCAATCCCTTCGAACAAGCGCATGTAATGTCGATTTGCGGCGACGAGACACCAATTCCGATCATACACGGCGAACCCATCGCCAATAGCCTCAAGGGAGTCCCACAGGCGCTGTTCCGCTTTTCCGGCTTGTTTGGTCGCAAGATCTAGGTGAGCGAGTACCTTTTGGTTTTCGCCTGCAAGGGTCGCGTTCTCTTCGCGCTGTTCGATCACGGTGTACGACAGTTTGTCCGCATGCGTTGCCAACTGACGATTGGCTTCGAGCAGTTCATTCGACTTTTGTGCAAGCAACCGCTCCGCCGCGAGGCGACGGCGGCGTTCTTGTTGAATAAAGTCATCGTGCGATTGGATTGACATCTGACCCTCTACTAAGGCCCGAGTATTTATCCAAAAAACGTGAATCCCGTCTTAACTTACGACCACATTTCTTTAACGGTTAGGCAGCGTACGCTGGGGTGCGCCGACGCCTAGTTCATGTCAAAGTGTAGGGGGTATTTTCCGCCATCAAACGCACCGAATAGATCGTCGATATCTGGGTGCGAAACAGGCTCACCTGTTTGATCTTCCACCAAGTTTTGCTCTGACACGTAGGCTACGTAATAGCTTTCGTCGTTTTCTGCGAGCAGGTGATAAAACGGCTGATCTTTGCGCGGACGGGAGTGTTCGGGAATGGCGTCATACCATTCCTCGGTGTTCGCAAAAACGGCGTCGATATCAAAAACAACACCGCGAAACGGATGTTTGCGGTGGCGGACAACTTGACCGAGATTGTATTTCGCATGGCTTTTGAGCATAGCGCATCGACTCCTTGCTCGATTTACTATCCCTTGCGCGGACTGATTGTCCATCGGGGTTACCTAAAAATAAGGGAAACAAACTGTGGAATTGGTCTTAACGGTTCTTGAGATCACCTCACCTGTCTTTTTGTTGGCTCTGGTGGGCTACATTTGGGTGCGTGCAGGGTTTGAATATCGGGTGCAATTCGTGACCCGGCTGGCGATGACGCTGGCGGTGCCGTGCTTGATTTTCACGGCCCTCATGAAGACTGAGGTTGAGCCTGCCGCGCTGAGCCTTGTGACCATTGCTGCGATCGTGGCCTATGGCGCCGTGACCGTGGTCACCTGGGCGTTGGTCGCCGGTTTCAGCTTGGACCGGCCAACGTATTTGGCGCCGTTGATCTTTGGCAATACGGGCAATTTGGGCCTGCCGCTGGCGTTGTTCGCATTCGGGCAGGAAGGGTTGGGCTATGCCGTTGTGATTTTCGCGGTCATGGCTGTCATGGCGTTTACGTTCGGGATCTGGCTGGTATCGGGCGGTGGGTCGTTGCTCAAAGCCGTGCAGGAGCCGATGGTTTCTGCTACGCTGTTGGGCGCGCTATTCCTATGGCAAGGCTGGAAAACGCCAGTGTTTGTGACCAACACGCTTGAGTTGATTGGGCAAATGGCGATCCCCTTGATGCTGATTACGCTTGGGGTTGCGGTTGCGCGATTGACACCGGGGGGCATCGGGCGCGCGCTTTGGTTGTCACTGGTAAAGGTCGGAATTTGCGTTGGCTGCGCGCTGGGCGCAGGACTGTGGCTGGACCTGCCGCATGTGGCTTTGGCTGTGTTGGTGTTGCAGGTGGCGACACCGGTTGCCGTGACCTCATACTTATTGGCGGAAAAATATGAGGCAGACGCCGATGCAGTGGCGGGTTTGGTCGTGATCTCGACCCTGTTGTCCGTGGTCAGCATCCCCGTTGTGTTGGCGTTCTTTGTGTAGGGATTGCCGAGGGTCGGGACCATTTTCAAAATGCTCGTTTTGCGCTATACTTTTTCTTAAACAAAACCGAGCAGGTTATAGACATGAGATGGTATTACGCACTGGCCCTTTGCTTGGGCCTATCCGCCTGTGGCGGTGGCTCAAATCAGGCTCCACGCAACCTAGACAATGCGTGTTCCATACTGGAGCAACGACCGGGCTATCTGAGGGCCTTTCGCGCGACAGAGCGGAAATGGGGCGTGCCTGTCTCTGTCCAGATGGCGACGATCTATCAAGAGAGTAAGTTCGTTTCCCGCGCACGGCCACCGCGACGCTATAAGCTGGGCGTGATCCCGATGGGGCGGCAAAGCTCGGCGCTGGGCTATTCGCAGGCGCTGGATGGGACATGGGCGGACTATCGTCGTGAGGCGGGCCGCATCGGCGCACAGCGGACCAACATTCGCGACGCTTCTGATTTCATGGGATGGTACATGAACAAAACCGTGCAGCGGAATGGCATCGCCTTGACCGATGCACGCAACCAATACCTTGCTTACCATGAGGGGCACACTGGGTACTCGCGCGGCAGCTACCGTCGCAAAGGATGGTTGATGCGGGTCTCAAACGAAGTCGCGGCGCGCGCCTACGTCTATCAACAGCAATTGGCCAGTTGTCGCGTGCGGCGCTGATGGCAAAAAGCCCCGCCAGGTCTTGGGCGACCGGCGGGGTGAAGTTGCACGCACCGACATTTCTGCGGTGCGCGCTGGCGGTAAACTTTTGAAGCTCTTAGAACAGCTCTTTGCGTAGCTGTTGGCGCAACTGGTCAATCGGCACGGTTTTGCCGTCGCGCTTAAAATGCCAGTAGGTCCAGCCATTGCAGCTGGGCGCGCCCTCTAGGGCAGCCCCAACCTGGTGGATTGATCCGGTGACATCTTTGCGCACGAGTGTGCCGTCGGACCGCACCTTGGCAGTGTAGCGACCATTCAGTGAGGTCAGGCTCTCGCCGGGGCGCAGCATGCCGCGTTCGACCAGTTGACCAAAGGGAATACGTGGCTCGGCGCGTTTCGATTTCGAGACTTGGATCGCGTCGCTGTCAAACTTGCGCACGCGTGCAAGCCGCGCCTCAGCCACCTTGCGGTATGCCGCTTCGCGCTCAATCCCGATATAATCACGACCCAGCATTTTGGCGACAGCACCTGTAGTGCCAGTGCCAAAGAACGGGTCCAGCACAACATCGCCGGGGTTAGTCGTAGCGACCATCACACGGTGCAGCAGGCTTTCGGGTTTTTGTGTCGGATGAGCTTTGTCACCCTTTTCGTCCTTGAGCCGCTCGTGCCCTGTACAAATCGGCAGCACCCAGTCTGAGCGCATTTGCACGCCTTCGTTCAACGCTTTCAGCGCTTCATAGTTGAAGGTGTATTTCGATTTTTCGGATTTTGACGCCCAGATGAGTGTTTCGTGAGCATTGGTCAGCCGCTTGCCGCGAAAGTTAGGCATCGGGTTGGTTTTGCGCCAAACGACGTCGTTCAGCAGCCAGAAACCTTCGTCCTGTAGGGTCGCACCGACGCGAAAGATGTTGTGATAGCTGCCGATCACCCAGATGGCACCATTTGGCTTGAGCAAGCGGTGCGCTGCCTTGAGCCATGCCTTCGTAAAGTCGTCATAGGCCCGAAAGCTATCAAACTGGTCCCAGTGATCGTTGACTGCATCAACGTGACTGTTGTCGGGGCGATGCAGATCGCCCTTTAGCTGTAGGTTGTAGGGGGGGTCCGCGAAGATCAGGTCAACGCTTTCCGCAGGAAGCGCGTTCATCCGTTCGATGCAATCGCCGTCCAAAATAGTATTGATCGGAAGCGTCGCCGCTACCGTTTTTGATGTATCTGCCATGTCCGCCTCGTGAGTCGCGTTTTGCACGCTTATTGCGACTAGAATGCGCCCGGCGGGAATCGCCGTCAAAGGCTAAAATGTGGCACAAATTGGATCACTTTAGGATCCCAACATGTTGTGTATAGGTTTGAAGGAACGTCTATGGTGTGGGGTCACCCCTAGACTTTGCAGCCCGGCGCGGTGCGCAGCGGTGCCGTATCCGGCGTTTTTTTCCCATCCGTAGCCGGGGTACTGTTGCGCCAATGCCACCATGCCCCAATCTCGCCTTGTTTTGGCCAAGACTGACGCCGCTGCAATCGAAAGGCACTTTCCATCGCCTTGAATGATTGTTTGCGCTGGGCATGGCAGGCCACGCGGCAGGTCGTGACCGTCGATCAAGAGGTAGTCAGGCACTTGGGGTAGTGCGTCGATTGCGCGGCGCATCGCTAGGTGGGTGGCTTGGCGGATGTTGATCTCATCAATCTCTTCTACGCTTGCCTCGCCGTAGCCGATCTCTGCAACCTGTTCGAGCAACGGCACCAGCGTCTCGCGCCGCTTGGCGGTTAGTTTTTTGCTGTCGTTCAACCCTGCGGGGGCCGGGCCACAAAGCCGCACGGCACAGGCCACCACTGGACCCGCCCATGGGCCACGCCCAACCTCATCCACACCAACGATATAGTGGTGCCCGCGCGCGGCGAGCGCCTCTTCGAATTCCAATGTAGGGACTGTTTTCATCCCATCGGAGTGACACAGACCGCCCCAATAAAAAAGCCCCCGAGGTTGAGTTCCCCGGGGGCCGTCGGCTGTGTACATGGGCGTGCGATTTTACCCACGCACCCAGCCGTTCCGCCGCAAGCACCGCTCGCTGTACAGGTTTCTTGTCCCGCGGCGGGTGTCTATTTGGCGGATGCACTGCGGGGGCAGGGCACCGGCGCGGCGCACGGTGTTTTGCATGCAGCGCGCGCCGTACCCGCGGCGAATTTCCCCGCGTGAAACGACCTCGCGAAAGCAACGGTCGGGGATCACTTTGTTGCGGTGTCCCACATGTCTACGGGGTGTCGCGGTCGTTTGACGCTGCACGCGGGGTGTTGCGTTACTGTCATCAATCGCGCGCCCGATTGCGTATAACACGACCAGCCCGCCGAGGACCTTTGCGATGTCTTCGCCGCCCGCCCGAGCAGGTGTTGCGGAAACAGAGGTGAGGATCAGTGACAGCACGAGGGCGCTGGCCATAAGAGGTTTGAGCATTGGACACTTCCTTTCTGGGTCATCGCGTCTGTCTGACCTTCGCCGTAGGGGTGTTCGTCGCTCAATATCGGGGGGCTGATATTGGATAACATGCGCAAGGATATTGAATATCTGCTCGCAGTTGCTCACGATAAAACTATGAAACAGATCCTTCTGACCTTTGCCGTTTTGATGATGGCCGTTCCCGCGACTGCGGCTTGCTTTGCTGACTACAAGGCTAAGCGGGACAACCCCTTACGCCTGCACTACGGTGTGGTTGAGGTCACTGGCGCCTGTACTGTTCAGGCCGCCAGGGCCGAGATTGCCCAGCGGATTGCACGGGATGGGTGGCAGTTGCTGAACGTCGTTTCCATTTTTGGCCCTGAGGGGCTCGCTGAAAGGAAAGAGAGTGCCGGCACCTATTTCCTCCGCTTCTGAGGCTCGCCGCTCAGGTGCGCGCATCGTGGCGTTGGGCATCGCGGCGGTCGTCATCATCCTTGGGGTTGCGGCCGTTGTGTTGTTTCTGACGCTGCCGGACGCAAACGCGTTTAACGCACGGGTTGAGCAGATATTCATCGAAAATGACGATCTTACCGGTGCCGCTGAATTGCGCTTGTTAGAGATCCTCGCACAGTCCGGCACCGCGTTTTCCGATGTCCTCAGCAGTTACCGCATGGTGATTTATGTACTGCTTGTCTTCGCGGCTTCGCTTTTGATTGCTGCGTTGGTGTTTCTGGTGTCCTTGGTTGGTCTTAACCGCCGCATGGGCGAGATTGAGCGTCAGGGATTGCAAGTTTCCTCCCTGATCGTGAGCCGGATGGACCGCGTGGTTTTGCTTAATAACATGGAATTCAAGCTGACAGATGCCGCGTTGGAGACGCTCTCGGTGTTGGCAGAGGCGCGGTTGGATGATGACATCCTGACCGGTGCGCAGATTGAGGGGATGATTTCTGGCCGACCCGCCGAAGATTGCGATGAAGCGGCTGGCGCCACGCGGATCAAGCGGCTCCGTGATACGTTGGGCAACCAGATGGTGAGTGAGATGTTGGTGCGCAACATCGCGCGCCGGGGCTACGTTTTGTCGATCGATCGGGACGTGATCAAGATGATCTGACGGTTGCGTTCAGGCGGGCTTGAGCGCGTTTGTCGCAAGATTTCGCGCCATTTGGTTTTCGCTTGAGCCGGTTTATGTGCAATTGTGAATGATATCGGTGTGTTGCCGCGCCTGCCCTTCGCCCATTCGGGCGTCGTTTTGGCAGTCAGGGTTCTGCGTCGGTGCCAGAGTTTTGCTTGAGGTGACTTTATGAAAAACCATTTGAAAACAGCTTTTGCCGCAATCGCCATGACCGTCGTGAGCATTGCAGGCGCATCGGCCCAAGACGTTGCCAACAACACGCCGTTCGGCGATTGGCGCGTTTCGTGTGATGCGGTCAGCGTTTCACAGACATTTTGCCAGTTGGTACAGCAACAATCGGTGCTTGATACTAATGAACTGGCGGGACGGTTTGCTGCATTTCCAGCTCAAAATGGCGGTGCAATTCTTTTGGCGCAGGTGCCTATCGGGGTTTACTTGCCAGGGGGGGCCGTCTTTCGGTTGGACGATAACGACGCGACCCCGCAACAGGAAATGGTTTGGCAGCGGTGCCTTGGACCCATCTGCGAGGCCGCAATCCTGTTAGATGAGGCGACCGTGTCCCGAATGAGTTCATCGGGGGCGATGTTGTTTGGCTACCGAATGGATTCCGATGCGGAGCCGATTGTTTTGCGCGTGAATTTGAACCGTTTTGGTGAAGGCATCGAGGCATTGCGCGGCGCGCAGTAAGGTAGGCATCGAAGGCCAGTCTTCGCTTTTTTCAGCATTTGGTTGATATCTTAAGATATCAAATGTAAACTATCGTTGAGACGAGTCGATTAAATCAAACCGATATCGACCTCATCCGATCCATTTGCCGCATGCGGAGCGAACTTGAATTGAAGCTGGTCATCAAATTTCAAAGCCACGTCCTGCGCCTCCAGATCGGACGCCGCCGCCAAAATCATGACCTTGCGCTTGCCCTCACGCGTCATCGCGAACTCAAGCAGCGATATCTGTCGACGGCCAACATAAATACATATGGCCAAGTACAGCCCTGTGCCGAACCATGGGTGGATTACAGCGGCGGTCAGCAAAACGCACAATAGGCCGACCAAAGCCTCCCACTGTCGTTGAAACACTAGCCAAAATGGCGGGACGAGCATCGCCCAGAATGAGCGACGCAACTCAACCACATCTGCCTCAGAGCCGCTGCCGACATAGATCGCAAAGCGGGTAAGGCGTTTGTTGTCTTTGGGCAGTTTCGTTGGCTTGATACCGTCTAGCTGGCTTACCTCAGGCTCCTCTAGAACCTCCCATTTGCTATCGAGCGGTGCGTCGGTGAAGATGTTGAACACCTGCCCGTCGCGCCAAACGGTCAGCAGGACCGGGCCTGTGTCACTCTCGATTAGTTTGGAAATGGCTTTCTGTACTGATGCGAGGCGCGTCCACAGGATGCCGTTCACCGCGACCACCAAGTCGCCCTTTTCCAGCAACATGCTGTGGCTCGCGCCCTGCGATCTGGTCTTGGTCAGGCGTATCGGGCCCGGTGGTGGAGGGGATCGATGTGCAGCCTTTTTCGGTGCAAAATCCGACGACCCGTCCATCAGGGGTATTTGATCACATCAGCTTGGGGTGGTGCGGCGCGGCGTCTGGTGGCGGTGGTATTCGCCTCAACAACGCGGTTCAGACGCATGTTCATCTCATTGATACGTGCGTCCAATTTTTCCTGCAATTCAGCCGCGGCAGCCGAACCGCCACTAGTGTCCATTGCGCCCACCGCCTCGGAGATGTCCGCAGCCAGTGCCTTGTAGGCATCCAACTGGACGGCCAGCGCGTCTTGGGTCGCAACAGAAACGCTCATGGCGAGTTCGCCGTTCAAGGTCGCGATGCGATCGGCTGTTGTGTTGTTGATGGTTTCTGCACGAATTTGCGCGGCTTCTTGGGTCTCTAATGCGGGCAAATCCAAGATGATCTGCGCGACATTGGCACGCAAGTCGGTCATTTGCGACGCATCGACGGAGATGGTTTCGAGGCTGGTTTGAATGCCAGCAAGGGTTTCAGATAGTCCGGCGACCTTTTTGTCCATCACGGCCAGCGGGGCCATGCGTTCTTCGAATGCGGTGACGTTTTCGGTCAGGATGGTCAACAACTGGGTGTTCGTCGCGGCGAGCCGTTGCAACCCCAAGGACGAGCGTTGCCAAACCATACCCATGATCACCACAGCCAAAACTGCGATGCTGCCTGCGGCAATCAAACTGATCCGTGAGATTTTCTCTAGCCGTTCAGCCTTTGTCGCGGTCTCCGCGAATTGTGCCGAGATACGCTCAAATTCAGCCGTGACATCCATAGAGGCGTCGGCTGCGTCCAAAGCTATCTGGATGCTTTGATCCAAATCGGCCGTCTGGGCCTTTTTCAGCGGTGTCGTGGCCATTGTCGTCGGTCCTGTCCTCAAGGTTTGGGGCTGCGCCGCGCCCTTGGGGTTTTGTATGCACATTCTGTGCCAGTTTCCCGCAGGACCACGCGCGCCGGAAGCTCTCGCGATTTGAAGCCAAAACGCGTACAACTCCAGGGTTGGTGGGGTTGATAGGTCACGCCCAGATACTTGCAGTCACCGCAAACGCCCTGCGTGGTTCGCTTGGTTGATGCTGTGGGTTTCATTTTCGATAACCCGCCAGTTTCAGCCACAAATTGTGGATGTGAAACCGTAGGCCAGCGGCCACACACAGCACGGCGCACAGCCCCATGGCGCCGCCTTTCAACTGGGCACCCTCATGCCACAAAACACGCGCCTCCCCAGCAAAAAACAGGCCGACAAGGACAAAACAGAACGTGCTGATCATTTCGCCTCGGCTGCGGTGTGCGCGGGGGCGGTGTTGGGGATTTTTCATGAAATGACCTTTCCGTTTTCATCAAAACGCATGTCTTCCGGCAGATCCACATCGGGGGGATCAACCTGTTCGTCGTTGTTTAGCCGATAGATAAACGCGAGCACTGCGGCGACAGCGGTATAAAGCGGCCCCGGAATTTCATCGCCAATCTGACCTGCAAAATAGAGAGCCCGCGCGAGCAATTCGTTGCGAAAGATCGTGACGCCGGCGTCCTTGCCGATCTCGATGATTTCTTGCGCCTGATTTCCGCGCCCCATGGCCAAGATCATTGGCGCGCCTTCGGTGCCAACTTCGTATTTCAGAGCAACGGCAAAGTGGGTCGGGTTGGTGATGATTGCGGTTGCCGTTGGGACGGCCTCCATCGCGGCTTTACGCTCTTTGGCGCGGGACACAGCCGTCATCTGCATCCTGCGAATTTTGGCCTTCACCTCAGGTGAGCCTTCGGTTTGCTTGCTCTCGTCCTTAACCTCTTGGAGGGTCATGCGCAGCTGTTCGTTGTGTTGGTAATGAGACCAGATCACGTCAAAGACAGAGATCGCGGCCAGCACCAACAAGAAGACAATGATCAGCAGCAAAAACACGTCGCCCATGCGTGAAAGCCCCCCCATCAGGTGGGTGCTGGGCGTGGTGAACAGCGCATCAATTGTGGCCATAAAGACCAGCAGCGCAGTCCCGATCAACAACGTTACCTTGCCAATTGCCTTGAGCATCTCGACCAAGGCCTTCACGGAAAACATTCGCTTGATCCCGCTCAGCGGGTTGATGCGGTTGGGCTTGAACGCCAGTGCTGAGCTGGACCAGTTGATCGCGCCCGACATGCCCATTTGGGTCAAAATCACGATGATCAGAAGCGGTATCGCAAAGATCACTGATTTCCAGAACATGAATTGAAAGCTGGCGCCGAGGTTGCGATAAATCTCATCCATGACGCCCTTTTGACCCGCAAAAGAGAAGAGGCTGGACCATTCCTGTAGCAGCGACGGCATCAATGGCATCAGCCCGATGTATAGTAACAGCCCCACCAGCAGCGTTGAGAAAACGAATAGCTCTTTTGAGCTGGCGACCTGACCGTCTTCCTTGGCTTTTTCCAACCGTTTCTGGGTTGGGTCCTCTGTCTTTTCTTGGCCTTCGCTTGCGCCTTCTGCCATCAGCTCGCCCCTGCCACTGTATCGCGCACGAATTCTAGGACGAACTCAACCATGTCTCGGATCGCGTAGCCCATGGGCGTCGTCGCCAAGTAGAGCGCGAAGAAACACGTCAGGATCGTGAGGGGAAAGCCAAATGAAAAAAGGTTTAGCTGCGGTGCTGATCGGGTGACCACGCCCACAGTCACGTTGGCCAGAAGGAGTATTGAAACCACGGGCAGCGACAGAAGGGATGCAATAGCGAACATATGGCCGCCGGAATCCAAACCTGCCGAAATCAAGAACGACATGTCGCGCAATTGCCCCAAGGGGAGGACTTCGTAGGTCATGCGCATGATCGCGATACAGTGCAGATGCCCGTCCATCGACAGGAAGACGGCGATTGCGAATAGGTTGAGAATTTGGCTCACAACCGGGGTTTGTCCGCCTGAATTGGGGTCGACCTGCGCGGCAAAGCCCAACCCCGCCGAGGCAGCAATCTTTTCGCCCGCTAGTGCGACAGAGGAAAACAGCACTGAGAGGATGAGCCCCAGCGACAGCCCAATCGCGACTTCGATAAAGATCACCTCGACCAATGCGAGAAACGGAAGGCTGCGTGGGTCCGGGACTTCGATCAGGCCAAAGAGGGCAGATGAAATCAAGACGGCTACGATAATACGCGCCTGTACCGGGATTGCCGCTGCGCCAAAAAACGGCGCCGACAAAAAGAACGCGCTGAGCCGAATGGTATGAAGAAAGAAAACCAGTCCTAGGTCAAACACCTGCTGCAACTCGATCCCGCCGATCCCCATCAACGCATCAAGACTGGGGGCCTCCGCGATCATTGGAGAAGGCGGATCTGCTCAAAGATGGTCGCGAAGTAATCCACCATCTGCTGCATCATAAAGGTCGATAGACCTGCCATGGCCGCCAATACGATGACCAGTTTCGGCACAAAGCTAAGGGTCATCTCGTTGATCGAGGTTGCCGCCTGCAAAATCCCAATCACCAACCCAACCGCTAGCGCGACAGCCAAAATCGGGCCGGATGCCATGATGATTTGCCAAAATGCGCCGCGGAGGCTTTCGATATTTGCATCAAACTCCATGGGTTAGTTCACGTATGTCGATGCAAGGGAACCGATGGTCATCGCCCAGCCATCCACCAGCACGAACAGCAGCAGCTTGAACGGCAGGGAGACCAACATCGGGCTGAGCATCATCATGCCCAGCGACATCAGGATGGATGCGATGACCAAGTCGATCACAAGGAATGGCAGGAACAACAAAAAGCCGATTTGGAACGCGGTCTTTAGCTCAGACGTGATGAACGCAGGAAAGAGGACTGTATACGGGACTTCATCATTGCTGCCGTAGGGCGCATCGCCCGCCATTTCGGCAAACATCGCCAATTCGGCTTCTCGGGTGTTGAGGATTAGGAAATCGCGTAGGATCGATGCGCTCAGTTCGATGGCGGGCACCGGTCCGAGTTGACCGTTCAAGTAGGGTGAGATCGCCTGCGTGTACATCTGCTCAAACGTTGGGGCCATGATGTAGAACGTCAGGAATAGTGCGATTGAGATCAGGACTTGATTGGGCGGCGTTTGTTGCGTCCCCATGGCTTGGCGCAGGATCGACAGGACGATGATGATGCGGGTGAACGCCGTAATACCCAGTAGGAAAGACGGGAGGATCGTGAGCACCGTCATCAGCGCCAGGATCTGGAGCGAGAGCGAATAGGTCGTCTCACCGTCCTCGCCTGTGCGCACGTTTAGCGCGGGCATTCCGTCAATCACACCTTGCGACAGTGCTGGCCCGGCAAGCGTGATCAGCAGGGCAGCTAGGCCGAATGGTGCGAACGATCTAGGGGGCATCAGCATGCTCGCCCTTCAGAGTGTTCAGGTCGACTGACGCGCCATCCTCTAGTTTGATCATCGCGGCTTGGCCGCGCGCACCGTGTAAAACCGCAACGCGCGAGCCGCCAATATTCAGCAATGACACCTGTAGCGAACGTTCCAATTTATAGGCGTCCAATAGAACGATCTCACGCTCGCTTGTGCCGAGCTTGGCTTTAATTGTTCCTGCCTTTGCGACAATAATTTGACGCACCGCAATCAGCGCACCCAAGAACGCGAGCACGATGAAGATGCTACTTAGATCAGGGGTGACGGTGGCCATGTGCCGGGCTCCGGTTCTGGGTTGGATGGGGGCGTGGGGTGATCTTTGGAGCTCTAGATCCGTTCAACGCGTTTTTCGGGGTCCACAATGTCGGAAAAGCGGATGCCGAAACGTTCACCAACCATGACGACTTCGCCCTTTGCGATCATCGTGCCGTTAACCAAGATATCCAGCGGCTCACCTGCAAGACGGTCCAGTTCAACCACCGACCCCTCGTTCAGGCGCAGAAGGTCCGCGATTGTGATTTCGGTGCGGCCAACCTCAATCGACATCTCAACTTCGATATTTTCGAGGGCGCGCAGTTTGTCGGCTTCGCTGACGCGCGGTAGGGTTTGCTGATCATCATCTGACATATTGAGAACTCACTTTTCTGCGCTGGATTTATCCAGCTTGCGGGTGATCGTGATGGCGCTTGTGCCGCCAACCTCGCCAATATCGGCGACAAACATTTTCTGTCCTTTGACAATCACACTCAGCCCTTCCGTCAGTTTGATCGGAAACACATCGCCGATTTCCATGGCCAACATGCTGCGGAGCGAAAACTTGGGTTTGCCCAGTTGTACATTGAGCGGCAAAGGTACCTGCATGACGGCGTGTTCAAGCCGCTCGCGCCATGTCAGGTCATCGTCGATCACTTCGGACTGCATCCGTGACCGCAGCTGTGCAGCAATCGGTTTGAGGGTTTGTAGCGGATACAAGATGTCGATTGAGGATGGTTCGCTTTTGGGCAATTGGACCACAAATGAACACACGATGATCGTCTCAGTGCCTTCGACGAATGACGCAAATTGCAGGTTTTCTTCGCGGGCGTGTTCCGAGAAGGTGAGGGGCATCAGATCTTGCCATGCCATCAGAAGTATTTTGTTAAGACCTTCGGTGATGATCTCAATGACGCGGGTTTCAGTGGCCGTGAATTCATTGCGGGGCATGTATTTGAGCCCCAAGTCGCCGCCGTAGTATGCGTTCGTCAGCGCCGAGATAAATTCCGGCTGGATTACCATCATCTTGGTGCCGCGCAGCTCATCAATGCGAGAGGTGCTCAGGCTCATCAGCGATGCGGCGCCTTCGCAATACTCGTCAAAGGTTTTGACCGTCGGCATCTGTGCCGAGATACGCGGTTGAACCCGCAGCATCGGTTGAAACACGACCCGGGCAAGGCGGGCAAAGCGCTCATTTATAACGCGTAGGGCGTAGTAATCGCCGAGCAGTGACAGATCGTCTTCACCAAAGGCAAAGTCTCGCACATCCTTTTCGGAAACGGTGCCAACGCCCGACGCGCTGCCGTTTTGATCGAGGCTGCTGATCAGCGCATCGACTTCGTCTTGCGAGAGTTTTTTGGAGGACGACATGCCGGCTTTCTCGGGGCTATTGCATCACATAGGACGTCAGGTGAACGCCCTCGATGCCACCGAAACCTTCTAGCCGTTCCAGTTCAACATTGATTGAATCCCGCAGGTCTTCGGACAACAGCCTGCGTGCCTCGCGGCCAACAACGTCTTCTTCGCCGTAGTCGCTGAGCGTTTCGAGGATCGCGGCCTTGATCGCAGGCAGGTGCATTTCGACGTTACGAAGGATTTCCTCATCGTATTGCGTCGAAACGCCGATCCCCAACTGCAAGAACCGCCGCGAGTCCCGCAGGTTGGTCGTTAGGTTGCCGGGGATCTCATAGTAGAGCGTCTGAAAGACCTCTTCCTTGGAACTTTCCTTGACGACCTTGGAGCGGCGCTCTCCCTCGCCCTCTTCTCCTTCGCCCTCGTCCTCAGGCTCCGCTTCGGGGGCAGTGGCGCCGTTGCGTTCGATGATCTCAGACGCCAACTCCTCTGGGGAATGGGGCTGCGTGCCAAACATAAAATACCCAGCGCCAAGGCCAATGCCCAGCACTGCCAATGCGGCGAATACCATGATCAAGATTTTGACTAGGCCGGATTTTTTCTTTGGCTCGTCTTCTTCTTCGCTCATGTCTGGGTCCTCGTTCGAATTCTTATGCGATGATGCTGATCAGGGATGAGGTGTCCGCAGTGGCCTGCGGTGCCTCATCAACCGTATTTGCGGATGCGGCTATGCCGGTGGTGTCACGACGTTCATTCGGGGTGTCGCCGCCTTTGCCTTGCCCGCCAGTGTTTGCGGAGAACGAGGCAAGCTTCAGGCCCGCCTCATCAAACGCTCCTGAAATCTGCGTCTCGACGCCGCGCAGCATCGAGGCTGTGGATGCGACCTCTGCGGTGATGCGCAGTTCCATGCCCTTGCGCCCTTCGCTCAGCTTGAGCGTGATTTGCCCCAAGTGCTGCGGCAGGATGCTGAGGGTCAGGGTGCCGCCAGCCTGCACGGATTGTGCGGCGCGGTTCACGAGCGTTTTGGTCCAGCCTTGGTGGCGCACGTCCAGCATGGCACCCGCCATCGCGCTTTGCTGCATCGGCCCCTGGGCAGGTGTTGGGCCGGGCGCAGGGGCGCCGGTCGTGCTGGTCGGAACTGGGGCTGAGGTCATCACTGTTGCCTCGCCGTTTGGACGGGTTTCAGGGGGCATCTGAGGTGTGGCGTCACGCGGCAGTGTCCCGCGCAGCCGAGCGGTTGATCGCAGGGTCGCGCCTTGGTCACTTGTTGTTTTGGTGTTCAATCCAGTGGCATCATCAATGCTCAGCCCGATGGTCGGTGCCGGGCCCGAGGGTATGCGCGTGGGGTCTGTTTTGCGGGGTGTCGTCTGGGCCGAGGTTGCCGTCACTGCGGGGACAATTGTCGTTAGTTCCGGGGCCACCAATGTGGCTGGGATGGTAGCTTGTTGCGCAACCTCAGGTGGGATTGCGGTTGTTTGGATGATCGGTCGGGCGACGGTGTCGATTGTGCTGTGTGGCCTTGATGTTTGCAGCGCATCAGTGGCTTCGACTGGCTTCACCTCGACCGAGACGGCGTCTGCCACTGGGCCAAGGTTGGTCAGGGCGGGCGATGGGCTTTGCTGTGGCAGGCCTTTGAATTCCGCCGGAGCAGGTAGGGTCACACCTTCGTTGGGGTTCCCGCCTTGGCTAAGCGGGACAACCTTAGCAGCAGGGTAGGGAAGCATTTCGAAATGAGGTGAGATAGCCTTGGCTGCCATCAATTCGGTAACGGGAACACTGGTGATGGCTTGGCCAACTGGCTGCGAAACCAATTGTGGAGCAGCATCCAAGAGAATGTCGATGTTAGAGACGACCTTGGATGCAGCTTCGGTCAAATCAGTGGGCACATCGGTGGTGTGCAGGGCCAATGTGACTTGCGCCACAGGTAGTGATGCGCCCAGCGTTTGATCGACAGGGGCCAGCATCATCTCGACCTCAGGGGTGTCGATCAATGCGTCGTTTGTTGGCGCCTTGAGCCCTTGGGGTAGCGTAAGTTCGGGTAACGCCTGCGTTTGAGGCGCGGCGTTCAGCAATGCGGTGATGGCTGCGATGTCGACGGTTGGCGCCTCTGGTGCCATCAGAATATTGCCGGGTGCGTCGGGCACTAGATCGGTCAAATCTGCTTGCTGAGATTTCGGAAGGACCTCTGCGCTCTGCGCCACGGCGAGTGCATCTGAGAACACCTCATCCACGCCTTGCGTCGGAATGGCCCCCAACTCAGCGGACACAGATGCAGGTACGACGCGGGGGACGCCCTGTGGGGCAGACATAGGCCGCAAAAAGCCCTGCCCTAAGTCCAAAATTTGTGTTGGTCCGTTCATCGGAGGTGTCGCTTATCCATTTGATCGGAAAAATAATGCAAGCAGGGTGCCAATCCGTGCAGTCTGGGTGGCAAAATCGCGTCAGGTCCGTTTGATCCTGAAAGGTGCCGCGTTTGCGTGCTCCTGCTTGGCTTCGCGGTCTTGTTTCGCGGTGCGCTGGGCGTCTTGGGCTTTTTCAGACACCCGCTGCACTTTGTGTCCGATTTGCGCAATCGTCGCGGTCACTTGCTCCAGCTCGGTGCGTAGAAACTCAAGCTTGTTGTCGAGCGTCTGCATCTCTTCGATTAGGCGTAATTCGTACCAGCGGTTGGTTTGTAATCGGTGTGCCTGCATCACGTCGTTGCTGCGGGCGTCTTCGCGCAGCTTTTTGATCCGTACCAAAAGGTCATCTAGGTGGGTGATTTCTTTGATCAGGCTCTTTTGGCGCTGCACATACTGCGGCATGCGCGCTTGCTCTTTGAGCGCCATGTTCTTGAGCAGTTTGACCTTGCGGTCGCTCATCACACACGCCCAACGATCGCGCTTAGGGTTTGTTGGCTTTCGGACAGGCTTGCGCTTTGGCCGGCGGATTGGCTGATGAAGGACATCATTTTCGGCCATGACGCTACGGCCTCATCCAGATCGCTATCCTGCCCCGAAATATAGCCGCCCATGAGCATCAAGTCTCTGTTTTCGTTGTAAAGAGAGACCATGCGTTTGAATTTGCGCGCCGCGGCTTGTTGTTGTGGTGTCACGATGTCGTTCATCACGCGGCTGATGGATGAGGGAATATCAATCGCGGGATAAATGCCCATTTGCGCGATGGACCGGCTGAGGACGATGTGCCCGTCAAGAATGGCACGGGCGGTATCAACGACTGGGTCGTTGTCGTCATCACCATCGGCCAAAACGGTATAGATCCCGGTGATGGAGCCTGCGTTTTCGCCAACACCCATGCCTGCGCGTTCAATCAGGGTCGGGATCATTGAAACGACAGACGGCGGATACCCCTTGGAGGTCGGTGCCTCGCCCAAGGCCAGGCCGATCTCTCGTTGGGCGTGGGCCACGCGGGTTAACGAATCCATGATGAGCAGTACGTTTTTGCCCCGATCACGGAAATGCTCCGCAAGTGCGGTTGCGCGGCGTGCAGCCCGGATGCGCAATAGGGGTGAGCGGTCGGCCGGAACGGCCACGATGCTGATCCGCTCACGGGCTGCGGGGTCCATGATGCTGCGAACCATTTCGCCAACCTCACGGGCGCGTTCCCCGATCAGCCCCATAACCACGACATCAGCAGACGTATAGCGCGCCATCATGCCCAAAAGCACGGATTTACCAACGCCAGAGCCCGCGATGATCCCGATCCGCTGTCCGCAGCCAATCGTCAGCAATCCGTTGACCGCGCGAACCCCGACATCAAGCGCGCCAGGGATCAGGGCGCGCGCCAGCGGGTTGAGCATCTGGCCATTTAAAGGCACGCTGGATGCGCCCTTTGGGACGTCTTGGTCGTCGAGGGGGCGGCCCAATGCGTCAACAACGCGGCCCAAGTAGGCATCGCCGACATCGACTGAGATGCCCTGATCCAACAACGATACGCGCGCGCCTGCCTGCACAGCTGCACCGGATTCGTATAGGATTAGCTTGTTGCGGCCTTCGTCGTAGCCGATCACCTCGCCCAAAACATCGACACCATGCGCCGTTTGGACCGAACAGACGGAACCGACAGACACGGGAAACCCGTCGCATTCCAGCAGCAGGCCGTCATAGCGCGATACACGGCCGCTCAGCGTTGTTTTTCCCGCCGCATTGCCCACGGGGCGCATGATTTGGTCGGTTAAGTTCATGCCGCTAGGCGTCCGCCTTAATGGGCGGCTCCTCAACAGGCTCGGGGTCTGCCCAATCCAGCGTGTCGCTTATTTCGGCCCCCCCCACCCGGAGGCGCGCGTCGCCACGGTGCAGGGATGGGTCGCTCCGCAATTGCAGAGGCGGTGGATTTTGGTGCGAGTCAAACCCACGTCGCACAAGTTCCAGATCATCGGGTGCGACGAACAATTCTCGTATGCCCGCCAGATGAGCCATGTCCGCGATCAAGGTTTCAATCCGCGTGATCATCACGTCGGGCATGTCCTCTAGCGCAAAGCCAATGCGCTGTGACGCGAGTTCAAGTACCGAGGCATGGATGCGCCCAGATAGCACATCAGTCTCGATCAGGTCGTCTGCACCAAGCCGTGCGATGATCTGCTCGAGCTGTTGAAGCTGCACGCTTAGCTCGTGTTCGCGCGCGCTTTCGGTCATGGCTTTGCCAGCTGACAGACCTTCGGCGTAGGCATCATCGCGGATGCGTTGCAACTCAGCCTCGTCAATCGCGGGAGGGGCGGGCGGCTCATCCGATGGTTGAGCGTCTTCTGCTATTTCGGGGGCTGGGTCCACCTCTGGCTCTGGGGTGGCCTCTGTTTCAACCGGTTCGGACGGATGATCATCCTCTGCCGGTATTTCGGTGGTTTCGTTCGTGTCCTCAGGATCTGTGGTGGTTTCGCCTTCGGGGGTATCTTCGACGGGCACGGGGGGCTGATCGGCCAATGGTACGGCAACGTCGCTCCAAGATAGGGCGCGAAAGGTCGTGTCGCTTGTGCTGCGAACAGTCTTGGCGAATTGCCCGGTGGTGGCAGAGCGACCTAATGCGAGCAGGGCCTCAATATTCGCCGCAGGGGGGGCTTTTTTCTCGCGGATGCGGCTCATTAGACCATCTCATCGCCGCCGCGACCCGCCAGCACGATTGTGCCTTCGTCGGACATTTTACGCGCAACTTCGATGATCTTCTTCTGCGCGGTCTGCACCTCGGTCAAACGCACTGGTCCAAGGACTTCCATTTCGTCTTTGATGTTGGCGGCGGCTCGTGAGGACATACAGCCAAATAGCTTCTCTTGCAGGTCTTCGGGCGCGCCTTTCATTGCCATGATCAGGTCCTCGGATTCCAGTGCCCTGAGCAGGGTCTGAAGCGAACGGTCGTCCGACATGCCGAGGTTTTCGAAGGTGAACATGTTGTCTTGGATCGCGCCCATCAGTTCCTTGTCTTCGCGTTTGATCGCGCCAAGGATGCGTTTTTCCATATTGGCTTTGGTGAAGTTCATGATCTTCGCGGCAGCTTTTACGCCGCCAACTTTTGACGACCGCAGGCTGGTGTTGGCCTTGAACTTCATCTGCATCACGGCTTCCAGTTCGCGCAGGGCTTCTGGGTCGACGGTTTCTAGCGTGGCGATGCGGTGAATGATCTGAGGCTGCAAATCGTGCGGCAATAGGTTCAAAACATCGGAGGCGAGGCTATAGTCCAAATAGGACGACACCAGCGCGATAATCTGCGGGTGTTCGTCCTGAAGAAGTTCGGCGATAGACCGGGCGTCCATCCAGTCCAGAATTTCGATGGGCCGTTCGCTGCTAGCGGGGGTAATTCGACTAAGGACCGATTGCGCCTTATCCTCGCCCAAAGCGCGGTTCAGGACGTTGCGGATGTAGTTGCCTGCGCCCAGACCCAGACTTGTCTGCTGTTTGATAATCGCCAAAAATTCGTCAAGTACGGCATTCACCGTTTCCTGATCAGTCCCGCGCACGGAATACATGGCTGCCCCAAGGTGCTGCACCTCGCGGGGGCTGAGGTGTTTGAGGATTTCGGCGGCTTCTTCTTCACCCAGCAACATCATCAGGATCGCAGATTTTTGCGTTCCGGTCAGTCGTGCGGTGATTTCGGCTGCTTCTTCGGTTGCAGCGTTTGCTCCGTCCATGCGGCTATCCCTCCCGCTCGCGGATCATCCTGCTTGGTCCATGTCTTCTTCCATCATGGCCTTGAACACGTTGGACACGCGGCCTGCTTCGTCGCCGACGATCATGCGAATAAGCCTGATCTTGTCGTCGTAGCTGTTGGCGGTATCCAACATCTCGGCAGAGATGGTTGATTTCTTGGGCTTGAGCTTGGCTTTGATCTCTTCCAGCGTTTGACCTGCCTCCATCTCGATGGATTCCATATCGATAATGTCGCCATCATCAGAGCTAATCTTGCGCGTACTGTAGGCATCGCCCGGCGCGGTCAGGAACTGGGTGAGCAGGGGTTTAACGATCCCCAGCGTGACAACCGCCAGCACCGCAACGCCCAATAGGTTGCGTAACATGTTCCGGACCCAAGGATCCTCATGCCATTTTTGTTCCAAATCACCGGACATGGAGGCGATGACCGCCTCAGGTGAGATAAACGGCAAGCTCGACACGATCAGTGTGTCGCCGCGTGCGCCATTGATGCCGACCGAGCGTTCAACCAGCGCCTTGATTTCCCTAATGCGCGTGGGGTCCACGCCGATTGAGGGCGGGGCGACGGCCTCTTCGTCGTCCTCAGTGATGGGGAGGGGGTCTTGTTCACGCAGCAGGACGGCCACATGGACTCCCGCGAGCATCGCCATGGGGCTGCTTTCGGATGAGACTTTGCGGCTGATCTCATAGTTGCGCAGGTTGTTGGACGACCGCATCGTTGACTCTGGGCTGGAGCTATCTTCGACCGCATCACCTGCCCCTTCCTCAAGGGCGGGTGTGGGGGGAGGGGTGTTGGAAACAGCACCGGGGATGCCGCGGTTGTTCTGTGATACTTCTTCTTCAAGCGCCATCTGCTCGCTCAGCAGGGCGGATTGGTCCGGGACGACCATGTCCTCTGTGATCTCGCGGCGTGTGAAATCAATTTCGAGGCTGACCTGCGCCGACACATTGCCGGGCCCGACGATCGGCGTCAGGAGACTTTCGATCCGTGTGCGGTAGATGTCCTCTAGGCGCAGTTGATATTCTAACTGCCGATCCGCCAATGTTGTGGCGGGGTCGTCCACGGTGTCCGACAAAAGACGGCCATTCTGATCGACCACCGTGACGGCGGTTTTGGGCAAATTTGCGATGGACGAGGATACGAGGTTCACAATCGCCGTAACCTGCTGCGAGCTAAGGCTGCGACCCGCTTTGACCTGTACAAAGACCGATGCAGTGGGGTTCTGCGCATTGCGCGCAAATGCAGACCGTTCGGGGATGGCAAGGTGCACGCGTGATGCCGAAATTACGTCAATCTCATTGATCGAACGAGCCAGCTCAATTTCTTGGCTTTGCTTTAGGCGCATACTCTCAACGGAGCGGGATGTGCCCATCGGCATATCCGCAAGGGCGCTGTAGCCATCCGGCATGGACTGGGGCAAACCCTGCGCAGCAAGCGTCATCCGAGAGTTATAGTAGTCCGAAACGGGCACAGTCACATCGCCGGTTGCGGGGTCGATCTGCACATCGGTGCCTGAGTTGCGTAGCGCGTCCAGCACCGCGGCCTTTTCGGCCTCCGGCAGGGAGGCAAACAGCGTCGTGCGCTGCGGTACTTGCAGCGACATGTAGAGGATCAGACCCAGCACAACGAGCAGTGCCGCAGCGATAACAGGGAACGCTCGCTGAACCGCAGGCTGGGTGTAGACCATACGCAGCTCTTCCAACGTCTGCGTCACACGGGTCGAGAAACCCGCGCGTGCTGGCGCAATAGGAGAGTTGGTAGAGCGGTCGCTCATGTGCCTGTTGTCCTCAATTCTGTTCTACTCGTGGTCTGCCCTAAACAGGCATGTTCATTATGTCTTTGTATGCGCTGAGCGCTTTGTTGCGGACATTCAGGGTCAGCTGAAATCCGAGCGATGACACCTGCTGTGCCACCATAACTTTGGTCAGGTCCGTTTCTGTGCCCATCTCAAAATCGCGGACCAGTTTTGCGGCGTCACCTTGGGCTTCGGCGACATTGTCGAGCGAGTCCTTGAGCCGTTCGCCAAAGCTCGGGCCGTCTGGGCGCATTTCGATGCCGTTGCCGGCCGCGCGCTGTGTCATTTCTTTGGCGCGGTTCAGAGCATCTGTGGCGGTGATCGAAGTCGTGGCTCCGACTGCTGGAACACTTGTCATGTTTACCTCCTATGTCTTGTGGGGCGCGGCTACGGCCTGCCCCATCGCTGCCTGTGGATAGGAAAATTGGGTCGAAAACTGGTCGATCATAATGGCGTCTTCGGTGATGCAAGGACCTGATTTCAGAACCAAAGCCCGTTGCATGACATTTTCCAACTCGCGGATGTTGCCGGGCCAGTCGTAGGCCTCTAGGGCGCGGATCGCGCAGGGTGCCAGATAGGCTACATCGGTAACATCGCGTACGTGACGGACCAAAAACTCTTGCGCGATTGGCAGTATATCGTCTGGCCGTTCGGACAATGGCATCGTTGCCACGGGAAAAACGTTGAGCCGATAAAAGAGGTCTTCACGGAAACGCCCCGCACTACATTCTTGCTGCATATTGCGGTTGGACGTGGCGAGGACGCGGATGTCGACATCAATTTGACGGTTGCCGCCAAGCGGGGTCACGGCCATCTCTTGAATGGCGCGGAGTAACTTGGCCTGAAGCGTCATCGACATTTCCGAGATTTCATCCAGCAGAAGCGTGCCCCCATCTGCCGCGCGGATCAGCCCAACATTTGCGGCGGCAGCGCCAGTGAACGCGCCTTTGGTATGCCCAAACAACATGGCTTCCAGCATGTTTTCGGGGATTGCAGCGCAGTTAATCGCCACAAATTCGCCAGCACTTCGGGTGGAGCGGGCGTGGATGTACTTTGCCATCACTTCTTTGCCGCTGCCGGTAGGGCCGTTGATAAAAACACTGACGTCTGCCTGGGCTACCCGCGCAGCCATATCGAATAGTCGTACAACGTTTGAATTTCGCACGATTGCTCGGCCGGTGCCGTGTAGCAACGCAACTATAAAGAGGGCGGCGTATTCATCGGTTATCTGATTGCCCAAAGCAACGATTGCGATTTTTCCACCCAATTCAGTAGTAATGGAATACTCGGTCGCATTTTCATTGATGACCAAAACCGACCGTGCGCCAATGGCTTTTGCCGCCTCAATCAGACCACCATCTTTAGCCAGTGTTTCTGCGCGATCCTGCGATAGAACTAAGAAATCTGTGCCCGTGCGCTTTTGTGATGTATCAAAATCTGCATATTCAATTGCCTCAACGGAATGCTCCTGCAGTAATTGCAAAATTTTGCCAGCTAGGGCAAATTGTGCTGCATCGATTATAGCGCGTGGCATGCTCAGGCCTCCTTATTGAGGTCTACAAGGCAAGTCTGATGCCAAGAGTCGGTAGCAGAAATATTTTTTCGTAAATTTTACGTGTGGGTGGAAAAAGATGCGGGATGCGTGTCTTTTGTTCACCCTATCTCTTTCGATTGCATTTGTATCCGTTTGATACTTTTGTCGAGATTGCATTGTTAAGTGCCATTGGCAATATTGTTGACAATTAATGGTATTTAAAAATGGATAAAAAAATGTCTCCGTCAATTAATGGGCGTTACCAAGACAATTTGATCGTGGGGCGGTCCCCCGCAATTGCTGGTATGTTGGCTGATATTCAGAATGCGGCACCCTATAATGTCAATATTTTGACGAGTGGTCCAACCGGCGCCGGAAAAGAGCTTGTCGCGCAGACAGTGCACGCAAAGTCAAAGCGAAATGGCGCTCTGGTGAGTGTAAATTGCGCTGCCATTCCCCGCGATCTTTTGGAAGCTGAATTATTCGGTCATGAGAAAGGTGCGTTCACGGGTGCGGCAAGCCGCAGGGTTGGACGCTTCGAGGAAGCCGATGGAGGCACACTTTTTCTTGATGAAATTGGCGATATGCCACTGGATTTGCAGACAAAACTACTTCGTGTTCTCGAAACGCGAGCGATCTCACGCATCGGATCCAACAAAGAAACGGCGGTGGACTTTCGCCTTGTTTGTGCGACGCATCAGGATCTAAAGGCAAAGACTGCCCGTGGCCTTTTCCGCGGAGATTTGATGTTTCGTTTGTCTGTCATTGAGATTCGAGTGCCTCCCCTCAAGGACCGTTTGTCCGATATCCCCGAGCTGCTCAGCAAGATGGCGGAGCAGATGGAAAACGATGGTACTGGGTTGATTGCGCCAGAGATGACACAGGCGGGTCTGGATGAGTTGATGCGCTATGATTGGCCGGGGAACGTAAGAGAACTTAAGAACTTCTTTCAACGCGCGGCCGTCTTGTCACGTGGTGAGCCGATCGATAATGCATGGGTTCGGAGGTTGTTGTTCGGTGAGATCAAGCTGGTCGACGAGCAGGAGCAAATCTGGAATGCAATTCAAGTTCTGCCCCGATCAGAACAAGTCTCTTCCTGCGATTTGATGTCAGAGGCCACTGATGGGCTATCAGTTTCACGCGACGCGATCCGTGCGTTCCTTGAAAATAAGGCTGTCTTTTCCGTCAAGGACCATCTTGCGTCGCAAGAAAAGGATACAATCGAAATTGCGTTGGATTTGGCCGACAATAATGTATCACGCGCCGCACAACATTTAGATCTAAAGCGGACGACGCTCACTGCTAAAATGCGGAAATATGGTATTGGCTGTGATGCGTCTGTAGATGACTAAGTGAGCACTATTGAACAGGAATACTCCACGATATATCCACAATTGAGCAATGGCGAAGTGTATCCGGTTGTAAATAACCGTCTTCTGTCAATATTAGTCGTTCCCTTAACGCCAATAGAACGGACGCTGGTCTCGGTGGCGTGCCGCTTAGTAGGGAAATAAGTGTGTCAAACTGGCTGCGCCCAACAGTGACGCTCGCTTGCATCACGGGCCGATTTTCTTCGATCTCAAGCGTCCCGATGATACCAACAGCTCTGCACTGTGCCGGCTGAAGCGTCAGAACGACATGCCCACGCGCAACGTTCTTAAGCGTCCCATTCACAACCAGATGCGGATCAGTGTCATGTCCTATCAAGGTAATCTCAGCCGATTGAACGGTCACATGCACGATATCAATGTGTTCCACGACGCGTGTCCTTTTCATTCGGGTAAATGAAAGCCGTATTCATTCGGGAGTTACCCCTTCGAAATACTCATGCAGCATGGGCTGCATTCTCTTGAATGCGGCAGACTTGATTTGAGAAATGCGCCCGGGCGACACATCTAGCACCGCGGCAATCTCGTAAATGTTGAGCTCTTCAACGTAGTAGAGCTGTAAAACCATTGCTTCGCGGTCTGGTAGTTGTTTTAGCGCATCAAGCAAAGCTAGCTTGAGGCGTGACCCATCCAACATCTGCTCAATCGGAGCATCTTGGCTGGCAAACCACATCGAGTGTTCGTCATATTCCTCCTCAATAGAGTTTTGGTAACTCGCGTTGAGAATTTGTTCCCATTCGTTGAACTCGTTAAGCGACATTGCTACGGCGCTCGCCAGTTCAGATTTTTCGGGTGTACGTCCAAGCTCTTGCTCTAGCCGATCACGTGCCGCGTTTACTGCTCTATTAATCTTCATTGATTTACGGCTCAGAACCGAATTTTTGCGAAGAAAGTCGTTCATCGCGCCGCGTATGCGGATTACCGCGTAGTTCTCAAATGATACACCCTCCTGTCTAGTGTACCTTTGTGCCGCTTCAATCAGGCCAATTAGTCCGATTTGCAAAAGATCGTCGAACTCAATGATTGAGCGCATACGGGAATGTACGCGATGGGCTATACGGCGAACCAATACCTCATGCTCACGCACGATTTGTTCTATGTTGGTCTGAGAAGAGGTATAGCCATTCATATGGATGGTGTTCAGCTAACGCTGTTAACCGTAGTATCGGCCGCTTTGGCACTATTTCGTGGAGAGGCTAGAATATTTTTGAGCATGGTGTCAAAATCTGCGATTTGTCGCTGCTCACCAGGTAATTGCACAATAGGCTTACAGCGTATGGCGGACTGAGCGATCGCGTCACGCTGTGTGACATGACCACTATAGGATAGAGAAACTGGTAGAAAATTGGCAACTGTGCGCGCGAAATTATCAAAGACTAACTGTGCCTGAGATTTACTGTCGGCAATATTCACCACGACATTAAATTGTGTGATGCGATACTCAAGATATGCATTCTTGATCAGCGCATAGGCATCTACAAAACTCGTGGCTTGTCCAAGTAGAACAATCACAACATGGTCAGAATTGGCCATAGAGTTGAGTACAGAACGACCCGAACCAGCTGGGGCATCAACGACCACAAACTTAGTCCCATCCATAGTGTCGCGAAGTTGTGGGATAAGATCTCGTAGCGGATCACCGTCTTTTTCGACTTTAACACTTGCACCAGTGCGCCCCGGTAAAACAGAAAGCGCGCCCGTAGTATCTTGGATCGCATCGGTTATTCTGCATTCACCGTCCAGAACGCTAATCAGATCCTTTTTCGGTTTATGGCCCAAAAGAATGTGAACATTGGCGGCCAGCAAGTCTGCATCGACGAGCAACGTATTTCCAGCGATGGCTTGCAGTCTGAGCGCGTAATTGATGGCGAGGGACGATTTCCCAACTCCGCCTTTGCCGCTTGCAATTGTTATTACTGTCGTCATTTCAATCTCCGGTGCCGACACGGGAATGCATGAATCAGGCCAAACATCATTAGGTGGAGGAAATATGTATCTTGATGTGCCACAGCCCTAAGCCGACCATCGGCGTAGAGGACCGCTATCGATATGAATAAAGCTTGGATATCGACCCACGCCGCCAGGACATATCCGGCGCGCTGTGCGGGCCAGTGCGGATATCGGGACGTCTGGCAGTGAAAAATCAATTGCCCGCGCTTGCACATGCAGCGAATTTCGAGCGACGTTTTGACTAGACCTGCGGAGGTGATCATTTGTCGCTTTGGACCGATAGCCGGATGTTACTTGAACTCTAACCGGACTGTCGTCGCGTCCGAAGTGGTCACATATTTCAAGGAACGTTTTCAGTATGTTATTATCAATTTCTTTGATTTCATTGCGCCGCCAATCGCGCAAAAATCTGTGAATCTGGCTGGTTTGGGTAACGTTTAAGCCGGCGTTCGCACGTAGCGATACCGTTAGAGATTCATGAGTGTTTGGGTTGTGTAGGGCTATCTGAAACGGATGCGATGCCCGAAATTTAGCTTGGCTTCTATTGGAATCACGGCTCGCTGAAGATGGCTCCCCAAACAAATCAAGAGCACCGCTTTGACCTGATGGCTTGGAAAAAAGCCCACCACCATTGGTCAAATCCAATAATGGGGCGGCTATACCGGTTCCAGGAATTGACAAAGCGCCTGCAAACACCGCCCTACGTGTCAGAACGCTTCGCTGTGTCATGGCCTGTCCCCTTCCAAAAGAGATTGTAAAATTCTGCCGAACCTAGCGGGTCAGTTTTTCGATCATGTCGGTGTAGGCTTGCAAAATACGGGATGAACCAGAGAATTGTTGCTGCGCGCGGATCATACTGGTTAATTCAGTCGTTAGGTCGACGTTGGAGGCTTCAAGTAGGCCTGTTTGGATGCTGCCAAATCCTTCTTGGCCTGAAACACCCAAAACGAGTTGACCAGAGTCTTGGCTTTCCTGAAATTTATTCATCCCAAGCTGACGCATAGATGTGGAGTTGGGAAACACAGCAATCGCCAGCTGCCCAATGAGCACCGGATCGTCGGGACCGTAGGTGGCTAACATTCTGCCATCGGGATCAATGTCTAATGCCGTTAGCTGCACGCCGGCTTCGTTTTGGAAGGGTACCACCATCTGGCTAAGGTTCGTGCCGCCAACCCCGTCATATCCAAAAACGAGGTCGTTCGTGGATGACCTCAAAATGCCATTTCGATCGAGTGAAAATTCGCCGTCGCGCGTAAAGGTCAGCGTGTCCGAAGGCGTTCCATCGGGGTTGGCCGTGTTTGTAATGAACATGCCGTTGCCAGCAATCGCCATATTCAGAACGCCCTCGCGCTCCATGAGGCTACCTTGCTTTGCGCTTTGGCGGGTTTGCTCAATAAGGCTACCAACGCCGGTAGAGGTTCGCGTCACTGTTTCGGGTGAGGCCCCGCTGTAGAGGTCTGCAAAGCTGGCGTTGCTTTTGCGAAATGCGGTCGTGCCTGCGTTGGCCACGTTGTTGGACACAACGGAGATTTCAAACATCGACGTGGACATGCCTGATAAGATTGTCCCGAACATCTGCAAATTCCTCTCATTTCGATCGAGATGATATTGCAGATGTCATGCCAAAACGTGGATTGGCTGCTTATTCACTTCAAATAGTCGAACAATGTCGTTTGTCCGATTTGGGAATAGGCCTGACGGGCCGCGTTTTGCGTCATCAAGAGCGATTGCAGTTCGGTTATGACTTTCTCCAAATCAGCTGCGGACATTTCGTTGACCTGAGATTCAAGCGTCACGGACCGGGACGCCAAAACCTCCTCTTGGACTTCGGCGCGCTGCAATCGGGCGCCGACAGTCGTGCGGGATATGGCGATGTCTTGGCCTGCGTCTACAATTTTGGACAGTTGCGCGGACAGTGTCTGGGCTTTGGGCACCATCGTTACTACGGGGTCCCCTCCGGTTGTGATGGTGAAGGCTGGTTCTTTGGCCGCAAGATCAACACCTTCTACCGCAAGATCTGAGAGTGAGATTTCCCCAGTGGTGGACGTTAACTTCAGTCGGCCCTCGTTAACGCTTCCCGTGATGCCGGTTTCAAAAGTACGCGCATTGATGGCATCTGCGACGCCCGAATGTGATCCATCCACGACATCTGGGACTGTGATGGAGGCGCTTCCCTCTGGCCCGGACAAAACAAACGAAAGGTCGCGCGGTGTGCGATCTGCGTTGATGCGCAGAAACATGCCCTCCCTCTCAGTGGCGACCAAAGTGTCCTCATGGGTCGCCGCAGTGGACAATGCCGCGATGAAACTATCGACAATATCGAACAGGCTTTGTGATCCTGCGTCGGTCGAGATTTGCATAAACACTTCGCCACCGTTCACTGAGGTTGGCAATCGCATGCTTTCTGACGCCGCCAACGTATGCTGCCCGCCATCACCAAGATAGTTAACGTGGCCGTCCGGCCCTTCTCGGAAGGGCTGCAGATCGGTGTTATACCCGCCAAACAACGCCTGACCATCCGGTGTGCGCGTATTCGCAAGTCCAACCAACGCATCGCGCAATTCGCTGACTTCGACACGAATGGCATCCAAATCGGGTTCGGAGAATGTGTCGTTATTGGCGGCAATCACCCGCTCGCGCATTTGGGTCATAATGTTGTCGACGTTTTCCAGCGTCGTATCCGCCATGGTTAGCCGCTCCTGCGCGGTGGCGACGTTGCGCTGAAAGCCAGACAATTGCGTCACCCGCTCTTCCATTGCGGATAACTTCACAGCTTCAATCGGCTTGTCCGAGGCTTGGGTAATTTCCTTGCCCGTTGAGACCTGCGTTTGGCGCAACTGGATCTCTTCGTTCAGCTGGGAAAAGCGGTTCAACATCTGATCCGCGAACATCTTGGTCGAGACTGTCATGGCGATCCTCAGGCGATTTGCAGGAGCGTATCAAACATTTCGCGCGCAGTTTGCAGGATACGCGCGGCGGCTTGATAGGCTTGCTGTTGTGACATCAGTTTGGCGGCTTCTTCGTCCATGTTAACGCCGCTAAATTCGCTTTCGGCGGCGACGGCGGCCTCATGGACAGCCTCGTTGGACAGGCGGGTCAAGCGCGCGGCCTCTAGTGTTGCTCCAACCCCGGCGGCAATCGTGCGGAATTCATCCTGAAAACTGGTTTCACCGGCACGTTGTTGGCCAAATGATGCCAGCACATCCATGTTTTGTGCATTCCCGGCAGAACGTTGGGCCGTCGAAAGGTTAAAGGCATCGCCAGTGTCGGCAAACCCGGACAGCTCAATGTCTTGTCCAGAAATATTGAACCGCGCCAAACCGTTGGAGGTGCGCGTCGCGATGGAAGCGCCAGACGCCCGATCAAAGAGCTCAACGCGGCCCGTTGCGGCATCAATCATCTCAACGCGGAAATGCTCCGGCGCGCGTTCCGCTTCGGCCAAAACCAGGCCAACGTCGAACTGCCCGGCAAGACGCCGCGCGCCTTCACCGCCCATGATGACAATCAACTCTTCATCCGGAATGTTGCTGAGATGGATAAACGAACTGGCAGCACTGGTTCCACCGGCCACGATATCCATCGCGGAACCATCGGTGCTGCGGGCATGTAGAACGCCATCTTCAACACGTAAATCGGCCTGTGCGATTTTGAAACCAAGGGTTTTGGCGTCCTCGCTTGGGGTGATGGCGATTGTGCCGACACCGGCCCGGTCAGCACGCAGCGATAGCGTGGTTGCGCCTGTCGCGTCTGTCCCGAGGTCTACTCTGAGCCGCCCTTGCAAGCTGAGCGGCACGCTGATGTCGAGGTCGCCGTTTAGAGCGGTGACATTGATGCTATGCGGGGCACCTTCAAGCGTCAGGTCGATTGCATAGGTGCCGTCGCTCAGGTCAGCAGAAATGGCGCGACCCTGAACGGATGCGCTTGATTGTACTGTGCTGAGGCCAAATGCGGCTGCGGTTGAATTGGCGACTGGCGTTAAGCCTTGCCCGGACAAATGCCCGCCCACCACCGATAGCGAAAGGGCATAGACGCCGTCCTCGCCGACAAGCGTTGTCGCAATACGGTCCGCTTCGGGGCCGGTTACCTCAAAATCGAGGGGGCTGACGCGCGCAGGGTCTGTCTGTGCGATGCGTGTCAAAGTGTATTCGGCATCGCCTAACATAAAGCTGGCGCTTGTGCCCACATCGGGAAAGCTCTCAGAAGGCATTGAGGCGCCAAGCAACATCGGCACAGGCGCTTGCGCGCGCATTTGGCTTGCGGTTTCCAGTGCGCCCCCTTCGGCCGAAGGTATCGCGCCACCGGGTACATTGGCGTCAAAGACAGTCCCATCGGCCAAGATTAATGTGGTCTCAAACCGCGCAGATGGCGCATGTGTGCGTGTGCCGTCGGCGTTGGTTCCTGCACCGTCGAGGACTGTATCGATGTTATATTTCAATGCGGCTTCTGTGCCACCGTCACTGAATTCCCGCTGAACCAATCCGCCGACCATCGGATCGGTGGCTGAGGTCATAATATGCCCGACCTCACCCGTACGGTCGCTGCTAAGCGTGAATTCTTGGCTGCTGATGAATTGGACCGTGCCACTGATCCGCAGATCACCGCTTAACGCGATTGCAGTTTCGGGCGGGTCACCATCGTCGAGGGGAAGCGGCTTGAAGTCTTGGCCAAGAGCTGCGGCCTGAACGGCGACATCCGTGGTGGACGCATTGCTCAGCCCAATGTCGAAACCATCTGCTTGGATAAGCGTGAGCGCGCCGGGTGTTGCAGACAGTTGTGCCTGCACGCCGGTTTCATAGCTGCGGTTGTTGATCGCGTCGGCCAGCGCGCTCAGATCGCCGCTGCTCACTTGTGCACTTATGTTCAGCGGGTCACCATTGCGCCCTGTGAGGTCAAATTCAACCGCGCCACTTCCGAGCTCTTCCAGCGTCAGTCGAACCGCGGTTTGCGCCTGAGCTGATACACCGACGGCTGCGAATTGAGCGTTGGCCATTTCCGCGACATAGGCCGCATCCACGGCTGCTGGAATTGTCAGGGACCGGGTGTAGCCTTCGGACATTTGCAGTCTGAGCGTTTGGTCTGTGGTATTATTCACGCGGCTGTCGGTTGAGATCAGGCCTACGTTACTGCCGCGCAAACCGACCAAGCTGGTGGACACAGTGCTCAGCCCGCTTTGCATTGGCTCAGCACCGGTGCGGCTTTGCGTGATCTCCATCCCACGGTAGCCGGTCCCACTGCTGAGTGTGCTGTAATCGGCACGATACTCAGCCTCAGCGTTAAATCCGTTGCCGGTGGTTATGAACCGCTCAACCTCGTTCGGGGCCAGGGGCGGGCCGGAAATCTGGCGGCCTTCGCGGGTGAATATCCGCAATTCGGATGCGGCTTGTCCCAACTGCACATCGGTGGTCAGCGTGTTTCCTTCGGCGGACACAGCAGTCATTGCTGTCAAAACCCGCGACCCGTCTGAGGCCAGCGAAAGCCCGCTTTCAAACCCGGACACGCTTAACCCAAGATCGCGGATCGTTTGCCCATCTGCCGTCGCGAGCACACCCATATTCAGGTATTCCGCGATTTCGGTGCCGGACTGCCAACTGTCTGCGCTGACGGTCTGGGGGTCTAGGGCAAAGCTATAGCTCTCACCGTCCAACACCAGCGTGATTGCAGCGATATCCGCGCCTTCTGTGGCCGATACGGTTGCGGTGGTTTGCGTCGCAAGGCTTGCGAGTTTGATATCCGTGGTGCCACGCGGAATGCTACCCACGACGCCGCCGCGCAAAAAGTCTTGGGCAGCTACGGGGGATAGATTGTTGGCCAGTACATCCGTTAGGGCAGGCACACCCGATCCCGCATCCGCAGCGCGAAATGTCTCAAGTTTGGCCGTGCCCAAATTTGATGTCTCGGGGTAAATCGCCACTGTCGAGGCTGCGGCGATTTCCTCTGGTCGGCGCAATAGAAAACTGATCCGCGAGGCGTCGCCTGCCGCGCGCTCGAACACGATTTTATCGCCGTCTTTTGGGGTGCCGGTTACGTCAATGACCGCGCCGTTGGCTTCAATCTTGGAGCGGCCGGTGGCCAGAACGTTGCCGGTGTCATCCGCTAGCGTCCATTGATCTGTGCGCGCGTTGAACTGCATCGACATTTGCTGCAACTGGTCTGCACGCCCAGGCACCAAGCGAATAGCGGCCTCGGCGGTGCCTTGGTTGGTTTGGCTGGCTTGCGGGGTAAAACTGGCGGCAGTGAACAATTCCTTGCCAAGCTGCCCCTCCAGATCAATGCCTTGTGCATGCTGGGTATTCATCTTTGCGGTGAAGGACCGCGCAAGCGTGTCCAGTTCCGACAGTGCCCGGTTGGTCGTGCCATGTGCATCGACCAAACCCCGCAAAGCGCCGCTTTCAAGTTGCGGCACGATCTGCCCTGACCCAATCCGGAACATGATGCTGCCTTGCTCGGACCGCACGACGCTTAACGTTTTGCTGTCCTCACCCCGCAGGATCAACGCCCCCGCCTCAGATGTGCCTAACCGCAGTTCGGCCTCATACCGCTCACCTATCGTGACACTCAGCGGGACCATCTTTGAGAGATTGTCGATCAGCCTGTCACGCTCATCTAAAAGGGCATTGGGTGGTGAGCCGCCAAGGTTCGACGCCTGTAATTGCCCGTTCAGGGTCGCAAGCGCATCAAGGTTCTGGTTCACGCCGACCAATCGCGTCTCGATTTCACTCGCGGTGCCGTCAGCCAGATCGCCCAGCAGCAATGCGGTTGTGTTGAACGCGTTGCTGACGGTGTGCCCCATGTCGATCGCTACGGCGCGGGCAGCCAAATCGCCGGGCTGTGCCGCGACCTGTCCAAGCGTTTCAAAAAACGCAGTCATCGCGACGCCCAGATCGCCATCATTGGGTAGAATGCTGTTTTCTAGCCGCTCTAGCTTGGTCACAAATGCATCCGAACTTTCGAACCGGCCCGCCGCTGCGCGTTTGCTGTCCGTCAAAAACGAGTCGTAGGCGCGCCGCACGTCGTCCAAACGCACGCCCATGCCGGTCTGCGCCGTCAATGAGGTCAGCTCGCTTTGCACGCCCGAAACTTCGCTCAGCGTTGCGTCGCGGCGGCGGTACCCTTCGGTGTTTGCATTGGCGATGTTCTGGCCGGTGACGTTCAGCGCCTCTCGTTGCGCATGGATTGCACTACGGCCGATATCCAGCAGGCTTGCCATGTTCAGTCGTCCCCGTTTGAAACCCGATGCTCGAACTGCCGCACAAGTGCATCAGCAATTCCGAGGGACTCGCGCTTGGACAGCGCGGTCGCGTATTCTTGGTCCAGCATAGAGTTAAACGTCTTTAGGCCGCCGCTGTTTAGCAATGGATCGGCCAGTTGTGCGGAACGCGCGCTCGACAGGATGGATTGGACGAACAAAGCTTCAAATTGTTCTGCGACCTCGCTCAGCTGCTGTTGGCCGCTGGATTGGCGCGCTTGTAGGGCGTCAGCTTGTGCGGCTGGCCCAACGGCGAGCTTGAGGGCAGAGGCGCTGATGGTTGTCATGTGGGTCGCCTCCGGGGTCCGGTTAAATAATGATCAACTGAGCACGCAGGGCACCCGCGACCTTGAGGGCCTCTAGGATCGCGACCAGATCGGACGGTGTGGCGCCAATTGCGTTGATGGCATCGACCACGTCGCTTAGGTTCACGCCGGGATCGAACAAAAAGGCGCGGGCCTCTGGTTCGTCCACAATCAACCCGGTGTCGGGGGTGATGATGGGCGCTGCAGGCGTGTTGATAATGGTGTTGTCGTTAATGATCGTCTCAGACGTGGGGGTGACCTGCGCGTCCTCACGTATGCGGACCGTCAAACTGCCGTGGGTGATCACGGCGGGTGTCACGCTGACGTTGCCGCCGATAACAACGGTGCCTGTGCGTGAGTTGACGATCACCTGCGCGGGCGGCGCTGCGGGCTGAACCTCGACCTGTTCGATCAGGCTCGCGAAGGAGACTTTTTGCGACGGGTCGGTTGGGGCCAGCACTCGGATGGACGAGGCATCAATCGGCACTGCGGTCTCGCCCCCAAAGACGACATTGATCGCCTCGGCCACATTCGCAGCGGTTGAGAAATCTGCACGGTGCAGGTTAAGGACAAGGTATTCGCCCGTAATGAATGGGTTTTCGACCATCCTTTCGACGGTCGCCCCCTGTGGCACCCGTCCAACTGTCGGTACGTTCACCGTCAGGGAGGAGCCATCTTCACCCGATACGCCCAAGCCGCCAACCACGAGATTTCCCTGCGCAATCGCATAGGTTTCGCCGTCAACGCCAAGCAAGGGTGTCATCAAAAGCGTGCCGCCACGCAAAGACTCGGCAGAGCCAAGAGTAGAGACAGTAACATCCAACTCCTGCCCCGGTTTTACGAAGGCGGGCAAGTCAGCCGTGACAATAACGGCGGCTGCATTCACCCCGTCTAGGGCATCTTGCTCGGCCACCATTCCAAAACGAGAGACCATGGATTGCAGCGATTGAAGCGTGATCCCCAAGTCTCCGTCGCCCGTGCCCGAGAGGCCAACGACCAGCCCGTAGCCGACCAATTGGTTGCTGCGCACACCTGCAACGCTGGCCAGATCCTTGATCCGATCCGCACTGGCCACACTGGCCCAAAGCGCTGCGATGAGCACAAGGCATAGCCGGAGAAAAGAGGGGGCGCGCATATCGATGCAGCCCCTAAACCGGGTTCAAGGCGTTAAAGACCTTGGAGAAGAGGCCGCGTTTGGATGTGTCCGCAACATCTCCGGCACCGATGTAGGTTATCTCTGCGTTGGCGAGACGGTTAGAATTAACCACGTTTGCAGGGCTAATATCGCGCCTGCGCACAATCCCGCTGACGCGGACATATTCGTCACCGTTGTTCAGCGTTAGCTTCTTTTGGCCCAGAACCTCTAGGTTGCCGTTGCCCAAAACCCGAACAACGCTGACTGTCACAAGCCCGGTAAAGGAGTTTGACTGCTCAGCGGCGCCAGTGCCCTCAAAGGTTTGTTGCGACCCAAAAGACGGATCCGTGAGCTTTAGAAAACCGGGCAGCTGTGCTGAGATGTTTTCGGATTTATCGGCCGAGGCGGATTGGGACTTGGTCGCTTGGAACGATTCATCCAGCGCGACGGTCACGACATCACCTACCTTTGAGGCGCGCTGTTCGACCGCGAATAGGCCAGTGGCACCGGGGTGATAAATAGCGCCATCTGCGGGGCTGGTCCGACCTGTCGGCTCGGGCATAACGGGGTAATACGCCCGCGAGGCCTGATCTTCCACATAGGTGGAACACCCGGCGACGGCGCAAAGGCAGGTCACGATAGCGAGTTTGTACAAAGTGCACATTACGGACCTCAGAGGTTATTCGAGATGTAGCGCATCATCTCATCCGATGATGAGATTGCCTTGGAACTGACCTCATAGGCGCGCTGGGTTTCGATCATCTCGACCAGTTGCTGGACGACGTTCACGTTCGACGATTCAAGAGAACCTTGCATCAGCTTACCGATACCTTGTGCCTGAGGTGTGGCGACAGTGGGCAGGCCACTTGCAGCGGTCTCAACGAGGAAGCTCTCGCCCACGGGCTGCAACCCACGTGGATTGGCAAAAACCGCAAGTGTCAGCTGGCCGATTTCCTGTGGTGTGTTCTGGCCCGGTGAACGGACCGAGACGATGCCGTCCTGCGATATGTTTACCTCAAGTGCGTCATCGGGGATCTGGATTTCGGGCTGCACCACATAGCCGCTGGCCGTTGTAAGCGTCCCTTCTGCACTGCGTGAGAACGACCCGTTCCGTGTGTATCCGACCCGGCCATCCGGCATCAGCACCTGAAAGAAACCCTGACCGTCAATCGCAAGATCAAACGAGTTGTCGGTGTTCACCATGCCGCCCTGCGAATAGAGCTTTTGCGTGTTAACCGCGCGCACACCCGTCCCGATCGCCAACGCAGAGGTCAACTGCGTGCCCTCTGACGTTTGATCCCCACCAGAACGATGGACCTGATAGAGCAGGCTTTCAAAATTAACGCGATCGCTTTTGAAACCGACGGTGTTCAGGTTTGAAAGGTTGTTGGCAATGACCTGCATCCGCGTTTGCTGCGCGTTCAGGCCCGTCTTTGCGACGTGCATGGCGTTGGACGACATTTGCCACTCCGTTGTTTATTTGTTCAGTCTAGGTTTGCAACTGATGTGCCAAACTGAACCGGAGCAGCGAAACTAATCCATCAACCGTTGGGCAGGCGCATCAATTGGCTGGTGCCTTCGTCAAGTTCTTGGGCCACCGAAATGAACTTGACGCTCATTTCAAATTGTCGCTGATTTTCAATGTTTTCCACCAGCGCAGTGATGGTGTTAACGTTGCTGTTTTCCAAAAAACCTTGGGACAGGCGCGCGCGCTGATCAGGTTCTGGCAAGCCGCCGGGGGCTGCGGGACGGATGTGCCCATCCACGGATTTGATCAGCTGGGTGTCTTCCGCAACTGTGGTTGCAATGATCGGGCCGGGGACAAATGTGCCCTCGGGCAGGCCCTGCAGCTCTAGCTGGATTTGGCCGGTTTCCTCAATCACAACGCGGCGGGCATCGGGCAGTTGGATAGGCTCCAGCTCGGTGTCCAGTAGGCGATTGCCTGCGCCATCGATTACAAAACGGTCCGCATCCAACCCAAAATCACCGCGCCGCGAAAGCGCAGCATCACCGCCGGCGGTGGGGGCAATGTAGAAATATCCGTCGCCACGGATCGCTACATCCATCGTCTCACCGGTGCTTTGCAGGCCACCTTGTTCTGAGGAAAACAGCGCGCCGTCGCTTTGCTGGCTGAAGACCCGCGATCGGAACTGATCAAAGGCTTCCAGAAACTTTGCCTCACGCGTGACGGACAGGTCAGCCCGGTAGCCCGGAACGTTCAAGTTCGCCATGTTCTGGGCATTTACGCTCAGTTCAGTCGAGACATTGCGCATGTTGTTCAGCGCGATGTGGATATTACGGTCCATGACTGCTCTTTCCTGAAATAAGGCCCGCGCTGTACGCGAGCCCTATGATTTACGTCCGGATGTTGATGATCGTCTGGGTTAGCTGCGTAGAGGTCTCAATCGCCTTAGAAGACGCCTGGAAGTTCCGCTGCGCCGTGATCAGGTTCACCAACTCTTCGGTGATATCCACGTTTGAACGTTCCAACGCGCCGGACTGGATAGAGCCAAATCCCTCGGTCCCGGCCTCACCAATCAATGGCTCACCAGAGGATGCGGTTTCAACGAACGTTGCGTTCCCCACCTGCTTCAGGCCGTTTTGGTTGTTGAAGTTCGCCAGCACCAATTTGCCCAAGGGCTTGTTTTGACCGTTCGTGTAGTTGGCGCGCAAAAGGCCGGTGGCATCGATGCTCAACCCGTCCAAGCGGCCGGAGGTGAAACCGTTTTGCTCAAGGTTGTTCACGGCAAACGGCGTCGCGAGCTGGGAGGACGCACTGTAGTCAATGTCCAGCGAGATTGAGAACGTATCGCTTTGGGACTCGTAGCGCGTCAGGCCCTGTGGGCTGATCAACTTACCGGTCTTGTCGAACGTCAGCTCACCCTCATCAAGGTAAAGCGGATAGTAATCTTCGACCAAGTTATCGGGCTCGGAGTCGACGATCTCTCCACGTTCATTGACGAACAACGGGATGCCATTTTCGTTGGTGGCCTGCACCAGATTGGCAATCGTCGGGACGCTGCCCACGCCCAGTGGCACGTCATCCAGGCCCAGCTTGACCGGACCCTTGATCCGAATGGTCGAAGTGTCGCCTGTCGTGCCGGTGGTGAACACAAAGTTGTTCTCGGTAGGTTGGTATTTGACAGTCACACCGCCGATGGTTTGGCCGGTTTCGGGGTCCCGCATTTGGTTGATCCGCTGTTCCAGCAGTTCGGCGAGTGTTGTCCCAATGTAGTTGCCGCCGGGGATTTCGATGATCGCGTTCACCCCGTTGACCGACACGTTAAAGGTCGTCTCGCGGTTTGCGGCGTTCAGGAAAATCGGTTGGCTGTTTAGTGGGTCTTTAGCGGGGCCGCCAACGGCCATCGCAGGCTCAGACTTTAGGCCGGTGCCTTCACGGAAGCTGACGTTGCGACCAAAACCGACGCCCATGACGTGGCTGTTGCCGTCCGCCAGCACGCGTGAGGTGATATCGACGGTGTTATCACCCACAATCGCAAGACCGGTCGCGGAGTCGATTTCATACCGTCCGACCTGAATGTTGGATGCTTGTTGGTCTGTCTCAACACCCATCGCCTTGTTGGCCCGAACTTCTTTGCCGGTTGTGCCGCTTTCAAAGGTAAAGGCACCGGTATCACGGTCGTAGCGGACTTTTGCGCCAAACCGATCCGGGCCGCTGCCCACAACGCCGCCGTCAAACACAAACGGCTCACCTATGACATTGGTTGCGGCAGTGATGCTGACTTTGCTTGCGTTGGTGGTGCCTGCAAGGCCTACGCCATTGATGCTATCGGCATAACCAGAGGAAATCTGGAGAGCGGAGACATCGCTGATCGCGCCACCGGGTCCAAGCGCGGTGTGGTCCACTTTGAACACAATGCTTTGGGTTGCAGCATCGTACTGCACTTTCACGGGGGGATTACGCTCATCCACCCACTCCATTTCGATGGCCGAGTTGCTAAGCCCAAAATCCGCTGTGCCGGGGTTATCGGTGCCGGTCAGCTGTGCGGAGAATGTGCCAAACACGCTTTTGCCGGAGCCGTCGACGTTAACGTCCGTATAAGCGTGGCGGGCGGCATCGGTTTCGCGCAGAACGATCCGCTGGTTGTTAAAGCTGAGCGGCGAGCCATCAACCGTGAGGTCCTCGCCTTCAAAGAACGCTTCTACGTCCTTTGCGGGATCCGACAGCACGATAAAGGGTGTGTTCGCATCGACATTCACAGAGATGTTTTCATCCGGCAGACCAAGATCGCCGGTGGCGACCTGCAACACGTTGCCGACTACGGACGTGATCCGGTACGTGCGGCCGTTCAGGTCAGCGGCCTCAGGATCAGCGCCGAGCAACATGATTGTATCGCCCGCGCTAAAGCCCGCGACAGAGTCCATCGTGATCGAGAGCCGATCTGCTTCGGCGTCATATTCGATTGTGGGAACGGTGTTGTCCTCAGCGACGCTGCTTTGGCGCCCGAATGTGCTGACGGATGGCCGATTATCGAGGTTGCTGTACGCAAGGTAGCGTTGCTCGCTGACGGCGAACGATAGGTTCGTGCCGCTGATTTCACTGTGCACCGTTTTGGGGCCGGAAATTTTTAGAGTGGTGGCGTCGTTACGGTCCGTTGTCACAGAAAGACCCAAAATACCTGCGTCTTGCAACGCCGTTTTGATCTTGGCGGCAACGTCGGCATCTGTCTCATTCGCGTCAGCTTCGACCGACAGGGACACGCCAAATGCATCCAGCGTTAGCGTTTGGGCTTGGGTGGTGTTTGCGCGGGCCACAACAAGTGACCCATCACTATTAAACGTCATGTCCGCTGATCCGGGCTGCACCGAGATCAGCTTGTTCACCTCAGCCTCGATCAAGGCAAGAACGTCGGCCGATGAGTTCAAGCCGTTCGCGGGGATCGTCACGACCACATCGCGGTCATCAATGGCGAAGGTCAGGGTCTTATCGCCAGTCTGCGTCGCATCAGCCACGGCAGTCGCGGTGAACTTCCCTTCGGAGTAGTCAAACTCCCACAACTCAGACGTATTGGTCAGGCCTGTCACACCCAAGTCCCGCGTCGTGTATTCAAATTCAAACGACTGCGGCAGTTCGGGTGGATTTGTCAGTTTGGTCGTTGTGGTGATCTTTGCAAACTGGTTGTCTTTGATGTTTGGAACCGCTGGCGTGTTCTCACCCAACTCGCTGTTCAGGGCATCATTGATCCGCGCCTGCGCGTGGGCCAAGAATGTGTCCAACTCAAAGTTGGGCGCAGTCAGGTTGGCAACGTCAATTCCGGCTTGGGTCGACACAAAGCTCGGCTCCAACAGGTCGATAGACACGCTGCTCGGTACAATCGCGTCGCCTTCGTCAGTAGCGGTGAACATCTGAATGTTGATTTGGTCCTCCGCGCCCTTGCGGATCTCGACCTTTTTCTCATCGTCGTAGGCTTCGTTGATCGCACGCTCAACTTCGGCGGCAAGTTCTTCGGCGTTATAGCTGCCGGCACGGATGTCGACACTAACGGGGCGGGTGCCATCGTCGATGTTTACAAGCAGGAAATCGTTGCCCCAATAGACGCCCTGATTGGCAGGATCAGCCTCATGGGTGGCCCCAAACAGCATGGGGTTGGTGACGATTTCGATTTCACGGGTGCCTTCGTCGCCAAAATCAAAGCCGCTGGTTTCACCGGATAAAGCCGCAGGTTGCGATGGCACGCGGGTGCGCAATTCGTCCAGCTTATACAGCGGGGCGCTGCGCCCGGTGTCAAAGTAGCTGGGATCAGGTACCGACGTTGTTTGGTTGCCGAATTGATCGATATAGATTTGGCTGCCTTTGTCATTCACCGCGGGCACAAGGTCGGGGGCGACCACTTCGTCATTAATGACCAGTCGTGTTTCATACTTGTTGGTGGGGTCTTCGGTCGAGGAGCCTTGGGTCTTGATGAAGTACACGGTCGCAATGGTCGGGTTGCCGAGATCATCAAAGATTGTGAACGAGGTCGAGTTGGTAAAGCTCTCGGAGTCGTTGGGGTCAAACGTATAGCCGTCTGCGAACTTGTCCTTAGTGGTGACAACTTCGGCGTTGGCGGGCAGGTTGACGGCCAGATCAACCATCGTCGTCGCCTGTGGATCACCTGAGGTGACTGGCAGCCGCAAGGGCACGGCGCTGTCGATGTCTTTGGCGGTGACAGAGCCGTCTTCGTTCACTGGATAGGTCAGCAGGAACTGGCCTGAACTGTCCACAACGTTGCGGTTATTATCCACGTTGAACGAGCCGTTGCGGGTGTAGACGACTTGGGTCGAGGTCAGGCTTGGCTTGAGGGCAAAGAACCCTTGCCCCGAGATCGCCATGTCCAGCGCGTTGAGCGACGATGCGATGTTCCCTTGGGTGAACTGTTGCTTCACTCCCTTGAGGATCGCACCAGAGCCGATCGACGATGTGCTGTTTTGCAAGGGCGAGGTGGCAAAGATGTCACCGAATTCCGCCCGTGAGCGTTTGAAGCCCGTGGTGCCAACGTTCGCAATGTTGTTGGAGGTCGCGGAAATATCGGATTGTGCGCCATTCAGGCCGGTCAAAGCGGTATAGAAAGACATGTTTCTCTCCCAAAACTATTTTTAAATCGGCGCAGTCGTTACAGACGGAAGCGCAGGATATCAGCGGTGCTGAGGTTGCCGTAATCCTCGACTTCGAGGGTGCCAGCGCCGGTAGCGGAGGCGCCAATGACGTCAGCAAAGACATTCGGCGTCAGGCTTTCGGGCCCGTCACCATAGTTGATCGAAACATCCATCCGCACACTGCGCGCGCCGTTGCGATAGGCCTCTGGCAGGTCTTTCCAGGCAAAACCGGACATGCCGCTTGCCTGACTGCCCAGATCAATTGAGTGTAACATTTCGCCGGTTTCGGCGTCCGCGAAATTGATCTGCGTCGCGAGCGAGGTCCGCTCTAGGTCGATGACGCCGTGGATTTCTCCGTTGTCGTCAGCGCGGGCGATATTGCCGGGCACCAGCACAGAGTGGCCCAGCATATTTACGGATGAAGCTACACGAAACTGATCCATTTGTTCCGAGATGCTGGTCATGGTTTGGTTCATGTCGCTGATCCCAGCCACGGACGAAAACTGCGCCATCTGGGCGATGAAATCACCGTTATCCATGGGGGCGAAGGGGTCTTGGTTCTGGAGCTGCGCCGTCATCAACTTTAGGAAATCCGCCTGACCCAGTTCATCCTTTGGCTCGGCATTTTTCGCTTCGGTCGTGCTGATCCCCAGCTTGGAAAGCAGTGCGTTTTGCGCGCTTAGGCTGTTGTTGTTCACGTCCATCGCTTAATCTCCTACGACTTGCCCATGTTCACGGTGCGCACCATCAGCGTGCGAAGCGTCGTGACCACTTCGAGGTTATTTTGGTACTGGCGGCTGGCCTCTAGCATATCGACCAGCTCTTCGTTCACATCGACCGGGGCGACGTAGACAAAGCCTTCTTCGTCGGCCAACGGGTGTCCGGGTTCGTGCACGCGCTGGGGGTCTCGGTTCAGGGCGACAACATCGCGAACCTCAACCGAGGCGCGCTGTGCGTTGCGCATGCCATCTTGGAAAACGGTCTGAAATACGGGGCGTAGGGGGCGATATGCGCCCTCGGCCGATCCCGCGCGGGCGTCGGCGTTCGCGATGTTGGACGCGACCGTATTGAGCCGCACCATCTGAGCGGCCATAGACCGTCCTGCGATGTCGAAAACGTTCTTAAGCTCCGCCATCATTCCCCCTTAATCGCGGTCATGAGACCGGAAATGCGTCTGTTGAGAAACGTGAGCGTGGTCATGTAGCGCAGAGAGTTTTCGGAAAACTCCATCTGCTCGACCGAGATCTCAACCGTGTTGCCATCAAGCGATGGGTTCAGGGGCTCCCGATATTGGACCATATCCGCGCCAACCCCGACCAAGTTATCGAAGTGGCGCGTATCCGTTTTGCGCACGGGGCTTTGGCCCATTTCGCGTGCGATTTCCCGATCAAAATCCAGATCGCGCGCCTTGTAGCCAGGTGTTGCGGCATTGGCGATGTTTGACGCCAGCATCGTGTTGCGCTTGTCACGCAACGCCAAGGCCGACGCCTGGAAAGAGATATGTTCTTTAAGTGCATTCATGATTTTTCGACCACGGGCATCCTTTTCTGGTCCGAGATTTGCAAGATGAGTGCCAAACCTCCGGCGGAGATGAAAATGTCGAAAAAAACATTGGCGCCCTATCAAGCGCGGCCCCAACCCAGCCCAAAAACGCTTGCGCGTCAGGCGGATGCATTGTGCGAGCGGGTGCATGCGTTCCTTGCGGATACGCCAGCGCTAAAGGCTGCGGGCGTTTTGTCGGGGTTGCTGGCGGAGACCACGGATCCTGCGACGCGGCTTGCGATTTTGACGACACGGATACAGGTATTGCGGGCGCGGACAATTGCTTGCCAATCGGGCCGTTCGGTGGATGAAGGTCTGACATTGGGCGCGATGTTAGAGGAGCAGAAAGCCAAGCCAGAGCCGCCTCCACCGCCGCCGGAATCAGAGCCGGAGCCGGAAGTGAGTGAGGCTTCTGCCCCCCCCGAAGATCCAAGTGAAGAGCAAGATCAACCTATCGCCCAAGGCGAACAATTGGCACAGATCAAGTTGCTGCAAAGCTATGAGCACGAAGGCATTACCCTACCCGAAGGTGCGGTGTTTGCCGTCGCTGCCGCTAAGGCTGAAGAGTTGGTCTCCAAGGGGATTAGCGTCCTTATGCCCTCTGTTGAGGAAGACGGCGCCGAGCAGAAGCCGGAGGATCAGGGCAGTGATGCGGAGGAGAATCCCCTCGGTGCTCCTCCCGAAACCGATGATGCGAAACCGGCGGACTAGGCGCAGAAAGGTATCTGGATGCACACCACACTTGTTGTTTTTTCGTTCGCGAGTGTCCTGCTGGCAGGCTCGTTGCGAGACTGCGCAAGCCTGACCCGGTTTGAGCAGGAATCCTATGATTGCTCAGCGACGCAGGCGCCGTTCAACAAGCTGACATTCCAAGATATCGCGATTGGTGAAGGCGGCGTCATAGATGGGGCCGAGCCGACACGTGCAACGATTTCTCAATACGGAGGGGATCGTTTGATCGTGGAATGGGGCCGCGACCGATTGGTTATCAATCGCAAAACCGGCGGTGTGACGGTGACCAGAAACGGTGTGCTGCGCAGCTATGCGTGCAAGCGCGCGCAGTTTCAAATGTAGCAAGGAATTGTAGTCAGCGACTAAACTTTGAATGGTTCTGGACGTTAATATTTGTAGTGAAAAAGGTGTGTTATGGCTGAAATCAAACCCGACATTCTGTCTGCGCTCAGTCAAAATGGCAGTGGGCTGCAACTGCAAAGCCTTGCTTCTAGCCTTGTTGAAGCAGAAACCAGCGGTGAGCGGGTCCTGACAGAGCGCCGAGTTGAGGATGCAAATACCTCGATTTCTGCAATGGGGCAGCTGTCCTCACAGATCGGTTTGTTCAAGGCGGGAATGACTCGGGCCGCAGAGACCGCGTCGCGTTCTGCTTCGTCCACTACCAGCGCGGTGTCCATCGAAGTCACCCAAGAGGCGATTGCGGCAGATGTTTCCGCGGTTGTTGAGGTCACGACATTGGCGTCCCCGCAGGTCACAACATTCCGTTTCGCGCAAGGCACCAACAGCAGTTCTGCGATTGAGGCGGGATCGTTTTCGGTGTCTGCGCCTGGTTGGGATGATCGGGCCTCTGTCTCGGTTCCCAGCGATAATGCGACGTTGAATGGCTTGGCGCGTGAATTGCATGAGATTGAGGGGCTGACCGTGTCCTTGATCGATACGGGCGATGGCATGGCGTTGATCGTCAAATCGCAAGATGGAACTCAAAATGGATTGGATGCCACATCCATCACTGCCATTGAGGCCGCCCTCGGGCTGACCGCAGATGGCAGTCAAGGTACCAGCGATGCAGATGAAAACCCATTGGGGGTATCGACGACGACGAGTGCCGCAACGGACGCCAACTTTACTGTGGACGGTGTGGCCGTCACCCGCGGTTCGAACGTCGTGGACGATCTGTTTGTCGGGCACCGTGTGACGGTTAACTCGCTCGGAACCGCGACGCTGACCTCAAGTGAAAGCAGTGGTTCGGTCCGTGAGCGGATCACCTCCTTCCTCGGTGAGGTGAATGCGTTGAAATCTTATCTCAACACAGCCACGCAGCGTGGCCTAAACGGGGCAGAGGCTGGGCCGCTGGCGGGTGATATCGCTGCCCAGTCGGTGCTTGGTAAAATTCGCGGGATCACGACGCGGCCGATTCCTGGCTTTGGGGCCGAGCCTGTGTACCTTGCTGAATTGGGTATTATGACAGAACGGGACGGCACCTTAAGTTTGGACGAGGATCGGTTCGAGCGAGTGATGGAGGAGAACCCAGATATTGCGCAGGCACTTTTTGCGACGCAGTTCGGGTCGGATCAATCTGGATTGACCGTTACAGGGTTGTCGTTCGCGCCGCCAAAGCCGGGCAACTACGCGTTGGAGTATGATCCGTCGACATCCCCCGCGACCGCTACACTAGATGGTGCATCGATGAATGTAAGTTCAGATGCGCAGGGTCGGCCGGTCCTAAGTTCGAGCGAAGGTGACACCTATGGGATGCGCATCACACTTGAAAGTGCTGCCGCGATGTCGACCACGGTCCGCTATGGCATCAGCCTTGCGGACATGATGGCCGAATATAGCGACCAATTGGTGGGTGCTGGGGGCATGCTTGCGCGGCGGGAAACCGAGTTGGCACAGGACTTGGAAGATTTTGAAGATCAACTGACAGCGATCGAGGACAAGGCCGCCGCGTTGACGGAGCGGTATAATGTTCAATTTGGCCGCATGGAGGCGGCAATCGCCAGCCTCAATAAGACTGGTGAATATATGGAATCGCTGATGGAGGCCTGGAACGCCGACAGATAGGGTCAGCGCTCAATCGGCTTGCCTGCTTCGTGATGGGACTAGAGCAATGACCGTTCACGACTGATGATCGCGGCATGAGCACGGTTGCGGGCACCGAGCTTTTTACAAATCGCGCGCATGTGCATTTTCACGATCACTTCGGTCGCGCCCATCGCGCGGGCGATTTCCTTGTTGGTCATACCGTCGGCAGCAAGGCGCAGGACGTAGATCTCTTTGTCGTTCAGCCCGTGGTTGTCGGCGTCTGTGGTCGAAGACCCCGGAAAGTCGGTTCCGACGGGTACGAAGATTTGGCCGGAGTTGATCAGTTCAATGATGCTGCCAAGCGACCGCAGTGGCATCGTCTTAGCAATCAGGCCGCGCACACCAAGGGCAAGAGCCTTATCCAAAACATGGCGGTCAATCTGCCCGGTGAATAGTACAACGTTCCCGTCACGAGCGGCTTTGACAACTTGGCCCACGCTATTAAGTCCGGTCATGCCGGGCATGCGCAGGTCCAACAGCACAACATCGTAGTTGTCTTGGCCCAATAATTTCAAAAGGCTGTCGAGGTCATAGCAAGAACTGACGTCAAAAGTACCCTCGCTGCGCAGCATCGAGGCGACGGCGTCCGCGAGCAGCTTGTGATCATCTGCGATGGCCAACTTCAACGTTGAGCCTGTATCGTTCGGTTCCGAAGCTCGTTCTTGCAACATCGTCATCCCGTTCACTTTTCATATTCGGACAGACCGCCGATACCTTCCAACATCTTGAAGGGTATGCGACATTCCACACATTGTACTGCCTAGCGGTGTCAATATTTCGCCGCTACTTTAGCGCTACAATAGTGACATCCCGCCATTGTGACAGTCCATCTGATCAAAAATATCCGATGATCAGTTAATTTATCGTTAGATACTGTGAGATTGCTGCAAGAAGTATCTATTAGTTTGGATATCAAATATTTCAAACGAATGGTTATCCCATGAAGCACTTCCGATTTGCCTCCCTTTTCCTCGCGCCTTTGTTTGCTGCTGCCGTCACGACAGCAGCGTCTGCCGATGCGGTTCTGACAGTTACCAATGGCGAAAAAGTCTTGGAAATGAACGCCGCTACGCTGAACGCGTTGCCGCAGGTGTCTTTTGAGACGTCGACGATTTGGACGGATGGCACGATCTCGTTCTCTGGTCCTTCGCTGCGGTCCTTGATGGATCAGGCGGGTATCTCAGACGGGCAGCTGACGCTGACTGCAATTGACGCTGACTGCAATTAATGACTATGCGATCCAAGTGTCTGTCGATGAGATTGAGGACAATGCTCCGATTGTCGCTACCTTGATGAACGGTGAGCCTATCAGTAGGCGCGAAAAAGGTCCTTATTGGCTTGTCTACCCATACGATGTTGATGCTAAGTATCAGTCTGAGGTAATTTACGCGCAAAGTATTTGGCAGCTTGTGTCTATTGAGCGAGACGCCGAAAATTAAGGACTGAAATGAGTTTTAAACTTCGCATGCGGCGGACATTCATGCGTCAAGGGGTGGCATTGCTGCTCCTGACGTTTCTTCTCGCCGCATTTGCTATCCTTTTTATAGCTGCGCGTTCGATGAAAATTGAACTCGATGCTCTGGCTTTCGCTGACTCAGATAACTTGGGTTGGAATATCTCTCAGCTCGATGTCGACTATCGAGGCTTTCACCTCGCCTTACTCGAGCCATTGGTTGAGACATCGGACGCTGGTACGGAAATCACATCAGCGGAAATGGAGAATATTCGGCGTTCATTCGATATATTCTACAGTCGAGTTTCCGTTATCAGCGCCACTTTTAAGCGCGTCGGCCAACCTGATGAGATTAGCGGGCAAATGCAACGGGTTGAGACGTATCGAGACGACGTTGCCGATTTAATTGATGCAATAGAGATCCCGACTTCCGCTGACATTGATGCTTTGGTGCAGGCGACCAAGGCCTTGGGTGCGGATGTTCGTCGTCTGACGACAGCCGGAATTCAGTCTTTGGGGGAAGTAGCGTCCAATGCTCGAGTAGTTGAGCATCAAATTTTCCAGCGCTTTTATGTGAAGCTCTTCACTATACTTGGCTTTGTATTACTGTCCTGCATACTCGCTATCCGTTTATGGCGCGATCTTGAAAATCGCAATCGCAGGATCGAAATGGCAGCGACCAACGTCAATAATGCAATTGAAACGGCCTTATCGGCTGTCATTTTCCTCGACACCAATGGTATGATTGTCCAATGCAACCATGCAGCGGAAACCCATTTCGGTAGCGATCGAAAAGAGTTGATTGGGGTGGATTTCATCCACGCCTTTATCGATCGCGATAGCTTGCCGAAATTTTTTGCCTATCGAGACGCTAAAGATACAAATCCCATCCGGTTGAAGGCCCGAACTGCTGAATATCGCGCCTTTCCTGTTGAGTTATCAGGCTCGTGGCAAAAAGATGTCGAAGGCAATGATATTTATATCATCTACCTGCTCGATATCTCTGAAAAGTTGGAGGCTGAGGAGAAATTGAAGGCTTCTCGGGATGAGGCCAAGGAAGCTTCTCATGCCAAAAGTCGTTTTCTTGCCACCATGAGCCACGAAATGCGGACGCCGCTTCATGGCCTGATTGCTTCGATGGATATGATCCAGACATCGTCCCTGAGCGATGCTGACCAGCAGCTATTTAAAACAGCCCGTGAATGTAGCACCCGGGCGCTGGAACAAGTTAATGGTATTTTGGATCACACCCGCACGACCCAGATGGAAGAGCGAGAGCATCCCTTCCGCCCCTGCCGGGTTATCCGAGATATCCGCAAGTCTTTGACGCCGCTTGCCACCGCCAACGGTACGTCAATCGAATTTTCGTTTTCCGGTGATGGGGCTGAGGCACGTTTCATTGGTCTGCCGGACTCGTTTTCGCGGGTCATGTACAACCTGATTGGCAATGCGATTAAATTCACGAAAAACGGGGCCATCTTAATTGAGCTGATCGCCATGCAGGGGGACACGCCGGGTGCGCGGCGTCTCAATATTGTGGTGAAAGATACAGGCTCTGGTATTGCTGTCGAAGATCAAATTCGCATCTTTGAGCAGTTTGAAACTGCCACGTCTTTTGCCGATGAAAATGCCAAGGGTACGGGCCTTGGCTTGGCCATTGTGAAGCACTCTTTGGCGCAGATGAACTCCACGATCGAACTGCGCAGCGCCCTTGGTCAGGGCAGCCGATTTAGCTTTTCGCTCCACCTTGAGATGGACACGGCACAAGAAGAAACACCTGGCGCATCGATGCCGCAGGCAGAAACAGTTGTTGAGAATGCAGTGTCCGGCAAAAAGCACGTTCTCATCGTGGATGATAACGCGGTTAACCGTAGCGTTTTGCGCGAAATGGTGTCGCGATTGGGGCTTAGTCCTGAGTGCGTGACGTCGGGCTTTGAGGCGGTAGATGCTGCAGAAAAAGTGGCTTACGACCTTATTTTGATGGACGTAAACATGCCCGGGATGAGCGGGCATGACGCAACCCGTATTATCCGCGCTTCTAGTGGACGTTCTGCTGAAACAGTGATCTTGGGGGTGACTGCCTTGATCCCAACGGATCACGATAAACAGACAGATTCGGGTATGAATGCCATGCTCGCAAAGCCGCTCACGTCAGAGAGATTGTTGGCTGCAACACGTAAGCATTTACAGGCGACAGACGAAGCGGATGAAGAAGAAAGCATTATCGATCTTCTAGATCCAGATACCGCGCGCGAGCTGAAATCTCAAAGCCTTGCAGACGCCAAGAATGCATTGCAAGTCATGACAGATCCGGGCAGCAGTTGGGATGCGCGCGTCGATAAAATTCACTACGCGGTGGGCTCGACCGCTGTTGTCGGGTTCAATTCGCTTAGCCAGTTTCTTGCTCAAGCTGAAAGCGCGGCTAAAGCGAAAGATCAAGCGACGCTCGACGCATGCGCTGAGCAAATCCGCAATACGATTTCAGCCTAGCATTTGCCTGCATCATGCGGTGGTTTTGGGGTGCTTTGGGCGCGGAGCAATTAACCATGAGGGCCCGGATGTATCTAAAGAGGTGGTTTGAGCCCAAAGGTGCACTGCATTGTGGCCGCTTGAATGGGCTATGATATTCCCAAGTTGGACGTGTTCGATTGCGCGAAACACTGGAGTGATCAAATGCAAATTAAAACTGTCAAAGGCGAATTTGTCACCGTTATGGTAACGCCCTACCAGACAGCACGCGGTCGCCTCGTTTCTTTCGTACCTCAGTCCAATAGCGCGACTATCGATGTGAACGGACAGCTCATACGTGGTGAGTGCCTGTCCTCAATCCATGATGCTAGCGACGTGGTTCCTCAGTTAGCCTGCGCCTAGTCTGCGCTAGGCGATTAATTTTGGGGTTCATATATTGGCTCCACATTCAGTCGAACCATCCTTTAGATAGGTGTTTGCGAAACAGGCTTTTTGTACTGTGAAAACGGACTTAAATCGCGTCCGAAAACCCTACCTCTACATTTAGAACGTTGTTGAGCCACTTGAGCTCTGGCACTTTGGCGAGTGACCACCCAAAGGGTTCTGCCAGAGTTGAATCGTTGCGAAGGCGAAAAACAAACGCCCGAAATGCAAGTAGCACGGCTTTACTGCTCGTTCCCTGTTTTACTGGGGCAAGGGGGTCAAAAAATAGACCCTTCATTTTGCGCGGCTTTCCAGCACGATCCAACATTATGGAATTATAGATGAAAGCGTTGCAGTAAGTGATCGTGTTTTCTTCTTCGATCTCCGCTAGGAAAAACAACATGGCCTCAGCCGCGCTATGCAGTTTCTCCGGGGAGCAATCACTGTACACCTCACTGAACGGCTTTGCCATTTTATTGGCGTAGGCTTGGATTGGAAGATTACCTTCAACGTAGCGCAGCGCGATTGTTGCGCAGGCTGCATTGAGGATCCAATCAGGAGCGTGGGACATACCTACAAGGCCTAACTAGCCGCACCCATGGCGACGCGGTGTCGAATTTCTGATATGCGCTGCACTCGATATGCTTCTCAATTCGTATCTTGAGGGTTGATTCCTCTAAGTACGCTATTTTGTTTGAGTTGACGCACGTACCGAGCGCTAAGAAACGCTATTTATGTGACACTGCAAAATATGCACCTAAGTGCCCAGAGTGTCTTTCGCTTGCCGGCGTTATCAAAAGAGCGAGCGGGCATGTGGAGTGATCCCTAGTCGATACTCACACGCCGCTCTCGCTCACGTTTACAGAAACATGATTTTCGCTACGGTACATTTCTTCGATAGCCTGATATTGCCTTTTGACGTTTGCGCCCGACTGTTTGGAATTGTTGCAAAGCACTGGTGACTTGATCTGACATTTCTCGATGGGTTTTGGCCAAGGCGGCAAGATTTTCAGATTGAGCTAAATTACCATGTGCCGGAAGGGATGTCGCAAGGCGATACATCGCCTCGCTCTCAACTATGGCTTCAGCATAGCTGCCAGATCTAAGTAGCTGGTTAACTTCGATCTGGATGGCCTTAAGCTTTTGCAACGTTTGATTAACGGCCTCCTCCATCAATGCCTCAGGCAATCTGCTGCCATGCATCAAGGATTTCGCGCATCGCAAAGTGAGCTTGCTCAAGGTTAGCGGTTTCATCTTTGCGCATGTCCTTAAGGACATGTTGCCGGCAATACTCGTAAAGTTGGAACAAGTTCGTTGCGACTGCGCCACCGGTATCAAAGTCGAGACTGCCTTGAAGGATATAGATCGCCGTCAGTGAGCGGGCCGTGTGCACCTTGTAAAGTTCCGGCTCGGCTTTGGGGGTTGCAGCTAGAATGGCGAGGCTTTTTGTTAAATATTCCAGCGTCGCCTTAATGAGTTGGTGGTTATTATCAACATCGAAGTCAGGCTTGCTCTGCTGTCGTTTGTAGATAGCGGCTGGGCTTTGCATCGTCATTTTGTGGCCTCAATTTTTTGCTCAATCACAATAGGTAACGACCAGCGGACACTCGGTTTTAGAGCGCAAAGCCGACATTAGGCATCTGATTCGCGATTGTTGAAAGCCTCACGCATAAGCGCGGCAAGAGATGGTGCATTCGTGAGTGATGCGCCGTCCGAAACGGCTGGGTCATTCATCGTCGATATAACGCTCACCCCGTTCGCACTGAGGGCACTCAGGCCTCGAATGCTGACCCCGCCAATTTGCATGTGGGTGATGATGGCCCCGAGCCCGGGCAGCGCCATATCGCGTGTAAACTTGTTGATAGCGTTAGCAGACCATGCGCCCGGAATGGTCATAATCGCTTGAACGCGAGTGCTGGGGAAATTGTCTTGCACCGCGGCTAATGCCTGCCGGATTTGTATGGGATCTGTGTGGTCGCAATCAACAATCAGGGGCAATTCTGCCCCTGAAAGCGTGTCAGCGTAGGGCGTATTCAGAAAGCTGGCGTGGCGGCGTAGCCTATCATCAGTGAACAGCCCACTCTTGCTAAGCGACAACATAGATGGGCGGCTTTGGCTGGTTTGAATCCTGTGGAACGCGATCTTGGCGGCCGTGGTTGTTTTGCCAGAGCCGGGTGGGCCAAAGACAAACACAATGTCGCTTTCCAGGGGCGCCGGCGCGCTCGACGCCACCGCGAGACGCTCTGCCAATAAGTCCGAAGCACGCCGTAGCTGTCCGGCCAGATCGCTTGGGCCCGATGGGTCTATGCTGGCTGTGACAATATCAGAGGGAAACCCATTTCGCGCCAAAACATGGTTTTCTACCGTCCGGATCGATGGATTAACCCTAACGCCGCCCTGTGATTGCGGGACATAAGGACGTAGCACCGGCTTGGCGTTTTTTTCGGGCTTTGCCTCTATCTCGCTGTCCGGAACATTTGCGTTGGGGTTAAAGGGCTTAAGAACCAGCGGCTTTTTATCCGTGCTGGGCGTTGCTGTAACCACGGGCGCGGGCTTTGTCGCGAGCACGGGCTTGATCGGTTTGTGCGCGACGCGTGACGGCGGTAAAACCTTGGGCTGAACCTGTGCGGCGGCTTCAGGCGTCGGTTTCACGACAACTGCTGGCCTTGGCAGGCGAGGCGCAGGTGCAACAGGTTCAGCCGCCCTGAATTCAGGTTCGGCTGGGGTGTCACCCCCAAGCTGATCTGGCGCGTCATCGCTTTCATCAAGGAAAATATTAATGGGCGCAGGTTCAATCGGCTCCTCCCGGCGGGAGCGCGCTTGGCGCATGGCAGTTGCCAGATCGATCTGTTGCGCCCCAGCGCTCTTTGTGACGGTGGTTTGCTTTCGAATACGACGCGGGGCGGCGGTGTCTTTCATCGCGCGCACCTCGGTCGTGTCGCCCACGCGTTTGACCGACAGGATCATAGCGTCATCACCCAACTCGCGGATGGCTTTTTCCATCGCGGTGTCTGAGTCTGCTGCTCTGAAGACGTGTTCGGTCATTTGTTTCCGGCCTTGGGCTGCGAGGGTTTAGGAGGCATCGATCAGTTGGCGGGTTCGTTTTGTTCCTCACCCGAGACGCTGGCAACGACATCGACCTTTCGGCCGTCCGGCAGCTCGGTAAAGGAGAGAACGGCGAAATCAGCCACGTGTTGAAGTAGGAAATTGGCCAGCTTGCGCCGAATTTGCGGTGAGACCACAAGGAACGGCTTCTTGCCCAGTTCTGTTTGCTCTTCGTTAACTTTGACTAAGGCGAGGACGAGCCGTTCGGCCAGCCCCCCATCCAACAGCAACTGATCGCCGTCCGACTGCTTGGCGGAGTTGATCAGCAAATGTTCAAAGCTGCTTTCTAGAGTGACCACAGGTAGTGGTTCATTCAGTGGTGCGCTTTGTTGGATTAGCAAGCCGACCAGATGGGGGCGCAAAGTTTCGGCTGTTTCGGCAATGGACAAATTGCGTCCCGACATCTCAGACAGCAATTCAAGAATGCGGCGCAGGTCGGATATCGGAATGCGTTCTCGTAGCAGGTGCCGAAGGACAGCGGTTAACGTGTGCAGCGGCATCAGCTTGGGGATGACCGATTGCACCAGTTGCGGCACCACTCCGGATAAGTTGTCGAGCAGTTCCTGAACATCGTCCTGCCCAATCAGTTCCGAGGCGTGCTTGTATAGGATCTGATTTAGGTGCGTAGCCAAGACCGTTTCCGGTTCAATGATGACATAGTCGTTGGCCTCGGCCTCGATTTCACGCTCGGGCAGGATCCATGTTGCGTCGATGCCAAAGGATGGGTCCTTGACGTCGATCCCTTTGACCTTGATCCGAGAGGTGCCGCTGGGAAGGGCCAGTTTGTGATCGGGATACACCTTGTTTTCGGCCACCACGGTTTGCCCAATTTTGATCCGGTAATCATTGGCGCTAAGCGCGAGGTCATCACGCACGCGCACCCCGGGCAGCACAAACCCTAGCGCCTGCGAAACCTCTTTTCGGACGGTCGTGATCCGCCGCGCCAGTGGGCCGCCATCATCGGCATCAACCATCGTTAAAAGCGGATAACTGAGCAGTAGCGTCACGGCGGACAAGTCTGCCACATCGGTTACCTTCAGGGTATTGGGGTCGCTCGGTTCCTCTGGCTCAGCGGTTTCATCGGGGGCCTCATCGTCGCCGCGCAATTCCGCTTGTCGGAATGCATAGCCGGCTGCACCCGCGGCACCGGCCATCCCCACAAACAGTACCGTCGGCATGCCGGGTACCAACCCGATCAGCCCCAACACACCCGCCACGGGAAACCACGCGCGGGACATGCTGATTTCACCCTTGATGTGTTGGGCCATGTCTTGGCGGGATGACACACGGGTTACGATGATCGCGGTGGCAATGGATAACAACAGCGATGGAATTTGCGCGACCAGACCATCGCCGATCGACAACAGAATATACAACTCGGACGCTTCACCCACCGATAGGTCGTGTTGCAGCATCCCGATGGCCAATCCGCCGATCACGTTCACTGCCAGGATCAAGATGCCCGCAATCGCGTCACCTTTGACGAACTTGGAGGCACCATCCATTGCGCCGTGAAAATCGGCTTCGCGTGCTACGTCTTCGCGGCGCAGGGTGGCTTCCTCGGCCGTCAGAACGCCTGCGTTGAGGTCGGCATCGATGGCCATTTGCTTGCCCGGCATGGCATCCAGCGTGAACCGCGCCGATACTTCGGACACACGGCCCGCACCTTTGGTAATCACCACAAGGTTAATAATCACGAGGATCGCAAACACGAAAATCCCGACCACATAATTGCCCGCGATGACAAAGGCCCCAAAGGCTTCGATAACCTTGCCAGCGGCTTCGGTGCCTGTGTGGCCTTCGCTCAGCACGATGCGGGTTGAGGCCACATTCAGGCCCAGTCGGAGGACCGTCGCCACCAGCAGCAAACTCGGAAATGAGGAAAAGTCCAAAGGACGATAAGTATGCAGTGCCACCATCAAGATCAGCAGGGACATGAGGATGTTGATGGTAAACAGAAAATCCAAGATGAACGCAGGCAGCGGCAATACCATCATCGCCACAAGCATCAGAATGCCCAAAGGCAGCACTAGACCGGTCAGCGAACGTCGAATGCCCGCGCCGTTCGTCATGGGTTCTGACAGGCTCATATATGCGTCCTTTGCGGCTGGCGTGCCGTACCCCGTGACACAGGCAAGTATCATGCCATCTTGCTCAAAAATGGTGATGTTTCGGTGGTGGACCGGGGCTGGCACGCCATGTGCATAACGCTGGTCAACAAGACCATCTCAGGAGACCACCGTGCGCAAACCTATCAGACAAAGCGTTATCACCATGCTTGCGCTGACCGGAGCCCTGTTCGGGCTGAGCGGGTGCAATACCTTTAACGGCCACGCGGCTATGTTGGGCAATGTAGATCCCGCTGTCCGCGACGTGGTGGCGGTTGAAGCTGCGCTTGATGCGTCAGACGTGGCCGTGACCAAGCAAGTCGTTCCAGCGATCACGGGCGTGGGCTATGCGACGATTTCGGTTCAGCCTGCGCGCAACGCCAACCAAAAGCGGTTGATGGCGATCCGGGCGGCGCGTTTGGATGCGATGCGTGATCTGACTGAGCAAGTGCATGGGCTGCAAATGTCCTCTCGGACGACGGTCATCGACACGATCGTGCAAAATGACACCACCCGCGCATCGGTGGCCGGGACCATCCGAGGCGCGCGCACCGTTCGGATCAACCCCGTTGGCAGCGACACCTATGAGGTCGTGCTGGAACTGGACCGCGATATGATCGCACGTATCATGAAGGCTTTGCGGTAGCCCGTGTTTAGACGGCGTTCCATGCTAATGCGCTTGCTGCTTGTGATGGGGGCGGTCTTTCTGCTCGCGACCCAGCCAGCGCTGCCTGACATGGTGCGGGTCACAGGGCGCGCATTTGTTGAGGCGGGAAAACAGGATCTAGCCCGCCGCACCGCGCTTGAGGACGCATTGTATCAGGCGGCCTTGGCGGGTGGTGCGCAGGTGGATGGTTTTTCGGTGGTGGACCAGGGTGTCCTCACGGGGGATAGCATTTTGTTGCGCCCCTCAAGTCGCATCTTGGACTTTGTCATCGTTGAGGAATACGCGGCGGGGTCTCAGTACGAAGTGGTCATCGACGCCTATGTCGGCACCCAGCCTGATTTGGGTTGCGCAGTTCGTCCGGATGTTGAGCTGATAGCTGTTCGCCCACACATCCACGCCAGCATGCGCACACCTTTATGGATGAAGGGCGCGCTTGAGTTGGCCCATGATCAGACCTTGGATGCGCTGGGCCGGACTGCCAAGATCAAGATCACCCGTAGTAGTATTGATATCACTCCGCGCGGTCGGCAGGCTTCGGCTGTGCAGGACGATTTCGATTATCAAACGCTGTTGACCGGTCGGGCTACAAGGGCGACGGCGCCTGTTTCTCAACTGCCCAAGGATGCGCGCGGACTGCAATTACGCTGGTCGTCGGATGCGGCCCGTGTGAATGCGACCCGCGTTACGGTCACGGTTGAGGCGCGGATCATTGATCCCGCAGCTCCGTCACGGGCGGGGGATCAACGCCTGCGTCACACCATTCGGCTAGCTCCTGATACGCCTTGGCGCGCGCTAAACGTCGTCGCCCGCAAGGACCAAGGGGCGGTCGCGGACGCGCTGGCTGAACACATCAGCGCAGGGTTGATGCCCTTGCTGGCCCGACTGCCTTGCGCGCCTTTGGTTGCACAGTTGGAACCGGCGGGTGAGGGCCGCTTTCGTGTGTCTCTGGGGGCGCGCGATGGGCTGACGAAACAAAGCCTCGCGTTCGCCGAAGGCCGTGGCCAGGCTTGGACAGTGTTTCGCGTGACGGAATTGGCACAGAGCAGCGCCATCATTTCGCCTATGAATGCGGCTCGCGCCCCGGATGGCTTGGCGGGTGTTTCTGTACGATTTTCAGGGGGCATGCAGTGATATGAAGCTTTTTGTAGCCTGTGTTTTGGCGTGCATGATGTCAGGCACCGCCACCTTCGCGCAGGAGCCGTTTATTGTGTTGCAATACGGGCCCAGCGACGGCCCCGCGACGCAAAGCACCGAAGGCCATACCATCCGCAAGGGTGAAACCCTCAACGGTATTTTGCGTCACTATTTTGGAGCCGATGCGCACCTAAAGGATTTGGTGCGTGAAACGGTGCAGGGCAATCCGCATGCTTTTCGTGGCGGGAATGCGGACCGGATGCTGATGGGGCAAACGCTGCGGCTTCCGTCTGGATACGGCGGCACAGGTGAGGTTGATGATATCTATTTCTTCTAATCTCATTCGCTGCGTAGTCCTGATCATCGTTGCAATGTTTATGCCCGGCCTTACTGGGCTGGCGGCCCAAGAGCGCATTGTTGATGGCCGTGAAATCCGTGAAGCAATTGGCGCGCGCCTTGCCCAAGCGGGTGAAATTGCGGCCCCCAGCCTGATGCCACAAAAGAAGTTCTTTCTTTGTGACGGACCGCTGCGCGTAGAGCCTGCGTTTGGCGGGTGGCGCAGTGTGAATATCATCTGCCCATCACCTGCGGAATGGCGCATTGCCGTGCGGGCACAAGTGAAGGGTGCTGCGCCGCTTGCTGCCACACCGGCTGAAGTGTCAGCAACCCAAGCAGTTTTCTTGACCCGTCCATTGCGCCGCGGAGACCGTATTCAGGCCATGGATGTAGAGCTACGCCCAGTTGATCCGCTGTCCTCGGCCAGTGTGTTTGGCCGCCTCTCGGATGTGATCGGCCGCGCGCTTAACCAATCCATGAGCCCCCATATGCCTGTTATGGCCCGTCACCTTGCACGGGAGTGGAGCGTTGAGGAAGAAGACCCGCTAGAACTGGTTGTCGTGCGCGGCGGTATCGAAATCCTATCGAGCGGGATTGCATTGGGTGCGGGCCAATTGGGCGATACCATCCGAGTTGCAAACACCCGTAGTGGAACGCCGTTGCTTGGGCGGATCGTCGGTGAAAAAAAAGTTGAAGTAATTGCTAAAGGTCGCAACTCGGGGGCCGTTACCTCCATTAGCAGGAGATAGAACATGGTTGATGTTACACAAAATCTGACGGGTACCGTTACCTCGGTCAAAGTGCCTGACGCGACTGCTGCGCCTAAAGTGAGCGTTTCACAGGGTGATGCGTCTCAGGTTGCGAACTTGGGCACGGGCGCGCCGGTTAATCCGGTGCCGTCTGCTGGAAAGGCATCCGTTGAGGTAAACTCAGCGGCGGCTGACGTGCTTGCGTCTATGCAAAACCAGCCGGCACCGATTGATATTGATGCGGTCACACGGATCCGGGAAGCCATCAGCGCGAATGAATATCCGCTGAATTATTCCAAGATCGCGGATGGCCTTGCAGAAGCGTTCGAGTCGCTGACCTGACGATGAATGAGGCTGCTGAAACTGCCCTTAGTGAGCTGGAGCAGTTGTTGACGCAGTTGAACACGTCTCGACGTGAACCCGATAGGTTTGCGCGGATTTCAGAAGCAGTCTTAGCAAAGCTAGAACATGCGACTGGTTTGGTGGACCCCGACCACCCGGAACTGACAAAGCTGAATAGGCTTTTGGTCAGTGAATTTTTGTTTGCGGCCAGATCGGCTGAGCTACGCTCGCCTTTGTCCGTGGCCAATTTGTCAAAATATGACCAACCCAAAACTTCATCGTCAAAATACTGACATGACGCAGGCTGTGTTCGCCCATTAGGAATCCGCAGGCGGAACCGCAAATCGTTCCGCCAATTTTTCTTCGACAAACATATCGCGTGCCGCGTCTTGGACCTTTGCTATTGTTTTGATCTCTAGCTCGCCTGCGATATCATCGCGTTCAGCCGCAGCGTCTGGCAGCCCGAGGGCTGAGCCGAGCAGGGTCCATAGATATGCTTCTTCTAGGTCGGGCTTTTGCAACACCTCCCGCGTTAGCTGCACATACGGCATCACTGCATCGCGGTCGCCGCGAGCAAGGCGGTCTTGCATCCGTTCTTGGATACGGCCCTCAATCTCACGCAGGGCTGCGGGCTGCACTATGTCAATCAAGTCAGCGCTTAGGGTTGAGGCGCGCGCCACGCCGCCCAGTTGCGCAAGCAGCGCCCACTCGAGTGCTTGGGCAAAATGCTGGGGGCGCCCTTTTCCGGATTTTAGCAACACGGCAAAGTTGAATTGCGCGTCATGGTCCCCGGCTTGCGCGAGAACTTCAAACAAATCTGCGGCCTGTGCAAAATCCTGCGCCTTGGCGGCCTGAACTGCGGCCTGGAACGGGTCAGGTGTTTCTTCAGCATCTAGCGAAAGCGGGTGCACGGCCAATGTGCAGGCAGTCAGCACGCTCAGCACGCAGCGCCGTATGGGGATAATCTTCATGGGGTCACGTCTCCCGAAATCAATTGGAGCAAAGCCTAAAAGCAAAGCGTTCGCGCGACAATTGCCTTTGTTTACAAAGTTTTTTGCCTTGGCGCTAAAATGCGCCGCCGCGGGCCGTTACCTTATGAGGCTAGAGGGCGGTACCAATTTGCTCGCTGGTCTCAGAGGCGGTGTGACCCAATGCAGCGCCGCTCTTAATTTTGAAACAGGAGAAGTGTGATGGTACTCGCAATTGCAACGAATTCTAGCGCCTTGATGGCCAGCGCTGCCGCCTCGAGCGTGAATAAAGACATGGAAACCTCCATGGAGCGTCTCGCAACCGGCAAGCGCATTAACTCTGCCGCCGATGACGCCGCTGGTGTCGCGATTGCCTCACGCATGACATCCGAGATCAACGGTTTGAACCAAGCGATCCGCAACGCAAGCGATGGTCAGTCGATGGCTGCCACGGCCGAAGGCGCGATGGTTGAAATCTCTGACATGCTGCAGCGTATGCGCGAACTGGCCGTTCAATCGTCGAACGACACGCTCAACACAAACGACCGTCAGAACCTGAACGACGAAGTGACTCAGCTGAAGGCGGAAATTGACCGCATCGCGACCACGACGCGCTTCAATGACGTTAACATGCTGGACGGCACCGCTGACATCACCCTGCAAATCGGTGCCAAGGCCGGTGAGAGCCTGAACTTTAAAGTTGGCAACCTCGGCACCACAGCACTGGGTACGTCCCTGACGGCTTTGACCTCAAGCGCGGCCACCTCGAATTCTGCTGAGGGCGTTGCTGCCACGAAATCCGTCTCGCAGATGGCGTTCAACGGCAATGACACCTACGGCTTTACGCTGACTGTTGGTGAGGGCGACGGTTCAACAACCGAAGCGCTGACCATCGCCAACGCGTCGGTAACTGGCAATTCGGCCTCTGACGTTGCAAGCAAAATCAACACAGCAATTTCTGCGGCTGTGACAGCAGGCACCTTGGCCGCTGACACAGTTTCGGCAACAGCCAACGGCAACGTTGTGACCATCGAAAACAAACTCGGTGACAGCATCGCAGTGTCCAGCTTCTCTTCCGCAGGCAACGGTACGGCTTCCTACGCGTCCATCTCTGGCGCTGGCGAAAGCAAGCTGCTGACAGATACAGGTGCGACGACAGCCATCACAAACAACGGTGGCGGCGCGGCATCCACTGCCAGCTCGACCCTCGCGCTGCAGGCTGGCAAAGACTACAGCTTCAACGTGAACGGTACGGATATCACGGTTTCCAATCTCGGGACCGATACGACCGAAGCCGATCTGCTTGCTACTTTGAAGCTTGCGATTGGTGATGGCGCTGCTGGCTCGACGGTCACAGGTCAAAACTTCTCGCTGCAAGACACATCCGGCAAAGAGATCGAAATCAAGAATTTTGTGGCGGCATCCTCGCCGGTTGGTTCCGCGGGTTCGATGGTGATGACTGTTCGCGTCGATGCCAATAGTGACACGCCAAGTAACACCTTTGCAGTAGGTGGCTCTGACGCCTCTAGCATTGGTGCCAGCGATATTGTTCAGCTTTCTTTCACTGAAGCAGAAGCTAACTACGGGTTTGAACTTGATGGTCAGGCGTTCACGGTTGCAACTGCATCCGCAGGCGTATCGTTGCAGGAAGCTCTTGCGACAACGCGTGATGCAATTAACGCCAATACCAGCCTGACAGACGTTGAAGCACGTTTGGTTGACGGCAAGCTGGAGATTGAAAACGCTGCTTCGGCCGCTATCGATCTCGACACCTTCACATCCACTGGCAAACCCGCCGTCGTTGCTGGCACTGCAACCTTTGCAAACGTTAACCTAACGTCGCAGGGCAGCGCTTCGACCACCAACGGTACAGAAGCAACGCCATCCGAGATGACCATGAGCTTCTCCGAGGACGATACTTATTCGTTCAAGATCGGCGGCACACAGGTCACTGCAGAAGTGTCCGGTGGCAACCTTGATGGAATGGTCTCGGCGATCAATTCGCAGTCGGCGACAACAGGCGTAACAGCGGCTCTGTCGAACGGCGATGTCTTGCTGTCGAATGCTGCTGGCAGCGCCATCACCATCACCGATTTTGCTTCGACAGGAACGGGCATCGTTAATGCGGCCAACGCAGCGGGCCAGGGTTCGTCTGCAACGCTGACTGATGCGGCTGCCGTGACGGGTGCGTCTACAGCTGCCGCTGGCACCGCGACCGCGACGACAATGGCACTGAGCATGGATGCGACGGATAATGTCACATTCCAAGTGTCTGACGGCCAGACAACGGCAACCGTACGTTTGACCAGCTTTGACACGACCGACAACTCGGCAATGCTGGCTGAAATCACATCTGCTTTGTCTAACGCGGGTTCGAACATCACGGCGGCTGCTACGAACGGGACGTCACCGATCGTACTGACTAATGCGACAGGCGGTGAGATTGATTTGACCAACTTCACCTCTGACGGTGCTGGCGTCATGACAGCGTCGCCCGGTGCGCAGCAAGGTGTCGGCAAAATGCTGGACGATACCGGCGTATCGGCTTCCCAAAATGCGGTGTCGGCGATCGACATCTCTACGGATGCCGGCAGCCAGGACGCGATCTCTACCATTGATCGCGCGCTGGAATCGCTGGGTGGGGAACGTGCCAATTTGGGTGCAGTTGTTAACCGCCTCGATCACACTGTTAACAACCTGACCAACATCGTCGTCAACACTGAGGCCTCCAGAGGTCGTATTGAGGACGCTGATTTCGCAACAGAAAGCACAGCACTGTCCAAGGCACAAATTCTGCAACAGGCATCCACAGCGATGCTGGCGCAGGCGAATGCTTCTAAACAAGGTGTGTTGAGCCTCCTGCAAGGTTAATCGACTCTCAAAAGTTAAAGGCAGGCTCGGGTTTTCCCGGGCCTGTTTTCTTTTGGGCGGTCACTTTTCTTGACCGTTAATTTTGGTATACCAAGTGGCAACAGTCGGGGAGCGATGACATGACAACTGCCTTTGGTAAACCTGTGGCGGGTGATGACGCTCTCGCTATGCGCCGGGTCACGACGATCGGGGAATGTATGGTAGAATTGGCGCCCGAGCAGCAGGCGGGCTTGTTTCAGCAAGGTTTTGCCGGAGATACGTTCAACACGCTTTGGTACCTCAAATCCTTGAGGCCAGACTGGACCGCCCGCTATTTCACGCGTGTCGGGGATGATGCGATTTCGGCCCAGATGCTGGAAATGATGGTTAATGCCGGGATTGATGTTGACCACATCGCAAGGGATCCGCTGCGGTCTGTTGGGCTATACCTCATTTCACTTAACCAAGGTGAACGGAGTTTTACCTATTGGCGCAACCAGTCTGCCGCACGGCAGTTGGGTGCGGACCGTGCTGCACTGGAACGCGCAGTTGAAGGCATGGATCTAATCTACCTGTCGGGTATCACGCTAGGTATCTTGGACGACGCGGGCCGTGCAACATTGCTGAACGTGCTGCGGCAGGCACGCGCTGCAGGGGCGACCATCGCGTTTGATAGTAACCTAAGGGTGCGTTTGTGGCCGTCCGAAGATGCAATGTGCGCCGCAACTATGCAGGCAGCAGCTGTCAGTGACATTGTTTTGCCCTCCTACGATGATGAGGCGGATTTCTTCGGGGATGCCGATCCGCAGGGGACTATTGACCGCTACCTAAGGGCAGGGGCCGGGTCGGTTATCGTCAAGAATGGCGCGGGTTCGGTGCACTACAATCACTTTGGTGCGTCTGGTGTTGTGATCCCCAAAGTGCAATCCGAAATCGTTGATACGACCAGTGCGGGCGACAGCTTTAACGCAGGCTTTTTCGCTGAGTTGGGGCGTTCAGGCGACGTTGAGGCCTCGATCCGATTGGCCTGTGAAGTCGCGCATCAAGTTATTGCGCGGCGCGGTGCGCTTGTCCCATTGGATTTGGGCAAGCTAAGCCTTGGTGCATCCGTGTAAGGCGGATCGCGTTACTTGTGAACGAAACCCAAGGCAAAAGCGATGCTCGTGCGGTTGACACTTGGGATGGTCAGGCTCAACATCAGAAATGGTATACCATTTGCCAAGATTGCGTATGAAGGGTGAAGCATGACACATACATTGGCGATTGGGCCATACAATGACGATGAAAAACAGGGTCTAACGCGGGAACTTTCGCCGATTTACCTTGATGGGCCAGCTAGCGTGGCGAACCTAGATGCAGCGCAGCGTGAGGCGATTAAGGCCGTTGCCTACAAGGGTCATCATGCTTTTGGCGCGACTGAGATGGACCTTTTGCCAAACGTTGGCGCGGTCGCTAACTATGGCGTTGGCTACGATGCGATCGACGTCAAAGAAGCCTCCGCGCGGGGGATCAAGGTATCCAACACACCCGGCGTTTTGAACGATGATGTGGCTGACCTCGCGGTCGCGATGTTGATCATGCAGGGCCGTGAGATGGAGCATGCAAGCGCATGGGCGCGGTCTGGAAAATGGGCTGAGCAGGGCGAATATCGGCTGAATCGCAAGGTCAGCGGTGGGCGTGTGGGTATCGTTGGTCTGGGTCGGATTGGTCGCGAAATTGCCGATCGCTTGGCCGCGTTCAAAATGGATATTCACTACTGGTCCCGCTCCGAAAAGGACACGCCCGGTTGGACGCATCACGCTGATCCTGTCTCTTTGGCCGATGCTGTCGATTATTTGATCGTCGCGTTGGTTGGCGGTCCGGATACGGAACAGTTCGTCTCAAAAGAGGTGATCGCGGCACTTGGATCGCGGGGCGTGTTGGTTAACATCTCGCGCGGATCAACCGTGGATGAGGGCGCACTGCTTGACGCTCTTGAAAGCGGTGCAATCGCTGGCGCGGCGTTGGACGTTTTCCTAAACGAACCCAAAATCGATGCCCGGTTTTACGCATTGGACAACGTTGTGATCCAGCCGCATCAAGGGTCCGGTACAGTTGAGACACGCGCCGCGATGGCCAAACTGCAGCGTGACAATGTGCTCGCGTTCTTGGGCGCTAAGGAGTTGCTCACACCTGTGAACTAGTCAGGCCCCGGGCCTTCCCGCCTGAGCGATGTATGTTCGCTCAGGCGGAGTTCATCTGTGCTAGAATGTGGCGAGGACGCTGGCGTTTTACGCGCTCGGCTTATCGTCTTCTAGATAGTAGCGGATATTGTCTTCGAAGCTGTCGTCAGCCGTTAAGCCTAATTTAATGGACTTTTTAGGCGCCTGATCAAATCTCCAGCCCTTGACGATGTACTGGATGGCCGCGTCCGCTTCCCAACGGATAAGCTTGGCCGGTTCCAGACCCACCACGGCGGTCATCGCGTCAATCAATTGGCGCACAGACCAGATCTTGCCCGGCATCATCATGTTCCGGTTTTGACCAAGGTCTTCTTCCGCCAGTTCGGCACCTTTGATCAGGTTTTCTACGCATTTACGCGGGCTGAGGTAATAGTGAAGGAAGTCTTCCTCAACCGGGCATACGGCCTCTTGGCCGTTCAGTGGCTCGCGCAGGATGGATGACATAAATGACGACGCAGCACGGTTTGGCTTGCCCGGCCGAACCGAAATGGTCGGAAGCCGGAAGCCGCGACCATCGATGAAACCTTTGCGGCTATAGTCGGTTAGCAAAAGCTCGCCGATAGCCTTTTGTGTGCCATACGAGCTTTGCGGATTGAGAAGGGTGTGATCCACGATGGGGTCGGGCACTTCTCCACCAAAAACAGCCAGTGAAGATGTGAAAACAACGACCGGTTTCGTGCCCAGTGCGCGGGCGCGCTCTAGCACATTGATCGTGCCGGTCATGTTGATTTTGTAACCTAAATCAAAGTCTTCTTCGGCATGCGATGACACAATTGCTGCCAGCACATAGATCACGTCTGTATCGGCATCGATACAGGCTGTGACAGAGGCTGGATTGGCGATATCGCACGTCGTTGTTTCAACCGGAAAGGGCGCACTGACAGGCGCCGGAGTGACGATATCAGCTAGGACGATCTTGGTTAATTCCTTGCCGCGTAATTCGCCGCGTAAAGCAAGGCTTTGAGCCAACTTTTGGCCAATGACACCACCGCCACCGAGGATTAAGACTTTCATGGGGCTCTCCGTTAATTTTGGTTTACAGCAAGGCGCGTGATGCGAGGTTCCGCATCAGCGCAGCGGTGCCGAATGTCCATTCCGGACATTCTGTGGACAGGCGCACGGTGTTGCGCAGGGTGCCTAGGTTTGGTTCGGTAATCTCAACGACATCGCCAACATGATGGGTGAACCCCTGGCCCGGCGCATCTCGATCTTTGGTTGGCGCAAACATTGTCCCGCAAAATAGGACGAAACCGTCAGGATATTGATGGTGTCGCCCGATAGTTTGCGCCGCAAGGTCGGTGGGGTCGCGGCTAATCTGCGTCATCGACGACTGCCCATCGAGAGTGAACCCATCTTCTCCGGTGATCTTCATAGTTAATTCAGCGCGACGTACATCGTTAATGGTAAAGGTGTCGTCGAAGAACCGGATAAAGGGGCCAAGAGCGCAGGAGGCATTGTTATCCTTAGCCTTTCCCAACAGTAGAGCAGAGCGTCCTTCAACATCACGAAGGTTAACATCATTGCCAAGGGTCGCACCGATAATCGCGCCTTTCGATGTCACGCAAAGCACGACTTCGGGTTCAGGATTGTTCCAATTGCTGACCGGATGCAGTCCTACATCAGCGCCGTAGCCAACAGCTGACATTGGTTGAGATTTGGTGAACACCTCTGCAAAGGGTCCGATCCCGACTTCTAGATATTGTGACCACAAACCCTCGGCTTGAAGGACTTCCTTAATCTTTTCGGCGGCCTCAGATCCGGGTTTCACGCCCGAAAGACTATCACCGATGATTTTGCTGACACGTGCCCGAATGGCGTTTGCCCGCTCTGGATCACCATCGGCTTGCTCCTCGATCACGCGCTCTACCATACTATCGGCAAAGGTCACGCCACAGGCCTTGATCGCCTGCAAATCTACGGGGGCAAGCAGCTGGTCCGTCAATTCACTCAAGCTACCAATATCTTCCCCATCCGCGTCATGAATTAACGCCAGCGGGTCGTCCGCCTCACATAAATCGCGCATCGTCGGGATCGTTTTTGAGGTGATATCAATCACCCGCTCCCCTCGGATTGCAACAACGCAGGGCCCCACATCAGGGCGCCAGATGCGTCCGGCAAGAGCCGCATTCGGAACTGGATTGGACAGTGGCAGCATGATCTATTTCTCGTTTGTCGGCGGTAACATTTTGTCTGGGTTGAGGATATTTTTAGGGTCTAACGCGGCCTTTATCGCACGCATTGGGGTCAAGGCGTCGCCATGTTCGGCCTGCATGTAGCGCTGTTTTCCAAGACCGATGCCGTGCTCGCCCGATACGGTCCCGCCCAATCGCAAGGCTGTTTTGCACAGGTCCCCGGTGAACTGTTCGGCGCGCTTCATCTCAGCCGGATCATTGGGATCGACTGAAAGGCCGGCGTGGAAATTGCCATCCCCGACATGGCCCACGATCGTCGCGGTTAACCCTAACTTTTCGGCATCTCGCTGTGCCTGACCAACCGCTTCGGCCAGTTTTGAGATTGGAACACAGACATCTGTTGGCCAAATGTGTTTGCCGTTGCCCAATGCAGCGGAAGCGTAGTGCGCGTCGTGGCGCATCGCCCAAAGGGCGGTTCGATCCTCGGTGGTGTCGGCGGTTTTCCAGCCAGAGGCGCCGTATTCGTGTGCGATTTCGGAGAACGCTGTGCGTTGATCTTCGACAGCGGCGGGGGACCCGTGAAATTCTAGGAAAAGATGTGGCACTTCGGGCAAGCCCGCATCGGAGTATTTGTTGAAACCCCGCACCATCATGTGGTCCAGAAGTTCGATCCGGGCCATCGGAATGCCGCATTGGATTGTCGCGATCACGCAGTTAACCGCATCGTCCACTGTTTCAAACCTGCAGGTGGCGGCAGTGGTCGCCTCCGGTAATCCGTGTAACTTTAGCGTTAATTTGGTGATGATACCGAGAGTGCCTTCGGAACCAATCAGCAAGTGCGTCAGGTCATAGCCATTTGAGGCTTTCCGCGCGGCCGAGCCCGTGCGGATCACGGTGCCATCCGCCAACACGGCCTCAAGCGCGAGAATGTTCTCACGCATCGTACCGTAGCGCACGGCGGTCGTGCCGCTGGCCCTGGTCGCGGCCATGCCGCCCATGCTCGCGTCTGCGCCAGGATCTACTGGGAAAAACAGGCCAGTGTTACGGATGTACTGGTTTAACCCTTTCCGCGTGACACCGGCTTGAACCACGCAGTTTAGGTCCTCGGGGCTAACCTCAAGCACTTGGTTCATATCACGAAAATCGAGGCTAACGCCGCCTGCAGTTGCGAGGTGCTGGCCCTCAAGCGACGATGCTGCACCGACCGGTGTGATGGGGCAGCTATGATCCGCGCAGGTTTTGACGATCGTGCAAACGTCCTCCGTTGAAGCCGGGTAGGCCACGGCATCGGGAGGCGTGTTTGGGAAATAAGTCTCGTTCTGACCATGCAAAGTCAGGTCCGCCTGCGACGTGCTGATCTTGTCACCAAGTTGCGCTGTAAGCGCGTCTATTGCGGATTTGATGCTCATGTTGTGGCGGTCCATGTGGCTAGGGCGACAACAGCCAGCATTGCTAGGGCCATGCCGCCATTAATCGCACGTTGGGTGCGTTGATTAAGGTTCAGCTCGTGCAAAGCCGTGCCAGCCCAAAGCCAAGCCAGATGAATTGGAATCCAAATTGCGTTCATAATCAGGACTTTGGTCAATAGCTCAAAGGGCAGATTATCGGGCGCAAAGCTGAACCCAGAAATAAGAGACGTGTTAACCACGTAGGCCTTTGGGTTAATCGCTTGTAAGGCGAGGCCGCCGCCAATGCCGGGTGGGGTCTTGGCCGCAATGAAAGCAATCTTGGACCCCGCGAATGCGATCCGCGCAGCGAGATAGAGTAAATATGCGATTGAAGCTGTCATCAAAAGCGTTCGCAGCCAGGGCACTGACAACACGATCGCGGCCATCCCCGTTACGACTGCCAAAAGAACAAGGTTTGTGCCGATGAACAGGCCCAGCACATACCTTAACGATGGCCGAAATCCGTACGCCGCGCCAAAACCCGCAGTGGTTAACACTCCTGGACCGGGCGTTATGATTAGTAAAATAACAGCAAGTGTGAACGTACCCATCAGGAAAAATCCAACTGCACTTTCATAGCCTTGGTCCGATCATTTGCGGTATCAAATGCATCTTGAAATTGGCCCAAAGGAAACCTGTGGGTGACGAGCGGGGCGACATTGATCAGGCCCTTTTGCATAAATGCGACGGCCTGTGCGAACTCTGAATGAAAGCGAAATGAGCCTTTGATCGATAGCTCTTTTGCCGTGATTTGCATCATCGGGAGTGTCATATCGCCCGAGAGGCCGAGCTGGACTAGGGTCGCGCGTGGCTGCAGCGCATTGATCATTGCGCGCAGCGCGGGCTCCGCCCCCGAGCATTCGATCCCGACGTCGAGCGAGCCTTTCCCTATGGTGTACGGGGTTAACGCATCCGGCGTCAATTGGGTGTTTAAGGTTACATCTGCACCAGCGTTTTTTGCGCGCTCAAGCGCAGTGTCGGTTATATCAGTTGCAACGATTTCTGCCGCGCCGGCACGCCGCGCAGCTAGAATGATGAGGATACCTATTGGGCCACATCCGGTCACTAGAACGCGTTTTCCCAACATCGTTCCAGCTTGTTTTATCGCATGCAAACAAACTGCTAGGGGTTCAGCCATCGCAGCTTCCGCAGGGCTTAGTCCATCGGCTTTGGCGCATTGTGACGCGTCCGCAATCAGGCTTTCCCGAAAGGCGCCTTGGATATGAGGATATGGCATCGCCGAGCCATAAAATCGCATATTTAGACACTGGTTTGGCAGGCCGCGCAGGCATTCATCACAACTCGCACATGGGCGTGAAGGGGAGACTGCGACCAGATCACCGATCTTTAGTCCACTGACGTTAATACCCACTTCAGAAATATGACCGGACACTTCATGCCCAAGGATCATAGGTTCACGAAGCTTAACGCTGCCGAAACCTCCATGATTAAAGTAATGCATGTCGCTGCCGCAGATACCGCCGCGAGCCATTTTGATGCGAACTTGGTCGTCCCCCAAGGCCTCATCAGGCGTCTCGATCAGGCGCAAATCCTTGGGCCCATGTGCATAGAGTGCTTGCATCAGATGACCCTCCCCAGCCTCTGAAAACGCGGCTTGCGTTGCGCCGCAAATGGTATACCATTTTTGCTAAGTAAGAGCGTCGGCAGGGATTTGTCAAACACCCAAAGACCACGCAGCACCGGAGGGGACATGCCAAATTTTGATCTAACTGGCCGCGTGGCGCTGGTCACGGGGTCCTCTAAGGGCATTGGGTTTTCCCTGTCCAAAGGCCTTGCGAAGGCTGGCGCGCGGTTGGTCATGAATGGTCGCGACGAGGACGACCTCGAAGCAGCTGCGGGCACTTTGCGCGCGACGGGCGCGCAGGTAGACACGCTTTCCTTTGACGTGACAGATCCTGCCGCAGTGCGCGAGGCGGTTAATGATTATGAACGCGTTGGGCAAATCGACATCTTGATTAATAACGCGGGCATGCAACATCGCGGTCCATTAGAGGACTTTGAGACGGACGCCTTTGATCATCTGATGCGAACCAATGTAAACTCTGCCTTTTATGTTGGGCAGGCGGTGGCAAAGCATATGATCCTGCGTGGTCAGGGCAAAATCATCAACATCGCTTCGGTTCAGACGGCACTCGCGCGCCCCGGTATTGCGCCCTACACCGCCTCAAAAGGTGCGATTGCCAATCTTACCAAAGGGATGGCAACTGATTGGGCTCGGCTTGGGCTGAACTGCAACGCGATTGCTCCGGGGTATTTTGACACCCCCTTGAACGCCGCTTTGGTGGCAGACCCAGAGTTCTCCGCATGGTTAGAAAAACGGACGCCGCAAGGACGCTGGGGCAATGTTGAGGAGCTTCAGGGCGCGGCGGTATTCCTTGCCTCTGACGCGGCGAGCTTCGTTAACGGACACACGCTGTATGTCGACGGTGGCATTACCGCGAGCCTTTAGAGGAAATAGAGATGACTGAAAAATTAACGGTCGGGTTCATCGGCGTTGGGCTGATGGGGCACGGGATGGCGAAAAACATCCTTCAGGGCGGATATCCTTTGGTCATCAAAGGAAACCGAAATCGGGCTCCCGTCGATAGCCTTTTGGGCATGGGTGCGACCGAAGTGCAGACCGCGCGAGAAATGGCAGAGCAGTGTGATGTGATTCACCTTTGTCTGTCCAACTCCCCGCAGGTTGAAGCCATTATTCGTGGCCCTGACGGTATCTTAGCTGGCGCGCGTGACGGATTGATTGTTGTCGATACGACGACTGCTGACCCGACATCTACGATGTCGCTGGCGGTTGAAATGGCGACACATGGTGTGCACATGGTTGATGCACCGTTGGGCCGAACACCCAAAGAAGCTGAGGCCGGGACGCTTGATGCGATGGTCGGCGCATCGGATGAGGCGTTTACTAAGGTTAAGCCAGTTATCGAATGCTGGTCCGGCTCAATTAACCATATCGGTACAGTTGGAGCAGGCCATAAGATGAAGTTAATCATGAACTTCATGGCGATGTCATATGCATCGGTTTACTCTGAAGCGCTGAGCATCGCGGTCAAATCTGGCCTGACACCGCAATCGGTGCGGGATGTCATGGCACCCTCGCGCATGGGGTGCGGCTTTTTCGATACGTTCTTTTCTGGCGCCGTCGGCGGCGATCCCAATGCACACAAATTTGCCATCTCGAATGCGGCTAAAGATGTGCGGTACGTGGCGTCCATGGCCACGGCAGCCGGAGTAATGAACCCAATGGGTGCAGCGGTTCGGAATTACTTTGATCAAGCCGAAGCGGTTGGCAAAGGGCAGGACTATGTACCCACGATTGCCAGCCACATTGCTGAATTGAACGGCTGCAATCTGCCGGAGGCGGTTAAGAAAGGCGAAAGCTAGGATTAACCTTGCGCACACTGGACCTAACTAAGGACTTCCAATTGTCATCCCCCAAGCCCAATGTTGGCGCACCTATCACGCCGATGCAATTCACCACAGTGGACGGTGGTCCAATCACCATTGGTGGCCCCAAGGATCGCTGGACACTGTTGGTGGTTTACCGGGGTAAGCATTGCCCACGTTGCAAACGCTACCTGAACAAGTTCAACGCCATGCTCTCGGACTGGACGGCGTTGATGAATGTCGTTGTTGTTTCTGCGGATAGCTTGGAAAAAGCCCAACTGGATAAGGCTGAGTTCGGTTGGGAATTTGATCTGTGCTACGGCTTGACGGAGCCGCAGATGCGCTCCCTTGGGCTTTATGTTTCCGATCCTTTGTCCGAGGCGGAAACCACCACGCGGTTTGCCGAACCGGGCACCTTTGCGATCCGACCTGATGGAAAATTGATGTTGGTTGATATCTCAAATGGGCCGGCGTCGCGGCCCGATTTGGATGAACTTCTCGATGGAATGCGCTTCAATATCGAAAATAATCGGCCGGTGCGCGGGACCGCTTAATTGGTTAACCATGTGGGCCGCACGTTAATGCGTCCCCTCGCTTAGCTTACCAACTTCGCAGTTCCATCTTTTAGCATTGCTTGGACTTTCGTCATCTCGCAAAAGCCATCTTGGACCTTTGCATCGAGAGTGTCCTCCAACTCCTGAATGGCGGCAAGCTGGGCGATAACCGCATCGATCATCGCAAAAGGAACAACGACAACACCGTCTCGGTCGGCGACAACTATGTCACCAGTTTCGATGTGTCGTCCCCCAACTACAGCACCAAATCCAACCTTGCCGGGGCCGTTCGAGTAAGGCGAATTTGGGCTAAGCCCGGCACACCAAGCAGGCAGGCCCGCAGCCACAATCCCGGAGTAGTCGCGCATTTGGCCATCGGTGACAAACCCAGCAACGCCCTTGTTTTTCATCATTCCACAGAACCTGTCGCCGGCGGCTGCGCAATCCGTGTGACCGTGTGCTGCGGCCACAACGATATCGCCCTCTTGCGCGATGTGGAGCGCGCCCATCGTTGCCAAAATCTCGGCCGGGCCGTTGTCCGCGACCAATGCAGGACCATGGGCATGCAGGGGCAGGCCACCATCTGTGCAAACCGGCTGGATCGATGTGCAAAGCGCGCCTTGCCCCTCCATTGCGTCACACAAGAACCCGGTTGGGATGTTCTTAAAGGCGTCAATCTGCGCTTGGGTCGGTCGCTTGATTTTGGCGCGGATTTGCAGCGTGGCGGGTTCTTCGATCATATTAATCTCCCTTAACGGTGTATTTCGGTGCGGTTCAAAGTATAAATGCTAACGCATAAAAGGTGCCCATTCCGGCGATGATCGCCCCGATCACGGACCCACGAAGCCCAACCAAGAACGCGGCGATCGCGGCGATGATGCGAACTGGATCCATGTCGCCGTCAGTGGCGTCAGGCCACAGGACCAAAGGCGTGAACAGCGCGGGAAAAACCGCCACCCCCACATAGCGCAGATGCAATAGCGCCCATTCCGGCAATTCTCGTCCGCCTAGCAGGCCGAGGAATGAAAACCGGATGGCAAATGTGCCAAGCCCAAGCGCGATGGTCAGTGTCCAAAATGTCGTATTGTCGATCATGAAGCGCATGCCTTGCGGCGCCGCAGGAACAGCTCCGTCTGCGCGCCCACGATCATTGCTATGATCGCAGCAATGAACAGGCCAAGCGACCAAGGCACCCACGCGAAAGCAATCGCCATCGCACAGGACGTAAGTGCCGCGACCACGTGTGATAGCGACCTTAGGAGGGGGGCGGTAAGCGCGATGAAACAAATCGGAACGGCGAAATCTAACGACCAACTTTCGGGTATGGCCTGCCCCAACACGGCCCCCAAAAGCGTGCAAGCGTACCAGATCGGACAGATCAACATCATTGCCCCAAAGTAGTACGCAACCTTGGTGTCAGGGGTCATTTCGGGGCGATCTTCGTATGTTTTGACCGCAACAGCAAAGGCTTGGTCGACCATCAAGTAGGCCATCAAAGCTCGTGTTCCCAGCCGGGCATGGCCCAAGTGCGGGACCAAAGCGGCGGAATACATCGCCATTCGCAGATTAACGGCGAGTGCTGCGAATAGGGCGATAAACACAGGCGCTTGGTCCTGCAACAACGCAAGCGCTGTGAATTGAGAGGCCCCGGCAATCACCAAAATCGACATCGACATGGTCTGTAAAATATCCAAACCCGCGTCGCGTGCGACGACGCCAAACAGCATCGAATAGGGCACAACGATCAGGATGAATGGCGCGCAATCGAGGTAGCCGCGCCAAAAGGCTTGGCGCGCGGTCATTGCAGGCTGCGCGACCGCAACTTGACCCGCAGATATACCAGACCTGCAGCCGAGGCTTCGCATTGCGCGCGCTGCCGGGCGATCTGATCGCCTGTGGCCTCGGATGCGGCCTTTGCCAGCTCTTCCATGCGGTCACATTGCATCAAGTTCCCCAGCATGTCGTACTTCAACTCAACCGCTGCAATCGTCGCGAGCCGCTCATCCGCGGTTTCTTTGATCCGCTCCATGTTGGCGGCGATTCCAATGTTCCACGCCTCTCGGGCTTGGCCAAAACAGAGTATCGCTGAGGCGCTCATATCGCCGGGCATTGTTAAACAGCGCTGGTGCGCTTGATCCACACAAACGGTTGGGTTTTCCCCTTGGGCGAGCCGCTCATTCAGACATGCATCGGTGGTGATCAGATCAACATCAGCTGATGCCCCTGAACCAAAGCTACAAGCCATAATCACGCATGCCGCGCGTAGGATACCGTTTCGCATAGGCTGCTTTCTCTCTCCCTTGGGTGGGCTCATCTTTGCCCTTGCATTTGGTATACCATTTCGGAAAGGTATGCCAAGCGCCCCTTTGTAAGCGGGCAGATTCACATCATGGGAGGGCACGATGTCTGACACCCGCGCCAACAAGCGGTTCCGCTCACAGGAGTGGTTCGACAACCCAAACAACCCTGGCATGACCGCACTATATACAGAGCGGTACCAGAATAGCACCTTTACCCGCGAAGAGCTGCAAAGCGCGCGTCCGGTGATTGGGATTGCACAGACCGGCTCAGACCTTGTGCCCTGCAACAAGATCCACGTATTCCTGATGGACCGCATCAAGGCGGGTATCCGTGAGGCCGGGGGCATTCCAATGGAATTCCCAGTCCATCCTGTTCAGGAAACCGGTAAGCGCCCGACGGCGGCGCTGGATCGCAACCTGCAATACCTGAGCCTTGTTGAGGTGCTACACGGGTATCCTCTGGATGGTGTCGTACTGACCACTGGTTGTGATAAAACCACGCCTGCGATGTTGATGGGGGCGGCCACCATGGACATTCCCGCCATCGCCCTGAACGGCGGGCCAATGCTGGACGGTTGGTGGAAGGGCAAACGCGCTGGGTCCGGCGCAATCGTCTGGGAAAGCCGCCGCCTGCTGGCGGAAGGCAAGATCGACTATGAAGAGTTTATGAAGCGCGTATGCTCCTCTGCGCCAAGCCAGGGGCATTGCAACACGATGGGCACGGCCAGCACGATGAATGCGATGGCCGAGGCGCTGGGTATGACCCTGACCGGTAACAGCGCGATCCCCGCACCGTTTCGTGAGCGCATGGCCATGGCCTATGAGACCGGTAAGCGGATCGTTGGGATGGTCTATGAGGACTTGAAGCCGTCTGACATCCTGACGCGTGAGGCCTTTGAAAACGCAATTGTCGTGAACTCTGCGATTGGTGGATCGACGAATGCACCGCCGCATTTGCAGGCCGTCGCGCGGCATATCGGCGTTGATCTACACGTGACCGATTGGGAAAAAATCGGCTTTGACGTACCCTTGATGGTGAACATGCAGCCCGCCGGTGAATACCTCGGCGAGAGCTTTTTCCGCGCAGGTGGTGTGCCCGCGGTGATGGGTGAGCTGGTTAAGGCCGACCGCCTGCATTTGGGCGTCATGACAGCCACGGGAAAAACGATGGGTGAAAACCTGTCCGGATGGGAGAGTGAAGATACCGACGTGATCACGACCTATGCGGAGCCGATGCGCGTACATGCGGGCTTTAAGGTTTTGTCCGGCAATCTGTTCGACAGTGCGCTGATGAAAACCAGTGTGATTTCATCAGATTTCCGTCAGCGGTTTCTATCAGAGCCGGGCAATGAGGGGGTGTTTGAGGCGCGTGCCGTCGTGTTCGAGGGCCCTGAGGACTATCACGACCGGATCAATGATGCCGCGCTTGAGATTGACGATCACACAATTCTGTTCATTCGCGGTGTCGGCTGCGTGGGGTATCCCGGCTCGGCTGAGGTGGTGAACATGCTGCCGCCGGACGCGATTGTGCGGCAAGGGGTGAACCACCTGCCAACGGTTGGTGATGGCCGCCAATCCGGCACGTCCGAGAGCCCATCGATCCTGAACGCGTCACCAGAGTCGGTGGTGGGGGGTGGGCTTGCCTATCTGAACACAGGCGACCGTGTCCGGTTGGATTTAAACGCGAGCCGAATGGATGCTTTGGTGCCAGGCGACGAGTGGCAAGCCCGTATTGATGCGTGGGAAGCACCTGAGTTAAAGCATCAGACACCTTGGCAGGAGATCTACCGCAAGCATGTTGGGCAATTGTCCGATGGTGGATGTTTGGAGTTGGCGACGGCATACCAAAAAATCCGCCACGATCTGCCGCGTGATAACCACTGATTGGGGGCTCTGCCCCCGCTTCGCTCCCCCGGGATATTTAAGAACCAAAGAAGGTAAGGACACGGGTCCATGACAAAGAGTATCATCATCACCGGCGGCGGACGCGGGATTGGTAAGGCGACGGCTGAGGCGTTTCTTAAGGCGGGCTGGAAAGTTGGTCTTGTGGGGCGTAACGCTGAGGCTTTGGCGGCTGTTGCGGCGACGCATGAGAACGCGTTGGCTATGCCTTGTGACGTGAGTGATGAGGCATCGGTAGTGGATGCGTTTGGGAAAGCGGCGGCGCAGTGGGGCCATCTGGATGTGCTGTTCAACAATGCGGGTGTATCATTGGCGTCGAGCACTGTGGATGAGATCGACGTTGCCGCGTGGCGCAACCTGATCGACATTAACATCACCGGCAGCTTTATCTGTGCGAAAGTGGCCTTTGGCTTGATGCGGGCGCAGGACCCGCAGGGCGGGCGGATCATCAATAACGGTTCGGTTTCCGCCTATGTGCCGAGGTATGGTTCAGCCGCCTACACGACGTCTAAGCACGCAATCACCGGTTTGACGCGTTCTGTTTCTTTGGATGGGCGGGCGTATAATATTGCATGTGGTCAGATCGACATTGGCAACGCTTTGACCGACATGGCTGTGGCAATGACCAAGGGTGTGCCACAGGCTGATGGGTCTATGGCGGTGGAACCTGTAATGGACGTATCCAACGTTGCCTCGTCGGTTCTGCATATGGCGTCGTTGCCGTTGGATGCGAACGTGCAGTTTATGACCGTTATGGCGTCAGCGATGCCCTATATCGGGCGCGGCTAGGCCCAACGTTGGGATTGAGTGGGTGGTCTTTGTCACCCACCTTTCACCTTTCGCTCTCGGGCCCAGATGTACAAACCCGATCCGATGATGATCGCGCCGCCGCCCAGTGTGTAGATCGTGGGCCATGTGCCGAAGATAAAGATACCTGCGAAGGCGGCGAACACGATCTGCGTGTAGAACATCGGTGACAGCAGCGAGGCATCGGCCCAGCGGTGTGCTGTGGTGGCTGCAATATGGCCCGTGGCGCCGAAAAAGCCGATGGCCATGAATACCATCCATGCTTGGATATCGGGTGGCCAGACCCAGCCCTTGACTACGAAGGGCAGCAAAATGGTGGTGGATACGGCTGACGACCAAAGCTGTTGTGTTGCGTTGCTTTCGATGCCGGCCAACATGCGGGTCATCACAAAGTAGAGCGAGGCCACCACCACCGATGCGACCGACAACAGCATCGCGGGATGCCATGCCGCCGACCATGGTTGGGTCACGACCAGCACCCCCGAAAAGCCAACGCAGACCGCAATGATACGGCGAATGCCCACGGTTTCACCCAGCATTGGGATCGCCAATAGGGTCACCACGATGGGCATTGTGAATTGGATCGTCGTGGTGATCGTGATGGGCAGATAGCTGAGTGCGATGAAGTTGAGTATCGTACTGCCGAGTAAAAAGACCGACCGCAGGAATTGCTTGCCTGGGCTTTGGGATCGGATCGCGCTCAATCCTTCTTGGGGGAGGTACACGATCAAGGATACGAGCAGGTGCCCCGCGTACCGGGCAAACACCACCTGTAACGCAGGCAACCCTGCGATCAGCAACCACTTGGCGGACGTGTCGATACAGGTGAACAAGGCCACCGCGAGCACCATGATACCGATGCCCGCAGCGGTTTTGTCTTCGCGGGGGAGAACGCCTACCAAGCGCGGCTCATATCGTCATCCCGCCGTCGATGCTGATGCATTGGCCGGTCATGTATTGCGTCTCATCCGAGCCGAGATAAACCACCAGATCCGCGATCTCAGGTGCGGTGCCAATGCGGCCCATGGGCTGTCGCGCGACAAACGCGGCCATTGCGGCGTCGTAGTCGCCCGTGGCTTTGAGCCGGTCGTGCAAAGATGGACTATCGACGGTGCCGGGGGCGATGGCGTTGCAGGTGATGCCCTTGGTTACAAAGTCCGCCGCAACAGATTTTGTCAGGCCGATTACTGCGGCCTTGGACGTGCCGTATATGCAGCGATTGGGCAGGCCCATTACGCTAGAGGCGACGGAGGCGATATTGATGATCGACCCGCGCCCCTTGTCGATCATTCCGGGCAAAGCGGCCTGAATGGCATGCATCTGCGCACGTACGTTCAGGTGCATCGCAAACGCGAAATCGTCGTCCGATACCTCTAGCACCGAGCCGCCATGCACGTGACCTGCGCAATTAACCAAGATGTCCGGTGATGCGTCTTTGACGGCCGCTTGCAGGGCGTCTTTGTCCAGCACATCAAGGGCAAATGCTTTTTCAGCGTCCAACCCCTCAAGCAAGTCTGCGTTGAGATCGGTCGCAATGACCTGCGCGCCATTGGCTGTTAAGGCCTCGACGCAGGCACGGCCAATCCCTTGGCCGGCTGCGGTGACGAATGCACGTTTTCCAGCAAGTCGTGTCATGCGGGGCCCATGCTTTTGCTCATCCAGTCTACCATCTGTGAGACCATCTTATCGCCGTCGCCGCCTTCGGTCGCGGCCTTCAGCGCGTCGCCTGCACAAGCGGACATTTTGCTGTTCAGGTTCATATCTTGGGTCATCTGACGGTAATAGCCCACGTCCTTCGACGCGTTAGCGATCGAAAACGCGAGATTTTGGTCACCATCAACGGCGTAGTTGCGCACGAATTCCATCATGCCTGACCGCAGGGGACCGGCGGCCATGACTTCGAACAGTTGCTGACGGTCGATGCCGGCGGCGTCGGCAGTGGCAAAGGCTTCGGACATGGCGCAGGCCGTGGTCATGCCGAAGTAGTTGTTGATCAGCTTGATCGTGTGGCCGCTACCCAGTTTCCCGAGGTGAAAGACATTCTCGCCCATAACGTCGAGCACGGGCTTTACGCGGTCAAACGCGGCTTTGTCGCCAGAACACATCAGGTTCAACAGTCCGTCTACGGCGTGCGCGGGGGTCCGGCCGATGGGGGCGTCTAGATAGGTCGCGCCCTTTGCCTCCATGTCCGCTCCGATCTTGAGGGTCGATGCAGGCAGCGAGGTGCCAAAATCAATCACGACTTGGCCGGATTTGACGCCCGCAAGGATGCCATTGTCGCCATAAACATTCGCCTCAACATGGTCTGAGGTGCCGACGCAGATCATCACAACATCAGACGCCTCAGCGACCTCACGTGCGTTGGCGGCCTCTGTCGCGCCGCGGGCCAAAGCGGCCTCAATCCCGGTGCGGTCGCGGTTGCCCAGAACGATGACGTCATAGTCTGCCTTTTGCAGGCATTCGACCATTGCGCGCCCCATCAGGCCCAATCCGATAAAACCAACTTTCATATCTTACTCCCTTATATTCCTGTGAAATTCCCGGGTACGTCGCCTTGACGAACCGGATGGCCGTTGCGCCCAGATAGGGCGGCGGCAAGTGTGATTTCTAGGGCTTTGACGCCCTCTGCACCGCTGCAAATGACGTCGTCCTGACCGCCATTGGCCACATGCGCAAAGCGGATCAGTTGCTCTTTGATTGGGTCGATCTTGGCGAACTCTGGCGCGTCATGTCTGAGCAGTGGTTTGGACCATTCGATTTCGCCCCCGTCAGAACGGCCCCAACGGGTTAACGAGGGGAACGCCAGCGCCCCCTCAGTCCCGGTAAATCGTAGATAATCCTCGCCTGAGCCGGCAATGGCGGGGTTCTCATAGCTGCCGGATTCAAAGGACCAAGGCGAGACCCCTGCATCGGACATCAGCATTGAACCCAACGCGCCTTGTGCAAAGCGGAAGGCCATTGATGCGGTGTCCTCAATCACAAGGTTCCGACTGGCGGAGGACAAAAGCGTCGTCGTTTCGGTGATTTCCCCCACGAGGAAATGCAGCAGGTCCACCTCATGGCTGAGGTTTGTCATCAGCGGCCCTGCCCCGGGTGCCCTGCGCCACGGCGCATCATAATAGCTGGCATGTTTGCGTAAGGACCAAAGCCCCTGAACACCGACCAAATCGCCCAACTCAGAGAGGGCATCGCGGGCAGCAATGGTGAATGGGTGGCAGCGACGGTGGTGACCCGTGAAAAACGGCAAGCCCAGAGTGGTGGCGCGTTGGACCAGGTCATTCGCGGCATCGAGCGTATGCGCGGTCGGTTTTTCGACCAGCACGGCCCAGCCCTTGTCAAAGCACTTAAGCGTGCTTTCTGCATGGTCTGGTGTTGGAGTGGCTATGATGGCTGCCCGTGTGTCGGCAGGTGCCGCATCAATATTAGCGACCATCGGGAGGCCCTGCTGCGCAAGCGTGGCGCGCAGTGTGTCGTCAGGTTCTACCACGCAGACCAGATCAACGGCCGCGCAGGATTGCGCGACACCGATGTGCCGCTGCCCAATGGAGCCCGCGCCAATGATCGTGAGTGGAACTGCCGTGCTCACATCGTTGCACCGATTTGCCACGGCACGAATTCGTAGTCGCCAAGGCCCTGCGCCTCGGATTTCGACAACTCACCCGAAGCCATGCGCAGCCACATCTCATAGATTTCGCGGCCCACGTCCTCAACGGATTTGCCGTCGGACAGAATGGTGCCAGCGTTGATGTCCATGTCATCCGACAGCCGGCTGTACATTTCGGTGTTGGTGGCGACCTTCATTGAGGGGCTGGGTTTGGCACCAAAGGCTGAGCCGCGCCCGGTGGTAAAACACACAAGGTTGCAGCCGCTGGCGATTTGTCCCGTGACAGAGACAGGGTCATAGCCAGGGCTGTCCATAAAGGTGAAACCCTTGGCCGTGACCGGCTCGGCGTATTTGTAGACGCCCATGAGCGGGGTCGTACCCCCCTTTGCGGCAGCCCCAAGCGACTTTTCGAGGATGGTCGTAAGCCCGCCCTTTTTGTTCCCGGGAGAAGGGTTGTTATCCATGCTGCCCATGTTGCGGGCGGTGTAATCCTCCCACCAGTCGATGAGGCCAAGCAGCTTATCACCGGTTGCACGGTCAATCGCCCGGGCCGTGAGGAGATGTTCCGCCCCATAGATTTCAGGCGTTTCAGCCAGCACGCCTGTACCGCCTTGAGCGACAAGCAGATCGCAGGCATGGCCAACGGCGGGGTTCGCGGTGACCCCGGACCATGCGTCCGAGCCGCCACATTGCAGCGCCACCATTAGTTCCGACGCGGGAACCTCTTCTCGGGTCGAGGCGTTGACGACGGGCAGCATTTCTTGGATCTTTTTGATGCCGAGTGAGATGGTTTTTTGCAGCCCGCCCACGTCTTGGATATTCATGCTTTGGAAGAGAGGCCCGGGCTTGAGGCCGTATGCCTCAACCAGCCAGTCGATTTGGTTCATCTCACAGCCCAGACCGGCCATCAGAACGCCACCGATGTTTGGGTTCTTGGCGTAGCCCCACATGACACGCTGCAGAGCTTCGAACCCATCGCCCGAGCCGGCCATGCCGCAGCCGGTGCCGTGCACAAAGGCCACAACACCATCGACGTTTGGATAATCTGCAAGCGTGTCTGGAGTGAAATGCGCGGCAATCATACGCGCAGCGGTGGCCGAGCAATTCACGGACGTCAGAACCGCGATGTAGTTTCGTGTGCCGACGCGCCCTGTGGCGCGCTTGTAGCCCATGAAGGTGTCTTGGGTCGTTGCTTTGGGTGTGGGATGCAGGTTGGTTGAGAACTCGTATTCAGTGTCTACACCGCGAAATTCTAGGTTGTGTGTGTGAACATGCGCGCCTTTGGCGATGTCTTCGGCGGCGTAGCCGATAATCTGAGCGTATTTGCGCACCGGTGCGCCCTTGGCGATGTCCGCGACGGCCATTTTGTGGCCGCGTGGGATCAGTTGGGTTGCGCCATCGCTACCGATTTCGAGGGGCTTGATCGCGGTGACGACGTTATCTTGGTCGGACAGGCGGACGGTGGTCATTGTGGTGTGGTCCTATTTGGGGCTCTGCCCCCGCGCTGCGCGCTCCCCCGGGATATTGGGGAACCAAAGAGAGGGTGTACTAGGCGCATGCGGGGCTGTCGGAGGTCCATCTGTGAATTGGGATATGGGTTTGAGGTGCGAGGGTGGCGCGGGTTTCGTGCCACATGTCTTGCCACGTGTGCCAATCGTGCAGTTCAGTTTGTGGGGTGGCGCGCGACCGTGCGACGAAATCTGGAAAGTGGGCGCGACCTGTGGGTTGGCCCGTGACGTTGAAACGGATGTCGAAGGACCAGCGGAAGCCGTCTGATACGTTGTCGAGGGCGCCGTGGGGGGTGAGGGGATGAAAGATCACGGCGCCGCCGGCTTTGACGGGCAACGGCTGGGCTTTGGAGGTATCAAGAAAGCCGTCGGCAATGGATGTTTGGCGTTGCGGACAATGGGGATACATTTGCGGCTTGCCGGGTATGACTTGGAGGCAGCCGTTGTCGAGGGTGGCATCGGTGATTGCGAGCCAGACTGTGACCATCTGGGTCCGGTCGCCTTCTTCGAGAGCGACAGCGCGGTCCTGATGCCAGTCCGTGGCCATGATGTGTGCGGTTGTCTCGGATGTTCGCAAGGTGCGAGCGGGTGGTTTGAGGCGGACGTGTTGGATGGGGTTCGATGTGATCTCGGGGCCGATCAGATCCTCAACCACGTCTAAAAGGCGCGGTGAGGTCAGCATATCGAACACGGCAGGGCCGGTATGAAACGGTGTGTCCGCCGCGATTTCGGAGCCGGGCAGCGAGATATCCATCGGTTGGAACCATTCGCATCCTGCCTCATAGGCGACGGATAGTTTTTCGAAGAAATCCATGTCGCCTGCGGGAGGGACGCGCCCTTGGGCGTGCCATTGGGAATAAAGCGTATCGAGCAGGGCTGCGTATTCCGCTTTGATCGCGCTGAGGGTCGCGGGGGAAAGGATATCGTCGACGACGAGCACGCCGTCACGTTCAAAAGCTGCGATTTGATCAGGGGTTAGGACGAGTGTCATGCGCGTAGCCTTTCTAGCTTGTCCCAATCAAAAGCGACGCCGTGGCCGGGCGTATCCCGCGCTATGGCGTGGCCGTTTTCGATTTTGAGTGGAGTTTCAACGTAGTTTTCCAGCCCGAACCCATGCGCCTCAAGATAGGAGCGGTTCGAGCAGGCCGCGAGCAGATGGACCGTGATGTCGTGGGCGCCGTGGCTGGTGACGGGCAAGTGGAAAGCCTCGGCCAAGCGTGCGATTTTCATAAATGGCGTGACGCCGCCACAGTTGGTGACATCGGGTTCGGGGAACGTCACACCGCCTTCGATCGCGGTGCGGAACTCCCACAGGGAGCGCAGGTTTTCGCCTGAGGCGATGGGGATGCCCCCCTCGGTCAGGATGCGCTTGTGACCGGCGGGGTCCTCGGGCGGGATCGGTTCCTCGAACCAGACGAGGTCGAAATCGTTGAATGCACGCGCGGCGCGGATGGCTGCGTCCACGGTGTACTTCATGTTGGCATCGACCATCAGCGGCATGTCAGGCCCGAAGACATCCCGCATGGCCGCAATTTTGGCCACGTCTTCGCGCAGCAGGTCACGCCCGACTTTCATTTTGATCGCACGGTGACCGTGGGCGATGTTTTGGTGCGTTTGATCCACCAATTCTTGGGGCGTGAGGTCGATGTCGATCCCGCCCGCGTAGCAGGGGACCGCCGCGTCGAAGCCGCCAAGGAGTTGATAGAGAGGGAGGCCCGCTTTGACCGCCTTTAGGTCCCACAGGGCCATGTCCAACGCGGATTGCGCAAGCACGGTTGGCCCGCCGCGTCCGCCGTAGTGAAAGGCCCACCAGATGTCTTTCCAGATCGCTTCGATCATGGCGGCGTCGCGTCCGATGACCATCGGGGTCATTTCGCGGCCTAGAATGTCTGCAATTGCGCCGCCGTTTACCCCACAAGTGAAGGTATATCCGACGCCGATGGCCCCATCGCTATCTGTGACGCGCGCGGTCACGACCTCAAACCCGGTCATGGTGCCGTGCATCGAATCCTCTAGCGCCCGGGGCAGGGGGATAACGTAGTGGTCTGTTTGAATGCGGTCGATGCGTGCCATGGGGTCTTCCTAAAATGGGGGCACCGGTGAAGGTGCCCCCAAGGGTTGGTTTACAAGAACACCGTCACGATAGGCGGATAGGCCAGCAGCACCGCCAGAGCCAAAAGCTGTAGGGCGATGAACGGCAGGAAGCCTTTGAAGATGTCCGTGAGCGAGATGTGTGCAGGTGCGACCGATTTCAGGTAGAACGCTGCCGGGCCAAAGGGCGGTGACAGAAAGCTGACCTGCATGTTCATACAGAACACCACACCGAACCAAATTGGGATCAAGCGTGGATCGATCGATGCAAAGAACCCGATCTCTTCGGCGGGGAGCCGGATAACTATGGGCAGGAACACCGGCATGATCAGCAGAACAATACCGATCCAGTCCATGAACATCCCCATGATCAAGAAGATCAACATCATCACCAAGATCACGCCCATCGTTGGGAGGTCATAGCCAACGATCAGGTTGGCCACATAGGTCGGCCCACCGACCAGCGTGTAGGCCGCAGCCAATGCCGAGGCACCGATGGTCACCCAGATGATTGTCCCCGTTGACCGCAATGTGCGGACCAGAGCATCCCAGACGATTTCAAAGTTCATCTCACGGCGCAGCAGACCGATGACGAACACAGCGATCACACCCATGCCAGCGGCTTCTGTGATCCCGGTGATCCCGCCATAGATCGAGCCCATGACCACGCCGATCACGATGATCGGAGCGACAAGGCCTTTGCCCATTTCCCAACCTGCGTCCGTGCGCTTTTTGCCGACGATAACATAGGCAATGATGGCAAAGACCACCAAGGCGCCCGCAAGGTAGGGTAGGTCTGCAACCATGCCCAACGGGATCGGATCGGTGTTTTCGACGACTGCGTTGTCACCTGTGACTGTGAAGAACAAGGCGCGTCCTGTCAGGACGCCCGCAATCCACATGCCGGTTTTGGCAAGGAAGCCAAGAAACATCAGACGCTTTTCATTGCCCTCAGGCTCACCAGGGACCGGTTCTGGCAGCGGGGCCAGTGACGGGTTCAGGTTGGTGCGCACGATAATGTAGGTGATGAAGAACGTCGCCAGCATAAAGCCCGGCAGGAAGGACGCAGTAAACAGCGCCTTGATCGATGTCTCAGTGACCAGCCCGTAAAAGATCAACACGATTGAGGGTGGGATCATTGTGCCAAGCGAGCCGGACGCACAGATCGTTCCAATCGCGAGGTTTTGATTATACCCGAGCCGCAGCATCTGTGGCAGCGCGATGAGGCCCAATAGGACCACCTCACCACCGATGATACCGGACATAGCAGCCATGATGACGGCCATGATCGACGTCACGATTGCGATACCACCACGGGTGCGGGACAGCCAAACGTTTAGCGACGAATACATATCCTTGGCGATGCCCGATCTTTCGAGAAGGGCTGCCATGAATATGAACAACGGTATCGAGATGAGGACGTAGTTCGTCATCTGTCGATAGACCGCCTGACCCAGAACAGACAGCGGCCCTTGACCAAAGGTTCTGAACAAAATGTCCACGTCAAACTTTAGCAAAAGCGTGACAACCGCCAGAAAGGCCGAGGCAAAGCCAAGCGGCATGCCAATGGCCAGTAGCGCGAACATGCCCAGCAGGATGATGAGGCTGAGTGTGCCTATATCGACCATGTTATTATACCTCACCCAGTGTTTTTTTGATCTTTTCGATTTCTTCTGCGTCGATATCGTCGGCTGGGGTGTGCTCACCCGGTTCTTTGTTCCAGTCGGCAATCAGGTTCGAAACGGCCTGAATGGTGACGGCTAGAATAATGATCAGAATCGCAGGTTTCAGCGTGCCGGGCAGGGGTGGATCCCATGCGGTACCAAAGGTTTCCATCCGCAGCATCCGACGCATCGCATCGTTGTAGCCACCATAGATCATTGCGAATGTGAACAAGCAGATCAGCGATGTCGAAATGAGGTCACAGATTTTTTGCAGCCAGCGCGGAAACATATCGTAGATGATGTAGATGCGGATGTGGCAGCGTTGCTGCATCGCGTATTGTCCAGCCAGCAGGAAGACAAACCCAGCGATCCACAGCGAAAGTTCATTTGCCCAAAGGGTCGGTCGGCTAAACACGTAACGCGAGACGACCTCGTAGAACATCACCACAACGATGAAGGCGGTGGCGATCATCGCGATGCGCGAGCATACAAGCGAGATGATGTCGAACAGTCCATCGGGTGGCGTTTCAATCGAGACGGCCCAGTCTGACAGGTAGACTGCCGATACCAGTAGCGACCAAGCCACCATGAGCAGCATGACCAAGACCAACGGTTTTCCGGCTGGTCGGATCATTTCGTGCATACCGTAGGCGTCTTCGCCAAAGAGAATACGGTTCACAGCCAGCCATGCAAATAGCGCAAGTGTGATCGCGATGCTGGCAATCATGACTTGCCTGCACGGTTTTCGGTACGACCCAAGCCACAGGCTTTCCTGTGCCATAACGTGTACTCCCCTCACATTTTTATAGAGTTTTTTAGGAGCGGCGGGCCCAGAAACGGGCCCGCCTCACCTCGGATACCCGAGGTGCTCTCAATGAGCCGTCTGGCTTAGTTGATCAGGCCGAGCTGCTTGAGGTAGGCCTTGTGGCTTTCGACCAGCGCACGTGTTTCTGGGTTCTTGTCGGCCCAGCCTTCCCATGCGGTTTGTGCCGCTTGACGGAAGGTCGCACGATCCTCAGAGGACCAGTCATAGAGCGTTACGCCCTGTGCTTGCAGTTCTGCTGCCGCTTCGGAGTTCGCCTTTTCGTTGAACAGCGCGATTTGGAAGCTGAGCTTCTGCCATGCGGTGTCGATGATGCGCTGCTGCTGCTCGGTCAGGCTGTTCCAGACGTCGAGGTTACACGCAAGGTGATCCGACGGCATGGAGTGGAAGCCGGGGTATGTTGCGTGCTTCACGATGTCATAGATGCCGAGGCCAACGTTGTTGGCAAGACCGGATGCGTCTGCACCGTCGATGATACCGGTTTCAAGCGCGGTAAAGATCTCGGTGAAGTCCATAACGATTGGGGATGCGCCCAGCTCGTCAAAGATTTCTGTTTCGAGGCCGGGGGGCGAACGGAACTTCCAGCCCTTCAGGTCTTCGAAGCCAGCAATCGGCTTGGAGGACGACAGGGATTCCTGGCCGTAGATCGACCAGCCGATGAGCTGCATGTTTTGCTCATTGTACAGAGCTTGAGCAGCATCGTAGCCGTCACCGTAGTAGAGCCAGCTGTACTGCTGCCATGGTGTGTCGTAGCCACCCATGATGTCGCCAACGAATTGGAACGCAGGGTTTTTACCGGTCTGGTAGCCACCGCCAGTTGCGTCGCAATCGAGGATGCCGTTGATCGCTGCGTCGAAGGTTTCGACCGTTGCAACAACGGAGGACGAGTAGAACATCTCGATGGTGATGTCGCCGCCGGACATTGTTTGTACGTCGTCGATCCAGCGCTGCAGGAACTGACCTGTGGGGTGCTCTGTGGCGTAGTGCGTTTGGATGCGCAGGGTAACTGGGTCCGCGCTTGCAGTTGTTGCAAGCATGGCAGCCGCAGCTGTCCCCATAAGAATGGACTTGAAGTTCATTGTGATTCCTCCCGTTACGGCTCATTGGCCGCTTGATTTACTCTGGAATAACCAGAGCTATTCCATAAGATGGTATACCATCTTGACGTGACGCTAGCGAAAGCCATGTCGACATTCAACAAATTTTGGTATACCAAAACTGAAAATTCGCACAGGGCCCGTTTTTTGAGCAAATCCAACGATAATTTATCCTTACCTCAGGCCGAGGTAACGCTTCCCGAACAGATCGCGACGGAGCTGCGGCGCGACATTCTAAACGGCAAATTTGCGCCGGGCGCGACCCTCAAAGAGCGAGACAATGCGCTTGAGACGGGCGTCAGCCGCACCCCCATGCGGGAGGCGATTCGTATCCTCGCCAATGAAGGACTGGTGCAGTTGCGGCCTGCGCGTAGTCCGATCGTTGCGCAGCCTACGTTCAAGCAAATCAGCGATAATATCGTCGTTTTGACGACGCTCGAATTGCTGTCTGCCGACCTCGCCTGCCAGACGGCCACAGATGAGCAGATTCAAGACATCGAAGACGCCCAGAACAAGTTCGCGGCAGAAGCCGATTTGGTCGAGCGGGTCGAAGCGTTTGAGTTGGACATGCAGGTGCACCTCGCGATCACGCGGGCGTCAAATAACGACGTTTTGATCGATGCGCACCGATCGATGTTAGAGCGGATGTGGCGGGCCCGGTTCCTATCGGCGCGGCGTGCCGACAGCCGTGCCAACGTGATGAAGCAACACGGCCAGATCATCGACGACCTAAAGCGGCGTGATGCTGATGCGGTGCGCAAAAGCCTGTCTGCCCATCTAGAGCTGCTCGCGGTCAATGTCCGTGGCTATTTCGAAGCTGAAAAAACGGATCAGAACGCTCCTTCGTAACATTTTCATACCTCAAGACCAAAAAAGGACACACCATATGAAACTCTTACGCTTTGGCCCCAAGGGCCAAGAAAAACCCGGCGTTTTGGACGCTGACGGCAACGTCCGTGATGTGTCTGCGCATGTGACCGATTTCGCGGGTGCATCGGTCTCGCTTGAGGCGCTTGAGGCGCTGCGGGCTGTTGATCTGAGCAGCTTGCCTATCGTGTCTGAGCCAGGGCGCATTGGGTCCTGCTTGGCCTCCGTGCCGAACTTCTTTTGCGTTGGCCTGAACTACGCCAAACACGCCGAAGAAACCGGTGCCGAGCCCCCCAAAGAACCGATCCTGTTCTCCAAGGCCTCATCGGCATTGTCCGGCCCCTTTGATCCGGTGATCATTCCACGCGGCTCTGTCAAAGGCGATTGGGAGGTCGAGCTGGGTGTCGTGATCGGGCGCACCGCGCTTTACGTGTCCGAGGATGACGCGCTGGACTATGTGGCAGGCTATTGCACCATCAACGATGTGTCCGAGCGTGAGTTTCAGATCGAAAAGGGCGGCCAGTGGATCAAGGGTAAATCCGCGCCGACGTTTGGTCCCACCGGCCCATACCTTGTGACCGCTGATGAGGTTGCAGACCCCCAAACCCTACGCGTGCAACTGTCGTTGAATGGCGAAACAGTGCAGGATTCGAGCACGGACGACATGATCTTTACGGTGCGCGAAATCGTATCCTACATGAGCCAATTCATGGAGCTTCAGCCCGGCGATATCATCGCGACAGGTACGCCATCCGGCGTGGGCATGGGTATGAAGCCCCAACGTTTCCTCAAGCCCGGCGATGTGATGGAGGTCGAGGTTGAAGGACTGGGCCGCCAGCGTCAGGTTGCGCAAGCCGCTGACTAAGGCGTTGTCTTTTGGCACGTACCATCGAAACACACGGCCTGAAATGGCCGTGTGTTTTGCGTTTTGCGGCCTAGTGGATCAGGGAGCCGCCGTTTACGTCCACCTCGGACCCAGTGACATAGGCCGATAGGTCGGACGCAAGAAACAGGGCGCATCCGGCCACATCCGCGGCGGTACCTGCCCGGCCCATCGGGATACCATCCAACACGGATTGCCGCATTTCGGGGGTGAGTTTGCCAGCGGTGATATCAGTGTCGATAAATCCCGGACAAATCGCATTCGCGCGGATGCCTGCGGGGGCCAGTTCGCGCGCCATAGCTTTGGTCAGCCCCAGAATACCGGCTTTTGCCGCTGAATAATGCGGCCCGCCAAAGATCCCGCCACCCCGCTGCGCCGAGACTGAGGACATGTTCACGATGCTGCCCCGCGCGTGTTCACGCATGTGCGGGATCAGCGCTTGTGACATATAAAGCGTTCCGCGCAGGTTTACGTCCAACACGGCGTCGTAGTTTTCGGGCGCGATCTCCATCAGCTTGAGCGGCTGTGTGATGCCTGCGTTGTTCACAAGCACATCAATCTGGCCGAGCGTGCCGATCAGCTCTTTGATCACAGACAGGCAGGCGGTTCGGTCGGTCACATCGCAAGCGCACCCGATATGGCCTGTGCCGGGCAGGTCGGCGGCGGCTGCTTGGGCTTGGCTTGCATCCAAATCAAGGATCACCACCCGCGCGCCGTGCTCGGCAAACAGGGTTGCCGTCGCTTTGCCCAAGCCGCGGGGACTGGCCGCGCCGGTGATGATTGCGGTTTTGTTGGCAAGCAGTTGGGTCATCTGGTGTCCTTTGGTCGTGGCTTCAAATTCGGTTCACTGAGAAAGCCAGTCTTTGACAGAAGCGCAGACCGCATCCACGGTCAGGCCATATTGCTGGTGCAATGTGGGCAAGGCGCCCGCATCAAGGAATTCATCCGGCAGGCCTATTTGACGGAACGGCACATGTACGCCCGCGCGCATCAAGGTGGCGGCAACGGCTTCGCCCAAACCGCCGGTCACAGAGTGGTTTTCAGCCGTAACGACCAACCGCCCGCCCTTGCGCGCCTCGCGGGTGATGGTTTCGGCGTCCAGCGGCTTGATCGTGGGTGAGTGCAGAACGGCGCACGATATCCCATCGCGGGCTAGCGCTTTGGCTGCATCCAGAACCCGCATCGTCATAAATCCCGACGCGATGAACAAAACGTCCGCGCCATCGTGGATCATCTGCGCCTTGCCGAGCTTGAATTGGTAGTCATATTCGCCCAGCACATTTGGCACCTGCCCGCGCAGCAGCCGCATGTAGACCGGCCCCGGGTGATCGGCGATGGCGTGGGTGGCCTGCATTGTGTCAATCGCATCGCAGGGGTCCAGCACCGTCAGATTGGGCATGCCGCGCATGATCGCCAAGTCTTCGGTGGCCTGATGGCTGGGGCCATAGCCGGTGGTCAGTCCCGGAAGCGCACAGCAGATTTTGACAGGCAGGTTTTCCTCGGCAATTGCCATGCAGATAAAGTCATATGCCCGGCGTGCCGCGAACACGGCATAGGTGGTGGCAAAGGGGGTAAACCCCTCCCGCGCGAGGCCTGCGGCAGCGGATACCATCACCTGCTCGGCCATGCCCATCTGATAAAACCGGTCCGGGTGCGCATGCGCAAAGACATGCAGGTCCGTATATTTTGACAGATCCGCAGACAGGCCCACAATGTCGTCCCGCGTTTGGGCGAGTTCGGCCAATGCGTGGCCAAAGGGGGCTGCAATCGTCTCACGCCCCTCTGCGTCGAGTGAGGCGATCATCGCAGATGTTGCCAGCCGTGTATCGGGTGCTTTGCGCGGTGCGTATTTGGATTTGCGCCGGGAGTGGGGTGGGATCAGCTCGCTCATGTCGGTTTCCCCTCATCCAAAATCTGGAGCGCTTTGGACCATTCCTCGGGCTCGACCCGCACAAAATGAGCCATCTCGCGGGCTTCAAGAAAGGGCACACCTTTACACATCTGGGTGCGGCAGATGATGAGGCGCGGCTTTGGGTCGGTTAGCGCGCGCGCTTTATCAAACGCGGCGGTGAGCGCATCTAGGTCATTGCCGTCCACCTCTTGGGCATGCCACCCGAACGCCTCCCATTGGGGGGCTTGTGGGCCAGAAGCCAAGGCGTCGGTGGTTTTGCCATCGGCCTGCTGGTCGTTGAAATCTACAATGCAGATCAGATTGTCGAGCCGCCATTGCACGGCTGACATGACCGCTTCCCAAGTTGAGCCTTCGCCCAGTTCACCGTCGGACATCATATTGTAGATGAACGCTGGATTATCTTTGCGCTTGAGCCCCATTGCGGCACCCACCGCGATACCCAATCCATGCCCGAGGGAGCCGCCGGTGATCTCCATCCCCGGGGTGTAAGCGGCCATGCCGGACATCGGCATGCGGCTGTCGTCCATGCCATACGTGCCGATTTCGTCCTCGGGCAAAATCCCGGCCTCCATCAGGGCTGCGTAAAGCGCAATCGCGTAGTGGCCGATGGACAGGTAGAACCGATCGCGCCCTTCCCATTCAGGATCTTGGGGTCGGTAGTTCAGGGCGTGAAAGTAGCTGACCGCCAATACATCCGCAGCCCCCAAGGCCTGCCCTATATAGCCTTGACCCTGCACCTCGCCCATCAAAAGGGCATTGCGGCGGATTGCCCAAGCGCGCTGCGCAAGGCTGACATTCGGGAGGTTCGATTGGGGCGTTTCGGTCATGAGGTGGACATTCCGGTTGCCTAAATTCTACGCGGAGGGAACCATCACTCTGCGCATTTGGCAATCAAAATTTGGTATACCATTTGTGATTTAGTGCAGGTTTGCCGCGCTCCTGTTGTTGAGCGGCGGTAGGGGGCAAGCGAAACACCAAGCTGGCGACCCCGGCAGGATTCGAACCTGCAACCTGCCCCTTAGGAGGGGGCTGCTCTATCCAGTTGAGCCACGGAGCCTATATTTTATAACTATTTAACAAATGGTTACACACTCGTCAACGGCTTCGGGTGAGCCTCGCCAAAAGCTCGCCAAAAGCCCTCCTTGATAAGTAATAAAAATCGTTCAGCTTGGGAAGCTGTAACTAGGTTGAGGAGGGCGGTTTCGAGCACAGCACATATTGGCTAAGCGCGCTGGGCAGGCATAGACGCTCGGCACAAAAAATTTTCAATTTTTGGGGTGCAAGCCAGCGTTCAAAGTGACTTTTATTTTGCTAAATTTCGATAATTTTATTATTATAAAACATGAATTTAGCATCAATTGTCTTAACCGAACATACGGCCAGTTTAAGTGAAAAACAGCGTTGGCAAGCATGTCAAGCAGTCGCACGTGATTATCCAGCCATTGGATACCTTCACACTCATCAAAAGCGATCTTTGGGCGGTAAACTTGCCCCACACACGCATTTGTTCATCATGCTACCTGATGAGCGCACAGAGCTCTGGAAGGCGGGAGTAAAGGCAGACCTAGCAAGGCGCTTTGCACCCAGGATCATAGGGCTTTCAGACCCAGACAGATGGGTGCTGAGCCCCAATAATCTTGTGCCGTTGCTTCGGTATGTAATCGGTCAGGACCGTTGGTTCACGCCTAGCCCCATCTATTGGACGCACAGCCGCTTCAAAGAAGAGCAACGCGAGCTCGACGGTCTGCTCGCTCAAGCTCTCAAATCCCGTGCAGCTTAGGCACGGGATCATTCTTAGCTATGCCCGAAGAAAGGAAGTAAATGACAAGAAGAACACTAACTGAAACCGAACTCAAGTTCGCCCGTATCTGTTTGGAACGTATTGAAACTCGCTACCTCAATCACAAACAGCAACGCCTAGTCTGCTCTCTAAGCTCATATATTGAGTGGGATAGTAAGCTAAGCGACAAGCAACTCAGCATGCTTCGCGGCCTCAAACACACCAGCGACCACGCAAAGCGACGCGATGCAATCGCGCGTGGTAAGCTCTCGCCGGACGTTAATGAGCGCACCACTGCAAAGCTCAACACTGTATACAATCCGATTAGCCGGTGAACACATTATGTGATATTATAAGTTATTGAATTTAAGTTATTTTTAAGGAAAAAATTTTTGGATCATACCTCACGAAACGCCTACGTAAACACCGACAAAACTAAAATACTGAACTTCGTTCAACACCTGCAACCAACTCGTGAAGAGCAACCTTACCTGGCCTGCATTCTTAGAAAATCCAGCTACAGCAACCGCGATTTAAAGATGTTGTTCGAGCTAGTGGTCCGTAGAGCCTCAGAAACACCCCTACGGAGCGATGCCATCGCAGCGCTGGGCCTTCCTTCACTACCCGCGCGCACCCCTTCAGCGGTCAGCAGCGCGCCTTCAGGGGCAATTGATTGAAAAACGTTATCATAATCAAGACGAGCCAGAATTTACGTACCTTTCGCCGCGACTTCAAAGCGCTGGCAGACACCGTGAGGGCAGCTGATGGAAAGTACGTGATGTATGAGGTCACCCCATCGGCTACATTGCCCTCGATTATCAGCAAGGCAGACTTTGACCGCGTGGTAAGCGCCGAGATGCATGGTGAACCTAGCGCTTTCTCAAAGCGTATCGCGGGTGGTCGCTTTACCCAGGACCGGTTAGACCGTGCCTATGGTGCTCTAGCTCGAAAAGCCTTAAAGAATAGCATAGCGGAACATGGACGCTCCAAAATATTGAGCAGGCGAGAATACCTTGACTATTACAATCTCAACATCTTTAGGAGGCACTAAGTATTTCAGTTCTATGCTCAGTTGCATTCAGCATCAAATTTACGAATTGATCGTTGGATGTCTATGTCGGTACCACTAAGAATATCTCGTGATAAGGAGCCTCTAGCTTCTCTGCAATTCCAATATTTCTCTTCCTTTTCTTGTTTCAAAAAATGCTCCTTATCTCTTTCTTTGATATATAAAATTAAAGCAGTATTGATTGTGAAGAGGGTAAGACAAACAACCCACGTCCATGTATGGTCGTTTTCTAAAATGGATTTGTGTTCATTCCAGATTGCATCGAAATGGAAAACAAAAAGCAATAGAGCAAAAAATAAAACTATGTAATAGATTATTGCTGCATTTGGACCAAGGATAAGCCCAAAGGACAGAAGAAGCACAACATATACAAGCCAAGCAGCGAGCTTCGAAACGGTTGTTTTCTTTGACTGGTAGTTATCGCTTTCTAGAGCATCATTTTCTGACCCCACTGGGGCGTAATTGGATGTTTCAAAGTATTGTAAAAAAGCATGATTTTTGGAAAAATATTCATCTTCGTCAATGTGCCATTGGTTAGCGATCTTTTCTGCCGATTTGAAAAAGTGATCTCGACACCGCTTGTTGATTGCCCGTTGAAAAGCTTTAAGGTTTCTATAGTCTATATCACAGTCTTTATGTAGTAAAAGGTGTTGAGATTGAAATAGATCTCGAAGTGATTTCTTCATTGGGATTATTCCTTTATTAAGCTGCTAATAACCCCGAACATTTCGGGCTATAAAATCAAACTTAAGGAAATTTAGAAAGATGCCCCACGTTTCTCCGTGGTATCTTTAGCTCTATCGAGGCCTCAGTTTCCAAAAATAATGGAACGCACGCATTGCGGATAGGTTCTAACCGTATCTGAAACTTCGTTATTGCCGTCAGGGCATCTTTTTATTGCCATTCAATTGAACGTTTGCGGTTTGATCTGAGAGTTGCATTTTCTTGAATAGACCTACAGGATCGCTCTGAATTTGGGGTTCTTAACAACATCAAGAATTGTCAAACTAAGCGCTTGATTGAATGCTGTCGCCGTGTTGTTGCAGGCAGCCACAGCGGAGAAGCTTGTGCTATATTTTGTTGCACGCTGAACGTCTAAACTTCCTTTTGGCGTCGATACAGTCATTCCGATTGTCCATATGCCGGAGAAAGTGTCGGGCTCAAGCTTTGTCACTATAATGCTTATTGGGGTTCCCTTCGCTTTAAATACGTCGGCGGCTAGCAGCTCCGTTAGGAAAGCCTGTTGGACTACTGTTGCCGCATCATTACCTCCACCGATGTCGATTGGCCCTGCCAATCGACAAGTTGGTCGTTCCGGGACATTTTCGGCAAGTCTTACAGAGGCAACGTTTGCTTTCCTTCCGCTTGCCGCGATGCTTTGAAGTGCGATAGTATTCTGCGGGTTGGCTTGGTATTGCTGAGATATGTAGCTGTCGCAGCCAGAGACCAACACCGCACAGGTCAAAGCTACTCCTGTAAATTTACGCATCTATCTCCACCTCTCCAGCCCAATCCGGGTGTTGCATTTCATGAAGGAGCTCCAGCTCACCTCTACACTTAACTATCAAAAGAAGACTACCATCTGGCAAGCGCTTTTTTCGTTCAGAAGGATGGAACTGCACGCTCTGCGCGCGATCGGCCACCCGTGGCGAAAACACAAATCGCCACGTCTTAAGCTCGTCACCGTGATAAATGCCAAAACTTTCCGCCGCCCAAGCTTTAAGGTTGAACCCACGTGCATCGAACATTTCGCTTGTCAGCTCTACACTCTCAATCAGCTCCAACCGAAACGTCTTGATAACGCGGCCTTGGCGGGCCACCAAATACCCAAATCGAGAGTAGATAAGGCCAAGCGGTTCCACTGTTCTGGGCACTGGTTTGCGCTTTTGAGGCGACCGGTAGAGCAGTGTAAGGCGTTCAAACCCCTGAATAGCGCGTTCTAAAGTGACAAGTATGTCAGGGGCAATTTCTGCTTTAGGTCCAACCCGTCCAAGATAGGCCACCCGCTCAATCAATGTTTCCTGGTCCATGTTAGCACTTACGCCCGCTGAGCTTTGCGCTGCTAGTAGCTTGGACAGTGCCAACCGCTCAGAGCCACCAGGGAGCGCTTCTAGCAAGCTTTCGAGCGAAGCGCGGTCAATGCCACTCAGGCCCAGCATTGCAGCTGGTAGCGCGTTTTTGAGCCGGTACCGCTTCATGAGGTGGTGGTCGCTGTCCAGAACCCCTTTTTTTTCGTCCAGCCCCCAGTTTTTTAGCTCTTCTAGTAGGCGCATCACAGTGCGCCTGCTGCACTCCATTTCGACCATCAGCTCTGAAATTGTTCGACCGACCGTGCTTGCCTGCAGGTAGGTTATCAGCTTCAGAAGCTGAGCCGCTTGTGCGTTACCGTCGCCGCGTTCAGACATTTCAATACCTTATTACATGCCGCTTGAGGGCACATAAGAACGATAGATTGAACTTACTGAAACAAACAACTGCACATCAGCAAGAGGAACGTAAAAATGCAGAATTTTTTGAACGAAACCGCTAACTTGGGTACGACTGGAAAATTGGTCAAGGCGACGAAGCGCACTTACCGGGGTCAGACGATTGCAGATATGCGCCATGATATTGTTACCCGCGCACAGCAGACCATTGAAGCGCTTGATGGCTATAAGGGAGGCGTTCTTCGCGCGCCAATGGCTCGCAGTATCCGAAATGGTCTGTGCGTTAAGCTTGGATACGGCAAGCGCAACGTTGGGTTCTTTGAAGGTGAAGGAAGTGACCGTGTCGCTGTCATTTCTGACCGCAACTTTGCACGCAATGAAGCATACGCAGCAGCAGTTTATCTGGAAAAGGTTGTTGAAGCAGTCAGTGCTGGTGAGTTTGATGAATTACTTGGTCATACGCTCAACAAGCTGAAAGCCCGTTTCGTCAAAGAGGATGAAAAAACAGACGATAAGCCTGATGCGAACGTTCACCACTTTGCGGCTGAGTGAGTGCACGAGGTGTGGGGGCGGCAAGTCCCCCAAACCCAACCTGCATATCGTGAAATAGCAAGCCTAGTAGAGCCTTAAATAACTATCAACCAACCTTGCATTCTTACATAGCGTTCTTACATAGCTCTCAACAAACAAGATGAGGGTGAAAATGCAGCGTTTCGTGGTCTACACGCGGGTGAGCACAAAGAAGCAGGGGGACAGTGGCTTAGGCCTCGACGCCCAGGAACGCGACATTCAGCTTTTCCTGGAAAACTACAGCGAAGTTCCTTGGGAAGTGGTGGCTCGGTTTCAGGACGTGGAAAGCGGTTCTCGTTCGGACCGGCCTGAACTTAAAAAAGCTATTACCCTGGCAAAAAGCAGTAACGTAACGCTGCTTGTTGCCAAGCTGGACCGTCTAAGTCGGTCTGTGGCGTTCATTGCTCAATTGCTTGAAGACAAGAAGTTGAATTTTCGCGTTGCTTCGATGCCCTACGCAGACAAGTTTCAACTGCATATCTACGCGGCTTTGGCGGAGCAGGAACGTGACTTCATTTCAAAGCGTACGAAAGCTGCTCTTCAGGAAGCAAAGGCCCGAGGTGTAAAGCTTGGCGGTTACCGCGAAGGTCACAAAGCTCACCACGACGCTATTCGTCAGAATGCAGACAGGGTGGCGGAGCGTGTTGCCTCAACCATTCTCAGCAGGCGTGCTGTAGGCACGACTTTTCAAGCTATCGCTGACGAACTAAATGCGCTGGGCGTTGAAACGGCCCGTGGTGGCAGGTGGCATGGCACTACCGTTCGTAACTATGCACAGCGTTTGGAAGCAGCGTGAAGACCGCTAAGCATTCTACCCATTGACTGGTTTCTCATTCACGCGTTCAATCACTTTGCTGAGCGAGGGAGCGTATTCCTTCGCGGTCGCGTGATGGTACCATCGAGCAATAACTTCCGGGCTACTCCCGCCGTTAACGGCAAGTTCGTGCAATCGCACATCAGAATGGATTAGGCGTTGCTCAAAATACAAATGACGCAGGCTGTAAATCGTGCGCCTTCGGTGTGGTGGTGAAGGTTCAAATTCCATTCCTGCCCACTTGATGAAATGGTTCCATTGAGTTTTGAAAGACGCAACGGGACGACCAACATACGCAGATGCCAGCTGTGTGCTGCGAGGATGTCCAAATATAAAGCCGAAGTCCTTCTTGAGATGCGAGCCCTCTAACTGCTCAAAGTACTGCCATAGTTCAGCCAAGCCTATTACAGGACGAACAACCAAGTCGCCGTCCTTGCGTTTAGCAGTGTGAACTTTTAGCAGAACATAGGTTGAACCGCCCTCGCTGATGAGCTCCAAATCTTCCCAGCGCAAAGACGCCATCTCTTTTCCAGGGCGAATACCGGCGAAGTAAATCACCAAGCAATACAGGCGGAACAGACGCCGATAGTCACGGACGTGCGGGCCGTCAAATTCGTGCGGGGCGTCTACCCAATCGTCTAGCTTGCTTCGGAGAACGTCCGCTTCTTCTGTTGAAAAGCTGGGCCGACGTGCAAAAGCGCTTACGTTTTCAATGGTCGGGATGGACAGGATATAGTCCTGACGTAGGGCAAACTTGAACACAGCCCGTAACACCGCGTTGTCGCGGTTAATAGTCGCCGGTTGCACCTGAACGCCAGGCCGGGCACCGTTGTTCTGACGCTGTTCCTGGAAGCGTTCAACGTCCATAGGTCGAATTTTGTGGAGCTGCATCTCTCCAAAGAACGGGTTCAACGCACTCTCAACTATCGATCTATGATACTTGTAAGCGTTTTCGCTGCACCTTTTAACTTTTGCCTGACCTTGTTTCCATTCGAGATACTCAGAGGCGACACGTGCAAATTGGGTCGGTCTAAGTGGCAGGCCTTGCTGACTACGACCTTCGGCCTCTCGAAAGCGGTCAATTGCAATGCGCTCAGCTTCCGCTTCGTATCGTGAGCGTGTTGAAAAGTCCAAATGTCCAGCACTTGACGGGACGGAAATTCTGGCACGCCAGAAGGGGCTTTCCTTTCCTTTGAACCTTCGTTTGTAGAGCAGGATTTGCCCGCTGAAGACACGCTTCTCAACTGTTCGTTCGCTATTTGCCACTCTGCCCCTCTTTCACTGGCAGTTCATCTTACTATCGGAACATACCGTAAAAAGAAGCTCGCCAAAAGCTCGCCAATAAAATTTGTAAGTCATTGAAAAATATAAGCTCGTAAGATCATGAAAAGGTGGCATTTTTTCATCTAAGTCTTTGTAGTTACGTATCTGAATGCCCCTTAGGAGGGGGCTGCTCTATCCAGTTGAGCCACGGGGCCTGCGGTGGGATCATTACCGCTCATGGATCGGCCTCGCCAGTTTATTTTTGTGGCTACGCTCTCAAAGCCGGCTTTCGCTTGATCAGCCTAGGCTTATAGCGCTAACAAAATAGGGCAGAGAACAAGGAATACCTCATTGGCAGGACGCAACGGCGACGAGCGGCGCGGGCAATTAACACTTCGGGATGTCTCGGAAGCATCGGGCGTATCAGAAATGACCGTCAGCCGGGTGCTGCGCAATCAGGGTGATGTCTCTGCGAAGACGCGCGAAAAGGTTCTCGAAGCGGCGCGTATGCTGGGTTACGTGCCCAACAAAATTGCGGGGGCTTTAGCGTCAAATCGGGTGAACTTGGTTGCGGTCATTATTCCGTCGATGAGCAACATGGTCTTCCCTGAGGTCTTGGCCGGGATCAACGAACAGCTCGAAGGTACGGACCTACAGCCTGTTGTCGGTGCCACATACTACGATCCAGAAAAAGAAGAAAAAGTTCTGTACGAAATGCTGTCATGGCGCCCGTCGGGCGTTGTGATCGCGGGGTTGGAGCATTCTGAGGCGTCACGCGCGATGCTCGCCAACGCGGGCTGTCCTGTGGTTGAGGTCATGGATGTGGACGGGGAGCCGGTGGATGTGGCGGTGGGAATTTCTCATTGGCGCGCGGGCTATGAAATGGGTCAAGAAATCCTGAGCCGTGGATATCGACGGATTGGCTTCATGACGACGACCTCCGAAGGCGATCACCGTGCACGCAAGCGGATGGAGGGGCTGGAGCGCGCCTTGGGCGAGGCCGGTGTGACCCTGGCAGATCAAATTTTCTATTCGGGCAACTCTGGCTTTGCCAAAGGCCGTGAGATGACAAATGAGATGCTCACTCGGACCAAAGACCTCGACTTTCTCTATTACTCCAATGACCTGACGGGGGCCGGTGGGCTGCTGTATTGCCTTGAGCAGGGATTGGATGTTGGTGGCGATTTGGGGATGGCAGGGTTCAACGGCTTTACCCTGCTTGAGGGATTGCCGCGCGTATTGGCGACCACTGAAAGCTGTCGTCGTGAAACCGGGATTGAGGCGGCGCGGATCATCGCTGGCCAGCATGTGTTTGAGCCCGGCGCGGACCGCCGGATTGAGCTAAAACCCACGATCCGTGCGGGCGATACGATGCGGCCGAAGCTCTAGGTCTTGGAGGCCTAAAAACTCAGCATTGCGGAAGGTTTACGGCCAATCCGCCAAGGCTGGTTTCCTTATACTTCATGTTCATATCCAGCCCGGTCTGGCGCATGGCCTCAATGCAGTTGTCCAGCGGCATAAAGTGCGTACCGTCACCCCGTAGGGCGAGCGACGCGGCGGACACAGCCTTGATCGCGCCAAGGCCGTTGCGCTCGATGCAAGGCACCTGCACAAGCCCGCCAGCTGGATCACAGGTCATACCCATGTGGTGTTCCAGCGCGATTTCGGCTGCATTCTCAATCTGTTCATTCGTGCCGCCTAGGGCGGCACATAGCCCGGCCGCTGCCATCGCCGATGCGCTCCCGACTTCGCCCTGACAGCCGACTTCAGCCCCCGAGATGGAGGCATTGTGCTTAATCAGCCCACCGATCGCGGAGGCAGTCAGAAGGAAAGTCCGCAGCCCTTCCTCGGTCGCGCCAATGCAATGATCGCGGTAGTAGCGCAGCACCGCCGGGACGACACCAGCCGCCCCATTGGTGGGTGAGGTCACGACGCGGCCCCCTGCGGCGTTTTCCTCATTCACGGCCATTGCGTAGACCGAGAGCCAGTCATTCACGACATGAGGTTGTGCGAGGTTCTGCCCCGATTCTTGTCGCAGCTGTTCATGGATCGCCTTCGCGCGGCGCTTGACCGATAGGCCGCCGGGCAGGATGCCGTCCATCCGCAGCCCGCGTTCGATGCAGCCGTCCATGGCCCCCCAGATTTCACTCATCCGACGGTCAAGTGTTTGCGCATCCATGTGGCTGACTTCGTTGGCCCATTTCATCTGTGCAATCGTCTTGCCGCTTTTCGCCCCCATCGCGAGCATCTCTTCGGCAGAGCCAAAGGGGAAAGGGTAGCCCGCTTCCTCTTTCTCTGCGTGAAATTCATCTGCACCACCATGTTTACTGGCTGCAAGCTCGGCCTCGGTCATCACAAAACCGCCACCGATCGAGTAATACGTTTCCTGCATATAGAGCAGGCCAGAGGCGTCAAACGCCTTGAGGATCAGACCGTTGGCGTGTCCTTCAAGGGCGGGGCCGTAGTCGAATACAAGGTCAGCATCGGGATCAAAGGCAAGGGTTGGCAACCCTTCGGGAGAGAGCGTTTTTTGCGTGCGTAACTCGGCTTCAAGTGCCTCAGCGGCATCGGGGTCGAGCGTGTGAGGCAAAAAGCCCATCAAACCCAGGATCACCGCGCGGTCGGTTGCGTGGCCCTTGCCCGTAAACGCCAGCGAGCCATGCAGCGATGCCGCAACTGAGGCCAGTTCGCCGGCTCCGGGTTCCTTTTCGCGGCCACCGCGTAAATCGTCCAAGAACCGCGCCGCCGCAGTCATAGGGCCCATCGTGTGGGAGGACGACGGCCCAACGCCGATTTTGAAGATATCGAAAATACTTAGAAACATGGCGCTTCCTCCCGTGCAAAGACTACGGTGCGCGCCCAGACAAACGGCTTCCCTGAGCGACGTTTTTCACGCTTCGTGCGACGGGGTGGGATCATTCCATTGGCCAATTTTCCAGCGATTGTGCAGCCAATGCCATTGTCCGGGTGCGGCTCGGACCTGTTCCCCGAGCCTGTCATTAAAGGTCTGCATCATTTCGCGCGCATGGGTGTGCGGAATAGGCTCCTCAGCGACAATCTCAAATCCATCGCGGGTGCGCTTGGAAAAAATAGGAACCAGGGGTAAATCATAACGCAGAGCCATTTGTGCTGCTGACAAAGAGGTCACTGCGGGATGCCCCATAAATGTTAACGTTGTGCCGTCTTGGATGTATTGATCCATCAAAAGGGCAATAAATCCACCCGATCTGATGTGCTTGATCATGTTGCGATTGCCCACAGAGCCACGTGCAATAATGGGCGCCCCGCCTGCCTTAATCCCGCGGCGAAAGAGAGGCTCGTAATGGGGGTTATTGTTGGGTCGATAAAGGGCGCCAGTTTCGAGGCCCTGCGCTTTGAGGGCGTGTCGGATGGCCTCCCATTGGCCGAAATGGCCAGAGACGATGATGGCGCCTTTGCCTTTTGCCTGTGCTTGGCGCAGGGCTTCTAGGCCAGGGCCGTTGATCGGTATAGCCTCAGCCTGCGCCGCAAATTCTTGATTAAACAAGATTTCCGTGAGCGTCCGGCCTGTATTGCGCGCGACCTGTCCCAAGATTTGGCGGCGTTGAATTGGATCCATGTCTGGAAACACACGATGCAGGTTGTCTGCAGCGCGCCTCCTCAAACTGGGCACAAGGTGAATGGCAGCATTGGTCAAGTGCCCTGCAAGAGCCGCGCGTAGCGGCAGCGGCAGCACCTTGGCTGCACCTAGAAAGCCGCGAATTAATGTAGCCTGTAGGCGGTAGTTGGCGGCCTTCAAAGCGGGAGTGCGGCGGGGTTTGACTGTAAGCCTATGTGCCGCTGACGTGTATCGGGCAATTGCGAAGGACTTTAGCCAGTTTTTTCTTATCTTGAGACTGCCGACGTTATTGCGTCCACTGGACACTCCAGAAGGATTGGCCGAGCAAATGGGCTGCCCCGTGGTGCGAGTCAGTTGTAGTAGTGAGCCGATCGGACGGTCGACCACCTTGGAAGCGGCCAACAAACGCAACGCGGCGGTCCTTGATAGCATCGTGGCCGTTAGGCGTAGCAAGGTAACTGGTGGCCGCACGAGCTGTATTCCTTTGTCTTGTAGGATAACCTCGGTGCTACCCATAGTTTCGCGCGTCTGGAATTGAATAACGCCCAGTTCGTCAATATGCGTCTTTGCCAGCTCAAACGCAGGCTCAAAAGTTGAAGGGTTAACAACCGCATCGTCCTCAAAAACGATTGCCGCGTCTAACTCTTCATCCACGATTTTTTGCCAGACTGCGCGATGGCTTTTGTAGCAGGCGATTTCACCCTTCGATAGTTTGAACGGATAGTGCGGCCGCACATGACTTGTCCGCGTAACATTTGAATATAGCGTACCGTGGTCCAGTGCTGCGCCATCTATTGCTGGAAACACTTCAGCAGGTATCGGCAAAGCGGCAATCAAGTCCGCCACGATAGGTTTTCGAGCCGTCGCGCGTTCTAGGTGAATAATGAAGGCCTTGATGTTCATGCGCTCGCAGCCTCGGCCCACAATTCTTGGTACACAGTGTCGATACCGCTGATCTCTTCTTGCGCGCTGTGGCGGGTGCGAGCGGTGTTTAGGGCGTGGTCAGACATGCGCGCAAGTTCTGTTGGGTTGTTCAGAAGCGATTGGATCGCCTGCGCCGCCAGATCGTCTTCGCCAATCGGCACGACGATACCTGCTTGTCCCGCATCGCTGAATGTCTTGAAATATCCCGTATCTGATCCCACGAAGGGGACTCCGCTGGCCATCGCCTCTAGAGGGGTCATGCCATAGCCTTCGTAGCGAGGTAGGGCTACCAGAAGGCTAAGCGCAGGCAGCATCTTTTGAAGCGTTTCAGGAGGTATTTCCCCGGTAAAGATGATCTGATCTGATAGGCCGACTGCCGCAATTTTTGCCTTTAGATTATCGGCAAATACGGTGTCTTTCGGGGCAATTTTGCCGATAATTAAGGCCACTGTGTCCGGAGCGTTTGGCAGTACCTTTAGTAGCGCTTCGACAAAGACATCGGTACCTTTCTCAGGACGAACCCGTCCGACAGATGCGATCCCTCGCGTCCCACCGAACCCCAATTCTTGCCACGCCGTTAAGCGATTTGCGGCGGGCTTAAACAGGTTTGTGTCTACTCCGTGCGGCACCACAGCGCTTACATTCGGGACATAGGATGCAGCGGCACTGGTTGTCGCGATAACAGCATCCATACGGGAAATAAGCCATCTCGGGTATGCGGAATGCCGCCGCTGCGCAGCTGAAGTAAACACGATCTTGATTGGCAGGCGCAGCACATCCCGCGCCCAAATGGCTACGCGCATTTCAGGGTTGCGTCGCACGTGCCAAATAACTGGCTGTTGGGCGGTACGGCACAGTTTGCGTGCTTCTCTAATGGTCGTCGGTGTCGGACAACCGGGGAGTGGGGATCCAACAAGTCGAAGGTTGTATCTCTGCATTTGGCCGCGAACGACGGTCGCCGCGGTAGCGGACACCCCAGTGAAGTTCGGGTTGAAATTGGTCACAATAAGCGCAGGAGCAGACATAGGTGAGCTATGCCCCATCCCTTCCTGTTTTACCAGCCTGAGGCGGCTTGGCGCGTCGGCGCTAGGAATGCTGGAGAACCGCAAAGTGTGAAAAGGAAGAAGGGTTGCGATGATAACTGTTCGGCTGCTGGGAGGTCTTGGAAATCAGTTATTTCAGTACGCCACAGGGCGTGCTCTTTCTTTGCGTTTAGGCGTGCCACTTGCCATCGATGATCGTGAAGCAAAGCGCGCTGAACATACTTGGTTGCAGCCTGCGTTACATCACTTTGACACCCATGCACTCGGCGGCGCACCTTTGCCACCTGATCGCGCGAAGCGTTTGCGATATGCCGCATGGCGCGCATTCGGTCGATCACCTCAATTTTTGAGAGAGACCGATTTGGGTGTTAATGCCGCGATTATGAACGCAGCCGACAATGTATACCTGCACGGCTACTTTCAAAGCGAACTCTATTTTCACGATTTCAAAGAGCAAATTCGATATGATCTAAAGGTTATGACACCGCCGAGCGCGGAGAATGCGGATTGGCTTCTGCGTCTGCGCGAAACGTCCGGTGCGACTGCTGTGCATTTGCGTAGAGGTGATTATGTGGCAAATGCCAAGGCCGCAGCCACCCATGGCAGTGTCGGGCCTGACTACTATGCAAGCGGCATTGCGGAGCTGGAAGCGCGTTTGGGTAGAGAGCTTGAGCTTTTCGTGTTTTCCAACGATCCAGATTGGTGTCGTGAAGCGCTCTCGCTGCCTCGCCCATTTACCGTGATTGGGCACAATTCAGCAGATGATCACTATGAAGATCTTCGCCTTATGGCGGCCTGCCAGCATCAGATCATTGCCAATTCCACGTTCTCGTGGTGGGGAGCCTGGCTAGGTGCATCACCAACTCAGACAGTCATCGCACCCGCGCAATGGTTTGGTGCGGGTGCGCGCCAAAATCCCGATATCTTGCCGGAACATTGGCTTGCTATTTGATCGTTCAGTCTTGGCTGTCAAATTGTAGCGCGCTGAGTTGGGTATAGAGCCCACCTTTGCTGAGCAATTCATCGTGGGTGCCGCGCTCCGCCACACGGCCCTCGCTTAGGACAAGGATTTGGTCGGCGGCGCGGATGGTGGAGAGCCTGTGGGCAATCACGAGAGTTGTTCGATTTGCGGAAAGCCGTTCGAGTGCGGCTTGGACAAGAGCTTCGGATTTAGTGTCCAAGGCCGACGTGGCTTCATCCAACAAAAGGATGGGCGTGTCGCGCAGGATGGCGCGCGCGATGGCGACCCGTTGCCGTTGGCCGCCGGACAAATTTGAACCGCGAGGTCCTGCAGGGCTGTCGAGGCCGTTTGGCAGATCAGCAAGAAAGTCGGACACGTGTGCAGCCTCAATCGCCGCTGCGATCTGATCTTCGGTGACATCAGTGCGACCTACGAGGATGTTTTCACGCAAGGATTCATCAAAGAGCAATGTCTCTTGGGACACGACAGATATCAGGCTGCGTAGGTTCTCTAGCGGCCAGTTGCGGATATCTTCGCCACCCAAACGCACCGTTCCTGACTGCGGATCAGCCAGCCGGGTCAGCGCATTGAAAACTGTACTTTTCCCCGCGCCAGATAGACCGACAAGGGCCGTAGTCTTGCCCGCTGGAGCCGTGAAATTCAGCCCGCGCAGGACAGGCGTATCGGCGTACGATAGGTTTACGTCGTCAAACTGCACGTCCAATGCTGCGGGTGTTGCGGGGGCCTTAACGGCTGCGGTGATTGTCGGTTGAGTGTCGAGCAACCCATAAATGCGCGTCAGGCTCGCCATCATGATTTGATACATCCCCGCGAGGTTCGCGAGCCGTCGGATCGGCTGAAACGCGAGGGCCATGGCCGCGAAAAACGACATGAACTCACCGATGGTTTTTTCGCCCAAAATGATCTGCTGCCCGCCATAAAGCATCACCGCGAAGAACCCAAAGCCAACCGATAAATCTACGATGCCGGGGATAGTTGCGTTGCCGGCCTGCGTCTTGACCGAAGCGGTGATATGTTCGGCCGTGACACTGCGAAAGCGGCTCTTTTGGTAGGCCTCCATCGTGTTCAGTTTGATGGGGGTGATGCCGTGGAAAATCTCATCTAGGCGGGTTGTGCGGCGGCCCGCGATATCGCGCAAAGCAAAGCTTTTCTTACGAATATACCGCTGTACGATCAGGGAAGGCACCATCAAGAGCGGTGCCCCGATAACCGCGACAAGCGTCCACATAGGGTCCACGAGGATGGCCACAATCATCAGTGATATCAGGGCGATGGTATCGCGTCCCGCCCCGAGAATGAGTGTGTTCCATGTATGTTGAATGGCCAATACATCGCCCTGGACACGCTCGATCAAGACGCCCGGCGGGTTGGCCTGATAAAACGCATTGTCGAGGTTGAGGGTATGGGCCAGCAGGTCCTCTTGGAGGGCGCTGGATGTGCGAAACGATACCGATGCCATGATGATCCGCTGGGTCACGCCGGCGAATGCGCGTGCGGCGAACAACCCAAAAATCCCAAGGCCGACCCAAAAGACCAGATCGCTGCGGCCCGCGACGAAAACCTCATCAAACATAGGTTCCAGCATGTAGCTGAGCGCGCCCAACGTGCTGCCCTCGATGATCATCAAGATGGCGGCAAAGATCAGCCACGGCAAATGCTTGCGCAAATAGCTGCGCCAGAGGCGGGCGAAGGGATGGCGTTGGGGTTCAGAAGTCACGGTGATGCACGGGTGTCCTTGGGTTGCGTCGGCTTACCCGTTTCTGCGGCGCGCGCCAAGTGGTGCAGCATCTGCGCGGTCAGGGGGCTCTGGGCGGCGTCTTGCGCTCACCCTGTTCTGGGCGCAGGCCATAGGGGGCTGCGAGCGCCCACACATGATCCGGGATCATATGTTTCATCCGGGCAGGAGCCGCGCGGCGCAGATGCAGGATTGTTTCAACAGCTTTCATTTCTAGGCGAGCCTTGGCGAATTCACGCCCCTTTGGTCCAATCCGAGGCTGTAGAAACGATACAATGGGGCGAACCCAATCGGGCATCCGCCGCAGTGGTAGTCCACCTGCGGCTCGCGCAGTATTTTCGGCAAAACCTTTGACCGCAGCCGTGCGCTTGCCCGAGGATCCGACAGGTGACAGTCGGATTTCGTCGCCCAAAGCGTTCAGCATCTCTTGCCCACGTTCGTTTCGCACGATCAGCCATTGCTCACCTTCACCTGCCATGTATCCGACGGTGATATCCGCAAGGGCGTTGGTGTAGTCGGTGCACGTCCGGCACGTCAGTGGAAAGAAATCGTCGGGCAGGTTGCTGATTGGTAGCGACAAAAAGGGGATTAGCTTGGTCTTGGCGTTCTCAAACCGGACCTCAACCCGGTAATCGGCTCTAAATTCGAGGTACGTGACGGTTTCGGGTTTGTCGGTCAGGAGCGCGAGGAAGTCGTGAAAGTTTTCCGTCGTTGTGTTGTCGGAGCAGGGCGTGCCGATGACGTACAGGCGCTCAAACCCAAGCTGGGCTTCGATGTTGCGTAGGGCGTGTACCTGACAGGGGATGCCGATGATCGCGAGGCGTTTGTGCCCCGCATCCGCCGCTGGCTCCAGCAGGGATAAAAGCGGTGCATAGCCCATACGCATTCCGCGCACACGGGCCATATCCGCAGGATCGGTGATGATGACTGGGACAGGGCGAAAGATATCATCCTCAGCGGGCGCGAGGGTCAAGACCGCATCCACCGCTCCGGTTTCCAACAGTTTTGCGGCCAGCGATGTCGTGATCCCAGTCCATTGCGCGCCGGGCTTAGGTATCCGCATCGCGGCGCGGTGCATGGCAATGTGCGGCCCGAAAAAACGGGCGTCTTCGTCGGCCGTATCGCGTGGTGCGCCGTGTACTTGGGTTTCGAGCTTGGGGAAATCTGGTGTCGTAAATTGGCAGGCTTGGCCACATTCCGCCGCCAGTTTCATCCGCGACAGGCCGCAATCGGTGCACATCTTACCGCGTGGCAAAGCCGGCGCAGGGGTGGGGGCGGTTAGGGGGGATGTGGCGTCTGGCATGGTGATATCTCAGTTTTGATGTCACGCTACCACATGTCTAGTTTTGTTGACACATGAAACGTGATGCTCCCCAATCATCAAATGTCATGGCGGTTGCGGCCCCATAGCCCTTTCCTCTTACGGCGCGCTGGGCTATGAGGCCCCGTCCTGATCGAGAGGAGACCCGGAGATGGGCTATAAAGTCGTCGTCGTTGGCGCCACGGGAAATGTGGGCCGCGAAATGCTGAATATTCTTTCTGAACGTCAGTTCCCCATTGATGAGATCGCCGTACTGGCGAGCCGTCGGTCGCTGGGTACCGAGGTGAGCTTTGGCGACAAGACCCTCAAGACGCAGGACCTTGCTACGTTTGATTTCACTGGCTGGGATATCTCGCTCTGGGCTGTTGGCTCTGAGGCGACCAAAGAGCACGCGCCACGGTCCGCCAAGGCAAACTGCATCGTGATCGATAACTCGTCGCTGTACCGCTACGACCCGGACATTCCGCTGGTCGTGCCAGAGGTGAACCCCGAAGCCGTCGATGGCTATGCAAAGAAAAACATCATCGCCAACCCCAACTGCTCAACCGCGCAAATGGTTGTGGCGCTGAAGCCGTTGCATGATCGCGCACGCATCAAGCGCGTTGTGGTCAGCACCTACCAATCCGTATCTGGCGCGGGCAAAGGCGGCATGGACGAGCTGTGGGATCAGACCAAAGCGGTCTACAACCCCACAAGCAATTCTGCCCCGGCCCAATTCACCAAGCAGATCGCGTTCAACGTCATTCCGCACATCGACGTCTTTATGGACGACGGGTCGACCAAAGAAGAATGGAAGATGGTCGCGGAGACGAAAAAGATCATTGAATCCAGCATCAAAGTTACCGCAACATGCGTGCGGGTGCCTGTGTTCGTCGGTCACTCCGAAGCGATCAACATCGAGTTCGAGGACTTCCTTGACGAAGACGAAGCCCGCGAAATCTTGCGCACAGCGCCGGGTATCCTTGTGGTGGATAAGCGCGAAGACGGTGGCTATGTCACGCCCGTCGAATGCGTCGGCGACTACGCCACATTCATCAGCCGTATCCGTCAAGACAGCACGATTGAGAATGGCCTGAACCTGTGGTGCGTCTCGGACAACTTGCGCAAAGGCGCTGCGTTGAACGCTGTGCAAATCGCGGAAACGCTGGGTAACCGGGTGCTTAAAAAGGGCTAATATTTCTCCACGAGAATATAGTCATCGGGGTCGGGTCCAGAGATGGGTCCGGCCCCGTTTTCGTTTGGGATGCTGGTGGCCAAATGGGCGTGGGTGTGTCCGGGAAAAGGTGTGTTGAACCGCATGGCAAGTTGTCGATACGCAGGCCCAATCGCTCCTGCTTTGCAAAGCCGCACGTTTCCTTTGATCCGATACAAGGCTAACCCGCCACCGGCCGGTTTGAACGTGTAGCCATGTGCCGCCAGTCGCAGTTGCAAGTCGGTCCAATCCTGCGCAATCGCGATGTCGCGGGCAAGTTTATCGCGCAGCTTCCAAGCTTGCTCCTGCCGGGCGCGAATCTGTTGTGCCGAGTGATCATCCATTCACTCAGCTTCGCGGTACTTAGTTAAAACTATCTGAATCCTTGGCGGGTTTTGGATTTGATAAAATGCATTTCAAATCCGCACTTCGATATAGAGGATTTCTTTAGAAAACTGATCTAGAACGGCGCTGTCGGGGCACGTCCAGCGGAGCGTACTATGCAAAAGATATTGAAAAAATTGTCTAAGAAAGACGAAGAGCCAACCACCGCTGAAATGCGCGAAATGATATTGCGATTAGAGCGTGATGAAGCGTTTGAAGCAGATGCCGCCGAGACAGCCTTATGGGCGCAGAAGAAAGAAAAAGCCAACAGGAAGAACGGTTTCCTGTCAGCGCATATGCCGCCGGTTAAGCGCAAACGTCAGGCTTCGACGAATAAGTCCGCTTTGGCGTCGTAGATATGTAGCCCACCTTGGCCGATATCGGTCCAAAGGCCATGAAGTGCGAGCGAGCCATCCATGACGCGTTCGGCCACAAACGGGAAGGTCATCAGGTTTTCCAGAGAAACAAGAACTGCTTTCTTCTCAAGCGCTTCGAGGCGTGCGTTTTCGTCTGCAATGTCTCGAACCTGTTCAAATCCAGGGCGCAGTAGGTCCATCCAGCGGCCAACAAAGCTTTCGGTTTTCTCTAGTTCAGGCGCATGGCCAAGGCACATCTCATGACATCCCTTAACGCCGCCACAACTTGAGTGACCTAGAACAATGACTTGACTCACTTTCAATGCGGTCACAGCGTATTCAACCGCGGCGGATGTGCCGTGATGATCGCCGTCTGGCTGAAACGGTGGGACTAGGGCCGCGATGTTGCGGTGAATAAAGAACTCACCCTGCTCGGCACCAAACAAAGCTGTCACGTGAACACGACTGTCACAGCAGGAAATAATCATGCACCGAGGCCGCTGCCCTTCTTGGGCAAGTCTTTGATACCACGCTTTATTGGCGTTGAACGTCGTGGCGCGCCATCCGTGATATCGTTGGAGTAACGTGGCTGGCAGCGGCTGGGCATGCTTCATTTTGAGTGTCTTTTCATAGAATTTGTATCGCTTCTATGTCGGAAACGCAGGGAATTCGAGTGATTTGTCGCCGCAGGGGGAAAGGCTTTCTTCACTTTTCTGGTTCATGTTCAGCTCCAACTGTGGGGGCGCAGTTATGTGGAGTGTGGGATATGAAAACGGTAGCAACGCTACGTTATGATGAGGCTGTGCGATTTGATGCAGAGCGGTTGGAGGCCTTGTGTCGTGACTACGGAGAGGACGCGGCGGAAAAGGTTATCGCACGCGCGCTTGAGCAGATAGCGATCAAGATGGCAGCACTTGAAGTTCTGTTTGCTGAGCAAAGTTATGCTGGGATGGACCAAATCTGTGCCAGCTTAACCCGGATTGCAGGCCAAATCGGGATGACTACGATGGCGCGTGTGGCGCGTGACGTGCGTGCGTGTATTAAAAAGGGTGACGTAGTCGGCATCGCGGCGACCATGGGTCGTTTGCACCGGATCGGTGACAATTCGGTACACGCGATTTGGTCGGTTGAGGACATATCCGTCTAAGGGCTTGCGGCAGGGGCTGGGGTTAGTAGGTTGCATGGAACAACTGAAAGGTTCGCGCCATGCCCTCGGATACCTTGCCCCGGTTTGCTCCGCCTGATGCGGCTGCCACGCCGCTCCACATCCTGCCGCAGGATACGTTTGCAGATTGGCTGGGCGCTCAGCCAGAGCGTTTGCAGGCGTGGGTCGAAAGCTGCGGTTTTCGCGCAGGCCTGGGGGAAATTCTCCGTGTCCCGGGCGATGATGGTGCTTTGTCCGCGGTTCTCATGGGTTGGGGCAAGCCAGCGGCCCATGCACGGGGCCGTTTTGCCGTGGCGCGTGCGCTGAGCGCGCTAAAGACGGGCACATACAAACTGGATGGGCCGCTCGAAGGTGATGATCTCAATGAGGCTGCTCTTGGGTGGCTCTTGGGCGGGTATGCGTTCGATCGATATGCAACGCAGTCGCCGCCAACCGCCAAGCTAGTCGCACCGGCGGGCATCGATGCCGCCCGGATTGAGGCGATTGCAGCTGGCGAAATCCTGACCCGCAACCTGATCAACACCCCCGCGGCCGACATGGGCCCGGAGGCTTTGGAACAAGCGGTGCGGGACCTAGGCGCGGCCTTTGGTGCAGAAGTTATATCAACCATTGGCGATGATTTGTTGACCGCCAATTTCCCAATGATCCATGCGGTGGGTCGCGCGGCGGAACAAGCGCCGCGTTTGTTGGACATGACTTGGGGCGATACCGGGCCCACATTAACGTTGGTCGGTAAGGGCGTGTGTTTTGATACCGGCGGGCTGAACCTGAAGCCCGGCGCATCAATGGGGTTGATGAAAAAGGATATGGGCGGCGCGGCCACGGTCTTGGGTCTTGCTCATATGATCATGGCCCTGAACCTGCCGCTCCGGCTGCGGGTTTTGATCCCAGCGGTGGAAAACGCGGTCGCTGGCAACGCCTTCCGCCCCGGTGATATCCTGTCCTCACGCAAAGGGCTGAGCGTTGAGGTGAACAATACGGACGCCGAGGGGCGTCTTGTTCTGGCGGATGCCTTGGCCCTCGCCGATGAAACCCCTCCAGATTTGATGATTTGCATGGCGACGCTGACCGGGGCGGCGCGTGTGGCGCTTGGCCCGGACCTCGCGCCCTTTTACACCGACGACGCAGATGTTGCTGCATCCCTCGCCGTAGCCGGCACGCGGGTGCGCGACCCACTGTGGCGTATGCCGCTGCACCGGCCCTACGACACGATGATTGAACCAAAAATTGCAGACCTTGATAATGCGCCAAGCGGTGGTATGGCAGGGTCTATTACCGCTGCGCTTTTTCTTGATCGATTTGTGACGGATACGGCGCGGTTTGTGCATTTTGATATCTACGGCTGGCAACCAACCGCACAACCAGCGCGCCCGAAGGGTGGCGTTGGGATGGGCGCGCGGGCCATACTAGAGGCACTTCCGGAGGTGCTAAATTTATGAACGACATGTCAACGACTGACCAGCGCATGATACCGGCCAACGGACACGCGGCGGCTTTTGAACTCAAGGGCCAAGTCGAGGCTGCTCGCTTTGTCAAAGGCACGGTCAAATCGGTGAAACAGCCGCTTTTGAACCTGATGGATGAGCCCAGAGGCAAGCGTGCCTCGCAGCTTCTTTTTGGCGAACGGTTCCGCGTGATTGACGAACGGGATGGCTACGCCTTTGGTCAGGCAGAGCGAGATGGCTATTGCGGTTACGTGGTGTCCGGCGCGCTGGGCGGAGAGGAGCAGCCCTCGCATTGGGTCGCGGCCCCCGCCACACACCTGTACCCAAAGCCCGAGATCAAAGCCCCGCCCGAAGTTGCCATTTTCTTTGGAAGTCAGGTCAAAGTCGTCGCAGATCACGGTGATTTTGTAAAAATCGCGACAGGACATTTCGTGCCGCGCGCGCATGTGCAGCCTCTCAAAGCCCGCTTTTCGGACCCCGTTGGTGTAGCGGATCTGTTGCTCGGCACGCCTTACCTTTGGGGCGGGTCTTCGCGCTGGGGGATTGATTGTTCGGGCCTCGTGCAAATGGCGCTTTTGGCCTGCGGTATGGAATGTCCGCGCGACAGCGACCAGCAGCGCAGCCTTGGCCGAGATCTCCACCATGGGGAGCCGTATCTGCGCGGCGATCTGGTTTTCTGGGACGGACACGTCGGGATTATGGCCAGCGAGGATGTTCTTATTCACGCGAATGCGCACCATATGGCCGTCGCCTATGAACCCATTACTGAAGCGCGCAATCGGTTCCGTGATAGCAATGTTGGTGACATCGCCGCGAAAAAACGCCTCAAACTGCCCGACAACTAAGGGGCTAAGTGACGGACCGGATCAGCTTGCGTTCAAGCACACGCAGCACTGTCCGCAGGTCATGCCCACGCTTTAGGATCTGCCCATCCATTCCGATGATTGCATAGGCGCCTTGGCGGTTGGCCAGCTTGGGCCGTTTCTCGATCCGATACAGCGGTTGTTCCGCAGTACGCCGAAACACCGAAAAAACCGCGACTTCCTTGAGCGCAGATATCCCGTAGTCGCGCCACTCGCCGGCGGCGACCATGCGGCCATACAGTCCGAGGATGATGTTCAGTTCTGTGCGATGGAAATGCACGCTCTGCGCCGGATAGGACGAGGTTTGTATGTTCATATCCAAAAGGTACCCCGGTGAGCGTGCAAAGCAAGCCTCGCCACGAATTCGTCTCAAAATCACCCTGCCAAAGCCGCCGCGGCAGCGCGAATCTGCCATGGGCGTCCTGCATAAAAACTCTACGTAGCGAGAGCAATCTCGAACCCCGGCGCGGTGATTTCTTGCCCCCACCTAGTATGCCGCGTCGGGGCCTACGTCAGAATAACAGGCCAGTCAGAGCCGGAACGAGCGCCCCTCGGAGCTGAAAACAGCCCGAGGGGTTTCGTGTTTTTGGGGTGTTAACCATGTCGCCGTTTCGCCCTGAAATGACCCCAAGGCTGCCGCTGAGGCTACGCACTCCGGTCATGGTCGGGTGGCATAGATGTCCCTGTAGAGAGCATTTGCTCACCCCGGCGCGACGATTTCTTGCCCCCACCCAGTACGTTGCGTCGGGGACCTACAATCAAACAAATGGTCAAAATGGCCCGAAACGAGCAACCCCCGCCAGCGGCGGGGGTTTTCGTCGTGTTGTAGATGCTTGCGGGCGAATTAGGCGCGCACGAGCTTTTCGTAGTCTTCGGCAATTTCGCGGGTCAGTGCGCCGACCTCAAAATTGTAGTCGCCGATTTCGCCCACGGGTGTGACCTCGGCAGCTGTGCCCGTCAGCCAACATTGCTGAAAACCTTCCAGCTCCTCGGGCATGATAACGCGCTCATGCACGGTGATGCCTTTGTCTTGAAGCATCCCGATCACGGTCTGACGGGTGATCCCGTTCAGGAAGGCATCGGCCTTGGGCGTGTGCACTTCACCGTCTTTGACAAAGAAGATGTTCGCGCCCGTCGCCTCGGCCACATAGCCGCGATAGTCGAACATCATCGCGTCGGAACAGCCTTTGGCTTCGGCGGCATGTTTGGACATGGTCGCGATCATATAAAGGCCAGCAGCCTTCGCTTGGGATGGCGCGGTCTCGGGTGAGGGGCGCTTCCATTTGGCGATGTCGAGCTTGGCGCCCTTCATCTTGGCGTCGCCGTAATAGTTGCCCCATTCCCAGACGGCGACGGCCATGTGGACCGGGTTGCGCGCCGAGGCGACACCCATGTCTTCACCGGCGCCACGCCATGCTAGCGCGCGGACGTAGGCGTCCTGTAGGCCATTGGCCTCAAGTGCGGCCTGCTTGGCGGCTTCGATTTCGTCGACCGTGTAGGGCAGGTCAAAGTCGATCAGCTTGCCCGACTGGATCAGCCGCTCAGAATGTTCGCGCGATTTGAAAATCTTGCCCGAATAGCACCGCTCACCCTCAAACACAGAGGACGCGTAGTGCATCGCATGGGTGAGGATGTGCACATTGGCCTCGCGCCAGTCTACAAGCGCGCCATCCATCCAGATTTTACCGTCGCGGTCATCATACCCTCCCGCCATCGTTCGCTCCTCCAAATTTGCAAATATTGCGCGGTATAGGTCCGGAACGGACATTTTATTGCGCATTTCGTGTGAATCGCTACCAATGCGCTCTTGGAAAGTCAACAACACTGACATAAAATCGAATAAGACGTGATCAGAAAGGCCCTACCCATGGATCAGCCCGGACCCAGCAGTGGTGAGAGCCTGCTTTTTCTGACCGATGAGCAGTTGCGCAAAGGGATCGAGGCGATGTTTTTCGCCTATCGCGGGTTTACGGCCGATCCGGACCGTATCCTTGAGGATCATGGCTATGGACGCGCGCATCATCGGGCGATCCACTTTATCCACCGCGCACCGGGCACAACTGTAAACAACCTGCTCAACATTTTGGGCGTCACCAAGCAGTCGCTCAACCGGGTGCTTCGGACCCTGCAATCGGATGGCTTGGTTGAGGCGCGAGTCGGCGCCAAGGACAAGCGCGAGCGGCATTTGTACCTGACCGCCAAGGGGGGTGAGCTAGAGCGCGCGCTGTCCGACGCCCAACGTCAACGCATGCGCGCAGCTTTCCGTGAGGCGGGCCCAAATGCCGTCGCTGGCTTTCGCACAGTTCTTGAGCATATGATGGATCCTGAAATGCGTCGCCACTATGCGGCGATGAAGGAGCCCGGCCAATGAGTGCAGACCAGCAGGCCCACGTTTTGCTCGTCGACGATGATGAGCGGATACGGACCCTTTTGCAGAAGTTCCTTGTGCGAAACGGCTATCTGACCACAGCCGCGCGGGATGCAGATCATGCGCGGCGGCTATTGGCGGGGCTCGATTTTGACCTCATCATTCTGGATGTGATGATGCCTGGTGACGATGGCATTACCCTCTGCCGCGAAATCCGTGAAACCCGCGAAACGCCGATCCTATTGCTCACGGCCAAGGGTGAAACCGGTGATCGGATCACCGGGCTTGAGGCCGGTGCGGACGATTATATGGCCAAACCGTTTGAGCCGAAGGAGCTGTTGTTGCGCATCGGTGCCGTGCTGCGCCGGATGCCACAAGGCGCCGTGGCCTCTGCGCCCAAGGTCCTGCATCTTGGCGGCGTGCGTTATGACATGGAACGTGGCGAGCTGTGGCAGGGTCAGGCGCTTGTGCGGCTAACGGCGACGGAATCGAGCCTGATGCGGATATTCAGCGGCACGCCCCATGAAGCCGTGAGCCGGACTGAACTGGTTGAGCGTTTGTCCCGCGATGGCGTGCAAAGCCAAGAACGGGCCGTTGATGTCCAGATCACGCGCCTGCGCCGCAAGATCGAGACAGACCCCAAGCAGCCGCGCTACCTGCAAACGGTGCGCGGGGCGGGCTATATGCTTGCCCCTGATTAAGGCGGGTCGGGACTTCACCCCGCGGGGGCGGCGCTGTAGGGTCGCGCCATGACAACCGCGCTTTACACCCACCCCGCGTCGCTGGCCCACGTCACCCCCGAGGGCCATCCCGAACAAATCGCCCGGATCAAGGCTATTGAAGCGGCTTTGGCCGATATGGATCTTGATCGCCGTGATGCGCCGATGGCCGACGACAGCGTCGTTCTGCGCTGTCACCCGCAAAGCCATGTAGATACGCTTCGCAACTCGGTTCCCGAGGATGATCGGCTGGTGCAGATGGACCCGGATACGTGGATGTCCAAGGGCTCGGTTGAGGCTGCATGGCGTGCCGCGGGTGCTGCGGTGGCCGCCGTTGATGCGGTTATGGCCGGTGACGCTGCGAACGCCTTTGTGGCCACGCGCCCACCCGGCCATCACGCCGAAACCGAGAAAACTATGGGCTTTTGCTTTTTGGGGAATGTGGCGATTGCGGCAAAATATGCGCTAGAGGCCCATGGGCTCAGCCGCGTGGCTGTCGTAGATTTTGACGTGCACCACGGCAATGGCACCCAAGATTTATTGTGGAATGAGCCGCGCGTGCGGTTCGTGTCTAGCCACCAGATGCCCCTTTGGCCCGGCAGTGGCGAACGCAGTGAAAGCGGGGCCCATGGGCAGATCACAAACATCCCTCTGCCAACTGCATCGGACGGGGCCCACATGCGCGCCGTCTATGAGGCCGAGGTGTTCCCTATGTTGATGGACTACGCCCCTGAGTTACTCATTATCTCAGCCGGTTTTGACGCCCACCGCGATGACCCTTTGGCGGGCTTGAACTGGATGACCAAAGATTTCCGCTGGGTCACTGAACGGCTGTGCGATGTGGCCGATGCCACATGTTCAGGCCGGGTGGTGTCTTGTCTTGAAGGCGGCTATGACTTGGACGCCTTGGCGGCGTCCGTCGCCACCCACGTCAGCACCCTAAAGGAGCGCGGCCAATGACCGATAAACCCGTCGCCGAAATGACATTCGAACAGGCCATGGCCGAGTTTGAGGCCGTTGTGCAGCAGCTAGATCGGGGCGACGTGGCGCTGGATGCGTCCATCGCGCTTTATAAACGCGGTGCCGCGCTCAAGGCCCATTGTGAGGCAAAGCTGCGCGCCGCCGAAGAGCAGGTCGAGCAGCTTGTGCTGAACGCCGACGGGCAACCCACCGGGAGCCGTCCCGTAGGCGATATGTAAGACCATGTTCAAACAAGACCTGAGTGCTGCGCAATCCGCTTTGCAGGGTTGTCTGGATGAAATCATGTCCGCCCTGCCCAGCAGTGAGGTAATGGCGGGCATGCGCTACGCCAGTGCGGGCGGCAAACGCTTACGCGGGTTTCTTGCGATGGAAACGGCGCGGCTGTTTGATGTGGACCCGGCGCATGCGTTGCGCGCGGGGGCGGCGGTTGAATGCCTCCACGCCTATAGCCTCGTGCATGATGATATGCCCTGCATGGACGACGATGCGCTGCGCCGTGGCCAGCCCACAGTGCATGTGAAATGGGATGAAGCGACCGCCGTTTTGGTCGGTGACGCGCTGCAAACCCTCGCGTTTGAAATCCTTGCACATCCCGATACCCACCCCGATGGGGCCGTGCGTGCACAGCTTTGCTTGACGCTTGCGCGCGCCAGTGGGGCCGAGGGTATGGTGCTAGGGCAGGCGCAGGACATTGCGGCCGAGACCGCGTCCGCCCCCCTAACGCTTGATCAAATCACCGAGCTTCAGAGCAACAAAACTGGCGCGCTGCTGGTTTGGCCCTGTGAGGCGGGGGCTATTCTGGGCGGCGCTGATCCGGCACCTTTGGTGGAATACGCACGTGCACTTGGTCTTGCGTTTCAGATTGCGGATGACGTGCTGGATGTTGAGGGCGATGCCATCCTCGCGGGCAAAGCGCTGCAAAAGGATGCCGATGCGGGCAAAGCCACGTTCGTTTCACTGCTGGGACTAGAGGCCGCCAAGGCCCGCGCCCAATCCCTGATTGATGAAGCCTGTGCGGCACTTCAGCCCTATGGCCCCCGTGCTGATACGTTGCGTGACATTGCACGCTATGTTGTCACGCGCGACAGATAGGAGGCCGCGATGTCGGACCGTCCCGAGACACCTTTGCTAAACCGGATCGCCGGGCCCGCCGACATGAAGGGCCTGAGTGACTTTGACCTGACCCGCCTTGCCACCGAGCTGCGCAAGGAAACGATCTGGTCGGTTTCCCAGACGGGGGGTCACTTGGGTGCGGGTCTGGGCGTGGTTGAGATGACGGTCGCCATTCACGCCGTGTTTGACGCCCCGCGTGACAAGTTGATCTGGGACGTCAGCCACCAGTGCTATCCGCACAAAATCCTGACGGGGCGGCGTGACCGCATGCTGACGATCCGTCAAAAAGACGGTTTGTCGGGGTTCACCAAACGCTCTGAGAGCCCCTATGACCCCTTTGGCGCGGCGCATTCCTCGACCTCAATCTCGGCAGCTATGGGCTTTGCTGTCGCGCGCGATCTCGGCTCCGAAACGGTGGGCGATGCTATTGCCGTCATCGGCGACGGGGCGCTGTCGGGGGGCATGGCCTATGAGGCGCTGAACCACGCAGGCCATGAAGGCACACGGTTGATCGTCATCCTGAACGACAATGAGATGTCCATCGCCCCACCCGTTGGCGCGATGTCTAGCTATCTCAGCCGGCTCTATGCGGGCCAGCCTTTCCAGGACTTTAAGGCTGCGGCCAAGGGTGCTGTCCGCATGCTGCCCGAGCCCTTCCAAGAAGGGGCTAAGCGGGCCAAAGAAATGCTCAAGGGCATGGCGGTTGGCGGCACCCTGTTTGAGGAGTTGGGGTTTTCCTATGTCGGCCCGATTGATGGCCACGATATGGATCAATTGTTGTCCGTTCTGCGCACCGTCAAGGCGCGTGCCGATGGCCCGATCCTGATCCATGCTGTGACCCAAAAGGGCAAAGGTTACGCCGAGGATCGCCCCGACCGGGGCCACGCAACGGCTAAGTTCGATATGATCACGGGTGAGCAAAAAAAGGCGCCCAGCAACGCGCCCAGCTACACGAAGATCTTTGCCCAAAGCCTGATCAAAGAGGCGGAGCGGGACGACAAGATCGTCGCGATCACGGCGGCGATGCCGGATGGCACGGGGCTTGATTTGTTTGGTGATCGTTTCCCCAAGCGCACCTTTGACGTTGGCATTGCTGAACAACACGGCGTCACATTCTGCGCGGGCCTTGCGGCAGGCGGGATGAAGCCGTTCTGCGCGATTTATTCCACTTTCTTGCAGCGGGGCTATGACCAGATTGTCCACGACGTGGCGATCCAGCGTTTGCCCGTGCGTTTTGCGATTGATCGCGCCGGCTTGGTCGGCGCGGATGGCGCGACCCACGCGGGCACCTTCGACATTGGCTATATGTCGTCCCTTCCGGGCATGGTCGTGATGGCCGCCGCGGATGAGGCCGAGTTGGTCCATATGGTTGCCACCGCCGTTGCCCATGATGACGGACCGATTGCCTTCCGTTTCCCACGGGGTGAGGGCGTTGGGGTTGATCTGCCTGAGCGGGGCACGCCACTAGAAATTGGCAAAGGCCGGATGATCGCGCAGGGCGAACGCGTGGCGCTGTTGTCCTTTGGCACCCGCCTCGAAGAGGTGAAGGAAGCCGCCGAGCGGTTGGCAGATCGAGGGCTCAAACCCACTATCGCCGACGCGCGTTTTGCCAAGCCATTGGACCGAGACCTGATCTTGCAATTGGCCGCTGATCACGAGGCGCTGATCACGATCGAAGAGGGCGCCATCGGCGGCTTTGGCAGCCACGTTGCCCAGCTTTTGGCCGAGGAAGGCGTGTTTGATGACGGACTTAAGTTCCGCTCAATGGTCTTGCCCGACACGTTCATCGATCAAGCCAATCCACACGACATGTACGAAATCGCCGCAATGAATGCCGAGCATATTGAGGCGAAGGTCCTCAATGTCTTGGGTGTTAAGGTGCTGGAAAAGCGGGCCTAAACGGCCTCACTTTTCACTCAAGCGCGCTTCAATCGCCTTGAGGCGATCCAAAACTTCATCGCGGTAGGCATCCGTGGCTTCGGTGGTTTCGACCTCCGAGGCCTCTTGCATCGAGTTCACCACAAGGCCGACCACAAGGTTCACCACCGCAAAAGTCGTGATCAGGATGAACGGCACGAAAAATGCCCATGCGTGCGGATAGACATCCATCACAGGGCGGACGATTCCCATGGACCAGCTTTCCAGTGTCATGATCTGAAATAGCGAATAGCCAGAGCGCCCCAGCGTACCGAACCATTCGTCGAAATTTGCGGCCTGCTCCGGGGTGCAAAGGGGGCAGCCCGCGCCGAACAGTTTCGTGGCCATCACAGCGCCGATGTAGAAAATCAGGGTCATCAACCCAAACACCGAAGCCATGCCGGGCAGTGCTTTGAACAGTCCCTCTACCACGCGCTTGAGGCTGGGCACGGCGGTGATCAGTTTCAGGACCCGCAGGATGCGCAGTGCCCGTAGGACCGACAGTCCTTGGGTTGCGGGCATCAGCGCGACAGCAACAATCGCAAAGTCAAAGATGTTCCAGCCATCTTTGAAAAACCGACGGTCCATCGCGAACAGTTTGAGCACAATTTCAATCACAAAGATGCTCAGACAGATGGTGTCGAGCATCAGGATCAGTGGCCCAAAACGATCCATCAGCGTTTGGGATGTTTCCATCCCAAGGATGATCGCGTTGAACACGATGACGGCGATAATGAACGTGCGAAAGGCTTTGCCGAGCAAAAAGTGTTCAAGCGCTTGGCGCATAAAGATCAGTCCTTGGAGAATGAAGCCACGGTTTCGATATGTGGCGACCAACGGAATTGGTCAATGACGCGGACCCAATTGAGGGTATAGCCCGCCTGCACCAACGTGGCGGCTTCGCGGGCGAAGGTCACGGGGTTGCACGACACAAACGCGATGCGCGGGATGCTGCTTTGGGCCAGTTCGGCCACCTGAGCCTCGGCGCCTGCGCGGGGCGGGTCGATGATGGCCGCGTCATACTTCGTTAGGTCTTCGGGCAAGACGGGGTTGCGGAACAGGTCGCGACGCTCGGTCGTGATGGGCTTAAGGCCTTGGTTGTGGCGCACGCCGTGATCCAGCGCGGCCAAAAGGGTCTGTTCGCTTTCCATTGCGTGCACGGACGCCTGTGCGGCGGCGGGGAACGTGAACGTCCCACATCCGCTGAACAGATCAATCACCCGGGATGCCGAACCGATTGCGTCCATAGCGGCGCGCACAAGGGCGCTCTCACCCTCGGGCGTGGCCTGTAGGAACGCGCCGGGGGGCGGCACGACGCGGGCGGTGCCAAAGCGTACGCCGGGGGCTGCGGCTTGGAGCACAGGCTCACCGTTCCATGTGACGCGGGCAAAGGCGGCAACATAGGATGGCAACTCTTGGCGGATGCTTGCGTCCAGTGGCTTGGCGTTCTCAATCGCAAGGTCGAGGCCCGCGTCCGAGACCGTCAGGTGATAGGCCACTTCCGCCGCGCGGGATGCGGCGATCCGGGTCAAGGTTTCCAGCGTTGGGATCGCGGCCAAAATGACGGGGTCCAGCAACAAGCAGTTCGGCACCGGCGTGATGGTTTCGGCCGCGCGGGCATGAAACCCGACCAACGCGCCCTTTTTCGTGCGCTTGCCGTGTAGGGTACCGCGCCGGCGCGTGCCTGCCGGGCTCGTGAGTGTCGGCTCGGGTGACACGTTCAGGTCTTGGGCGGCGAGGGCGGTTTGAATGACCTGTCGTTTCCACCCAGCCACAAAATCGTCGCTTGCGTGCTGCAACGCGCAGCCACCGCAGGCGTTATAATGCGCACAAGGCGCTTTGACCCGATGCTCTGATGGGGTGACGATCCGAATGTCCGTCAGCCGGTCGCCCTGCGGTGTGCCAGTGACTACCTCATCAGGGAGAGTGCGGGGCGCAAATAGCGGCCCCTCTGCGATGCCATCGCCGAGGTGGCCTAAACGTGTGATCTTGATGTCCATGGCGCGCTTGTAGGTCTATTCGGCGGCTTCAGCCACCCCGATAAATCCACCTGACTGTCGGTCCCAGTATCGGCGATACAGCCCATCCTGCGCCAATAACTCAGCGTGGCTGCCTTGTTCCACGATACGACCTTGGTCCATCACAACGATGCGGTCCATACGGGCGATGGTGCTGAGCCGATGGGCGATGGCGATGACGGTTTTGCCTTCCATCACGCGCTCTAGGGCAGTTTGGATTTGGGCCTCAACCTCACTGTCGAGGGCGGATGTCGCTTCATCCAGCACCAAAACGGGCGCGTCCTTTAGGATAGCACGGGCCAGAGCGATCCGTTGGCGTTGCCCGCCCGACAGTTTCACGCCCCGTTCCCCCAGATGCGCGTCATAGCCCGTGCGGTCCTTGTGATCCTTGAGGCCAAGGATGAAGTCATGGGCCTCGGCGGCACGGGCGGCGGCCTCGATTTGGTCACGGGTTGCATCGGGCTTGCCGTAGCGGATGTTGTCTAGCGCGGAGCGATTGAACATCGCGGTTTCCTGCGTGACCATGCCGATCTGTTGGCGCAGGGATTGCTGGGTCAGATCGCGCAGGTCGTGACCGTCCAGCGTGAGCGTGCCGTCCTCGGGGTCCTGAAGGCGCAATAGAAGGCTGACCAAGGTGGATTTCCCCGCCCCCGACGCCCCGACCAAGCCCAACTTTTCACCGGGCGTGAGCGAGAGGTCGATGTCCTGAACGCCGCCTTCCTCGCGGCCATAAGTGAAAGTGACGTCCTTGAACGCAACAGCTCCCTTGGCCGTGTCCAACTCCCGCGCATCTGCGCGGTCCAGCAGGGTTTGCGGCGCGGTCAGGGTGCGCATCCCATCTTCAACTTCGCCCACGTTGGCGTACATCGCCATCAGCGTAAAGCTAACCCAACCGGTCATCTGCGCGATGCGGATCGACACGGCGCCAGCGGCGGCGATGTCACCGGGGGTTGTGACGCCAAGCGTCCATAGCCAAGTCGCACCCCCAATCAGCAGCACGGGTAAAACACCCGCTGTCGTCATCAGGGCAAAGCGAAACCCAGTCGAAAGCTTCCCAAAGGCGAGAGCCTTGCCGCGTAGCGTGCTCATGGCATCGAGGGCGGCGCGGTCCTCATGGTCCATGTGGCCGAACAGCTTGACGGTTTTGATGTTGGTGATCGTGTCCACAACTTGACCCGTGACCATGGCGCGAGCGCCCGCGCGGTCACGTGACCTGATCCGGATACGGGGCATGAACCAGCGGATCATCAGGAAATAACCGACCAGCCAAATCACCAGCGCACCAGCAATCCGCGCGTCGATTGTCGTCAGCAAAAGGGTCGAGCCGATCAGGGTCGCGAGGGCAAAGGCCACGACGTTGATGAACTCATTCGTGACGTCCGTCAGCGCCCGCGCTGTCTGCATTTGTTTGGAGGCGATCCGCCCCGCAAAATCGTTGTCAAAGAACGAAACGGCTTGGCCCAGTGTCCAGCGGTGCAGCCGCGATTGCACCAGCGGATAGACGTTGGGGGGCACGACGATCCCATTGAATGCTGCGGATGTGCCAAACAAAAGCGGCCGGATCAGCAGGAAAAACCCAACAAAGACGAGCAAAAGGGGCCAGTTGTCTGCAAAGTACGTGGCGGGCCCGGTTGATACCGCGCTGTCGATCACGGCACCCAGCAAAAAGGCGGAGATCACCTCGGTCGCGCCCGCAAGAGCAGACACTCCGAATGCCACGATCAATACGGGCCACGTCCCTGCGAGGCACCATTTGAAGAACGCCCAAAGCGTGCGCGGCGGTGGGCCATCTGCGGGTTTGAACGGGTCGATCAGGTTGCCAAGGCGCGCGGCCACTTGCTGCATCATTCTGCTGCCTCCGTGGCAATAAACCCGCCGGATTGCCGCGCCCAAAAGCTGGCATATAGCCCGCCTTCTGCCAGCAAATCTTCGTGCCGGCCTTGCTCCGCAATGCGGCCATCGTCCAGCACAAGGATGCGGTCCATCTTGGCGATTGTTGAAAGGCGGTGGGCAATCGCGATCACTGTCTTGCCTTCCATCATGCCATAAAGGGTGTCCTGAATGGCGGCCTCGACTTCACTATCGAGGGCGCTTGTCGCCTCATCCAGCACAAGGATTGGTGCGTTTTTTAGGATCACGCGGGCCAATGCGACCCGCTGCCTTTGCCCGCCCGATAGCTTGACGCCCCGCTCGCCGACCTCGGCCTCATAGCCTTTGCGGCCCTCGGGGTCCTCTAGTTCGAGGATGAATTCATGCGCCTCGGCCTGTTTGGCGGCGGCGATGATGTCGTCCATGCTGGCACCGTCACGGCCGTAGCGGATGTTATCCGCAACGGATCGGTGCAAGAGCGAGCTGTCCTGTTGGACCATGCCAATTTCACTGCGCAGGCTGTCTTGGGTGACGTGGGCGATGTCTTGGCCGTCGATCAAAATGCGGCCGCCCTCGGTGTCATAAAACCGTAAAAGCAGTTTCACGAGGGTCGATTTTCCCGCCCCTGACCGCCCGATAAGGCCAACTTTTTCACCGGGTTTGATCGTGAGAGAGATTTGATCCAAGCCCCCCGCGCCGCGTCCATAGTGGTGGGTCAGCGCGTCCATTGTGATCTCACCTTTGGTGAGATTTAGCGGCTTGGCGTCTTTGGCATCAACCAGCGTGATGGGCTGGGAAATTGTCTCCATTCCCTCGGCCACGACGCCCAAGTTGCGGAAAAACGATGACAAAGCCCACATGATCCACCCGGTCATCGCGTTCAGCCGCAGGGTCAGCGCGGTGGCCGCTGCGACAACTCCGACGGAGGCAGTGCCCTGCATCCAGAGCGCGATGGCCCAGGCGACCACCCCAACAATCAGCAACCCGTTTAACAGCGTAAGAACCACGTCCATAACGGTGAAAATCCGCATTTCACGCGCAAATGTCTGTCGGGTGTATTCGATGGCGTCGCGGGCGTAGTCGACCTCCTGCTCGTGCTGGGCGAACAATTTGACAGAGTGGATGTTGGTGTAGCTGTCCACCACGCGCCCTGTCGTCATGGACCGCGCATCTGATGCGGCTTTGGACGCGGGGCCCACGTTTTTCATGGTCCAGCGGACCAGCGCGCCATAAAGCCCAAACCACGCCAAAAGCGGCAGCAAAAGGCGAGGGTCGGCATCAAACAACAGCACTGCCGCGCCGATCAGATAGGCCAGCGCAAAGGTAATCGCGTCAAAGATTTGAAACACGGCCTCGCCTGCAGCAGGGGGCGTTTGCATGATACGGTTCGCAATCCGGCCGGCGAAATCATTTTCAAACCAGCCGACGGATTGGCGCAGAACCTGCCGGTGCGCGCGCCACCGGATCAGCGTGCCAAAATTCGGCAGGATCGAGTTGTTCAGTAGCATGACGTTTAGCGCTTGGACTGCGGGGCGCAGAACCAAGACAAATACGCCCGCGACAATCAACTCGGTTCCGTGGGCCTGCCAGACTTGGGTCGGTGTCTGATCCGACAGTAAGTCAACGAGACGACCCATGTAAAAGATCAAACCGATCTCGACCATCGCGACCAATACCGACGTTAGGGCGGCAAAAGCGAAGATGCGTTTGAAGGGCTGGGACAGATCCCACAGGAACGGCCACAACCGCTTGGGCGGCGTGTCAGTTTCCCGGTAGGGGACGTAAGGGTCCACCAGGTTTTCGAAAAAGCGCATCATGGGATTTGGTCCTTTGATGCGAATATAATCCCTCAGCTCAGAAAAACCATGACCGCCGATGCCAGAAGGGCGGCCGCCATCACAAGGTTAAACACCCGCCATGCGGTTGGGGTCTGAAGCAGATAGGCCAAAAGGGTGCCTGCGGCGGACCAAAACAGGCAGACAAAAAAGTTAGTGCCGGAAAAGGCGGATCCGATGCGCAGCGCCTCTTGGAGGGGGGGCAGGTTGGACGCAAACCCGGCAGAGGCTGCGAGTGCGACGGCCCAGACTTTGGGGTTGACCCATTGGAACAAGATCGCCTGCACAAAGGTAAACGGACGCTCATCCGGGTTGGGTGTGGCGGATGGTTTGGCCATGGCCAGCTTGTAGGCCATGTAGGTGATCCAGCCGCCCGCAATCAGCTTGAGCCCCCATTCCAACGCGGGGGCGGCCAACAAAAGCGCGCCAATCCCAAGGGCGGTCAGACCCGCGGTGATGCCCACCCCCACCACGACGCCCAAAACGTGGGGCAGCGTGGCCTTGAACCCAAAGCGCGCGCCCGAGGAGGTGATCAGGATTACGTTTGGCCCGGGCGAGAATAGACCCGCAAGGACAAAGGCATAGAGGGGATCGGTCAATAGAAACATGCGGGCGTTTGTGCCGCTATTGCTTGGGCGTGTCGAGGCCATTCAGCAGGGCGCGCGCGTCCAGTGTTCCGCGGCTTGCCAGCCATCGCGCGCGCGCGGTTGCCAGTGCTGCGCCCAGTTGCGGCCCGGTCAGCGGCGCAAGGTCCGCAGGCTTGACCGGAAACGTCGCCGCAGCCCCGTCCGCAAGGCCATCCGTCACCATCGGTTGCTCCAACAGGGCGGCCCGTAGGGTGAGCGCGTACAAGCCATCCGTAACCCCCAGTTCATACCCAAGCGCGAAAGGCGACTGGGTCGATGTCGCAGCTTCCCTGAGGCGCGCGAGGCGCTTGGCCTCTGCCTTTGAGAGGCGCAGACCGCTTGGGTCGCCGCCCAGTGCCCCAAGGCGCACTGTCCAATCCGGCGTTGTTTCCAGGTGGATCAGGGGCGCAAGCGCGCGTGTGTCTGCACCGGGTAGGATACGTTGCAACAACCCCGCCTGTGCCATTGCAGCCACTGCGGAGGCAGGGTCGGGCGCGGCGAGGAGTTTGCGCATCTCATGGCCGACGCGCTCACGGCTAAGTCCGGACAAGCCGTCGCCGAGTTCCGCACATGCGGCCAGCCCTTCTGCATCAAGGCTATCGCCATACAGCGCGGTGAACCGAAAGAACCGCAGGATGCGCAGGTAATCTTCTTGGATACGAGCCTGTGGGGTGCCGATGAACCGCACGAGCCGCGCGCGCAGATCGGGCAGGCCACCCAGCGGATCAATAACCTCACCGGCAGCGTTGGCATAAAGCGCGTTCATCGTGAAATCACGCCGGGCTGCGTCCTGTGCGATGTCAGTGCCAAAGGCGACGGTGGCCCGGCGGCCATCGGTTTCGACATCGCGACGAAAGGTGGTGATTTCGTGCGGGATGCCAGCGGCGATGACGGTGACCGTGCCGTGATCTATACCCGTCGGCACGACCTTGAGGCCGTCACAGGCTTCAATCACTTGGTGCGGCGTGGCCGAGGTTGCGATGTCCACATCATGGACCGGTATGCCTAACAGATCGTTGCGTACACAGCCGCCCACGGCATAGGCCTGATAGGCGCTGAGCCGGGCAAACACCTCTTGGGTGCCCGGCGCGCTTAACCATGTGCCCGCGATGTTCATAGCCGTTCCGCCAGACCGCGCAGCATCCGCGCGGTGGCGCCCCAGATGTAGTATGGCCCATAAGGGACCGTATAAAACTGACGCCAGTTGCCTCGCCACATGCGCCGCTCAATGATGTAATTCGCGGGCGTCATGACGTGGCTCATGGGCACGTTAAAAACTTCTTCCACCTCACCCGGCTCCGGCACCGGGGCGAAGGGGGCCGGGATATGTGCTAGTACGGGCGTGACGTTAAAGCCGGTGACCGTTTCATGCGGGGGAAGGGTGCCCAGCACATCTGCACCCGCTAAGCCGATTTCTTCGCGTGCTTCGCGAAGGGCGGCTGTGATGTCATCCTCATCCCCGTCCACTTTGCCGCCGGGAAAGGCGATCTGGCCGGGATGGTGTTTGAGCTTGGAGGACCGTTTGGTCAGCACCAGTTCCAGCCCGCGCGTGCTGTCTTGAACGGCGATCAACACGGCGGCGGCACGCAGGGTGCGCCCCGCGGGGGCGGCAACCTCTGGCGATAGGTCGTAGTCGGACGACCCGGTGCCCTCCGCGGCACAAGCGGCGCGGAGGGCATTGATATCAAGCATCAGGTTTGTCCGTTGCCTCAAACCCCAGTGTATTGGGCGCAAAGGTGTAATGCGCGCCACAGAACTGGCAGTCTGCGGTAACGGTGCCCTCATCTGTGGTCATATGCGCGATGTCCTTGGCCGAATAAATCGACAGGGACGTCCGCACACGTTCCTCTGAGCAGGTGCAGCCAAAGCGTACGCCGGTGGCCTCATAGACGCGGGGCTGTTCCTCATGGAACAGGCGGGTCAACAGCTCAGTCGGTGAAACGGTTGGCCCGATCAGTTCCAGATCATCGACCGTATCGAGCAGAACGTTGGCGCGGGTCCAGTTTTCGCCCTCATCCTCGCTGAGGATATCTGTGGCGGCCAGCAGGCCTGCGTCGCCAGAACCGCCTTCACCCGTAACGTGCGGCGACGCTTTGGGCATATGCTGCAACATCACACCCCCTGCGCGCCAAGCGGATTCTTCGCCGGGCAGCGTGCTGCGCCCATAGCTAAGCGCAAAGCGAGTCGGGATTTGCTCGGACTGTGCGAAATACGTCTCGGCGCAGGAGGACAAAGAGCCGCCCGCCAAGGGCGTGATGCCTTGGTAGGGGGCCATGTCTTGGCCTTGGTCGATCAGGATCGCAAAGTAGCCTTTGCCCACGAGGTCAAAGATATTGCCCACGTCCAGCGGCGCGTCCTTGTCATAAGAGGCATAGGCACGGATCTGGCCGGGCTCTCCTTCGGCGGTGGGGCCGTAGTAATCGGTCGCCAGAATACGCACGGGGCCATCGCTGCGGACCTGAAGCGACAGCTTCCAGCGCAGTTTGATGGTTTGCCCGATGAGCGCAGTCAAAAGGGCCATCTCGGCCACCAATGCCTCGACTTGCGGGGGGTAGTCATGTTGTTTGAGGACGTTTTCCAATACTCCGTCCAGCCGCGCCACGCGGCCGCGGATATCTGAAGCGTCGAGTTGGAACGGCAACACGGTGTCATCCCAGGCGATTTGAGTGCCTGTGGTCATGGGCTTTCCTTACCTTGTATCGGCTGGCATAGGGGGAGCATATAGGCGCCCTGCCGCCCCGATCCAAGCCCCCTATGAGTTGCCGCCATGATCCCTCGCTTTGGTCCCGCCCCGCTTCGGGCTCGCCGCTATACCCTGCGACCTGGTGCATATGCGCTTTTGCCGTTGGGGGATCGTGTGCTGATCACCCGACAATTGGGCGATGAGGATGAGTTTCAGCTGCCCGGTGGCGGCATGGATCCGGGCGAATGTCCGCTGCGTGCCCTGCACCGTGAGGTCTATGAGGAAACGGGTTACCGCATTGCGGCACCGCGCCGATTGGGGGCGTTTCGGCGGTTTGTCTATATGCCGGAATACGACCTGTGGGCGGAAAAGCTGTGCCACATTTATATGGCGCGGCCCACGCTGCGGGTCGGCCCGCCGCTTGAGCCGCTGCACGAGGTCCACTGGCTTCCACGCGCAGAGGTGCCTGAACTATTGGGCAACAGTGGTGACCGCGCGTTCGCGCAGGCCGTTCTATAATGCTGGCCTGATTGGCGCTACCCGTGGATTAGTTCCCCAAAATAGCACCCAGCGCATCCAACAAAAACCGCTCAAGCCGATCCTGGCCCTGTGGGGCGCTGTATGGTTGGGGCTGCGGGGCGGGGCGTCGATCTGTGGTGGCGTCGATCATGGGCAATGGGCTGATCGGTAGGCCATCATGCACTCGGACCATCGTTTCGCGCCAAATTTCAGCCGGAAGGCCGCCGCCCGTGACGCCGGACAAGGGGGTGTTGTCGTCATATCCCATCCAGACGCCGGTCACATAATCACCCGTGAACCCGATGAACCACGCATCGCGCGCCGCCTGCGTTGTGCCCGTTTTGCCGGCAGCGGGGCGACCATCGGGCAGTTGAGCCCGCCCGCCGGACCCGGTCTGGACAACCTGGTGCATCATATAGACCAACTGCCGGGCGGAGCGTTCTTGGATCACGCGTTCACCCAATCCACCCTCCTGTCCTATCAGTGGGGTGGGGTCAGCGCGCAGGGACAATGACAAAAGACCGTAGGGCGTAACGGAGGTGCCGCCGTTGAGGATGCCCGCATAGGCACCGGTCATTTCCACCAACGTGCTTTCGGAAACTCCAAGCGCGAGTGCCGGCCCTTGGGCAAGGTCGCTGTTGATGCCAAACTGCTCGGCCACGGTGCGCACCACGTCGCGGCCGATATCCTCGGATAGTGCGACTGTTGCCGCGTTCAGCGACTGTGCCAGTGCAAATGTCAGATCGACGTCGCCAAAGAACTCATTTGTGTAGTTTGCAGGACTGTAGGTGCCGGAGCCCGGAACTTTGATGGCCAAGGGGGCGTCGGTGATCGTGCTGTCATAGCGATAGCCGAGATCAAGGGCAGCGGCGTAGACGAACGGTTTGAACGCGGATCCGGTTTGCCGCATCGCCTGTGTCGCACGGTTGAATTGGCCTGCGCGTAGGGTATTGCGGCCACCGACCATCGCGCGCACCGCGCCATCCGCGCTCATCACGACAATGGCGGCTTGTGCGTTGGATCCTTCGCGGACCTTTGTCTCAAACACCAGTTCCAGCGCGTCTTCGGCGGCCTGTTGGATGCGTTGGTCGAAGGTGGTGCGCAGAACGACATCTTCGGTCGTGTCGCGGGTCAGGAACGAGGGGGCTTTGCTCATGACCCAATCGGCAAACGCATTGCCGGATTGGTCGCGTGCTGCGGTGGATAGGGTCGCGGGGTTAGCCTGCGCTTGGGCATATTGGGCCGAGGATAAATAGCCCTGCTCATGCATTAGCCGCAAAACCGTGCGCGCCCGGCGCTGGGCGCGTTCAAGGTTGCGGGTGGGCGCATAGTAGGAGGGCGCAACAAGAAGCCCGGCCAGCATTGCGGCTTCGGCGGGGCGGACCTCCATCGCGGATTTGTTGAAATACCGCTGGCTCGCGGCCTCAAACCCACGGGCTCCGGCGCCCAGATAGGCACGGTTCAAATAGACGGCGAGGATTTCTTCCTTGGTGAACTTCCACTCCATCGCCATGGCGAAGGGCACTTCCTTTAGCTTACGCCAAACGGAGCCGACCCGGCATTGCGCTTCATACTCAGCCTCGGTCATCCCGCTGGACGGCAGATACGGATCACCTAGGCACACCAGCTTGGACACCTGTTGGGTGATGGTCGAGCCGCCGTTGCCGGACAAAGGTCCGCGCCCTTCGCGTAGGTTGATCCGGATCGCGGATGCGATGCCGCGCGGGCTGACGCCAAAGTGGCGGTAGAACCGTCTGTCTTCGGTCGCCACGACCGCGTTTACGAGGTGGGGTGAGACAGTGGCAAAGCTGACGGGGCCGCCAAATTGATCGCCGCGCCACGCATAGACGGCGTTGTTGCGATCATAAAACGTTACGGAACCCCGGTGCCGACCATCCTTAAGCTCGGCCATTGTCGGGATGCTTTGGTAGGAAATCGCGACGGCGCAGGCAAGAATCAGCGCACCAATGACCGATACCCGCCATGTGATGCCCCAAATGAGCCGCAAGATCAGGCGAAGCAGCCCTGTGAACAGCATCTTGATGCGACCCATAAACGTGCGCGGTTTTTGCGTCCGCGCGCTGCGCTTTGGCGCCTTTGTCCGTTTAGAAAACGTAAAAAGTCGCCTGAAAAAGCCGCCACGCTTTGCCTTTGCGGGTTTTTTCCGCTTTGGCGCTGGCGGCCGTCGATCAGCCACAAGTGGACGCCTTTTGCCAGAGTTCGCCATACTGCCTCGCTCGTGTGTCGCCTTTTCGGCGGAGTTTTGCGCAGCATACCGCGTGGCGACTCGGATGTAGACCGAAAGTTGATGAGCGATTTCTTAACGCGTCGCTCAAAAAATGAGCAAAGTCGCTTTTTTGTGCACATAAACGCGTAACTCGCCCTCTGGTTGCAGAAAGCACCCCCCATTCCGTTGCGAACCGACGCGGTTGCCCATGTTTTGAGCCTGTGGACTCCCCAAGGGCGGGGGCAAAACAAAAAACCGGAAGGGTGAGAAACGTGAAACTCATTATTGCAGCAATCAAGCCGTTCAAGCTTGAGGAGGTCCGCGAAGCGCTGACCACTCTCGGCGTGCGCGGCATGATGGTGACGGAAATTAAGGGCTTCGGCTCACAGTCGGGACATACGGAAATTTACCGTGGCGCAGAATACGCCGTGAACTTCGTGCCGAAAGTCAAACTGGAGCTCGTGGTGGCGGACGGCATGGCCGACCAAGTCGTTGAGACCATCCAAAGCACCGCCAAAACCGATAAAATCGGTGACGGCAAAATCTTTGTTCTGGACGTAAACCAAGCCGTTCGGGTCCGCACCGGCGAGACCAACGACGACGCTCTGTAAGCCAGAGACATAGGGGAATAACCAATGAAAACTAAAGTGCTTCTTTCCACCCTAGCCTTGGCGGCGTTGCCCGCTGCGGCTTTCGCGCAGGAGGCTGCGCCCTCCTTCGATGAAATCGGCCCCTACATCATGACCACCCTGCTGTTCTGCATGGCTGGCTTTTTGGTGTTCTTTATGGCCGCGGGCTTTGCGATGCTTGAGGGCGGCCTTGTCCGGTCCAAGAACGTGACCATGCAGATGACCAAAAACATCGCGCTCTATTCTGTGGCGGCGATCATGTACTGGTTGATCGGCTTCAACTTGATGTACCCCGGTGATTTCAACGGCTACGTCGGTTCGTTCTTCGTGCCAACCGTGCTGGACCCCGTTGGCGTGTCCGCTGCGGATGCCGCGCTGGATTACGCCTCCATCGGTTCGGATTTCTTCTTCCAGCTGGTGTTTGTTGCGGCGACTGCGTCCATCGTATCTGGCGCACTGGCTGAGCGGATCAAACTGTGGCCCTTCCTTGCCTTCGTCGTCATCCTGACCGGCGTTATGTACCCAATTTCCGGGTCCTGGCAGTGGGGCGGCGGCTGGTTGTCCGAAGCTGGGTTCTCCGACTTTGCTGGTTCGACTGTTGTACACTCCGTAGGTGGCTGGGCCGCTCTGGCCGGTGCGATCATCCTCGGACCACGCTTGGGCAAATACTCCAAAGAAGGCAAAGTCACCCCGATGCCTGGTTCCAACTTGGCACTCGCCACACTCGGTACGTTCATCCTGTGGCTCGGCTGGTTCGGCTTTAACGGTGGTTCGCAGCTTGCGATGGGCACCGTGGGTGATGTGTCCGACGTGTCGCGCATCTTTGCCAACACCAACATGGCTGCGGCCGCTGGTGCGGTGACCGCGTTGGTCATGACACAGCTGCTCTACAAAAAGCCCGATCTGACCATGGTTTTGAACGGTGCGCTGGCCGGCCTCGTGTCGATCACGGCTGAACCCCTTGCCCCGACACTGTTCGGCGCACTGTGGATCGGTTCCGTAGGTGGTGTGATCGTCGTCCTCGCAGTGCCACTGCTGGACAAGCTCAAGATCGACGACGTCGTTGGTGCCATTCCGGTTCACCTGTTTGCCGGTATCTGGGGCACAATCGCGGTCATCTTCTACAACGGTGACGCGGCTCTGGGCACACAGCTTCTGGGTATCGCGGCATACGGCGTGTTCACCTTCGTTGGCGCGCTGATCGTGTGGATCATCCTCAAGGCAATCGTGGGCATCCGCGTCTCTGAGGAAGACGAGCTGGTCGGCTTGGACAAGGCAGAGTTGGGGATGGAAGCATATCCCGAGTTCGCCAATTCCTAATTTAACCGCAGTCTGCTGCGTATGACGAGTGGCCCGGACAGAGCGATCTGTCCGGGCTTTTTCGTGGGCTGAGGTTATTGTTTTTTGCTGTCGAGGGTGGGGAATTCATCCGTGTTAACGACATTTCCATCGGCCTCCCCAGCTTTTTGAAAAGGCGCCAGGCGTTTTCGTTGAACTGGGGTGCTGGCGTGTGCGGCTGTGGCCATTGTGCCAAGCCAACGCGCATCCAAAAGGAAACGTTTCTGTGGCCCGCAACGCAAAACCGCCGGGCTGTAGGGCCCGGCGGTTTGATATTCGATTATGTCCGAAAGAGGCTTAGACGCTCTCTTCGATCCAGCTTTTGAGAGCTGCCGCAGGAGCGGCGCCAACTTTGTTGGAAACAACTTCGCCGTCTTTGAACATGAACAGAGCCGGGATGCCGCGAACGCCCATCTGTGCGGGGGAGTTCGGGTTTTCGTCTACGTTCACTTTGACGATTTTCACGCGGCCTTCGTATTCCTCCGACAACGCCTCAAGTGCGGGGCCGATTTGTTTACAGGGACCACACCACTCGGCCCAGAAATCCACCACGACAGGGATGTCGGACTGGCGGACTTCGGTATCAAATGTGTCGTCGGATACAGCAACGGTTGCCATGATGTCTGTCCTTAAAATGGGCGACCCGGGATGAGTCGCGCGTTGGGTCGAAACCTAGGAATGGCACGCAGCGGCGTCAACCATCCACGGTAGTTTGTAACGCAGCGGTTACCAGATCATGGGGTAGGACCATAAGGCTGGCAGTCCGTGTCCAGACGATGGCCGGGGTGATCTTTCGATCCGGGTACAGCGGCGCGAGCGCCTGCGCGTAGGCCCCCATTTGCCGCAATAGGCCCAGTGGCACGGCCTGCGGGGTGTCGGGAACGACGGCGTTTGTTTTGATGTCGGCGCAAATGATTTCGGATGGGGTGACCAGAAGACGGTCGATCACGCCATATAGCACGCGGTCATCGCCCGGCAGGGGCGGCGCGCTTATGGCGACCTCGGACAATGTGTCGGGGGCAAAAACGTGTGGCAGCGCATTGAGGGTGCCGACCGCCTCTTGGATCAGGTGATCAGGGTTCAGGTCGGGGTGGCCGTTGGTGGCCCCGGCCAAAAGATGGCGCGCGGCTGCGTCCCAGTCTGATGGCGGCACGTCAGTCAGATGTTCCAACAATAGGTGGATCAATGTCCCACGCAGCTTGGCGATGTCCTCGGTCAACCCTTCGCCAGACAAGGCCTTGGCTCCGCCCAAGTCAGAGGGGGAGCGCGTTTGCGCCGTCGCAATCGGGCCGGGGGCCTCTGCGCGGTAGATCGCATTGAGCGGGGGCATCGGCGCGGCCACGGTCGGGGCGGTTTCGGTCGCGTCAGACCAATCCCCCGAGATAAGCTGCAAGCCTTGCTCACCGTCCATGGTCAGCGGCTCGGCGCCCAAATCACGCATGCCCTCTTCGATCTTGCCGTACCACGAGGCTGTCGGGTCCTTGCCCAACTCCCCGGCGGCACCAACGATCAGCCAGCTTTCGGCCCGGGTCATGGCGACGTACAGCAGGCGGTCTTTTTCGTCCTGCTGTGCCATGGCCTTGGCCTCGACCTGTTCGGCCAGCTCCGGCGGGGTCAGGGACGCGCCGGGTTTCCACGCAAGCAGATCGTCCGGCCCCTCTACAAAGCGGGGCGCGCCTTGGGCCTTGATGAACTGACACTCCGGTAGGATCACAACCGGACTTTCAAGCCCTTTGGCCCCATGCACAGACATGATCCGGATCAGGCCGGCGCGGGCATCCATCTGCCGTTTTATCTTGATTTCTTCGGCGTCGAGCCACGTCAAAAAGCCGGTCAGGCTGGGCACATCGTTTTGCTCATAGGTCAGGGCTTGTTGCAGCAGCGCGTCCAGCGCCTCGATGCATTCATCGCCCAACCGCGCCCGAAACCTGCGCCGTCCGCCCATGCGGGTTAGCACCCGTTCGAGCAGCTCGTAGGGGCGCAGAAAATCGGCAACGCGCAGCAGTTCTTGCAGCTCGGTCACGGTGTTTTCTGGCGTGCCACGGCGGCGCAATGCCTCCCACAGGAAGGCTTTGCCACGGGGATGCGCGAGGCGGAACAGATCATCCTCAGACCATCCAAACAGCGGTGAACGTAGGACAGCAGCGAGGGACAGATCATCCTCGGGCGTCGCGAGAAACGACAAAAGCGCGGTCAAATCTTTGACCGCCATTTCCCCCGAAATCCGCAGCACATCCGCCCCCGCAAGCGGCAGGTTCCGTGCTTTGCATTTCTCAAGGATCAGGTTGAACAGTTCCTTACGGCGTTGCAGCAGAATGACGATATCGCCGGGCTGAACAGGCCTGCGTTCCTTGCCCACGGTGATCAGGGTGTGATCGCTCAGCATCTGTTCGATCTGTGCGGCGACCCGCTCGGCCATCAGCACCTTTGGGTCGTTGCGGGCGGGGCGATCCACGGGGTCAAACCACGCGCGATCTGGGTCAGCCTCGCCCAGCGACGGGATCACGGGCCACAGGTCTACGCGTCCTGGTTTGTCTTCAAAAAATGCAGTGTGCAGCACCTTGGAGCCCGTACCGGGCGCGCGGCCACCGCCGCAGGTCGCGTCCACAAGGTTCAAAATCGTTGGGGCAGAGCGGAAGGAATATTGCAGCTCACGCGATTGGAAGGGCGCATCAACCGCCGCCAAACGCTCGGCGAATGTTTCCCGCATTTCGTCGAATTTTTCGGGGGCCGCCCCTTGGAACGAATAGATCGACTGCTTTTTGTCGCCCACCACGAACAGCGTGCGGGCTACATCCGACCGCGCGCCCTCGCCGCTGGCGAATTCGGCGGCCAAGGCGGTGATCACGTCCCATTGCACGGGCGAGGTGTCTTGGGCCTCATCCACCAAAATATGATCGATCCCGCCGTCGAGCTTGAAGAGCACCCATTGCGCTACGTCTGAGCGGGACAAAAGTGCGCGCGTTTTCTGGATCAGGTCATCGAAATCGAGCCAACCGCGCGCGGCTTTTCGGTCCTCAATCCGGGCAAGATAGGGCGCGGCAAAGGCATGAAGCGCTGCCGTTTGCGCCGCCGCAGCCTGCCTGCCACGCCGTTCATGGGCGGCGCGTGCGACTTCTTTGAGATCCTCGATCATATTGGGATCAAGTTTTTTGAGGACGGGCGCGGTGACCGGGTTTTTGCGCAGTTCAAACTTGCCTGTCAGGAAGGTATTTAGAAATGCCTCTAACACCTCTTGCGAGGCGTGGTTCAGGTCAAGCGGCGCGAGCCGTTCGGCGAGGGCGACCATCGTCTTGCTGTCAACGCCCTGCAACGCGCCGCGCATCGTGTTGAAGTCATGCAAAACCTCGGGCGTCAGCGCCTGCGCCATGACATCGTCAGCTTCATCCAGACCAAAGGCCGCAAAGATATCAGCGCGGGATCGGGCGCGTGCGAAATGGTCGCGTGATTTGATGATCTGGGCGCAGAATTTCTCAGCGTCTTGGTCGGTCAGGTGCTGGGCGACATCGTCGAACAAGGCGGTGCCTTCGGGGGTGGCGACCAGTTCTTCTAGGGTTTCTGCGGCCAGCAAGGCGCCCGCGCGGTCGTCCATTTCCGAGAATTGGGGCGAGACACCAGCCTCAAGCGGAAATCGCCGCAGGAGCGAGGCGCAAAATGCGTGGATCGTTTGAATTTTCAGCCCGCCGGGGGTTTCGATCGCGCGGGCAAACAGGGTGCGCGCGTGGTCCAGCGGTACCTCAGAGCTGTCTGGCACACCCATTTCGGACAACTCGGCGCGCAGCTCCGCGTCCTCCATCATGGCCCACGCGCCCAGTTGTGCGAACAGACGGTTCTGCATCTCACCGGCGGCGGCCTTGGTGTAGGTCAGGCACAGGATACGCTCGGGCGGGGTGCCCTCGAGCAGCAGCCAAGCCACACGGTTTGTCAGAACGCGCGTTTTGCCAGAACCTGCGTTTGCGGAAAGCCACGTAGATGTGCCGGGGTTGGCGGCCGCGATTTGCGCGGCAGAGGCAGGGTGGGTCATGGCGCGTTCTCCTCCCGACCTACTCGGATCAATGTGGCGGGGGCCGTGTCGTCCCATTCGCCCCGGCGGGCAAGGTGCGCGTAGTCGCTTTCGTATGTCACGCCGTCCATTGCGCGGTGCGAAATGTAGCCCTGATCGGGGCTGTCGTAGCTGCTGATCAGGCGGATCAATCCGGCGCGTGTTTCAGGCAGTAGATCAACCTGCGTATCATCCACGACGGGGTTCATATTGACCTCAAGGTCTTTGGCCGCAGAGCCAAGCCCGATGTAGGTCATGCCTGCAACATCTCGCACCCCAAGGGTTTTGAAGCCACCGCCCTCAACGATCAGCGCCTCAAGCGGCATTTGACGGTCAAAGAACGTTTGCACTTTGGCCGATGGAATCTGACCGGTTTTGTAGTCATAAATCCACACACGCCCATCCGGCAGTGTGTCGATCCGGTCGGCTTCGGCTGACAGGGTAAAGTCAATTTCGGGCAAGGTGATGCGGCCGCGTTCCTCGGTCAGTGCGGGGGTCGCATGGGCCCTGCGTTCGGTTTCACGCGCCAAGAACTGAGGCGCGATCCGCATGAGTTTGGCGCGCCATAGGCGTCGAGCAGCGGGCCAGGGGGCTTGCTCGGTTAGGGTGTCTGTTAGGATGCGCTCAAATAGCGGTAATGGGTCTGTGGGCAGCCCGTCCTGGGTGGCGGCGGTAAACCGATCCATGACAGCATGGATGATCGTGCCGCGCAGCGGGGCGTCTGGCGTTTGGCGCAGGGGATCAAGGGCGCGCAGGTTCAGCACGTTGGCAGCATAAATGGCGTATGGGTCGCGGATCAGCGTCTGGATGCGGGTCACGGATAGTTGCCGCGGACGGGCGGCCAAAACCGGGGCAGGCGCGGGACGCGGGGCGCGCGGAGTGGTGGTTTCGGGCCGGTCAAGCGCCTCTGCCTGCAGGGTCCAAGGGGTGGCACGATCGGTCATCGACCTAAGCGCATCGGGGCCTTCGGGGGCCAATCCGCGCAGAAGGTTCGTCAGCCGGTTCAACCAGCGGGAGGGCACGGTTTCCGCCTCCGCGTCGCGCAAAGACCGCGTGAGCCAGACTTGTTTGCCTGCGATAGCTTGTTGGAAATCATGGGCCGATAGACCAATGCGCCTGTCGGGTGTGCGCAGGCCCGCATCCATGCGCATTTTGCGGTTCATCCAAGGGTCCGGTGTTGGCAGATCAGGCCAGACACCATCGTTCAGCCCGGCCAAGATCACCAGATCGGCACCTTGGACCCGTGCCTCCATCGCGCCCCAAATCATCACGTTGCTGTGGCCGGTAAAGGGTTCGCGGACCTCACCGGCCTGTAGGACTGTCGACAGGATCGTGCCGTATTCCGCAAGGGTCATGTCCGGGCCATCTTGGCCTGCATCGGTGCGCAGGGCTGCGATGGTTGCGGCGGCCTCAATGCCGGGGGCCTTTTCCCACAACTCGCCCGCGCCCGCGGCGTCAGGCCCCGCACACAGGCGTTCGCACAGCGCGATATGGGCCCTAAGATGATCTGCCAGTGGGCGATCCGGGGCTTCGGCGGCGCATAAATCCAAAAGGTCACACAGCCATGCGACCCACGTTGGCAAAGTCTCAGGCGTGGGTGTTTTACGATCCGTCAGCCATTGGGTGACGGTAGTGCGGTCCGGAAAGGGGCACCCCCGGCGCAGCAGGTCGAGTTCAAGGTTACGTGTGAACAACAGGTGTTGGCCCCGGTCATCGCGCCCCGAATGTGTCAGCGGGTGTTTGAGCAGCGCAAGAAGCCGCTCCGGCGTCATGGGGCGCCCCATCATTTGGGCAACCATGCGCAACAAGCGGCCCGGCGCGCTAAGGCCCAAGGGTGCGCCCGCGCTGTCATCGGGGGTGATGCCCCATCGGTTTAGCGCGGATGTGACCTGCCGTGTCAGCACCCGATCCGGTGAAATCAATGCCGCGCGCGTGCCGTCCTCGACCGCTTGGCGCAATCGCAGGGCGATAGTGATGGCTTCCGAGCGTGGGGTGCGAGCTTCTAGCAAGGTCATGCCATAGGTGGCCGCCGCAAGGTCAGGGCGCAGGGCGGGCCCCTCGGCGCGCCATTGGTCCGTTACGGGCGCAGGTCGCAGCGCGAGCGACAAAAGCCGCGTACGCTCTGGCGCATTTGGGCTATGCGCGGACCATTGCGGCAGTTGCGCAGGATCAATGCCGACCCCATCGCACAGGGCCGCGTAGCGAAATTGCGGATGATCCTCAGAGCCTTGCGCCACGAAGCCACGCCACAGTGTGGGCGAGAGCGTTTGGTCCACGCCGGGCAGAATCAGCGCGCCTTGGGGCAAGCTTGCGATCCGTTCCATCAGTCGCAACGTGGGGCCGCGCGACCCGGTTGAGCCGGCCACAAGGATCGGATCCTGCGGGGGGTGCGCATCCCAGCGGGCAAAAAGCGCGTTGAGTGCCGCGGCTTGGCGCGCCTCGGGGGTGATCAGTTCAGGGTGCGTGCCATCAAGCGCGAGGTAGCGCGTGACGATGTCGAGAAAGGTCAGTGAGCGTTCCCAATGTGCCGAGAGTGTCCCGGTCTCAATCGCGTTGAGGGCGGATGTGGGTACGCGCTCTTCCTGCATTTCGCCCAGCAAATCGCATAGGCTGCCCGCAAGGTCGAAGGCCGCGCTGCGCGGGGCCAAATCCGGTGCCGCGTCCAGCAACCGTCCAACCAAATGTGACACCGTCAGCCGTAGGTGCAGGGGCGAGACAGCGTTTGGCAGCGGGTTGGTCGGGCACAGTGCCGCCGGGTCACTGACCAGCATCAACTTGGGCAAAAAGCCGTGGCCGGTCGCGAGGAAAACTTCGCGCAAGCGGCGCTCCATCCGGCGAGTGTTCACGAGGATCGTGACCCGCGCGATTGCTTCGGGCGGTTGCCCAGCAAGCCGTGTGCGCAGTCCAGCCACCAATGCTTCTGAGAAATCGACGCCAAGGGGTTCGGCAAAAACGCGCGGTGTGTCGGATGGGGAAAACAAGGTCATGGGCGCGTTTGCTCCCGCAGCATGGTTTCAGCGAGCGTGATACCCTCTGGGTGGCCAACATCGGCCCAGTGGCCGGGATGCACAACGCCGTGCAGGCGCCCTTCTGCGGCCATCGGCGCCCATAGTTCCCGCAAGGAAAACACCTGATCTGTGATGTGCGCAAGGCCTGCGGTTTTTACGATCCCGGCCCCGGTATAGACCATCCCGTCTGCGTCGCGGACCAGCGCGCCGCTTGACGTGATCGCAAAGTCGCCGCCGCCTTTGCGGCCATGCGCGCGGTCGAGGGGGACCAGCAGCAAAAGCCCATCCATCCGGGTTGGATCCCATGCGGCGCGTAGTGTTTGGGCCGCCGATGGGCCGGTCCAAACCGCGTCTGAGTTGAGGGTCATGACCGGATCAGACCCAAGCAACGGCAGGGCATTGCGCAACCCGCCGCCGGTTTCCAACACCGGGTTGGGTTCGACCACGCAGGTCACATCGGCTTCGGTCGAGAGGTGCGCCTGAACTTGTTGTGCATGGTGGTAGGCGTTCACGACAATCTGGGCAGGTAACGCCGCGCGGGCTTGTTCTAACGCGTGATCCAAAAGGGGGCGACCTGCGACGGGGATTAGCGCCTTTGCCGTCGTTTCCGTTAGCGGTCGCATCCGGGTGCCAAGCCCCGCGGCAAAGATCATAACATTCATCGCCGGGCCTTGATTTGGGCCAAGTGATTGGCGTCGGGCGCGGGCAGTGCTGCGCAGAGTGTGGCCAGTGGCGCAAGGTCAGGATGGGCAAGACAGGTTTGCAAATGCCTCCAGACACGGGGCAGCAGCGACAGGTAATTGGCCTTGCCATCGCGCACCCAAAGGCGGGCGAAAACGCCCAGAATTCGCAGGTTTCGCTGCGCCCCACAAAGTGCAGCTTGCCGGGTGACAGCGTCCACGGTTTGGCCAGTTCCGGCGGCAAAATGAGCAATCATGGCCGTGTGAATGGCTGGGTCCACATTGCGCCTCGCATCCAGCGTCAGCGACACCAGATCATAGGCGAGCGGCCCAAGCATCGCATCTTGGTAGTCCAACAGCCCAACCCGGGAAAGGCCGCTGCGATCCGGCAACCACAGCAGATTTTGCGCGTGATAGTCCCGTTGGATCATACCCATCCGCTCGGGCAAGATATCAGCGGCGAGGGTGCTAACCGTTTGGGCGATTTCGGTTTCAAGCGTTTGGCTCGGCGCGTACCAGACTGCGGCCAGTGCCGCGAGTGGGCCCATTGTGGCTGCGTCATAGGGGGCAAGACCCGGCGCAGGTGTTTGGTGGTGCAACGCGATCAAAACGTCCACGGCGGCGGTGTACAGCTCAACCTCCATCTCGGGGGCGCGGGCCAGCGTGTCGGCAAAGAGGTCATCGCCCAGATCCTCAAGCAGTAGCAGTCCTGCCGCCACGTCTTGTGCATAGATTTCAGGCGCACTTAGCCCGGCGTCGCGCAGTCGGGTTGTGATGTCGACAAAGGGGCGCACATCCTCACCCGCGCTTGCGGGCGCATCCATCAAAATGGCGCGGCGATTGTCCTGCACCAGCCGGACATAGCGCCGATTTGAGGCGTCTTGTTGCAAGGGCTGTTGTTTGGCGGTGGCCCATTCGGTTTGGGCCAAAAAGGCTGTGATGTCGTCTGCGCGATTAGTCATTCAGCGCGCCTTCGATTTTTGTGCGCAGGGGGCTGTGAGGGCCGGTGATCATGAGTGTCCGCGTGTCGTCATCATCCGTATGCCCAAAGGTCAACGTGACGGCGCCAGCTGGGGCGGCGTCGCCCAAACGGTCAGGCCATTCGATCAGGCAAATCGCGGTTTGCCATGCCTCATCTAGGCCCAGCTCAAATACCTCATCCGGCGCGGTGAGGCGATAGAGGTCAGCGTGCCAAATCTCAGCCGTGCCAGCGATATAGGTCTGCACCAAGGTGAATGTGGGCGACGGCACATCCTCGGGTGGCTGGTCCGCATTGGCTTGCAGCGCGTGGATGACAGAGCGCGCAAAGTGCGACTTACCAGAGCCAAGCGGCCCCTCAAGGAGAAGCGTGTCCCCCGGTGTCAGTTCAGCGGCCAGCCTTTCGGCAAATGCTGCGGTGGCCTCGGGCGAGGGGAGGAGCGTTTTTGACGTCATGACACAGACATAACGAGCCTGCGTCCCTAGCCGCAAGGGCTGTTACGATGACGATGTGGCGGAGGTCTTTTGCTTGCGCTTTTTGGTCGGGGTTGCGTCCACAATGACTTGGTCCGGGGGGGCAATGGCGGGGGCTTTGCCTTTTTCCAAGAAGCCAACAAGGGTCATGCTACCCGCGAGGGGCGAGACGCGTATATGCAACATACGCCCGTCGCGCAGAATGATCGTGTCGAACCATTCCGCCCGTTTGCTGAGCGAACCCACAAAATCGCGCAATTCGCCCCAGACCGGGCTGGGCGCGCTGTTTTCCTTCCACAAGGCGATAGCGTCGGCCGCAGATACCTCCGTCAGGGAGAACCGAGGATCATGTTCCCACATTTCGGAGTAGCGTGCGTTGGACAGCGTAAGTTGGCCTGCGGGTGTGAACACGACAATCGCCTCATCGCCGCTGTCAAAAACGGATTGAAACATCTCTAGCTCAGCGCGGAACCTGCGGGTCACGGATATTTCGGCGCTGATGTCCTCGATCAACAGGGCCACGGCACCGTCTGCATGGGGGCGGCCCGTGACGCGAAACGTTTGACCGGATGCAAGGCTCCAGGTTTCCTCATAGGTGCCGGTGCCTTCGGTCCGCTCTAGCTTGGTCAGGCTATCGCGCCACGATTTGTAGTCCTTTGGTTCGGGCAGGCGTTGGCGTTCACGCAGGTGATCAAAGAATACGGCGAGCTTGGGCCGTTGCGAAAGCCAAGCCCCGTCCAGATCGGTAAGGTTTATCAATGCAGGGTTAAACAAGGCCAACTGGCGGTCCCGATCAAAGATCGCGAGACCGGTAGGCAGGTGTGCGAAGGTCTTGGTGAGCGTTTGGATAAAGTTGCGCAAATTGTCCTCTGCGCGGACGACTTTATCCAAGGGTGTGGCGTGAATGTAGCGGTTGCCGGACACCGGTTCACTGATAGTAAGCTCGAACCAAAGGCTCGTCATCTGGTCATCGCTGGTGATTTTGCGACGTAGGCTCCCGGCTGTTACGGTGGCTTCCTCGGGGAAAATGCGGCCAATCGGCCAAACGCTGGCAGCGGCTTCCCCCTTTTGCTCCGCAAGGCGTTGGCGATAGGCGGCATTGGCCCAAATAATCTGACCCTGCTCATCCTGACACCAGCTAAGCGCGGGGGCGGTTTCGGCTGCCGCACGCAAATTCGCCATATCGCGGGTCAGACTGTCGAGCGTAGATTGGTCAATGCGCACCGTGTCTTGCGCGCGGTCCGCGGCCGAGACGGTGATGCGCAGCAACTCACCATCACGCACACCTAAAACGGTCATCCGGTCTTTGCCCATCGTGCCGTTCAGGCGAAAGGCGCGACCATCTTTGCGCAACCCATTTAGTGCGTCGCTGATGCCGTCGATTAGGTCAGCAAGGGCTTCTTCCAGCGATTCCCACGCGGTGAGGTGATCCACAGGTGTTGGAATAAGAAATCCGGCGCCGCCAGAATGTTCCAGCAAATACCCATCCCGAAAGATAAAGCGTCGGGGTTCGGCGAGCACATCATCGGGTGCGTGTACCGGGCCCGTGCGTACCCGCGGGGCAAGCAAAAGGATGGCAAACAAAGCGGCCAAAGTTGCACAAAAACTTACAAATAAAAGGAGGCCCATAAAGAGTGGATCCATGAGCATTGCATTGCCTTCCTTTAAAACGCCCTCCTTTTTAGGTGAGAGGTGGTTAATAAGGGGTTAACGCTGCTCAGGCTGGCTTAACTATCGATCAATCAACTGGTTCTCACCGAGGGGGCCCATCACGTCGGTAGCCTCCATCACGACCGCCTCACGCGGCCATGTGACATCGACAATTGCGCCCGATCGATCACCGCGCTCCTCGTTTGTCAGGAACGGGTCTGTGCCGTTGGCAAACGCAACCTTGGCGCCGGTCCGCTCCAAAAGGGTTTTGGCAATAAATAGGCCCAAGCCCATCCCCTCATAACCCTTGCGCTGGCTCACCTCACGGGCGGGTTTGCGACGGCGCAGGAAGGGGTCACCGATGCGTCGGATCAACTCGGGCGGATAGCCCGCGCCATCGTCAATCACCCGAATTTGAACCATATTTTGGTTCCAGTGCGCATCGATCCAAACGCGACTATGGGCAAAGTCGACCGCGTTTTGCACCATGTTGCGCAAACCGTGCAAAAGCTCAGGCTTTCGCTGAAGATTGGGCTGCTTTTCATCGCCGCCTATCAGTGGTGTGAAGGTATATAGCAGTTCAATCCCGCGGTCCGAGTGGGGCTCTGCGGCCTCTTTTACCAGCCCCGAAATCGGCACAGAGCGGACGTGTAAATCATCCTTACCGGCGCGGCCCATTGATCGCAAAATGTCGCGGCAGCGGTTGGCCTGCTCGCGGATGAGTTCGGCATCCTCGCGTAGGACTTGGTCGTCCTGAAGCTCTTCTACCAACTCGGAACTGACCAGCTTGATTGTTGCTAGAGGCGTGCCCAATTCGTGGGCTGCTGCTGCGATAACGCCACCCAAATCCGTCAGGCTTTGTTCCCGGGTGAGGGCCATTTGAGTTGCAAAAAGAGCGTCTGACATGGCGTTGCGTTCCTGCGTGACGCGCTGCGCATAGGCCGACAAAAACAAAGCTCCCACGATGATTGCGACCCAAAATCCCCACAGGTAAATTTCCGGCATCTCAAGGATGAAACCCTCCTGCGTGCGTAATGGCACGTGGAAGACGCCGAGCGCAGAGATCAACACAAACGTGACGCAGCCCAGGAAAACGGTGGACCGCAGGGATAGCGCGGTTGCCGAAATAGTGACCGGAGCGATGAATAATAGGGCGAAGGGGTTGTTCAATCCGCCCGTCAGAAACAGCAGAAATGTCAGTTGGGCCACGTCGAACAGCAGTGTGAGCATTGCGTCGCGGTCGCTGAGGCGCTGGTTCACGGGGAACACGGTCATGGCGAGCAAATTGGCGATGACCGATGATCCGACCGCCAAGAAACACAGGCCTAGTTCAACGCGCAATGTCAGGAAAAAGCTTGCAATAACAAGGGTGACCGTTTGGCCCAGTACAGCCAACCAGCGCAGGTTGATCAGCGTCCGCAATCGAATACGATCATCCCGCGCGCCGCCGGAAAAGGGGTTATCTGCCATGCTCATGGTCCCGAAGGGAGGGTGCGGGGCGGCGAGACGCAAGGGTTTTTTAACAATGATGATGCGGTTTTGTGCCTCGGGGCATTTGACCAATGTGTTAATTCCCCATAGCGTGCATGAAAAAAACAGCCCAGGAGTGACCGCAATGGCTGAAAACGAAGCAAGGGATTTGGGGGCCGATCGTACGCTGTTACTGGTGGACGACGATGAACCGTTTCTGAGAAGACTAGAGCGCGCAATGGACAAGCGCGGCTTTGAGGTTGAGGCCGCAAGCAGCGTCGCTGCGGGTATCGCTATTGCGACCGCGCGCCCGACTGCATACGCCGTCGTCGACTTGCGACTTGAGGATGGCAACGGGCTGGATGTTGTTGAAACGCTGCGTGAAAAGCGACCCGATGCGCGTATCGTGGTCTTGACCGGTTATGGGGCGATTGCGACTGCTGTTGCGGCCGTCAAAATCGGCGCGACAGATTACCTGAGCAAGCCTGCGGATGCGAATGACATCACCAATGCGCTGTTGGCTAAGGGCGATGAACTCCCTCCGCCACCCGACAACCCCATGAGCGCGGATCGCGTCCGGTGGGAGCATATTCAGCGGGTGTATGAGCTATGTGATCGCAATGTCTCAGAGACCGCGCGGCGTCTGAACATGCACCGGCGCACGCTTCAGCGTATTCTGGCGAAACGCTCACCGCGATAGCGTTGATATTACTGAGAATTAACGCAGCATGGCGCTCATTAAGATTTGAGCGCTATGCAATCCATTAATAACTGGCCTTAAACAAGTTTGCAAAAACGTTGATTCAGAGATGCGATGCAAGTCATGCGTGGCTCAACAACCAACGCTTAAAGAGCCGTAAGCGCTGTGTTTCAGCGCCCTCTGGGTGGACTATCCAATAGCCAAGACCTTCGGTCGGTTTGGCGAAAACCTCAACTAATGTGCCATCTGCTAAATCGCGTCCGATAAGCGACCGCGATTGGATCGAAAAGCCCAGTCCGCTGCGCACAGCCGCGAGTACAAGCCCATTCGTCGCAAACGTCCGCATCCGAATATCGGGCGCGTGAAAGCCAAAGTCGCGTACAAGCACATGGTGTTCGCCCGGTATGTCGTTGGTCACCCACACGACATCGCCTAGCTCTGCCATGTTGCCTACGGGCTGTGCCGGCGCCAACTGAGGGGCGGCGACGACGATGAATTCTCCGGTCAACAATGGCATGGCGGTCAGGCCGGGCCACGCGCCGTGCCCGTAACGAACCGCGCAATCCACCAGGTCGGTTTTGAAGTTAACCAATGCATTGTTCGGCAAGATCGCCAGTTCAATATCGGGGTGTTTTGCCCAAAAGTCCGAGACGCGGGGCATTAACCAATTTTCTGCAAATGCCAGTGTGCATGACAATGTGAATGGGCGCATCGCAGTGATATCGGACAGGCGTGCGCAGCCCGCGGCGATTGTGCCAAACCCTTCGGTCAAGTGCGTAGCCAGCAGCGCGCCTTCGGGTGTGGGGGCCATACCTTGGCCAGCGCGGGTCATGAGAGTTTGACCAAAGTGTTTTTCGAGCGCGCGGACATGTTGCGCGATTGCTGCATGCGTGACGTTGAGCGTACGAGCCGCCTCAGAATAGCTGCCCGTGCGCACAGCAGCATCGAAGGCCCGCAACGCGGGAAGAGAAGGAAGCGCGCGCCAGTCAATCATAGATGTAAGTTACACTTACATCCTCGAAATTGTCGAGAGTCGCTTTGGCAAAGGCACAAGGGTACATCAAAGACAGATTTGCCATAGGAGGTCATGATGTTTACGAAAGCTCTTGAGATATTTTTTCCCGCAGCTCGTCCCACACAATGGGAGGTGCCACGGTGTGCCAGGCGCCCATGCCTAACAGACCCGGATACAGCCTATAAAATCCATCTAGGTCAGTGGAGCCTTTATCGTTAAAGGTCGAAGCGTTTCCAAACCTTATCAACAATTTGCCCGTCATCTAGCTGATAGCCCTCAACATACTTCCAATCCCGAAACCCGCGGGATTGATAGTAGGGCAGGCCGCTTTCGTTGTCGGCGCGGATATGGGCATTGATCCATTTGTACCCGAGTTTTGAGGCGGCTTTCTTGGTCGCCTCAAATAGCGCAGAACCGATGCCCATCCCGGATTTATCTTGCGCGACGTAGGTGCCGATGTCGCATGCGTCGTCTGGAATTTGATCCCATGGTGCGATCAATTGGAACCCTACGATGTCACCCCCACTTTCAGCGACTGTCCAAGCAGACCGCGCGGGGGCTTTGGCCATCCAGCCGCGGATAAACTCGGCATCCACAGTCTGTGTCAATGCCGTGGTGCCGCCGGTTTCAATGATGGGGTTCAGTAGAGCGGCCATTGCGGCGGCGTCAAACAGCTGGGCAGGGCGCGTGGCGATCATAGGGCCTCCATCAATTGGGCGTGGCGTGCAGTGAATGCATGGCGGACCTCCAGTGGTGGGCGCAACGCGATGCTTAGGCCTTCGGTTATTGCGGGGTCTGGGGCGCCAAACAATTTGTCCGCCTCTGCCTGCGTAAAGCCCGCGATTTGCGTCGCCTCTAACCAAGCGCTGATGCGGTCCGCCTTTTTGATCTGTTTCTTGACGGCGGCGGGGACCTGCGCGGGCACTCCAAACCGGATGTGAATGGCCGCCTGTAGTTTGTCGTCCAGCTTGCCATACCCTGGGCCCACTGCGGCCTTTACCGGGGAAATCATATCGCCGATCACATATTCAGGTGCGTCATGCAGCAGGGCGGCCAATTGCCATTTCACCGGAGCATCCGGGCTCAGCCGTGAATAAAGCGTTTCAACCAAAAGGGAGTGTTCAGCCACGGAATAGGCGTAGTCGCCTTGGGTCTGTCCATTCCAGCGCGCTACGAACGCGAGGCCATGAGCGATGTCCTCAACCTCAATATCCATCGGAGTGGGGTCGAGCAGATCAAGGCGACGCCCCGAGAGCATACGTTGCCAAGCGCGGGCAGGTCGGGCCATGTCTACCTCATTCCTTAATCAGCGATGCGCGACGGCATGACTGACGGTTTTTTGTGCAATCACCATGGTCACACTCTGTCCGGCACGCAAGGTTAGGCGCCAGACCGCCGCGGTCATGCGCAACCATAGACCCTACATGTTTTCAGTGTTATGGCCCCCGTCAAGAAGATCAACCCGAGAGGAGCCGCCCGGATGGCGCTTGATTATATCGTAAAAGACATCGCTTTGGCCGCATTCGGCCGCAAAGAATTGGACATCGCTGAGACCGAGATGCCCGGCCTGATGGCCCTGCGTGAGGAATACGGCGCATCCCAGCCACTCGCCGGTGCGCGCATCGTGGGCTCGCTGCACATGACAATCCAAACAGGCGTTCTGATTGAAACGCTGGTTGCACTGGGTGCGGATGTCCGCTGGGCGTCGTGCAACATTTTCTCAACCCAAGATCACGCAGCTGCCGCTATCGCCGAAGCCGGTGTGCCGGTTTTTGCCATCAAAGGCCAAACCCTTGAGGAGCATTGGGACTACTTGGACAAGTCGTTCATGTTCCCCGAAGGCCCGAACCTGATCCTTGATGATGGCGGCGACGCGACGCTCTACATCCTGCTTGGCGCCCGCGCAGAAGCCGGTGAAGAGATCATCCCCGTACCGCAGTCCGAGGAAGAGGCTGTCATCAAAGCCCAAATCGCCAAGCGTTTGGCTGCGAGCCCCGGTTGGTTCACCAAGATGAAAGAACAGATCCGCGGCGTCTCCGAGGAAACGACAACTGGCGTGCACCGTCTGTATGACCTGCACAAAAACGGCCAGTTGCCCTTCCCCGCGATCAACGTGAACGATTCCGTCACCAAGTCGAAGTTCGACAACAAATACGGCTGTAAGGAATCACTTGTCGACGGCATCCGTCGCGCCACGGACACAATGCTGGCCGGTAAGGTCGCGGTTGTGTGTGGTTACGGTGACGTTGGCAAAGGGTCTGCGGCATCCCTGCAAGGTGCGGGCGCGCGGGTCAAAGTGACCGAAGCTGACCCCATTTGCGCGCTGCAAGCCGCGATGGATGGATTTGAGGTCGTCCTGCTGGAGGACGTCGTATCCTCGGCGGATGTGTTCATCACCACGACCGGTAACAAAGACGTGATCCGCATCGAACACATGCGTGAGATGAAGGACATGGCGATCGTTGGCAACATCGGTCACTTCGACAACGAAATCCAAGTTGCGGCACTGAAAAACCACAAGTGGACGAACATCAAAGATCAGGTGGATATGATCGAGATGCCTTCGGGCAGCCGCTTGATTCTGCTGTCGGAAGGTCGTCTTTTGAACCTTGGCAATGCAACGGGGCACCCATCGTTCGTGATGTCTGCATCCTTTACCAACCAAGTGTTGGCGCAGATTGAGCTGTGGACCAAGGGTGACGAATACCAGCCCGGCGTCTTTATCCTGCCCAAGCATCTGGATGAAAAAGTGGCCGCGCTGCACCTTGCTAAAATCGGCGTGAAACTAACGAAGCTGTCCAAGGATCAGGCCGACTACATCGGTGTGGCCCAAGAGGGTCCTTTCAAGCCCGAGCACTATCGTTACTAAGCCATTTGAAATGGTTTTCTGCGGGGTCCCAGCTTGGGGCCCCGTTTTTTGTGCGTGGCCTTTGGTTAATTTCTCTCTTTGAGAACCGCGGAACAGCGGCTAGCGTGGCATGGCCGCTCCAATTAGGGCGGATGCATGATCCAACAGCTGGGAGACCAAATATGGGTAAGCGCGACGAATTGATTGCAAAATACGCAGATGATTTGAAAACAAAGATTGGTGTAGAGCCTGACATGAGCCTTTTGGAGAAGGTCACGATCGGATGTGGGCCAGCCATTTACAATGCCGATGCGGCGACGGTGGCTTCTTCTCAAGAGGCTGAGCTTGAGACCGTCAAAAACAACTTTTTGATCAAAAAGCTGGGGTTGGCCGATAGCCCTGAGTTGATGGACGGCATCAATGCCGTGATCGAGCAATACGGAAAATCCGAGCGGAATAAGTATCGCGCGGTGGTGTATTATCTGCTGACCAAGCACTTTGGCAAAGAAGCCGTCTACGCGTAGATCGCACGATAGGCTGACACCAAGGCCACGCCTTTGCGCGTGGCCTTTTGCGTAACTTACAACAAATCCTTCCTACTATGGTTTTGATTTGTCTCGGGCTTTGGGTTAGTGAATGTGTGTCCGGACCAGCATGGCCGGGCCCTCAGTTACGCGCCTCAGCTTGCAGGCGCCATGTCCGCGGGTGGTGCAGTCGAGCACGCGGGTGGCAGGAGGGTCCCGGGGGGTCGGGGCCCTCCTATTTTGTTTGTCGCGTTTTGTGCGGACTTGCAGCGCGCAAAAATAATCCCCAAATATTTTGTGAGGCTCGCCGAGCTGTGTGCCAAGATGGGCGCGGCAAGGGTGGGTGCTTTGAGAAGGAGTAGTGCTCATGGACTTGGAGAAGTTCACGGAGCGGTCGCGCGGTTTTTTGCAGGCTGCTCAAACGATTGCGATGCGCGAAAGCCATCAGCAACTGGCCCCCGAACATTTGCTAAAGGCGTTGATGGACGACGATCAGGGGATGGCGTCTAACTTGATTTCGGCCGCTGGTGGCAACGCAAAACGCGTGGCCGAGGCCGTTGATAGTGCCATTGCCAAGCTGCCCAAGGTCAGCGGTGACAGTGGCCAGACCTACATGGATCGCACGCTCGGGCAGGTTCTGTCCGAGGCGGAAAAACTCAGCAAGAAGGCCGGCGATAGTTTCGTCACGGTTGAGCGGATTTTGATGGCGCTCAACATGGTGAAATCCAAAGCCAAGGATGCCTTGGATGCGGGTGGTGTGAATGCGCAAGGCTTAAACGCCGCGATCAATGATATCCGCAAGGGCCGCACCGCTGATAGCGCCTCTGCGGAGGACAGTTATGAGGCGTTGAAAAAGTACGCAACTGACCTGACCGAGGCGGCGCGCGCAGGACGCATTGACCCTATCATCGGGCGGGACGAAGAAATTCGCCGCGCGATGCAGGTGCTGAGCCGCCGAACCAAAAACAACCCCGTTCTGATCGGTGAGCCCGGCGTTGGCAAAACCGCCATCGCCGAGGGTTTGGCCCTTCGCATCATCAACGGTGACGTACCGGAATCGCTGCGCAACAAGACGCTGATGGCGCTTGATATGGGCGCGCTGATTGCTGGTGCGAAATACCGTGGTGAGTTTGAGGAACGGCTCAAGGCTGTGCTGAACGAAGTGACCTCGGCTGCTGGTGAAATCATCCTGTTTATCGATGAAATGCACACGCTTGTGGGCGCCGGTAAATCCGACGGTGCGATGGATGCGGCGAATTTGATCAAACCCGCGTTGGCCCGGGGGGAGTTGCATTGTATCGGCGCCACCACCCTCGATGAGTATCGCAAATACGTCGAAAAAGACGCGGCGCTGGCCCGGCGGTTCCAAACGCTGATGGTCGAAGAACCGACTGTGCCGGACACGATTTCGATCCTGCGTGGCATTAAGGAAAAATACGAACTGCACCACGGCGTGCGGATTTCCGACAGCGCGCTGGTCGCCGCCGCGACGCTTTCGCAGCGTTATATCACGGACCGTTTTCTGCCCGATAAGGCGATCGACTTGGTGGATGAGGCTGCTTCGCGCCTGCGGATGGAGGTCGACAGCAAGCCCGAGGAATTGGATGCGCTGGACCGTGACATCCTGCAAAAGCAAATCGAGGTAGAGGCCCTGCGTCTTGAGGACGACACCGCTTCTCAGGATCGGTTGAAAAAGCTGGAGGCCGAGGTGGCAGACCTGCAACAGCAGTCCGCTGAGATGACCGCCCAGTGGCAGGCTGAGCGTGACAAGCTCGAAAGTGCGCGTGGCTTGAAGGAGCAGTTGGATCGGGCTCGTGTCGATCTGGATGCGGCCAAGCGCGAAGGCAATTTGGCCCGTGCGGGGGAGCTGTCCTACGGCGTGATCCCGCAATTGGAAAAGCAGCTGTCTGATGCCGAAAACCGTGAGGATGAGGTCCTTGTGGAGGAGGCCGTGCGCCCCGAGCAAATCGCTTCTGTGGTGGAGCGGTGGACCGGCGTGCCCGTGTCCAAGATGCTAGAGGGTGAGCGTGAAAAGCTGCTCCGGATGGAGGAAGAAATTGCCTCACGCGTGATTGGGCAGACCCAAGCGGTGACCGCCGTCGCCAATGCAGTGCGCCGTGCGCGTGCGGGTCTGAACGATGAAAACCGCCCCTTGGGCAGCTTTCTGTTCCTCGGCCCAACTGGTGTGGGCAAGACCGAGTTGACCAAGGCGCTGGCTGAGTTCCTGTTCGATGATGACAATGCGATGGTGCGCATTGATATGTCCGAATTCATGGAAAAACACGCGGTTTCGCGGCTGATCGGCGCGCCTCCGGGGTATGTTGGCTACGATGAGGGCGGCGTCCTGACAGAGGCCGTCCGGCGCAGGCCCTATCAGGTCGTGCTGTTCGATGAGGTCGAAAAGGCCCACCCAGATGTGTTCAACGTTCTGCTTCAGGTGTTGGATGATGGGGTGCTGACCGATGGTCAGGGTCGCACTGTCGACTTCAAACAAACGCTGATTATTCTGACCTCAAACTTGGGCGCACAGGCGCTAAGCCAGCTTCCCGACGGTGCCGACGCAGCGGAGGCCAAGCGCGATGTGATGGATGCGGTCCGAGGTCATTTCCGGCCCGAATTCCTGAACCGTCTGGACGAAACGATTATCTTTGATCGTTTGGCGCGCGCCGACATGAATGGCATCGTCGATATCCAACTGCATCGCCTGACCAAGCGGCTCGCGGGGCGCAATATCGTGCTCGAACTGGATGACGCGGCCAAGACATGGCTTGCGGATGAGGGTTATGATCCGGTGTTCGGCGCCCGGCCGCTAAAGCGCGTGATCCAGCGCAGTTTGCAGAACGAGTTGGCCGAGATGATCCTATCGGGTGATGTGGCTGACGGCGCGGTGGTGCCGGTCAGCGCCAGCAGTGATGGTCTGCTTGTGGGGGATCGGATCGCCCGAAGCGACCGCCAACCGCCCCAAGAGGCCGTTGTGCATTAATTGCGAGACGAGGCCCAGAACCGCTGGGCCTCGTTCATTTTATGGGGTGGCGATGTATCTGGAAACAAGCGAGCAGCTGGACGTTTTGCATTCTATGCAGGAAGTCTTGTGGCAATTGCAGCGTGATGAAAAGAACCGCACTAACCTAAAATGGGCTACGATTGCACTGTGTAGTGCGCTCAATAGCATGCTCGTGTGCAATCTTTCAGGTAGTATGCAGATTGGCGCTTTGCGCCAAAATGATGCTGTTACTGAAATACAGCGCTTGAATAACCGGGAACCGATCGCCCCCCAAAAGCTAAAACTCGCGGGGCCGCATGACTTATTGGAGCGTGTGCGGGGATTGTCTAGCCGAATGGAATCTGCAGGTCCTAACATCCAAATCCCTGAATCGGAGGTGCTAAGCTTTCGGGAGCTATTCTCGGTCCGAAATCAGTTTATGCATTTCGAGCCTCAAAGTTGGTTCATTCAGGTGGGCTGGCTTTTGACACATATTTCGACTGGTTCACGCTTGGCTGAGCGTATCGCGACGGACGACTATTCATTGCGACACCTGTCCCAACAGCAACAGATTGAAGTTCGAAACATATGCCCAAAAGTTAAGGCAAGATGCTCGGAGCTGCAGGTTAAGCCCATATGAAAAGGCCCCGGATCGCTCCGGGGCCTTCGTCTTGTGAACTGTCTGAGGCAAGCAGACAGATAGCCTTACATGTCGGCGGGCAGGATCACCTTGTCGATGACGTGGATGACACCGTTCGATGTCTCGATGTCAGCGGTGGTGACGTTCGCGTCGTTGATCATCACACCATTGTCGAGATCGATTGTGATCTCACCGCCCTGTACGGTGGCGGCTTTCATGTCGTCCACAAGATCGGTGGACATCACTGTGCCGGGCACGACGTGATAGGTCAGAACCGCGATCAGCTGCTCTTTGTTCTCGGGCAAGAGCAGGCTTTCGACCGTGCCCGCGGGCAGGGCGGCAAAGGCCTCATCGGTGGGGGCAAACACGGTGAAGGGGCCTTCGGATTTCAATGTGTCCACTAGGTCGGCTGCGCTGACGGCGGCGACAAGTGTTTCAAAGGTACCTGCGCCGACGGCGGTGTCGACGATGTCCTTTTTGCCCATGCTGCCAGCAAAGGCAGGCAGGGTCAGGGCGGTTGTGGCGGCGATGGCAAGTGCTGCAGTGCGAAGCATAGTTTAATTCCCTTTTGTTGTTTGGCCGCCGATGATCGGCTGGCTCGTGTGCAAAAAACACACAAGACAAATTGGGGCGAAAATATAGGTTTCAAGGGCGCCGATGTGGCCGTAAGCGGCGATTTGCCGGTTTTGGGGTCACGTTCATGTGAGCAGGCGGGAGCAGAATTGAGCCCTTGTGAACCATATGGGCGCGTATCACTGTTCGATTAATGGCTTGGAGTTCGATATGATTTTTATGGAAACCGCCGCGTGGGCGTTGCAGATTTTGGCGTTGTTGTTCGTGTTGATTATCGGCGTGATGGTCGCTGCTGGGTTGGTTCTGTTCGTCATCGACCGATCCCAAACTTCTGATGCGATCCGGCGCAATTACCCGGTGATCGGTAGGTTTCGACATATCTTCTCTGAACTGGGCGAATTCTTTCGCCAGTATTTCTTTGCGATGGATCGAGAAGAGCTGCCCTTCAATCGGGCGCAGCGGGATTGGGTCAAACGGGCCAGTGAGGGCGAAAGCAACACGATTGCCTTTGGCTCGACCCGCAACATTTCGGCGCCGGGGACACCCCTGTTCGTGAACAGCCCCTTTCCCCCGCTGGATGATCAATTCGCCAAGACCGAGCCGATGATGATCGGCCCCAACGTGCGCGTGCCCTATGTGGCCAAATCGATTTTTAACCTCAGCGGTATGTCCTATGGCGCGATCTCAAAACCCGCGGTTTTGGCGTTGTCGCGTGGCTGTGCCGAAGCGGGTATTTGGATGAACACCGGTGAGGGTGGCGTGTCGCCCTTTCACCTGCAGGGCGGGGCCGACCTTGTCTATCAGATCGGGACGGCCAAATACGGTGTCCGCGATAAGGACGGCAATCTGAGCGACGAAAAGCTGCGTGAAATCGCGGTACATCCGCAGATTGCGATGTTCGAGATCAAGCTCGCGCAGGGGGCCAAGCCCGGCAAGGGCGGTATCCTGCCCGGTGAAAAGGTGACCGCCGAGATTGCGGCCATTCGGGGTCTTGCCGTCGGCCAAGACGGGATCTCTCCGAACCGTCACCGGGAGGTGAATTCATGGGCGGATTTGCTCGATCTTGTGGCGCGCGTGCGGGATGTTTCGGGCAAGCCTGTCGGGATCAAGGCCGTTGTCGCCGCCCGCGAACCGTTTGAGGAATTGTTCGCCGAGGTCCTGCGCCGCGGCCCTGAAAGCGCGCCAGATTTCATCACCATCGACGGCGGCGAAGGCGGCACCGGCGCGGCACCCATGCCCTTGATGGACCTTGTGGGGATGTCCATCCGCGAAGCCCTGCCGATGGTCAGTAACTTGCGCGATAGCGTCGGCCTGCATGACCGCATCCGGCTGGTGGCCAGTGGTAAGTTGGTCAACCCCGGTGATATCGCATGGGCCATGGCGGCGGGTGCGGACTTTGTGGTGTCTGCGCGCGGGTTCATGTTCGCCTTGGGCTGCATTCAGGCCCTAAAATGCAACAAAAACACCTGCCCCACGGGGATCACGACCCATGATCCGCGTTTTCAAAAGGGACTCGTGGTGGAGGATAAATTCCGCAAAGTCGCGCGCTACGCCAAGGGCGTTGTCCATGAGGTGGAGATGATTGCCCACTCTGTCGGCGTGTCCGAGCCGCGCCTGATGCGGCGGCGGCATGTGCGAATTGTGCAACCCGACGGGACCTCAGTGCCGATGCATGAGCTGTTTCCCCGCGATCTCCCCTCACAAAAGGGGCCGACAATCCCCATATAAGGTGGAGAGAGGAGACGAAAAATGGCGATTAAATATCATGAACACGCAACCCAGCCGGTGTTTGAAATCGAAGTGGCGGGCAAGATCACGCAGGCCGATATGGACAGCGTTCTGCCGCGCCTAGAAGCATTCCTTCAGCGTCACGGCAAGGTCCGTATGGTTGAGGTGATCCCCACCTTCGAAGGCTTCGAGTTGAGCACCATCTGGGAGGGCATCAAGTTTGACGTCGCCCATATTCGTGACATTGACCGGGTGGCGGTGGTCACGGATGTTGGTTGGATCGGCGGGCTCACGCGGGCATTGTGCCGCGTGTCGCCCCTCGAAATCCGGGTGTTTGACATGGCAGAACTCGAGGCCGCCCGCGCATGGGTCGAAGCCCCCTAGATCATCGATTTAATCGCCGCCATGTGGTCGGCTTTGGCTTCGGGGATCAGCGAATGTGCCGCCTCTAGGGGGTTGGTTTCCAAACGGTCCACCAAGCCCCAGATCAAGGCCTCATCGGCGGTGATCTTTTGTCCTGCCACAAGGATCATCTTGGCTCGGGCCGGTCCGACCAATGTCGCAAGGCGGCGCGGGTCGGAGGGTTGCGGCAAGAAGCCCAGTTTTGCCACGGGGTAGAAAAATTTGGCATGAGCGGGTGCAAGACGCACGTCGCAGGCCAAGACCATCCCAAACGCCCCGCCCGCCAGTGTCCCGTTTAGGGCGGCGATGGTCAGGCATGGCAGGCGCACAATCGCGCGAGACAATTCTTCCCATAGGGGCGACAGGGCGAGGCCTGCTTTGGCTTCCTCCAGGTCGGCTCCGGCCGAAAAGACTTTGTCGCCTCCCCCCGTCAGGATCAGGGCGCGCAGGTCGGCCTTGTCGGCCATTTTCACCACTTGGATCAAATCGGCCAGCATCTCGGACGTGAGCGAATTGGCTTTGTCGGGGCGGTTAATCGTGAGGGTCCAGATGTCCTCGCTTTGGTCGAGCTCAATCATGCGCCCAATCCAATCCGTGCGCGGATATCCGCATCCCGTAGTGAGATTTCCTCACCCGCAAACGCGTCCGCATCGGCAGAGCACATCCACATCAACGCGCGCGCAGGCCAGTCCGCAGGGATGTGATCCTCCCACTCTAGGGCGGCGACGGGGCCGACGCCGGACGCCTTGATTTCATGCTGCATCTGCGTTGCGACCGTGCCGGGGGACAAGCCCATGATCCGCAGGCCCGGGTTTTCGCGGTGCGCGCAGCGGGTCAGCATGGCGGCCCCGGCTTTTGATGTGCAGTAGTGGCTCCAACTCTCTAGCGCGTTGTGGGCCGCACCCGATGAAATGGTGATGATCGTGCCGCCTTTGCGCATCTGCGGGATCGCCGCGCGCATGCCGTAAAACACCCCCTTAAGGTTGATATCGATCACTTGGCTCCACGCGTCGGGGTCGCTGTCGGCCAGTGATGCGATCGGCTCAATCACGCCTGCGTTGTTGATGACCACATCAAGGCTGCCAAATTCACGTGCGGCGGCGGATATCGCGGCCTCTACCTCCCAATAGCGGGCCACATCACAAGGGATAGCCAGCGCGTTTGGACCGATTTCACCCGCAATTTCCGCAACCGCGTCACCGTTGCGCGCCAGCAGCGCGACCTGCGCCCCGGCAGCGGCCATCATCCGCGCGGTTGCCTCACCAATGCCTCGGGACGCACCGGTAATCACCACGCCCTTGCCCGTCATATCCATTCTGTCGCCCTCCCGGATGCGCCTTGACCCTGTGTCCCACACACGAAACAAAGAGCTTTGAATATACATTTCAGGAAGGGTACCGGATGTCAAAATGCATGAGCCTGATGGCAAGCACCGCATTTATCATGAGCGCGGGCGCGGCTGTGGCCGACCTATCGGCACCGGACCTTTGGGCTGAGTGGCAAGAGATGCAAGAAGCCCTTGGCACCACAATCACTGCCCAATCCGAAAGCTATGCGAGCGGTGTCCTGACCCTCACGAACGTGGCGACACAAGCCATCATTGATGAGGTCGAAAGCACCGGGCGCATCGCCCAGATCACCCTGCGGGAGCAGGGCGACGGCAGTGTGCGTATCAAATTGGCCCCGGTCTATGCGCTTGGCATCACCGACACGTCGTTCGGTGAAAGCTCGGTCACCACAATGGAACTGCGACACACCGGGCTTGATATCGTCGCCCGCGATGAGGACGGCGCGCGCACTTATGATTATGGCGCGCAGCAGCTCACTTTGGATGTGGGCGACGTAGTGGTCGATGGTGAAACCATGCCGTTTCAGGTCTCTGTCACGGTGAATGACTTGGCCTCGCGCTATGTGATCGACATGGGCAGTGAGGCGCGGCCCTTTCAGTCGCAGGACACAATCGGTGCGATGCAAATCCGGTTCAGCATGTCGGACCCAACTGAGGGCGCGTTCAACATGCAGAGCGATTTCACCAATCTCACAAGCGCGTTTTCCGGCACTTTGAATGCCGCTGATGCGGCTCTGCCACTTGGTCCCTTGGGTGTCGCCCTAAAGGGTGAACTGACCCACGGCGGCAGCAGCGTTCAGTTCGCGGCCGAGGCAACCGATGGTGATATCCAGATGGAGGCCCGCACCGGTGCCGGGACCCTCGCCATGGATATTGACCCAACCAAATTTGGCATCTTTAGCGATACAACCCAAACCGAGATGCGCGCGCTGATCGGGGGCTTTCCCCTCCCGATTGAGGCCAGTGTCGGACGCTCGACCTTTGGCATCGCGATGCCTCTTGCGCGCACCGATGACCCCGCGCCAGTGAACCTTACTTTGGGTCTGCGGGAGGTTGTGCTGAGCGATGTGATCTGGGGCTTGTTTGACCCCCAAGGCATAATCCCGCGCGACCCCGCCACCATCGCCCTAGACCTCGAAGGTACGGCGACTGTCCTGTCGGATCTGACAGACGTCACGAATGACTTTAAGGCGGTCCAAGGCCCCCCCGCCCAGATCAATTCGCTCCGGCTGAATGATCTGGAGGTATCGCTGGGCGGCGCGCAACTCAGCGGGACGGGTGCCGCAACATTCGACAACTCAAGCGTCATTCCCGCGCCTGTGGGCCAGATCAATCTGTCGCTTAGCGGGGGTTTTGGGTTGTTGGATCAACTCGCGACATTGGGCGTGGTTCCACCCGAACAGGTGGGCATGGTGCGGATGATGTCTGGCATGTTCGCGACGCCCACAGGGCCTGATGAACTCGCGTCTGAGATCGAATTCCTCGAAGATGGCTCGATCCTCGTGAATGGCTTTCCGCTGCAATAACCCCGCATTCGTGAACGTTTTCAGGGGCAATCGGCTGGTTTTCGCGGATTTAGGGGGCACCCTTTGACAGGGTCGCCTTTGGTGGCTTAGCATTTTCCAACGTTGACCGGACGTTGGGAGGCTTTGCCATGGACACGCTGTTTTGGGCGTCCTTTGGGGCGATGACGCTTTTGCTACTTGCGCGGTTCGTCGTGCCAATCGTGGCGCCGGGGTCGATGGCCGCTCGACTTTTGACCGCGACGATCAAGTTCGGTGACGATGACGCGGACCCTGACCGCGAACGACGCTAAGCCCCCAAAGACCATCGCGCGACACCGCTCTGAGAGGCATTCCCTGTCGTGTGCGAAGGTCCTAAGCTGCGCGCATCACATCCACAGGAGCGAGCGATGCGCAGATATCCCCGAGATATGGTGGGCTACGGCCCCAAACCCCCAGAGGCCAATTGGCCCGGCGGTGCGCGGATCGCGGTGCAGATTGTCCTCAACTACGAAGAAGGTGGCGAAAACTGTATCCTCCACGATGATCCCGCGTCCGAGGCATTCCTATCCGAAATCGTGGGGGCCGCCGCATGGCCCGGGCAGCGGCATTGGAACATGGAATCGACCTATGAATACGGCGCGCGTGCAGGGTTTTGGCGACTGCATCGCTTGTTCACTCAGATGGACATTCCCCTAACTGTTTACGGCGTGGCCACCGCCTTGGCGCGCAATCCCGAACAAACCGCCGCGATGATCGACGCCGGGTGGGAGATGGCCAGCCACGGGCTCAAGTGGGTTGAACACAAGGACATGCCCGAGCCGCAAGAGCGCGAGAGCATCGCAGCCGCGGTCAAGCTGCACCGCGAAGTCACCGGCTGCCGCCCCGTTGGTTGGTACACTGGGCGGTGTTCTGAAAACACGGTGCGGTTGGTGGCAGAAGAGGGCGGCTTTGCTTATGTCTCTGACAGTTATGCCGATGATCTGCCCTATTGGGTTGAGGTCGGCGCGCGGGATCAATTGGTGATCCCCTACACGTTGGATGCCAACGATATGCGCTTTGCCACGCCCCAAGGGTTCAACGCGGGCGATCAATTCTACAGCTATCTCAAGGACAGTTTCGACGCGCTTTATGCAGAGGGTGGGCGGATGATGTCGATCGGTCTGCATTGCCGGCTGATCGGGCGGCCGGGCCGGGTACAGGCGCTTCGGCGGTTCCTTGAATACGTCGCCGCCCATGAGGACGTCTGGTTTGCGCGGCGGATCGACATTGCGACCCATTGGGCCAAGACCCACCCACATGTGCGGCGCGCCCGGCCCAGCCAGATGAACCGTGACACATTCGTGGCGACCTATGGCGGAATTTTCGAACACTCCCCTTGGGTGGCCGAGCACGCGCACCTGCTGGAACTGGGGCCCGCCCATGACACCGCGATTGGCCTACACAACGCGCTATGCCGAGCGTTTCGTGCGGCGGACCCCGCGCAGCAAATGGCAGTTCTGCGCGCGCACCCTGATTTGGCGGGTAAACTGGCGGCTGCCAAACGGCTCACCGCCGAAAGCACATCAGAGCAGGCAAGCGCAGGGTTGGACGCCCTGACCGATGCGGAGCGCGCACAATTCACCCAATGGAACGCGCAGTACGTCGAAAAGTACGGCTTTCCGTTCATTATCGCGGTCCGGGATCATGACAAGCCGAGCATCATCGCAGCCTTTGAGGCACGGCTCAATTCAGATGCTGACACCGAATTTGCCACCGCTTGTTACAATGTGGAACGCATCGCGCTGCACCGTCTAAAGGACCAGCTGCCATGAGTTATGCGTTTCCCAAGGGCGGCATGATGGGCCAAGACGCGAACCCCGAGGGCACGGCGATCTTTACCGAAGCCTATGCCGTCCTACCCGCAGTCACGCACACGGATATCGTGACCTCGTTCCTGCCCCACTGGGAAGGGACGCGCGCTTGGATCCTCGCGCGGCCTTTGTCGGGTTTTGCCGAGACGTTTTCCCAATACGCGATCGAAATCCAGCCCGAAGGCGGCAGCATGACGCCCGAATTGGATGTGCGCGCCGAAGCCGCTCTGTTCGTTACTCACGGCACGCCCACGCTGACCCTTGGGCGCGATACGTATACCCTGCGCGCGGGCAGCTTCGTTTTTATTCCGGCCAGTGCGGTCTGGACCTTGTGGAACCGGGCAGATGGGCCCTGCGGCATTCATTGGATCCGCAAAAAGTACCAAGAACTGCCGGACATGCCTCCGCCCGAAGCCTTCGTCAGCCATGAAGATGATATCCCGTCTTCTGACATGCCGAACGCTGGCGGGCTGTGGTCAACCAAGCGGTTCTTTGATCCGTTCGATCTGCGCTATGACATGCACATCAACATCGTGACCTTCCAACCCGGTGGTCGCATTCCCTTTGCCGAGACCCACGTGATGGAACACGGTTTGTACGTATTGCAGGGTACGGCGGATTACCTGTTGAACAAGGATTGGGTCCCTGTGGGTGCCGGTGATTTCATGTGGCTGCGTGCGTTTTGTCCGCAGGCCTGTATCGCCACAGGGGATGAGCCGTTCCGCTATCTGCTCTACAAAGACGTCAATCGTCATGCGCCGTTGGAGGGTTTCTTATGAGCACTCAAATCCTAACACCTCGTCCGCTGCGCCCCACGGACTTTGCGCCCTATGGGGATGTGGTTGAGCTGGGCAGTGATCACGTCCTGATCAATGACGGGCGCTGCAAGCGGTTCAGTGACCTTAGCGCGCTTGTCGCCGAAGGGGGCCGCGTGGGGATCAGCCTTTTCCAATCAGAGGTGCAGGCGCTGCCCTACAGCTGCACCCTGCTAGAGCGGCACCCCCATGGCAGTCAGTGTTTCGTCCCGATGGAAGGATGCACGACCCTGTACATCGTGGCCGAGGATGATGCGGGCACGCCGGTGCGCCCCAAGGCGTTTGTTGCCCATGGTCGCCAAGCGGTGAACATCGCGGCGAACACGTGGCACGGGGTTTTGACGCCGCTGTCGGATGGGGGGCTTTACACGGTCATCGACCGTGTGGACGGCGGCCCGAACCTTGAAGAATATCCCTTAGGCATGGCCCTGACGGTCCTGCCCGGCGGCGGGGCCGAGTGATCAAAGCCCAAGGTGGCGGTTTGTGACCTCGGGCGTCAGCTCAGCGATTGTTCCACCCCAAACGCGGGTCCCGCGATCAAGGATCACGGCCGTGTCGGCAATAGCGGACAGCTCCTTAAGGGATTTGTCGATCAGCAGAATACCAAGGCCCGTGTCCTGCTTAAGCCGCGCGATCACGTCCCAAATCGCCTGCCGGATCAGGGGGGCAAGCCCCTCGGTCGCCTCATCCAAGATCAACAGTCGGGGGTTTGTCATCAACGCGCGGCCAATGGCCAGCATCTGCTGCTCTCCGCCGGAAAGGGTCGCCGCACTTTGGTCCAGCCGATCACGCAAACCGGGGAATAGGTCCAGCACCGTTGCTTCGTGCCACGGACCGGGGCGGGCCGCCGCAATCAGGTTTTCGCGCACACTAAGGTTGGGAAAACACCGCCGCCCCTCGGGCACCAACCCGATGCCAGCTTGCGCGGCTTTGTGGGCCGGTAGGGCACGTAGGTCTTTGCTGTCGAATGTAATGGTGCCACCCGCCGGGATCATCCGGCAGATGGATTTGACGGTGGTGGATTTGCCCATCCCGTTGCGGCCCATTAGGGCCACGACTTCCCCCTGCGCCACCTCAAGTGAGACATCGAACAGGGCTTGGGTCGCACCGTAATGCGCGGTCAGGTTTTGGACGGACAAAAGGCTCATGCGTCCTCTCCCAGATAGGCGGCGCGCACATCTGGGTTGGCGCGGATTTCATCGCGCGTGCCCGTCGCGATCAGCTGGCCATAGACCAAGACACTGATCCGATCCGCCAGCGCAAAGACCGCGTCCATGTCGTGTTCCACCATCAAAATCGGCGCCTCATCCCGCAAACCATCGAGGAAACGCGTCAGCCGAGCGGACCCTTCTGCACCCAAGCCTGCCATGGGTTCATCCATCACAAAGGCCCGTGGTTTCAGGGTCAGGGCCACGGCCACTTCTAGCTGACGGCGTTGTCCGTGCGACAGGGCAGCGGTCTGCATATCGGCACTGTCTAGCAGGTCAACACGGTCCAGCGCGGCCTCAGCGGTGGCGCGCAAGTCGGCGTCATGCAGGGCGCCGCGAAAAAGCGGCACACGCCCGCCGCGCGCACCCAACGCACCAAGCACGGCGTTTTGCAGAACCGTGTCCTCCATCGCCAGTGCGCTCACTTGAAATGTCCGACCCAAGCCTGCGCGCGCGCGCTCCGCCACACCAAGAGCTGTCACGTCTTCGCCTAGCAAGTGCACGCTGCCCGCGTCGGGGCGCAACTTGCCTGCGATTTGCTGGATCAGGGTCGATTTGCCCGCGCCATTGGGGCCGATCAATGCATGGATTTCCCCGGGCCGTAGGTCGAGTGAGATACCACGACTTGCCTCAACCGCGCCGAAGTTTTTGGTAATTCCGCGGGTTTCCAAAACGGGGTTCATCGCTTTTCTCCCGCCACGAGGCCGATCAACCCACCGCGCGCAAACAGCACAATCAGCAGGAGTAAGACGCCCAAGCCGATCTGCCAAAACTCACTGATGTCGCCAAGGTGATGTTCTAGGAATATGAACACCGCAGCCCCAACCACGGGCCCATAAAGCCGCGCCACACCGCCAATAAGCAGAAATACGATCAGCTCACCCGACAGTTGCCAGCTAAACATCGTGGGCGAAACAAAGCGGTTCAAATCCGCAAACAGCGCCCCCGCAAGCCCGGTAATCGCGCCCGAAATTACGAACGCCAAAAGGCGCAAGCGAAAGGGCGATAGGCCCACGGTTTCCACGCGGTCCGGGCTTTGGCGCGCCGCGTTCAGCGCTAGGCCAAAGGGTGACGCCTTGAGCCGGGCATGAAGGAACAGCGCCAGCATCAATGCGGTAAACGCGATGGCAAAGAACTGGATGGGGTCCAAGGTGTTCAGGCCGGGAAATCCGTTGCGCACATAGATCGAAAGCCCATCCTCGCCGCCGTATGCGGGCCAAGAGATCGCGAAATAGTAGAACATCTGCCCGAAGGCGAGGGTGATCATAATGAAATAAACGCCCGAAGTGCGCAGCGTCAGCGCGCCAATCGCAAGAGCCGCAAGTCCCGATGACACCAGCGCCGTTAGCCAGATGATCGGCATCGACTTGGTGCCTTCTAGGCCCCAGATCATCGGCTGAAACGTTTGCGCGTGATGGGCCAGAATGCCCATCGCGTAGCCGCCGACACCAAAGAACGCCGCGTGGCCCAGGCTGACTAATCCGCCAATGCCCAGCGCAATATTCAGGCCGACACCCGCCAACGCAAGGATCGCGACCTTGGTGGCCAGCGTGATTGTAAACGGCTCATCCGCCCACAGTGCCCACAATGGCACCGCCAACAGCCCGAGTGTGAGGGCCGCGTTTAACCAACGCTCAGGGATCATGCGCGTACTCCGAACAGGCCCGTTGGTCGCCAGATCAGGACCGCCGCCATCAAGATGTAGATCGCCATAGACGCCAAGGCCGAGCCGACTGTCGCCGCCGAGGATGCGGGCATGAACAGCGCGAACATGCCGGGCAGAAGAAGCTTGCCCAACGTATCCGTCAGCCCCACCAACACCGCGCCCACCAGCGCCCCTTTGATCGAACCGATCCCGCCGATTACGATCACCACAAACGCGAGGATCAAGACCGGCTCACCCATGCCGACCTGTACCGATTGGATTGCCCCCACCAATGCGCCCGCTAGGCCCGCAAGTGCCGCCCCAAGAGCAAAGACGATTGTGTAGAGGCGTGAGATGTCGATGCCGAGGGCTGCGATCATTTCTCGGTCGCTTTCACCGGCGCGGATTTGGATGCCCAGCCGGCTGCGGGTGATCAGCAGCCCAAGCCCAATCGCCACTGCGATGCCAACACCGATCAGGAACAACCGATAGGTCGAATATTCGATCCCTCCGGGCAGGCTGATGGGGCCGGACAAAGCCGCTGGGATGTTGAGGTACAAAGGAAATGAGCCAAAGACCCAGCGCGTGCCTTCGGAAAAAATCAGGATCAATGCGAAGGTCGCAAGCACTTGGTCGAGGTGATCGCGCGCATAGAGCCGCCGGATCACGAGAACCTCAACCAAGGCGCCCGCTGCGGCTGCTGCCGCCAATGCGGCACCCAGCGCCAGCACGAATGAACCTGTGGCCCCGGCCACGGCCGCTGCCGCAAATGCGCCCACCATGAACAGCGACCCATGGGCCAGATTGATCAGCCCCATCACGCCAAACACAAGCGTCAGCCCCGCTGCCATCAGAAACAGGGTCACGCCAAATTGCAGGCCGTTGAGGACCTGCTCGATCAGAAGAATAAGACTCATGGGAGAGCGAAATGGACCGGAGCGTGCCCCGGTCCAGTTAAATTACATCTTACAGTCTGCGCCGTAGACATCACTGTGGTCCGTCAGAGCGGTGCCGATGATGCGGTTGGTGAAAACGTCGCCTTCTTGGATCACCTCACGGACATAGATGTCCTGAATCGGGTGGTGGTTGTCGGCAAAGGCGAAATCCCCCCGGGTCGAGGCGAAATCTGCCGCCTTGAGGGCTGCGCGGAACGCATCGGTGTCATTCACGTCGGCGGAGGCCATCGCGCTGAGCAACAGGTTGGCTGTGTCAAACCCCTGGGACGCATAGAGCGACGGCAGGCGGCCGTATTCCGCTTGGAAGCTTTCGACAAAGGCCGCGTTGGTCGCGTTGTCGATGTCTTTGTTCCACTGCGACGTGTTCACAACGCCCAATGCAGCTGCACCCACCGCTTGCAGGATGCCTTGGTCAAAGCTGAATGCAGGGCCCACAACGGGCAGATCTACGCCGCTATCGGCGTACTGCTTGAGGAACGAAATCCCCATGCCGCCGGGCAGGAAGAAGAACACGCTGTCCGCACCCGATGCCCGAATTTGGGCGATCTCAGCGGCGTAATCGGTCTGGCCCAGCTTGGTAAAGACTTCACCGGCCAGCTCACCGCCGTATTGGCGTTTGTAGCCTGTCAGAGCGTCTTGGCCTGCGGGGTAGTTGGGCGCGAGGATAAAGCTGTTGGTGTAGCCAGCGGAGTTCGCATAGGCGCCAGCGGCTTCGTGCAGGTTGTCGTTCTGCCACGCGACGTTGAAATAGTTGGGGTGACAGCCACGACCCGCCAAGGCCGACGGGCCTGCATTTGGCGACAGGTAGAATTTGCCTTGCGCGGTTGCCGCAGGCACCACAGCCATCGCGAGGTTGGACCAGATGATCCCTGTCATCACGTCCACTTTTTCGGACTGGATCATCTTGTCAGCCAACTGCACAGCGATCTCAGGCTTGCGCTGGTCATCCTCGATGATGACTTCGATGTTGGTGTTGCCGGATTGGTTGATCGCCAGCATGAAACCATCGCGCACGTCGATGCCAAGGCCTGCGCCGCCGCCCGAAAGCGTTGTGATCATCCCGACTTTGACCGCGCCGTGGCCATCAGCCACCGCAGCCGTGCCAAAAGCAGCCACAGTGGCCGCGAGTGCAAGGTGTTTGAACATAGTAATCCCCCTATTTGTCCCTTGGACGCCTGATCAAAAGGCTTTGAACGTAAGCGTCGTGAGCGTCCGCTCGATTCCATCGATGTCGAGCAGGTTATCGTTGATATATTTGCCCACATCCTCGCCTTCGGGGATGTAGAGCTTGAGCAGCAAATCATATTCACCGGAGGTGGAATACAGCTCCGAGTGAATTTCGCGCAGCGCGATGGCATCGGCCACGGTGTAGCCTGTGCCGGGGCGGCAGCGAATTTGGACAAATACGCAGTTCATTTGTGTCTCCCGTCGGCACATGTTCTCGTGCGCGCAGAAAAGCATGGCCGCGCGCGGAAGGGTAGAGGCATTTTACCCCCGTGGCACACGCGTGTCCCACGTGCGTTCAAAAACGAGGGTGTCGCCCTCCCAAGCTTTGATCCACGAAGTAATGGCGAAATCGGGTCCATCGCCGCGTTGATAGACCTCGCATTCGGTTCGCACCTGCCACGCTCCGCGCCCCTTGCTGCGGGTCCAATGGAACCGCGCGCTTGCGGCGCCGGGGTTATCCATAGGGATAGTAAAAGTTTCGTGGACGCAGAGCCCGGTTTCCAGGCCATGGGTTGTGTCGCGATAAACACCGTCGTCGCCAGTGATTTCGGTGGTGATGGTTCGGGCACCGTGGTCGGTGATGATCCGCTTGGATTCGGCGCGCGGAGCGAGGGTTTCGGTCACAAGCGGTGGGGCCGAGCGTGGCGGGCCAAAGCCCGACCATTCCGCGCCTGTGCGCCGCGGCACCTCGAGCGCGCCGCCGGTCACATGCAGGGTCACAGGCTTGGGGCTGGGAAAGGCAAAGGGGAAGTAGCTTGGCGCAATTGCGATCCGTAGACGGTGTCCTTTGGGCAGGCGATAGGCGATCTGATCAAGCGGAACGTCGATCTCCATCGTCGCGCCGGGGGCCACATCCACCGGGACATCATGGCCACTGCGGTGGCGCAGGTTTAGCATCCCCATCGTAATGAGCGCGGATGTCCCGTCGGGTCGCAGGTCACACAGCCGCACGACCACCTGTGCATGGGTTTGATCCGCGCTTAGTGTCAGGCGCACGTTCGGCGCGCCGAGGATTTGCACCTCGTCCTCCAAGGGTGCGCTGTCGAAACACAGAGCGAGCGCGTCATCAGGGCGTTGATCCGCGGGCAGTTCACCGGGACCAAAGCCAAAGGGAAAAAACTCACCCGCAGACAGGCCATGGGCGGCCTCGGTCCGGGCCAGTGCATCAACGGTGCCTGCGGTGTCGGCCAGCACATCGCCGTTCAGGTGGAGTGCAAGCGTGGGTGCGTCCGCCACGCCCTCTTGGCCCACCCAAACGCCGGGGCGTGTCGTGGGGCTGACCTCGGGTTTGATCGATTCCATCATCCACGCGCGGTAGGGCGGGTCGTCCATTACACCGGTCTCAGCGCCTTTTAACCAATGGTCGTACCAGCGCAGCATTTCATCCAGAAAACCGATTTGCGGACCGGGCACGCCGATGTGCGGGTATTTGTGGTTCCATGGGCCTACGATGGCGCGGCACGGGGCGGACAGATTTTCCAACAGTGCCGCCGGTGTGTTGCGGTAACCGTCGTGCCAGCCACCCACGGCCAAAACGGCGGCTTCGATCGCGTCCCAATCTTCACACACCGAGCCATGCTTCCAATAGTCATCGCGGTGGCTGTGCTGCGCCCAACGGGTCGCGAGGTCGGGGGTGGCTTCAAGCCGCTGTTGCCACATCTCGCGCCAAGCATCACCCACAAGGGCCGGGTCCGGCGGGACCGAAAACCACGACAGCGCCGTTGCCGCCCAGCCGGGGTTTTCGCCCAGCATAACGCCGCCCTTGTAGTGGATGTCATCGGCGTAGCGGTCGGTGGTTGAGCAGAGCGTGATGACCGCTTTTAGCGCCGGGGGGCGGCGCATCGCGACTTGCAGGCTGTTGAATCCGCCCCACGAAATACCCTGCATCCCGACCGTACCACTGCACCAATCCTGCGCAGCCAGCCATGCGATCACATCGCACGCATCCGACAGCTCGGTTTCGGTGTATTCGTCATGCATCACCCCTTCGCTTTCGCCGTTGCCACGGGTGTCCACGCGGACGCAGGCATATCCGTGACCGGCCAGATAGGGGTGACCAAGCGCGTCACGCACAGCCGTGCCATCGCGTTTTCTGTAGGGGATGTATTCTAGAATAACTGGCACTGGCCCCGCCCCCTCAGCCCGCCAAATACGCGCCGAAAGGCGGGTCCCATCGGTCAGAGGGATCAGAATATGAGGGTCTTCTGAGACCGGAAAGGGAAACTCTGTCACCGTGTCCATGGATGCTTCGCTTTGCTGGGGTACGTCACAAAAATGGCGGCGAAGTTGCCCTCGCCGCCATGTGGTCTGGATATGGGCGCGTGGTTACGCGAACCACCAACGCTCGGCGACTTTGTTGCCGTCGTTTTCCCAGTTGGCGGCGATGTTGCCATCATTCGCCAAGGATTTGGAGTGTGCGGCGATGAAGTTCGCCCACATGGCCACGATTGCGCCGCCATCGTCCTGCAACAGGCGCTGTGCCTCCCAGTAGAGGTCCTTGCGCTTGGTCTGGTCGGTCTCAGAGCGGGCCGAGACGACCACATCGTTGAAGCGATCTGCGCTTTCGGTGTCCTTCCACGCGGTATCGTTCCACTCTGTGTCAGAGGTGTAGGCCGCCGAGTACATCCAGTCTTGGGTCGGACGACCGCCCCAGTAACAGGCGCACCAGCCTTTTTTGTTCCACACGTTCGACCAGTAGCCATCCGATGGCTCACGGATCAGTTCGATCTCAATCCCGGCTTCCGCGGCGGAGGCTGCGATCAACTGGCCCGCATCAACGGCACCTGCAAAGGCAGCATCGGCAACGGACAGTTGGATCGGGCCGGAGTGGCCCGACTTTTCGTAATGGAAGCGCGCGCGATCGGCATCGAACTCATGCACCGGCAGTTCGGTGTTGAGGAAGGGCATCGCCGAGGACACAGGCACGTCGTTACCGGCCGCACCGTGACCCAGCAGAACCTTGTCCACCAGTTCCTGACGCTTGATCGCTAGCTTCAGCGCCATGCGCAGGTCGTAGTTGTCAAACGGGCCCACATCGAGGCGCATTGGGAACGTGTAGTGCTGTGTCCCGGTGACTTCCATCAGGTTCAGCGTGGGCACACGAGCCATTAGGGCGACCGTTTTGGGGTCCATGCTATCGGCGAAATCTACATCGCCGGACATGATCGCACTTTGACGCGCGGTCGTGTCGAGAACCGACAGGAATTCAACCTCATCAAAGTTGGCGCGGCCTTCTTTGAAGTAGTTGGGGTTGCGCTTGAATGCGGCTCGCACACCGGGCTCAAAGCTTTCGATCATGTAGCCGCCAGTGCCCTCAAGGCCCTGATTGTCGCCACCCTCGGGTTGGATCATCAGGTGATAGTCCGACACGATAAAGGGGAAGTCGGCGTTGCCGCTTTCAAGTTCAAACACGACCTGATTGTCGCCGTCCTTGCGGATTTCTTTAACGGCAGTGATCAGACCCTTCGCGGCAGAGGTGCTGTCCTCGGCGCGGTGACGGTTGAACGTGGCGATTACGTCCTCTGGGGTCATGGTCTTGCCGTTGTGGAACTCAACGCCGCGGCGCAGGTTGAATACCCAAGTGGACGCGTTGTTCGAGGGCTCAAAGCTCTCAGCCAGTTCGCCGACCAGCTCACCGGTGTTCGAGACTTCGGTCAGGTAGTTGCCGCGTGCAAATTGCACGGCCTGCATGAACCCGTTTTCTGAGTTGGCGGGGTCCATCACATCGGTGGTGGAGCCGTAGCCAAACGCTTGGCGTAGCTTGCCGCCGGTTTTAGGAGTAGCGGCTTCGGCTTGGCCAGCCAGCGACAGCGCCGCGGGCAATGCCACACCGGCGGCCAGCGCCGACATCACAAAGGAACGGCGGTCAATCTGCTTTTCCGTGAGCAGCTTTGCGCGGTTCTTGAGGTAGATATCCTTTTGTTTCGTCACAGTTTTTTCTCCCTGCTGTCTGACGACGCGTCTCATGCGTTTTGCCGTGTGCCGGTCGCACACCGCCCGGAGACGTCTGCGCGCAATGGTACCAGAGGATTTCCAACTGTGAAGGGGCTTTCCCGGAAAATGTCGTAAATGTTAAGATGGTAGTCGCAGATAGGCTGTTTACAATTTCTCGTTGTACACCAATGATGTGACCTAAAGCTGCCACAGAGCGGCGTAAAAGGGGGACGCACCTAGTGCATCCAGTATTCAAAACGGTTCTCAAGCGGCTCGGCTTGGGCGTTGCGACGTTGTTTGTGGTCTCTGCGATCATCTTTTCCAGCATTTCCATGTTGCCGGGGGATTTTGGCGAGGCTGTTCTAGGGCAGGCCGCGACCGAAGAAACTGTGGCCGCCTTCCGCGATGAACTGGGGCTCGATGAGCCGGCCGTGGTGCGGTACTTCCAATGGGTTGGTGCGGTTGCGACAGGCGACTTGGGCACCAGCTTTTCGGGGCGGTCGTCCTCTGGCGTGGATCGGTCCCGGCCGGTTGTGGATCTGGTGGGGCCACGGTTGTGGAACACGTTGTTCCTAGCTGGCGTGACAGCGATGATTGCTGTGCCGCTTGCGTTGCTGCTGGGTTTGACAGCTGCGCTGTATCGCGGATCAGTGTATGATCGGGCGGTGAACGTCACGACGCTTACGACGATTGCGACACCGGAATTCTTTGTGGCCTACATCCTGATCTTAGTGTTCGCGGCCATCAACCCATGGTTCCCGAGCCTTGCGAATGTGCAGGCCGACACGCCGCTGGCGGAGCGTTTGTACCGCGTGGCCCTGCCCGCGATGACCCTAACGCTGGTGATTGTGGCGCACATGATGCGGATGACACGGGCGGCCATCATCAACCTGCTCGCCTCACCCTACATCGAGATGGCGCGTCTTAAGGGGGCCACTCCGCGTGAGATCATTTTGCGCCACGCGCTGCCAAATGCATGGGCGCCGATTGCAACAGTGATCGCGTTCAACCTTGCCTATCTGGTGGTGGGCGTCGTCGTGGTTGAGGTCGTGTTCGTGTACCCGGGCATCGGTCAGTTGATGGTCGACGCTGTGACCACGCGCGACATTCCCGTCGTTCAAGCCTGCGCGCTGATCTTTGCGGGCACGTACATCCTGCTCAACTTGATTGCTGATATCATCGGCATCATCACCAACCCGAGGCTTTTGCACCCCCGATGAGCGACGCCCCCGAAACATATTCCGCCAGTGCAGAAGTTGGTGCCGTACGGGTCCGGCGGACGCGCACGCAGCGGGCTTGGATTGTGCTGCGCAAAGCGCCGATTTCTGCGTGGTTTGGCCTGTTGGTCGTCACATTCTATCTGTGTGTGGCCATCTTTGCGCCGTTCATCGCCCCCTATGGTGAGGCCGATAGTTCATTCGCGGCCTATGCCCCGTGGTCAGATGAACATTGGTTTGGCACCGATCAGATTGGGCGCGATATTCTGACCCGCTTGATCTATGGCGCGCGCAACACCATCGGAATTGCGCTTGCAACGACGCTGCTGGCCTTTGTAATCGGTGGCTCGCTCGGCTTGATTGCGGCGATTAATCGGTCGTGGCTGGATCAATTGATTTCTCGCGCAGTGGATGTGTTGATGGCGATCCCGTCGCTGATCTTTGCGCTGATGCTGCTGTCGATCTTTGGATCAACTGTGTGGTCCCTGATCGTGATCATCGCGGTGTTGGATAGCACCCGTGTGTTCCGCCTAACTCGCGCGGTGGCGGTAAACGTTGTGGTGATGGATTATGTTGAGGCCGCGCGCCTGCGCGGTGAAGGCCTCGCATGGGTCATGCGCCGTGAAATCTTGCCCAACATCCTGCCCCCCATGGTCGCCGAATTCGGGCTGCGGTTTTCCTTTGTGTTCCTGACCATTGCGGCCCTGTCATTCCTTGGTGTTGGCATCCAGCCCCCGACAGCAGATTGGGGTTCGATGGTGCGCGAAAACGCCTCGCTCATCCAGTTTGCACAGTTCGATTTGCGCGCCGCGTTCACCCCGCTTTTGCCCGCTGCGGCGATTGCTCTTTTGACGGTTGCGGTGAACTTCATCGTGGACTGGTTCCTGCAACAAACCTCCGGGCTGCGCGATGACCTCTGATCTTCTTCTTGATATGCGCGACATCCGGATCGACGGGTTTTCGGACGAACGTTGGCACCCGATCATCAAGGGCGTGAACCTGCAACTCCGCCGGGGTGAGGTCATGGGCCTGATCGGTGAAAGTGGTGCGGGTAAATCCACGCTGGGCAAGGCCGCGATGGGGTACACCCAGCCGGGCTGCAAGCTGACAGGTGGCTCAATCCTGTTTGACGGCATGGACCTTGCTGCGATGTCCGAGGCGCAAAAGCGTCCCCTGTGGGGCACGCGTATCGCCTATGTCGCGCAATCCGCAGCGGCCAGTTTCAACCCTGCGCACCGCTTGATTGAGCAAACGGTTGAGGCCACCAATCGCGCGGGCCTATCGCCTAACGGTAACCCCCGCGAAGACGCGGTTGAGTTGTATGATGCGCTGCAACTGCCCAACCCGAGCAGTATTGGCGCACGCTATCCGCACCAAGTGTCGGGCGGGCAATTACAGCGTGTGATGACCGCGATGGCGATGTCCCCCCGCCCCGACCTGATCATCTTTGATGAGCCGACAACAGCGCTGGATGTGACCACACAGGTTGAGGTCCTCGCCTCGATGCGCAAGATTGTCGAAGAGTTTAACACCGCCGCGATCTACATCACCCACGACCTCGCGGTTGTGGCCCAAATGGCCGACGTGATCAAAGTCCTGCGCTATGGCGAAGAGGTCGAAGAGGCCGAAACGCGCAAAATGCTCACTGCACCCGAGATGCCATATACCAAGTCTTTGTGGTCCGTGCGTGGCTTGGAAAAGCCCGAGGAGACGAGCGACGATTTGATCCTAGAGGTCAAAGGCGTTGATGCTGCATACGGCGTGGTGAAAGTCTTGCACGATGTGTCGATCACGATGCCCCGCGGCAAGACCGTCGCCGTCGTGGGTGAAAGCGGATCGGGCAAATCCACGACCGCCCGCGTTATTACCGGCCTGTTGCCCCAAAGCGGGGGCGAGGTGCTGTTCAACGGTGAGCCACTGCCTCCGCAATTGAAAAACCGCAGCCGCGCGCAGCTGCAAAAAATCCAGATGATCTATCAAATGGCTGACACCGCCATGAACCCCAAACAAACCGTGGGTGAGATCATCGGCCGACCGCTTGAGTTTTATCTGGGCTTTAAGGGTCGTGCCCGTGATGCGCGCGTGTCTGAATTGCTTCAGATGATTGAACTGGACGATAGCTTTTTCGACCGGCTGCCATCGGAGCTGTCGGGTGGGCAAAAACAGCGGATTTGTATCGCCCGCGCATTGGCCGCGGAACCTGAGTTGATCATCTGCGATGAGGTCACCTCGGCGCTCGATCAGATTGTGCAGGAGGGTATCCTCAAACTGCTGCTCCGCCTGCAAAAAGAGTTCAACTACAGCTACTTGTTCATCACCCACGATATCGCCACCGTAAAAGCGATTAGCGATGAGATCGTCGTGATGCTTGAAGGTAAAGTGGTCGAGCAGGGCCTAAAGAGCGATGTGTTAGAGCCGCCCTATCCGGATTACACGCAACTTTTGCTGTCGTCCGTGCCTGAGATGGACCCTGATTGGCTGACCAACCTATTGGATGCACGCGCGGGTTAACGCGCGTCGCAGGGCAATGTATCAACAACGTGCATTGCGCGCGGTGCTTTGCGCGTGAAAGTATCAAAAAGAGGGAGTGTGGTGGCGGTACAGGGACTTGAACCCCGGACACGCGGATTATGATTCCGCTGCTCTAACCAACTGAGCTATACCGCCGTGACGCGCCAATTACGGGGCGGGCGCGGGGACGTCAAGACCCATTTGCGACCCAAACCACATAGGGGGCCAAAATGATCGACGCGATACGGGCCATCGTGGGGCCAAGCCACGTTCTGGAGGGGGCGGATTGTGCGGGTTACAGCCGGGATTGGACGGGGGTTTACCCATCTGAACCGCTGTGCGTTGTACGCCCCGCCAATACCGCAGAGGTGGCCGCCGTGGTGCGTGTCGTGGCCGATGCAGGCGGCGCGATTGTGCCCGTCGGGGGCAACACGGGACTTGTGGGCGGCACCCAAGCCCGGGGTGAGGTCATGCTGTCGCTGGAACGGATGTCGCGCATTCGCACGATCAAGCCAGACGCCCGCATCGCCGTGGTGGAGGCGGGTGTGGTTCTGCAATCCTTGCATGACGCGGCCGACGCCCATGACCTGATTTTCCCGCTGACCTTTGGGGCCAAGGGCTCTGCGCGGATCGGGGGGTGCCTTTCGACGAACGCAGGTGGATCGAATGTGGTGCGCTATGGCTCGACCCGTGGGCTGTGCTTGGGGCTAGAGGTCGTTTTGGCCAGCGGTGAGGTATTGGATATGATGACGGAGCTGCACAAGGATAACTCTGGCTACGATCTGCGCGACCTGTTCATCGGGGCCGAGGGTACGCTGGGCATCATTACGGCGGCGGTCCTCAAGCTGTTCCCCAAGCCCGTCGGCTACGCTACCGCGCTTTTGTCCGCGCCTGATCTGGGGGCCGCGCTGAAAATTCTGCGCGCTTTGCAGGCGGCTAGTGGCGGCGCGGTCGAGGCGTTTGAATACATGCCCCGTAATTTCATGCAGCGCTTGGCGCAGCATCGGCCCGACCTGACGGTCCCGTTGAAGACGGGTGACTGCACGATAATGGTGGAATTGGGTGGCCTCGATATGGACGCACCACTGGCCGAAACGTTGGCCAGTCTGATGGAGGAAGGCCTCGTTCTAGACGCGACGCTCGCGGCATCTGAGGCGCAGCGCAGCACGATCTGGGCGATCCGCGAAGCATCCGCCGAGATCAAGTTCACGCAGCTGCCGATCGTAGACACCGACGTTTGTGTGCCGCTCGAAAAGGTAGCCCTGTTTGAGGCTGAGGTTCAGGCCCGTTTGGCTGAGCTAGACGCGGAAGCAACCGATATCACCGTGGCGCATTTAGGTGATGGTAACTTTCACTACGCAGTTTATCCGACGCACGATGATCCTGCGCATCTGGAGGCGGTGCGGGCGGTGATCGATGGGGTGACCGTATCGTTGGGGGGCTCAATCTCGGCCGAGCACGGTGTGGGGCGGTCGCAACTGGCGACACTGGCGCGGCATAAATCACCCATCGCGTTGGCTGTGATGCGGCAGATCAAGGGCGCGCTGGACCCGGGGAACGTGATGAACCCGGGCAAGGTGGTGCCGTAGGCTCGCCCTAGGGCAGGCCTACGGGGTTAACGTCGTGTTTAGGTCGTCAACCAGCTAAAGAAGTCATCAGGGGCGCTGGCGCGCATCCGGGCCGCGACAGCGCGGCCAATCTCGGCCCCGTCCTCAATCGCGCCGCTTTCAGCGTCTACGATAATCTCAGATCCATCTGGCCGCAGGATCTCTCCTCGGAAATCGACGGTTCCACCATTTAGGACGGCAAGCCCTGCGATAGGGGTCTCACAGGATCCGTCGAGCGCGGCAAGATAGCTGCGTTCCACCGCAAGGCGCTGGCCTGTGGGGATGTCATGGATGGCCTCTAGCATGGCGGCCGCGCGGCTGTCGTTTGCGCGACGTTCAATGCCGATGGCACCCTGCGCTACGGCGGGCAACATGTCGTCCTCAGAGATGGCAGTTTTCGGAACTTCATCCATGCCCAGACGATTAAGCCCGGCCATCGCAAGGAAGGTCGCAACCGCGACGCCATCATTAAGTTTTTTCATGCGTGTCTGTACGTTACCGCGAAACTCAACTAGTTGAACGTCCGGGCGACGGTTGGCCAATTGCGCCCGGCGACGTAGGCTGGAGCAGCCGACAACAGCACCCTCTGGCAGGTCCGCAAGGCCTGAGTGGTGTGGCGACACAAACGCGTCCCGCACGTCTTCACGTGGCAGGTAGGTATCAAGCAACAAACCCTCGGGCTGAAGCACAGGCATGTCCTTCATCGAATGCACCGCGATGTCAATTTTACCTGACAGCATGTCCTCTTCGATTTCTCGGGTGAATAATCCCTTGCCACCAATCTCCTTGAGCGGGCGGTCGAGCACACGGTCGCCCGTCGTTTGTATCACAACGATCTCAAAAGCCTCTTCCGGAAGGTCGAAAGCCTTGGATAGTCGGGCCCGTGTTTCATACGCCTGCGCCAAAGCGAGGGGTGAGCCACGTGTGCCAATTTTCAGGGGTGAATTCGGGGTCGGGAGTGTGATATTCGACATAGGCGTTCTCTTACATGTGTCAACTTAGATTGACAATCGGTCTGCTTCTGCCAGTTTGACATGAGAAAGGGACGCTTTGTCCAGTGCATAGGAACGACCAAATGACTCAGACTAAGAAACTCCTTCGCAGCCTCAATGGCGAAACCCAGTCGGTTCCGCCGATTTGGATGATGCGCCAAGCGGGTCGCTATTTGCCAGAGTACCGCGCGACGCGGGCTGAGGCTGGGGATTTTCTGTCGCTTTGCTACAACTCTGAGTTGGCTGCTGAGGTGACGCTTCAGCCGATCCGGCGTTATGGTTTTGATGCTGCGATCTTGTTTGCGGACATCCTTTTGGTGCCCGAAGCGCTGGGCGCGGATCTTTGGTTTGTTACCGGTGAGGGACCCCGTTTGTCGACGATCCAAGCGGATGCAGACTTTGATCGGATTAAGCCCGCGGATGCCATCCATGACCATCTTTCGCCGATCTATGAGACGGTGAAAATTCTGCGACGTGAGTTGCCGGAGGAGACCACTTTGATTGGTTTCGCTGGCGCGCCATGGACCGTTGCGACCTACATGATTGCGGGTCAGGGCACGCCAGATCAGGCGCCTGCGCACAAGCTAATGATTGAAAACGTAGCACTTTTTGACAAGATCATGGATCGCCTGACGGAAGCAACGATCACCTATTTGGATATGCAAATTCAAGCGGGTGCTGAGGTCGTTAAGATATTTGACAGCTGGGCCGGGAGCCTGAAGGGCGAAGCGTTTGAGAAATATGCCGTGGCGCCCACGAAGCGTATTATTGACGCGCTTAAGGCCAAGCATCCCAACACGCCGATCATTGCCTTTCCGCGTGAAGCGGGCGACGGCTATATCGGCTTTGCTGGAAAGACCGGCGCGGACTGTGTGGCGTTGGATAACTCGGTCACGCCAGAGTGGGGCGCGGCACACGTTCAGGTTGATGGCTGCGTGCAGGGTAACTTGGCGTCCCGTCACATGGTGACGGGTGGTCAGGACCTGATTGATGAGGTGCGTCACATTCGTGAGGCGTTCTCTAAGGGGCCGCATATCTTTAACCTTGGTCATGGGATTACGCCTGATGCGGACCCTGAAAATGTGACGCTTATGATCGAAACATTGCGCGAGTCTGTGCCCGCATAAATTAACGTTTCAGAAATTGGTTTGCGCAAAGTGTGCGTATACCAATGTTAATTTAGAGTTAAAAACGCCCCGCCCGGTTGCCGGTGTGGGGCGTTTTTGTGTGATCTGGCGTTGGGTTCTGACAATTGCGGCTGAGTTTTGTACAAAACGTCGGCGGGCGTGGGCGGCTTCGGTTGCTGTAAAATGGGTGATCTGAATTTTTTGGCCGACTTTTGTACAGATGGGAACCAGTCTTAACGTTGGCTTAACTGCTCTGACAGAGATCGGGGGTGTGACCGTGTTTTTGAAAGGATCGCTCATGCGCCCTGGTTTTGAAAATCTGCCCCCGTATTTGGCTTTGTCTGATGCGCGCGCGAAGTTGGGGTTTTGGTTGGAGCGTGCGCGTCAGGAGGATGCGTGGCTGCCGATTATGAAGCATCGCCGGATCGTGGGGGCGTTGATTGGTCCGCGTGATTTAGAGGTTTTGGATTTGGCCAGTAACAGTTCCGCAACCTATTCCGAGTATATGAGGTGGGAGCGGCGCGCGCGGATTGAGCAAGTGAACGAGGCATTGGAATTGAAGGCTCGGGCAAAGGTCCGGGAGGCTGCGGCTTTGCGCGGTGAATAGGACGGTTTTAGCGGCTTGAGTAACGCTGCAACCGTTGCTCAAGGGTGCCGCTGTGCAATTCGAACAGGTGGTTGTCGTGGTCGTAAAAGTAAATGGAGTGGCCTTCGCCGTCTACGCGGGGGCGGCCTTCTTTGATTTGTAGGCCGAGGGATTTGATGCGCGCGAGGCGGTCGTCATATTCATCCGGGCCCATTTTGAAGGCGACGTGGTTGTAGGTTTTTTCTTGCAGGGGCGCGCCTTGCATGATGGCGACCCAGAGGCCTCCGACTTTAAAAAATCGTTCTTGTGAGAGGGAGAATGTTTCTGCGCCGCTGTCATAGATCTTTTGCGCGTCGAGGACGGTTGCGAGCACGGTCTCCATTTTATCGAGATCGCGCACGATAAAGGTCAGGTGGCTCAGGCCTTCAATCATTTCTCAACCTTTGGCAGATACTTTGATTGGGAAGGTTAGCGGGCGTTGCGCAGGTACGCTAGGCTTTGGAAATGTGTCGGCACCAACCCGTCCTTTATGGATTGGATTGATGCCGGAATGTTAATGTGTGGTTAGGTCCATTTCGCCTCTGGCGGGAGGGACATGAGGACGGCGTCTGCGTTGTGGCCTGTTTCGAGCCCGAATTTGGTGCCGCGATCATAGACGAGGTTGTATTCGGCGTAGAGGCCACGGTGGATGAGTTGTTTTTCTTTGTCTGCTTCGGTCCAAGTCGCATCGCGGTTTTTCTCGGTCACGCCAGTGAAAGCAGGCAGGAATGCGCGGCCTACGTCTTGGGTGAAAGCGAAGTCCTTGGCCCAATCGCCGGTGCATAGATCGTCGTAGAAAATGCCGCCTACGCCGCGTGCGCGGCCACGGTGGGGCACGTAGAAATACTCGTCCGCCCATTCCTTGAAGCGTGGGTAATAGGTTGTGTCGTGTTTATCGCAATGGTCCTTGAGGACGTTGTGGAAAAAGGCTGTGTCCTCGGCGACTTCAATACAGGGGTTGAGGTCTGATCCACCGCCGAACCACCAAGCATGTGGGGTCCAGAACATGCGGGTGTTCATGTGGACCGCTGGGGTGTGGGGGTTGCGCATGTGGGCAACGAGGCTGATGCCGGACGCCCAAAAGCGGGGATCTTCGGCCATGCCGGGGATGTCTTTGCGTGCGGCCATTGCGGCGACGGCACGGGGGGCAAGGGTGCCGTGAACCGCCGACCAATTTACGCCGACCTTTTCAAAGAGGCGGCCGCCGCGCATCACGCTCATGATGCCGCCGCCGCCATCCTCGGCGCGTGTGGTTTCGGTGACCTCAAACCGACCCGGGGGCAGGTCCGCAAAGGGGCCTGTGGTTTGGCTGTCTTCCAACGCCTCAAAGGCGGCCACGATTTGATCGCGCAGGGAGCGAAACCAGGTGGCGGCTTGGTCTTTGCGGGTGTCAAACATTTCGGTCATTCGAGTGTCTCCTTAGGTTGACACTAATTTATCATTGAAATCGCGGTCATGCCAGCACTGTGGATACGGGTTGTTAGGAAAGGTGCGCTATCACTTTCGAGAGTTGGTGTTCCTTTTGAGGGGTTTAGTTTTTTCGGGAAAGGGCTGGTTTCTCTGGAAATTTTGCGCGGGGTGTGTTTTTCTGGTCTTAATAATTCCGGGAGGGCAAAGCCCCCCAAGACATAACGGCAGATCGGGCAGTGATTTGACGCAGATGATACAAAGGTTGGCTTTTGTGGCCGTCCTGTCGCTTTGCATTGTGCTCGGCGGCGGGAAGATGACGTTCGCGGCGCCCTACGCGGCGATGGTTATGGACGCGCGCACCGGCGAGGTGCTGCATTCGCGCAATGCGGATACGCGGCTGCATCCCGCGTCGTTGACCAAGATGATGACGCTGTATGTTGCGTTTGAGGCGATCCGTTTGGGCGAGATCTCTTTGGACACGAGTGTACGGATTTCGCGGTTTGCGGCGTCTGAGCCGCCCTCAAAGCTGGGGCTGCGGTCGGGGCAGAAGATCAAGTTGCGCTATCTTATCAGGGCGGCAGCGGTGAAATCGGCCAACGATGCGGCAACGGCGATTGGTGAGGCTATTTCGGGGTCTGAGGCTGCGTTCGCTAAGCGGATGACGCGTACTGCGCGGGCGCTGGGCATGACGAACACGACCTTTCGCAACGCTCATGGTTTGACGCAATCGGGGCATTTGTCGACCGCGCGGGACATGACGGTGATGGGACGGCGGCTGTTTTTCGATTATCCGCAGTATTACAACATCTTTTCTCGGAAATCGACGGACACAGGCATGGGCACTGTGCGAAACACGAACCGCCGTTTGTTGAGTAATTATCGTGGTGCGGATGGGATCAAGACGGGTTTTACGAACGCGGCGGGCTTTAATTTGGTCGCGAGTGCGGAGCGGGGCGAAGAGCGGATTATCGCGACTGTGTTTGGTGGGCGTTCGACCGTGACGCGGAATGCGCGTGTGGCCGAATTGTTGGATATGGGGTTTAAGCGCGCGCCGAGCCATGCGGCTGTGCGTAGGCCGCGTTTACCTGTCTACGATGTTAGCCCAACGGCTGGCATGACCGCTGTGGCGAAGTCGAGCCGGCCCGTTGCGCGGCCCGATCGTGGGACGCTCGGCGATAGTGTTTTGATTGCGATGAATAGCAGTAGCCCGAGCGGTGGAGCGGCTGTTCCAGCGCCACGGCCTGTTGATGGGGCGTTGATCGATAGCGCGGATATTCAGCGTGAGGTGGTCACCCGCGCAGCACGGTCCTCTGGTGGGCGGGTGTTTGGTATCCAGTTGGAACCTCAGTCGACGCGCTATGCGGCGGACAAGTTGCTGCTGCGCACGGCTTTGCAAGAGATTGATACCTTGGACACGGCTTTGCGGCAGGTCACGAAACAGCGGCAGGGGTATATGCCCAGCTTTGTGGGGCTCAGTCAGCGCGAGGCGCAGCGTGCGTGTAGCAGGCTTTTGTCTCGGCAGGTGCAGTGTGAGGTTAAGGACGGCTGATTCCGCATCGGCCTTTGTGTTGAAGGCCGTTTTGCTGAGTGATGGCTGTCGTTTCTTAATGCCAGGTGCTGCGCGTTTGTTTTGAGGCCCGGTTCCTTTGGGTGACTGCATTTCGTCTTCTTGATGCTGATTATGGACTGCCTTCTTCGTGGAGAGGCGCCTAAAGATGGGCCCCTGCACTGAAATGGCTGGCCGGTTGGGTGCTGGCCCCCGTTTCCAAAACCATGGTTGGACTAGATTTCGCGCGACAAGGTTGAAGGGTTTCCTGGTGCTGCGTTTTCTATGATGCGCCAGAGGCCTTGAGTTGGCTGGCGTGAATTCCGGCGTTTGGGGAATGGCGGTTATATGCGGGTGCTGTTGGCCTAAGAGCGCGTGTGCGCAGCCGTGATGATCCGCGACCTTGGGGCGTTTGTTTTTGGCAGTCGCCTCGGATAGAGGCGTTTTATGTCCGTTGAACGCACCACCAAATTTGCATCGTTGATAGTGATCGCCACAGGGATTCTGTGGGGGTTTTACTGGTTGCCTGTGCGCCAGATGGAGGCGCTGGGCTTGGCGGGGCCTTGGGGGACAGCGGTGATTGCAGCGGCGTCTGTTGCGGGTTTGACGCCCTTTGCCCTGCGGTACTGGCGCGCTGCGACCGGGCCGCATCGGATGACGCGCTGGGCCTTGGTTATGGGCGGTGGGGCGTTTGCGCTTTATTCGATTGGGTTTATCTATGGGCGCGTCGCGCTTGTGATCCTGTTGTTTTTCCTCACTCCGGTGTGGAGCACCCTGATTGCGCGATACGTGATGGGCTGGCACACGCCGGTTCTGCGATATGTCGCGATTGGGTTTGGATTGTGCGGCCTGAGCCTGATGCTTAGCGCGGGGGGCGGTGCGCCGGTGCCCAAGTCCCTGGGCGAATGGTTTGGGCTGATTTCGGGGGTGTGTTGGTCGGTAACGACGACGGTCCTGCGGGCCAAGCCTGCGCTGCCGCCGGTCTTGGCGGCGTGGTTGTTTTCGCTTGGAGCGCTGGCCACGGCGCTGTGTCTTGCGGTGGTGTTGGAGCCGATGCCGAACGCCGTGACGCTTGCGCAGATCGGGTTGGCGATTGGAACCGGATGGATCTGGTGGGGCGTTTCGATTGCGGGGCTGTTGTGGGCCACGGCACGATTGGACCCCGCGCGTGTTGGGATTTTGTTGATGGCCGAAGTGCTGATCGGGACGGCCGGTGCCGCGCTTTTGGCGGGTGAGGTTTTGACACCGTTAGAGGTGTTTGGCGGCGGTCTGGTTGTGGTGGCCGCTGTGCTAGAGGTTTGGCCACAACGGGCCAATGTGGCGAAAATCTGACGAAAGTAAGGGAATCCGTACTGGCCCGATGGAGAAATATGGTTAATGTTCTTTGTGTGTTCTAGATTAGTGAGTATTGTTTTATCTCGTTAAAAACCGGGCTTGGGGTGGTTTCTCTGGTCTCATTAAGGCTCCCGCCACCGTAGGATTTGGTCCCTGATCCATGGCCATACCCGGTGAAATAAGAAAAGCGCCCCACCAGCATGGGGCGCTTTTTCTTTGAGGACTGCCAAGGACTGCCCAGTGGTTTGATCCAAATGAAAAAGGCACCCGAAGGTGCCTTTTGCGATAGGATTTGGCGCCGCTTAGACGTGACGCTCAACCATCATCTGCTTGATCGACGCGATTGCCTTGGCGGGGTTCAAACCCTTGGGGCAGGTCTTGGAGCAGTTCATAATTGTGTGGCAGCGATACAGCTTGAAGGGGTCTTCGAGAGCATCCAAACGCTCACCCGTGGCCTCATCGCGCGAATCGATGATCCAGCGGTAGGCATGTAGGAGGGCGGCTGGCCCGAGGTATTTGTCGCCGTTCCACCAGTAGCTGGGGCAGGATGTCGAGCACGACGCGCACATCACGCATTCATACAGGCCATCGAGCTTTTTGCGGTCTTCGATGGACTGGCGCCATTCCTTGGCGGGGCGGTTGGTCTTGGTTTCCAGCCACGGCATAATGGAGGCGTGCTGCGCGTAGAAGTGGGTCAGGTCGGGGATCAGATCCTTGACGACTTCCATGTGGGGCAGCGGATAGATTTTGACGTCGCCCTTCACCTCATCCATGCCGTAAATGCAGGCGAGTGTGTTGATGCCGTCGATGTTCATCGCGCAGGAGCCACAGATGCCTTCGCGGCAGGACCGGCGGAAGGTCAGTGTGGGGTCGATCTCATTTTTGATCTTGATGAGGCCGTCCAAAACCATCGGACCGCAGGTATCCATATCGACGAAATAGGTGTCGAGTTGGGGGTTTTTGCCGTCTTCGGGGTTCCAGCGATAGATCTGAAACTTGCGAACGTTGGTGGCGCCTTCGGGCTTGGGCCATGTTTTGCCCACGGTGATCTTGGAGTTCTTAGGCAGGGTAAATTGTGCCATGGGTCGCTCTCCTTAGGTGTCGGGTGTCGTCGGTGCGAGGGGGGCAGTCGACCATGGCGCGGGGGCCACGGTCGATCCCGGTCCGTATGGGGTGCTGAGGCTCAATACACCCGCGCTTTTGGCGCGATTTTCTTGAGGTCAATGCCGCCTTCGTTGTGGCTGCTGAGGGGTTCGAGGTGAACGCCGCGGTAGTCCAGTTTGGCCGCGCCGTTTTTGCCTGTGAACCAGACGAGGCTGTGCTTGCGCCAGTTTTCGTCGTCCCGGTTTGGGTAATCCTCGTGAGCGTGGGCGCCACGGCTTTCTTTGCGGGCCTCGGCGGCTGTGATGGTGGCCACGGCATTGGGCATCAGGTTGGCCAATTCGAGGGTTTCCATCAGGTCCGAGTTCCACACCAGGCTGTTGTCGGTGACGGCGATGTCGTCCATTTTGGAGGCGACGTCGTCCATCTTGTCCTTGCCCTCAGCGAGTGTCTTGTCGGTGCGGAAAACGGCGGCGTCGGCCTGCATGGTTTTCTGCATCTCAAGGCGCAGTTCGGCGGTGCCGACCTGACCGCGGGCGTGACGCAGGCCGTCGAAGCGGGCCAGAGCCATGTCCACGGAGCGTTGGTTCAGCTCGGGGTTGGGGGTTTTGGGATCGACGATTTGACCGGCGCGGATAGCAGCGGCGCGGCCAAAGACCACGAGGTCGATCAGTGAGTTAGAGCCCAGACGGTTGGCGCCGTGGACCGAGGCGCAGCCTGCCTCACCCACAGCCATCAGGCCGGGAGCGACGTTATCGGGCTTGTCCTTGGTGGGTGCGAGCACTTCGCCCCAGTAGTTCGTGGGCACGCCGCCCATGTTGTAGTGCACCGTGGGCAGAACTGGGATGGGCTCTTTGGTCAGGTCCACGCCCGCAAAAATGCGTGCCGATTCCGAGATGCCGGGCAGGCGTTCGGCCAGTGTTTCTGGGGGCAGGTGGTTGAGGTGCAGGTGGATGTGATCGCCTTCGGCGCCCACGCCGCGGCCCTCGCGGATTTCCATCGTCATGCAGCGCGAGACCACATCGCGCGAGGCGAGGTCTTTGTAGGTCGGCGCGTAGCGTTCCATGAACCGCTCGCCTTCGGAGTTGGTCAGGTAGCCGCCTTCGCCGCGTGCGCCTTCGGTGATCAGGCAGCCGGAGCCGTAGATCCCGGTGGGGTGGAATTGCACGAACTCCATGTCCTGTAGCGCGAGGCCCGCGCGGGCAACCATGCCGCCGCCGTCACCTGTGCAGGTGTGTGCAGACGTGGCCGAGAAGTACGCGCGCCCGTAGCCGCCAGTGGCCAGAACGGTCATCTTGGCGTTGAACAGGTGCAAGGTGCCGTCATCGAGTTTCCAGCACAGAACGCCTTGGCACTGCCCGTCTTCGGACATGATCAGGTCGATCGCGAAGTATTCGATGTAGAACTCAGCGTTGTTTTTCAGCGACTGACCATAGAGCGTGTGCAGAATGGCGTGGCCGGTGCGGTCGGCTGCGGCACAGGTCCGCTGCACGGGGGGGCCTTCGCCGTATTCGGTGGTGTGGCCGCCGAAGGGCCGCTGGTAGATTTTGCCTTCTTCGGTGCGCGAGAACGGCACGCCGTAGTGCTCTAGCTCATAGACCGCTTTGGGGGCTTCGCGCGCGAGGTATTCCATCGCGTCGGTGTCGCCCAGCCAGTCGGAGCCTTTGACGGTGTCGTACATGTGCCACTGCCAGCTGTCAGGGCCCATATTGCCCAAGCTGGCCGCGATGCCGCCCTGTGCCGCCACAGTGTGGGAGCGTGTGGGGAACACTTTGGTCACGCAAGCGGTCCGCAGACCTTGCTCAGCCATGCCCAAAGTCGCGCGAAGACCAGCGCCACCAGCGCCGATCACCACGACGTCATATTCATGCGTCTCGTAGTCGTATGCAGCCATTTTCAAACTTCCCTGTTTTAGAGAGCCATGCGCGCAATGGCGAACAGGCCAACGGCGATGAGAATGTAGGAGAACCAGTTCAACCCAATGATCAGCAGCTTACCGCGCGCGCCGTGGACATAGTCCTCAACGGCGACAACGGCTTCGCTGGTCACGTGGGAGATAGTGACGATGAGGCTGAGGGCCACAATAATCGCAGGAACAGGCTGGCTGAAGTAGGCCACGACCTCTGCGTATGTGCCGCCAAAGCCGGCCAAGAATGTCACCAAAAACACAGGCACAACCACGACGAGCGCCAGAGACGTCATCATCATGTGCCAGTGGTGGTGCGTGCCGTGACGGCCGGAGCCCAAGCCATCAGCGCGTTTTCGATCAGTCAAATAACGTTGCATGGGATGTTTCCTTGCTTGTGCGGCTCAGACGAGCGCGACGATCAGGGTGACCAGTGTCGAAAGGCCCAACATGCCGATCGCCAGTTTTTCGGATGTGGGCACGTCAACGCAGTAGCCGAAGTCCCACAGGAGGTGCCGCAGACGGCCCAGCATGTGATACACAAAGGCCCAAACGCCGCCGAGCATGATCAGGCTGCCGAACCAGCTGCGCAGGAACCCGTCCATCGCCGCGAATGCGGTTTCGGAGGATGCGGCGGCCAAGAACCATGCCACGACCAAAGTCGAGAGGCCGAGCAATGCGATGCCGGTGATGCGCACCAAAATCGACGAGATCGAGGTCAATTGGGGGCGATAAACCTGGAGGTGCGGGGAGAGGGGTCGCTCTACCTTTTTGACGTCAGCCATGGGCACGTCCCTTTCTGGTTGTAATTTTGTCGGTCATTGTTGGCGTTTATGCATAAGAGTTTTTCGCCAAGAGTCACGTGGAACAAGCCGATATTCCCATCAAAGGGGCGCGCAAATCGACGCATCGGCCCATATGTGATCACGAATGGTTTTGGTGTGATCACGTATAGGCAGGCTGTTTAGTTGTGCATTTTGGCGACGTTGGGTCGCCCGGTGCGGGCCGCAGGTGTGAGTCGTGTGATTTGTGATCACACCGCGCGGCCCTACGCCTTGTCAAAGTGGCATCAGCGCCCAGTAGTCCAGATCAAGCAGAACGTTGGGATCGTATTTGCCGTCTTCGCCGCGCAGAACGAAGGGCGCGCCACCTTTGGTTGCAACCAGCCGCAGGCGAATCGCACCCACACCGGGGGCTGAGGTTTCGGCGATGTCCAAGACTTCGGACCATGCTTTGACCGTATCACCCGAGAAGCAGGGGTTTGCGTGTGCGCCTGCGTTCAGGCCGACGATCATTTGTGCGTTGGCCAAGCCATTGAAAGACAAAGCACGTGCCATCGAGATTACATGGCCGCCATAGATCAGGCGCTGCCCGTCGGGGCGGAAGGTGGCGTCGAAATGCACCTTGGCCGTGTTTTGCCACAGGCGCGTGGCGATCATGTGCTCGGCCTCTTCGATGGTGACGCCGTCAACGTGGTCGATCTGCTCTCCGATTGTGTAATCGGACAGGCGATGCGGCTCCCCGGCGAGGGTGAAATTGTAGTCCGCGAAGGTCAGCCCCTGTGGGATTACGAGGTCGCTGGCCGCGATGGATTTGGACAGCGTTGGCACCACGGTTTCGGGGGCCGGCGCGTCGATGTCGCGCTTGCGCACCATGACCCAGCGGACATAGTCCATCACGGTTTCGTCCCGTTGGTTCAGCCCGCGTGTGCGGACATAAACCACTCCGGTTTTACCGTTGGAGTTTTGTTTCAGGCCAATAACTTCCGAGGTCGAGCGCAGCGTGTCGCCTGCGTAGACCGGCAGGTGCCAGCGCCCTTCGGCGTAGCCTAGGTTGGCGACGGCGTTCAGGGACACGTCCGGCACAGTTTTGCCGAAAATCACGTGGAATGCGGCAAGGTCATCAATCGGGCTGCCGGGCAGGCCGCTGGCCTGTGCGAACGCGTCTGAGGAATAGAGCGCGTGGCGGGCTGGATAGAGCGCGTGATAGAGCGCGCGCTCGCCCCCGGACACCGTGCGTGGGACCGCGTGTTCGATGGTTTGGCCGAGCTGATAATCCTCAAAGAAGCGACCGGGATTGGTTTTGGCCATTATTGTTCTCCGAGTTTGATGTCGGGCGTGTAGGTGCCTTCGACGTCTTTTGTGACGGCTTGGCCGCAGCGCATGATGCCTTTGACGGGGTCAAAGGTTTGCGTGGGAGAGCCGTAGAGCGTCCAGCCTTTGTTCAGGGCGTCGGTGACTTTGTGGCAGAAGGCGGATGTGTCGTCCTCGGACAAAAAGCGATAGAGTTGCATGAGTTAGCCTCCTACGGGCGAGACACCCGCCCAAACGTGAATTGCCATGACGATGGCCATCAGCACGAGGCCGATGATCAGCGCCTTGATGTCGCCTTTGACGGAGACGGCCTTGGGCCGCTCCCACTCAGTGGCGCGGTTGATAAGGATGACGCTGACGACGGCCCATGCGAGCAGGCCCCCAAACAGCAGGATCGACGCAACATCGCCGTTCACCAGCAGGTGCGCGACGGCCCATGTTTTGAAGGCGGTCAGTTGGGGGTGGCGGATTTTGGCCGCCAGCGTGCCCTTGGCCGCGCCCACGCCGTAAAGGTAAAACGCCAGCAACATCAGCAGGTTGTTGATGTGTGTCATAAAGCTGGGCGGTTGCCAGACGGGGACAAAGTCGGCCGCTTTGTAGCCCAGAACCATCAACACGATGCTGCCGATGATCAGGACGGCGGCGATGCCTTTGCCTGCGGTGCCCATTTGACCGCGCAGGCCCGGAGCCACGCGTTTGAACAGGTGCGCGGCCCACCAAAGGGCGATGCCCGCGATCAAAAGTGCCATTGAGATTTACTCCGCTGCGGTTGCGATGGCGTTGGCCATGGCGAGGGTTTTGCGCGCGGTTTCCACGTGCAGATTCTCAACGATCTTACCGTCTACGACAGCGATGCCTAGGCCTTCGGCTTCGGCGGCCTCAAACGCGTCGATTTGGCGGCGGGCAAGGTCGATTTCTGCCTCAGACGGGGAAAAGGCGGTGTTGCAGACGTCGACCTGCGCGGGGTGGATCAGCGTTTTGCCGTCCATGCCCATGTCGCGACCTTGGGCGCATTCGGCAGCAAGGCCTTCGGCGTCTTTGAACGCATTATAGACACCATCGACGCACACAATGCCCGCCGCGCGCGCCGCGAGCAGGCACATTTGCAGCGAGGTGAGCAGGGGTTCACGGTCCGCACGGAAGCGGGTGTTGAGATCCTTGGCGAGATCGTTTGTGCCGAGGATAAAGCCGCCCATCCGAGGGGCTTGCGCGATTTCGAGGGCGTTGAGGATGCCGAGGGGGCTTTCCATCATGGCCCAGATTGTGGTGTCGGCGCAGGCGGGGTGGGCGTCCAGCAGGGCGCTGAGGGCATTGATGTCCGCCGCGGAGTTCACTTTGGGCAGGAGGACCGCCTGTGGCCCGGTGGGCGCGATAACGGCGACATCGGCGTGGCCCCAATCGGTGTCGAGCGCGTTGATCCGCACGATCTGGGCGCGATCGCCGTAGCCGCCAGCGGTAAGCGCGGCGGCGAGGGTGTGGCGTGCGTTTTCTTTTTCATCAACGGCCACGGCATCCTCAAGATCGAAGATGATGGCGTCCACTGGAAGGGTCTTTGCCTTTTCCAATGCGCGCTCTTTTGAGCCGGGAATATAGAGAACGGAGCGGTAGGGGTGGGTCATGGTCAAATCCTTCTGCGCTGCGGCATGGTTTTGCACGGCTGGTAATATGACGCAAGTCGGAACGTGTATTTGGGACGTTTTGTTGCGTGAGGGTTGGCTTGGCGCCGGAAAAACACACGCTAGGCGAGAAAATGCGCGAGCTTAACTTTTTTCTAAGCAGTTTAGCTCAGGTTGGCTGCATCAGAAGGGTCGGCCTCGCTTGTTGGGGAAACGGCCACCAACACAGGGGAGAGTTTGGCGTAGGCCGGATTTGTCCCAGCGATCCCGGCGTTTGTCAGCTCTCCTTCACACACGAAGGTTAGGTAAGGTTAGACCATGAAGACATCTATTTTTACAGCAGCTTTGATCGGGGTGACCGTGTGGTCCTCTTTGCCGGCGGCTGCCGAAGTTTGTGGAAAGCGTGACACGGTTTTGAGCCGTTTGTCGGAAAAGTTTGGTGAAACGCGTCGCAGTCTTGGACTGGGGGCGAATAACGGTGTGGTTGAGGTGTTTGCCTCGGATGATACCGGGTCTTGGACGATTACGGTGACGATGCCAGATGGGCGGATGTGTCTTGTGGCGTCTGGCCAGTCCTATGAGGACACGATTGACCCGCTTCAGGCATCTGACGACGCCTAGGCAAGTGCGTCATAGATCAGTTTGCTGCCCGTGCAGGTTAGCAAAACGTAAGTTACTGCAAAGAACAGACGCTCTGGGATGAGGCGGTGCGCCTTGACCCCGAGCCAAGTGCCCAGCAATGCAAAAGGTGCAAGATACACCCCTGCAAGCAGGGTTTCTGCCGTAAAGACACCGAGAAATGCGTAGGGCACGGCCTTGAGGATGTTAATGATCCAAAAGGTGATGACTGTTGTTGCTTGAAACGTGGTCTTGCTGAGGTTTTGTGAGAGCAGAAAGATTGCAGCGGGTGGGCCACCCGCGTGGCTGACAAAACTGGTGAAGCCCGCGATCACGCCGAATGCGGCGCCAAGTGCGGGGCGAAAAGGTTGGGGTGCGATGCGGATGAAGCCGCGGGCGCGGGCCAATTGAAACGCGACAAAGCCGATGGAAATTGCCCCGATCAAGAGGCGCAGTATGTTCGGATCAGCGATTTGATAGAGCCAAATCGCTAGGGCCACGCCCGGAATTGCACCGATACATAAGGCTGCGGCGGAGGGTGCGTGCCATTTTGCCCAATAGGGTTTGAGCGATGATATATCCACCAACATGAGCAACGGTAGCACCACGCCCAAGGCTACCGCTGGGTCCAGCACAAGGGCGAGAATCGGTGTCGCAGCAAAGGCAGCGCCGGAGCCAAAACCGCTCTTGGATATTGCGGCAAAGATGATCGCAGGGATCGCGAGGGCGAAAAATGTGAGGTCGAAGGTGATCATGCTGGCCGAATTAGATGGTTAACAAATTGTGCTGGAGACAGCGGGCTATAGCACGTGTTTAGGCGCTATTTACCGCGCATCCCATCGGTTAAGCGAGGCTTTCTGCCGCGCTGGCACAGTCTTGCGCCGCGTTAGTTGAGTGGTTAGGCGTGCTCGGGTCATTAATATCCCACCGGAGAGACCTTCCATGGCCAGAGCTAAAATTGCCCTTATCGGCGCAGGCAACATCGGGGGCACGCTTGCCCACCTCGCTGCTATCAAGGAATTGGGCGACGTTGTCCTGTTCGACATTGCGGATGGTCTGCCCCAGGGCAAGGCGCTGGATATCGCCGAATCCGGTCCCTCCGAAGGCTTTGATGCCGACATGAAGGGCACCTCGGATTACGCGGATATCGCAGGCGCCGATGTGTGCATCGTGACCGCTGGTGTTGCGCGCAAACCCGGCATGAGCCGTGATGACCTTCTGGGTATCAACCTCAAGGTCATGAAATCCGTTGGTGAAGGCATTGCTGCCCACGCGCCCGACGCCTTCGTGATCTGCATCACCAACCCGCTGGATGCGATGGTTTGGGCGCTGCGCGAATTCAGCGGTCTGCCCCACCACAAGGTCTGCGGCATGGCTGGCGTTCTTGACAGTGCACGTTTCCGTCACTTCCTTGCTGAGGAATTCAATGTGTCCATGCGCGACGTGACGGCCTTTGTTTTGGGCGGCCATGGCGACACAATGGTGCCATCGGTGCGCTATTCGACCGTTGGCGGCATCCCGCTGCCCGATCTGGTGGAAATGGGTTGGACTACGCAAGAGAAACTGGACGCCATGGTGCAGCGCACCCGTGACGGCGGTGCCGAAATCGTTGGCCTGCTGAAAACCGGTTCTGCGTTCTATGCGCCCGCGACCTCGGCGATTGAAATGGCTGAAGCCTATTTGAACGATCAAAAACGCGTTCTGCCCTGTGCTGCGTATTGTGACGGTGATCTGGGCGTAAAGGGCATGTACGTTGGTGTGCCCACAGTGATCGGCGCCGGTGGCGTTGAGCGGATCGTGAACATCAAGCTCAACAAAGAAGAGCAAGAGATGTTCGACGTGTCCGTGAACGCGGTTAAGGGCCTGGTCGACGCATGTAAGGCCATCGACGACAGCCTCGTCTAAGCGACTCACCTACGAGTTGAGCATTGGGTGTTCCTTCGGGAGCACCCTTTTTTGTTGCGCTTTGCGAAATTGCATACTGCTGTATGCCGAATTTGTGATCACACTTTTTTGCGGTGTGATCACAAATGTGGGTTTTTTAGGGGAAATACCACTGCTGCGGCGTTATGGCGTTTTGCAGGGTTAATTGGCTGTGTCAGACCAAGCGTCAACAACAAGCAATATGGGACAGTTTCATGAACATCCATGAATACCAGGCGAAGGCCCTTCTTCGCTCCTACGGCGCTCCGGTCTCGGACGGACGCGTGGTTTTGAAGGCAGAAGACGCCAAAACCGCTGCGGGCGAAATGGACGGACCCCTGTGGGTTGTAAAAGCACAAATCCACGCTGGTGGCCGCGGCAAAGGTTCCTTCAAGGAAGCTGACGCAGGCGAAAAGGGCGGTGTGCGCCTTGCCAAATCGGTGGAAGAAGCTGCGGACGAAGCGAAGAAAATGCTCGGCCGGACGCTAGTCACGCACCAAACCGGCCCCGCTGGTAAGGTTGTGAACCGTATCTACATCGAGGACGGTTCCGGGATTGAGACCGAACTTTACCTTGCTCTGCTGGTGGATCGTCAGACATCGCGCGTCAGCTTTGTGTGTTCGACCGAAGGCGGTATGGACATCGAAGAAGTGGCGGAAAGCACGCCTGAAAAAATCCTCAGCTTCTCTGTTGATCCGGCCACGGGTTACCAAGGCTTCCACGGTCGCCGCATCGCGTTTGCGCTTGGGCTGACCGGCGCGCAGGTAAAACAATGCGTGAAGTTGATGGGCCAGTTGTACCAGTGCTTTGTCGAAAAAGACATGGAGATGCTGGAGATCAACCCGCTGATCGTGACCGACAAGGGCGACCTGAAGTGTCTGGACGCGAAGATGGGTTTTGACGGCAACGCGGTCTACCGCCACGCTGACATCGCCGCTCTGCGCGACGAAACCGAAGAGGACCCCAAGGAATTGGCGGCCTCCAAGTTTGACCTGAACTACATCGCTCTGGACGGTGAAATCGGGTGCATGGTGAACGGTGCGGGTCTTGCGATGGCCACGATGGACATCATCAAGCTGTACGGCGCTGAGCCTGCAAACTTCCTTGACGTGGGCGGCGGTGCCACCACTGAGAAAGTGACCGAAGCGTTCAAGATCATCACATCGGACCCCAACGTGAAGGGCATCCTTGTGAACATCTTTGGCGGCATCATGCGCTGTGACGTGATCGCTGAGGGCGTTGTGACGGCTGTCAAAGAGGTCGGTCTTCAAGTGCCCCTCGTTGTGCGCCTTGAGGGCACAAACGTGGAGCAAGGCAAGGAGATCATCAATACCTCCGGCCTGAACGTGATCGCTGCAGACAACCTGAAAGACGGTGCGCAGAAAATCGTCAAAGCGGTGAAGGGATAAGACCGATGGCAGTTCTCGTAAACGAAAATACCAAAGTCATTTGTCAGGGTTTCACTGGCTCGCAGGGGACATTCCACTCTGAGCAGGCGATTGCCTATGGCACGAAAATGGTGGGCGGCGTGACGCCGGGCAAGGGCGGTCAGACGCACCTTGACCTGCCTGTGTTCAACTCGGTCCATGAGGCCAAGCACGTCACCGAAGCCAACGCGACCGTGATCTACGTGCCGCCCCCCTTTGCGGCTGACAGTATACTTGAGGCGATTGACGCTGAGATGGAACTGATTGTCTGCATCACCGAGGGCATCCCGGTTCTGGACATGATGCGCGTGCAGCGCGCCCTTGAGGGCACTTCCTCGCGTCTGATCGGGCCAAACTGCCCCGGCGTGATCACGCCTGACGCTTGCAAAATCGGCATCATGCCCGGTCACATTCACCGCCGCGGGTCGGTTGGTGTTGTGTCCCGTTCGGGCACGCTGACCTATGAAGCGGTCAAGCAGACATCCGATCTGGGCCTTGGCCAGTCTTCGGCTGTTGGCATCGGCGGCGACCCCATCAAAGGCACCGAGCACATCGACGTGCTGGACATGTTCCTTGACGATGATGAGACGCATTCGATCATCATGATCGGTGAAATCGGGGGCTCCGCTGAAGAAGAAGCCGCTGAATTCCTTGCCGAGCAGCGCAAAAAGGGCCGTTGGAAGCCAACAGCTGGTTTCATTGCTGGCCGCACGGCGCCTCCGGGCCGCCGCATGGGTCACGCTGGCGCGATTGTTGCAGGCGGCAAAGGCGACGCCGAAAGCAAGATCGAAGCGATGAAGTCTGCTGGCATCGTTGTGGCCGAAAGCCCTGCAACGCTGGGTGAAGCCGTTCAGGAAGCGATTGCCGCTGGTTAATCGCCGCCTGGAGAACGGGGAGGAACAACATGGGACTGGAAGGGCTGATACGCGCGACTGTGTTGTGTGTTGTGCTTTCCTCTCCTGCCGTGGCGCAGGGGCTGGAACCCTGTGCCGAACCGTTCGAAGAGGCTGAAAAATTCTACGGCGCGCTGGAAGCTCAGGGCTGGAGCGCGCCGCAGACCGATATGGTTGAGCGCCTGATGTGGATCAACGCCGTCGCCTATTTGGGCGGCGACATGGGCGGCGCGACCCTGCGCGAGGTGCTAGACGCACAGCGCATGGCCGCGGCCAACTACGGACGGCTTAAGGCGCTGCCCACATCCCAGACGCGGGTGTTGGTCAATGGCGCGGCCGTGATGTTGGCCAGCTGGCAACGCCCCGCAGATACGATCACCTCTGTGCAATGCCGTGTGGCGATGGATGACCCGTCCGCCCGCGCACCACAGACAGGATTTGGCACCCACACCGACGTCCGTGTGGACGCCGATAATCCGGGCCTGTCCGTATACCGCTTTCACTACAACCAAGCCGCCATTCGCGCGGAATTGCCCGATGCGACGCCGCCCGAAGTCGTGGTGAACATCCGGCATGAGTTTTTCGTGGAGGGGGCGCAATGAGCAGTCAGCCCTCCCTCCCTCCTGAGTTTACAGCTTACGGTCCCAACCCAAATGAGGTGTCCCAATGACCGAACACTCCTCCAACGACCAGTTCCACGCCTCTAGCTTTATGCAGGGCCACAACGCGGAATATCTGGAACAGATGTACGCGCGTTACGCCAACGACCCGGCAGCAGTGGACGAATCGTGGCAAGCGTTTTTCCGGGCGATGGGGGACGACGAGGTCTCTGTTAAGCGCGAAGCAGAGGGGCCAAGCTGGGCGCGCGCCGACTGGCCGCCGCAGCCCACCGACGATTGGACCGCCGCATTGACCGGTGAATGGGCCCCGGCCCCTGAGGTCAAAGGTGCTGGTGACAAGATCAAGGCCAAGGCCGCCGCGACCGGTGTTGAGGTCTCGGACGAGCAGATCAAACGTGCTGTGCTTGACTCGATCCGCGCGCTGATGATCATCCGTGCCTATCGTATTCGGGGTCACCTTGTGGCTGACCTTGACCCTCTGGGGATGCGGGACCAGACCCCCCACCCAGAGCTGGATCCCAAGTCCTATGGCTTTACCGAAGCCGACATGGACCGCCCGATTTTCATCGACCAAGTGCTGGGGCTGCAAGTCGCCACCATGCGAGAGATCATGGCGATCGTGAAGCGGACCTATTGCGGGACTTTTGCGCTGCAATACATGCACATCTCGAACCCCGAAGAGGCCGGCTGGCTGAAGGAGCGGATCGAGGGTTTGGGCAAAGAGATCGCGTTCACCCGCGAAGGCCGGAAGGCGATCCTCAACAAAATGGTTGAGGCCGAGGGTTTCGAGAAATTCCTCCATGTGAAGTACATGGGCACCAAGCGGTTTGGTCTGGATGGTGGCGAAAGCCTGATCCCTGCGATGGAGCAGATCATCAAGCGCGGCGGTAACCTTGGGCTGAAGGAAATCGTCATCGGGATGCCGCACCGGGGCCGTTTGTCAGTGCTCGCCAATGTGATGGCCAAACCCTACCGCGCGATTTTCAACGAATTTCAGGGCGGATCGTTCAAGCCAGAGGACGTGGATGGTTCGGGCGATGTGAAATACCACCTCGGCGCGTCGAGCGACCGGGAATTTGACGGCCACCCTGTTCACCTGTCGCTGACGGCGAACCCCTCGCACCTAGAGGCGGTGAACCCCGTCGTTTTGGGCAAAGTCCGCGCCAAGCAGGATCAGTTGGGCGACACGGAACGCACGGCCGTGATGCCGATCCTGTTGCACGGTGACGCGGCGTTTGCTGGTCAGGGTGTTGTGGCCGAGTGTTTTGCTCTGTCGGGTCTGCGCGGGCACAAAACCGGCGGCACGATGCATATCGTTGTGAACAACCAGATCGGCTTTACAACGGCGCCGCACTTCTCGCGCTCTAGCCCGTATCCCACGGATAACGCGCTGGTGGTTGAGGCCCCAATTTTCCACGTGAATGGCGACGACCCCGAGGCCGTGGTGCACGCCGCCAAGGTCGCCACTGAGTTCCGTCAAAAGTTCGGCAAGGACGTCGTGATCGACATTTTCTGCTACCGCCGGTTTGGTCACAACGAGGGCGATGAGCCCATGTTCACCAACCCGCTGATGTACAAGCGGATCAAGAAGCACAAAACGACCCTGACGCTGTATACCGAACGTCTGGTTAAGGATGGCTTGATCCCCGAGGGTGAGATCGAGGACATGAAGGCCGCGTTCCAAGCGCACCTCAACGAAGAGTTCGAGATCGGCAAAGACTATAAGCCCAACAAGGCCGATTGGCTGGACGGGCGTTGGTCGCATCTGGATCGCAATAAAGAGGACTATGTCCGCGGCGACACAGCGATCAAGCCTGAGACGTTGGCCGAGGTTGGCAACGCTTTGGCCCGCGCGCCTGAGGGTTATCCGCTGCACAAAACGGTTCAGCGGCTGCTGGAAGGCAAGGCCAAGATGGTCGAAACCGGTGAGGGTTTTGATTGGGCCACTGCCGAGGCATTGGCGTTTGGCTCGCTCCTGACGGAGGGCTACAAGGTCCGCCTGTCGGGGCAGGACAGTACGCGTGGCACGTTCTCGCAGCGGCATTCGGGTCTGGTGAACCAAGAAACTGAAGAGCGGTTTTACCCCCTCAACAACATCCGTGAGGGTCAGGCGCAGTACGAAGTGATCGACAGTGCGCTGTCGGAATACGCGGTGTTGGGCTTTGAATATGGCTACTCGTTGGCCGAGCCGAACGCGCTGACCATGTGGGAAGCCCAGTTCGGTGATTTCGCCAACGGCGCGCAAATTATGTTCGATCAGTTCGTGTCCTCGGGTGAATCGAAGTGGCTGCGGATGTCGGGTCTGGTGTGCTTGTTGCCACACGGGTTTGAGGGGCAGGGCCCCGAGCACTCGTCCGCGCGGCTTGAACGGTTCCTGACCATGTGTGGGCAGGACAACTGGATTGTTGCGAACTGTACGACCCCGTCGAACTATTTCCACATTCTGCGCCGTCAGCTGCACCGTGATTTCCGCAAGCCGCTGGTTTTGATGACGCCTAAGTCGCTGCTACGCCACAAGCTATGCGTGTCCGACGCGGAGGACTTTACCACTGGGTCCAGCTTCCACCGGGTGTTGTGGGATGACGCGCAGAAGGGTCACTCCGATACCAAGCTGAAGCCAGACGCCAAGATCAAGCGCGTCGTGATCTGCTCGGGCAAAGTGTACTACGACCTGCTGGAGGCGCGTGACGCGGCCGGTTTGGATGACGTGTATCTCCTGCGCGTTGAGCAGTATTACCCCTTCCCTGCGATGGCCCTCATGAAAGAGCTGGAGCGGTTCAAGGGCGCCGATATGGTCTGGTGCCAAGAAGAGCCCAAGAATCAAGGCGCTTGGAGCTTTATTGAGCCAAACATCGAATGGGTCCTGAGCCGCATCAAGGCCAAGCAAACACGTCCGACCTATGTGGGCCGGACATCCTCGGCCTCGCCCGCGACGGGTCTTGCCAGCCAACACAAAGCACAACAAACAGCGCTCGTGAACGAAGCGCTTGATATCAAAGGATAATAGAAGATGTCCACTGAAGTTCGAGTGCCCACACTGGGCGAAAGCGTTACCGAGGCCACCGTGGCCACATGGTTCAAAAAGCCAGGCGACGCGGTCGCGGTGGATGAGATGTTGTGCGAGCTGGAGACCGACAAGGTGACGGTCGAAGTGCCTGCGCCCGCTGCTGGCACAATGGCCGAGATCGTGGCCGCCGAGGGTGAAACCGTTGGCGTGGACGCGCTGTTGGCGACCATTTCTGCCGGTGGCGAAGCGACCGCTGCACCGGTCGCGGCGGCCCCGGCCCCTGCCGCCGCTGATACGGGTGCCACCACGGATGTGATGGTGCCTACGCTGGGCGAAAGCGTGACCGAGGCGACTGTCTCAACTTGGTTCAAAAAGGTCGGCGACACTGTTGCCCAAGACGAAATGCTCTGTGAGCTGGAAACCGACAAGGTTTCGGTCGAGGTTCCCGCGCCTGCCGCTGGCGTGCTGTCCGAAATCCTCGCGCCCGAAGGGGCAACTGTGGATGCGACTGCCAAGCTGGCTGTGATCGGCGGCTCGGCTGGTGCGGCTGCTGCCCCTGCGGCGGCGCCCGCTGCTGCGCCTGCGGCCTCCGGTGCTAAGGACGTAGAGGACGCACCATCGGCCAAGAAAATCATGGCGGAAAAGGGCATTGATCCTGCTTCGGTTCAGGGCTCTGGTCGTGATGGCCGCGTGATGAAAGAGGACGTGATGGCGGCTGTTGCCAGTGCTGCTGCGGCCCCAGCTGCGGCTGCGGCCCCCGCCGCCCCCCGCGCACCCGTACCCGCCGATGATGCAGCCCGCGAAGAACGGGTCAAGATGACCCGCCTGCGCCAAACCATCGCCAAGCGCCTGAAAGACAGCCAAAACACGGCCGCCATGCTGACGACATACAACGAGGTCGACATGTCGGCGTCGATGGCGTTGCGCAAGGAATACAAGGACCTGTTTGAGAAGAAACACGGCGCGCGTCTGGGCTTTATGTCGTTCTTCACCAAAGCGTGCTGTCACGCCCTAAAAGAAGTCCCCGAAGTAAACGCTGAGATCGACGGCACCGACATCGTGTACAAAAAGTTCGTGCACATGGGCATCGCTGCGGGCACACCCACGGGCCTTGTGGTGCCAGTGATCCGTGACGCCGACCAGATGTCCTTCGCCGAGATCGAAAAAGCCATCGCAGAAAAGGGCAAACGCGCCCGTGACGGCAAACTGTCCATGGCGGAAATGCAGGGCGGGACCTTCACGATCTCGAACGGCGGCGTCTACGGTTCGCTCATGTCCTCGCCGATCCTGAACCCGCCACAATCGGGCATCCTCGGCATGCACAAGATCCAAGACCGCCCCGTGGTGGTTGATGGTCAAATTGTCATCCGTCCGATGATGTATCTGGCTCTGTCCTACGATCACCGGATCGTCGACGGCAAAGGCGCTGTGACCTTCCTCGTGCGCGTCAAAGAAGCCCTCGAAGATCCGCGCCGCCTGCTGATGGATCTCTAAAAAACACGCGGCAGCGCCTGATCGGCAAATATTTCGGTCAGGCGCTGCCTCACACAAGGGGATCATCCAAATGCCAGCGAAAACAGGACGAACGACCTCACGCCGGACTTGGCCTCTCGCATCCAAAACGGCCGATGGATCTCATCTCAGAGGATGCCCATGACCCCCGAACTTACTGCCCTCACCCTCGCGGCACTTCTCCAAGTGGTGCAATTCGTCCTGATGGCCGTCCCTGCCAACCTTGAGTTGGGCCCGGGCAAAACGGCCTCCGCACGGGATCGCGCGCGCCTTGGCGGCTCGCTTGAGGATCAACTTTCCGACAAAACCGCCCGCCTCTATCGGGCCCTCAACAACCACTTCGAAGGGCTGATCCTGTTCGGCATCGCCTGCACGGTGCTGACCCTCTCGGATGAGGCGACACCCTACACCGCCCTGCTGGCCTACACATACCTTGCGGCCCGCGTTCTCTACATCCCAGCTTACTACTTCGGATGGCGTCCTTGGCGCTCGGCCATCTGGCTCGTGGGCTTTCTTGCAACCACAGCGATGCTTCTTGCGGCTATCGCCTAATTCTTTGGTTCTCAAATATCCCGGGGGTCCGGGGGCTGGCCCCCGGCGACCGACAGAAAGGAAAACATCATGGCAAACTACGACGTTATCATCATCGGCTCCGGTCCCGGCGGATATGTCGGCGCAATCCGCTGCGCGCAACTGGGCCTGAAAACGGCCTGTGTTGAGGGGCGCGACACCCTCGGTGGTACCTGCCTGAACGTGGGCTGCATCCCGTCCAAGGCGCTGCTGCACGCCTCCCATCAGCTCCACGAGGCAGAGCATAACTTTGCCAAGATGGGTCTGACGGGTGCTGCGCCCAAGGTCGATTGGAAACAGATGTTGGCCTATAAGGATGACGTCATTGCCCAAAACACCAAAGGCATCGAATTCCTGTTCAAAAAGAACAAGGTCGATTGGATCAAGGGCTGGGCCTCCATCCCCAAGGCGGGTGAGGTCAAAGTCGGCGACGAAATCCATACCGCCAAGCACATCGTCATCGCCAGCGGCTCAGAGCCGGCCACCATTCCGGGCGCAGAAGTGGCCATTGATGAAAAGGTCGTCGTAACTTCCACCGGCGCGCTTGAGCTGAATAAAATCCCCAAGACCATGACCGTCGTAGGGGGTGGTGTGATCGGCCTGGAGCTGGGCTCCGTTTATGCGCGCCTCGGCACTGAGGTAACTGTGGTGGAATTCATGGACGGCATCACACCGGGCATGGACCTTGAGGTTGCCAAGCAGTTCCAGCGCATCCTCGCCAAGCAGGGCCTCAAGTTCATCATGGGCGCGGCTGTGTCCAAGGTTGCTGCCACCAAGACCAAAGCCAAGGTCACCTATAAGCTGCGCAAAGATGACAGTGAGCATACGCTAGATACCGAGGTTGTGCTGGTCTCTACCGGGCGCAAACCGTTCACAGAAGGACTGGGCCTTGATGCTTTGGGCATTGAGATGACCCCTCGCGGCCAGATCGCCCAGTCGAGCTATCGCACGAACATCCCCGGTATCTATGCGATCGGCGATGCAATTGAAGGTCCGATGCTGGCTCACAAGGCAGAGGATGAAGGTATGGCCGTCGCTGAGATGATCGCGGGCCAAAAGCCCCACGTGAACTATGGTGTCATCCCCGGCGTGATCTATACGCACCCCGAAGTTGCCAATGTCGGCCAAACCGAAGAGCAACTCAAGGAAGCGGGCGTGGCCTATAAGATCGGGAAATTCTCGTTCATGGGCAACGGGCGTGCAAAGGCGAACTTCGCGGCCGATGGGTTTGTGAAGCTGTTGGCTGATGCCAAGACGGACCGCATCTTGGGCGCACACGTCATTGGCCCAATGGCCGGTGACTTGATCCACGAAGTCTGTGTTGCCATGGAATTCGGTGCCGCTGCAGAAGATCTGGCGCGGACTTGCCACGCGCACCCGACATATTCGGAAGCAATGCGTGAAGCGGCTTTGGCCTGTGGTGACGGCGCGATCCACGCCTAATCGGCTTTGACAACCACTTGGGTTCGGCGCGGTTGCGCGCCGGACCAATCCGTTCCTGAATTCTGCGCTAAGTCGCCAACAGCTTTAGCCCTTGGGTCACGTCGGCGCGCACCGCGAGCCGTAGCCCCGGTTCATCCCCTGCGTTCAGTGCCGCGAGGATCAGGCGGTGGTGGCGGGGCGCCTCGGTCCGGTGCAGTCGCCCATAAAGTGCGCGCATCGTTGGCCCCATTTGCAGCCAAACTGTTTCCGCCATCGCAAGCATCGCAGGTGCCTGCGCGCGTAAATACAGCGTGCGGTGGAATTCGAGGTTGGTGCGAATATACCCCACCGCGTCCTTTTTCGCGATTTTCTCCGCGATAGAGCGGTTGATGATTTCCATCCGCTCGATCAGGGCTGAGTGGGCGCGGGGCAGGGCGCGCGCGGCCAGTTCCGGTTCTAGCAGGGACCTGAGTGCAGCCAGTTCTTCGATTCGCTCACTGCTTAATTCTGGCGTGCTGACGCGCCCGGATGACGATAGCGACAGCGCCCCTTCCGCGATCAAGCGACGCAGTGCCTCGCGCACAGGGGTCATTGAGACGCCGTATTCTTTGCCGATGCCGCGCAGGGTCAGCGGCTCACCGGGGATGAGTTCGCCGTGCATGACACGGGTCCGCAGCGCGCGGTACAGCTTGTCGTGGGCGGCAGAGGTTCCGCTGGATTTGGAGTCGATTAACATGGCGGGACGGTGCGCCTAGTCCGGGGTCGCGTCAAGGACACTAAAGTCCCACGCGTGTAATCCAGCCCCATGCGCCTTGAGCCACGCGCGGTGCGGTTGGTAGCGCGGCAAGAGGTCCTCGACCTGTGCCCAGAAGCGGGCGGAGTGGTCCATGTGGGCCAAATGCGCGACCTCATGGGCGGCGACGTAATCCAGCACCTCCCACGGGGCCATTACCAGCCGCCACGAAAACATCAAATCCCCCCGCGATGTGCATGATCCCCAGCGTGAACGCGTGTCGCGAAAGGTAATTTTGCCGTGATTGCGGCCCAAAGAGGTGGCGTAGCGCTCACAAGCTTCGGTGAGGTGGGTCTGGGCCAACGTGCGCAAAAGCGTCTTGATCCGTGGGCCAACTTTGGCGGTGTCATTGGGGACCAGCACCGCATCGGGCAACAATCGGGCCACGCGTGTTTGGCCCGCGACGATGGGCAGAACCTCACCCAAGATGGGCAATGTGCCACCGATGACGGGGTGCTGCACGCTGGGTGCGGCGGAGACATGTTGTCTGATCCAGGCGGCTTGGGCGTTGGCGAAGGCGTGCGCCTCCCGCAGGGTCGCGCGGCGCGGCAGGGTCAGCGTGACGCGCCCATCGGTGCGCCCGACCCGCAGAGAAAGCCGTGTCGCGCGGGGCGAACGGCGCAGATGCACTTCAACGGGAGGGATACCCTCAAGAATGATCGATTCCACAGGTCAATGCCCCCATCGTTCCGCACTGCCACGGGAAAGGCTTTGACACCCTTGTTCAGCTATGGCAAGGCACCCCAATTCATCTTAGCGTCCAAGACCTGAAGGAACTGACATGCCCAAAGAAGAATGGGGTGTAAAGCGCGTCTGCCCGACTACTGGCAAACGCTTCTACGACCTGAACAAGCGCCCGATCGTTAGCCCTTACACCGGCGAAGCCGTTAACATCGACACCGGAACCAAGACCCGCGTGCTGGCTGCGGACAAGGATGATGCGGATGCGGTCAAGGCCAAAGAGGCCGAAGACGATCTGCTGCTGGACGACGACGACACCGAACTCGAGGACGATGTGTCCATCGAAGACGATGCCGACGTACTGGATGATGACGACGAAGAGGACACTGTGTCTCTCGACGAAATCGCCGATGTCAGCAACGAAGGCGACGACGAGTAATCTCGTTGTGAAAAAGTGCGGCGCGGGAGAGATTTTCCGCTTGCGCCGCAGCCCGCGTCTTTCTATCTAGACGCACGGTTTGGGGCCTTAGCTCAGCTGGGAGAGCGCCTGCATGGCATGCAGGAGGTCAGCGGTTCGATCCCGCTAGGCTCCACCAAACCCTCTCTATGAAATGCATCCCACTGATTGTGAGGCTGAGGCTGGCTTATCGGTTCGCACTGCCGAATTGCCGCGCGTGATTGCGCGGGTTACTTGCCAAACACCCGGTAATACAGCCAATCGGGCAGGACCTGAGACCCCCGGAACAGCCAAGAAAACACGCGCGGAAAGCTCTTTTTGAAATCGCTCGTGCACATGTGGTCAAACATTTCTTGGGCGGCTTGCTCTGGCGTCATCAGGAATGGCATCGAAAAGTCATTCTTGTCCGTAAGCCGGGTTTTGATGAAGCCGGGATTCGCGATTTGGACATCGACGCCAGTGTTGCGCAGATCGGCATACATGCCCTCTGCCAGCCACATATTGCCCGCCTTGGATGCGCCGTAGCCCGTGGCACCGGGCAACCCGCGAAAGCCCGAAAGCGAACCTGTGATGACGATGTGGCCTGCGTCCCGTTCTACCATCTGGCCGATGACCGCGCCGACCGCCCGGGCAGAGCCGGTAAAGTTGATGTCGCACATCGCCTCGACCTGTTCCGCGTTCCAGTCTTGGGCTGACTGCGGCCAGTAGACACCCGCCAAATACACCATGCCGTCGATGTGTCCGATTTCGGCAGCTGTGCCCTCAACGCTTTCCAAAACACCGACATCGAGCGTTAACGCGCGGGCCTTGCCCGGCATTTCTGCCACCAGCGCGTCCAGCTTTTCCTGACTACGCGCTGAGACGATCACCTCGGCCCCCGCCGCGCTCAGTTTGAGGGCGAGCGCGCGGCCTAATCCTTCGGATGCGCCGATCAGCCAGTAGCGTTTTCCTTGAAATTCTCTCATCCGACTTTCCGCATGGTGGCAACAAGCTCGGCCACTTTCACTCCAAACTTTCGGAACTGCGAGCGGTTCATCACCGTGCCGTTCTCCATCAGATACATCCAATCCGTCACGTCCAGCACATGGCCGCCAGCGTCGTCAGGCAGTTTGATGCGGTATGATAGTTTGACGGCAGAGCCTTCCTGCGTGCCCTCACCTTCGCCGATGATGTCGGGCGCGGTGGCTTTGATCTGGCCGTCGTTGCCGATTTTGAGAGACCAGATCCGATCCTGCGTGCTGCCGCTGTCGTAGCGAAAATGCTCAGTCATGGAGCCGGTGTTGCCGTCCCACGTGGCGTTCATATCGGCCACAAACCGGGACGAAACGCGCCCAGTGGGGCCGTAAATGATGCCCTCGCATTGGATTGGGCCGTCTAGGTGATGGCGGATGTCGAATTGAGGTGTCTGCTCGGCGTAGTCGCTGGGGCGTTGAGCGGGAAAGGCCGCATATCGGAACCGTGCCCAGACAAGGCTGAGCGTTAGGACCACGCCAAGGCCAACAAGAAGCAGCGATTCCATCCGTTATGTCTCCGTCAGTCGGGTCACGCTGAGCAGGGCCAGCGCGAACAGTTTGAGGATGCAGGGCAGGCCCGCATAGAGCAGTGTCAGGGTCATCAGGGCGTCCGGCGTGTTGGTCATGCCAGCCTGGAATCCGTTAACCTCTAGGATTGGAAGTAGTGTGATCGCAGCAATTGCGAGCGTGAACTTTGACACAAACGACCAAAGGCCAAAGCCGTTGCCTGCATTTGGGGCGATTTTCGCCATGTGACGCGCGAATATCGCGGGCAAAAGCGTGAGGTCCGCACCCAAGGTCGCGCCGGAGGCCACGCAGATCACCGCAAACAGTGCGGTGTCGCCCGCCCCCAGTGTGAGGGCAAAGGCAAAAGTCGCAATCGCGAGCACCATCCCCGCAAGGAGCATCGGTTTGGGGCCGTAGCGCTCCGCGAGGCGGCCCCACATGGGGGCCGACAGTGCCGCGGCGAGAAAGAACAGGAGCAGCAAAGGCCCCTCCATGCCGGGGGCATCAAGGCGGCTTTCGACGAAGAACAAGAACAGGGTTGAGGTCACGGCAACAGGGGCCGCGTTTAGGAGTGCAATCAGCAAAAGCCGCCGCGCGGTGGCATCGCGCAGGATGTCACCCATGGGGGTGCTGGGCGCGGTTGCCTCGGACCGCCATTCATTCCGCATCAGCCAAAGGGCCAGCAGCGTGAGACCCGCGAAGAGGCCCGCATATGCCATAAAGGGCGCGCCACTAAACGCCAGAGCCACAGGCGCCACGGAGGCCACGCAGACGCCGATCAATGCACCCGTTTCGCGCCATGTCGCAAGGCGAACGTGGCCGTCCCCCATCACATTCGCCTTTAACACGCCCTGGGCGTAGAACGAGATCGTCAGCAGTGAGAACCCCGAAAACAACCCTGCGAGCGTGAGGGCAAACCACCATATTGCGTCGATGGGTGGCGTCACGGCGAACAGCCCCCACATCGAGATTGCCATCACGATACCGCCCAGTGCCACCAGTGCCGGGCGGTACTTTCGACCAGCCTCAGAGAGCCAGCCAAAAAACGGGTCTTGGACCACGTCGATTAGGCGCAGGAAAAACAGGACCGTGGCCAGCGCGCCCAGCGAGACGCCGTAGCTGTCCACGTAGAACTTGGGCGCGTGGATATAGATGGGCAAGCCAGCCGCCGAAAGCACGGCGGCAAACACCGCGTAGCGGGGCAAGCCAAGCGCGCGGGCGGATGTCACCGCGACACCTCCTCCGGGGGAGGGGTGGGGCGTGTGCGAAACCGCGCGCCCTTCCACCACAGCTTGAGCGCCTGCCAATGGATCAGGGCCATGACCCGTCGCGCGCCAAGGGGGCGACGTAGGGCTGCAAACGCCAAACCCTTAGAGGTCAGCGGCTGACGCTTGCCGCAGAGCGTCGCGATCAGTCCGCCTTTGCCGCCGGAATAGTCGATCCAGACGCCGATGCGTTCATCGGTGATGTTAAAGCGGAAGGTGTAATCGCCTTCGATTTTTTGGAACGGAGAGACGTAGAATATTTTGGTCGCGTGCATCTCAGTCTCGGCGGTGATCGGAGACAGGTTGTCGGTGTGGCACAAGTACGAGTGGCGGTCACCGTAGGTGTTGCTGACCTCTGCGATGACGACGCGCAGCTCGTTTTCGACGTCGTAGCAAAGCCAGAACGAGACAGGGTTGAACACATACCCAAACATGCGCGGTTGGGTCAGAAGCAGGGTTTTGCCCCGCTGGAATTGCAGCCCATAGGCTTGCAGCACTTGATTGACCCAACTCAGCCCGCGCCCTTCGCCGCGCGGGCCGCCGTGATCGGCGTCGTAGACCGCCGCAAGGTTGCGACGGTTACGCGAAAACAGCGCGGGCAGGGGGCCTTCGTCCTCTAGGTCCAGTAGGACGTAGTCGATTGAATACTTGAACGCATTCTCGACCGCGCCTTTGCGTCCGTGCCAGGTGTGCCCCGGAATATGTTCCAGGACGCGGGTCATTCGGCAGCCATGGCCACGCTGGTTGCGTTCAGCGCCTGCACGACGTCATAGGCCGAGGCGTAGCCGTCTTCATGAAAGCCGTTACGCATCCATGCGCCGCAGAACCATGTGTTAGCGGTGCCGTTTGTAGCCTTGATCCGCTCTACGGCCGCAGTCATCGCGAGGTCATAGATCGGATGGGCGAAATCAACCTCATCGTAGATCAATTCTTCCCGGATGGGGGCCTGTGAATTGAGCGTAACGAGCAACAGGTCATCGTGGGGGATCGGCTGAAGTGAGTTCATCCAGTAGGTCAGGTCGATTTTATCGCCCTCTTTGTCCGCAGCCTCGGTGTAGACCCAGCTGGCCCAACAGGATTTCCGCTTGGGCATCGTATTGGGGTCAGCGTGTAGCGTGGCGCGGTTGGGCTGGTAGCGTACCGCGCTAAGGTTGTCGCGTTCGGTCGGCGTGGCATCGGACAGCATCGCGAGGGTCTGGTCGGAGTGGGTGGCAAAGATCACCTCATCATAGACCTTCCACTCATCACCCTTGGCTTTGATTTCAACTCCGCCGCCGGGGATGCGTTTGACCGCATTCACAGGCGTGGATTTGCGGATCGCCACAGCGCGGGATTTTAGGGCGTGTTCCAAACGGCGCACATATTCAATCGAGCCGCCATCCACGGTGTACCACTGGTGCTGGCCTGTGGTGGACATAAGTGCATGGTTTTTGAAGAACTTGACCAAAGCCTGCGCAGGGAAGTCCATGACGTTTTGTGTCGGCGTGGACCAGATCGCGCCGGACATCGGGGCCAAATACCAATCCCGAAAGCCTTGGCTGAGCCGCAGTTGATCGCACAACTCATTGAGCGTGATGTCGGGGTCTTTTGCGACGTGATCGGCGTTGTTGTTGAATTTGAAAATATCCGCGACCATGCGCAGGAACTTGGGTGAGACGATGTTGCTGCGCGTTGCAAACAGCGAATCGAGCGATTGCAGCCCGTATTCCATCGCGCCACCGCCAAAGGAGGCGCCAAAGGACATGTTTGATTTGGCAACCGGCACATCCAGTTCCGCAAACAGACGCGTCAGGTGGGGGTAGTTGGCGTAGTTGTAGACGATAAAGCCTGTGTCCACGGCTTGGTCGCCGCGTTTGCCAGCCATCACGGTGCGTGCATGCCCGCCGATGCGCCCCTCTGCTTCGTAAAGCGTGACGGAGTGTGTTTGGCTAAGGTGATAGGCCGCAGCCATCCCTGATATCCCGCCGCCCACGATAGCGATCCGTTTGGGTGCAAAGGTGTCAACTTCAAATGGCACTGGTCGTCCTCTCACTGTCTAGTTCCGTTTACATGTACGTCATGGGTTCGGAATTGGTTCAGTTTTTTTTGCTATTTTTGAATTTTTCTTATGAAGAGTGATCCGGTTGAGTGCCACTCGCGTAATAAGATTATGTTGATTGCTGTGACACAAAGTCGGATGATGTGGCCTGAGCCTGCGGAACTCCCCGCTGGTCGGGACCGAAAGCACGCGCCGACCGTGACACATGCAAAGACAGACGAAGCGCACTGGGTTGCGCGGTTGGTGGCTGTTGGCACCAACAGGGATCAGGCGGCTTTTGCCGAGCTGTTTCGTCACTATGCCCCGCGTGTGAAGGCGTTTTTGATCAAATCAGGTGCTGATCACGCAATGGCAGAAGAGTGCATGCAGGACGTGATGGCGACCCTGTGGCGCAAGTCGCATTTGTATGATCCGGGGCGTGCATCTGTGGCCACGTGGATTTTCACGATCGCGCGGAATCGACGCATCGATATGATTCGAAAGTCGCGCCGACCCGAGCCAGACGAGCTGCCTTGGGGGCCTGAGGCGGCTCCGGAGCAAGCGGATGTTCTCGCATTACAACAAGACAGCGCACGGCTCGCCGAGGCGTTGAAACAACTTCCCGAAAAACAGCGCTATTTGGTAGAGCGCGCGTTTTTTGGTGACATGACACATAGCGAAATCGCCGCAGAGACAGGTTTGCCCCTTGGCACAATCAAGTCGCGGATTAGGTTGGCGATTGAAAGATTGCGCCATTCGATGGGCGCGGAGGCATAGAACGACATGATCACACATCATATTCCTGATGATTTGCTAATGGGTTACGCGGCTGGCGGGTTGTCAGAAGCGTTTGACCTTGTTGTGGCGTCGCATGTCTCGCTCAATGATGATGCTCGTGCGCGTCTGTCCAGTTTCGAAGCGCTTGGTGGCGCGGTCCTTGAAGGGGCTGAGACTGCTGAGTTGGCGGATGACAGCTTTGAGGCGACGATGGCGCGGATCATGGGCACTGCCCCTGCGGACACCGTACGCGAAGAGGCGAAGGCACCTGCGCGCCACGCGACCTTCCCCAAGTGCCTGCGCGACTATGTGGGTGGTGACACCGATGCCGTGCAGTGGCGACCCGTCGGTATGGGCGTCAAACAGGCGGTGCTGCCGACCGGGGATGGTGAGGCGACCGCGCGTTTGCTGTATATCCCAGCGGGTCAGGCAATGCCCGACCACGGGCACAACGGGGTTGAGGTTACACTGGTTCTGCAGGGCGCGTTTATCGACGAAGATGGACGGTTTGCACGCGGCGACATTGAAGTCGCGACCCAAGAGACGGAGCATACGCCAGTCGCCGATATCGGTGAGGATTGTATCTGTCTTGTGGTGACAGATGCGCCTTTGCGCTTTAACGGCCTTTTGCCCAAAATCGCTCAGAAAATCCTGCGCATTTAACCCCCTATGACGTTTGAGCTATGGGCCGCGTTCGCGGTGTTCTGGGCGTTGTTCGTAACAACGCCGGGGCCGAACGCGGTGAACTGCATAACCGTTGGTATGCACGTCAGGCTTCCGCGCGCGTTCATCACCGTTGGCGCAATCATGCTGCAAGCATTGCTGTTCATGTGGGCCGCCGCCCTTGGGTTGGCGGCGTTGATTGTGACGACCCCCAATCTGTTCTTTGCACTGCAAATTGCAGGTGCCGCGTTGCTTGTCTGGATCGGGCTGCGCGCATTCCGGATGGCCGGACGCCCGCCTGTGGTATCGGACCAACGGGGCGGCTTGTTTTGGCGCGCGTTTTGGATTGCGACGATTAACGCCAAATCATTGGCAGGCTACATCGCGGCGTTTAGCCAGTTTTTGGACCCAGCGCGCCCTATCATGGGGCAGATGGCCTTTATCATGCCAACCGCACTTAGCCTCACGGCGCTAAGCTACGCAGGCTTCACAACTCTTGGGGCGATGTTGGGCCGGGCTGCGCTGGGCGCGGTGTTTCACACGGCATTTCGGCGGGTCATGGCCGTGTGTTTCATCGGCTACGGGCTTGCGTTGTTCGCACTGGCGATCATGGGATGAGCCGCTTTGCCCCCATCCTGCGGGAGCATCGGTTTCGTGTGGCCGTGTCACTGGCTGCCTTCGCGTTTATCGGGTTCGTGATGTTTGGGGACGGTGTGCCCGATTGGCGCTGGCTCGAATTTGCGGTCTATGCTGGGATGTTTTTCGCGTGGCTCGGCGGGTCGTCGGCCTATGCGCTTTGGCGCGCAGGCCAGTAGACACCATGCCCCATGCGCGGTAGGGCGACGCCATGAGCAGCGAATACAACCCGCCCACAGACCCCATTCCCGTCATCTATCATGACGATGACATTCTTTTGGTTGACAAGCCCGAGGGGCTTTTGTCCGTGCCCGGTCGGGGTGAGCATTTGGCCGATTGCCTGCTGTCGCGGCTACAGGACATGTTCCCCGAGGTGCTTTTGTGTCACCGGCTGGACCGGGATACATCGGGCATTATGATCTTTGCTCTGAGCAAGCTCGCGCAACGCAAACTGGGTCGCGCGTTTGAGACAAAGCGCGTCAAGAAGCGCTATATTGCTCGCGTCTGGGGTGAAGTCGCGGAGCCGAAGGGCACCATTGATCTGCCTTTGATCGTTGATTGGCCGAACCGTCCCTTGCAGCACGTGAACCACGAAACAGGGAAACCTGCGGTCACCGATTGGGAGCGGATGGAGGTCGTGGACGGCACCACCCGCATGAAGCTGATGCCGCGCACTGGCCGTAGCCACCAATTGCGCGTGCACATGCTGGCACTAGGCCACCCCATTTTGGGCGATCCGTTTTATGCGGACGGGCCTGCGCTCGCGTTCCCGCGCATGATGCTCCATGCCGAGGGGCTCAAGCTGGAACATCCGATCACGGGCAAGATGGAGCGTTTTGAGGCGCCTTGCCCGTACTAGGCGGCTTTGCCTTTGGCGGCTTGATCAGGGCGTAAAAAGACCGGCTCTAATGGGGTCGATTGCGCGGGCTGATATGCGTAGCCCCCGGCCGTGAACGCCGCAAGGTCGGCGGGATCAGTGATACGGGTTTCAACCATAAACCGTGCCAGTGCGCCGCGTGCCTGTTTTGCATAAAAACTGATGACCTTGGCACCGCCCGGCTTGTCCTCAAGGAACTTTGGGGTGATCACCGCGGGCTTTAGTGCCTCGGTGTCGACGGCACCAAAATACTCCTGCGAGGCGCAGTTCAGAAGATGTGTAGCCCCGGTTTCGGCCGCCTGCGCGTTCAGCGCATCAGCCAGTTTTGTGCCCCAATATGCGTATAGCGTTTTGCCGTTGGGGTTAGCCAATCGGCTGCCCATTTCCAGCCGGTAGGGTCGCGCTTCATCCAGCGGACGCAGCAATCCGTAAAGCCCAGACAAAATGCGCAGATGATCTTGGGCATGGCGCAAGGCGTCCTCGGACAGGGTGGTCGCGTCGAGCCCGGTGTATGTGTCCCCATCAAACATCAGCGCGGCAGGGGCCGTGTCCTGCGCCGCGAAATCCGCAAACCGGTCTGCGTTCAGCTTTGCAAGGTTTTCACTGATGTGCATCAGCTTTTGCAGCTGTGGCACCGACAGATCGCGCGCGATCTGGGTTAATTCAGCGACCTCTTGGGGGAACTGCGGTTGCGTCAGCGGCAGCGTGGTCGTGCGGCTGGTGTCTAGCTTCTTGGCGGGCGACAGCACTGTGAGCATGGGGATCTCCTCTCTGGTGTCTTATAGATAAGGGCTGAGGGGCTGAGGTCTAGCGCGATTGCAAAACTTCGAGAAACGCCGCGCCAAAGCGTTCTGCGTGACGGTCGCCCAAAATGCGGGCAATCTGGCTCGCGTCGGCGGGCGCGGTGGCGACCTTGGCCAGCATTGAGGATGAGCACGACAGTGGTTTTTGCGTACCATCGTCGCCGCGCATCAGGTCGGCTTGTACGCTCAGCAGTGCGTCATAGACATCGCCCTCGGAGCGCCCAGCCAATTTGCGCCGCGCAGGGTGGACACTGGCAGTATGCTCGCCCGTTATTACCTCTAGGAAATGACTTCCATATTTTTCGAGCTTTTTGGCCCCAACACCCCCGATGCGCGCCATCGCGTCCAGGCTCATGGGGCGGGTTTCGGCCATCTCGATCAGGGTGCGGTCGTTAAAGATCATGTAGGCAGGCAGGCTTTCGGCGTCCGCAAGGGCGCGGCGCTTGGCCTTAAGCGCCGAAAGCAAGGGCGCGTCCTCTTCACTGACCAAGGCTTTGACGGCGGGGCGACGGTCTGCGGTTTTGAGGGTGTCGCGGCGCAGGGTGATGTTGGCCTCACCCCGCAGAATAGGTCGTGCGGCTTGGGTCATACGGAACGCGCCGTGGCGTTCAGGATCGGGGCGGATCAGGTCTTGACCCATCATTTGCCGAAAGATCGCCTGCCAGATGGGCTTTGAATGTTCCTGCCCCACGCCAAAGGTTGGCAGAGCGTCATGGCCACGTTGGCAGATGCGGTCTGTGGCGTTGCCCAGCAGAATGTCGATCAGGTGGCCCGCGCCAAACCGCTCGTCGGTGCGCAGTATCGCCGACAGAGCCTTGCGCACTGAGGTGGTGGCGTCAAACAAGTCGGGGGGTGTTTCGCACAGATCACAGTTCCCGCAGGTGACTTCGGTGTCGCCAAAGTAGGCGAGGAGGCTTTTGCGACGACATTCGTGGGCCTCCGCCAGCCCCAAAAGCGCGTTGAGCCGCGCGTGATCTGCGAATTTCATTTCAGGCGGGGCGAGACCCTCATCAATCTGTTGGCGACGAAAGCGAATATCGTCGCTGCCGTATAGCGTCAGGGTATCGGCAGGCGCGCCATCACGACCGGCGCGGCCGATTTCTTGGTAATAGGCTTCGACAGATTTGGGCAGGTCCGCATGCGCAACCCAACGGATATCGGGTTTGTCGATGCCCATCCCGAACGCGATGGTGGCCACGACGATCAGCCCATCTTCGGCCTGAAAACGGCGCTCAACGATGCGGCGATCGTCGGCTTCCATACCGCCGTGATAATGACAGGCGGAATGCCCGGCTTCGCGTAGCGCCCTTGCAAGGCTTTCGGTCTTGTTGCGGGTGCCGCAATAGACAATGCCCGACTGCCCTTTGCGGGCGGCGGCAAAGCCGAGGATCTGGTTTCGGGGGCTGTCTTTGGCGGCAAAGGCCAGTGTCAGGTTGGGGCGGTCAAAGCCGTGCAGAAACGTCTCGGGCGGGGTGCCGTCGAACAAGCGGGTTACGATTTCTTCGCGGGTCTCAGCATCTGCGGTCGCGGTAAAGGCGGCCAAAGGCACGTCGAGTGTTTTGCGCAATTCGCCGATGCGCAGGTAGTCGGGCCGGAAATCGTGACCCCATTGGCTGACGCAGTGGGCTTCATCCACGGCAATCAGGTTGCAGCCCGCGCGTTTGAGCATCCGCTCTGTGCCTGAGGATGCCAACCGTTCCGGCGCGATATAGAGCAGCTTGAGCGTCCCGGCCTCAATCGCGTTCCAGACAGCGTCAGTTTCTTCCTCGGTGTTGCCAGAGGTTAGCGCGCCCGCGACAACGCCCGCCTCCTGCAAGGCGCGCACTTGATCGCGCATCAACGCAATCAGGGGCGAAATGACGACGGTGATCCCCTCTCGGCAGAGGGCAGGCAGTTGGAAACACAGACTTTTGCCACCGCCTGTTGGCATAATCGCGAGCGTATTTTTGCCGCCAAGAACGGCGTCTACGATGTCCTTCTGCCCCGGGCGAAAGGCAGAGAATCCAAAAACGGACGCAAGAAGCTCGGTCGGGCTTGGCGTTGTGTGGGGCATGGGCCTCAGGATCAGAAGATGTGCTCGATTTTCTATGAATCTTTCACATTAACAGCCCATGAACAAGGCTTGCGCCGCGACAGTTTGCGCGACTTTTTGATGTGTTTTTCTCAAGTTTACTCTTTCGCGGCGGGCGTGCGGCGCTTAAGTCCATGTGCACCTTTAACAAAAGGGGATCAGTTATGACCCTGCTTAAATCTGCCTTCTTCGGAGCCCTCCTGCTCAGCACTTCGGGCGCGTTCGCCCAAGAGGTGACGCTGCGGTTCCAACACTTCGTCTCGCCTGCGTCTGCGAACCCCAAACACTTTATGCAGCCTTGGGCTGATAAGGTTGAGGCGGATTCCAGAGGGCGCATCAAGGTTGAATTGTACCCCTTCATGCAACTGGGCGGTGGTGCCGCTGAGATGTATGACCTGATCGCGGATGGTGCGGTGGATGGTGGTTGGGTGATCCCCGGATACCAACCGGGCCGGTTCCCCGAGGCCGAGGCGCTTGAACTGCCGTTTATGGTCACGAAATCCGGCGAAGAGGCGTCTATGGCCGCGTGGGATTTCACCCAAGAGCACCTGATGGATGATTTTGCGGATGTTCATCTGCTTGCGGCGCACATGCATGGGCCCGGGATCGTTCACAAAACGGGCCCCGGTATTCAAGCGGTGTCAGATTTTGAAGGTCTCAACCTGCGTGGCCCTTCGCGGGCTGCGACGCTGTTTTTGGATAAACTAGGCGCGAACCCAATCGGCATGCCTGTCCCAGCCTTTCCCGAGGCGCTGTCCAAAGGTGTTTTGGACGGCGGTGTGATCACTTATGAAATGTCGCCCTCGCTTAAGCTGGACGAGTTGACCGATAGTCACACAGACGTTGCAGGTGAAAAGTCGCTTTATAATCTGTTCTTTATTTGGGCGATGAACAAAGACAGCTATGCCGCGTTGCCAGATGACCTGAAGGCCGTGATCGATGCCAATTCGGGGGCGATGGCCTCTGCTTGGGCAGGTCGTGCTCATGACACGGGCGACAAAGAGGGCCGTCAGGTCCTAGTTGATGCGGGCAATGAGCTGGCCGAAATCTCTGCTGAAACCACGGCTCAGATGGTGGCGCTAGGCGATGAGGTCATCGCTGAGTGGATCGCTGATGTCACGGCCAAGGGTCTTGATGGGGCTGGTTTGGTCGCATCGGCGCGGGCCAAGGTTGCCGCGAACCGTTTGCCGGCGAACTAGTCGATTTTCTGCACCAAGGTGATCAGCGTTTCGCCGTAGCGACGCTGGTCAACCTGCTCAAAGCCCCCGGGGATCTCGGGGGCTTTTGCGTCTTCCCAGACCAACATCGCGCCGGGGGCGATCCAGTCGTTTAGGGCTGTGACCGCAGCCTCACCCAATGATTTGCCATAGGGCGGATCAAGGAACACGAGGTCAAAGGGCGCGCCGGGGCAGGGGCCTGCCTTGCGTGCATCGCGGGTGATGACCTGCGCGTCTGCGCCCAGCATTTGGATGTTTTCGCGCAGGATTGCCTGCGACTTGCGCCCGTTTTCGATGAAAACTGCCGCGTCTGCGCCGCGCGACAGGGCTTCTAGGCCCAAGGCCCCGGTCCCAGCGAAAATGTCCAACACGCGGGCATCGGCGCACAGATCGCCGTGGGTGCCGTTTTGCAAAAGGTTGAATAGGCTTTCGCGGGTGCGGTCGGTCGTTGGACGCAGGTGGGCGGCTGTGTCGCCCTTGCCCACGCTCGTCAGCCGCCGTCCGCGCCAGTTTCCGCCAATGATCCTCACGCCATGAGCGCCTTTGCGTCGACGCTTGCATCCGCCACCAGAGCAGGATCGGGAGAGCGGCCAGCCTCAATCATGCGTTTGCCGACCATATAGCCGCGTGGGTCGTTCATGGCATCCACGGCCAGCAACGTGTCGCCCGCGTAGTACCAATGCGACCGCGCGGTGCCGCCGTCGCGCACCACGACACGGTCGTAGCCGGTGTTGAGGCCCGCAATCTGTAACTTGATGTCGTATTGGTCGGACCAGAACCATGGTTTGGCCACGTACTCCACACCTGCGTCCAGCATGTTGCGGGCGATGATCTCGGCCTGATCAATGGCGTTTGGCACGCTTTCTAGCCGGATACGGTGGCCGCGATAGGGGAATGAAGCGCAGTCGCCTGCAGCCCAAACGTCCGGCGCGCTGGTGCGGCCTTGGGCATCGGTCGCGATCCCGTTGTCGAGGGTCAGGCCCGCGGCCTCAGCCAATGCGGTGCTGGGCGCGATGCCCACGCCGACGATGACCATATCGCATGCCAACTCAGCCCCATCGCTGAGCCGGGCGCCGGTGACGTGGTTCTCACCGATTAGGCCATCAAGTCCCACGCCTTCGCGGATATCGACACCGTGCGCGGTGTGGAGTGCCCGAAAATAGTCCGAGGTTTCGGGGGCGGCGACGCGTTGCAAAATCCGATCCGCCATCTCAACCAGTGTGACGTGCATGCCCTTTTTGGCGCAAACGGCGGCGGCCTCTAGCCCGATGTAGCCTCCGCCCACGACCAAAACGCGCCCGCCTTCGGTCACATGGGGGGCCATCGCGTCAACGTCCGCCAGATCGCGTACGGTATAGACGCCGCCAAGCGCGCCACCGGCCGATGCAGGCAGCTTGCGCGGGACGGACCCGGTCGTGAGGGCAAGTTGATCGTAGCTCAGCAGCTCATCGCCTATGGCAATAGTTTTGGCCGATGTGTCGATCGCCGTGACCTGTGTGCTGAGCCGCAGGGCAATGTTGTTTTCATCGTAAAAGCTTTGGGGGCGCAGGAATAAACGCTCTAGCGTCATGTCGCCCAGCAGATACGCCTTGGACAGTGGGGGGCGTTGATAGGGCGGGACCGCCTCGGCACCGATCAGGGTGATGTCGCCCTCGAACCCTTCGCTGCGCAGTTTCGCCACCAAGGAGGCGCCTGCCTGCCCTGCGCCAATGACCGCAATATGCGTCATAATATGCCCTTTCACTGGCCGTGTTCCGGCCGACACCCTATATCGCTGATTACTGGAAACACAATCAGGGACGGGGATCTCTTTTATGACCATTTCAACCGGCGATGCATTGCCTGACGGCACCCTTATCAAACTGGGCGAGCAAGGCCCCGAGTCCGTTTCGGTCGCAGACCTGACCAAGGGCAAGCGGGTGGTGATCTTTGCCGTGCCCGGCGCGTTCACCCCGACCTGTTCTTCGGCGCACGTCCCGAGCTTTGTGCGCACCAAAGCGGGCTTCGCTGAAAAGGGAATCGATACGATTGTATGCGTTTCTGTGAATGACCCGTTCGTGATGAAGGCATGGGGCGAGGCGACAGGCGCAAACGCGGCTGGCATCCACATGCTGGGTGACACCGATGGTGCGTTTACGGCGGCCCTTGGCCTGAACTTTGATGCGCCACCCGCTGGTCTGCATGGGCGTTCCAGGCGCTATGCAATGGTTGTAGACGACGGCAAAGTGTCGGTCCTGCACATCGAAGAAGGCCCCGGCGTTTGCGAAGTCACCGCCGGTGAAAGCCTGCTGGCCGCCATCTAAGGCGCGCAGATTTGAGTGGGGCGGCGCAGCTGCGTGGCCCCATTCGCCTAAAGCGCGTCGAGTTTCGCCGCGAGGATGACGTCCAATTCGGATACGCCGTCCACGTCATGGGTCGTCAGGACCACATGTACCGTTTTGTAGACGTTGGACCATTCGGGGTGGTGGTTCATGCCCTCCGCGAGGATCGCGGCCTGAGTCATCCAGCCAAACGCCTCAACGAAATCCTTGAAAACGAATTGTTTCATGATGGCGTCTCGGCCATCCACTGCGGCCCAACCGGTGCGGGCGACGGCGTCTTGTAAGGGGATTTTGCTCATTGTTGCTCTTCCATAATGGTTTTCTTGAATGGGCCGTAAGAGGTCAGGATTTCGATATCCTCTGAGACAGCCGCGGCCTCAGCCTCTAGGTAGTTTGCAATAGCATCGCGCAGCCCGGGGTCCCGGATCCAGTGCAGCGAATGGGTCGGCACGGGCATGTATCCGCGCGCAAGTTTGTGGTCACCCTGCGCACCGGCTTCAACCCGTTGGAGGCCATTGTTAATCGCGAATTCAATGGCTTGATAATAGCATAGTTCAAAATGGAGGCAGGCGTGATGCTCGGTGCAGCCCCAATAGCGGCCATAGAGCGTTTCGCGACCAATCATGTTAAGCGCGCCTGCCACGTATCGCCCATCGCGCTCCGCGAGCACCAACAGAATGTCGTCGCGCAACGTTTCTTGGGCGGCGTCAAAGAATGCGCGTGTCAGGTAGGGTGTGCCCCATTTGCGCGCCCCGGTGTCTTGGTAAAACACCCAAAAGGCATCCCAGTGCTCTGGCTGGATTTGATCCCCGGTGAGGGCGACGATCCGCCCGCCAAAGCCCTGTGCTTGGGCGCGTTCCTTGCGAATGGCCTTGCGTTTGCGGGCAGCCAAAGCGGTAAGAAAATCGTCGAAATTAGCGTACCCTTGGTTGAGCCAATGGTACTGCTGTGAGGTCCGTTCCAGCAGGCCCATGTCATGGCCAGCGGCGCGCTCTGCCTCCGTGCAAAAGGTGACATGCAGGCTGCTGAGATTGTTTTGATCCGCAATCTGCACGGCCCCTTGGGTGAGAGCGGCCATGCCCGCCTCTTCAAAGCCGGGTTTCACCAAAAACCGACGTCCCGTGGCGGGGGTGAAGGGCACTGCCATCTGTAGCTTGGGGTAGTACCGGCCGCCCGCCCGTTCATAGGCTTGGGCCCAGTTGTGATCAAAGATGTATTCGCCCTGGCTATGGCCTTTTGCGTACAGAGGCGCAGTGGCAATCAATTCGCCGTCAGCGCGCGCCGTCAGGTACTGTGGCTGCCATCCCGTGCCTGTGCCGACCGAACGGCTGTCCTCCATGGCGCTGAGAAAGCGGTGCGTTGTGAACGGATCATTCGGGCGTCCACCGTCTGATGCCTCTGGGGCGGAACAGGCATCCCACTCGGCGGCGTCAATCTCGCGAAGCGATGCCAAAATACTGATTTCTATAGAGGTCTCGGACATATCACCTTTCCGCGCTACCCCACGAGAGGTGGGGCAGCAGGCGTGGGTTTCAAGCGGGAGAATAGCCCTCAAAGGTGATTTGATCGGCGATTTTTCGCGCCTCAGCCTCTTGGGTGGCGCTGCGGACGGTCCAGCACAGGATCGGGACGCCCTGAGATTTCAGCGCGTGGACGGGCGGCATGTCTAGGGCTTCGACCTCATGGCTTATAAAGCTTGCGCCAACTGGGCCAAAATCGGGGATGTCAGCCAACCTGTTTCGGATGTCTGATGTGAGTTCTGGCCAATCATCGGCGCTGTAGGCGGATGTCACGAGGCCCCGAGGGACGTTTGGAGCCGCGGCGCCAAAAGCCTGCACCGAGTGGGGGTTGAAGGACATCACGGCCACGTCGCCGGTGTAATCCGAAAGGCACGCGGCCACGGCTTGCTCCAAGGGGCCGACGCTCGGACCCATGAGGCCGTCTTGATCCTTGATTTCAATTAGAAGCGGAACATTGCCGTCCACCAGGTCCAGTACCTGCCGCAGTGTCGGGATCGTGCCGCCCCCCGCGCTAAGAGGGATGGCGCCTAGTTCAGTGGCCGTGCGCGCAATGATAGGGCCTGTGTGGCCGGTAAGGCGCGCCAGATCATAGTCGTGAAACACCATTGCGACGCCATCCGCGCTGGGCTGAATGTCGATCTCAATCCCTAACCCAGCCGCGATGGCAGCTTGGATCGCGCCGATTGAATTCTCGGCCCCTGCGGGACCGTGAAGCGCGCGATGTGTGATGGGCCGGCGTAAAAAGCTGCGAGGAAGGGCTGTCATTTGATGACGAAGATGCCTTCGATCTCAACCGCGACTCCAAAGGGAAGTGCGGGTGAGGAAACGGCTGCGCGTGCGTGTTTACCTGCATCTCCAAGTGCTTCGGCAAAGAAGTTAGAGGCCCCGTTGATGACCTTGGGCTGATCGCCAAAATCATCAGTCGAATTTACGAAGCCACCGATTTTCACAACGCGAACAAGGCGTTCTAGGTCACCGCCGCACGCAGCTTTGACCTGCGCCAAAAGATTGATCGCGCACAGACGGGCGGCTTTTTCGCCGTCTTCAATGCTCATATCTGCGCCGAGTTTACCGCAGACCAAACCGTCCGGCCCCATGGGCAATTGGCCGGACACGTAGACCATATCGCCGTGGACCACATAGGGCACGTAGTTGGCGGCAGGCGCAGGAGCATCGGGGAGCGTGACGCCCATTTCGGCGAGTTTGGCGGTGTAGGACATGGGGTTCTTTCTTACTGTTTCGGTGCCACTCGGTTGTTGCGAGTGGCGTCTCGGAAACTGTCTAGGAAAGGATGAGCGAGGTAAAGGATCAGAGTACGATTCAGCTGTTCGTTCGCATCCTTTGGACGACTCGTTTCAATGCCGGGCACTGCACAAATGCCAGTTTGCGAGGCAAGCGGTCAAAAGGCAGTGCAGCCATGTCACAACATGGTGTGTTTCCTTTCAGTTTTCGCAAGGGGAGTGGCCATATTCAGGCGTCCCCTATATTAGCTCTGTGCGCGGCTTAAATTTCGCAAGGATATATTTTCTCAATGATACGTGTTTTCACCCCAAAGGTCCGATTGCTTTGTGCGCTTGTTGGCGTGGCTCTTTTGGGTGCCTGCGCGACGCCTGACGTTGGTTCACAAATTGATGACCCATATGAGGTTACGAACCGTGCTGTGCATGCCGAAAACCTGTTGTTGGATCAGCAGCTTGTTCGCCCTGTTTCCAATGCCTACGGGACATCGGTGCCGGGACCAATGCAAAGGGGCATCGCCAATGTTGCCAGCAATTTAAGCACCCCGAGCGATGTGTTGAACAACCTCCTGCAAGTCCGGCTTGGTCAGGCGGCTCAAAATACGTCCCGGTTTTTGGTGAATTCGACGGTTGGTTTCTTTGGCTTGTTTGACGTGGCAAGCGCCATGGGCATTCCCGCGGCACCCACTGATTTTGGTGAGACGCTTTATTACTGGCGCGTCCCAGAGGGTAGCTATGCCGTGCTGCCCGTGGTGGGGCCGTCGACGTCGCGCCATGCAGCTGGGCGTTTGGTCGATTTGGCGCTTAATCCAATTCGAAGCGCAGTGCCCGCCCCCGAAAGTACGGTTGGAACAGTGTTTGGTGTCGCGGACGCCTTTGGCACGAGGTACCGCAACGCAGAGTTGATCGATTCCGTTTTGTACGAAAGCGCTGACAGTTACGCTCAAGCGCGGCTTCTTTATTTGCAAAACCGTCGCTTCCAATTGCGTGGCAGCGAGGTGGACGATGATTATTTTGACCCCTACGAGGATCCTTATGCAGATTTCAACTGACACCTTTCTGACCCGCCGATCCATTCTTGCGCTGTCAGGAGCCGCAGTCGTCGCGGCCACGGGTCCTGCATTCGCGCTTACCACGCCCGAGGCCAAAGTGCTGGTTGGGCGTCTGGTGGGCGAAATTAACGGGATCATTGCTTCAAACAAATCCGAAGCTGCAATGATCCGTGATTTTGACGGGGTGCTTAACCGCTACGCTGATATGCCGATTATTGCCCGGTCCATTTTGGGTGTGCCGTGGCGCGGGGCAAGTGCAGCGGAGCGCCGGGATTTCACGCGCGCGCTTCAGGGATATCTGGCTCGTAAGTACGGTAAGCAGTTTCGCCGTTTTTCCGGGGGTGAGATTGAGGTGCTGAGCGCGCGGCCTGTGCGGAGTTTCTTTGAGGTGCGTTCTATGGCGCAACTTCCTGGGGAAGCCCCTTTCGAAGTTGTTTTCCTTGTGTCCAACGGCTCGGGCCGTGATCTGTTCTTCAATATGATTATTGAGGGGATCAACCTGCGAACCACTGAAAACACAGAGATCAACGCGCTGTTGGATCGGAACGGGGGCAGTGTTGCACGCCTCACGCAAGCGCTTGGTCAGCTGGGTTAAGCGTTTGCTGGGGCTGAGCGCAGCCCTGGTAGTCGAGAATGATCATTGAAACATCGTCTTCAAAATCGCGATTTTGAGTAAAATTTCGCAGGTCTTGTTCCAGTTGGTGCAATAGTTTTCGGGTCGGCGTCATGGCGTGCGCCCGAAGCAACGATGCAAGGCCATCCTCGCCCAACATATTGCCTTCGGGGTCCGTGCATTCGGTGCAGCCGTCCGAAAATAACACGAGCCGATCACCGGGGTTAAGCTGCGCTGCTGATTTCTCAAAACTTAGGCCACGTATTAAACCGACTGGCGGGCCGCCATCGCCGATGGTTGTGACCTGCCCGTCCAGCGTCGATACAAGGGGGTGCGGATGACCCGCTTGGCAAAAGTCCAACACGCCGGTTTCTAGATCTAGATAGGCGAGGATACAGGTGAAATAGATATCTGTGTCCAAGTCATCGAGCATCAGATTGTTCAGCCGCGCTACGACTTGCTCGGGGGCATCAGCGGCCATACTGCCGTCCGTTTGCCGTGAGAATGCAATGTTACGGTGTTGTTCAGTGGCAGAGAACAGGGCCGACAATCGACCGGTCATCAATGCCGACGCGACCCCGTGTCCCGAGACATCAATCGAATAAATCCCCAGTTTTGTGTGCGATACGGGAAATGAGCCGACCAAGTCACCCCCAACATGCCCGCATGTCAAAAGTTTTGATGCGATCCCAACTGCACCTAGATCGCGGTATTCTGGCGGCATGAGCGACATTTGCAGTTTGCGAGCCTCAACGAGATCTTGCTCCATCGCGCAGTGAATCGTTCGCAATTCTGACAATGTTGCCTCAACTACGCGGGTCTTCTCGCGCAGCTCTTCTTGCATGTCTAAAATACGCTCCCCCGCGCGGATACGAGATCGCAATTCATGCCAATTGATGGGGCGGGTGACAAAATCATCCGCGCCGGCATCCAACCCACGCGCTTTTTCTGAACGGTCGGACTTGGAAGTAATCAAAATAAAGTAACTATATGGCCGTTCCATTGCGCGCAAAGCGGCGCAGAATTCAGGACCATCCATCCCCGGCATACCCCAGTCGCTGACAATCAGCCTGATTTCGGGGTCACCTAAATGGTCAAGCGCCTCCTCGGCCGTTCCGGCCCCAATGACACGATAACCCGCGCGTTTGAGAGTTGCGGACATCAGATGTCTCTGGGCCCGGCTGTCGTCCACGACGAGGACCTTGGCGCCTTTGTGGATTTCGGCCAGCAGCATTGGGGTCAAAGAAGCCATGAAGTGTCCAGTGACGTGGTTTAGCACCCTTGGTAGCCCTAGAAAGCTAACGACCCGTAAAGACTAAAATTCGATGTATATTTTTTGGCACTATTAGAGATTTTTTCATTGAGGGGCGTTATTTATACCTAATGCAGCGGACCAAAAGATTGGATTTCCTATGATCGATTGGGATCGGGTGGCAGAACTACGAGATGAGATTGGGGCTGAGGATCTGGCGACAGTTATTGAGATGTTTCTCGAAGAGGTGGCCGAAAAACTGCAAGAGGTCATGGACGGGAGCTCCAAAGCCGCTTTGAGCGAGGATATGCATTTCCTTCGAAGTTCAGCGTTGAACATCGGCTTTCTTAAGCTGGCTGAAATGTGCGCAGCCGTTGAGGAAAAAGCAGGTGTTGGCCATTTGAATGCGGATATCGCGGCGATATCGGCGTGTTACGAAGCCTCGGCCAAAGAACTGCGGGAACATGAAGGTATTAGGGCTGCGTGAGCCTAGATTAAGAACTCAGACAAAACCGTGTCGTTAGTGATATCGCGATGCTCAAATCCCAAGGCATCCATGCGTTCTGACAGGCGTGCAAAATCTTCGGGCGCGGCGGCTTCGATGCCAATCAGGACGGAGCCGAAGTTTCGCGCGGATTTCTTGAGGTATTCAAACCGCGAAATGTCATCACTTGGGCCCAAAATTCCGAGAAAATCCTTCAGTGCTCCGGGGCGCTGCGGCATCCGAAGAACAAAGTACTTTTTGCGGCCCTCGTGGCGCATGGCGCGCTCTTTGACCTCGGGTAGGCGTTCAAAGTCAAAGTTTCCGCCGGATGTGACGCAGACGATCGTTTTTCCCGCAATTTTGGGGGCCAGTTCGTCCAAAACATCGAGGGACAGGGCACCTGCAGGTTCTAGGACCATGCCTTCGACATTCAGCATTTCGCCGATGGTCACACAAATCCGGTTCTCGGGCGCGCGCAGAACATGGTCAGAGGGGACATCACGCAACACGTCGAACGTTCGCGCGCCGATCTGCGCGACTGCGGCACCATCTACAAATGTGTCCACCCGCGGCAATGCGACGGGGTGGCCCGCCTGCAACGCGGCGGTCAAACTGGCCCCACCCTCTGGTTCTACATAAATGAGCGTGGTTTGGGGTGCTTGTTCTGTCATGTAGGCAGTGACACCAGCCGACAATCCACCGCCCCCAACGGGCAGGATTACCATGTCCGGCGTGGTGTCGAGGCCGGCCAAAATCTCAACCGCGACAGAGGCTTGGCCTTCAATCACATCCGCATCGTCGAAAGGGGACAAAAAATGTGCCCCGGTTTCTGCGCAATAGGCTTGTGCGGCGGCCAGCGTGTCGTCGAAAAAGTCACCCACAAGGCGAATGGTGACGTGCTTTCCACCGAAGGCACGGGTTTTGTCGATCTTTTGCCCCGGTGTGGTGACGGGCATAAAAATCGTGCCTTCAACGCCCATCTCACGACACATGTAGGCCACACCTTGCGCATGGTTTCCCGCTGAGGCGCAGGCAAAGTGGGATTGACCCGTCTGTTTGCGCATCGCATTGAAGGCGCCCCGAATTTTGTAGCTGCGCACCGGACTGAGATCTTCGCGCTTGAGCCAGATATCCGCGCCGTATTTGTCCGACAGGTAAGCGTTCCGTTGAAGGGGTGTTGGGTCAAAAACACTGCGCAGGGCGCGGGTTGTGGCCTCAGCTTTGGATGAGAAATCGGTCAAAAGGCCCTCGGGATTGCGTCGGTGGTACGTTATCCACAGTGCTAGGGGGGGCGAGGGCGTGCGTCAACGTCGCCTTGCCCCTGTCCCGGAATCGCGATAGGCCCCGCGCTGGAACAAAACCACATGAGGAGAGCGCTATGTCCGCGCCGAAGAAAGTCGTCCTTGCCTACTCTGGCGGTCTGGATACGTCGATTATTCTCAAGTGGTTGCAGACGGAGTACGGATGCGAAGTGGTGACCTTCACCGCTGATCTGGGCCAAGGAGAAGAGCTGGAGCCTGCACGCGCCAAAGCCGAGCTGATGGGCGCAAGCTCAATCTACATCGAAGATCTGCGTGAAGAATTCGTTCGTGATTTCGTTTTCCCGATGTTCCGGGCGAATGCTTTGTACGAAGGCCTGTACCTGTTGGGTACGTCCATCGCCCGTCCGTTGATCTCCAAGCGGTTGGTCGAGATTGCCGCAGCTGAGGGCGCTGATGCAGTGTCCCACGGCGCGACGGGCAAGGGCAACGATCAGGTTCGGTTTGAACTGGCGGCCTATGCGTTGAACCCCGATATCAAAGTGATCGCACCTTGGCGTGAGTGGGACCTATCCTCGCGCACTAAGCTGATTGATTTCGCTGAGAAGAACCAAATTCCAATCGCTAAGGATAAACGCGGCGAAGCCCCATTCTCGGTGGATGCGAACCTTTTGCACACCTCGTCCGAGGGCAAGGTGCTGGAAGACCCCGCAGGCGAGGCGCCCGAGTACGTATACCAGCGCACTGTTTCGCCAGAGCAGGCGCCTGATACGCCGGAATTCGTTGAGATCGCGTTTGAAAAAGGCGACGCGGTTGCGATCAACGGGGTCGCAATGTCCCCTGCGACTGTCCTGACCAAGCTGAACGAATTGGGTGGCAAGCACGGGATTGGCCGTCTTGATCTGGTTGAGAACCGCTTTGTCGGCATGAAGTCGCGCGGCATCTACGAAACCCCCGGCGGCACGATCCTGCTGGAAGCGCACCGCGGTATTGAGCAGATCACGCTTGATAGCGGCGCAGGCCATCTCAAAGACAGCATCATGCCGCGTTACGCTGAGCTGATTTACAACGGCTTCTGGTACTCGCCAGAGCGTGAGATGTTGCAGGCATTGATTGATAAATCCCAAGAGCACGTGACCGGAACGGTTAAGCTGAAGCTCTATAAAGGCAGTGCTATGACTGTGGCGCGTTGGTCGGATCACTCACTGTATTCCGAGGCGCACGTGACGTTTGAAGAAGACGCAGGCGCCTATGATCAGGCGGATGCTGCGGGCTTTATCCACCTCAATGCGCTGCGTCTAAAGCTGGTCGCGAACCGCAATAAACGCGTTAAGGGCTAGTGGTTTAAGGCGCGGTAACGGTAATCGCCCGCGCCTTCATAGCTTCATAAAACGGCAGGGCCGCGTCTAGGATGGCGCGGTGCTGCGCCGCGACGGTGGGCAGGGGCCCTTCAGCTTCAGCAAACCCAGTTGATCGGTGCACCGCACCGTACCAATGCGCCGCCCAAACGCCATCAAATGGCTTAGGCCCGACGGGCCATTTCAACATCGCATCATCCCACGGCAGGCCGATTTCGGCGCAAAGCGCCTGAAGCGCGGCGCGGGGATTGGCCCGTATCGTTTCGCTGTCGATTACTGGCCCCTCTAGTCTGTCATAGACAGTGGCTTGCTGAGCAAATCCGATGTCCTCTAGCGTAAGGCTATCACGTTTGGCGGCGTAGCTTGCGATGACACGGGCAGGGTGGCGAATGAGGTGGATATTCACGGCCTGCTCGGCCCAGCTCATATCAAACCCCGGCAGCATATGGTGCGGCATGTGCTTCATATACCAATGCGCGCGGCCCAGTGGCACTGCGCCAGCGCAGGCCTGTGCGATGGCGCTTGGGTCGGTCTCGTGGCTGTGTTGGATATCAGCCGTCATGGGGTGGTCCGTGCCAGTGTGCGTGAGGTAGGGCGCATAGAACGGCTCATCCCACGCGGCACAATCGGCGCGACTGCCAAAAGCATATAGCATAGCGGTAGACAGGTTCCGGGGACCGGACCAAGCAGCAATTTTCATGGAGTGAGAGCCTTTTTGATTTGTGTGGCGGCAGCGTCCGCCCAGAGCCGGTAGTAGGGCGCGCCGGGGTGCAGCCCGTCGGCGGCCAACATTTTGGGGTCGGGCGGGGCATCGTGGGGAAGATAATCCGTGCCCATTTCGATGCAAAGTTCCTGCAATGCGATATCAAATTCCGAAGCACGCGTGCCCATGATTGAGCGAAGCGGCTCGGGCACCGTCGGAAAGCTAAGCACAGGCGGCAAAGCCGTGCAGAGGATTATGCCTGCAGAATGTCGCGTGCGCAGCGTCTCGATGATGGTACGATAGTTGTTCCGATAGGTGTTCTTGGCCACACCGTTTTTCGCATCATTGATGCCGACCGCCATGAGGACAACATCGAAGGGCTCGGCAGGTAGCGCCTGCAACCGCTTTAGCGTTGAGGCGGTCGTCGCCCCACAACGCGCGGCGAGCCGCCAATCGACGGTGCGGTCCTGTGCGAGGCTTCGGGGCAGGTGGCCTGCCAGCGCGTCGCCTTGGGTCGCGACGCCCACGCCCGCTGCGGCACTATCGCCAAGGATCAATAGGCGCAGGTCCGGGCCGTGACCCAAGGTGCCCTCGCGCGGGCCGGTAGGCTCCTGCAACCGTGGGCGTGTCGCATAAAGCCACGCACCTTGCAGCAGGGCGAGTGCGGATTTCATGCGCCTACGAGGTCTTTGTACAGCCCCCGCAGGCGCGTGGTGACAGGACCCATTTCGCCGCTGCCGATCGTGCGGCCGTCAATCTCACTGACCGGAGTTTGCGCGCCAAACGTGCCCGTTAGGAATGCCTCATCTGCGCCGTAGGTATCGACCAGCGAAAAGTTCCGCTCATAACAGGGGATATCGTTGGCATGGCACAGGTCGATCACCTTTTGGCGTGTGATCCCGTTCATGCAGTAATCCCCGGTCGAGGTCCAAACGGCCCCCTTGCGGACGATGAAAAAGTTGCAAGCGTTGGTGGTGTTCACAAACCCATGCACGTCGAGCATTAGGGCTTCATCCGCGCCTGCTTTTTCGGCGGCGATGCAAGCAAGAATACAGTTCAGCTTGGAATGCGAGTTCAGTTTAGGGTCCTGCGTCATGGGCAACCCGCGCAGATGCGGCACTGTTGCAAGCCGGATGGGCCGGGGCAGCTTGGGCTTCGAATGCTCCATAATGATGACCATCGTCGGCCCTTTGGTCGACAGGCGGGGGTGTTGAAACGGCAGGCGTTTGACACCGCGTGTCACCATTAGACGCGCATGGGCATCAGTTTGCATGTCGTTTGCGGTGCGGGTTTCCTCTAGGGCCGCGATGACCTGTGCTGGCGTCATCCCGATATCGAGGTCGATGGCCTTTGCGGCCTCAAACAAGCGGTCGATATGTTCCTCAAGAAAGGTCCAGCGCCCGTGATAAAGCCGCAACCCCTCCCAGACGCCGTCGCCCAGCATAAAACCCGAATCGTAGACCGAAACGGTAGCCTCGGCACGGTGCGTTAGGGCGCCATTCACCCAGATCAGGATGTCCGCGTTGCGCCGGTCTTCCTCGGCTTCGTGTGTCGATACATTGTCTGTCATTTTTGGCCCTCCAACCGGCACCATATCAGGCAAAAACGCGCCGCCAAGACTTCACGGACGTGTGATGTCACACAGGCGTGAGTTGCCTGAAGGGCGGTCTTTTGGGCACAGTAGCGCTCTGACGTAGGAGGCATGCCAAATGACACAGACCGGGTGGCAAAACGCCAAGATCGCGCTGCTGGTGGCGGCGCTCCTTTTGGGTGCGAAATTGGATCGTGATGGGGCGCATCATGCCTGCGCGGATTGCACCCCAGAGACTGTCGTCCCCGCCTTACATGAAGGCCCCAGCATTGTTGCGCAGGATCGTTTCAAGGGCAAAGATGCCTAAGATCGCAACCAGCGGCGCAAGGTCCAGCCCGTTCATTTGCGGCAGAAAGCTGCGGATGCGGCCATAAACGGGCTCAAGCAAACGGTTGAGGCCATCCCAAATGGACGCAACAAGAGGTTGGCGCAGGTTCAGAACCTGAAAAGTGATGAGCCACGACATGATGATGTGGATGATGATGATCATCTTGGCCACACCGATCAGCATCAACAAAATCTCAAACAGCGATTGCATGGGCGGTTCCTTTTTTCACTTACTTCGTAGGTAAGGCGCGGGCATCGGCGGTGCAAGCAGTTGGCTGCTGATAGGTGTGACGTTTGGACAGTGTTGACGTTTGAGCATCTGTGCTGCGTTTTGTGCGGATGTATCCTGTCGTCCGTATGATCAAAGAATTCTGGGTCCACCGCAACGCGCCTGCGCTGCCGACCTTTGGCACCCACATCTCACACCACATCTGTTGGCCGTGGGATATTGATCTGTGGGTTGAGCTGAACAACGGCCGCACTTTGACGCTGTATGACTTGGGGCGGCTGGTGATGGCGCGCCGCATTGGGTTGCTTGCAGTGGCCAAGCAAAAGGGCTGGGGCATTTCGGTGGCCGGTGCAGTTGTACGCTACCGCAAGAGGGTGCGGATGTTTGATCGGGTTGAGATGCGATCCCGTTCGTTGGGGTTCGACCATCGGTTTACGTATGTCGAACAAAGCATGTGGCGGGGCGATATGTGTTGCTCCCATATTGTGCTCCGCATGGCGGTGACGGATGCGGCGGGTATCGTGGGGCCCGCGCGTGTTGCAGACGCTTTGGGCGGTGATATCCCCAATCCGCCTTTGCCCGAATGGGTTCAGACGTGGATCAAGGCAGAGGATTTGCGTCCCTGGCCGCCGGAAATGTAGGCCTTCCACGCGCTTTTGCTTGCCTTTGTGTGGCCCCGGCTGTTTCGTGCTGAAAAATAGGTGGGGCAGCATGAGCGATAGCGGACTGAAAAAGCGCGTCTTTGGGTGGATGATGTTCGACTGGGCCAGCCAGCCCTACAACACCCTGCTTCTGACCTTTATCTTCGGGCCCTATTTCGCGTCAGCGGTGATGGATGACCCTGTTCAGGCGCAATCCATGTGGGGATTTGCGATAGGTGCCTCGGGTTTTGTGATCGCGGTTTTGGCGCCGATCTTGGGGGCATTTGCCGACACATCGGGACGCAAAATGCCGTGGATATGGCTGTTTTCCGGGCTGTATGTGCTGGGCTCTGCGGCGTTGTGGTTGGCGGTGCCGGGCATGGATGATGTGACATTTATCCTGTTGCTCTTTTGCCTCGGCCTGATCGGTATGGAGTTCGCGACGATCTTCACCAACGCAATGCTGCCCACGCTCGGGGATAGGGCCGAGATCGGCAAGATCTCTGGTTCGGGCTGGGCAATGGGCTATGTGGGGGGAGTTGTCGCGCTTGTCTTGATGTTGCTTTTCTTGGCCGAGAACGAGGCAGGCGTGACGCTGTTGGGTACGGCACCTGCCTTTGGTCTTGATCCCGCAACCCGCGAGGGCACGCGGTTTGTCGGGCCATTTACTGCGCTTTGGTACGTGGTGTTCATGATCCCGTTTTTTATGTTCGTCCGTGAAGTACGCCCTCTGACAAATGCTGCCGTTGTCCCAGTCCGTGCCGCGTTGAGCGGGTTGTGGGGCACGCTGCGTCGCCTGCCTGACCGGCGCAGCTTTGCCAGTTACTTGCTGTCATCGATGTTCTACCGAGACGCCTTGGCGGGGATGTATACATCCGGCGGAATATTCGCAGGCGGCGTGTTGGGCTGGTCCGTGATCGACATCGGTGTATTCGGGATTTTGGCGGCGACGACGGGGGCGATATTTGCCTGGATCGGGGGGCGCGCCGACAGTCGTTTTGGCCCCAAACCGGTGATCTTGGTGTGTATCGTCACGCTGCTGGTTGTCTCGATTTGCATTGTGGGCACCTCGCGGGAGGCCATTTTTGGCATTTCGCTGGCTGAAGGCAGCACATTGCCTGATAAATTCTTTTATGTGCTTGGCGCGACCATTGGGGCGGCAGGGGGCTGTTTGCAGGCCGCGTCGCGGACGATGCTGGTCCGCCAAGCTGATCCCGAACGTATGACAGAGGCTTTTGGCCTGTATGCCTTGGCAGGCAAAGCGACGGCGTTTTTAGCGCCCATCCTAATTGGCGTGGTGACGCTGTTCAGCGAAAGCCAGCGCATTGGCGTCGCACCTGTGATAGGGTTGTTCGTGCTAGGGTTGGTATTGATGTCGTGGGTGAAACCGGACGGAGAGTTTGAATGATCCGCACGTTTGTTTTTGCGATTTTGGCAGGTGTTACGATGGCCGCCCCTGTAGCGGCTGAGCCTCTGGCCAAGGCGCAGTTCGGTGCCATGGATGTCGGTTCTGATCAGCGTGCCGCGCCCATCGGCAGCTATGCCAAAGGCTGTGCGGCGGGCTTGGTGCAACTGCCCGAAACAGGACCCACGTGGCAGGCAATGCGCCTGAGCCGCAACCGCAACTGGGCCACGCCCGATACCGTTGATTTTGTCCAAGATCTTAGCCGTGCGGCGCAGCGCAATGGCTGGGCGGGCATCTATGTCGGCGATCTGAGCCAACCGCGGGGTGGGCCGATGCTAACCGGGCATCGCAGCCATCAAACCGGGCTCGACGCTGATATTTGGCTATACCCAGCGACGCGCATGGACCTAAGTCGCCGCGCGCGTGAGGACTTGAGTGCCATTTCAATGCGCCGCGCCAATGGGGCTTATGTGAATGACCGCTGGACCAAGGCTCATCATGAATTGGTCAAGGCGGCTGCCAAAGATCGGCGCGTGGCGCGGATCTTTATCTTTCCGGGCGCGAAAGTGCAGATGTGCAATGATGAAACCGGCAGCAAGGCATGGCTGCGCAAGGTTCGGCCTTGGTGGGGGCATCACTACCATATGCATGTGCGGCTCAAGTGTCCGCGCGGGGCGGCTGCGTGTATAGATCAAGCACCACCCCCGCCCGGCAATGGCTGCGCGGATGCGGAAAAGTGGGTTCAGGATATAGTGAACCCGCCGCCGCCTGATCCAAACGCCAAGCCCGCTCCGCCCCGCCGCGAATTGATGATGGCGGATCTTCCGGCGCAATGTGCACAAGTCTTGGCCGCGCCCGGTCGCCCCTGAGGCGCGGAGAACAAAACTAGATCATATTTGAAATGTTAGGGCCTCCTTAAGCACCACTGACGCATACCTGCCGCAGACCGAAAGAGATTCTGCAGCAGAAAGGCGCAGCCATGACCATTTCTTCCTCGCTCAATGCAGGTGTTGCTGGCTTGAATGTTAACGCAAGCCGGTTGGCAACTATTTCCGACAATATCGCGAACTCTGGCACATACGGGTACAAACGCGCCGTTGCCGATTTTTCATCAATGGTGATCGACCAGACCCGAGGCAGTTATTCTGCCGGGGGTGTGCGTGTGACCACCTTTAGAATGGTGGATGAACAGGGCACGCTGGTGAACTCTGACAATCCGACTGACCTTGCGATTGCAGGTCGTGGTATGTTGCCGGTGACGACACTCACGGCTGTCGATAGTGACAGTGGCTCATTTCCGCTTCGCTTAACGACGACGGGTTCGTTTCGACCCGATAGTTCGGGTATTCTGCGCACGGATACGGGCCTTGTTTTGATGGGTTGGCCCGCCCAACCTGATGGAACCATCCCAGATTTCGCGCGGACCACAGCCGAGGGGCTGGAACCTGTGCGCGTGAACCTTAACCAGTTTGCGGGCGATCCAACGACCAAGGTTAACCTTGCGCTGAACCTGCCCGCTACGGCGACGCAGGCAGGTGAAAGCGGGGATACACTTGATTTCCCGGTTGAGTATTTCGACAATCTAGGGACGTCCCAAAACCTTAGCCTTGAGATGACCCCAACTGTTCCGGCCAGTGGGGCGGCGTCCAATGAATGGCGCATCGTGATCAAAGATCAGGCGCAGAACGCGGCCACGGTTGGTGATTTTACTGTGACCTTTGATAGTTCTCAGTCCGGTGGTGGTGCGATTTCCGGTGTGATCGATAACTCACTGACTGGCCCTGCGGCTGGTGGGACGGGCGATTACGACCCAGCTACGGGCGAAATTGCGGTCAACGTCGCGGGCGGCGGTACCATGCAACTCGATATCGGTCGCTACAATGACACCAGCGGCATGACGCAGCTGTCTGATGTCTTTGCGCCCGTGTCCGTCAATAAAAACGGCAGCCCAGTCGGTAACCTGAGTTCTGTCGAAGTCGACGCGAACGGTTATCTGCAAGCGATCTATGACATCGGTTTTACCAAAACGATCTATCAGATCCCTGTGGCCGATGTGCCCAACATGAATGGTCTGATTTCACAAAATAACCAGACGTTCGAAGTCTCACCCGAATCTGGATCGTTGTTCCTTTGGGATGCAGGTGAGGGCCCAACCGGTGATATGGCCGGCTTTACCCGGGAGGAAAGCGCCACTGATGTGGCCGCCGAACTCACGCAGTTGATCCAGACCCAAAGGGCCTATTCGTCGAACGCGAAGGTCATCCAGACGGTTGATGAGATGTTGCAAGAAACCACCAACATCAAACGGTAATAAACTGAACCTCATATAGGGAGGCGCAGAATGAGCCTTTCCTCTTCTCTATCCACAGCGATTTCAGGACTGAATGTGACGGCCAGACGTGCCGAGATCGTGTCCTCGAATATCGCGAATGCCTCGACCCCCGGTTATGCTGTGCGCAGTCTTGAAGTGACGAGCCAGCAAAACGGAGGGGGCGTGCGCGCGGTCAGTGTGACACGCAGTACTGATCCTATCCTGCTCGCACAACGCAGGTCGTCTGATGCAGAATATCAGGCGACGTCTGCACGGGCGGATTTCCATCGGGGTCTGGCTGGTGCAATTGGCCAGCCTCAGGATCCAAACAGTCTTGGGGCCTCTGTGGTGCGGTTTGAAACCGCGTTGGTTGATGCCGCGTCACGCCCTGAAAGCCCGGCAGCATTGACGGAAATCGTTAATGAGGGGCAAAGGCTGGCGACAAAGATCAACACGGTCTCCGCTCAGATAGGTGAGACACGGCAAAACGCCGATACTCAAATTGACCTGACAGTTACGCGGTTGAACGCCGCGCTAGAGCAGGTGGCTGATATCAATAAAGAGATCATCCAAATGACGGGGCAAGGTCGGGAAACGGCCTCGCTCCAGGATCAACGCCAACAGGTCATTGATCAAATCGCGCAAGAGATCCCGCTCACGGAGGTTGACCGTGGGCGGGGTCAGCTTGCGCTTTATACCGCAGGTGGTCTCGCGCTTCTGGATGGCAGCAACGTGGCGGAGTTTGGCTTTTCTCCGCGTGCGATGATCACCCCAGACCTTAGCGTGGGTGCCGGGGCACTTTCACAACTTACAGTTAACGGTCGCGATGTGGACGCACTTGCGGATCGCAGCTTAGTTGGCGGCGGTCGCTTGGCTGCCCTGTTCGAAGTGCGTGACGAAATTGCGCCCGCCGCTCAGGGTCAGATCGATGCCGTTGCGCGTGATTTCATCGAGCGGTTCCAATCTGCATCCACCGACCCAACATTGGCCACGGGCGACGCCGGGCTCTTTACCGACAGTGGCGGAAACTTCGATCCACTTCTCGAATTGGGAATTGCCGCTCGCATCGCTTTCACGCCTTTGACCGATCCGGCCCAGGGCGGTGATATCTCTCTCTTGCGTGACGGTTTGGGGGCCGCCGTTCAGGGGCCCGTGGGTGACGCAACCCAACTGCAACGTTTGGCAAACGCCCTCACCGAAGGACGCGTCACAGTGTCGGGTGGGTTCACGGGCGCATTACGCTCGGCAGCGGTTCTGACATCAGACCTCTTGTCGATGACCAGTGTCGAATTGGCAGACCAAGAAACCCGCGAAAGCTTTGCGGCCAGCCTTAATCAGACCCTACGCACCGAAGAACTTAGAAACGGTGTCGATACAGATACCGAGATGCAGCAACTGCTGGTGATTGAGCAGGCATATGCCGCTAACGCCCGGATTATCGAGACCATTAGTGAAATGCTCGACACATTGACGAGGTTATAATCATGGCGCTTACGTCTATTGGAGATATGTCTCAGACGCTCTTTCTAAGACGTCAAAATGTTGAGACAAAACAACAGATCACGACGCTCTCGGCCGAGCTTTCGACAGGATTGAAAGCGGACGTGTCTAAGGCTGTCGGCAACGATTTTTCCCTTCTGTCAGGGCTAGAGCGCGGCATCTCCCTCGCGCAGACCTATGTGCGCGCCGCGAACGAAGCGCGTGTCACGACCGAGACTATGCAAGGTAGCCTTGGCCTATTTCAACAAGAGGTAGAGGGGCTCTCGAGCAGCCTTCTGGCTGTTTCGGCTTCGGGCCTTCAGTCTAACGCAGGCACGATGGCAACGACCGGACGGAATACGCTCGATGCGATGGTGTCGGCGCTGAATACATCTGTGGCTGGGCGTTTCCTCTTTGCGGGGCAAGCCACAGACACCGCGCCTGTGATCGATGCGGATCAGATGCTCAATGCGATCCGCCCATTGGCCCAGGCGCAGACAACCGCGCAGGACGTGATCAATGTGGTGGATGCGTGGTTCGCAGATGGCGCGGATTTTACCACGACGGCCTACAATGGAACCGCCGCACCATCTGCTGGGTTCCTTGTGGGTGATAGGGATATGATCGCTCTGAATATCACTGCAGATCGGCCCGAAATTCGTGATGCGCTGGCAGCCGCCGTTAAGGTGGCCTTGCTGAATGACCTGAGTCTGCCAAACGGTCCCGCAGATGCGGAAATGGTGATGAAAAATGCAACCGATGAGCTGCTGGAAGGTGCGACGCAGATTACCTACCTGCGCGGAGAACTCGGCCAAACCGAAGAGGCGATCGAAATTGCTGAAACGCGAGCCAATGCCCAGTTGTCAGCCCTGCAAATAAGTCGATCAGACCTTTTATCGGCCGACCCGTTTGAGACAGCCACTGCGCTTGAAGACGCCACAACCCGCCTTGAAAGCCTTTACACAATTACCGCGCGTCTCTCGCGCCTCAGCTTGACGGATTTCCTGAGATGACACGCATTTTCCTAGCCCTCACGATGTTAATTTGCTTTGCCGGGGCCGCCTTGGCGAACTCAATTCGGATCAAGGATTTGGTTGAGTTTGACGGCGTTCGGGGCAACGATTTAGTGGGCTACGGTTTGGTGGTAGGCCTCAACGGGACAGGCGACGGCCTACGGAACGCGCCCTTCACTGAGGAAATCATGTCCGGCATTCTCGAACGGCTGGGCGTCAACGTCACCGGAGAGCAGTTTCGCCCCAAGAATGTCGCGGCGGTTATCGTAACCGCAAGCCTGCCTGCCTTTGCCCGCTCCGGGGGGCGCGTCGATGTGACGGTCTCTGCCATCGGTGATGCCAAAAGCCTATTGGGTGGTACGCTAGTGATGACGCCGCTAACGGCAGCAGACGGTGAAATCTATGCGGTTTCTCAAGGCACGATCATTGCAGGTGGCGTGTCAGCGACCGGTGAGGCGGGTAGCGTTGTACAGGGTGTGCCCACGGCGGGTGTTATCCCCGCTGGTGCCCGCGTGGAGCGAGAGGTTGATTTCGATTTCAGCCAGATGAGCCAGTTGCGTCTCGCGCTACGGTCACCGGATTTCACGACGGCCGCGCGGATCGAGGCCGCCATCAACGGTGAGTTTAACCGCCCCGTGGCGCAAATGCTCGATGCCGGCACTGTTCTGTTGGACATTGATGCAACACAGTTGGCCTCTCCGGCCCATGCTCTCAGCGTCGTTGAAAATGTCCGCGTCGCACCTGAGCAAAGGGCACGCGTGATTGTCGATCAGGCCTCCGGAACAATCGTGATGGGTCGTGATGTTCGGATCAGTCAAGTCGCGGTTAGCCAAGGTAACTTAACACTCAGGATACAAGAGACGCCCACAGTCGTGCAGCCAAACCCTTTTTCTGAGGGCGAGACAATGGTTGTACCGCGCACGCAAGTCGCCATTGGAGAGGAAGAAGGGCCAGGCTTGGCGCTGGTCGAAGGGGGCGTGAACCTATCTGAGGTGATCTCGGGCTTGAACGCTCTGGGGGTATCACCGCGCGACATGATCGACATCCTTAAGTCGATTAAGGCCGCCGGTGCTCTGCATGCTGAATTCATCGTGCGATAGCGCTGTTTTCTGGGTGTTAAAGCTAAAAAAGTGTCCCGGCATGGCAACAATTATGTCATGCGGAGCAACTGCACCTTGTTGCCCCTACTTCGGCACTCTACATGAAATTTTATGAAAAAATGGGTGCCCTTCCTAAAATCCGATCCCGTGGTCGCTGTTGTTCGCCTGCAAGGAATTATTGCATCCGGCGCGCGTGGCGGGCTCAACCATGCGGGCCTGGCGCTTATGCTTGATCGGGCTTTTCGCAAAGGCAAACCCAAAGCCGTTGCTTTGATCATTAACTCACCGGGCGGATCGCCTGTACAGAGCGCACTGATCGGCGCGCATATTCGCCGCCTTGCAACGAAACACAAACTTCCGGTTCATGCCTTTGTCGAGGACGTCGCAGCGTCGGGGGGATACTGGCTTGCATGTGCGGCAGACGACATCACGATTGATGACAGCTCTGTCGTGGGCAGCATCGGGGTGATCTCATCGTCCTTTGGTTTCCATGAGCTGATGACGCGTCAGGGGATTGAACGGCGCGTGCACACTGCCGGCAAAGACAAATCTATGCTGGATCCGTTTCGTCCTGAACGTGCCGAAGATATTGAGCGGCTTAAATCCCTGCAGTCGCAAATCCATCAAAGCTTCATTGACCACGTCACAGCCCGCCGCGGCGACAAGTTGAGTTCGGACAAAGACCTTTTTACTGGAGAAATCTGGGTCGGCCAAAAAGCCGTAGATGTCGGATTGGTCGATGGGATCGGCCATCTAGAGGACAAGATGCAGTCAACCTACGGTGAAAAAGTGAAGTTTGCGAATTACGGTCAGCGTCGTTCACTTGCGCAGCGCCTCGGATTGGCGAGCCTTGATGCCGTTGTTGGGGCTGTTGAGGATCGCGCGCTTTGGGCGCGGTATGGGCTCTGAGCTGTGCTTGTAAAAATCGTCACTTTCTTTCTGGTTGGCATGGTCGTTTTGGCCATGTTCGGGCGTTTGCGCGTGCCCGGTATCGGCAAAATTTCCCCAAAGGTGCTGGGACGCGGGCGTTGCAAATCTTGCGGTGCTCCTTTGGTTGGTAAAACACCCTGTCCCTGCGACACCCGGGGCAAGAAGGGATGAGCGTGTGACGGTCGAGTTTTTGACGGCGGGGCTAGGCCTCGTCATTCTATTGATCGCGGGCGATACGCTGGTCAAAGGCGCAGTAAACCTTAGCCTGCGGCTTGGTTTGCCCGCATTGATTGTTAGTCTGACCGTGGTCGCCTTCGGGACATCAGCGCCGGAGCTTCTCATCGCTATCGACTCCGTGCTTGAGGATGTGCCGGGCCTCGCGCTGGGCAATGTTGTGGGCTCAAACACGGCCAACGTTTTGATGGTGCTGGGCGTGCCGGCGATATTGGCAACGATGCACACGTCTATGTGCAATTCCCGGCGTGACTACCTGATCATGATTGCCTCAACGGTTTTGTTCATCGGGTTGTGTTTCACAGGGGCACTGACGTGGATACACGGGCTAATCTTACTAGCGGCGCTGTTCATTATTCTTGGCCGATCCTTTCGCGAGGCGCTGGCACACCGCGCTGCGGGGAAAGAGGCCGAGGAGGAAGAAGTGGAAGGCGCGGATGCTAACCTTCCCGGCTGGCGCATTGCTGTCTATTTGGTGCTTGGGCTGATCGGTCTGCCGGTTGGCGCGGACCTTTTGGTCAAAAGCTCTGTCACAATCGCAGAAGCCTACAACGTTAGCGATACTGTGATTGGCCTGACGCTTGTGGCGATTGGCACCTCTTTGCCGGAGCTTGCGACAACCGTCATGGCTGCGCTGCGCCGTCACGCGGACGTAGCACTTGGGAATGTGATCGGCTCCAACATGTTCAACTTGCTCGCGATCACAGGCATCGCAACGCTTGTCGGGCCAATTCCTGTTCCGCCCGAGTTCTTGCGGTTCGACCTATGGGTGATGTTGGCTGCATCGTTGATCATGATCCCGTTCGTCTTCATGCGTCAGGATATTACGCGGATCTGGGGCATTGGCCTGACTGCGATCTACGGCGTTTATCTCGTCTTCGTTCTGATCTAGGAGGCCCGCTATGATCGGAAATGCAGCCCTTGTGACAGGTGCCGCGTCGCCTTTGGGTGCGGCAATGGCCTTGGCTCTTGCGGACCTAGGTTTTGATCTCGCGCTTCAGGACGTTGCGTCCACTGTGAACTTGGCTGAGCAGGTGCGCGCGAACGGTCGTAAAGCCGTCGCAATGGAAGCCGATATGCAGGATGCTGCGCAGCTTGATGCGCTCGTATCGGGCGCGGCTGACGAACTAGGCGGTCCTTTGACCTGCCTGATCAACAATACCGCGCCTTTGTCACCTGACGCACTCATGACTCTATCCCGCGGAGAATGGGACCAAAGCATGGATGCGGCTCTTTGGGCACCTCTGCGGCTTGCGCAGCGTTTTGCACAACAGGCGCCCAAAGGCATGCGTGCACAGAATGGTGAGCCATTTGCGCAGAATCTCATCCTGAACATCATCGATCAAAGGGTCAGCGATTGTGCGCCAGACTTCATGACCCATTCGATTGCCGCGGCGGGGTTAAAGGCGTTTACCAAAACGGCGGCTCTGGATTTGGCACCTGATATTCGTGTGAATGCGATCGGTCTTGGCCCGCAGCGGCCCGGACAGTACCAGTTTGCGGCCCATGCCTCAGACCAGCGATTTCCTGGGGAAGGCTTTGCGAATTTTAGCGAGGTTGCAGCGGCTGTGCGCTATTTTTCACAGGCGCCTGCGGTGACCGGCCAGCTGATGTCTGTTCGTGTCGAGTGAAACCTTAAAAGTGGCCTGCAAAGCAGCCTAAATGCTTAATATTTGCCGAAAATCATGCTTCTGCAGCAGTCTTGTCCACCGGGCCGATAGCCAAGTAAGAAATGTGAATGAAGTGTGAAGCGCCTTTGGATATGGTTAAATTCATAAGATAATAACATATGATTTCAAATACTTATAGACGCGCCTAATTTTTAAGCAATGTAACGGAACAGTGAAAAATCTGCATGTTTTCAGACCGATGTTTTTTTTGCCCCCAAGGTTTTCCACAATTTCAGTGGATAGGTTATGACTTGCAGGAGGGGCAGCAACATTGCAGCCAAAAGGGAATCGCGTGGTGAGTGAAGTCGAGGCAATCACAGGGCACAGCTACATTGCCGAGCAGGTCAAAATGCTGGACGGCAGCCCCGGTGTGTACCGGATGTTGGACGCAGAATCTCGGGTGTTGTATGTCGGCAAGGCGCGCAACCTAAAGCGGCGCGTTGCCAATTATGCCAAGCCCTCGGGCCATTCACCTCGGATTGCGCGGATGATCCGCGAAACCACGTCGATGATGTTTCTGACGACGCGGACCGAAACTGAGGCGCTGTTGCTTGAGCAGAACCTGATCAAACAACTCAAGCCGCGCTACAACGTTCTGCTGCGGGACGACAAAAGCTTTCCGAACATTCTGGTCAGTCAGTCGCACGACTTTGCACAGATCAAAAAGCATCGGGGCAAAAAGACCGAGAAGGGCGCCTATTTCGGACCTTTCGCCAGTGCGGGCGCAGTAAACCGCACGCTTAACCAGCTGCAAAAAGTGTTCTTGCTGCGCAACTGTACCAATGCCCAGTTTGAGGGGCGATCTCGTCCGTGTCTGTTGTATCAAATCAAGCGGTGTTCGGGCCCCTGTGTCGGTTTGATTTCCAAAGCGGAATACGCCCAGTCGGTAGAGGACGCGACGCGGTTTTTGTCGGGGCACTCAACCGAAATTCAGGAAACGCTCGCAACTCAAATGCAGGCTGCCAGTGATGACATGGAGTTTGAGCGCGCAGCAGCTTTGCGGGACCGGATCAAGGCGCTCACGAACGTACAATCGGTACAGGGCATTAACCCGCGCGGGGTCTCTGAGGCGGACATCATCGGTCTGCACATGGAGGGGGGGCAGGCCTGTGTTCAGGTGTTCTTTATTCGCGCCAATCAAAACTGGGGCAATCAGGACTTCTACCCTCGGGTCGGCGCGGATGTTTCCCCAGCCGAGGTTATGCAGGCGTTTTTGGGGCAGTTCTACGCAACCAAAGACCCCGCACGTCAACTGATCCTGTCGCATGGGATTGAGGACGAAGACCTCATGACCGAAGCGCTTGCGGAAAAGCTGGGCCGCAAGGTTGAGATCCTTGTGCCCCAGCGCGGAGAAAAGCTGGAACTTGTTTCGGGCGCCACACGCAACGCGCGCGAAAGTCTCGTGCGTAAAATGAGTGAGGCCGCGACGCAGGATAAGCTGCTGAAAGGCTTGGCGGAGGCGTTCGGGCTGAAGTCCCCTCCGCAGCGAATTGAAGTGTACGATAACTCACACATTCAGGGCACCAACGCCGTGGGTGGAATGATTGTGAGCGGCACGGAAGGTTTCATTAAGTCTCAGTACCGCAAGTTTAATATCAAGGGGGATGACCTGACCCCGGGTGATGACTTCGGTATGATGAAAGAAGTGCTAACCCGTCGGTTTAAACGCCTGCTTAAGGAAGATCCCGACCGTCAAAGCGAAGCATGGCCGGACCTTTTGCTTATTGACGGCGGCGCGGGGCAGATCAGTGCCGTGGCAGAGATTATGGGCGAATTGGGAATCTCGGATGTGCCCTTTATCGGGGTCGCCAAAGGTGTCGACCGGGATGCCGGCAAGGAAGAATTCTATCGGCCCGGGTCATCGCCTTTTGCGCTGCGGCACAATGATCCCGTGCTGTATTTCGTGCAACGTCTGCGCGACGAAGCACACCGTTTCGCGATCGGAACGCACCGGGCGAAGCGCGCCAAATCGGTCATGGCCAACCCCTTGGATGAGGTGCCCGGCGTAGGCCCAGGCCGCAAAAAGGCGCTGCTTGCGCACTTTGGCAGCGCAAAGGCTGTAGCGCGTGCAGGCCTTGCCGACCTAAAGGCGGTCGATGGGATTTCGGGTGCCTTGGCAGAAACCATCCATGACTTCTTCCATGATCGTGGCTGACACGCTAAAGGTGTGCGCATGACATTGAATATCCCCAATATCCTGACGCTCTTGCGTCTTCTTGCGGCGCCGGGTGTGGCGGTGATGTTCCTGTATTTCAATCGGCCGTGGGCGGATTGGTTCGCGTTGATCCTGTTTATCACGGCTGCTGTGACGGACTGGGCAGATGGCTACTTGGCCCGCAAATGGCAGCAAGAAAGCAAGTTTGGCGCGATGCTGGACCCCATAGCTGACAAGGCTATGGTCGTGATCGCGTTGTGCGTCATTACGGGTTTTTCCGGGATGAACCCTTGGATTTTGCTCCCCGCGACGCTGATCCTCTTTCGGGAGGTTTTTGTGTCTGGCTTGCGGGAGTTTTTGGGTGACACGGCTGGCACGCTCAAGGTCACGAACTTGGCCAAGTGGAAAACCACCGCTCAGATGGTAGCGCTTGCGGTTTTGTTCGCGACCGGCGTGTTTAAGCACAACGTGTTGGAACGCACGGTTGGCATGGACCCCGCGATGGTTCAGGCCATTTTTGCCGGTGAGATCAGCGATGAATTGGGGCTGATCTGGAACGCCCAAGCCGCCAGCGTGACGTGGTACGCAGGCACGGTTCTGCTGTGGGTCGCTGCGGCGTTAACCGCGATCACAGGGTTTGACTACTTTCGTAAAGCATTGCCATTTTTGAGGGACGCATGAAAATCGAAGTGCTCTATTTCGCATGGCTCCGGGAGCGGATTGGCCTGCCCCGGGAAACGGTCGAAACCGAAGCCGCTACGGTGGCGGATCTAGTGGCGGAGCTGTCCGCCCGCGAAGATCGTTATGCCGTGGCGTTTTCTGACATGAGTGCGATCCGTGCTGCCGTGGACCAAGATTTGGTGCCTTTGGATACTGCGCTGTCTGGTGCGCGCGAGGTCGCATTTTTCCCACCGATGACCGGGGGTTAGCATGCGCATCGTCGTGCAAGAGCAGGATTTTTCCGCCGCCGAAGAGACAGCAGATTTTGGCAAGGGTCCCGATGTTGGTGCAGTTGTCACATTCAGCGGTATCGTGCGCGATTTGCCGGATGATCCGCTGCAACAGATGGTGATTGAGCATTACCCGGGCATGACCGAAAAGGCCCTAACCAAGATCGCGCAGGAAGCATCTGCGCGCTGGGATCTGCGCGATGTGCTGGTAATCCACCGCTACGGCGCGCTTTCGCCCGGTGAGCAAATTATGATGGTCGCCACTGCCGCACGCCACCGTGCACAAGCCTTTGAGGCTGCCGAATACCTGATGGATTATCTCAAATCACGCGCACCCTTTTGGAAAAAAGAGGTCACCGCCGCGAGCGCTGATTGGGTGGATGCAAAAGACAGCGATGAGGCTGCGTTAGACCGCTGGTAACGCTCTAGGCGTGGCCTGCTGTCGCTGACAGCAGCTTGGGTTGCACGCCCAGCATGTTCAGCGCACTAGTCCATTTCGTTTCATCATCGGTTGAAAACACCAGCCCGGGTCCCGGCGTCAGCGTGAGCCAGCCGTTGTCGAGCATTTCTTGATCCAGTTGCCCCGGACCCCAGCCACAATACCCCAGAGCCACCAGTCGTCTCACCGGGCCAATTCCTTGGGCGATGTCCTCAAGGATATCCATCGTCGCGGTCATCGAGAAACCTTTGTTCACCTTAAGCGTGGCGCTACCGGCGGCATATTCGGTTGAGTGCAGAACAAAGCCACGCTCACGCTCAACCGGGCCGCCGTTGTGGACAGGTTTTTGGTGTAACATGCGGTGATTTTCGATGCCGATCCGCGTGAGCATTGCGGCCAGAGACAGGTCGGGCAAGCGGCGGTTGATCACCAAACCCATAGCGCCCTCGCTGGAATGGGCGCAGATGTACACAAGCGACCGCTTGAATTGCGGGTCGGTTGTTCCGGGCATCGCAATCAGCAATTTACCCGCGAGATATACAGCCTCGGTGTCATCCATTTCTTACACATTGTGTGTCTATTTCAACGTTCATGCAAGGTCTGATAGCGAATTGTGATGACACAACCGTGACGGATTGTGTGGGTTTTGACCTTTGCGGTCTGGATTTTCAGGCTTATGCCTTGGCTATGTTTCGCTTCATCTTCCTTTGCTTTGTGTGCCTCACTTCGTCCGCCTCAGCTCAGGTCCTACTGACGAGCCTTGATGACGTCGTTCAGATTGAGGTGCGTGAAGGTTGGCGCGATGCCGACGGTCGCCATTTTGCGGGCCTAGAGGTGCGACTGGCCGACGGGTGGAAAACGTATTGGCGCAGTCCGGGGGCCAGCGGGATTGCCCCGCGTGTGCAGTGGACGGGCTCGGGCAACGTATCCGCTGCCGTCATCCATTGGCCGACACCAACGCCCTTTCTTACAGCGGGTTACCCGTCTCTGGGCTATACACAGGATTTCGTGCTGCCAATCGAATTGGCACCTATTAATCCTGCCGCGCCGATCATGCTTGAGGCGCAAATTGAGATCGGAATTTGTCTTGATATCTGCCTGCCCGCGAAGGTGAATGTTCGCGCAGAATTGCCGCCGATTGGTCAATCTGATGCGGCCGTTGTGGCCGCGTTGCGTGACCGGCCAAGTGCGGGGCGGGGGCAGGTGCGCTGCTCCATTCGTCCCTCTAATAGCGGCGTTATGCTTAGCGCGGATATCCCGCAGGTGCGTGCACTTGGCGGGGATGAGGCCGTGGCGGTTGAAATATTACACGCCCATGATCGCATTTGGGTCGCGGATACATCGGTGTCCCGCGAGGGTCGCGTTTTGCGCACTCAGACCGAGTTTATGCGCCCAGATGATGCTCCGGTCAGCCTTGACCGTAGCGGCCTGCGGTTCACCGTGGTCGGGCGCGAAGGTGCGGTGGAATACTTTGGTTGCACGGGCCGCTAGGCCATGCCACGCCGCCAAAGGGTCACCCCACCGACAATGTAGCCGACGACGCAGATAACAAACGATCCGGCTCCGAACAGGCCAAGCGTTGCGCTCAGTGTGGGCGCGGGCGGTAAAAGTGGCGCCAGTAGGCCCGGTAGGCTTCCGTTGACCAAAACAGACCCCAAAGTCGCAGCGGCCCACGCCGCGAGTATCACGCCGACGCCCACCGACATCAGCCCAAAATCCCGCCCGCGCGTCGCCACCGGCAGGCGCAGGCTGCGCCGCAGGGATACCATTTGCCTCTGCACATCGTGCCCGATGCTCAGCAATGCAGGGACCAACAACAAAACCAAGACCATGCCGAACCCAAGGCCATAGCAAAGCGTGATCACCGTGGGCCGCAAAAACTGCGCCTGCGATGAACTTTCATACAGCAAAGGCGCAAGGCCAAGCACCGTCGTCATCGTGGTCAAAAACACAGGCCGCAGTCGATCACATGTTGCGTCGATGATGGCGGGAACTAGGGCGCGGTCTTGTTCATACTCATCTACGGTGGTGATCAAGACGATGGAATCGTTGATGATAATGCCCACCATGCCGATCAGCCCGACGACAGTGAACATCGACAGCGGCACGTCCCACTGGGCGTGACCATAGATCGTGCCGATCAGGCCAAACGGGATGATCGCCATGATCACCGCAGGCCGGGTCCAGCTGGCAAAGATCCAACTCAGCACAAGGTAAATGCCCGTGAGACACAGGATCAGGCCCAACAACGCATCGCTAAGAAAGTCGCTTTCTTGCTCCGCCAGACCGCCAATTTGAGCGGCAACCTGTTGTTCGGCTTCAATTTGCGGCACAATCACGTCGCGCAACCGCTCCATGATCTCGGTGGCGCGTTGGGGATCGTCCTCGGACAAATCTCCGGACACGGTCACAACCCGTAAACCATTCTCGCGTAGAATCGTGCGAAAGCCTGAGCGGACCTCGGTGCGGACAATATCGGCCAGCGGGACAAAGCCGCCAGTAGGCGCGGGCATGAGCGTGCGGTCAAGGAAATCAGCGGTCAGCTCGCCCTCGGGCAGTTCCACCCGGATTGCGCCCGTGCGTGGTCCCACGGGGAAGGTCGCGGCTTCGATCCCGGAAAACCGATTGCGCAGGGTGCGGCCAAGCGCGTCGATGTCAAAACCAAGCGCCTCTCCTTGGGGGGTAAGCTGTAGGATCACCTCATCCTTGTCGTAGGGAAGGGTGTCTTGCAGGCCTGAAACCTCCGGGAAGGGGCTAAGCGCGGTTTTCAGCGCCTCGGCTGCGGCCTTCAGCGTTTCGCTATTGGCGCCGTAAAACTGGACCGAGATTGAATCGCCTCCTGGCCCAGACCGCCATCCGCGAAAGCTGACCTCTTCTGTCAGGGGCGTTTGTTGCACCTCATCGCGCAGGGCGGCCACAAACTCAAAGCTGGAATAGGGGCGCAGGTCCGGGTCGATTAGTTCAATCGAGATAGAGCCCAAAAGCTCCGGCCCTTTGGTGTCCGCACTGTCCAATGCGCGGCCCGCGTTGCCCCCGACCTCTGACAACACATAGGCCAACGGGTTGGTGCCGTATTCCTCGGCGTAGGCCGCGCCAACGGCCTGCGCCGCGCGCTGCATTTCGCGCATCATTTCGATGCTGTCGGCGCGGGTCGCGCCCTCCAGCATGGCGAAGTTCCCGGTGACAGAGCTGCGCTCCGGCGCGTTAAAGAACCGCCAAGTGACGTCGCCCTTGATGAACACCGCCGCCTGCGTAGCGAGCAGCAGAACCATCACTGCAACGACCGGATATCTGGCTAAGATCACCCAGCCCATAAAGGGGCGGAATAGGTGTTCGCGGACATAACGAAAGCCCCGGTTTACCTGCCGTGAGGGCCAATCATACCAATGCTCCTTGGCAGAGTGGGCCAGTGCGTGGGCCATGTGGTTGGGCAGGATCAAGAAACACTCGATCAAGCTGGCGATTAGGACCACGATCACGGTGAACGGAATATCCGCGATCAATGTGCCAAATCGCCCGCCAATCGCGACAAGGCCAAAGAATGCGATGATTGTCGTAATGGTGGCCGACAGCACCGGCAGTGACATGCGCTTGGCCGCGTTTTCTGCGGCTGTTATGGGGTCTTCGCCCAAGCGGCGTACACGAAAATCGGCGTGCTCACCCACAACGATGGCGTCATCCACCACGATGCCCAACGTGATGATCAGCGCGAAAAGCGAGATCATGTTGATCGTAATTCCGGCCAAATACATGAACGCAAGTGCAGCCATCATCGCCGTGGGGATACCCGCCGCGACCCAAAATGCGGTGCGGGCGTTCAGAAATAGGAACAGGATCAAAACGACCAGTCCCAGCCCCATCAAGCCGTTGTCCAAGAGGATGCCGATACGTCCCGTTATAGCCTCGGCCCGGGTGCGGATCAGCTCAATTTGTACGCCTTCGGGCAGGGTCAATTCCATCTCAGCGGCGATGTCCGCGACGGCCCGCTGGATGGCGATGGCATCCCCTTGGGCGGACCGGTCCACGCGGATCGAGATCGCAGAGTTGTCACCCACAAAATAGGCGCGCTCCCGGTCGACGCCGTCTTGGCGGATCGTGGCCACGTCCCCGATGGTGAGGGACGCGCCCGATGCTTCGCGGCGCAGCACGATGTTGGCCACTGCGGCGGGGTCGCGTTTTTCTACGCCCGTGCGCACGCGTGTGTTGGCCCCCGTCACGTCGCCCGCGGGGTCGGCATCAGCCTCTGCACGAATAGCCTCCGCGATCTGGGCGAGGGTCACGTCATGCCGGATCAGCGCGACTGTCGGCACCTCCACCACGATTTCGGGTGCGGCGATCCCGCGGATGGTGGTGCGCGTGACCCCAGCGGCGAACAGACGCGTGACGTATTCATCGGTAAAGCGCGCCAACTGATCCACGCCCACGGGGCCGGTGATCACCACGTCGGTCACCCTGTCGCGCCAATTGCCCCGGCGCACGGTCGGCTCATCGATGCCTTCGGGCAGGCCTGTCACGGCATCCACGGCGGATTGCACGTCATCGGCGGCACGCGACATGTCCCAACCGGGTTCAAAGTCCAACCGGACGGCGGCGTTCCCCTCACGGGAGGTGACGGTGGTTTCGGAAACGCCCTCAACCGCCAGCAGTGCAGGCTCCAACACTTGGGCCACGCCTGCGTCAACGTCCTCAGCACCCGCGCCATCCCAGGTGACATTGACGCGCACGTTTTCCACGACAACGTCGGGAAAAAACTGCGCCCGCATGTTGGGCAGCGCGGCCAGCCCTGCCACGACAAGACATATCAGTAGCAGGTTCGCCGCTGTTCGGTGGCGGGTGAAATAGCTGATGATCGACACGGGCTAGCTCCCCATGCGGGATTCGATCCGCGCGACCATGGCTGCGGGCACTTTGTCTTGTGACAGCCGCGCGAGCATTCGGCGTTTGGCTTCCTCCGATAGGCGGCCATCGGCCTCAATGTAGGCGACCATGGCGGCGCGGCGTTCACCGGTTAGCTCCACCAGATCATCTGCTTCGGTGTCTGTAGCGGCCTGCGGGCCGAGGGGGCGAACCTTGATCCCCGCCCCCAAAAGCGGCGTGCGTTCCGCGACGACTTGCTGGCCTTCTAGGCTGGATGCGCGGATCAGAATATCATCACCCTGTCGCCGCATTAGCATCACGGTGACCTCTTCCAACCGATCATCTTCGCCCAAAATCAACACCCTGTTCTGCGCGCTTAGGGCGGTGGCGGGCAGGCGGATCACATCGTCTAGCTGAGGTTCTTGGATCCGGACCTCAACCAGATCGCCGGGGCGCAAACTGCCGGGCGCATCTAGCGCGGCGAACACAAGCCGACCGGTCTGACCGTCGCCCACTGCGGGGGCCTCACGGGTTAGGGTGGCGCGGGCCGTGATATCCATGCCTAGTACATCCAATACGACCTGTGCAGGCGCGCGACGCAGTTGACCATTCGCATCCACAAGCCGCGAATGCTGCGCGGTGGACACACGAATGGCGGCCTCTAGCTCGGTCGGATCAATGATCTCAGCGATCTTTTCATTCGCGCCAACGCGGCCACCTTGGGCCACGGTGACAGTACTGAGCGTGCCGTCAAATTCGGCGAAAATCTCGGTTTGGGCACGTTCGCGCTGCGCCTCCCGCAGGGCGATGCGGCGGCGTTCCATGTTGGTGGCGGTTTGATCAACGCGGGCCTCTGCGCTGGCCAACGCTTGTCTGCGGGTCAGGACCACTTGTTCGGCCGAGGATAGGGCAAGGGCGGCAGTTTCGACGGCGGCATCGGTGCCAACACCGCGTTCCAACAGGCTTTTCTGACGGGTCAGAGCGGCATCACGCAGGTCTGCTTGTGCGCGGGCGGCATCAATTTCGGCGCGTGCCAGCACCAAAAGCCGGGCGGCATCGCGGGCATCGGCTTCTGCCTCGCTCAGGTCATTGCGCGCCGAGGCGAGGGCAGCGTCCGTCTCGGCGGGATCAAGCCGCAGCAGCAGTTGGCCCGCGCGCACACGCCCGCCCTCTTCAAAACCATCCGCCAGTTCCACAACGGTGCCCGCACTTGGGGTGCGCAGTTCCAGCACGCGGGCGGCTTGGATTTCGGCGAAAACGCGCAGCTCGGGGCGGGTGTCGCGGGCCTGCGCCTCAACCACGTTCACGGCAAACACACGCTCACGCGCCGGACGTGCCCGGTCTTCTTGGGCCCATCGCGCCTCAAGTGCGCTGTAAATGCTGTTGCCTGCCAGCCCCAATAACCCAAACGTCAGGGCCAATAGAAAGAGCGCGGTCAGGCTGCGACCTAGAAATCTCATGTCGTGGCGGCTCCGATGTGTCCCTGTGGATATAGGTTGTTATGAGAATAATCCCAAACGCATCCACCTCTTATACGACACTCACACGGGGCAGGTGCCTATTTCCGTCGCAAATGTTCATCCAGACGGGGCATGATCTCAATAAAGTTACAGGGGCGGTGCCGGTAATCCAGTTGCAGCGATAGGATTTCGTCCCAGCCGTCCTTGCACGCGCCGGGTGACCCGGGCAGGGCGAACAAATAGGTGCCCCCCGCCACGCCCCCACAGGCGCGCGATTGAATGGCCGAGGTGCCGATCTTTTTGAACGAGATCATCGTGAACACGGTCCCGAACGCATCAATCTCTTTTTCATAGACGTCGCGATGGGCCTCAACGGTGACATCGCGCCCCGTTAGCCCGGTCCCGCCCGTTGAGATCACGATATCCACCTGCGGATCGGCGCACCACGCGCGCAGTTGATCCGCAATTTCGTGGCGTTCATCACGAATGATTTTGCGGTCAGCCAATGTATGACCTGCCGCTTCGATCCGGCCCGCTAGCACATCACCAGAGCGATCCTCGCTCAACTCGCGGGTGTCCGACACCGTCAAAACGGCGATCCGAACCGGGATAAAGTCGAGGGTTTCGTCAATACGGCTCATGCTTTTACTCCTGTTAGGGCGACTCGGGCGGCTAGGGCGCCAAAGACGCTTGCCGTCACCCAGCGCAATGTGCGTTCCGCGCGCGGGCTGCGCGCCAGCCACGGGCCGAGCTGTCCCGCAAAGGCCCCAGCGGTGGATTTGACGCCAAACCCCAACACGGCGATGGTCGCGCCATAAATGACGAATTGTGCGAAAATCGGGCGCGTGGGATCCACGAATTGGGGGATGAACGCGAGGATGAAAAAGATCACCGACGGGTTTGACAGGTTCACGATCAACCCGTCACGAAACGCCCGTGAAGGACGGATTTTTGCTTTGCTTTCACCCGTCAGCGGCGTGGTCAGCGTTTTCCATGCAAGATATGCCAGATAGGCCACGCCAACCCAACGCACGACGCCAAACACCCAAGGCGCGCGTTCTACGACGTAACCTAGGCCTGCACCCGCGAGGGTCGCATTGATCAACGCGCCTGCGGAAATGCCCGCAGCCGCGGCCACAGCCACACGGGTGCCGCCGCGCAGCCCTTGGGCCATCGCAAACATCATGTCAGGGCCCGGTGTGACAACAAGGGCCAGAACAGCGGGCAAAAACGCAAGATAGAGCAACAGATCAATGGGCATGGTGCAGGGTTCGCCGTTTGGGGTTTATGAAAGAAGACGCGCCTGTAGCGCCAAAAGATCGGCCCAAGCGTCGCGCTTGGCTGCTGGCGTGCGCAGGAGGTAATCGGGGTGGAACATCGGCAAGGTCGGCTTGCCAAAGCTTTCGGTCCACGTGCCGCGCAGCCGGGTGATCCCCGCCTTGCCAAGGGCGGTGCGGCAGGCGTGATTGCCCATCAGCACGATGAAATCCGGGTTCGCCAATTCCACATGCCGAGTCAGAAACGGCAGCATCATGGCGACTTCTTCGGGTTTTGGGTCGCGGTCATGGGGCGGGCGCCACGGCAGAACGTTTGTCAGATACAGGGCGGCATGCGGCTCGGCGTGGTCGCGGGCCATGCCGATGGCGGCAAACATCTTGTCGAACAGATGCCCGGATTGGCCGACAAAGGGCTTGCCCTGCTGGTCCTCATCGCGGGCGGGGGCCTCACCAATAATCATAACGCGGGCATCCGCGCGCCCATCGCTAAACACAAGGTTCCGCGCGCCTTGGCGCAGGTTGCAATGGGTGTAACCTGCCATCGCGGCCTCTAGCCCGGCTAAATCGGTGGCACTTGCGGCGGCTTCTTTGGCGGCGGCGACAGTATCGACCTCGGGGGGGAGTTGTGGCGGGGCCGCTCGGCCGTTCGGTTTTGCGGGGGCTGCGGGCTTGGGGGCCTTGGCTGCCAATGCGTAGCGATCCACTGGATCCACCAGAATGGCATCGCTCACGCCCATCTCAACCTGCCATTCCAGCAGGGCAAGGGCCGTCGCGCTATCCATCTGATCCAGAGAATCCATTTGTGCAGAGTAGTGCGCCTGCTCCGGCGTGGAAAGGGGCCGCAGTGCTTGCACGTGCCGCCCCCACGGGTCTATACCGCCTCAACCTGAACAAGGCGGTCGAGATGTTCACACAGAAGCACCTCTTGGGCATTGAGCCCCTCCATCCTACTGAAATCACAACGCTGTTGGACCTGTCCGATCGGTACGCCGAACTGGGTCGTGGCGTGGTCAAACACAGCGACGCGTTGGCGGGCCTGACCCAGATCAACATGTTCTTCGAGAATTCGACCCGCACGCAGGCCAGTTTTGAACTGGCGGGCAAGCGGCTGGGCGCGGATGTCATGAATATGGCGATGCAGGCCAGCAGCATCAAAAAGGGCGAGACCCTGATTGATACGGCCCTCACGCTGAATGCGATGCACCCAGATTTGCTGGTCGTGCGGCACCCGCACTCCGGCGCGGTGGATTTGCTGGCGCAAAAGGTCAACTGCGCGGTCCTGAACGCAGGTGACGGGCGGCACGAACATCCGACGCAGGCGTTGCTGGATGCGCTCACGATCCGCCGTGCCAAGGGGCGGTTGCACCGCCTGACCATCGCCATCTGTGGCGATATTGCACACAGCCGTGTGGCGCGCTCAAACCTCATCCTGCTGGGCAAAATGGAAAACCGCGTGCGCCTTGTGGGGCCACCGACCTTGATGCCCTCGGGCGTGTCCGAGTTCGGGGTCGAGGTTTATGATGATATGCGCGAGGGCCTTGCGGGCGCCGACGTCGTGATGATGCTCCGCCTTCAGCGTGAGCGTATGGACGGCGGCTTCATCCCGTCAGAACGCGAATATTATCACCGCTACGGGCTGGACGCGGAAAAGCTGAGCCATGCAAAGGACGACGCCATCGTCATGCACCCCGGCCCGATGAACCGCGGGGTCGAGATCGACGGCACGCTGGCCGACGACATCAACCGCTCTGTCATCCAAGAACAGGTGGAGATGGGCGTGGCCGTGCGTATGGCCGCGATGGATTTGCTTGCGCGTAACTTGCGCGAATCCCGGGCCTCTGCGGGTGTTATGGTCTAGGAAAAGGGGCGCGCGGACATGAACCTCAGCATTCCGGCTCACGACACGCGCATCCACATCTTTGCCGTCAGCGATACGGACACCGGTCCAGAACGGCAGACGTTCCTGAGCCAGCTTGAGGATCCGTCGGCCGTCGATACGACCCTGCCGATGCTGTTCGATCACCCCGCGTTGGACCCAACTGGGGCTGAGGTGTTCGCCGTGGCCGATATTGCGGGCATGGGGCTGCGCAGCTACCTGCAAGAGGCGTATGACATCGCGCCAGAGGTCCTTGCGCAATCCAAGGCGCGGCTCGATGGCTTGGGCGGCGATGTGATCATCCTGACCCCGCGTGCGCTGGGCCGGGCCGAGGTAACGCTGCACATGCCCGCTCACATCCGCCACATCGCCAGTCTTGCTCCTATTCCGGCGGACACTGCTCCGCGTGAGATGCCTGAGGTGGATTTGACACCCGCCGCCCCCAAGACGCCGTTCGTACCTCCGCGCCGCACGCCGCAGCCTTGGGTCATTATCGTGGTGGCCGTTATCCTTTTGCTGATTTGGTTGGGGCAGGGCGGATGACCCGCGATGTGCCACGCCTGCCCCTGCCTGATGAGCGCGCCGTGATGTGGCTGCAAGAGGACCGAGAGGTCCGTTTGCTCAGCGAACTGCTTCTTGCGGTGCTGTGCATTCCCGCCGGCATGGCGTTTGTCGCGCTTTTGCGCGGCGGGGCCTATGACCCGGATGGCACCACGCTGCTGACGACCGCGCTAGGGCTTGCGCCGCTTGTTGCGCTGGCCAGCCTGCGGCGCCCATCCGATTATTTGCTCACGACCCACCGCATCGCAGAGGTCCAGCAGGGGCGGCTTTTGTGGTCTCTGCGGTATGAGCAGATCACCCATATTCGCCGCATCGGCGCGACGCTACACTTGCGTGGCCGGGGCAAGACCACGTATGCGATCCAAAACCTCCGCCATGCCATATGGCTAGAGCAACACTTGTGGGAGCGAGCCGCCAGATGAGCCTGCGCTTTGAAAACGTCCGCCTGATTGATCCTGAACAGGGCACCGAAACCCTTGGCGCGCTGCGCATTGAGAACGGTGTCATCACCGCCGATGGTCCTGCGGACCGGGTGATTGACGGGGGTGGCAAATACCTCGCCCCCGGGATTGTCGACATGGGTGTTAAGGTTGGTGAACCCGGCGAACGCCACAAAGAGAGCTTTCGCACAGCGGGTGCGGCGGCAGTGGCGGGCGGCGTTACGACGATTGTTTGCCGTCCCGACACGGACCCGGCTGTCGATACGCCCGAAACGCTGGAATACGCGCTGCGGCGGGGGCGGGACATGGCGCGGGTCAATGTTCACCAGATGGCCGCACTGACCAAGGGCCGCGAAGGCCGTGAGATGGTCGAGATCGGGTTTTTGCAGGACGCAGGCGCGCTTGCCTTTACTGATTGCGATGCTGTCGTGACCAACACCAAGGTTTTGTCACGCGCCATGACCTATGCCCGTGGCCTCGGCGCGCTGGTCATCGCCCACCCCCAAGAGCCGGGCCTTTCGGCAGGGTCGTCGGTGACCTCGGGCAAGTTTGCGACGCTGCGTGGTTTGCCGGGGGTTTCTCCTCTTGCTGAGCGGATCGGGCTGGAACGTGACCTCGCGTTAGTTGAGATGACGGGCGTGCGATACCACGCCGATCAGATCACCACGGCCCATGCACTGCCCGCGCTGGAACGGGCTAAGGCGGCAGGGCTGGACGTGACGGCGGGCACCTCAATCCACCACCTCACACTGAACGCGCTGGATGTGGATGACTACCGCACGTTCTTCAAAATCAAACCGCCCCTTCGCGCCGAAGAAGACCGCATCGCGATCGCCGAGGCCGTGGCGTCTGGCGCGATTGATATCATCAGCTCGATGCACACCCCGCAGGACGAAGAAAGCAAACGTCTCCCCTTTGAGGAGGCGGCCTCAGGGGCTGTCGCGCTCGAAACACTGTTGCCCGCTGCGATGCGGTTGGTGCACGCAGGTCACATGGATCTCGCGACGCTGTGGCGCGCTCTGTCCCTGAACCCAGCCAAGCGTTTGGGCCTGCCCGGTGGGCGCTTGGCCGAGGGCGCGCCCGCGGATCTTGTGCTGTTTGATCCCGATGCGCCCTTCGTGATGGATCGCACGCGCCTACGGTCAAAATCCAAGAACACTCCCTATGATGGTCACCGGATGGAGGGTCGCGTGCTGGCCACCTATGTCGCCGGTGCCGAGGTCTTTAACCATGCTGCCTGAGATCACCACAGCCCTGCCGCTGTTGGGGCTGACGGCGGTGGCGGCCTACATGCTGGGGTCGGTGCCGTTCGGCATCGTGATGGCGCGGATGTTTGGCTTGGGGGATTTGCGGCAGGTCGGATCGGGTAATATTGGGGCCACGAATGTCCTGCGGACAGGCAATAAACTGGCGGCCTTTTTGACCCTCTTGGGGGATGCGGGCAAGGGCGGGGCTGCGGTCCTGCTGGCCCGCGCGGCACTGGGCGAGGACGCCGCGCAACTGGCCGGTTTTGCGGCGTTTCTCGGGCATTGCTTTCCCGTCTTTCTACGGTTCAAGGGCGGCAAAGGGGTGGCGACGTTCCTCGGTACGCTTCTGGCGCTCAGCTTTCCCATCGGGCTTGCGGCCTGTGCCACATGGGCCGTAATCGCGGCCGTTTTCCGGATTTCGTCGCTCGCGGCACTTGTGGCGGCGGCGCTCTCTCCGATGGCTGCGACACTGTTGGGCGCGCCACAGGCCATGGCACTATGCGTGGCTCTGGCTTTTCTGATCGGCCTGCGCCACCATGAAAACATTAATCGCCTGCTCAAGGGCAGCGAGCCAAGGATTGGTAAAAAAGGATAGAGCCATGGATTTTGTGACGGCCGTCAAAACCTGTTTGACGAAGTATGCGGATTTTCAGGGCCGCGCGCGGCGATCCGAATACTGGTGGTTCTTTCTGTTCAACATTGGCATCGGGTTGGTCACCGCCTTGATCAGCGATGGCCTCAATGTGCTTTGGTCGCTCGCGATGCTGCTGCCATCGCTGGCCGTCGGGGTGCGTCGCTTACACGATCGGGATATGCGCGGATGGTGGATTTTGCTCGTCTTGGTCCCGTTCATCGGCGGGCTCGCCTTGCTGATTATTCTCGCCCTCAAAGGCACGGATGGGCCAAACCGTTTCGGCCGTGATCCCATCTCGGGCGAACAAGCGCCCACAATGCGTGACCGCGGCGCCCCGTCCGAGTTTGATAACGTCATGGACGATAGCTACCGCAAATCTCGCATCCCGCGTTCAGGCGACGACAGCTAGGGCGTTTCCCAGTTCTCGATCGCCTCCATCGCCTCTTCAGCGGTCTCAACGAACCGGAACAGCTTGAGATCTTCTTCTGAGATCGTCCCCGCCTCGGCGAGCGTTTCCCAGTTGATGATCGACCGCCAGAACGCCTCCCCAAACAGTAAAAACGGCACCGGCTCCATGCGCTGCGTCTGGATCAAGGTCAGGGCCTCAAACGTTTCATCCAGCGTGCCAAAGCCGCCCGGAAACACCGTGATCGCGCGGGCGCGCATCAAAAAGTGCATCTTGCGGATGGCAAAATAGTGGAAGTTAAAGCTGAGGTCCGGGGTGACGTATTCGTTGGGCGCCTGCTCAAACGGGAGTACGATGTTCAACCCGATGGAGGCACCGCCCGCGTCCATCGCGCCACGGTTTCCGGCCTCCATCACGCCGGGGCCACCGCCCGTCGCGATGACGTTTTCCTTGCCGTAGGTCTCCATCGATTTTTCGGTCATGAGCCGGGCGAATGTGCGGGCCTCATCGTAGTATTTCGACAATCCGGCCAGTGTTTCGGTCCGCGCAGGCGCGCCGGGCGCGGGGATGCGTGCGCCGCCAAACATGACAATCGTGCTGTCGATCCCGCGCTCATCCATAATCATCTGCGGCTTGAGCAGTTCGAGTTGCAACCGCACCGGGCGCAGTTCTTCGCGCAGCATAAAATCCGAATCCGTAAAGGCGAGCCGGTAGGCGGGGGCACGTGTTTGTGGCGTGTCGGGTACAGCCTCCGCGGTGTGTCTGTCCTGCTCGCTATCGCGAAACGGGTGGCGGCGGGTATCATCTTTCATGGCAGATCCTTTCAGAACGCGTCCTTTCAGTTGATGGCCAATGTCTCAAATATGCAAGTGGCCACCGGCCATGGTGCCGCATAAGTGTGCAGGTAATAAGGCAAAGCGCTGCTAAATTGGCCCCTGCAACACCCTAGCCATTTCGGACCGTTCACCCCGCAAAATCATAGATTTTGGACGGGCGGGCTGACGTAGGGGCGCTCTGGCCGATTGCAGCCTCGCGCCCAGCCCGCTATAGCCCGCGCAATCGAACTGCACCGCTTGAGGGAGCCACCCATGTCCAACGCACAGCTTGAAACCGCCATTGAACTCGCCTGGGAAGGTCGTGACGCCATCACGCCTGACACCACGGGCCAAACCCGCGACGCGATCGAGGACACCCTCGCCGCGCTCGACAGCGGCACCCTGCGTGTCGCTGAGCGGCTGGAAAATGGCGATTGGCACGTTAACCAATGGGCCAAGAAAGCAGTGCTTTTGGGCTTCCGCATTAAGGATATGGAACCGCACACAGGCGGGCCACAAGGCAGCACATGGTGGGACAAAGTCGACAGCAAATTCCACGGTTGGGATGCTGACGCATGGAAAACCGCAGGCTTCCGCGCTGTGCCAAACTGCGTCGTGCGCAAGTCCGCCTACATCGCCCCCGGCGTTGTTCTGATGCCTTCGTTCGTGAACCTCGGCGCCTATGTCGACAGCGGCACAATGGTCGACACATGGGCCACCGTCGGGTCCTGCGCGCAGATCGGCAAAAACGTCCACCTGTCGGGCGGCGTTGGCATTGGCGGTGTCCTAGAACCAATGCAGGCAGGCCCCACGATCATTGAGGATAACTGCTTTATCGGCGCGCGCTCCGAGGTGGTTGAAGGCTGCATCGTGCGCGAAGGCTCGGTGCTGGGCATGGGTGTGTTTATCGGCAAATCCACGAAAATCGTGGACCGTGAAACCGGCGAAGTGACTTACGGCGAAGTGCCGCCCTATTCGGTGGTTGTCGCGGGCTCGATGCCGTCGAAAAACGGCGTGAACCTGTATTGCGCGGTCATCGTGAAGCGCGTCGATGCACAGACCCGCTCCAAGACCGGGATTAACGAGCTGCTGCGGGACTAAACCCACCGCCAACTGATCAAATGCTGCCCAAAGGTGTGCTCTGGGCAGCATAAGGCTTCCTTAATCTCTGCGTGTTAGAGATTAACCTATGGTTGCCCGTTTCATCGCCCGGCTCTTGGCCCTTTTCCTGATTGCTCTGCCCGCGCAGGCGCAGGATGGAATGTATGTCGGGGCGTTTGTGGGTGCAGCTGCGTCTCCCTACGCGGGCGAGGCCACCTCCACCGCCATTCGGCCCACCTTGGGCGTGCGTACCGAAGCCTTTGACATCGGAACCAACGGCGCCACCGCACATATCGCGCAGAGTGAACGGGCCGCCCTTGATATCTTTCTCAGGCCCCGATTCTTTGCCCTTACGCACAGCGACAGCCCGGAATTGGCTGGGATTGATCGTGACGTGACCCTTGATGCGGGGCTTAGCTACGCGCTGGATTTCGCACAGGGCACGCGGCTCAACCTGTCCGTCGCGCACGAAATCACGGGTGAGCATCAGGGCCAAGAGGCGGACTTGCGCCTTACGCAGCGCTTTGCCCTTGGGGCCATTCCGCTGGGCGTCTACGCGGGCGCGATGTGGCGGTCACAGGATTTGTCGCGCTACTTGTATGGGGTCACCGGGGCGGAGGCGTTGATTGGTCGACCTGCCTTTGATCCCGGCGCGACCACGTCGCCCTACATCGGGGTGAACGCGTCCCTGCCGGTGTCGCCACGGGTGCGGGTGTTTGGCACAGTGCAGGCCGATTTCCTCGACCCAGCAATCACCGACAGCCCGATTGTGACCGAGGATGCGACCCTATCGCTCGGCGTCGGTATCCAATTCTCGTTCTGATCGCGTCTCTTGACATCAATAGGGCTGCGGCCCCATTTGGCGCGCATGACGGATGAAAAACCCAAAAAGCACAAACGCACGCAGCAGGTCTTTACGCTTCTGGTCGAAGTGGGCCGCAAGGATGGCGATGGCCTGCCTGATGGCTCCACAGGTGCGGCACTGATGTGCTACGCAGCTGGCGTGGATGAGGACGAAGCCGTGCGCGAAACCGTAGCGCTCCTGAAGCACGCGGATCTCGCGCCGCTTGAGGTGACCGGCTACGGCACCTTGCAGGAACGTCTGGCCGAAGGGCACGACATCTCGGATGAGGAAAAGGACCTGATGGACCGCGCCTTGGCCGAAAACTCCGTCGTCGTGGCCCAAACCACCACGTTTTACCAAGACGCCTAAGCGGGCTATTCGGCGGCGAGGGGGCGCATGCCCATGCCGCCAATTTCAACGATCTCCGCCAAAACACCCTCAAACCGCGCCTTGAATGTGTGAAACTCACCGTTCGGCTGGATCAGCGGCTCATGCATATACAGGCTGCGGTCGATCTCAATTTGCAGGACATGCTGATTGTACGAGGGCCGCCCATAATGCTGCGCGATAAAGGCCCCAGCAAAGGGCGCATTGCGCGCAACGCGAAACCCCGCGCGACGAAACGCAGCCTCGGCAGCATCGGTGATCCGCCCGTTACACGATGCGCCAAACCGGTCGCCTAGCACGATCTCGGGGGGCAGGTGTTGGGTGTGGTGGACAGAATCAATGGCCTCATGCGGCATCGAATGCACATCGATCAGGATCGCGCGGCCAAATTGTGTGCGGCTTTCGTCCAACAGCGACTGAAGCTGCCGATGATACGGCCGCCAAATCGCTTCGATTCGCGCCAAGGCCTCACGGCGTGAAATTTTGCCCCGATAGATCGCCCGACCATTGGACACAACGCGCGGGATGACACCCAATCCACTGCTCACACGCGGGTTCAGCGCGCTGCGAGGGATGTCTTCAATGACCGCAGGGTCCAATTCGTCCTGCGACCGGTTGAGGTCGACATAGGCGCGCGGGGCATCCGCCGTAATCAGCGGCGCACCCAAACTGGGCACCCGATCCAGCAATAAATCAACAAATGCATCCTCTGAGGACCGAATCCCCCGCGAATCCAACACGCTCGCCTCCAAAAAAGCAGGGGTATACGTGCGGCCAGAATGCGGCGAGGCCACCACAACGGCACTAGAACGCCCCTGCGGGAGGCTTAAATGGTAGGGTTCGGGGGTCATTTGCTCTCCTCTGGTACACTACTATAGACCGGTTTGCGCAATTGCCAAAAGTCCCCTTGCGTGCCCCTCGGGGAGCGCTTATAGACCCGTCCACAGCCGCGCCCCTAGGGGTGTGTGTTTCATAGGGTGATTAGCTCAGCGGTAGAGCACTTCGTTGACATCGAAGGGGTCACTGGTTCGATCCCAGTATCGCCCACCATTTGCCCTTTTGGGTACCACTGCTGGCGTCACCGCGCGCCGCGCTTGAGGAGATAGAACATGAAGGTTAAGAACTCGCTTCGTTCGCTCAAGAGCCGCCACCGCGACTGCCGTGTGGTGCGCCGTAAGGGCCGGGTCTACGTGATCAACAAGACCCAGCGTCGGTTTAAAGCCCGCCAAGGTTAATTGGCAGCTTAAGATCGTTCGCGAACCGTTGAAGGCCGTCCCTTGGGGCGGCTTTTTGCGTTTCATCCCCCGGTTACACACGGTGCATTCGCCCACAAAAAAGGCGACCCCACCGGAGCCGCCCTTTCCAATTCGCTCAAAGCCCCCGCTTAGCTGGGGTCTTTGGTTTTCCGCAGGTAGGGAAAGATCGTCTCGAACGCGCCGAACTTGGCCTTTGCATCGTCATTGGAAACCGACGGCGGGATGATCACATCCTCACCTGGGACCCAGTTCGCAGGCGTGGCGACACCGTGCTTCAGGCCCGCTTGCAACCCGTCCAGCGCGCGCAGGATTTCGGCAAAGTTGCGCCCCACAGTCATCGGATAGGTCATCGACAGCTTCAGCTGCTTGTCCGGGCCGATCACGAACACCGAACGCACCGTCGCGCTATCGGCGGGGGTGCGGCCGTCGGGCAAATATGCGTCCTCGGGCAGCATGTCGTACAACTTGGACACGGTCAGGTCCTCATCGGCGATGATTGGGAAACCCGCTTTCGCGCCCGCATAGCTCTCGATGTCGCCCTTCCACTTGCGGTGGTCTTCAACGCCGTCCACGGAAATCCCGATCACCTTCGTGCCGCGCTTTTCCCACTCGTCGGCCAATTGGGCCACGGCACCGAATTCGGTGGTGCAGACGGGGGTGAAATCCTTGGGGTGACTGAACAGGATGGCCCAGCTGTCGCCGATCCAGTCGTGAAAATTGATCTCGCCTTCGCTGGTGTCGGCCGTGAAATTCGGCACAACCTGATTGATGCGCAAGCCCATGAGATACTCCTCGTTAAATTTGGCTGTTGTCGTGAAATATAAGCATTCCGTCGTGGCACAACAGGCCCCCAACGGCTATCTGCGGCATAACGCGCGCAAACAGGGAGTTTAGCCATGAAACACGCACGACATTTCTTCATCAACGGTGAGTGGGTGGCCCCCAGCACTGATACCACGATGGACGTCATCGACCCCTCAACCGAGGAAGTCACGGAAACCATCGCGCTGGGTGCGCAGGCCGACACAGACGCCGCTGTTGCCGCCGCCAAAGCCGCCTTCCCCGCATGGGCCGCAACCCCCCTCGCGGAGCGGGTCAAGCTGATGGAGCGCGTGCGCGAAATCTACATCGCCCGTGCCGATGAGATGGCAGATGCCATCAGCCGCGAAATGGGCGCGCCCCAACAGTTGGCCAAGGTCAATCAGGTCGGTGCCGGCACATGGCACATGGATGGCTTCCTTGAAGCTCTGCCAGAGATCGAATTTGAAGCGCCTCTGGCCTCATCCCCATCCGAGCGTACCCTGCTGGAGCCTATCGGCGTTTGCGCGCTGATCACGCCTTGGAACTGGCCGATGAACCAGATCGTGCTAAAGGCGGTGCCCGCGCTGCTGATGGGCAACACTGCGGTACTGAAACCTTCCGAGGTTGCGCCCCTGTCGGGTCTGCTGTTCGCAGAATTCCTCGAAGAAGCTGGCGTCCCCGCGGGCGTATTCAACCTCGTGAACGGCGATGGACCGGGCGTGGGCAGCCAGCTGTCGTGCCACCCCGACGTGGATATGGTCAGCTTCACGGGCTCCTCGCGGGCCGGTATCGCGATCTCCAAGGCTGCAGCCGACACCCTGAAACGCGTCAGCCTTGAGCTGGGCGGCAAAGGCGCAAACATCGTGTTTGCAGACGCCGATGCGAACGCGGTGATTGATGGCGTGGCGCGGTGCTTCCGCAACACGGGCCAATCGTGCAACGCCCCCACCCGGATGCTGGTCGAAGCAAGCCGCTATGACGAGGCCGTGGCCCAAGCCACCAAAGCCGCCAATGAAACCGAAGTCGGCTTGGCCAGCGATCCGGGCCGCCACATCGGCCCCCTCGTGTCCGAGGCACAGTTCAACAAAGTGCAGGGTCTGATCGAGACCGGCATCAACGAAGGCGCACGCCTCGTTGCGGGTGGCGCAGGTCGTCCCGATGGCATGAACCGCGGCTACTTTGCGCGGCCCACGGTCTTTGCGGATGTGACCCCCGACATGGCGATCTACCGTGAGGAAATCTTTGGCCCCGTGCTGTCGATCCTCCCGTTTGAGACGGAGGAACAGGCCATCGCGATCGCCAACGACACGCCCTACGGTCTGACCAACTACATCCAAACCACTGACACCGATAAACGCCGCCGCGTCGCGCGCGCGGTCCGGTCCGGCATGGTGGAAACCAACGGCAAGGGCTTTGGCAAAGGCTCCCCGTTCGGCGGTTATAAGCAGTCGGGCAATGGGCGCGAAGCGGGCAAATGGGGCCTGCACGAGTTCGCCGAGGTCAAAGCCGTCTCCGGCTGGGACGACTGATCCAGACATTTTGATTTTTGATGGGGCGTCGCAGTGCGGCGCCCCTAGTTTTTTGCGCGATCCCGCTGTCGCGCCTCATAGGCGTCCCATACGTGCATCCGCCCCTTCTGACGCGCGTCCGCCAGCCAGAGTTTGCGACGCAAGCCATCGGCCTCTAGTGCGCGATACCGACCATTCGAAAACTTGGGCCAATCCAGCGCAAGGCCCAGCTTGACCATTTCTGCCGAAAGATCGCGGCCATCGTCCAACGTACATCGCGCGACACAGCGGCCATGGTCGTCCTCGGCGATGATGTGTGCATGCACCCGCTCACCTTTGCACAGCTTGAATAAGGCCCATTTGGCAGTCTTGCCATGCGGGTGGTTAAACTCCGGAGCGTCAACGCCAAACAATCTAATCTCACGTTTCTTTATCCGAAGGCTATCTCCATCAATAACATAAGCCGCCGCGACGAGGATTTCACGGGGCTGCACCGGGACCGTCACCTTGATTGGTGCGGATCTTGGCGGGATTGGTGCCGGTGCCGGTGCTGGTGCTTTGACTTGCGATGTTTCTATCGCAACCGTCTCTGCGGGGGCAGACACAGCGGGTGGTTCAACCGATATGGGGTCCGGCGTGCTTGGCCCTACGGGGCGCTCCGCTTTGGGACTGGGGGCACTATTCTGCGGCGGTGGGGGCGCTTTGCTGGATCGCAGGCTTCGAATGATCGCTATTAAGCCAAGCGCGAATGCTACGCTGAGTACTATCGATAGCGGGTCCAATGGCGTCTCCGGCTGGCGTTTGGCACAATGTGCCGTGCCAGTCGAACGTAGTACCCGCCAGGGCGCCCGCCCTAGTTAAATCTCAATGAGATATCTAAAGAACGTGCCTGGTATCAACTAGCCTGAAAAATAGTCGTGCAGGATTGAGGTGTAGATGCCCTTGAGTTGGTTGATCTGCTCCACACGAACGCGCTCATCCACAGCGTGCATCCGGTGCCCTACAAGGCCAAACTCCACCACGGGGCAATGGCGCATTACAAAACGCGCATCCGACGTGCCACCACCCGTAGACATCACGGGCACGCGGTTGGTTTCGCGCTGTACCGCGCGCGCAACCAGATCAGTCAGTGGCCCGGGGGGCGTGAGGAAACTTTCGCCAGACACCCGGGTCGTCATCGCAACGCTCACGCCAAATTCCGCCGCCACTTTGTCCGCTTCTGATTGCAGCCAATCGGTCAGCGACGCGCTGGTGTGGGTATCATTGAACCGGATGTTGACGGTGCCCCGCGTCTCAGCCGGGATGACGTTGGTCGCAGTGTTTCCAGTGTCGATCGTCGTGACCGCAAGTGTTGAGGGATCAAAATGCGCATTGCCCTGATCCAGTTCATGACGGCTCAACCGGTCCATCAACGTGACCAAAGCAGGCATTGGATTCAATGCCTTATGCGGATATGCGACGTGGCCCTGCGTGCCGGTCACCGTAAAAAACGCAGAGATCGAGCCGCGCCGCCCAATCTTCATCATGTCGCCCATGTCTGCGGCTGACGTCGGCTCCCCGACGAGGCAATAGGTCATCGCCTCGCCCTGCGCCGCCATCCAATCCAAAAGGGCCACGGTGCCGTCCGTCGCGGGGCCTTCTTCGTCCCCTGTGATCGCAAGGATCAGCGCGCCCTCAGGCGGGGTGTCGCGCACAAATTCTACCGCTGCCGCGACAAAGGCCGCCACGCCGGATTTCATATCCGTTGCACCGCGCCCATATAGCCAGCCGTCCTCGATTTCTGCGCCAAATGGTGGCTTGGTCCACTCATTCACATCGCCCAAGGGCACAACATCCGTGTGTCCGTTGTAGCCAAACGTGCGCGCGTGGCCCTTGTCGCCCCAACGTGCAAATAGGTTTGAGGTCTCGCCCCGGTCAACGCGGGTGCAGCTGAACCCCGCCTCTTCCAATAGGTCTTGCAACAAGACAAGCGCGCCCCCCTCCTCTGGTGTAATCGAGGGGCAGCGAACAAGGCGGGCGGTCAGGTCAACGGGATCAATCATAGCGCCTGCCTAGCGCAAGGCGCGGCCCTTGAGAATAGCCCCCTCACCAAAACGCGCGCGGATTTTGTCGGTGGCCCGCTCCGCGTCGGCCCGTTTGCCCGCGTTAGGGTCCAACAAATCGCCGGTGCGGTCTGCGCCCTCTGCGGGTTCCAAATCGGATAGTCCCACCCCTAACAACCGAAACGGCCCACGCACGCCCGCCGCATCATACAGGCCCTTCGCCGTGCGATAAATCCGGTCGGCCATCTGCGTGGCATCCCCCAACGAAAGCCGCCGGGTGACCAATGCGAAATCCGCCGTCTTTAGCTTTAGCGTCACAACCCGCCCAGCAATGCCCTTGGCCTTAGCTCGGTCGCTGACCTTTTCGGACAGCCGCCAAATATGGCCATCCAACACGTCACCATCCGCCGTATCGTCATGAAATGTCGTCTCATTCGAGATCGACTTGACCGGCGCACGGGATGAGACTTTGCGCGGATCCTGCCCCCGGCTCAGGTGCCACAAACGGTCCCCCATACTGCCAAATCGCGCACCCAGATCGGCACGATCCCAGCGGCGCAAATCCGCGAAGGTGCGAATGCCAGCAGTCTCCAACGCCTCTTGCCCGGCGGGACCGATGCCAAAAATCATCCGCACCGGTTTGTCCTGCAAAAACGCATCCGTTTCTGCCGCGCCAATCACCGCAAACCCCTGCGGTTTATCAAGGTCCGAGGCAATTTTCGCCAGAAACTTGTTGTGCGACAATCCGATAGAGCCGGTGATCCCGATCTCTTCGCGCATCCGCTTGACTAACTGCGCCAGCATCACAGCAGGCGGGGCGCCATGCAGCCGCGCCGTCCCGGTCAGGTCCATGAACGCTTCGTCCAACGACAGGGGCTCTACCTCAGGGGTCAGTTCTTCCATCAAGGCCCGCACAGCGCGTGAGACTTCGACATAGACCTCCATCCGTCCCCGCACGACCACAGCCTCGGGGCACAGCTTCATCGCTTGGAACATCGGCATCGCGGACCGTACGCCCTTGATCCGGGCGATGTAGCACGCCGTGGACACAACCCCCCGCCGCCCCCCACCGATGATCACCGGCTTGTCGGCCAACTCTGGGTTGTCGCGTTTTTCGACGCTGGCATAGAACGCGTCACAATCCATATGCGCGATGCCCAAATCCCATAGCTCCGGGTGCGATAGCAACCGGGGTGAGCCACATGCGGGGCACCGCCGGGGCGCGGCCTCCAACTGGGCCAAACAATCGCGACAAAGGGTGGGCATGGGGCAATCTACCCGCAACAACCCTCGCGCATCAATGGGTTCCGCAAAGGGGGCGAACGCCCTATATGTGACCTTGGGGCAGTGTTGGAGAGCATTATGAACATTGAAGATATCTTATTGGGATTTGTCGGAAACAACGCGGTCTGGATCGTGCTGGCCGGCTTTATTATCACGACGATCCTTCTGGGCGTACGGATCGTGCCCCAGTCCGAAAAGCACGTGGTCGAGCGGTTCGGCCGCCTTCGGTCGGTGCTTGGGCCGGGGATCAACCTGATCGTGCCGTTTCTTGACAAGGTCGCGCACCGGATTTCGATCCTCGAACGCCAATTGCCAAACGCCAGCCAAGACGCGATCACCGCGGATAACGTGTTGGTGCAGGTCGAAACGTCGGTGTTCTATCGCATCACCGAGCCTGAGCGCACCGTCTACCGCATCCGTGACGTGGACGCCGCCATCGCCACGACTGTCGCGGGCATCGTCCGGGCCGAAATCGGCAAGATGGAACTGGACGACGTGCAGGCCAACCGCTCAAGCCTCATCCATGAGATTAAGATCGCGGTCGAAACCGCCGTCGACGACTGGGGCATTGAGGTCACGCGCGCCGAGCTGCTGGACGTGAACCTCGACCAAGCCACCCGCGACGCGATGCTCCAACAGCTTAACGCCGAACGTGCCCGCCGCGCCGCCGTGACCGAGGCTGAGGGTGCGCGCCGTGCCGTCGAACTCGCCGCCGACGCAGACCTCTACGCCGCCGAACAAGCCGCCAAAGCCCGCCGCGTCCAAGCCGACGCTGAGGCCTACGCCACCCAAGTCGTGGCACACGCCATCAAGGAAAACGGCCTTGAGGCGGCACAATACCAAGTCGCCCTCAAACAGGTAGAAGCGTTGACCTCACTGGGCGCGTCACAAGGCTCCCAAACCGTGGTCGTCCCGGCCTCCGCAATGGATGCCTTCGGTGAAGCCTTCAAAATGCTTCGGGGCCGCACATGATGCTCTGGGCCACATGGTGGATCTGGATCGTCGCGGCGATCATCCTCGGCATCCTCGAAATGCTAGCGCCCGCGTTCGTTCTGCTGGGCTTCGCAATCGGGGCGGGGCTGGTCGGCGCGGGCCTCGGCCTCGGCGTCCTAACCGGCTTTGGCCTGCCCGCGCTGATGGCCATCTTCGCCATCGCTTCACTGGCGGGCTGGATCGGCCTACGCCTGATGTTCCGGATCAAAGGCGATAAACCCAAAACCTTCGACTACGACATCAACGACTAGCCGCGCTTCTTTGGTTTGAAAATATCCCGGGGGAGGCCCGCTCGGGCCGGGGGCAGCGCCCCCAACGCCCCTCAGACCCCTAGATGGACCGCAATTCCTGAACTACCGCCTGTGCGGCCTGACGCGGGTCAACGGCCGTATGGATCGGGCGGCCTACAACAATGTGGTCGGCCCCATCCCCAATCGCGGAAGCAGGTGTGGCAACCCGCTTCTGATCGCCCAAGGCCGCGCCCGCAGGCCGCACACCGGGTGTCACAATCAACCGGCCCGTGGCTTCGGGTAGGGCGCGGATCAATGCGGCCTCATGGGGCGATGCGATCACCCCGTCGGCACCGGCTTCAAGGGCCCGCCCGGCGCGTTCCACGACCAAATCGCCGATCGCTCCGTCCTTGATCATGCAGGCATCTAGATCCGCTCGGTCCAGCGACGTCAGCACCGTCACCCCAAGAATTTTCAGGTTCGATCCCGCCGCGCCTTCTTTGGCTGCGCGCACCACATGCGGATCACCATGCACCGTCAGAAAATCGATATCGAACTGTGCCAAACCACGCACCGCGGCTTCGATCGTGTTCGAAATGTCAAAGAGCTTCATATCAAGGAAGATCTTCTTGCCGTGTTCGTCCTTCAGCTCATTGGCCAAGGCAAGGCCACCGCCGGTCAACATGCCCAAGCCGATCTTATAGAACGACACCGCATCGCCCAACCGCTCAGCCAAGGCCAAACCTGCCAGCGCGTTGGGGACGTCCATGGCCACGATCAGGCGGTCATCGGCGGGTGTTTGGATTTGGTCGGTCATGGCATCGGCTCCGGGATCAGGTCGCCGCTCTCCTACGCCGCCGCGCTGGGTGCTGTCCAGTGAAGTGGCGCCCAAATCAATGTATACATTTATGTATACATTACGCTTCAGCCATGCGCAGGACCTCGGCCCACTCTTCCGGGGTCACGGGCTGGACGGACAATCGCGGCGATTTCACCAAGGCCATGTCCACGAGTTCGGGGTTGGCCTTGATCTGCGCAAGCGTGACGGGCCGGGACAGTGCCGTCTTTGCGCGGATGTCTACGCAGTCCCACCGGGGGTCATCCGTGCTGCTGTCGGGGTGGGCAAGGGCGCAGACCTCAACAATGCCGACCACCGCTTTTTGGTCTTGCGAATGGTAGAAAAAGCCCAAATCCCCGACCGCCATGGCCCGCATGAAATTGCGGGCCTGATAGTTGCGCACGCCGTCCCATTCTTCCCCCTGATCGCCCTTGGCGACCTGATCGGTCCACGACCAAACAGAGGGTTCGGATTTAAAGAGCCAGTGCGCCGCCATCAGCCGATAACCTGGTTCCATGCCTCAATCCGGACGTCCGCGAACAGATCGGCCAGCTTGTAGGGGTCAGCGGCGGCCCAAGCTTCGGCCTCGGCGCGGTCAGCCACGTCCAAAATCACCAACGACCCGCACATATCACCGTTCGCATCCAAAAACGGCCCCGCCTGCGTGACGTTTGTGGATTTCAAGTAAGCCACGTGGTCGGCGCGGTTGGCTTGGCGAACCTCTAGGTGGCCGGGCTTGTCTGTGCAGATAACAGCGTAAAACATGGGGTTATTCCTCTTTTAGACGCCTGCTGAGCAAGCGAGACATAGCATCTTTGACAGTGATTTGACCCGTGACAATCGCGGCAGTCACGGCGGTGATCGGCAGGTCCAGCCCTTCGGCTGCAGCGCGGGTGTGCAGGGCCTGGGCCGTGGCGCGGCCTTCGACTGTGGCGTGGGCTGGGGTGGTTCCGGCCCCAAGGGCAAGCCCGTAGGTATAATTGCGCGACTGCGCCGAGGTGCAGGTCAGCGCCAGATCGCCAAAGCCGGACAGGCCCTGAAGCGTTTCGGGCTGCGCGCCGACATGGGCCGCAAAGCGCTGCATTTCTGCAAACCCGCGCGTCATCAACGCCGCCCGCGCGCTTTCGCCTAAACCCGCGCCCATCGCACAGCCACAGGCAATCGCGATCACGTTCTTGAGGGCGCCGCCCAGTTCGACCCCGGTCACATCCGTGGTGCGGTAAAGCCGCAGCGTCGGGGTGGACAGTGCGTCCTGCAATTTAGATCCGGCGGCCTCATCGGCGCATCCAAGGCTGAGCGCGGTGGGCAAGCCGCGCGCGATGTCGGCGGCAAAGCTGGGACCGGACAGGACTGCGGGGGTCACATGAGGCCACGCGCTTGCGATAATCTCGGCCGGGCCGGTCAGCCGGGTCCGGTCGATCCCCTTGCAGCAGGCCACCGCATAACGCGCGCGTAGCCCGGAAAGCGTTGGCAGCGTATCGGCCAACGCCTGCATGGGCATGGCGAGCAATAGCACGTCACAGCCTGCCAAGCCGTTGATATCACCTGTGATATGGACTGCCTCTGGCAAGGTAATGCCGGGCAGGCGCGGGGTCGTGCGGGATGTGGCGACAGCCTCCATACCCGCGCGGCCCCAAAGCCAAACAGGGCCGTTAGCTGCGAGCGACACGGCCAAGGCCGTGCCAAATGCGCCAGCACCCACAACGCCGATCTTCATGCCTTGGCCCCCTTTTTGCCCGATCCCAGAAGGGCGGGGCTGGTGGTGTCCAGCGGCCAACGAGGGCGTGCAGCTAGAGTCATGTCGTCGCGCGCGCCAAGGGCCAAACGCTCCGCGCCCGCCCATGCGATCATCGCGGCGTTGTCGGTGCACAGCCGCAAGGGCGGGGCGCAGAACGGCAAGCCCGCCTCATCCGCCAGCTGGGTCAGCCCGGCACGCAAGGTTTGGTTGGCCGCGACACCACCGGCCACGGCGAATGTCGTGGCATCGGGGCACAGAGCCAATGCGCGGCGGCTTTTGGCAACCAGAACGTCCCGCACGGCGGCTTGGAAGGCGGCGCACAGGTCGGCGCGCACGGCTTCATGCAGGCCGCCGTCACGCGCGATCACTGCGTCGCGGGCGCGCAGAACAGCCGTTTTGAGGCCCGAGAAGGACATGTCACAATTGGGTCGGTCCAGCAGGGGGCGGGGCAGGGCAAAGGTCTTGGGGTCACCGGATTGGGCCGCCACCTCAACCGAGGGGCCGCCGGGTTGCGGCAGGCCCAGAATGCGCGCGGTTTTGTCAAAGGCCTCGCCGGGGGCGTCGTCAATCGTGCCGCCCAAACGGGTGAAGTCATCGGGGCCATCAACCCGTAAAAACTGGCAATGTCCGCCGGACACCAGCAGCATGACATAGGGAAAGGCGATGCCGTCGGTCATGCGTGGGGTCAGCGCGTGCCCCGCAAGGTGATTGACCCCAATCAGCGGCAAGCCGCGCGTTGCGGCCAAGCCCTTGGCGCACATAACGCCCGCCAAAACGCCGCCGATTAGGCCCGGCCCTGCGGTCACGGCGATGGCGTCGATGGCGTCTAGGGTAATGTCGGCTTCTTGCAGTGCTGCCTCTACGGCGAGGTCGATTTTCTCGGCGTGGGCACGGGCCGCGATTTCGGGGACAACGCCACCGAATTCCGCGTGCAAGGCGGTTTGGCCATACACGACCGACGACGCGATGGGCGTGGGCGCGCCAAAGCGGACGACCGCGCTTGCGGTGTCGTCGCAGCTGCTTTCGAGCCCCAGAACTGTCAGCACTTGTGCCATGGGCCTCCTTCGGTCAGCCTAGGGGCAGGTAACATCGGGACCCCGCGCTGACAATGGGCCCCAAACGGAGACACCCGCTTGCATTTGCTTTTGACGCGTCCTGCCTTGGCCTCGGCTCGCTTTTTGGCGGGCCTAGAGGCGGCTATGGGCCGCGCGGTGCCCGCAGTTGTGTCGCCGTTGTTGCGGATCGCGCCGCACGGGCCGTTGCCCGATTTGGCAGATGGCGATGCGGTGATTTTTACCTCTGAGGCGGGGGTGACGGCGTGGGCCGCGCTGGGCGGCGGGGCTGTGGGGCGGGCGTGGTGTGTGGGTGCGCGCACGGCTGCGGCGGCGCAAATCTTGGGGTTTGAGGTCGCGGGCGTTGCCGAAACTGCCGATGCGTTGGTCGCGTTGGTGGCGCAGCCGGGCCCGGTTGTTCACCTGCACGGGCGGTTCACGCGGGGCGATGTTGTGGGGCGGTTACAGGCGCGGGGCCTGCGGGTCTCGGGCCAGTGCATCTATGACCAAGTGGCGCAGCCCCTGAGCGATGAGGCGCTTGGGGTATTGGGGGCGGAGGGCGCAATATGTGTGCCGTTGTTTTCGCCCCGCACCGCAGAGATTTTGGCCAAGGCCCTGCCAACGTCTTTGCGCGCCACGCTTTTTGTCTGCGCCATGAGTGAGGCAGTGGCGGCGGCGGCGGCGGATATCCGGGCGGCTGATTTGCGCATCGCGGCGGCCCCGACGGGGGATGCAATGCGTAAAGAAGTGGCAAATTGCCTGACCTCTCGCCACGTCACTTGAGACCTTAACCGAAGCGGACTAAGCTCATGACTCGGTAGGTGTCAGTTTTTGGTGACACCTGCGCATGTACACTTCGGAGGGGGTCCGTCAGTCGTGGCGAAGTCGTCTAAATCAAAGGCCTCAGAGAAGGCGCACGTAGAAGAAGCCGAAATCGCGGATGATGCGGTTGAGGTGTCTGAGCCCAGTCAGAGTACGGATATGCCTGAGATTGAGGACGCGGTAAGTGCCGATGAAGTTCTTGATGTGACCGAGGAAGCCGTGCCGGAAACGGTTGAAGATGTCGAACTGGGCGATGCGGAGCCGGTGGACGAGAGTTCCGAAGTGAAAGATGTTGAGGCGCTTGAGCTTGAAGAGTTTGAGACGCCCGAGATTGAAACTGCTGAGGCCGATGTTGCGCCCGAACCAGCGCCACCAACCCCCGAGCCTGAGCCAAAGAAGAGCGGATTTGTGCCGCTTTTGTTGGGCGGTGTGATTGCGGCGGGCCTTGGCTACGCGGTGCCGACCTATTTGATGCCACAAGAGAACGCGGCCGTCGTGGCGCTTCAGGGGCAGGTGGCTGCGCTTGAAACTAGCGTGGCGGAGGCGGATGCCCGCGCGGCTGAGGCGCAGGGCCAAGCCCAGACAGCCAGTGATGCCGCCGCCGCGATTGTGGTGCCGGATGTGGCGCCGCTGGAACAAACGGCCGCAGATTTGACCGCACAGCTTGCGCAGCTGGAGGCGCGAATTGCAGCGCTCGAGGCGCGCCCCGTGGGGGATGACAGTGGGATCACCGAGGGTGATTTTGCCAATCTACGCGCGCTTTTGGCGGAACAACAGGCGGCAAGTGCTGCCTTGACCGCGGATATGCAGCGCATGGCGTCGCTTCAGGCCGAGGGCCTTGCGAACGCTGAGACCGAGGCGCTGAATGCCGCCCGTGCCGCGCAAACGGCTGCCGCGTTGCAGGTTGTGCGCACTGCGCTGGAAACGGGTGAGCCGTTTGAGACCGCCCTCGACACGCTTGAAAATGTGCCAGACGCGCTGAGCGCTGTGGCCGCCGATGGGGTTGCCACTGCCGAAAGCCTGCAAGACGCCTTTCCTGATCTGTCGCGCGCATCGCTTGCGGCGGCCCGGGCTGCGGCAGCCGAAGGGGATGCTGCGGGCAGCATCCTAGCGTTTGTGCAAAAACAAGTGGGGGCACGGTCCGTGACTCCGCGCGAAGGGGATGACCCCGATGCGGTTCTGTCCCGAGCCGAGGCCGCTGTGCGCGCCGCCGATTGGGGCACCGCATTGACCGAGATCGCCGCCTTGCCAGAGGCCGCGCAGGCCCCGCTGGCAGAATGGCAAACCGCCGCGCAAACCCGCGCCGCTGCCACCACCGCTCTTTCTGATTTTGAAGCCGCAAATTAAGGATCTGTCATGCTTTGGACCCTTTTGAAAATACTCGTCTTTGTGGCTTTAGTCGGCGCGCTGGCCTTTGGGGCGGAGTTCTTGATCGCCTCTAGCGACTACATCCGCATTGTGCTTTTGGGCACGGAATACACGCTGCCGCCGCTGATTGCGGTGATCTCGCTGGCGGTTTTGTTGCTGGGTATGTGGTTGCTGTTAAAGGTTGCGGGCCTGTTGGTGGCGCTTTTGCGGTTTATCAACGGGGACGAAACGGCGCTGTCGCGGTATTTTGACCGGAACCGGGAAAAACGCGGGTATGAGGCGTTGTCGGATGGGATGATGGCTTTGGCCTCAGGTGATCACCGAGCCGCGATTTCCAAGGCGCAAAAGGCCGAACGCCTGCTGCGCCGCCCTGATTTGACGACCCTTTTGACGGCCCAAGCCGCCGAAGGTGCGGGCGACGCGCTGACGGCAGAAACCGCGTATAAACGCCTGCTGCAAGAGGACCGCACACGGTTCGTCGGCGTGCGTGGATTGCTGTCGCAGCAACTCGCGGCGGGACAAACCGATAAGGCGATGAAGCTGGCGGAAAAAGCGTTTGCGCTGAAGCCGCGCCACACAGAAACGCAGGACGTTTTGTTAAAGCTACAGGCGCAGGACGAAAACTGGGTCGGTGCGCGTCAGACGTTAACGGCCAAGCTGAAGTCCGGGTCCTTGCCCAAGGATGTGCACAAACGGCGCTCAGCGGTGTTGGCGCTTGCCTCCGCGCGGGATGCCTTGGCGCAGGGTAAAACCGACAGCGCGCGGGCCGAAAGCCTAGAGGCGAACCGCATGTCGCCCGATTTGGTGCCCGCAGCCGTCATGGCCGCGCGGATGCATATCGACAGCGGCAACGCACGTGCAGCGACCAAGGTGCTTAAGGCTGCGTGGAAATCTCAGCCGCATCCCGACCTTGCGGCGGCCTTTGCCCAGATCGCCGCCGATGAGACGCCACAAGCGCGGATCAAACGGTTTGCCCCTCTGCTAAAGTTGTTGCCCGGCCATGCCGAGACCAAGCTGCTGGAGGCCGAATTGCAGATCGCGGCAGAGGATTTTGCCGCAGCGCGCCGTGCGATGGGCGACATCGCCGATAGCCAACCAACCACCCGCGCCCTGTCCCTTATGGCGGCGATTGAGCGGGGCGAAGGCGCGGACGATGTGGTCGTGCGCGGCTGGCTGGCACGGGCGCTGACGGTATCGCGCGGGCCGCAGTGGTGCTGTGACGCTTGCGGCAATGTGCAGGGCGTTTGGGGGCCGTTGTGTGACGAATGCGGCAGCTTTGATACGCTCGCATGGACCGAGCCCAAGACATCCGGCGACGCGCCCGCGTTGAACACCGAAATGCTGCCCCTGATCGTGGGTGCCCTTGAAAACAAGGCGGCGGATGAGCCTGAGGTGGTTGATGCGTCTGAGCCTGAGGACGCAGTGGTGGAGGGCGAAGCGACCCCCTTGCAGGAGCCTGAGCCAGCAACCACCCGTTAGGCCGAGTACGATCAAGAGCCGCCCTGGTGCGATCCGCAGGGGCGGCTTTTTCATGTCCGGTGGTTAAGCGGCGCGTTGGTTGCGGTGAATGATGCGGGGCATATGCGTGACGACCTCGGCGATTGCAGAAATCGCGATCAGCTGGGCGTCCCGAAGGGAGGGGATCATCCCAATAGGGCCGTGCAGGCGGGTCAATTGTGTCTCGGACACGCCCTTTTCCCGCAGCAACATCATCCGCAAAGACATCGCGTTCGTGCTGCCCAAGCTACCGATAAAGGCGGCATCGGTGCGCAGGGCTTGTTCCAGAAGGGCAGGTTCCCAATCGTGGTCGTGAAACAGGGTCAGGAATGCGCTGTGTTCATCGATGTAGTCCATCGCGGGCGCGTGCTCTGGCGAGCTGAGGCTGTGGCTATGGGCGGTCACGAAGGGGGCGATGGCCTCTAGGTCTTCGGGGTCGGGAGACAGCGCGCCGATCTCAAACCCTGCGGCATGAGCGGCCTTGGCGGTGGCGCGAAAAACCGCGCCGCGCCCGGCGAGGATCAGTTGAAACTTGGGGGTATAGCTAAAGGTGCGAGGGCCTGCGCCCTCAGGCAAAGTCACGGTCAGATCGGCGGATTTGCGCGCTTGCAATGCCGTGTGTGCGTCCTTGATTGCGGCATGGTCCGGCGCGGGGTCAATCACCGCCTTGAGCGAGCCGCCGCAGGGCAGTTTGAGGTCCAGATAGGGCGAGCCTGCACCGTAGTGCAGGAGCCGTTTGGTGCCTGTGTGCAAAGCCTCTTGGGCTTGGAATTGGATGTCGCGATCAATGCAGCCATTCGACAAGTAGCCGACCATTCGGCCGCTTGCCTCAACCAAAGCGAGTGAGCCCAATTCCCGGGCGGAGCCGCCCTGAATCTCGACCGACGTGATCAGCGCAAAGCGTGTGCCAGCCTCAATCAGGCGAGCGGCCTGCGCGATCACATCGGCAGGCTGCTCAATATAGTCGATGGGTTCAGCCAACGGTTTCGGTGTCCACGACTTCGGCAAACTTTGTAAAGAACTTGGATGCCAGTTTCTTGGACGTGCTGACAATCAGGCGGCTGCCTAGTTGCGCAAGCTTTCCGCCGATTTCGGCCTTGGCCTCATAGCGCAGGATCGTGCTGTCACCATCGGCGGTGAGCGTCACATCTGCGCCGCCTTTTGCGTGGCCCGCGGCCCCGCCTGTGCCCTGACCGGTCAGCGAAAATGCATCCGGCGCGCCCGTGGTATCCAGCACAACGTTGCCTGCGAACCGCGCCTTTACGGGGCCGATTTTCAGCAGGACCTTGGCCTCCAGCTCGGTGTCGGAATGTTTGATCAACTCTTCGCAGCCCGGGATGCATTGTTGCAGGATTTCGGGGTCGTTCAGCGCGGCGTAGACTTGGTCTTTGGGGGCGTTGATGGTGATTTCGTCAGAGAGTTCCATTGCGTGTCCTCATTAGCAGCAGGGAAATTTGATACGAGCGATTTGGTCCGACTGCTCAGGTGTCATGAGGCATGAACGCCGCAAGCGGGACAAGAGGTCTTTTAATCTTAGCATATTTCGATCTCCTGCGTGGTCGGAAAAAGGGGGTGGTTCGGGGGCAGTGTCATTCCGGCGTGGTGTCGCGCAGGGCGGCGCGGCGCACGGCGACGAGTTCGGCCAAAATGGACAGTGCGATTTCTTCGGGTGTGACCGCGCCGATATCAAGGCCAGCCGGGGCTTTGACGGCTGCGATGGCAGCGGGATCAATGCCCTTTGCGGCCAGTTTTTCGGACAGTGACGCGTATTTGCGGCGGCTTCCAACAAAGGCCACGTAGTCTGGTGTTGCCTCTAGCGCGCGGGTCAGGGCATCCAGATCACCGGCCCCTTGGGTCGCGATCACGATGATCTTTTTGCGCGCGGCATGGGTTTCGGCGATGTCGGGGCTGACGGACCACTGAAACTCCGACGCCAATCGCGAGAGGGCCTGTGCCACGGGTGAGGCGCCGATCACCGTTAGCTGCGGCACGGGCAGATAGGGTTCGATAAAGATATCGATGCTGCCCTTGGAGGGGCAGCCATTTCGGGCAAACCGCGTGCCCTCGATTTCATCCCCAGGGGCCACGCCCTTTTCGGCCAGAAGTTCCTCGGGCGCGACCGAGATTAACTGAGGTTGCCCGCTTTGCAGTGCCTCTAGGGCCGCGCGTTTGACCGCGCCGCGCGTGCAGCCACCTCCGAGCCAGCCACGCAGAATAGTGCCATCCGCGCTGAGCACGGCCTTGGCGCCGGGTTTGGCGGCGGTGGCGCCTGCGGTGCGCACGATCGTCGCAAAAGCGAAGGGTTGATCACCGCGCTTTAGGTCCGTGACGACCTCGGCCATGTCACTTGGAAGGGTTTCGAAGAACGTCATAGGTGCGCGAGCTCCCGGTCTAGGGCGGCAAGATCGCCGAGGGTATTTGCGGCTTTGAACAGGTCAAGATGGGGCAGGGCAGCGGCCATACCAGTGGCCACGGGCGCGTAGTCCGCCCAGCCCTTGAGCGGGTTGAGCCAGATCACCCGCGCGCCGCGCTTTTTGATTTTGGCGAGAGCGGCGCTGATGTGGGCGGGCGGCGCGGTGTCATACCCATCGGACATGATCATCACGACGCTGCGGCCATCCACAAACCGTTTGGCATATGTGTCGGCAAAGCGTTCAAGCGAAGGCCCGATGTTAGAGCCGCCTCCAAAGCCATCCGCCATCAGTGACATCCGGCCAATCGCGCGCATCGCGTCGCGGTCACGCAGGGCCTCGGTGATCCGCACAAGGCGGGTGTGAAACAGATAGGCATCAGCTTGCGTATCGGCCCGCATCAAGCCCGCAAGAAAGGCCATGAACACTTGTGCGTAAACAGTCATGGAACCGGACACATCACACAGCGCCACGATTTTGCGGGTGCGGTCTGGGCGCTTTTTGCGCAGGATTTTGACGGGCTCCCCCCCGGTGGCAAGGCTGGCGCGGATGGTTTTGCGAAAATGAATGCGGTCGCCTTTGCGCGCCGCAATTCGCCGACGCGAACGGCGATCCCGTAGGGCAGCACCTAGACGGCGGGCGACCTCTTCGGCCTCGGCGATGTCTTCGGGGCGGACCATGTCGCGCAGATCTTTGCGCATCAGGTTGCGGACCTTGGTGGCGATCAGCTTGCCCTCACCGTCGGTATCAGCCTCACCGTCGCCGCCATCGGGGGCGGTGGATTGGCCCGCGCCGCCTGCGTCCTGCCCCTGCGCCTGACGCGAAGAGTGGATATCGTCGCTGTTGGGGGCCTTGAGGGTGGGGGTGGTTTTGGTGCGCACGCGACCCGCATCCAGCCAAAAGGCGTCAAATAAGGCATCGAACCGCTCGGCCTCCTCCTTGCAGCCGGTGCACACGGCCTTGAGGGCGCGGCGCGATTGGTCCGGCCATGTGGCATCCACATGGGTCAGGGCGGTTAGCGCGGTGTCGGCCTCTGCCACGCCCAAACGCAACCCGTTCTCGCGCAGGTGGGCGATAAAGCCAGCCATGCGGGCAGCCGGGCCCGGATCGCGGCCCGCGAATTTGGTGACGCGGGTCATGCCGCGCCGCCCTGTATGCGGGGCATGTGGCTCATGCGGCTTTGCCCGCGATGCGCTGGGCGACTTCGGTGGTGATATTGGCCTGATCGCTTTGGGTTTTCAAAAGCGTCGTAAGGGTCGATTGCAGCACGCGCGGGTCCGAGGTCAGGTCCGCAATGCCCAGCCCCATGAGGGCAGCGGCAAAGTCCAACGTCTCGGCGATGCCGGGTGTTTTCTCTAGGTCTTCTTTGCGCAGAGTTTGCACAAAGCCGATGACCTGATCGGCAAGGCGGTCCTCAATCGCGGGGCAGCGCGCCTTGAGGATTGCCAGTTCAACGCCGCGCTCAGGGTAATCGACGTAGGTATATAGACAGCGGCGGCGCAGCGCGTCCGACAAATCCCGCGTGCCATTACACGTCAAGATCACGATGGGCCGCGAAGTCGCCGTGATCGTACCCAGCTCAGGGATTGAGACCTGAAAGTCTGATAGAATTTCGAGCAGGTAGGCTTCGAATTCCTCATCCGCGCGATCAATTTCATCGATCAAGAGGACGGGTGGCGTGGGGCGGGTAATGGCCGCTAAAAGCGGGCGTTCCAGCAGGAATTCACGCGAAAAAATGCGGGCTTCGACGGATTTTCCGGTTTCGCCATCCTCGGCGGCGGCGCGGATCGTCAACAGCTGGCGCTGATAGTTCCATTCGTAGATGGCTTGGGCCGCATCCAGACCTTCATAGCATTGCAGGCGGATCAATTCTGCGTCGCGGTTGGCGGCCAGCGCCCGGGCGACTTCGGTTTTGCCCACGCCCGCAGCGCCCTCAAGCAGCAAGGGGCGGCCCAGCGAAAGTGCGAGGTGCAGCGCGACGGACAGGTCGTCGGACGCCACATAGTTTTCTTGCGCGAGGTCGGTTTGGAGATCGGTCCAGGTCATATCGAAACTTCTTGGTGGGGGGCGCAGCCGTGCCGCGCCCCCAAGTGAGGTTTAGTCGTGCATGCCGAGGCTATTGGCGGTTTTCCAAATCCGCCAGTGATCGTGCGGCATGTTCGTGTGGCGCAGACCGAAGGGCCGGAAGGCATCTTGGACCGCGTTCGAGAAACATGGCACGCCGCCGACATGGGGGCTTTCGCCCACACCTTTGGCCCCGATGGGGTGGTGCGGAGACGGCGTCACGGTGTGATCGGTTTCGTAGTTGGGTACTTCCCAAGCCGTTGGCAGGAAGAAGTCCATCAGCGTCCCGGTCTTGACGTTGCCCTGATCGTCGTAGGCGATCTCTTGGCCCAGTGCCACGGCGAGCGCCTCTGTGAGACCCCCGTGCACCTGACCTTCGATGATCATCGGGTTGATCCGTGTGCCGCAGTCATCCAGCGCATAGAAGCGACGGATGTCGGTGACGCCGGTGTCCACGTCGATGTCCATGACGCAGATGTAGGCGCCAAAGGGGTAGGTCATGTTGGGCGGGTCGTAATAGCTGACCGCCTCTAGGCCGGGCTCGATGCCGGGGATGGCTTGGTTGTAGGCGGCGAAGGCAATTTCCTTCATTGTCTTGAACCGCTCCGGCGCGCCTTTGACCACAAACCGATCCACGTCGAATTCGACGTCATCGTCGTGGACTTCCAATAGGTAGGCCGCAATCATCTGAGCCTTTGCCCGGATTTTGCGGCCTGCCATTGCCGTCGCCGCGCCCGCCACTGGGGTAGAGCGTGAACCATAGGTCCCAAGACCATAGGGCGCGGTGTCGGTGTCTCCTTCTTCGACTGTGATGCTATCGGCGGGCAGGCCAATTTCCGAGGCAAGGATCTGCGCAAACGTCGTCGCGTGACCCTGGCCTTGGGAGATCGTCCCAAGCCGGGCAATCGCGGAGCCGGTGGGGTGGATCCGGATTTCACAGCTATCGAACATGCCCAGACCGAGGATGTCACAGTTTTTGACCGGACCAGCGCCAACAATCTCTGTGAAGAAGCTGAGGCCAATGCCCATGATCTTGCGGGTTTCGCCGCGCTTGAACGCCTCGACCCGTTCGGCCTGTTCGGCGCGCAGACCGTCATAGTCGACAGTCTTGAGGGCTTTGTCCCACGCGGTGTGGTAATCGCCGCTGTCGTACTCCCAGCCCAACGCACTTTGGTACGGGAACTGGTCTTTCTTGATGAAGTTGATCCGGCGCAGCTCGGCTGCGTCCATGTTCAACTCAATCGCCAAGACCTCAATCATCCGCTCGATGAAGTAGACGGCCTCGGTCACCCGGAAGGAACACCGATAAGACACGCCGCCGGGGGCCTTGTTGGTATAGACACCATCCACGGCCAGATAAGCGGTGGGGATGTCGTAGGACCCGGTGCAGATGTTCATGAACCCGGCTGGGAACTTGGTGGGATCGGCACAGGCGTCAAAGCCGCCGTGGTCGGCTGTCACGTTGCAGTGCAGGCCAGTGATCTTACCCTCTTTGGTGGCCGAGATTTTGCCGGTCATCCAATAGTCGCGGGCAAAGGCGGTGGTCATCAGGTTGTCCATCCGGTCTTCGATCCATTTGACAGGACGACCCGTCACGATGGAGGCCACGACCGAACATACATACCCAGGGTATGCGCCCACTTTGTTGCCAAAACCGCCGCCGATGTCGGGCGAAATCACGCGGATGTTGTGCTCTTCTAGGCCCGAAATCAGGGACACGATGGTCCGGATCGCGTGCGGCGCTTGGAAGGTGCCCCAAAGGGTCAGCTTGCCGTTGACCTTGTCCATCGACGCAACACTGCCGCAGGTTTCCAGCGGGCAAGGGTGCGTGCGGTGGTAATACATGGTCTCAGTGGCGACTACGTCCGCCTCATCTATCACCTGCTCGGTGGCGTCTTTTTCGCCGACTTCCCATGTGAAGATGTGGTTGGGGTGTTTGCGCGGGCCGTGGGCACCATCAGTGGCTTTGCCGTTTTCGTCCACGGTGTCCTCACGCAGAACCACGTCGGATTCGAGCGATTTGAACGGGTCAACGATAACGGGCAGTTCTTCGTATTCGACCTCAACGGCTTCGATCCCGTCCGCAGCGGCATAGCGGTCTTCGGCCACAACGAACGCGACTTCTTGGCCTTGGAACAAGACCTTGCCGTCCGCCAGAACCATTTGTTTGTCACCCGCGAGGGTCGGCATCCAGTGCAGGCCAAGGGGTGCGAGGTCTTCGGCTGTCAGGACGGCCAGAACGCCGGGCACCTTGAGCGCGGCCTCTGAGTTGACCGATTTGATGCGCGCGTGTGCATAGGGCGACCGGACAAAGTCACCAAAGAGCATGCCGTCGAGTTTGATGTCGTCGACGTAGTTGCCTTTGCCTTGCGTGAAGCGGGCGTCCTCTACGCGTTTGCGCGAGCAGCCCATGCCCTTGAGGTTGGCAACGCGATCGTCGCGGCTGGTGATTTCGTCTTTCATTCTGCGGCCTCCTTCGCGGCGTTCATCTCGGTCGCTGCGGCGCGGATGGATTTCACGATGTTCTGGTATCCGGTGCAGCGGCACAGGTTGCCGGCCATACCAAAGCGGATCTCGTCCTCGGTCGGGTTGGGGTTTTCTTCCAACAGTTTGGCCGCGCGGGTGATCATGCCCGGGGTGCAATAGCCGCACTGAAGTCCGTGGTGCTCCTTGAAGGCTTCTTGCAGGGGGTGCAGGCTGTCGGGGTTGCCGAGGCCTTCGATGGTCGTGACGTCCGCGCCGTCGGCTTGGGCCACGAACATGGTGCAAGCTTTGACCGATTTGCCGTCGATTGTGACTGTGCAGGCACCGCAGTGGGATGTCTCACACCCGATGTGGGGGCCGGTGATGTTGAGCCGCTCGCGCAGCGTGTAGATCAGCAGTTCGCGGGGCTCAGCAAGGAACTCTTCTTGCTTGCCGTTCACTGTGAGTGAGATGTGCATTTTCTTGGACATGTGTCGTTCTCCTAGGCCCGGGACCAAGCGCGCTCAATCGCGCGGGTGAGGATGACGCCAGCGACATGGCGCTTAAACGCCACGGGGCCGCGGTTGTCTTCCGAGGGGTCGATATCTACCAGCATGGCGTCTACGGCGGCCTTGAGGGCGACGCTGTCGAGGGACGTGCCAACCAATGCGGCGGCGGCGTCTTCGGACCAGATTGGCGTATCGCTGAGGTTGGTCATCGCGATGGATGCTGCGGTGCAGGTGTCACCGTCTTTGATGATTTGCACGGCGGCGGCGGCCGTCGCGTAGTCGCCAATTTTACGCTTTTGCTTTTCGTAGGCGTAGCCGCCTTTGGGTGTCGGGATGGTGACTGCGGTCAGGATTTCTTCGTCCTCACGGGCGGTCATGTACGCGGCTTCATAGAACTCACGTGCGGGGACGGTGCGTTCGCCATCTGGGCCGACTAGGGTAAAGGTCGCGTTCAGGCACTGCATCAGGCCGGGCATATCGTTGCCGGGGTCACCGTTGGCCACGTTGCCGCCCACGGTGCCCATATAGCGGACCTGTGGGTCAGCAATTTGCAGAGCCGCTTCGCGCAGGATGGGCGCGGCAGTCGCAAGGCCGTCGTGGTCGATGATGTCGTGCTGCGTTGTCATCGCGCCGATGGTTATGGCGTCTGCGGTGACAGTGATTTCGGACATGCCCGGAATGTCCTGAAGGTCGATCAGGTGCGGGACATCGGCCATGCGCAGTTTCATCATGGGGATCAGGCTGTGGCCCCCCGCGATGACACGCGCATCGTCTCCGTGTTCTTCTAAAATCGAGATTACGCCGCTGAGGTCTTTGGGGCGGTAATACTCAAAAGCTGCCGGAATCATCGGCGCTCCTCCCTTGCTGGTGTTAGCTTTGTTTTGGGAAGAGCATGGTTAACGCTTATGGCAAGCACCCGTAGAAACACGTGAAATTCGCGGCTATTGCACGAAATGCGCCCTAGTCTGCACGAAGTGCGTTTGCAGTCGCAGCAAGTAAGTCCTGCGTGAGTTTGATCTTGGAGCGACTCACAGGGGCGGGGGGAAGGGTGTCGCAATGAAAGGTGCAGCGGCCCTTGTCTTTGCTTCGCTCGAACCGTGCGACCTTCGCGAGATTGATCAAATAACTGCGGTGCGTTTGCAGGAACCCGGCGTCTGACAACCGCTTTGCGGCCTCGGTCATGGGCCAGACACAGAACAGGCGGTCGCGGTCCGTGTAAAGCTGGGTGTAGTGGCCATCTGCCCGGATGAACGACACGTCACTGGCCGCGACAAAGACTTTGCCGCCCTCACGCTCACACGGGATTTGCAGGCTGGATGGTGTGGGGTTTGGTGCGGGCTGCGGTATGGGCTCTTGGGGCGGGCTGGGCGGCTGGGTGATCTCGGGCGTGGTCCGGGCCTGCGTCGGGGCGGCGTCCAGATACGTGGTGCTAACCCACAAAAACGCGCCAAAGATCACGAAGCTGGTGAGGATCACGCCAATCGCCAGGAACTCATTGCTGATCGCGGGGCCAAACACGTCCGCCTGTGGTTGGGTGACGAACTGTGTCCCGGCCATGGCCAAGAAGTGGACCGAAACAACCGCCACGCCAAAGCATACGGTGCCCAAAAAGATGTTGCGATTGGTGCGCCGGTTATACGCAATCCAGACCGCCAGCATGCACAGCGCAATTGCCACGACTGACGACAGGACAACGCCGGGCAGGGAATAGACGGCGCGGCACAGCTCTAGCCCGGCCATGCCGATGTAGTGCATCACCAAGATGCCCCCGCCAATCATCGCGCCCGCGCTGAGTATGGTGGTGGGAGTGCGTTCCATGAAATGAAGCACGATCAGCGCGCCACCAACGATCAAAATCCCGGTCAGCGCGGACAGCAGCGTGATCGCGGCGTCATAGTAAAACAACACGGGCAGTTGCAGGCCCAGCATCGCCACAAAGTGCATCGACCAGATGCCGCCGCCCAACGCAACAGAGGCCAGTGCCACGGCCACCTTCTTTTGACCCGCTGTTTTTCGGGCCAATGAACGCGTCAATGACAAGCCAGTAAAGCCCGCGACCAATGCCACGACAACGGACATCAGGACGAGGGCCAGGTTATGACTAAAATATTCCACTCCCATGCAGCGTTATAAATGATGCAAAGCGTGGGGTAAGGCAAATGGCGTTTTCGCGATTTGTCGGAATGGGTGCGCCGCCGCCCTTTGACAGAGCAGCGGCTGGGTCCCGTCGGGACCAACGGGTCAGCCCCGTGGGGGAGAAGCCACAGAGCTGGCCCTATTGGGTGCGGTAACCGCCGCTTGGCCGATGCTGATTTGCAGCGGTAGCGTAACGGTATGGCCGCTGGGTGCGAACGGCGCATCGGGCATACGTTCGGTCACTATGGGACTTGTGGGAAAGGTCCCGTCGCGGGCTGCTTGCCGCCCCCGGGCCAGGACATCCTCGATCAGGTGCGCGCCGGGTTGACCCTGTGCAAGCAGGTGTTCGGGCAGGCTTTCTAGGTGACGCACGATCCGTGAAATGCGGATGCCTTCATTCGCGATCCAAACCACCGTGCGCATTTCGGGATCGGTGAGGGGATTCCATGGCGCCCCGCTGTGGGTGAGGTATTGCCCATTTGCCGTTTCGTCCGGGACGCCGGAGTGGTGCAGGGCGATGACCTCCCACAGGTCGCTAAAAACTGGCGCGCCGGAGGAGCCCGGCTGGGTATCGCCGGTGTAATGCGCGACGAAATCCGGGTCATCGGGCAGCGCGCTGAGCAGGCTGTCGCGAAAGACCACCTGTTTGCGCCCTGCAAGCGGGTGCTGGATGATGTTGACGGGTTGGCCTTTGCGGATTTTGCCCTCCACCCCGATCAGAGGGAGGAACCCAAATTCAGTGATCGCGGCGCCGTCTTCGGCCATCGGCGCGACCGCGACAACGGCCAGATCGAGGCGCGCATCAGCATAGAACAGGCGATGCGGGTCTAGCGCAAAAGTGTGGCCTTGGGCTTCGCGGCTGTCGATCTCAAGCTCATAGCGGAATTGTACCGCGGCACGATCCGCCTGTAGCGCGGTGGCCAGTACGTGGTGGTTTGTGATCAACACGCCCGGCGCGATCAGGAACCCGGTGCCAAAGCCCCGGCCCGTGTCACGCGACACGATGCGGCCGACGGCGCGGGCCGCAACCACGGCGCGTTTGATGAACATGACCGACAAGAATTCCTCAGCCTCGCCGATGACGCGTTCAAGGATGGGAATGACCGGCAAATCGGGGCCTTGCAGTTCGACCATGTCGCGGCGCGCGCCCTCTAGCTGGCGCGAGATTTTACGCGCCTCATTGGTGGTGCTGGCGGCATCAAGCTGACTGATGAGCCGCCGCGCGTAGGCATCCAATCGCTCGGGTGTTTCGGCTTGAAGGGGGCGCGCCTCTGCTTGGCTTTGGCGGACGGTTTGACGTTCCGTGTCCGAGGCCCGCCACCGCAACGCGGCATCGCGCACAACCTCGGCCGTATAGCCCTTGGCGCTGGGCTGGGTGTGGGCTTGGGGGGTGTCCACGGGGTCCATTTCGCGCGACAGGAATGAGCCGGCAAAAGCGGTCTCATCACGGGTGTCGATGTCATGCTCTGCTTCGGCCCGGAGAGTTTCGGATGTGACGGTCCGGCGCAGGCTTTCAAATGCTGACGCGGGCGGTGCGGTCGGCAGGGCGTTGGTTGCACCACTCTCAGCCAGTTCGATCGTGGCCGCGATCACGGCGGAGGCGTTGCACAGGCGGCCATGTTTTCCCTCTGCATAGAACCGGGGCACGGTGCCCATTTCGGCCAAGTCACGGGGGACTGTGCCGTCACCGTCTTGGGATTGTGTGTATTCAAAGCCCGCCTCATTCGCAGTGGCCGCAATCGTGGTCAGCACACCGACGCCGATGATTTGTTGAAACCGGTCGTCAGGGGCGGGCAGGGCGCGCGCGGCTTTGGCGGCTTGGGTTAGGGCGGTTTGCTGCGGGGGCAGAGCGGTTTTGGGCCACGATTTGCGGTTGAATGCGTCTTGGTCTGGGCGCAGATCGGGCGACGGCAGCAGTTCCACCAAGCCGGGAAAGCCGCGCAGTGTGCCTTTGACGATATCGGTGCGGTCTTGGGTCAGATCCACGGCGGCGAGTGCGCGTACCATCCCATGACTTAGGTCAAATACCTGCATCGGCGCGTAGGAGCCGAAGTTGGGTGTGCCGATGGTGATGACCCGCGATATCATCCGGCGGTTTGGGTCCTCTGCCGCCATTTGCCGAGCCACCAATCCGCCCATTGAGTGGCAGACCAGCGTGATATCCGAAAGACCGCGTTTGGTGAGTTGCCGCATCAACGCGGTGCCTGAAACTGCGGGGGATTGGCGCCAATCATAGGGCAGAAACTCGGTGTCAAAACCCGCCAGTTTGAGCCGTAGATACATCTTGAAATAAGGGGCCAGCACGGTGCCGTTCGCCACAACGGTTGATCCCCATTTCAGCTTGCTTAGGCCCCCGGTGGTGATGTCCACCGGGTCAATCCAGACATGATACGGCTGGCCGTTTTCAATGACGCTGAGCCGGGAGCCCATCATGCCGGGCAGGAACAGAACCTTGGGGCGGCGCGTTTCAAAGGGGTTCAGATTGGCCTCTGCTGCGCGGGCCAGTCCGGTCAACTCATCATAGAGGGGGCTGCCAAAGTGCGCCCGCAATTCGGCTTCGTGGGCGCCGGTGCGCAGCCAGCTTTCGATCTCGGATAGATCATTCTGCATTGTTTTTCTCCCCGAACGGTGGCGTTGAAATGTGGTTGATTGGGGTGGGCCGGTCCGAGCGCGGTGCCGGACCAGCCCCGGGGATCACGCCAGAACGGCTGCGAACCGCATCCAATTTTCGATGCTGTCGATCGCCTGTCCGTCCGACGTGCGCAGGGGGCTTTGGGAGGGATGGAAGCCCCGTGCAAGCGCGCTGTCCGCGTCATCCATAAGCGCGCCAATAAAGGTCGCGGCTACGATCCAGCTGCCCATTTCGCCCAGACCTTCGCCCGGCGCGGCCTCGGCCTCTGCGAGGATATAGAACCACAAAGGCGTGGCGCTGTTCATGGCGTGACCAGATAGGAACGCGGCAAGATCGGGTTTGGTGTTTACCCAACTGGCCACGTCCATTTGAGGGCCGGACGTAACTGCGCCGATGGCCTGTAGGTGGGCATGCAACGCTTGGCCTGTGGGAATGCGCAAGCTTTTGCCGCGGCGCAAGTTTCGGCGGGCAAGGTGGCGGAACAATTCACGCAATGGGGCGGGATCATCTTCATCATCGCCTTCGTTCACCATCGCGCCCAAGGGCGGAGCGATGACCGTATCGACCGCGCGGGCCATGCGCTGTGGTTTGCCGTCAGTGAAACTGCCATCGGCATTCACAAAGCGAGACCAATCAATGATCCAGTCCTGGGGGATGTTCGTTGCATCCAAGCCAAAGTTCGCGCCAAGTCCGCCGCCGCCCGTAAAGGCAAAGATCTGGTCGAACGGTGCTTGGCCGTTCGGGCGACCGAAGGTGTTATTATAATCGTAGATGTTGCGCACCATTGAGTGACCAAACCGGAACGCAGAGACGGAAAATTCCAGCGGAATCACATTGCCCACCACACGGCCGGGGTTGCGCGCGGCGTATGCGGCGCGGAAGGCATCATAGTGGCTGTTGCGGGTGTCAATGATGCGCTGAACCACGGCTGGGTCGCACATGTCCTTGAGGTAGCCGTGGACCACGAGCCATTGATAGTGCAGCGTTGTCAGGGTTTTGGCGGCCTCAAAGTCAGGGATCCAGGCGGTCTCGTTTTCGGTAAGAAAATCGACGACCTTGTTGTGGAACCGCAGGAAGCTGAGGTGGAATTGCGCGATGATGATGTTTTCATCGTTGCGCATGTCGCCGATCAGGGCGCGCTTGGGTAGGCCGTTTTTAAATTTGTTGAAATCCTTGTCGTCCATTTGGGCCCGCGCGATGTCGAGTGCGGCGTCGCGGACCTTTTGTTCAACTTGGTGGAAACGTGGAAGATCACGGTGCGGATCCAGCGCATCGGGCAAATTGCCAGAGGGCACGGCTGTGCCCACACGCATCTTGGCCGTCAGTGTTGGGTGGCGCAGGCCCGTGCGGAGGATCGCGGCGGCCTTTTGTTCGGCCTCGCTGGCAAAGGGGCCGATGGGTACGCCGCCGTAGACACTATCGAGATCAAAGCGCGGGGTGCGCGCGTTCTTGAGGTTTTGCTCAATTTCTGGGCCGGTCATTTTGGGGGCGGCGTTCACGATGGTGGTGATCGCGCTTTCGCGGTCCGTCCGCGCGGTAAGTTCATGGTCCAGAAACTGACCCCAGTAGGTCAGCACAGGGGCAAGCGGCGCGTCGGGTGTGGCGTCGATCGCTCGTGAATTCGGCACCATAAGCGTGCCGAGGGTATCTAGATCGGCGTCAGAAATATCCTCGCCATGCTGGCTGGGGTCGCCGCCGGGGGGCAAGAGATAGCCAAAATCAGCGGCCTCATCGACGGCAATGTCGCCGCCGGCGGGGGCAAGGGCCTCAAGAGTGGATGTTTTCGCGGCGGCCCCACCGTGGGTTTTCATCTGAAAATTCATGTCTTTTCCCTCAGGTTTTTGAGGGCGCCGCCTGTGATCCTCTGGGTGATCGTGGGGCGGCGCCTAATGTGACCTAAGGTAAAGAGGGTGTTAATCAGCTGAGAGTGAGTTCACTGTGAAAATCAAATTCACGAGGTTGCGCTGGGGTCTTTGCAGACCGCAGGTGCGCGGGACAGGCCCATGCGGGATAGCGTCTGCGCGTCCTCTAGGCCCGAGGTCCCCGGCCCAAAATCCGTCGGCTCAAATAGATGAAACGCAGGTTTGTCGCGTAGGATGTTCAGGGCGACTGCACGGGTTACCGCCGCGCTCGCAGCCGAGGTGCCTATGATCCGTGCACCCGAGCCGGATGTGACGCCAATGGACGGCAGTCCGCGGCGAAAATGGCCCTGATCCGCAATGGCCGAAACGGTAGGGTGCGCTCGGTCCTTTAGGATTGTGCCATTGGCCATCACTGCAATCGCGCTTGCGCCAGAGTATTCTGTGGGCTTGCCGGTGCAACCGATGTGCCCGGCAACACGGGTTACTGCGGGCGCGGTGCCGATTCCGTTCAGGCACCCATACCCACGCACTGGCGTGAGGGGCGCGGGTTCTAGCGGCCTCGGGGGGAGGGGGTGATTGAAATCCACCAAAAAGCTTTGTTGCCCGCCGGTACCAAGCTGGGTTGGATCATCGTCCCGCTGCACCCAGACATCCACCGCTTGATGAGGCTCCAACGGCTGGGTGCCAGTGCGCAGGGTGATGCGCCACAGCCCCACAGGGCATCGCCGCTTTGGGTCGCCCACCAGGGCGGTAGGGGTCATGGCCAGCATCACGCGCCATCGGTTGCCGTTGTGTTTATCGGCGGACACTTGTCCGATGTTCAGGCCGTTAATCTCCAGCTCATCAAACCGGCGCGGATCGCCGCCGGTATGCGCGGGATCAGCCGAGATGGGCAGTGTGCCGCCTTGGGTTAGGGCAATGCCACTTGGCGGGGTGACGACGATTTCCCACCCTTGGGGGGTGTCCATGTCGGTTGGCAGCCAGATTTCAAGGAAGCTAGAGGTGCGATCATCGGGCTTCAACTGCCAGCCGAAGTGGATTTCGCCCGCAGCGTCGGTATCTGGGGCCATAAACCGCCCGTGCATACGGTTGGCGAAATTGTTGCCGGTGGGCATGATCAGATAGGTGTCGGGCTGCACCGCCTGCCGCTGGGTTATCAACGCCTCGACCCCACGCTCAAAGCTAGATCCGCCGTCATGGCGGTTCGCGCTCCAACCGTAGGAAAAGTTCACGGCGGCGGGCAGTTCGGGCAGGCCGTAATGCGCGGCAATCGCGCGGGCGCGGTGAAAGATGTACTCAATCGCGCTAAGCATCATCATCTCTTTGCCGAACCCAGAGGTATCCCACGCGATGGTGTTGGGCAGTTGCACAGCGATGATCATGGCGTCATCGGGCAAAGCGTGCGGGCCAGTGCGCGGGTCGTTTCCTGCGGCCAGTCCAAGGATATGTGCGCCATGGGTGACAGAGTGTTCCATCACTGTGCCCAGTTCGGGCAGGGTGCGATCAATGGCGCCCGCTGCGCGGTAGGCTGCGCGTTCATGTGTGCCATGGGTGGCGCGGAGGGTATCAATTTCGGTGTTAAAGACTTCGCGCCCAAAGGGCACCGCCGCTATGTCCGGCGCGCGGGCGGCTTGCATCCAACAGGCCGCAATTCGGCTTTTGCCGTCTTGGTCCAGAAAGGCGGTGTGCAAAAAAGGCAGGCCATCGTCGACGACGCCGATGATCATGCGGGGGGGCGTGGCCGGCGGGGTCCAGCCGTCAAGCACGGCGTCTGGCTCATAGGTTTGGGGCCACGTTGCGGGCGCGATCGGCATGTTCAGGCGAAAGCGCGCCTGCCCCACCCGTTGCAACATGCGCGTCAGCTTTACATCTTGGCTTTCGACCTGTTGCATTTCGCCATCTGGGTCGAACATCGCAAAGGGCGTGACGGGGGGATTGGTCGTCCACATCGGGGGCACGCGGACCTCTAGGGCGTCACCTTCTGCGATCCGGGCTGTGCCCTCCATCAGGGCGGTGTAGTGGGTCTCAACACCGTTGCGGATTGCGGGGAAGGCGAAGGAAAACCCAAGCTCGGCGGAGAAGGTCCAACGCTCATACGGGCCGGTGTATTTGGCCAGCTGCACGTTATCGGGGCGATCGAAGAACATGACCTAGCTGCCCTGTTTCTCGGCAAGGGCTTCTTGCCAGATCCAATCGAATGCGTTGGCCTTGGCAGGGCGAGTGGCAGGGCCCGCCACCCGCGTGAGCCCTGCCGCCAATGCGATGGAAGTGTCTTGTAGGTCGTCGTCAAAAAAGTCCCGTGATGCAGGCACGTACCGTTGTGGTGCGATGTCGGTGCCAACCCCACAGCGGTTAAGGATGATCTGCCCGACGATTTGTCCGAGTGCGGCGCCGCACCAACTGTCGATAGGGTAATGCACACCCGCAACGGTGCGGTTCACTGTGATCCGTTCCGCCAGTCCGTGCAAGACCGCCTCTCGTTGGTTTTGGTCCGAAAGGGTGCCCCAATCCTTTGTGAGGGCCTTCATTACGGTCATCACGGCGTAAGCCTCGGTTGCGTGGGCCGAAGGAAAACTGCCGTGACCCGGGACGGGGATCATGGGCATCAGCCGGGGGTCCATTTGATCGGGGCGCCGCACGGCCAGTGGGTGTTTGAGCATCATGGCAACATGGGCCGCCATGACCTGCGTGGCGGTGATCAACTCAAAGGTTTTGCTGGCTTGTGAGGTGTTCAACCCCAGAACCATCGCGAAGTAAGCGGTGGGGAAGCCTAGCTGTGAGATCACCTCAGCACTGCGATCGGCGCGCAGGCTGGCGTAATCGGACACCAACTCGCACTGCTCGCGGAGCAGGGCCATGTCAGGCCGCTTGGCCGTGAAAACAGGGACGCCATCGGCCTTAAGGGTGACGGTTTTGGCGATGTCGTCCGTCGTGACTGCCACGCCTGACAGAAAGCTGCTGAGATAGAGCGAGCCGCGCACCCAAATTGCCATTCCAGGCATCGTTTCGGTTTTGTCAAAGGGTAGTTGCGCGACCGAGGGGGCCGTGCCGTCGATTGCCAAGTGGCGCAGCGCCTCTGCCGTGGTTTGCAGCCCATAGGTTGTGGTGGCGTCGTACCCGCCCGGGTCCTGCTGGCCCAGAAAGCTGCCAAGGCCGGTGACATTTGTGCCAGCCCCGACTCCCCCCACACCGCCGACGCCACCAACTCCGCCCACGCCTCCGACGCCGCCTACTCCACCCATTTGTGCCATGTCTTAATCCTTTGTCTCTTTGAACGATTTGAATTGGTAAAACGTGTCTTTAATTGATGCCCGCAGCCTCAAGAGCGTGGGTCACAAGATTGCCCAGCCGAGAGCCCGCAATGGGGTGTGTGCGCCGATATTCGGCCAGAGAAAAATTTGGGAACCGGCGTTGCAGGTCTTGGGCGGCGGTGCGGGCTTCATCGCCGCGGTCTAGGGCGTGAAGCGCTGCAATCCGGGCCCGCAGGGTTGAAATATGGCGATCATTGACACGCAGCGACAGGTCCGCCAGTTTGACCGCCATTTCATAGTTTCCCGCCGCGAGATGTGCGGAACTTGCGAGGCTATCGAAATAATACCCGAACGGATCAATGGGCGAGAGGCGGCGTGCCGTTTCCGTGGCGCGCACAGCAGAGCGTCCCTCATCCTGAAACGCCTTGAGCGAGCCGCGCAAAAGCCATGCGAGGCTTTCGTTGGGGTTGATGTTTTGGGCCTCTGAATACCGGTCCTCGGCGACGTCCAACTCACGCAGGATGTTGGCGCGGGCGAAGCCGTCAATTGTCAGGCTAAAGCTGGACATCGGGTCAAGGTCGAGCGCGCGGGCCGTGCAATCAAGTGCCTTTTGCGTGTCGGCGGCGCGGTCGGTTGTGTAGTTTTTAAAGATATTGAGGACATACCATTTGCCTAACCACGCATGGATTTGCGGGCTGTCGGGGGCGCGTTCGGCGGCTTCATCCAGCATTTGCCGCGCGCGCATGAAATCCCCCAAGGTGGGGTGGTGCATGGCGGTGGCCCCCGCAATCAAAAGCTTATGATCGGGCAGTTCAGGCAGAGGTGTCGCGCGGGCCATTTCAAGTGTGGTTTCCGCGATCGCACGGCCCACGGTTTGGACCACATTCACCAGCCAATCGCTGGCCTCATCGGTGAAGTGGCGGGCGGGGCAATGCAGATGTCGGTTCCACAAAAGCGTGCCCGAACGGGTATCGACAAAGTCGATGTCGGCGACCAGATCCTGCCCGCTTTTGCGCAAGGCACCGGTGATCAGATAGTCCACATCCAGCGTGTCGCGCACCCCTTCGACGTCGACATGACGCTTGGACATAGCCCGTCCAGAAAGATGCGAAATGACCTGCACTAGCGATGAGCGGGACATCATCCGACTGGTTTCTTCGGCGATCCAATCGGCGGCGACGGACAGTTCAGGGTCGCCGGGCGGCACACTTAGTGGAAGCGCGCAGACGCGCGGTTGCAGTCGCTGCGCCCTGCGGGTGCGTGACAGCGTACACAGCGCCTCCACCCGGCCGGGCTTGGCACGTTTTTCGTCCCGCCACCGGACATAGGCCAACTCACGCACGTTGAGATCGTCCAGGAATTGTCCGTCCTGCGGGCTGCCCCGAATTTGGACTTGTGCCATGTCGATTTCGATTTCGGTGGAGGTGACGGTCAGCACAGCATCGAACACGGGGCCAAGGCGTTTGCGTAAATCCGACAGGGCGCGGCGCAGGTTTTGATGACCACTTTCATAATCAGCCAAGCCCCACAGCGTCTCTTGCAGATACGTCCGGCTGCGCCGCCCCAAGGGGGCCGTGACCAGAAGGGCGAACAGGGCGCGGTGTTTGGCCCCGGTGATCTCACCGCCTTTGGCCAATCGCACCACGCAGGCGCCAAACAATGTGATCTCGATTTGGTTGGTCACCCCGTCACTCCGGTTATCCCATTTCGGAGGCTACCTTCCGCTACGTCAAAAACAAGTGGCTCACAGTGAATTCACGCTTTTGACGCGGTGTGTTTTGATAAGCTGGGATCACATTGAAAAAGAGTATTTCAGCATGAGTTCCGGAAAGAAAAAGGCCGAGATTGAGGACGTTTTCGATTTTTATACGCAGTGGCCAGAGCTGCGGGACAGGATCGTCGCCCTGCGGGAGAAAGGCGGGCTGACCGCCGAGGATCAGCACATTTTATCTTGGATGATCCACGTTATGGACCGGGTTGGGCCGTCAGACGTGGGCCAGTAGCCTAGTCCAATTTGAACCCCTGCGCGCGGACGTAGGCCCCAAATTCAGCGCGTTCCGGTGTGCTGTATTGGCGGGTTTTATCGTCGGACCATCCATAAGCGTCTTTGGGCGGGAACCTGTCTGGGCTGCGCTGTGTCACGTAGGGTTGGGTGATGGCGCGTGCGCGGTCATATTCGGCGACAGTGCCGCGCAAATCCGTTTCCTGATAAGTATCAACGTGGCAGGTGACGCCCAAAGGCAAGCGTTTTGAGATGGTTGCGGGCTGCTTGGGATAGCCAAGCGCGAGGCCCGCGATGGGAAACACATGGTCTGACAAGCCGATTAGGTCGGACACCGCGTGCGCTTCGTTGCGGACAGCGCTGATCGGACAGCAACCAAGGCCCATCGCCTCAGCCGCCGTGACGAATGCGCCAAGCGCTATGGCGGCATCGACGGTCGCGTTGAAAAATGCGTCCAGATGATCGTTGGCAAATGGCACGCCCTGCCAATCGTGGAGCAACCGCTGGCGCCTGTTATTGCCGCAGAAGATCGCGATCAACGGTGCCTTGGCGACCCATGCTTGCCCCGGGACCAATTGGGCTAATCTTTTACGTTTTGCGGGGTCGTGCAGGATGATGATGTCACGCTGTTGCAAATCGCTTTTGGTGGGGGCTGACATCGCTGCGACACATAACAGGTCCAATAAATCCCGCGGGATGGGGGTGTCGGAAAAATCCCGGCATGCGCCCCGCACAAGCATCGAACTAAGAAGCGCACTGTCGTGTTTCGCCAAATCCGGCGCATCGCTAAAGCGCGACTCAACGGCGCTTTGTGGGCTGATCTTGGCTGTTTTGACCCTGCTGTCGTGAGGCATTTGTGTAATTCCAGCTAACGCTAATATTAAAAATTTTTCGCGTTTGTTAAGCGTAACTGTATGTTATCCCATGCGTCGAGCCAAAAGTATGGGATCGTTATTCACCGTGACAAACACGCGTTTTCTAGAGGTTACCGTCGAACGGGATGAGGGCAAGAGCCAAGCTTTTCGCGTGCCGGCCTATGAGAACCAGACCGTTCTCGACGTTGTGTCGTGGATTCAGCAAAACGCGGATCCAACGCTCAGCTACCGCTTTGCGTGTCGGGTTGGGATGTGCGGCAGCTGCGCGATGATGGTGAATGGGGTGCCGCGTTGGACGTGCCGGACCCATATCTCAAAGGTACTAGAGGGTGAGGCGGTCACGATCGGGCCGCTGCTCAATCTGCCGGTGGTGAAGGACTTGGTCGTCGATATGGACCCGTTTTTCGACAAATGGGTCGCGGCGGAGGGAGTGCATCACGGCGGGCTAACGCGGGATGATCCTATCGCGGCCGTGGATGAAGAAAGCGCGGCTCGGGTCGAAGCAAACGCGGGGATTGAGTGCATCAATTGTTCGGTCTGTTATGCGGCATGCGACACGGTCGCGGGCAACCCGGATTACCTTGGACCTGCGGCGTTGCAACGGGCTTGGACCCTGCTGAACGATGCCAAGGACGAAGGCCGGATCGCTATTTTGGACGCGGTGTCAGGGTCTGGTGGGTGCCATAATTGCCACTCGATGGGGTCGTGCACGACCTATTGTCCCAATGAATTGGACCCGATGTCCGCAATCGCAGGGCTGAAACGGGAAACGGCGAAATCATTCTTTCGGAGGGGGCGCTGATGCTGACGCTTCGACTGTATATGCTGCAACGGATCACCGCGATGCTTATGGCGCCGCTGGTGGTGGGGCACTTGGCTGTGATGATCTATGCGATCCAAGGCGGCTTGGACGCGGCTGAGATTTTGGGCCGCACGCAAGGTTCGATAGTGTGGTTTTTGTTCTACGGCACCTTTGTGGTGGCCGTTGCGATCCATGGCGCGATTGGCCTGCGCACGATTATCCATGAATGGGGCGGGGTGCGCGGCGCGGCCCTAGAGGCGGTGATGTGGGTCACTGGCGCGATCCTTCTGGGCCTTGGCGCGCGTGCGGTGTGGTCCGTGACATTTGCGGCGGGGTTGGGGGCATGAGCATGGCGCGCGGCATTACCTCTCGGGCGCATCCGCTGTGGCTTGCGTATATTCTGCACCGGATTTCGGGTCTCGCGCTTGCGCTGTTCCTGCCGCTGCATTTCTGGGTGTTGGCCTTGGCGTTGACGGACCCTGCGCGGCTGGACGGATTTTTGACGTTGACCGATAACGGCGTCGTTAAACTGGCGGAATTCGGCCTCGTGTTCCTGTTGGCGGTCCATATGTTCGGCGGTTTGCGGGTTATGGCGATGGAATGGCTGCCGTGGTCCGCGCCGCAAAAGACCCTCGCAGCGGCGGCTGCCGCCCTGTCATTCCTGATCGCAACTCTCTTTTTCCTACAGGCGATTTGACCATGCGTGTTTCTGATATTGAACGTCATGACACTGATATCTTGATCCTTGGCACGGGGGGCGCGGGCCTGTTTGCGGCACTTCATGCTCAGCAAACCGCGCCCGAGGGCACCAAGATTACGATTGCCGTTAAGGGTTTGATTGGCAAATGCGGCTGCACGCGGATGGTGCAGGGGGGCTACAATGTGGCCTTGGGTGGCGGCGACACCGTTGAACGGCATTTCATGGACACCATTCAGGGCGGCAAGTGGCTGCCTGATCAGGATATGGCTTGGCGTTTGTGTGAGCAGGCCGTGGTCCGCATCCGTGAGTTGGAAAATGAGGTGGGCTGTTTCTTTGATCGCAACGCGGACGGGTCTTTGCACCAAAAGGCGTTTGCGGGACAGACCGCTGACCGCACTGTGCACAAAGGCGATTTGACCGGGATCGAGATCATCAACCGCCTGATGGAAAAGGTGCTCGCGAGCGGTGTGGAAAAGCTGCAAGAGCACCGCGCGATTGGCCTTATCCCAACTAAGGATGGCTCGGCACTGTCGGGTGTATTGATGATTGATATGCGCACGGGCCGCTTTCGGTTTGTGCGGGCGAAAACGGTGCTGATGGCCACGGGCGGCGGCCCGACCATGTACAAATACCACACCCCCTCTGGCGACAAAACGATGGACGGTTTGGCCATGGCGCTTCGGGCTGGCCTGAGCCTGCGTGACATGGAGATGGTGCAATTTCACCCCACAGGGCTGTTGGCCGGCGATCACACACGCATGACGGGCACCGTCCTAGAGGAAGGTTTGCGCGGCGCGGGGGGGCAGTTGATCAACCACGCGGGCCAGCGATTTATGTTCGATTATGACCGCAAGGGAGAGCGCGCGACCCGCGATGTGGTCAGCCGCGGGATCTATGCCGAGATGCGCAAAAACAATAACCCCGAGCAGGAGGGCGTATTTATCTCAATGTCCCATTTGGGGCCTGAGTTTGTGCGCCAAAAGTTTAAGGGCATGGTGAAGCGCTGTGCCGACAGTGGGTTTGATTTGGCTGCAGGGCAGGTCGAGGTCGTGCCCACGGCGCACTACTTTATGGGCGGCGTGGTGGTCGACGTGGACACCCGCACCGCGATGGAGGGGTTGTACGTCGCGGGTGAAGACGCGGGCGGCGCCCATGGGTCCAACCGGTTGGGCGGCAATGGGGTTGCGAACTCAACCGTCTATGGGGGCATCGCCGGCGACACGATGGGCGCGGATGTGCGCACGATGTCTTTGCGTGATCCCGACGAAACCGTGCTAGAGGCAGAGTTCGCCCGCGCGATCCACCCGTTCACTCGCGCGCCTGAATTGATCCTGCCGCTGCGCAAGCAATTGCAGGAATGCATGTGGGATGAGGTGGGCGTGATGCGCACTGAGGCGGGCATGAAGCGTGGGCTTGCGGGGATTGCCGCCGTGTCGGACGCTGTGATGGACGTTGGCGTGGATGCCAGCAATTTGGCGTTTAACTTGACGTGGCATGATTGGCTGAACATGCGGTCGCTGTGCGATATCTCGGAAGTCATTACCAAGGCCGGACTGGCGCGCGAAAACTCTCGCGGCGCGCACTTCCGTGAGGATTTTCCCGATCCCGGCGCGATGGAGGACAGCGAGTTCACATTGGCGCGCATGGACGGTGACACGGTCGCGGTCACGCGCGCGCCGGTTCAGTTTACAATCGTTCGCCCCGGCGAGACGATCTTGCCCGAAGGGGCCCCCGAAACGCTGGTCGCGGCGCAATGACGCCGATCACCATGCCATTTCTTGACTTGCCGGAGCGTCTGCAATGATCCCCATCAACCTCATCCAGTCCACCGCCGAAACACTGATGAACAAGGCCGCGATTGAGATCCCTGAGGATTACCTCACTGGGCTGAAACAAGCCGCAGAGACTGAGGATGGGGATTTGTCGTCCTTTGTGTTGCAGGCGATGCTTGAAAACTATGAGGCCGCGAAGGAGGACCGTCGCGCGATGTGTGGTGACACCGGCGTGCCGCGTTGGTTCGTAAAACTGGGCAATGAGGCGCAGGTTGAGGGCGGGATGATCGCGCTTGAGGCCGCGTTGCGCCGCGCGACGGCCAGCGCCACCAACGGCGTGCCACTGCGCCCGAACCGGGTGCACCCGCTATGGCGGACGGACCATGACAACAATGTCGGCATCGGCGCGCCTGAGATCGAGTATGGGTTTGAGCCGGATGGCGCTTGGATTGATCTGATCACCGTCCACAAAGGCGGGTTGTTCGGCACGGACTACCGGATGCTGTTCCCGTCCGATGGCATTCAAGGGATCAAGCGGTTCTATCTGGATAGCTTGATGGCCTTTGGCAAACGGGGTCTGGCCTGTCAGCCCGCGATCATCGGGATCGGTCTTGGTGGGTCCAAGGATATCTGCATGACATTGGGCAAACGCGCGAGCGTGCTGCGCACCGTAGGCAGTCGCAATTCGGACCCCCGGATTGCTGAGATGGAGGATGAGTTCAAGGAGTTGGGCAATTCCATCGGGATGGGGGCCATGGGGTTTGTAGGCAAAAACATGGTGATCGATTGCAATATTGAGGTGGGCTATTGCCATACGGGTGGGATGCCCATGTCGGTTCATGCGTTCTGCTTGTCCTCGCGGCGGGCCGTGGCGCGTATCCATGCGGATGGCCGGGTTGAGCATCGCACTGACCCCGACTGGTTTACGGATTATCAGCGTCGTGAAACCGTTGAGTGGGAACCCCAGCAGGAGGCCGCGGAATGAGCCCTCGCAAACCCCGGGAAGTCCGTCTGTCCACCACGCCCAGCGCCGAGGCTATTGCGGACCTTCGGTTGGGCGATGTCGTGTACTTGGATGGCTTGATGTATACGGCGCGCGAAGGCGTTTACATGCGCGCGCTGGAAGATCAGGCCAATATTCCGATGGAATTACCATCACAAAGTGCCGCTAACTTTCACTGCTCGCCTGCGGCGCGGATCAATCCTGATGGCTCATTCGATATGGGGGCTGTGACGGCCACGGCCTCGTTTCGATTTGCCAAGTGGTTGCCCGAGTGGATGGCCAAAACCGGGGCCAAGTTGATTGTTGGCAAGGGGGGGATGACATCCAGAGACTATAAGGAATACTTCGTGCCCAATGGCGCGGTGTATCTGTCGACCGTGGGCTATGGCACGGGCGCTCTGTTGGGGCGCGGGGTCGAAGCTGTTGAAGCCGTCCATTGGAATGAGGAACTGGGCCTCGCGCAGGCGATGTGGGTCATCCGGTGCAATCGGATGGGCCCGTTTATCGTGGCATCTGACCTAAACGGCGACTGCCTGTTTGAGCGTGAGAACGCCAAAATCGCCGAAAACGTCGCGCGCGTCTATGAGGGTACAAAGCCTGCCGTCCTCAAACGTTACGGCGAAAGCGATGATCGCACCGATGAGGTGATTTAGAACAGCTCACTCGCCATAATGCCGAGGCCCATGGCGAGGGTCAGCAGGATCAAGAGGCGGCGAAATCCGGTGTCGCTGAGCCTGCGAAAGACTGCAATTCCGATCTGCGCGGCGATCAGGCCAAGGGGAACTGTGACCAGCAAAGCCGTTTGCGCGGTTGCGTCAAACGCCCCTTTGAAGGCGAGGACTACGACCGTTGTGGACAGGATGGCCACGTTGAATGGTTGCAGCACAGCGCGTGTTTCCGACTTGGTCCACGGCCGCAGCGATACCCACATTTGCGGCAATGCGCCCGACACACTGGCGGTCCCGCCGAGGATGCCGCCCAGCAAACCCACGAGGCTATCAAGCCATGGGGTCGGCCGCTCAAACGCGGGTAGGGCGGCGCGCATACTGAAGTAGCCGCCATAAACAATCAGCAACCCACCAATAGCGAGGCGCAGGGTCCCCGCGTTGATGTGATCCAGCAGCATTACCCCAAGCGACACGCCACACAGCCCCGGGATCAGAAACCGTAGCAGGCGCTTGGGCTGTGATAGGATCTCAGCCCGGACAATCCAAAGCCCCTGAAGGCCCGCGAGAACGGACATGAAGGCCACGATAAACACGGCGGTAATCGGTTGTAGGACCACAAGGTAAAAGCCGAGTGCGAATAGCGCCGTGCCGGTGCCCGCAAGCCCATTGATAAAGCCACCGGCCATTGCGCCAAGGGCCAAGTAAAGGAATATGTCGTAGGTCATGGGGCCTCTCGGGCGGTATCGACCACCATCTGCAGAGCTTGGGAAATCTCTTGCAGGGCGCGGGTTTTGATCTGATCCTCGCGGTAGGCCAGTCCCAAAATGCGCAGAGGAGCGTCTGGGCCAAGCGCCATGCGTTTGACATGGGTATCGCTTGCCTGTGGCACGGCGAGGCGGGGCACAATCGACACGCCAAGGTTTTGCTGCACCATGCTGGTGATGGCCTCAAGGCTGTCCAGTTCCATCGTCTCGGTCACGCGGATACGTTTCGATAAAATCCACGTATCGATCAGTGATCCGACCACGGCGTTGCGGTTGAACCGGATAAAGGGACGACTTTTGAGGAGGGTCTCTGGGTCATCCTTAGGCTCTTGCGCGGCGGCGATCAGTTCAAGCGGTTCGCGTGCGAGTTCAAAGAAATCTAGACCCACGGGCATCAGATGCGGCTTGGTCACGATCGCGGCGTCCAATGCGCCGCGTTCAACATCCGTCAAAAGGGCGCGGGTGAGCCCGGGGCGGATATGCAGCCCGGTTTTGGGGAACTTTGCTTTGAGGATCGCCATGGCGCGGGGGGCCAGCCCGGTCAGCGTGGTCGGGATCGCCCCCAACGTGACTGTCCCGCTAAGACCGCCGTCAGCCAAGACGGAGGGCACAAGGTTGTTGTAATCGCTGATGATTTGGCGGGCGCGGGTCACAACCTCTAGCCCCGTCTGCGTCAGTTCGGGGGTGCGGGTGCTGCGGTCGAACAACTCAACACCAAGGTCCTCTTCCAAGGTGCGCATCTGCTGGCTCACGGCGGCGTGGGTGACATGCACCACCTTGGCCGCGGCGCTAAAGGTCTTGGCATCGGCAACTGCAACAAGGGTTTTGAGCAGTCGAATGGTCATGAGCGGGACCACATCAGGTTAAGCATAGCTTTCGATTTCCGCAGCGTCGTTGGTTCGTGTGTAACCTATAGTGACCGTTGCGAGAGGGGGAAAGCGCATAAGTCGCCTATGTCCGCCATCGCAATCCGCCCCTTGCGGGCCGTAAAATGCCGGGCATAGTGAGGCGAGGCGCGCAGCGGGGGGGCAGGCAGATGTTTTCGGGTTTTCAAGAGATTGATGTGGACGTGTCCGATGCGACCATTCACGCTCGTGTGGGCGGCGATGGTCCACCTGTGTTGTTGCTGCATGGATATCCGCAAACGCATGTGATGTGGCACGTGGTGGCAGAGGATCTGGCCAAGACGCACCGCGTTGTTGTGGCCGACCTGCGCGGCTATGGCGATTCTGTTGCCAAAACGGATGATTTCACGTTTCGCGCGATGGCCCAAGATCAGGTCGATTTGATGCGGCACTTGGGACATGAAACGTTTCATGTTGTGTCTCATGACCGGGGCTCCCGAACGGCGCATCGGATGGTTCTGGATCATCCGGATGTCGTGCAATCGCTTGTGTTAATGGATATTTTGCCGACGCTAGATGTGTGGCGCACGATGGATGATTGGCTGGCGCAACGATACTATCACTGGCTGTTTTTAGCCCAGCCCGGGGATATGCCGCGCCGCCTGATTAATGCGGACCCGATATGCTATTTGCATGCCGCGCTACTGGGGCTGGCTGGGTCAAAAGAGATGTTCGATCCCACTGCGCTAGCAGAATATGAGCGGGCCGCGCGCAACCCATCCGTAGTTGGCGCATGGTGCGCGGATTATACGGCGGCGGCCAATGCTGACTGTGTCCATGACGCCCAAGACGAAGGCCGCACCAGCGATATTCCCTGCCTAGTGTTGTGGGGGCAGCGGGGTGTGATCGCCCGCCATATTCACCCGCTGGACGCGTGGCGCGCTTGGTTCCCGAATGTCATGGGGCACGACATAGATGCGGGGCATTTTTTGGTAGAGGAACGGCCCGATGAGGTGCTGGGTGCAGTGTCTAAGCACTTGGCGGCGGCGCGCTAGGGCGTGATCGACTGGGGGGCCACGACGATACGGGTGTTGGCGGCCTGACACATGGATTGCGTACCGCTTGGCGGCGGATGGTCTGTGAAAAACACATCCACCGAACTGAGCGAGGCTATGCGGGCGGGCGCTTTGCGTTCAAATTTGGAGGCGTCCGCCACTAGAAAAACATGCTCACTCCGGCTGATGATTTCCTTGCTGACGCCGACTTCTTGGAAGTCGAAGTCAAGGATTTCGCCAGCTTCGTGCAGGGCAGAGCACCCGATAACTGCGTAATCAAACCGGAACTGACCGATGGTTTGTTTGGCTAAATCTCCGATCAAACCACCGTCGGAGCGTCGAAGGTTCCCGCCGGTGACGACCACTTCGATGGCCTTATTGGCGGAGAGGATCATGGCGATGTTGATATTGTTGGTCACAACGATCAGCCCCTCATGATGGAGCAGTTCTGCCGCCACGGCTTCGGTCGTTGTGCCGATGTTCAGGAAGATTGCGCAGTCGTTGGGAATTTCGCGGGCGCAGGCACGGGCGATGTCCACTTTGGCGGAATTGTTCAACTCACGCCGTTCACTGTAGCCGATATTCGCTGTGGTCGAGGGCAGTATCGCACCGCCATGTACGCGCTCTAGCTGACCGGAATCGGCCAATTCGGTCAGGTCGCGCCGGATAGTTTGCGGCGTCACCCCAAAGTGAGACACCAAACCCTCAACAGTCACGAGCCCTTCGCGCCGCGCGATGTTGATGATCTCGGGTTTGCGCAGTGTTTGAACCATTGGGACACCTTATTTTCGCTTATCCACCGTTATAGCGCGTTTATGTTCGATTCCATGAGGACTTTGCCGCAGCGGACACATTTTGTCCGTGCCTATCGAAATATACGCAAGATTTCTCTGATATTTGAATTCGTATCCTTTTGATTTTGCGTTATATTTCAAATATCGATCACAAACGAACATTTTTATCTTCCATGTGTGCGCGTTTCTTGCCACAAATTCACCAACGGGCGGGAGGCCCGTGTGGGAGGAAAGTTTCATGGAACCGAGGTTCGACCTGCTGGTAATCGGTGGGGGCATCAATGGGTGCGGGATCGCACGGGACGCCGCTGGGCGTGGCCTGTCGGTTGCTGTGGCCGAGATGAATGATATCGGTTCAGCGACGTCCTCTGCCTCAACCAAGCTGTTTCATGGCGGTCTGCGGTACCTTGAATATTTCGAATTCCGGCTGGTGCGGGAATCCCTGATTGAGCGTGAGATCCTGCTCAAAGCGATGCCGCATATCTCTTGGCCGATGCGGTTTGTGCTGCCCTACCACAAAAGCATGCGGTTCGATTCTACGACGCCGACATCAAAGCTGCTGAACGTCATGATACCATGGATGAGGGGGCGTCGCCCTGCGTTGCTTATCCGGCTAGGCCTGTTTTTGTACGATCATCTTGGCGGCCGGGAACTGCTACCCGGAACGTCGCGCCGCAATTTGCGCGACGGGCCAGAAGGCGCGCCGCTGAACGCCAAATTTGAACATGCGTATGAGTATTCCGACTGTTGGGTCGAAGACTCGCGTTTGGTCATTCTGAACGCTCGTGACGCGGAAGAACGTGGCGCCAAAATCCTGCCGCGCCAAAAGGTTGTGTCTGCCGACCCTGTGGATGGTGGATGGCGGGTGACGCTGGAAAACACTGCGACAGGGGCCAGCGAAACCATTACTGCGCGCATGGTCGTCAACGCAGCAGGCCCTTGGGTGGGCGATGTTCTGCGCGGCACATTGAAAAGCAACCAGCAAGGTGGCGTGCGGTTGGTGCGCGGCAGCCATATTGTGACAAAGCGGCTCTATGACCACGATAAGTGCTACTTTTTCCAAGGCACGGATGGGCGGATCATCTTCGCCATTCCGTATGAGACGGATTTCACTCTGATTGGGACCACTGATGCGGACCATGATGACGCCGGCAAAGCACCCGAATGCACCGTTGAGGAGCAAAGCTATCTGATTGATTTCATCAACCAGTACTTGGCTGAGCCGATCAGTGATGCCGATGTCGTTTGGACGTATTCTGGCGTCCGCCCTCTCTATGATGACGGTGCCAGCAGCGCGACTGCGGCCACGCGCGATTATGTGCTTGAGCTGGACCAAAGTCGCGGCGCGCCCGCTTTGAACGTGTTTGGTGGCAAGATCACGACTTACCGTAAATTGGCTGAGAGCGCGTTGGAAGAGATTGGCAAAGTGTTCCCTGACCTGTCCCAGCCGTGGACGGCGGGTGTGCCGCTTCCCGGGGGGGATTTCCCGGTTTCCGGCGTTGATCAGTTGATCCAAGACGTTCGTGCTGCCTATCCGTTCGTCTCAGCCCGATGGGCGCAGCGGCTGGTCCGCGCCTACGGGACGGACGCCAAAGACATGCTAAGCGACGCTCAATCCCTGGCCGATATGGGCGAAGATTTTGGCGCCAGTCTGACCGAAAAAGAGGTTCGGTGGCTGATGAAGAATGAATACGCGCAGCGGGCCGATGATGTGGTCTGGCGGCGCAGCAAGCTGGGCTTGTTAATGAACACAGATCAAATTGCACATCTCGACGAGTGGATGCAGGACGTTCTAACGTCGCAACAAACTGCGGCAGCGGAATAGGGGGGGCTATGACACTCGAGCTTAGAAATGTGTCCAAGGTCATAGGTGGCCAGACACATATTTATCCAACCGATTTGACCCTGAACAAGGGGACAATGAACGTTTTGCTGGGGCCTACGCTGTCAGGAAAAACGTCATTGATGCGATTGATGGCGGGGCTGGATAAGCCGACGACCGGTCAGATTTTCTGGCAAGGTCAGGATGTGACAGGGATGCGCGTGCAGGACCGGCAGGTCGCGATGGTTTACCAGCAGTTCATCAATTATCCGACCATGACGGTTTACGACAACATCGCTTCGCCCATGCGGTTGCTTGGTAAATCGCGCGCTGAAATTGACGCCTCCGTGCGAAAGGCTGCTGATCTGATGCAGCTTTCGCCGCTGCTTGATCGCAAACCGCTTGAGCTATCGGGTGGGCAACAACAGCGGTGCGCACTGGCCCGCGCGCTTGTAAAGGACGCAGGCTTGGTGCTGCTGGATGAGCCGCTCGCGAACCTAGACTACAAACTGCGCGAAGAACTGCGGGTTGAGATCCCTAAGATCTTTGAAGAAGCGGGTTCAATTTTTGTTTACGCGACCACCGAACCTGAAGAGGCCCTGTTGCTGGGCGGCTCCACTGCGGCCCTGTTTGAAGGGCGCGTAACCCAGTTTGGCCCCACGCCGACCGTTTACCGCCAGCCTGTTGATGCGACCACCGCACGGGTGTTCAGTGATCCGCCAATGAACTTTCTGCGGGTCAGCAAAACAGGATCAAAGATCATGTTTGGCGATGGTCAAAGCGCGCCTGCAATGGGCCCGATGGAGAGCTTGGCCGATGGCCGATATCTGGCTGGGTTCCGGCCCAACCACGTTGAAATTAACGCTCACGCCAACGGTGCAATGGCGTTTGAGACCAAGTTGGTCGTGACAGAATTGACCGGGTCTGAGACGTTCGTGCACCTTGATCACCACGGTGAGCGCTGGGTCGGCTTGGTCCACGGCGTACACGATCTGGAACTGGGGGCGGCCCTCAAGGTCTATCTTGATCCGCGCCATGTCTACATCTTTGGCGAGGGCGGCGAACTGGTCGCGCCCGCGTCCTATGCGCTGGCGGCCTGAGGGGGCATCATGGCAAAAATTACGCTCGATAACCTTGCGCATTCGTACCTGCCCTCGCCGAAAGGCGAAGATGATTTTGCGTTGAAGGAGTTGAACCACGACTGGGCTGACGGTGAGGCATATGCCCTCTTGGGGGCCTCCGGTTGTGGTAAATCCACGCTCCTGAACATCATTTCCGGCCTTCTACACCCCAGTCAGGGGCGGATTTTGTTTGATGATGTCGATGTCACGCACGCCTCAACGGCGGATCGCAACATCGCCCAAGTGTTCCAGTTTCCGGTGGTCTATGACACGATGACCGTCCGCGATAACCTCGCCTTTCCGCTAAAAAACCGTGGCGCCCGCCCGCAATACATTGCGGACCGTGTGCAGCAAATTGCGCAGATGATCGGGATGGAGGCAGAGCTGGGCAAACGTGCGCGTGGCCTGACCGCAGATGCCAAGCAAAAGATCAGCCTTGGGCGCGGCATGGTCCGGGAGGACGTGAACGCCCTGTTGTTCGATGAGCCGCTGACCGTGATCGATCCGCACATGAAGTGGGAACTGCGCACGCAGCTTAAATCGCTGCACCACGAATTTGGCCACACGATGATCTATGTCACCCACGACCAGACGGAGGCCCTGACCTTCGCGGATAAGGTTGTCGTGATGTATGACGGGCGGGTGGTGCAGATCGGTACCCCGCAAGAGCTGTTTGAGAGGCCCGAGCATACGTTCGTGGGTTATTTCATCGGCTCACCCGGGATGAACGTGATCCCCGCTGCGATTGATGGGCAGATGGCGAATATCCACGGCGCGACCGTTGCCCTGCCGCAAGCCTACGATGCGCTGGACGGCAAGGTTGAAATCGGCGTCCGGCCTGAGTTCGTGACCTTGACCGAAGGCGAAGGCCTGCCAGTCAAAGTCCGCCGGGTTGAGGATGTGGGCCGCCACAAGATTGTACGTGCGGACCTGTTCGGCAGTGAAATCAACATTGTTGCTGGTGAGGACACTTCAATCTCACCCGATATGATGCGCGTGACCTTCGATCCCGCCCATGTAAACGTTTACGTCAACGATTGGCGTCGTGCAGGAAAGGCCGCCTGATGGAAAAGACAGTTAACCAAAAGGCGTGGTTCCTTGTTCTTCCGGTGCTGGTTCTGGTGGCATTCTCGGCCGTGATCCCGTTGATGACGGTGGTCAATTATTCGGTGCAGGACACTTTCGGGAACAACCAGTTTTTCTGGGCCGGGTTGGAGTGGTTTAAAGAAATGCTCCGCGACGACCGGATGTGGGATGCGCTGGGACGGCAGTTGATGTTCTCGGGCATTATCCTTTTGATCCAAATTCCGCTTGGCGTTTTTATCGCCCTCAACATGCCCAAAAGCGGATTTTGGGTGAGCTTTTGTCTGGTCGTCATGTCGCTTCCGCTGTTGATCCCATGGAACGTGGTGGGCACGATTTGGCAAATCTTTGGCCGCGTTGATATTGGCCTTTTGGGGCACACGCTGGCGGCCATTGGGGTGGATTATAACTACACCAGTGACCCGTTCGCGGCATGGGTGACGATCATCGTGATGGATGTCTGGCACTGGACATCGCTGGTGGCCTTGCTGGCCTATGCGGGTCTGAAATCCATCCCCGACGCCTATTACCAAGCCGCCAAAATCGACCAAGCCAGCCGTTGGGCCGTGTTCCGCTACATTGAGTTGCCCAAGATGATGGGTGTCTTGATGATCGCTATCCTTCTGCGGTTTATGGACAGCTTCATGATCTATACCGAGCCATTTGTTGTCACTGGTGGTGGCCCGGGGTCCACGACGACGATGCTGTCGATTGATCTGGTGAAAATGGCGCTTGGTCAGTTTGATCTGGGCCCTGCGGCTGCGTTCTCGATCATGTACTTCCTGACGATCCTCTTGATCTCATGGGTGTTTTACACCGTCATGACCAACCTCGAAAAGCGGGAGGGTTAAGCCATGACCGACGCATCCATCACCGCCCCCAAGGCTCGCGCATTGCCAAAGGTCAAAAGCAGTACCATCGTCATGGGGCTTTATCTGCTGTTCTTGATGCTGCCGATCTATTGGCTTCTGAACATGAGCTTTAAGACCAACACTGAGATCGTGAGCACCTTTACCCTGTGGCCCACGAACCCGACGCTGGATAACTACCGCACGATCCTGACGGACCCTGCGTGGTACACGGGCTACATTAACTCGCTGATCTACGTGGTGATGAACACGGTCATCAGCCTCGCGGTTGCGCTGCCGGCGGCCTACGCGTTTTCGCGTTACCACTTCATGGGTGACAAACACCTGTTCTTTTGGCTGCTGACAAACCGTATGGCGCCACCGGCCGTCTTCGCCCTCCCGTTCTTTCAACTGTATTCAAGCGTAGGTTTGTTTGACACGCATATCGCGGTGGCGCTGGCGCATTGCCTGTTCAACGTGCCGCTCGCGGTATGGATTTTGGAAGGCTTCATGCGCGGCGTGCCCAAAGAAATCGACGAAACAGCCTATATCGACGGCTACTCGTTTGGGCGGTTTTTCGCGAAAATCTTCATGCCGCTGATCGCATCGGGCATCGGTGTTGCGGCGTTCTTCTGCTTCATGTTCTCATGGGTGGAACTGTTGTTGTCACGGACGCTGACGACCGTGGATGCCAAACCGATCGCCGCGATTATGACCCGGACCCAAGGTGCTGCGGGCATTGATTGGGGCGTGTTGGCGGCGGCCGGTATCTTGACGATCGTGCCGGGTGCGCTCGTGATCTACTTTGTTCGTAATTACATCGCCAAGGGTTTTGCCCTGGGTCGAGTTTAGGGGGAGGCGCCGACATGGAATGGATGGCATGGACATGGCCTACCGCGATTTTCTTTATGGTAATCGCCAGCCTTTTGATCACGTTCACGATCCTCGCGATCAAGTTTCCCGAGACCCCGCGCGTCGGTGTCCTGCGGATTGAAACGACACGGGGCGACAGACTTTTCATCACGCTCCTCGGCTCGGCCTTTATCAATCTGGCTTGGCTGGGATTGGCGGATATGGCCCAGTGGTGGGCCCTCGTGATCTGCGCGGTCTACGCGGTATTGGTGTTCCGATACGTGTGACCAAGCGGGTGAAATAGCCGGGGTGAGGATGTGCCCGGTAAAGTTAAGAACCAAAGTTCAAAATGGGAGGAATTTTATGAACTTGTCACTCAGAACCTCAACGGCCTTGGCCCTTGCGACGTCCCTGACGGCGTCGCCAGCCTTTGCCGATATGGACGCCGCGATGGCGTTCCTCGACAATGAGATCGCGGGTCTTTCCGTGCTCTCGCGTGCAGAGCAAGAAGCAGAGATGCAGTTCTTTGTGGACGCTGCGGCACCTTTCCAAGGCATGGAAATCAAGGTCGTCTCCGAGACCATCACAACCCACGAATACGAATCCCAAGTGCTGGCGCCCGCGTTCACCGCGATCACCGGTATTCAGATCACACACGATCTGATCGGTGAGGGCGACGTGGTCGAAAAGCTGCAAACACAGATGCAGTCGGGCGAAAACATTTACGACGCCTACATCAACGACAGTGACCTGATCGGCACCCACTGGCGCTACAAGCAGGTGCGTAACCTAACCGACTGGATGGCCGGCGAGGGTGCAGACGTGACCCTGCCCACGCTGAACCTTGATGACTTCATTGGCACCAGCTTTACGACTGGCCCCGATGGCAAACTGTACCAGCTGCCAACACAGCAGTTCGCGAACTTGTATTGGTTCCGCTACGATTGGTTCAACGACGAAAAGAACAAAGCCGACTTCGAGGCCGCCTATGGCTATGAACTGGGTGTTCCAATCAACTGGTCGGCATATGAGGACATTGCTGAGTTCTTTACCGGTCGTGATCTGAGCCACCTCGGTGTCGAAGGCGAAGTCTTTGGCAACATGGACTACGGTAAAAAAGACCCCTCGCTGGGTTGGCGTTACACCGATGCGTGGATGTCCATGGCTGGCATGGGCGACGTGGGTGAGCCGAACGGCCTGCCCGTTGATGAGTGGGGCATTCGTGTGAACGAAAACTCCCAACCTGTCGGGTCCTGTGTGGCGCGCGGTGGTGCAACCAACGCTCCTGCGGCTGTTTACGCCGTTGAAAAAGCGATTGAATGGCTTGAGAAATACACGCCCCCCGCAGCCGCTGGTATGACCTTCTCGGAAGCTGGTCCGATCCCGGCACAAGGGAATGTCGCTCAGCAGATGTTCTGGTACACCGCGTTCACAGCCGCCACGGTCGAGCCCGACCTGCCGGTCATGAACGAGGATGGCACGCCCAAGTGGCGTATGGCCCCCTCGCCGCATGGTGTTTACTGGAAAGAAGGCCAGAAAGTTGGCTATCAGGACGCTGGTTCCTGGACGCTTATGGAATCCACACCTGTGGACCGCGCCAAAGCCGCATGGCTCTATGCGCAGTTCGTGACTTCCATGACGGTGGATCTGAAAAAGTCCGACGTGGGTCTGACGTTCATCCGCGAGTCGACCATCAACTCTGATCACTTCACCGATCGCGCCGACAAACTTGGCGGTCTGATCGAATTCTACCGCTCGCCCGCGCGTGTGGCATGGTCGCCTACGGGTACCAACGTGCCAGACTACCCACGTTTGGCGCAGCTGTGGTGGCAGAACATCGGCGATGCAATGTCCGGTCAAAAGACCGCACAAGAAGCGCTGGATGCCCTGTGTGAGGCTCAAGAAGCTGTCATGAGCCGTCTGGAGCGCGCAGGCGTTCAGGGTGACCTTGGTCCCGTCATGAACGAAGAGCTTGGTGCCGATCACTGGTTCGCTCAGCCTGGGGCCCCGTTCCCCAAGCTGGAGAACGAGGATGAGACACCACAGACCGTCGCCTATGACGAGCTGATCAAATCCTGGCAGAACTAAGCCACTTCTGATCTCCCTGGTGTGGGGCGCCTTCTTGTAGGGCGCCCCGCATATTTTCGGGTGGTTCTGCCCACCCCGCTATCAAACAGAGCCACTACTATGACTTACGTTCTTTCCATCGATCAGGGCACCACGTCATCGCGGGCGATCCTGTTTGATGCTTCTCTCACGCCTGTGGCCTCGGCGCAGGAAGAGTTCCCCCAGATTTTTCCGCAGTCCGGTTGGGTCGAGCATGACCCCGACGACCTGTGGGCCACGACCGCAGGCACATGCCGTGCCGCGATTGAACGCGCGGGCGTTGATGCCAGCGAGATTGCATCCATCGGCATCACCAACCAGCGGGAAACCTCGCTTGTTTGGCACCGAGACACCGGCAAACCCATTTACAATGCCATCGTCTGGCAGGACCGCCGCACGGCCGACACGTGTACTGCACTGCGCGAAGCGGGTCACGCCGACATGGTCAATGACCGCACTGGACTATTGCTGGACCCCTATTTTTCCGCGACCAAGCTCAAATGGCTGCTCGACCACGTCGAGGGTGCTCGCGATATGGCGCGCCGGGGTGAGTTGTTGTTCGGCACAGTCGATACCTTTCTGATTTGGAAACTCACGGGCGGTCGCGTCCACGCCACTGATGCTACGAATGCGGCGCGCACCATGCTGTATGACATCCGCAAAGGCCGTTGGAGCCAGACAATTTGCGACCTGTTCGATATTCCGATGTCGCTTCTGCCAGAGGTAAAGGACAGCGCGGCCGACTTTGGCGAAACGCGTCCTGATCTTTTTGGTCGCGCCATTCCAATTCGGGGTGTCGCAGGCGATCAGCAGGCCGCGACGCTCGGGCAGGCGTGCTTTGAGCCGGGCATGTTGAAATCGACCTACGGGACGGGGTGTTTTGCCTTGCTCAACACGGGCGATGTGCCGGTGAAATCGCACAACCAGCTTCTGACAACCATCGCCTATCAGCTTGATGGCAAACCGACCTATGCGCTCGAAGGGTCGATTTTTATTGCAGGCGCAGTGGTGCAATGGCTGCGCGACGGGCTCAAGATGATCCGCCATGCAGCCGATACGCAACCCTTGGCGGAGGCCGCTGATCCGACGCAATCGGTGGTCATGGTGCCTGCCTTTACCGGCCTCGGCGCGCCCTATTGGAACCCCGAATGCCGTGGCGCGATCTTTGGGCTTCGGCGCAATTCCGGCCCCGAAGAACTGGCCCGTGCGGCCCTCGAAAGTGTGGGCTATCAAACCCGCGATTTGCTGGAAGCGATGCGTGCCGATTGGGCCTCAGTCGATGCCGCGCCGGTTCTGCGTGTGGACGGCGGGATGAGCGCGTCTGACTGGACCATGCAGTTTTTGGCCGACATTATCGGTGCCCCGGTGGATCGGCCCAAAGTGCTGGAAACCACTGCAGTCGGGGCTGCGTGGTTGGCGGGTATGCAGGTTGGCGCATTGCCGGGCCAAGATGAATTCGCCCGCACATGGGCGCTAGACCGTCAGTTTCGGCCCAGCATGCCCGAGGACACGCGCGCCACGAAATACGCCGCGTGGCAGCGGGCGGTGCAATCCACTCTCGCGTTCTGAGGTGACCAAATGAACCCGTCCTTCTCCTTTTCGGTCCCGACGATTGTGCGCTTTGGCAATGGCATCAGCAATGACATCGCAGAGGCTCTGCCCGCGGGTGCTAAACGGGTGGCGTTATTGCGGGGCGCAAGCGGCATTGCAGCAGGTCCCGTGCGGGAGGCGCTTAAGCAAGCCGGACTATCGGTTGAGGATATTATTTGCGCCAAAGAACCTTCGGTGGCGTCGATTAATTCGGTCGTGGCGAGCTTGGAGAGCGGTTCCATCGACGCGGTCGTGGCCTGTGGCGGTGGCGCGGTGTTGGACAGCGGTAAGGCCGTTGCCTTCTGCCTCAGCCACGGATTGCTTCTGACGGATGATTTTGCGGAAGTCCCGCAACACTTACTCGATAAGGTAGCCACTGTTCCGTGCATCGCCGTGCCGACAACGGCAGGCACCGGGGCCGAGGTCACGGCGAACGCTGTGCTAGAAATCCCCTCAAAGCAGGCGAAAGTCAGCCTGCGAGGCCGCGCCTTGTTCCCAGCGGTCGCACTTGTGGACCCCAGTTTGTTGCGCACCGCGCCGCCCAATACGGTGCTGTCCTCCGGGCTGGATGCTATTGTGCAAACGATTGAATCCTATACGTCCTGCGCGGCAACGCCGTTTTCTGATGCACTTACACGGCCCAACATCTCGGTTGGGTTGGCGGCATTAAAGGCCGTGTTGTCAGGTGGCGACGATGACGCTTGGAATGACATGGCATGGGTTAGCCTGACCAGTGGGATCGCCTTAGCCAACTCGGGCCTCGGAGCCGCTCATGGCGCTGCATCTGTCTTGGGTGGGCGCTACGGTGCACCTCACGGCGCCCTTTGTGGGCGCTTGGTGGTGCCGGTCCTGCGCCAAAACCTTGCAGTGGCCGAGCGGGGAACTGAGATCCATACCCGCCTGACGGAATGTGCATCGGCCATCGCTGCGGCCTTTGCGCCCGCGCTGGGGGGCGATGCGATGTCGGGACTGGAAGAATGGCAAGAGGCTCAAGGGCTGCCAAGGCTCGCGGCGTTCGGCGTCGTGGCCTCCGACATCGAAATTCTCGCGGCGCAGTCCGCCTCCGCCTCGTCTAGCCGCAAAAACGGTGTGCCCCTCACACCCTCAGATTACGCTGAGATTCTAACCGCGGCGCTCTGACCGTGCGTTCAATTGGTTAAATTGGGAGAAGCACGCGGAGCGGCCGGTAGGTGACGTGCACTTTGCTCGAGACACTGCGAGAAACAAGCATCTGGCCTCAACTTGCCGTAGAGCTTGGCCTTGATGTTGATTTGCAAGCGGCTTTGTTGCACAAATCCCATCATGAGGGGATTCACTACGTGAAGCCAGCGTGG
>NZ_CYRX01000010.1 GCF_001458315.1 Thalassobacter stenotrophicus | reverse complement strand
CTGAATCGCAGATCACGCACTATGCCGTAAGTGTGGGGCGGAAACACCGCTTACGATTAACTCAAGCTGGTTCGCAGACATTTAGAAACGGGATGGACAGTTCCGCCGGTCGCCAGACCGGGCCGCGTCCGATCCGCCCCCACGGGCGGACGCGCTACGCGCTTACCCCCCTCGGACCGGCCGCAGCCCTCTCCTAGCGGCGACCACAAGCCTGACCAAATGCTGTATCCCCGGGGCTCCGCCCGTCGAGACCTCAAAGACTCCCCCGGAGCCTATGTCGCCTCCGGCGAACCGGTTTCGACCCCTCGGATCGGGCGCGACCCTCTCCGCACAGCGGCAACCAATCGCGGTCTGAAACCCGCGCTTATCCGGGACAACCCAACACCCAGCGGCATAGCACCCACGGGCCCCACTCGCCGGAGCCCTAGCCGCCCTTGGCACAGCGGTCTCGACCCCTCCATACTTGCCGCAACGGCTTGACTGCGCCAAGATGGTGGAAAGGGGACAGAGGTCACCATGCCCAAAATCCTACTCCTATTTGTCGCAATCTGCGTCACCGTCGCCGCCGCGCTGTTCCTGAATACGCGCAGCCCGCGGGACCCGTTGCCCGAACTGATCGACGCCTTTCGCACCGCCCACAGCCTGCCCGGCGGGGTGATTGCGTACGGGCCGCGCGGGGGGCAGCCTTCGGTCTATGGCCTCGGCGATGCAGATCCCGAGGCGCGCACGTCAATGGACGCCAACGCGCGCCTGCACATCGCCTCACTGACCAAACCGCTGACCGCTGCCGCGGTTCTGTCTCTGGCAGAGGCGGGCGTGATCGCGCTGGACACATCACTTGCCGCGCAGATGGACCTGCCGCCCCCCTTTGATCCGCGCGCGCTGGACATCACGCCCCGTCATATCCTGTCTCACCGCGCGGGTTTTGATTGGCGCGCGAGCTTTGATCCCGTTTTTGCGCCCGAACGTGTGGGCGGCACGCCGGACATGCCATGCCCCGCGCTTGCGCGGCTCACATGGGCCAGCCGCCCGTTGGACCACGCCCCAAACACGTCTGAGCACTATGCAAACATCGGTTATTGCTTGTTATCTGAACTGCTGGCCGCCAAAGACCATGATCTACACCAGAGCGTGGCTCAGGTCGCTCCGGGGGTGAATTTCGGGGCAATCGCGCAGCCGCATTGGCTGTTTGACGGGGCAAAGCGGTTCCCGCTCGCGGCGACAGACACGCTGCACAGTGACCCCAGCCTGCTTGCCGGTGCAGGGGGCGCAAACAGTACGGCAGCGGCCTATTGGCGGTTCGCGGTGCAATCCCACATGGCGCAAACCAGCGCCGCGCCCGAGGGCGCAGACGGCAGCTATTACGCACTGGGTTGGAGGGTGTGGCCCGGACCTCAGGGGCCGCATCTGACGCACTTTGGCCACTTGCCGGGGATCTTCTCGGCGGTGTTCGTCTTGTCGGACGGATTCACCTTGGTGGCGCTGTTCAATGGCGGCGTGCAGGACGGCGCCCGCGCGTTCTCAGAACTGTTCGACGCGGTCTGCTTTCTGCGCGAACTGACCTGCCGTCCCAGCTGATCCTAGCCTTCGGCTTTTTCTTCCAGCGCGAGCCATTCCTCTTCGCAATCCGCCAACTTCGTGTGGCGCGCCACAAGCGCGTCTGTCGCTTTTTGGAACTTCACCGGTTCGCGGGTGAACAGCTCTGCGTCCGACAGCAGCTCCTCCAGCTTGGCGATTTCGGCGGAGATCCGCTCCATCTCAGCGGGCAACGCATCAAGCCGGTGACGTTCTGTGTAGCTGAGCCCCTGCTTCGGCTCAGCCGCGGCTGGTTTGTCCGCGACCTTGCTGCCCGAAGGTTTCGGCGTGGCGGTCTTGACTTTGGAGGCGGCTTCTGCAGCAATCTTGGCGCGCTGCGCTTGGTAATCCGACCACCCGCCGGCATAGGCTACGGCGCGGCCGTCTCCCTCCATCGCGATCGTGGTCGAGGCGACGCGGTCCAAAAAATCCCGGTCGTGGCTGACCAGCAAAACGGTGCCGTCGTATTCGCCCAAAACGTCTTGGAGCAGGTCCAGTGTTTCTACGTCCAGATCGTTGGTCGGTTCATCCAACACCAGCACGTTGGAGGGTAGGGCCATGATCCGCGCAAGCAAAAGCCGCGCCTTTTCCCCGCCGCTCAGGGACTTGACCGGCGCGCGCAGGCTGCGTTCGTCGAACAAGAAATCCTTGAGGTATCCGGCGACGTGCCGCGCGGTGCCGCGCACCATCACCTGATCTGAATTGCCGCTCACACCCAGCAGCGGGTCGAGCGTGAGGCTGTCCCACAAGGTCGCCTCCGGATCAAGGGCGGCGCGACTTTGGTCGAACACTGCGATTTCTAGGCCGATGCCGTGGGTGACGGTGCCTGCGTCTGGTTCAACTTCACCCAACAACATCTTGAGAACGCTTGTTTTACCAACTCCATTGGGTCCCACAAATGCCACGCGGTCCCCGCGCATGATGCGCAGATCAAAGGGCCGCAGGATCACTTTGTCGCCAAAGCGTTTCTCTAACTCTTTGGCCTCAATCACCCGCTTGCCAGAGGCCTTGCCGCTTTCCAGTTCAAGCGCGGCAGCGCCTTGGCGGCGGATCATGTCAGAGCGTTCTTGGCGCAGATCACCCAAGGCGCGGACCCGGCCCATGTTGCGCTTGCGCCGGGCAGAGATGCCCTCAACGGCCCAGCGGGCTTCGGCCTTGATTTTGCGGTCCAACTTGTGCCGCGCCACGTCCTCTTCTTCCCAAGTTTTGTCACGCCACGCCTCAAAATGGGCAAAGCCCTTTTCTTGGCGGCGGGTTTGGCCACGGTCGACCCAAAGGGTCGCGCGGGTCAGCGCATTCAGGAACGCCCGGTCGTGCGAGATCAGCACGAATGCGGCGCGGGTCTGGCTGAGCTCCGCCTCTAGCCACGCGATGGCCTCGATGTCGAGGTGGTTGGTCGGCTCATCGAGCAGCATCAATTCAGGCGCTTCGGCCAGCAGTTTGACCAGTGCCGCACGGCGCCGCTCCCCGCCAGAGGCGCTTTGGGTGGCCATGTCGGGGTTCATCTTGAGTCCCTCTGCCACCATATCAACGCGGTAAGATTCCGCCGGGTCCAACCCGCTGCGCGCGAAATCGCCCAAGGTTTCAAATCCGCTTAGGTCGGGGTCCTGTTCCATGTAACCGGTTGAGGTGGCAGGGGCCAAAACGCGCGATCCAGTGTCCGGCTCAACCAAGTTGGCCATGACTTTCATCAGGGTCGATTTGCCCGATCCGTTGCGCCCGACTAGCGCCACGCGGTCACCGGGATGCACGACCAGATCGAGGTCTTTGAACAGGGGCGCGCCACCAAAGGTGAGCGAGATATCGGACAATTGAAGAAGGGGGATACGAGCCATGTGCCCGCGCTAAGCGAGGGGGGCAGGCGGGTCAAGCGGTGCGTTGGGTTTTTTGCGCGTTTAACCGCGCGATCAGCCCGCGACAGCCCGCAAAAGGCGTTTGCGCGCAGGCGGTATGGCCGCAATTTCGAGGCCGGTAAACACATGTAGCGTGCCAAGGTCGGCATCGATGACGGCGTGGTCCGACACCCAACCGCCCATCATCAGATATGTCCGCAAGAGCGGGGGCATATTGGCCAAGCCACGCTTGGGGTCCTGCGTGGACGGGCTGTCAGCAAACCGCACAACCGCCGGTGCTTTGATCCGGGGTTGCCACCGGCTGGGCGCAAGGTGGCGCGCGTGCAACAGGGCAAATGTGTCCAGATAGGCCTCGGCCCGCGTGCCCTCAAATGAGGAACAACCGAACAACAGTTTGACCCCGGCCTCATCCACCAGCCGCGTCATCGCCCCCCAGGCGACGCGCAGGATATCGGGGTCTTGGGCGTGGGGTGCGATGCAAAAGCGGCCCATTTCAAACATCGGTCCGTCAAAATGTTCCAGCGCGTCAAGGGCATAGAATTGTGCCGAATAGCTTTGGCCGATCATCGCCCCCGAGGACAGGCGCATTACCCGAAAACAGCACACCAAGCTGTCAATTTGGTAATCGTGCACCATGACATGCAGGCACCGCGCATCAAACGCATCCACATCCGGCGCACCGCCCCGAAACGCGGCACTGCGCAGGGCGTGGCACTGCGCCAGCTCTGCGTCGGTGCGCGCCACCTGCGCGCGGTACCGGCCTTTGTCGAGGAGGAAATCTGTCTGAGCCATTGCCTGTTTCTGTCTTGGTTTCGGGTTCGGGGCCACCCGATTGTGAAGCTCCGTTAAAGGTGCGTGCACGTCAGACCCTTGCGCCCGCCCTAGTGACGCCTATTTCTGCACGCAGGGCTAGATGCAATCTGTATCACAGCCATGACAAATGGGTTTTGAGCACAAGGAACATCCCAAGATGGACAAAATTGTCAAATCTGACGAGGAATGGCGCGCGCAGTTGAGTGCAGAGGCGTTCAAGATCACCCGCAAGCACGGGACCGAGCGGGCGGGTACCCATGATGATTTTCCCAAAGAGCCGGGCACTTTTCGGTGCGTGTGCTGTGACGCGCCGCTGTTCGATCAGGCCCACAAGTTCGAAAGTGGCACGGGCTGGCCGTCGTTCTTTCAACCACTGGACGCTGATCTAGTGGGGGAAAGCGTTGATAACTCATGGTTTATGCGCCGCACAGAGGTGCATTGTAACCGCTGTGATGCGCATCTGGGCCACGTGTTTCCGGATGGGCCCCAACCCACGGGCCTGCGGTATTGCATCAATGGTGTTGCGATGACGTTCGAGGCTGAGGACTAAGCCAAAAGGCGCGCCCTTCGCGGCGCGCCGATGCTGTGGCTATTGCTGGGCCAACTGTTCACCCACATCAATGCGGCCAAAGTTGCGCAAGATGTTCTGGATCAGGCCGAATTCACGGATCGACGTTTCGGTGATGCGGCGCGAAAGGGCGACAACCTGACCGTCCTCTAGGCCGAAGCGTTCGATGTTGGCCACGGTGCCGTCGTCTGCGAAGGAAATCGCGACGATCTCACGCTCGATCGTTTCGGGGGCGGTGAATGCCCATGTGCGCACACGGCTGCCCACGTAATACCACGCTTGGTCTTGCAAAACGCCCGAGGATGTGGGGCGACCGACGGTTTCGGATACGCTGTCGCGCGTGTCGATACCGACCAAAACGGCAGACAGATCATCATCAGACGGGGTGTAGCCGTGGTTTTGGAACTGCGCGGTGCAGGCGGAGATGACCACACACAGACAGGCGACTACTATGGCCCGCGTCATGGCGCCCATGGACGGGGAGGGCAGGTTGGACATGCACGGCCTCTTGTTGCTGCTCTTGCCATATCTGGCGGGTCGTTCTACTCGATTACCTTGTCTGACAGGGCGGCGCAACAGGGGAGCGTCGGGCAATGCCCGCACTCCAAGCCCGTGCCTTGGTTGAAGGAGAGCGCGATGAATGATCTGAACAGTGATGGCGACGTGTCGGCAACGGTGCCACACCCCGTGCGACTGGCCGACTTGGCCCAGCGAAAGACAACGCGCGTGGTGTTGGAGCCGAACGCCGGGCAGTGTGCGGCGATTGCGGACGCGCTGGGGCTGAGCGCGCTGCGCAAACTGCGGTTTGTGGTGGAACTGACACCGCAACGCGGGTCGGATTGGCGGCTGACGGGCAAACTGGGCGCAACGGTCGAGCAACCCTGCCGGGTCAGCTTTGAGCCGGTAATCACGCGGATCGAGGATGAGGTTGCCCGTCACTATGTGTCGAACTGGCAAGACGTCACCGAGGCCGAGGCCGAAATGCCCGATGACGACACGGTTGAGCCGCTGCCTGCCGTCGTGGATGTGGGCGCGGTGATGGAAGAGGCGCTCGCGCTGTTGGTGCCAGCCTATCCGCGCGCGGCTGGGATTGAAGATCTCGACCTTGTCGCGGCCCCCCCCGGTGCGGAGCCGTTGACCGAAGACAAAGTCAAACCCTTTGCGGGTCTTGCAGCCCTTAAGGCGCAGATGGAGCAGGACGGCGCCGCGGATGAGCCCGAGGATAATTAATCCAACGGACGCCTGACGGCGACATCATACCATAAGCCACGCGCCCGTAAGCGCGTGGCCCAAAGCGGCTAGGTAATCTTTGGCTCACCCGCTTGGGTGTGTAGAGCATCCACCTGTTCCGGGGTCAGGCGCAGCGCACCGGCCAGATCGATCAGGTAATTCGCCTCGGCCTGACTATCGAGATCAATGGCGATCAGTGACATCATATAGGCCTGCTGTTCCATCCCTTGGGGCACCTCAGAGGCAAGGCCTTCGATGTCCACGGGGGCTGCCAGTTCGGTGCGGATCAATTCGGCCTCTTCGGGGCTGACGTCACCGACCATTTGGGTGATCTGGGCCTGTTCGGCTTCGTCCAGACGGCCATCACATTTGGCGGCCTGCAACATTGCGCGCAGCATGACGCGGGCGATTTCTTCGTCCGATGGGGCCGGGGGCGTAGGGTCGGCCAAAAGCGCGCCACCAAGCAGGGCGCCCAAACCGCCGGCACCTGCGGTCGCACCGCCTGCACCCAAGACCGCGCCCAGTCCGCCGCCAGTCCCACCGATTTGGCCCAGCAGGTTTTGCAACCCGCCGCCCGGTGCCCCTGCGGCTGCGGTGCCGCCGGCCATCTTGCTCAGCATATCGCCCAAACCGCCCATGGCGCCCATAGCGGATTGCCCCGCCTGCGCGCCCTGAGTTTGCATTTTGCCCATAATATCCTGAAGGCCTTGGGCTGCGCCGCCGCCGCCGCCGCTTTGCATGCTTTGGGTCAGCGACGACATCATGTCACCCAACGCGCCCCCACCGCCGGTGCCGCGCATCATGCCTGCGATCCCGCCCGTGCCGCCGCCCTTTGTTGCCGCGCTCACGCCCTTTGCGATGGCCACGCCGATGGCCACTTTGGCCAGTGTCTTTACCAATGACATATGAATCCCCTCATTTAATACGTCGCAAGCCTAGCAGCACATCGCCATTCCCCCAAGCGTGTTGGGCGCGTTGGCGTGCATCCGGCTTGCCACCGCCGGACCCATGCATTGCCAAGGCGGCGGTGCGGGCGTAGAGCGAGGCATGGAGCAAACCATCCCCCAACCGCAGGCGCACAGCGTCAGTGAGCATGTCCGCCGCACCCTCGTGCTGGGTCTGCCGTTAATCGGCAGCCACCTTGCGCAGACGGCTGTGGGGATTGTCGATACGATCATGCTGGGCTGGTATAGCATTGCCGCCCTTGCGGCCTCGGTGCTGGGCTCGACCCTGTTTTTCACAGTGTTCATCATTGGTTCAGGCTTTTCGGCCGCGGCCTTGCCCAAGGTCGCGGCCGCCCAAGATGACCCGCAGCGCGTGCGCCGGATCACGCGGATGACGCTGTGGCTAGGGCTGGCGTTTGCGCTTTTGACCTATCCGATCTTTTTCTTCGCCGAGCCGCTTTTGCTGATGCTCCGGCAGGACGCAGATGTCGCGGCGGGCGCGCAAGACTATTTACGCATCGCGGGGCTGGGCATGGTGCCTGCGATGATCGTGGCGGGCCTGCGCAGCCACCTTGCGGGGCTAGAGCGGACGGCTGTTGTTTTATGGGCCACGCTTGGGGCCGCGGCGGTGAACGCCTTTCTCAATTGGGTGCTGATTTTCGGCAATCTGGGCGCGCCGGAACTGGGGCTTGTGGGGGCGGCTTATGCGTCGCTCTCGGTGCATGCGGTGATGGCAACCGTGCTGGCGATCTATGCGGTGCGCGGCCCCGCGATGGCGCAGTTTGAGGTGTTTGTGCGGTTTTGGCGGGCCGATTGGCTGGAAGCACGTGAGATCTTTGCGCTTGGCTGGCCGATTTCCCTGACGCTTCTGGCGGAAAGCGGGCTGTTTATGGCGTCTGGCCTGATCATCGGGACATTGGGGGCCGTGCCTTTGGCCGCCCACGGCATCGCGCTTCAGATCACGTCGGCGACGTTTATGGTGCACTTGGGGCTATCGGCCGCCGTGACGGTGCGCGCGGGCACGGCTTATGCGCGCGGAGACGGGGCTGCCCTGCGCAAGGTGGCGCAGGCGGGCCTGATCTTGGCCACGCTTGTGGTGGCCCTCACGGTTGCCGCGTTCTTTGGGGTGCCTGGGGTGATGGTGCGCGGCTTTGTGGATGCCTCCGACCCGGCGTTCCCCGCGATCCTGAGCCTTGGCGTCACTCTTTTGATGGTCGCAGCCCTGTTCCAAGTCGCGGATGCCGCGCAGGTGATGGCACTGGGGCTGTTGCGCGGGGTCCAAGACACCCGCAGACCGATGGTTTTTGCGGTGATCGGGTACTGGGGCGTCGGGGTGCCGTGCAGCTATGTGCTGGGCCTGCCGCTGGGGCTTGGTCCTGCGGGCGTCTGGCTGGGGCTTGCCATTGGGCTAAGCGTGGCGGGCGCACTCATGACCCGCCGCTTCCTGCGCCATCCGTTGATGCAGGGCGCCTAGCTTAGGCTCGCACAGAACGTCTGAATTCTCGTGCACGCCTCGCGCAGGGTGTCGTCTGCGGTGGCATAGCTGACCCGAAAGTTCGGAGAGACCCCGAACGCAGCACCGAACACTACCGCCACGCCGGTTTCCTCCAACAAGGCCGTTGCGAAGGTCTCATCAGTGTCTATGAGCGTGCCCTTGGGCGTGGTTTTGCCGATGCAGCCGGCAATAGATGGGTACACATAGAACGCGCCGTCCGGCACGGGGCAGGTCAGCCCCTCGGCCTTGTTGAGCATCTCAACCACCAGATCGCGGCGGCGCACGAAGGCTGCGTTGTTCTCTGCGATAAAGTCATGCGGGCCATTCAACGCTTCAACGGCGGCCCATTGGCTGATCGAGCAGGGGTTGGAGGTGCTTTGCGACTGCACCTTGCGCATGGCCGCGATCAACTCAACCGGGCCAGCTGCATAGCCGATGCGCCAGCCGGTCATGCAATAGGCCTTGGACACACCGTTGGTTGTCAGGGTGCGCGGATAGAGGCCGGGCTCGACCTCTGCCGGGGTGCAAAAGGTGAAATCGTCATAGACGAGATGCTCATACATATCGTCGGTCATCACCCAGACATGGGGGTGGCGCATCAGGACATCCGTCAGGCCCTTTAGCTCGGACCGGGTGTAGCCCGCGCCCGTAGGGTTGGAGGGGGAGTTAAAGATCAGCCACTTGGTTTTGGGCGTGATCGCGGCCTCTAGCGCCTCAGGCGTAAGCTTAAAGCCCACGTCGATGCCACATTCCACGGCCACCGGCGTGCCACCGGCCAAAAGAACCATATCAGGGTAGCTGACCCAATAGGGGGCAGGGATCACGACCTCATCCCCGGGGTTCAGCGTGGCCATCAGCGCATTGTACAAAACCTGCTTGCCGCCCGAAGACACGGTGACTTGGGCGGGCGTGTAATCCAGCCCATTGTCGCGTTTGAACTTGGCGCAGATGGCGGATTTCAGCTCCGCGATGCCGTCTACGGCGGTGTAGCGGGTTTTGCCCGTCTCAATCGCGTTAATCCCAGCCGCGCGGATGTGGGCGGGGGTGTCGAAATCCGGCTCGCCCGCGCCAAGGCCGATCACATCAGCACCCGCGGCCCGCATCTCGGCGGCTTTGTTGCTGACGGCGATGGTGGGCGAAGGTTTTACGCGGGATAGTGTCGCAGAGAGAAAGGACATGGTCGCCTCGAAGTGTACGATAGGGTTAAGACTGTCCTACATTAGGGCCGAGCAGGGTCAAGACCGGGATCAAGGAGACGCCCATGGAAGATGGAGCAGAAACGAACTGGTATTCAGAGGCCAACGCGACCTTTGGCGATCGGCTCGCCGCCGCGCGCGATGCCGCTGGCATGAACCAAGCCGAATTGGCCAAGCGTTTGGGGGTCAAGGTCAAGACCCTCCGCGGTTGGGAAAATGACCTTGCGGAGCCGCGCGCAAACCGCCTGCAAATGCTTGCGGGGCTGTTGAACGTATCGATCGTGTGGTTGCTGACCGGCGAAGGTGACGGGGTCGATGCCCCGGTGGAAGCTGCGGACCCTAATTCCGACAGCCGCAATTTGCTGTTGGAAATCCGCCAACTACGCACAGAGGCCTCCAGTTTGGCGGATCGTTTGGGCCATGTTGAAAAACGTCTGCGGGTCCTTTTGACGACCCCAAAGGTCGACCAATGAGCGCGCCGTTGACAGAGCCGAACGCCGGCCCCGAAAGCCGCGAAGTCCGCTTGAAACGCATGCGTATCCGGGCCTGGCGGCGCGGCATCAAAGAGATGGATTTGGTGCTGGGCGGCTACGCAAATGACGAACTTGCGGGCATGAGTGACGCAGAATTGGACCTGTTTGAGGCCGTCATGGGCGAGAATGACCACGACATCCTGCAATGGGTGACCCGGCAGGTTGAACCACCCGCGCGCTACGCAGATTTAATCGCAGATCTGGGCCGCAGAGCTGCACAGGCCCAATAAATCAACGGATTATGACTGGTTTCTATCGGCGCGTTTTGCGTGCCGATAGGATGCGTGCTAGGCGAATGTGCGCAAGTTTCAAGCAACTAGAGATGTATTCTCGACGATTTCTTATCGCCTTTAACCGAATGTTGAGAAATCCGCACGTATGTTGGGCCAAAGCAGATGTGCGGAGCCTTATTATGAGTAAACTTGAAGCCTTTACCGGTGTTCCTTCCTTTCAAAAGGATGCCGACGACGCCCCCGGTGCCATTTGGACGGGGTATCTAGAATCCCTCGCCCTGGTCGAACGCCTTCATCGCCTTCTTTTGGATGTGATCAAGGATGAGTTTGAGCGCCTCGGCATTCTAGAGATCAACGCGGTCCAAGGGCTTCTGTTGTTCAACATCGGCGATAATGAAGTCACCGCAGGTGAACTGAAATCGCGGGGCTATTACCAAGGCTCGAATGTCTCCTATAACCTCAAGAAGCTGGTCGAGTATGACTTCATGCACCACCAACGGTGTGAAATTGATCGCCGCTCGGTTCGGGTCCGCTTGACGGACAAGGGGCGCAAGGTGCGCGATGTCGTCCAAGACCTGTTTCTGCGCCATGCCATCGGGGTGGAAGAGGCCACAGGCATCAACGCCGACAAGGTTTTCGACATCAATATGACGCTCAAACGGATTGAACGGTATTGGTCAGACCAAATTCGCTACATCTATTAAGGCGACCATTCGGTTCCCTCAGATCGAAATGGCTGGACATGCGGGTGCGCTGTCCGGCCTTTTTTCATAGATATGCCAATGCTTGAGCCCTCCGCAGGGGGACAAGTGGCGAATCCCCTTGCACCCCGGACGCACCCTTCCTAGAAAGCGCTGGATTTACACCCGCCGCCGCCGCGGGCCTTTTGGCTATGGCATCGGCGCAGACTTACACGCATCAAGACGTTCAATGGGACGTTCAGCTCAAGGGGAACCCCACATGCAGGTCACCGAAACCCTCAACGAAGGCCTCAAGCGCGCCTATTCCATCACCGTGCCGGCTGCCGATCTCGACACCAAGGTGAACGAAAAGCTCGTTGAAGCTCAGCCTGAAATCGAGATGAAGGGCTTCCGCAAGGGCAAAGTCCCGATGGCGCTTTTGAAAAAGCAGTTTGGCCAGCGTCTCCTGGGCGAAGCCATGCAAGAAACCATCGATGGCGCGATGTCTAAGCACTTCGAAGAGTCCGGCGACCGCCCTGCGATGCAGCCCGAAGTCAAAATGACCAACGAAGACTGGAAAGAAGGCGACGACGTTGAAGTCTCGCTTTCCTATGAAGCTCTGCCCACGATCCCCGAGGTCGACTTCTCACCCGTTTCGATCGAGAAACTGGTCGTGAAGCCTGCGGATGCTGACATCCAAGACGCGCTCGACAACCTTGCGAAGTCCGCACAGAACTTTGACGCCAAAGACGGTAAATCCGAAGATGGCGATCAGGTTGTGATCGATTTCCTTGGCAAAGTTGACGGCGAAGCGTTCGAAGGCGGTGCCGCCGAGGATTACCCCCTCGTGCTCGGCTCCAACTCCTTCATCCCCGGCTTCGAAGAGCAGCTGGTCGGTGCCGCAGCCGGTGACGCTGTTGAAGTGAACGTCAAGTTCCCCGATGAGTACGGCGCAGAGCATCTCGCTGGCAAAGACGCCGTGTTTGAGTGCACCGTCAAAGAAGTCAAAGCACCCGCAACCGCTGAGCTGAACGATGAGCTGGCACAGCAATTCGGTGCCGAAAGCCTCGATGCGCTCAAAGAGCAAATCGTGGACCGTCTCGGCCAAGAATACGCTGGCGCCGCACGTGCGGTTCTCAAGCGTGGCCTGCTGGATCAACTTGACGATCTCGTCAGCTTCGAACTGCCCCCCATGTTGGTCAGCGCCGAAGCCGGTCAGATCGCACACCAGTTGTGGCACGAGGAAAACCCTGAGGTTCAAGGCCACGATCACCCCGAGATCGAGCCAACCGAAGAGCACACCAAACTCGCTGAGCGCCGCGTTCGTCTGGGCCTCCTGCTCGCTGAACTGGGTCAAAAGAACGAAATCGAAGTCTCCGACTCCGAGATGACCCAAGCGATCATGAACCAAGCACGCCAGTACCCCGGTCAAGAGCGTGAATTCTTTGAGTTCATTCAGAAAAATGCTCAAGCTCAGCAACAGCTGCGTGCGCCATTGTTCGAAGATAAAGTCGTCGACTACATCCTTGAGTTGGCCACGGTGACTGAAAAAGAAGTCACAAAAGATGAGCTGCAAGCAGCGGTTGAAGCTCTCGAAGACGAGTAAGCTTACAATCAAAGTATCGTGTGAAAGCCGTCCCTTGGGGCGGCTTTTTCATTTGGATCAACCCGCCGAGCCAAGCCATAGCTGATAGAGCAGTCCGCTTGCCAACGATCCGGACAAGGCCAAAGCGATATACAGGGCAAACACCCGTGGCCGCACCAATGCGTAGACCGCGATCGCCGCGGGCAGGGAGGTCACGCCGCCTGCCACCAAAAACGTTAATCCCGCGCCCGGCACCATGCCTTGCTCCATCAACCCTGACACCAGCGGTAATGCGGCGTAGCCGTTTAGGTACGCGGGCACGCCCACGAACGTTGCGGTCACAATCGGCGCCAAGCCCGATCCGCCCAACGCGCCCGATATCCATGCCGCTGGAACATAGGCAAGCATCAGGCTTTCCAACAAGAACGCTAAGGCCAGCCATTTGACCAAAAAGACCGTGGTCCCCCAAGCCTCTCGCGCAAAGGTGCTGCGTCTGGCTGGATCTGTCCAAAATCTCCACGCGACAGGCTTTGGCGCGGTGAGGGACGCTGCACCACAGCAGCCTCCGCGCGCCTGCGGTTTCAAAACGTCCCGAAAGTGGCCCGAGGCCGTTAATGCATGGGTCACCACGCCGCCAAACAGCCCAAGCCCCACAGCTGTCAACGTCTTCGCCACCGCGAACTCAAATCCCAACAGTCCCGTCGTCAAGATAAACATCGACGGGTCGATCACAGGGGACGCCAACCAAAACGCCATCACCGGGGCCAGCGGAACGCCCATCGCCAGTAGTGCGGCGATCAAGGGAATGACACCGCAGGAGCAAAATGGCGAAAGCCCGCCCAAGGCCGCTGCAGCAACGATCATCACAACCGGCGCCCCGGTGAACGCCTTGGCGATCAGGCCATCGGCGCCCGTCGCGGATGCGTAGGCTGCCATTAGGATGGACAGCACCAGAAACGGCGCCGTTGAAAGAAGAGCGTCGATTGTAAACCAAGTGCTTTCAACGGCTTGGGGTGGTTCCACTGCAAAGATGAGGCCCAGGATGCCCACGATCGCCAGTCCAACGCGATGCTCTGACCAGATATGTGAGGCGAACCCTAGAGGTCCTTTGGCAGTAAACGTATTTGGCTGAAACATCACAATATATCCAGTTTTATAGTTATTTAAGGCGCAAAAAATTATCCTGTGGTCACTGCCGCAGGCAGTCCGCGACAGCATTCAGAGGTAAGAAACGCCAGCGTTGCATCCATTTTCGCAAAATCTGGGCGGCTCAAAATCTCCCGGCCGCGGCGTTCCTGTATCACCAGCCCGGCGTGAACCAGCGTGCGCAAGTGATGCGCGAGGGTAGAGGGCGGCAGATCAACAAAAGCCGCGATGTCGCCCACGGTGAGCCCATCATGGCCCGCCTGCACCAGCAGCCGAAACACGCTCAGGCGTGCGGTGTGGCCAAGGGCGGCGAGGGCGCTGGCAGTCGTGTCGAGTGTATCAGACATAAGGCCATCATAACTACAAAACTAGTTATGTAAACCGCTCGCTCCAATCATCATTAATCCCAAACGAAAAAGAGCCGCTCGGTGAGGAGCGGCCCTTTGAGAGCGTAAGCTTTAGGCGGTTAAGATGCCTTATGCCTCGTCGCTTGCGTCCGACTCGGGCGTGGTGACAATGTTGTCAGCCATATCGTCGTCGTCTGCGGCGGCGGAACCCAGATCGTCAAACAGCTCAGCGATTTCGAACTCTGCTGCAGCTTCTTCTTCTGCGGCCAGTTCTTGGATCGATTTGCCCGACGCTTGCAGTTCAGCTTCTTCGGTGCTGCGTGCAACGTTCATGACGATTTCGCACGACACTTCGGGGTGCAGAACCACTGTCATTGGGTGCAGGCCGAGGTCTTTGACCGGGCGTTGCAGAACAACTTGGTTACGACCAACGGTGAAGCCAGCTTCAGTCGCGGCCTCTGCTGCGTCACGTGTGGTGACCGAACCGTACAAAGCACCGGAGTCAGATGCGGAGCGAATCACGATGAACTGCTGTCCACCCAGACGCTCAGCCATAGCTGCGGCTTCTTTTTTGGTTTCGAGGTTCTGCGCTTCGAGCTGGGCTTTGCGCGCCTCAAAGCCAGCGATGTTGGCTTCGGTTGCGTTTTGCGCCTTGCCCTGGGGCAGAAGGTAGTTGCGGGCGTAGCCGGGTTTGACGTCAACAACGTCGCCCATTTGACCGAGCTTGGCCACGCGTTCCAGAAGGATCACTTGCATGTCTGTCTCCTTACTTCACAGCGTAGGGCAGCAGCGCGAGGAAGCGAGCGCGTTTGATGGCACGGGCCAGCTCACGTTGCTTCTTGGCGGAGACTGCGGTGATGCGAGCCGGTACGATTTTGCCACGCTCAGAGATGTAGCGTTGCAGAAGGCGGGTGTCTTTGTAGTCAATCGCGGGCGCGTTGTCGCCGGAAAACGGGCAGACCTTGCGACGGCGGAAAAATGGTTTTGCAGCCATGGTTTAGGTCTCCTTAGTTGCGGCGTTCACGGCGTTCGCCGCGGTCGCGTTCGTCACGTTTTTGCATCTGCACGGAAGGAAGCTCTTTGTGCTCATCCACTTTGATGGTGAGAACGCGCATCACGTCGTCGTGCAGGCGCATCAGGCGTTCCATCTCCTGCACGGCGGGAGCCGGTGCATCGGAGCGCAGGAAGGCATAGTGACCCTTGCGGTTTTTGTTGATCTTGTAGGCCATCGTTTTGACGCCCCAGTACTCGAAGTCGACGAGTGCGCCGCCGTTATCAGCCAGTACTGTTCCGAAGTGTTCAATCAGCCCTTCGGCTTGCGCGTTGGACAGGTCCTGCCGCGCGATCATCACGTGCTCGTAGAGCGCCATGGTGTCTCCAGTCATGTTACGCGTGTTTCAAAGACCGAACATTATCCCGCCGCTCGGTCACGAGAGGCCACGCAGGTCAATATGGTGGCGGGATGGGGCCGTATAGGATGCGAGGACCTGCAAGGCAAGGGCGCAATTGTGCGTGGCACATGTGCTTGATCACGACAATTTGCACAATCGCACAGGGTCTGTGGGGTTAAGGTAAATTGCTAATTGGTCGAGAAAGCCGATGTTAGGGTTAATGAACGACCACACATCCAGAGCAAGGACCTGACATGAAACGTACGCTTTTGACCACCGCCGCCCTGATTGCTTTCGCAGCCCCCACCTTTGCCGCTGAAACCTACACATTGGACAGCTCGCACAGCCAGATCATCTTTAGCTACGATCACTTGGGCTTTTCCACGACCTACGGCATGTTCTCCGGCTTTGCGGGCGAAATCCAGTTTGATGCCGAAAACCCCGCCGCATCCTCGGTGTCCGTGTCGATGCCCGTGATGTCGATGTTCACCGGTTGGGAACAGCGCGATGCACACTTCATGTCGGCTGATTTCTTTGAGGCCTCTGCCGACGAAATGGTGTCCTTTACCTCGACAGGGATCGAAGTCACCGGCGACAACACCGCCCTGATCACGGGTGATCTGACGCTGAACGGTGTGACGCAATCCGTCGTGCTGGACGCCAAGATGAACAAAGCCGACATGCACCCAATGGCGCAAAAGCCTTGGTTGGGTTTTGACGCGACGACGACCCTGATCCGCTCCGACTACGGCGTGGGCAACTTTGCGCCGTTTGTGGGTGATGAGGTGAATGTTATCATTTCGATCGAGGCTCAAGCCGAGGGCTAAGCCCCGTGGGCCAGATGGCTCTAGGTTGAAACGAAAAATGGCGGGTCCCGTGCGTGGGGCCCGCCATTTTTGTGTGTATATAGTAGTGGTGATCAGTCGGCGTTGGTCCGACGGCGCGCAGCCCCCAACAGGCCCAGACCGGACAGCAGCAGCAACGCGCTGGCGGGCAGGGGCACAACTGCGGTTTGCCCCGACACAAGGTCTTGCGAAGTTGTTGACGCAAAGAAGCTGAGCGAGGCTGTGCCCGCGTCCGTGCCGAGGTTGTCGAGCAACCCTTGCGCCGCCGTCACAACAGTCGCGTTGTCAGAGGCCATGAAGTTCCCCGAATTAAGCGCGTAAACCGTGTCGGTTTCATAGACGATTTCCCAGATCGCGACCTGAAACGCGGCGGCGGTGATTGCGTCCGTTTGCGCGGTGTCGCGCCCAAGGGTGAACAGCCGGTTCAGGTCGGCTTCTTCGGCGTCGCTGACTTGTGTGGGGCGACCCGGCGTGTAGGCGGCCGTTTTGATCGTATCGAAGAGGTCAATGCACCACGCGATAAAGCTGTTGGTGCCGTCGGACATGTTGAACCCGCCAGCGGACAGGTTGTTGAACGACTGGCCCTCGGCGCTGGCGACGACGTCGACCTTTTGGGCCGGTGAAATGTTGAGGCCATTGTACGTGAGGGTCGAGGCGGATGCGCCCGAACCTAGCGCGCCCAACATGACGGCGGATGCAATAAGGCCGCCCTTAAGTGTTGATTTTGTGCTCATGATTTTAGTCCTAATAAATGGTGCCTGACGGCGTCGCTCGGTAAAGGAATGACTGGTTAACGAAATGCATTTTGAGGCTAGCAGCAAAAGGTTAACGCGAGCGAGGAAAAAATGGCGGCTTTGGGGCAATTCCGCGGCGGGTGAGGGTGCGAAGTTTCCTAAGTATCTGATTATAAGCTAGATAATTGTGAAAATCCGCCGGGCGCTCACTGTTTGCAATTCAGCAATGTTCGCGCATTTTCCGGCGGATTGTCTTTAGTTTGCGATGGGTGTTGCGGTGTCGCGGCTGGCCGTCAGCGATATGGCGACGTCCACTGCAAAGCCGACCGAACTCTCATCGGGATAGGCGGTTTCGCCCATACCAAAGCTGAGACGGCTGAGTTGTGTGCGCGCTTCAACGTTCGCGATCCCGTCCTGTAGTGCCAACGTAAAGGGTAGCGTTGCGGGCACTGTGATGCCTCGGATCGTGACAGTGCCATCGGCCAAATACGCGCCATCTGTCACCGTGATCGGGGCCGAAAACGTTGCCGTGGCAAAGTCGCTGGCGTTGAAGAACTCAGCCCCAAGGGCTTGGGTCGTCACACTGCCCAAGCTGAGCGAGGGCACTGAGATTGTGACGTCCACTTGGCCCGCCACGCCGTCGGTAACGGTCTCATCAAAGGTGATAGCGGCGGTCCAATCGGCGAATTGGCCGGTCACGGGCGCGCCCAATTGCGTGACGGTAATCGCGAGCGTGCCGTCGGTCACCTGCCAGTCGGAGGCGACGGCCTCCAGCTGTGGGGTGGCGGGGCCTTCTTGGTGGCCAAACATGCCCAAACCCGCCCCGACCAACAGCGCCAGACCATAGGCCGCGAAGGCCGCAATCGCGGGGCTTGCGGTGGTCGTGTGGTCGTAGTTCGGGACCTTGGGGTTGGCGCCGGGCAGCATACGGGCCAGCGTCGCGTCACGGTCGATCCACGCGTGTTTTAGGGCGCCCGCGATGTGCAGCCCGAGCGAGATGATTAGCACCCGTTCAAAGATGATGTGCAGGCTGGCGAATGTGTGCGCGAGGTCCACGTCCTTTGGCACGAACGGCAGGTTTTGCCCGAACGGCCACCAAATCGGGGCGAAGCCCTCGGTTGCGGCGTGGTGGATCCAGCCCGTCAAAGGCACCACCACGAGCGAGGCATAGAGCGCCCAGTGCACCGTTTCGGCGGCAAAAGTCTCAAGCTTGCGGTCGGGATGCAGGGGGCCGGGTTTGGCTTGGGTCACCGCCCACGCAATCCGGGCGAGGGCCACGAAAAATAGGGTCAAGCCGACGGTTTTGTGGATGGAGAACAGCGTAGCCTTGATCGCGAGCGCATCGGACGTGTCAAACGACCACCGTTGCGCCACGATCCCCAGCGGAATGACCGTGAGGATCAGAAGGGCGGTGAGCCAGTGAAAGGTCTTGGTCACGCTTCCGTAGTGTTGGCGGGTGTTTGCGGCGGGCATGGGGGGCTCCGGGTTGAGGTGGCTCTACATTACCGCACTTGAATAAAAGGAGTAGCTGCGCCAGCGCACAGACCCTGTGTGATGGGCCGCGTATGGTGCGCACGCGAGCGGGGGTGTTGTGGGGCGCGCAGCGAAACGCTAGGGAGAGGCAACGCGCCGCCAAAGGCGCAAAACGGGCAAGACCGCAGAGGAGACCCCTATGAGCAGAGCTTTCGTTTTTCCCGGGCAGGGCGCGCAGACCATCGGAATGGGGCGCGATCTGGCCGAGGCCTATCCAGCGGCGCGGGCCGTGTTTGATGAGGTGGATGAGGCGCTGGGTGAAAAGCTGTCTGACCTGATCTGGGAAGGCGATATTGCTGAGCTGACATTGACGCGCAATGCGCAGCCCGCGCTCATGGCGACCTCTCTGGCGGCGCTGCGCGCGCTTGAGGCTGAGGGGGTCGTTTTGGCGGATCACGCGGCCTATGTCGCGGGGCATTCGCTGGGTGAATATAGTGCGCTGACGGCTGCGGGCGCGTTGAGTGTGGCGGATGCCGCCCGGCTGTTGCGCCTGCGCGGTAGCGCGATGCAAGAGGCCGTGCCCGTGGGTGTCGGTGCCATGGCGGCCCTTTTGGGGATGGATTTTGAGACCGCCTCCGGGATCGCCGCTGAGGCCGCTGAGGGCGAAGTGTGTCAGGCCGCAAACGACAATGACCCCTCACAGGTTGTGATTTCGGGCCATACGGCGGCGGTTGAACGCGCGGTCGAGCTGGCCAAGGCGCGTGGCGCAAAACGCGCCATGTTGCTGCCCGTGTCTGCGCCGTTTCACTGTGCCCTGATGGGACCCGCCGCAGAGGCGATGGCCGAGGCGCTGTCGCAAGTTGAGTTCAACGACCCGGCGGTGCCTTTGGTGGCGAACGTGACCGCAAATGGCGTGAGCGATGCGACCACAATCCGGGGATTGCTGGTCGATCAGGTGACGGGTGCAGTCCGCTGGCGCGAGGGCGTGATGTGGATGGCCGCACAGGGCGTGACCGAAGTGTGGGAGATCGGCGCAGGCAAAGCGCTGTCGGGCATGATCAAGCGGATCGACCGCAGTGTCGCGACCCATGCTGTGGGCACTGCCGATCAGGCGCGCACCGTTGCACAAGGATAAGGCTGGCGCGGTCGGTACGCCCCCAAGGGGCGGCCTGCGCGTATTGAGCGGATAAAGGAGACAAAGATGTTTGATCTAACTGGTAAATGCGCCCTCGTGACGGGGGCTTCGGGTGGCATTGGCGCGGAAATCGCACGCACGCTGCATGGCGCGGGGGCTACGGTGGCTCTGTCGGGCACGCGTGAGGCGCCGCTTGAGGCATTGGCAGCTGAACTGGGTGAGCGCGCGCATGTCACGCCGTGCAACCTGAGCGATCTGTCAGCCGTGGATGCGTTGCCCAAAGCTGCTGCTGCGGCGATGGGGTCTGTGGATATCCTTGTGAATAATGCGGGGATTACGCGGGATAACTTGTTCATGCGGATGTCTGACGACGAATGGCAGTCGGTGATTGACGTAAACCTGACGGCGGCTTTCAAGCTGTCGAAAGGCGTGATGCGCGGCATGATGAAGGCGCGTTGGGGCCGGATCGTGAATATTTCCTCGATCGTGGGGGCCACGGGCAACCCGGGTCAGGGCAACTACGCGGCCTCAAAGGCGGGCCTGATCGGGATGTCGAAGTCGCTGGCCTATGAGGTCGCTTCACGCGGGATCACGGTGAACGCGGTCGCCCCCGGCTTTATCGCCACGGCGATGACCGACAAACTGACCGATGAGCAAAAAGACAAGATCAACGTGCAAATCCCCGCCGGTCGCATGGGCACGCCCCAAGAGATCGCGGCGGCTGCGCTGTATCTGGCCAGCCCCGAGGCCGGCTATGTCACGGGTGCGACGCTGCACGTGAACGGCGGCATGGCGATGCTGTGATCTAAGGCGCGCTGCGGTGGCGTCCGTGCCCGGCAAGATCCCCGGGCGCGGAATCGTTTGCGTTGGGTAAACGATGTGCTATAGGCGGCGCACAATTGCGGGGAGGGGACCCTTTCGCCGCTTTCGGGCGTATTGGCCAAAGAGCCGCGTACCGGGCCTGTGCATGGGGCTCAACACATGTAAAACGGGCAGGCGCCCCCATAAGTGAGGAAAAGATATGAGCGACATCGCTGATCGCGTGCGTAAAATTGTGGTGGAACACCTGGGTGTTGAAGAAGACAAGGTCGTAGAAAACGCCTCCTTCATCGACGATCTGGGCGCTGACAGCCTCGACACCGTAGAGCTGGTAATGGCATTTGAAGAAGAATTCGGCATCGAGATCCCTGACGATGCAGCTGAGTCGATCCAAAGCTTCGGCGATGCCGTCGCTTTCGTGACCAAAGCCAGCTAAGCGATTTCGCCTTATTTGGCGGTGAACGGCGCTCCGATTGGGGCGCCGTTTTTGTTTGTGCGGTTGGGATGAGTATTTGGGGAACAAAGGAGCCGGCGGTGTCTATGGGCCGCTTTGTGCGGATGGCCGCAGTTGGTGCCCTTGAGGGTGCGCGCGGGGCGGTGTAGGTAGGCGCTCAAACGACCTATGAGGGGGCAGACATGCGGCGAGTTGTTGTGACCGGCTTGGGGATGGTAACCCCATTGGCGTGCGGTGTCGAAGAGACATGGGCGCGGATCCTTGCGGGGAAATCTGGCGCGGGCACCATTGAGCGGTTTGACGCCAGCCATTTGGCCACGACCTATGCGTGCGAAATTCCCCTTGGTGACGGCTCGGACGGGACATTTAATCCTGATGATTGGATGGCTCCGAAAGAGCGGCGCAAGGTTGATGATTTTATTCTGTACGGAATGGCCGCGGCGACGCAGGCTGTGACCGACAGTGGCTATGTTCCTGCCGATGAGGAAGCCAAATGCCGGACCGGTGTGATGATCGGATCGGGCATCGGTGGTTTGTCCTCTATTGCGGAGACGGCTGTCTTGCTCAAAGAGCGTGGGCCGCGCCGGGTTTCGCCGTTTTTCATTCCGTCTGCGTTGATCAATCTGGTGTCCGGTCAGGTGTCGATCAAGTTTGGCTTTAAGGGGCCAAACCATGCAGTTGTGACGGCCTGTTCGACGGGCGCCCATGCGATTGGTGATGCGGCGCGGTTGATCGCGTTGGATGATGCTGACGTGATGGTCGCGGGTGGGGCGGAAAGCCCGATCTCGGAAATCGGGATCGCAGGTTTCAACGCCTGCAAAGCGCTGTCGACAAAGCGGTGCGATGACCCGCAGGCGGCCTCGCGCCCCTATGATGCGGACCGGGATGGGTTCGTAATGGGCGAAGGTGCTGGTGTTGTCGTGTTGGAAGAATACGAGCACGCCAAGGCGCGTGGTGCGAAGATTTACGCCGAAGTGTTGGGCTATGGCCTGTCGGGGGATGCCTATCACATCACCGCGCCGTCAGAGGACGGTGAGGGCGGCGAGCGGTCCATGGCGGCGGCGATCAAACGTGCGGGCCTGACGCCTGCCGATATTGATTACATCAACGCCCATGGCACTTCGACCATGGCGGATACGATCGAATTGGGTGCGGTTGAGCGGCTGATGGGATCGGCGGCAGAGAAAGCGACGATGTCGTCGACGAAATCTGCTGTGGGCCATTTGTTGGGTGCTGCGGGTGCAGTTGAGGCGATTTTCTCGATCCTCGCGATCCGTGATCAGGTGGCGCCACCCACGCTGAACCTTGAAAACCCGGCTGTGAACCCCAAACTGAGCCTTGCGCCCATGGAGGCCGAGCCGCGGGAAATCAGCGTGGCTTTGTCGAACTCCTTTGGCTTTGGCGGGACCAACGCCAGCCTCATTTTGGGCAAAGTATAACGCCAACGCCAGCGGGGCCTGCCCATGTGGAACCATATTGCCGCGAATGCGATCACGCTGTTGATCGTCGGGATTGTCGCGCTTGCGGGGCTGATTGGGTGGGGCCAGAACACTTATGTGTCTGAGGGGCCGCTGGACGAGGCGATCTTTTTTGAGGTTCCGCGCGGGGCGTCTTTGACGGCCGTGAGCGAGAGCCTTGAGGACGCGGGTGCGATTGAGAGCGGGATCATTTTCCGGCTGGCCGCGCGCTATAATGAGCGTGACGGTGATCTGAAGTTCGGCAATTATGAGATCCCGGCTCGGGCCACGATGCCGCAGATCATGGATATTGTGACGGCGGGCGGGCCTTCGACATTCCGGTATACGTCGACCTTTATCATCCGGGCCCAAGGGGCTGAGACCCGCGTTCGTGAGCGTGTGCCGGGGCAAGATGAGTTGTCGGATGTGGCGACCTTTGCCGCCGGTGAGCCGTTGCCTGAGGTGTATGCCGCTTTGGTCGCGCAGAATGTGCCGATGATCTATCGTGTCTCGATCGCTGAGGGTTTGACCTCGTGGGAGATTGTGGAGGGCCTGAAGTCCGCGCATTTCCTGAGTGGTGATGTGGATGTTGTGCCCGCTGAGGGGCTGTTGGCGCCTGATACCTACGAAGTGGTGCGTGGCACCGCGCGGGCGGATGTGTTGGCGCAAATGGCCGCCTCGCAGGAGCGGATTTTGGCCGCGGCTTGGGACAACCGTCAGGATGATATCCCGGTGACATCGCCGGAGGAGGCGTTGATCCTTGCCTCAATCATCGAAAAAGAAACCTCGGTGCCGGATGAGCGTCGGTTGGTGGCGTCCGTCTTTACAAACCGGTTGCGGCAGGGGATGCGGCTTCAGACCGACCCAACCGTGATTTACGGGATTACCAAAGGTGAGGGGAGCCTTGGGCGGGGTTTGCGCCGGTCCGAGCTGCGGGCTGCGACGCCCTACAACACCTATGTCATTCCCGCGTTGCCCCCAACGCCGATTGCGAATCCGGGGCGTGCGGCGATTGAGGCGGCGGTGAACCCCGACGAGAGCCCCTATATCTTTTTCGTGGCAGACGGCACCGGTGGGCACGCCTTTTCTGTCACATTAGCTGAGCATAATCAAAACGTTGCCCGCTGGCGTCAGATTGAGAGAGACCGCGCGAACAGCCAAAACTAGGGCTTTGCGGTTTTTGCGAATTTAGGGGATTGACCGGAGCGTACGCTCAAACACATACATTGTGCCATGCTGGAAGAAGTGGGTAAGGCGGCCCGGGAATGATACTCCCGAGGTCGCATTTTTCATGTCTGCTCGTGCGGGTCTATTTTTGATCTAGGAGCACAAAAATGACCTTTGACACCAATTCCGCAGCAAGAAGCGAAAAACTGGCCAATGATGCAGTTGCTGCATACGAAGTGGCCCGCGAAGTTTTCCTGGCGCGGATCAATGCCTTGAAAACTGCACCGACCCTTGAAGACGATGGGAAGGACGTGAACGCGATGCTCTCGACCATGAGCAAAGCGATTTCGACTGCTGTGGATCATACTAGGAGGATTGAAGATGACTTCTCCAAATCCAACGGAGGCATGTCCAACGGGACGTTCGACCTTGACAGCGCCCGTGCTGAGATCCGGGTCCGCCTGGCTTGCCTCCGCGCCGCGGGAGACGCAGGAGACGTTCCTGGCGCAACTGACTGATCATGCACTTGCGGCATTGCCTTGGCTCTTTGAGTTTTGGGCATTGCCGCACCAGATGCCGCCCAGTGGGGACTGGCGCAGCTGGGTGATTATGGGCGGCCGTGGCGCGGGCAAAACGCGCGCCGGATCCGAATGGGTTCGGCTTATGGTAGAAGGGTCCCGGCCGCTTGAGAGCGGCCGGGCCAAACGTGTCGCGTTGGTTGGGGAAACCTATGACCAAACGCGGGATGTTATGGTTTTCGGGGACAGCGGCATTCTGGCGTGCTGTCCGCCGGACCGTAAGCCGGAATGGCAGGCCTCTAAGCGCAAGCTGGTGTGGCCTAATGGTGCCGAGGCGCAGTGTTTTTCGGCCAGTGAGCCAGAGGCGCTTCGTGGGCCGCAGTTTGATGCGGCTTGGGTTGATGAGTTGGCAAAGTGGAAAAAGGCGCAGGATACTTGGGATATGCTGCAATTTTGTCTGCGTTTGGGCAACGACCCGAAGTGTGTGGTGACCACGACACCGCGCAACGTTGATGTTTTGAAGGATTTGCTGGCGCGGGAGAGCACGGTTCAGACCCATGCCCCGACCCATGCCAACCGGGCCTATTTGGCAGACAGTTTCTTGGCCGAGGTCGAGAGCCGTTATGAGGGGTCCCGGCTGGGGCGCCAAGAGTTGAATGGTGAGTTGCTGGAGGATGTGCAGGGCGCGTTTTGGACGTCTCATATGTTGGGTGCGTGTCGGGTGAAAGAGTTGCCCGAGGTGGACCGGGTGATTGTTGCGGTGGACCCGCCGGTCACAGGGCACGCTGGATCGGATGAATGTGGGATCGTCGTGATTGGCGTGACCCATCAGGGGCCGCGCGCGGCTTGGCGGGCCTATGTCATTGAGGATGCGTCTGTTGCGGCGTCTAGCCCATTGGAGTGGGCGCAGGCGGCGGTGGCCGCGATGAAGCGCCATAATGGTGATTGTCTGGTCGCAGAAGTGAACCAGGGCGGTGACATGGTCAAACAGATCGTGCGCCAAGTGGACCCGATGATCCGCTATCAGGCCGTGCGCGCCACCAAGGGCAAGAGCGCCCGCGCCGAGCCGATTGCCGCGTTGTACGAACAGGGCCGGGTGCATCATTGCGGACAGTTTTCGGAGCTAGAGGACCAGATGGTCCAGATGACGTTGCAAGGATACGCCGGCAAGGGCAGCCCGGACCGCGTTGACGCGCTGGTTTGGGCATTGTTCGAGGGCATGATCGCACCGACCACGCCCGGCGGCGCGGCAGCGATCCGGACCTTGTAGATACAGGTTATCGAACCTTCTTTTCGGGGCCCTTTGGGGCCCTTTTTTATTCGGCCAATGACGGAGACAGCTATGTTCGACTTTTTGAAGCGGGAGGGCGGGGCTGCGGCACGCGCGAACGCACCTGAACAAAAGGCCTCCGCGACGGGCAAGGTTGCGGCGCTGGCGGGGGGCGGCGTTCGGACAGCATGGAGCGCACGCGACACCGGCAGCCTGACGCGGGTTGGGTTTACCACCAACCCGGTGGGATTTCGCGCGGTAAAGTTGATTGCGGAGGCGGCGGCGGCGGTGCCCTTGGTGCTAGAGGACGGGGCGACCCGTTTCTCAGAGCATCCGGTACTGGGGCTGGTGCGGCGGCCCAATGGCGTACAGGGGCAGGCTGAGTTGTTGGAGGCTTTGTACGGTCAGTTTCTGCTGAGCGGGAATGGCTATGTCGAGGCGGTTGGTGACTTTGGCGTTCCGCTTGAGTTGCATGTGCTGCGGTCAGACCGGATGTCGGTGGTGCCGGGGAGCGACGGCTGGCCCGTTGCTTATGACTACAAGGTCGGCGCCAAGGCCCATCGGTTCACCGTAGGTGAGGTGTCGCCTGTGTGTCACATCAAGGCGTTTCACCCCCAAGACGACCACTATGGCCTGTCACCGATGACGGCGGCTGCAAGTGCCGTTGACGTGCATAACGCGGCATCAAAGTGGTCGAAGGGGTTGTTGGACAATGCGGCGCGGCCCTCGGGGGCGATTGTCTACAATGGCTCTGAGGCGGGTATGTCGATGTCGGCGGATCAGTTTGATCGTCTCTCGGCTGAGATGGAGGCGCACCATCAAGGCGCGCGCAACGCGGGCCGACCGATGCTGCTTGAGGGTGGGTTGGACTGGAAGCCTATGGGTTTTTCGCCCTCAGACATGGAGTTTCAGCAAACCAAAGAGGCCGCCGCGCGCGAGATCGCGATGGCCTTTGGTGTTCCGCCCATGATGCTGGGCATTCCGGGGGATGCGACTTATGCCAATTACCAAGAGGCGAACCGTGCCTTTTACCGGTTAACCGTTCTGCCGTTGGTAAGCAAAGTGACCGCCGCCCTTGGGTATTGGTTGGGTCTGCATGCGGAAGAACGGCTGTTCCTAAAGCCGGACCTAGATCAGGTCCCGGCGTTATCTGTTGAGCGAGAGGCCCAGTGGCGCCGCGTGGCGGATGCGGATTTTCTGTCGGCTTCAGAAAAGCGCGCGATGCTGGGGTTGCCCCCCTTGGTGGATGGTCATGAGTGATCGCAAACCCGGAGTAGGCGGATCACGGTTTTTATATGACCCTTTCGACGTCGCGAATGCCCGCATCGACGCCAATGAGCGTGTGATGGAGCAGCGCTGGGAGGGGTTGGAGTTTCGGCTCAAGTGTATCGAGGCCGCGATAGAGCGGATGGAAAAGCGCCTTTGGTTGGCCGTTTTTGGTGTTGTGAGCGTGATCCTCGCCAAAGGTATTTCTGAACTTATTCAGATTGGAGTGTAAGGCATGACGCCAGACTATGGATTGGAAACAAAGTTCGCTCGATTGGGGGAGGCCGTTGAAGTAACGGACGGGACCCGCATTGAGGGCTACGCCTCATACTTCGGTGCATGCGATCAGGGTGGGGATATCGTCCAAAGCGGGGCTTATGGTGCGTCGCTACAGGCGCTGTCCGCTGAGGGCCGTTCGGTGAAGATGTTGTGGCAGCATGATCCCGCGCAGCCCATTGGCATTTGGGATGAGGTGCATGAGGACGAGAAGGGTCTTTATGTAAAAGGTCGCCTGCTTTTGGACGTTGCCAAGGGCCGCGAGGCTGCGGCGCTGATTGAAGCGGGTGCAATTGACGGGTTGTCGATTGGGTACCGCACGCAAAAGGCCTCAAAGAATGACAAAGGCCAGCGGCTTTTGAACGAACTGGAGCTGTGGGAGGTGTCTTTGGTGACCTTTCCGATGCTTCCTACGGCACGGGTGGGCGCGAAGTCGGATGAGGCTGAAGCGTATCTTTTCCGTGATATGGCACGTGCGCTGGAAATGGCGCGCGCGCAGCTGACGACCGGGTAGCCGCGTTAGGCGAAACTGTCAGCAAGACCCCTATCAACTCTATCGAAGGACAAGACCATGACCACGCAATCAATGCGTGGGTCGGGCAGCGCAAGTGCGTCTGCCGGGACCCAAGCTGCCCGGGAAGTCACCGAGGCCCTGACGGGCTTTGTTACTGATTTCAAGGGCTTTCAAGATCAGATCACCACACGGATGCAACAACAGGAAGAACGCATTGCCATGCTGAGCACCAAAACCATGACCCATCGCCGCCCCGCACTTGAAGGCGCACAAGCGACTGACGCGCCACATCAAAAGGCACTCGATGCCTATCTGCGGTGTGGTGACGATGAGGGGCTTCGCAACCTGACGCTTGAGGGCAAAGCGATGAACACGGCTGTCGCCGCCGAGGGCGGTTTTCTGGTCGATCCGCAGACGGCTGAGACCATTCAGTCGGTTCTATTGTCATCGGCATCTATTCGGACGATCGCCAACGTCGTGAATGTTGAGGCGACGTCCTTTGACGTGCTCGTGGATCACACCGAGGTAGGTGCAGGCTGGGCCACCGAGACCGCAGCCGTCAGCGAGGGGGCTACGCCCGCGCTCGAGCGGATTTCTATCCCGCTTCATGAATTATCTGCATTGCCCAAAGCCTCCCAGCGGTTGCTGGACGATAGCGCCTTTGACATCGAAGGATGGCTTGCGGGCCGTATTGCCGACAAGTTTGCCCGCGCAGAGGCGTCGGCCTTTATCAACGGGGATGGTGTGGACAAACCCACCGGGTTTTTGACGCATCCGACCGTGGACAATGAAATCTGGGAGTGGAGTAACATCGGGTACGTGCCCACGGGCCAGGATGGTGATTTCGCGGGTACCAATGCGGTCGATGCCATTGTGGACCTCGTCTATGCGCTGGGCGCGCGGTACCGGGCGAACGCGACGTTTGTCATGAATTCCAAGACGGCGGGTGCTGTGCGCAAGATGAAGGATGCGGATGGCCGGTTCCTGTGGTCGGATGGCTTAGCCGCAGGTGAGCCCGCGCGTTTGATGGGTTATCCGGTGTTGATCGCAGAAGATATGCCCGACATCGCGTCGGACGCGAATGCGATTGCCTTTGGTGATTTCACATCAGGCTACACCATCGCAGAGCGGCCCGATTTGCGTGTGCTGCGTGACCCGTTCTCGGCCAAGCCACATGTCCTGTTCTATGCCACAAAACGCGTTGGCGGTGATGTGTCAGACTTTGCAGCCATCAAGCTGTTGAAATTCGCGGCTTCCTAAGCCCGAAACCTATCCTCCGTGGTTTTTTCTTTCCACGGAGGTGGGCGCGCGACCAAATCATCCTCGGCGCTATCCAGCCGATTTGATCCGTCCGAGCGGCGTCGAGGCCGCGCGCCCCCTTTTTCTACTCACAAAGCTGAATGCAAGGAGCGACATCGATATGATGATGGTGGAGTTAAATTCCGTGCCGAGGGAGGCCCTTCCTATTGCGGATTTCGCAGCGCACCTGCGTCTTGCTGAGGGCTTTGATACGTTGCCGGGGCAAATGCGCCTTTTGGAGGGATGTTTGACGGCGGCGATTGCCGCACTTGAAGCCCGTTTGGGTAAATACTTTTTGAGCCGTCAGTTCATTGTGCGGACCCAGAAGTGGACTGCCTCGGATCGGTTGCAGTTTCCTGCGGCACCCGTGACCGAAGTTGAGCAAATCAAGCTGGTGCATTCGGGCGCTGATGAAGTGATTGTTGATCCAAATACCTATGCGCTTCAACAGGACGCGCATCGGCCGGAATTGGTATCGCGTGTCGGAGCGTTGCCGGCGTTGAGCATGAATTCGAGTGCTGAGATTTCGGTGCGTGCAGGTTTTGCGGCGGAGTGGTCGAGTGTTCCTGCGGCGTTGCGCCAAGCGGTCATGATGCTTGCCGAAGACTTTTTTGAGCGCGATTCAAGTGTGGAGGGGAGCAATACCTTGCCATGCTCAGTCTGCCTATTGGTCGAGCCGTTTCGTGACATTCGTTTGCGGGGGCGGCCGGGATGTTGAAGCGCCAAGTCAAACTGGATCGCCGTTTGGTGCTGGAGGAGGCGAGTTCGGTTTCCGATGGTGCAGGGGGCAATACGGAAGTCTGGTCTGCGCTGGGCGTGCATTGGGCGCAGGTTGATGCGCGCACGGGTTCGGGGCGGGCGCGGGAGTTTCTGACGCGCAGCCGGTTGGGGCTAAAGATCACCGTGCGCTACGCCCCCCAAGACAGCACAACGCGCCCTAAGCCGGGGCAGAGGTTTGTGGAGGGCACACGCATCTATGCCATTGATGCTGTGCATGAAACCGGTCCGCGTGGCGGGTATCTTATGTGCTTTGCGGAAGAGGAGGTGACAACGTGAGCTACGGTTTGAGTGCTGCGTTGCAAACCGCCCTTTTCGCGGCCCTTGAGGCAGATGCTGAGTTGACCTCAATGGTCGGTACGGCCGTGTTTGACACGATGCCGACGGGCACAACACCGGACATCTTTGTGGCCTTGGGACCAGAAGACGTCGTTGAGCAAGCCGATGGGACCAGTCCCGGAGCGAACCATGATTTGCAGGTCACGGTCGTCACGACTGGCACCGGGTTCTTGGGAGCCAAGCAAGTGGCTGGGCGTGTTTCGGACATTTTGACCAACGAAAATCTGAGCTTGAGCCGGGGAAACCTGGTTCAGTTGCGGTTTCGAAAGGCGAAGGCTCGGCGCGACACCACCGACGGGTCGCGCCGTATTGATATGTGGTTTCGCGCCCGCGTGACCGACGACATCTAAGTCAAAAGGAGGTGCGCAATGAGCGTGCAAAAAGGAAAAGATCTGCTGGTGAAAGTCGATCTGGATGGAGCCGGTGTGTTTCAAACGTTGGCAGGCCTGCGGGCCACTCGGTTAACTTTCAACGCGGACACGATTGATGTCACCTCGCTGGACAGTGAGGGCGGTTGGCGTGAGTTGTTGACCGGTGGCGGTGTGAAATCAGCGGCTGTTTCTGGTTCGGGCGTGTTTCGGGATGATGCGAGCGATGCGCGGGCGCGTCAGTTGTTTTTTGACGGAGAGATGCCCGTATTTCAGGTGATAATTCCCGATTTTGGCATTGTTGAGGGAACTTTTCAGCTGACGTCATTGGAATATGCCGGAACGCTAAATGGGGAGGCTACATATGAGGTTTCGCTCGCTTCTGCGGGTGCTTTGACCTTTACGCCCGCTTGATGCGCGGCAAGGAGCGTCCGACCGCGAACCCTTGGGCTGGTGAAGTGGGTTTGATGCTGAATGGGCGGCCATTGACGTTAAAGCTGACGCTTGGCGTGCTGGCCGACCTTGAGGCGCATATGGAGACCGACACTTTGGTGGATCTGGTCGAGCGGTTCGAGTCCGGGCGGTTTTCGACCGTTGATGTGGTTGAACTGCTTTTTGCAGGCCTTCGGGGTGGGGGCTGGCAGGGCAGTCGGGACACGCTTTTGCAAGGTGATATTGGGGGTGGTCCGGTGGAGGCCACCCGTGTTGCGGCGCTTCTATTGGGGCGCGCGTTCTCCATCGAAGGGTTGAGCGGATGAGTGCATTTGACTGGAACGGTCTTTTGCGTGTCGGGCTGACGCAGCTTGGCCTGCGGCCCGCGGAGTTTTGGAACCTGACGCCGGTCGAATTGGCTTTGTTGCTAGGTCATTCGGGTGCGGAGGCTGCGATGTCGCGCGGTGCGCTCGATGCGCTTTTGATGAAGTACCCCGACGCGCCGCAACCTGACAAAAAGGATACGTCTGATGGATGATCTGAATGAAGACATCGGCACCTTGAAGGAGATGCTGGAGTCACTGCAAACCGAAGCATCTGGTGCGCAAACCGTCGTGTCGAACTTCACCCGAGAACTTGGGTCGTTGAGGGGGGAGATGACTTACACCGACAAGGAGGTCAAAAGCTTATCTCGGAGCTTTGGCTCTGGTTTGCGGTCTGCGTTTGACGGGCTGGTTTTTGACGGCATGAAGCTGTCGGATGCGTTGGAAAGTATCAGTAAGTCGATGGTCAACTCGGCCTATTCCGCTGCGATAAAGCCCGTTCAGAATGCGGTTGGTGGGGCCTTGGCCTCAGGGCTCAATTCGATTGGCTCGAACTTGAGTTTATTTGCGGATGGCGGCGCATTCACGCAAGGACGTGCGTCTTCAATCGCGGGTGGAATTGCGTCTCAGCCGACCTCATTTCCGATGCGTGGCGGTATGGGGATGTTGGGCGAGGCAGGACCTGAGGCGATTATGCCTTTGAGCCGTGGCCCAGACGGTAAACTGGGTGTGCGGACCGAAGGTGGGAGCGCAAAGCCGGTCACCGTCGTCATGAATATTAGCACCCCCGATGCGCAAAGCTTCCGGCGATCACAAAGCCAGGTTGCGGCTGAGATGAGCCGGGCCTTGGGTCGTGGGCAGCGCAACAGGTAGGAGACGGACATGTCATTTCACGAAGTACGGTTTCCCGCTGCGGTGAGCTTTGGCTCATCCGGCGGGCCTGAACGCTTGACCGAAGTGGTTACATTGGCCAACGGCCATGAAGAACGCAACGCGCCGTGGAAACACTCGCGTCGGCGCTACGACGCTGGCGTTGGGGTTCGGTCGCTTGACGACATTGAGGAACTGATTTCGTTTTTCGAGGCCCGGTCTGGGCGGCTGTACGGGTTTCGTTGGAAGGATTGGTCGGACTATAAATCGTGCCTTCCCAGTCAGGCGCCGACGTTTCGTGATCAGACCATAGGGGTCGGAGACGGTGAAACGGTCACGTTTGGTCTGTCGAAGACTTATCGATCTGGGCCGCACAGCTACACCCGGGGGGTGCAAAAGCCTGTTGCGGGATCGGTTCGTGTCGGGGTGCAGGGCGGTGAGCTTGCAGAGACCACTGAATTTAGCGTGGACTTTGATACGGGGCTCGTGACTTTTGTGGATCCACCCGAAAGTGATGCGGAGATTACTGCAGGCTTTGAGTTTGATGTGCCGGTTCGGTTTGATACCGACCGTATTTACACGTCCTTAGCGAGTTTTCAGGCTGGTGAAATTCCGGATGTTCCTGTGGTGGAGCTGCGCCTATGAGAGCGGTTGGGCAGCAGGCGACAACGCTTTGTAACATATGGATTATTCGCCGATCAGACGGCACGGTTCTCGGGTTCACAAACCATGATGACGATATCACCTACGAGGGCGTGACCTGCCAAGCGGCTTCTGGGTTAACGGGGGCCGCGCTGCAAACGTCGACGGGTTTGTCGGTGGACAACACCGAGGCCTTAGGCGCGCTACAATCGACTGTGATATGCCCCGAAGACATCATCAACGGTCGCTATGACAGTGCTGAGGTTGATGTGCTTTTGTACGATTGGAAGGCCGGTCAGCTGGTGTCCGAGCAATTCAAGGCGATGATCGGAGAGGTTCAGGTCAAGGATGGGAGTTTTGTCGCGGAATTGCGGGGCAAGTCTGATCTGTTGAACCAACCCCTTGGTCGTGTTTACCAACCGTCGTGTGATGCGGCGCTGGGTGATGCGCGCTGTGGTGTTGATCTGACGTCGCCGGAATACCGCACGGATGTGACCGTCGTGAGTGTTAAGGACCAGCGGTATGTCCGTGTGGCGGGTTTGGATGCGTATCCTGAGGCCTGGTTTGAGCGGGGGACCGTTGAGATCATGGAGGGCGGCGCGCCGATGGGGGCGACGGTCATCAAGTCCGATAAGGTTTCCGACGCTGGGCGCGACATTGAGCTATGGTTTACTCCGAACGTTGTGATCGAGCCTGGGCGTGTTTTGCGTGTGACGACGGGGTGCAATCGTCTTGCGAGCACATGCGCGGTCAAGTTCGACAACATCCTCAATTTTCGTGGTTTTCCGACTATCCCGGGTGAGGATTGGGCGATGAGCTATCCCTCTAGCCGACTGACGATGGATGGGGGGCAACTGTGATGGGTTCGACTGCGATAAGCGACAAAGTCGTTGCAGCCGCACGCACTTGGATCGGCACACCCTATCAACATCAGATGTCGTGCAAAGGCGCGGGCAGCGATTGCCTTGGTCTTGTACGCGGTGTTTGGCGCGATGTGGTTGGGGCCGAGCCGGTTCCCATCCCGGCCTATACCTATGATTGGTCTGAGGTCTCAAAGGCTGAGGTGTTGTGGAATTCTGCACGCCAAGTTTTGCAGGATGTCGATACAGAGACGCCTTTGGCACCGGGTCAGGTGTTGCTTTTTCGCATGCGCAAGACCGCCGTTGCCAAACACCTTGGTATCCTTGTGACGGTCGGGCAAACGCCGCGATTTATCCATGCCTACGCGCGCCACGGGGTCGTTGAGACCAGTTTTTCTGCGCCGTGGCAGCGCGCGCTGACAGCGCGCTTTACCTTTCCCCCTCACGCCTAGGAATTTTGCATTATGGCCACTCTCGTACTTGGCGCTATCGGCGCATCAATTGGCGGCAGCATCGGGGGCTCAGTTCTAGGGATGAGCGCCGCTGTCGTGGGGCGAGCAGCGGGTTCGACTCTTGGCCGGGTCATCGACCAAAAGATCATGGGCTCTGGGTCGGACATGGTGGAATACGGTCGTATCGACCGGTTCCGGATCAACGGAGCCACGGAGGGTGCAGCCGTATCGCGTGTCGCGGGCGCCTATCGTATTCCGGGTCAGGTCATTTGGTCATCTCAGTTTAACGAGGAAAAGAGCACGTCAGGGGGGGGCGGCAAGGGGGCTCCGAGCCAACCTGCCTCAACAACTTATGAGTATTTTGTGAGCCTCGCGGTTTCGGTGTGTGAGGGGCAGATCAGTCGGATCGGGCGGATTTGGGCGGATGGTACGGAAATCCAAGCGAAGGATTTTACCTTTCGGGTCTATACAGGGGCCGAGGATCAGCTGCCGGATAGTGCGATTGAAGCGATTGAGGGCATTGATCAGACGCCCGCGTATCGGGGCATGGCCTATGTCGTGTTTGAACGGCTGCCGCTGAAGCCCTTTGGTAACCGGGTGCCGCAATTCTCCTTTGAGGTCATCCGTGCGGTCGATCCGCAAAATCCTGAACTGACGCCCGCGCCTGCACGGATTGTGCCTGGTGTGGCGCTGATCCCGGGGACGGGCGAATACAGTCTTGCGACGACGCCTGTGCATGTGGATGAGGGGCTTGGGCGTGTGACACCCTTGAACATGAATACCCCCTCTGGAGAGAGCGATTTTGATGCGTCTTTGCGCGCCGCCGAGGGGGAGATGCCTGCACTTGAATCCATTCTATTGATTAGCAGTTGGTTTGGGAGCGATTTGCGCTGCAATATGTGCACGATCAAGCCGAAGGTGGATCAGAACACAGGTGATCCAAAGGAGATGCCTTGGCGGGTTGCGGGCTTGGACCGATTTTCTGCTGAGATATTACCCAAAGTTGATGGCAAGAGCGTGTATGGGGGCACCCCCACGGACCAGTCTGTGATTGAGGCGTTGGCGTCTATTCGGGCTCGCGGCAAGCGAGCGGTGTTTTACCCATTTATTCTGATGGAAGTCTTGGATGGGAATGCGCTGACCGATCCATACAGTGGTTTGGAAGGTCAGCCTTCGTTCCCGTGGCGGGGGCGCATTACCACAGAGCTGGCTCCGGGCGTTGATGGATCAACCAACGGGACTGTTGCGGCGGAAGCAGAAGTGGATGCGTTTTTTGGCGCCGTTAATGCCGGTGATTTCAGCGTGGCAAATGGTGCCGTGTCGTACACGGGGCCCGCGGATGATTGGGGTTACAATCGGTTCATTCTTCACAACGCCGCGATTTGTGCCGCAGCGGGTGGTGTTGATGCGTTCTGTATCGGATCCGAGATGCGGGCGTTGACGCAGATCCGGGGGGACAACAACAGCTTTCCCGCAGTTGCGCGCATGGTGGCTCTGTTGGGGCAAGTACGTGCCCTTTTGCCAGAGGCAAAGCTAGGCTACGCCGCTGATTGGTCTGAGTACTTTGGGTATCAAAGCCCAGAGGGGGACGTGTTCTTCCACCTTGATCCTTTGTGGGCGGACGACAATCTCGATTTTATCGGAATGGATAACTACATGCCGCTATCTGATTGGCGGGATGGGGATGATCATTTGGATGCGTCCTACGGCTCAATCTACAACGAAGACTACCTGATGGCGAATGTCGCCGGCGGGGAGGGGTATGATTGGTTCTATCCCGATCAAGAAGCGCGTGATGCGCAGGAGAGAGCCCCGATAACTGATGGTGCCTTTGATGAGCCTTGGGTGTATCGTTATAAGGACATCAAAAGCTGGTGGAGCCTTGCGCACCATGAGCGTGTGGGGGGGGTAAGGTCAGCCTCGCCGACGGCGTGGGTGCCTCAGTCTAAGCCAATCTGGTTTACGGAATTTGGGTGCGCTGCGATCGACAAGGGCACCAATCAGCCGAACAAATTCATTGATGCAAAATCCTCAGAAAGTGCATTGCCGCACTATTCCAACGGGCGCCGGGATGATTTTTTGCAGATGCGCTATATACAAGCGACGCTGCGCTATTGGTCTGATCCAGCGCATAACCCAACGTCGGACGTCTATGATGGCGCTATGATTGATATGTCGCGCGCCCATGTATGGGCGTATGACGCGCGCCCTTGGCCGGAGTTTCCCAACAACACGGCACTTTGGTCTGATGGGGATAACTACAAACGCGGGCATTGGTTGAATGGTCGCCTAAGCGCGCAACCGCTTGCGTTGGTAGTAGCCGAGCTGTGTGAGCGTGCGGGGTACGTGGATTATGACGTTTCTCGGGTAGAGGGGCTGGTCCAAGGCTTTGAAATCCGGGACGTCCAATCCATCCGTTCCAGCCTTCAGCCGCTATTGATGGCTTATGGCCTTGATGTGACCGAAGTTTCGGGGACGCTGGTGTTCACGATGCGCAAGAATGCGCGGCTTGTGGATGTCGACCCTGAGGAATTTGTCGATCAGGGCGATGGGCAAGAGGTGCTTAAACGCGAAACTGCACCGTCTACGGATGTTGCGGGTAAGGTGATGGTCGACTTTGTGGAGGCCGCGAGTAGCTATCAATCCAAAACGGTGGAGGCGGCGTGGCCGCAGGATCGGACGGCGACCGTGTCACAGACGGAATTGCCATTGGTGCTAAGTGTAGGGGAAGGGCATGCCGTAGCAGAGCGGTGGCAAGCGCAATCACGTGTGTCGCGCGACACGGTCGCTTTTACTTTGCCGCCCTCCCGCAATGATATCCTGCCGGGGGACCTGGTGCGGTTCGACGCGGGCGCTGGTGTGGCGGAAGTGTTTCGCGTGGACCGGATCGATGATCAGGGTATGAAACAAATCGAGGCCATTCGGACAGAGGTCAGCACATATGACCCAGCCGAAATCTTGGACGTTGTGCCAAAGCAGCGGCCTACGTTTACTGTTTTGCCTGTCTACGCACAGTTCATGGACCTGCCGATTGCGGCGTCAATGGATGAGGCCCCCGGGCCGCATGTCGCGGTGAATGCGGTGCCTTGGCGCGGCGACGTTGCGGTGTTTGGTTCGATGCAGCAGTCCGACTATGCGTTAAAGGGCATCGTGAGCGCGCCGTCCGTTGTTGGCACCACTCTTAACGTGCTGGAGCCCGCCCGCGCGGGCGTTTGGGATCATGGGCCTGCGCTGCGCGTAGAGGTGTCGGGTGGAGATCTGTCGAGCGCTGAGCGCCTGTCAGTGCTAAACGGTGCCAATGTTATGGCCATTGGGGATGGGAGTATCGACGCATGGGAGATTTTCCAGTTCCAGAACGCGGTTCTGGTCGGGCCGAACACCTATGAGATATCCCTCCGCCTACGGGGGCAAAACGGGACTGAGGGTTTGGCCGCGCGTGCTTGGCCAGAGGGGAGCACGGTTGTTCTGCTTGGGCGGGATTTGACCAAGCTGCCGATGGATGCAGCACAGCGGGATTTGCCCATTCATTATCTGGTTGGACCGGCCAATCGCCCATACGACGATAGCACCTATTCGCAACAGGTTTGGCCTACGCGGGGTGTCGCACTTAAACCCTATCGTCCTGCGCATCTTTCGACTGAAATGATGGCTGATGGGGGGCTAGATGTCCGCTGGATACGGCGGACCCGCGTGGATGGTGACACATGGGCGGGGCTTGATGTGCCTGTGTCTGAGGCGCGTGAGGCCTATCAGGTGTCTTTCGTGCGTGGTGAAACCACGCTTGGCACGTTTGAAACTGCGACCTCTGCCCTTACGGTCCCTACCGCTGATGTGGCTGCCATGGCGCTGGGCGCCGGTGATGAGGTGCATGTGGTGCAGCTGTCTGATCGGTTTGGGCTCGGCTTACCTGCGGTTCTTTTGCTGTCCTAGGGCGCAACGTCTCTTTTCTCAAAATTTTAGCTGTGTTACGCCCCGCGCGCGCTTGATCTGGCGCGCGCGGGGCCGCACTGCTATGGTCGCCGCAATACCGCTGAACCTCTGGAGGTCCCATGGCATTGCAAGAAAAACCCCTTCGCTCCATTGATCCGATCTGGGACCGCATCTGCGAAGAAGCCCGTGCGGCCATCGCACAAGAGCCGCTGTTGGGTGGTATGGTGCATGCGTGCATCCTGCATCACGCCAACTTTGAAGGGGCCTTGGCGTTCCGTATCGCAGAGAAAATCGCATCGCCCGCGATGTCCGAACAGCTGGTGCGTGAAGTTGCGGATCAGGCTCTGCGGGATGAGGAAAACGGAACGGCTGCTGCGGCACGTGCGGACTTGGTAGCCGTGTTTGAGCGTGATCCCGCCTGCCACCGCCTGATGCAACCCTTGATGTATTTCAAGGGCTTCCAAGCTGTTCAAGCCTACCGCGTGGGGCATTGGCTGTGGAACCGTGGACAGCAAGATCTGGCCTATTTCATCCAAATGCGTGTTTCTGAGGCGTTTGGGATCGATATTCACCCGGCCGCGCGTGTGGGAAAAGGGCTGATGATCGACCACGCCCATTCCATCGTGATTGGTGAGACTGCGGTGGTAGGCGACAATGTCTCGATGCTGCACTCCGTGACACTCGGCGGGACGGGCAAGGAAGACGACGACCGCCACCCCAAAATCGGCGATGGTGTTTTGATCGGGGCCGGTGCGCACGTTTTAGGAAACATTCATATTGGGCATTGCTCGCGGATCGCGGCGGGTTCAGTGGTTTTGGAAACCGTTCCGCCGATGAAGACGGTCGCAGGTGTGCCCGCGCGTATCGTGGGTGAGGCCGGGTGTTCGCAGCCCTCGGTCACAATGGATCAGCTTTTGGGTGTGCGCGGCTCGGACTAGCGCCTGCATCTATTGCATTAAAAAAGGCGGCCCTCCTAACCGGAGGGCCGCCTTTTTTGCGTTCTGGGACCGCTGATTAGGCCAGCATGGCCATTGGGTTTTCGAGGTTATTCTTGATTGCGTTCAATAGGTTCGCACCGAGTGCCCCGTCAATCACCCGGTGATCGACTGATAGGGTTGTCGACATGACCGTGGCCACCTTCAACTCACCATCTGCGCCTACGACAGGTTTCTTGGCACCTGCACCCACGGCCAGAATGGCCGCATGGGGTGGGTTGATGATCGCGTCAAAGTTATCGATGCCGAACATCCCGAGGTTTGAAATCGCGAAGCTGCCACCTTGGTATTCGTGGGGGGCAAGTTTGCGATCCCGCGCGCGGGAGGCGAGGTCCTTCATCTCAGCCGAGAGAGCCGAGAGCGACTTCATGTCCGCATCTTTGAGCACGGGCGTGAACAGCCCGCCTTCAATCGCTACAGCCACAGCCACATCGGAGGGCTTGAGCGAAAGCACCCGGTCGTTGGCCCAAACGGCATTGGCGTCCGGCACCTGTTGCAGCGCGAGCGCACAGGCTTTGATGATGAAATCATTCACCGAAAGCTTAACGCCGCGCAGCTCTAGCGTTTTGTTGAGTTGCCCACGAAACGTCATCAGCGCGTCTAGTTCGATATCCTTGCGGAGATAGAAGTGGGGCACGTTTTGTTTGGCTTCAGTGAGGCGGGCGGCTATGGTTTTGCGCATCCCGTCGAGGGAGACTTCCTCGAACTCACGATCCCCGTACATGGCCAACACCTGGTCGGTCGTCGGGCCGGTGCCTGCGGCGGCGGGCGCTGGGGCGGATGCTGCGGGGGCAGATGCGGCAACCGCTGGTGCCGCAGCTTTGGGTGCTGCAGTGGCGTTTTCGACATCTGCTTTGACGATACGGCCATGGGGGCCGGAACCGGAAATTGTGTTCAGGTCCAGACCTTTGTCCGCGGCGATCCGGCGGGCCAATGGGGTCGCGAACAGGCGCGAGCCATCAGCGGCCTTGGCGGCTGCAGGGGCAGGGGTTGCGGCAGCGGGGGCTGCCTCTGTGGGTGTGGCCGCTGGTGCCGCAGCGGGTGCGGGCGCAGAGGCTGCACCAATGTCGTCCGCGCTTTCACCGTCTTCGAGCATGACGGCAATGGGGGTGTTAACCTTGACCCCTTCGGACCCTTCGGCGACGAGGATTTTGCCGACGACACCATCATCGACGGCTTCAAACTCCATCGTGGCCTTGTCGGTCTCAATCTCGGCCAAAAGGTCACCGGAGGAGACGGTGTCCCCCTCCTTGACCAGCCATTTCGCGAGCGTCCCTTCCTCCATCGTCGGGGACAGCGCGGGCATCAGGATTTCAGTCGGCATGTCGCGCGCTCCTTAACGGTAAGCAATTTGTTTAACACCGGCCACGACCTCATCGGTTGTGATCAGCGCGAATTTCTCAAGGTTGGCCGCGTAGGGCATCGGCACATCCTTGCCCGTCAGGCTCAGGACCGGCGCGTCAAGATAGTCAAACGCGCGCTCCATGATGGCGCTGGCCATGTGGTTGGCGAGCGATCCGACTGGGAACCCTTCCTCTACGATCACGCAGCGGTTGGTTTTTTGCACCGAGGCGATGACCGCGTCATAGTCGATGGGACGCAGGGTCCGCAGATCGATGACGTCACATTCGATGCCCTCTTCGGCCAGCTTTTCTGCGGCCTCAAGCGCGTAGGTCATGCCGATACCCCAGCTGACGATCGTCGCATCCGACCCGGTGCGCCATGTGCGTGCCTTGCCAAAGGGGATGGTGAAATCATCCATGTCCGGCACTTCGGAGGATTTCCCGTAGAGGATTTCATTCTCAAGGAAGATCACCGGGTTGTTGTCGCGAATGGCGGTTTTCATCAGGCCTTTCGCGTCTGCGGCCGAGTAGGGCATCACGACCTTGAGCCCGGGGATCGAAGCGTACCACGCCGCATAGTCCTGCGAGTGCTGCGCGCCAACGCGGGCGGCCGCACCGTTAGGGCCACGGAACACCATGGGTGCCCCCATCTGGCCGCCGGACATATAGAGCGTCTTGGCCGCCGAGTTAATAATGTGGTCAATGGCTTGCATCGCGAAGTTAAACGTCATGAATTCAACGATGGGGCGCAGACCGGCAAAGGACGAGCCCGTCGCGATCCCGGCAAAGCCGTGCTCGGTGATGGGGGTGTCGATGACCCGGCGGGCGCCGAATTCGTCCAGCATCCCTTGGCTGACCTTGTAGGCGCCTTGGTATTCCGCGACTTCTTCGCCCATCAAATAGACGGTGTCGTCGCGGCGCATTTCCTCGGCCATGGCGTCGCGGATCGCTTCGCGCACGGTCTGCGTTTTCATCGGTGTGCCCTCGGGGTAATCGGGGCTGCTGTCCACAACGGGTGCCGCAGGGGCGGCGGCTGTGGCGGGCGCTGCTGCGGGGGCCTCGGCTGCGGCAGGCGCTGTCGCGGCGGGTTCGGCGGGGGCGGACATGTCCTCACCGGCTTCACCGATGATGGCGATAGGGGTGTTCACTTTGACGCCCTCGGTGCCCTCAGCGATGAGCAATTTGCCCACAACGCCCTCGTCGATGGCTTCAAATTCCATCGTGGCTTTGTCGGTTTCGATCTCAGCGATAATATCGCCCGAGGCGACGGTATCGCCCTCTTTTACCAGCCATTTGGCCAGTGTGCCCTCTTCCATGGTCGGCGAGAGAGCCGGCATCAGAATTTCAGTTGCCATTGGTAGTTCTCCTCAAATTCTGTCGGCTCAATCGGCGTAGATGTCGGTCCAGAGTTCATCCAAAGCGGGCTCGGGGCTCGTCTTGGCGAATTCTGCGCTCTCGTTCACGATGGCTTTGATGTCTTTGTCGATTGCTTTCAGCTCGTCTTCGCTGGCGTGCCTGCCGGTCAGCAACATGTCACGGACCTGCTCGATGCAGTCGCGCTCTTCGCGCATCTTTTGCACCTCATCGCGGGTCCGGTATTTGGCGGGGTCCGACATGGAGTGGCCGCGGTAGCGGTATGTTTTCATCTCAAGGATGTAGGGGCCTTTGCCCGCGCGGCAGTGCGCGACGGCCTTTTCACCAGCGGCTTTCACCGCGAGAACATCCATCCCGTCAACCGCTTCGCCAGGAATGCCAAAGCCAAGACCACGGGTGTAGATGTCTGGTGTTTTGGATGCCCGCTGCACCGAGGTGCCCATCGCGTACTGGTTGTTTTCAATCACGAAAATGACGGGCAATTCCCACAGGGAGGCCATGTTAAAGGTCTCATAGACCTGACCCTGGTTTGCCGCACCATCACCAAAATACGCAAAGGACACGCGATCATTGCCAAGGTATTTGTCCGCAAACGCGAGGCCTGCACCAATCGGCACCTGCGCACCAACGATGCCGTGGCCGCCATAGAAATGTTTCTCTTTCGAGAACATGTGCATGGAGCCGCCTTTACCCTTGGAATAGCCGCCTTCGCGGCCAGTCAGCTCGGCCATAACGCCGTTGGGGTCCATGCCGCAGGCCAACATGTGGCCGTGGTCACGGTAGGAGGTGACGCGCTTGTCGCCTTCGTCGGCGGCAGCCTCAAGACCCACCACAACAGCCTCTTGGCCGATGTAAAGGTGGCAGAAGCCGCCAATCAAACCCATGCCATACAATTGGCCCGCCTTTTCTTCAAAACGGCGGATCAGAAGCATTTGACGGTAATGCTCCATCAATTCTTCGGATGAAACGTTCGGTTTCTTCGCACTCTTAGCGCTTTTGGTGGCCATGTAAGGGTTCCTCCGGGCGAGCATTCGCGGATAGTTTAGTATTGAACTATCTTGTAATCGGCAACGGCGCGGCTGTCTACAGCACAGTTAATGCCGCGACAATCTGCTCGGAAACCCGCGTAAACGGCGCTCAGAGGGTGGTTTTATTGGATGACGATCTCATCTGCGCGCACGAGGCCCAGCACCTTGCGGGCACGTTCGTCCAGCAGATCCACGTCGAGGTATTCGTCGGACATTCGCTTGGTCAGGTTTTCCATGGCAACGACATCGGCTTCAAGCTGGTCGTATTCCTGCTGCAACTCGCTGCGCTGCGCCTCTAGCTCGATCCGTTCAAACAGGCCGTATTCGCCCTGTACCGCCGCAAAGGTAAAGTACCCCGCAAGCGTGAGAACGCCAACGATGAAGAACAACGAAAACAAGGACCGGGTTCGGTGGGGTCGTGCCATGGTGCGCCTCGAAGTGCGGCCTCTGGATGGGCCTTTGGGGCAGTATGGCAGAGCCCGGGGGATTTGGGAATCCCCCGTGGCCAGTATTTGCTGCGGCTAGGCGGGCTTAGCCCGCGACAGAGGCCGCGTAGATGCTGTCGATTGTGGCAGCGATCGTGCTGTTAAAGGCTTCGTCGGATTGCTGCGCCGACAGCCCTTCGGTCAACGCCCGAGAGAACGAGGCGATGACGCCCGTGTTCTGCGACAGGCGTGTGTTGGCTTCCTCGCGGGAATAGCCGCCCGAAAGGGCCACAACACGCATGACGGCGGGGTGATCGACCAAGGGCTGATACAGGTTCGCTTTTTCGGGCAAGGTTAGTTTCAGCATAACCTCTTGGCCCGCGGGCACTGCGTCGAGGTGCTTGGCGATTTCCGCCAGCAAGATATCCTCGGCGGCGGCTTTATCCGCGATGGAGATCGTGACCTCAGGCTCAATGATCGGGATCAGGCCGTGGGCCAAAACCTGGCGTGCGACGTCGAACTGTTGGGCCACAACGGCGGCGATGCCGACGGGGTTGGCTGCGTGAATGACCGAACGTTCCTTGGTGCCAAAGATCCCCTTGGCCACGGCGCGGGTCAAAAGCGCGTCCAGATCGGGCATCGGCTTGAGCATTTGCGCGCCGTCCGCTTCATCCGCGAGGCCCTTGTCGATCTTGAGGAAGGGCACAACGCCGTTGTCTTCCCACAGGGCGGCGGGGCTGGGCTTGCCGCCCATGTCGCGGTCCATGGTCATTTCAAACAGGATCGCGCCAACGACCTTGTCGCCAGAGAACGCAGGTGCATCCACGATGCGCGCGCGCATAGCGTGGATCAGGTCGAACATCTCGGCCTCGCCGGAATAGGCGTCCTCTTCGATGCCATAGAGGCGCAGGGCCTTGGGCGTTGAGCCGCCAGATTGGTCGAGGGCGGCAATAAATCCTTTGCCTGTCCGGACTTGGTTGGCTTGTGTCTCGTTCATGGAAGCGGCCTTTCTGAATGCGTTAACACCGGCTTAGCTGCCTCAGAAAGGGACCGCAATTATGATCGCGCTAACGGTGGCGCATCAGCCCTGCAAAGCCGCAACACCGGGCAGGGTTTTGCCCTCCATCCATTCAAGGAAGGCGCCACCGGCGGTTGAGATGTAGGTAAAGTCCGTACCCGCGCCTGAGGTATTGAGGGCGGCAACGGTATCGCCACCGCCGGCCACGGAAATCAGCCGACCCTCACGGGTCAAGCGGGCGGCGGCTTGGGCCGCGGCGTTGGTCGCGGTGTCAAAGGGGGGGATTTCGAAGGCACCGAGCGGGCCGTTCCAGATCAAGGTCTTGGATGCCTCAAAGGCGGCGACGATCTGTGCGGTCGCGTCGGGGCCCGCATCTAGGATCATGGCGTCGGCAGGGCATGCGTCGGCGGGCACGACCTCGCACTCGGCGTGGGCCTCAAACGCGCGTGCCACAACCACGTCCGAGGGCAGCAGGATGCGGCATCCCGCAACGCGCGCCGTTTCGAGGATTTGGATGGCGGTGTCGGTCATCTCATGCTCTGCGAGGGATTTACCGACGTCGATGCCTTGGGCGGCTAGAAATGTGTTGGCCATCCCGCCGCCGATCACGAGCGTGTCGACCCGGTGCACAAGGTTGCCCAGCAGCTCGAGCTTGGTCGAGACCTTGGCCCCGCCAACCACGGCCGTGACCGGGCGTTTGGGCGCGCCCAAAGCAGCCTCAAGTGCGCTGAGTTCGGCCTGCATCAAGCGCCCTGCACAGGAGGGGAGCAGCTTGGCCACCCCTTCGGTAGATGCATGGGCACGGTGCGCGGCTGAGAAGGCATCGTTGCAATAGACATCACCCAGCGAGGCCAGAAATGCGGCCATTTCGGGAGCGTTCTCGGTTTCTTGCGGGGAAAAGCGCGTGTTTTCGATCAGGGCAACGGCCCCCTCTGGCAACGCATCAAGATCGGCGCGGGCAGGTTTCTCAAAGAATGTGATGGGCTGGCCCAAAGCGGCCTCAAGCGCGGGGGCGACAAGGCGCAGCGACATGTCGGGATTGGGCTTGCCCTTGGGGCGACCAAAATGCGCGAGCATCACGGGACGGCCCCCAGCGGCGAGAATATCGCGCAAAGTGGGCAGGATACGTTGAATACGGGTGTCGTCGGTGACGCGTCCGTTTTCCATCGGCACGTTGATATCCACGCGGGTCAAGACGAGTTTGCCCGCCAAATCCATGTCGTCGAGTGTTTTCCAGCTCATCAGGGGTCTCCGCCAGTTCTGTTGCCGCCAGTTGCGTCTGGTGGATGAGTATTTTTGGAACAAAGGAGGAGCAAGGGGGCGATTTGCCCCTTTGCCATTTCTTTTTGCGCGGTCGGGCCGTTAGAGCAGTTTTCCCATGGCCGCAGCGGTATCGAGCATCCTGTTTGAGAAGCCCCATTCGTTGTCATACCAGCTGAGGATGCGGACCATTGTGCCGTCCATGACCTTGGTCTGGTCGGTGGCGAAGATGGAGGAGTGCGGATCGTGGTTGAAGTCCATCGACACGAGTTTGTCGTCGGTGGCGGCAAGGATGCCTTTGAGGGGGCCGTTTGCCGCGGCGGCAGTGAGGGCTGCGTTGATTTCCTCAACCGAAGTGTCCCGGCTCGCTTCGAACGTCAGATCAACCGCAGAGACATTGGGCGTTGGGACGCGGATTGCGACGCCGTCGAGTTTGCCAGCGAGTTCAGGCAGAACAAGGCCCACTGCGCGGGCGGCACCGGTGGAGGTGGGGATCATCGACATGGCCGCGGCGCGTGCGCGGTAAAGATCCGAGTGCATGGTGTCGAGCGTTGGTTGATCGCCGGTGTAGCTGTGGATCGTGGTCATGAAGCCGCGTTTGATCCCGATGGATTGGTGCAGCACATGCGCCACGGGGGCGAGGCAGTTTGTGGTGCAGGACGCGTTTGACACCATGATGTCTTGGTCCGTCAGGGTGCCGTGGTTCACGCCGTAGACGATTGTTTTATCCGTATCTTTGCCGGGGGCTGAGATCAGAACACGACGCGCGCCGGTGTCGAGGTGCGCTTGGCATGCCTCGCGGGAGGTGAAGATACCGGTGCATTCCAGCACGATGTCAACATCGCCCCATGGCAGGTCGGCGGGGTTGCGGATGGCCGTGACCTTAATCGGACCGCGGCCTACGTCAATCGTGCTGTCGGTGGTTGTGACTGTCCCCGGAAAGCGGCCATGGATCGAGTCGAACCGCAACAAGTGTGCGTTCGTTTCCACGGGTCCAAGGTCGTTAATGGCGACGACCTCTAGGTCGGTGCGCCCCTGTTCCACCAATGCTCGCAATACATTGCGTCCGATGCGGCCAAAGCCGTTGATTGCCACGCGCACGGTCATAACCGGTCTCCGTTCTGGTCTATTGCTAATTTATGGTAGCGCTAACATGTTGGGACCGAGCGCGCAAGTCTGGGTGTTTGGGCTGGCTGTTTACCGCCAGAATGCAATCCACGCGATCAGATCCAAGAGCCGTTGGCCGAGGAAGATAATCACCAGGGCTTCGTTATTGAGCCAGTCGAACGCCAGCGAGCCACAGATCAGGGCGAAGAAAACAAAGGCAAAGCGGTTGGACATGGCTGCAGCTTGCCAGAGCGGGGATGCGGGGGAAAGCGTGCATGTGTCGTGCAGGGGCAGGGCATAACGCAAAACCCCGCCTGTTAAGGCGGGGCTTTGGAATATCAGATGGGGGCGATAGTTTAGATCAGGCGGCCCATCGCGGTGGCGACATCGGCCATCCGGCACGAAAAGCCCCACTCATTGTCGTACCACGCCAGCACGCGGACTTGGCGGCCGATGACCTTGGTCTGGTCGGGGGCGAAGATCGACGAATGTGTCGTGTGATTGAAGTCGATCGAGACCTTGGGCTCGGGGTCATAGGACAGCACGTGGCCCATGTGACCGGCTGCGGCCTCAGCAACGACTGCGTTAACGTCTGCAACAGTCACGTCCTTGGAGGCGACAAAGGTCAGATCGACGGCCGAGACGTTTGGCGTTGGCACGCGCAATGCGGTGCCGTCCAGTTTGCCGTTCAGAGCCGGGATGACTTCGCCGATGGCCTTGGCCGCACCTGTCGAGGTTGGGATCATCGCCATGGCGGCTGCGCGGGCGCGGTACAGGTCCTTGTGGCGGCGGTCCAGCGTGGGCTGGTCCCCGGTGTAGGAGTGCACGGTCGTCATGATGCCGCTTTCGATGCCGATGGCGTCATTGAGGACCTTTGCCAAGGGCGCGAGGCAGTTGGTGGTGCAAGACGCGTTCGACACGACGTGATGCGAGCCATCCAATTCGCGGTGGTTCACACCGTAAACGATGGTTTTGTCGGCGTTTGTGGCGGGGGCGGAAACCAGAACGCGCTTGGCGCCGTGGTTCATGTGGACGGCGGCTTTGTCGCGGGCGTTGAACTGGCCGGAGCACTCCAACACAACATCGACACCGGACCAGTCCAGTTCGGTCGGGTCGTATGTCGACATCACCTCAATCGGGCCACGGCCCAGATCCATCGTGTTGCCCTCAACCCGGATGTCGCCGGCGAAACGGCCATGAACACTGTCGTATTTCAGCAGGTGCGCATTGGTTTCGATCGGCCCGGTTGCGTTCATCTTGACCACGGCGATGTCATTGCGCCCCGATTCAATGATGTGCGACAGCGTGCACCGTCCGATGCGTCCAAATCCGTTGATCCCGACAGTGATGGTCATCTTTCGCTCCAATTCTTAGCGGTGCAAGCCCCGTGCCCGTTGGGTCCGATATACGGGAGCAAGCGGCTTTGACAAAGGGTGAAACGGTCGCAGTTTTCGTGTGTTAGCGGTAAATGTTGCCGTTAGCGGAAACTGATATCGCTATCATGGCGGCACTGTGCGGAAGTCGTGGTTAACCAGTGCGGATTGCGTAAGGAATTTCGTGCGTTACCCTGCGGTAACCTTGAAGGGGGATTCGCACATGTCGGGCCTTTTGGCGCTATTGGATGATGTGGCTGGGATTGCAAAGATCGCAGCGGCCTCGGTGGATGATGTCATCGCACAAGCAAGCAAAGCCGGGGCCAAGGCGGCGGGGGCTGTGATAGACGACGCGGCCGTGACCCCGAAATACGTGACCGGTTTCTCGGCGGAGCGGGAATTGCCCATCGTGTGGAAAATCGCGCGCGGCTCGATCTTGAACAAGCTGTTGATCCTGACACCTGCGGCGCTGCTTTTGTCGGTATTCGCGCCTTGGCTGATCGCGCCCTTGTTGATGCTGGGTGGGGCGTATTTGTGTTTTGAGGGGGCGGAGAAAATCCTGAAATGGCTTCGGCCGGGGCACGTTGATCTGGACGCCAAAGGGGTCAAAGGCGACCCTGCGCACCTCGAAGAGCAGAAGGTGAAGGGCGCGATCAAGACAGACTTTATCCTTTCGGCCGAAATCATGACCATCGCGCTGTCGGCTTTGCCTGCGGAGGCGGGCCTTGTGTTCAAAGGGGCGGCATTGGTGGTCGTGGCCATCGGGATCACGGCGTTGGTTTATGGCGCGGTTGCGATCATCGTAAAGGCGGATGATGTCGGGCTGCACATGTCCGCGCGCGGCGGTGTTTCAGCCGCCATTGGGCGTGGGATCGTGAAGGGTATGCCTACGTTTATGAAGCTGCTGCTGGTGGTTGGCACGGCGGCGATGCTTTGGGTCGGCGGCTCGATCATCGTGCACGCATGGGCCGAGATGGGCTGGCACGCGCCCGAACACCTGATCGATGACGCAGCCCACGCGGTCGCCGCAGGCAGCGGCGGGATCGAATGGACCGCAAAGGCGATTATGGATGGCGTGCTGGGCATCATCCTTGGGTTCGCGCTGATCCCCTTGGTGGAAAAAGCCCTGACCCTGATGGGCCGGGCGCACTAGCACGCGCCCGGGTCGTGAGGCTACGGTCCCAGATTTATTTCGATTTTCGTCTGCGCAGGACGGCAATGCCCCCTAGTCCCGCCAGTAACAATGGGGCAGACGCCGGAAGAGGCAGGGCCGCATAGGCCGCAGGGAGTGGACCAGGCGGTGCATCGGCGAACGTGTATGTGATGGAGAGGGTCGAGGAAATACCACCAAAACGGCGGTTGAAATAGCCATTTACGGTGCCGGTCAGGACGTCGGTACCATTGAAACGCAAGGGCAGGTTGTCCCCCTGTTCGAGGCTTAGGACTTCGGAAATCTCTGCAAAGGCTGACGCAGACGCTTGGAAATTAGATTGGCATTCCCAGCCAAACGAACTGCTGTAGGTCGCGTAGCTGCATTCCTCAAAGGCGTAGTCGCTATCGCTTTTTGTTTGTCTTAGAAAATCTATTGTCACGCGCGCGCTCGCAGAGGCCGAGAGCGGATAATTGTCCGTTGCATCGATAGAAGATGTCCGCCCCGTCATGCGGTACTCGACCATCGTCAAGAAGCCCAATGCTGGATCGAACCTCGGTACGGAAACAGTGCTGCGATCGCCGTGAGACGTATCTGTATAGGTAATTGTCCCGGCCTCTGCGCCCTCGGCAAAAAGGGAGAGGGCAAGGGCGGTCGGTAAAATAAGGTGTTTCATCTTTGCTCGCAAAGTTTTGGCTAAAGCCCTAGGGGGCGGCAAAAAACCATTTCGAGCAAGGGGTTTAGTGGACCCTGAGGCATCAGGGCGCAGGAATGCTGGCGCGGGTGAGGGACACCGCAGTAGAAAAAAGGCGCCCCGTTGGAGCGCCTTTTGATTTGTTAGAGCAGGGATTTGACCTTGTCGGCGATCGCCTGTGGCGTGATGCCGAAATGCTCATAGAGAACATCTGCCGGAGCGGAGGCACCGAAATCGTGCATCCCGACAAAGCCGGACTTCTCACGCTTGCCGCGCTCACCAAACAACCAACGATCCCAGCCGAAGCGAATACCGGCCTCAACCGCAACCCGCACCGGGCCACCGGGCAGGACGCGGCGGCGGTAGGCTTCGTCCGTTTCCTCAAACAGCTCCCAGCAGGGCATGGAAACCACACGTGTGCCGATGCCATCTTGTTGCAGCAGGTCACGGGCTTCCATGGCGATGGCCACTTCCGAGCCGGTCGCCATAAGGATCGCCATGCGCTTGCCTTCAGCATCTGCCAGAACGTAGCCACCTTGGGCGACTTGGTTCTTGTTGGTGTGGGTCGTGCGCAAAGTCGGCACGTTTTGGCGCGTCAGCGACAGCATCGCAGGCGTGGATTTCGACGTTAGCGCCAATTCCCATGCTTCTGCGGTTTCAACGGTGTCTGCGGGGCGGAATACGTTGAAGTTGGGTGTCGCGCGCATCATGGCCAGATGCTCAACAGGTTGGTGCGTTGGGCCGTCTTCGCCCAGACCGATGCTGTCGTGCGTCATGACGTAGGTCGCGGGCACACCCATCAGGGCCGACAGGCGCATCGCGGGGCGCGCATAGTCGGTAAAGCACATGAACGTCCCACCATAAGCCCTTGCACCACCGTGCAAAGCCATGCCGTTCATCGCAGCGGCCATGCCGTGTTCACGGATGCCGTAATAGATGTAGCGGCCTTTGCGGTTGCCCGGCTCAAACACACCCATGTCACCGGTCAGCGTGTTGTTGGACCCCGTCAAGTCTGCTGATCCGCCGATGGTTTCGGCCATGATCGGGTTGATCGCCTTGAGCACGGTCTCAGAGGATTTGCGCGTCGCCATTGAAGGCTGACCTTCGGAGATTTCACGCTTGAGGCGCTTGATCGTGGCCGACAGACGCTTGGGCGCATCGCCGGCCAGAGCGCGTTCAAATTCAGCGCGCTTGCTGGCACCAAGGGCGGCCAGACGGGCTTCCCATTCGGCACGCTCGGCAGCGCCACGGGCGCCAATGGCTTCCCACTCGGATTTCACATCGGCGGGGATTTCAAAGGCACCGTGGTCCCAACCGTAGGCGGCTTTGGCGGCCAGCAGTTGCTCAGCGTTCGTCAGCGCGCCGTGACCCTTGGAGGTGTCTTGCGCCGCGTGACCCAGTGCGATGTGGGTTTTGCAGGCAATCATTGTAGGCTTTTTGCCGGTCTTTGCCTTGGCAATGGCCGCATCAATTGCCTCGGGGTCGTGGCCGTCAACTTCCAACACATCCCAGCCGGAGGCCAAGAAACGCTGTTTTTGGTCCGTCACGTCCGAAATCTCGACCTTGCCGTCGATGGTGATGCCGTTGTCATCCCATAGCACGATCAGGTGCGACAGCTCCAGCTTACCGGCAAGGCCGATGGCCTCTTGGCTGACGCCCTCCATCAAGCAGCCGTCGCCCGCGATCACGTATGTATAGTGATCAACGATCTTTTTGGTGTAGCGCGCGCGCTGGATTTCTTCAGCGATGGCCATGCCAACTGCGGTGGCGATGCCCTGACCCAAGGGGCCGGTTGTGGTTTCGATACCGGGGGCGTGGCCGTATTCGGGGTGGCCCGCGGTGATCGCGCCCAATTGGCGGAAGTTCTTGATCTGCTCCAGCGTCATCTCGGGGTAGCCCGTGAGGTGCAGCAGCGAGTACAGCAGCATCGAGCCGTGGCCTGCCGACAAAACAAACCGGTCCCGGTCGGGCCATGCAGGGTTGGCGGCATCAAACTTCATGTGACGCTCAAACAAAACCGTGGCGACGTCGGCCATGCCCATGGGCATCCCGGAGTGCCCCGAGTTGGCGGCAGCCACCGCATCAAGGGTCAGCGCGCGAATGGCGGTTGCGCGGCGCCAGTGGCCGGGGTTTGCGGTGCGCAGGGCGTTGAGGTCCATGAGGCGTCCTTTTTGAAGGGTATGGGGTGTTTGCGCGCGTGATAGCAGGGATGGCCCCCGTTGCAAGCCACTCTTGGGGGCGGGCCGCGTGAAACCGCCCCCAAAGGCCCGGTTTTGCGAGTTAACCACAAGATATAGGGCCGAAATCGGCCTGTTTGCGGTCTATCGCTTTGACAATTGGGCGCGCGTGCGATTCCATGGGTCTTAGGTTTTTCTCACGTTTGAATGGATGGACCATGAGTGAAAATGATATGACCACGGATGCAGAGCGGCGGTTGACCGGCGCGCTGGACCGTTTGGAGGCCGCTTTGACGGGGCCGCAGTCGGCAGGTGCTTTGGCCGTCAAGCTGGCTGAGGAACAGACCGTTACGGCCCAGCTGAGCGAACGGATCACCGCTCTCAAGGACGAATTGGCTGAGGTACAGGCCGCCGCAACCGAAGCGGCCGCCCCAACCGAGGACCTGAGCCACATCGTGGCGGAGCGTGACATCGAACTGGCCAACCTGCGTGCCGCTTTGGCGGAGGCGCAAAGCGGCGCGAGTGCCGAGATGGAGGCACTTCGTGTCAGCCACGCGGCGGCACTGGCGGCCAAGGACGCTGAGATCGACCGTATTCACGTGCAAGCCGACGCGATGGGGGCTGCTGCGGCGCCGATGGCTGCCGACCCCGGCGATTTGGCCGCCCTCGCTGAGTTGACCGAAGTGACCGCCGCTTTGCGCGCGAGTGCAGCGCAAGGGGCCACGGACGCAGGCCTGATCAACCGCGCCCTTGAGGCTGAGGTCGAGGCGCTGCGCGTTGCGCGTCATGCCGATCTGGCCGAAATGCGGACGCTGCTGGCAGAGCTGGAACCCATGCTTGAGGAGAGCGCCAATGCCTGACGTCACAATCAATATTGGCGGGCGGTCGTTCATCGTGGCCTGTCAGCCAGGCGAAGAACCCTATTTGCAATCCGCCTCGGGTCTTTTAGATACCGAAGCGCAAAAGCTATCGGCGGCAGGGGCGCGGCTGACGCAGGATCGAATGTTGTTGATGGCGGGTCTGATGCTGGCGGATAAGTCTATCTCGCTGCAAGAGGACGTCAAAAAGCTAGAGGCGGAACTGGCCACGCAACAAGGCGTGATCGAGGAGCTTCAGGCGCGGGGTGCGACAGCTGCGGCACCCGCACCGGACACAGGGCTGCAACAGCGGCTTGAGGATTTTGCAGGCCGGGCAGAGGCCTTGGCCGAAAAAGCCGAAGGCGTCGTCTGACGCCTTTGGCTGAAGCTGGTGCGGCCCGTGGTGATCCACGGGCGCGCCAATAGTTTAGGGACGCGGCCCAAACAAACTTGCGACAAGCCGTTCGCCTTCGTCAGCGGGGCTGGCCAAGGTGCTACGATCTTCTCCGGGATAGAACCGCGCGCGGGAGGCCGTGGCGGTGGGTGCCGGCTCCAACAGATGCACAGATGGGGCTGAGGGGGTCGTGGCCTCACGCTGCCAATGGCGGACAAGCGTGCGTGTGGCGGCTTTGGTCGCGGCATAAGCCCCGGAAAACGCGGCGTCTGACGTGTCATCCAGAAAGACTGCATGGGCATTGGGCGCGGCGGCCTGCAACAGCGGGTTCACGTAAGTCATCAAGGTCGAGACGGCCTTGATGTTGTTGGCGATGCTTTTGTCCATGGCCTTTGCGTCGATCTGCGTGACCGGGGCCAATGGCGGCGTGTGGATCGCGGTGTGCACCCAAAGGGGCAGGGAGCCCCAGCGTTCATGCACCGAGCGGCACAGATGCTGCATCGCGCCGTCATTTGTAATGTCCATCGGCGCGAGCGTGGCAACGCCGCCCACGGCCTTGATCTTGTCATCCAGTTCTTCGAGCGCGCCAGTTGTCCGGGCGACAGCCATGATGTGCGTGCCGCGAGCCGCAAGAGCGATGGCAATGCCCGCCCCAAGACCGCGGGAGGCGCCGGTGATCAGCGCGAGGGAAGGAGGAGTGTTCTGTGTCATGGCGGAGCATGTGGCACGCCCTGCGACGTCGTGCAAGGGCATGCGCGGTTAGCATCGCTTGACTTCTATGGTGCGAGCTTGGCATTACCTTTGAGAAATATGTGAACGGAGAGCCACACATGACCCTTACCCAAGCCACACTGGGCCAAAACACACTTCTGAAACAGGCGCTTTTGGTGCTGGCGGGTTCCGCTATCATCGCGATCGCCGCCAAAGTGTCGGTGCCCTTGGGCGCGACTTCGATGACACTGCAAACGCTGGCCATTCTGGTTGTTGGTTTGACATTCGGCTCGCGCCTTGGTGCCATCACGCTTGTTGCCTATTTGGCGCAAGGCGCTGCTGGTCTGCCGATGTTCACGCTGACGACGGCACCGGGCCTTGCGGCATTCGTTGGCCCCTCGGCTGGTTTCTTGCTGGGCTTTGTGGCCATGGCATGGTTCGCGGGTTTTGTTGCTGAGCGCGGTGTTAAATCGGTACTGGGCCTGTCGGCCGCGACACTCGTGGCTTCGGCTCTGCTGTACGTGCCCGGTCTGGCGTGGCCTGCGCTGGTTGCTGGTGGTTTGGGCATTGAAGCCGGTTGGGTTGCCCCAACAATGGAAAACCTGCTGGGTTGGTTCATGCTGCCGTTTCTTGCTGGTGATGCGCTGAAAGCGGTTATTGCAGCATTGATCGTGTCGGGTGCATGGGCCGCGTTGGGCAAGAAATCTGCCTAATGCGCTAGGCACTATGAGACTGTGAAAAAGCCGCCCGTTGAGGCGGCTTTTTTGTTGGGTTTGTCTGATTCATTGTTGCCGAGGTTTTTGGGGCTTTGCCCCTGTCCTTCGGACGCCCCCAGGATATTTGGGAACCAAAGAGGCGGCTTACTCGGCCGCTGTTTTGAGTTGGAACCCTTGGGCGAGTTTGTCGCGTGGGGCGACCGGGTATTCACCCGAGAAGCACGCGTCGCAGTATTGGGGGGCTTTGGCGTCCCGGCCGTTTGCTTCACCCACTGCGCGGTAGAGCCCGTCGAGAGAGATGAACTTGAGGCTGTCGACGCCGAGATGCGTGCGCATTTCTTCTTCGGACATCGTTGCGGCGAGGAGTTTTTCGCGCTGAGGCGTGTCGACGCCGTAGAAGCAAGGCCAAGCCGTGGGGGGGCTGGCGATGCGGAAATGGACCTCAGCCGCGCCGGCATCGAGGATCATTTCCTTGATCTTGCGTGAGGTCGTGCCGCGCACAACACTGTCGTCCACGAGGATGACGCGTTTGCCCCGGATTAGGGCGCGGTTCACGTTCAGCTTGAGACGCACGCCGAGGTTGCGGACCTGTTCGCTGGGTTCAATAAAGGTGCGGCCCATGTATTGGTTGCGGATGATCCCCATTGCGTAGGGAATGCCGCTTTGCAGGCTAAAGCCGATAGCCGCCGGGGTGCCGCTGTCGGGCACGGGGCAGACCAGATCGGCCTCAACCGGGGCTTCCTTGGCCAGTTCGCGGCCAATGTTTTCGCGAGTTTCATAGACGGACCGTCCGCCTAGGATGCTGTCGGGGCGGGAGAAATAGACATGCTCAAAGATGCAAAAGCGGGAGGGCTTTTGTTCAAACGGGCGGTGGGAGGTGACCTCTCCGGTAGAGGAAATCACGACCATCTCACCGGGTTCGATTTCGCGCACAAACTCTGCGCCGATGATGTCGAGGGCACAGGTCTCAGAGGCGAGGGCGTAGCCGTCACCGATGCGGCCCAGAACGAGGGGGCGAACACCAAGTGCGTCACGCACACCGATCAGCTTGGTTCGGGTCATTGCGACGACGGAAAACGCGCCTTCGACGCGGCGCAGGGCGTCTTTCATCCGCTCGGGGATATTTTTCTGCAAGGAGCGCGCCATCAGGTGGATGATGCATTCACTGTCGCTTGAGCTTTGGAAGATCGAGCCGCGCTCAATCAGTTCGCGGCGCAGTTCTTCGGCGTTTGTGATGTTGCCGTTGTGCGCAATCGCAGCACCGCCCATGGCAAACTCGCCAAAGAAGGGCTGCACATCGCGGATCGCAGTCGCGCCTTTGGAGCCAGCCGTCGAATAACGGACGTGGCCGATCGCGATGGGACCGGGCAGCGTGTCCATGACGGCTTGGCTGGTGAAATTATCGCGGACGTAGCCAAACCGGCGGGCCGAGTTGAAGCCGTGTTCAGGGTCATGCACCACGATGCCGCCAGCCTCTTGGCCGCGGTGTTGCAGAGCGTGCAGCCCAAGAGCCACGAAATTTGCGGCGGTGGACACGCCGTTCACCCCGAATATCCCGCATTCCTCTTTCAGCTTGTCGTCATCAAACGGCGTCTCGCGCCAGGCGGTTTGGGGCAGGGGAGAGTCGGTCATGGGGTGTCCTTGATCCGGCGTGGTCATCTGCGTCGGGGTTTAGGGCTTTGGCCGAGGCTTGTCACGCCTTCAAGACGCCTTGTGCGACATTAGTTACCCGTGGGGGCGGGTTGCAACGGATCTTGGGTCGGACCACAGGCCCCAACCAGTTGTTGGTAGCGTTCCAAAATCCAGCCCGGCGCGTCCGAGGGGATCTGCGCCTCAACCTGTTGTTGGACGCGCTCAAAGATCGCGGCAGAGCGGCTGTCGTCGACCATCGGGATAGCGCCATCCGTTGTGACGCGGTCCACGACGATAAACGCGACGATCACCAAAAGCGCCCCACGTGCCACACCGAACAAGAAACCAAGGCCTCGGTCGGTGGCCCCGAGAACCGAGTTGCGAATGGCTGATGAGAACATTGGGGTGAAAATTGAAGTGGCCACGAGCGATAAGGCAAATACCACTGCAAAGGCCGCGATGATCGCCAACTCACAGCTTTCGCCGATGAAATCCCCCACATATGGAATTTCGCGGATCAGGGGCTCTGCCGCGCCGGCAAAGGTGAACGCAAGGAAAGCCGCCGCGATCCAGCCGACGATGGCCATGCCCTCACGGACCAAGCCGCGCGAAAACGCCAAGATCGCCGAGATGACAATCACGGCCGCTACGCCCGCGTCAATAATGGTAAAGCCGTCCATGCATCCCGCTCCGTCTGTCGCGTTCAGCCCGCGCCAAACACTTCGCCCACCAGAGTGATCAGATCAGGCTGCAAGTTGATCTGCAAGTCGTCTGACGTTCCGGTCTTGCACCCCGTTGGTGCGATTGCGGCTGTGAAACCAAGTTTTGCGGCTTCTTTCAACCGATTTTCGGCCTGTGAGACGGGGCGCAGCGCGCCAGACAGGCTGAGTTCCCCAAAAACCACAGTTGTGGGCGGTAATGCGGCATCTTCGCGGGCAGAGAGCAGCGCGCAGGCGACGGCAAGGTCGGCGGCAGGTTCGGATATTTTGATGCCGCCCGCGATGTTGAGGTAGACATCAAGTCCGGCAAAGGAAATGCCCGCGCGGGCCTCTAACACGGCGAGGATCATGCTGAGCCGTGATCCATCCCAGCCCACGACGGCGCGGCGCGGCTGGCTCAATTGGCTAGGTGCCACAAGGGCTTGGACTTCGACCAAGACGGGCCTTGTGCCTTCGATGCCCGCAAACACGACCGATCCAGGGGCCGGTGCATCACGGTCCGTCAGGAACAGGGCCGAAGGGTTGGCGACCTCTGACAGGCCCGCGCCGGTCATCTCAAATACGCCAATCTCATCTGCGGGGCCAAAGCGGTTCTTGACCGCGCGTAGGATGCGGAATTGGTGGCCGCGTTCGCCCTCAAAATAAAGGACCGTATCGACCATGTGTTCAACGACGCGCGGGCCCGCGATCTGACCCTCTTTGGTGACGTGACCGACCAGCACAACAGCCGTGCCAAACCGTTTGGCGAAACTGGTTAATTCATGGGCCGAGGCGCGCACTTGGCTGACGGAACCCGGCGCGCTGTCAACCGTGTCGAGCCAGACGGTTTGCACCGAGTCGATGATGGCGAGGTCGGGTTTTTCGGCCTCGAGCGTTGTGAGGATGTTGCGCAGATTGGTTTCGGCGGCCAGCTGGACCGAGGCATCCGCCAGCCCAAGACGCTGCGCGCGCATGCGGACCTGCGCGGTGGCTTCCTCGCCCGAGACGTAGATCACCTTGAGACCTTTGCGCGCAAAGCTGGCGGCGGCTTGTAGCAAAAGCGTGGATTTCCCGATGCCCGGATCGCCGCCCACCAAGGTCGCCGATGCGTTCACGAGGCCACCGCCAAACACGCGGTCCAGCTCGGCCATGCCAGAGTATTGCCGGGGCGGAGGCGTTTCTTCGGTCGCGAGGTCGGTTAAGGCCATTTTGCTGCCCTTTAAACCACCTAAAGCCTTTTTGCCCGGCCCTTGGCTAAGTGGCACGTCCTCTTTGATGGTGTTCCACGCGCCGCAGCCATCGCAGCGCCCGGACCATTTTTTGTGTGTCGCGCCGCATTCGGAGCAAGAATAGGAGGTAATTGGTTTTGCCATGTTCTTGCTTTAGTCCAATTTGGTGGCGTTGAGAAGCCGCGATGTGAAAATCGACACCGCAAGGCTGAGCAGGACGCAAAAGGTAAACAGCCATAGGCCCCATGCGGTTTCGACCCGGCCAATTCCAATGCCTTTGATGATCACGATATAAAGCGAAATCAGAAAGATATCCGCCATCGCGAGTTTACCCAGCCACGTCAATGTGGGCAGCGCCTGGGTTGGGAACAATCCAAATTGCACCAGCGCGAGGGCGATTGTCTTTGCATAAGGTGCAAAAATCGCAAGCGCTGTGACGAGCAGCGCAAGGATCGGGTCGCTTTGCCACAAAGACAGTAACCCGGACATGATCGAAATTTCGTTCAAGCTAAACAGAGGCAAGATGCCTGCGCGCAGGAGGGGCGCAAACCATGCGATGGGAAAGAGGAACAGCAGGGTGAGGTTTAACGCCTTGAGAACACCCATTAACGGACCGCGTCGATAGGGCCCTCGGCGCGACCATGAATGAACTGCTGCAAATAGGGATCATCCGCGGTATCCATTTCAGACACGGGGCCATGCCATTGGATCACGCCGTCATGCAACATCGCAACGCTATCAGCGATTGCCCGGACAGAGGTCATGTCATGGGTGATCGTCATAGCCGTTGCGCCCATTTCAACCACGATTTCACGGATCAACTCATTGATCACGCCAGACATAATCGGGTCCAGCCCGGTTGTTGGTTCATCAAAAAAGATGATCTCAGGTTCCGCGGCAATCGCGCGGGCCAACCCCACACGTTTTTGCATGCCTCCCGACAGTTCCGCCGGAAAGCGGTCGGCGACATCAGGCTTTAGGCCCACGCGCCGTAGCTTTTCGATGGCGATTTCGCGGGCCTCATCCTTGGGGCGTTTCAACGACCCGCGCAGCAGGCGAAAGGCCACGTTTTGCCAAATCGGCAGGCTGTCAAACAAGGCACCACCTTGGAACAACATCCCAAATCGGGCCAAAAACGCATCACGATCGCCATTGCTGATGTTCTTGCCGTCAACGGTGATTGTGCCGTGCTCTGGTGTCACAAGGCCAAGCACGGACTTGATCGTGATGGATTTGCCAGTGCCCGATCCGCCAATGATCACAAGGCTTTCGCCCTTGGCCACCGACAGGTTTACCCCGCGCAGGACCGCGTTTGTGCCAAAGGTTTTATGGACATTGTCGAGAGTGATCATTGGCGTGCTCATGCGGAGAAAAACACCTCTGTGAGGAGGTAGTTTGACGCAAGGATCATCACGGACGCTGATACAACGGCATTGGTCGTGGCTCGGCCCACGCCCTGTGCGCCCCGGCCTGAGTTCATGCCGTGGTAGCAACCCATTAGGGCGACGATAAAGCCAAAGACCGCGCCCTTGACCAGTCCGGATGCGACATCCCAAAACTCAAGAAAATCAACCGTATTAGAGAGATACACGGCACCGTTAAAGTCGAGCCGCGTGACGCCGACCACATATCCGCCCATGATGCCGATCACATCGCCCACCGCGACCAGAACCGGCAACGACAGCGTTGCGGCCAGCACACGCGGCACGGTCAGGTACTTCATTGGGTGGGTTGAAAGGGTCACAAGCGCGTCAATCTGCTCCGTCACTTTCATGGTGCCGACCTCTGCCGCGACCGAGGCCGCAACTCGGCCCGCGACCATCAAGCCACCCAAAACCGGGCCCAATTCGCGGACCATGCCGATGGCAACGATAGAAGGTACGACAGCCTCTGCATTGAACCGCGCCCCGCCTGCGTAAATCTGTAGCGCCAGCGCACCGCCGGTGAACAGCGCGGTTAGGCCGACGACGGGCAGGGATAAATATCCAATATAAAGAAGCGCATGCCCGAACTCCTTAAAGTAGAACGGGGGGCGCACTAAGTGGCTAAGCGTGTCGATGGCAAATAGCGTGATCCGTCCGATCAACGCTAGCAAGGATAAGGTGCCCCGACCCAGTGCCGCGACAGGTGTCAACAGCGCGGTCATACGACGCCACCGGCATAAGCGCGGGTGTAGCGCGCGCCAAGGCTGGTTAGGATTTCATAGCCGATCGTGCCTGCGACGTCCGCAACGGCATCAACCCCTTGGTGGGGACCCAGCAAGGTCAGTTCAGTTGGGTCGCGCTCAAGGTGGGTAATATCCACGGTGAGCAGGTCCATCGACACGCGACCTGCCAATTGGCAGGGAATTGCGCCGTCAAACAAGGTCACCTTGCCCGAAAGCGCGCGCAGGATTCCGTCGGCATACCCGCCCTGAAGGGTTGCGATGCGTGCGGGGCCGGGGGCGGTCCAGCTGTTGGCATAGCCTACGGTCTCACCCTGTTTGACATCGCGACATTGGATTACGGGCAGCGATAGCGTGATAACCGGTGTGGCCTCTGTGAAAGGTGCACCGCCATAAAGGCCAATGCCGGGGCGGGTCATGTCAAAATGATATTCAGGCCCGAGCAGAATGCCACCCGTCGCACTGAGCGCGCGAGGCACTGCGATGCCGTCGGTCATATGATGGAACGCCGCAAGTTGTTGCGCGTTCATTGGGTGGTTGGGGTCATCGGCGCAGGCCAAATGCGACATCACAAGGCTTGGCCCGGCGCGCAAAGCAAGTTCGGCGCAGGCGGCCCATTCGTCAATCTCCATCCCGAGGCGGTTCATGCCGGTGTCCAACTGGATCGCGAAATCACGGCCCGGAGCGGCCTCTAGGTGATGGGTCAACTGCTCAATGCTGTTGATAACAGGGGACAAAGCCGCGCCGACAAGTTTCTTGGAACTGCCAGGGCTGTGACCGCCCAAAACGTAAATGCGAGGGCCAGTGCCGAGGACATTGCGCAAAGCGACGCCCTCATCGACTGTGGCCACAAAGAAGGTCCGCACACCGCTGGCCGCGAGTTTCGGCGCAACCTGAGCGATGTCGAGGCCGTAGGCGTTCGCCTTTACGACGGCAGATGTTTCCGTGCCTGCGCCCGACGCGGTGTCGAGGGCGCGCCAATTTGCGACGATGGCATCAAGGTCGATTGAGAGTTCTGCGTTGGACATACCGCTCGTGGTGCGGAAAATGTGCTGTAACGTCAAGGGGGCAGGTGGAAAAGGCGGGCGGACGACTTCGAGCAGGCGCAAGCCTGCCACTCTGCCGTCCGCGCGGGACCCTTCGGGCCCTTAGGCGCGAAGCGGTGCGGTTTGGCGCACGGGTAAGGGCGCACCAAAAAGTCTGTGTGGTTAGCCCTCTTGGCCTTGCTGCCAAGGTTGGATGAGATTGCCGAAGCGAGTGAAGCGCCCTTCAAAGCTGAGCTCAACGGTGCCGATGGGACCGTGACGCTGCTTGCCGATGACGACCTCGGCGCGGCCGTGCAGCCGCTCCATCGCCTCTTGCCATGCGGCCATTTTCTCTAGCTCATGATCGCCGGGTTTTTCACGCTCTTTGTAGTATTCCTCCCGGAACACGAACATCACAACGTCCGCATCCTGCTCAATCGAGCCGGATTCGCGCAGATCGCTCAGCTGGGGACGTTTGTCTTCGCGGCTTTCGACCTGACGTGACAGCTGCGACAGGGCGATCACGGGGATGTCGAGTTCTTTGGCGATGGCCTTGAGGCCCTGCGTGATCTCAGAAACTTCGTTCACGCGGCTGTCTTTGGCTGAGGCGGGGCGCACCAGCTGAAGATAGTCGATGATCAGCACGTCCAAACCGCTGGTCCGTTTCAGGCGCCGCGCACGGGCCGCGAGCTGGGAAATCGGCAGGGCGGGCGTGTCGTCGATATAGAGAGGGCACTTTTCGAGCGACTTTGCGGCCTCCACAAAACGGCGGAATTCGGATTCCGTCATGTCGCCTTTGCGGATTTGCTCGGATGGGACCTCAGAGGCCTCGGACAAAATCCGGGCGGCCAGCTGTTCGGCGCTCATCTCAAGGCTGTAGAAGCCCACGACGCCCCCCTCAACCGCGCCCTCGCGTCCATCTGGTAGGATGCCCTTTTGGTAAGCCTTGGCGATGTTGAACGCGATGTTGGTGGCAAGCGAGGTTTTACCCATCGACGGACGACCCGCGAGGATCAAAAGGTCGGAGCGGTGCAGCCCGCCCAGCTTTTTGTCCATATCGACCAGTCCGGTCGAGATACCGGCCATTCCACCTTCGCGCATGTAGGCGGCGTTGGCGATTTGGACGGCGTCTGTGACGGCGGACAAAAAGGTCTGAAACCCGCTTTCGGTTTTGCCCTGCTCGGCGAGGGCATACAGATGCTGTTCTGCGGCCACGATCTGATCGCGGGGGTCATTGCTGACGCGCACGTCCGAGGCTTCGGCGGCGATGTTGCGCCCCAGTCCGATCAGCTCGCGCCGGATCGCGAGGTCATAGATCATCTGGGCGTAGTCGCGCACTGCATAGGATGAAATCGCGGCCCCCGCGAGGTTGACCAGATAGGCAGGTCCGCCGAGCGCCTGAAGGCCTTCATCGTCCTCCATAAAGGCTTTGAGCGTGACCGGTGAGGCGAGTGCGTTTTTGTGGATCCGCTCAGCCGCGGTTTCCCAAATGCGCCGGTGCACGGGGTCATAGAAATGCTCGGCCCGGATGATCGAGGCGGCCTGATCGAACAGGTCGTTATTGGTCAGGATCGCACCCAGAAGCTGCTGTTCGGCCTCAATATTGGCGGGCAGTTCTTCTGGTGTCGCGGCGGGCATTCCCGTCGCGTTCATTTGCGTTATTTCATTCATTGTGGACCTCGCCTCTCGTGAGGTCTGTCATAGCGGAGCGGACCTGCGCAGGGCAACGTGGAAAAGCTGTGGATAACATGTCGGGCAATGTGCATGCACAACATCATGACAAATCACGGTGTGTTGGGTCAAGATATTGCGCATTTTGGCGTAATAATTCTTAACATGGTGAATGCCGCCCTAAGGGGGCGGCACCCGTGACCTGATCGATTTGTTTGGGCGAAAATCGCCGTGTTCCGGGCTGGTTAGCCGGAAGGCTTATTGGCATCCTGCCACGCGCGGGGCGCGGTGAGGAAGGCTTCAACCTCGGACAGGGTCTCCGAATCGAAGGAACCTTGGGCCTTGGCTTCGGCCAGGACATCCCACCATGTGCACAGCGCGTGCAGTGTGACGCCGTGATCGCCCAAGGTTTTTTCCGTTTCGGGGAAAATGCCGTAGGAGAAAATGACAGCCGTATGCGCGCAGGTCGCCCCGGTTTCGCGGATCGCGTCCACGAAGGACAGCTTGGAGCCGCCATCGGTCGTCAGGTCCTCAACAAGGAGGACGCGTTGGCCTTCGGACATAGCGCCTTCAATGCGGGCGTTGCGGCCATAGCCCTTGGGTTTCTTGCGCACGTAGGTCATGGGCAGGGCCATGCGTTCAGCAACAAACGCCGAGAAGGGGATGCCCGCCGTTTCGCCGCCTGCGATGTTGTCGAACGCCTCAAACCCTGCGTCGCGCATCACCGTTACGGTCAAGAAGTCCATCAGCGTCGAGCGGATGCGCGGATAAGAGATCAGCTTGCGGCAGTCGATATAGGTGGGTGAGGGCAGGCCAGAGGCCAGAATAAACGGCTCACGTGCGTTGAAGTGGACAGCCTCGATTTCGAGGAGCATGCGCGCAGTCAGGCGCGCGATTTCGCGGGCGTCGGGGAAGGAAGTTGGGATCATGGAAGCCTCCGGCGGGAGTATTTGGGGAACAAAGGAGGGTTAGGTCACGCGCCACATCAGCGGGTGGCCGGGATCGAACACCGTGACGCGGCCGTCCGGGGTGTCGATATGGGACGGGTAGGGCGTGGGTGTGTCGCCCTTGGTTAGGGTAAGGGTCGCATCATTGACGGGCAGGCCGTAGTGGGCGGGGCCATTGAGGGAGGTGAACGCTTCGAGTTTGTCGAGGGCGTTTTCTTCCTCAAACACATGGGCGAGGCAGGCCATTGTGTTGGTTGCGGTAAAGCAGCCCGCGCAGCCACATGCGCTTTCTTTGGCGCCATCAAGGTGTGGCGCGCTGTCGGTGCCGAGGAAAAAGCGCGGGTTCCCGGAGGTGGCGGCTTTGCGCAGCGCCTCTTGGTGGGTCGCGCGTTTGACAACGGGCAGGCAGTAGTAATGGGGCCGGATGCCCCCTGCGAGCAGGTGGTTGCGGTTGATCATCAAGTGGTGGGTTGTGATCGTCCCCGCGATTTCGCCACTGGCACCTGCGACGTAGTCGATGCCGTCCTTGGTGGTAATGTGTTCCAGTGTGACCTTGAGGCCGGGGGTCGCGCGGCGGATGGGGTCAAGCTTGGTTTCGAGGAAGACGGCCTCACGGTCGAAGATGTCGACGGTTGGGTCCGTGACCTCACCGTGGAAACACAGGGGCAGGCCGATTTCGGCCATGGTTTCGAGCACGGGGCGCACTTTGTCAAAGTTGCTCACGCCCGAAGCGGAGTTGGTCGTGGCCCCTGCGGGGTAAAGCTTGATCGCCGTGATCAGGCCGCTTTGTGCGGCGGCGCGCACATCCGCGGGGTCCGTATCTTCGGTCAGGTACAGCGTCATCAGCGGCTTGAAATCTGCGCCTTGGGGCAGGGCGTCCATGATGCGGTCACGGTAGGCTACGGCATCGGAGCTGGTGACCACGGGAGGCACCAAGTTGGGCATGATGATTGCGCGGGCAAAGTCGCGGCTGGTTTCGGGAAGAACGGCCCGGAGCATCGCGTCATCGCGCAGGTGCAAGTGCCAATCGTCGGGGCGGCGGATCGTGAGTGTGCGTGTCATGGGCCCCGCTCTATACCGCCTTTTGCGACGCCGCCAGCCCCTGTGTCATCTGGACGGGTGCCGCCTTTGCAGGATTTTGTGAGGTTTGTTTCAAGGGCGGCTCAACCGCAGGATAGGAAATAAGCGGCGGTTGGGAGAGGTGCGCAGGTGTGTAGTGGTTCTTTCGGTCGAAAATATCATGCGTTTTCAATGGCGTTTGGCGCGTGAGCGCGTGTTTGCTTGGCTTCAGGGCGTTGCTGCGGCGGCACCCAGATGCGGTGCCTTGGGCCTTTCACTCGCTTGCAGGGTGCAATTGAGCCAAATCGCCTGTTCACGGTTCTTTCGCGACGCAGACATGGTAAGATGTTAATACTTTGACGCTTATACTTTGCGGTCACTTGACCAAAGGCGCGATGATGAAAATCCAAGGACACGACCTGCGACTGCGGTGGCCTCGTGCCGTGGCACAGGTCTCTAACTCAAACTTTTCGCCCACCACCGGACGGCTGGTGTGCCGAGTGTTGCGCGGCTATGACTTGCGCCGAAATCCCTATCCGACGGTGGCCAAAAGGGGCGCTGAGATTGAGCGTCTGATGATGTTGTCACCGGATGCTCTTCACATGATGGGGCTGGAGCGGGCCTTTGTGGTGCATCACGTTTTGCACGATATACTTCCGACTAAGACCTACTCGGGCGCCAGCCGGTAAAGCGCCCCATTTCCCACCGATAAGAACCACAGCCCGCCAGCGGGGCCTTCGCGGACATCCCGCACGCGGTTGGTTTCGGGCAGGGTGATCTGTTCGATCTCTTGGGTGTTTTCGCCCAGTGAGATGCGGGAAATGTAGTCGAATTTGAGCGATCCGACAAAAAGATCCCCAGCCCATGGGGCATGCCCGGTGCCCGAGTGGATCACCGCGCCGGAGGGTGCGATCGACGGATCCCAGTACATTTCGGGCTGGGCGAGACCCTCTTTTTGCGTGCCCTCGCCGATCCGAAAACCAGAGTAATGGCGCCCGTAGGAGATCACGGGCCAGCCATAGTTGGTGCCGGGGGTGATGCGGTTGACCTCATCGCCGCCGCGCGCGCCGTGCTCAACCACATAGAGAGTGCCATCGGGGCTGATCGCGGCGCCTTGAGGGTTGCGATGGCCATAGGACCAAATCGCGGGGCGTGCGCCGGGGGTGTCCGCAAAGGGATTGTCAGTCGGGATGCGCCCATCGCGGGCAATGCGCAGAACGGTGCCTGTCTCAATGCTGAGGTCTTGGGCGGTGTCGCGCGCGCCGCGATCCCCGATGGTGAGGTAGAGATAGCCATCTGCGCCCTCAACCACCCGCGAGCCAAAGTGCCGCCCGCCCGAGGTGCCCCGCGCCATTTCAAACACAACACCTACATCGCGCAGCCGGCTGCCATCGGGGCTGAGCTCGCCGCGCGCAAGGGCGGTGCCCGCGCCACGACCCTGCGGCTTGGCGAAGGTTAAGAACACCTCTCTCGTCTCGGCGAAATCTTCGGGGATCATGACATCCAGCAACCCGCCTTGCCCGTCGGCGGCCACACGCGGCACGCCCGCCACTGTCACCCGGCGGCCATCCGCTGCGATGTGCAGCAGTCGGCCGTCCCGCTCTGTGATTAACAGGGCGCCTTGGGGAAGGAAGCCCACGGCCCACGGCTCAACCAAGTCTGATACGACCTCGGTGAGGGTGAATGTCCCGGTGCTGAGCGTCACTTCGCGGGCCTGAGCGGGGGTGAATGCGGCAAGGGCCGCAAGGCTGGCGATCAATAGGGCGGTGGCGCGCATTTGGGGGGTCCTTCGGCGACAAATTACTGACCTTGTAAATAGAGGCGCAGATGCATCGGTCCAGCGCGCCCCACGGGCTTGTGAAATCGGCAAATCGACCCAACGTCATATGGCTGAATCCCTCTTGGCATTTTGCAAAGAGGTCCCTAATCTCAATCGCTGATAGGTTATATTCAGGGAGTGAATAGAATGAAAAAAGTACTGCTTGCCTCCGTGGCAGCTGCACTGATGACTGGCGGCGCAATGGCTGACGGCCACGGCGCAATCAAACTGGGCGTTTCGCTCGGCTTTACAGGTCCGCTCGAAAGCCTCGCACCTGCGATGGCGGGTGGTGCCGAACTTGCGATGGGCGAAGTTAACGCTGCTGGCGGCATTCTAGATGGCAAAATGTTCGAAGCGGTTCAGGGCGACTCGACCTGCATCGACGCCTCCGCCGCGACCTCCGTGGCCGAACGTCTGGTGACGTCCGATGGCGTTGCTGGCATCGTTGGGGCCATGTGCTCGGGCGCGACTGGCGCGATCTTGGCCAACGTGGCTGTGCCCAACGGCATCGTCATGGTGTCCCCTTCGGCGACATCCCCCGGTCTGACCACAGCAGAAGACAACGGTTTGTTCTTCCGCACGGCCCCCTCCGATGCACGCCAAGGCGTGATCATCTCGGAAATCCTTGCGGAAAACGGTATCACGAATGTGGCCGTGTCCTACACCAACAACGACTACGGCAAGGGTCTGGCCGATGCGTTCGAGAGCGCGTTTGAAGCCGCTGGCGGCACCGTCACGATCAACGCAGCACACGAAGACAACAAAGCCGACTACTCGGCCGAAGTGGGCGCGCTTGCGGCTGCGGGCGGCGAAGTGCTGGTTGTTGCGGGCTACGTGGACTCCGGTGGGTCGGGCATCGTGCGCGCAGCTCTGGATACAGGCGCGTTTGACACGTTCTACTTCCCCGATGGCATGGTATCCGAGCAATTGGGCCTGAACTTCCCCGGTGAAATCGACGGCTCGTTCGGCGCCAACCCCGGCACCGACAGCAACGGCGCGCAGCTGTACCAAGACATGGCAACAGCAGGCGGCTTTGACGGCACCTCGCCATTCTCGGCCGAAAGCTACGATGCAGCGGCCCTGATCATGCTCGCCATGCAGGCTGCGGGTTCTGCGGATCCAGCGGACTACAAAGACACGCTGATGGATGTGGCAAACGCCCCCGGCGAAGTCATCCTGCCCGGTGAGCTGGCCAAAGCGATCCAGATCCTCAAGGACGGCGGCGGCGTAGACTACAGCGGCGCGTCCGCGGTTGAGCTGATCGGCCCCGGTGAAGCAGGCGGTAACTACCGTCAGATCACCTTTGAAAACGGCGAACTGGTAGTCGTCGGCTACCGCTAAGTTGATCGCTAGAAACAACGTACGGCCCTTGGCATCCGCCGAGGGCCGTATTTTTTGAGAGTTAGAGCGGTTCCAGTTCTCAATGAGGCCAGAAGCATCGCGCATGTCCCCAGAGCGCTAAAGGCGCAGCAGGGCATTTACGGTGCGATATGAACTGAAACTGCTATAAGCGTGCCTGCGGGAGTTACGTATGATCGTCGTAGAAAACCTACATCGCCATTTCGGTGGGTTCCGCGCTGTTGATGGCGCTTCGCTCCGGATTGAGACCGGGTCCATCACAGGCCTGATCGGGCCAAACGGTGCCGGAAAAACCACGCTTTTCAATGTGATTGCGGGCGTTCTTAAACCAACCTCCGGCAAGGTCACGATGGCGGGTGAGGAGATCACCGGCCTGCCGCCCCACGAATTGTTCCACAAGGGACTGCTGCGGACATTCCAGATTGCGCATGAATTTTCGTCCATGACGGTGCGTGAAAACCTGATGATGGTGCCCGGCGCACAACGCGGCGAAACCCTCTGGGAGACATGGTTCAACCGTCGCCAGATTGAAGCAGACGAACGCGCGCTGCTGGCCAAAGCCGATGAGGTGCTTGAGTTTCTAACTATCTCGCACCTGCGCGATGAGAAGGCCGGTAATTTGTCCGGCGGGCAGAAAAAACTGCTGGAACTCGGCCGCACCATGATGGTCGACGCCAAGATCGTGTTCTTGGATGAGGTCGGCGCGGGCGTGAACCGTACGCTGCTGAACACCATTGGCGACGCGATCCTGCGGCTGAACAAAGAACGCGGCTACACCTTTGTCGTAATTGAACACGACATGGATTTTATTGGTAAAATCTGTGATCCCGTCATCTGCATGGCCGAGGGCAAAGTCCTCGCGGAGGGCACTTTGGCGGAGATCAAAGCCAATGAGCAGGTGATCGAGGCCTATCTGGGCACGGGGCTCAAAAACAAGGTCGCTGCGGGATGATCGCGCGCCCAAAGCCCGCCCCGCACACACACTGCACAAGACTTGAGGCATCCATGACCGAGCCGTTTTTGATTGGCGACACCATGTCCGGGGGCTACGGCTCTGGCCCGGATATCCTTCACGATTGCACCGTGTCCGTGGACAAGGGCGAAATCGCGGTGATCGTTGGCCCCAATGGGGCGGGCAAATCCACTGCGATGAAGGCCGTGTTTGGCATGCTGGACGTACGCCAAGGCGCGGTGCGTTTGGGCGGTGAGGATATCACCAAACTGACCCCTCAGGCTCGTGTGGCCAAGGGGATGGGGTTCGTGCCGCAGACCAACAATATTTTCACCTCGATGACGGTTGAGGAAAACCTCGAAATGGGCGCCTTCTTGCGCCACGACGACATCGCGCAGACAATGGCGCAGGTTTATGAGCTGTTCCCGATCCTGCACGAGAAACGCAACCAAGCGGCGGGTGAATTGTCTGGCGGGCAGCGTCAGCAGGTTGCCGTTGGACGCGCTTTGATGACCCAACCGACGGTTCTGATGCTGGATGAGCCGACCGCGGGTGTCAGCCCCATCGTCATGGATGAGCTGTTTGACCGCATTATTGAGGTCGCGCGCACGGGCATCTCGATCCTCATGGTAGAGCAGAACGCACGCCAAGCGCTTGAAATTGCGGACAAAGGCTATGTGCTGGTGCAGGGGCGTAACGCCTACACGGACACGGGCAAAGCGCTGCTTGCGGACCCGGAAGTGCGCAAATCCTTTTTGGGAGGCTGACATGCTAAGACAACTGGGACTGGCGGCCTTGATGGCCCTGATGGCGGGCGGCGCGCAGGCGATGATCTGCACGTTTGAGGCTGAGTGCTTTGAACAAGACGGCTGCATGGACAGCGGCTTTGGGTTTGAAGTCACCACGTCCGACGCCGGAACGCTGCAATTTGTGACAGAATTTGGTGATCTTGATGTGGTGTGGTCGTCTGACGACATCGGCACGTTTTCGGGCCTCGCGACTGGGGCGGGGGCGGACTATTTCCTCACCACCGGGTCTGAGGGCGCGCGGCTGTCCGTGCACCTCGATGGGCCTGTCGCGGTCACCTACATCGGTCAATGTGAGGGCGGGCTCTAGCCCCCTCAGGAAGGATATCCTCGAATGGTTGATGCACTTAACGGACTGATTGTTCTGGCGAACTTCGTCCTCATTCCCGCCACGGCTTATGGAGCGCAGCTTGCGCTTGGGGCGCTTGGCGTGACGCTGATTTACGGCATTTTGCGGTTCTCAAACTTTGCGCATGGGGACACGATGGCCTTTGGCACGGCGATCACCGTGCTTGTCACATGGGGCTTTCAGGCGCTTGGGATCAGTTTTGGCCCGCTGCCCACGGCCCTGCTGGCCCTGCCCATCGGGATCGCGGCGACCTCCTTGTTGGTGGTGGGTACGGACCGGGCGGTTTACCGGTTCTACCGCAAACAACGCGCGGCCCCCGTGATCTATTTGATCGCATCGCTGGGGGTGATGTTCGTGCTGAACGGCCTCGTGCGGTTCATCATCGGCACCGATGACCAACGTTTCACCGATGGCGAGCGCTTCTTGATCTCAGTGCGTGAGTTCAAGGCGATGACCGGCTTGGCAGAGGGGCTCGCGATCCGGACGACCCAAGCCATCACGGTTGTGGTTGCGGTTCTTGTTGTGGCGGCGTTGTTCTGGTTCCTGAACCGCACGCGGACGGGCAAATCAATGCGCGCCTATTCCGATAACGAAGACCTCGCGCTGTTGTCGGGCATCAACCCAGAGCGGGTTGTGCTGTACACATGGTTGATCGTTGCGGCGTTGGCCACGACGGCGGGCGTGCTTTATGGCTTGGACAAGTCGTTCAAGCCCTTCGTGTATTTCCAGCTGCTCTTGCCGATCTTTGCGGCCGCCATCGTGGGCGGTCTTGGCAATCCGCTGGGTGCTATCGCAGGGGGCTTTGTCATCGCGTATTCCGAGGTGTTGATCACCTATCCGATGAAGCGCGTCTTGGGCTATTGGATGCCCGAAAGCCTAGAGCCCGATGGGCTCGTGCAGCTGCTCTCTACCGACTATAAATTCGCGGTCAGTTTCTCGATCCTGTTGATCGTCCTGCTGTTCCGACCCACCGGCCTATTTAAGGGGAAATCACTATGATCGGCTCCCTATTTCGCGGCATGACGCGGCGCGACCTGTTGTTGTTTGCCTTTGTGGCGGTGCTGTATATCGGCACGGCATATGTGCAGTCCTGGAACACGGTTCTGGGCATGGTCAACCTTGCGCTGATCTCGGCGATCATGGCGTTGGGCGTGAACATGCAGTGGGGCTATGCGGGTCTGTTAAATGTGGGCGTGATGGGCTTTGTGGCGCTTGGCGGCTTGGCGGCTGTGCTGGTGTCGGTGCCCCCCACCGAGGAGGCTGTATCCGCTGGCGGTTTGCAGATTGTCATCGCCTTGCTGTTGGGTGCTGCGACCGTAGCGGCGGCTGTGGTGGCGTGGGGCAAGATGCCCCCGAGCCGGGCGCGGGGCTTTGCTGTTGCGGGTATCCTGCTGGTAGGCTTCTTCGTTTTTCGTGCGGTGTTTGACCCAGCCGTCGCGCGTGTTGAGGCGGTGAACCCGGCCTCAACCGGGTATCTGGGCGGGCTGCATTTGCCGGTCGTCATCAGCTGGCCTGTGGGTGGTTTGTTCGCGGCGGGTGCGGCATGGATCATCGGTAAAAGTGCGCTGCGCCTTCGGTCCGATTACCTTGCGATTGCGACACTTGGGATATCGGAAATTATCATCGCGATCCTCAAGAACGAGGATTGGTTGAGCCGGGGTGTTAAGAACGCCACGGGCGTGCCATCGCCAATGCCCGCAGCCATTGACCTGCAAAACGACCCAAGCTTTGTGGAGCGCGTGACGGCATGGGGCTTTGACCCGGTCACGGCGTCTACGATCTCGGTCAAGTTGGGATATATGGCTTTGTTCTTAGCGGTGCTCGTGGCGTTGATCTGGTTGACGCAGATGGCGCTGAATTCGCCTTGGGGTCGTATGATGCGTGCGATCCGGGATAATGAGGTTGCTGCCTCTGCGATGGGAAAAGACGTCACGAAGCGGCACTTGCAGATATTCATCCTCGGCTCTGCGGTGTGCGGAATGGCGGGGGCCATGTTGGTGACCCTCGACGGTCAATTGACGCCGGGCACCTATCAGCCGCTGCGCTTTACGTTCCTGATCTGGGTGATGGTGATCGTGGGTGGTTCTGGCAATAACTGGGGCTCGGTTCTGGGCGGTTTCCTGATTTATTGGCTGTACATTCAGGTTGAGCCGATTGGGATTTGGACAATGGAAATGATCACCTCTGGCATGGCTGATGGAAGCTGGCTGAAGGCGCATTTGCTGGAATCTGCAGCCCACATGAGGTTGTTGACGATGGGGGTTATCTTGTTGGTGGTTCTGCGGTTTAGCCCACGCGGTTTGATCCCGGAGCGTTAAGGTAACGGTGTCGCGCCCTGGTCGGGCGCGACGCGGTTAATTGCGCCGCCCTTTGGGCGTCGCGGTTGGCGAGGGGCTGTGCCCCTCGCGATATTTTATGAGTATTTATAGAACAAAGGAGGCGGGGCGCGTGGTGCCCTGCCTTTTTTGTTTGGCGATAGGATCGTTTTGGGGGATCGCTAGATCTTGATGCCTTCGCGGCCAGCAAGGTCTGTGAAGAACTGCCATGCAACCCGACCGGAGCGGGAGCCGCGTGTGGCCTGCCATTCGATGGCTTGGGCCTTGAGGTCATCAGCGGGCACGTTGACGCCATATGCCGCGCAGTAGCCTTCGATCATGCTGAGGTAGCTGTCTTGGTCGCAGGTGTGGAAGCCAAGCCAGAGGCCAAAGCGATCAGACAGTGAGACCTTTTCCTCAACCGCCTCGGAAGGGTTGATCGACGACGAGCGTTCGTTTTCGATCATGTCGCGTGGCATGAGGTGACGGCGGTTGGAAGTGGCGTAGAACAGGACGTTGTCGGGGCGGCCTTCGATGCCGCCGTCTAGGACTGCTTTGAGTGACTTGTAGTGTTCGTCATCGTGGCTAAAGCTGAGGTCATCGCAGTACAGCACAAAGCGTAGGTCTGGGCTTGCACGCAGCGCGTCGAGCAGGCGGCCTACGGATGGCAGATCCTCACGCTGGAGTTCCACCAGTTTGAGCGGCAGACCCTGGGATGTCAGCGCGCCGTGGACGGCTTTGACCAAGCTGCTTTTGCCCATCCCGCGGGCGCCCCACAAAAGCGCGTTGTTGGCGGAGAGGCCATTGGCAAAGCGTCGTGTGTTTTCGAGCAGTGTGTCGCGGGCCCGGTCGATCCCGACCAGAAGGTCCAGATCGACGCGGCTGATGTTTGGAACCGGTACAAGCCTGTCGGGCGCGGTGTGCCACAAGAATGCCTCTGCGGTGCTGAGGTCAGGTGTGGGCGCGGGGCTGGGCGCCATACGCTCTAGCGCGGCGGCAATCCGCTCCAACGTGTCTTGGTTCACAGGTCTTCGTCCTCGTCTTCGTCCAGCAGGCCTTCGGCGCGCAGCTTTGCTTTGCGGCTTTTTTCAACGCGGCGGACCAATTGGATCGAAATCTCATAGAGGCCGTAGACCACTACGAACAAGATACCTTGGGTGATCACGTCCGGAGGGGTCACGAGTGCGGCCAGAACCAAGATGCCAACCACAGCGTACTTGCGCACGTGGGCAAGGCCCTCGGCCGATACGAGGCCGGCTTTGCCCACCAGGGTCAACAGGACCGGCAGCTGGAAGCACAGGCCAAACGCCATTATAAATTTCAGCGTGATATCGAGGCTCTCGTTCACCTTACCAAAGAAAGTGATCCGCACGCCGGTGTCCGTGGTGGGGACCGCGAGGCCGCCATCTGCGGGTAATGTGCTGTCGGTTGTGCCGACGAACTGGCCCATCAGGTTGGCAAAGATCGAGGACACATCTGCGAATCCCAAAAAGAACTGCATGGCGAGGGGCGTGACGACGAAATGCGCAAAGCTTGCGCCCAGCAGGAACATCAGGGGCGAGGCAAACATGAACGGTGCAAAGGCGTTCTTCTCGGCCTTGTAGAGACCGGGTGCCACGAACCGCCACAACTGGTAGCCGATGAACGGAAACGCCAGCATGAAGCCAAACACCATCGAAATGCGGAATAGCGTGAACAGGTATTCTTGTGGCGAGGTGTATTGCAGCGTGGGCGAGGGGTCACCGAGCGCGCGCAGCGTCGCCTCAATCGGGCCCATCAGGAATTGCAGGATCGGCTCAGCCACCATGAACGCAAGCACGATGCCGACGACAAAGGCCATGACGGCGCGGATCAAGCAGGTCCGCAGTTCGGTCAGGTGTTCGATCAGCGGGGCGGCGCTGCCCTGCATTTCGTCGTCTTTGGGGTCGTCAGTGGCGCTCATGTCTTGGGTGTCTCATCTGCGGACGCGGCGGGGGCGTCGGCGGGCGTGGGCTCGGATGGGGCCTCAAGGGCGGCTTCCAGCTCGGACGCCTTTTGCGCGGCATCGGCGGCTTCACGCGCTTTGCGCTCTGCGGCCATCCGTGCGGATTTCGCTTCGATCTTTTGCTTGGCAGCCTGACGTTCCGCGCTCAGCTTGGATGTCTCAGGACCCTGCGTGCTGCCGCCGGTTTCGGGATCAACGTCAAAGTTGGTCGCGGATTTGGCGGCTTGGGCCACGGTGTCCAACGGGTTGGACATTTTGCGCAGGTCGCTGGCCATGCCTTTGACACCGGTTTCATCGGCAGCATCGCTCATCGCAGAGGAAAATTCACGCGCCATTCCGCGCATTTTGCCCATGAACCGACCCACGTTGCGAAACAACACGGGCAGGTCCTTGGGGCCCACTACGATCAGCGCGACAACGCCGATGACAAGAAGCTCTGTCCAGCCAAGATCGAACATGCGCGTCGCTTAGACTTTGTCTTTTTCGGTCTCGGCGGGGGTCACGTCGCGGGCCACGTCAGCGGGCGTCGCTTCGTCGTCTTTGGCGGCTTCCAGCTCTTCGGTGCCTTCTTTGATGCCTTTTTTGAAGGACGTGATGCCTTTGCCGACTTCGCCCATCAGGGACGAAATCTTGCCGCGTCCGAACAGGACAAGCACGACGATCGCAATGAGAAGAATGCCGGGCAGGCCGATATTATTGAGCATGGGGGTCTCCCTTGGATAGGTCGCGGGCCCTTGCATGGAACATGTGGGACACCAGCTGTGTTGATCAGTCGCCCATAATGTATTGCGGCTCAGCGGGAGTTAAAAGGACGAATACGCTTTTGTTGCTGTATCAAAAGCGATTTCGTCATATTTATGCGGGGCGGCCGTCCTATGTGAAAGGCGAAAGGCCTATTGCATCAAGGGGGTTGGGTCGATCGGCTCAAACCCTTTGAGGATTGAGAACCGCAGCCCAGATGGGGATTGTCCGACGGTGGCGATGCGTTGGCCCGCACGCACACGGTCGCCTTTTTGGACCGTGAGGCCCGAAATATTGGCGTAGACCGACTTGAGGTCCCCGGGGTGTGACACGACGATGACCGGGTTTTGATCGGTGTCGCGGGTAATTAGGATCACCTCACCATCGGCTGCGGCGGCAACATCTGTGCCGGGGTTCGCGGCGATATCAATCCCTTGCTTGGAGCTGGAATAACTGCTGAGTTGACCCCGAACAGGTTGCGCAAAGCGGCCGGGGGGGGGGCTGGCTGGGGAGGGTGTAGCCTCGGCCGGGGCCTCAACGCTGGCCACGCGGCTGTCATTAAGAGCGGGGCTTTGCGGCAAGGTTGCCTCGGCCACTGGCGCGGGCAGGCCCGAACTGGCCGATGGCGGCAGGGGCGTGACCGAGCCTTGGCCGGGGGCGGCGGCAATGGCGGCGCCGGGTTCTTCTACGATAAGGGGGATGATCAGGTATTGGCCTTCGCGGACCTCAAGATCGCTGCTGAGGCCGTTCCATTCCGCCAAGGATTTGACCGACACGCCATAGAGACGCGCGATGGAAAACGCGGTTTCGCCCCGTGCGGCGCGATGGCGGATCGGTTCCCGCCCGGTTTGAACGTCAATGCGGCGGGCCTCACCCGGGCCGGGCAGGGTCGAGCGCTCGATCGCGGCCCCCGCGATGGCACCGATGTCGGGGCGTTCGCCGTCAACCGCCGCGGACGGGGGGGCTACACGGCGTGGCATCGCGATCAGCTCATTGGGGCGCAACTCATCCGTGATGCTACGCCCATTGAAACGCGCGACCTCGGCGGGGTTTGCGCCCACCCGGTCGGCCAGATCGCTAAGGGTATCGCCGCGCCGGGCAACGGCGACCTGATACGTAGGATATGTGATCAGCCCGTTACGGTCGGGCTGCGGGCGCGAAGATGTGGCGGCCTCACGCGCGGCATTCGAGGTGTCGAGGGTGCCCGGCGCATTTCCGCGCAGATCGAAGTCAATCGCGCTGAGGTTCAGCGGCTCGCAAGCCGAAAGGGCCGCCACCGAGGCAACCAAAAGGGGAAAGCGCAGGCGTGCTGCACGGGCGAATGAAGGGGCAATGACGATCACGAACTCGATCCTTTGAATATATGGCCTCAAGGGTCGGACGCTTGGCGCGCCTCTGGCAGGACGCGCTGTGCGCCCTTTGATATCTGTAGTCTACGTTTCCGCGAGCCCTTCGACAAGCGGGACAAATCGCACCGGCTGTAGCTCTTGGTAATCAAACCCGGCTTCGGTGCGGCGCACTTTGATCAGGGTTTGAACCGCGTCGGACTGACCCACCGGCACAATCATAATGCCACCCATGCGCAATTGCGCCAAGAGCGGACCGGGCGGGTCCTCGGCGGCGGCGGTCACAAGAATGCGATCAAAGGGTGCCTGTTCGGGTAGCCCAAAGGAGCCATCGCCCGAGATAACTGTTATATTGTGCAGATCCAGCTTGGTCAGCAGCGCGCTTGCCGCCCGTGTGAGAGAGCGGTGGCGATCAATCGTGTAAATCCGGCGGCCCAGTTGCGACAGGATCGCGGCCTGATAGCCAGAGCCTGTGCCGACCTCTAGGACTTTGTCGCGGGCCGAAACCTCAAGCGCTTGGGTCATGAGGCCCACGACGGAGGGCTGGCTGATGGTCTGGCCGCTTGCGATGGGCAGGGGCACGTCTTCGTAGGCACGCTCGGCGAAGTGGCCGGTCAAGAAGGCCGCACGGTCGATTTTCTCCATTGCCGCAAGCACGCGTTTGTCCATCACCCCGCGAGAGCGGAGTTGAAACACGAATTGCATGGCTTGTTCGGCGGTTGGCATCGATCAGAGCGTGTTTTTCAGAGCTGTCAGTGCGTCCGCATCGGTTAGGTCCGCGCGCATTGGGGTGACCGAGATATAGCCATCAAGGTTTGCGGCGGCATCGGTGCCGGGGGCAGTTGGATCGTGCTGTGCGCCGCCCTTGACCCAGATGAACTGACGGCCCGAGGGGGCTTTGTGCGGCTCAACCTGGAACCTGCCGTGGCCGCGGTACCCTTGGGCCGTGGCCGCAGCCCCCTTGACGCCATCGGCGGGGACGGGCGGAACATTGATATTGTAGAAAATTTGGTAGTCGTCGCCGCCCCAAGGTGCCGTATCGAGGAGCCGCGTGATGAGGGGCGCGAGGTGGATCGCGGAAGCCTCAAATGGATCGGCGATCTCTGCGTTTTTTGGGCCAAAGTATTGTGAAAGCGCCAAGGAGCGCACGCCCTGAAGGGCGCCCTCCATCGCGGCGCCAAGGGTGCCGGAATAGAGCGCGTTTTCCGCCGAGTTATTGCCCCGATTAACTCCGGACAGAATGAGGTCCGGTTTTTGCGGCAAAACGTGGTGAATACCCGCCAGAACGCAATCAGCGGGGGACCCCTCGATCGCGAAGCGGCGGGGGCCGAAGTGCGAGATCATCGTGGGGTGTGTGTAGGAAATGCAGTGACCGACGCCCGATTGCTCAAACGCGGGCGCGACGGTCCAGACCTCTCCGTCCGGGCCTGCGAGTGTGGCTGCGATTTTCTCAAGCGTGTGCAGGCCGGGGGCGTTGATGCCGTCGTCATTGGTGATGAGAATGCGCATGGGAGGTCCTCTTTGTTGCCGTAGTGCTTAGGCGAGCAGGGGGCGGAAAGCCAGAGATGAAGTGGGGGGTGATGGGCGCCCTGGAGTGCGCTGTGCGATGCACAGCGCGGTGGCTCGGGGCTGGCGCCCCTCGCGTTTGAGTATTTGGGGAACAAAGGAGGTGGGGTTAGTCCCAGTTTGGGGCGCGTTTTTCGATGAAGGCCTGCATGCCTTCGTCGGTATCCGGTTGGGCGAGGTTTTGGACCATGGCGTCGCGGGTGAGCGCGTAGGCGTCGGCAATAGGGCGCTCAATTTGGGTGTAGAAGGCGGATTTGCCAATGCGGACCGCACTGGAGAGTTTGCTGGCGACTTTTTCGGCGAGGGCGATTGTTTCTTGGGCGAGGGTGTCGGGAGCGACGGCGCGGTTGATGAGGCCCAGCTCGGTGGCATCTTGGGCTGAGATAGCATCACCGGTTGTGAGCATTTCGAACGCGCGCTTGCGCGGCATGTTGCGCGACAGAGCAACCATGGGGGTGGAGCAGAACAGGCCGATGTTGACACCATTCACTGCGAAACGTGTGTGTGTGTCGGCGATGGCCATGTCGCAGTTGGCGACCATTTGGCACCCAGCTGCCGCGGCGATGCCGTGGACTTGGGCAATCACGGGTTGGGGAAGGTCGCGCATTTGTGCCATGACGGCGGTGCAGCGATCAAACAGGTCCGCGAATGCGGCGGCCCCGCCATCGGGGGCTTGGCGCATGGCCTGCATCTGGCGCAAGTTATGGCCTGCGCAGAACGCTTTGCCAGCGCCGCGTAGGATGACCGCTTTTTGCGTGCTTTGCGCGATGTCTGACAATTGTGCACTGAGGGCTGCGAGCATATCATCTGAAAGCGAGTTGAGAGTAGCTGGATCGTTCAACGTGAGAGTTGTGATTGCGCCGGTGTCTTCGCGCTGAAGAATGTCTGACATTTGCTTGCCCTTCGCTATTGGTCGCGCCAAGAGTAGCAGGCAAAAGGGAGGGTGCAATGGCATTGGTGATGGATGTGGCCGCGCTGACGGACTTTTTGGAGCGTGAGTTTCCTGAGGTTTCGGGCGAATTTACGATCCTGCGTGTAGGGGCGGATAGTATCACCGTGCAATTGAACACGGGGGCGCGGCACTTGCGCCCTGGGGGGACTGTTTCGGGTCCTTCTATGTTTGGGCTGGCGGATGTCGCGATGTATCTTGCGGTGCTTGCACAGATTGGGCCGGTGGCATTGGCCGTTACAACCAATTGCAGCATCGATTTTATGCGCAAACCCGCGGCAGGCGTGCCGATTGTGGCAGAAGCGCGGGTGCTAAAGCTGGGACGGACACTGGCCGTGGGCGACGTGTTGCTACGATCTGGCGAAGCTGGGCCGATCGTGGCGCGGGCATCGCTGACCTATGCAATTCCACCGAAAAAAGATGGGGTAAAATGAAACCCCAATTACAAGTCATTGTTTTTGCTGTGTTTGGGGCTGGAGGTGGCGCTTGACGATGGGTGAAAAGGGTATATACCCGGCGCATCTTCAGGCGTGCCACCTTGGTGCGCCTTAACGTTTGTAGGGTTAGAGATATGAAAACCTATTCCATGACCCCAGGTGATATCGACAAGAAGTGGATCTTGATCGACGCCGAGGGTATCGTGCTGGGCCGACTGGCCTCCATCATCGCCATGCGCCTGCGTGGTAAACACAAAGCTGCGTTCACACCGCACATGGATATGGGCGACAACGTTATCGTTGTTAACGCCGATAAAATCCAGATCACCGGTAAGAAACGTGAAAAGCCACACTACTGGCACACGGGCCACCCCGGTGGGATCAAATCGCGCACGACGCAAGAGATCCTGGACGGCAAGCACCCCGAGCGGGTTGTGACCCAAGCTGTCAAGCGGATGTTGCCCGGCAACAAACTGTCGCGCCAGCTGATGACCAACCTGCGTGTATATGCAGGCGGTGAGCACCCCCATGAGGCCCAAGCACCAGACGTTCTGGACGTGGCCGCCATGAACAAGAAAAACACCCGGAGCTGATACCGATGGCTGATCAAATCAACACTCTCGAAGATCTGGCTGCGGCCACCGGCGTCCCCTCGGGCGACGAGACAACGCTGCTGGACACTTCGGCCCCCCGTGAGCCCGTCCGTGACGAGCTCGGTCGCTCCTACGCTACTGGTAAACGTAAAGATGCGGTTGCCCGCGTCTGGATTAAACCAGGTTCCGGTAAAGTGACTGTTAACGGTCGTGAACTGAACACGTACTTCGCACGCCCTGTGCTGCAGATGATTCTGCGCCAGCCGTTCCAGATTACGGATCGCGAAGATCAGTTCGACGTTATGGCGACTGTCAAAGGCGGCGGTCTGTCCGGTCAAGCTGGTGCGGTTAAGCACGGCATTTCCAAGGCTCTTCAGCTGTACGAACCCTCCCTGCGGGGCGCGCTCAAAGCGGCTGGTTTCCTCACACGCGATAGCCGTGTGGTTGAGCGGAAGAAATACGGTAAGCGCAAGGCGCGCCGGAGCTTCCAGTTCTCCAAGCGTTAAGCTTTTGGAAATACGAATTAAAAAGGCCACGCTCAGCGCGTGGCCTTTTTTCGTCGATATGATCGTTGCGCAGGATGCGGGAATAGGCTTTGATCGATCAAATCGAAACGGGGGCGCGGGTGAACCAAGAGGCAAAACGGGGTTGGGTACTGGTGTCAGTGCCGCTCTTTTACACGATCTTGCTTATGGCGGCGCCTTTGACCGCGATCTTTGTCTTCAGTTTCTGGAGCCAAGACTTTCTGACGCTCGACACCACGATGACGCTCAAAAACTATCGGGAAGCCTTCAGTGAGCCGCTGTATGCCGAGCTATTGAGCCGTTCGATCGGGATTGCGGGGGCCGTGACTTTGGTGACAGTGGTGTTGGCTTTTCCCGTCGCATATTTCGTCAGCTTCCACGTCGCGCCTGAGCGGAAATCGCTATGGTTGTTTCTGATCACCATCCCATTCTGGACCAGCTATCTGCTGCGTATTTTCCTGTGGAAAGTGATCCTTGGGTTCAACGGGGTTCTGAACACCTCATTGCAAGGCATTGGTTTCATTGAAGAGCCATTGACCTTTATTCTTTATAACGCAAACGCTGTGGTCATCACATTGGCGCATGCCTTTGCGCCGTTCGCGATCCTGCCGATCTTCGTGGCTCTTGAAAAAATCGATCGTTCCCTGCTAGAGGCCGCGCGTGACTTGGGCGAAAATGCTGTCATGACGTTTGTGCGTGTGACGCTGCCGCTTGCGATGCCGGGCGTGGTTGCGGCGACGTTGATCGTGTTCATCCCGACGGTGGGTGACTACGTGACGCCGCGTCTAGTAGGTGGGCCAAACGGATTGATGATCGCGAACATGATCCAGACACAGTTTTTGCGGTTGAACAACGCGCCGATGGGGGCTGCCTTGGCCGTGATCGCGATGACGACGGTCACGGTGATGGCGTTGCTATTGTTGGCTGCAACACGCAAGTGGATGCGTGGGGGCGGACGATGATTGGGCTGGAGCAAATGATGCGCACGACGTGGCGGAGGGCCCTGTGATGCTTCGGGCCTATGTCATTGTCTTTTTGCTGTTTTTATACGCGCCGATCCTGCTTCTTCCGGTCTTTGCGTTCAATTCCGGGACGGTGATCGCGTTCCCTTTGGATGGGTTCACGCTGCACTGGTTTGCAGAATTGGCGGTGACAAAGGCGTTGCACGAAGCGGTGGTCAATTCGCTGATTATTGCGGCGGTGACGGCGGTGATTTCCACGGCTTTGGGCGTTGCGGCGGCGCGCGCGGGTGTGCGCTACCGCTTTCCGGGCAAGGCCGCGGCGCTGGGGTTGATCATGGTGCCGCTCGTGTTGCCCGAGATTATCGTGGCTGTCTCGCTCTTGGTCGTGGTGGTGCAGATCATGGGGTGGGATTTGTCGATGGGTACGATCATTGCGGCGCATGTGTTAATCTGCACACCTTTTGCGACCGCAATCCTTAACGCAAGTTTCCAAAACCTTGACCCAAGCCTAGAGGAAGCCGCGGTTGATTTAGGTGAGAGCCGGTCATCAACCTTTCGCCTCATCACACTGCCATTGATCATGCCGGGTATCATTGCGGCACTTCTGATCTCTTTCACGATCTCATTGGATGAGTTCATTATTGCGTTCTTCCTGAGTGGATCTGAGCCAACTTTGCCGGTCTATATCTGGTCGATGCTGCGGTTTCCGCGGTTGATCCCGGTGGTGATGGCGCTCGGAACAATCCTCGTCGTGCTGTCGGTGTTGCTGCTGACACTGGCCGAAATTAGTCGCCGCCGGGGCCTGCGCCGGGCGGGCGTCAAAGACAAAGGGGGCTTTCTATGAGCCTGATTTCCATCGAAAATGTGCACAAGCACTACGGTGACTACCACGCGCTGCGCGACATCAACCTTGAAGTGGGACAAGGCGAGTTTTTCTCCCTTCTGGGGCCGTCAGGGTGCGGGAAAACCACGTTGTTGCGGACGATTGCGGGGTTTGAGGACGTATCATCGGGGCAGGTGCGCATTGGTGGTGCATCAATGATTGGGGTCCCGGCGAACCAGCGCCCGACCAACATGGTGTTCCAGTCCTACGCAATTTTTCCCCATATGAGTGTCGCGGAAAACGTCGGTTTCGGGCTGCGGAAATCATCTCTTTCGGGCGCTGAGAAAGCGACGGCCGTTGGTGAAGCCCTTGAGATGGTTGGACTAAACGGATTTGGGGCGCGGGCGGCTCATGCATTGTCCGGGGGGCAGCGGCAGCGTGTGGCCTTGGCGCGTGCCTTGATCCTAAAGCCCAAGGTTTTGCTGCTAGATGAGCCTCTGAGCGCGCTGGACAAAAAGATGCGTGAGCAGATGCAGTCCGAACTGCGCCGATTGCAGCGTCAGGTAGGCATCACCTTTATCCTCGTCACGCATGATCAAGAAGAAGCCCTGATCATGTCCGACCGCATCGCTGTGATGTTTGATGGTAAAATTGCGCAGTTGGACCCACCACCGCAGCTGTATACCCGACCCGCCAACAGGCAAGTCGCGGAATTTATTGGGGTTATGACGTTTTTGCCCGGTAACCGGCGCGCAGATACTCTTGAGGTGGCAGGGCTTGGCCACGTGACGCTGTCGCCAGACCAGATCATCGGCGCCGAGGGGGATGTGCGCGTTGGCTTGCGTCCGGAAAGCATGACCATTTTGTTCGATGATATGGCGGCTGAGCCTTCGAACCGCGTGGCCCAAGGCACGGTTGAGGACCTCGCCTACTATGGCGATATGACCATGTATGAGGTCCGCCTAGCGGGTGCGCCGCGGCCGGTAACGGTCTCAATGCGGAACTTACCGGGGCGGCCGGTTTTGGCGCGGGGCGATGCGGCGCGCGTGGTTTGGGATCCGGCGGCATTGATGGCGTTCGGTCCCGTGGACTGAAATGTCTGACATTTGATTTGGCTGCCTGATGGCCACCCGAAAAAAAACCGAGGGCGGTTTGGTGTCACAGGATTGTTAACGAACCTAGCGTATTCTTTCGGGCATGTATAAATGAGCCACCGCCCGGAGAGGAGATAACACCGTGCAGTCATCGTCCAAACACGTCGCGCGTGACATTTCCTATTCTTTTTCGGCGCAGACCCGTCCGGGACAGGCGTTCATTCGCTCGTTAGAGAACGCGACCGGGCGTTTGCGGCTGATCAAACGGGCCGACGGATATGAGCGAGAAGTCGGCGCAGGGCGCGACTTTTGGGAGGTGATGGTCGAGCGCTACGGCCTGACCCTCGAACTGCTGGCCGGGTCCCTTGATAATATCCCGCGCGAAGGGCCGCTGGTCGTGGTGGCCAACCACCCCTACGGTATTTTGGACGGGCTGATGATGGGGCACATCCTGAGCGTTGTGCGCGGTGATTTCCGTATCTTGGCCAACCGTGTGTTTCGCAAGGCCGAAGAGCTGAACGAAGTCATCTTGCCGGTCTCCTTCGATGAGACGAAAGCCGGGGTCGCGCTAAACCTTGAAACGCGGCGCACGGCTCTCAAGTACCTCTCAGACGGTGGCGCGATCGGCGTGTTTCCGGGGGGTACGGTCAGCACCGCCAACAAGCCGTTTGGTCGTCCGTTAGACCCCAGCTGGCGCAGCTTCACCGCCAAGATGATTGCGAAATCTGACGCCCATGTGGTGCCCATCTATTTTGACGGGGCGAACTCTCGGCTGTTTCAATTGGCGTCTCATCTACACACAACGCTTCGCATGGCGTTGTTGATCAAAGAGTTCAAATCGCGCGTTGATGCTCCGGTGCGCTTAGCCGTGGGGCAGCCGCTCACCCGGGATGCCCTAAATCCGTACCTGCGCGATCCGCGCGGAATGATGGACTTTTTGCGCGCTGAGACTTACAAATTGTCATCCCGTCCGATTGATACATCGCACTACGGGTTCGAATTCACAGAAGTACATAAGCCCAAATCAGGGCAAAAGAACGGGCACGGATGAGCATTGGGATTTTTGACAGCGGGCTAGGCGGGCTGACGGTATGGAGCGCTGTGCGCAACCGCTTGCCCGATGTGCCATTAACCTATTTTGGCGACAGCGCCCACGCACCCTACGGTGTGCGCGATGCGGATGATGTGCATCAACTCACGAAGGCTGCGGTTGAGCGGCTTTGGGATGATGGCTGCAATCTGGTGATTTTGGCCTGCAACACCGCGTCCGCTGCGGCATTGCGGCGGATGCAAGAGGCTGGCGTGCCAGAAGGCAAGCGCGTCTTGGGGGTGTTTGTTCCGCTCATCGAAGCCATGACAGAGCGTGGATGGGGCGACAATTCCCCCCCGCGAGAGGTCAATGTCAAACAGGTCGCGTTGTTTGCGACGCCCGCCACCGTTGCGAGCCGCGCGTTTCAGCGCGAGCTGGCGTTTCGGGCCGTGGGCGTCGATGTTGAGGCGCAGGCCTGCGGCGGTGTTGTGGATGCGATCGAAGACGGTGACATGATCTTGGCCGAGGCTCTTGTGCGCAGCCATGTTGACGCGCTGAAACGCAAAATGCCGAACCCCCAAGCCGCGATTCTCGGGTGCACGCATTACCCGTTGATGGAACATATCTTTCAGGATGCCTTGGGCGCGGACGTTAAGGTTTTCAGTCAAGCGGACATTGTCGCAGAAAGCTTGGCAGATTATCTTGAGCGTAAGCCGGAGATGGTGGGCCAGGGACGGGCGGGCGTGATGCTAACGACCGGGGACCCCGACCGGGTATCGCAACGGGCCACGCAGTTTTTGCGTGAACAGATGATTTTTGAGAAGGCTTAGACGATGCGTGGGCTGAAAAAACAACGTCGGATTCAGGTGGTCGCAATTTTGACTGTTGCTTTGATCGGGGCGACCGCCTTGATCGGCTACGCGATGCGCGATGGGATCAACTTCTTCCGCTCCCCCTCGGAGGTGACAGAAGCGCCGCCACCGCCCAACGAAGTGTTCCGAATCGGCGGCTTGGTTGAAGAGGGCACACTGGTGCGCGGGCAGGGCAAAACGATTACGTTCTCTGTGACCGATACGAATGCGTCGGTCAAAGTAGCTTACACTGGTGTTTTGCCGGACCTATTCGGCGAGGGTGAAGGCATGGTTGGTACGGGCAGCTACGTGAACGGCGTGTTCCAAGCGACTGAAATCCTTGCGCGCCATGATGAGCAGTATATGCCAGCTGAGGTTGTAGATGCGCTCAAAGAGCAGGGTGTTTACGTTGAGCCCGGTTCCGAAAGCAACTCCTAAGCTGTTGCCTCTGATTTTAGTCGGCGTGCGGTTAACCAACTGTTAACCCGCTCAACCGTTTCGTCCCTCTATTCGCAACCGAGTATGGAGGGTCAGCACCATGCAGTCGGTGCGCGCACTTGCAGAAGATATCATTCGCCGCGAAGGCGGTTATGTGAACGATCCCGATGATCCGGGTGGCGCCACGAACCATGGTGTGACGATTCACACCATGCGGCGGCTCGGGCTGGACCTGAACGGGGACGGTGAGATCGATCCCGCGGATGTACGGCGCCTGAGCCAAGAACAGGCGATTGAGATTTTCATTCAACACTACTTTGAGCGGCCTCGTATCGCCGATTTACCGCGCGTCTTACACGCCACGGTCTTTGACATGTACGTTAATGCGGGCAGCAATGCCGTGCGGATTTTGCAGCGATTGCTGAGGGATATGGGGTATGACCTGTCGCTTGATGGTGTGATCGGGCCGCAAACGATCCGCGTTAGCCATATGGCAGTGCGTGAAGGTGGGGATCACTTGGGCGACGCCTACGGGATCGCCCGGCGCAATTATTATTACCGGATTGCAGATCGTCGCCCCGCCAGCCGCAAGTTTGCGCGCAGGCGCGATGGCGGCAAGGGCGGTTGGATCCGGCGGGCGGAGGAATTCATCTCAGTCCGGTATCATCTAAGCCCGCAAGAGCATGCCAAGCGTGTCGCGGGGTGGTGAGCGTTTTATGAGTATTTTGGGAACAAAGGAGGGCTGGGTATGAGCTTAATTGGGAAGATTTTTGGAGGCTCTGAGGCGGTCACGGCATTGGGGTCGACCGCGCAGGGGGTGGCAGAGGTGTTTACGCCGAATGCCACGCGTAAGATGGAGTTGAACCACGAGGCGCAGCAATCGGCGTTGTCCCAGCTTGAAACCGAGATGAAAACGATCCGGGACGATTGGTTTGATCGCTTTGTGAACGGGCTCAACCGGTTGCCGCGGCCTTTGTTGGCGTTGGGTACTTTGGGGCTGTTTGTCTATGCGATGATGGACCCGATTGCCTTCGCGCAACGGATGGCTGGTTTGGCCTATATCCCTGATCCATTGTGGTGGCTTTTGGGGGCGATAGTTTCCTTCTATTTTGGGGCCCGTGAAATGCACTATTTCCGCAATCCTTTGCGTGCGGGTGTGGCTGCTCACGAAACCGTTATTTCGGCTTGGCGGAATTCGAAAAAGTCATCAAAAACAGAAGCTAAGAAGGTTGATCTAGAGGTTGAGGAGAACCCTGCGTTGAGCGCGTGGCAGGCAGGTCAGGAGTAAAACCCGAGATCGCCGTTAAAGGGGCATTAGAGCTGTTGCCGCGGCCCTTTCCACGGCCTAGTATTTGGGCATGATCGTAGAACTCGGACACTTCGCCCTTATCGCGGCTTTTGCAGTCGCCATCGCACAAACCGTGGTGCCCCTTGTTGGGGCCCACAAAGGCTGGTCGGATTGGATGGCGCTTGGGCGCCCGGCGGCAAGCCTGCAATTCTGGTTGGTTTTGTTTAGCTTTGGCGCGCTGACGTACGCCTTTGTGACTTCCGACTTTTCGCTGCAATTGGTGGTGATGAACTCACATACCGACAAGCCGATGCTGTATAAAATCAGCGGTGTTTGGGGGAACCACGAAGGGTCGTTGCTGTTGTGGGTCGTTATCCTCGCGCTGTTTGGGGCGACCGCGGCTTGGTTCGGAAACCAGTTGCCGCCGACGTTGCGCGCGCGGGTTTTGGGTGTTCAGGGCTCTATTTCCGTCGCCTTCTTGGCGTTCATTCTATTCACGTCTAACCCGTTTTTGCGCCTCGAATTCCCGCCGTTCAATGGTGAGGATTTGAACCCGTTGCTACAGGACCCCGGTTTGGCATTTCACCCGCCGTTTTTGTACCTTGGCTACGTTGGCCTGAGCATGGCGTATTCCTTTGCTGTGGCGGCCCTGTTGGAGGGGCGCGTCGATGCAGCGTGGGGGCGTTGGGTTCGGCCGTGGACCTTGGCGGCTTGGCTGTTTTTGACCATCGGCATCGCGCTAGGCTCTTGGTGGGCTTATTATGAGTTGGGTTGGGGCGGCTTTTGGTTCTGGGACCCGGTTGAGAACGCGTCGTTCATGCCGTGGTTAATTGCGGCGGCCCTGTTGCACTCTGCGATCGTGGTGGAAAAGCGTGAGGCGCTGAAATCATGGACGATCTTGCTCGCGATCTTGGCTTTTGGGTTTTCGCTGATCGGGACGTTTATTGTGCGCTCGGGCGTTTTGACCAGCGTCCATGCCTTTGCGAATGACCCCGAGCGGGGCGTGTATATCCTTGGGATTTTGGTGTTTTTTACAGGCGGCGCGCTGTTGTTGTTCGCCATTCGTGGCGGCGCGATGGAAGCCAAGGGCGTGTTCTCAACCGTGAGCCGAGAGAGCGCGTTGGTGTTCAACAACGTACTGCTCGCGGTGTCGTGCTTTGTGGTGTTCATCGGAACGATGTGGCCGCTGATTGCGGAGATGGCGTTTGACCGGAAATTGTCCGTAGGGCCACCCTTCTTTAACGCAGCCTTTACGCCCTTTGTCATAGGATTGGCTGCACTGTTGCCCCTTGGCGCGGTGTTGCCGTGGAAGCGTGCGGATGCCGCGCGCGCGATGAAACCGTTGTGGTATGCGTTGGCTTTGGCGGTGTTCATTGGCGCACTGGTTTGGGCGATGCAGACCGGGCGATCCGCTGGTGGCCCGCTGGGTGCGGGACTAGGCGTTTGGCTGGTCGTTGGTGCCGGTGTGGATCTGTATCTGCGGACGGGGCAAAAGGGATCTCTCTCGCAGCGATTTGGTCGTGTGGTTCGGTTGCCACGTGCAGACTGGGGCAAGGCCGTCGCGCACGCGGGCTTTGGGATCACGATCTTTGGTGTTGCTGCGCTGATGGCGTGGGAACAGGAAGATATCCGTGTCCTTCAAGTCGGTGAGAGCCTGACCGTTGGCAAATATGAGGTCGTGCTTGAGGATGTGTCCCGCGTTGAGGGGCCGAACTACCTCAGCACGATGGCACGGATGCATGTGTATGAGGATGGTCGCGATATCGACGTGCTATTCCCTGAAAAACGCATCTACCCGGTGGCGGCGATGCCGACGACTGAGGCCGGGATCGACAACGGCTTTTGGCGCGATGTCTATGCTGTGATCGGTGATCCACAGCAGGGCGGTGGCTGGGCCGTGCGCGTTTACATCAAACCCTTTGCGAATTGGATTTGGGGGGGGGCGATTATTATGTCGCTCGGCGGTGTGTTGTCGCTGTCGGATCGTCGGTATCGCGTGGCTGCTGGTGCACGCCGCCGTCGTGAGGCCGCAGCCCAAGGGGTGCCAGCCGAATGATCCGAGCCTTGATCCTGACTTTGGCCCTGCTGATAGCGGGGCCAGTTTTTGCCGTCCAACCGGACGAAATCCTTGAGGACCCGGTTCTTGAGGAGCGTGCACGCGATCTGTCGGCAAATATTCGGTGCCTTGTGTGTCGCAACGAAAGCATCGACGAGAGCAATGCCGAGTTAGCCCGTGACCTGCGAGTTTTGGTGCGTGAGAGACTTGTGGCGGGTGACAGCGATCAGGACGTGATTGATTACCTTGTAGACCGCTACGGTGAATTCGTGCTGCTGACCCCGCAAAAGACGGGGTCGAATTTCGTGCTGTGGTACGCGGGGCCTGCTGTTTTTCTCCTCGCGCTTGCAGTTGCGATTGGATACCTCCGGGGCCGTCAAAACGCCAAGGAAGCCGCTGTATCTGAGCTGTCTGAGGCTGAGGAAGATAGGCTCAAGGCCTTGCTCAAGGACTGACGCAAGGTTTCGCTTTCCGAGCTGATGCGAAGCAGTCAACCTCATGAAAAATTTGGGAGGCATCATGCAATACGAAACCATTGATCTGACGATCACGGATGGAGTGGCCGTTCTTGAACTGCGCCGCGCCGATGTGATGAACGCGCTCAATACGCAAATGAGGGCTGAGATCACACATGCCGTGCGCGCCGCAGAGGCAGAGGCGCGGGTTCTGGTCCTGACCGGGGCGGGTCGTGCGTTTTGCTCTGGCCAAGACCTAGGCGACAAAGGGTCGGCCGCGAACCTGAACCTTGAGCGGACCCTGCGCGACGAATACGAGCCGATGTTGATGGCGATATACGAGTGCAAAATCCCAACGATTTCCGCCGTAAATGGAGCAGCAGCGGGGGCCGGTGCGAACTTGGCGCTGGCTGCGGATGTCGTCATTGCGACGGAATCGGCGGTGTTCCTTCAGGCGTTTACTCGGATCGGTTTGATTCCAGATGCAGGGGGGACCTATTGGTTGCCACGTCAGATGGGGGCGGCCAAAGCAATGGGTGCCGCTTTGTTCGCAGAGCCGATTTCGGCCCGTGATGCGAGCGATTGGGGGATGATTTGGGAAGCTGTTCCCGATGAAACCTTTGACAGTCATTGGCGCGCGCGTGCGGCGCATTTGGCGAATGGGCCGACAGCGGCCTATGCAAATGTGAAAAAGGCACTGCGTGGAAGCTACGATCATACGTTGTCTGAGCAGCTTCAGGTCGAAGCGCGGCTTCAGGGGGAATGCGGACGCACGCGCGATTTCAAAGAAGGCGTTTTGGCTTTCTTGGAAAAGCGTCCTGCGCGCTACGAGGGCCGGTAGAAAACTCTTCTAAAAGAGTTTTCGGGGCCGAAAAGTCTTCGAGAAGACTTTTTCGACGTCACGCGTCGGGTGCGACCAATCCTAGTCCACGCAGGTAAATCCCGATGCCTGTCTCTAGCAGATCCTCGGGGGGAAAGGGTGTGTTTGCGCCCGGTGTGCCGCGCGCAAACAGTTCGACAACGCCGTGGCTCATCGCCCAGATGTGCGCAGAAAACATCGCGGCGGGGGGGCGTTTTTCAACAGGTATGTTTTCGGACAGCGCGGCTGCCGCTGTTTCCAAGACAGCCTTGGAGCGCTTGACCGCGGATGCGAGTTCTGCGGATGCGTGCAAGGACACACCGCTTTCGAACATCGCCATGTAGTGGCCCGGGTATTTCCGCGCGAAAGCAAGATATGCACGGCCCGTCGCCTCAAACGCGGACAGCGCCGAAGGGCCACCGGTGGAATAGGCGTATTCCATCAGGTCGCCAAAGATCATGTGCCCCTGCAAGGCGCATTCGGCGATTAGGTCTTCGCGCCCTTCAAAGTGACGGTAAACGGCGGCGGGCGTGACGCCTGCGCGCTTGGCGGCCTCCGACAGGGTAAAGCCCGTGGGGCCTTTCTCCTCGATCAGCTCAAGCGCGCCATCCACAAGAGCTTGGCGCAGATTGCCGTGGTGATATCCGCGCTTAGCCACCGGGGTGCCATACCTCTGGTCCGCCCGCGATATGCGGGTCTAGTGGCAACAGGTCTTTGCCGGGATATTCTAATTGCAGCAGGATCGCGCGAAGCGCGTTGAGGCGGGCGCGCCGTTTGTCATCGGACCGGATGACGGTCCACGGCGAGCTTGCGGAGTGCGTGCGGGTAAAGGTTTCTGAAATTGCATCGGTATAGGCATCCCAGCGATGCAGCCCCTCTACGTCGATGCGCGACAGTTTCCATTGCTTGAGCGGATCGCTTTCGCGCGCCAAAAACCGGCGCAGCTGTTCCGGCCGAGAAACGTTGAGCCATAGCTTAACGACCGTCACACCATCCTCAACCAACGTGTCCTCAAAACCCTGCACCTGTGCAAAGAAATGGGCCCGTTGTTCAGCTGTGCAGAAACCGAACACGTGTTCTACCACCGCGCGATTGTACCAAGACCGATCGAACAGCACCATCTCACCCGCCGTGGGCAAATGTTGGATATAGCGTTGAAAATACCACTGGCCGGCCTCGGCCTCGGTTGGTTTTGACAAGGCTACGGTGCGCACGACGCGTGGATTGAGGTTTTGGCGAACCCGTTTGATCGTGCCCCCTTTGCCCGCCGCATCGCGACCCTCAAAGATCACGACGACGCGTTTGCCCTCGGCTTTGATTGCGGCTTGTGCGCGGACCAATTGGATCTGCAGATGCTGCATCTGTGCATCATACCCCGCGCGGTTTAGGCGCGATTTATAGGGCCAATCAGCAGCAAGGATGTCCTTGCGGCCAGCGTTGCGGATCGCTTCGCGCACATGCTTGGGCGCGTTTTTTTCGAAAAACGCACTGATCGCACCGTCGAAGGGCAGGGTAGCGGGGTCGGTCATGTTAAGTCCCTTTACTTTGCCCTTTATGGGCGCCTTGCGCGGTTAACGCAATCCGGCGCGGGTGGCGGCACGCCCAATCGCATTCACCACCGCGTCGGGGGCAGCGTGATGAGGCATGTGGCCGATACCGGGCAGAACGGTCAGGTGCGCGCCTGGGATTTGATCCACCAATCGGGCGGAGTGGATCTCAAGCGGTACAATCGTGTCCGCATCGCCGTGCAGGATTTCGGTCGGCACCGTGATCTGTCCGTAACGGGGCACCATCGTTGCGATGATCGGTTTGAGCGTGTTGATCTGCCGCGCATTCGCCCGCAGCGATATCGGGCGCAGGGAGAGGGGCGCGCCGATGGCTTCGGTGTAGCCAGGGGGAACAGGATTGGGGGCAAAGATTGCCTCAACCGCTGCATCCACGCGGGTGCGGGGTGCGAAGGCCGAAATCAGGGGCACCGTCGTCAACGCTCCAAGCCGTGAGCCGTTGATGCGGTAGATCGCGTCCAGCGGGCCGGGCCAAACGTTGGACACCGCCGCCAAGGTCACCAACCCCGACAGCGGTTGGTCCAAGGCCCACGCCAATGCAACCGCGCCGCCATAGCTTTGCCCAACGACAAGGGGCGCATCGGCCCCTAACTGCCGCGCGGCAGCAGACAACAGCTCTGCCTGCTCCGCCGGTGTGTCAGAGGTGGTTGCGGTGATTTGTGCGTATTGCGCGCGCGTGTGTCCGGTGTAGCCAAGGCCGGGGCGGTCCATGACGATGACGCGGTAGGTGTCTGCCAGTCGGTCGACCAGATCAAAGGTAAAATCGCGGGTGTTGCCCGACGCCCCGTGGATCAAAACCACGTCCGGACCCGTGCCCCGCACCACCGCGTGCACGGGTACGCCGCCCACATCCAATATCTGCCCCTCGGGCGGATAGTCCGCCACAATGCGCATCATGCGGCTGTCAAAGGTTTGATCCAAGATTGCCCCGCACCCGGCCAAAAGCCCGGCCATTGCTCCGATTTTTACCGCTTTACGCAGGCGGCTACCCTCCAATCATCTCCATATCGTAGGGTGTGGTTTGATAGATTTGGTTCACCCAGTTTCCATATAGGAGGTGCGCGTGGGATCGCCAGCGGTTGAGCGGCTCTTTGGTGGGGTCATCACCGGGGTAATAGTTCTGTGGCACGTTGATCGGTTTACCTGCTGCGATATCGCGATCATACTCACCCTTTAGGGTGCCGCTGTCATACTCGAAGTGGTTGAAAATATACAAAGATCTGTGATCCACGTCCTCAACCAAACAGGGGCCACCATCGTCGCTATCCAGCAAAACTGGCAGACCCGCGGCATAGATTTCGTCGCGCTTCATCTCGGTCCAGCGGCTGACCGGGATCACGCATTCGTCAGAGAAACCGCGCAAATAGGGCGAAGCAGGCGCAAGGTTGCGATGCTTGAAACAGCCAAACTGCTTGTGATCCAGCAGGTGTTTTTGCACCCCGTGGAAATGGTTGATCATCGCCATGCCGCCCCAGCACACGCCAAGCGTGGTGTGCACATTGGTCTGGGTCCAATCCATCACCTCGGTCAGCTCATCCCAATAGGTGACCTGATCAAAGGGCAAATGCTCAATCGGAGCGCCAGTGATGATCAGCCCATCGAATTTGTGCAGTTTGACGTCCTCAAACGGCTTGTAGAACGCCTCCATATGGGCGGGTGACGTGTTTTTGGAAAAATGCTCTGTCATCTTGATGAGCGTCAGGTCGATTTGCAGAGGTGTGGCCCCGATGAGCCGGGCAAACTGCGTTTCGGTCTGAATTTTCTCGGGCATCAGGTTCAGCAAGCCGATCTGCAAAGGCCGGATGTCCTGCCGCGTGGCGGCTGTGCTGTCCATGACCGACACGCCCTCATTGCCGAGAACGTCAAAGGCGGGCAGGTCGAGGGGCAGGGTGATGGGCATATCGGCAAGTATCCTTTTGGATCGGATCGTTGATTTAGGCGCGCGCGGCCTGTTTGCCAAGGGCATCGGCCACAAGGTCGGTCACGTCCTTGGAATCACGGACCTGCGCCACGTCAGCGGCCTGCACCGTCAGGCCCCAATTGCGCGCCATCGCGGCGTAGCGGGACTGACGCGCCTCAATCGCGCGGGCATAGGTAAAGCGGATGAAGGCGTCGGGGTTGACCTCGGCCTCTGTGCAATCCTGCGCGGTCAGATATTCGTGCCAGAGTTGATCCAAAAACGCGGGCCGGTAGCACATCGGTTTTGGGTCGGCAGAGAACCGTTTGACCAGCGTTTCGGTGTGATCCGGCGTGCCCTCAATCCAGATCATTTGGGTGTGATCGTGCAAATGCGCAAGGATTTCGTCATTGGGATCATCGGGATCAACGACCTCGCAAATGGACCCGCCAGTGTCGCAGACAAAATGGTCAAAGCCATACAGTTCAATCGCGCGCTCAATGAAATGGTGCGTGTCCAGCAGCGCATTGCGTTCTGCCCGGTGGTGCAGTTCCTGCCGGTAGCAGTATTCCGCGTAACTCAGCCCGCCTTTGTCCGGATCACCCGGTTTGCCCAGATAGGTGGCCAGCGGCGCGAGGTTTTCAAAGGTGATGTTCGACCCGATATACACACTGTCTGAGCGTAGGAGGTCCCGCAGGAACGGAACCTTCATCGCCTCGCGCTTGAGGTTGTCGGCGATGAATTCACCCATGTAGGCGGTGCCGATGCGGTAATCGATCGAATAGTGAAACCAGCCGTCATCCGCGTGGCGCAAGATGTTGCTTAGGTGGGTTTTTCCCAGCCCCGACATGCCAAAAAACAAAACGCGCTTGTTGGGGCTTTGGTGCCAAGCGGCGGGGGTGTCATAGATCATGGCGGGGTCTTTCGTTTGGTCTGCCCCTAGCTACGCGCGCGGGCGCGGGCGCGCAAGCGTGCCATGACCCGCCCATCAAGGATCACCAGCCCCAGTGCGAGCACGGCAAAGCCTGCGTAGGCGTTGGGGTCCAGCGTCTCGTCCCGGATCCATGCGCCAAGCGTGATCGCCACGGGCGGCACCATCAACGTGCACAGCATCAGGTTGCCGCTGCCCGCCATGCCCAACACCCGGAAATAGAGCATGTAAGCGAATGCAGTTGCGATCAGCGCGTAATAGAGGATTGCGACCCATGTGATCGGGTTCTGCGGGATTACCATACCGTCAAGGAATAGGGCTGCGGGGATCATCACAAGGCTCGCACCGCTCAACATGCCTGCGGCGGCGACAAGGGGCGATAGGCCCGCCAACCAATGCCGCGCCCAAACACCCGCGAGCGCATAGGAAAAGGTGCCCGTCACGACCGCGACTTGGGCCAAGCTGCGCAGGTCGAACTGCATCAGGGTGCCAAGGCCGATCGCTGTCGCAACACCCATAAATCCGATGCCCACACCGATCAATTTTCGTGGAGTGAGCCTTTCGTCCGCCAGAAAAATCGCGGCAACCAGAACGCCAAAAATGGCAGTGGTCGCGTTGAGGATTGAGGTCAGGCCGCTCTCAATATGCAACTGCCCCCATGCCATCAGCGTGAAGGGGATCACGTTGTTCAGCACCCCCATGCCCAGAAATCCAACCAGATGCGCCCGTGTGATCCCAAGGGGCGCGCGCTGGATAAGCGCCACGGTCCAAAGGGCCGCTGCCGCAATGGCGACGCGGTATGCGACCGATGTGACAAAGGGTATTTCATCCAACGCCGTACGGATCGCCAGGAACGACCCGCCCCAAATCGCCGAGAGCAGGATCAGTTCCGCCCAAGCGCGCGGTGATATGGTTTTTTGCGATGTCATGGCAGCGCTCTAGCAAGCGGGCGGCACAGAGGCGACCCGGAAGTTGCGACAAACAAAAACGCCCCAGCGATTGGCCGGGGCGTTTGGGACGGTTTTGGTTGGGTGGGCTTTAGAAGTTGATACCCAAGCGCACACCAACACCGATGGCTTCGCCGTCGGTGAAGCTGACGGGGGTGCCGCCCAAGTCAAACTCACGCTCGCCTAGTTTCGCATATGTGACACCGGTTGTGACGGTTGTTTTACCCTGGGTGTACGTAGCTGCAAGGCCGATGCTCTGGGAGCCTGTGGTTGGGGCCAGCGCTGAGTTGGCCGCAAAGTCACCTTTTGCTTCGAAACCTAGCGTAACGGCGGCAGACCATGTATCGTTAAACCGGCGACCTAGCCCCAGTGAGTATGTTGTCGTGTCTTTATCGAAGTTGACGTATTGGCCGGCACCGGGGGTCGTCAGGTTGAAGCCGTCCCACTCGACATAGCGAACAGAACCAAACAACAAGGTATCCGCGGCTACGCCTGTTTGGAACTCAAGGTTCAGACTTGCAGGAGTCGTTACAGTGAAAGCTGTGGTGGCTGGGCTCACAATGTCCGTGATCTCAGTACCCGTCAATTTTTGATCAATTTCAGAATTGTAGGTAAGGGCTATTCGTAAAGCGATTTCTGGCCGTTCGTATGCAACCCCTACCAGAGCACCAAGGGCGAAGTCGCTCGATGCGTTTAGCTGGCGAAAAGGAGGAACTACACCTGTTCCAACCCGTGTATTGACTTGCCCGCTCGCTTTTTGCGCACGCAAGCCACCGTGGACGCTCAAAGTCTCATTCAGCTCGTAACGCAATACACCAGTCCATGCTTGGGTTTTGATATTTGCGCCGGGTTCGACGTTAAGACCCTGTAGCAGTGCGCTTTGAAACGGCAAGCCTGAGTAATTCACATTCGCTCCAAAGGGTTGATCGCCAATGATCGCGAAGCTGAGCTTGTCGGTAACGTCCAGTTTGATCGCGGCGCTCCAAGGTACGTAGGTGTCCAGAGGGTCAGATCCGGTAAGGCCGGGAACAGACACACCAACGGATGGTTCGACAGACCCGATGCCAAATTGAAAATAGCTGCCTGTTTCACCACCATCTTGAAACAGAGGTCCAAGGAACTGGCCGGACCGGTCGATGCCGCCCGCGAGGGCAGAAGTAGCAGTAGCGGTCGTGAGTAGGGCCGCAAGCGCGATACGTTTCATGATATGTTTTTCTCCCAAGTTGCGCACCGTGAGTTGGCGCGGCAGAGCTCCCCCGCTCTGGTCCACTGTTTCTTAGTTGAGCTAAATTGAAACCGTCAAACGTTACCCTGCGTAAAAGGGCTTTAGCGCCTTTGTGGTAGGGCAACGGTGGCAAATATACATCAACCTCAGGGTGTAAGTTGGTTAACGCGAGGGGCTACCGGGCCCGTGATTGGCTTAACCGCTTTTCACCGCGTGCGGCGGTGAGGACGTTCATGTAGCCGGCCGCAAAGATGATGACCCCGCCCGAGAGCGCCCATAGATCGAACGGCTCTGAGTAGAGCCAGATGCCAACAAAGGCGATGACGGGCAGGCGCACAAAGTCGAACGGCATCACCACCGAGGCCGGGGCGCGGGACAGGGCTTGCGTCATGCACAAATGAGCCAGCAGCCCGGCCATTGCGATCAGCACCAGCCAAGGCGCCACTGTGGCGGAGGGCAGGGCGATATCCCCGTCAAAACCTGCGCAGATCAGGCCAAAGACCGCCTGCATCAGGGTCATCCAAAACAGGATGCAGGTCACGCTTTCGGTGCGGGTTAGTCTACGGGTGAACAGGGCTGATACGGCAAAGCCAATGGCTGCGAGCCCCGCGGCCACCAAACCCCATGATGGCGCGGCCTCCCACGGGCGGGCGACGAGTGCCACGCCGATCAGACCAAGGCACACAACGCCGATACGGTCCCACGTAATCCGCTCACCCAAAATGAGTGGCGCGAGCAATACGACCCACAGCGGCGACGTGAATTCGAGCGCAAAGACCTGCATCAACGGCACCATCGTTATGGCAAAAAACCACAGGTTTTGGCCCGCAAAATGGCCGATGTTGCGGATTGTGTGCAGGCCCAGCGTGCGGTGGGTGATCGTGTGGGATGTGCCCAAAAGCCTTGCCCCCTCGACAACGACGCAAATCCCCACGATGGACCGAAAGAGCATAATCTCAAACGTATCAAGCTCATGGCTGACGGCGCGCCCGGCAACCGCCATTGAGGTGAACGACACAATCGCGCCCATCATCCAAAAGGCGGCCTGAGCCGTGGGGCCAAAAAGCGGGATATCTGTGCGTGCGCGGATCATAAAATGGGTGGATCACGCCGTGCGGGCATGGTCAAGCGTGCTTGACCTTGGGGCGGTTTGATAAGGCCAATTTTCGGACTTCGATAAGCCAGATGCGCCGAAATGCGCAAAAATCATCCCCGCGATGCGATCACGAATTGACGGAATCGCCCCGCGTGAGGGACAAGCAATGCGGGAGGCGTTATGCGCATAGACAACTTACAGTACTGCAATTGGTCTCAGACCGTCTTTGAACAGATGCATCAAGGCGGTCTAACGGGCGTACACGTGACAGTGGCTTACCACGAGACGTTTCGCGAAACCGTTGCGAACCTAGAGCAGTGGAACCGTTGGTTCGAACGCTTTCCTGAGCTGATTTTTCCCGGTCGGACGGCGGCTGACCTCAAAACGGCTGAGGCCACGGGACGCACGGCGATCTTTTTCGGGGCGCAAAACCCTAGCCCGATGGAGGATGACATCGGCCTAGTCGAAATTCTGCACCAGCTTGGTCTGCGGTTTATGCAGCTGACCTATAACAACCAATCGCTGCTCGCGACCGGGTGTTATGAAGAGGATGACACGGGGCTGACGCGGATGGGACGTCAGGTCGTGACCGAGATGAACCGTGTGGGCCTTGTGGTGGATATGAGCCACTCTGCCGATCGCTCGACGATTGAGGTGGCGGACCATTCAAGCCGTCCGATTGCGATCACACATGCTAATCCGGGCTGGTGGCACGCCGCGCGGCGCAACAAATCCGACGCCGTTTTGGACGCGGTTTTGGGGCCCAAAGGGGATCATGGTGGGATGCTGGGCTTTTCGCTTTATCCGCACCATCTGAAAGGCGGGACAGATTGTTCGCGGGCGGATTTTTGTGAGATGATCGCGCGAACCGCTGATAAGTACGGCGCCCATTGCCTCGGGATTGGGTCGGACCTGTGCCAAGACCAGCCCGATAGCATTGTGGAATGGATGCGGGTGGGGCGCTGGACCAAGGAAATCGATTACGGTGAAGGGTCTGCATCTGCACCGGGCTTTCCGCCGCAGCCTGATTGGTTCCGTGATAACCGCGACTTTCCGGGCTTGGCCGAGGGTTTGGCTGCCGCCGGATTTGACGCAGGCGAGGTCGCGGGCCTGATGGGCGGCAACTGGGCGCGGTTCTACGAGACCAGCTTTGGACCGGTGGATGGCTAAGCGCGCATCCCCTCCGCTGGCCGGTGCGATGTCCGGCCTACGCCCGCCAAGCAAGGTGATGCGGCTAGAGCGGATGGGGTGTTTTCATGCCTCGCCCCTTTCATTCATGCGACAACTGACGGCGCGCGCGGTGCGCGATGATTGGCAGTTTTCCATTGCCGATTGGCAGGTGGATGCGCAGGGTGTGGGGCACGCGGTTTTGCGTGCGCAGACGGGTGCGCGGACATATTCGTTGGTCGCGTTTTTTCATGATTTGCCGGATGAGCTTCGCTCGGACCGTGTGATTGCAACGGCTTGGGATGCGACGTTCACGTTGTTTGATGGGGTGCCTGACGCCGCCGATCTGGCGCGGCTTGCGGCAAATGTGCCTGTCCAAGAGGCAGGCCGCATTTCGGAAACCGAGTTGACGTTGAGCCGGGCCAACCGCTCCGTCAGGCTGTGGGAAAAAGTGGTCAGTGCCCTTGCCAGCGGGCAGCAGCCCGATACGGGTGAATTGGGCGAAGTGGGCTATTTGATGCGCACGACAGCCGTCTATGGCTCCGGCAAGTTTGGTGCCGCTGACTATGAAACGATCTCTACCCGGGCGGAAGTTGCCGCGCCGTTCCAGGCCGAGATGCTGACCGTCTATTTGATCCGCTGGGCCGTTACGGAATTGGTTCAACACATGGCCCGCGCACGGGCGGCGGCACAGGGCACCAAAGCTGCGACCCTTGATCCCGATATTGCCCGGGGCCTCGGGATCGGCAATTCAACCGGCCTCGGCATGGCGCCGTTTTTGATGACGCACCCCAAGTTGATCAACGCATGGATCAGCGCGCGAGAGACCGCCTTGGCGTCCGTGCGCGCGCAAAATGACCCAGACCCAGAGGCGTGGGCATTGGTCCTGACACTGGCGCAGATCATGTCAGCAAAGGTTGCGACGTGGCGCACCGACCACCCCCGCCAACAGGTGCGCGACGCGGGGTTGGGAGATGATTTGGTACGGATCATCACCCGGTTGGATGCCGGTGTGACCACATGGGATGCACTGATCGATTGGGCCGAAACGGCGTTAACGCTTGAGGGCCAAGAGTGGTTGGTCAGCGCGATCCTAGAGCCTTACGCCGCCCAATTGGAAGAAATCGCCGCCGAAATGTCCGTACCGACCGAGGCGCACCGGATAAACGGACAAATGACTGTCGGCGCGCTTAAGGCTCTGATTGCGCATCACTATCCGTGGGCAGTTGCGATTGACTGGGCCGCGGCTGAGGCGCAGGCACGGGTCTGGTACACCTCTGCCGAGAAGCTTGAGCCGCGCTTGGGCGAGCGCTGTGAGGAGCCGGTCGAAGACTATGAGCAGCCGTTGGCACCCGGACGCGACATTGCGAAGTTGCACGCGATGCTGCCCGCTTGGCCCGAGGACGCGCCGGTGGCCGCATTTGCCTTGGCCAACCCCGCGTTGCGACACGCTTTGCGGCGGGTGCAGATCATCGCGGAGCATCCCTTTGGGGAAATCCAAGACAATACGATTGCCGCGGACATGATGCCGATTGACCTTTTGCGGGCTAAGCTTTCGTTCTTTGGGGCGCAGCGGTTTGACCCACGCTCGGATCGGTGGGTGCGGATCTGCATGTTCGCCGGTGCGCCTTTGCCCCCTGATTTATCTGCGCAATCCGAATGTCGCTGGCCGTATTGGCAAGCTCCGTGGGAGGGGGCGTGAGCCTGACTTTGCGGGAGATGTCGCTCTCGGAGGCGGGGGCGCTGGCGTTCAAGGCCGCGCGGGGCGCTGGCATGGATTGGGGCCTCGCAGAGGAAGCGCGCGCAAGTGTGACCTGGGTGAACAGTCGCGGTTTGCCGGGGTTGGCGGCGTTGCTGTCCGTCTTGGAGGCGGGGCTAAAGCCTTTGCCCGGCGGCGGGCACAGCCCAGCGGACGTGGTGGGCCTATCGGTGCTGCACGCAGGGGCGGCCTTGTCGGATCACGGGCGCATACCGCCTGAGGGCCTACACTTGCCTGCGGTCGTTGGCGCCGTTTTGATGGTGCCGTTTGTGGCGCATTTGCCGGGGCTCTATTCGGTGCAATGGCGTACGTCAGATGCCGGCGCACAGGTGACAGTGCGCGGTGGGGCTGAGCCTTGTCTTTGGTGCGCAGGATCGATCGAAATCAATGGGGCCGCGCGCGTTTCGATAACACCACTGGCGGATGCGCCGACGGGTGCGCCCATCGCGCGGTCAACCCGCGCCTTTGTGCACCCCGATCAGCTAAATCGGCTGGAAGGTTTTGCCGCTGCAACCTATGCTCCCGCGACTGAGGCGTCACGTGCACGTGGGGCCGGGGGCGCAGACTGATTGGCCACGACCATTGTCGCAGGCCACTGATAATAAATAGTTTACCGAGGAATAAACCATGAGTGAGACCGAAAACCTGTCCCTGGCGGCCATTGAGGCATTGTCGTTTGACGCTTTGCGCCGAGCGGGTGCATCCGAGCCCCAAGCGCGCCCCCTTGCACGGGACACGGCAGTGACCGAAGCGATGGGCGTGGCCTCCCACGGGTTGGCTTACATCCCGATTTACGCGGAGCATTTGCGCTGTGGCAAAGTGCTGGGAGAGGCGGTTCCATCGGTCGAAACACCGCGCCCTGCGGCGGTTGTTGTTTCGGCTGGCAACGGGTTTGCCCACGCGGCTATTGATGCGGGTCTGCCGCTGGCCATGGACGCCGCCCGCAGCCAAGGGATAGCGGTTTTGTCGATCCGGGAGAGCTATAACTGCGGTGTTCTTGGCGTCCACGCCCTGCGGATCGCGCAATCCGGCTTGGTAGGCTTGTGCTTTACGAACGCGCCCGCGTCCATCGCGCCATCGGGCGGGGCGACGCCGGTTGTCGGAACCAACCCAATCGCCTTGGGGGCGCCAGACGGTGCCGGGGGCGCAAGCCTTTTGATCGACCAAAGTGCCAGCGCCATCGCCAAATCCGAAGTTATGAAGCACGCGCGTGAGGGCAAGCCTATTCCTGAGGGTTGGGCGCTGGATGCCGAAGGGAAACCGACGACGGACCCGAACGTCGGCCTCAAGGGTTCGATGGCGCCGGCTGGTGGCTATAAAGGTGTCGGCCTTGGCCTGATCGTTGAGACGTTTGCCGCAGCGCTAAGCGGAGCGGTTCTGGGCAAAGACGCGAGCCCGTTTTCGGGGCCAGTCGGTGGGCCACCCGCCACCGGTCAATGCTTTGTTCTGATTGATCCCGATGCGACAAGCGGTGGTGAATTTGCGGGGCGTATGGCTGCGTTGACGCAGGCGATTACGGCGCAGCCCGGTGCACGGTTGCCCGGTGTGAACCGCCAGTCCGCGATGGAACGTGCCGAGCAAAACGGTGTGGATGTAAGCGCGGCAATCCTGGAGCGCGTTCGCGCGATATAAGAGCCTGAAACGAAAACGCGCGGCTTCAGGGCCGCGCGTGATTACATGCCGATGGGCGAAGTTTTATCCGCGCCACGTCCGGACATCACCACAATCCATGTGAACAAAGTTGGAGCCGTAGTACCGACCAACCCCACCTGCGCGGCAGGATTGAGCGGCCTTTGCAACCTGCGCAACACTGCGGCTGGTGAGGCGCAGATCCGCGGCTTGGCCCTTCATGTGGAGCGAATTGCGAGCAACCCCACGGGATTTGGACCGAAGTCCGTTGTTCGTTTGGGGGGAGCGATAGCCGGACAAAAGCGTGTAAGCCTCAGTCGTGCCGGTCAGACGGTGAACGGCGGCCATAATGTCGATTGTGCGGTTGTCGATTGCGATGGCCTCATTGCGACGCCAATCACGCATAAACCAATTCACTTCTTTGAGGGCGTCTTTAACGTAGTCGCCGTCGATCCAGTAGATGATGTCGATTTTCTCGCCGGTACGAGGGTTGGATGCGCGATACCGTCGAATATCACCGCTGCCGCGCAAAAAGCCTGCGGCTTGCGTGTAAGTGGGCGCTGCCGTCACCAGTGTCGCGGCGAATGCCCCGAGTAAACCCCGGCGGGAAAAATCCGTGCTCATATCGTACCGTGCCTCTGTCTCTCGCTTACGTGCCGGTAACCCGGCTATTTTTGCGCCTCATCCCCATGTGACCCGCACTCTATGACATGATTGAAATGAAGCTCAAAGCCGCATTGGGTCAAAAACGTCAAAAGTACGCATAATTGGGCGAGTTTCCGCGCATTGATGAGACCTTGCCCCGAAAACGGGGCTAAATCGTGGCAAAGCGGGGCGCAAAACGCGGCTTTCGGCGTGGCATATTCTGGTCACGATGCAGGTGTAAAAGCAGAACATTGCGATAACGTGAATGGACATGCGATTTGTGTCGTTTATCCTATGTTAAGTCAAAGATGCGACACCGACGATGCGGGCAGGAGGTCTGAAAATGGCGGGAAAAACAGGCATGATGAATGTGACGCGGCGCGCGGCATTGGGTATGGCAGTTGGCTCGGCCGTCAGTGTCGCTCAGCCGGCCAATGCCTTGGTATCTGCCTTTACACAGGCGATTGCCGAAAAATCCGCGCAAATTCCCGCTTTGGCTGCGTTTTATCGCGCGCGCAATTTTGAGCCATTATGGATGGACGCGGCGGCGGGCGACCGGCGCGCTGCCTTTTTGTGGGCGCTTGATACGGCACTGGATCACGGCTTGCCGCGTGCGCGCTATGATGCGGCCGAGGTCCGCGTGGCATTTCAGGCGGCGGATAACCCCCGCGCACAAGGCCTATTGGAAGTTGCGCTGAGCGAGATGTTCGTCGCCTACGCGAGTGATGTATCCTGTGGCGTGACCGAGCCGCGCCAGATTGATCCAGGCCTTGTCCTGAAGAAGCCCAGCCGCGACCCGCTCGAAACGCTTACGGGCTTTGCGGGTGCGGACCCACATCAGTTTATCAAGGACTTATGGCCGGCTTCCCCAACATACGTGCGCCTTTTGCGCGAAAAACTGCGGCTTGAGACCGTGCGCGAAGCGGGCGGCTGGGGGCCGGACGTACGCGCGCGCAAATTAGAGCCCGGCGACACCGGGGAGGCTGTGATTGCCCTGCGCAACCGGTTGATCCGGATGGGGTACATGGAACGCTCTGTTGTGCGCAGTTTTGACGCGACGCTGACATCAGCCGTGCGCGCGTTTCAGCTGGACCACGGGCTAACCCCCGACAGTACAGTCGGCCCGGCCACGCTCAAGGCGCTGAATGTCTCGGTTGAGGGGCGGTTGGGGCAAATCCTTGTCGGGTTAGAGCGGCAACGCTGGATGAATAAGCCCCTGGAAAAACGGCACATCCTTGTGAACCTTGCCGATTTTTACGCCCGCGTCATTGACGATGGTGAGCAGAGCTTTGAAACCGTCGTCGTCGTCGGGGCCAATGATGAGGACCGCCGCACGCCAGAGTTCTCGGACCGGATGGAATATCTGGTCATCAATCCGACGTGGCACGTGCCGCGTTCCATCGCGACCAAGGAATACCTGCCGGTGCTGCAAGAAGGTGGCGCGAGCTATCTAAGACTGTTCCAGAATGGCGCAGAAGTCAGTCGCGATGGCGTCGATTTTCTGGAATTCGACGCCGAGACCTTTCCCTTTGACCTCAAACAACCCCCTTCACCGGGGAATGCACTGGGCTTGGTCAAATTCATGTTCCCCAACCGGTGGAACATTTATCTGCATGATACGCCGTCAAAATCGCTGTTTGGGCGCAACGTTCGGGCGTTTTCCCATGGGTGCGTGCGGGTTCAGCGGCCATTTGAATTGGCACATCACCTTTTGGCGCCGCAACAACGTGATCCTGTTGGCTTTTTCCAAGCCACCCTTGATACGGGGGAAGAAACATATGTCTATTTGGATCAACCCGTTGGCGTACACATCGTGTATTGGACCTCGTGGGTGACGCCAGAGGGGCGCGTGCAATTCCGCGATGATGTTTACGGCCGGGACCGTGCGGTGTTGGCGGCGCTTGAGGATGCAGGCGTCGGCTTGCGCGGCGACTTTAGCTAGACGGGTTGACCATCCTGCGCGCGGCGCTGGCCTTGATCGTCTGGCGCGGGTAGAAGGGCGAAAACGCCCCCGGGTCAGGAGATCGCTATGTCTTTTACTATTGCCGAAATTGCGGCCTCCCTCGGTGCGGATGCGGTGGGTGATACTTCCATTGCGATTAGCCGCGCGGCGGAACCTGCCTCGGCAGGCCCGGATGATCTGGCGCTTGCGATGTCGCCTGCCTACGGCGAACACGTCCGGGCGGGACAGGCGCGGGCAGCGGTTCTTTGGCCCGGCGCAGATTGGCAGGACTTAGGTCTTGAGGCGGCGGTGTTTGTTCCGCGCGCGCGGGTTGCGATGGCTGGGATCACGACGGCTTTGGATGCGGGCCCCGAGATCGCGGAGGGCATCCATCCGTCTGCAGTGATTGATGCCACCGCCCAAATTGGGGCAGGGGCGGCCATCGGGCCGTTTGTGCACATCGGCGCGCGGGCCACAATCGGCGCGAACGCGCGGATCGCCAGCCACGTCAGCGTCGCAGAAGACGCCCAGATCGGAGCGGAGGCTTTGCTGTGCCAAGGCGTGCGGATCGGCGCGCGCTGTGTGATCGGCGCGCGGTTCATCGCGCAGCCCGGCGCCGTTATCGGCGGGGATGGATTTTCGTTTGTAACACCAGAAGAATCCGGGGTGGAGCGCAGCCGAAAAACTCTTGGAGATCAGGGGGATATCAAGCCGCAAAGCTGGACGCGTATCCATTCCCTCGGGGCGGTTCGGATCGGTGACGATGTTGAAGTGGGTGCAAATGCGTGCATCGATCGCGGCACAATTGCGGACACGGTGATCGGCCATCGCACCAAGCTCGATAACCTTGTTCATATCGGACACAACAACCAGATCGGTGAGGATTGTCTGATCTGTGGGCAGGTCGGTATGGCGGGCAGCTCGCGCATCGGCAACCGTGTGGTGATGGCTGGGCAATGTGGCGTGAACGACAACATTACCGTGGGCGACGATGTGGTTGCGGGCGGGGCGTCCAAGATCTTTACAAATGTGCCCAGCGGTCGCGTCATCCTTGGTTATCCGGCGGTCAAAATGGACAGCCATGTCGAAAGCTACAAGGCCATTCGCCGGCTGCCGCGCATTGCCGCACAGGTCGCTGAGCTTCGGAAAACAGTGGCAAAACTGACCGGCAATGCGTAGATGACCCCTGACGGGTCGAAGAAGGGGCGAGGCATGTCTGACAACGTTCAGGATCAGGTGATCGCGATCATCGCAGAACAGGCGATGCTTGAGGTCGAAGATGTATCACTGACGGCCTCGCTTGCGGACTTGGGCATCGATAGCCTTGGTCTGGTCGAGAGCATCTTTGCCATCGAAGAAGCCTTTGATATCCAAGTACCTTTCAATGCGAATGAGCCAGAGAAAAGTGACTTTGACATTTCTTCTGTGGCGGCAATTGTTGCGGCGGTCGAAGGCCTGGTGAAGGCCCAGTCGTGAGGCGCGTCGTCATCACCGGCGCGGGCACGATCTCGGCGTTGGGGTCATCGGTTCGGGAAACATGGGAAGCGATGCGCGAGGGGCGCTGCGGGATTGGCGCGCTCGATATCCGCGACGTTGAGCGTTTGTCCATCCGGATTGGCGGACAGGTCACGGGCTATGACGCGCAGGTGCATTTTAACCGCCAGCAAATCTCCCTTTATGATCGGTATACTCAGTTTGCATTGCTGGCCGCGCGTGAGGCGATTGGCCAAGCCGGTCTGACCTTCACGGGTGACTTGGCGGCCAGCACCGGTGTTGTCCTAGGCACATCCGGCGGCGGGCTGACCACGCAGGATGAAAACTATCGCACGGTCTACGAAGAGGGCAAAAACCGCGTGCATCCGTTTGTGGTGCCGAAGCTGATGAACAACGCGGCCGCGGCCCATATCTCGATGGAGCACAACCTCAAGGGACCCAGTTTCACGGTCGCAACGGCGTGCGCGTCGTCGAACCATGCGATGGGGCAGGCGTTCAATTTCATTCGCCACGGAATGGCGCAGGTGATGGTCACCGGTGGCTCAGAATCGATGCTGTGCTTTGGCGGCGTCAAAGCATGGGAGGGATTGCGCGTCATGTCTCGTGACGCTTGCAGGCCTTTCTCGGCGAACCGCAATGGCATGGTCCAAGGCGAAGGCGCGGGAATTTTCGTGTTTGAGGACTATCACCACGCCAAGGCGCGCGGGGCTGAGATACTGGCGGAAGTCATTGGCGTTGCGATGAATTCTGACGCGTCGGATATCGTCATGCCCTCTAAGATCAGCGCAGAACGGTGCATCGTGTCGGCCATGCGGGACGCGCAGATTGACCCATCGGAAGTGGGCTACATCAACGCGCATGGCACAGGTACGGCAGCCAACGATAAGACGGAATGTGCCGCCGTCGCCGGGGCCTTGGGCGCACATGCGGACAAAGTCATGATCTCAAGCACGAAATCCATGCATGGGCATTTGATCGGGGGCACGGGGGCCGTTGAATTATTGGCCTGCATTATGGCGCTGCGCGAGGGGGTCATCGCCCCGACGATTAACTACGAAGAGCCGGACCCCGAATGCGCGCTGGACGTCGTCCCGAACGAGGCGCGCGAGGCCGACGTTTCAGTCGTTTTATCCAACGCATTTGCCTTTGGTGGCATGAACGCGGTGCTGGCGCTACGCAAAGCGCCGTAAGCGTTTATCAAAAGGAAAAGGCCCCCGTGGGGGCCTTTGCATCATTCTGGGTGAAGGTGCCCGAGGTCCAGTTATTGGCCTTCGGCCACTTCAATCGCCTGCATGCCCGCAGTGAACCCGGCGAGCGACATGTTCATGACGACCAATTGTTCCGGTGCCAGCGCGGGGCGAACGCTGATCGTGGCGGTTGCGCCCGCGCGAAATTCAGCCATTTCAGCTGCGGTAAAGCCCATGCGCGAATAGCAGCCCTGTGTGTCACAGAATGCGAACGGATAGCGCCGCTCGGCGCCGCCATCCACGGACAGTGTCACTTGTGACGTTAGCAACGTTTGGAGGGGGGTTACGACGGTCGCGCCGCCCTGCACCTGCCCATCGCCTGCCACGTCAAAGAAGTTCACGTCCGCGGTCGGATTGCCATTTGCATCCGTCAAACGTTGGAACAATTGGCATGGCTCAACGGCTGTGTCGGGGACGCGGGCGCAACGGACCGAAAAATCACCGTGCGTTTCACGCTCATAAATTTGGGGGGCTTGGGCTGTTGCGGTTTGGCCAAGGGGCAATTCCGGCGCCGTTGGAGCCTCACCATCGGTGCTTTGTGCAAACACGGGACCCACGGCGAGGGTGGCCAAACAGGCTGTGAGTGTCAAGATACGGGTCATGCTCTTCCCTTCAGGGCTGTTTCATTGCGCCCGTGCTAGCATGGGGTGCAGGCGGTGTCAGGGGCAAATTTGTGTTGTGGGGGACGAGGATGGGGGCAACGGCCAAGGCAGCTTGGTTTCACTGGAAAAGTGGTTCCGAAACGTGAAAAAGGACCCGTGAGAAGGTCCTTTTCCAATCGTTTTTTATCTCCCCGTCGGACTGGCCGACTTGTTGTAAGCGGACGCTAGGGCAGCTTTGCCAGACCGTCAACAGGCAATCGTATGAAAAATGCGTGAGGCGTGCGTCTTGATCCGCGCGTTGGTGCGCGCCGAGGATAGTGCGAAAAAAAAGCCGCGCCATAGGGGCGCGGCCAGTCGACAGGGAGGAAAAATCCAATGTGGCACCAAATTGGTTTCACATGGACAAGATGAGTTTTGCCAGACAATGATTAAGAAAACCCCAACGGGTGCAAATTATTTTGATGAGGGCGTAAAAGCCCGACGAGAAGGACATTATAATGGACCAAGACAGTATTTTTGTCGGTGGCGGCGGGCCTAATTACGCCGATGCGCAAGGGCTTTTGTTGAAATATGCCAACCGCCATGGGCTGATCGCGGGGGCGACGGGCACGGGCAAGACGGTGACGCTGCAAATCCTCGCGGAGAGCTTTTCCGCCAACGGGGTTCCGGTCTTTTTGTCCGATGTTAAGGGCGATTTGTCAGGGCTTGCGCGGGCCGGCACCCAAGAGTTCAAACTGCACGAGGCCTTTACGTCGCGTGCGAAAACAATCGGCTTTGCGGATTACGCCTATGGGGCCGCGCCCGTTACGTTCTGGGATTTGTTCGGGGAGGAGGGCCATCCGGTCCGGACCACCGTGTCCGACATGGGCCCGCTTTTGCTCGCCCGTTTGCTAGAGCTGACGGATGCCCAAGAAGGCGTGCTGAACATCGCGTTTCGCATGGCTGATGAGGAAGGCATGGCGCTGTTGGACCTGAAGGATCTGCAGGCCTTGTTGGTGTTTGTGGGCGAAAGCCGCAAGGAGCTCATGCTGCGCTACGGGAACATCTCAACCGCGTCCATTGGTGCGATCCAACGTCGGCTTTTGGTGCTTGAGGGTCAGGGGGGCGACCTCCTCTTTGGGGAACCTGCGTTGGAGTTAGCCGATATTCTGCGCACCGATGCGGATGGGCGGGGCCGTATTTCTGTCTTGGCGGGGGCGCGGTTGATGCAGTCACCGCGGCTCTACGCGACGTTCCTATTGTGGCTCCTGTCGGAGCTGTTTGAAACGCTGCCAGAGGTGGGCGACCCGGACAAACCCAAGTTGGTGTTCTTTTTCGATGAGGCGCATTTGCTGTTCGATGACGCGCCCAAAGCTTTGGTGGACAAGGTCGAACAGGTCGCACGGCTGATCCGGTCCAAAGGGGTCGGTGTCTATTTCGTCACGCAAAACCCCGAAGATGTGCCCGAGGATATCTTGGGTCAATTGGGCAATCGGGTGCAACACGCGCTGCGGGCCTTTACGGCCAAGGATCAGCAGGCACTGCGTCGCGCGGCGCAAAACTACCGCGAAAACCCGCGCTTTGACACCGAAGATGCCATCCGAGAGGTCGGTGTGGGCGAGGCCGTGACCTCGTTTCTGGAGCGAAAGGGCATTCCCGGCGTGGCGGAACGGACGTTGATCCGGCCACCCTCAACCCAGCTTGGGCCCTTGACGGCGGCGCAGCGCGCGCAAGTGATCGCGGCCTCACCTGTGGCGGGCAAATACGAGACGCGAATTGACCGAGACTCTGCCTTTGAAATCCTACAAGCCCGCGCCAAAGCCGCCGCCCTTGAGGCGGAAGCGGCCGAAGCTGAGGAGGACGCGGCAGACTTGCGCGAGCGTGAATTCCGATCTGCGCGGCGGTATACGGGCTCTGGCGTCGGGCGCTCAACCTCTCGCACGCCGAAAAAACGACGCGGGGACACTGCGGCTCAAGCCTTCGCAAAATCCATGGCGCGGTCGCTCGGGACGCGGGCAGGGACGGCCATTGTGCGGGGTGTTTTGGGCGGGTTGTTCAAGGGGCGCTAGGGCGTCGATTGATCCACGTCAATCGGCAGAATGAGCGGGTGGTAAGGTGGTCCAAGCCAGCTCAAGGCCTGCCGTGATCCCGCCCCTCTAGGCCAATACTTTTCATACCGACTTTGCGGCAGGCTCGGCTGGTCTGCGTTCGGGTGCTGTTTTCTGGCAGAGCCTTTGGGGCGACTTGGCGGGTCAACGGGCGTCTGAAGTGGATGATTTCCAGCAAAAGGAGAGTTGAGATGAAAGATTATGCCGCCATCAAAGATGGGTTCGACACGGGCTACGCGGATCTGAGCGAGACAATCCCAGACACAGCCGCCGCCTTTGGCAAACTGATCGAGGAAGCCACTCGTGCGGGCACCCTCACTGTCAAAACCAAAGAGTTGATCGCCTTTGCCATCGCAATTGCGGTGCGTTGTGACGGGTGTATCGCGCACCACGCGCAAGCCGTTTTGCACGCGGGTGCAACAAGGCAAGAGGTCGCCGAGATGATCGGCGTGGCCGTTCTGATGGGCGGTGGTCCGTCTGCCGTTTATGGGGTTGAGGCCTTGCGCGCCTTTGATGCGTTCAACCACCAGCCGGGCCGGGGATAACAGCAACACCGGGAGATCAAGATGCGTGATACTGTATCCAATTTGGTGGAACGGATACGTGACCTTGAGCAAGAGCTAGAGGACGAATTTGCCCGCCGCCGGGCAGCGCTCAACTACACGATCGAACATGGCCGCGTGATTTTTGAGCGGGATGTGCGCAAGCATCATCGGGCGCTCCGCCACAAGCTGGGCAGTTATCTGGTCCATGCGCGGCCCCTTGTCGTGCTGAGCGCGCCGGTGATCTACTCGGTCATCCTGCCCTTGGTTCTGTTGGATGTTTTTGTGACGCTCTATCAGGCGATCTGTTTTCCGATCTATGGCATCGAAAAGGTGCGTCGTCGCGATTACATCTCACTTGATCGCCGTCACCTTGCCTATTTGAACGGGCTTGAGAAGCTGAACTGCGTCTATTGCGGCTATGGCAACGGCTTGCTCGCCTATACGCGCGAAATCGCCGCCCGGACCGAGCGGCATTGGTGCCCCATCAAACACGCTGACAAGATGCAGGGCACCCACAGACATTATCCCGAATTTTGTGAATACGGCGACGCGGATGCGTATCAAAACCGCAGGAACTCGCCAAACTAATGGGCGTCCAGCCAGGGGGGAGAGACTGGACGCCCGCGGCACGTACCGATGGGGACACGTCGGTGCGTACGCAAGAATGGGAGGGGAGGCGGTGCTGTTAAACCGGCATCGATTTGGCGGCCTTGGTCGCGCGCTTGGCGCCTTCGACGGTTTCCTCGACGGCTTCGACCTCATTTGTGACGGCGGCTGCAGCACAGCGCGTCATCATTGCCATGCAGTCCTTGGTGTCCTCGGCCAGCCGTTCCATTGAGTGTTTTTGCCAATCGGCCAAAATGCCCATCGCGGCGGTGGGGTTGCCCATTGCCTCTTCTGAGAGCCGTTTGCTGGTCTCAATGGCGGTGCGGGTGGCGGTATGTCTGCGCTTGAACCAAGCAGAGGAGAACTCTTCAAATTCGCTCAGGAACGTATCTTGGGCCTTCCAGAAATGTGTGCTTTGCGCGCCAGCTGTTGGCATCGCCGTAAGAGCGGAATTGGTGGTTTTGGCGATCTTCTGCATGTCTTCGATCGTCTTTTTCAGGTCTAACATCTCATACTCCTTGGTGTGCGGTTTGCGGCCAGGGATGTGATCAACGGCGCGAACAATACGTCGAAAATGACCCCTCTGTTGCCAGTCTATGACACGTGGAATGCGGGCCGCATTGATATTGCTCAATGTGCGCGGCGTTAGATTGCCAATTGCGCGCGGCAGGCGTTGGCGATCACCGCTTCTTCGTCCGTGGGCAGGACGAGGACGTCGACGGCCGAGTTTGGCGCGCTGATTTTGACGTCTCCGCGGGCGTTGGCATCGGGGTCTAGGTGCAGGCCCAGCCAATTGAGCTGCGAACAGATTGCGGCCCGAACAGGCGCAGAGTTTTCGCCGATCCCCGCCGTGAACACCACCGCATCAAGTCCCCCGATTGCAGGAATTAGCCCTGCCAGCGTGCGCGCGGCTCGGCTGACGAAGAGATCGATGGCCTCTTGGGCTTCGGGCGCGTGGCTGAGTTCGAGATCGTGCATGTTGTTGCTGATGCCAGACACCCCAAGCAGCCCTGATTTACGGTAGAGAAGCGTTTCTACGTCAGCCGCGCTCATGCCCTTGGATTGCATCAGGTACAGGATCACCCCGGGGTCAAGCGTGCCGCTGCGCCGCCCCATGACCAACCCATCAAGGGCGGTGAAACCCATAGTGGTGGCCTTACTTTTGCGGCTCTGCATCGCGCACATGCTGTCGCCATTGCCAAGGTGGGCCACAATCACACGACCTTCTGCACGCGTGCCCAAGTGTTGGGGCAAGATGCTGGCGATATAGGCGTAAGACAGCCCGTGAAATCCGTAGCGAACGATGCCTTCGTCGCCTAGGGCGCGGGGCAGGGCAAAGAGCGTCTGTATCCGGTCTTGGGTTTGGTGAAACGCGGTGTCGAAGCACGCGATCTGGGGGATGTCGGGTTGCCACGCCGCCACGGCCCGGATCGCCGCCAGATTGTGCGGCTGGTGCAGCGGCGCAAGCGGGCAAAGTGCGTCGAGGTTGGCCATAACGTTGGGCGTGATGCGCGTCGGCTCAGTATAGGTTTTGCCGCCGTGCACCACCCGGTGGCCGACCATGCGCAAAGGGTGTGCCCCGCGTTGCTGGACAAGCCATTCGAGAAGGCGTGGGATTAAGTCCTCGTGGGTGTGCGTCGGGGTTAATGCATTCAGCGGATCAGGCGTGTGCAACTGGCCGTTCGCGTCCCGCGCCTGAAATGTTGGCGCCCTGCCTATGCCCGCAATCTTGCCGGTGATCTGTGCGGGCGCGTCTGGTGCGCCCGCGTCAAAGACCGCGAATTTCACGCTGGAAGATCCGCAGTTCAGCGTCAGGATATCACCGGTCATAACTGCTCATTCAGATGTAATTTCAATTGCGTGCCACAGCCTAGCGCACGGTTTTCATTGTTGAAACACATAGGTGCCGGGTGCTGCGCATAGGGGCGGGTATCCTTGGGCCGCAGCTCCCATCGGTGGCGGTGCGCATGGCGCCGCTGATCGCGCGGCGAGCCAGTCGGTGAGAGCAGGCCACCACGACCCCTTCACTGGTTCTGTCTGATCGCGCCAATGATCGGGATCGGCATAGGGGGTATGATCAGCCCGCGTCTCGATCCGGTAGTGACGCCGTGGATGCCCCGGCTCGGACACGATGCCCGCGTTATGCCCCCCGTTCGTCAAAACGAAGGTCACGTCGGTGTCCGACAGCAAGTTAAACTTGTAAACCGAGTGCCAAGGCGCGACGTGGTCCCGCTCGGTTCCGACGACAAAGGCGGGCACGCGGATGTCCGAAACTGTGACCGGTTGATCCCCCACATGATACCGCCCCTCGGCCAGATCATTGTTCAAAAAGAGCTGCCTGAGGTACTCAGAATGCATGCGGTAGGGCATGCGCGTGGCATCCGCATTCCATGCCATCAGATCGATCATCGGGGCGCGTTCTCCCATCAGGTAATGGTGGATCATGTAAGACCAGATGAGGTCATTGGACCTCAGCAATTGGAACGCCCCTGTCATCTGGGTGCTGTCCAAATAGCCTTGATCCCACATCATATCCTCAAGGAAGGTCAGCTGGCTGTCATTGATAAACAACTGCAACTCACCGGCTTCGGTAAAGTCGATTTGCGTGGCCAAAAGCGTCAGAGATTTTAACGTATCGCGGCCATCTCGCGCCATTGCAGCCGCCGCAATCGTCAGGAGCGTGCCGCCCAAGCAGTAACCTATGGCGTGGATTTTTTGCCCGTCTGTGATCCGCTGGACGGCGCCGAGTGCCGCTTCTATGCCGAGGGTGCGGTAATCCTCCATCCCGAGGTCACGGTCGCCCGCGTCGGGATTTTTCCAAGAGATCATGAAGACCGTGAACCCCTGATCCGTCAGGAACCGCACCAAAGAGTTCTGCTCGCTGAGGTCCAGAATGTAATATTTCATGATCCATGCTGGCGTGATCAAAATAGGCTCAGGTCGGACGGTCTGGGTCGTGGGGGTGTATTGGATCAGCTCCATCAGCCTGTTGCGATAGACCACATGTCCCGGCGCGGTGGCCATGTTGCGGCCAACCTCAAAATCCTCGGCGCCTTTGGGCTTTTGTCCGGCATGCAGGCGTTGCGCATCTTCAACCCAATTCTGCCAGCCGCGTACAAGGTTCATGCCGCCCTCACGCATCGTTTGCTGCAAAACATCCGGGTTGGTGAGGATGAAATTGGAGGGCGAGACCACATCCAACATCTGGCGGGCCGCGAATTCCACCACGTTCTCGTGTTGTTTGGTGACGCCCTCAACACCGGTGGTGGCGTTGTGCCACCATTGTTGGTTCAGCAGAAAAGACTGGTGGATGAGGTTGAAAGGCCAGTTCTGCCAAGCCTTGCTGCGGAACCTTCGGTCCTGGGGTAGGGGGGTGATGCAGGTTTTCGGGGTGTTTGGGGCTGCCGCACAAAACGCGGCATAGGCGGCCAGCCGCCACGCCTTTTTGCTGGCTTTTTCCAGCAGCTCTAATCGCTTGCCGGGTGCAGCCGTCAGGTGCAGCGCCCAATCGGTATAGGCGGCGGTTAACGCGATGGGCGATAACCCGGCCGTCACCTTGGCCAATGCGGCCTTCAGGCCTTTGTCCAAGGCTTGCTCCAACGTGGTGTGGGAATGGGGCAAAGGTGGCGCGTCCATGATCATCTGCGGCGCGCGCCCCTTGGGGGCCGCGTTGCGGTTCGCCTGATCAAAGACGACATTGGGATGCGCCATGATGCGCCCTTTCTTACCTGCATGATCTGCAACGGTTCGCAGTTTGGGCTCTCATTTATCGCAGCGGCTGATGCCTGCATTGATGTGCATCAATCGGGAGGGGCCAATCTCTGTCAGGCTGGCGGTTGATCCTTAGGTGGCGCAGCCGTTTCGCCCGCATACGGGCGCTTCGTTGACAGAAAGTTATACAATGCCAGACAGCCCATCAGCCGAGCCGGACATGACCGTCCAAGCAGATCGGCCAGAGACCTCCGATGGCACCATTGCGGCCATTCGGGGCGGGGTTGTTGATGTAGCGTTTGAGGGGGTCATCCCGCGCATCTATGACTTGTTGCATGCAGGCGACGTCCCGTTGGAAGTGGCGTCGCTCATCGGCGGGGGAATGGTGCGTGCTATGGCAATGGCCCCGGTGCGCGGTCTGGGCCTTGGAATGCGGGTGCGCCCCAGTGGTGGCCCCATCCAGGTCCCCGTGGGTGAGGCGGTTTTGGGCCGCATGTTGAACGTGTTTGGCGCGCCGATTGATGGCCGCCCCGCGCCAGAAGCCACGACCACCCGGTCGATCCACCAAGCCCCTCCTCGGCTGAGTGAACGTGTGGTTCAAGCGGCGTTTCTTGAGACTGGGATCAAGGCAATTGACCTGTTGTCGCCAATTGAACGCGGGGGCAAGACGGGGCTGTTTGGGGGGGCTGGCGTTGGCAAAACCGTTCTGATCACAGAGTTGATCAACAACACCGTCCAGCACCACAAAGGCGTGAGCCTGTTTTGCGGCATTGGTGAACGCTCCCGCGAGGCGGAGGAGCTTTATCGCGAAATGGGGGCTGCGGGGGTCCGCGAAAAGACCGTCATGCTCTTTGGGCAAATGAATGAGGTGCCCGGCGTTCGGTTCTTGATCGGGAACACCGCCCTGACAATGGCAGAGTATTTTCGCGACGACAAAGGCCAAGATGTCCTGCTGTTGATCGACAACATCTTTCGCTTCGTTCAAGCGGGCTCTGAGGTGTCGGGCCTGATGGGGCGGATGCCGTCGCGGGTGGGGTATCAGCCGACACTGGCCACAGAACTGGCCGCCTTGCAGGAGCGGATCGCCTCGACCAAATCCGGCGCGATCACATCGATCCAAGCGGTCTATGTCCCGGCGGATGATTTCACTGATCCGGCGGCGGCGCATATCTTTTCGCATCTGTCGGCGTCGGTGGTCCTGTCGCGCAAACGCGCAAGCGAGGGCTTGTATCCGGCGGTCGATCCACTTGCCTCGGCATCCGTAATGTTGACCCCAGCGGTGGTGGGGCAGCGGCATTACGACATCGCGCGCGCGGTGCGCAGTACCTTGGCTGAGTATGAGGAATTGCGCGACATCATCGCGATGCTGGGCCTAGAGGAACTGTCCTCTGCGGACCGGCTGACCGTGGAACGCGCCCGCAGGTTAGAGCGATTTTTGACCCAACCGTTTGTCACAACCGAAGGGTTTAGCGGCATGGCAGGCACGTCCGTGCCCATCGCCGAAACCCTTGATGGGTGCGAAGCCATCCTAACGCAGACGAAATTTTCGCTGCCCGAAAGCGCGTATTACATGATCGGCGGCTTGGATGACGCCCGCGCCGTGCAGGAGGCCTCGGCATGAGCATGGCCCCCGATATGCACGTGATCCTGCGCCTGCCTACCCGGACCTTGTTTGAGGGCCGTGCCCTGCGCCTTCGGGCCGTAGCACCGACGGGTGCCTTTGGGATATTGCCCAACCATGTGGATTTCGTGACAGCGCTCGTGCCTTCGGTTTTGACGGTGCAGACCGTTGATGGGGTTGAGAGGTTTTTTGGCCTCGATGAAGGGGTGCTGTTGAAAAAGGGGCATGTGGTCAGCGTCAGCGCATTGCGCGGCGTTTTGGGGGAGGATCTGCTCAGCCTGCAACAAACCGTCGAAAGCACCTTTGTCCAGATGGATGAAGAAGAGCGTCAGGCTCGCGCCGCCCTCTCGCGGCTAGAGGCGGATATGGTTCGCCGGTTTGCAGATTTGCAAAGGCCGCAGCCATGACCCCAAGCCCTGACAAACCCAGCCCCGACAAACCCAGCCGTGCCATCGTTGGATCAGCCCGGCGCATGAAGTCTGCGCGCGATCACCCAAGTGCCAGCCCCCTGCGCGGCATCGGCACATTCGGGATGATTGGATGGTCCATCGCGGTGCCCACGGTGGGGGGCGCATTCCTAGGCCTGTGGTTGGACCGGGTGGCCCCACAGGGCTTCTCATGGACGATTGCGCTGATCCTTGGCGGGGTGGTCACCGGCGCATTTATCGCGGCGGTTGGGGTCAACAAAGAAGGGGGAAGATGATGGTGGTATCTGTTGATTGGAGCCTTCTGGGTTTGGGCGCCTTGGTGGGGGTCTTGATCGGTGGAGTTTTCTTTGCGGGCCTCGCGCTTGGCGTGCGCGCGGCGATGCGCAGTGACCGTGCTCTCACGATCCTGATGGTCAGTGCTACGGTGCGGATCTTGGCCTGTTTGGGTGCGGCTTGGTTGGTTTTGATGCTGCTTGGGCCATGGGGCTTTGCGGGCTTTGGTGTGGGCTTTGTGCTGAGCCGTCGGGTGGCGACGTCCTTGGCTTGTGGCCGTGTGCCAGCGGAGGGTGCCTCATGACCCTGTCGCCGGATGAAATCATCACGGTTACCCTATGGGGAGTACCCATCAACGCCACGCTGTTATTCACGTGGATCGTCATGGCGGTTCTGACCGGGGCGTCGATGTTGATCACCCGAAATCTGCGCCCAGATGTGCCGCCGAACCGCTGGCGCACGGCACTAGAAGTGGTCGTGCAAGGCATCCAAAACCAAATTGCCGAGATCGCCCAAGGCCCCTCACGACATCTGTTATCGTTTGTTGGGACGCTGTTTTTATTCGTCGCGGGATCTAACCTTTTGCTCGTGATCCCGGGCTTTCGACCGCCGACATCATCGCTCTCCACAACCACCGCTTTGGCGCTGTCGGTGCTGGTGGCGGTGCCTTTGTTTGGCATCAGCCGCCGGGGCGTCGGGGGCTACTTGCAAAGCTACCTGCGGCCATCACCTGTAATGCTGCCGTTCAATATCATTGCCGAAGCCTCCCGCGGGATTTCGCTCGCGATCCGGCTGTACGGAAACATCATGAGCGGGGCGGTCATCGCGGCCATACTGCTCAGCGTGGCGCCGTTTTTCTTTCCGGTCGTGATGGACCTTTTGGGCCTGCTGACGGGCATGATCCAAGCCTATATCTTTGCGATTTTGGCAACGGTCTACATTTCCAGCGCGACGGCGCCGCAAACTCTTTCCTCACCACAAAAGGACGCGCAATGACTGACCTTGCGATCATCGCCGCTATTTCCATTTTCACCGCCGGGTTGACGGTATCCTTCGGGGCGATTGGCCCCGCATTGGGCGAAGGCCGGGCCGCTGCCCAAGCGCTCAGCGCGATTGCTCAGCAACCCGATGCGGCCTCTGACCTGACGCGCACATTGTTTGTCAGCCTCGCGATGATCGAGTCCACTGCGATCTATTGCTTTGTGGTTGCGATGATTTTGATCTTTGCCAACCCGTTCTGGAACGCGGCCCTTGCGGTGGCGCAAACCACGGCGGGCGGGTGAGATTATGTCCATCGACTGGATCACAGTCGCGGCCCAGATTGCCAATTTCCTTGTTTTGGTGTGGCTGCTCAAGCGGTTCTTGTACCGCCCGATCCTAGACGGGATCGACGCGCGCGAGGCCGAAATCACAGAGCGGATGACTGCCGCGACCCGCGCCAAGGATGAGGCTGTCGCCGCAGAGGCCGCCTACCAGGCAAAGCGCGCTGCGCTGGCATCCGAACAAGCCCAGATCGCTGAGGCGGCCCGCCATAAAGCCCAGCAGGAGCGCGACGCGCTGCTGGCGGAGGCTCATGATCGGATCGACCGAGAACGCGCCGCGTGGCAGGCCCACCAAGACGCTGAGGCCCAACTTTTTGCCACCAAGCTACAGCGCGCAGGCGGCCACGCCCTGTTAGAGATGACGCGCAAGGCGGTGCGTGATCTCGCCGAAACTAGCCTTGAGGCGCAGATGGCTGCGCATATGGGGACCAAGCTTGCAGCGATGAAGGACGATCTGACCCACGCGGCGGGAGAGGCCCACGAAGCGATCATCACCAGCCACATGTCCCTGCCGGAGGCCGCGCAAGATGCGTTTCGCACCGAATTGGCGCAGAATTTCCCGCAGGTCGCACCGCGCTTTGAGACTGATCTAGCACAGGCCCCGGGTGTTGCGGTGCAACTGGGCGGCGCGCAAGTCGTCTGGACGGTCGATAGCTATATCGAGGGCTTGGGAGCGGCACTCAATGAACACCTGAGCCGAAGCCATGACACCAGATTGGGGGTCGCATGAACGCCTCGCTGGGCCCGCAACCGATTGAGCCGGAAACCGTGCTTGATCTGTTACTGCACAGCCCGTCGCCCGCACCCTTGTTGAGCGAGGTGGGTACCGTCACGCAGGTTGGTGACGGCATCGCAATTGTGGCCGGGCTGGAACGTGCATTGGCGGACGAGGTGCTTGAATTCGCCTGTGGCCTCAGCGGGATCGTGCTGGACCTAGAGCCCGGGCGTTTGGGTGTCGTGGTCTTGGGGCCATCGGATCAGATCATGATTGGTGAGGCCGTGAAACGCACGCGCAAAGTCGTCAGCACCCGGGTCGGCCCGGGGTTGCTGGGCCGGGTGGTGGACCCATTAGGCGCTGCGCGTGACGGGCTCGGAGCGGTGAAACACGCAACACTCCACCCGGTAGAGGCCGAGGCGCCCGCCATCCGAGACCGCCAAGCCATCACACACCCCTTAGCCACGGGCATCAAGGCGATTGACGCCGCCGTACCCGTCGGGCTGGGTCAGCGGCAATTGGTGATTGGCGACAGGCAAACCGGCAAAACCTCCCTATGCGTGGATGCGATGCTGAACCAAGCCCATAGTGATGTGATCTGCATCTACTGCGCGGTTGGACAGCGGGGCGACGCGGTGGCCAAGGTGGTCGCGGCCCTGCGCGCGGCGGATATGTTGGAACGTGTCATCGTAATGGCCGCCGGTGATGAAGACGCCACCGGGCTGGCCTACATCGCGCCTTACAGCGCCATGGCGATGGCTGAGTATTTCTCGGGGCAGGGGCGGGACGTGCTGATCGTCTTTGACGACCTGACCCACCATGCGCGCAGCTACCGTGAGTTGTCGCTCCTGTTGCGCCGCCCGCCGGGTCGTGAGGCTTTCCCGGGTGACATTTTCTACATCCATGCCCGTTTGCTAGAGCGGGCCGGTCAGTTCACTGACCGCGTCGGCGGCGGGTCAATTACGGCGCTGGGGGTGGTTGAAACTCAGGCTGAAAATCTGTCTGCGTATATTCCGACCAACCTGATTTCGATCACCGATGGGCAGATCTACCTATCCCCCCGCTTGGTACGCAAAAACCAGTTTCCTGCGGTGGATTTGGGCAAATCCGTAAGCCGTGTGGGCGGCAAGGCGCAGACCGCCGCGTTTCGAAAAGTGGCGGGCAACCTGCGTGTGACGCTGTCTCAGTTTGAGGAGCTTGAGGATTTTGCGCGCTTTGGCACCCGATTGGATGACGCGACGCGGGCGCGGTTGACGCGCGGTGCGGCGGTGCGCGGTGCCTTGCGGCAGGCGGAGCGGGACCCGATGCCGGCTATCTCGCAGCTCGTGATCCTGACCGCCGCGCAGACTGGCGTATTTGATGATCTGGATGAGGCTGCGATGCGCGCTGTCATGGATCAGATAAAGGCAGAAGCCCCGGTTGTATTGGCCGACATCGCAAAGCAGATCACCCAGGGGGCGGAACTTGACGATGTCGCCCAAGCGGAGATGTGTGCATTGGCCCAAAAGGCGCGGGCGACGGCAAAAGGGGGCGAAGATGTCCCAATCGCTTGAGGGATTGACCCGTCACATGACCGGGATGGAGAGCATTCACAGCGTGGTTCACACTATGAAAACCCTCTCGGTCCTGAACGCGGCCCCCTATGAGCAAGCCGCGCGCGCGATTGAGGACTATCACCGGACGGTTCTGGACGGTTTGCATGCGTTTTTCGTGGCGACTGGCGCACCGGACCGGTCGCCCCAGCCTTTGGGGCAGCGTCATATCGTGGTGTTTGGCTCGGACCATGGCCTGTGCGGCACCTACAATGACGGCATTGCGACCCATATCGCCGAGGCGCTTGCTGGGGTCGCGCCTGAGGTGTCTCAAATCGACTGCGTCGGTGCGCAGATGGCGGACGCGTTGCGCGATCGGGGCTTGGCGCCTAGCCAAGTGTTCCTGCCTGCGGCGTCGGTGGATGGGCTGGCGCGGTTGGCGAACCTGCTGACGCAACACATTGAAGTGACGCAAAACGCGAGTGAATCACGGAGCAGTTCTGTTGAACTTGTTTACGCGTCGCGGGCTGCGGATGGGACCCAAACGCCCATGCTTGTGCCGCTACTACCGCTGAGCGAGGCCTTAGTTGCTGATCTTTGTGCGCGGCCTTGGCTTTCTCGCACGCGACCGGCGTTTGCGATGCCACCTGATGCCCTGTTTCGGGCGTTGATCCGCGCGCATGTTTTCGCAAGTCTCGTCCGGGCGGCAGCCGAGGCGATGCTGGCAGAGAACGCCGCGCGGCTTGCGGTGATGCAACAGGCAGAGCGCTCCGTTGAGGACCGATTGGACGCGCTGAAATCTGAGGCAAATACCCTACGGCAAGATGGGATCACCACGGAATTATTGGACGTCATCGTCGGGTTTGAGGCGCTAGGTGCGTCGGACCGCAGGAGGCGGCGCGAGGATGCTAAGGCATCAGATGCAAACGATTTACCATCAGAGAGGAAACAACGATGAAACGCATTTCAGCCCTTGCTTTACTGTTGGCACTCTTCGGGTTCGCCGGGTGTACCGATCCGGATCACTACCCCATTTCTGGCCAAGAATGCGGCCCGGATGACCCCGTAAAAGACCTGAGCCCAAGCGACTGCTTGCCGCCCGTGTGATGCTTGGATCAACGGCCATGTTGGTCGCATTCGCACTCGGGGCCTTGGGGGTGGTCTTCCTGTGCGGTTGGCGCGTGTTGGACCACCGCGCCGACCGTGCTCAGATGGCGCGGTTGATCGCTCTCCAACCCACGGACCCGCCACGGTTCAGCGCCTCAATGGTTGCTGATCTACCTGCGCCCGCGCGCCGGTATTTCACATATGCGATTGCGGCGGGCACCCCTTTGTTCAAAGTCGCGATCCTCGAAATGAGCGGGCAGTTTTCTCTCGGCTCCAAGGCTTTGCCCAAGTACCAAAAGATGTCCGCAAGCCAAGTCCTAGCAGCGCCAGAGGGTTTCGTTTGGAAAATGGTCTGCGGCTCGTGTCCAAGGCGCATGTCGGGATCGGACAGCGGATCATGGACGCGATTTTGGCTTGGCGGATTGATCCCCGTCGCGCGGTTCGGCGGCACGAATGACCATCGGCGCGCGGCCTTTGGGCGATACATTGCAGAGGCGCTGTTTTGGACGCCGGGGGTCTACTTGCTCATGGATAACGTCAAGTGGACGGCCGTGAGTGGAGACACCTTTCGTGTCTCGGTTCAGTACGCGGGATTAGAACAAAGTGTTGATGTTACGATTGAAGCTGATGGACGCCCGAGCAAAGTCGTGTTTCCACGCTGGAGCAATGCAAACCCGGATGGCGTCTATCGGGAGCAACCTTTTGGCGCGTATTTGTCAGCACATCAAAGCTTTGAAGGCTTTTGCTTGCCTACCCATGTGGAGGCAGGAAATCACTTTGGAACAGACGCGTATTTCCCGTTTTATATCGCGGATGTCACGTCTGTCGGCTTTCCAAGTGCGCCTGACAGATGAGTGGCAAAGAAGGCGCTGCATCTTGGGTCTGTTTGGCCTCATATCATGCGCTCATTTTGCCCCCGAGAATTCTGCCATTCACGGTGGCATTGCCCGTCTTGTCATAAAACTGTGCCGCCGAGCGTTTATGCGACGGCCTTGATGGGGCCAACGTGGACTTGAAAATGAAATGTTCTAACCAAGTGGCTCTCCGGTGGCGCACTGTGCCAGATCTCGTACTCAACCGCTCATCGGCTGATTTTCGCCGTATTTATGGTGGACTTATTCGGGCGTTGAATGACACTAAGTTCGACGGCATTGCGGCGATACATCGAGAATTTTTAAAAAAATATATTTGAACACAGGGTGTTATGAATGGAAAATCTGGTTGAACAAGTGAGGCATGCCGATGGTGCTGCCAAAGCTATTTGCCAACCAATGCGGGCAAGCATCGACGATCTACCCGAGCGGCTGCGCAATGATCTGACAGCTCTTGGGCCTTTGCCAATGCGCACTCTGACGGCGTTTGTTGATCTCGGTCTGTCTGATGCAGAGATCGCGCGTTATTTTGACCTCCCGGCCGCCTCGATCGCGAAGCTGCGCGCCATTTGGCAGCTCCGCTAAACAGGGCTCACTTCACGGTTAGCACCATCTGCTCCGCGTAGTGGAGCACTTTTTGCGACACGCTGCCCAAAACAGCCCCCCGAACCGCGCCCAACCCGCGTGAGCCGAGCACAACCAGATCGGCGCACATGTCTTCTGCGGCCCCGCCCTTTGGGGCAAAGCCGCTGTTGGATCATTTGCCGTGCGCCACTTTGATCTTTTTACTGCCTGCTACAGTTTCGGGCGGCTTGGGGATCGTGACGGTCAAAACCCCGTCTTTGACCACAGCCTCAACGGTGTCGGCATCGATCACAAAGGGCAGGGTCATCATGCGTTGAAACGCGCCTGACATCCGCTCAATCCGATGGAAATGACGGCCCTTGTCGTCGCTTTCTTCGTCCTTTTCAGACTTCTTCTCGCCCTTGATAATAATGCGATCCCCGGCGATCGAGACGTCGACGTCTGCCTCTGTCATGCCGGGCAATTCGGCGGTGACGCAGAATTCGGTCTCTGTTTCGCTGACGTTTGACCGCACGTTCATTTCGGTCGTGCCACTGAAAAAGCCATTGCCAAAATCGTCAAACAGACTGTCGACTTCTTTGCGCAGCGCGACCAAAGGGTGATCGTCGTCTTTGCGGTGCCGGATCCAATTGGTGGGTAAGTAATCTTGATAAGACATTGTGTGCTCCTGATGGATTTTGAGGTCCTTTGGAACAGTATCATTCGGTCGGTGGCAGGGTTTGATCTTCGTCAATTCCTTCATTGGATGCGGCGCGGTTTTTACTCCGCGCTGGGTCGTCATTGGGGGGCCGAGCATGTTTGTCGGGATTTGCGCTTAGAAACTTGAACATCGCTCTCGCTCATTCGCGTGACAACACCGTTGAACCCGCACCCCAAATTGGGCTTAAAGCATCCCAACGCCGACGCAGGCCCCCTCGATAACGCGGAGCGCACCAGTGCCCACACCCCCAACACCCCAGATCGGCCAAAGCAGCAGATTGTCCGTGGCCCCGATGATGGATTGGACTGACCGTCATTGCCGGGCGTTCCACCGCGTTTTGTCGCAAGAGGCGCTGCTATACACCGAGATGGTCACCGCACCCGCGTTGGTGCGCGGTGGGGCGCTGCATCTGCTGCGGTTTGATCTCTCAGAGCATCCTGTGGCGGTGCAGCTTGGCGGCTCAGACCCAGTGGAACTGGCCGCCGCCACGCGCCTGTGTGTTGAGGCTGGCTATGCAGAAGTTAACCTGAACGTTGGTTGCCCCTCTGACCGGGTGCAATCGGGCAGTTTCGGGGCGATCCTGATGGAAAACCCCGGTCTTGTAGCTGAGTGTGTTTTGGCGATGCGGGCTGCGGCGGGCGATGTGCCAGTTACGGTCAAATGCCGGATCGGTGTGGATGACCAAGATGTTGAAAACACCCTGCCGGAATTCCTGTCGCGCATCGTGGCAGCTGGGTGCGAACGGGTCACGATCCATGCCCGCAAAGCATGGCTTCAGGGCCTGTCGCCCAAGGAAAATCGCGATATTCCGCCGCTCAACTACGACCTCGTGCGTGAGATGAAGATGCTGTTTTCACACCTCGATATTTCGGTAAATGGGGGGATCGGCTCGTTGGATGAGGCATTGGGGTTCATCAACGGCGGGCTTGACGGGACGATGATTGGGCGCGCGGCCTACCACGAACCCTACACCATTCTGGCCGAGGTGGATCAGCGCGTATTTGGCAAAGACCGCCCCGTGATTTCGCGCCATGACGCGGCACTCGCAATGGTCCCCCATATTGAGGCGCATCTGGCCGAGGGCGGTAAGTTGGGCCAAGTCACGCGCCATATGCTGGGCCTGTTTACGGGGCAGCCGGGCGCGCGCACGTGGCGACGGACGCTGTCCGAGGGGGCCGCTCAGCCCGGCGCCGGGGTCGAGGTGTTGCACGCAGCACTGGCCCATGTCATGCCGCAGACAACCTCCTAAGTATCGGAAAACACAGTGCCAGACATTTCAATTCTGCTCCCCTTCGTGGGGTTTCTCTTGGTTGTTGGCGGCTTTGCGGGTGTCTTGGCCGGATTGTTGGGCGTGGGCGGTGGCATCGTTTTGGTGCCTGCGTTTTACTTTGTGTTCCAACAGCTTGGATACACCGGGCCGCAGCTGATGCAGGTGTGCGTGGCCACGTCGCTCGCGACGATTATCGTGACATCGTTGCGGTCCGTGCGGGCGCACCACGGCAAGGGTGCGGTTTCGTGGCAGACATTGCGCACATGGGCCCCGGGGATCGTTTTGGGTGCCGCGACAAGCGTCTTGGTGGCCAATCAGCTTCGATCGGACACGATGGTAATTATCTTTGCCTGCCTCGCGCTGAGCGTCGCCACCTACATGGGCCTGTCCAAGGACCACTGGCGTCTGGCGGATGCGATGCCGCAGGGCGCGCGCCGTGTGGTGATGTCTATTGGCGTTGGTTTTCTGAGCGTTCTGATGGGGATCGGTGGTGGCGGCATCGCGGTGCCGTTGATGAAGCTGCATGGGCGGCCCATGCACAGCGCTGTTGGCACTGCGGCGGGCTTTGGTCTGTTGATCGCGGTGCCCGGCGCGATTGGTTTTCTGCTCAGCCCGGCAGGGGCCGGAGCGCCCCCCGGAACCGCAGGGTTGGTGAACCTTCCGGCTTTTGCCATCATCGTCGCCATGACCACGATCACCACGCCAATTGGGGTGAACCTTGCGCATAAGTTGAATCCAAGTGTGCTGAAACGCGTGTTCGCGGCGTTCTTGTTCCTTGTGGCGCTGAACATGATCCGTCGGGCGATCATGGGATGAGTACGGCCGCGTTCGAAAACCGGGGCTGGGCGGTTTTTGATCCAGAGCCAGCGGTTGACGCATGGTGCGCGGCGGCGCGCATGCGTGCCGATGCCGTAATGCGCGACCCGCGCCGTGCGCGCGAAAACCTACGTCATGGGCGGACGTGGTTTGTGGGCGTAGATGTGATGGGCTGCGACCCGTTCGGCACGGTACCTGGCGGACCCAAGTTGGGCGGTGCGGGCGTTGATTTCGCAGCTGCCCAAATGTCTGACAATTGGAGCGGGGATTGGGGGCGCGGACAGTTGTCAGTGGCCTATCCCGGCTATCCGCGCCGGGACCCTCAGGAAAGTGTGGCCAACCACCGGTTTAGGGCGTTGCGCGATGGGGCGCATCTGGATGGTCTGCTGCCAATTGGTCCCGCGCGGCGGCGAAAGTTTGTGGAACCTCATGGCGTTATCGTCGGGATCGCCCTTGATGACAGCCGCGCAGGGCGCAGCCCCCTCGTGGTGTGGGAAGACAGCCACCTTCGCCTGCGTGCAATGATGCGGGCAGCCTTAGGCGATGTCCCCGAACCCCAAATGTCTGACATTGATCTGACGGAGGTTTATGCGGCCACCCGCAAGGCATGTTTTGCGGAGTGTCCACGCGTTGAGTTGGGCGTCGAGCCGGGGCAAGTGATCGTTCTTCACCGCGCGCTTTTGCACGGGATTGCGCCGTGGCATAGCCCCACTCCGCGCCCACGCCGTGCGGTCTATTTCCGCCCAGAGCTGCCGACACTTACCGACTGGCTGGCCTAAAGCTGAGGCGCCTGCCGTCCGGTGCGCCCACCGCGTCGCCCTTTGGGCTGCGGCTCACGGGTTGGTAACTCGGCCATGATGGCTTGGCGCACCTCGGGGGCCATGCTGGACCACGCCCCGATCTCATCAATGGACCGCGAGCAGCCGATGCAAAGACGTGTCTCTGGATGGACAACGCAGACCTGCACACAGGGGCTTTCGATCTCGGCGCGACGCCAGACGGGCGGGGTGTCGGTCATGGTTCAGGTGTTCCTTAGGTTGCGCAGACGATCCAACGCCCCTTGCAAGATAAACCCAGCCGCAACGTGATCAATAACCTCTGCGCGACGTTTCCGCGACGTATCCGCCTCTAGCAGGGCGCGTTCGGCGGCCACGGTGCTAAGCCGTTCGTCCCAAAAGGTGATCGGAAGGGGGCATCTGGCGGACAGGTTGCGGGCAAAGGCGCGCGTGGACTGCGCCCGGGGCCCTTCAGAGCCGTCCATATTGCGGGGCAGGCCCAGCACGATCCCGCCCAACGCGCGTTTGGCAATGATCGCGTCCAGCTTGTCCACGTCTAGGCCGAACTTTTTGCGTTTGATCGTTTCCAACGGCGTGGCGATGGACAAGAGGCTATCTGACACGGCCACACCGATGGTCACGGTGCCCAAATCCAGACCCGCAATTGCGGTGAATGGGGGCAAAACGGCGGCAAAGTCTTCTAGCGTTTCAAAGACGCTCATCCGGGGTTCACCCCGGCCTGATCTGCGGCGTGGTTCAGGATATCAAGCGCGCCTTGATCGCCCTCAAACACCAAAATTGCCTCGGAATAGACGCCAAAGGCAGCATCCGTATTGCCCAGCACACCCAGCGATGTGATCAGGCGCGCCCATTCTTCGGGTGGACCCCCTTCGGAGCCAAGACGTTCAGCCAGCCCTTGGACCATGCCTTGGATCATCTGGATACGGTCCTGCATCGACATTTCGCCCGCCGCTTCGATGTCATCAGAGCTAGGACCGCGGAGGCCGCCGGTTCCGGTCACGGGTTCATCGGCGCGCGGGATCGGGAGTTGATCAAGGGGTGTCGCATCGCCCGCAAGCGCGGAGACATCTTCGATCTGAAGCAAAATAGGTTCAAGCCATGGGGCGTCTGCCGTGCTGTCGGCCAGCAGGCGGCGCCATGTGGGCCAAGCCAAATCGTAGCGGCCAGCCTGCACATACATCAGGCCGGTGTAATAGCGCGCGGTTCCGTTGCGTGGGTCGCGACCCAGCGCATTTTGCAACACCGCCTCCGCCTCGGGCGAGACGTAGCCACCAGCTGCAAGGATCATCAGTTCGGCCAATGTCGCGACCTCGCTGGCGGGGGCGTCGTTCACCCCAAGGATCTCGATCACACGTTGCTGCGCGGTGTAGGCGGCGACCATATTTCCAAGGCCTGCCTCATTGCGCACTAACAGCCGGTGGCCGCGCAGATCATCGGGGCGTTGTTGCAAAATTGCGCGCAGCTGGGTCATCAACTCGCTGACGTCTTCGGCATCGATTTGCGGGGCAGGGCGTGAGGTCACTTGTTCTTCGGCTACCGCTTGGCTGGGGCGGCTGGCGCGCGCGTCCTCAAGCTGTGCGATGCGCGTCTTGAGTGGCAGATCAGGATAACCTGGCGCGCCGATCTGTAGATAGGTAACAATTGTAATGCCAACCACAATCACAGCCGCCAAAGTGATGGCGAGGCTGCGGGGGCCTACGCCGTGGCCGATCCCGGTGTTGCGGTCCGCCTCTAGCAAGCGACGAGAGATCTCAAGCCGGGTGCGTTCTGCGGCGTCTGGCGTAAGCACGCCGCGCGCCACGTCTTTTTCGACCTCACGCAGCTGATCGCGGTACACATCCACGTCTTGGGCCGCGCCGCTTTGCTCCGCGTCGGCGCCAAAGACCGTCCGCGCCAAAAGCCCCACAACCACAAGCAGGGTCGCCCCGGCAACCAGCCAAAATATCATTCCTACACTCCCGTCGGTTTTGATAGATTTAGTATGCCCGAGGCTTGGGCAAAACCCCCAAAGTTGCGGCAAAACGGATGTGTTTTTCGGCAATGTCGCAATTGACGATTTAAGAGACGCCTGCGCGCGGCTTGAAGATCGTTTTGCGAGAGATACCCTCATCCAAGACTGACCCGGGAGCCCTGTGCGCATGAAACGCTATTCTGCCTTTGCTATCGCCCGTGAGGCCGCGAATTACCACCAAGGGTGGGAACGCGCGTGGGCCAAACGCGCGCCTAAAAAACGCTATGATGCCATCATCATAGGTGCTGGTGGCCACGGGCTGGCCAGCGCTTATTACCTTGGCAAAAACCACGGGATTACGAATGTGGCCGTGTTGGAAAAAGGCTGGTTGGGGGGCGGCAACACGGGCCGTAACACCACGATCATCCGGTCCAACTATTTGCAGGACCCTTCGGCGGCGATCTATGAAAAGGCGCGGTCACTGTATGAAACGCTGTCGCAGGACCTGAACTACAACGTAATGTTCAGCCCGCGCGGCGTGATCATGTTGGCGCAGACCCATCATGAGGTGCGTGGCTATCAACGCACGGCGCACGCCAACGCGCTGCAAGGGGTGAAAACCGAATGGATCGGACCTGAGCGCGTCAAACAGCTGTGTCCGATCATGAATATCGAAGGCCCGCGCTATCCCGTCTTGGGTGGCCTGTGGCAGGCCCGTGGCGGTACTGCGCGGCACGACGCGGTGGCTTGGGGCTATGCGCGGGCGTGTTCGGACATGGGGATGGACATCATCCAACAGTGCGAAGTGACCGGTGTGACGTCTGAGGGCGGCAAGGTCACCGGAGTGCAGACGTCGCTGGGTGACATCGGGTGTAATTCGCTCGGGATCGTGGTCGCGGGCCATTCGAGCCACGTCGCTGAGATGGCAGGCTTCCGCCTCCCAATCGAGAGCGTCGCCTTGCAAGCCCTTGTTTCGGAACCAATCAAGCCCTGCATGGACGTGGTGGTCATGGCCAACACGGTCCACGGCTACATGAGCCAATCTGACAAAGGTGAGATGGTGATCGGTGGTGGCACCGATGGGTACAACAACTACACGCAGCGCGGATCGTTCCACCATATTGAGGAAACCGTACGCGCCTTGATCGAGACGTTCCCGATGATCTCACGGCTCAAGATGTTGCGCCAGTGGGGTGGGATTGTGGATGTGACGGGCGACCGCTCGCCGATCTTGTCGAAAACCCCACTTGAGGGTTGCTACATCAACTGCGGCTGGGGCACCGGCGGGTTCAAGGCGATCCCGGGCTCGGGCTTTGGGTTCGCGGAGTTGATGGCCAAAGGCTACTCGCCGCTCACGGCCGAATTCGGGATGGAGCGTTTCCGCGAGGGCCGCTTCATCGACGAAAGCGTCGCGGCAGGGGTGGCACATTGATGATCACCACGCCCCAAACCGACATACTCCGCTCGGCCCCGTCCAACTTCTTTGCTTCTAGGCCAATCATGAAAAAAGGGATGCACCCATGCTAACCCTCAAATGCCCGTACTGCGGCGTCCAAGCCTGTGAGACAGAATTGTCCCCCGGCTATGAAGCGCACCTCAAACGCTTTGGCCCCGGTTCCAGCGATGACGATTTTGAGACGTATTTGTTCACGCGTCCCAACGTAAAAGGCGTCCATTTTGAGCGGTGGCGCCACGCCTACGGCTGCGGCAAGTGGTTCCTTGCGGCGCGCTGCACCACAACGCTTGAGGTGTTTGGCACCTATTCGGCGCAAACACCCGCACCCCCGGCTGAGATCATCGAAGCCATCAAATCCAAACGCCCCGACTGGAGCCCAGAGACATGAGCTTTCGTCTGCCTAGCGGCGGTCGCTTAATTGACCGCACTTCCGAGCTGAAATTTACCTTTAACGGGCGCATCATGCGCGGGTTTGCGGGCGACACCTTGGCCTCTGCGCTGCTTGCACGCGATCAGATGCTGATGGGGCGGTCGTTCAAATACCACCGTCCACGCGGCGTTGTCGCCAGCGGTGCCGAAGAGCCGAACGCGCTGATGAACATCGGTGAAGGCGGGCGGTTTGAGCCGAACCAACGCGCTACCACCGCGGAATTGTTCGACGGCATGGCTGCGCGCAGTCAAAACCATTGGCCAAGCCTTGAGTTCGACGTCGGCGCGATCAACGCAAAGTTCGCGCGGTTCTTGCCCGCAGGTTTTTACTACAAGACGTTCCTCTATCCACGTCACTTCTGGAAGTACGTGTTTGAGCCGATCATTCGCCAGTCGGCGGGTCTGGGCGCGGCCCCAAAAGAGGCTGACGCCGACACCTATGAACACTTCTATGCGTTCTGCGATGTGTTGGTTGTTGGCGGCGGTATCGCGGGCCTGATGGCTGCGCGGGATGCAGCAGCCGATGGCAAACGCGTGATTGTACTGGAGCAGAACGGTCACTGGGGCGGTCGTGCGCCAGTAGACGGCGCCGTGGTTGAAGGCAAACCTGCGGATGAGTGGGTGAGCGTCACGCTGCAAGCCCTTGAAGCAAATGATAACGTAACGCTGCGCGACCGCTGCATGGGCGCAGGCGTGTATGACCACGGCTATGTCTTGGGCTATGAGCGGATCACCGATCACGCGCCCGCAAATGACGTACCGCGCCACCGCTTGTGGCGGATCCGTGCAGGCCATGTTGTGACTGCAACGGGGGCGCTGGAACGTCCGCTGAGCTTTGCGGGGAATGACCTGCCCGGTGTGATGCTGGCCTCTGCGGTGCGGGATTACGTGGTGAACCATGCGGTGGCTCCGGGCAAACGTACCGTGGTTGTGACAAACAACGATGACGCCTATCGCACCGCTGAGGTGATGGTAAATGCGGGCCTGAGCGTGCCAGCGATTATCGATGCGCGTCCCAGCGTGGATGAGGCTCTTATAAGCAAATTCAGCGACTTGGGAGTTGAGGTTAAAGTCGCCTCCGCTATCGCTAAGGTCAAAGGCAAAGACCGTGTGACCGGTGTTGCCATCTGTGCGCAAGACAGCAATGGCAGCGTTAGCACGACGATCGAATGCGATGCGGTCGCCATGTCCGGCGGTTGGTCCCCGGTGGTGCATCTGTGGTCGCATTGCGGTGGCAAGCTGACGTGGGACGAAGATCAGGCGATGTTCCGGCCCGATCCAAATCGTCCGCCCACCAATCAAACCGGCGAAGGTTTTGTGTCGGTCGTCGGTTGGGCCAATGGTGAGATTGATCAAGGTGACATCGCGCCAGTTTGGATCATGCCCCAAGGCGCCTCGATCGAGACGCGCAACAAGATGTGGCTGGATTTCCAAAACGATGTCAAAGTGTCGGACGTCCAATTGGCCGCGCAAGAAGGCTTCGAAAGCGTTGAACACGCCAAGCGCTACACCACCCTTGGGATGGCAACGGACCAAGGTAAGTTGAGCAATATCAACGGCCTCGCGGTCTTGGCTGATGCATTGGACACAGGCATCCCACAGGTGGGGACGACTACGTTCCGCCCGCCTTACACACCCATTTCGATGGGCGCGATTGCGGGCGAAGCACGGGGAGAGATCTTTCAACCGCTGCGCCGGACACCTATGCACGCGTGGCATGAAAAGAACGGTGCCCACTGGGAACCCGTTGGTCATTGGCGGCGGCCCTACTGCTTCCAACAACCGGGCGAAAGCGTGGAGGACGCGGTTAACCGCGAGATCACCAATACCCGCACCAGCCTGGGCCTGCTCGATGCCTCAACACTGGGTAAAATCGTGGTTAAGGGGCCGGATGCGGGCAAGTTCCTCGACATGCTCTACACGAACATGATGTCGAACCTTAAGCCGGGCAAATGCCGCTACGGGCTCATGTGCTCGGAAAACGGGTTCTTGATGGATGACGGCGTCGTGGCGCGTATCGATGAGGACACGTGGCTTTGCCACACCACAACAGGTGGCGCGGACCGCATCCACGCGTGGATGGAGGATTGGCTCCAGTGCGAATGGTGGGACTGGAAGGTTTGGACCCTAAACCTGACGGAGCAATTTGCGCAGGTTGCAGTGGTCGGGCCGAACGCCCGCACCATGCTGGAAACACTCGGCGGCATGGACCTAAGCGCGCAGGCGCTGCCGTTTATGGGTTGGGCTGATGGTAAGATCGGGGACTTTAACGTCCGCGTGTACCGCATTAGTTTTTCTGGTGAATTATCCTATGAGATTTCTGTGCCTGCCTCCGAAGGCCTCGCTTTCTGGGAGGCATTGATGGAAGCCGGTGAACCCTTTGGGATCACGCCGTATGGCACCGAAGCGCTTCACGTGATGCGGGCTGAAAAGGGCTTTATCATGATTGGTGACGAGACCGACGGCACCGTGATCCCGCAAGATCTTGGGCTCAACTGGGCGTTGTCGAAAAAGAAAGAGGACTTTCTTGGCAATCGCGCCCACAGCCGCAGCCACATGGCGGATCCGACCCGGTGGAAGCTGGTGGGGCTGGAAACTGTGGACGGCAGCGTTCTGCCTGATGGGGCCTACGCCGTGGCGGATGGCCATAATGAAAACGGGCAACGCAATATGATTGGGCGCGTGACCTCGACCTATTACTCGCCCACGCTGGACCGCGGGATTGCGATGGGGCTGGTGCTGCACGGGCCTGATCGCATGGGTGAGGTGCTTGCCTTCCCGCGTGTTGATGGCACGGTCGCTTATGCGCGGATTGTGAGCCCTGTGTTTTATGACCCTGAGGGGGAGAAGCAAAATGTCTAATGCAATGAGCGTATTAGAAGGCGCCGTATCCACTGGGTTTGTGACCGTTCGGGACGCAGGCTTGACGGGCATGGTCAGTGTACGCGCCGATCTGACCGACGCAGCAACGGTCGCAGCGTTGTCGTCCTGCGGGATTACGGTGCCGGTTGTCCGCCAGATTGTGGATGGCGTGGCATGGATGGCGCCGGATGAGCTGTTGCTGGTCACGGAGTACGCCGACGCACCCGCGCTGGCGCAAAAAGTTCAGGCCGCGATGGCAGACACCCACGCGTTGGTGCACGTGGTGTCGGACGCGCGGGCCGTTCTGCGGGTTGAGGGCGCGGGCACGAAAGAAGCCTTGGCCAAACTATGCCCGGTGGATCTGGCCACGCTTGCCCCCGGTGAGGTGCGCCGCACTCGCTTGGCGCAAGTTGCCGCCGCATTCTGGCTCGAGGACGCAGAAAACGCACAGATCATCTGCTTCCGCTCAGTTGCGGACTACGTGTTTGGTGTGCTTCAGATGTCTGCGCGCAAGGGGTCTGAGGTGGGTGTTTTCACGCGCTAAACCTGCCTATGATGTGAAACCGCGCCGTCAGGGGTTGACCTTGGGGCCGGTCACACGACATTGAGCGTTAACGATCCATAAGACCTACAGGAGAGACCTACATGGCTTTTGAACTGCCTGACCTTCCCTATGCCCACGACGCTTTGGCCGACAAAGGCATGTCCGCAGAGACGCTGGAATACCACCACGACCTGCACCACAAGGCATACGTCGATAACGGCAACAAGCTGATCGCCGGCACCGAGTGGGACGGCAAGTCGATGGAAGACATCATCAAGGGCACTTACGACGCAACAGCCGTGGCCCAAAATGGTATCTTCAACAATATCTCGCAGCTGTGGAACCACAACCAGTTTTGGGAAATGATGGGCCCAGGCGCATCGGCCATGCCGGGTGAGCTGGAAAAAGCTCTGGTTGAAAGCTTTGGTTCGGTAGAAGAATTCAAGTCGCAGTTTTCTGCAGCGGGCGCCGGTCAGTTCGGTTCAGGCTGGGCGTGGCTGGTCAAAACGGCTGATGGTGGCCTTGCTGTGACCAAGACCGAGAATGGCGTGAACCCGCTGTGCTTTGGTCAGACCGCACTCCTGGGCTGTGATGTGTGGGAACACTCCTACTACATCGACTTCCGCAACAAGCGCCCTGCGTATCTGTCGAACTTCCTCGACAATCTCGTGAACTGGGAAAACGTCGCGTCCCGCATGTAATTGCGTGCCGATCGATATTGATGAAAGCACGCCTTCGGGCGTGCTTTTTGCTATGCAAGCGCTTACATCGACCCAATGCCATTATGAAAGCGGTTACATCGGGCTATTGCTGTGTTGCGTCCAAAGCGTCCGCAACATCATCGCGGACTGTGAACAGCGACAACAATGATGCGTCGGCAAAACCCTCGTCCACGACGTGCTGCATCAATGTCAAAAGCGGGTTCCAGTAGCCGTCAGTGTTCAACAACACGATGGGTTTCGCGTGCAGCCCAAGTTGCGCCCACGTCAGAACTTCCATCAACTCATCCAAGCTTCCGGCGCCCCCGGGCAAAACCACGACGGCATCGGCGTTCATGAACATGACTTTCTTACGCTCATGCATGGTTTCGGTGATGATAAAAGTGCCCAAGTCGCGTTTGCCGACTTCGCGCTGCAAAAGGTGCGTGGGGATAACGCCAAAGGTATCACCGCCCGCTGCCTGCGCGCCGCGCGCAACTCGGCCCATCAACCCAACATCGCCCGCACCATAGACCAAACGCCAGCCGCGTACCGCAAGGCCGTGGCCCAGTGCATCCGCAGCAGCGGCATAGGCAGGATTATTGCCATCACGAGATCCACAATAGACGCAAACAGAGTGAGCCATGTCGCACACCAACCTTTGATGATAAGTAGAAGAAAGGGATGACTTTTCCTTGGCTACACGCCTTGCTAGTGTGGCGCAACCGGGTCCAAGTTTAAGGGCCTTGCAATAATGCTCTCGCAGAGGGCGCTCAGAAGGTAGGCATCATGGCACTGTTGAATGCAAACGCGCAAAAAGGTTTGGGCGTCGTGGTTTTGATCGCGGGGCTGGGCGCGGCTGTCTTTTGGTTGCGCCCTGGCGCTGAGCCTGAGGTTGTGGAAGTGCCTGCGCCTGCAGTGGTCGAGCCGCAAAAAGCGCCTGAATCCATCGTGATTGCCGAGGTTGAGCCGGAGGCTGAACCTGAGCAAGAAGTCGTGCCGATGGAAACGCCTGAGGTTGCAGTCGTAACGGATGAGGCGTCACCGCCGGTTGTGTCTGCACCAACCGAAGTGGTTGCCGCTCCGGCGGAGACCGTGATTGTGGCTGAGGAAGTGGTGGCGGATGAGGCTGAGGCCGATCCTATTGAAACCGCTAACGAAACCGCCCAGCCCGAGGTGGACGAAGCGCCTGCCAAGCCCAGCCCGCCTGTCGTCTCAACCATAAGAATTGACCCGATTGGCAATGCGCTTTTGGCCGGCACCGCAGTGCCCGGCGCAACAGTCCAGATCGTCTTGGGGGCAGAGGTTTTGGCCGAAGTGCGCGCCAATGCGCAGGGCGATTTCGCCGCGTTGTTCGACCTCGCACCCAGCGAAACGGCGCGCAGCTTGCGCGTACGTGTTCAGCTGAGCGACGGGTCCGTCGTCGATGCCGATGATACGATCTTGGTCGCGGCGGTGCAGCCCACCACACCCCCAGTTGCAATCGCGACGGACGCAGGAGGCGAGACACCGTCAGAGCAAATGGCGGCCTTGGATGTAGCGTCTGATGCGGACGAGCCAATCAAGGAATTAGAGCAAACGACTGAGGATACGTCGGTTGAAGCTCCTGTCGAAATAGCTTCAGCAGTGGCTAAGGTCGCGCCAACAGTGCTGCGGAGCCAAGGGGATGCCGTCGAAATCGTGCAGGGTGCACCGGATCTGGTGGCGGACATCGGCATCGATACGATCACCTACGATGAACTCGGAAATGTTGTGCTGAGCGGGCGCGGCAAGGACGAGCGGGTCGTGCAAGTCTATCTTGATGATGAGCCCGTGCGCACAGTCGATATCGGTGAAGAGGGCACATGGCGGACGGAATTGTCCGACGTGGAGGAGGGCGTCTATACGCTGCGGATCGACGCGTTGGACGCTGACGGGACAGTCGTTTCGCGGCTAGAGACCCCGTTTGAACGCGCCCCGGCACAGGTCGCTGCAAGCGTTGCGCAAGCGGGCGATGTGTTTGTGACGGTGCAGCCCGGATTTACTTTGTGGGGGATCGCAAAGTCGCAATACGGCGACGGCCTGCGCTATGTTCAAGTGTTTGAGGCAAACCGCGCTTTGATCCGCGACCCAGATCTGATCTATCCCGGCCAAGTGTTCGAAGTGCCCGCGGCGGCAAGCAACAACTGAACCATATTGGTTTCGCTCTGGTGATGCCGGATCGGGCCGTTTAGACTATCGTAACCTCATTAAAAGGTTTTTTGCGTGCGCGCCCCTCAAGACCCCCAACCAGCATCTGAATTCTCGGCGTCCGGCTTGTCCGTCATTCGCCGTGTCGCACCGTACCTATGGCCGGAGGACAAGCCATGGGTGAAGCGGCGCGTTGTCTTGGCCCTTTCGATGTTGGTTTTTGCCAAAGTCATCGCGGTCGGCACGCCCTTTTTGTACAAGGTTGCGGTGGATGCGCTTGCGGGTGAGGCGGTTGATGCTGCGTGGATGATGGCGCTTGGGGCCGTCGGGCTGACCATCGCATACGGGATGGCGCGCGCCATGACCGTGGGTTTCCAACAGTTGCGAGATGTGATTTTCGCAGCAGTCGGGCAGGGTGCTTTGCGGCAGTTGGCGCTGCAAACGTTTACCCATATCCATCGGCTGTCGTTGCGGTATCATATCACGCGCAAAACTGGCGGGCTGAGCCGGATCATTGAACGCGGCGTCAAAGGCGTGGATTTTCTTCTGCGTTTCCTGCTGTTTTCGATAGGCCCGCTTCTGCTGGAGCTGTTGATGATCGCGGGCGTTTTGTTCGTTTTGTTCGACGCTTGGTACCTTGTGATCGTGGTGGGCACGATTGCCATTTATGTTTGGTTTACGTTTGCCGTGACCGAATGGCGGGTCAAAATTCGCAAGGTCATGAATGAACAGGACACGGATGCGAACCAAAAGGCCATCGATAGTCTGTTGAACTTTGAAACGGTCAAGTATTTCGGCGCCGAGGCACGGGAAGCCGCGCGTTATGACAGTGCGATGGAGCGGTATGAGGCGGCGGCGCTCAAGACGTCATACTCGCTCGCGTTTTTGAACTTTGGCCAATCGCTGATCATCACATCCGGGCTTGTGGGCGTTATGGTCCTTGCGGCCGTTGGGGTGCAAAATGGTGCGCTAACGGTTGGCGATTTTGTGATGGTAAACGCCTACATGATCCAGATCACGATGCCGTTGAACTTTTTGGGTACGGTGTATCGCGAAATCCGGCAAGCTTTGGTTGATATGGGTGAAATGTTTGGCCTGCTTGAACAACCAGCCGAGGTGCAGGATGCGCCCGGCGCAGCTGACCTCGACGTATCGGCGGGTGACGTCCGGTTTGATGATATCCACTTTGGTTACGATGCAGCGCGTCCGATCCTAAAGGGGGTGTCGCTGCACGTACGACCCGGCCAAACAGTCGCGATCGTGGGGCCGTCTGGATCGGGTAAATCCACAATGGGTCGCCTGTTGTTTAGGTTCTACGATGTGACCGGGGGGGCGGTGCGGATCGATGCGCAGGACGTCCGCGATGTGACACAAGCCAGTGTCCACGCGCGTATCGGGATCGTACCGCAAGACACCGTCCTGTTTAATGACACCCTGTATTATAACATTGCATATGGTCGTCCGGATGCCACTCGGGCGGAAGTTGTTGAAGCCGCGCGTGCTGCAAAGATAGATGGCTTCATCGAAAGTCTGCCTGATGGCTATGACACGCAAGTGGGTGAGCGGGGCCTAAAGTTATCTGGTGGTGAAAAGCAGCGCGTGGGTATTGCGCGTACCTTGCTAAAAGACCCACCGATCTTGGTTTTGGACGAAGCGACTTCGGCTTTGGACACTGAAACCGAGCGCGAAATTCAGTCTGAGCTTCGAGAAATGAGTGCGGGCCGCAGTGTGATTATGATCGCGCACCGTCTTTCTACAGTGGTTGATGCTGACATGATTGTTGTCCTGGAGGGTGGCGTTATCGTTGAAAGTGGCACCTACAAAGAACTCATCACACAGGATGGGCGCTTTGCCCAAATGTGGTCCAAGCAGCAGTCCGAGGCAGAAACGGCGGCATAGCGGCTGCTTTAGATGGCAATCTAAAAGAACTCTATGTCCTCGCTCGACGCGTTGGATTGTGCCGCTTTTGGCTCGGCCAGACCCTGAAGTCTGTGTTGCAAGCTGGTCAAATTGACTACGTCTATCAAGATAGTGGCCTCGTCTTGAGGTATCGGCGTCACTTGTGAAGCATGGGTCATCAGATGGGACAGTTGTTCAAGGACCTGCGCCAATTCGTCAATCTGTTGAATACCCGTGATTGTGGTTTCTTGTAGGGTATCACCGCCCAGAGCATCTTCTAGGTGGGTTTCGACATCCTTGGCGGTTGCAGACAGACGAGACAATTCCTGCGCGATGACGGCTTGAAGCTCCGTTGGCTCAGTTGGCAAAGGGTTCATTTTTTAAAGCTTGCCCACAACGGCTTCGATGCAATCGCGCATTTCAACGGGTGTGAATGGTTTTTTGAGAAAGTTATTCATGCCCAACTGTTTGCCGGTACCGACGATTTGCGCATCGGCTTTGCCGGTAATGAGGATGAACCCGGTGCCACGTGTAGTTGGATCGTGGCGGATGTGTTGCAGCAAACGCAAGCCATCCATTTCCGGCATGTTGTAGTCCGAAATCACGAGGTGCGCAGGGCTTGCCTTTAGTTGATGCATCGCCGTGAGGCCATTGTCGGCATATTCCACTTGTGTGATCCCGAAAGAGTCGAGCGCATTCAGGATTAAGCCACGGCTCGTAGCCATGTCGTCCACGACCAGGACTTTGAGTTGATCTCGGAGTGCCATTATTTGCCTCTCATTTATTCGGTGCGTTGGTAGCTGGTCAGACCAGCGGAACGGAACGCCTTGTTGGTGTCGAGGTTGACGCGCTCACTGTGGCCGACGAACAGCCAGCCTTTTGGTTTCAGCTGTTTGCCAAATTTTTCGAAAAGCCCCTGCTGGGTCGGCAGGTCGAAGTAAATCGCCACGTTTCGGCAGAAAATAGCATCAAATCGACCTGAAAAAGGCCAATCTCTCAGGAGATTGAGTTTCCGAAACGCAATCAGTTTTTTGACGTTTTCTTTGAAGCGGAAGTCTTTTGGATTCTCGGTCGCTTCAATTAAATCGCTGAAGTAATCTGATCGGTCGTCTGGCAGGCTGTCCTCAGGGTAAACCCCGGCTAGGCCATGATGCAGGACGTTGGGGTCAATATCTGATGCGAGAACTCTAAAGTCGGCTGTTGCAAGTTGGGGCGCATGTTTCAGGCAGTAGGCCGCGATTGTAAAAGGCTCTTGTCCGGCAGAACAGCCTGCGGACCAAATGCGTACGGGATCGCCTTTGCGTGCCGCTTCTACCATCCCCGGAAGAACCTCTTTGCCAAATAATTCAAAATGATGAGCTTCGCGAAAGAATTGGGTGACGTTTGTTGTGAGAGCTGAAATCAGGTTGATGCGTTCGGCCTCACCATCTGGGTCGTTCTGCCGAAGCAAGGCACAATAGTCTTCGAAAGTTCCGAGTTTGAGGTGACGCAATCGCTTTTGGAGCCGCGAATAAACGAATGCCTTTTTTGAGGCGGGTAAAACGAGACCGGCCTCGTCATAGGCAAGTTTCGATACAGCTTGAAAGTCTGCTTCGCTTAGTTCGGAACGTTGGGTGCGCATTTGGTTCAAGCGGCCGCTTGCCCTGTTTCAGGCAAAACACCCGCAAGGTCGATGACGCGGATCATGCGGTCCTCCACTATCGTTAGGCCGCTGATGAATGAGCTCGCTTTGCCGTTTGCAAGTTCCGGTGGCGGTTGGATATCGGATTTTTGCAGGGTCAGAATGTCAGATACGGCATCGACTAAAACGCCCAAGGTTTGGGTTTCGAGCTGCATCACGATGATGACATTGCGTGAGGTTGCTTCGATCGGATCCATCCCGAGCCGTGCACTAAGGTCAACTATGGGCAGGACTGCCCCCCTAAGATTAATGACGCCGCGGACATAGTCAGGTGCATGTGGCAGGGATGTGGCGGGTGACCATCCGCGGATTTCACGGACTTTCATAATATCGACGGAGTACTCTTGCTCTCCTACGCGAAAGGCCAAAAGCTCCAGGTCGCTGTTAGAGGCATCTGTTGGGTCGTGGGTCATTTTCTATCCTGCCATGGAAAGGGCGGTGGGTGTATCCGGTGAACCGGCGCGCGCGATAAGATCTACGGGATCAAGGATGAGGGCGATTTTGCCGTCGCCTAGGATTGTTGCTGCCGCAACGCCAGGGACATAGCCGTAGCTGTCCGCGAGGCCCTTAATGACGACTTGCCGCTGTTCATGGATTGTATCCACAACCAACGCGTAGGGCTCACCGTCCTCGGCGCTGATAAAGAGGACAACGGCATCTTCGGGAATGACGTTCGGCGCGCGGTACCCAAACTCGACGGCTAGGTCCAACAGCGGAACAAATTTACCACGGATGTGAACAACTTGGGTGCCTTGATCCAAGGTTTGAATCTCTGCGTCCGCAAGCGTCAGCGTTTCTACAATGGAGGATAGGGGCACAACCATCGTTTGCTCAGAAACCTCGATCACCATCCCATCTAGGACCGCGAGGGTGAGGGGCAGGCTGATCGAGAATGTCGAGCCGTGTCCCGGGGTTGATTGGATTGAAATCCGCCCACCGAGAGATTGAATGGCCCGTTTGACCACGTCCATACCTACACCACGACCTGAGAGGTTGGAGATTTCTGTGGCAGTGGAAAAACCAGGCATGAACAAAAGGTTGTCGATTTCGGCGTCGCTTAGGACGGCATCTGTTGGAACCAGTCCTTTGCTTTGAGCGATTGACAACACGCGCTCACGGTTGATGCCCGCACCGTTATCTTGAATTTCGATGACAACGCGGCCTGACCTATGCGTGGCGCGCAGGTGGATCGTACCCTCGGGGTCTTTGTCGGACTGCTCCCGTTTTTCGGGTGTTTCCAAGCCATGATCGACGGCGTTGCGGATCATGTGGGTAAGCGGATCAGCGAGGCGTTCGATGACCGTCTTGTCGATCTCTGTTGCTTCGCCCTCTAGCACCAATCGCACCTTTTTGTGCGTGTCATGGGCGGCTTCACGCACGATCCGTGACATTCTTTGGAACAAAGGTTTAACGGGTTGCGCACGGATAGCCATGACTGAGTCTTGGATGTCCCGGGTCAGTTGTTGGAATTCATCTAGACCGGTCGAGATCGTTGTATTCGAGGTCAAGTTCTGAGCCGAAAGACTCTGTGAAAGCATGGCTTGATTGATGACCAACTCACCCACAAGGTTAACAAGCCGGTCGATCCGCTCCAGATCCACGCGTACGGTTGCCGCGACGGGTGCGGCTTTGGTGGGTGTAGGGGCTGGTGGTTTAGGGGCCTCATGCGGGGTGTTCTCTGTGGCAGGTTGCGCCGGTGCTTGGTCATCTACTGAGGGCGCGGGTAAATCTGGCAAGGCAGGAAGGTCTGGAAGATCAGGTAGCGCTTCTATGTCAGCTGTGTCTGGCGTGCTTTGGTCTGATGTATTCTTGGTGATTGCGAGGGTACATAGCCCCTGGGCAAACTCAAACACCTCTTCAATGTCGGTTTGTGACGTGTCGGCTGACAGCGTGAGGTCCCAGTGCAAGTTGGTTTGGCTAGGGTCAAGCACCTTAAGCGAAGGCAGATCTGCGGTGTCACAGATAGCCGTGACCGGTCCCAATTCGGCGAGGGCTCGCATCAAAAATAGGGGTTCGTTGCCGCTTTGATTTAAGCCTTTCTCTGTGGTGAAGCGGATCGTCCAGACTGGCGTTGTAGCCGCTGCCTCATCCGTGACCTCACCGATATCCGCGTCCACTTGGCTGCCGATGGCGGGCAGGTCGAGCGACAGCGTCATCGGAGCGAAGTTTAGCTCCTGATCGGCATCGTTGCTGGTCTCGTTGGTATCGCCTCCTCCGGGCATCAGTGTTTCTAATTCGGCAATAACGACCGTATTCTTAGCCTCATCCACGGGCGTTTCATCCCGGGCTGCGGCGACCAAATCGGACAAAGAATCCGCTGATTTTAAAAAGAGCAGAACCGCATCAGCGTCTATCGCGAGGCGGTCTGATCTCACCTCATCCAAGACCGTTTCAAATCGGTGCGCGAAGTGGACGAGATCGTCCAACCCAAAGGCACCCGCACCGCCCTTGATCGAATGGACTGCACGGAACACCGCATTGACAGTTTCAGGATCGGTATCACCGCCCTGAACCTGCAATAACCCTTCTTCGAGGCTTTCGAGAAGTTCGCTACATTCAACAAAGAATGACGCTTTGATTTCTGCCATTGGGTCCATGAATTAGCCCCCCGTGACCATGCGCAGGGCCCCAACCAACTTGGCTGGGTCAAACGGCTTTACGATCCAACCGGTGGCACCGGCTTGTCGGGCGCGCAGCTTCATGTCTTGCGCGCTTTCGGTTGTGAGCACGAGGATGGGAATGCCTTGATAGGCATCTTGTTTGCGAACCTCTTGGATGAATTCGAACCCGTCCATGCGTGGCATATTGATGTCAGTGATGATCGCGTCCGGTGCCATCTGCGACAAAACCTCAAGCCCATGCACACCATCCTCGGCCACTTGGGAGGTTATGCCGGCTTGGGTCAGCGCAAGCGTGACCATGTTTCGGATGGTGCGACTGTCATCTACGGCGAGAACATTCATGGAGCCGCCCCTTCGGTTTGGATTGCGGAAAGGTCGGTGCCAAAGCTGGTCAAACAGCTAAGAAATTCGGCGGAGGGCGCATCAATCGTAAGAGCCCGACTGTCCGCCGCTAAATGCGGCTTGGCCGCTAGCAGAACCTGTAGCCCCGGCGTGGTCAGAATATTGACGCTGGATGCATCAATCGTGACATCGCTGGAGCCAGATAAAAGGCGGTCGCGCAGGTCAATACTGGCCGACAGATCAACACGGGCGGGAAGAGCAATGACAGAGGCCATGATCACACCGCATTGCACAGGAATTGGGTCATAGGCAGGTTCAAAGCGCGTCCCTTTCAATCTCGATCTGACCCCGAGATAGACTGAAGGATGCTAAGAAACGGTTACTCGAGGTTCAGTTTTTCACGCCAAAACAATCAATCGCCCGGCGTAGCCAAACAATGCCGCATAATCATCCGGCAAAACATGCGGGGCAAACTGTGTCAAAATTCGCAGGAACGGCCTGTGCGCTGAAAAATCCAACGCGCCCTATGACGCCATAAAAGCTGACAAAATTGCTGTCCATCAGCAAATTAACCGCTGTCGCGTGGTCACGCGTCGTGGGCCGATGTCACCTGCGCCGCTGTGTGGCGTGGCGCGGGCCCAGTCGACTGGCCCATGTGTAGGGTGACATCCCAGACCTCTTGGGTGTGGGGTGCGGTGGGCGATGCAATGCGATCAAGCAGCAGTTCAGCACATCGCCGCCCCGCCGCCCGAACCGAAGACCGCGTGCCGGTGAATAAAGGCGTCTCACCCCCGTTGCCGATGTAGGACAGCGCATCATCATGACAGACAACGGAAATATCGCGCCCTAGCTTGAGCCCAAGTTCCGCAAGCGCGCGGTGCACCCCAAGCGCGATCACCACGGATGACGCCAAGAATGCGGTCGGTGGGTTCGCGGCGGACAACAGCCGCTTTGCCCCATCGTAGCCCGCATGTTCGGTCATCTCATTGTTGGTGATTAAATCGGGGGCAGGGGCAAAGCCCCGCGCGGCCAGTGTTTCGCAATAGGCGCGCTCACGCTGGTCGGCGTAATCGACACCTTTGGTCCCGTTCAGCAGGCCAATGCGTTCATGCCCAAGGTCCAACAGCATGTGGGTGGCCGTCGTAAAAGCACCGTAATTGTTGATATCCACATAGGAATACTCGATCGCCTGCGGCTCTGCCCTGCCATGCACGACGAACGGCAGGCCCAGATCGTGCAGGACCTTGATCCGTGTGTCTTGGGGTACGGGGGCGTGGACGATCACACCGTCTACAGTGCCTTTGCCCGCCAAGTCGCGGTAGGTACGTAGCTCATCCGTATCACTGACGACGGACACAAGCATATCGTACCCGGCTGTGGCATAAACCTCGCTCGCGCCCGCGATGAAATCCGCGAAAACTGGGTTCACCATTTCGTGATTGCTAGACAAGGGGATGACGTGCCCGATGGCCATGGATCGGCCGGTGGCCAACGATGTCGCCCGGCGCGAGGGCTTATAATTATACGCTAGCGCGGCTTGGTGTACGCGTTCGCGGGTCGCGGCCTTTACCTCTGGATAACCGCCCAAAGCACGAGACACTGTCGTTTGCGACAGCCCTAGTTTTTCTGACAATTGTTTGAGGTTCACGGGTAAAGGCTTTCGGGAAATAAATTGTGCGTTAACGGTAGGGGCCCCCTTAGTTTTTGTCAAAGAATGCGAAGGGCGAAGGCAAGGCTACCGCATTATTCAGCGTAATCGTGATAGAGACGTATGGCTCTGGTCGTCGGTACCGGGCTGGTCCAACGCGCAGAATATCCAAGGCCAATTTGTTTCGATTAAGGCTTGCCAAAGCGCTTTCAAATACGCCACGCTGTAACCCAAGACATTAAAAACATGCGTTTCGTTGTGCTGGCTTTGGTTTGATTGCTGGGTGTGACGAGGGAGGAATTAGAATGAAGAAAGCACTGTTGTGCTGCGTGGCGTCCTGTGCGCTATGGCCCGCCATGGCAAACGCCGACGGACATCTGCCCTTCGCGCCGGGAGAGGGCGCGTTTTCTTGGGACAGTTACACCGCCTTTGCTGAGGACACTGACCTGTCGGGTCAAACCTTAACGATCTCAGGACCATGGACCGGGGCAGAGAAAGACAAGTTTGAGGTGGTTCTGGCCTACTTTGAGGCCGCCACAGGCGCGCAGGTGCAATACTCAGGCTCCGACAGCTTCGAACAGGATATCGTGATTTCAGCGCGCTCAGGCTCTGCGCCGAATTTGGCGGTGTTCCCGCAGCCGGGCCTTGCGGCGGACTTGGCCAGTCAGGGGTTGCTGACGCCATTGCCACAAGACACCGCAGATTGGGTGGCGCGGAACTATGCGGCTGGCCAGTCATGGGTCGATCTCGCGACCTATCCAGGTGCGGATGGCGCATCGGGGTTTTACGGCATGTTCTACCGTGTCGATCTGAAATCGCTAGTTTGGTATTCGCCCGATGCCTTTGATGAGGCGGGCTATGACCTGCCTGAAACCATGGAAGATCTGCTCGCGCTGACGGATCAGATCGCAGCGGATGGCGGCACGCCTTGGTGTATCGGTCTGGGGTCAGGGGCGGCCACCGGTTGGCCCGCGACCGACTGGGTCGAAGACATCATGCTGCGGATCAACGCGCCAGAGGATTACGACGCTTGGGTCCGCAATGAGATCGGCTTTGATGACCCCAAAGTCATCGAGGCAATTGAGAAATTCGGCGTATTTGCGCGCAACGAGGCCTTTGTGAACGGTGGCGTGAGCGCGGTGGCCAACACCGATTTCCGCGACAGCCCATCGGGCCTATTTGCGATCCCGCCCCAATGCTACATGCACCGTCAGGCATCGTTTATCCCGGCGTTTTTCCCAGATGGGACGACCATGGGCCAAGACGTGGATTTCTTCTACTTTCCGGCCTTTGCGGACAAAGACCTAGGCAAGCCCGTGCTGGGTGCGGGGACGTTGTTTTCCGTGACGGACCCGTCCGAGGCCGCGACGGCGATGCTGGAGTTCCTGAAGCTGCCCGTCGCCCATGAAACATGGATGGCACAGGGCGGATTTTTGACGGCGCACGCAGGCGTGAACCCGATGACCTACATCGACGACAGCAGCCGCGCCCAAGGCGAAATCCTGCGCAACGCGACGACCTTCCGCTTTGATGCATCGGACCTGATGCCGGGTGAGATTGGCGCAGGCGCGTTTTGGACGGGCATGGTCGACTACGTCACGGGCGAAGATGCCAAAACCGTGGCCGAAGGCATCCAAGCCCGCTGGGACGACCTAAAGTGATCCCCCTTAACGGACCCTCCAAGGCGCGTGTCCTGCGCGCCTTGGGCCATGTTGCTTAGTCGTCAAAGGGGCATTGATGTCACCGCTTCTCCAAGGCGCGCTCACGATATTTATCGGTGTGGGCGGCTGTGTGGCCTATTTCTGGGCGTCCAATGTGGTGCTGGATAAGGTCCTCTTTCCCGCACGTGGCCCAAACGCAGGGCGCAATATCAATCGCGCCAATCTGATCCGGCCTTGGTTGTTCTTGTTGCCGGCGCTGTTGGCGCTGGGGCTGTACCTTGTGTACCCGGTGTTCGGCTCGTTCAGTCGATCGCTTTATAACCGCACGGGGGCTGAGTTCATCGGGTTCGGCAACTACCGCATCATGCTGGGCGATCCGGAGTTTCGCACCGCCCTGACCAACAACCTGTTGTGGGTGCTGATCGTGCCAGCGGCCTCGACGTTCTTTGGGTTGTTGATTGCGCAACTGACGGACAGATTGCGCTGGGGCACGGTGGCGAAATCGATCATCTTTATGCCCATGGCGATCTCCTTTGTTGGGGCCGCGCTGATTTGGAAGTTCGTCTATGCCAACAATCCCGACATCGGTCTGATCAACGCGATCTTGGTGGCCTTTGGAACAGAAGCCAGCATCGACGTTCTGCAAATCCCGTTTTGGAATAACCTCTTTTTGATGGTCATTCTGATCTGGATTCAAACCGGATTTGCCATGGTGATCCTGTCGGCGGCTTTGCGCGGTGTGCCAGAGGAAACCATCGAGGCTGCGATCCTGGATGGGGCAGGGCCGGCACGGGTGTTTTTCTCGATCAAGGTGCCACAGATCATGCCCACAATCGTGGTGGTTTGGACGACGATCACGATCCTCGTGCTCAAGGTTTTTGACATTGTCTACACCATGACCGGGGGCAACTTCGGCACGCAAATCCTGCCGTCCTACATGATGTCATACATGTTCCGCGATGACGGGCGCGCCACGGCGGTGGCCTTTGTGATCATGCTGATTGTTCTGCCCGTGATGGTCTGGAACATCCGCCAAGCCCGCAAGGAGATGTGAGATGACCGGCATCGCGGGACAAAAATCTGCCCTTTCTTGGGTCGTGAATATCACGGTTTTGGCATTGGTGGTGTTGTGGTTAATCCCGACCATTGGGTTGTTGGTGTCGTCCTTTCGGGACCGGGATGCGATTTCGGCCAGCGCGTGGTGGACCGCGCCTTTGTCGGTGGAACAGAACTTCCGGGTCCGCGCACCTGCGGCAGAGACAAGAGCAATCGATGGCGGATTTGAAACCGCGATTGGGGGCTATGAGATCACGGGCAACATCGCGGATTTGATCGCGGCTGAAACCGGGCAAACCGGGCCCGTTACGATCACCGCATTTGGGGCGACGGCGCGCGCACCTGTCGCCGCACAACCCGGTGAGGTTCTGCCCCTCAGCCGCGACAGAACACTCTCAATCACCGCGGACGGAGACTACCGCTTCTTTGCCCCGGCGGAAATCACGCGCGACCCGTCGCTCTACTTCGCGATGGAGATCCCTCCGTCATTCGATCTGGATAACTACCGCGAAATCCTCCGCTCTGATGGTATGGATATCGCGTTCATCAACACGCTGACGGTCACGATCCCGGCCACGGTAATCCCCATCCTGATCGCGGCTTTCGCGGCCTATGCGCTGGCGTGGATGGATTTTCGCGGACGCGGAGTGCTGATCGCGGTGGTGGTTGGGTTGTTGGTTGTGCCGCTTCAATTGGCGCTGGTGCCGATGCTGTCGTTCCACAACACGATTGGGATTGGCCAGAGCTTTCTGGGGATTTGGCTTGCGCATACTGGATTTGGGCTGCCGCTCGCGATTTATCTGCTGCGCAATTATATGGTCGGCCTGCCGCGCGACATCATCGAAAGCGCGCGTGTGGATGGTGCCACCGACTTTCAGGTGTTCACCAAGATCATCCTGCCCCTCAGTTTTCCCGCACTCGCGTCATTCGCGATTTTTCAGTTCCTTTGGGTCTGGAACGATCTGCTGGTGGCTAAGGTTTTCTTGCCCGCAAGCTCCGAAAGCTGGGTGATGACGGTCAAAATCGCTGATGATTTGCTCGGCTCACGCGGGGGGGATTGGGGCATTCTGGCCGCCGCCGCGTTCACGTCCATCGCCGTGCCGCTTTTGGTGTTTTTCACTCTGCAACGCTACCTTGTCCGCGGTCTTCTCGCGGGTTCGGTCAAGTAAAGGTCCGTACTGATGTCCGCGAACACTGCCGCTCCCTCCGACCTCGATCCTGCGCTTGATTGGTGGCGCGGTGGGGTGATCTATCAAATCTATCCTCGCTCGTTCCAAGACAGCAATGGCGACGGCATCGGCGACCTGCCGGGCATCACCCAACGGCTGCCCTACATCGCGTCGCTTGGGGTAGACGCTATCTGGATATCGCCGTTCTTCACCTCTCCGATGAAGGATTTCGGCTATGATGTGAGCGATTATTGCGATGTCGATCCGATGTTCGGCACGCTGGCAGATTTTGACGCCTTGGTGGACCGCGCCCATAGCCTTGGGCTGCGCGTGATGATTGATCTCGTGCTCTCGCACACGTCCGATCAGCATCCGTGGTTTACCGAAAGCCGCCAAAGTCGGGACAACCCGCGCGCTGATTGGTACGTTTGGGCCGACCCCAAACCCGACGGTGGCCCCCCCAACAACTGGCTGTCGATTTTTGGCGGGCCTGCGTGGCAATGGGATGCGCGGCGGTTGCAATACTATCTGCACAACTTTCTCACCTCCCAGCCCGATCTTAACTTTCACACGCCAGCCGTGCAGGATGCACTGTTGGATGCGACCCGGTTCTGGTTAGACCGTGGGGTGGATGGTTTTCGCCTCGACACAATCAATTTTTACTTCGCGGATAAGGCCCTGCGCGATAATCCGGCCCTCCCGCCGGAGGCGCGCAACGCTACAATCGCGCCAGCCGTGAACCCCTATAATCACCAAGAGCATCTCTATTCCAAGAACCAGCCCGAGAACCTTGTGTTCCTCAAACGCTTCCGCGCTTTGCTGGAGGAATATCCTGGAACTGCCGCCGTGGGCGAGGTGGGCGATGCCCAGCGCGGGTTAGAATTGTTGGGGGAATACACCAAAGTCGGGCAGGGCGTGCAGATGTGCTACGCCTTTGAGTTCCTTGCCAAAGCTCCCCTTACGGCGGCGCGCGTGGTTGAGGTGTTCGCGCGGCTAGATGCCGTCGCGGGCGAAGGCTGGGCCTGTTGGGCGTTTTCCAATCACGACGTGGTGCGCCACGCCACTCGGTGGGATTTGTCACCCGCCGCTCAACGGCTCTTTGCGACGCTGTTGTTATGTCTGCGCGGCTCTATCTGCCTCTATCAGGGCGAAGAACTGGGCCTGAGCGAAGCTGACGTGCCATTCGACGCACTTCAAGACCCTTATGGCATCGAATTCTGGCCTGAATTCAAAGGACGTGATGGCTGCCGCACCCCGATGGTGTGGGAGCAGAGCAACCAAAACGCAGGTTTTAGCAGCGGCACGCCTTGGCTTCCGGTGGACGATGCGCACCTTCCACAAGCCGTCACGACGCAAGAGGCCGATCCTAACGCGCTTTTGCACCACTACCGCGCGATGATCGCCGGACGCCGTGCCCATCCCGCGCTGCGCCACGGAACCCAAACAGATATGCGCGCGCAAGGGAATGTGCTGACGTTCCAGCGGATTGAAGCAACTGATACGCTCTTTTGCGCGTTCAACATGGGCGGGACCCCGGCACACATCCGGGTGCCGACCGGCGCGTGGCACCCCATCATGGGGGAGGCTTTGGCGCCAAGCGGTGAACTGGCCCCATGGGCTTGCGCAATCCTTCAGAAAACAAACACCTAATAGGGGTACACACATCGATGGCCGAGCTGAAACTCACAAATGTCGCCAAATCCTACGGGGCCGGGGTCGAGGTCCTACGGGACGTCAACCTAGAGATCGAGCAAGGCGAATTGGTGGTTTTCGTTGGTCCCTCTGGCTGCGGCAAGTCCACGCTTTTGAGGATGATCGCAGGACTTGAGCAGATCACCAGCGGCACGCTTGAGATTGACGGACAAATGGTCAACGACCTGCCGCCAAGCGAACGGGGTATCGCCATGGTGTTCCAATCCTACGCGCTCTATCCACATATGACCGTGCGCGATAACATGGCTTTCGCTTTGAAAATCGCCCGCAAGGCCCGAGCCGAAATTGACGCAGCCGTCACATCGGCGGCCGACAAACTGCAACTCACTCCCTACCTTGATCGCCTCCCCAAAGCGCTCTCAGGGGGGCAGCGTCAGCGCGTGGCCATCGGACGCGCCATCGTGCGCGACCCCAAGGTCTATCTCTTTGATGAACCGCTCTCAAACCTCGACGCTTCCTTGCGCGTCGCTACAAGGATTGAGATCGCGCAACTCAAAGAGGCAATGCCAAACAGCACAATGGTCTACGTCACCCACGATCAGGTCGAGGCCATGACACTGGCCACGCGCATCGTCGTTCTCGCGGACAAAGGCATCGCACAAGTCGGCGCGCCGCTCGATCTTTACAGCAGGCCAAATTCTGAGTTCGTGGCCCAGTTTATCGGCTCGCCTGCGATGAACCTGCTGCCCGGTGAAATTGTTGAAACCGGCACAATAACCCGTCTCAAACTTCGGGACGGCGGCGGCACGATTAGCTCAGTTTATCCCTCAATCCCGGAACATTTGGGCGCGCAGGTCAACGTCGGCATCCGGCCCGAAGACATGCACAGGGTCACCACACCGGATTACGCATGTGGGGCCACCGTCACAATTGTTGAGGCTCTGGGCGGGGTGACCCAACTCTACCTGACCACCTCAAATGCGGGCCAAGACGCCAACCCCATAATCGCCAAATTGCCGGGTATCCACACCGATCTACGCGGCGCCAAACTTACCCTTTCTGCGCCGCCGGATAAGGTGCATATTTTCCTCAACGGCCGGGCGCTCAGCGCGACCTAACGCCTTTGTTCCCAAAATACTCCCGCGCGGAGCGCACCGCGGCCCCGCAGGGGCCGCAAACACATCGTGTCGTCCGTTAGGACGTCATCTTCAATCGATCAGGGTCGACCAAAGGTGTGGTGACCAAACGCGCGGGGCGCATTTCACCTAGGATTTCGATCTCAACCTCTAGGCCCTCTGTGGCGCGGTCGGGGGGCACAAACCCCTGCGCCACGGATACCTGAGCGTGGTGCGAATACCCGCCCGAGGTGCAGAACCCGACAACCTCACCGTCCAGCCAAATCGGCTCATACCCCTGCACATCCGCATCAAGCGCCTCAACGATAAACGCGGCCAGCACACGCTCAGGTGGTTGCGTGCGCTCGGCCTCAGCGGCTGCGCGTCCGATAAAGTCGCCCTTGGACCACTGGATAAACCGCTCCAGCCCCGTCTGCGCACAGGTATAATCCGGCGAGAATTCACTCAGCCACGCGCCAAAGAACCGATCCAGCCGCAACGACATCATCGCCCTCATTCCAAAGGGGCGCATTCCGTATTCCTCACCCGCAGCACTTAGCACTTGGTACAGGTGACGGGCTTCGTGCGCGTCGCAGTAAATCTCATATCCTAGATCGCCGGTGTAGCTGACGCGTTGGACGACGCACTGTGCCATGCCGATCAGGATCTGGCGCACATCAAGGAATTTGAACGCCGCGTGCGAAACATCGGCGCGTGTCACCTTGGCGAGCACGTCGCGTGCGCGCGGGCCAGCAATGGTGAACCCGGTGCGCGTGTTGCTGATGTTTTCGACCTGCACGCCATCACGGCTGTGCCGCTCAAACCAACGGGTGTGCACGGCTTGTGCGCCGTAGCTTGCGGTCAGAATGAATTCAGCCTCACTAGTGCAGGAGACGGTGAAATCTCCCTCAATCCGACCTGCCGCGTTCAGCATGGGGGTCAGGCTCAGACGCCCGGGTTTGGGAATGCGGCCGGCCATAACATGATCAAGCCACGCGCGGGCGTTCGGCCCGGTCACGCGGTATTTGCCAAAGTTCTGCAATTCATTAATGCCGACCGCGCCGCGCACGGCTGCGACTTCTGCGGCGGTGGCCTCAAATGCGTTGGAGCGGCGGAAGGATGGGGTCTCGTACCGAGGCTCACCGGGGAGGGCGAAATAGTTCACGACCTCTAGACCGTATTGTTGGCCAAAGACCGCGCCCTGCGCTGCCCAGATGTCATGCATGGGTGAGGTCACCCATGGACGCGCTGCAGGCAGTTCCTCATTGGGGTAGCTTACCGAAAAACGGGTTTGATAGTTTTCAATCACTTTGGTCAGGGTGTAGCCGGGCGTGGCCCAGGTGCCAAAGCGCGCCACATCCATGGCTGTGACGTCGCGCTCGGCTTGGCCCTCGACCATCCATTGCGCCAAGGTCAGGCCAACACCGCCGCCTTGGCTAAAGCCCGCCATCACACCGCAGGCGGACCAATAGTTGCGCAGGCCCGGCACTGGGCCGACCAAGGGGTTGCCGTCGGGGGCAAAGGTAAACGGCCCGTGGATCACGGACTTGACGCCCGCACGTTCCAACACCGGGAACCGGTTGTAGGCAAAGGCGATCGAGTCCTCGATCTTGTCAAAATCATCCGCCAGCAGTTCGTGCCCGAAATCCCACGGCGTGCCATCAACGGCCCATGGGCGGCAGGTCTGCTCATAAAACCCAATGCACAGGCCCCGGCCTTCTTGGCGCAGATAGCTTTCGCCTGCGGGGTCCATCACGTGGGGGTGCTCGGCGTCACGCTCATAAATCTCGGGGATTTCATCGGTGACGAGGTATTGATGCTCCATCGGGTGGAGGGGCAGGGCAAGGCCTGCCATCGCGCCCACCTCACGCGCCCAAAGGCCCGCAGCGTTTACGACATGTTCTGCGTGGATCGTGCCTTTGTCGGTGACGACATCCCATGTGCCATCGGGGCGTGGGTTGGTCTCTAGCACTTTGGTGTGGGTCTGGATTGTGGCCCCGCCCATCCGCGCGGCCTTGGCGTAGGCATGGGTGGTGCCTGAGGGGTCAAGGTGCCCATCGAGCGGATCATAAAGCCCACCCAAGATGCCGTCGATGTTGGTCACGGGGGCCACACGGGCGATTTCTTCGGGGTTCAGGATTTCGGTCTCTAGGCCCATAAAACGGTGCTTTGCGCGCTCAGCTTTCAGCATATCAAACCGCTCGGGCGTGTCGGCCAGCGTGACGCCACCGACGTGGTGCAGCCCGCAGGACATGCCTGTAAGCTCCTCCAACTCACGGTACAGACGGATCGTATAGCCTTGCAACGCGGCCATATTGGTATCGCCATTCAAGGTATGGAACCCGCCCGCCGCGTGCCACGTCGAGCCGCTAGTCAGTTCCGAGCGTTCCAGCAACATCACATCGGACCACCCAAGTTTGGTCAAATGATAAAGGACCGAGACCCCGACGACACCGCCACCAATCACACATACTCGGGTGGTTTTTTCCATGTTCTGCTCCTGTACGTTTTGGGCAATTTGGCGCGAGGCGGGAATGTGATCCTGCCCGTCCGCGACATATACCGGACAGCCTGCGTCTTGCCTCGGTTCCGTGTGGCTGATACGTCCCAAGTGATTTTGTCAGAATAAGATACCGGAGACCGCCGTGCCCGACACATCGCCCCGCTTAGAAGTGCGCAATCTTGTGCGCCGGTTTGAGGGCACATGCGTTGTGGACGACATCTCGCTGAGCGTCGCACCGGGCCAAGTCACATGCCTGTTAGGGCCATCGGGGTGCGGTAAATCCACGACGCTGCGGATCATCGCGGGCGTGGATTGCCAAGACGCAGGTGAGGTCCTGATTGATGGCCACGTCGTGGCGGCACCCGGTCATTTTGTTCCGCCCGAGGCGCGCGGCATTGGCCTGATGTTCCAAGATTTTGCGCTGTTTCCGCACATGAGCGTCGCGGACAACATCGGTTTTGGCCTCAAGGCCACGGGTTCTGAACGGACCGCGCGGGTGGACAAGCTGCTTGAGCGCGTGAACCTGTCCGGTTTTGGCAACAAGGCCCCCCATATGTTGTCCGGCGGAGAACAGCAGCGCGTCGCATTGGCCCGCGCACTTGCCCCACGCCCGCGCATTATGCTCATGGATGAGCCGTTTTCCGGCCTCGACAACCGCCTGCGTGATGGCATCCGGGATGCCACGCTGGAGCTGTTGAAGGAAGAAGGCAGTGCGGTGTTACTGGTCACCCATGAGCCGGATGAAGCGATGCGCATGGCCGATGAGATCGCATTGATGCGCAAGGGTAAGATCGTGCAACGCGCAGCCCCGTATAACATTTATAACCAACCCGCTGACCGCCGCGCGGCTGAGTTCTTTAGTGATGTCAACGTGCTAGAGGGTCAAGTTCAGGCCGGCCTTGCCCATACACCCTTTGGTGAGTTTTTGGTGCCCGGCGTGGGCGATGGCACAAACGTGGATATTGTGTTTCGGCCCCAGCACGTCTCGCTCGACTTTGATCGCAACGGTCGTGGGCCTGCGCCGACGCCGCAACATGGCACGCCTGCGCGGGGTATCGTGCACCGGGCGCGGTTCATGGGGCGCGAAAGCCTTGTTGAGTTTACGGTGGCCGGTGGCGCGATGGTCAAGGCAACGGTGCCCGCCGTTTTCCTGCCGAAACCCGGCACGGCACTTTGGTTGAGCATCCGGCGGGACCGGTGTTTTGTTTTCTCTCGGGGGCAGGTGGCCCCGCAGGATCTACCGGAGCGCGCGGCGAGCTAGGCGGGCTCTGCGCGCAAGTAGGACCGCATACCGTAGACCAGGGGCTTGCCCCCATCGCGCAGGCGCACCGCCACGACCGATCCAATCACGACATAATGCGTGCCCACCAGTTGCGCGCTGCTGAGCGTGCAATCGAACGAGGCAAGTGCCCCGTCCAGCGCAGGTGCGCCGGTTTTCATTGGCATATGTGAGACGGCGTTGAACTTGTCGCCGCCGGGGGCGGGCAGGCGGCTGGCAAAGACATTGGCCACGTCCTGCTGGCTCGCCTCTAGCAGATTGATCACAAACGCTTTGTTTTCCATCATGGGGGCGGCCGCACTGCTGGTCGTGTTGACACACACCAGCATTGTAGGCGCGTCCCCATCAGCAGAAATGCTGGTCATCGCAGAGACCGTCACCCCGGCGCGGCCTGCGGGGCCATCGGTCGTGACCACAGTAACGGTGGCCGCGGCGCGCGACATCCCGTTGACGAAATCGGCCCGCAAGGCGGTGTCTGGCATCATGCTCTCCTACGTTGAGGCTCTAGATAAGACGCGGCATCGCGGCGTCGACCCCAAAATGTGCGACTCTGCTTGGCAGTTACGCATGGGTATGGTTTTGATGGCGCTAAGTCGCAAGAAGGGAACGCAGATGTCACTCGCCAAAGCACGCAGCAATGTGGATCGGGCTTTTGCGCCCGGTGATCCGAGGGGGCTTGCCTTCGAAAACGCCTTTGGGGGAGCGACATCGTTTCTGCGTCGCCAGTACACCAAGGAGCTGACGGGGTTTGATCTGGCGGTCACGGGTATTCCTTTTGATCAGGCCGTGACGCACCGCCCCGGCACACGGTTTGGCCCGCGCGCGATCCGCGAGGCATCGAGCCTGCAAACCTTTGATCCGCCCTACTACTGGGATTTCGACCCGCTGTCGGAATTTGCGATCGCGGATTACGGGGATCTGGCCTTTGACTATGCGAAAATCTCGGATTTCCCGGAGGCGTTGCGCGCACACGCTCGCAGCATCCTAGAGCAAGACGCAGGCATGATCTCGCTGGGCGGTGATCACTATGTCAGCTTTCCAATCCTGCAAGCCCATGCAGAGAAATACGGGCCCCTCGCCTTGGTGCAGTTTGATGCCCATTCCGACACATGGCCCGATGATGACATGACGCGGGTTGATCACGGCACCATGTTCTATAAGGCCGTGAAATCGGGCATCGTTGATCCCAAACGCTCGGTTCAGATTGGCATTCGTACCGTGAACCCCGACACACTGGGGGTGACGACCATTGACGCCCGCGCGGTCCATGAGGCCGCACCGGGAGCAGTGGCCGCGCAAATCAAAGAGATCGTCGGCGATGGCCCGTCATATCTAACGTTTGATATCGACTGCCTTGACCCGGCCTTTGCGCCCGGTACTGGAACGCCCGTGTGGGGTGGTCTTAGCTCGGGCCAAGCAGCCGCGATTTTGCGCGATCTGGCAGGGATCAACATTGTGGGCGGCGACGTGGTCGAGGTGTCCCCACCATACGACACGACGGGGGCTACGGCGATTGCCGGGGCGCATGTCGCGATGGAGCTGATTTGCCTGTGGTGTTGGACGCGCCGTCAAACCGCTTGAGGTTGGAATGTAGGGGTCGCGGCAATGCGCCACTGGATTTTTTGTCCGGCGGTATATAGTTCAATGTTCAACTAAGCCCCCTTTGTGGGGCAGCGATGCGCGCGACCCGCGCCCAAGGAGCCGACCAGATGCGTGACCTGAAAATTCCCGAACAGCGGCACCCCGAAAAACAGCGCCGTGCAGATGCGCCTCAGCCCAAAAAACCAGACTGGATCCGCGTCAAAGGGCCTGTCGGCAAGGGCTATCAAGATACCTATCGCATCATGCGTGAACACAAGCTGACCACCGTATGCGAAGAGGCTGGCTGCCCCAATGCCGGCGAATGCTGGTCCCAAGGACACGCGACCATGATGATCATGGGCGAGGTCTGCACCCGCGCCTGCACGTTTTGCAACATCGCGACGGGCAAGCCCCCAGAAGACCTCGATGTGTTTGAGCCGGGCCGTGTTGCGGACGCAGTCAAGAAACTGGGCCTGAACCACGTTGTGATCACCTCCGTGGACCGGGACGATATTGAGGATGGCGGCGCAGAGCATTTTGCTCAAACCATCCGCGCGATCCGTCGCCAATCCCCCAACACCACGATCGAAATTCTGACGCCGGATTTCATCAAGTGTGATCCTGCGGTGCTAGAGATTGTCGTGGCCGCAAAACCGGACGTGTTTAACCACAACCTCGAAACCGTTCCGGGCCTCTACCCTGAGGTGCGCCCCGGCGCGCGCTACTTCCACTCGCTGCGGTTGTTGCAGCGCGTGAAGGAGCTGGATCCGACCATGTTTACCAAGTCAGGCATCATGGTCGGCTTGGGTGAGGATCGCCAATCGGTCCTGCAAGTCATGGATGACATGCGCGCGGCGGACATCGATTTTCTGACCGTTGGGCAGTACCTGCAACCGACGCCAAAACACCACCGGGTGGATCGCTTTGTGACGCCGGATGAGTTCAAGTCCTACGAAACCGCGGCCTATGGCAAAGGGTTCTTGATGGTCTCGGCCACGCCTTTGACCCGCTCTAGCTACCACGCGGGCGATGATTTCGCCAAATTGCGTGCCGCGCGGTTGGCAAAGTTGGGCTGATTTTCGGGGGCTGCCATGTGCAGCCCCTAAACCTTTACACAAATCGCCCAAGGCCTGCCGCATTCGCGCCCAAGTTGCCGGACACAGTTCCCTCATCACCAGTTGAGAGGGAGAGACAGATGGCACACCCAAAAGACGGCGGCTTGATCAAGACCTATGCCGCGCTCAGCTGGATCATCCTACGGCTCTACGCGCTCGCGTTTTTGGGGTTGGCGTATATCGCGGTGCAATGGTTGGACGTGGCCAACCCGCTGCTGGCAACGCTGTCGTTTGGGTTTGATCCGTTGCGCGCGATTGTGGTGTTGGCCTTTGTGGGCACGTTCCTATTGTTGCCCCCCCTTACGCCCGGATTTTTACGCACACCACGCAGCATCATCGCAGGCGCGTTGAAGTCCGTAATCATCGTGGGATTTACCTATTACCTGTCGCTCACCGTGCCCTTGGTGCTGCAAACTGGGTTGGTGCCCAACGGTGCTGAGTTGGCAAGTCTTGTGCCGCTAACCCTAAAATCCATTGCGGCCACGGCGATTACCGGCTCAATTCTTGTGGCCTGCTCGCAGCAACTGAGCCGCGCACGGCTCAAGGCGCAGGGATTAGCCGCCAATGCCGCAGCCCCGCAAGAGCTGCGCCATTTACGTCATTTGCGGATGAATCAGCCCTGATCCGCTTCGGGGTCTGTGAACCGAACCTTGCCGATAAAGGGCAGGTTGCGATTGCGCTGTGCGTAGTCGATGCCGTAGCCGACCACGAATTCATCGGGGATTTCAAAGCCGGTCCAGCTCGCCTTTACGTCCACCTCACGCCGGGCAGGTTTGTCGAGCAACGCAATGGTCCGCAGTCGTGCGGGCCCGCGTGTTTCCAACAGTTTGAGCACATGGTGCAGCGTAAAGCCCGTGTCCACGATATCCTCAACCAGTAACACATCGCGGCCCGCAATCTCGCCGCGCAGGTCTTTGAGTATCCGCACCTCGCGGGAGCTTTCCATACCGTCCCCGTAGGAGGACGCCTCAAGGAAATCGACCTCAACCGGCAGGTCCAATTCCCGCACCAGATCGGCGATGAACACGAAGGAGCCGCGCAGGAGGCCCACGACCACCAGCTTGTCGGTTTCGGCGAAAACGGTTTCGATATCTCGGGCTAATTCTTCGATCCGCGCGGCGATTGCCTTGGCGCTGATCATTTGGTCGATAACATAAGGTTGCGCCATTATGCCCCTCTTGGTGCGGTTTTCCTTGAATCTTCCGCGCAAAGATACGACATCCACCGCCACTGTCACCCGCGAAATGGCCCCATGCCCACTCATTCTGAAACACGCACCTTACCCTATTCCGCCGCGCAGATGTACGCGCTTGTGGCGGAGGTGGATAAATACCCTGAGTTCCTGCCCTGGACAGCGGCGGCACGCATTCGCTCGCGCACGCCCCAAGGGGCATCCGAGGTCATGCTGGCGGATTTGGTGATCTCTTTCAAAGTGTTCCGCGAAAAGTTCGGCTCCAAGGTGGTGCTCCACCCGGACGCGTTTCAGATCGATACGGAGTATCTGGACGGCCCGTTCAAATACATGAAGTCGAACTGGCATTTCACGGATTGTGAGGGGGGTTGCGAGGTCGCGTTCTTTGTGGATTTTGAATTCCGCAACGCGATTTTGCAAAAGGTCATCGGCGTCGTGTTTAACGAGGCGATGCAGCGTGTGGTTGCGGCGTTTGAGAAACGTGCGCAGAAACTTTACGCCTGAGGTTCGCAGGGGCGACGGCCAGCGCCGCCCCCAAAGGTATCTTACGACGTGTGGTCGTAGGCACGCTCACCATGTAGCGACAGATCAAGGCCCGTGACCTCTGCCTCATCGCTGACGCGCAGGGGGGCGATCATCCGTGTGACCAGCACCAAAACCACCGTCACAGCGACCGTGAACACACCGACGATGGCCAATGCACCCAGCTGTGCCGCCCAAGCGCCTGCACCAAAGACTGCGATCATGATCGTGCCGAAAATCCCGCCCACACCGTGCACCGCAAACACATCAAGCGTGTCGTCGATCTTGAGCATGTTGCGGATAACGTTGACGGCCTCTTGGCACAGAATGCCCGCAACCGCACCGATGAGCAGGGCTTCGACCGGGCCGACAAAGCCGGACGCAGGCGTGATAGAGGCAAGGCCTGCAATCGTGCCCGTTACGATACCCACAAGCGATGCGGTGCCGTACTTCAACTTTTCCCACAGGGCCCAAGTCAGGGACGCCGTCGCCGCTGAAATGTGCGTGACCGTCAGGGCCATCGCCGCGCCACCGTCTGCCGCCAGTTGTGAGCCGCCGTTAAAGCCGAACCAACCGACCCACAGCATCGCAGCACCCAGAAACACCATGCCGGGGTTGTGCGGGGGTTTGGTGCGGTCTTTGCGTGCGCCCAGCATCACCGCGATGACCAGCGCGGCCAAACCGGCCGTTTCGTGAACCACGATGCCGCCCGCAAAATCACGCACGCCTACATCGCCAAAGATGCCACCGTCGGACATAAAGCCGCCGCCCCAAATCCAGTGCACCACAGGCGCGTAGCACAACAGCATCCACAGCCCCGAGAACACCAACACGAAGCCAAAGCCAATCCGCTCGACGTAGGCGCCGACGATGAGGGCAGGTGTGATGATCGCAAAGGTCATTTGGAAGGCGAAGAAGAGGACCTCGGGCAGGGTCCCGCTTAGGCTATCGGCGGTGACGCCGGCCAAGAACATCTTGTCCAAACCACCCCAATAGCCGCTCGTGCCGCTGCCGAATGCGATAGAATAGCCAAACGCAAGCCACAGAACGCTCATCAAACAGGCGATCGCGTAGCATTGCATAAACACGCTCAGCACGTTTCGTGCGCGCACAAGCCCGCCATAAAACAACGCGAGCCCCGGTAGTGTCATGAAGAGGACCAGCGCCGTTGCGACGATGATCCAAGCGGTATCTGCACCATTCATAGAAAAAGTCCCTCGGTCTTTTTATTGTGATCCGGTGCTTGAACAGCCTGTGGGCCGCATAAAAAAGAGGCGAGGTGGCAATGACGTGCGCAGAAACAGGAAAGATTAAAAATTAGGCGTTATGGTGGCGTGAAATTGTTGAGATGACCTAAAATTAGGCACGGAAAGAACACGCACGGGGGCGCCTAGCCGTAGGGTTTCAGGTCCAGATCGTGTCGAATTTCGCCCGCGAGGCACAACCGAAGCGCGTGATCGCGGGCCGCAAAGCGGACCTGTTCACGACCCAATGCGCCGAAATCAATCGTCTGTGCGCGGGCATCTTCATGGACGCCGTCACGCCGCGCGAGGGCAAAGCACACCCGACCTTCGGGCTTATAATCTGATCCGCCGGGGCCAGCGATGCCTGTAATCGCGACGGACAGGTTCGCTTGGGGCAGGGCGCGGAGCGCGCCGATAGCCATCTCCCACGCGCACTCTTCGCTGACTGCGCCATGGGTGCTGAGTGTTTCGGCCCGTACCCCCAAAAGCGCCTGTTTTGCGTCGTTGGAATAGGTGACAAGGCCGCCCATCAAAACCGCGCTTGATCCGGGATGGTCGCTAAGCGCTGCGGCCACCAGTCCGCCGGTACAGCTTTCGGCAGTGACAAGCTTAACCCCACGGGCAATGAGGGTTTGCAGGTCCGCGGGCGTCATCACATGACACCATGCGCGACGACGGCGGCCATTGCCACACACATGCTGGCCAAGCCTCCCGCGACCACATCATCCAGCATCACACCAAGCGCGTCTTCGCGCCGATCTGCAAGCCCGACGGGGCCGGGCTTTAGGATGTCGAACACGCGAAAAAATACGAATGCCGCGACCAATCCGGGCCACATCGCCAGTGGATCTGTACCCGACATTGCGGCGCCAACGGCCACTGGCAAAAGCGCGATCCATTGGCCTGCGACCTCATCAATCACGATCTCGGATGGGTCGTGATCATCCTTGCCCTGTGTGGCTTGTTCGGTGGCCCACCAGCCCAATCCAAACACGAATGGAATGGCCAACAGGAATAGCGGTAAGCCGCCGAGCGACCACAAAACCCAAGCCAATGGAAACGCTGCGAGAGATCCCCATGTGCCCGGCGCTGGCCGCAATCGACCCACATAGCCGACCGTGGCTATGGCTTCGGCAAGCCCACTCATTGGCCGATCAGGGTGACTGTTGCGATACAGGCAATCCCCTCTTTTCGTCCTGTGAAACCAAGCTCTTCTGAGGTGGTGGCCTTAACGCTGACCTGCCCAAGTTCTAACCCCATGAGGCGCGCCATTTCAGTGCGCATAGCCACGGAATGAGGCCCGATTTTGGGCATTTCGCAAACCAGCGTGCAGTCGACATTGCCAATCCGGTAGCCGCGATCACGGGCCAATTCGACAGCGTGGCGCAGGAATATCTCGGACGCCGCACCCTTCCACTGTGGATCACTGGGGGGGAAGTGTTGGCCAATATCCCCCTCCGCCAGCGCGCCGTAGATTGCGTCCGTTACGGTGTGCATCCCGACATCTGCGTCCGAGTGCCCCTGAAGCGCCCGGTCATGGGGGATTTTGACACCGCACAGGATCACATGATCGCCGGGGCCAAAGCGGTGTACGTCATAGCCATTGCCAAGCCGGATATCCATGTGTGCGGGTCCTTTCAGGAGGTGATGCGCGCGTGCGAAATCCTCCGGGTGTGTAATTTTGATGTTGTTATCATCGCCTTCCACGATTGCGACGTCCAGCCCATGGTCGCGAGCGACCTCGACATCATCGGCGGCGGGCCGCGTACGGGCGGCGTGGGCGGCACGGATCGCGGTCAGCTCAAACCCTTGGGGCGTCTGTGCGCGGTACAGGCCGCTGCGATCTTGGATTCCGGTTACACGCGGGCCTTCGGTGCTGTCGTCCCCGGTCCACAGCGCATCGGTGACGGGCAGGGCAGGTGCCGCAGCCGGGTTGGAGTGAAGTGCTTTGATCACCCGATCAACGACGGCGGGCGTGACGCAGCACCGGGCGCCATCGTGGATCAGGACATGGGTCGTGCCCTCTGGCACTGCCTCAAGTCCCGCGCGGACCGAGCCATCGCGGCTGTCAGCACCGTTTACATCGATGACCGGGACATGAATCGCCGACAAATCGAGCGCCTCAAAAAGTCGCGCATCGTCCGGGTGGCGCACGACGACAATCGCCGCAACCTGCGGCGCGAGCGCGCGCAGTGTCCATTCCAGCACAGGGCGCCCGGCAACATGCTCATATTGTTTCGGTTTTTGCGTGCGCGCCCGGGTGCCTCTGCCCGCCGCGACCACAATTGCGGTCAATTGCATCCCCGCCTCACTTTCCTCGACATTTGCCCCTGAGCTACTTATTCAGCGCAGCGCTGGCAATGCCCTGTGCGTTCGTAAGGAATTATAGCTTAATTTTTGTGCAATCGGTGAATTTCGCGGCATTAATGGGCTGAATGCTTTGATACCCGGCAGGTATGCGGCTAACTCAAATCAATAAATCCGGGCAAATCGCCCAAAGAAACATCTCTAGGACCATCTTTTGGACATACGCTTAAAAGAACTCGGCCTGACATCGCCAGTTGCGTTGGCCCCGCTTGCGGGGATCACGGATTTGCCGTTTCGCCGTCTTGTGGCTGGCTTCGGCGCAGGATTGGTCGTGTCTGAAATGGTGGCAAGCCAAGAGGTTGTGCAGGCCAAGCCAGAGGCACGTGCTAAGGCCGAGTTAGACATGGCTGGGATTGGGACGTCGGTGCAATTGGCTGGTCGCGATGCCTATTGGATGGCCGAGGCGGCGCGGTTTGTGGCCGGGCAGGGTGCGTCCCGGATAGACATCAATATGGGATGCCCCGCGAAAAAGGTGACGTCCGGGTATTCAGGTTCGGCTCTGATGCGGGATTTGGATCACGCGCTCACGTTGATCGAGGCGGTGGTTGATGCAGTCGACATTCCCGTCACGCTCAAAACGCGCTTGGGCTGGGATGATGCGCTGTTGAATGCGCCGGATTTGGCGCGCCGGGCCGAAGCCGCAGGCGTGCGTATGATTACGATCCACGGACGGACACGGTGCCAGTTTTACAAGGGCCACGCCAATTGGGATGCGATTGGTCAAGTGGTTAATGCGGTTGATATTCCTGTGCTCGCGAACGGTGATATCGTCGATACAGAAACTGCACGTGCGGCGCTTGCGGCCTCTGGCGCGGCGGGTGTCATGGTGGGGCGTGGCGCGCAGGGCAAGCCATGGCTGCTGGCGGAAATTATGGCCGGACTACAGGGCGAGAGCTACGATACGGGCGCATTCAGAAAGACGCTTAGTGACATCGCCTCGGCCCACTATGATGAGATGCTCTCGTTCTACGGCCCGGCCCTCGGCGGCAAAGTCGCGCGCAAACATTTGGGCTGGTACATGGATACGGCCCAGACCCCAGCGCCGTTGCGCAAGGAAGTCTTAACCGCCACGCCCGAACAGGTCCGCAGGTTGCTGCCGATCGCCTTGGGCGAACACGCACAGTTGGAGGCGGCATGACAGTGCATCCTACGGAAACGCTCTGGTCGTCACTGCCTGTGGCTGCCCTTATTGTAAATGAAAACAACGATATAAGTCATGTGAATGGGGCAGCGGAAACGTTCCTGAACGCCTCGGCTCGGTCTCTTGAGGGCAAGCCCGTGTGGGACATGGTGTCGGTCGATGTCTCCCTTGATGGGACGTTTGAAAGGGTGCGCAAAAGCCTCGCGCCGCTGTCGTTGCATAGTGTGAAGGTCGGAAGTAGCACCAAAGCCGCTGAGCCTTGTGACATTCAGATCGCGCCGTTGTTGGAAATCCCCGGCCACACGCTGATCCTATTGCTACCGCGCGAAATCGCGGACCGGTTGGGCCGTGCGCAAGACAGCCAAACAGCTGCGAAATCCGCTATTGGGATGGCTGAAATGCTCGCGCATGAGATTAAGAACCCTTTAGCAGGCATTACTGGTGCCGCGCAGTTGTTAAGCATGAACCTGTCCAAAGAGGATCAGGAACTGACAGATCTGATCGTCGAGGAAAGCCGCCGGATCGTGGCCCTGCTGGAACAGGTTGAGCAATTTGGCAATCTCCGCCCGCCGGAGCGTAAAGCGGTTAACATCCACGATGTGCTGGACCGTGCCCGTAAGTCGGCAACGGTTGGGTTTGCCGCGCATTGCATCATCGAAGAACGCTACGATCCCTCACTGCCAGCGACCTTTGCGGATGCGGATCAACTGCTTCAGGTTTTCCTCAACTTGCTGAAAAACGCGTCTCAGGTGTTGGGAACGGGCGGCAAGATCATCATTCGCACCTTCTATGAGCTATCGCTTCGTGTCCGGAGAGCCGATGGCACGGGCGCTGCTGTTCCGCTTCAAATTGAGATTAGGGATGATGGCCCGGGGATTCCGCCAGAGATGATGGATGACATTTTTGACCCCTTCGTTTCGGGCCGCGAAAACGGAACGGGCCTCGGCCTCGCGCTAGTGTCGAAAATCGTGTCCGAACACGGTGGCTGGATCACGGTGGATTCCGTGCCTGGTCGCACTGTGTTTCGCATTTCTCTGCCCATCGCACCCAAAATTTAAGACGACTGACCAAAGGATTTATCATGGACGGCACTATTCTTGTTGCAGACGACGACCGCACCATTCGGACGGTTCTCACACAGGCTCTGACGAGGGCTGGCTGCAAGGTTCATGCGACCTCTAGCCTGGTTACGTTGATGCGGTGGGTTGAGGAAGGCAAAGGTGATCTGGTTATCTCAGATGTTGTCATGCCGGACGGTAATGGATTGGAAACCTTGCCGAAAATCACGGCTGTTCGTCCCGGTCTGCCAGTCATTGTGATCTCGGCCCAGAATACGATTATGACCGCCATTCAGGCCGCAGAGGCGGAGGCATATGACTACCTGCCCAAGCCGTTTGACCTACCCGACCTGATGAAGCGCGCGGGGCGCGCTTTGGCGCGTCAAACCAAGGCACCCGCTAAAGACGAGGCAGAGACTATGGGGGCAGAGGACGATCTGCCGCTGGTCGGGCGGACGCCTCAGATGCAGGCGCTTTATCGCTTGGTTGCCCGCGTGATGAACACTGAGCTGACAGTCATGATTACGGGCGAAAGCGGCACCGGCAAAAGCTTGATTGCGCGCGCGATCCACGACTTTAGCGACCGCCGCACGCTGCCGTTTGTCGTGGCCAGCGATGTTGATCTGGAGGGGACAGAAGGCCCGTCAAATGTCATCGCGAGAGCAAAAGGCGGCTCACTTTTGTTCGATGAGATTGGTGATCTGACAATGGAAACGCAAGGGCGTTTGGTGCGATTGTTGGACGCGTTGGGCGACTCGATGCCGCGGATCATGGCGATTTCACAACAAAGCCTTGCCGATAATGTTGAGGCCGGCACCTTCCGGGATGACCTGTTTTATCGCCTCACCGGTGTGACACTGTCGGTGCCCAGCCTGCGTGAACGGGTGGACGACATCCCACTTTTGGCGATGCATTTCCTCGCCCGTGCCGAGCGAGATGGCAGCCCCGTGCGGCGTTTCTCGGATGACGCGATGTCATCGGTGCGCAGTCACAACTGGCCGGGAAACGTGCGCCAACTTGAAAACGTTGTGCGCCGCCTTGTGGCCACCAGTTCGGCTGAGGAAATCACTCTGTCTGAGGTCCAATCGGTGCTCGGTTCGGTTCCTACTGTCGCGTTCCAAGGCAACGGGCCAGATACGCAAAAGCTGTCGGCTTCCGTTGAAAAACACCTGCAACGGTATTTCGATCTGCACGGAGGACAGCTTCCGCCTCCCGGGCTGTATCAACGTGTGTTGCGCGAAATCGAGGCTCCGCTTATCGAAATCGCGCTGGATGCGACCGGCGGGAACCAAGCTAAATGTGCGGACTTGCTGGGGATCAACCGCAATACTTTGCGTAAAAAGATAACTGAGCTTGAAATTCAGGTGACACGCCGTCGCAAACTGATGTAAAAGAGCAACATGTAACGTGGCGGGAATGTAACAGCCGCGTCGGCAGTCCACAGGCAGGGGCTGACCGTGTTGAGGTGAGGGCGGGTTATGGCGCGAGCCATGTCCATGGGGCTTTTGTCGCGGATGTCGCTTTGGCGTCGGCAGCGGCGCGTACAGACGTGGATCACATTGGGCTTGGTCGCACTGGGGCCCGTCTTGGTGATTGCCACGTTTGGGGTGTTGGGTCCTTTGGGGACGGACAATGCTGCCGCTTTGCGCGGGGTTTTGCTGCTCGATCTGGTTTACATTTTGGTCGTCGCAACGCTTGTGCTGATACGCGTGGCCCGCATGGTGTCTGCCCGCCGGGCGCGGTCTGCTGGGTCGCGGTTGCACATGCGTTTGACGTTTGTGTTCTCCGGCATGGCGTTAGTGCCGACTATTCTTGTTGCGGTGTTCGCGACATTTACCATTAACATCGGGCTAGAGGGTTGGTTTTCCGACCGTGTGCGGTTGGCTTTGGGTAATTCGGTGGATGCAGCTCAAGCCTATGCGCAGGAGCATCGCGATAACTTAATTCAAGATGCCAATGGGTTGGCAGGTTATCTTAATGTCGCAAAGCAATCCACATTCTTTCTCAGCGATGCGGATTTGCGGCAAATTCTGACCCAAGGCCAAGACGCTGTGCAGCGGGGGCTGCAAGAAGCCTACGTAATTGACGGCTCCGGTGAGTTGCGATCCCGTGGAACTCGGAGCTATTTGTTTGACTTCGAGCCGCTCTCAACCGCACAGCTGGAGGAAGCTGCCTCCGGCCGTCCGCTGCTTGTTGAGGACAAGGAAAACAATGAGTTTCGCGTCGTAGTTAAGCTAAATGCGTTCGTGGACCGCTATCTTTATGTGACCCGAGAGGTAGATGGCGCAATTCTGTCCCTGCTGGATGAGACGCAGGCAACCGTTCAGCTGTATCGCCAGTTGGAGGCGGATCGTGGGCGACTATTCTTTGATTTCGGGATGCTGTATTTGGCCTTTGCCCTAATCCTGATCCTAGCAGCTGTTTGGCTCGGCCTGTGGTTCGCCGAAGGGCTGTCGCGGCCGGTTGGGCGGCTGGCCGGTGCTGCGCAGCGTGTCGGGCAAGGTGATTTGGATGTGCGCGTCATTGAAGAACGCGGCGATGATGAGATTGCCATGTTAGGCCGTCTTTTCAACCAGATGACGCGCCAGCTTAAAGGGCAGCGTGACGCTTTGGTCGAGACCAATATGCAGACAGAGCGGCGGCGCCGGTTGTTTGACTCCGTGTTGGGCTCAGTGACCGCGGGCGTGATCGGCCTCGATGCTCAGGGGCGCGTCGATTTTCAAAACCGCTCGGCAATGCGGCTGCTTCATTTGTCGGATGAGACGCAATACGGTCGTGCTCTCGCGGATTGCGTTCCGGAATTTGCGGCGTTGTTTGAACGACTTAAGGGCAGCGGCTCGGAAACGGTACAAGAAGAGCTGCGTTTGACGCGCGGGGGCAAGTTGGAAAACCTCTTGGTGCGTTTGGCCAAGCGTCGTGGGGAGGAAGGGCAGCTTGAGGGCTATGTGGTTGCCTTTGATGATGTGACGGAGTTGGTCAGCGCGCAGCGAATGGCCGCGTGGGGCGACGTTGCCCGTCGTATCGCCCATGAGATCAAAAACCCCTTAACCCCAATCCAATTGTCTGCGGAACGGGTGAGCCGAAAATTCGGACCTATGTTGGGTGATGAAGGGGATAACCTTCGACAGTATACGGACGTTATTGTGCGGCAAACCAATGACTTGCGGCGCATTGTTGATGAGTTTTCGAAATTTGCCCGCATGCCAGAGCCTGAGCGGCGTCAGGCGGATTTGGCCGCGCTGTTGCGTGACACGATCGTATTGCAGCGTCCCGCTCTCGATCCAGTTCCGATCAATGCTGACATTGCAAATGGGCCTGTTTTGGCGGCGTTTGATGGCACAATGATTGGGCAAGCGTTTACTAACCTTATCAAAAATGCCGGTGAAGCGATCGAGAGCCTGAACGCCAAAGGCCTGCCCGACGGGCATGAGCACGGGCTTCAAGTGAACCTACAGCTTGTTGACGCGATGGCAGAAATCACCATCGCCGATACAGGGATTGGCCTGCCGGAGGATCGGGCGCGATTGTTCGAACCCTATGTCACGACACGGGACAAGGGCACGGGGCTTGGGCTCTCCATTGTTAAGAAAATCATTGAAGAACATGGCGGTACGCTCGAACTGCGCGACGCGCCTGCGATGTTCTCTAATACCCATGTAGGGGCGGCGGCTGTGATCCGGTTGCCCTTGCTCAAAGAGCCGTCGGACGGCGAAAACGTTGACGTAGCGAGGACACCATGAGCGATATTCTGATTACCGACGATGAACAGGACATCCGGGATCTGATCTCTGACATTCTGAAGGATGAGGGGTTTGCGACCCGGACGGCTGCAAACGCTGATGAATGTATGGCGGCCATTAATGATGATCCGCCCGCGTTAATGATTTTGGACATCTGGCTTAAGGATAGCCGGATGGACGGGATCGACATCCTTAAGACTGTTCGCCGCGATAACCCCGACATTCCCGTCGTCATCATTTCTGGTCATGGGAACATCGAAATTGCGGTCGCAGCGATTAAGCAGGGGGCTTACGACTTTATCGAAAAGCCCTTTAATATCGACCAGTTGATGGTCGTTGTTGGGCGCGCGATGGAGACTTCGCGGCTGCGACGCGAAAACACGCAGTTGCGGCGGAAGGATGTCACAAATTCTGAGATGATTGGATCAAGTGCTGCTTATAAGGCGCTGACCTCTCAGTTGAAAAAAGTGATGAATTCGAACGGGCGCGTTATGCTGAGCGGTCCGGCTGGCAGCGGCAAGGAAGTCGCTGCGCGGTACATTCACGCCAATTCGAACCGCGCCAGCGGCCCCTTTGTCAGCGTCAATTGCGCAAGTGTTGAGCCGGAGCGGATGGAAGCCGTTCTGTTCGGTCGTGAGACCAACGAGCGCGGGGTCGAGGCTGGTCTTTTGGAGCAGGCCCACGGCGGCGTTGTGTACTTCGACGAAGTCGCGGATATGCCCATCGGGACGCAATCCAAAATCCTCCGGGTGCTTGTGGATCAGCAGTTCACGCGCGTTGGCGGCGCCGATAAAGTGCGCGTCGATATGCGCGTTATTTCCAGCACAAACAGGGATCTACAGGCTGAAATTAAAGCTGGTCGTTTCCGGGAGGAATTGTACCATCGCCTAAACGTGGTTCCGATTGATGTGCCCAGCCTTGAGGATAGGTTGGAGGATATTCCAGAGCTGGCGGAGCACTTCATCGAGAGCCTGCACAAATCCCAAGGGTTGCCCATGCGGGAGCTGTCTGAAGACACTCGGGCACTGCTGCAAACGCTGCGTTGGCCGGGCAACGTGCGCCAACTGCGGAACGTGATCGAGCGGATTTTGATCTTGGGTGAGGGCACGGGTCCGATTGAACCGGCTGAGTTACCAAACCCCGGTGAGGGTGGTGGCGACAGTGGTGAGATGACACTTACTGGCAGCCTTGCGACCTTGCCGCTGCGCGAAGCGCGCGAGTTGTTTGAGCGGCAATACCTGATGACGCAGATCAACCGTTTTGGCGGAAATATCTCGCGCACAGCAGCGTTTGTGGGCATGGAGCGCTCGGCTCTGCACCGGAAGCTTAAATCGCTCGGTGTTGTGACCAGCGCCAAATCCGGCAGCCGGGTCGCCCGCGTTGAAGAAGAAACCTAAGGCGAGAGCGCGAAGGCTCCATCAACGAGGCAGATGCCGTTGGTGGAGCCGGGATGCCGCGACAGTTGCAACGGAGTAATGTCCGCAGGACATTGCGGCACGCGGACTTTGGTGTAGCCTGCCTCTTTCATGCACAGATCAACGGAGCGCACGCGTAAATCTGCGTTAACATCGCGTTGACGTGCCGTGGGCAGCCCGCGTGCTGCACCAAAACAAAAGGGATCGTCGCAGAACCGCCCCCCGATTGTGATGGAACTGTTCCACTCGGTTTGCATGACCACAGGGAAATCCTGCCGCGCCTCAGCTTCACAGGTTAACAGGGCACGCTCGGCGCGAGTTGCCTCGACGCCTGGGTTGATCCAAGCCTCCATTGGCATGGCGCAACCGGCAAGAACAATCGGAACGATAAACAAAATACGGGTCATAACGTCAGTGTAGCGCGCGTGTGGCCGAGCTGGCAATTGACCTTTGCGTGTGTCTCTGCCACATCATCAAGGCTGACGCGATCATTGAGACCGCTCAAGGGATACGGGCCGATATGAAGGTAATTATCTGCGGCGCGGGGCAGGTGGGCTGGCAAATTGCCCGGCACCTCTCGGGTGAGCGCAACGATGTCACCATCGTCGATAGCGACGCCGATTTGGTGCGCCGCGCGACGGACACATTGGATGTGCAGGGGCTGACCGGCTTTGCGAGCTATCCGGACGTGTTGGATCGGGCCGGTGCGCGCGATGCGGACATGGTGATCGCGGCGACGTTTTCCGACGAAGTGAACATGGTGATCTGCCAAGTGGCGCACTCTGTTTTTGGCGTCAGCCGCAAGATTGCGCGCCTGCGGGCGCAGAACTATTTGGACCCTAAATACTCGGATCTGTACCGGCGAGAGCATCTGCCGATTGACGTGATCATTAGCCCCGAGCGGGAGGTCGCGGATGCCGCCCTGCGTCGTCTGCGCGCGCCTGTGGCATTTGATACAGCGCGCTTCCTTGATGGCGATGCAGAGCTGGTCGGCCTCGCGCTTGATGAAGATTGCCCGGTTCTGAATACGCCACTGCGACAGTTGAGCGAGTTGTTTTCCACCCTGCGCGCGATTGTGGTGGGCGTCCGGCGCCAAGGTCAATTATTCGCGCCCGCGCCCGGTGATCAGCTGTATGCGGATGACCAGATTTACGTCATGGTCCATCGCGACGATACCAAACGCGCCCAAGAAATCTTTGGTAAAGTGGCGCGCAAGCAAGAACGTGTCGTGATCATCGGCGGTGGCAACGTCGGCCTGTCAGTGGCCCGCACCCTGGAACAAGCGCCTGAGCGTATCCGTGCCCGCGTGATCGAACGTAACCGCGCCTGTGCGGAACGCGCGGCGGATGCGCTGGAACGGACCATCGTTTTGAATGGCGATGGGTTGGATATTGATCTGCTGCGTGAAGCCGGGATTGAGAATGCTGATGCCGTTCTGGTCGTTACGGATGACGACAAAACCAACCTTCTGGCCGCGGTACGCGCCAAGGCGACGGGCTGTCCCATGGCCATTGCGCTGGTAAACGATCCGACGCTGGTGCCGTTGATGGGGCCGCTGGACATTGATGCCTATATCAACCCGCGCCAAACAACGGTCTCATCTATTCTCCAACACGTGCGGCATGGTCGGGTGCGGTCGGTTTATTCGATTGGCGACGCTGAGGCCGAAGTGATCGAAGCGCAGGTCCTATCCACGTCACCTTTGGCCGGTAAGGCATTGCGTGACGTAGATTTTCCCGAAGGCGTGTTGATGGGCGCCATGAGCAAGGGGGGCAAGGTCATTGTCCCCTCGGGCAGTACGCGGATTGAAGAGGGCGACGTTGTGGCGATCTTTGCGCTATCAGCGGATGTTCCCGAAGTTGAGCGCCTGTTGCAGGTGCAGATCGACTTCTTTTGAGCAGGCCAATCTATAGCCGCAAGGGCGCGAGCGGCGACAAGTGGCAGCCGCGCATCCCCCTCGTTGTGCTTATGGGGATCATGTGTGCGGCGGCGATGTATATTCCCGCACTTCATGCGTTGGCGTTTGATGATCACCGCCCGGCGCGGATCTTTTTTTATTACGGGACGTTTTTGTTGTTCATCGCGGGTGCGGTCGGTGTGGCCACCGCGAACCATCGCAGCGCAAAGCCCGCGCGTGCTCAACTGTTGTCGATTGCGGGCGTGTTCACAGTGTTGCCGCTGTTTCTGGCGCTGCCCTTCCGGGAGGTCGTCGGCAACACGACCTATCTGAACGCAGTGCTTGAAATGGTCTCAGCCCTGACAACCACTGGGGCCACATTGTTTGATGATCCCGACCGCTTGCCCCTCTCGTTGCACGTTTGGCGCGGGTTGGTCGCTTGGCTTGGGGGGTTGTTCATGTGGGTGGCGGCTGTCGCGATTTTGGCGCCCCTCCGGTTGGGCGGCTTTGAGGTCAGCACACCGCGCAGACAACAGGCCGAAACGCGGCCCACGACGGGGTTGGATCAGGTCATCTCACCAGAGGTGCGGATGTGGCGCGCGGCGCGCACGATGGGGCCGATTTACCTGTTTCTGACGCTTAATCTTGCGTTGATCTTGATGCTTGCAGGGGATGACCCGACAACGGCGGCGATCCACGCGATGTCGACGCTGTCGACCTCCGGGATTTCAGCGGTTGGTGGCCTGCAGGATGCGGTCTCGGGCCGGGTGGGCGAAGTCGCGGTATTTTTCTTTTTGATTTTTGCCGTTTCGCGCCAGACATTTGCGGCGGAATGGCGCAAAGGCCATCTGGGTTTGCTGCGCGATGACCGTGAGTTGCGGATTGCCGCGTTTTTTGTCGCCGCCATACCGCTCGCGCTGTTTGCCCGGCATTGGACCGGCGCGCTTGAGGTCCGGTTAGAGGACGACATGTGGCAGGGGCTGGAGGCTCTTTGGGGGGCGATGTTCACGGTGCTGTCTTTCCTCACGACAACCGGTTTTGAAAGCAGCGGTTGGACGGCGGCGCAGTATTGGTCCGGCTTGTCCACGCCGGGGCTTTTGTTGATGGGATTGTCGGTGCTGGGGGGCGGTGTCGCGACCACGGCGGGCGGGGTCAAATTGTTGCGGGTCTATGCGCTGTATCGGCACGGACGACAGGAAATGGCCCTGTTGGTAGAGCCGCACGCCGTTGCAGGCGTGAAATCGGAATCGCGTCGCGTTCACCCCGAAGGCGCTCAGGCGGCTTGGATTTTCTTCATGCTCTTTGCCATGTCAATTGCGGGGCTGTCGGTTTTGTTCGCGCTCAGTGGGGTCTCATTTGAGGCGGCGATGGTGATGACGGTCGCGGGGCTTTCGACCACGGGGCCGCTGCTGAGCGTCGCTATGGAAGGGGGCGTGCAACTGAGCGATCAAAACACGGCCACCAAGATTATCTTTGCCGGGGCCATGGTCCTTGGACGATTGGAAACGCTTGCGATCATTGCATTGCTCAACCCTGAGTTTTGGCGGCGGTAGGCGAAAGTGCGCCCACGTGAGATGCATAAATTTTTAGCGACAGGATTAAATCGTTGTTTTGGGGTGGAAATTGACGCGCACGACAAGCATAATCCCCAAAAGCGACCGGTAATGGTGTTACGAGCCGCGTAACGCCTCATAAACAAAAAAGGCATAAAACAATGGCTTCCGACAAGCAAAACCTCCAGGACGCCTTCCTGAATCACGTCCGGAAGACGAAGGTTCCCGTGACGATCTTTCTCATAAATGGTGTTAAGTTGCAGGGTGTTATCACTTGGTTTGATAATTTCTGCGTACTTTTGCGCCGCGATGGGCAATCTCAGCTGGTCTATAAGCATGCGATCTCGACAGTGATGCCTGCGCAACCGATCAGCCTTTATGATGGCGAAGACCGCGCTGACTGATCCTGTTGAGTCCGGCGCCACTGAGGCGCCCCCGACACGCACCGCCGTGCTGCATCCCGACCTTGGACCCGATCACACCCGCCGCGCGCCCGAACATGGGCTTGCCGAAGCGGTGTCATTGGCCCACGCATTGCCGGGTCTTGAGGTCGTGCGTGATCAGGTTGTCCGTCTTCCGAAGCCGCATCCGGGCCATTTGTTTGGCACCGGTAAATTGGCCGAGCTAAAGCAACTTTTGCATGACGATGAGATTGATCTTGTCGTCATCGACGGTCCCGTGACGCCCGTGCAGCAGCGCAACCTTGAAAAAGAGTGGAAGGTGAAGCTGCTGGATCGTACCGGGCTGATCCTTGAGATTTTTGCCGACCGAGCTGCTACCCGAGAGGGTGTGCTGCAGGTGGAATTGGCCGCTCTCAGCTATCAACGGACGCGGCTTGTGCGGGCTTGGACCCACCTTGAACGTCAGCGTGGTGGCTTGGGGTTCGTTGGGGGTCCGGGTGAGACGCAGATCGAGGCGGACCGCCGCGCGATTGACGATGCGGTGAACCGCATTCGCAAGCAATTGGCCAAGGTGGTCAAAACGCGTGCGTTGCACCGGGCCGCACGCGCCAAGGTGCCGTACCCGATTGTGGCGCTTGTGGGCTATACAAACGCGGGCAAGTCTACACTGTTCAATTATTTGACTGGGGCGGATGTCTTTGCCAAAGACATGCTGTTTGCGACGCTGGACCCTACGATGCGGGCCGTGACCCTGCCGGGGGGCACGGACATTATCCTGTCGGACACGGTTGGATTCATATCGGATCTTCCAACTCAGCTGGTGGCCGCGTTTCGGGCAACGCTTGAGGAAGTGTTGGACGCCGATTTGATCTGTCACGTGCGCGATATCTCGCATCCTGAAAGCGATGCGCAGGCGAGGGATGTGAACGCTATCCTTGCGCAACTGGGCGTGAGCGATGGGATCCCAAAGATCGAGCTGTGGAACAAGATCGACGCCGTTGATGCCGACACACGCGCGAGCATTGAGGCGATTGCGGCGCGCCGTGAGGATGTGTTTACCCTGTCCGCAGTCACCGGCGAGGGCCGCGATCCGGCACTGGCTGCGATCGCAACCCGCGTTACGCCCGCGACCCACGACGAAGAGGTGTTTGTGCCCTTCGCTGACGGGCGCGCACGGGCATGGTTGCATGGTGAGGATATCATCCAGCAAGAGGCCCAAGAGGACGAAGGATTTCGGATCCAAGTCCGTTGGACCACGCGACAAGCCGAGCAGTTTGCAAAAATGCGCCGTTAAGGCGGTTTTTGCGGCTGTGACGCAGCATCTGGTGGCGTGACAAGGGGCGTCCCCTGTTATATGGTATAAAGCAATAAGGGCGGCCAACCGCCCGGACTTTAGATATCGGCAGTAAACATTACAGGATCACGATCATGACCACTTTCTCCCGTCGCGGATTTATTACGACGGCTGTCGCGCCATTGGCTTTGGCGGCGTGCGGCAATGGGATTAACAGTAAGGGCGCCTCAACCATTGACGCCCGCGTGGATAGCGCGCTGGATTTTCTTTACAGCGACGTTGAGGGCGCGCAACGGCTTGGCGATACGTCGGCGGGTGTCTTGGTGATGCCGCTGATTACGGAAGCCGGGTTTGGCTTTGGTGCCGGGTACGGTCGTGGCGCGCTGCGTGTTGGCGGGGCGACGGTGGACTATTACTCTGCGGCGAATGCCTCGTTTGGGTTGCAGATTGGCGCGCAACAATACGCGCATGCGTTGTTTTTCATGACCGAAGAGGCTTTGAACAACTTCCGCGCGGGACCCGGTTGGGCGGCTGGCGCAGACCTAGAGTACGCTTTGTCAGGGCAGGGCGATAGCGTCAGTGCTGACACAACCAGCGCGCTCGATCCTGTGATCGCGGTGATCTTTGGTCAGGCGGGTTTGATTGCAGGGGCCTCGCTTGAGGGGACCAAATACACGCGGATCATTCCATAAAGACCCATGGCGCAGCCTTGCGGCTGCGCCCCAAGCGAGGGGCCAGCCCCTCGCGCACCCCGGGATATTGGGGAACCAAAGAAAGACACTTGTGATTTGGATGAACGCGCGTTAAGTCGCGCGTACTTCACAGGGTGAGGTTGGGTCATACGGGGAGACATCCCGTCTGTATCCGCCGGTTGGGACAATCGTCTCGCATGCCTCGCCCGAGGATTGAAACCGGAAAGGAAGATACGAGATGGCTTTGCCCGAATTCTCGCTGCGTCAGCTTTTGGAAGCTGGTGTACACTTTGGTCACCAGACCCAACGTTGGAACCCCCGTATGGCACCGTATATTTACGGTGGCAAAAACGGCATCCACATCATGGACCTCACCCAAACCGTTCCCATGCTTGAGCAAGCTCTGAACGTTGTTCGGGACACCGTGGCCAAAGGCGGACGCGTTCTGTTCGTAGGTACCAAGCGTCAGGCGCAAAAGCCGATCGCTGATGCTGCTGAGCGTTGCGCACAATACTACATGAACCACCGCTGGTTGGGCGGCACGCTCACCAACTGGAAAACCGTTTCCAACTCCATCGCTCGCTTGAAGGCGATTGACGAGGCATCTGCCCAAGGCTTTGCTGGTCTGACCAAAAAAGAGCGTCTGGGTATGGAGCGCGACCAAGCCAAGCTGGAAGCTTCGCTGGGTGGTATCCGTGAAATGGGCGGTGTGCCTGATCTGTTGTTCGTCATCGACGTCAACAAAGAAGATCTGGCCATCGCGGAAGCAAAAAAGCTGGGTATTCCAGTTGTTGGTATCGTTGATACGAACTGCTCGCCCGACGGTGTTGATTACATCATCCCCGGTAACGACGACGCGGCACGCGCAATTGCGCTGTACTGTGATCTGGTGGCCCGTGCGGCGCTGGACGGCATGTCCGCCCAACTGGGTGCGGCTGGTGTCGACATCGGTGCGATGGAAGAAGCACCCGCCGAGGAAGCTGTCGCCGCAGAGGCCTAAGGCTTATTGCGTCACACTGCTGATACCGGGAGGGGCTAAGCCCCCTCCCACGACATTTCCGAACAAGGAGACCAGAGATGGCGATTACCGCTGCATTGGTGAAAGAACTGCGCGATACGACCGGCGCAGGCATGATGGACGCGAAAAAAGCGTTGACCGAAACAGACGGCGACATGGAAGCGGCAGTCGATTGGCTGCGCACCAAGGGCCTCGCGAAAGCGGCGAAAAAGTCCGGCCGTACGGCAGCAGAAGGCCTTGTGGCTGTTGCTGTTGAGGGCAACACAGCCGTCGCACTGGAAGTGAACTCCGAGACCGACTTCGTTGGTAAAAACGCTGAGTTCCAAGAGATGGTTGCCTCCTTTGCGGGCGCTGCGCTGTCGGTTGACGATGTTGACGCGCTCAAAGCGGCTGATCTGAACGGTAAATCCGTTGAGGACACGCTGACTGCGAAGATCGCAACAATCGGTGAGAACATGTCTATCCGCCGTATGGCGAAGCTGACGGGCGAGACTGTTGTGTCCTATGTGCACAACGCTGCTGCGCCCGGCATGGGCAAAATCGGTGTGCTTGTTGCCATGAACGGCGGCAACGAGGCGCTCGGCAAACAGATCGCAATGCACGTTGCTGCTGTGAACCCCGCGTCCCTCTCGGAAGCTGATCTTGACCCAGCTGTGGTTGAGAAAGAAAAGCAGGTTCAGATCGACATCGCACGCGAGTCCGGCAAGCCCGAGCAAGTGATCGAAAAGATGATCGTTGGCCGCATGAAGAAATTCATGGCAGAAGTCACACTCGTGAACCAAGCATTCGTTGTGAACCCTGACCTGACTGTTGGTGCGGCGGCTGCTGAGGCTGGCGCAGAAATCACCGGTTTCGTGCGTCTTGAAGTCGGCGAAGGCATCGAGAAGAAAGAAGAAGATTTCGCAGCTGAGGTGGCAAAAGCCGTCAAAGGCTAAGCGCCTTCTGCGTATCTGAGAAAAAACAAGCGCCGCTGGGGGTAACCAGCGGCGCTTTTTTCATGGGTGCTTTAGCGTCTGGGGATGATAATTAGACAAACACCCAATCAAGTGCCGCGGCCCCGGCGGACTATACACCGAGGCCGCGACGATCCCGAATTCATCGAGCAGAGCCCCATCCAGGCTGCTATCCCAACCCTTCTGGCGCACTGATTAGTCTCAAGGCACAACGCCCCAACTCACAAGACACTTTATATACTACAGATTGACCCAGCGTCAGGAAGTAAGGAAATCCCTACTAAATCGTTTACGAGTATCACAAGATATTACCGAAGACTGCTAGAGATAAACACTTGGTTGAGGAGCGACGCTTTTAGTATCGCTTGGGCTGTGGTGTCGACGTCCAGCGCTTCGCGGGCGAGTCGCAGATGCTTTTCGACTGTGGCGACGTTCCGTTCCCACAATTGGGCGATATCTTGGATCGTTTTGCCATCTGCAACCATTTCCAGCGCATCGCGTTGGCGGGTCGTCAGAACGCGGTTGCCGATGTAGGGCAGGTCGTTCAGCTTGAGGTGTGCGAGGTTGCATAGAACTTCGATCTCAAGGCCTTTGTCCTGCCAGAGGGCATCGATTTGTTCTTGGCTCATGTGGGATGAACACACCCCGATCCCGCCATTGCTGCGTTGTGACAGCCGAGGAAAGGACACGGTAAAGCCGGCCTTGATGTTGTATCTGGCGTTCAGCTCCATGACCTTGGTCTGCGCTGGGGTCAGTGCGCCGTCCATTAGGGCTTTGCGCGAGTGGCTCCAACTGATGGCGGAACCGGGGTTGTGCGAGACCCATTCGATGGTGGGCGCGTTCTTGTAATACTCATCGCCGAGGAATGTTTTGATGTAATCGGGGGGGTAGTTCGTAAGGATGACTGCGTCGCTGAGATCGCCAAAATCATTCTTGGTGCGGAACTGGGTGGCGGCATAAAACACGCGGTCAAAGCCATATTGCGCCAGTTGCTTGAGGACCATGGGCCAGGCTTCCTCAAGGGTCTTGGCCTGGGTTAACCCCTTGAGAGCGGACAAAAGCTCCGTGGCTGACGGGCAGCGGACTGTGGTTGGCCCATTCACGGGCCGCCCGCTTTCAGGTGGTCTGTCATGGCCCGCAGCGCAAGCTCATACCCCGCCGTTCCAAGTCCGGCGATGACGCCGATACAGGCGCGCGCGATCATGGAATGGTGGCGAAACTCTTCGCGGGCGTAGACGTTTGAGATGTGGACTTCGATCACTGGCAACCCTGTGCCCGCAATCGCATCATGCAGGGCGATGGACGTGTGGGTGTAGGCGCCCGCATTGATCACGACACCGGCACAGGTATCCCGTGCGGCGTGGATTTCGTCGACCATCGTACCTTCGTGGTTGGACTGGGCGCAGCGCACCGTGATGCCGAGTTCAGCCGCGATCGCGTGGCAATCGGCCTCCACGTCGGGGAGGGTTTTTGCGCCATAGATGCCGGGCTCTCGCGTGCCGAGCAAATTGAGGTTCGGGCCATTAAGTACTAGGATTTGTGTCATAGGGAGACGTTATCCGTTGATCTGTGTGTGCGGCAAGACATCAGTCGTCGCAGGGCGGATTGGGTTCGGCCAACGGCTGCCCCTGCGGCACGCAAGCAACACCCATTGCACGTAGGTGCTGCCCGGGTCACGGTGCGCCGGAGGGAGGGCCGAGATGCCGCGCATTTTTTCGAATCGTAACCGTCCGCTGCATGCGGGGGCTTTGCCGACAGAACGTTTGCCCAAGCAACGGTCGGTGGATTTGCAGGCCGTACCGACGATGCGCGCGTTGCGGTTTGAGGGGCCGAAGGGATCGATCATTCATGCCATGGCGGAGCATCAGGCAATGCTGGACGCCATCCGCGATGGGGCGACGAACCTCGCCAAGTCCGAGATTCCGGCGGAGCCAGTTGCGCGCACCGATCACTTCAAAGCGTTTGCAACCTTTTGCGACGCGACACTTGTAGGGGTGTGCCGTTTGGGGCCAGAGGATCATCTGGCCAATCCCATTCAAAACCCCGAAGTCGCGACCTTGGCTGAGGCGCTGCGCACGCGGCAGACCAAGACGCTTGCGGCGGGTATCGACCTGATCATGGCCGACCTTAAGGAATCGGTTTCAACGCCGTCGGGCGACATGACCCATCATCGGTTTGCTCTTGTGTTTGCCTATGCCCAGCCCCGTGCGCCACGAGCGGATGAGGCTGGAACGGATTGGATCAAGGGCGCAGAACGCCATAGATCTGCGCTTTTAGGGGCTGAGACGGCTACCGTTTTAGCGAATTATATCAGGCTTCTAGGGTGGGATGCCCGTGCCCACACCGAAAGCACGTCTGATGTTGATCTGAATCGGCTGGCTGTTGCGTCTGGCATTGCACTTTGGGATGGGCACGCCCTGCGCCACCCGTTTTTGCCGAATGGACTTGCCCTTGCTGCGGTGACGACCACGCTTGAACTGGCGCCGGATGTGCCGCTGGCATCGTCGACCGTGGCCGCACCGGGGCAGGCGGCGTGTGACCCTTATGCGCGACGCGATTTCAAAGACGGCGCGCACCCGTTTGAGACGCTTAAACGGGTCGATCAGCCCACAACCTATATGGATGAACCGAACATTCCGCGTGTCCCCAAGCGCGCTGATTTGTTCGCGCGCGCCCAGTTTGGCGATATGGGACCGGCGCTGCAAAAGGCGGCAACCGGTGGCTACTATGTCCGCAAAGCGGCGCCCTCGGCTGCGCAACGCCGAGCGCTTGGGGCGTTTGTCCTGCTGCAAGACGGCACGCCTTCGCCTGTCCAAGCCGATCTGCCGCCGCAAACCGCGTCTGAGTTGATCAAGGCGACCAGCTATTTTCTGGGTGTCGATGCCGTGGGCATTTCGCGCTGTCCGGAGTGGGCGTGGTATAGCCACGACGCGCGCGGGGCCGAGATTGATCCGCCCCACGATCAGGCGATCTCAATGGTGATCGACCAAGGGTATGAGACAATGGAGGGGTCCTCCGGCGATGATTGGATCGCGGTGGCCCAAAGCATGCGCGCCTACCTGCGGTTTTCGTTGTTGGGCGGGGTGGTGGCTGCGCAAATCCGTGCCTTGGGCTATAGCGCCAAGGCGCACACGGTGATGGATGGTGAGGTCCTACAGCCGCCGCTGCTGTTGCTCAGCGGTTTGGGCGAGGTCAGCCGCATTGGTGAAGTGATCCTCAATCCGTTTCTCGGTCCGCGTCTGAAATCGGGTGTAGTCACGACTGATATGCCCTTGAAACATGACCAACCCATTGATTTCGGGATGCAATCATTTTGTGAGGCCTGCAATAAATGTGCGCGTGAATGTCCGTCTGGCGCGATTACGGCCGGGCCTAAACGGATGTTTAATGGCTATGAGATTTGGAAATCCGATAGCCAGAAATGCACGACATACCGGGTGACAACGCCCGGTGGGGCGATGTGTGGGCGCTGTATGAAAACCTGTCCGTGGAACCTTGAAGGCCTGTTTCGCGACGCGGCCTTCCGCAAAGTTGCGATGAACGTGCCCAAAGCGGCTCCGATCCTTGCCAAGCTCGACGATACATTGGGGCGTGGCGGGCTGAATTCGGTTAAAAAATGGTGGTGGGACTTGGAGTTGAGCGAGGCGGGCTCGTATCATCCGACCCAACACGCGGTGAACGCACGTGGGCTGCAAAAAGACCTCAAGATTGATCATAATGATCAGACACTTGCGGTTTATCCCGCACCTCTTGCGGCACACCCCTATCCTTATCCAGACCCGATGGATCGTGAGGCCGGGATCGCCGCCTACAAGGCGATGGTCCCCGCAAAGGACCACATCGCCGCCGTGGCGCGGGGCGATGAAAGCGTGTTGCATCGCACGCGCCCGATCGGTGAAAGCCCGGTATTGCCACTTGTGGTTCGTGCGGTCACGCCGGAAGCCGAAGGCATTACCACCTACACGCTGCGCGCCCCCGATGGTGTGCCGCTGCCGCCGTGGACGCCGGGGGCGCATATCGATCTGTTGATCGCGCCAGAATACCTGCGCCCTTACTCGCTGACCGGGGACCCGGAGGATCGCAGTTGCTACCGAATTGGGGTCCTGCGTGAGGATGCGGGCAGGGGCGGTTCAAAGTTGTTACATCGGATCTTTGCAACGGGTCGTCAGGTGTATGCGGCGCGCCCGATTAACCACTTTCTTCTGGTGCCGGGTGCGGCATCCGTCACGCTAATGGCGGGTGGTATCGGGATCACGCCGATGATCCCCATGGCCCATGCTCTGCACCGCGCGGGCACGCCGTTTACGCTGCGATACTCAGGGCGGAGCCGTGCGAAAATGGGGTTCATACCTGAGCTACAGGCCGCACCTTGGGCCGATCAGGTACGTCTGCATATCTCAGATGAAGGCGGGCGCGTCGACTTCAAGACCGCGCTGCAATATACTGAAAATGAACATATTTATACCTGCGGCAGTGGCGTGTATATGGAGGCCGCGATGCAAGCCGCGCGCAACGCAGGCTATCCGGAAGATGCGTTGCATCTCGAATATTTCGCCGTCCCGGAGGTAGAGGCCGCCCCCCGCACGCCGTTTACCCTGCGTCTTAGCCGCAGTGGGCGCGACATCGCGGTTGGTGCCGATCAAGTTGCTTCTGACGCGCTGAACGCGGCGGGCGTTTCCGTTGATGTGAAATGCAGCGACGGGCTATGCGGGGTATGCAGTTGCAAGGTCATCGCGGGGAATGTCGATCACCGCGATTTCGTCCTATCCGCCGCGCAGCGACAAGAGGCTATGATCCTGTGCCAGTCCCGCGCGGTGGAGCCTGATGGTGTCATTGAGATTGATCTGTAGGGCGGTGATAGAGTCTCTGTTTCATTCTGGGATTTTACATAGGTAAACATGTCCTGAAGAGGATCAGGAATTCGGGTTGCAGCGCCTTCGGGGCGCCGCCATGGTTTATCCTTCAAAGTGGAGGCTAGAATGACAGCAATCGACTGGGATGACGCCTATGCGAACATGCCCTACGTGCCCGGGGCGGAAGCGCTGCCTGCGCAGTGGGCCGCTGAGGCAGAGGCATTTCGCGCCAGTGGCGTCGCCATTGAAACGTTGCGCTATGGCGCGGCTCCGCGGTGTGAATTGGACATCCTACGGCCCACCCATCCGCCCGAAGGGCTAATGGTTTTTGTTCATGGCGGTTATTGGATGAAGTTTGACCGAAGCTACTGGACCCATCTCGCCAAAGGCGCGCTTGAGCGTGGATGGGCCGTTGCCATCCCAAGCTATACACTCGCGCCCGAGGCCCGAGTTGGTCAGATGACGGCCGAGATCGGAGCAGCAATTGTGTGTGCCACAGAGGCGGTTTCTGGTCCCATTCGATTGGCCGGGCATTCGGCGGGTGGACACCTCGTTAGCCGGATGGTTTGCGCCGATAGCGCTTTGCCCCAAGAGGTACAGGATCGAATTGAGCATACAGTCTCAATCAGCGGCTTACACGATTTGCGTCCCCTCCGCTGGACCAAGCTGAACGCGAGCTTGAACCTAGACATGGATGAGGCAACGGCTGAGAGCGCGGCTCTGTGTATGCCACGGTCCGGTGCGTCGGTAACTGCTTGGGTTGGTGGCGATGAACGGCCCGAATTCATCCGGCAGGCGGAGGCACTGCATACCATGTGGTCAGGGCTGGAGGCGCAGACGACGTGCGTTGTTGAACCCGGGCACAACCACTTCAGCGTTATCGAAGCGTTAACGGACCCTAAGTCCGCCCTTTTGAACGAAATCCTTGCCGCGTAGCCTTCTACAGGAGACATCCCCATGTTGCCAATGAAAGACCGCTTTCACCTGCCTGAGGGGATGATTTACCTCGACGGAAACTCGCTTGGACCATTGCCCAAATCGACCCCTGATGCCGTAGCAAACATGCTTACGCAGCAGTGGGGGGATCACTTGATCAAGGGGTGGAACGAGGACGATTGGATGGGGCAGCCCACCCGGGTGGGCAACATGGTGGGCCGTTTGATCGGCGCGCCTGAGGGGAGTGTGCCTATGGGAGACACACTCTCGATCAAAGTCTTCCAAGCGCTTTCTTCCGCGTTGGATTTACGCCCTGATCGGCATGTTGTTCTATCGGATAGCGGAAATTTTCCGACTGATTTGTACATGGCTGAAGGGCTGCTGCGGTCGCGGGCTGGCGACTATGAATTGCGCGTCGTGCCGCCCGAGGATATTCAGGCCGCCATCACGGATGAGGTCGCGGTGGTGATGCTGACCCAGGTCGATTACCGCACGGGGCGGATGCACGACATGGCCGCGATTACGCAAGCGGCACATGCTGCGGGAGCCGTGATGGTCTGGGATCTCGCGCATAGCGCGGGGGCCGTGCCGGTGGATTTGCACGCCGTTCAATGTGAGTTCGCTGTTGGCTGCACCTATAAATATCTCAACGGTGGTCCGGGTGCGCCGGCGTTTATTTACGTGCGTCCTGACCTGATCGACACACTTGATCCCGTGCTGTGCGGATGGCTTGGGCATGACGCGCCCTTCGCGTTTGAGCCGAGCTATCGACCCGCCCCCGGGATTGAAAGAATGCGCGTCGGCACCCCACCTGTGATGCAATTGACCGCCCTAGAGGACGCTTTACGCATTTGGGATGGCATCGAAATGGACGACATTCGTGCAGCCAGCCTTCGCCTAAGCGACGTTTTTATCCATCAGATTGAGACACGTTGCCCAGAACCGACCCTGGTCAGTCCGCGTGAGGGGGCGTTGCGTGGCTCTCAGGTGTCGTTCACCCACCCTGAAGGCTACGCTGTCATGCAGGCGTTAATTGCGCATGATGTGATAGGTGATTACCGTGCTCCGAACATCATGCGGTTTGGCTTTACCCCGCTTTACATCGATGAAAATGATGTCTCCTCGGCGGTTGATCGGCTCTGTGGTATTCTTGAAAACAGGCTGTGGGATACGCCGGAATATCGGGCAACTAAGCGAGTGACATAACCCTAGCTTCGGCGACGATCCGATGGAACCCGATCAGTGCAGATCGTCGGGAGTAGGCAGTACGGTCCGCTCTCGTACACGGTTTCTTGTCCTTTGCGTTAGCTGACCTTTACGTTAAGTTAAGTGGGCATGAAATTTCCTAAATTATATTTACAAACAGCATGTTAAATATTTTTCAAAATACATTCAAAAAGGGTATTGGAATTCGGAAAAATCCCGTCAAGACTGTGACTCCAACACACGAAACGCGGCGCTCAATGACCGCGCGTGACGGGAGGAGAAACGATTATGACGTCTGCGCAAGACGCATCTCAAGGCGTGAGCATACCCCATCTACTGGCGCGCAACGCGGCCCAGTTCGGGGATCGCCCAGCGTATCGAGAGAAAGAATTTGGAATTTGGCAAAGTTGGACGTGGTCGGAAACTGCGTCTGAAATTGAGGCGTTAGCGCTCGGGTTGCTGTCGCTTGGCGTGGCACCGGGGGATCACGTCGCGATCATCGGGCGCAATCGCCCAGCGCTGTATTGGTCGATGGTCGCGGTGCAATGCGTCGGGGCTGTTCCCGTACCCTTGTATCAAGACGCGGTGGTCGAAGAGATGACCTATGTGTTGGAGCATTGCGGCGCACGCTTTGTGATCGCGGGCGATCAGGAGCAGGTGGACAAGGTGCTGGAAGTCAAAGGCGCCACCACAGTCATCGAGCACATCGTTTACTTTGATAAACGTGGTCTTCGGAAATATGACCATACCGCTATGACGAGCCTGTCAGATGTTCAGGCGCAGGGTCGTAATGCATCGGATGAAATGGTTAAAACCATGCAATCCCGGCGCGATGGTCTTGGGTCGGATGATACTTGCGTGATGCTCTATACGTCGGGGACGACGGGCAAGCCGAAGGGCGTTGTTTTGAGCAACCGCAACGTCATTGAGACGGCGCAAAACTCATCTAATTTTGATACACTCGGACCCGGCGAAGAGGTTCTGGCCTATCTGCCGATGGCGTGGGTTGGGGATTTCATCTTCTCGATCGGGCAGGCGTATTGGACAGGGTTTTGCGTGAATTGCCCCGAAAGTGCGGCAACGATGCAAAGCGACTTGCGCGAAATCGGGCCGACCTACTTCTTCGCGCCGCCAGCGATTTTTGAAAGCCATCTGACTCAGGTGATGATCCGGATGGAGGACGCCAGTCGCTTCAAACGCTGGATGTTCCATATGTTTATGGATCACGCTCGCCGTGTTGGGCCTGCCATTTTGGACGGGGCCTCTGTTGGCTTGTGGGATCGTCTGAAATATGCGCTCGGGAACGTGATGGTGTACGGGCCGTTGAAAAACACCCTCGGTATGAGCCGCATCCGTGTGGGCTACACCGCCGGTGAGGCGATTGGCCCGGAACTGTTTGATTTTTATCGGTCTCTTGGGATTAACCTCAAGCAGCTGTACGGTCAGACAGAGGCGACTGTGTTCATCACACAGCAGCCCGATGGCCAGGTCCGCTCGGACACTGTGGGCGTTCCTAGCCCGGGGGTTGAAATCAAGATCGCCGAAAGCGGCGAGGTTTATTACCGTTCCCCGGGCACGTTCCAATCTTACTTCAAAAACCCTGAAAGCACGGCCTCCACCAAAGATGCCGAAGGTTGGGTTGCGACGGGCGATGCGGGTTTCATTGAGGAGGCCACCGGCCATCTGCGCATCATTGACCGGATCAAGGATGTGGCGCGAATGTCGGATGGGTCGATGTTTGCGCCCAAATACGTTGAGAACAAACTTAAGTTTTATCCCAACGTGTTAGAGGCCGTGGTGTTCGGCGCCGGGCGGGACCGATGCTGTGCTTTCATTAACATCGATCTCACGGCTGTTGGTAACTGGGCAGAGCGCAACAACATTGCGTACTCGTCCTACCAAGAGCTGTCTCAGCACCCGCAAGTGCTTGAGATGATTGAAGGACACGTGAATGCAGTCAACGCCAGTGTCGCGCAAGATGAGATGCTGTCGGGGTGTCAAATCCACCGTTTTCTCGTGCTACACAAAGAGCTGGACGCAGATGATGGCGAGCTGACGCGCACCAAAAAGGTCCGTCGCGCCGTGATCGCAGAAAAGTTCAATGACCTGATCGAGGCGCTTTATAGCGACGCGCCTGAGGTCACGACCGAGACAGAAGTCACCTACGAAGACGGGCGTAAGGGCACGATCCGCGCAACGCTTTCGATCCGTGACGGGGACGTCTTTCCCAAGCTGGAGGCTGTCGCATGATGCTTGAAAATCAAACACTTGCCCCAAGCGATGGCTACGTGACAGCAGACGGTCGCCAGATCGGCGGCGTCATGATGGACCTGCGCAACATCACCCTTCGCTTTGGTGGGGTTGAGGCGATTAAGGATATCTCATTCGATATCCGTGAGGGCGAAATCCGCGCCATCATCGGGCCGAATGGGGCCGGTAAATCGTCGATGCTGAACGTGATCTCGGGCTTTTATGTGCCGCAGGAAGGTGAAGTTTGGTTCAACGGTGCAAAGCGCCCGCCGACCAAACCCTATCAGGTTGCGCGCCAAGGGATCGCGCGGACGTTTCAGAACATTGCACTGTTTGAGGGCATGTCCGTCCTCGATAACGTGATGACCGGACGGCTTCGTCAAATGTCATCTGGATTGTTCTCGCAGGCGCTTTGGTGGGGCAAGGCCCAGACCGAAGAGGTCGAAAATCGTGCTGCAGTTGAGCGGATCATCGACTTTCTTGAGATTCAATCGATCCGCAAAACGCCTGTCGGTCGCTTGCCCTACGGCTTGAAAAAACGCGTTGAACTTGCGCGCGCCTTAGCTGCAGAGCCGCACTTGCTGCTGCTGGATGAGCCGATGGCCGGCATGAACGTCGAGGAAAAAGAGGACATGAGCCGCTTTATTCTGGATGTAAATGACGAATTTGGCACCACAATCGCGTTGATCGAACACGATATGGGCGTGGTGATGGATCTTTCGGACCGGGTGGTCGTGATGGACTATGGCCGCAAAATTGGGGACGGCACGCCCGAAGAGGTGCGCAACAATGAGGCCGTGATCGACGCCTATCTGGGGGTGAGCCATGACTAATCTGATGGACGTGAAAACCGGGGGGCTATGCTAATGTCAGCTGATTTTCTCTATGGCATTGAGGTCTTGATCAACGGCCTAATGGCCGGGGTTCTCTACGCGCTTGTCGCACTGGGCTTTGTTTTGATCTACAAGGCTTCGGGGATTTTCAATTATGCCCAAGGGGTTATGGCTCTGTTCGGCGCGCTGACGCTGACCGGGATCATGTCGGGCCAGGTGCCCTTCGCCCATTTGATCAACGCAACCTTCGGGACGCATATTCATAACTTTGGATGGAATGTGCCGGCCCTCGGGGCCATCGCACTGACGCTTGTTGTGATGGTTTGCTTCGCGTGGATGGTGCAAAAATTCGTGTTCCGGCACCTTGTGGGCCAAGAACCGATCATCTTGTTCATGGCAACAATTGGGTTGGCCTACTTCCTTGAGGGGATGGGCGATCTGATGTGGGGGTCCGACATCAAAAAACTTGATGTGGGCTTGCCCCAAGGTGGCTCGCGCTGGGTTGAGGATATCACAGCCGGTCTTGGTGGTGATGATTTCTACGGCTTCTTCATCGACAAGCTGGACATGGTTGCGACCCTCGTGGCGGCAATACTCGTGATCAGTCTGGTGATGTTCAGCCAGTACACCAAGCAGGGTCGCGCAATGCGCGCCGTGGCAGATGACCACCAAGCCGCTTTGTCAGTCGGTATTTCGCTTAACTACATTTGGATACTTGTTTGGTCGCTTGCAGGGCTTGTTGCGCTGGTCGCTGGCATCATGTGGGGTGCGAAATCAGGCGTACAATTCTCACTGTCTCTGATCGCCCTCAAGGCGCTGCCGGTGCTGATGTTGGGGGGGTTTACCTCCATCCCTGGGGCGATTGTCGGCGGGTTAATCATCGGGGTGGGCGAAAAGCTGTTCGAATACCTCATTGGTGCGCCGTTCCTTGGTGGTGCCACTGAAAACTGGTTCGCCTACGTGCTGGCCCTCATCTTCCTCGTCTTCCGGCCCCAAGGCCTGTTTGGCGAAAAAATCATCGAACGCGTATAGGAGGCGAGCATGTTTTATCGCGAAGCCGGAGACTTCAAAACATCCTACGTGGCCGACAGCCAGACCTTTCCGCTCAAGCTTGATAAGGTCGGGTTTTGGGTGACCATGATGGTGGCATGGGGCGTCATTCCCTTCGTCATCACCGACTACTGGGCGAGTGCGCTGCTGGTGCCATTCCTGATCTATGCGATTGCAGCGATCGGACTGAACATCCTGACCGGATACTGCGGGCAGGTATCGCTGGGCACAGGCGGTTTCATGGCAGTGGGTGCATATGCCTGCTACAAATTGATGACGTCCTTTCCAGACGTTAACATCCTGATCCATATCCTGTTATCGGGCGGGATCACCGCAGCCGTGGGTACGGCGTTTGGCCTGCCTTCCCTACGGATCAAGGGGTTCTACCTCGCGGTTGCCACGCTGGCAGCGCAGTTTTTCCTTGTGTGGTTGTTCAACAAAGTTAGCTGGTTCTACAACTATTCCGCCTCGGGCCAGATTAACGCTCCCGAACGGTTGGTGGCTGGGTTTGCCGTGACTGGGCCCGCATCACCCGCGTGGGCGCAGTACTTGGTGTGCCTGTTCTTTGTAACATTGTGCGCGCTGATCGCTCGCAATTTGACCCGTGGATCCGTGGGCCGGTCATGGATGGCCATCCGCGATATGGACATCGCGGCTGAGATCATCGGTGTGAACCCGCTGCGCGCAAAACTGTCGGCTTTTGCAGTAAGCTCCTTCTTTGTGGGCATCGCTGGGGCGTTGTTCTTCGCGGTGTATCTGGGCGCGGTTGAGGTGGGAGAGGCCTTTGGTATCCAAAAGTCATTCCTCGTCTTGTTCATGATTATCATCGGCGGCTTGGGTTCGATCTTTGGCAGCTTTGCCGGGGCTGCGTTCCTTGTGCTGCTGCCCGTTGCTCTCAAGATTGTGGGCGTCGATTGGCTGGGCTGGCCCACCGATTTGGTTGCGCACTTCCAGCTCGTCATTGTGGGTGCGTTGATCATGTTCTTCTTGATCAAAGAACCCCATGGGCTTGCCCATATCTGGGGCTTGGCAAAGGAAAAACTCCGGCGCTGGCCTTTCCCTTACTAATACAAAACCCCGGATCAACCGGGGGTAATCCAAATGTCAGACAATTGAAACTGGGAGGTATCATCTGATGAAATGTAAACTTATTGCTGCTGCTGTGGCAGGGACATTGGCCGCAGGGCCCGCACTGGCGGATCTGGTCATTCCCGACCTTAGCTATCGTACAGGTCCTTATGCAGCGGGCGGCACACCGTTTTCCGACGGCTATCAGGATTACTTTAACCTGCTGAACGCACGTGACGGCGGTATCGGTGGGGAGCCGATCCGCGTGATCGAATGCGAAACAGGTTACAACACCGAAAAAGGCGTTGAGTGCTATGAGTCCACAAAGGGCGAGGGGGCTTTGATCTATCAACCGCTCTCGACCGGGATCACCTACCAGCTGATCCCCAAAGCGACGGTTGACCAAATCCCACTGCACACAATGGGCTATGGCCGGACATCTGCGGCGAACGGCGAGGTGTTCAACTGGGTGTTCAACTATCCCGCGAACTACTGGGATGCAGCTTCGGTGATGGTGAACTACCTGCTGGAGGAAAATGGTGGGTCGCTTGAGGGCAAAACGCTCGCGCTGCTCTACCACAACTCGGCCTACGGCAAAGAGCCGATCCGCACGCTGGAAGATCTGTCCAAACTGCACGGTTTTGAGCTGAAGCAGCTTGCCGTTGATCACCCCGGCCAAGAGCAAAAATCCCAATGGCTGCAAATCCGCCGCGAACGTCCGGACTACGTCCTGATGTGGGGTTGGGGCGTGATGAACCAGGTCGCGGTGCAAGAAGCTGCGAACATCAACTTCCCAATGGAGAACTTCATTGGCAACTGGTGGGCCGGTGCCGAGCATGACGTAACACCCGCCGGTGAAGCGGCGAACGGCTACAAATCTCTGAACATGAACCGTGTTAGCGATCTGCCCGTTTTCGGTGAGATCAAGTCGCTGGTTCACGATGCTGGCAACGCTGCAGGTGACGGCTCGAACCTTGGTTCGGTGCTCTACACTCGTGGTATGTACGCTGCGATGCTTGCCTCTGAAGCCATTGCAAACGCTCAGGAAATCAGCGGCGTGTCGGACATTACTGCCGCACAAATGCGCGAAGGTATGGCCACGCTCAACATCACGAACGCGCGGATGGAAGAGCTGGGCATGGCTGCCATTGGACCAGAGTTCTCGGTTTCTTGTCAGGACCACGGCGGTAACGGTTTGGGTATCGTTCAGCAGTGGAACGCGATCGACAAAACTTGGGTTGCTTTGACCGACTACATTGCCCCCGATGACAGCGTGACCGGTCCTTTGATCAAAGAAGACAGCGCCGCGTTTGCCGCTGAAAACAACATCACACCGGGCTGCCTCTAAGGGCCTCGTGACGGACGGCGCTAGTACTTGGCGCCGTCCAATTTGCGGATGGAAGGACACCACAATGCTGGACAAATCACCAGTTGAGACCCTGCTAGAGGTCAACAACATCGAGGTGATCTACAACCACGTGATCCTCGTGCTGAAGGGCGTTTCGCTCACGGTGCCCAAAGGCGGCATCACAGCACTTTTGGGGGGCAACGGGGCTGGCAAGACCACTACCCTTAAGGCGATCTCGAACCTGCTGCACTCCGAGCGTGGAGAGGTTACCAAAGGGTCGATCATCTACCGTGGCGAGCGGGTGCAAGACAGCTCTCCCTCCGATCTGGTGAAGCGTGGCGTGATCCAAGTCATGGAGGGTCGCCACTGTTTTGAACACCTCACGATTGAAGAAAACCTACTGACCGGGGCCTATACCCGGACAGAGGGGCGTGGATCGGTGCAGGACGATCTTGAGATGGTGTATAACTACTTCCCGCGGCTCAAAGAGCGGCGCAAAAGTCAGGCGGGCTATACCTCTGGTGGTGAGCAGCAGATGTGCGCAATCGGTCGCGCCTTGATGTCTCACCCCGAGACGATCTTGCTGGACGAGCCATCGATGGGATTGGCGCCGCAGCTGGTTGAAGAAATCTTCACCATTGTGAAAAACCTGAATGAACAAGAAGGCGTTTCGTTCTTGCTGGCAGAGCAAAACACCAACGTGGCGCTGCGGTTTGCCCACCATGGCTATATCCTCGAAAGCGGACGGGTGGTGATGGAAGGCCCGGCAGCGGATCTGCGTGAAAACCCAGACGTTAAGGAATTCTATCTCGGAATGTCCGAAGAGGGGCGCAAAAGCTTTCGCGATGTGCGCAGCTATCGTCGTCGGAAACGGTGGTTGTCATGATGCCAGATCCGAGGGAAGTCCGCTCCCCCAAGGCGCGCGCGGCTGAGCAGTTGGCCCAATTGCACGCGCTGTTTCCCGAAACAGCACAAATGTCTGACATTTCTGAATTGGCGGCTTTGCCAGTGTTACGGAAGGGGGAATTGTGCGCATCTCAGGCTGTAACCCCACCATTGGGTGCCCTGCGCGCCCAGAATGTCAGCCATATTTTTCAATCCCCCGGGCCGATTTACGAACCCGGAGGCCTCGCACCTGATTACTGGCGCTTGGGTCGGTTTCTGCGTGCGATTGGGGTAGAGGCAGGCAGCGTTGTGCAAAACACGTTTGCCTATCATTTCACACCAGCCGGCATGATGTTTGAGAGTGCGGCGCGCGCTCATGGCATGACCGTGTTTCCTGCGGGTCCGGGCAACACGGCCGCGCAGGCCGAGGTCGCGGCATCGATTGGCACGACCGCCTATATCGGGACGCCAGATTATCTGGCCACGATCCTCGATAAAGGGGCTGAATTGGGTCTCGATCTGTCGCGAATTACCCATGCTGCCGTCTCTGCTGGGCCGCTATTTCCGCAAACGCGCCAGGCCTATGCCGACCGCGGGATTACCTGTCGACAATGCTATGCCACGGCGGACGCTGGTCTGATTGCCTACGAAAGCAGCGATTGCACCGATGGTATGATAATTGACGAAGACGTCATCGTTGAGATCGTCACACCCGGCACGGGTACTCCCGTTACCCAGGGTGAGATTGGTGAGGTTTTGGTTACAGTCCTTAATCCCGACAATCCGTTGCTAAGGTTTTCTACGGGCGACTTGAGCGCATTTATGGCTGCTGGCGACACGCCTTGTGGCCGTACCAACCGCAGAATTGTGGGGTGGCGGGGCCGTGCGGACCAAGCCGCCAAGGTTAAGGGGATGTTTATCCGGCCTGAGCAGGTTGCGACCCTTGTTGCGCGTCATGCCGATGTCGCCCGTGCCCGGGTTGAGGTCACCCGCGCTGATGGTGCCGATCACATCGCGGTACAGGTTGAGACTGATGGCGGCGATGCCGATGCAATCGCGGCGTCTGTCAACGATATCCTAAAACTCCGTGCCGATGTTACGTTGCTTGCGCCCGGTGCGCTGCCTCGTGATGGTGTGGTGATTGCGGACCTTCGTCCAATAGAGAGTTGATATGAAAGACGTATTTATTGTAGGCGCCGCCCGCACACCCATGGGCGGGTTCCAAGGTGTTTTCCGAGACTTGACCACGCCAGAACTGGGCGCTGCAGCCATCCAAAGCGCACTTGAGGGCGGCCACATCTCGGTGGATGCCGTGGATGAAGTGCTCATGGGCTGCGTGCTGCCCGCCGGCTTGGGCCAAGCACCGGCACGCCAGGCGGCTATGGGCGCGGGGTTAAGCATTAACGTGCCGTGCACAACGGTAAACAAAGTCTGCGGCTCAGGCATGAAGACGGCGATGCTTGCCTTTGATCAAATCCGGGCAGGTACTAGCGATGTTGTGGTCGCCGGTGGGATGGAAAGCATGTCAAATGCGCCCTATCTCTCGGCCAAAACACGCGCCGGGGCCCGTTTGGGCCATGCATCTTTGTTGGACCATATGTTTACAGACGGGCTGGAGGATGCGTATCAAACCGGCACCCTCATGGGCGTATTCGCAGAGCAATGCGCCGAGGCGTATCAATTCACGCGCGCCGATCAGGACGCCTATGCGATCGCTTCGCTGAATCGTTCATTGAGCGCCGACGCGGCGGGGCATTTCGCATCTGAAATCAGTCCGGTCACGCTCAAAACCCGCAAGGGAGAGAATGTCGTGACCGCTGATGAGCAGCCGCAGTCGGCGCGGCCTGATAAAATTCCACAGCTAAAACCTGCCTTTAAAGCTGACGGGACGGTGACCGCAGCGAACTCGTCGTCGATCTCAGACGGCGCGAGCGCGGTCGTTCTGGCCTCAGCTGAGCAAGTCGCGGCCCACGGGTTCACCCCGCGCGCGCGGATTTGCGGCCATGCGACGTTCGCGCATGCTCCAGATTGGTTTACGACAGCACCGATCCACGCCGCGAAAAAGCTGTTGGATCAGTTAGGGTGGGGCGCGGACGATGTGGACCTGTGGGAGGTTAACGAAGCCTTCGCAGTGGTCGCCATGGCGTTTATCCGTGATATGGACCTGAGCCATGAAAAGGTAAACGTCCATGGCGGAGCCTGCGCGCTTGGTCATCCCATCGGGGCGTCAGGTAGTCGGATTTTGGTAACCTTGTTGAACGCGCTCGAAACACATGACCAGCGCCGTGGCATGGCCGTCATTTGTCTGGGCGGTGGTGAAGCGACTGCGGTCGCAATCGAAAGGGTGTAAGCTATGCAAATTGGAGCGAATACACCGGCGATTGTGACTGGTGGCGCGTCTGGATTGGGGCGCGCAGTGGCCACACGATTGCGGGCTGCGGGTGCGCCGGTCACCTTGTTGGACCGTGCGCCAAGCGGGGCGGATGTGGCCGCCGAACTGGGGGCAGACTTCATCGCAGTGGACGTCACCCAACCCCAAGACGTCGCCGACGCTTTGGCGCAGGCGCGCGCGGCTCAAGGTCAGGAACGTATCTGCGTGAACTGCGCAGGGATCGCGCCAGCTGCGCGTACGGTGGGACGCGAAGGTGCCCATGATGCGGCGTTATTTCAGCAGGTGATCAACGTGAACCTCGTGGGTAGCTTTAACGTGGCCAGCCAGTCTGCCGCTGGGATGGCAGCGCTTTCATCCGAAGATGCTTGCGTTGGCGTCATTATCAACACCGCGTCCATCGCGGCCTACGAGGGTCAAATTGGACAAGCGGCCTATGCGGCTTCCAAGGGCGGGATCGTTGGCATGACTTTGCCGATGGCGCGCGATTTGGCCAAGGCCCGGATCAGGGTGGCCGCTATTGCGCCCGGCATTTTCGGCACCCCGATGGTCAAAGGTTTGCCCGAGGACGTGCAGGAAGCACTGGCCGCAGGCATTCCCAACCCATCCCGTCTGGGCGCGCCGGAGGAGTTCGCCTCCCTCGTGGCCCATATTATTGATAACGACTTTCTTAACGGTGAGGTCATCCGTTTGGATGGTGCCACCCGTTTGACCCCGAGGTAGATGATGGATTTCGCACTAAGCCCCGAACAAGAAGCCATTTTCGACATGGCCAAAGCCTTTACTGAGGCTGAGATTGCCCCACACGCAGCCGCGTGGGACACAGCGGGCGAAATTCCAAAAGACCTGTGGCCCAAGCTGGCCGAGTTGGGATTTGGCGGTTTGTTCGTGTCCGAAGACGCGGGCGGTTCGGGCCTCTCTCGGTTGGATGGCACCTTAGTGTTCGAAGCGCTGTCGCGGGGATGCGCGTCTGTGGCGGCGTTCTTGTCTATTCACAACATGTGCGCCGGTATGATTGATCGCTTTGGTGATGCAGACCTCAAAGGCCGCATGCTGCCGGGTGCTGTCTCGATGGAGCGGTTTTTCGCGTATTGCCTTACGGAGCCGGGATCAGGGTCGGACGCTGCCGCTTTGAAAACACGCGCAGAGCGGACAAACGAAGGCTACGCGCTGACGGGGACCAAGGCGTTCATTTCTGGCGGCGGTTATGCGGACGCTTACATCGTTATGAGCCGCACGGGCGAGCCAGGACCAAAGGGTGTAAGCGCTCTCATCGTTGAAAAAGACGCGGATGGTCTATCGTTTGGCGGGCTTGAGGACAAGATGGGTTGGCGCAACCAACCCACCCGTCAGGTTCAGCTAGACGATTGTAAAGTCCCGGCCGAGAACCTGTTGGGTGAGGAAGGGCGCGGCTTTTCCTATGCAATGGCGGGGCTTGATGGAGGACGGTTGAACATCGCGGCCTGCTCGCTCGGCGCGGCACAAGCGGCACTTGATGATACGCTGGCTTATATGGCGGAGCGTAAAGCATTTGGTCGTTCGATTGATCAATTCCAAGCGCTGCAATTCCGTTTGGCTGATATGGAGGTTGAGTTGCAAGCCGCCCGCGTTTTGCTGCGTCAAGCGGCGTGGAAGCTAGATAATAAGGCGCCTGACGCGACCCACCATTGCGCCATTGCCAAAAAGTTCGTGACCGAAGCGGGCTCTCGAGTTGTGAACGATTGCCTGCAACTACATGGTGGGTATGGATATTTATCTGACTACGGGATCGAAAAACGCGTCCGCGATTTGCGCGTGCACGAAATCCTTGAAGGCACGAATGAGATTATGCGGATGATCATCGCACGCGCGATGGTGCAAGGTTAAGGCAGAGGAAGAACAGATGTTCACAGCAACAATGAATTTCGGCCTCGGAGAAGAGATCGACGCGCTGCGTGATATGGTCCATCGTTGGGCACAAGAGCGGTTGAAGCCACGCGCGGCAGAAATTGACGCAACCAATTGTTTTCCCGAAGATATGTGGAAAGAGCTTGGTGAGCTGGGCCTTTTGGGCATTACCGTGCCAGAGGCGGACGGCGGGTCAGGCATGGGGTACCTCGCTCACGTGGTCGCGGTTGAGGAAATCGCCCGCGCAAGCGCGTCCGTTTCGCTGTCTTATGGAGCGCATTCAAATCTGTGCGTTAACCAAATTGCGATCAACGGCTCGGCTGAGCAAAAGGCGCGCTACTTGCCGGATTTGATGTCTGGGGCGAAGGTTGGTGCTTTGGCAATGTCCGAAGCCGGCTCGGGCTCAGATGTTGTATCGATGAAGCTGCGCGCGGAAAAACGTAATGATCATTACCTGTTAAACGGCACAAAGTACTGGATCACCAACGGCGGTGAAGCTGGCACATTGGTCGTTTACGCAAAAACCGACCCGGAGGCTGGTAGCAAAGGTATAACCGCATTTCTGATCGAAAAAGACATGCCCGGCTTCACGCAATCGGCGCATTTTGACAAATTGGGGATGCGAGGGTCCAACACGGTTGAGCTGGTTTTTGACAACGTCGAGGTGCCCTATGACAACGTCCTTGGCGAAGAAGGGCGGGGCGTTCAGGTCCTGATGTCCGGCCTTGATTATGAACGGGTTGTGCTGTCGGGCATTGGCACCGGGATTATGGCGGCGTGCCTTGATGAGGTGATGCCCTACGTGGCTCAGCGCAAGCAGTTCGGCCAGCCGGTTGGAAACTTCCAGCTCATGCAGGGCAAAATTGCGGATATGTACACCAAGATGAATTCTGCCCGGGCTTACGTTTATGCCGTTGCTGCCGCTTGTGATCGGGGTGAGGTGACGCGCCAAGACGCCAGCGCGTGCGTACTATATGCCTCGGAGGAGGCAATGAACGTGGCGCACCAAGGGGTGCAGGCCATGGGCGGTGCGGGGTTCGTCAACGACAGTGCCGTTGCCCGGATTTTCCGTGATGCCAAACTGATGGAGATCGGGGCAGGGACCTCTGAGATCCGTCGCATGCTTATCGGTCGTGAGATGATGGGAGCCATGTCCTAATGGGCGTTTTGACCTCATCGATTGTCGTTGGATCAGACACTTACAAGGCCAACGAACATGCGCACCTAGAAGCCCTTGGCGAGGTGCAAGAGGTGGCCGAGGCCGCGTTGCGTGGTGGCAGTGATGCATCGCGCGCGCGGCACGTTGAGCGGGGCAAACTGCTCACGCGCGACCGAGTGGATCAACTGCTCGATCCGGGCTCACCGTTCCTTGAGGTCGGTCTTTTCGCAGCGCACGGAATGTATGATGACGCCTGTCCTGCTGGCGGCATGGTGGCTGGGATTGGTCGCGTCTGCGGGCGCGAGGTGATGATCCTTTGCAACGACGCAACAGTTAAGGGCGGTACGTATTTTCCCGTCTCTGTTAAGAAACACCTCCGCGCTCAAGAGATTGCTGAGGCCAACCACCTGCCCTGTATCTACCTTGTCGACAGTGGCGGTGCGAACCTGCCCAATCAGGATGAGGTCTTTCCCGATCGTGACCATTTTGGCCGGATTTTCTTTAACCAAGCCAATATGTCCGCCAAAGGCATCCCGCAGATCGCAGCCGTAATGGGGTCGTGTACCGCTGGTGGTGCGTATGTGCCAGCGATGTCTGATGTCACGATCATTGTTAAGGAACAGGGCACGATCTTTTTGGCCGGTCCCCCCTTGGTCAAGGCTGCCACTGGCGAAGTTGTTAATGCCGAAGATTTAGGGGGTGGTGACGTTCATACGCGCCTTTCGGGTGTTGCGGATTATTTGGCGGAGAACGATGCACACGCGTTGGAACTGGTCCGCCAAGCAGTATCCTCGCTCGGTCCACAAAAGGAACGCGCGCTGCTAGCGGATCACGACGCTCCGCTGTTTGATCCGTCCGAATTGCTCGGCGTGGTTCCCGCCGATTTACGCACCCCATATGACGTGCGTGAGGTGATTGCACGGCTGGTAGACGGATCGCGGTTTGACGAATTCAAAGCGCGTTTTGGCACGACCCTCGTGTGCGGCTTCGCAGAGATTTGGGGCCAAACTGTCGGCATCATCGGCAACAATGGCGTCCTGTTCTCAGAGGCCGCATTGAAGGGCGCGCATTTTGTCGAATTGTGCTCTCAGCGCAAAATACCATTGATCTTTTTGCAAAATATCACAGGATTTATGGTCGGTCGCGCCTACGAAAGCGGCGGCATCGCGAAGGACGGCGCCAAGCTTGTGACCGCTGTGGCAACATCTGCGGTGCCCAAGGTGACGGTGCTGATCGGTGGTTCGTTTGGTGCTGGCAACTACGGGATGTGCGGGCGCGCGTATGATCCGCGGTTTGTTTGGACGTGGCCGAACAGTCGGATTTCGGTCATGGGCGGCGCGCAGGCGGCCGGTGTTCTGGCGACCGTAAAGCGCGATGGAATTGAGCGTAAGGGTGGCGAGTGGAGCGAGGAGGACGAAGCCGCATTCAAGCAACCCACGCTCGACATGTTTGAAGCCCAGTCCCATCCACTCTATGCCTCGGCGCGGTTGTGGGACGATGGTATTATCGATCCGCGCAAAACACGCGATATCCTCGGCCTTTCGCTATCGGCCTGTGCTAACGCGCCAATCGGGGACACCCGATTTGGCGTATTTCGGATGTAGGACAGGTTTATGGGAATTAAAAAACTCTTAATCGCCAATAGGGGCGAAATTGCGTGCCGAGTTATCTCCACTGCGCGTCGCATGGGGATCCGTACGGTTGCTGTTTATTCCGATGCCGATCGCGATGCGCAGCATGTGCGAATGGCGGATGAGACCGCGTATATTGGCCCCGCGGTCGCGCAGGAAAGCTACCTGAATATCGATAATCTAATTGCTGCAATCCGGCTTACTGGGGCGGATGCGGTTCATCCGGGCTATGGGTTTCTCTCGGAAAACGCCGCATTTGTGGAGGCTGTCGAGGGGGCTGGTGCCGTCTTCGTCGGCCCACCTGCGTCGGCCATCCGCGCAATGGGGCTTAAGGATGCGGCAAAGGCGTTGATGGCTGAAGCCGGCGTGCCGGTCGTGCCGGGGTACCACGGGGCGGATCAATCTCCTGAAGTTCTCGCGCAACAGGCCGCTGAAATCGGCTATCCTGTCATGATCAAGGCTCGCGCGGGTGGTGGGGGCAAGGGAATGCGCCATGTCACGCGCCCTGAGGATTTCTTGCAGGCGCTTGAAGGCGCCCAACGAGAGGGTGAAGCCAGCTTCGGCGATCCATCTGTTTTGATCGAAAAATTCATCACCCATCCTCGGCATATTGAAGTGCAGGTGTTTGCCGACAGCCACGGGAATTTTGTTCATCTTTATGAACGTGACTGCTCGCTTCAACGCCGTCATCAAAAAGTTATCGAGGAGGCTCCGGCGCCCGGAATGACGCCAGAACTGCGCGCACACTTGGGTGATATCGCCCTACGTGCTGCGCGGGCGGTCAAATATGTCGGGGCAGGGACGGTTGAATTCATCGTGGATGGCTCTGGCCCGCTAAGGGCCGACGGATGCTGGTTTATGGAAATGAACACGCGCCTTCAGGTTGAACATCCGGTCACCGAAGCGATCACCGAAATTGATCTTGTTGAATGGCAGCTTAACGTTGCTGCGGGCCTCCCGTTGCCGCTAGAGCAGGCTGATATCCCCCTTAGTGGACATGCGATGGAGGCGCGCATTTATGCCGAGGATGTCCCCAAGGGCTTTCTGCCTGCAACGGGGCGCTGTGCTCAGGTCGCGTTTCCGCCTGGGGCGTCCTTTGCGCACGGTGATATTCGGGTAGATAGTGGCGTGGCGCAGGGGGATGCGATCAGCGCCTGGTACGATCCGATGATTGCCAAGCTCATCACCCACGGTGATACGCGTGAGGCAGCGCTTTCGCGGCTAACGCAGGCTCTTGAAGATACGCGCATCGTGGGGCCGACAACGAATGTCACGTTTCTTCATCAATTGGCCTCTTTGTCTGCTTTTGAGACCGGAGCGGTCCATACCGGGTTGATTGAAAACCATCTGGATACGTTGACACAAGATAGTGAACCGGACGCGGCTTCATGGGCGCTCGCGGCTCTCACTATGTTGGATTTGCTTCAGGCACAGCCACTGCGCGGATGGCGTGCATGGGGGCAGGCGCGCTATGTTTGTCACCTTGCGCACGGTGATCAAAGCGTTGAAGTCGGCGTGACGGATGCCGGTGAGAGCGGTTACATCGTCGATGAAAGCCTTTACATCGTGGAAATGCGCGATGATGCCCGAATTCTTGTGTCACAGGACGATGGGCCGGGGCGCTCTTATCGCGTGCATCGTGACAAAGAGACTGTCACCGTCTTTTCTCAGAGCAAAGCCTTTGTCTTCAAACGGCGTCCGCAGGGCGGACAAGCAGAGGCAGCCGCAGGTGATGGCCGTATCACGGCGCCTATGCCAGGGGTGATCAAAGCAGTTTCATGTGCAGTCGGTGATCATGTTGAGGCAGGTACGCCGCTGATCGTGATGGAAGCCATGAAGATGGAGCACACACTCGTGGCCCCCAAAGACGGTGTCATATCGTCCGTCACAGTGGTTCCGGGCACGCAGGTTAGTGACAACGCCGTCTTGATTGAGTTCGAAGAGACCCAAGATGACTGATGTTCGAATTGTTGAAGTTGGGCCGCGTGATGGATTGCAAAATATCGCAGCCCTGATCCCGACGGAGAAAAAGATCGCGCTGGTTGACCTGTTGAGCAAGTGCGGTTTCCCCGAGATCGAGGTGGCCAGTTTCGTCAGCCCAAAATGGGTGCCACAGATGGCTGATGGGGCTGAAGTGTTGTCGGGAATGACACGTACGGCTGGCGTACGTTACACAGCCCTCACGCCGAATTTGCGGGGGCTAAAGAGGGCGGTTGAGGCGAAAGTTGATGGTGTCGCAATCTTCGCTTCTGCCTCAGAAGGTTTTAGCAAGGCTAATATAAACAAGTCTGTAGAGGATAGTATTCATCTATTTTCTGAAGTTGCAACGGAGGCCCAATCTGCTGGGTTGCCCGTTCGCGGATACGTCTCGTGCGTGACGGACTGTCCCTATGATGGCCCGGTTTCGCCCTCGGATGTGGTCCGCGTGGTTGAGGCATTTGCCGCTATGGGATGCACTGAGATTTCGCTCGGCGATACAATCGGGCAGGGCACGCCTGACCGGATCGCGGCAATGCTGGACGCGGTCTTGCTTGTTATGCCGGCAGCCCAATTGGCGGGGCATTTTCACGCAACGAATGGGCTGGCGCTTGATAATGTCGACGTGGCCTTGGAATACGGTTTGCGCATCTTTGATAGTGCCATTGGTGGCTTGGGTGGCTGTCCATATGCGCCGGGCGCGCAAGGCAATCTAGCCACAGAGGACCTTGTGGTACACCTTGAGAAACGTGGGTTTGAGAGTGGGATTAGCCAAGATGCTCTGGCTCAGGCATCGCAATTTGCCAAGACCTTAAAGGGACCAGAGTAATGGCGTATGAAACCCTGCATATCGCGTCAGATGGTTCTGGCGTAATGGTCTTGACACTCAACCGGCCAGAAAAACGGAACGCTTTGTCAGCCACAATGATTGCGGAACTGACTGATTTTGCAATAGAAATGGCCAAAAATCCGACCGCACGGGCCATTATCCTTCGGGGTGAAGGATCTGTTTTCTGTGCTGGTGGTGACTTGGGATGGATGCATGATCAGATCAAGGCTGATCGTGCGACACGGATCGTCGAAGCCCGTAAACTTGCCATGATGTTCAATGCTTTGAACGAAATGCCAGTGCCATTGATCGCGGAAATCCACGGGGCTGCGATGGGCGGCGGCGTGGGCTTGGCCTGTGTGTGTGACGTAGTGATCGCCGCGGATACTGCAACGTTTGGCCTGACAGAAACGCGGCTTGGGCTGATACCGGCGACGATTGGGCCGTATGTGGTTGCGCGTTTGGGCGAGGGTGCTGCGCGGCGTGTGTTTATGTCGGCTCGGCGGTTTGATGCGGCTGAAGCGCGGGCGCTTGGTTTGGTTGCGGACGTTGTACCTGAGGCCGAATTGAGCGCACGTGCGATGCAAGAAGCCGCGCCTTATCTGAAGGTTGCGCCGCGTGCTGTCGGCGCCGCGAAAGCGATGGCACGTAAGCTTGGGGCACCAATCACGACAGAGATCATCGATGCGTCGATTGAGGCACTGGCGGATACTTGGGAAGGCGATGAAGCCGCCGAAGGGATCGCAGCATTCCTTGAAAAGCGGGCGCCATTGTGGGATTGAGCTTCCTCAGGTCATAAGTCCCATAATCAATATTATGTATTCTACCTGACTTGCATAGATAAAGAGTGCTCCGCAAGTCATTGATTTAATTTATTGCATCCGCAGATGTTTGAGTTCTTCAATCGTCGTGCATCCGAGCTGCGCCATCGTGATTGAGACATCTTGCGCTAGCAAATCCCAGTATTGCGCCAGCGTTGCGGCCCCACCGGCTGCGCACGCGAATTGCATTCCACGCCCCAAGAACACGAACGATGCACCTTGGACATAGGCCTTCACAATGTCCTCGCCGCTTCGCACGCCGGTGTCATAGAATAACGGAAAGTCTGGACCGATTGCGTTGCGGATATCTAGCAGCGCTTCGATTGGTGGCACGCCGCTGTCCAGCTGACGGCCACCGTGGCTTGAGACTTGGATCGCATCAACACCAGCGTCGCGCAATTTGAGCGCATCGCCCACGTGACAAACCCCTTTGGCCACCAGATTGCCGTCCCACATCTGGCGGATACGCTTCAAAAAGCCCCAATCGGCGCGCGCGCGGCTTTCGGTGCGATCAAATTCCCAACCTGGTTCGGTGAAGTTGGCCATGTCCGGTTTGCCCGCGATCAATGAACCGATGGACCATTCGGGATGGAGCGCAAAATCAATGAACTGCGGCAGGCCAATCTTGAACGGCATTTTGAAGCCACGGCGCAATTCACGCGGTCTGCGACCGACCTCTGGCACGTCCAAAGTGACAATCAATGTCTTGTAACCGGCGTCTTTGGCGCGCTGAACAAGCCGCTCCGTGCCGGAACCATCACCGCTGAAGTAGAGTTGAAACCACGCATTGCCATCAGAGGCTTTATGCATATCTTCCAATGATGTAGACGCAACAGTTGATGCGCCAATGGGGACATTGTGTTGCGCTGCAATCTTGGCCAACATCAGGTCCGCGCCTGGTCGCGATAGATTGCACATCCCCATGGGCGCGATGCCGAAGGGCACCTGACAGAGCTGGTCAAAAACTGTGGTCGAAATATCCCGAGCGCTGACGTTGCGCAGAACGCGAGGGGTCAATTGAATGGAGCGGAGAGCCGCACGATTGCGCGCCTCCCCTGCCCCTGTGCCCGCGGCCCCATCGATATAGTCGAACACCATCCAAGGCAGATACCGCTGGGCCGCAGCCCGGGCATCTTCGTATGAATGAATGTCGGTTTTCCAGGGGCCGCGGATCATGGCTTAGGCTTTCACCGCCTCCATAAACCGATCCCGGATATTGACCGGGTCGCGAGTGATGACAGGTAGTTTGATGTTGCCGCTGTCGCATTTGCACACAATGATCGTCATCTTTTTGCTGTCGATCGCCTCTTGCAGCACTTTTCCGGTGTCGACGTCTTGGCATTCCACCACGTTTTCACAGCCACAGGCCTTGGCCACTGCGGTCAAGGACGTAAGTTTGCCGGCGTATGTCGGCTGATCACCGGTTGAACCGTAAGAGCCGTTATCAACGATCAAAAGGATGAAATTGTCTGCCACATTGTTGGCAATGGTAGGCAATGTGCCCATGTTGGTCAGGATTGAACCGTCGCCATCAATCGAAATAACGGTTTTGTCCTGCGCCAAAGCGACGCCCAAACCGATCGAACTGGCCAGACCCATGGTACCCAGCATGTAGAAGTTGGTGGGCTGATCATCGATAGAATGCAGCTCTTGGCTGGGCAGACCGATGTTACACACAACAAGATGCGGGCGCAGAATTGGTGCGATTTCGCGCAGAATTTCAGAGCGGATCATATCAGTAACCTCCCCAGAACGTCGCATCAGTCAGGATCGCGACGGGTTTGTTGCACATGAAGGTGTATTTCAGGATCGCGTCGAATTCTTCAACGTCGGCTTCCTTGTGAAAATGGTATGTCGGGATGTTCAGCTGTGCCAACAAGGCCTTGGTGTGAACGGCCATCTCCGCTTGGCAGGCCACTGGCTCTTTTAGCTCACCCCGGTACGAAATCAGCATCGGCAGAGGCATCCGGTAAAACTGCGTGAGGGTCACGAGCGTGTTGATTGTCACACCGATTGCAGTGTTCTGCATAATGATCGCCGGGCGTTTGCCGCCCATGAATGCGCCAGCGCACAGGCCCATGCCTTCGTCTTCTTTGTTCGACGGAATGTGGTAAATCTCGGGGCGCGCTTCGCACTCTTCGATAACGCCGCCGAGCTGTTTGCACGGAACCGTCGTAATAAAGGACACATCGTTTGCGACGAAATCGTCAACGATTTTCTTGCTTATTGACAAGGGCTTATACTCCTTGAGGGTGATGGCTCAAACCGAGCCGGATGTAGGGTTGAGGATAATTTTCGCAGCGGATGTTGCGCCGGCGCGGATATCAGTGAAAGCGCTTGCACCTTGTGAAAGCGGACGCATGTCGATCCAATCTAACCGCCCCATGCGACCATCAAAGATTGCCTGAGCAGTGTCTTTGAAATCCTGGGTCGTATAGGTGTAGATGCCCAAAAAACGGATCCCAAGAAGCGTCATGCGACGAATATCAAGGCCGCCTTCATCTTCTCCGAGCCCGATGTGCACAATTGCCCCACCGCGCGCGGCGCACCGACTGGCCGTAACACGGGTGGCGGCATAGCCGACCGCATCCACGACGATATCGGCGGTACCTTCATCCGGGGTTTCTTCAGGGCTCAGGATCGTGATGCCATCAAGGCTTTCGAGCCGTGCTCGGCGGATTGGGTTGGGTTCTAGAATAGACACCTTTTCAACGCCTTGCGCCTTTAGGGACAGTGCCGCGCCGACACCAATCGCCCCACCGCCCAGAACAAGGGCGGACAGCTCTGCCGTTGGTTGGCTAAAGCCGTGAAGCGCCTGCCGCGCCCCCTGCCATCCACAGGCAATTGGCTCCGCGAGGGCGGCATGCTCAAAAGGCACGTGATCAGGTACGGTGACCAAATTATGTGCAGGGATCGCGACATAATCCGCAAAAGCGCCTTCGCGGGGTGTCATGGAAATGATCTGTCGATGCGCGCAAAGGTTGGTGTGTCCTCGCTCGCAATCAAGGCAAACACCACATGCCATCAATGGGTTAATCGTCACGCGTTCGCCGTCACGGACGCCGCCGGTGATGATGCCTGCAGCCTCATGCCCAAGGATCAATGGCGCAGGACGCCGTGCGTCGTGACCCAGAAACGCGTGCATATCAGAGCCGCAAATTCCGGAGGCTTGAATTTTGACCAAAACCTCGCCCTCAGCGGGCACCGGATCAGGCACATCCATGTATGAAAGCGCTTCCACGCCTGTGTAAACCAAAGCCTTCATTTCGCTGTGAACCCCCCATCCACGTATAGCACCTGCCCCGTTACATACGCACTCGCGTCGGAACAAAAGAAGAGCAACGGACCGTCTAGATCCGCGGGCTCACCATTGCGGCCGATGCACGTCTGATCCGCAAGCTTTTGCGAAAGCACCTCGTCCTCGAACACGGGTCCGGTCAGTTCGGTGCGAAAAAAACCTGGCGCCAAAGCGTTTGCAGTAATCCCATAGGGCGACCAAGCCTCCGCCATTGCGCGTGTGACTTGGGCAATGCCGCCCTTGGACGCGCCATAGCTTATGCCATTGGGCATCGCACGTTCGGACTGCAACGAAGCGAAATTCACGATCCGACCCCAGCCGTTTTTCTTCATCCCCGGCATCAACCCCTGCGCCAAAAAGAAAGGCGTATTTAGGTTAAGTTCCAAGGTGCGATCCCAATCCTCGTGAGAGATCGTATCCGCGGGCATCCGCGTATTGATACCTGCCGCATTGATCAGAATATCAATATCACCGAACGGCTTACGAACCGCAGATAATGTATCACCTAAACAAGACCTGTCGCCAAGATCAGATGTTACGCAGGCAGTCTTGCCACCCACATCGGCCCGCCATTCCTCCAGCGCGTCAGCCCGCCGGGCAACGCCGACAACCTTGCATCCAGCAAAAGCCAGAGCCGTTGCGGCAGACCGCCCTAAGCCACTGCTGGCCCCCGTCACACAAGCCACCTTTCCGGCGATGTTCCAAAGGCCAGGAGCCATGATTATTCAGCCGCCGTCAGGTTGAAGTTTTCCCCGGGAAAGAACTTGGCCAAACGCGCATCCGCAGCGCGTGCGTGGCCTTCCATCCCTTCAAGCCGTGAAATACGCGCCGTCGCTTCGGCCACAGGCTTGCAGCCCTCTCGAGTGGCGCGCTGCCATGTCACGATTTTCATGAACTTGTGTACCGACAACCCGCCTGTGTACTTCGCCGCACGCGAGGTCGGCAAAACGTGGTTGGTGCCGGATGCTTTGTCGCCGAAGGAAACCGTGGTCTCTTCGCCCAAAAACAGCGAGCCATAGCAGCTGAGCGTGTCGAGCCACCAATCAAGATCTTCGGCCATGACCGTTAGGTGCTCAGGCGCGTATTCGTCTGAGGTCGCTGCCATCTCGGCGCGATCGGCGCAGAGGATGACCTCGGCATAGTCGCGCCACGCGGCTTCTGCGTTGTCGCGGTTCAATTCGGGCAGGTCCTCGATCAGCTTGGGCACCATCGTCATGACGGTTTCGGCCAAATCGCGGTCATCCGTGACCAACCAGACGGGTGAGTTGTAGCCGTGCTCCGCTTGGCTGACGAGGTCCGTCGCCACAAGGAAGGCGTCCGCGGTTTTGTCCGCAAGGATCAAGCTGTCCGTCGGGCCTGCAACCATGTCGATGCCCACGCGGCCAAACAAAATGCGTTTTGCTTCGGCGACGAATTGGTTGCCGGGGCCCACGAGGATATCGGCCTCGGGCAATCCGAACAGACCATAAGTCATTGCTGCGACACCCTGAACCCCGCCCATCGACAGGATTTTGTCCGCGCCACACAGGTGCGCGGCGTAGATGATTGCGGGGTTCACACCCTCACCGGGTTTGGGGGGGGAGCAGACGGTGATGTGTTTGCAACCGGCCACTTTAGCCGTTGTCACGGTCATGATTGCGCTGGCCACGTGGCTGTAACGCCCGCCCGGAACGTAGCAGCCCGCTGCTTGCACCGGGATGACCTTTTGACCTGCGATAAGGCCGGGAACAACCTCAAGCGTGACGTCTGTCATCGTGGTTTTTTGCGTCTCAGCGAAGTTGCGCACGTTGTTGTGTGCAAATGCGATGTCATCCTTCAATTGCTGTGGGACCTTAGCGGCAGCTGCCGCAATATCCTCGGACGTCAGCAAAACGGGACCGTCCCATTGATCGAACTTGGCGGCATAGCGCAGGGCCGCTTCATCGCCACCGGCCTGAATGTCATCAAGGATACCCATCACCGTTGCACGCACATCACTTGCGTCGGTTTGAGCCGTTTTCGTCGCTTTTTTCAGATATTCCCGCGTCATGAGCGCCTCGTTTTCAAAAGACCTAGAGATCGGAGTGCGAATCGTAATCTTCGCCTTGAGATCAATGTAAGCGCTTACATTGGCTCTGTGCAAGCGCTTACATTTGGGTTATGATGAACCAAGGATCGAAACGGGAGGCCGTCATGAGCACCGCCAAAGCAACTCTCAAGGATGTCGCTGAGCGCGCTGGCGTCTCTTCTGCCACCATTTCAAGGGCTTTGAATGATCCCGACAAGGTGGCGGCCGATACCCGGGCCAAGATCAATGCAGCCATTTTGGAGCTTGGATATACACCAAATTTCGGCGCGCGCGTGCTGGCGTCCAACCGGACGGGCACGGTTGGTGCCGTCATCCCCACCCTATCGAACGCGATCTTCGCCAGTGGTGTGCAGGCCTTTCAAGAAGTTCTTGATGAAAACGGCATCACGCTGTTGATCGCGACCACAGATTTCGATCCCGAGAAAGAGCTGTATCAAGTGCGCCAACTTCTGGCGCATGGTGCTGCGGGGTTGTTGTTAGTGGGAGCGGATCGTCCTTGGACAACGCTGGATTTCATTGAAAAGCACGGCGTGCCCCATGTATTGGGTTGGTGCGCCCATGCTGATAGCGACCAAACTTGTGTGGGTTTTGACAACGCGGCTGCCGCCTATGATGCAACGCAACGTGTGCTGATGCAGGGGCATCGACGCATCGCGATGATCAGCGGGGAATGTGCTTCAAACGACCGGGCGCAGGCGCGTTTGGATGGTGTGCGTCGGGCGATCTCGGATCATGGGCGTGGCGCGGCGCTTCTCTCGGTGACCGAGGCTAAATACCTTTTGCAGATGGGCGCTGAGGCGTTCGTGACCGCCTATTCAACCCGGCCGCACCCCACTGCGATCATCTGTGGCAACGATGTTCTGGCAGCGGGTGCGATGATCCAAGCGCGCGAGATGGGCCTTGATATCCCCGGTGATATTTCGATCGTTGGCTTTGATGATATTGGCTTGGCGCGGGCCGTTCACCCGGGCCTAACTACCGTTCGCGTTCCGCAAAGCGAGATGGGTCGTCAGGCGGCAGAGCAGCTCTTGGCCAAGATTTCAGGCGAAACACCGCCCCCTAACCCAGAGCTGCAAACCGAGTTTATCATGCGCGGCACCTTAGCGCCGCCCAAACAGGACATTGGGCTGCGTTAAACCGCCCTACCCCAGCGCGTAGCCCGCGCCGCGCACGGTACGAATGGGGTCTTCGGATTGGGTGGCATTACGCAGCGCCTTACGCAGGCGCCCCACGTGGACATCGACAGTTCGGCTGTCGACATAGATGTCGCGCCCCCAAACCCGGTCCAACAGCTGATCGCGCGACCAAACCCGCCCGGGCCGTTCCATGAAGGCCGATAGAAGCCGGAATTCGGTCGGCCCAAGGTCCACAGGCATTTCAGCGCGGTAAACGCGGTGCTCGCCCACGTCCATGCGAATGTCCTCAAATGAGAGCTCTTCGCCAAGGGCCGCGGGACGTGTGCGGCGCAGCTGGGTCCGAATGCGGGCCATCAGTTCCACCACCGAGTACGGCTTGACCATATAGTCATCCGCGCCGGTTTCGAGCCCGCGCACACGGTCAACTTCCTCAGATCGCGCCGAGAGCATGATGACAGGAATGCGCGCGGTAGATGGCTTTGCTTTTAGCTGGCGGCACACCTCAATCCCTGAGACCTCTGGCAACATCCAGTCGAGCAAGATCAGGTCCGGTTCTTCTTCGCGCGCCAGCGTCAGCGCTTCATCCCCGGCCTCTGCCGTGAGAAGTTGGTAGCCCTCGGCCTTCAAATTGTAGCTCAACACTTCGCGCTGAGAGGGTTCGTCCTCAACCACCAAAACCATTGGATCGCGTGACATGGCGGGTCCTCAAACCTATGCGGTGGGCGCGTCGGGTGACACGCTCGACATTTTGCTACGCTCTTCGTCGGGAACTTCGCCCGTGACAAGGTAGACCACCTGTTCGGCGATGGATGTCACATGGTCGCCCATGCGTTCCACGTTTTTGGCCATGAAATGCACGTGCATACAGACAGTAATGTTGCGCGGATCTTCCATCATGTGGGTCAGATAATTGCGGAACAGCGCGTCGTACATTTGGTCCACATCGTGGTCGCGGGCACGGACATCAAGGGCCAGATCGGGGTCGCGTTGGATGTAGGCATCCAGCACGTCCTTGAGCATCATCTCGACCGAGCGGGCCATGCGGCGCAGCGCCTCGGATGAACCATCGATGCGGTCATGCTCCAACACAACGCCGGTCCGGCGCGCGATGTTCTTGGAGTAATCGCCAATACGCTCAAGGTTGGCGGCAATCCGGAAAACGGACAAAACTGTGCGCAAGTCAGACGCTTGGGGCGCGCGCAGCGCGATAACACGGGCAGCCTCTGTCGAGACCTGTTCTTCTAACGCATCAATGGTTTTGTCAGCGGAGCGCACGGCCAAAGCCAGCTCGCTGTCGCGGTTCACCAATGCCGTGATCGATTGGTCGATGCTTTGCTCAACCAGCCCGCCCATCTTCATGATCATCGCCTGAATGGCTTCGAGATCACGGTCAAAAACGGACGCAATATGTTCTTGTTCAACCATCTAAAGTGCTTTCTTTGCCTTGGCAGTTAACCGATGCGGCCGGTGATATAGCTTTCGGTGCGCGGGTCTTCGGGGTTGGTGAAAATCTTGGTCGTGTCGTCAAATTCAACCAGATTGCCCAAGTGGAAAAACGCGGTTTTTTGGCTGACGCGCGCGGCCTGTTGCATGGAGTGGGTCACGATCACGACCGAAAACCGGGAGCGTAGATCGTCGATCAATTCCTCGACCTGAGCCGTTGCAATCGGGTCGAGGGCTGAGCATGGCTCATCCATCAACAATACCTCGGGCGAGGTCGCGACGGCACGCGCAATACACAGACGTTGCTGCTGGCCGCCGGACAACCCGGTGCCCGGTGCGGTGAGACGGTCTTTGACCTCATCCCAAAGGGCGGCGCGGCGCAGTGATGTTTCGACGATCTCATCCAGTTCGGTCTTGGAACGGGCCAGCCCGTGGATTTTGGGGCCGTAAGCGACGTTGTCATAGATCGACTTAGGGAACGGGTTGGGCTTTTGAAAAACCATCCCGACCTTGGCGCGCAGTTGCACGGGATCCACGCGTTTGTCGTAGATATCCTCATCGTCCAAGAGGATCTTGCCTTCAACCCGGCAAATATCAATCGTGTCGTTCATCCGGTTCAAACACCGCAGGAACGTTGATTTACCACACCCCGACGGGCCGATAAACGCAGTGACCGTCTTGTCTTGGATATCGACCGTGACGTCCTTGATGGCGTGGTTGTCGCCATAAAAGACCTGCACGTCGCGCGCTGTAATCTTTAGCTGGTTGGTGTCCACAGCTCTCTCCGTCAATCGCATGTCATTCATATCCATACCCTCTTACCAGCGGCGTTCAAACCGGCGGCGCAACAAAATGGCCGCGATGTTCATGATCAGGAGGAAAGCCAGCAGGACGATGATCGCGCCCGAGGCTCTTTCCACGAAGGCCGGATCGGACCGTGTGGTCCAAATGTACACCTGCACTGGCAGGGCTGTGGCCGGGTCCTCTAGTCCCGCAGGTGGGGCTGAGGGGTAGTTTTGCACCAATGCGACCATGCCGATCAGGAGCAAAGGCGCGGTTTCACCCAACGCTTGGGCCAGTCCGATGATCGTGCCGGTCAAGATACCGGGGGCCGCCAAGGGCAGGACATGGTGGAACACGGTCTGCATTTTGGAGGCGCCAAGACCAAGGGCCGCGTCGCGGATCGACGGGGGCACCGATTTGAGCGATGCGCGCGTTGCGATGATGATCGTGGGCAATGTCATCAACGTCAGGACCAAACCGCCGACCAATGGGGCTGACTGCGGCAGGCCCGCAAAGTTGATAAAGATCGCCAGACCCAAGATCCCGAACACAATGGACGGCACCGCAGCGAGGTTTGAGATGTTGACCTCAATCAGATCGGTCCAGCGGTTCTTGGGGGCTAATTCCTCAAGATAGATCGAGGTGGCGACACCGATGGGCAGCGCCAAGGCCAAAACCACCATCATCATATAGAGTGAGCCCAAGAACGCGACGCCAAGACCCGCCGCCTCTGGCCGTGTGGGAGAGCCATCCGTGCGGGTCAGGAAACCGCGGTTGAAGCGGGTTTCCATGATCCCTGCATCCGCGAGTTGCTGCGACAGTTCCAATTGCTCGGGCGAGATGCGGCTATCACGCTCGGCGATCTCCATGGTCACGCGACCTTTGAAGTAGCCATCCACACGTCCGTTGGCGAGAAACCGAAACTCTTGGCGCAGCGGCCACGTTTGATTGGCCAAGGCCGCCATCCGCAGATCAGCGGGTGCCTGCCCCGATAAAAGACCCATCGCATCCTTGATCGACACAACGTCGCCCAATTCCGCCGTGGCAAGCCGCTGTTCCAGCCCGCGCTGGATCAGCTTTTTGTATTTACCGGTCTTGAGCATCGAAGCTTCAGCAGCCTCAAACTCAGCCTGAGTGACGGTGATCGGCAATGTCACAAAGGTCTGGCGGAACGAGCTGAGACCTTGGCTCAGCACCGAGGACACCAGAATGATCAGCATCGTCACACCGACGCCAATGGCCGTCAGGCCGTAAGCTTTGAAGCGTTTCTCGGCCGCGTTGCGGCGCTTGACCCGGTCGTCTTGCTTGAACAGCGACGAGGCGGACGGCGTGGCGGGGGTGCTGTTGGCGGTTGCGTCGCTCATTCGTACTGCTCCCGGTATTTACGAACAATGTAGAGGGCCAGCACATTCAGACCCAAGGTCATAACAAAAAGCGTGAGGCCAAGAGCAAAGGCCACAAGCGTTTCTGGGCTGGAAAAGTCAGTGTCACCCGTGAGTTGGCTGACGATTTTAACGGTTACGGTGGTCATGGCCTCAAAGGGATTGAGGTCCAGCTTTGCCGCAGCCCCTGCCCCCAATACCACGATCATCGTTTCCCCTATCGCGCGGGATGTGGCCAGAAGGATCGCACCAACGATGCCGGGCAACGCGGCCGGAATGACGACCTGACGGATCGTCTCCGAATGGGTGGCGCCAAGTCCAAAGGACCCGTCGCGCATGGCTTGGGGGACGGCGTTGATGATGTCATCCGATAGCGATGACACGAAGGGGATCAACATAATGCCCATGACCAAACCGGCGGTCATCACCGATGAGGAGGACGAGCCCAGCCCCATAGGTTCCGCAATGAAGTCACGCAGGAACGGCCCTACAGTGATCAGCGCGAACAGGCCGTAAACGATGGTCGGAATACCCGCGAGAACCTCAATCACCGGCTTGGCGAAGGACCGCATCCGGGGGCTGGCGTATTCGGACATGTAAATCGCCGCGAATAGCCCGATGGGCACAGCCACCGACAGCGCGATGAATGAGATATAGAGCGTGCCCCACAACAGCGGGATCAGGCCGAACTCGGACAATCCACCGCGCCCCGAAAAGCTGGGGTCCCAGACTGTGCCAAAGAAGAACTCGACCCAGTTGTATTGAGTGAAGAAATTGCGCGTCTCAAACAACATGGAAAAGACGATGCCGACGGTGGTCAGGATCGCGATGGTCGAGGCCAGGATCAACAGACCCTTGATCACGCTTTCAACGACGTTGCGCGCGCGGAAGTCTTTGTCCGTGCGGACATAGGAAAAGGTCAGCCCCGCCGCCCCAAGCGCAAGGACAAGAACCGTCATCACGATGTTCATCGTGCTGGACAGCTCACGGTACTGTTGGGCGGCGTTCAGGATCGGTGCATCAACCTCGGACCCAAGGGCCACACCGACGCTGCCCAACCGTTCCCGCACGTCGACGAATTCGGTGCGGATATTGCGGGCTTCATCTGCGGTCATCGCGCCTTGATCCACCGCAACATCAAGTCCTTCGGCCACGCGGCGTACGTCGGACATAACCAAGGAACGGGTCGTGTCCTCAGAAATCGCGGTTTCGGGCAACAGGCTGCTGATGCGGCTTTCGATGTAGATCGGCTGAAGGATCAACCAAAGACCCAACAAGATCAGCGATGGTACGGCCAAAAAAAGCGCTGAGTTGTAGCCATAATAGCTGGGCAGCGAATGCAGACTGCGCATATCGCCCCCTGCCGATGTCATGGCCCGGGCCCGCCCGAGGAAAAACCCGATGATCGAAAACACAAGGATCAGGGTCAAAATCCAAATCACAGGCATGGTGCGGTCCTTATCGGCAGTACAAGTCACCGAAACCCCAAGTCCCGGCGTAATGAAGGGCGCAGAAGCTGCGCCCTTCGGTCGTGAGGTGTCTAGACGACCTTAGCTGCCTGCGCCAGCAACTGTGGCCTGTGTTTCAGCCAAAGCCGGGTCGGACACGAGGCCGTATTCGGCGAGTGGGCCGTCTGGGCCAGCAAGCTCATCGGCAACGAAGAACGAAGCGAACTCTTTGAGGCCGGGGATCACGCCGATGTGGGCTTCTTTGATGTAGAAGTACAATGGGCGCGAAACGGGGTATTCACCGGTGGAGATCGATGCAGTGGAGGGCATGACACCGTCCATCGTGGCCACTTTCAACGTGTCTTGGTTGTTTTCGTAAAACGCGAGGCCGAACACGCCGATACCGTTGGGGTTGGCGGACAATTGCGCCAAAGTCTCGGTGTAGTCGCCCGCGATGTCGACCGACAGGCCGTCGGAACGTGTCGCAAGGCATGCATCCTCAGCGTCGTCTTCGGACATGCCTGCGTCCATCATGGCTTGGAACGCGCCTGTGGCTTCACACCCTGCCGCGATCACTTTTTCCTCAAACACTTCACGGGTGCCGTGGTTGGTGCCGGGGATAAAGCCGATGATGTCTGCGTCGGGCAGATCAGCGTTAAAGTCGGACCATTTGGTGTGTGGGTTGTCGACCAGTTGGCCGTCGACCAGAACCTTGGCGCCGAGCGCGTTGAACAGGTCGGACGGCGAGAACGCGTTGTAGGCTGGACCTTCGATGCGCGAGGCAAAGACGATGCCGTCATAACCGATGCGGACTTCGACGATGTCGGTCACGCCGTTTTCGGCACATGCAGCGACTTCTTTTTCGCGGATCGCGCGGGACGCGTTTGCGATGTCGATGGTGTTTTCGCCCACACCTTCGCAGAAGCGGCGCAGACCAGCGGACGATCCGCCGGATTCAACAACAGGTGTTGGGAAGTCGAAGTTTTCGCCAAAGGCTTCGGCGACGATGGATGCATAAGGAAGCACGGTCGAGCTGCCGGCAACTTGGACCTGATCACGGGCCGAGGCTGTGGTTGCGGAAACGGCGGCGATGGCCAGCGCGGAAACTGTGAGTTTCGTCAGAGACATGTTATCCCCCTGGATTGGGTCTCGTGTTTACATAGTCAAGAAAGCGTTAATGCCGCCTTGTGGGGACTGCCTAATGTCACCGTGCTGCGCTTTTGTGACGGTCAGGTAACAGTTTTATGACAGTCGCAAAATCAATTTTACAAAAGTTAAAGGACGCGCGGTTTTTGGGTCGCACTTTGGGTTAGGATGTTGTGCTTTGATCCCGTTCAACCGGGAATAATACCGTAAATTCAGAGCCCTTTCCCATCTCACTCTCGATCTTGAGGCGCCCTCGGTGACGTTGCGCAATGTGCTTCACAATTGCCAACCCCAACCCCGTTCCGCCTTGCCCGCGCGACCGGTGTGTGTCGACCCGGTAGAATCGTTCCGCCAATCGCGGCACATGCAGCGGATCGATCCCCGGCCCATTGTCACGCACACACAATTGCCATGCGGGGCCGCGCAATTGACCATCATAGCCGATCTGGCGCAGCGACAGCTCGACCTCGCCGCCGCCATATTTCACTGCGTTTTCCGTTAAGTTCGTCACGATCTGGATCACTTGGTCCGCGTCGGCGCGCACAACCGCCTCATCGGGTAGGTCGGTCCGGATGACCGCGCCTGCATCCGATGCAATTTCGCTCAGCGGCTCCAACGCGATGCGCACAAGCGATACAAGGTCTTCACGCCGTTTAGGCCGCGTGCGTTCCCCCGCCTCCACCCGGCTGAGCGAGAGCAAGTCTGACACGAGGCGGTTCATGCGTCGCGCCTCACGGGACATCAGGCTTAGGAAATGACGCTGCGCCTCGGGGTCGTTGCGGGCGGGGCCATTCAACGTCTCAATGAAACCCAACAGCGCCGTTAAGGGGGTTTTTAACTCATGGCTAACATTGGCTACAAATCCGCGACGAAAGCTAAGGGCCTGGGATTGCTCTGATATATCCTCAAAGTGCAGGAGCACTTGCCCTGCCCCCGCCAACCCAGCCAAGGGGCGGATGCGCACGCGGTAGAGTGTGTCGACCGCTCCTTCGGTGTGGGTAAAATCAGCCTCACCACTTTTGCTGTCAAAAAACGCAGCCTCAATCGGGCTGAGGACCTCGGGCTGGCGCAGAACGCTCACATACGACCGGCCAATAACCCAATCACCTAGCAAAGCCCGTGCAGGCGGATTTGCGCGCGCCACACGCCCGGCTTTGTCCAACAAAACCACAGCCCCCGGCAGCGCCCCGGTTATTTCATCAATAAGATCCGGCTCATGCCGTGCATCATCCATTTCTCGCCGCCGTTTCTCGCACAGACCAACGGGCCTTTTCAAAATGCGAATATTATGTTAGCAATATGCTAATTGAACTCGCGAAGCTTTTCAGACCAGCTTCAACATATGAGGACAAGCATGACAAGCACCACGCGCGACCAGACCGGGTCCCGCCCGTTGGGGCGTACCGCACGCCGATTGATCGCTGTTGAATTGCCTGATGGTTATCGTGGGGCACTTCCGCGGCGGATTTTGGATTCGAGCTATGATCAGATTGAACACCTAAGCTTTCGTGATCTGTCGCCTGAACTGATTGCGGATCGTGGTGCGGATACCGTGCTGGCACCCCTACTGACGAAAACGTTCGATGCCGTGGAGCTGGCAGAGTATCTGGCGACGCAGGCCTTTGAGGGCATGTTGATCATCGCCAGTGAAGTATTGCCTAACGCCAAGCTGGTGCAGCGCGAAATCGCGCGCTCTGCACCGGGGCTGAACATTGAGCTGTTTCAGTTGAACCAAAACGCACAGGACTTGCGCGAAGTTTAGACCGCGCTGAGGCCCTGCTCAAAGTCCGCTTGCAGGACATCCCATGGCTCAATCCCAACAGACACGCGGAAAAACCCATCCGTGATGCCGAGTGCCGCGCGCCCCTCTGGCGTGAGACCGCGGTGCGAACTGCTGGCCGGATGGCTCAGCGTTGTGCCGACATCCCCGAGCGTCGGGGCAAAGGCCAGTTGCGGGGCTGCGCGGACCAGCCGGTTCGCCTCATCCTCGCCGCCGCGCAGTTTGAAGCTGACCATGTTGCCCCACATCCCGTTCAGAACGGTTTGCGCGCGGGCGTGATCGGGGTGATCCGCGCGACCGGGGTACAAAACCTGCGCCACCGCGGGGTGTGTGGCCAGAAAATCGGCCAACTTGATCGCGGTTTCTTGCGCGCGGTCAAAGCGCAGGTCGAACGTGTAGAGCCCGCGTTCCGCCAGCCAACATTCATAGGGCGATGGGGTGAAACCAAAGGTCACCGCAGTGTCGTAGATCGCCTTGCTGTTGCCCGCGTCGCGCGCCAAAACATAGCCCAAAGTCACATCCGAATGCCCCGCCATCAGCTTGGTCACGGAGTGGATCACAACATCAGCCCCTTCGGCATAGGCCGGGTAGCCAACAGGGGTGGTAAAGGTGTTATCGACCACAAGGATCAGCCCGCGCTCTTTCGCGAGTTTGGTGATCCCCTCCATATCCGCCACACGCAAAGTGGGGTTTGAGACGGCCTCAATCAGGATCAATTTGGTCTCGGGGCGGATGGCGTCGGCAAAGGCCTGTGCGTCCGTGGGATCGGCCAAAGTGGTGGTGATGCCAAAGCGCGGCAGGTCTTGGTTCAGCATACGCAGCGAACGGCCGTACAGCTGATTTCCGCCGACAATGTGATCGCCCGCACTAAGCAACCCCATCAGGGTCGCGGACACTGCCGCCATGCCAGAACCGAGGATGATCCCGCCCTCGCCGCCTTCCATGGCGTCGATTTTCTGTGCCAGAACGTCTGCGTTGGGGTGGCCTTCGCGGCCATAAGTATAGCCTGTGGCGCGGCCCTCATACTGGGCGTGCAGCGTGTCAATATCGGGGGATGCATAGACCACTGAAGGCTGAAGTGGCGTGACAACAGCGCGGCTCACACTTTCGGGAAAGCCCGTGCGACGCACGAGATTAGGGCGTTTTGTCATGATATTAGGTCCTTAAGGGCGGGTCGTGCCGGCGCCAGTCACATGGTATTGAAAGGAGGTCAGCTGTTCGGCGCCCACGGGGCCGCGCGCGTGCATCTTCCCCGTCGCGATGCCAATTTCGGCACCCATGCCGAACTCGCCGCCATCTGCGAATTGGGTAGAAGCGTTACGCATCAGGATCGCGCTGTCGAGTTCCGCAAAGAAGTGCGCGGCTTCAGCATCGTCGGCGGTGATGATCGCGTCCGTGTGGTTGGAGTTATAGGCACGAATATGAGCGATTGCGGCATCGACGCCGTCCACCAGTTTGGCGGCACAGATCATGTCGAGGAACTCTGTCCCAAAGTCCGCGTCTGTGGCGCGGGTCGTGCCGGGCACTTCTGCCAGCGGCCCGTCCGCGCGCACATCAACGCCCGCGTCCCGCAGAGCCTCAACCACGATCGCGCCGTATTTGTCGTCGAAGGCCTGATCGATCAGCACTGTCTCAAGCGAGCCGCAAATTCCGGTGCGCCGCGTCTTGGCGTTGAGCACGATTTCAACCGCCATCGCGGGGTCCGCTGATGCGCCGACATAGGTGTGGCAGATGCCCTCAAGGTGGGCAAATACGGGCACGCGGGCCTCTCGCTGGACAAGGCCCACAAGGCCCTTGCCACCCCGTGGGACAATCACGTCGATTGTGTCGACCATTGTCAGCATTTCCTGGACGGCGGCGCGGTCCCGGGTGGGAACGCGTTGTATGGCATCCTCGGGCAGGCCCGCATCGCGCAGGCCCTTGGCCATTGCGGCGTGTATCGCGCCAGAGGAATGAAAACTCTCGGAGCCGCCGCGCAGGATCACGGCGTTGCCAGCCTTAAGACACAGGGCACCGGCGTCTGCAGTCACGTTTGGACGGCTTTCATAGATCACGCCAATGACGCCCAGTGGGGTGGCAACGCGCTTGATATTCAGGCCCGAAGGCTGGTCCCATTCCGCAAGGACCCGGCCCACAGGATCAACCTGTTCGGCCACGGCCCGCAAGCCATCGCAGATGCCGCGAATGCGGTCCTCATCCAGCATCAGGCGGTCCATCATCGCGTCGCTAAGGCCTTTGTCACGCCCAAAGTCCATGTCGCGGACATTGGCGGCAATGACTTCGGCCCGGTCGGCCCACAAATGCTCAGCCGCGCCGATAAGAGCCGCATGTTTGCGTTCGGCCGTTGCCGAGGCCAAAGCAGCCGTGGCGGCCCGCGCGCGCGCGCCGATGTCGGCCATCAGGTTCGGGATCGTGTCAAAATCTTTCATGCCGTCGCCCTCCTCCGGGCCTCCTTAACCTGTCACCATATCGTCGCGGTGGATGAGTGCGGAGCGTGCAGGGTAGCCCAGCAATTCCGCGATGTCACCGCTTTGCGCGCCGCAAATCAGACGCGCTTCTTCGCTTGTGTAGCGGGTTAGGCCCTTGCCAATAGACATTCCATCGGGACCTTCAATTGTTACGGGCTCACCTCGGCCAAACTTACCGCCGACCCATTTCACGCCCGCGGGCAGCAGTGATTTCCCGCGCGCAAGGGCTTGGGCTGCGCCGGCATCTACGGCCAGCGTACCGCGTGGTTTCATCGCGCCGATCCAGCGTTTGCGCGCGGTTTGCGGGTCTTGGGCGGCGGTGAACCACGTGGCGCGTGCGTCTGAGGTCAGCCCCCGAAGCGGCCGGTCCGAAGCCCCCAGCGTGATCGCCATGGCACAGCCCGCGTCCGTGGCAGTGCGCGCGGCCATCAGCTTGGTCACCATTCCGCCCTTGGACAGGCCAGACACCCCCTCACCGGCCATTGCGGCGATCTCGGGCGTGATAGCCTGAACCAGTGGCAGATGCTCGGCTGTGTCGTCAATCATCGGGTTCGCGGTATAAAGACCATCTACGTCCGACAGCAGAACCAATTGGTCCGCACCGGACATCACCGCCACTTGTGCCGCGAGCCGGTCATTGTCACCAAAGCGGATTTCATCCGTGGCGATCGTGTCATTTTCATTCACAATCGGCACAACGCCGAGGCCCAACAGCGTGGCAAACGTCGCCCGAGAGTTAAGATAGCGGCGGCGATTGGCGCTGTCTTCGAGGGTCAGCAGAACCTGCGCCGTGGTGATCCCGTGGGGTGCTAGGACTTGCTCATATGCCCGGGCCAATTGGATCTGCCCGACGGCGGCAGCGGCCTGCGATTGCTCAAGCGATAGCTCTCCCTCCGGCAACCCCAAGACCCGACGGCCCAACGCGATGGAGCCTGATGAAACGATCACGACCTCTTGGCCGCGCGCGCGGGCCTCGGCCACGTCCAGGGCCAAGCCAGTGAGCCAATCGGTTTTGACGGTGCCTGTCTGGGTATCAACCAACAGCGCCGAACCGATTTTGACAACAAACCGGCGGGCGTGGATCAGTTGGGGTGTTAGCTCGGTGACCACGGCTTTTCCTCCTGCGCGGGCTTTTGGCGCAGGCGGTCAGCGTCGATCTGGTCGCGCAACACGCGCAGCACGTCAACCGTGCCCTGTTTTGCCACACCGGACATTTCCATGATGGGCGCGCCGACGGCTTCGGCCAATGCGGCACATTTCTCGGCGCGTTCCTCTTCGGTGAGGGCGTCGATTTTGTTAAGCACTGTCACCCGTGCCTTTTCAGCCAGACCGCCACCATACATTTCCAGCTCGGTGATGATCGTCTTGTAGTCGCCCGCAACATCCGCGCTGGTGCCATCTACAAGGTGCAGCAGAACGGCGCAGCGTTCTACGTGGCCAAGGAACCGGTCCCCGATGCCGCGTCCCTCGTGGGCGCCTTCGATCAGGCCGGGAATATCTGCGACGACGAATTCAACCTCATCCACGCCCACAACCCCAAGGTTGGGCACAAGCGTGGTGAACGGATAATCCGCCACCTTGGGACGGGCATTGGATGTCGCTGCCAAAAAGGTGGATTTGCCCGCATTCGGCAGCCCCAAAAGACCCACATCAGCAATCAACTTGAGCCGCAGCCAGATGGTGCGTTCAACAGCTTCTTGGCCGGGGTTTGACCGACGCGGCGCTTGGTTCGTTGCGGATTTAAAGTGCAGGTTGCCAAAGCCGCCGTTGCCGCCCTGCGCGAGGATCACCTTTTGCCCGACTTCCGTCAGATCAGCGATTATGGTTTCTTCGTCCTCATCAAGGATTTCGGTTCCCACCGGCACGCGCAACACGATCGGATCACCATCCTTGCCGGAGCGTTGCCGCCCCATGCCGGGCTGGCCGTTTTTAGCGAAAAAGTGCTGCTGGTAGCGGAAATCGATCAGCGTGTTCAGGCCTTCGACCGCCTCAACCACAACGTCACCGCCCCGGCCGCCATCGCCCCCATCGGGACCGCCGTATTGCACGTATTTTTCACGCCGAAACGAGACGCAACCGCCGCCTCCTGCACCGGAGCGAATGTAGACTTTGGCGAGATCGAGAAACTTCATGAATTGCGTCCTATGAGGGTGCGTTGCCGATACCTCAGGGCGGGATAAAGCTCAAGCACTGCGCATGTTCCGATGATAGGTCCATGTGGCAACAGTTGTGTTGCGCGCGACGGAAAACGCCTCAGCCGGACCGATGTAGGCAAAACCCGCATGCGTGAGCACCCGCCCGGAGGCTGGGTTGTCTTGGAAAACGCTTGCGAAAAGCGTGTCGTTGTCGAGGGGATTGGCTTCTACCAAGGTAGAGACCGCCTCAGATGCGAGGCCGGTGTTCCACGCAACAGGGGCGACCCAATAGCTGATCTCAGCCTGTTTGCGGTCCATTTGTTTCAGCGAAATCAGGCCGACAAGTTCGGACAACCCGGTGCCGGATGCGTCCATGGCCCAAACCACCTCGTCGCTGTCAGGCTGCGTGACCCGCGCGATATACGCCGCCGTCGCACCGGGGGGCAGCGGATGGGGGATTTCGGCTGTCATCTTGGCGACACGCGCATCGCCGCCATAGACCTCAATCAGGCCTTGGTCGGACGTCCTAAGAGGGCGCAGGGTAAACCGCTCGGTTGGAATGGTTGTTTGTTGAAATAAAGTGTGTGTCATGGGGTTCCTCCTCCGAACAACACGAAAAGTACGCTTGCAACGGTCAAAGCTGCTAAAATACGCATCAAGGTTCGCTCTGCGCCGGTGCCCGCGACGCGCGCAGCAATAAACGCCCCCGCCGAGGTCCAGACCGGGTGCAAAACGATCTGACAGGTCAAAAGGCACAAAGCGATAATGGCTGTGGCTTCGAGTGGCGGAGTGCCGGGAGCCACGAAATTGGTAAAGCCAGCCGTGATCATGGCCCAAGCTTTGGGGTTGAGCGGGTGCACAATAAGTCCCGCTAAAAATCCGGGCGCGCGGTCCTGCGCATCTGTTGTGTTAAGGCGCAGGTTCGCGACCTTCCACGCGAGCCACAGGATATACGCGGCGGAGATGTATTTGAGCGCGCTGAAAACAGCCGGATAGCTGGTTGCCAGCTCCATCAAGCCAAGGCCCATGGGCCAAATGATCAATTGTTTGCCAAGGGCTACGCCCGCCACAAACGGCCAAGCCGCGCGCAGCCCATACCGCGCACCGGTTGCCATCAGCGCCATATTGGCTGGCCCCGGCGTGCCGACTTGGCTGGCGGCAAAGACCAGAAAGGAAGCAGACGCGACACTCATGCGGCCACCCTGCCCTGCGCGGTGCATATCAGTGTGACGTCTGGCAATTCTCGACCCAAGGCGCGGCAGTGCGTGCGTCCGCGCGACGTGATCGTGAAGCCCAGGCCATGCAGGATACGTGCACTGGCCGAATTGCCCGCGAAGTAGCCGCTGTGCACGGTGCTGTTTCGTGCAAGGGCGAATTTCAAAGCTGCACGCGCCGCCTCACGCCCGTAACCATTGCCCCAATGGGGCCGCGCGATCCAGAACCCGAAATGCGGATGGGTCGTTACGGCGCCGATGACCGTGGTGTCTTTGGCGATCACCATCAGGTCCGGCCAGCTTGAGGGAACTTCGGATTGCATCACCGACAGGTCAGCTTGGCTGAACGGGTATGGGACCCGTGCCAACCATTGTGACACCGCCAAGTCATTAAGACCTTCGGTCACCGCAGCGCGATCAGCGCCCGTAAACGGACGCAGGCACAGTCGAGATGTGAAAATCGGATCGGGGGTCATTCTGACCTCCTGAAAGGAAAAAGGGGACCGGTTTTCACCGATCCCCTAAATGTCTGGCATTATTTCGGGTCGGCTTACTCAGCGGCCTCCGCCACTGGCAGAACCGAAATAAACGTGCGGCCTTTGAGACCTGTGTGGAAGGTCACGGCGCCTTCGACAGTTGCAAAGATCGTGTGATCTTTGCCCATGCCGACGCCTTGGCCTGGCCACCACTTGGTGCCCCGTTGACGCACGATGATGTTCCCGGGGATAGCCGCTTGGCCACCGTAGAGTTTAACACCAAGGCGACGTCCAGCGGAGTCGCGACCGTTGCGGGAGGAACCGCCTGCTTTTTTATGTGCCATGCTTTCTCTCCTTAACCTTTAGCCAGTTCTTTGGCTTGTTCGATCCAGCCTTCACGCTCGATACGGCCTTTGAACGACAATTGCTCGTCGATTGCAGCAACGTCTTCGGGCGACCAAGCTGCGATCTGTGCGAAGGTTGTCACGCCGGCTGCAAGCAGCTTCTTCTCAAGGGCTGGGCCGACACCGGACAGCTTCTTGAGATCGTCTGCGCCAGCAGCGGCAGCAGGAGCGGCCTCAGCTTTTGCAGCCTTTTTAGGAGCGGCTTTTTTGGCAGCAGCAGGTGCAGTTGCAGCAACAGCCACACCAGCAACCGAACCGGCACCAACAGCGGCTTTGACGCCAGAGGCATCTGCGCCAGCAGCAAGGATGTCCGTCACGCGGATCAGCGTCAGTTTTTGACGGTGGCCCTTGGTGCGTTTGGAGGAGTGCTTGCGACGACGCTTCACGAAGTGGATCAGCTTTTCGCCTTTGATTTGGTCGATAACGTCGGCCTGAACCGCGGCACCGTCCACCAAAGGTGCGCCAACAGTGACAGTGTCACCACCGAGCATCAGCACATCATTGAATTGGATTTTCTCACCGGCCTCTGCGGCCAGTTTTTCGACACGCAGTACGTCGCCCGATTGGACGCGGTACTGTTTGCCGCCAGTTTTCAAAACAGCGAACATTGGCTGCTTCCTTTTTTCTGTCGCATCCTGTGGCCCCGGCATGCACCGGCGTTTCATTTGCCTCGGACAGCGTGTCCCGTGATCGGGACAAAACAACAAACACCGCGCGAGGGAATCCCGCACGGCGTGGCTGGGGTATCCTTTATGGGGGGTGCTGTGTCAACCGCCAACTCAAACGGGCCGCGGCGACAACCCTATATGTCCTGCGCCAACATCCGGTCTGCGACTGCCCGGCCGAGTGCGCGACTGATCGACGTGAAGACTGTGCCGAAACTGTCGAACAAAACCCCGTTGAACGCCTGTGCCGCATCGGTACGGGCAAAGGCGATGTAGGTTTGCATCTCATCATCGCTCAACCCTGCATAGGACGCCAGCAAATAGGCATACAGCCAATCCTCGGTCTCGGTTGTGATGGTGTCCTGCTGGGACCACACCTCATTCACGATTTGATCCTCCGTCATCGAGTCCGGCAAAGCCCCGCCCGCCGCGAGCCCCTGATAGAAGGCGTAGTTGGAATTGAGCCCGCCCACGACGTTGGAAGTCACAAGATCATAGGCTGCGATGAACTCGGCAATCTGTTCGACCCGCCTGCCCCCCTCTCGGCGCATTTTTTGCGCAAGATCGGTAGCGGCCTGATCAACGTCTTCGTCCAGCATCGCGGCCCGTGCGGCCACCTCGCCCTCAACGATGCGCTTTCCCAGCGGGCTACCAAGAAATGAGATCAGTACATCCGCGTCGGCCTCTGACACGTTGGCCCTGATGTCGTCGGACATGATGCCCATCACGCGGGGGATGTCATAAATGCGCTCTAGCTCAACCTTCCAGCCAAAGCCCCCGCGTCCGGGAAACATGTCTTCCTCAATCTCAGGGCCTGCGGCGATGCCTTCGGCAGCAACGACCTCGATGATGTCGCGCAGCCTAAGTGCTTCCATCAACTGTGTGTGTTTGATCGCGGGCAACCCTGCGGGCGCTTGGGTTTGAGCGGAAACAATCCCCGAAACGCTCGGAATGCTGAGGGGTGCAAGCACAAAGCCCGCGGCTAGAATGAGGGCAGCACGCAGCATCGAGATCTCCTTTTGGCGTCGGTCACACCCTATAGATGGGGGGATTACGAGGCCTGCCAAGGGACGCGCCTTAACCTTTACGCATATTGGTGGCAAAACCTGCTTGCACCCCCGCCAGTTTGCCCCTAGACCGCACGCCACCAGAGTGACCGCTGGTCTGCGGAGATATGCCGGAGTGGTCGAACGGGCCGGTTTCGAAAACCGGTGTGGGTGCAAGCCTACCCAGGGTTCGAATCCCTGTGTCTCCGCCACTCACCGTGGATAAATGCCTTAAAAACCAGCACTTAGAAGATTGGGGTGAGAGCGCACCCCCCCCCCATTTTATCCACCAATTGGATTGTGAAGGCCTAGCATTTATTTGAGCGGCGTAATTTTTCCGTTGCGGTGCTCATATGAGAAAAAGCTGGCGGTGTCGTCTTGACCCGAATGACGCGTTTGCGACCCATCAGGCCGTCTCGCGGGCAAGACATAGACATGCAGTGCATACCACTTCGGTTATTGCATTGATTGCTATATTAGATTGCTGCCTTCCCGTCACCAAACATCCCTAAGGCATATCTTCCAAGGTCAACTCAAAAGCGGGTTCCAGAACATCGATCAGAGCGCTACATCAAGTAGTTTTGGCCCTTACCAGTCATTCTTTGTGATTTGCATGAACGTCTCGTCAGAAAGACTTTTCAGCCTTTCGACCAACACTGCTGAATGTCTGTTGTCTAACTGTTTTCAGCCTTTTGAGCCCGTAGCGCCAGAAACATTGAAGATGCATTTTATTATATTAGAACGCCATCCAAAACGGTTCACGCTTCATTCGGCCATGATGTGGTGAGAATGCTCCGCCAACCAATCCCGCTTGCGCCAAACTGATTTTATGATCGCAACGACAATGGCAAATAAATAGGATCTTGCTTGTGTAAGGCTTATAGTTCGATCTGCCTCAAAGCTTTTCAGTCAGTTCTGGCACGGCATCGAATAAGTCAGCGACCAGTCCGAAGTCAGCCACCTGAAAAATCGGAGCCTCTTCATCTTTGTTGATCGCTACGATCACCTTAGAATCTTTCATACCGGCAAGGTGCTGTATCGCGCCGGAGATGCCGACAGCAACGTAAAGATCAGGGGCCACAACCTTACCCGTCTGGCCAACCTGCCAGTCGTTCGGCGCGTAACCGGAATCAACCGCCGCACGGGATGCGCCAACTGCGGCGCCCAACTTATCGGCTAAGCCTTCGATCAGCTTGAAGTCATCCTCAGAGCCGACACCGCGACCACCAGACACAACAACACCAGCCGACGTCAGTTCAGGACGATCAGACACGGCAACTTTGTCCTCAACCCATTCCGACAGACTGGAGCTGGCAGGCACAGCCACGCTTTCAATGGCGGACGACTCGGAGGCCTTCACCGGTTCAAATGTCGAGGTGCGGAAGGTAATGACCTTCTTGGCATCCGAGGATTTTACCGTCTGGATGGCGTTGCCCGCATAGATCGGGCGCTCGAAGGTGTCGGCGTCAAACACGGCAGAGGCGTCGGAGATCACCATCACGTCAAGCAGCGCGGCAACTCGGGGCATTACGTTTTTAGCACCCGTAGTCGCCGGGGCGACAATGTGGTCATAGTCACCAGCCAACGATACGATTAGGTCCGCCGTACTTTCGGCCAAACGGTGGCCCAGCACATCATCTTCTGCCAACAAGACTTTTGAGGCACCTAGTGTCGCGGCCTCGTCGGCGGCGTCCTTCGCGGTTGCGCCCGCGCACAGTATCACCACATCGCCCAGCATCTTGGCCGCAGACATCGCCTTTGCTGTCGCGTCCGTATTCAGTGCACCATCGGTGACTTCGGCAAGCAAAAGAACAGTCACTATACAGCTCCCACTTCTTTGAGTTTATCAACCAGTTCATCCACCGAGCCCACGATGATACCCGCCGAGCGGGCTCCCGGTTCGGTGGTGCCAACGATCTCTAGACGTGGTGTCGTATCAACGCCGTAGTCCGCCGGTGTCTTTTCATCCAAAGGCTTCTTCTTCGCCTTCATTATATTGGGCAACGACGCATAACGCGGCTCATTCAAACGCAGATCGACAGTCACGATGGCGGGGATCTTGATCTTGATCGTCTGCAATCCACCGTCCACTTCGCGGGTCACGGTGGCGGTGTCATCATCCACGTCCAGTTCGGAAGCGAACGTGCCCTGCCCCCAACCGGTCAGTGCGGCGAGCATCTGGCCCGTGGCGTTCATGTCGTTGTCGATTGCTTGCTTGCCCGTCAGCACAAGGCCGGGCTGCTCTTCGTCGATCACACCCTTGAGGATCTTTGCAACGGCCAGTGGCTCGATATCTTCATGCACATCATCGGTGGCCACCACGAGGATCGCACGATCTGCACCCATCGCAAGCGCCGTGCGCAGCGTTTCCTGCGCCTGTTTTACGCCAATGGAAACCGCGATCACCTCTTCGGCTTTGCCGGCCTCTTTCAGGCGGATTGCTTCCTCGACGGCAATCTCGTCAAAAGGGTTCATAGACATTTTAACGTTGGTGAGATCAACACCGCTCCCATCCGCTTTCACACGGACCTTCACGTTATAATCAATCACGCGTTTGACGGGCACGAGGACCTTCATCAGCGGCTTCTCCAGCTTCATCATCTTTAAGAACAGAAAAAGGGCGACTGCTGAGCATCAGCGGTCGCCCTCAGTTCGGGATTAGAACGAATAGGCGATCTGCAGGAACGGCGAAACCGCATCATTTCCAGAGAACGTAGCACCGCTAACAGTCGCATCGCCGAACTGTCGATATTGCGCACCGGCCGTAATTTCATACTGACCGCTCGTGTAACGTGCGCCGAGTGTCAGTGCCCGGCTACCATCATAGGGGCGCAGCTCGTTCGCTTCTCCATCTGTGAGTTGGGCTTCCAGGATGCCAAAGCCCGACCATTCGTCGTTGATCGACCGTCCCAGACCGACGCTGACGTTAATGTTGTCTTCGTTGTAGTCGATGACACTAACCTGCCCGGCAATCCCCGCGTATCCCGGCGCAGCGACGTCGAAATTCGAATAGTCGGACCACTTCACACTGCCAAACAGCAAAGTGCTTGAGTTTAGCGCAATCTCACCGTCCAATTTGAGCGACTGCGGCAGTTCGGCCTCTGTGTTCCCGTCAATTGTTGCTCCAACGAATTCGGTGCTTTCGAAATTGTGTTTCACGGACGATTGATAGGTCAGTGTAACGCGAGCACCCCGTTCGGGCACAACATAAGACGCACCTAACAAGTAGCCAAACCCTCTGTCTGACTTGGCGTCCAATGTATAGAGGAAGGAAGGTGATGGGATTGGTATGCTTAGATTGAGTTCACTCTCCACCACACGGACACCGCCGTGGAGCGAAAGATTTTGATTCATCTGGTAACTGAGAACAGCCGCCAGTTCATTGCTCTGAAAGTCGATGGCAAGGCCTGCGGCGCCGGGGCCTTCGTAGCCGTTGTCAGCACCGAATGGTTGATTGAAAAACACACCGAGCGCGAGATCATCGTTGATGTCGGTTTTGAAGGCTAACCCGACTGTAGTGAAATCATTCAAAACGCTGCCTGTGCTGCCGAATGGTGCTGCCGATAGGTTTAGGTTTGGGGCAGTATACGAGAACTGCACCACGTTTCCCGAGTCAAACAAGAGTTCGATCGGCATATTGTTTCTTTCAAGCGAACCTGCCGAGGCAGTTGTCGCTACGGCGCCAAGGATCGCGGCACTGGTGGTGATTTTCAGTTTCATTATTGCTCCTCCCAAAGAATTTCAGCGCCCACAGCCTCCGCGCGTCGCCTTGGGGACGTTAATCTCAGATTACTCACTCAATAAATGAGGTAAGTTTTACTTACTGCACTTGTGAAGTGCTCAGAAACGCAACGTTTCATTCGGATACAACCAGCTCGCTCAGGACCATGCGAGCCTGATCTGAGATAGGAATTGGCCGTCGTGATTCTCGATCTACGTTTACGTGTATGAAGTGCCCACGCGCCGCGGCACGACCGCTTTCTCCAGCAAACAAGCCGATATCGTAGTGCACTGATGACGTTCCCAGCTTTGTGACGCTGAGACCCGCATTGATGACGTCCGGAAAGGCAAGCTCCGAAAAATAGTTGCAGCCAGAACTGACAACAAGAAAAACCGCAGAACTATCTCGCAAGCTGAGAATACGTTTTTCGACAAGGAGACCATTCACAGCGGTGTCAAAGAGTTCGTAGTGAACCGTATTGTTCATATGTCCATAGATGTCGTTATCGAACCACCGCGTGGTGATCGTTCTAAACGTCAGATATTCTGCACGGGTTGGGGGTTCAGGGCGGTTCACCATGCGGCCTCGTAGATGGATAGGGCGTCTGCCTCAGTGACTGGACGCGGGTTGTTTATGAGAAGTCGGGTCTGATTCATGGCGTCGCGTGCCATCATCGGCAGGGCTTCGCGCGCAATACCGACATCGCGCAAGCGTTGTGGTAAGTTGCAACTGCGCGACAAACCTTCGAGACAATTGCAGAAGGCCGCAGCCCTTTCAGCTTTGGGAACATCCGCCAACTTCGGAAAGGCAGCAGACGCCATTTGCGCGTAGGCATCCGGGGCGGTGTTGATGTTGAACCGCAAGACATGCGGAAGGACCAATGCGTTGGAGAGCCCGTGTGGAATTTTGAAATGCCCGCCAATCGGATAGGCGAGCGCATGCACAGCTGCGACCGGAGAATTTGCGAAGGCCTGTCCGGCCAGCATGGAACCGATCAAAAGGTCTGATCGCGCTCCAAGGTCATCACCCTGATGCACTCCGCGCAAGAGCGCGCCACCGAGCAGACGCAATGCCTGAAGTGCGAGGGTGCGTGAGATGGGATTGTTGTTTGGACTAGCGGAGGCGTAGGCCTCAATGGCGTGCACCATCGCATCAATTCCTGTCGCCGCCGTGATATTCGCTGGCAGCCCGAGGGTTAGGAGCGGGTCAAGAAGCGCTACGTCAGGCAATAACGCCGATGACACCACCCCCATTTTCTCTTGGCTTGGTGTCGTTACGATTGCGATCGGTGTGACCTCGGATCCGGTCCCTGATGTCGTAGGAACCAACACCAGCGGCAAACGCTTGCCCAATGCTAGTCCCACTCCGTAAATGTCGCTGATCTGCTCACCTGTTCCAGCAAGATACGCAACTAGCTTCGCCACATCGAGAGAAGACCCGCCCCCAAGCCCGATGATACTGTTGCAGCCAAGCGCCCTCGCCTGTGCAACTGCCGATAAGACTGTCGCCTCGGATGGATCAGCCTCAACCTGGTCAAAGACTTCGCAATGGATCCCGCACGAGTGTAAAGCTGCAAGTGCTTGATCCACGATACCGGTCGCCACAAGACCGCGATCGGTGACAACAAGACAGGTTTTGCCGACTGTTTCACCTGCGATCGACCCGATTTGACCAAGGCAACCTGCGCCGAACCTAACGGAAGGCACGGTGTCGAAGGCGAAACTATCATGTGCCAAAGTCATAGCATCAGGCTTTCTTTAATTCGTAAGGCTTCTCGACAAAAAACATACTAGTGAGTATGGTGTCAACGAAATCAATACGGACAAGACCGCCATGCCCTTTATCGATACAGCCTTCACCGCACTCCAAAATCGCCTCGGCACTGAAATAGGTGTGTCGGACTGGCAAACCGTCGATCAGAAAATGATAGATGAGTTTGGCACCGTCACATTGGACCGGCAATTCATCCACAATGACCCGGCCCGCGCCGCGGCAGAGTCCCCCTTCGGCGGGACAATTGCCCATGGCTTCCTTATTTTATCGTTGGCCAGCCGATTTGCATTTGACAGTTTTCCCAACCAGGATGGTCAAGTCATGGGAATGAACTACGGCTTTGACAAGGTCCGTTTTCTGACGCCAGTGCCATCCGGCGCGCGCGTGCGGGGGCGGTTCGTCGCAAAAGATATTATCCGTAAATCAGATAGCCAACTGTTGCAAACAAGCGCAATGACAGTAGAAATTGAAGGCGGAGCCAAGCCCGCTCTTGTCGCCGATTGGCTGACCCTCGCCATCTTTGCATAAGCAGCTGACAACCGGAGACGAAAGACCATTGAGCCGCGCAAACCTTAAGCCAGAGATCGTTCGAACGGCCGCAATTTGCTTTGCAAAAAACGGTGTAGATGCCACGTCTATGGATCAAGTCGCACAAGAGATGGGCGCTTCGAAAGGCAAGGTTTATCATCACTTCAACAGCAAGGGTGAGTTGCTGTTGGCCGTGCGAAAACAGTCGATCTTGTCCGTGCTTAGCCGTGTAAAACCGATTGCAAACACTCCGGCACCAACGACACAGCGGTTTCTGGCGATGGCCCGTGCACATGTCATGGGTATCCTTGCCGATTTGCCTTACCATCGTGTCGTCGTCGAAAACCTGCGCGCGGGGCTGCGTTCAGACTTGCCAACCCATGAACGCGAACTGCTGGATGACATAAAATCCATGCAAGCCGGATATGAAGATCTGTTTCGAGATGTGATAACGGCGGGGCAAAAGGACACCAGCTTTGCCCAGCAATCGATTTCGGTTACTGTAAACAGCGTGCTTGTGCTCTTGAATGCGCCAATCTTCTGGTATCAGGCTCGTCCTGAAGACACAGATGAAACCCACCTCGAGATTGCAGAGCTCATCGCACAAATGGCTCTCGGAACACTGACCGCGCGCGCATAGCGTCTGGGCAAGCATTGGTTCATTTTACTTACAGCGTTTTCGTAAAACATACTGATTGGTATGTTTTGTGGAATTGAACCGCTGGAGGATCTACGATGGACACCACCTTTTCGCCCGAGGATGAAGACTTTCGCGCTCTGGTGCGCGACTTCGTCGAAAACAACCTGCCTCCTGAATACGCACGGATCGTTGCGGAGGGCGGTTATCTAAACAAGGAGCAACTACTGGACTGGCATGCGATCCTGCGCCGCCAAGGCTGGCTCGCCTACAACTGGCCTGTCGAATTTGGCGGAACGGGATGGGGGCCGGTCAAGACCCATATTTTCGATGAGGAAATGGCCCGTGCCGATGCACCCAAGGTGCTAGCGTTTAATTTCAAGATGCTTGCGCCTGTGTTGATGAAGTTCGGCTCGCAGGAACAATGCGATTACTATCTGCCTCGCATGATCGACGGCACAGATTGGTGGTGTCAGGGCTATTCGGAACCCGGAGCAGGTTCGGACCTAGCCAGCATTCGTACAACAGCGGTGCGCGATGGTGATGATTACATCGTCAACGGGCAAAAGACGTGGACCACACTGGGCCAATACGCGAATATGATTTTTTGCCTTGTCCGCACGTCAAACGAAGGCAAACCGCAGGCGGGTATTTCATTCTTGCTGATCGACTTGGCCACGCCGGGGATCGAGATGCGCCCAATCCGCACAATCGATGGCGGCTACGAGATCAACGAAGTGTTCTTTACCAACGTCCGCGTGCCGGCCTCAAACCTTGTGGGTGCCGAGAACGAAGGCTGGACTTACGCAAAATACCTTCTGACATATGAACGCACCGGCATTGCAATGGTTGGTGCGTCTAAGAAAAAACTTACACGGCTGAAAGACTTGTTTGCCGAAAAATCTCGTAGCCTTTCCGTCCATGAAAAGGCGCTTCTGGCGGCTCGGATCGCCCGGGTTGAGATTGATCTGGCGAACATGGACACCACTAACATGCGTGTCCTTGCCTCAGTTGCGGGTGGAGGGGCTCCCGGCGCAGAGAGTTCGATGCTCAAGATCCTCGGCTCAGAAATCCATCAAGAGCTCGACAGCCTCATCCGTCGCGTGGTGGGGCGCGACGCACAAGCACTGCGGTCAGGCGAACAGGCCCCCGCCGGCGCAACGAACGCAGCAGGCGTCTATTTCAACAACCGAAAACTCTCGATCTATGGCGGATCAAACGAAATTCAGAAGAACATCATCAGCAAGATGATCCTGGGGCTTTAGGAAATATCATGGACTTCACACACACTGAAGAACGGCAAATGGTGGTCGATACTCTTGCCCGCTATATCCAGAATGAATACAATCTGTCGGACCGGAACGATGCAGCAGCCAGCCCCCAAGGGTTCAGCGATGTCCATTGGAACAACCTCGCCGAATTGGGGATGTTTGGGGTCTTCTTTACCGAAGAACAGGGGGGCTTTGGCGGCTCTGCTTTTGACGTTGCAGCTGTCTTTCAAGAATTGGGCCGCGGACTGGTCGTCGAACCATTGCTCGATTGTGTGCTACGTTCAGGCCACGTCCTTGCCGCGGCAGGGGATTTTGAGCGGTTGGCGAAGGTAATAACTGGCGCCAGCCGCTACGTTGTCGCTCAAGCGCATACAACCGGTGACAGGGTAACTGCAAAGCAATCTGAGGCTGGCTGGATCCTGAACGGGACCGCACCCATGGTGAAATTTGCCGCAGGTGCCGATACCATTGTCCTCAGTGCGCAAAGCGGCGCGGACGCAGCACAGGCGTCCTTTTTTCTAATCGACCCGACAGCCAATGGCGTTGCGATAACCCATCACGACACCTTCGATGGTGGATCGGCTAGTGATATTCATTTCGCAGATTTAGCCATATCGAGCGATGCCCTCCTTGGATCAGCGCATCACGCCGATACGATCGTGCGTACCGCCGAAAACTGGGCGTGCCTCGCCATATGTGCCGAAGCTCTCGGCATCATGGAGGCGATCAAGGAAACCACGTTGGACTATCTTCGCACCCGCACACAGTTCGGCACCGTTATTGGACGCTTTCAAGCGCTGCAACATCGCATGGCTCAGGTTTTGCTTGAGATCGAACAGGCGCGCTCCGCCGTCATCAATGCTGCCGCTGCCGTGAATAAATCTGAGACAGATTGCGACAAGGCCCTATCAGCCGCCAAATACTCCATCGGGCGGATCGGCACATTGGTCGCCGAAGAGGCGATCCAGCTTCACGGTGGTATCGGCATGACGTGGGAATACGAGATGGGTCATTTCGCGAAACGTCTGGTGATGATCGATCACGAAATGGGTAACGCGGACCACCATCTGGCGCGCTATATGCAATTTGATCTAGTCTAGCTGCCTTTGAATACCGGCGTTTCGCGGCCCAGAAAGGCCGCGACGCCACGATCATGATCCTTTGATTGCGCAAGGTGCGTCTGCTCTTTTGCCTCATAGGAAAATATATCGTGTATATCCATCTGACCAGATTGCGCCACCAGCCGCTTTGCGGCGGTAACGGCCAACGGTGCCGCATCTGCGATGGTTGCAGCCCAAGTTTGTGCTGTTGCCAAGGCATCGCCAGGATCCGTGATCCTGTTGGCCAGACCAGTCTTAGCGCAGAGCTCTGCATCTAGGCTTTGGCCCTCGACAATAGCTTCAAGTGCGCGGCGCGATCCAAGTGCACGGGTCAGGTGCCAGCACAGCCCACCATCGGGGATCAGGCCTATGGCCGCAAATGCCAACGCTAACTTTGCTGTGTTCTCCATAACGATTAGATCACATGCCAGTGCGATGGCGGCCCCGATCCCGGCGGCATAGCCATGCACCGCCGCAATATAGATCTTGTCGCTGCTCCATATGGGCGCGAGGCAGGGACGAAATTCCTCCTCCAAGACCTCACCAGACGTTTTGGCAGACCGCGACTTGATATCTGCCCCTGCGCAAAACCCGCGCCCCACGCCTGCAATAACAACCACGCGCAGGGTCGCATCGGCCTCGACCTCTGCGACTGCCTGCGCCAGTTGCAGCCGCATTTTCTCGTTTAGAGCATTATAAGCGTCGGGCCGTTTCAACAAAATCGTTGCAACCAGGCCGTTTCGTTGAAGACTAACGTATTCGGTCATGTCACGAACCGGGTAAGGCGGTCAGAGATAAGGTGTTCGGCATCCTGCATGATCCGTTCGATCAAATCGGCACATGTCGGCACGTCGTTGATCAGCCCCGCCACCATCCCGCAAGACCAAGCGCCAGCATCCGTTTCGCCATCCTTCATGACGCGGCCATAAACCCCTGCGACTTGAGGGGCGATATCACCAAAAACCAAATCGTCGCCTCGGGCCGCCTCCGTCTCAAGGATGGTTTCAACCGCGGGATTTATCAGTACGCGTTCAGTATTGCGCAGAGGTCGCATAACCAACCGCGTGTCACGTTCGCTGGCCTTAACAATGGCCTGACGTACGTTGTCATGCACGGGGGCCTCACGTGTTGCGACAAATCGAGTGCCCATGTTAATCCCCTCCGCGCCCAACGCGAGTGCGGCCACGAGAGAGCGCGCATCCGCCATACCGCCTGAGGCTACTATCGGGATCTCCAGTTCATCCGCAGCGCGCGGCAGCAGGATCATATTGGGGATATCATCTTCGCCCGGATGTCCGCCGCACTCAAAGCCGTCGATAGAGACGGCGTCACATTCTATGTCTTGCGCTTTTAGAGCATGGCGTACGGAGGTGCATTTGTGGATCACTGTAATCCCCGCGTCCTTTAGGGTCCTCATATAGCGTTCTGGGCTACGGCCAGCGGTTTCAACCACCCCGACACCACCCGCGATGATCGCGTCTATCAAAGCTGGATAATCAGGCGCATTGATGCTGGGCAGAAATGTCAGGTTTACCGCAAATGGCTTTTCGGTCAGTGAACGACAGGTAGCAATTTCCGCTGCCAAACGCTCAGGTGTACCGAGAGTCAGCGCCGTGATAGTGCCCAGCCCGCCCGCGTTTGATACGGCGGACGCTAAGGGTGCAAGCCCAACGTAGTGCATGCCACCTTGCATAATTGGATGCGTGATCCCGAACAGACGGGTCATTCGGGTCTGCATATAATCCCTCCTTGGTGGGACGCAGCGGATGCTCACGCCCTTTGTCGTTCTGAGAAGTTGAATTTACTGAACGCGGGACCAGTTTTGACCATCACACAAGAAACCCACGCAGCCCTCTACACGCAAGCGGGTCGATCCCATGATGACCTTGGCATCAAAATTCCGGTCGGTTTCAGCATCCCAAACTGTGCCGCCGCCCCACTTGGTGTTACTTGTAGGCTGCAAGTCCCAGAAGATGGGCCGGCCGACAATTTCCGTGTGAGGTGTGTTAAAGGTTTGATGAACCGTCCCACACAACATTTCAGCATTGTTGTCACAAGGGTGCACGCGCACATGCAAATAGGCGCCTTTACGGTCGCGCTTTGTCTCCCAGATACCGTAAGGCTCGTTTGCGGCCGCAGGTGTGGTCATTGCAATCGCAGTCAGCGCCGCGCCAATCAGTTTTTTCATCTTCTCTCTCCCTTGGTTGAAATGCAGTTTTACGTTTCCTCAAACGTGGCCGTGCATCGGTTCGCCTCGCGCATGTGATGACACATCAGGCGATTTCTATTTTCATAAAACCTCAAATAAACCAGCGGCGCCCATGCCTCCTCCGATGCACATAGTGCAAACGACATACCGCGCACCGCGCCGTTTGCCCTCGATCAGTGCATGGCCGACCATGCGCGCGCCGGACATTCCGTAGGGGTGACCAACCGAGATCGCCCCGCCGTTGACGTTCAACAGCTCGTCGGGGATGCCTAGATGGTCGCGACTAGCAATGACCTGACTGGCGAAAGCCTCGTTTAGCTCCCACAGTCCGATGTCGTCGATCTTCAGACCGTTTGCCTTTAGCAGTTTGGGCACAGCGTAGATCGGGCCAATGCCCATCTCGTCAGGTTCGCAACCCGCAACCGACATCCCCACATATCGGCCCAGTGGTTCCAATCCCTCAGCTTCGGCGATACGGGCCTCCATCAACACGCTTATTGACGCACCGTCCGAAAGTTGGCTGGCGTTGCCTGCTGTGATGTATTGTCCTTGCTTGACGACCTGCCCATCAGCAAAAACGGGGTTAAGGCTCTGAAGGTTTTCTAGTGTAGTGGCGGGCCGGTTGCCTTCATCTTTTGAAAGTGTCACCTCCTCGTCCGAAACCTCTTTTGTGACCTTGTCCACGACCTTTTTGACCGCCCTCATTGCGACGATCTCGTCGTCGAATTTGCCGGCATCTTGGGCTGCCGCAGTGCGCTGCTGGGATGCCAAAGCATATTCATCCTGGGCCTCGCGGCTGACGTTGAACCGCTCGGCCACGTTTTCGGCGGTTTCCAGCATGGTCATGTAAAGCGCGGGCTTATTGGCTTTGATCCATGCATCGGTGGTCTGGAACGATTGGGGCACCTGGTTCATCGAGATGCTCTCGACACCACCGCCAACGGTCACGTCCATACCGTCGCAAATGATTTGCTTGGCAGCGGTGGCGATACCCATCATGCCGCTGGCACATTGGCGATCAATGCTTTGCCCCGCCACGCTGACAGGCAGGCCCGCGCGGATCGCCGCATTTCGGGCCACATTCATGAAATTCGTGCCTTGCTGTAGTGCGGCCCCCAGCACCACATCCTCGATGCGGGCGGGGTCGATGCCGGCACGGGCAACGGCATGTTCAATAGCATGGCCGGCCAGTGTCGGGGTAGGAGTTGCATTGAACGCACCGCGATAGGCCTTGCCGATCGGAGTGCGCGCAGTTGAAACGATGACGGCATCGCGCATGATTACAACCCTCCCTTAAGGTCGACGCCGAAATGGTTCGCCGCCTTACCCACAAATTTGAATGTCTGCTGAAAGCCCTGAACATAGGGATGCTGACCGGCCTCATCAGTGATCGCATCGATGTTTGCCGCGACCCCTTCTGCTGTCTGCTGATCCGGTTCCAAATACAGGCCTTCGGTTTCATAGACCTTGGCCGCAGCATAGGCCCCTGCCCCAGCGCAAAGTACCAACCGCGACGGAGCATCTTCACTCACCAAATAGCACAGACCAGCCGACACGCTTTGCGTCGTCATCAGCTCAAGTGCCTCGGGAGAAATCAAACCTTCGGTCATCTGTGTCGCTGCAGTCGGGGACAGGGCATTGACACGGATGTCATATTTTTCACCCTCGATATGCAGGACGTTCATCAGCCCGACCAACCCCATCTTAGCGGAACCGTAGTTGGACTGGCCGAAGTTGCCATAAATGCCCGATGATGACGATGTCATCACGATGCGGCCATAGCTTGCCTCTTTCATGTGGTCCCAAACAGCCTTGGTGCAAACAACCGCCCCCATGACATGTACATCCAAAACCAAGCGAAAATCATCCAACGTCATTTTGCTAAACGATTTGTCGCGCAGGATACCAGCATTGTTGACAAGGATGTCGATCCGCCCCCAACGCGCAATCGCCTGATCTACCATCTCCTTGACTTGCGCCTCATCGGTGACGTTGGCGTTGTGGGCAACGGCTTCACCACCAGCGGCGGTAATCTCGTCAACGACGGCCTGTGCAGCTACAGCGCCAAGATCATTCACGACGACTTTTGCCCCGCGCCGCGCGAGATCCAGTGCGTGAGAGCGGCCAAGCCCCGCGCCTGCGCCAGTGACGATCGCAACGCGGTTGTCAAATCGTATCGTTTGTTCGTTGGTTTGTGCCATGTTCTTTGTCATTTCATTAGGTCAAAAAAGGGCCGGATCGGCAGTTCGGGTGACATCACAACCCGATGCCACCTGCGCCAGAAGCGGAGCAGCCATCGGGAGTTCTAAGGTGAAGAAGTAGCGGCAGGTGGTGGTCTTACCCTCCCGCAGGCGATCATTCTGCGGCAGACCTTGCTCTAAAGAATGGGCAGCTACTGCTTGATCCAGCCATATCCACGCGACAACAACCAAGCAAAACGCTGTCTGAAACGGCGCAGCGTTATCCATCTGTCGGTCCTTGGGGTGTGTGCGGACTGCGTCAACCGTGCTGAAAACCTGCGACAGTGCCACGCGTAAGGCAGCGGCATTGCCAGACAACTCCGGGAAAGCCTCAGCCCTTGCACAGGTGTCGTCGATCCTGCGTTCCAGCACCTTTAACCCGCTCCCTTCGCGCAAAATCTTGCGGCCAAGTAGGTCGAGGGCCTGAATACCAGTCGTGCCTTCGTGAATCGGATTCAGGCGATTGTCTCGATAGAGCTGCTCAACATCAAAATCGCGGGTGTAACCGTAGCCGCCGTGAATCTGGATCGCCAGATCATTGGCCTTAGGCCCGTACTCGGACGGAAATGTCTTAGCAACCGGCGTCAATAATTCAAGCAACGCGGCATCTTCGGCATCGTCAGGCCGGTCAACAAGAGCGGCGCAATAAAGGCATAGCCCCATCGCCCCTTCGCTATAGGCGCGGATCGCCAGCAGCATCCGGCGCACATCCGTATGTTCGATAATAGCAACGGGCGCCCCCTCCCGCTGGCCGATTGCGCGGCCTTGCAGCCTTTCCCGCGCATAATCCACGGCGAGCAAATAGCCCCGGCAGGCTAGCGCGGCAGCCCCGAAGCCCACGGCGATGCGAGCCTCGTTCATCATCATGAACATTTGGCGCAGGCCTTGACCTGGTTCCCCAACCATCCAGCCGACAGCGCCGTCACCTTCGCCAAAGTTTAACAGGCAATTTGACGTGCCCCGATTGCCCATCTTGTGATTGAGACCGGCAACCGCAATGTCGTTCAGGGTCCCATCGGGCAGCACCTTGGGCACGATAAATAACGATATACCCTCTGTCCCGTCGGGCAGATCACCCGCATCGTTGGGTACTTTGGCCAGGACCAAATGCACGATGTTTTCTGAAATGTCTTGATCCCCGCCAGAGATCCACATCTTGTTGCCCGTCAGCCTGTAACGCGGACCGTGAGCATCGGCCCCATCAGCCACTGCGCGGGTGCGAACATCAGCCAATCCTGATCCGGCCTGCGGCTCGGACAAGCACATGGTGCCAAACCAGCGCCCCTCAATCTGCGGACGTGCGAAGGTATCAATCTGCACTTTATTGCCAAACGCCGCGAGCAGACGGGCGTTCGCACCCGTCAGCATTGTATAGCCAATAGACGAACAATTCGCCGCCGCAAACCAAGCATAGGACGCGCTGGAGAGAAGATAAGGTAACCCCATTCCGCCAAGGTTTTCGGGGAAACTGGCCCCGAAGAGGCCCAGATCGCGGAACTCCGCTAGAGCGGTCCCGATTTCAGGTAAAACATGGACCTGCCCATTCTCTAAACGCGGCTCATGCATGTCGGAAGTTTTGTAATGGGGTAGAAAGTGATCGGCGGCCAGTTTCTGGGATAAGTCGAAATAGGCACGCGCAGTCTCTCCATCAAACTCACTGTCTGAGAGACGGCTCTCCACATTCAACCAATCAAATAACTGGAACGCCATATCAGTTTCGCAAAGCAAGCGGTCGGCCATCTTATACGGTCTCTCCAACAGTTGCGTAGGCGGCATCGACCAGCGATTGGCCCCGCTCGTTCAAGAGAATGCCACCGCCCAGTTTGTTCATCGCATAGCCCATAGCGAAACCTGCATTCGGATCGGCAAAGCCGATGCTGCCGCCCATCCCGACATGGCCAAATGCGCCCTCGCCTAGTCGCACGGATGCACCCGCTGGCTGTTTTGGGTTGGGCATCGACAGCATAAACCCTTCGGCAAAGCGCGTCGGTATCAACAGCGTCTCATCACGCTCCGTTTCCATCGAGGGCTTGCGCATGGCATCAATGCGTGACCGGGACAGATAGCCTTTGGCCGTCGTCAGCGGCGCAAACATTCCCGCCAGACCACGGGCGTTGGCCACGCCCCCCGCCCCGCCAATCTCGGCTGCACGATAGGCGCGTTGGTTCATGTCAAACCCGCCGGTGTTCATGAAAGACAGGAACTGTATCGAACCCGGGTCGGACATTAGCGTCGTTAGGAATTCTGACGGTGGTGTCCCTGCTGGGGGCACGAATGGAATAGCCTGCGCCAGCCGTTTTTCTTCACTCGCAGGCAGCCCGATCCAGAAATCAAGCCCCAACGGCCCCGCGATCTCATCGCGGAAGAACGCGCCCAGCGATTTGCCGGAAACCCGTCGCACGACTTCGCCCACAAGCCAGCCAAAGCTGACCATGTGATAGCCGTTCTTTGTGCCGGGCGTCCAGAATGGCGCCTGTGCCGCGAACATCGCGGCGGTCGCCTCAAAATCAATGAACCCCTGTGGCGGCACCTTTGCCTGCAAAGCCGGAATTCCGGCGGAATGGTTTAGCAACATCCGCACTGTCACACAGTCTTTGCCATTGGCAGCAAATTCGGGCCAGTAATTCGCGACCGCCGCGTCCAAATCAAGCAGACCGCGGTCCACTAACAGATGCGCACACATGGCCGTCGCGGCTTTGGTACAGGAGTAGACAGGGACAATCGTATCACGCTGCCACGCCGCCTTGCTCGCTGGTGCGGAGATGCCGCCCCAAATGTCGACAACCGTTTTGCCGTCAACCGCTAGACATAGGCTTGCGCCGACCTCTCCACGATCTGCAAAATTGGCGGCAAATGCCTCGGCGACATCTTTGAACGCTGGATCGAACGTGCCCTCATACGGCTTGACCGATGTGCTTACCTCCGGTGCAGCCAGCATCAGGTCTACGGTTTCCTTGCGCCCGCCCTCAAGCTTGAAGAACGTCACTTCGCTGGGATCAACATCACGCATCTGCGCTTCAAAATCCTGCGCATTCCCGGGGAACAGCGTTTCGATCCGGCCATCATCCGTTAGATACCAACTCTTACAACCCGAGGCCCAAACTGTCTGCGACAGCTCTTTCTGCAACGCTTCGTTATAGGAGCGCGTGACTTCATTGCTCACCGTCACGCTCAGGTCGTTGCCAGCCTTCTGCACGGCCTGCACGATCCAGCCGACCGACTGCTCGATCAGATGGACGATCGACGTCGTTCCGACACCCGCATTTGGCCCCGTCACCAGAAAATAATTTGGAAAATGCGGTACCATCGTCGCGCGATAAGCCTCCGAGCCGTTTTCCCACCACTTGGACAGCGCAAGGCCCTCTTCGCCCCGAATATCCATTGAAAACTGGTGCCCCTGAACATCAAAGCCGGTCGCGTAAATGATTGCGTCAAACTCCTCGGAAACACCGTTCTCCGTAATGATCCCGGTTTCTGTCATCTCGGCAATCGGGCTGGTGATTAACGCCACGTTGTCACGGTTCAAGGAAGGCAGGAAATCATCAGAGATCAGGATGCGTTTACAGCCCAATTCATAGTCCGGCATGAGCGCATCGTGGTATTCTGTCTTGGTCACCTGACTGCGCATTGCGGATTTTATATCCTCGGCGGCAGCTCGGCGGATCGCTTCGTTTTTAACAATAGGGTAGAGCCGGTTTTCACGGTCCCAATACATATCATCACGATCGGTTTTGATCAGCGTTGGGTCGACACGGTAGGCCTCGATCTGCTCGTCTGTATAAGAAAAATCCAGTCGGGGCGCGATGTAGTTGGGCGTGCGTTGATAGAGGCTGACCTTGGCTGCAACTTTCGCCAGTTGCGGCACCGCCTGAATGGCACTGGCCGCACTACCGATCACCGCAATGCGCTTGTTCGTAGGATCAAACGAATGATCCCACCGCGCCGTATGCATTTTGACGCCCTGATATCTGTCATCGCCCTTGAAGGGCGCATAGTTTGGTTCATGCAACCCGCCTGAGCCGTTAATCACGAACCGTGATCTGACAACCTCACCGTCTTCAAATGTCGTGGTCCAAACGCCATCTACATCGTCATAAATGATCGATGCGATTTTGCGCTCGAGCCGGATGTGTTTGCGCACGCCGTATTTGTCGGCACAATGCTCAATGTAGGCTTGGATTTCAGGCTGGGGCGCGTAAAGGCGGCTCCAATTGGGGTTTGGTTCAAACGAGTAGCTATAAAAATGCGATTGGATATCGCAGGCGGCACCGGGATAGGTGTTCAGATACCATGTACCACCGATGCCGTCGGCTTTGTCATAAATCCGGAAATTCGTAATGCCTGCCTCGCGCAGCTTGATCCCCGCACAGACCCCAGAAAACCCTGCTCCAATAATAAGCACTTCAAGATCGCCGGAGGCCTCATAGGCCCCGTCTCTGCGTTCGATGCTGGCCAAGCTGGCCGCATAATCCGCGCGCAGACGTTCGGTACGCGCCTCGATGTGGGGCAGCATTTCGGCATGGGTGAAGGCATAAAACCGATCCTGTTGGATCGTATCCACGACCAAGTTACCGATGACGCTTGGATCCATTCCATTGTCCACCAACGTCTCGACAAGCTTCATGCTTTCAGAGGCTTCGACGTTATCCATCTTTGAGCGGGATGGCCGCATCGTTTGCGATTTGTTGATGTCGGTGCGTACCCACGCAGGGCATAAAACGCTGACGCCGATCCCACTTCCCGCGAGGTCCTCGCGCAGCGTTTCGGAATAACCGACGACCGCGAACTTCGTTGCCACATACGGCGCGCCGCTGGCAAATGCGATATGACCGGCGATTGATGCCGTGTTGATGATGTGTCCGCCCTCGCCGTGCGCTTTGATCAGCGGGGTAAAAATCTCAACCCCGTGCACAACTCCCATTAGGTTGATGCCAACACTCCAGTGCCAGTCATCAAGGGGGATTTCTCCTGTCGGCCCGCCACAGGATACACCCGCGTTGTTCACAAGAATGTGGACCTTGTCGAACCTCTCCAGCGTACGGCGCGCCGCCAGATCGACACTGTCCGCATTTGCCACATCGCAGACGACGTAATCGGCGTCCACGCCCTTCTCCACAAGCGATGCGACAGCCTCTTTCAGGCGGTCTTCGCTCAGGTCCGAGAGCATGATCTTGGCACCCCAGTCACCAAGGCTGCTGGCAATCGCCAATCCGATACCACCCGCGCCACCAGTAATGAACGCTGTCTTTCCGTTGAAGTTCTGCATGGTTCCTCCAGTTACTGGAAAACCTTGCCTTCGATTACAGAAATGATAAATCGTGTAAGCAATGATTACCAAATGATCGACGGGAGGGAATGAGAAATGGACAGCCTTGGACATCTTCGACAGCTTGTTGCGCTGGCTGACACGGGAAACTTCCGCAAAGCTGGCCAAAAACTTGGAATTTCACATTCTGCTGTCAGTCAGACCATTAAACGGCTGGAGGCCGAACACGGCACCGAACTGTTTGACCGCACCCGCCATGACGGTTCCCGAAACGAAACGGTGCCGACGGCCCTTGGCGAACGGATTATCGCTGCTGCGCGAATCGCAATTAACGAAATGGAAGCCGCGGCCCGCGACGTCCAAATGCTGCGCGATCTTGAGGCCGGTCAATTGCTGATCGGAACCGACCCAACCGTCTCTGAAAGCCTCTTGGCACCGGCTATGGCGCGACTGATCACGTCGCACCCTGACTGGCGCTTCAAAGTCATCATTTGTAATCGTAACGAGTGGGAACGCTACCTGGAAGAACGTCAGATCGACATTTACATCGGGCTGCGACCCGACCGCGAATCCGATGCCTTGCGCTACCGCGCGCTTGAATTGGTGCCACCGGTTGTCTTGTGTTCCGCAGATCATCCCCTTGTTGGACAAGGGCCCATCGGGATCGAAACTCTCACAACCTATTCGGTGATTGGCGGCGATGTGCCAGACTGGTTCTTGTGGGGGATCATGGAAGCATATCCCGAAACGTTCCCTGATATTAGCACCCTGCGTGACACATTCCTGACCTCTCAAGGTCTTGGTTTGCTGCGACAGTTGTTATTGCTTACCAATGCTGTAGCTACTTTGCCGGAATTTATCGTGCGAAAAGAAATCGACACGGGGCAAGTCTGCAAGCTGGACATCATCGACTGGCCTTACAATCGGCGCACAATCCCCGGCGTGGCTGCGTGGCTTAACCAGCGCCCCCTGCCCCCTGCGGCCCACCAGTTGCTGTCACATATCCAGACGGTGTTGCGCTACGGTGTAAATGAATTCCGGGCCGGGGCGGGATTACCCTGAATTCAACAAGTAGTGGCCATCCCGAAAGATGGCCACTTTTAAGACAAGCCTATTACTTCTTAGATTTTCTGAACCGCTTGCAAATTATCGGTATGGCCATCGCGGGTCAGACCGAAGCGGCGCAGGCAGTAAATCGACGCAATATGTAGCACTACCATCAAAATTGCATAAGGCAGCGCGATGCCTTGCATTACCTCTTCGCTCATTAACTCGCCCGTTCCAGGTGATGCGCCAAATGTCAAAAGTGCACCCGACACGAACGTGCCAAAGCCGGTCACAATCTTGGCGGTAAAGGAGAACGTAGCAAAATAAAGCCCTTCGGCACGGTGCCCTGTATTGCGCTCATCGCCCTCGACCAGATCAACGACCATCGAAACACTCATGATCGAAAGTGAAATCGTTACAGCCGTTGTCACAAAGGTCGCAAGAGCGACGACATAGAACATGTCTGTCGATCCGTTCTCGGGCAGAATTCCTGCTGATTTCGCCGCGATTAAGATCACCGACAAAACCATCGATATCCAGGACAGCGTGACAACGACCGACTTCTTTTCGCGCCCCTTGCTTAATTGAGACGTCCCCAAAAAGGCGATGATCGCAGAGGGAACCATCGTTAGCGCCGCGAGCCCTAGCTGACCGGTAGACAAACCGAAGTAGTAGATGCCGAAATAGAGCTGCAACGTCGTAGCAATCCCAGCGACAAGACTGCTAAAGACCGTCCCGATAAAGACCGCGCGGAAAGACCGGTTACGAAAAATATACTTGACGTTTTGCATGAACGAAAACCCATGGCCTTCGCTTTCGGCGTCCGGCTTTGAGTAATGCTTGATAGCGCGATGCGTTCCCAACGATGAAATCAGCATTGCCACCCCCATCACAATTGCTGCCGTAATCGCGTAACTCTTATAGCCCTCAAGGTTCATGATCCCGTCGTCGTATTCAACCGACGGCGCCAAAAACACGCGGTAGACCACAACGGCCATGATGACACCGGCCAGCCAGCCCATCATCAAGCGCAAACCTGAAAGGGCTGTGCGCTTGTCATAATCGTGCGTTAACTCCCCAATTAAAGCAGAATTGGGAACCTCGAAGAATGTGACCGACAGACGTACTGTGATCGCCATCACTGTCAGATAGATGAACAAGCCAGTTTGACCCAGATCTGGGGGCGTCCACATATAGAAATAGGCGATACAGGTCGGCAAGATCGCTGCATACATGAACGGATGTCGACGCCCTAATCGCGAGTTATGGCGGTCGGAAATGTACCCGACCAACGGGTCCGATACCGCGTCAAAAAGCAAGGCTATCAACAATGAAAGACCAACCAGGATCGCAGGCAACCCCAATACTTGGTTGAAGTAAATCATCAGGAACGTAGCAAAGCCGTTGTTCTTGATGCCGTAGGCGATGGACCCGATCCCATAGGCGAGCCGCGTGCCCCATCCGATTGATGTGCTGGTCATTGCTTTCTCCCCAGAGTCTCTGAATACCGGACTTCGCCGGATTCCACAATTTTTCTAAGTTCGTGCTTGAGAACCTTGCCGGTTCCGTTTCGTGGCAATGCGTCCAGCAGGACGACATGTGCTGGCCGCTTGAAACGTGCGAGTTTTCCTTCGCACAGTGTTTCAATTTCGGCGGCGTCAAATGGGATGTCAGGGCGCAGGACTACAACCGCGCAGCCGACCTCCCCCCAACGTTTGTCAGGCACACCGATGATCGCTGCTTCCACGATGGCAGCGTGCTCATAAAGGACATTTTCAACTTCGGCAGGATACACGTTTTCGCCACCTGAAATGTACATGTCCTTCAAGCGGTCCTCGATATACAGATACCCCTCAGTGTCTTTGCGCCCGATATCGCCGGTACGGAACCATCCATCATAAAAGGCTTCCGCCGTGGCTTCTGGCAAGTTCCAGTATCCTGGTGTCACAACAGGCCCCCGCACCCAGATTTCCCCCAGTTCGTCTGCCCCAGCTTCGGTCATTTCATCTTTCATGATTTTCATGGGGCCATACATGGTCGGCATGCCGGTCGAGCCGTGTTTGCGGCCGACGTCCGCGTGGGGCAGCAGGCAGCCCGCCGAAGCAGTCTCCGTCAGCCCGTAACCCTCAAGGATCTGCACGCCACGATCCGCCCACCATTTTACAAGTGGTTCGGGCACCGTCTCGGCCCCGGAAATAACCGTGACCAAACGAGAAAAATCAGAGGTTTCCGCGCTGGCACTTTCGCGCAACGCATTGAAAGCGGCCGGAACAGCGAATGTATGCGTGACACCAAGCTCAGGGTTTGAAATCGCGGTCAGCACGGCTTCAGGCTCAAAAGCTCGCATGATGATGCTAGTGGCTCCGATCGAAAACATCGGCAAGCAGCTGACATTCATTGCCGCGATATGAAACAGCGGCATCGCTGCAAGTGAAACGCTATTGGAAGATGTACGGCATGGCCCGAAACTGCCGGATGCCGAAAAATGGATCATACCATGGGTGATAATGACGCCCTTAGGTCGCCCTGTCGTACCTGATGAATACATCAGCATGCACTGGTCTTGCAGGTGCTGTGGGATACGATCCGAAACAGGTGTGCTCTGCGAAGCGATGGCAGCTTCAAAGGGGCTGTCGCTTCCGTCACCGTTAGACGCGATCCAATCAGTCACCGCCGGCGCATCGATTTCGCTTACAAGTTCAGATAGGCTCGCGTCGTGAACGACCACCTGCGCACCCGCATCGTTTAGGATAAAACCCAATTCTTGCGCGGATAACCGATGGTTCAGCGCCAACACCACCCCTCCAAGCCGCCATACCGCGAAGGTCAAATCCATGATGTCTGATGAATTGGGCATCAAGAAAGCGACCCTATCGCCGGCCTCAACACCGCGGACGCGCAGCCCTGCTGCGATCTTGCCCACACGAATGTGCATCCCACCATAGGTTTGCACGCGCCCCGATGGCAGTTCTCGCATGGCTATGGCTGAGGGTTTGACTGCGGCATGGTAGCCGACCCAGTCAATCACCTCATACCCTGACTGGGCCGAGGCTGCTGGCCTAGGCGTAACATCGATTTGCATTGGTTCTCCTCCCAATCAGAGGCTTAACCTGCAATTACAATCAGAATAAATCCTGTAAGTATCACTAACCTATCAGTGAGAGAGTTGAGGCAGCACTGCTTGGGCCACCGCACCTCAAGTCGCGCTGAGACAATTTCAAGCGGCAGCCCTATGAAACATATTTCACGGATCGTTTTCACTCTTGGCCGAAGTCTTTGCCCAAATAGACCGCTGCGGCTCTACAATGACCCAATCCTCGTGGCCGCCGAATGCCATATAGGAGCTGCTGGAAGGCAATTTAGAAATGTGAATACGGAGGTGTTATGATGCCGATCCGACTATTGAGATTGCGGTGAACATGCCCGGATCATGATTAGTGAGGTGCAAAGGCAGGCTTCAATGACTGCTTCGAAAGGGTGTTTTGGCCTCGGTACTCATTCCAGAATTTGTCAAAATAGGCTCCTACTCGTCACTCGACACTCGTTGCTTGAAGATCTGGTGCGCGAGCAGTTTCTACCCTTAACACTTTGCGACCAATGGCTAGTTCTGGCATGGTACGCACCATTTTCCGCATCAGACGGCGCGCCCTTTCACAGCAGCCTGATCTTGAGAAATTCGGCGATCTGCATTGCGAGGTTGTCGAAGTGAGAGGGTTTGGGCTGGAATGCCTCATCCAAAGCAAGCCTCTGGCCGCTTTTTCGTTCTTCGTCCGCATGACCGGAGATGATGATGATCGGGATGTGGGGCCATTCCCTAGCGCGCAACCCTTGCGCAAAGGGTCAGCCGTCGCGCCCGTCCCTGTCTATGTCTACCAGAATGATATAGGGTACGGCTTCTTATGGGGTTTAGTCCGCCAGATAAGCCGATGCTGCGAGGAGCACGTTGAAGCTTCTGTTGCTTATAGACTACTCCGTCATCTTGCGGTCTTTGGCGTCATCGTCAACCAGGATAACCGTTTTGCGCGGCCTGCCGAGCTGGCCTCAATTATAAAACGTGGCATCGCCAATCTCATACTTCTAGCGACGCTCTTAGGCTTTCACGCCAGCATCTTATTCATTGGTCGCTCTGATAATGTGTTCCGCACTCCCCATCCTGCTTAGAGTTTCATCCTTTACCGGGAGGGATGACTAACACCTTAGTGGCCTGACTTCAGAGGGCTTGGGACGCCCAGATATTGTCCTCTAATGCTTTGATCTTCCGACAGCGCTGAAGATAGGTATGCCAGCGCATCCTTTTGGGCTTCGGGGGCAATGGAACACATATACCGCCGCCTTTCTGCCCAAGCCTTTGACGTAACCGGATCGCACGCGTTATCCGCCGATTTGCGACACTTTCGCGCTCGACGGAGTAACGTGCACCAACGCATTTTCTACACTTTGTGGGATACAGTACCGCACAGCGACGACCACACATCGGGCACACGAACCAGTAGCGGACTCCGCCAAAGTGACAGGTTGTTGAGGTGATATTGACCGGGCACCCTGCATGGTGGAAGCGACCAAAAGGCGGAGACTTGCCAAACGACCGGATGTCGATCTGCGCGAGGCGTTCACAAATCATTAGGCTAAAGTTCCCTTCTTAGCAGCAGCCGCCGCCTCGAGTGCGGTGACCATTGGGGCCCATGTGTCCATATCCCTTTCAAGACGGGCGACATCATAGTCACCTGTGCGATCACGGTAGAACCCTAAAAGCGCGTCTGGCAGCTGGTGCGCGGTAGAAATCAGAGCAATATCAAATCCGATATGATCGATAAAACTGAGAGGGTTGTCCTCATTGAGCGAGAAGTCCCAGATCACTTCGAACAGAAGCAGAATTTTTTCACGATCTGTCATAGTTTAACCTTTCCAAAGTTAATTTCGCGCTGGCAGGCGCTCTTAATGCTGGGCAAAGACACGAAGTCAGCCCAATCAGTATCAACTTGTGAGGGCATCCTAAGGGTCGTTTGAATGCCTTCATTCGTCAGCCGCTGGATGAGGCATTCGGCGCTTTTGCTGCCGGCACTATTTCCGTCATTGTCAGCGAATATGATGACGCGGGTGGTGCCCGTAGGTGGCTGCCAAGACTGCATCATGCCGGCGCTGAGTGCCGCCCATGTAGGCGTCCCGAAGAGCAACTTTGCAGCAAGTGCGGTCTCGATCCCCTCTGCAATCCCAAGAATGGGCGCCGGTGGCGCGAGGCGCACCGCAGACCCCCGAGCTACGGCCCCTTTGGCAAACCGTCGAGGTGAGTTTACGGGCGCCTTTCGCCCTTCGTTAAGCAACGTATAATGAAGCGTAGCAACGCGATCGTCAGGCGCCTGAACGGCTGCGAGCATAGCGTCCCATCGCCCCTTGCCCTGCCCCGGTGGTAACCAGCGTAGTGTCGGAGGGAACGCATCAAGGTCGATCCCTCGGTGCTGGAGATACGTGTCCACTGGATCTTGATGTTCGACCGCAATGCCACGACTCCATAGTTTTTTGCGCTCAGCGCGAGCCCATTCATCGTGGTTATTCCGAATTTGCTTAGTAGAGGCAGATGCCGTCTTTGTACGTCTATCCGGACATGAAACCAAAGTACGACGAACGCGTGCCGCGGCATCAGCAAATGACAATTGATCTCGCTTCATGAGCAGATCGATACCGGTGCCCGGGCCACAACCATTGCAAAAGTAGGTACCTGTCCCACTCTTGTCATCGAACCGGAAGCGATCTTTGCCTCCGCAAAGCGGACAGGGCCCGTGCCGATTACAAAGAAATTTCGAATCGAAACCCAAATGTTGAAGTACGTCCCGCCACAGATACCCGGCTTCATCGTGGATGTCAGTCACGGGAAATTCACCCGATCCTATTTTTTCAGCAGAAAGCATTGAGCTCTCCCCCCTTTTCTCTTGGCAGGAATACTCCGCCAGAGGAGCAGAAAATGAAGGGGAGCACCTCGGTCTGCTGTTGGGGCTGAAGACGACCGTTTAGGTGGGAAAGATGCCCCACAGCGCATCCTGGCTCCGCCACCCCCGACTTAGTCAGTATACCGGCGGAACTGGCTTCCGGGTTTTTCTCCGGGTTTCTCATTAGCTAAACTCGCGATTTTTTGGAGTTAGAAAGCGGTCTAGACGAGCCAATAGTGTTGGATGCGGCTTAGCCCCTTGGCGTACCAACCAGACCTTCAAAGCTATAGGATTTATTTTGAAGCGTGCCGCACGCCGTCCGCCGTTCCCATAGGAATGCGGAACTATTACTCCAGCGGCCTTCAGCATTGAGAAGTTAGCGCGGGCTTGGCGCTCACTACATTCGCCCCACTCAGCCATTTTCTTCATTCCCGGATGGACGTACCTTAAATTACGCGCATGGATGCGAGCGCTATGCCCAACCAAATTCGAGAGTTGATTACGAAGGCTTGGGGGAAACATCTCACGGTTTCTCCGCATGGTTTTTCGCAACTGAGAGACTGTGCGGTTAATCTCAATAACCAGGGCCGGTTTTTCTCTTGAATGGCCTGCGACCATACGAACTCGGGAGCTGCGTGCGCTTACGTTCATGAATGCACTCCTGTAAACACCTCAGCCCAGGACGCATAGAAATGCGCAATGCAGATTTCACACCGCCTATGCAATCGAGTGCGCAATAGCCTCGCGGCTTGTTGAAAAGGCCCAATCAATAGATGAGCGCTCGTGCTCTTCTAAGCATAAAGATGCGAGGTAGTTCACATGGCGGATTGGCGATATTTTCATTTTGCATTCCTTTAATTCGTTTGAACAAAACGGCGTGCGAAGCTGTCGAAGGTTTGTGAAATTCAGATTCAACCCCGTCCACTCGTTTGGCTAGGTCTTGTCACGCTTGGTCAGATGACTGCAAACTTGCGAGCCATTCAGAAATGGCGCTTTCAGGCCAAGCAACGGCCTGACGCCCAATCCGGACCGGACGCGGAAACTCATTGCGGCTCATTTTATCGTATATTGCGCTGCGGCTGAGACCTGTAATCTCCCCCACAGCTCCACGACGCAGATGTTTCTCCAACAATTTATCTCTCCTTGGTTTTAATAAGCTCACCAAGGATCATGGAGGTTTTCAAAAATGATTGCGTTACCCGTAAAATTAAATTCTCGGGCTTACGGCTTACTTTTGAAATTCTTTTCTGATCTTCTTCAATGATTTCAGTGCGGTCGCGGCCTCTATTGGCTCACCGTCTTCAGTTACGATTTCAAGCTCTTGAAAAAGAGCCTGTAGGAAGCGACCAAGCGGCCCCGGCGTATACATCTTTTCCGTGCAATGTCGTATTCGTATCATATGAAGTTCGAAGGGAGTACTGTTCGCACTGGGACTTAAAGTAGCAGCGTTGTGAGCGAAACACCGTCCGTTCTCAAGGTAGTCTTTGATTTCGCTATCAGATACTTCAACCGGTGTTCTTGTAATAGGTCCATCCCACGTCCCGCGCCCCCATACATCTAGAGCCACTTTAGCAACCGATGCGGCACGCCAGTTCACTAAATTTCGTCTTTGGGTTGGTTCTCTAAAGTATTTAGATCTGCGCTTTACGCGTGTCACGTCGTTCAGAAGTCTTCTAAGTACAAACTTAGACAGTCCTACGGACGAGTAAAATTTTGGGGCACAATTGTCATCCTCCACGTTCAATGGGAACAGAGATGAAAGTGTCAACTCCTCCACAGTCTCTGCAGATAAATCATCAATTTTCGTGATTAGTTCTTGTACATCTCGTCGTAGCTCTGTCAAATCAAGAATGTCGGGAGAGTATCCCAATTCTTTATAAGCGCTTCTGTCCGCATGTATTAATCTGAGGGCATACATATGGCTCGAAGGCGGACCTGAACGGTCAATGGCATCCACTTCTGAACACTTGAAAGATGGAAGATACTCTTCAATTATGTTGGCGACGGGTTCTCTAATTTTATTTTTACAACTATTCTGGTTCAAAAGGGCTTTGTTGCACAAACCCGCTTGGGGACGTGTTTCCCCTGACCCCGGACGGATT
>NZ_CYRX01000009.1 GCF_001458315.1 Thalassobacter stenotrophicus | reverse complement strand
GATTTGAATCTCCGCGACTTGCCGGTCGAAGTCTCGAGCCATGAGGCTCTGGCCCAGTTGCTTCAGGCAATGCATCTTGGTTTCGACGCGGCCTCGGCGGTGGTATCCGCTCCAGCGCCGCCACGAAGTACGACCCAGGTATCGCTGCGCATTAACTGCTTCGTTTCGTGCAACAACTCCGGGGCTTGTTGGCTTCCAAGGCTTAGCATTCTTGCGTGGCGAGATCACTGCGTGGGCGTCTCTGGAGGAAATCGCCTCGTGACATTTGCGCGTGTCGTAGGCCCCATCGTCTGTCACTGATCCAATGTCCTGATCTGACGGAATTTGCTTCAGTAACTCAGGTAACATGGGCGCATCACCAGTGTTGCTGCTGGTGACCTCGACGGCCCTGACCTCCAGTGTTTCCTCGTCGATGCCTATGTGTATCTTGCGCCAAATACGCAGTTTAGGCCCGCCATGCTTGCGGGCGTTCCACTCGCCTTCGCCCTCGGCTTTGATGCCGGTGCTGTCAATTAGCAGATAGATAGGGCCAGTTCCCTCACGATAGGGTAAGCTCACGTTCAACACCTTCTGGTGGCGGCAAAGGGTGCTGAAATCGGGCACCGCCCAATCCGATCCGACCAGCTTCAGCAAGCTTTCTACAAAGCCTGTCGTCTGCCGAAGCGGCAGGCCAAACAACACCTTCATCGTCAGGCAAGTCTGGATTGCAGCGTCGCTGAACTGGGACTGTCGCCCACGCCTGCCGCTTGGTGGCGGTGTCCAAACCATCTCAGGATCAAACCAGAGTGAAAGCGATCCGCGACGCTTCAAAGCTTAATTGTGAGCCGACCAATTCTGGGTCTTGTATTTTGTAGGGGCCCAACTGCTCATGACCTCTAGCTATCATCATGGATTCACAAGATGAATCCCCTCAGGCCATTTGTGCAACAAAGCCTTCTACGGTCTAAAAGATCGCTTCTTGCATAGGCCCGCTCAACGTCGGACCCCACTTTATGAGATAGGCTCATTTCAGCAACTTCCCGTGGAGCTCCTGCAACCTCCCCTGCCCAATCGCGGAACGTCGAGCGAAAACCGTGAACGGTTACCCCTTCAACATTCATCCGACGCAACAACATCAGCATAGACATGTTAGACAGCGGCTTATTGCGCTTCTGTCCCTCGAACACATACTCAGACTGCATTGCGCGCAACGGCTCTATGATCGCCAGCATTTCATCTGTCAGAGGAACGCGATGCTCCTCGCCACCCTTCATCCGTTCTTCGGGGCAAAGCCAAAGCCGCTTTTCCAGATCAACCTCTTCCCAACGCATCCCCTTAGCTTTCGCGACATCCAGTACCGTCTTGATGCGTTGCGCCAGCCGCTTGGCAGTCTCATGCTTTTCCGTCCAGATCGGGCCAAGGCACATCATCACCTCAGCCTGATCAACGCTATCAATCGGCATGCGGCCAATTTTGGGAAACGCATAGTCGCGCAGTGTGTTGATCCATTGCTGGCCGTGCTTAGCGTTTTTCCAAGTGGGCATCCTATCAATGTGAACCTGTTTCGCCACATCTTCGAATGTTGGGATTTCGAGGGAGGCATTAAAGCGGGGGGTCAACCCTTGCTTTGCCATCCGCCGATATTCGAGCGCGCGTTCTCGGGCTTGGTTGAGCGTCACAACATCTGCACCGCCCAAACCAAAATCCGTGCGCAGCGGCGCTCCCTTCCTATTCTTCTGGCCTTTTACGACAACGCGCACAATCCACCTGCGCGCACCTGAGGGATCGACAACCAAATATAGGCCACCGCCGTCGCCATGACGCCCAGCGCCAAGGTTTTCGACCAGCTTTTTGTCAACTTGCCTGTTAGCGCCAATAGAAATACCACATTCTATACCACTCAAGGTACAGATATGGGTGCCATCGAAATAAATTCAATGCCACCTACGGACTACGACAAACCGCACAAAACGAAAGAGAAAAGCCGCCCAAAGCAACTAATTCAAATCAACCAGAAATAGTAAGTGGCGGACTGGGGAGGATTCGAACCCCCGACCCCTTGATTCGTAGTCAAGTACTCTATCCAACTGAGCTACCAATCCGCGTGTGGGTCGTTTAGCCCCCAGCTCCGACACGCGCAAGGGCTAAATCACACAATTTCGAGAATGCCATCGCGGGGCAAACAAATGCAAAAAGTGGTCCCGTTAGGCCCGGTCTCTTTTAGGGTCAAAGTCCCACCGTGCCCCTTGATCAACTCAGCCGCGATGGCGAGACCTAGCCCCGTGCCCCCCTTGCGCGCAGTGCCCTGAAACGGCTGAAATAAGTACTCTTGCGCGCGCGGTGGCAGACCCGGCCCTGTATCCACGATCTCAATCCACCATGCACGTGCATCCTCATGGGCGCACATCGTGATCGTGCCCGGTGTGCCTGTGGCCGCAATCACTTGGCGCGCATTCCGGACGAGGTTCCCCAACACTCGGTGCAATTGATCGGGGTCGGCCCGAACCTGCATACCCAACGGAATGTCCGTGCTGATGCTGACCACATCGGCAGCAACAGCCAATTGCTCAGATTCGGCAATGTCCTCAGCCAGCGTCGCAAGGTCGAACCGCGTAAGGGCCGGTGGGCTTTCCTCGGCCTTGCCAAAGGCCAGCGTCCCCTCGCACAGCGATACGGCTCGACTGATCGAGTTCACGATCTTCGGGCCCACACGTTTTACCGTTGGATCATCCACACTTTCGAGACGATCGCCCAGCAATGTCGCGGTTGTGAGAATATTGCGCAGATCATGGCTAATCTTGGCCACGGCACCGCCCAATTGCGCAAGACGCTCCTTTTGCTTGAGCGATTGGCTCAGCTGGCTCTGCATCGCCGACAATGCCTCTTCTGCGGCGCGCAGTTCCACCACCGAGGAGGCGGGCGTTACGATCCGGCGCGCATCCTCCGGGGCTTCGGCGAACCGGTCCATCTGATCCACAAGCTTACGGATTGGCATCACCAACACCCGACGCACCGCCATAAACAGCAGCACCGCCGTGATCGCAGAAATCATCAACGACAGCCAAAAGATGTTACGTCCATACTCAAGCAAAGCCGCATGAAGCGGTCGCGAGTCGAGCGCGAATTCGATCTGTATGCCGCCACCCATCACGGGCTGGCCCAGAACACGGATCACCTCGGGTTCGGGGTTAATCAAACGGCTCATCGCATCACGGATTAGGACCCACGCACGGTCATCGCGCAGATCAACCGTCTGCCCCACAGGAAACGGCAGAGGGCCCGAAAGCACCAATTCCCGCGCCACATCCCGGCGCAGAACGACGTTTAGAACGCCCGCGTTGCGCAACAGTTCTTGTTCAACCTCCGGCGCAATCATCTCACCCGCGGCCAAAAGGTTGAGAGACGCGATCTGCGCCCGCTCTAACCGAGCCAGCAAATATTCCTCTCGGAAGCGGGCAATCGAGGGCAGAAAAATCAGGATCTCCGCCACCATGACGAAAATCACGGTCAGAACAAGGAAGCGGCCAGAAAGTGTGTTGATCATCGGCTCTGCTGTGTTGGGTGTGCGGAGGGGCGCCCAATTGGACGCCCTCCCCTGTCATATATAATTGACACCACTCTGTCCAATATGGCGGCGCAAATTTCGCTTATGGTAGAACCTTTTGCACGAAACGCACGACCCGTTTGACCGTCGGATTATCGAACAGGCGCGGCACGTAATATTGCCCTGCGGCACGCTTGTTGATCTCAGCGAGCGTTGGGTAGGGCGCGATCATGGCAGCCACGGCTCCGATCTTGAGCTTGTTGGCCAATACAAGAGACCACGTCTGGATCAGCTCCCCCGCATGGGCCCCCGCAATGGAGGCCCCCACGGGTCGGCCCTTGACGATCATCACCTTGATCAGACCCTCCGTTTTGCCTTCGGCGATTGCGCGATCATTCTCGTGGTAGGGAAAGCGGACAACCTCCAACTTGTCGCTATACGCCTCACGCGCCTGCGCCTCCGTCAGCCCAACCTGAGCCAGCTCAGGGTCGGTGTAGGTGGCATAAGGAATATGATCCTCGCGGATTTTGGCGGGCAACCCAAACAGCATAGAGCGGATGATTGTGGCCCCGTGATAGCCCGCAACATGGGTGAACTGATGACGCCCCGCAGCATCCCCGATGGCGTAAACCTTGGAATTCGTGGTTTTCAGCGCCATGTCGGTTTTCACGCCGCGCCGATCATACTCAATCCCCGCCTTTTCCAGATCAAGCTTATCGACATTGGGCTGACGCCCCACCGCCATCAACAGGTGTGAACCCGCAAAGACCGAGCCATCCTTTGTATGGATCTCAATCGCGCCAGCACTGCCCGCGATCTTTTCGGCAATCTGCCCTTCCGCGATTTCAATCCCTTCGGCACGCAGCCGATTTAGGACAACCTCAGCCATCTCAGGATCATCCCGGCCCAGCGCCTTTGCGCCCTCCAGCACCGTCACCTTTGAGCCCAAACGCACATGCGCCTGCGCCATTTCCAGCCCGATGGGACCACCACCGATAATGATCAAATGCTCCGGCTGCTCACGCAGATCAAACAAGGTCTCGTTCGTCTCATAGGGGACGGTATCAAGGCCCGGGATCGGCGGCACAAAGGGGCGCGACCCGGTCGAGATTACAACACGGCGCGCCGTGATCTGATAAGGGCCGGCCTGCACAGTTTTGGCGTCAATAAATTTGCTAAACTCCCGGATCACCCGAACGCCCATTCCCTCAAACCGCTCTTGGCTATCAACGGGTGCGATCGTGTCGATCACCTTGTGCACATGATCCTTGGCCGCGGCATAGCTGACCTCGGGCATTACCGGGGTCACACCGAATTTGGCGCCATGGGACATCGCATGGGCCTGCTTGCCCGCCGCGATCAAAGCCTTGGACGGAACGCAGCCAAAGTTGAGGCAATCGCCGCCCATCTTGTGACCTTCCAGCAGCACCACATCGGCGCCCATCTGGCTGGCACCTGCGGCCACGGACAACCCGCCCGAGCCTGCGCCAATTATCAGGATATCTGTTTTAATCTTTTCCATGGGTTCGGTGCTTTCTTTGAGCATTGCGTCAGTGGTGTTCAGCGCGTTCATTGTGCCGAGCCTTTGCGGAACTTTTTGAGGATAATTGGCAGGACCGAGAGAGCAGCCAGCCCAAGAATGGGGCCCATGACATGGGGCTCAAAAATGATGCCAAGGTTAGGCGTCTCACCGCGAGCAAACACCTCACCAAGGCCCGCACCCACCCATGTGTAGACCAAGCCACCCGGTAGGATGCCGAAAAACGTTGTGAACACGTAGCGTTTAAGCGAAACCCCCATGAACGCGGGGATCAGGTTGGCCACAAAGAACGGCACGGCAGGGACAAGGCGCATTATGAAGAGGTAGGAAACCTCATCCTCTTTGATGCCGTCTTTGATTTTGCGCACGGCCCCTTCGGATGCGTCCAACTTGGCGGACATCTTGTCCCCTAAGCCTGACTTCGCCGCGAGGAAAATCGCCGTGGCGCCAATGGTCGCGGCCCCTGCGTTAAACAAAACGCCCGGAAACAGTCCGAACAAAAAACCGCCCGTCAGCGTGGCAATCGCCGCACCCGGCAGTGAAAAGCCCACGATCACAATATACGCCCCGACAAAGGCCAACGCGGTCAGCAGGTAATTTGCGTCCCGAAATCCGATAAGCGATTCGCGGTTGTCCGCAAGCGTTTGAAACGACAGCGTATCGCGCAGAGCATAGGCCCCAACGGCGGCGACGGTGAGAATAGCAATCAGCGGCAGGTTCTTTACCAGCGTGCTTTTCTTGGGCGTATCTTGTGGCATTTGTTGGTGTGTATCAGTCATCGGAATAATTTCCTTGGTAAATCTAAGATCGTGAGCCGAATTGGCTTTCGTTGCAGCCTTGATGCCTCATGCAAGGTGCGGGAGATAGCCAACCTCACGCGGGGGTGATGTCAGGTGATGGGATTCGGGGTCAAAACAGGGGTTTGTGACAAAGCGTGTCACCAAACCTTGGGCCAAACACGCAAATCAGCACAAAAGATGTAACATTCTACACCCGCACGCCGTTGACAGGTCCCCTCCCCACGCTTATGCAGCGGCTTCACGAGATTAACGCCTGTCGAATCCCATCCGGGCACCGACTTGATAGGAGCACCGACATGAAACGCACGTTTCAACCGTCCAACCGCGTTCGCAAAAACCGTCACGGCTTCCGTGCGCGCATGGCCACCAAAGCTGGTCGTAAGATTCTGAACGCACGCCGCGCACGCGGCCGGAAATCGCTGAGCGCCTAAGGGCCTCGTAGCGATGAGTGTTGAGCCGCCGGTGCCCCGGACCAAAGGGACACCGGCGGTTTCTTTATGCGTACTCAAAAAGCGTGCCGATTTTCTGCGCGCCGCCCGGGGCCACCGCGTGCCTGCCGGGTCATTTTTGTTGCAGGCGTACAATCGCCGCGATGAAGATGTCGCTTTGCGCGTCGGCTACACGTGTTCCAAAAAGGTCGGCAATGCCGTTGCTCGTAACCGCGCCAAGCGCCGCCTGCGGGAAGCCGCGCGTCTTATCCTGCTGCACCACGGACAGCCCGGCTGGGACTATGTCCTGATCGGCCGCGCCAACCAAACAGCGGCACGTGATTTCCAAGACCTGCTCTCGGACCTGCGGCGCGCGCTCAGCAAGGTACATGGCAAATGACGCCGCTTGCATGGGTCTTTTCCTTACCGGTTCGCGCGTACCGTGCAGTTTTCTCACCTATTGTGGGGTTCAACTGCCGCTACGATCCGACATGCTCGGCCTATGCGCTTGAAGCTCTGTCCAAGCACGGCGGGCTCAAAGGCGGGTGGCTCGCGTTTCGACGCATTCTGCGCTGTCACCCTTGGGGCGGGCATGGCGTGGATGACGTACCCGACTAATGCGCGGACATGCGAAATAGCGCGCCTACCGATGTCTTTCTTTTCCAAGCCCCGCATCTAGTGTAGCAGCGCGTCATATCCCGCAGACGGGCACGCACAGGAGCAACGATCATGCTTGACGACGACAGCGACATTCACCCGCTCTTTGCCGGGGCCCCGAAAACCACTGCCTTCAAGAAACTGCGTAAACGGCTGGTCCGCGACACACGCGAAGCGATTGAGCGGTATGGCATGATTGAGCCGGGCACGCGGTGGCTGGTCTGCTTGTCGGGTGGCAAGGATAGCTACACGCTGCTCGCCGTATTGGCTGAGCTGCAATGGCGCGGCCTGTTGCCCGTGGATATCTTGGCCTGCAACCTTGATCAGGGGCAGCCCGGCTTTCCGGCCACGGTCCTGCCTGCGTTTCTAGAGGAACGTGGCGTGCCGCACCGGATCGAATACCAAGACACCTATTCCATCGTCGTCGACAAAGTCCCGGCGGGCCGGACGTTTTGCGCGCTGTGTTCGCGGCTACGGCGCGGCAATCTTTACCGCGTTGCCCGCGAAGAAGGCTGTTCGGCCGTCGTGCTTGGCCATCATCGCGACGACATCCTTGAGACGTTCTTTTTGAACCTCTTTCATGGCGGCAAGCTGGCGACAATGCCGCCCAAGCTGTTGAATGATGACGGGGATTTGTTTGTCCTGCGGCCCTTGGCCCACGTGGCCGAGGCGGATTGCGACGCCTTTGCCAAGGCTTTGAACTATCCGATTATTCCCTGCGATCTGTGTGGTTCGCAAGATGGCCTGCAACGCCAAGTCATCAAAGCCATGCTCGACGGGTGGGAGGAAAAAATCCCCGGTCGCCGTGCAAAAATGTTCTCGGCGCTCATGCAGGCCCGTCCCTCGCATTTGCTGGACCCTGAGCTGTTTGATTTCGCCGGTCTCATGAGATCTGGCGAATTTGAGGGAAATGATAAACAGGTCCCCGAGCTGCGTTAAGCAAACGGTCAGCAACACGGGTTAACACTTGGCATCAGACTGCGAGCCCGAGGAGTGACCCATGCACCGAACATCTGCCCGACCCGCCCGATTGCGGGCGGCCCTACAACGCTGGGAAATAGCCGCGACGTTTCCCATCTTCGTGCTTTTGGGTGCGGTGGCGGTTGGCTTGACGGTAGGTGAAATCGCAGGGCTATCGGTGGCAGCTTTGGGCCTGCCCGCCCTATACTACTTGCGAAAGTGGGCCATAGCCTCAATGGCATCGCCCCCCGAGGCAGCACCTCAAACGGACCGCGACCTCTTTGTGGATGATGCAGATGCCCTGATGTCGTTTTGCGCGGGCACCAACACATCCACGGCTGTAATGCTCATCGAAGTGGATCCACACCTGATGGTTGGCGGTGAATGGCGCAGCAAGTTCACGGATGACGTATTTACCCGCGTGCAGAAACGATTGGCTTTGTGTGTCCGCGACACCGATATCGTGGCCCGTTGCGGCGACAACATTTTCGGGGTCTTGCTTCAACCCATCCCGCGCGCCGATCTTGATATTGTTCTGTCGATCGTCGAGCGGCTCCAATCATGCGTGAGCGAACCCATCGCACTTGAGGGGCAAACTCTCCATTTTCACAGCGCCATTGGCCTGTGCCTAGATGAACGAAGCCCCGCCCCCACAGGCGCAGCTATCGTAGCGGCCGCAGACTGCGCCTTGCGCGCGGCACACCGCGCAAACGATGGCGGCGTCCGCTCATTCACGAAACAAATGCAAAAAGACGTCGAGGTTGAGCATCAGCTGGCGGGACAAGTCCACGCGGCCCTCGCCACGGGTGCGATCCGGCCATGGTTTCAGCCGCAATTGTCAACCGACACAGGCATTCTCAGCGGGTTTGAGGCACTGGCACGCTGGCATCACCCGGAGTTGGGTATCTTGTCGCCAAAGCAATTTTTACCAGCCGTTGCAGCAAGCCATGCATTTTCGCAGCTTGGCGAAGTGATTTTGCTGCACAGCCTAAAAGCCCTAAAGTCATGGGACACCGCAGGCCTGCGGGTGCAAAGCGTGTCGATCAACCTTTCGGTAGAAGAACTGCGCGACCCGCGTCTTGCAGACCGGATCATCTGGCAAGTGGACCGCTTTGACCAAAACCCGGAACGTATCTGCATCGAAATCCTCGAAACAGTGACACTTCAGGATGGTGACGATGCCATTATCCGCAACTTGCGCACCTTGCGGGGGGCCGGATTTCGGATGGACTTGGATGACTTTGGAACAGGCCACGCCTCTATCTCGCACATCGCTCGGTTTGGCGTGGGGCGCATCAAGATCGACAAATCGTTTGTGGCAAACGTCGACACGGACCCAAACCAAAAGCGACTTGTGGCGGCGATCCTATCGATGGCCGAGCAGTTGCGCATCGAAACCCTCGCCGAAGGGGTCGAAACCCCGGGTGAACACAGCACACTCGCCCAACTTGGTTGCGCCCATGTGCAAGGCTACGGCATCGCAAAACCGATGCCCTTCGAGGACACCATCGGTTGGGTCAGCGCCCACAACGCCAAAATCACAAACACAAGGATTGGCAATCGCCGCTTAGGCTGATGCGAAACACAACCTGACCTCCCCACATTTTGATCGCCGAACATAGGCGTAGCGCCCTACCTGCGACGGGAAAGCGCTTGACCTTTGGCCCCTGCCGCTATTGAACACCGGGGACCAAATGACTGCCGGGGATGCGCACAGAATGGACGACCAAAACAAGAACCTCATCCTTGCCACCGCACTAAGCTTTTTGGTGATCTTGGTCTGGTTTGTCCTCTTCCCACCGGAAGAGCCCCAGGCCCAGGCACCGACTGTGACAACCGCCGCTGATGGCACCGCTGTCCTTCCACCTGCAGCTCAAGATACCGGCGTTGCAATCCCAAGCTTGGCGGTCACGCCTGAGCAATCACGCGCCCAAGCGCTTGGCTCGACCCAGCGCATCGACATCGAAACGCCCCGCCTCGAAGGTTCGATTTCCCTGACAGGCGGTCGCCTCGATGATCTGGCGCTCAAAGATTATAACGAGACCCTCGAAGACGACAGCCCGATTGTCACTCTGCTCTCGCCCGTGGGCGGCGCGGACGCGTATTATGCACTGTACGGCTGGGCCCCGGGCGGCGATCTCGGCTTTGACCAAGTCCCGGGCGCGGCCACAGCATGGCAGGTCGAGCGCGGCACGACGCTCACACCAACCTCACCCGTCACGATCCGCTGGGACAATGGCGCGGGCCTGATCTTCCGTCGCACGTTTGAAATCGACGAAGACTACATGTTCACCGTCTCACAAAGCGTTGAAAACACCGGCACCGTTGAGGCGCGTATGGCCCCCTACGGCATCGTTGCGCGGCACGGTCAGCCTGACACGGTTAACTTCTTCATCCTTCACGAAGGTGTGGTGCGCAAATCCGACGGCACCCTGTCCGAGGTCGACTACGACGACATGACCGACCTTGACGTGCTGCCCCGCGAAGGCGCTCAGGCCGATGTGCAAGAAGTCGCCGGCAACGGCTGGATCGGCTTTACAGATAAATACTGGATGACGACGCTAATCCCCGGTGATGGCCAGCCCTTCACCTCGGTGACCAAGTATGTCGCAAGCGCTGACATCTATCAGACTGAAGCCCGCCTGCCGACGATGTCCATCGCGCCGGGCACAAGTGCCGAGGTCAGCACCAAGCTCTTTGCCGGCGCCAAGGAATGGGAAGCCATCCGCAGCTACCAAAACGACAAAAACGTCGAAGGTTTTGTGGACAGCATCGACTGGGGTTGGTTCTATTTCCTGACCAAGCCGATTTTTGTGGCCCTGCACTGGCTCAACCTGATGATCGGCAACATGGGCTGGGCAATTATCGCACTGACCTTCGGGATCAAAGCGATCCTGCTGCCACTGGCGTTCAAATCCTACGTCTCCATGGCTAAGATGAAAGAACTTCAGCCTGAGATGGAAAAGATCAAGGAGCGCGCTGGCGACAACCGCGAAAAGCTCCAAAAAGAAATGATGGAACTGTACAAGACCGAAAAGGTGAACCCAGCCTCGGGTTGCCTGCCGATCTTGCTGCAAATCCCAATCTTCTTCTCGCTCTATAAGGTGATTTTCGTCACGATCGAATTGCGCCACGCCGCATGGTTCGGACCGTTCCGCGACCTTTCCGCACCCGATCCAACGTCCATCATCAACCTCTACGGCCTGTTGCCAAACGCAGCACCAAACCCAGAAAGCTTTATGGCGCTGATCTTTATCGGCATCCTACCACTCCTGCTTGGTATCTCGATGTGGTTCCAGCAAAAGCTGAACCCAGCACCAACAGACCCCACACAGCAAATGATTTTTGCGTGGCTGCCTTGGGTGTTCATGTTCATGCTTGGCGGTTTTGCATCGGGTCTGGTGGTGTACTGGATCGCGAACAACACGATCACATTCATGCAGCAGTACGCGATCATGCGCAGCCAAGGCTACACGCCGGACCTTTGGGGCAACATCAAGGGCGGTTTCAAGAAGACCCCCAAAGATGCCACGGCAAACGCCAACAAAAAACCAAAGGGTAAGTGACCATGCCGCATCTAGCTGAGATCTGGCGCCACCCGATCAAGGCTCATGGACGCGAAGCATTGGAACGGATCGTGGTACTCACCGGCGGCACCCTACCCGGGGATCGTCGGTGGGCTGTCACACATGAAGCCAGCAAACCGATCACCGGTTGGAGCCCTTGCGCCAACTTTTCACGCGGCGGCAAAGCCCCTGCATTAATGGCGATAAGCAGCGCGTGGGATGCCGAGGCAGGAACCATTACCCTGCACCACCCCGAGCGTCCCAGCATCACGTTTGATCCCGATGCCGACGCTGACGCGTTTATTGAATGGGTCGCTCCGTTGATGCCCACCGATCGCGCAGCCTCTACCGGGATTATCCGGGTTGAAAACCACAGCATGACGGACACTGACTACGCGTCCGTTTCGCTGTGCAATCCTGCCAGCAACCGCGCCGTAGGCCAAGCTGTTGGGCAGCCGTTGTCGCAGCAGCGGTGGCGTGGCAACCTGTGGGTCGATGGGCTGGCTCCGTGGGAAGAATTCGACTGGGTCGGCCACGATATTCGGATCGGCGGTGCACGCTTTCACGTGCAAGAGCCGATCACTCGGTGCAGAGCCACCATGGCCAACCCCGAAACTGGGCGCATCGACGCAAACACACTGGGTGCTCTGAATGACACCTGGGGGCACCAACATTTTGGCGTCTATTTGAAATGCATCCAAGGCGGTGAAATCGCTACGGGTGACACCGTTGAGGTACTTTGATGTCCACGCTCCCCTTCCCTGAGGCCCCCGAGCCTGATGCCGCCCTTCTTGAAAAAGGACGCATGCTGTTTGCGTCTGAGACTGAGTTTCTCAAGGGCGTTGTGGCCATGGACGGCTTGCCGCCTGCGGACCGGCTTGAGGTGTGTTTTGCGGGGCGATCCAACGTTGGGAAATCCAGCCTGATCAATGCTGTGACCGGCCGCAAGGCACTGGCGCGGACCTCCAACACCCCCGGCCGCACCCAAGAGATCAACTACTTCACTGTCTCGCCAGAGCTGTTCCTTGTGGACGTACCCGGCTACGGCTACGCCAATGCACCCGTCGCGGTTGTGCAAAAATGGCAACGTCTGCTTAAGAACTACCTGCAAGGACGCGTCACACTGCGTCGCGCCTTTGTCCTCATTGACGCGCGCCACGGCGTGAAACCTGTCGACGATGAGATCATGTCATTGCTCGACAGTGCCGCCGTAACATTTCAGGTCATCCTGACCAAGGCCGACAAGGTCAAAGAGGTGGATCGCACCAAGGTCCTGACACAAGTACGTGGCGCACTGACGAAACACCCTGCCGCCTACCCAGAACTGTTGGTGACCTCGTCCGAAAAAGGCTGGGGCATTGCCCACCTGCGCGCCCTGATCGCAGGGCTGGAATAGCTAGACGTGCTGGGCGCCGTTGATCTCAATCTCGGTGCCGGAAATATAGCTGCTTTCGTCAGAGCATAGGAAAAAGATCGCGGCGGCCACCTCGGAGGGTTGGCCAAGGCGGCGCATCGGCAATTGCTCCACAATCTTGTCGGTGCCCGGTGAGAGGATCGCGGTCTCCACCTCGCCCGGTGCGATTGCGTTCACGCGCACCCCCAATGGGCCAAAGTCGTGGGCCATTTCACGTGTCAAAGCCGCCAATGCAGCCTTAGATGTCGAATAGGCCGCCCCAGCGAAGGGATGCACGCGGCTACCAGCGATTGAGGTCACGTTCACGACCGATCCCTTGGCCGCCGCCAATTCATCCTTCAAACCACGGGCCAGCACGACAGACGCGAAAAAGTTAACGTGGAACACCTGACCCCATGTGCGCAGGTCCGTCTCAAGGGTGTTCAAACGCCCCCCGTCGGGTGCCTTGGGCGAGATGCCTGCGTTGTTTACCAGCGCATCTAAGCGGCCGTCCAAACGACTGCGGATATCGTCGATCGCCGCCATCGTGGCCTTGGGGTCGGCCAGATCAATCTGAACGTGGTTCTCCGCCCCAGACCCCCACGGACATTCATTCGGAAACGCATGACGAGAGCACGTCAGCACCCGCCAGCCTTCGTTGCTGAACCGTTGAACCGTGGCGTGGCCGATACCTCGGCTGGCTCCGGTCAACACCATAGTGCGTTGTGACATATCATAAACTCCTGCCCCACCCTTGCGCCTTTCGCAAGAGTCGCACAAGCCCCTTCCCCTTCCGCAGGGGCCGCGCTAGAACCTCTCCACCTTTTACCCAAGGCCGCGCCCTATGAAAAAGCAGACTGCCATGACCCGCGACTACATCGCCACCGCCCGCACACTAAACGAAGCGCTCCCCTATTTGCGCCGATACGATGAGGCGATTGTCGTAATCAAATTGGGCGGCCACGCGATGGGATCGGACGAAGGAATGGCCAGCTTTGCCCGCGACGTAGTGTTAATGCGCACCGTTGGTGTAAACCCTGTGATTGTGCATGGCGGCGGACCAATGATTAACGCGCTGCTAGACCGATTGGGCGTGCAGTCGACATTTGTACGCGGCAAACGCGTCACCGATGCAGAGACTGTCGAAGTCGTTGAGATGGTTTTGGCAGGCCAAGTGAACAAACGCATCGTAGCCGCGATCAATGCACAAGGCGGCAAGGCCGTGGGCCTATCCGGCAAAGACGCGGGCCTGATGACCTGCACGCAAACCGACCCCGAATTGGGCTTTGTCGGCACACCGTCCCATGTCGATCCAGGCCTGCTACAGCAGCTATTCCAAGCCGAGATGATCCCCGTAATCGCCCCCATCGGCGCCGGCGAGAACGGCGAGACCTTCAACATTAATGGCGACACCGCCGCTGGTGCCATCGCAGGCGCGCTCAAGGCTGATCGTCTAATGCTCCTCACGGACGTAGCAGGTGTAAAAGACGCAAGCGGCGAGGTCGTGACACAAATGACCTCTGCACAAGTGCGCGAGATGACCGCCGACGGGACCATCGCGGGCGGCATGATCCCCAAAACCGAGACGGCAATGGATGCGCTGGATCAAGGCGTGCGGGCCGTGGTTATCTTAGACGGACGTGTCCCCAATGCCGCCCTGCTTGAACTGTTCACAGATCACGGCGCAGGCTCGTTGATCCGCGCCGAATAGCTCACACAACCGTGGTTTGTGATCTGCGCACAACGCGCTAAAACAAGGTCATGGACAACGAAGTTATCATTCGCCTCAGCATTTTTCTGGGCCTTTTCGTCATCTTGGCAAGCGTAGAGTGGTACGCTCCGCGCCGTGCGCGCGTGCAATCACGGTCGGGCCGCTGGCTTACAAATTGGGGCATGACCATCGCCAACACCCTAGCACTAAGGGCGTTAGCCATAGCACTGCCGTTCCTAGCTGTCGGTGCGGCGATTGATGCAGAAGTGCAGGGCTATGGGCTGTTCAATATGCTGGAGCTTCCGCTCGCATTAAACCTTGTCCTGACCATTCTGATCTTCGACTTCGCGATCTGGTTGCAACACCTAATAACGCACAAAGTCCCGCTATTGTGGCGACTACACCAAGTACACCACTCAGATCGCGATCTAGACGTGACCTCTGCGATCCGGTTCCACCCCTTGGAAATCGCGTTCTCAATGTTGATCAAGATTGGTCTTGTCTATGCGCTCGGACCAGCAGCTTTGGCCGTTATCGCATTTGAAATCCTCCTGAACGCGACCGCAATGTTCAACCATGCCAATATCGCAATCCCGAAACGTGTCGACCGTTGGCTACGCATGTTCATCGTCACGCCCGATATGCACCGTGTTCACCACTCTGATCAGCGTTCCGAGCACGACAGCAACTACGGCTTTGCCCTTTCGATCTGGGATCGAGCCTTTGGAACCTACATTCCGCAGCCTGACAAAGGCCACGATGGGATGACCGTCGGCCTGCGTTGGCAAGACAGCCGAACCGCACGGTTAGACTGGGCACTACTACTCCCGTTCCGCAACCGGTGACCGTGCCAATATGAGTATTTAGGGAACAAAGGAGCGATTAACCTTCATCCCTCGTTAACTCGGCTCATGCGAAAATAAAGCGCGGTACAGGGAGGAGTCCCGATGGCCGTGAACGAAGGAGGCCCCCATCTCTCGCTCTATAATGGCGGCCGGATGGGGGCTGACGCGGTTCCTTTGTTCGACAAAATACTCCCACCGGAGGCTCCCACCTTTCCATCCCCTTGCGACCGCGGCACAGTGCGTCCCATGATATACGATACTCTTCAAACCGAAGCCCGGCAGCGTGGGCTAGTGCTGCTGGGCGGATTTCACCCGAACGCCGAAGACGCTTGCCCAACGGGCACGAAAACGCTTCTTCTGTTTGGCCCAGATCCCAAAGGCTTTTGGCCGATACTAAAATCGGCCCCTGAATTTCAGACAGCTGATGCGGTAGATTGTTGGTCCCGAAGAGTACTTGGCACTTGGGCCTGTGAATTAGGGGCCAAAGCTCTGTTCCCATTCGGCAACCCTTTGCGTCCATTTATTTCTTGGGCGCTCAGGTCCGGACGTTGCCACCTTAGCCCAGCCACTTTGTTGGTGCACGACACCTATGGGCTCATGGTATCGTTCAGAGGTGCTTTGGCCTTGAAAGAATATGTTGAGCTGCCACCGCCTCCCCCCTCGCCGTGTTCGGCATGTGTGGACAAGCCCTGCATAGCGGCCTGCCCAGTGGGTGCACTACGCTCGGGGTATGATACCGACAAATGCCATACACACCTCGACACCCCCGGAAACGACTGCATGGCCAAGGGATGCCGCGCGCGGCGTGCTTGCCCTATTTCTCCCCAACGACCAGATGCGCAATCGGCGCACCATATGCGGTATTTTCACCAATGAAGTTGATCCTCTTGCGCCATGCAAAATCGAGCTGGACCGACCCCCTACAATCGGATCATGAGCGGCCGCTGAACGCACGTGGGGTCACGAGCGCCGCAGCAATTGGAGATTGGTTGCGGGCGAAAGGTCATCTCCCCACCCAAATCCTATGTTCCAGCGCCGCTCGCACGCGCGAGACATGCGACCTGATCCGTTTTGAAAGTGTGCCGACCGAATTCTCCGATGCACTTTATCTTGCAAGCGAGGGCGTCCTCAGCCGCATCATCGAGCAAGCCCACGACGCAGAATGTTTGATGGTGATCGGGCATAACCCCGGCCTTGGGGCGCTTGCCCTCCAACTTGCGGGTCCAACGTTTCAAGACGACGCGCTCTATGCGTTTCCAACTGGGGCCTGCCTTGTAATGGAGGACGGTGCCGTCACGGGCTTTACGGTGCCTCGCCGCCTTCTTGGGACCTCTAAGCTCTAACCAACGCAAAAGGGGCCCCCGAAGGCGCCCCTTTTCAAAACATGTCGTGCCGAGCGCCCAAAGGGCGGCGGCTCAATGACCGAGAATTTGGCTCAGGAACAACTGCGTCCGCTCATTCTGCGGATTGGTAAAGAACGGCTCCGGCGCGTTTTGCTCAACGATCTGGCCTGCATCCATAAAGATCACACGGTTCGCGACCTGACGGGCAAAGCCCATCTCGTGGGTCACGCACAGCATGGTCATGCCTTCTTCGGCAAGCTGGATCATCGTGTCCAGAACCTCTTTGATCATTTCGGGATCAAGCGCCGAGGTCGGTTCATCGAACAGCATGATACGTGGGCGCATGCACAGCGAGCGGGCGATCGCCACACGTTGCTGCTGCCCCCCCGAAAGCTGACCGGGATACTTGTTCGCTTGGTCCGGGATCTTCACCTTCTCAAGGAAATACATCGCCGTTTCTTCGGCTTCTTTCTTGGGTGTTTTACGCACCCAAATCGGTGCCAGCGTGCAATTCTCAAGGATCGTCAGGTGCGGAAACAGGTTGAAGTGCTGAAAGCACATGCCAACCTCTGACCGGATCTTATCGATGTTCTTGAGGTCCGAGGAAAGCAGCGTGCCATCCACGCTGATCGAGCCTTGTTGATGCTCTTCCAACGCGTTGATGCAGCGGATCAGCGTCGATTTACCTGAACCCGAAGGCCCACAAATCACGATCCGTTCGCCGCGCTGGACCGTCAGGTCAATGTCGCGGAGCACGTGGAACGTCCCATACCATTTATTCATATTCTGAATGGAAATGGCGACCTCATCCGAGATTTGCATCTGGGAAGTGTTTACTGCGGTATCAGTCATAATGACGTCTCCTTAATGACGGTCTGTGCGCAGCTGGCCTTCTAGCCACTGCGAATATTTCGAAATGCCGAAGCAGACGACGAAGAACAGGATGCAGGCAAAGGCCCATGTTTCCCAATAAACGCCCGCCCAGTCGGTTGAACTGAGAATTGGCCCGCGGATCATACCCACAAGGTCGAACATCGAGATCACCGACACCAGCGTTGTGTCTTTGAACAACCCAACGGCCACGTTCACGATACCAGGGATCGAGATCTTGAGCGCTTGGGGCAGGATGATCAGCCGCATGGCCTGAGCATAGTTCAAGCCAAGGCTATCGGCCGCTTCATACTGGCCAGTCGGCAGGGCCGCGAGGCCACCCCGGATCACCTCAGCGATATAGGCCGCTGAGAACATGGTGATCATGATGATCACACGCAGGATCAGGTCGATGTTGCTATCGGGCGGAAAGAAGTACGCTAGCACCACGTTGGCCACGAACAGCAGGGTGATTAACGGCACGCCGCGTACGAACTCAATGAACACAACGCAGACGATCTTGATCAACGGCATCGAAGATTGCCGCCCCAGTGCCAGCACAATCCCTAGCGGGATCGACAGCGACACACACACAACGCCGAGGATCATGTTCAGCATAAAGCCACCCATGTTCCGGCTTTCCACCGCCTCAAGCGCGATGAAGCCGGGCATACCGCCCGCGATCATCCCGAAGGCCTGCCAAACAACCCAAGCTCCGACGACACCGCCGCCAAGAGCAGCCGCAAAGCCATATTTGTCGAGCTTGGTAAAGGCGTAGTAGCCCACCATCACGCCCGCCAGAGCACCGATTGGCGTCAGGATCGTACCACCCCAGATGAGCCAGAAGGCCACAAAGGGGTACAAGCCCGTCGCGATCAGCATCCACCGTGGCAGATACATCGGGAACAAAGCGGGCGGCACCGCAAAAAACAGCAGCGCAAAGGCTAAGGACGGACGCCAGTAGAACTCAGACGGGTATTCGAACCCAAAGAGCATCTGGGCGTACCGCTCCGTCAGGACCGAGAAACAGCCGCCGCCGCTGCCGGCGAGGACCTCACGACATTCGCGGATGTTGTTGGTGACCCATGTGCCATTTACGATCCAAGGGATCAGGCCCGACAGCAGCCAGTAGACGACATAGATGCCGACGGCTGTTGCAATGGCGTTGGGCACGCTCGAAATGAGGTTCGTCTTGATCCAATGCACCGCACCTGTTTCCCCCGGTGGTGGGGGGGCTGGTGGGATTTCTTGGGTACGGACGAAGGCGGTGGAATGATCTTGGGCCATATTACCGCTCCTTCAATTTAACAGAATTGTTGTACCAGTTCATGAACAGCGAAATCAGAAGGCTGATCGTGAGGTAAAACAGCATCAACAACAGCACGCATTCGATGGCACGACCCGTCTGGTTGAGCGTGATGCCCCCCAGAGTACCGGTCAGGTCCATATACCCCACGGCAATCGCCAGCGATGAGTTCTTGGTGATATTCAGATACTGCGAGATCAGCGGCGGGATAATCACCCGCAGCGCCTGTGGCAGCACCACCAGCGACATGATCCGGCCCGGACGAATGCCCAGCGCGGCAGCAGCCTCAGTCTGCCCCTTGGAAATCGCAAGAATACCGGCGCGCACGTTTTCCGCGATGAAAGCACCGGTATAGATGCTCAGCGCGAACCACAGTGCAATGAATGAGGTGCGAAGTTGCAGTCCACCCTCAAACCGGAAGCGTCCCATTTCGGGCAATTGCACCCCCACTGGACGGCCAAGGACTAGGTACATCACCAGCGTCGGGACAACCAAAATCGCCAGTGCGGGCAGCCAAAATGGCAGTTCCTTACCGGTCGCGAACAGGTGTTTTTTGACGTAGCTCTTGTAGACAAATATCCCGATAATCGAGGCGATGAACGTCCAAAAGACAAACATGCCACCCGCATCAAAGGTCAGCCGTGGTACGAACACACCTTGGTTCGTAAAGGCCATCACCCCAAAGATCAGCGTTCGCGCAGGGTCGGAGCCGTCACGCGGAATGCGAAACTCTGCGATGGGCGCAAACACGTTGGCGGTGATCGTAAAGATAATAATCAGCCAGATCAGCACAGGAATGTTACGGAAAATCTCGACGTAAACGGACATCAACTTAGAGATGATCCAGTTGTTCGACAGTCGCAGCACGCCGGCAATAACGCCGAAAATTGTCGCCGTGACGCAGGCCAAGAAAGCCACGATCAGCGTGTTCATCGCACCTACGACAGTGGCGCGAAGGTGCGTATCCTGACTGTTATAGGGGATTGGCTGCTGGTTAATATCGTAGCCCGCGGGCGCGCCAAGGAATTCGTAGCTCAGGTCTTGACCGAGACGGTCAAGGTTAGCGAGCAAGTTGCTCACCAAATAACTGACGGAAAGAATAATAGCCATTAGGGCAATAAACTGGAAGGTGTAAGAGCGGTACCGCGTATCGCTCAGCAGCATTCCGATGCGGAAATCACTTTTGGGTGGATCACTCAACGTGGTCATAAGTCTGTCCCCGGTTCCCCTGGGTCTGGCCAGTTTGGCGGTAGCGCGTGTGTCGCGCTATCCCTGCCCTAGGGTGTGTGGTGGTCTGTAAAGGAAAAGGGCGCAACCTTGGTTGCGCCCCTTCCCGTATCGGATCTTAGCGGAAGGGGGGGCTGTACAGCAGGCCGCCGTCTTTCCACTGAGCGTTCAGCCCGCGTGCCAGACCGATCGGTGTTTCGGAACCGATGTTGGACGCGAAGATTTCGCCGTAGTTACCACCAACTGCCAGAGCGCGCTTGGCCCACTCTGCGTCGAGGCCGATCATTGCACCCAGATCGCCTTCGCGACCCAGCAGACGGTTAACCTCAGGGTTGCCGGACTCGGCGTCGAGGTTTGCAGATGTCACACCCAGCTCTTCGGCTGTGATGAGCGCGTTGAGCGTCCAGCGTGCGATATCGCCCCACTCGTTGTCGCCGTGACGTACCAGCGGGCCGAGTGGCTCTTTGGATACGACGTCGGGCAGCAGAACGTGTGCGTCGGGTGTTTCGAAGTTAGCGCGCTGAGCGGCCAGAGCGGAACGGTCCGTTGTGTACACGTCACATGCGCCAGCAAGGTACTGCTGAACAGCTTCGGAACCGGTTTCGATTGGCACGGGCTCGTAGCTGATGTTGTTGGAGCGGAAGAAGTCAGCAAGGTTCAGCTCGGTTGTTGTACCGGTCTGGATGCAGACAGTCGCGCCATCAAGCTCAGTCGCGGAGGACACGCCGAGGTCTTTGGGGACCATGAAGCCCTGACCATCGTAGTAGTTCACGCCAACGAATTCGAACTTGAGGTCCGTATCGCGGGAGAATGTCCACGTTGTGTTACGTGCCAGCAGATCGATTTCGCCGGAAGCGAGCGCGGTGAAGCGTGTTTTGCCGGTGGTCGGGACGAAAGTCACGGCATTGCCGTCACCCAGTACAGCCGCTGCCACGGCGCGGCACACAGCCACGTCGAAACCTTGCCACACGCCGTTTGCGTCGGGCTCAGCGAAACCGGGAACGCCTGTGGTCACACCACAGTTCAGCGTGCCGCGGGCTTTGACTTCATCAAGTGTGGACGCGAATGCGCCGGATGCTGCCAGCGTTGTCGCAGCCAAAGCACCCAAAAACAGAGTCTTTTTCATATTTACCTCTTCCTGATCCACCGCCCCTGTTGCCGGAGCGGCCTCTTTTTAGCACGCCCTTAAGCGCGCCAATGATAGCTGTGAGGAAACTCTACCCCCCTCACTGGCGTGTAGGGTGGGCAAAACTTCGCCAATTGGCAAGATAGGTTTGCCGACAAACCTTGCAAGTTTCGCTTGACGCAGCGGAAGGTAAACCATTCCAGCCGCATTCAAAAAACCTCTAAATTTGGGAAGCGCATGCAAAACAGGCGCTTACGTTCGCGTAAGCGTCAAAAACGCAGCACCTTGCAAAAACGCAGTTTTTTTGGCCGCGGCCGAAGCGGTGGCTTCTTCATCCTCGCCCCACTGCTCTTCTTGCCAAAGCTCATCGATTCGGGCCGCCTGCCAGAGGTCTTCCATGCTCCAAGCCTCTTTTAGTGCTGCTAAACCAATGACCAAAGACCCCGAGATCGTGACAAACTCATGGAACGCGGTCAGGTGAAATGGATCAAGTTCATGCACCTGAGCCCGCAACGCATCCGTGGCCGACGCGGGCTGCGCCACAGGGATAACACCATGTGTTGTGTTCAACCGAGCGCCAAAGGTATCCGCCGCCCAATCCAACAGCGGGTCCCAGGCGGCCTTTTGCCGAGCAATCAGGCTATCTGGGTGCGTGGCGCGATAGCACAGCAGGTCCGAGCCGCCGTATTCCGCCAACATATCAGCCACCTCAGTGCGCTGAGGGATGACCTTATCAAGGGTCGCATTGACCGCACGCGTGATCGGCATCGACAGCGGATCAATCTGCTCTTCTTGTGCATCCCACTCAACTGCCATCGCATCGGCCATAGCGCGGGTTGGCACGACCAGCGGCGTCTTGAGCGGACTTTTCACCGGACGTCCATCAAGTGTCACGCCAAAGCCTGTGTCCAATTCAGTAACCGATGCTGTTTTCCAGAACCGTTTTGCCGCCCATTCCGTCATGGCCTGCCCTCTCTTGTCTGTCTCTTACTGACGACCTGCGTTACGCGCTCAACAGGGCGTGAAGGTCTTCAAAATCTGATGCGATACTCTGCGCCCCGGCCTCAAGCAGGACCTCGGGCATATGATAGCCCCAGTTCACGCCAATACCGCGCACATTTGCCGACTGAGCCATCTGCATGTCATAGCTGGTGTCGCCTATCATCACCGTCTGCGCGGGTGTCACGCCCGCCTCGGCCATCGCCGCCAATAGCATCGAAGGATGCGGCTTGGCCGGATGGTCATCCGACAGCTGTTGCGTATGGAACATGTCGCCCAGCCCTAGGGCTTCGACCATCCGATCATATCCGCGCCGGGACTTGCCCGAGGCGACCCCCAAAAGGGTCTTGTCCTCGGCCGCAAGCACCCGCAGCAAATCAAGAGCACCGTCAAACAAGTCTGAGGCTTCACCCCGTGGGATGCGCAAGGCGCTGGCACGGAATTCTTCCCTATAGCTTTGGGCGACTTGATCAACCGTGTACGCTGAAAGGCCGGGTTTGATCCCGTGGATCATATCCTCGACCGCTAGGCCGATACCGTTGCGGACCTTATCGGGCGCGGGGCTGGGCAGATTGGCAGCATGAAACGCATGTTCCATCGCCGCCATAATCTGCGCATAGCTGTCCAGCAGGGTCCCGTCGATATCAAAGACGATCAACCGTGTCCGGTCAGCCATCGTCATCGCCATAGAACGGATCATTGGGCACATCCGCCGGGGACCACCCCATGAGATCCCATGTGTCTTGCATATGCGACGACAGCGGCGCGGTCAGCGAAAGCTGCGCCTTGGATGTCGGATGCTCAATCACCAGTGAGCGGGCATGCAAATGCAACCCACGCGACACATCACCACCGATACCAGCGCCCCAACCATCGCCAAGGTTTTCCTGCCCCGAGCCGCCATATTTACCATCCCCAAGGATCGGATGCCCGATCTCGGCCATGTGCGCGCGCAGCTGGTGGGTGCGGCCTGTGATCGGCACAAGGGCCGCCCAAGACATCCGCCCGCCCGCAGTTTCCAGCACGGCGTAATCGGTATGCGCGCGTTTCGCGCCCTCAGTTTCGGCAATGGCGCGGGGGTGGACGCAGTGCATCTTTTCCCCTTCGCCAGCGGCACCACGGCCCCCGGCCTTTACCAGACCGAATTTAATGGTACCCTTGCGCGGTAAAGGCGAGCCGGCAACCGCCGCCCAATAGATTTTGCGTGTTTCCCGGTGGCGGAAGCTTGCCGTCAGTGCGGCCGCAGCGGGGCGTGTGCGTGCCAGCACCAAAACCCCAGAGGTATCTTTGTCCAACCGGTGGACCAACCGTGGGGGTTCATCGCGTTCGTACATCAACGCTGAGGCCAAGCCATCAACATGCCGTGCCTGACCAGAACCGCCCTGCACTGCAAGCCCACTGGGTTTGTTCAAAACAATCACATCCGCATCGCGGTAGATCACGCACGACTGGATCATCTCCGCATCGGCACGACTGACCTGACGGGTGTACTGCGGCGCGGGTGCATCGGGCAGCGGCGGTATCCGCACGACTTGCCCAACGTCTAGCCGCGTGTTGGCTTTCACCCGCCCCTTGTCCACGCGCAGATCACCCTTGCGGCACATCTTTTCGATCTGGCCTTGGCTCACCTGTGGGAAAATGCGGCGCAGCCAGCGGTCCAGCCGCTGATCACCATCCTCATCACCGACTGTGATATGTTGTACACCGCTCATGCCATTGCTCCCCGAGCCACTGCCACGCCAAGCGCAAGCCCAGCGATCGAGACCGTCACCGACAACAGAACATACAGTCCCGCCGCGCCGATCTCGCCTTTTTCAAACATAGTATAGGCTTCGAGCGAAAAGGCCGAAAACGTCGTAAAGCCCCCCAGCACACCCGCCATCAAGAACGGCGCCCACTGCCCAAGGTCGTGTTTTGTGAGGGCCACGACACACAGCCCCATCAAGAACGAGCCCACAACATTGACCGATAGGATCGCCACAGGAAAACCATCGGACCACATGCGATGGATCCAAAAGGCCGCAAGATACCGCAGCGATGCGCCGATTGCGCCGCCCAAGGCAACATAAGGTAGAGCGACATAAGGTAAGGAATTCATGAGGGGGCTTTGCGCCTCACACGGTTAGAAGTCAACCACCCCGCTTGGCGCGCAATTGGGAAAAATAGCCCAAACGCCGCGTCATCTCACGCTCAAAGCCGCGCTCAACGGGGGTGTAATAGGTCGGGCGGTCCATGCCTTCGGGAAAGTAGTTTTGTCCCGAAAACCCATCCTCGGCGTCATGATCATAGTCGTAGCCGGAACCATAGCCCTCATTCTTCATCAACTGCGTCGGCGCGTTCAGGATATGTTTCGGCGGCGGGTGCGAGCCTGTCTGCTCTGCACTACGCATCGCAGCTTTGTAAGCAACGTAGGCGGCGTTCGATTTCGGCGCGAGCGCTAGATAGGTCACCGCCTGCGCCAAGGCCAACTCCCCTTCTGGGGAGCCAAGCCGTTCATAGGTCTCCCAACATTGCAGGCACACCGACTGCGCCTGCGGGTCCGCAAGTCCGATATCCTCAACCGCCATACGGGTAATCCGACGCGCCAGATACCGAGGGTCTTCGCCGCCCTTCAACATCCGCGCGAACCAATAAAGCGCGGCATCCGGGTCCGAGCCGCGCACGGATTTATGCAAGGCGGAGATAAGGTTATAATGCGCATCACCGGACTTATCATATTGGGCAGCGCGCCGCGACAACCGCTGCCCCAAAGCCTGCGCATCCAACGGCGTGCTCAACCGCCAAGCGGCGACTTGCTCCACAAGGTTCAAGAGCGCACGCCCATCGCCATCCGCCATTTCTTGCAATTGAACGCGGGCATTGTGTTCTAACGGTAGGGTCCCACCCAACTCCGCCTCGGCGCGTTGGGTCAAAAGCTCTAGCTCAGGCAGCGCAAGACGTTCGAGCACCATGACCTGACAGCGGCTCATGACAGCGGCGTTCAACTCAAAGGATGGGTTCTCGGTGGTGGCACCCACCAGCGTGATCGTCCCGTCCTCCATATGCGGCAAAAACCCGTCCTGCTGGGCCTTGTTGAAGCGATGGATCTCATCCACGAACAGCAGCGTGCCGCGGCCCTGTTCCCGGCGCAGACGCGCGGCCTCAAACACTTTGCGCAACTCAGGCACACCGGTGAAAATTGCGGAAATTTGGTGGAAATGCAGGTCCGTTTCCTGCGCCAAAAGGCGAGCGATCGTCGTCTTGCCCACGCCCGGCGGCCCCCAGAACACGATGGATGACAACGTGCCCGAGGCCAGCATCACCGACAGTGGGCCCTCGGGGTTCAATAGATGCGTCTGCCCAATCACCTCCGACAGGGATTGGGGGCGCAACCGATCCGCAAGAGGTCGGGGCGCACCGGAGGCAAAGGCGTTGTCCGCGCCCGGCGATGATGTGTCAAATAAATCGGCCATGGGGCTAGCCTATCCCGCCCCCTTCGGCGGGAAAAGCCTGCATCAGTGCATCTTGGTGGCCAACGCAATATTTACGCAAACGCAATCCACCCCATCGAAATCCATAATCGGACCCGCTGGATCACACACAATGCCGAACCGACGCGACAACCGCCGCGATGCATCCGGCACGATCCCCAGCAGCGAGGTCGCGCCCACTTCGCGGGCCGCATTCACCATTTCACAGCCTAGCTTCATTTGGACGATCATCCGTTCGCGGGCGGGCACATGGCGGGACACGAAAACTCGACTGCTTTCCCAAATATGCGGCCCAATGGGGGCGGTCTCCCACAACAGGTTGGTTGGGATTGTCTCTAGCAGACCGTCTTGGGCGTCTTTGATCATGTAGGAGTAAATGCCACAGCGATGCGTGGTTGGCGTCAAGCGCACACCGGCCATCACCTGACCGTTATAATGGACAGCGACCCAACGGCTAGCGGGCGTGTCGTATTGATCAAACTCCATCCCGTCGGCTTGGGGCAGGTCCCACTGATTGCGGGTAATAAAATTTTCATGCCGCGCGCGTAAAACGTTGGAAAAGAGCGCGCCATGTTCGTGGATATTCGAAAAAGATAGTGTCGTGACTTCCATAATGCCCTCCCAGGCGATTAAAGCCTACGACCACCCGTTCTGTCAGGAGAGGAACCCATACTCCCTTGCCTTTCGGACGGCTTCGGCGGTGGTCCGAGCGTCCAGACGGGTACGCGCGGAAGACAGGCGTGCCTTTAAGGCACTCTCTGAAATCCCCAGCTCAGCAGCAGCTGCTGTGTGTCGGTAACCTTGCCCCATCAAGATCAAGGCCGACAGCATCGCGGGGGTCAGCTCTTGTGGCGGCGCGGCGAGTTCATGCATTCGCTGCAAAATCCTCATCGCCTCCGCTATCTCAGAGTCCGAACATTCCCGATCATCACGCGCTATTCCCATCAGCGACCGTGACGTAATCTTGCCAAAGGACCCGACCGCCCCGTAAATTAGGCCGTGTCCTTTCGCTTTTCCGAGAATGTCGAAGGGATCAGGCATTGCGATCTCGCTCCAGCGCGCACTGCCTAAAACCCCTACCCCCCAAAACACCAACGGGTCACGTAACCCATAGGCATTTTCGTCGTAAATAGTCTGCCAAGCCTCTGGATAGGTCGAAAACTTATACAGCGGAGAGGCAAACCGAATATGCAAAGCAACCGCACAGCCCTTTGGAGCCAGAGTGTCGAGTTCATCGACCAGATCCAAAAGAGGGCTTCGCTCATGCATAGCTTTTTAGACAGGTTGCCCGAAACAGGGTCAAGAGTATCCTTACGACAACGGAAGGAGTGATACCCATGGGCACCCCACTTAAGCCGACCGACTTTGCGCGGGTCATGATGTTATCCACAGCAGCACGCGCCGACCTGTTGGAGTTTTTCGGCAGCACACTCGTTCAACCATCAGAAATAAATCAGTTAATCGCACAGATGTCGCCTGAGCATTCTCTCAGCGCACCGCGGCAGAATTAACCGGTATTTAACTAGAATCAGCAGCGCTTCACGCCAAAAAAAACCGCCCAAATGGGCGGTTTTTTGTTTGCTTAGGTCTCAGTGGGCGGAAACTTACTCGTCCGCAGCCTCTGCTTCGACCCGTGCGCGGTCAGCAGCGCCTTTGGCGTCTACGTCGCGCTCAACAAATTCGATAATCGCCATGGGCGCCATGTCACCGTAGCGGAAACCCGCTTTCATGACACGCACGTAGCCACCTTGGCGGTCTTTGTAGCGTGGCCCGAGGATGTCCATCAGCTTGGTGACGTAAGCATCCTGCTTGAGCTTCGAACCCAGCTGGCGACGTGCGTGCAGATCGCCACGTTTCGCAAGCGTGATCATCTTTTCGATGATCGGGCGAAGTTCTTTTGCTTTTGGCAGGGTCGTCTTGATCTGCTCGTGCTCGATCAAGCTTCCGGCCATGTTGGAGAAGAGCGCCTTGCGGTGCTCATGGGTGCGGTTCAGGCGGCGATAGCCCCGTGCGTGACGCATGATGTCATTCCTTCAGTTACATTTTGCTTTGTCAGGGGCCCGGTGCGTGCCGAACCCTCACCTATTGGGGCATGAGTGCCCATATAATCCCCGGCAAACCCGGGCATTGTAGAGGGCGGGTTTGACCCCGCCCCAATCGCTTAGAAGTTGTCTTCGAACTTTTTCGCGAGATCTTCGATGTTATCAGGTGGCCAATCCACAATGTCCATCCCGAGGTGCAAGCCCATGCCCGAAAGCACTTCTTTGATCTCGTTGAGGGACTTCCGACCGAAGTTTGGAGTGCGGAGCATCTCGGCTTCGGTTTTCTGGATCAGGTCGCCGATGTAAACGATGTTGTCGTTCTTCAGGCAGTTTGCCGAACGTACGGACAGTTCCAGCTCATCCACTTTCTTCAGCAGAAGCGGGTTGAACTCGAGATCGTCTTCATCGTCCTGCGCACGTGCGGCTTCTGGCTCATCGAAGTTAACGAAGATGCCCAGTTGGTCCTGCAGGATGCGCGCCGCGTAAGCCACGGCGTCGTCCGGCGTGATGGACCCATCTGTTTCCAGCTTCAGCGTCAGCTTGTCATAGTCCAGCACTTGACCCTCACGGGTTGGCTGCACGTCGTAGGAGACTTTTTTGACGGGCGAGTAGATCGCGTCGATTGGGATCAGACCAATAGGCGCATCTTCTGGCTTGTTTTTGTCAGCAGAGACATAGCCTTTACCGGTGTTCACAGTCAGTTCCATGAACAGGTCGGCGCCGTCATCAAGGTGACAGATCACGTGATCACGGTTCAGGACTTCAATGCCTGTCGTCTCAGAAATGTCGCCGGCGGTCACAATCTGTGGACCTTTGGCAGAAATCGAAACGCGCTTGGGGCCTTCGACGTCCATGCGGATCGACACACCCTTGAGGTTCAGGATGACGTCTGTGACGTCTTCGCGAACGCCAGGCACCGAGGAAAACTCGTGCAGTACGTTATCGATTTGAACGCTCGTGATTGCTGCACCTTGCAGCGAGGACATGAGAACACGACGCAGCGCGTTGCCCATTGTCAGGCCAAAACCGCGCTCAAGCGGTTCAGCCACAACTGTGGCTTGGCGTGCGGGATCATTGCCCGGCTTGATGTCCAATTGTTGTGGACGAATTAGCTCTTGCCAATTTTTGTGGATCATCTGGATGTCGCCTCCATGCTCGTCACGATCGGGGACCCGTCGGCCATGACACTCGAGGTTAATAATGACAGTCCCGGCCCAGCGGAGGGTCCGCGCAGGCCGGGGGCAGTTCGAAATATCTTAAACGCGGCGGCGCTTAGGAGGGCGGCAGCCGTTGTGCGCCATAGGCGTTACGTCGCGGATCGATGTGACCTGCAGGCCGACAGCAGCCAGCGCACGCAGTGCACTTTCACGGCCCGAACCTGGGCCCTGAACTTCAACCTCAAGTGTCTTGAGGCCGTGCTCTTGTGCCTTTTTGGCGGCGTCTTCTGCAGCCATCTGAGCAGCATAGGGTGTCGACTTACGCGAACCCTTGAAACCCATTGTACCAGCGGACGACCACGAAATGGCGTTGCCCTGTACGTCGGAAATAAGGATTTTTGTGTTGTTGAAGGAAGAATTGATGTGGGCAACGCCCGCTGCAATGTTCTTCCGCTCTTTGCGCTTAGCGCTGCGCTTTGTATCACGTGCCATGTTTCAGAGCCTCCCTTACTTCTTCTTGCCTGCGATGGCCTTTGCGGGGCCTTTGCGGGTACGAGCGTTGGTGTGTGTACGCTGACCGCGCACGGGGAGGTTACGGCGATGGCGCAGACCGCGGTAGCAGCCAAGGTCCATCAGACGTTTGATGTTCATCTGTGTGTCGCGGCGCAGGTCGCCTTCGACAGTGTAGGTGGCGTCGATGTGCTCACGGATCGCGAGGACCTCAGCATCGGACAGCTCATTTACGCGGCGTGTTGGGTCGATACCAACAGCTTCACAAATGGCGGCTGCGGAGGTGTGGCCAATGCCAGTGACATACGTCAGGGCGATTGGAACGCGCTTCCCTGTGGGGATGTTAACGCCAGAAATACGGGCCAAAATGGTCTTCCTTTTGGTTGCGGGTCCGTTGTGCCAGACCCTTTTTTCACAACAACAGGCCCGAGCGATAAATGCAGCGGGCCTGCGGAGAGGTACTCATACGCCGAATCGAAACGCGGCGCGGTTCCCGAACGGGACGTTGCCAACTAGGATCAATCCATGGGTGCGTCAAGGCCAGAAACGCAACAACGTCGCATAACCGGCACTTGGGCGTAGAATGAGGTGCTTAGCGGTCGAGAACCGCACCGATTTCCGCAGCGACTGCGTCAATCTCTGCCAAACCGTCGACGGCAAAATGATCCCCCAAGGCGTAGTAGTAGCCGATTAGCGGGGAGGTCTTTTTGTAGTATTCCATCAGCCGGGTCTTGAGGCTTTCTTCGTTGTCATCCGCGCGACGCTTGAACTCGGTACTACCGCAGTTCGAGCATTTGCCGTCATCCGGAATTGGCTTCGTGATGTCGTTATAGACCTCACCGCAGCCACCACAGGTCGAGCGCGCGGTGATCCGTTGGACCAGGGCCTCATCGTCAACGCGCATCTCGATGACAGCATCTAGATGGGTGGCGTGCTTCATCATCAAATCGCGCAAAGCATCCGCCTGCCCCAGCGTCCGTGGGAACCCGTCAAAGATAAACCCACCGCCGTGATCACCGCGGAGCTTTTCTTCGATCAGGCCGATCACGATCTCATCGGTCACAAGTTGCCCTGCGTCCATGATCGCGGCGACCTTCTGGCCCATTTCGGTTCCGGACGACCGTGCGTCGCGCAACATGTCACCGGTGGAAAGCTGGATCATGCCCCGCTCTTCGACAAGGCGCCGCGCTTGCGTGCCTTTACCTGCGCCCGGAGGCCCTAGAAGGATAATATTCATCTACGTGCTGGTCCCTTTTTGCCACCACGTTTCTTTCCGCGCAGTTGGCTCTTCTCAATCAGCCCTTCATATTGATGGGCGAGCAGATGAGACTGGATTTGCTGCACAGTGTCCATACCCACGGACACAATAATCAGGATGGATGTCCCGCCGAAGTAGGCGGTGATCGCCAATTCGTGGCGCACCATTTCAGGGATCAAGCACACAAGCGCCAGATAACCCGCACCCAAAACCAAGACACGGTCCGTGACATAGGTCAGGTACTGTGCCGTCTTCGCGCCGGGCCGAATACCGGGAATAAATCCGTTCTGGTTTTTGAGGTTATCTGCCACGTCTTCAGTTTTGAACGCCACGTTGTGCGTGTAGAAGTACGTGAAGAAGACGATCATCACAGCAAAGAACAGCAGATATAGCGGCTGACCGGGGCCGAAGTAGGCCAAGATCGTCGCCATGATCGGGCTTGTTTGCTGGCCCGAGAACGTGCCGATTGTTGTGGGCAACAACAGGAGGGACGATGCAAAGATCGCTGGGATCACACCGGCCGGGTTTACTTTGATGGGCAAGTGGCTGTTTCCGCCGTCATAGACCTTCATCCCCACCTGACGGCGCGGATACTGGATGTGTATCTTACGAAGCGATCGCTCCATAAAGACCACGAACGTCAGGGTCACCAACAGCATGGCCACGACACCAAAGATGGCAGCAGTGGACAGCGCGCCGGTCCGACCGCTCTCAAAGAACTGAGCAAGGGCGGAGGGCAGCTCAGCAATAATGCCGACAAAGATGATAAGGGAGATACCGTTGCCGATGCCGCGCGCGGTGATCTGCTCACCCAGCCACATCAGGAACATGGTACCGCCCACAAGGGTAATCACACATGCCGCACGGAAAAACAGGCCCGGATCGGTCACGAGACCGCCAGCCTCAAGGCTCACAGCGATACCGTAGGCCTGCACCGTCGCAAGGACCACGGTGCCGTAGCGCGTGTATTGGTTGATCTTCTTACGCCCCTGCTCACCCTCTTTCTTGAGTTGCTCAAGCTGAGGAACCATCGCAGTCATCAACTGAACGATGATCGAGGCCGAAATGTAGGGCATGATCCCAAGGGCAAAGACGCCCATCCGGGAAATCGCACCGCCGGTGAACATGTTGAGCACGCCCCCCAAGCCAGCTGCGGCTTGGTCAAAGAATGCGCGCAGTTCTTGTGCGTCGATACCGGGGACAGGGATATACGTCCCGACACGGTAGATGATCAACAATCCGATCGTGAACACGATGCGTTGGCGAAGCTCTTTGGCTTTGCCAAATGCGCTCCAGCTCATGTTCGCCGCCATTTGCTCTGCAGCAGATGCCATGCGGGCCCCTCTTTTTTAATAGTTACGCCGCAGGAAGGTCGTCCCTACCCGCGGCGTCAGTAAAACGTCACTTTTGATGTAGGGGCCAGAGGCCCCGCTCACAAGCGCTTATTCTGCCGCAGGTGCCGCAACGGTGAGCGACCCACCAGCTTTTGCAACAGCTTCGATCGCAGACTTGGACGCGCCAGTCACTGTGATCGTGGCTTTCGCGGTCAATTCGCCCTTAGCGAGAACGCGGATACCGTCCAGCTTACGACGGACCAGACCCGAAGCGATCAGCGTATCTTCGGTGATATCGCCAGCTTCCAGTTTCTTGTCGTCGATGAATTTCTGGATCAGGCCCAGGTTTACAACAGCGAATGCTTTGCGGTTTGGCTTGTTGAAGCCACGCTTTGGCAGACGTTGGTAGAGAGGCATCTGGCCGCCCTCATACCCTTTGATCGCCACACCCGAACGAGATTTCTGACCTTTAATACCGCGGCCACCCATTTTACCGGTGCCGGAACCGGGACCACGGCCAACGCGTTTGCGTGCTTTTGTGGCGCCTGGGTTGTCGCGCAGTTCATTGAGTTTCATATCGCTTCTCCTATGCCGGACGCGCCCCCGAAGCGAATTGGGCGGACACGGCGTTCATGGTTGATCTTGTGCGGTCAGAGAGTCGCCCCTCACCACCGGCTGCGTATAGGACGGCTACTGGCTGAACTCAACACCCATTTAACCCGGACCCAACCTGTCAAGAAAAACCATCGGAACCGAAGCAAAAGGTAAGGAATTCCTTGGGTCAGTTTTCCCTTACTTACCTGCGCTTTGGATACAGTGCTACGAAAACGAATACGCTGATGAGCGTGCGGGCGTCCGGTGACACCCCAAAGTTTCAGGTAACGAGTATCGCCCCTCGGGCGAGTAAGGATGCAGTATGGCGGTCGGTGCTTTGCCCGCTCCGGTTCTGTGCGGTTTGATCGCAGGACTTTTGAGCCTTTATGGGTACATCCCCTACATCTACGACACGCTGCGCGGGCGCTGCCGCCCCCAACGCTCCAGCTGGCTGATCTGGTCAGTTCCGAGTTGTGTGTTCTTCTACACCCACGTGACCGAGGGCGCTGGCGCTTCGTTGTTTTTTGCTGCGGTACAATGTGTCTGCACGGTGATCGTATTTCTGACGTCGCTGCGGTGGGGGATGGGCAGCTTTCTGAGGGCACCCGATGTCTGCGCTATCGGCGTAGCCTGCATCGGACTAGCCCTATGGTACTGGACGCACGATCCGCTAATCGCTCTTGGCCTGTCGATCCTCGTGGGGATGAGCGGCGGCGTCATGACAGTGATCAAGGCCTATAAACGGCCGCATACCGAATCCTTTGGACCATGGGTTATCGCGGCGATCGCCTCCACCCTATCGCTTGTCGCGGTAGGTGAAATGAACTGGGTCTTGCTCGCCTACCCCGCCTACTTGTGGACCCTTCGTGTGATCATCGTCGGCGCGATGGTTCTATCGCCTTACCGTAGTCCTCCAGAGGTAACATGGGGCGGTGAGTTCGTGCATGCCCCCGAGGGTCACTTGCGCCACCCAGCGGCCTAGCCCCGCCAAGCTCTCCCCTACGAACGCAAAACGCCCCGCTGTTAAGCGAGGCGTAAAGTTTTGGCTAAGCGGGTTTCCCCGACAGGCCTTATTCTTTGACTTCGATGATCTCAACAAGATGCGGGATCTTGTTGACCATGCCGCGAACGGAAGGAGTGTCTTCCAGCTCACGGGTTTTGTGCATCTTGTTCAGGCCCAGACCGATAAGCGTTTCACGCTGTTTGGCGGGGCGACGGATCGGCGAGCCGATCTGTTTGACGACGATAGTACCCATGACTTAGGCCTCCTCAGCGACTTGAGCGGATGCCTCGGGCGCTTCGTCACGCTTGGGCAGGATGTCAGCCACTTTTTTACCGCGACGCGCAGCAACCGAGCGGGGGCTCGCTTCTTTGCGCAGGCCGTCGATGGTGGCGCGGATCATGTTGTAGGGGTTCTGCGAACCTTGGCTCTTGGCCACAACGTCCTTGATGCCTAGCATCTCGAACACAGCACGCATTGGACCACCAGCAATGATCCCGGTACCCTCGGGGGCTGTCCGCATGATCACTTTACCGGCGCCGTGGCGGCCTTCCATGTCGTGGTGCAGCGTACGACCGTCGCGCAGAGGCACGCGGATCATTTGACGCTTAGCTTGCTCGGTGGCTTTACGGATGGCCTCAGGGACCTCCTTCGCCTTACCTTTGCCGAAGCCCACACGACCGCGTTGGTCACCAACGACTACAAGCGCGGCGAAGCCAAAACGCTTACCACCCTTAACGGTCTTGGAGACGCGGTTGATCGCGACAAGGCGATCTGCGAATTCCGGAGTTTCTTCTTCACGGTTGCGGCCGCGGCCACGACCTCTTTGTTCACGTTCAGCCATGTGGCGTCCCTTTATCTAGTGGGCAATCGGCCCAATTGGATCGATCCTAGTGGCCAATGGCCCCGGATCATCGAGGGCGCCCCACCGGAGCGCCCTACAAGTCTTTAGAACTTCAGACCGCCTTCACGTGCAGCCTCGGCCAGAGCCTTGACTTTACCGTGAAAGAGGAAGCCGCCGCGGTCGAAATAGCAGGCTTCGACACCAGCTTTTTTCGCACGTTCCGCGATTGCAGCACCCACTTTGGTCGCAGCTTCTACGTTGTTCACGTTGACGCAGCCCAGATCCTTCTCAAGCGAGGAGGCCGAAGCGAGTGTCACACCGTTTACATCGTCGATCAGCTGCACACTGATGTTCTTGTTCGAGCGGTGGACGGAGAGGCGCGCGCGCCCGTCTGCCAGTTTCCGCAGTTTGTTCCGAACGCGCAGGCGGCGCTTCAAGAACAGGTCTCTTTTGCTGTTTGCCATTTGTCCGGTCCTTACTTCTTCTTACCTTCCTTGCGGAAGATATACTCGTCTTTGTACCGGATCCCTTTGCCTTTGTAGGGCTCGGGACGGCGCCATTCGCGGATGTTAGCCGCAACCTGACCGACGAGTTGTTCATCAATGCCCTCGACGCTGATTTCGGTGGGCTTGGCAGCTGTCACAGTGACGCCAGCAGGCACATCGAAGTTCACATCGTGGGAGTAGCCGAGCGACAGCTTCAGGGTGTTGCCCTGCATCTGAGCCCGGTAACCAACACCAGAGATTTCAAGATCTTTCTTGAAACCAGCGGTCACACCAGTGACGAGGTTACCGATCATTGTCCGCGACATACCCCATTGCTGACGTGCGCGCTTGGACTTGCCACGCGGCTCGACAGAAATGACGTTGCCGTCAACAGTGATGGTCACATCATCGGTGGCGGTGAAGCTACGAGTGCCCTTCGGACCCTTAACTTCGACCGTCTGGCCGGAGAGTTTCGCCTCGACGCCCGAAGGCATCTCAATAGGCTTTTTACCAATACGAGACATTTATACCGCTCCTTAGAATACGGTGCACAACACTTCACCGCCAACATTGGCGCTGCGTGCAGATGCATCCGACATCACGCCGCGAGGCGTGGAGACAATGGAAACGCCCAGACCCTGACGCACGGACGGGATGTCCTTGACGCCGAGGTAGACGCGACGGCCCGGCTTGGACACGCGCTTAAGCTCGCGGATAACCGGGGTGCCTTCGTAGTACTTGAGGCTGATTTCGATGGCCGGGTGGCCGTCTTTGTCCGTGGTGTGTTCGTAGCCACGGATGTAGCCTTCGTCCGCCAACACGTCGAGCACCCAAGCCCGCAGCTTCGACGCAGGTGTCGAAACAGTGGATTTGCCGCGCATTTGCGAGTTACGGATACGGGTCAGCATATCGCCGAGAGGATCATTCATTTTTCTATTCTCCCCTTACCAGCTCGACTTGACCATGCCGGGGATCTGACCATTGGAGGCCAGTTCGCGCAGCATGATCCGCGAGACTTTCAGCTTGCGGTAATACGCCTTAGGGCGACCGGTCAGCTGGCAACGGTTATGCAAACGAGTGGCGGAGGAGTTCCGGGGCAGTTCGGCCAGTTTCAGCCGCGCCTTGAAACGCTCTTCCATCGATTTGCTCTCATCATTCGCGATCTCTTTAAGAGCGGCACGCTTGGTAGCATATTGCTTCACCAGCTTGGCCCGCTTCTTTTCGCGTTCGATCATGGATTTCTTAGCCATTCTTGATCGTCCTTTAGCTGTTGAAGGGCATGTTGAAAGCTTTCAACAATGCTTTTGCCTCTGCGTCCGTGTGAGCGGTGGTGCAGATGATGATGTCCATACCCCAGACTTCGTCGACTTTGTCGAAGTTGATCTCGGGGAACACGATATGCTCTTTCATACCCATGGCGTAGTTGCCACGACCATCAAAAGAGGTGCCCTTCACGCCACGGAAGTCACGGACCCGTGGCAATGCGATAGTGATCAGACGATCCAGAAATTCGTACATCCGGTCGCCGCGCAGCGTCACCTTGGTACCAAGAGGCATACCTTCACGGACCCGGAAGCCAGCGATGGATTTCTTGGCAGTGGTGATAACAGCTTTTTGGCCGGCAATCGCGGTCAGGTCGTCCTGAGCGGATTTGGCTTTTTTGCTGTCACGCACGGACTCAGCACCGGCGCCGATGTTCAGAACGATTTTATCCAGACGCGGGATCTGCATTTCGTTCTTGTAGGAAAACTCTTCCTTCATCGTCGCACGAATGGTGTCTTTGTAGACGCCCTTCAGACGGGGGGTGTAGTTTGCTGTATCTAGCATTAGATCACATCTCCCGTGGTTTTGGCGAAACGGACTTTCTTGCCGTCTTCTTCGCGGAAGCCGACGCGTGTGGCTTTGCCGTTTGCGTCCAGAACCGAAAGGTTCGACAGGTCAACCGGCATCGCCTTGGGGATGCGGCCGCCTTGGCTTGCTTGCGACTGACGTGTGTGGCGGATGGCCATGTTTACGCCTTCCACAACAGCTTTGCCCGCAGCAGGATCAACAGACAGGATATCGCCCTGCTTGCCTTTGTCCTTGCCAGCCAGCACGACAACGGTGTCGCCTTTTTTCAACTTAGCAGCCATCTCACAGCACCTCCGGTGCGAGCGAAATGATCTTCATGAAGTTCTTCGCGCGCAACTCACGAACCACTGGCCCAAAAATACGGGTGCCCATTGGCTCGTTGTTGTTGTTGAGGATAACGGCCGCGTTGCGGTCGAAGCGGATGGCGGTGCCGTCTTCACGACGGACTTCTTTGGCGGTGCGTACAACGACTGCCTTGCGGACGTCGCCTTTTTTCACGCGACCGCGCGGGATGGCTTCCTTAACCGAGACGACGATGATGTCACCTACGGATGCGTAACGACGCTTGGAACCACCCAGGACCTTGATGCACTGAACTCGGCGTGCGCCGGAGTTGTCAGCGACATCCAGATTGGTCTGCATCTGGATCATTGGTTTCTCCTGACCTTTGGGGGAGCGTGAGACCCGCCCATGTCCCCATGGTTTCGATTAATGTTGATGGTAGTCGCCTTACTCGGCGATCACTTCCCAACGCTTGGTCTTCGACTTCGGCGGGCATTCTTGGATACGAACAGCATCGCCAACGTTGAATTGGTTGTTCTCGTCGTGAGCCCGGTACTTCTTGGACTTACGAACGGTCTTTTGCAGCAGAGGGTGCTTGAAGCGACGCTCAACGGACACAGTCACGGTTTGTGCGTTCTGGTTAGAGGTCACAACACCGGAGAGGATTCTTTTAGGCATATCTCAGGCTCCCTTATTCAGCAGCGGCCGCAGACGCGGCCTTTTCGTTCAGAATGGTCATCACACGGGCAACGTCACGACGAACGGTACGCACGCGTGCGGTGTTTTCCATCTGGGAAGTCGCAGCTTGGAAGCGGAGGTTGAAGGCCTCTTTCTTGAGGTCTTTCAGCATATCACGCAGCTGATCGGGCGTTTTATCACGCAATTCGGTGGCGGTCACAGGCCTTTTCCTTTTTTCAACATCACTGGGGGGCCCCATTAGCGGGTGACCCTGATTCCAGTGGAGTTCGGGAGTGAGCGTGCCGGATACGACCAATTGGCCCGTCGCGCAAGCCCTTTAGGCCAAGTTTCTCTGCCATTCAGGCGCCACAGTCTTTCCCAGCAATTGCCTTGGGTCGGTCTCTGTCTTGCCCCGCCCAACATTAAGGTTGTGTTAATCAATTCGCAACGAGGCCGATATGAACTTCTTCACTTCCCTTGCCCAACTGCGCCACGGATTTGGCGGTGGGGCCAAACCGCCAGCCCCCGAAACCTTTGACGAGTTGGCACACGACATCGCCCCGAGTTTTAAGGCGACGTTTGACCAGGACCCGCCTGCCCCGATTTTGGACGACGCTGCCATCATGGCGCGCGCGGCACTGGCCGCAGGCCACGTCGCCAGAGCCGCCGAGGTGGAATACGCGAAACACTCCGCCTCTCCCGCGGATTGGCCCTCAATCAACACCGCAAAAGACTTGGACGTGGAAATGGCCGAAGACGACCCCGAGATAGACCTTGATGCCGAACTGTGGAACCACGCCTTTCCCGAGCCCCCGGTTTTGGACACGGGCCTTGAGGTCCTGTTCACCACCGACGGCCCCGCACCTATACGCGTCATCGAAGGCTTTGATCCTGACGTGGAGGCACTAGAGGTCGAGATCCAACGCGAACCCGGCGACGACCGCCCCGTAGAGGGCACTGATCTGGCATGGTTCTTGGACGATGACGGCTCCTACGGCGCCTCGGTCACTTTGCGGCTCGGTGCAACGGACAAAGCCCCTGCTGCCCGCACGATCCTGCGGCTGAGCGGTGCCGACGATATCGAACTGGAAAAGGTCTCGATCAAGGTTACGAACCCAACGGCCTAACGCGCTTTGCCCCGAATGGACTTGTTTACCATCCGGCTAAAGCCTTTCTCACGTTTGCGCCGTTGCGCAACACTCTCGGAGTTCACGCGATCCTCAGCGACCAGCTTTTGCCAGCGCGCGAGCCGCTCAGGCTCAATCGTGCCCGCCGCGATACCCGCTTGCACCTTGCAGCCCGGCTCACCGCCGTGGGCGCAGTCGCGAAATTTGCATTGGCTGGCGATCTCTTCAAGGTCCGAAAAGACTTCTCCAACGCCACTGGCCGCTTCGGTCAACTGCAATTCACGCATACCCGGGGTGTCCAGAATAGCGGGACCGTCGGGCACAAAGAACAACTGTCGCCGCGTGGTCGTATGCCGCCCGCGCGCATCATCTGTCCGAATGTCACCAGTCGCCACACTCAGATTACCAATCGCATTCGTCAGCGTGGACTTACCCACACCAGACATACCCAAGAACCCAACCGTCTGACCCGGCATACACCACGGCGCAAGGACGCTGCGGACTTCGTCACCCTTGGCATTGACCGCAATCACTGCGGCGTCCGTCATTGCTTGGGTCTGCGCCACGTAGTCCTGCCAATCAGGCGCTTGATCCTTTTTGGTCAGGACCACGACAGGCGTCACGCCAGCCTCTAGCACCACCGCGAGGAACCTCTCGAGCCGAGCGACGTTGAAATCAGCGTTGCAGGAGGACACGATGAATGCGGTATCTAGATTTGCAGCGATCATCTGCACATCGCGCCCCGGTCCAGCCGCGCGGCGCTTGATCTCTGTGGAGCGGGTCAACACGCGGCTTGCGGTGGGCAACTCCCGGTTCAGCATCAGCCAGTCACCAACCGTTGTGGCCGCGACCCAAGGAAGGCTTTGATCAATCCCGTCGCCCACAACATGGATGGAACTGCGATGGACCTCTGTCACCCGCACGGGCGGATGCGCCAACAGTTCATCCGCATCGACCTGATTGGCGAAAAACGGCCGCCATCCAAGCGCAGCTAGGGGCGACGCCGCAGGCGCCTCCGTCTTTCCAAGAAATTCACCGTAGTCACGGACCATTGCGCACCCTCTCGCCTGCTGGGGCTTAATACGCTAAGACGCGGCCATGACCCAGATAAAATCCCTCTTCGTGACCCGCCTTTACCAATCATCGCTCACCACCTTTGGTGACGCCATCGATCCAGAAGAATTTTTGGACAGCTGCATCTCAATCGCCGAGGACGATGAAGCAGGCCAAGAGTGGTGCGAAGCCAATGGATACGCCGGATACACCAGCTACGCCTCGCTGAGCGATTTGCCGTGGCGGTTCCCGATCTTTGCCGATGTGGTCAAAGCGTTGGACAAGCACGTCGCGGAATTTGCCAAGGACCTCGCATTCGATCTAGGCGATAAAAAGCTGGTACTGGAAGACATCTGGATCAACATCCTGCCCGAAGGCGGCATCCACACAAGCCACATCCACCCCCATTCAGTCATCTCCGGCACGACCTATGTGCAAATGCCCCAAGGGACATCCGCCCTCAAACTAGAGGACCCGCGGTCCCAGATGATGATGGCCGCCCCGGTCCGAGCAAAAGACGCGCCCGAAGAATTGCGGACATTTGTATACGCCAAGCCAGAGGTTGGTGAGCTGTTGCTGTGGGAGAGCTGGCTTCGACACGAGGTCCCCATGAACATGGCAGAAGAGGAACGCATCAGCGTTTCGTTCAACTACAAGTGGGAATGAATGCCGACGCGCTAACAATCTCGTTTTCGGCAAGACGTCCTTATTGGGGACACACTTCGGTTTCAGAAGAAGGCTCTTAACAGACAGTCGGCAGGACACAGATCACGATGACGCAAGCCCTATTCGATTCGACCGACATCACCGCCATTGTCGTCATGTTGGTGGTTTTTGCGGCTCTGCTGTTCCGCATTTTTCGGCGCAAGAAACGTTGGGTTATTCTGGACGGCTCTAACGTCATGCATTGGCGCGAAGGCAAACCCGAAATCCAATCGGTGATCGCAGTCATTACCTATCTGGAGCAACGCGGTTACACGCCCAGCGTCGTGTTTGATGCGAATGCTGGCTATTTACTGATAGGGAAGTATCAGCACGACAAGGCGCTTGCCCGCGTGCTGGGTTTGCCGACAGATCGCGTAATGGTCGTGCCCAAGGGCACTCCCGCCGACCCAATGATCCTGCGCGCCGCACGCGACTATGGCGCCCCGGTAGTCACCAATGACCGGTTCAAGGATTGGGCAAAAGACTTCCCGGAGGTCAAAACCAAAGGCCACCTCATTACAGGTCGCCTAGAACCCAAGCGCGTCGTTCTTGATCTGCCCTAAAAGAAAAACCCCCACCGGTCTCTCGGCGGGGGTTCTTTATTTGGGACCGGTGTGGCGCCATCAGACGCCACGACCAAGGCTTACCAATCTTCGCGAACAACAGTCCGTGTTTTGATTGGCAGTTTCATCGCAGCAAGGCGCAGAGCCTCACGAGCAACGTCCTCGGATACACCGTCGATCTCGAACATCACACGGCCGGGCTTAACTTTGCACGCCCAGTAATCCACGGAACCTTTACCTTTACCCATCCGTACTTCGACGGGCTTCGAGGTCACGGGCAGATCGGGGAAAATCCGGATCCAGACACGGCCTTGACGTTTCATGTGACGCGTCATGGCACGACGAGCAGCTTCGATCTGACGCGCAGTGATACGCTCAGGCTGAAGAGCCTTCAGACCGTAAGTCCCGAAGTTCAGATCGGACCCGCCTTTTGCCTCACCGCGGATGCGGCCTTTGTGCATTTTGCGGAATTTAGTACGCTTTGGTTGAAGCATCTGTTTCTCTCCCTAGCGACGACCGCCACCTGCACCGCGAGGTGCTGGGCCGTCTTGGAGTTCCTGGGCCTTACGGTCACGTGCCGCAGGATCGTGCTCCATGATCTCACCTTTGAAGATCCAGACCTTGATCCCGATGATCCCGTAAGCAGTGGAACCTTCGGCGTGAGCGTAGTCGATGTCCGCACGCAGTGTGTGCAAGGGCACGCGGCCCTCACGGTACCATTCAGTCCGTGCGATTTCGGCGCCACCGAGACGGCCCGCAACGTTCACACGAATGCCGAGGGCACCCATACGCATTGCGTTCTGTACGGCGCGCTTCATGGCACGACGGAAGGACACACGACGCTCGAGCTGCTGCGCGATGCTTTCGGCCACGAGGGCAGCGTCAAGCTCAGGCTTGCGCACTTCAACAACGTTGAGGTGCAGCTCGCTGTCGGTCATCGCAGCAAGTTTGCGACGCAGGGTTTCAATGTCTGCGCCTTTCTTGCCGATGATGACGCCAGGGCGCGCAGTGTGCACGGTAACGCGGCACTTTTTGTGAGGACGTTCGATGATGACGCGGCTGATGCCGGCCTGAACGCACTCTTTTTCAATGAACGCGCGGATCGCGAGATCCTCAAGAAGCAGATCACCGTAGTCTTTGGTGTCGGCGTACCAGCGGCTGTCCCAGGTGCGGTTCACCTGCAGGCGCATGCCAATCGGATTAACCTTCTGACCCATTATGCTTGCTCCTCGACTTGACGGACGACGATTGTCAGCTCTGCGAAGGGCTTAACGATCTTGCCGAAACGACCACGTGCCCGCGGGCGACCGCGCTTCATGGTCAGGTTCTTGCCGACATAGGCTTCCGCCACGATCAGCTCATCGACATCCAGGTTGTGGTTGTTTTCACCGTTCGCGATAGCGGACTGAAGGCATTTCTTCACGTCAATCGCGATACGCTTTTTGGAGAAAGTGAGGTCGGACAGAGCCTTGTCCACTTTCTTGCCACGGATCAGACCAGCGACGAGGTTCAGCTTCTGGGGAGAAGTACGCAGCATGCGGACTTTCGCCATAGCCTCATTGTCGGCCACGCGGCGGGCGTTTTTTTCCTTACCCATGGCTTACTTCCTCTTTGCTTTTTTATCGGCGGCGTGACCGTAGTAGGTACGCGTCGGCGAGTATTCCCCGAACTTCTGGCCGATCATCTCTTCGGTGATGTTCACGGGCACGTGCTTGTGGCCGTTGTACACACCAAAGGTGAGGCCCACGAACTGGGGCAGAATTGTAGAGCGGCGCGACCAAATTTTGATCACGTCGTTCAGACGACCGCTGTCGCGGGCTTTCTCGGCCTTTTTGAGGACATAAGCGTCGACAAAAGGACCCTTCCAAACAGAGCGAGACATGGATTACCGCCCCTTCTTCTTGGCGTGCCGCGAGCGGATGATCAGCTTGCTGGACGCTTTGTTTTTGTTACGGGTACGAGCACCTTTGGTGGGCTTACCCCATGGTGTCACTGGGTGACGACCACCGGATGTCCGACCTTCACCACCACCGTGAGGGTGATCGATCGGGTTCATGACCACACCACGCACAGAGGGACGGATGCCCTTGTGACGGTTGCGACCAGCCTTACCGAAGTTCTGGTTGGAGTTATCGGGGTTCGAGACCGCACCAACCGTTGCCATGCACTCCTGACGCACGAGACGCAGCTCGCCGGAGGACAGACGGATCTGAGCGTAGGAACCATCACGACCAACGAATTGGGCGTAGGTACCAGCGGCACGAGCGATCTGGCCGCCTTTGCCTGGCTTCAGCTCAACGTTGTGCACAATCGTACCGATGGGCATGCCGGAGAAAGGCATCGCGTTACCGGGCTTGATGTCGGCCTTAGCGGACGAAACAACCTGATCGCCAATGCTCAGACGCTGAGGCGCCAGGATGTAGGCTTGCTCATTGTCGGCATACCGTACGAGCGCGATGAACGCAGTCCGGTTGGGGTCATATTCGATGCGTTCGACCGTGGCCGTTACATCCATTTTTGTACGTTTGAAATCGACGATACGATAGAGACGCTTGGCGCCCCCGCCTTTGCGGCGCATCGTGATCCGTCCGGTGTTGTTGCGGCCACCATTTTTGGTGAGGCCTTGGGTCAGCGCCTTTACAGGGCGACCTTTCCACAGCTCCGAACGGTCGATCAGAACCAGCCCGCGCTGGCCCGGCGTCGTCGGCTTATACGACTTTAGTGCCATGTTTACTGTCTTCCGTTGTCTGGGCGAGAGCCTGCGCTCCCGCTATGTAAAGCCCCCCGGAGGTGGCCGGCGAATGCGGAACATTGCGCTGTTGAAGGCGCTTTGTTCCGGGTCATTTTGATGCACAGTTACACACCCGTCCGACCAAACGCACAGCCCCGGACGAATCCGGGGCGTGTTGCGATGATGTCTGTTAGGAGCATTGCGCGATGGGGTCAAGCGGTTGGGATCCGAAAAGCCCTCCAAACCGCAGCCATCGTGGCCTATCGCGGAAAGGCATCAGCGCGGGGGTATTCTGGTGCCGGTCCGCCCCTACCGTGCTTGGACGCTGTCGTGCGCCGAGGAGTGGTCAAATATTGACGCATAGGCTCCTCCACGAAACGCCACATAAGATACCCCGCACCTAGAGTGATGGCTATGGTAAGAGGCCACCAAAAGAGCGGAACCGCATTGTCGGGATAGCCCCCAACCCGCTCAATACCCTTGAAGAGAGTGATCGCAACAAGCGCGTGCACCATGTACACCGAATAGCTGATCGTGCCGAGAAAGATCATCCAGCTGGGGGGCTGGAACTGTCCGATGAACAATAGCCCAACCAGCGCGGCCCCAGCGAGGACGAATGCCCAATCCTGACCAGTCAGCAGGCACAGCATCATCCCCCCTATGATCACGCCGAGCGCGAGCATCGATGTCCGCGAAGACAACCGCCCCACCCCACTGAGGCAACGGCAGACGATAAGGCCCAAAAGGAACTCAGGCAGGACACGCAGAAACGAGAAATTATACGTAAGGCTGGTCAGCTTTTGGCCACGCGGGTTGCTGGGAAAAATGTGTTCGGGCGCAAGTTCAACAGCGATGATGATCGCAAGGAAGACCGCTACACCCGCGCGAACCAAAACTTTGCGCGGCCAGACCAAGCATGGGTAGGCCAAGACCGGAAACAAAGCATAGGCGGCAATCTCGGCACTAATGGACCAGGAGGGGTAATTAAGGGTTAATTCCTCCAACACGCCAAACCCATGCAGCGCAAAGAGGTTGGCGACCAAAACCGTGCCAAGATAGTATTCAGGCGCTTGCCCCAATCCGGCAGCCGCACCGCCGTACAAAATCGCCACGGCTGCAATCAAGGTCACAAAGTGAACAGGATACAAACGGGCAAACCGCTTCCAGAGAAACAAGCGCCATGAAAAACGCTTGTCTGCCAACGCCGCTCCGTAAACGTGGAAAATGACCGCGCCCGACAGCACGAAAAACAGATCCACCGCGAGGTAGCCGTTTGCAACAAATGCCCCACCAAGCGATGTCTCAAAACGCTGGTCAAAATGAAAAAGGACCACCCATACGCACGCAAACGCGCGCAGGGCGGTCCAAGCTGAAATGTCTTGATGCAAATGGCCAGTAGACCGCAGAGGGCCCGCGCCTTGTGAGGAGTTGGAAAATTCCGAAGCGGGAGAAATGGTCATACTCAGCCTTATTTTTCAAATGCATACTCGGCCTGTCTTCACCAAAATAGGCTAGCCGATTTGTCTGTTTTGCGGCGGGATGCTTAATAATTCGTTATTGAAAACAGCAAGATACGTGCCAAAAAAGTTGATTTAACTTAAGACACATTAACCCAGCGGCAGGGCCAACAACCGGGCAACTGCTAACTCAGGCAGCCCAAAGGGTTTTCGCAGGATGCAAAGCGCATTTCGTGAATTTAGAAAGATGAAGATGCGCCGAAAACAATCGTTTTAGGTGTCAAATAATCACAAGATAGCGCTGAAATTATTCATTAGGCCACCGGAAGGTCCCCACTTTTCGCCATTCGTTAACTTCAAACGGCGCGCATAAACGACACGAAACCTCAAAAACGAAAAACCCCGGCCACTTTCGCGGCCGGGGTTTCCAATTCTAGCGAAGCTCGAAAGCTTACAGACCAGTGCTTACGTCGATCGTGTTGCCCTCTTCGAGCGTCACGTAGGCTTTCTTGACGTCTTTACGCTTGCCGAGCTGACCCCGGAAACGCTTGACCTTGCCTTTGGTGATCGTCGTGTTGACCGCCTTCACCTTCACACCAAAGAGGCTTTCAACGGCTTCTTTGATCGCAGGTTTGTTCGCATCGATGGCAACTTCAAACACGACAGCACCGTTCTCAGAAGCCATAGTGGCTTTCTCGGTGATGATCGGCTTGCGCACCACATCGTAGTGTTTTGCTTCCGTGCTCATGACAGGCGAGCCTCCAGTGCTTCGACAGCTGCTTTCGTGAGCACAAGCGTGTCACGGCGCAGGATGTCGTATACGTTTGCACCCATGCTCGGCAAAATGTCGAGCCCGGTGATGTTCGCAGCTGCGCGGGCGAAGTTTTCGTCCACAGTTGCTCCGTCGATCACCAATGCGCGCTTCCAGCCCAGCTCTTTGATCTGCTTGGCCAATGCTGCGGTTTTACCAGCAGTGGATGCGTTCTCGATCACAACCAGTTCGCCCGCTTTTGCTTTTGCGGACAGCGCGTGGCGCAGACCCAGCTTGCGGAATTTTTTGGTCAGCTCGTGGCCGTGGCTGCGGGGCGTTGGGCCCTTGTAGACACCACCACCGCGGAAGATCGGTGCCGAGCGAGCGCCGTGGCGTGCGCCACCGGTGCCTTTTTGGCGATAGATCTTCTTGGTCGAGTAGCTGACTTCCGAACGGGTCTTGACCTTGTGGGTGCCGGCTTGTGCGTTGTTACGCTGCCAACGGACCACACGGTGCAGGATGTCCGCACGGGGTTCCAGACCGAACAGGTCCTCGGAGAGTTCAACGGAACCAGCTTTGCCGCCGTCCAGATTGATCACATCAAGTTTCATGCTTCACCCCCTTCAGCGGGCGCATCAGCGACAGGCGCTTCAGCAGCAGCAGTGGATTTCAGACCAGCTGGGAAAGGCAGACCCTCAGGGGCCTTCTTTTTCACAGCGTCCTTGACCGTAACCCAACCGCCTTTTGATCCAGGGACAGCGCCCTTGATCATAACGAGGCCACGCTCAGCGTCGGTTTTCACGACTTCGAGGTTTTGGGTCGTCACGCGGGCAGCACCCATGTGACCGGCCATTTTCTTGCCTTTGAACACGCGACCTGGGTCCTGACACTGGCCCGTAGACCCGTGCGAACGGTGCGAAATCGACACACCGTGCGTGGCGCGAAGACCGCCAAAGTTGTGACGCTTCATAGCACCGGCAAAGCCTTTACCAATCGAGGTCCCGGTCACGTCGACCTTTTGACCTTGAAGGAAGTGCTCAGCCGAAAGCTCTGCACCGACTTCGATCAAGCCGTCTTCTTCAACGCGGAACTCAACCAGCTTACGCTTGGGCGCAACGTTGGCTGCGGAAAACACGCCGCGCATCGCTTTGGATGTGCGCTTTGCTTTCGCGTCACCAGCACCGAGCTGAACAGCTGTGTAGCCGTCGCGGTCCATGGTGCGTTGTGCAACGACCTGGAGGTTGTCGAGGTGGAGAACGGTCACAGGGATCTGCTTACCGTCTTCCATGAACAGCCGGGTCATGCCCAGCTTTTTGGCGAGGATACCGGCACGCATCAGCTTGTCTCCATCACGGAGATGTCCACGGCCACACCAGCTGCGAGGTCGAGCTTCATCAGCGCGTCAACGGTCTGGGGGGTGGGATCAACGATGTCCAGCATCCGCTTGTGCGTGCGGATTTCCCACTGATCGCGCGACTTCTTGTCGATGTGCGGACCACGCAGGACGGTGAATTTTTCGATCTTGTTCGGCATCGGAATCGGGCCACGTACGTTGGCGCCGGTGCGTTTGGCCGTGCTTACAATTTCTGCAGCACTTGCGTCGAGGACGCGGTAGTCAAACGCTTTCAACCGAATACGGATGTTTTGGCTCTTCATGAGGGAAGGCCTTTCGTATCAGCATTTGGGTCTGAGAGGAGGACTTCGGACCACCCGCTGCCCTCGTCGAGACCACGACAAAAAGAGGGCCACGCGAACGTGACCCAATGTCGTAACGCGCGTATAGGGGGAGTCGCATGTTGGCGCAAGTGCTGAGTGCGGGCTGGTTTCGTTTGCAGCCATGATTACGAGGCTTCCACTAGGGCGGACCACTTATGCCGCTACACTACCCTTCCCCGCACACAAAAAAGGCCGCCCAAGGTGGGCGGCCTTTTCTATTTCTGCCGTAGGGCGTTTGCGAACAAACAGGCCTTACTCAGTGATGTTCGACACCACGCCGGCGCCGACTGTGCGGCCACCTTCACGGATAGCAAAGCGCAGGCCTTGCTCCATGGCGATCGGTGCAATCAGCTCAACGTTGAACTTCAGGTTGTCGCCGGGCATCACCATTTCAGTGCCTGCGGGCAGCTCAACCGTGCCGGTCACGTCCGTTGTACGGAAGTAGAACTGGGGACGGTAGTTCGCGAAGAATGGCGTGTGACGGCCACCTTCTTCTTTGGTCAGAATGTAGGCCTCAGCTTCGAACTTCGTGTGGGGCTTCACGGACGCGGGCTTACACAGCACCTGGCCACGCTCAACGCCTTCACGGTCAACACCGCGCAGCAGGGCGCCAACGTTGTCACCAGCTTCACCACGGTCCAGCAGCTTGCGGAACATTTCAACACCGGTACAGGTTGTTTTCGATGTGTCGCGAATACCAACGATTTCGATCTCGTCGCCAACGTTCAGAACGCCACGCTCGATACGGCCCGTCACAACAGTCCCGCGGCCAGAGATCGAGAACACGTCCTCGATGGGCATCAGGAACGGCTGGTCAACAGCACGTGCAGGCGTTGGGATGTAGGCGTCAACCTCTTCCATCAGCTTGCGGATCGAGGACTCACCGATGTTCTCGTCGCGGCCTTCGAGGGCTGCAAGAGCCGAACCGGGCACAACGGGGATGTCGTCGCCGGGGTACTCATACGAGGACAGCAGCTCACGGATTTCCATTTCAACCAGCTCGAGCAGCTCTTCGTCGTCCACTTGGTCGACTTTGTTCATGTACACGACCATGTAGGGGATACCCACCTGGCGGCCGAGCAGGATGTGCTCACGTGTTTGGGGCATGGGGCCATCGGCTGCGTTCACAACCAGGATTGCGCCATCCATCTGCGCCGCACCGGTGATCATGTTTTTGACGTAGTCGGCGTGGCCGGGGCAATCAACGTGGGCGTAGTGACGGCCTTCGGTCTCATACTCAACGTGTGCAGTCGAGATCGTGATGCCGCGGGCTTTCTCTTCGGGCGCGCCGTCAATCTGGTCATACGCTTGGAAGTCGCCAAAGTACTTCGTGATCGCTGCCGTCAGGGTCGTCTTGCCGTGGTCAACGTGGCCAATCGTGCCAATGTTAACGTGCGGTTTAGAACGTTCAAACTTTTCCTTAGCCATGGGTGGCTCCTCTGTTTTCTTGTGATGCGGCGGACAAAATCCGCCCTACTGGGACGTGGTAGGGCGGGACTTGCGTCCCGCCGCACCGCTTAGGCGTATTTTTTCTGAATTTCTTCAGAGATGTTGTTTGGCACAGCTTCGTAGTGATCGAACTGCATCGAGAACTGCGCGCGTCCGGAGGACATGGAACGCAGGGTGTTGATGTAGCCGAACATGTTCGCCAGTGGCACCATGGACTCGATGGCAATCGCGTTGCCGCGGTTGTCTTGGCCCTGAACCTGCCCACGACGGGAGGTCAGATCGCCGATGATACCGCCAGTGTACTCTTCAGGCGTGATCACTTCGACTTTCATGATGGGCTCGAGCAGTTTCGCGCCAGCTTTGCGCATGCCTTCACGCATACACATACGAGCTGCGATCTCAAACGCCAGAACACTGGAGTCAACATCGTGGAACTTACCGTCGATGAGCGACACTTTGAAGTCGATCACGGGGAAGCCAGCCAGAGGACCGGAGTCCATGACCGATTTGATCCCTTTTTCCACACCGGGAATGTATTCCTTGGGTACGGAACCGCCGACGATTTTGCTCTCGAAGGAGTAGCCTTCACCGGGCTCTGTGGGTGTGATGATCAGTTTCACCTCACCGAACTGACCGGACCCACCAGATTGTTTCTTGTGGGTATAGGTGTGCTCAACCTCGTGACCGATGGTCTCACGGTAGGCAACCTGCGGCGCACCGATGTTCGCTTCGACTTTGAACTCACGCTTCATGCGGTCGACGAGAATGTCGAGGTGCAATTCGCCCATGCCCTTCATGATCGTCTGACCGGACTCGAGGTCGGTTTCGACGCGGAAGGATGGATCTTCCGCCGAAAGACGCTGCAGCGCGATGCCCATTTTCTCTTGGTCACCCTTGGTTTTGGGCTCCACGGCGATCTCGATCACCGGGTCAGGGAAGGTCATCGTTTCCAGAACAACTGGATCGCTTGCAGAGCAAAGCGTGTCACCAGTCGTGGTGTCTTTCAGACCACCAAGCGCGATGATGTCGCCAGCAAAGGCCTCATCGATCTCTTCGCGGTTGTTGGAGTGCATCATCATCATCCGGCCAACGCGCTCTTTCTTCCCCTTAGTGGAGTTGAGCATGTTGTCGCCTTTGGAGAGCGTACCGGAGTAAATCCGTGTAAACGTCAGCGAACCAACGAAGGGGTCGTTCATGATTTTGAACGCAAGGCCAGAGAACGCCATTTCATCGTCCGCACGACGCGGGATGTCACGGGTTTCAGTCTCATCGCCGGGTTTGAAGCCCATGTAGTCGACAACGTCCAGAGGGCTGGGCAGATAGTCGATCACAGCGTTGAGCAGAGGCTGCACGCCTTTGTTTTTGAACGCGGATCCACCAAGCACGGGCACGAATGCCATCGCCAGTGTACCCTTGCGCAGCAGAGCGCGCAGTGTTGGTACGTCGGGCTCATTGCCTTCGAGGTATTCCATCATGGCTTCGTCGTCCATTTCGACGGCAGCCTCGATCATTTTACCGCGCCATTCGTCAGCCATGTCCTTGAGGCTGTCACGCACAGGCACTTTGATCCAGGACGCACCCAGATCTTCGCCCTGCCAGAGCCACTCTTCCATGGTGACGAGGTCGATCAGACCTTCAAGCTCGGTTTCTGCGCCGATTGGAATACCGACGGGCACAGCGTTTGCGCCTGTACGGTCTTCGATCATGCGCACGCAGTTAAAGAAGTCTGCGCCGATTTTGTCCATTTTGTTCACGAACACCATCCGTGGAACCTTGTAGCGGTCAGCCTGACGCCACACGGTTTCGGTCTGGGGCTCAACACCAGCGTTCGCATCCAGCACGCAAACCGCGCCATCAAGAACAGCCAGCGAACGCTCAACTTCAATGGTGAAGTCAACGTGGCCGGGAGTGTCGATGATGTTCAAGCGGTGCTTGGGGCTGTCGGCTTCGGTGCCGTTTTCAGTGCGTTCCCAGAAGGTGGTGGTCGCAGCAGAGGTGATCGTAATACCACGCTCTTGTTCCTGCTCCATCCAGTCCATGGTCGCTGCACCGTCGTGCACCTCACCGATGTTGTGGGATTTGCCGGTGTAATACAGGATCCGCTCCGAACAGGTGGTTTTACCTGCGTCGATGTGGGCCATGATCCCAAAGTTACGATAGAATTCGAGGGGATAGTCGCGTGCCATTGGCTCGGTCCTCAAGAGGGAGAAGAAAAAGGAAGAAGGAGGCCCTGAGATGGGCCTCCCAATATTCGATTACCAGCGGTAGTGGCTGAACGCTTTGTTGGCGTCGGCCATTTTGTGCGTATCTTCGCGCTTTTTCACGGCGGAACCGCGCGACTGGACAGCATCAATCAGCTCACCAGCAAGACGCTCTTCCATCGTGTTCTCATTGCGGCCGCGCGATGCGGTGATGAGCCAGCGGATGGCGAGAGCTTCGCGGCGCTCGGGGCGCACTTCGACGGGCACCTGGTAGGTGGCACCACCCACACGACGCGAGCGAACCTCAACAGCAGGCTTCACGTTGTCGAGGGCTTCGTGGAAAACCTCAACGGGGGCGCGCTTGAGTTTGGCTTCGACACGGTCGAATGCACTGTAAACAATGCGCTCGGCAGTGGATTTTTTACCGTCCAGCATGAGGTTGTTCATGAACTTAGTCAGAACTGTATCACCATACTTGGCGTCGGGCAGAACGGGGCGCTTTTCAGCGGCGTGACGACGAGACATCTATAGACCCTCTTATTTAGGACGCTTGGCGCCGTATTTCGAACGACGCTGACGGCGGTCTTTGACGCCTTGCGTATCGAGCACACCACGCAGGATGTGATAGCGCACACCGGGAAGGTCTTTTACACGACCGCCACGGATCAGAACCACAGAGTGCTCCTGAAGGTTGTGGCTTTCACCAGGGATGTAGGAGATGACCTCGAAACCATTCGTCAGGCGCACCTTGGCCACTTTCCGCATAGCCGAGTTCGGCTTTTTGGGAGTGGTGGTGTAGACGCGCGTGCAGACGCCGCGTTTCTGAGGGCATTGCTCGAGGTGCTGCGACTTCGAGGTTTTACGCTTTGGCTGCCGCGGCTTGCGGATCAGCTGTTGGATTGTTGGCATTCCGGGGTCCCCGTGTTGCACCAGGTCAAATTCTCATATGGCCCCACAAGGGTGATGTGCCAAAAGCCAAAAGCCGCCTGTGCTTGACATCCGATCTAAGCACCGCGGTTGCGTTACAGAGGGTGCGCGTAACATTAACACGGACCGTGACCACACATATCTGGCAAGAGCACATGAGGAACGATAGGTCGGACCCCTGGCCAAGTGCGCGTGGTTTAGGGGGATTCACGCAAGGTGTCAACAGCCGCCTCCCGCCTATGCCAAAGGCGGCATGCACCCCCCTGCCCTAGCGCCGAATTTACCGCAATATCAGGGCGCAACGTCCGCGCAAGGGGCCGGTGCGCATCGGCTATATCTCCATATGCCTGAGGGCAGTTGGCGCAAGCCCAATAGGCAGTCACGGTCGATTCTAACTGGCCCTGATTGGAGGCTCTAGCCAGCGGGGTGCACGCGTTCCCGCCACAGAGTATAAATGCCCGTGGCAACGATGATCCCGCTGCCAAGCAACGTCAGGCCATCGGGCCATTCACCGAACACCACCCAGCCAAGAAGCAGTCCCCAGACCAAGGCAGTATAGCGGAACGGCGCGATGAAACCGATCTCACCCACACGCATCACCATTATGGAAAAGAGATAACCGCCGAGGATGAACACCGATGCGCCAACGATCTGCAGCCCCTCAAATGCGCTGACCGGAGCCCAAGGGCGGAACAGCGACCCAACAAACCCGAGACAGCAGATCGCCAAAGCAGTCCATACCGCAATCTGCAAAGAGGGCACGTCAGCGGACAACTTGCGCGTCACGACATCGCGTAACGTGATGCCTGCAACGGCGGCCAATGCAAGCAGCGCGTAAATGTTAAAACCGTCGCCTCCTGGCCGTACGATCAACAGAACACCCGCAAACCCCACAAGGATCGCGACCCAGCGGCGCCACCCGACCGCCTCTCCCAGAAATAACGCGCCAGCCAGTGTGATGGTCAGCGGAACGGCCTGCAGGATGGCTGTCACGTTCGCCAGCGGCATATGGGTCAGTGCTATGATGAAGGGGATGAATATGCAGACTTCAGCCAGGATGCGTAGGGCCACAAGACCGCGATCCGCGCGCGAAATGGGCCGGGCAAAAGCTCCCATGCGCCACGCCAACAAAGCGACCAGAACCGTAGCAGACACGCCGCGCAGGAACACCATCTGAAACAGGGGGATCGTCTCGGCCACCAGCTTAATCAGCGCATCATTGAACGTGAAGGCAGCCATGGAAGCCGCCATCAATGCAGCCCCCCGCAAGTTATCAGTCATCATTGGCAGATAGCTCCGAGCGCATCGGCGTGCAGGCTTATGCCCCATCCACTGGCGCGGGCCACTGGCGACGTACAGATCAACATGCAGGGCCCCCCTTAGGTGCATTAACCTAGCTGTAACCTACGCTTGCAATGGGGGAAAGAACCTGCGGCGCGTAACAAAAAAGGCCCCCACGAAACGTGGAGGCCTTTCTCTAATCATGTCGGACCAATTAATCGGCCGAGGGCATATCGCCGAACACAGCATCCGCTTCTGAAGCGACTGGTGCAGCCAAGGCAGCGGCAGCTTCTGCCTCTGCGCGGGCCTCTTCGATGACTACGCTGTCACGCTTTTGAGCAATGCGGCGCATCTCTTGGGTCGCGCCACCGGTACCAGCTGGGATCAGACGGCCCACGATGACGTTTTCCTTAAGACCGACGAGCTTGTCTTTCTTACCCTGCACGGAGGCCTCGGTGAGGACCCGCGTAGTCTCCTGGAAGGAGGCGGCAGAGATGAACGAACGCGTTTGCAGCGATGCCTTAGTGATCCCGAGAAGGATCGGCTCACCCTTAGCGGGACGACCGCCACGGGCTTCGGACTTCGCGTTGGCTTCAAGGAACTCGGCCTTGTCGACGTGCTCGCCCTTGAGAAGCGTGGTGTCACCGCTTTCGAGGATTTCCCACTTCTGCAGCATTTGACGCACGATCACTTCGATGTGCTTGTCGTTGATCTTCACGCCTTGCAGACGATACACGTCCTGCACTTCGTCGATCAGATACTCAGCCAGCGCCTCAATCCCGAGGATGCGGAGGATGTCATGGGGGGCTGGGTTGCCGTCCATGATGTAATCACCCTTCTGGATGAAATCGCCCTCTGCAACCGGGATGTGCTTACCTTTGGGCACCATGTATTCGATGGTGTCCATGTTCTCATCGGCAGGCACAATCGCGATGCGACGCTTGTTTTTGTAGTCGCGGCCGTATTTCACGTAACCATCGGCTTCTGCGATGATGGCGTGGTCCTTGGGGCGACGGGCTTCGAACAATTCCGCAACGCGTGGCAGACCACCCGTAATGTCCTTGGTTTTGGCGCCTTCACGCGGGATACGCGCCACAACGTCACCGGCGTCGATTTTCTGGCCATCTTCGACCGACAAAATCGCATCCACGGACATTGCGTAGCTAACAGGGTTGCCTGCGTCGTTGCGCATTGGCTCACCGTCTTCGCCCACAACGATAACCTCAGGCTTCAGCTCGTTGCCTTTGGGGGCGGAGCGCCAGTCGGTCACGATCTTCTGGGTCATGCCTGTCGCGTCATCGGTCTCATCCCGGACAGAAATGCCCGCGTAAAGATCGACGAACTTCATGGTCCCGGCTTTCTCCGCGATGATCGGCAGAGTGTAGGGATCCCATTCGAACAGCTTGTCGCCGCGGGCGATTTTCGCGCCCTCTTTGACGTGCAGCTTGGTGCCGTAGCCCAGCTTGTGGCTGGCGCGCTCTTCACCCTGTTCGTCCATGATGGCGAGGGTCATGTTACGACCCATCACGACGATTTCGCCTGCCGAGTTTTCCAGAACGAGGGCGTTGCGGAATTCGGCAACACCATCATGGCTGGCTTCCTGGAAGGACTGCTGACCACCTTGGGCAACGCCGCCGATGTGGAACGTCCGCATCGTTAGCTGTGTACCGGGCTCACCGATGGACTGTGCGGCGATGATGCCGACAGCTTCACCAAGGTTCACCTGCGTACCCCGTGCAAGGTCACGACCGTAACACGCGGCGCAAACGCCTTCTTCAGCTTCACAGGTCAGAGGCGACCGCATCCGCATCGAGGCAACACCGGCCGCCTCAATGGCGTCGGCTTTACGCTCGTCGATCAGCTCACCTGCAGACACGATGATCTCATCTGTGCCGGGCACAAACACGTCATCCGCCGATGTCCGGCCAAGAACACGCTCACCGATCGAGGCCACGACTTCACCGTCGTTAACAGCCGCAGAAGCAGTGATCGCCTTTTCAGTACCACAGTCGGGCAAACGCACGATGCAATCCTGCGCCACGTCGACCAGACGGCGTGTCAGGTAACCGGAGTTCGCTGTTTTAAGCGCCGTATCCGACAGACCCTTACGCGCACCGTGGGTGGAGTTGAAGTACTCCAACACGGTCAGACCTTCTTTAAAGTTCGAAATAATCGGGGTCTCGATGATGTCGCCGTTCGGCTTTGCCATCAGACCGCGCATCCCGCCCAGCTGTTTCATCTGTGTGACCGAGCCACGCGCACCGGAGTGGGCCATCATGTAAACCGAGTTCGGCTCGTTCTCGGCACCGTTCGCGTCGCGACCGGATTCCGAAATGGTGGTCATCATGGCTTCGGTGACTTTGTCGTTACACTTCGACCAAGCATCTACAACTTTGTTGTACTTTTCACCCTGAGTGATCAGGCCGTCCATGTACTGTTGTTCAAAGTCTTTAACCTGATCGCGGGTTTCGTCCACGATTGGCCACTTGGTGTCGGGAATCACCATGTCGTCCTTGCCGAACGAAATGCCCGCCTTGAAGGCTTCGCGGAAACCCATTCCCATGATCTGGTCACAGAAGATAACAGACTCTTTCTGACCCGAATAACGATAAACGGTGTCGATGACCCGCTGCACGTCTTTCTTCCGCAAAAGCTGGTTTACCAACTCAAACGGTGCCTTGGCGTTCAGGGGCAGCAACGCACCCAGACGCATCCGACCAGGTGTGGTCTCAAAGCGCTTCATGACCTCTTGGCCATCGTCATCGATCTGCGGAATACGCGCTTGAATTTTGGCGTGCAGGTGCACTTCGCCAGCATCCAGAGCGTGCTGCACTTCGTCCACGGAGGAGAAGACCATGCCTTCGCCCTTCATGCCTTCGCGCTCCATCGTGATGTAGTAGAGGCCGAGAATCATATCCTGCGAAGGAACAATGATCGGCGCGCCGTTTGCGGGCGACAGAACGTTGTTCGTGGACATCATCAGCACGCGTGCTTCAAGCTGGGCTTCCAGCGAGAGCGGCACGTGAACAGCCATTTGGTCACCGTCGAAGTCGGCGTTAAACGCGGAACACACGAGCGGGTGCAGCTGGATGGCCTTACCTTCAATCAGAACGGGTTCAAACGCTTGGATGCCCAAACGGTGAAGCGTCGGCGCACGGTTCAGCAGAACGGGGTGTTCGCGGATCACCTCATCGAGGATATCCCACACCTCGGGACGCTCTTTTTCGACCAGTTTCTTGGCCTGTTTCACGGTGCTGGACAGGCCTTTGGCCTCCAGACGTGAATAGATGAATGGCTTGAACAGCTCCAACGCCATCTTCTTGGGCAGACCACATTGGTGCAGCTTCAGCTCAGGACCCGTCACAATGACCGAACGACCCGAGAAGTCGACGCGCTTGCCCAAAAGGTTCTGACGGAAGCGACCTTGCTTACCCTTCAGCATGTCGGACAGCGATTTCAACGGACGCTTGTTGGCACCCGTGATGACGCGACCACGACGGCCGTTGTCGAACAGCGCATCCACGGATTCTTGCAGCATCCGCTTTTCGTTCCGCACGATGATATCGGGCGCGCGCAGCTCAATCAGGCGCTTGAGACGGTTGTTCCGGTTGATCACGCGGCGGTACAGATCGTTCAGATCCGAAGTCGCAAAACGACCACCGTCAAGCGGCACCAGTGGGCGCAGTTCCGGTGGGATCACGGGGATCACGGTCAGAACCATCCACTCGGGACGGTTGCCCGATTCAAGGAAGCTTTCGACGATTTTCAGACGCTTGATGATCTTCTTAGGCTTCAGCTCACCTGTGGCCTCTTTGAGGTCCTCACGCAGGGTCGCGGCTTCTTGCTCAAGATCGATCGCGGCCAGCATTTCGCGGATCGCTTCGGCACCGATGTTTGCTTGGAACGCGTCGGCGCCAAAGGCGTCTTGCGCATCCATGAACTCTTCTTCGGACATCAACTGACCATAGGTAAGGTCTGTGAGCCCGGGCTCAATCACGACGTAGTTCTCAAAGTAGAGAATACGCTCAAGATCGCGCAGGGTCATGTCCAACATCAGGCCGATGCGCGATGGCAGCGACTTGAGGAACCAAATGTGTGCAACGGGCGATGCCAGTTCGATGTGACCCATCCGCTCACGGCGGACCTTTTGCAGCGTAACTTCAACGCCACATTTCTCGCAGACAACACCGCGATACTTCATGCGCTTATATTTGCCGCACAGACATTCGTAGTCTTTGATCGGGCCAAAGATACGCGCACAGAACAGGCCATCACGCTCGGGCTTAAACGTCCGGTAGTTGATGGTTTCTGGCTTTTTGATCTCACCATAGGACCACGACAAGATGCGCTCGGGCGATGCGAGCGACACCTTGATTTCGTCGAACACTTTAGTGGGCGCGACGGGGTTGAATGGGTTGTTTGTAAGTTCCTGGTTCATTTTGATACCTCAATGGGGGTGGAAGGAAAAAGAGGGGGGTGGCGGGAGCAAGTCCCGCCCAATGCGCGGCTTATTCCGCCGCGATCCCGCCCTCGTCTTCCTCCGCATCCAGGAGTTCCATGTTCAAGCCAAGGCCGCGGACTTCTTTGACGAGAACGTTAAAGCTCTCTGGCACGCCGGCCTCAAAGTTGTCCTCACCCTTCACGATGCTTTCATAGACCTTGGTCCGACCCGCGACGTCATCCGACTTCACCGTCAGCATTTCCTGCAAGGTGTAGGCGGCGCCGTAAGCTTCCAGAGCCCAGACCTCCATCTCACCGAAGCGCTGACCACCGAACTGTGCCTTACCACCCAGCGGCTGCTGCGTAACAAGCGAGTACGGCCCCGTGGAACGGGCGTGGATTTTGTCGTCCACGAGGTGGTGCAGTTTCAGCAGGTATTTGACGCCGACCGTCACCTGACGCGAGAATTTCTCACCGGTACGACCATCGAAAAGATCCGACTGACCCGAAGTGTCGAAGCCCGCGCGTGTCAACGCGTCGTTCACATCAGCCTCTTTCGCGCCGTCAAAGACGGGTGTTGCGATTGGCACACCACGTGTGACGTTGCCTGCCGCTTCAAGGACCTGATCCTCATCCATGCCACCAAAGGCATCGGAATAGACCTGATCACCGTAGGCGATTTTCAGGGCATCACGGACAGGCGTCATATCGCCGGAACGTTTGTACTCACCCAAAGCATCGTCGATCTGGATCCCAAGACCGCGCGCAGCCCAACCCATGTGGGTTTCAAGGATCTGACCCACGTTCATACGCGATGGCACGCCGAGCGGGTTGAGCACGAAGTCAACGGGGGTACCGTCGCCGAGGAATGGCATGTCTTCCATGGGGACAACCTTGGAAATCACACCTTTGTTCCCGTGACGACCAGCCATTTTATCACCGGGCTGAAGCTTACGCTTCACAGCGATAAAGACTTTGACCATCTTCATCACGCCTGGGGGCAGATCATCGCCACGGCGTACTTTCTCGACTTTGTCCTCAAAGCGCGCTTCAAGCGTCCGCTTCTGGATTTCGTACTGCTCGTTGAGGGCCTCAACCTGTTGCGCATCGGCTTCTTCACCCAGCGCAAGCTGCCACCACTGACCACGGCTCAATGTGCCAAGCAGGTCTTCGGTGATTTCGGAGCCTGCTTTGATCCCTTTGGGACCTTTTACAGCTTCCTTGCCGATGATCATGCTCTTGAGACGCGCGTAGATGTTGCGGTCCAAAATGCCCATCTCATCGTCGCGGTCACGTGCAAGCCGCTCGACTTCTTCACGCTCGATCTGGAGGGCACGCTCGTCTTTTTCCACGCCATGGCGGTTAAAGACACGGACTTCCACAACGGTCCCGAAATCGCCGGGCTTCACGCGCAGAGAGGTGTCGCGCACGTCGGAGGCTTTCTCACCAAAGATGGCGCGCAGGAGTTTCTCCTCCGGCGTCATCGGGCTTTCGCCTTTTGGCGTGATTTTACCCACCAGGATATCGCCAGGTTCAACATCAGCACCGATGTAAACGATGCCCGCCTCGTCGAGGTTGCGCAGCGCTTCCTCACCGACGTTGGGGATGTCGCGGGTGATTTCCTCAGGTCCGAGCTTCGTATCACGGGCAGCGACTTCGAATTCTTCGATATGGATCGAAGTAAAGACGTCATCACGTGCGATCCGCTCGGAAATCAGGATCGAGTCTTCGTAGTTGTAGCCGTTCCAAGGCATAAACGCGACGACCACGTTTTTACCAAGCGCCAGTTCACCAAGATCGGTCGAGGGGCCATCGGCGACAACTTCGCCCTTGCCCACACGGTCGCCCACTTTCACAAGCGGACGCTGGTTGATGCAGGTGTTTTGGTTGGACCGCTGGAATTTACGCAGGCGGTAGATATCCACGCCAGCATCGCCCAATTCAAGGTCTTCGGTGGCGCGCACAACAATACGCTGGGCGTCGACTTGGTCGATCACACCACCGCGTTTCGCCATGATGGCCGCGCCAGAATCCTTGGCCACAACGCTTTCCATGCCAGTGCCCACAAACGGAGCATCGGCCTGCAACAGAGGCACAGCCTGACGTTGCATGTTCGAGCCCATCAGAGCGCGGTTAGCATCGTCATTTTCGAGGAACGGGATCAGCGCCGCAGCAACCGAAACCAACTGCTTGGGCGAAACGTCGATCAGGTCAACGTTGTCACGCGATTGCAGCATGTAGTCGCCGGCTTGACGGGTCGACACGAGGTCATTCTTGAACCGCATCTCATCATCGAGTTGCGCGTTCGCCTGCGCCACTGTGTGACGCATTTCCTCGGTCGCGGACATGTAGCTGACTTCGTCAGTCACCTGACCATCAACCACCTTCCGGTAGGGTGTTTCGATAAAGCCATACTTGTTCACGCGGGCGAACGTGGCCAGCGAGTTGATCAGACCAATGTTCGGGCCTTCCGGTGTCTCAATCGGGCACATCCGGCCGTAGTGTGTTGGATGCACGTCGCGGACTTCAAAGCCAGCACGTTCACGTGTCAAACCGCCAGGTCCAAGCGCGGAAAGGCGACGTTTGTGCGTCACTTCGGACAGCGGGTTCGTTTGGTCCATGAACTGCGACAGCTGCGAAGAGCCGAAGAATTCACGTACAGCCGCTGCTGCAGGTTTTGCGTTGATCAAATCTTGCGGCATCACCGTGTCGATTTCGACAGACGACATACGCTCTTTGATCGCGCGCTCCATGCGGAGCAGGCCGACGCGGTACTGGTTTTCCATCAGTTCGCCAACGGAGCGCACACGACGGTTCCCAAGGTGGTCAATATCGTCGATATCGCCCTTGCCGTCACGCAGCTCAACCAGCGCCTTGATGCACGATACGATGTCTTCGTGACGCAGCGTACGCATGGTGTCTTCGGCATCCAACGCCAGACGCATGTTCATTTTGACCCGGCCAACAGCGGACAGATCATAACGCTCGGAATCGAAGAACAACGTGTCGAACAGGTTGCTTGCAGATTCAACGGTGGGCGGCTCGCCCGGACGCATCACGCGGTAGATATCCATGAGCGCGGTGTCGCGGCCCATGTTTTTATCTGCCGCCATGGTGTTGCGCATGTAGGGGCCGACGTTGACGTTGTCGATATCAAGGACGGGAATGTCCGTGATGCCAGCGTCCATCAGTTCCTTCAGCGTACCACCGGACACTTCGCCTTCTTTGTCGAGTTCCCACGTCAGCTCATCACCAGCTTCGACGTAGATCGCGCCGGTGTCTTCATCGATGATATCGCGCGCAACGAACTTGCCGAGGATGTTGTCGAACGGCACCAAAAGCTCGGTGACTGTGCCTTCGTCGATCAGCTTCTTAACTGCGCGTGGGGTGATCTTTTTGCCAGCTTCCGCAACGACTTCACCTGTGGCCGCATCCACAAGGTCGTACGTTGGGCGAGTGCCGCGCACACGCTCTGGGAAGAACTTGGTCGACCAGCCTTGGCCTTTAACCAGGCTGTAATCAACTGTGTCGTAGTAGGCATCCATGATCGCCTCTTGGTCCATGCCGAGGGCATAGAGCAGGGTCGTCACGGGCAGTTTGCGGCGACGGTCGATGCGCGCAAACACAAGATCTTTGGCGTCAAACTCAAAGTCCAGCCACGAGCCGCGGTAGGGGATAATGCGGCAGGCGAACAACAGTTTGCCGGAGGAGTGGGTCTTGCCTTTGTCATGGTCAAAGAACACGCCGGGCGAGCGGTGCATCTGGGACACGATCACACGCTCGGTGCCGTTCACAACGAACGTCCCGTTTGGTGTCATCAGGGGCATGTCGCCCATAAACACGTCTTGCTCTTTGATGTCCTTAACGGACTTCGCACCTGTGTCCTCGTCCACATCAAACACGATCAAACGCAGCGTCACTTTCAGCGGCGCGGAGTAAGTCATATCGCGCTGCTGACACTCTTCAACGTCGTACTTCGGCTTTTCCAGCTCGTACTTTACGAACTCAAGGATCGCGGTTTCGTTGAAATCCTTGATCGGGAAAACCGACTGAAAAACACCCATGATACCTTCGCCGTCGAGAGGCTGCGTGGAATCACCGGACTTCAGAAAAAGATCGTAAGAAGATTTTTGAACCTCGATAAGGTTCGGCATCTGCAGAACTTCGTCAATTTTGCCGAAGTATTTACGGATACGTTTGGTGCCTGCGTGCGTTTGAGCCATGTGCGGTGCTCACCTTTCACTCGTAGTTTTCGCTGGCACGGCGTGGTTGGGGCGCCACGTCATGCCGCTTGCGAAACGAAAAGAGCCAGACAATTCTTGCGTGCCTTCCCAGGGGCTCGCTTCCGTCTGGCAACCTCTTCTTGAAAAAACCCTTCAGACCCAAAGGGGCTTTTCAAGACAGGTATGGCTGGACCCGGAATACCCGGGTCCAGCCGCATTAATTAGGGTTGATGGAGAAGGCCTTAAATCCTCCCCTCCCCAATTACTTAACTTCGATCTCTGCGCCAGCTGCTTCCAGCTTGCCTTTGATCTCTTCAGCTTCTGCAGCGTCGACGCCTTCTTTGACGGCTTTGCCACCAGCTTCAACGAGCTCTTTAGCTTCTTTGAGGCCCAGGCCAGTGATGGCGCGGACTTCTTTGATGACGTTGATTTTCTGAGCGCCAGCGGCTTTCAGGATAACGTCAAATTCGGTTTGCTCTTCAGCAGCTGCACCGGCGTCTGCTGGGCCAGCCATCATCACTGCGCCGCCAGCTGCGGGCTCGATGCCATACTCGTCTTTGAGGATGGTTTTCAGTTCTTGTGCTTCGAGAAGGGTCAGACCCACGATCTCTTCTGCAAGTTTTTTCAGATCAGCCATTGTACTGTTTCCGTTTGATTAGATGTGTTCCAACGTCTTGGAGGTATTCCCCACGACGATATGAAAAGTGCCTTATGCAGCTTTCTCTTCGATGGTCGAAAGAATGCTCGCGATGTTCGAAGCAGGCGCGCCGATGGCTCCTGCGATGTTGCTGGCTGGCGCACCGATGCAACCCACGATGGAAGCAATAAGCTCCTCGCGAGATGGCATTGCTGCGACGGCTTTCACACCGGCAAGGTCCAGTGCCGAGTCACCCATAGCACCACCAAGGATCTCCAGCTTGGAGTTTTCCTTAGCGTAGTCGTTAACCACTTTGGCAGCTGCCACAGGGTCTTCCGAATAGGCGAGTACGGTCATGCCCGTCAGATAGTTGGCGATGCTTGCGCAAGGCTTTCCATCAAGGGCGATTTTGGCGAGCTTGTTCTTGGCAACGCGCACAGACCCACCCGCTTCACGCATTTTAGCGCGCAGGTCTTGCATTTCGGCAACTGTCATACCCTCGTAGTGGCTTACCACAACGACGCCAGAGCTTTCGAAGATCTGGCCGAGTTCCTCGACCAGTTTCTCTTTCTGGGCTCTATCCACAGTTATACTCCAAGTTTGGAGGGAGACCCTCCGGCTCAAGACTTTGCCCCAACAGATGCCGGGACATGATGTCCGAACGGGTCGTCGCAAACGGATGTCCGGGTGATTTCTCACATGGACCGAATGTCTCTTCCCGTCTCAGGCAGGACTTACGGAATTGGCTTTTGGCCGCATACCACCCACCGTCTTGGACGAACAAAGACACCACATACGAATCGCACGGGGTGTCCTTAGGTGGTCGTTTAGTCGGTCTAGGCAGGAAAGAAAAGGACAAGGCCAAAGAAACATCGCCCCAGCGGCGAGCATACGCTCAAAAGCAAAAGGGCGCGCCATTGGCACGCCCCCTTGAATACCTGCAATGTGAGGGCTTAGTTGCCCGCAGCATTGTCCACATTGATCGTCACACCGGGGCCCATTGTCGAGCTGAGTGCGATTTTCTGCATGTAGGAGCCTTTGGCGCCCGTAGGCTTGGCTTTTGCAACGGCCTCAACGAAGGCACGTACGTTCTCAACCAGTTTGGCTTCGTCGAAGGACGCTTTGCCAACACCAGCGTGAACAACGCCGGCTTTTTCTGCTTTGAACTGAACCTGACCGCCTTTGGCGTCTTCAACGGCTTGTTTGACGTCCATCGTCACCGTGCCAACCTTGGGGTTGGGCATCAGGTTCCGGGGGCCAAGCACCTTACCAAGACGACCAACGATGGGCATCATGTCAGGTGTCGCGATGCAACGATCGAAGTCGATTTTGCCGGACTGAACCTGCTCCATCAGATCTTCTGCGCCGACGATGTCAGCACCGGCGGCAGTTGCTTCGTCAGCCTTGGGGCCACGTGCGAACACAGCGACGCGAACTGTTTTACCAGTGCCATTTGGCAAAGACACAACGCCACGAACCATTTGGTCCGCGTGACGAGGGTCAACGCCCAGGCACATTGCGATCTCGACGGTTTCATCGAACTTGGCGGTGGCATTGCCTTTTACCAGTGCGACGGCGTCCTCAACGGACAGGTTGTCCTTGCCGGCTGCTGCTTCGCGGGCGGCGCGGGTGCGTTTTCCGAGTTTTGCCATCTTACTTTACCTCGATGCCCATGGACTTCGCGGAGCCCAGGATAATCTGCATAGCACCTTCAACGGAGTTCGCGTTGAGGTCTTTCATTTTGGCTTCGGCGATTTCACGCACCTGAGCCACGGTCACGGAGGCAATAGTCTCACGGCCGGGGTTCTCAGCGCCACGAGGACGGTTACGCTTGCCGACGGGCTTCAGGCCAGCCGCTTTTTTCAGGTAATAAGACGCAGGCGGCGTCTTGATGTCCATCGTGAAGGACTTGTCCTGGTAATACGTGATCACGGTTGGGCACGGCGCACCGGCCTCCATTTCCTGTGTCTTGGCGTTAAACGCCTTACAGAATTCCATGATGTTGATGCCGCGCTGACCCAATGCGGGGCCAACTGGGGGCGAAGGGTTCGCTTTCCCGGCGGGAATTTGCAGCTTCATCTTGCCTGCAAGTTTCTTGGCCATGAGGCCTCTCCTTTTCCAACAAGCCTGTAACGCGTCACAGACTTCTTACAGTTGTGTGGTCTGGTCCGGCACGCGCGCGCGCCTCGCCTCCCACGAGTGATGCCGGGGCGACCCCGGCAGACAATCAGGCCGTCTTGGTGACCTGAGTGAATTTCAATTCAACGGGCGTTGCACGGCCAAAGATCGACACAGATACCTTGAGGCTCTGCGCCTCGTCGTCCACATCTTCGACCTGACCAGAGAAGCCTTCGAACGGCCCATCGGTCACGTTGACGTTTTCACCAACGTCGAAGCTGATCAGGCTGCGTGGCGCCTCTTGACCTTCTTCGACACGGTTCAGAATGCCGTTCACCTCAGCATCGCGCATCGGCATTGGGCGGCCTTGCGGGCCCAAGAAACCAGTGACGCGGTTGATCGAGTTGATCAGGTGATAGCCCTCATCGGACATCTCCATACGGACCAACACATAACCGGGCATAAAGCGACGCTCAGTGGTGACCTTCTTGCCACGGCGAATTTCGAGAACTTCTTCCGTCGGAACCAGAACCTCTTCGATTTGGTCCTGAAGCTCGTTCTCTTCTACCGCTGTTCTGATCTGCTCGGCCACGCGTTTCTCGAAGTTCGAGAGCACCGACACGGAGTACCACCGTTTTGCCATTCTGCCTTTACCCCAAACCCGGCGAGCGGGCTGAAAAGTTCCATCATCGCGGGCAACAAAGCCCCCTTCGCCCCGCCATATACTGAGCGCGGCTCGAATCGAAAGCGCTGAGATGTCGGGAGTTTGCGTGACCTACCCGCCCTGCCCCTGTCATGCAAGGGCCTCGGCGGAAAATAGACCTGTCCGTTTAGAAGGGCCGACTTAGAAGGACGTCAGAACCAGCTCAAGGATGGTCCGAATACCAAGGTCAACGAAAAAGAAAAACGTCGCCATAACAACGGCCAGGATGAACACCATGATCGTCGTTGTCGTGACTTCACGGCGACCGGGCCACGTGATCTTACCCACTTCCGAACGGACTTGCTGGACGAACTGGATCGGGTTGGTGGTGGCCATCGGGGCTATCCTTTTTGACATCTGTCGCGGAGATAGCGACCTGGGCTGCGAAATACAAGATCGCAGAGCCGCACACCTTTGTCATGTGCGATTTGATCTGGCAGGGGCATCAGGATTCGAACCCGAGGCCTGCGGATTTGGAATCCGCTGCTCTACCAACTGAGCTATACCCCTACAGATCGACGCGTACTTAGCTTGCCCTTAAGAGGCTTGCAAGCGCAATTGCCGTGGTTGTGAATAGTCTGCGCAAACCGAAGATGTTAATCTAATTCCATGAAACAGTTTACGCACTTTAGAACCCCGCTTTACGTTGCGGTCGCCTGCGCCCTGATCGCTGGGTGCGCCGCACCTCCGCCCGGCGCGCACCCCGGTCGCTATCAACTTGTCAAATCGATTGAGCCGGAATTACGGCTGCTTGGCGTCCCTACTGATGGCCTAGACACCTATCGGACCATTCGCCTTGCCCAACTCAAGGCGATTATAGATGAACGCCCGCCTGAGCACTCTGCACAGCGCACGCGCGCAATGGTGGTCATCAATAAAGCTCGCGCAGAACCTGGGTATAGTAAGTAGACCCTTCTTACACTCCCCTCCCCGCACACGAAAAAGGCCGCCCGGTGTGGGCGGCCTTTTCTATTTCTGCCATAGGGCGTTTGCGAACAAACAGGCCTTACTCAGTGATGTTCGACACCACGCCGGCGCCGACTGTGCGGCCGCCTTCACGGATAGCAAAGCGCAGGCCTTGCTCCATGGCGATCGGTGCAATCAGCTCAACGTTGAACTTCAGGTTGTCGCCGGGCATCACCATTTCAGTGCCTGCGGGCAGCTCAACCGTGCCGGTCACGTCCGTTGTACGGAAGTAGAACTGGGGACGGTAGTTCGCGAAGAATGGCGTGTGACGGCCACCTTCTTCTTTGGTCAGAATGTAGGCCTCAGCTTCGAACTTCGTGTGGGGCTTCACGGACGCGGGCTTACACAGCACCTGGCCACGCTCAACGCCTTCACGGTCAACACCGCGCAGCAGGGCGCCAACGTTGTCACCAGCTTCACCACGGTCCAGCAGCTTGCGGAACATTTCAACACCGGTACAGGTTGTTTTCGATGTGTCGCGAATACCAACGATTTCGATCTCGTCGCCAACGTTCAGAACGCCACGCTCGATACGGCCCGTCACAACAGTCCCGCGGCCAGAGATCGAGAACACGTCCTCGATGGGCATCAGGAACGGCTGGTCAACAGCACGTGCAGGCGTTGGGATGTAGGCGTCAACCTCTTCCATCAGCTTGCGGATCGAGGACTCACCGATGTTCTCGTCGCGGCCTTCGAGGGCTGCAAGAGCCGAACCGGGCACAACGGGGATGTCGTCGCCGGGGTACTCATACGAGGACAGCAGCTCACGGATTTCCATTTCAACCAGCTCGAGCAGCTCTTCGTCGTCCACTTGGTCGACTTTGTTCATGTACACGACCATGTAGGGGATACCCACCTGGCGGCCGAGCAGGATGTGCTCACGTGTTTGGGGCATGGGGCCATCGGCTGCGTTCACAACCAGGATTGCGCCATCCATCTGCGCCGCACCGGTGATCATGTTTTTGACGTAGTCGGCGTGGCCGGGGCAATCAACGTGGGCGTAGTGACGGCCTTCGGTCTCATACTCAACGTGTGCAGTCGAGATCGTGATGCCGCGGGCTTTCTCTTCGGGCGCGCCGTCAATCTGGTCATACGCTTGGAAGTCGCCAAAGTACTTCGTGATCGCTGCCGTCAGGGTCGTCTTGCCGTGGTCAACGTGGCCAATCGTGCCAATGTTAACGTGCGGTTTAGAACGTTCAAACTTTTCCTTAGCCATGGGTGGCCTCCGTATAATCGCCCGCGAGGACACATCCTCACGACAGGTGTTTCGAGAAGTGGCTGGGCCAATGCCCCCGCCCCACATCGCGCGCGGCTTAGACCCCTGGTGGGGAAAAATCAAGCGGTCATTCGAGCTGTGCTTCGACCTCTGACGTCTGAGCCGCAGGAAGTGGCGGCAGCGCCAGCCATTCGGGGTTGGTCAGGATCCAATTTTGGATGGCTCTCGCGGCATTTCGCGACAAGGCGCGCATCTGCTCTTCTTTGGTTTTTGTGAACCCCGAGCCAATGATCGTGGTCGCGTTCGCGCCCTCAAATACCGTGATACGCTCAGGCTCAGCGTGCAGTTTGCGAGCTTCGGCATCGTCCCAGACGTTCGCCGACAACACGAGAATAGATTTGGGTGCCAAAAGCACCGGAATGCCCGGAGGCGCAAGCGCGTAGCCATCCACGTTTACTGCGATATGAAAATCACGCCCCCCGGCATAACCCGAAAACCGGCGATCGATCTCAGCCCCAAGGACGTCTTGCCATTCGGCCGGTGTTGCGGAGCGCGAGGGCGGCACAAGGCGCGCGTTGTCCGCGACCACGATGTTCCACTTCATCTGAAACGACCCCATGTCGGGCTGCTGATAGATCAAGGGATCTTCTGAGGCGCAGGCCGAAACAAATAGTACGGCCAAAATCGTCAAAGTTTTGCGAAAAACGCCCATCATGCTCTCCAAAATTTAGGCCATGGGGTAGCCCACGATACCCGCCCGCGCAACGGTTGCTTGGTTCGGCTAGGGCGCGTCATCCGACACAACACTGCAAATATCGCGCAGGGCTTGCCATTCTGTGTCTGACAAAGCGGGTGCAGTCGCGGTGCCGGTGTCCGCCGCAGCGGCGGCTTGGATCCGGGCGGCCATCTCGGGGTGCGAAGACAGATGCGCCAAGACGCCTGTAACTTCCGGATGATCTTCGGACATCCGGGCAAACAAGCTGCCCAAGGCGGCGGGTGGCAGGCCCACGTCAGTCAACCGCTCCTGCGCGTAGACGTCTGCCTCTGTTTCAGCTGCACGTGAATAACCTGAACTGATGATACCAGCCCCCAAACCCGCCGCCCCTGTGAAATCACCAGACAAGAGCGAGACGATGACAAAGGTCGTCATCCGCTCCAACACGCTGGCGACAGAATGGTCCAACACGACGTGACCCAATTCATGGGCGAACACGGCCGCGACTTCATCCGGGCTCTCGGAGAGTTGGATGAGCGAATCGAAAAACGTAATGTAGCCCCCGGGCAAAGCATAGGCATTGGGGATTTGGTTGGCGCGATCATCCAAAACCGCCACCTTGAGCGGATAGGGCAAGGCAACGCCATCGGCGATACGCGCAGTGATCTTGTTCATCGCAGCCACCCCATCAGGCGCTGCACAGAACTTTAACGGCGTATTGCTGGGCGAAAACGCGCTGCGGGTCAGTTCGAAATGGGTCTCCCCCATTTTCAGCTCAGCACGCACATTGGTGAAACCCGCCAGAACGCCCGCAAGCATCGGCAACACCACCAAGATCAGAGCGGCCACGGATACAGCGCCAACTGTGGCCGCCGTGATCGCTTGCCGCCACTTTGAGGGTGGACGCAAAGGAGTGCCTAGGTTCGGGCAGGCCCGCGCCACCATCGCGCAAGCGACCGGATCCCGCAGGACCAAGCGCGCGCTGGTGTTGTCGTCTAACCCGATCGTCAGCGTGTCGTAATTCGACTGATCCGGCAGCGTGCGCACCGCAGCGCAAGGCCACAACACGACGTTCTGCCCGTCAGGCAGATCGAGGACCAGCACATCGCCGTAATCGCCATGATCTTCGCGAACGGCAACACGCTGCGCTAGCGCACGCTCACCGTCATAGTAGTCGCCGAAATGCTCATCCGAGGGGGGCTGGGACGTATTCATATGCCGCCCCCAAAATCAAAGAAGCCCGCCAGCCCATCCGCATCTGCCATGTGATGATCCGCCCCACGCCGGGTCGCGGCAATCACGCTGGCATCATGCACCAGCAGCGTTTCAGCCGCATGCCGCAACATCGGGAACGTCACAAACACATGTTTGAACTGCGCCCGCAGGACGAAAAAGCTGAAGTAGATCAGAATGGTGCTCGCGAGGATGATCCATTCTGGCAGGTTGAACAGCGCCCCCAGTGAGAATTCCTCGGTCAGGATGTCTTGGGAGGGAAGGCTCGCCCCCAAGGCCCCAAAGATCGCGAACAGCATCGCCACGAGGATCGGTACAAGGATCGAAAGAATAAGGAAGATGATCAGGTTGCCGAGTAGATGGATTTTGATGATCTTGCCCGTGCGCGGATGAATTTCGAGTTCAGTCCCGCCGGAATAAAGCGTCTCGGACATCAACATCCGAAAGCTTGCAACCCGGTAGTAAATCCACCCAAAGACCATGCCCGGCACTGTAATAAACAGCCAGCCTAGGTTACCGGGCGTTCCGTTAAAGGACGCCGCAGCGGGCAACCCAATTGTCGCCAAACCAAAGACCAAGAACGGTAGGTAGGCCGCATAAAGCATAGTGAACCGGCCACTTTGGAAAAACGGCTGATCCCCAAACCACGTGCGATCCACCATAAATTTGCGCAACCGAAACGTCGCCAGTGGCAAAAGCAAGCCGAGCGACGCAATCGCCAGCCCATAGTAAAGGAACGCCCGCCACATGTAGCCAAACGCGCCGGGTTCCATAGAAAACGTGAGCCCGCGCCATGACGTGTGGTTTACCAGATACCTTCGGCCCCGGTACTGGGCGATGAAATAAAGCGGTAGGATCAGCGCAAGGGCCGCGATAAATCCGGGCGTCGTGTCACCGGTGAGATTGAGGCTCGCGAAGAGGATGAGCATCATCACGAGGCCCACGTAGAACACCAGGAGCACAGCCGCGACAAAGAAACCGATCAGTTTTTCGAGCGGTTGGCCCGTGTATTCTAACGGCATACCGCCCGGGCGCACACTAGACCACAGCCACCGGCGCAACCGGGTCCGCGCCCAAAATGAATAAAGCCCGAGGGTCACAACCATCAAACTACCGGTCTTGAGCACCAACCCCAGCAGGTCGATCCGCGCTCCTTTTACGGCAGTTTCCAGCGTGTCATCGGCCATCTCGGTGCCTTAGGTAAAGGTGTTATCCCGCGGAAAGCCACGTGGCGCCATCCGCCCGGCCGAAGCACGTTTGGATGTCCATTCGCTTAGGTCTGTCTCGGTACGGGTCCGGCCCGCGGGATCGAGCCAGCTAAGGCCATCGGCGAGCGTGAAGGTCCGCGCATCCGTGAGGCCGCCGTCCTTATACTTTTGCAATCGGACGCCCTTGCCGCGTGCCATTTCCGGCAATTCATCAAGTGCGAAAACCAACATTTTGCGGTTTTCGCCGACGACGGCGACATGATCACCTGCCACGGGCGCACAGACGGTCGCGCGCACATCACCTCGCACGTTAAGCACCTGTTTACCCGACCGCGTTTGGGCCACCACATCGTCCTGCGCGACGACAAATCCGTCACCCGCACTTGAGGCAACCAACAGCTTACCCCCAGCGCGGTAAATCAGAATGTCCGTAATCTCGACCTCGTTGGGCAGGTCTACCATCAGGCGCAAAGGCTCACCCATGCCGCGCCCGCCGGGCAAATTCGCGGCCAGAACGGTGTAGAAACGCCCATTAGAGCCAAACACCAGCAGCTTATCCGTGGTCTCCGCATGGAACATAAAGCGGGGACCATCGCCGTCCTTGAACTTTAGCTCACGCGCAAGATCGATGTGCCCGGTCATTGACCGCACCCAAGCCATCTTGGAGCAGACGACCGTGATCGGCTCACGCTCAATCATCGCCTCAAGCGGGACTTCTGCGATCTCTAGGGCCTCTGCAAAGGTTGTGCGGCGGGCACCGCCCTCAACACCTTTGCCGAATAGTTTACGCGTTTCGCGCAATTGATCCGCGATCGCCTTCCATTGGACGTCATCATTTTCCAGCAGGTCCTCTAGACCCGCGCGCTCCTCCATCAAAGCATCACGTTCCGTGAGCAGCGCCAACTCTTCGAGCCGTCGCAAGGCGCGCAGACGCATATTGAGGATCGCTTCGGCCTGAACCTCGCTAAGGGCCTCGGACCGGTCGGTCGGCAAGGGGCTGATGTAGTCGGCTTCATCCTGCGCGCGCGCATGGCTGACGCCCCAGTCCTCGAACATCAACGCCCGCTTTGGCGCATCATCGTATCGAATAATATCAATGACGCGATCCAGATTGAGGAAGGCCACGATAAAGCCCTCAAGCACCTCAAGCCGGTGATCGATCTGAGCCAAACGGTGCCGTGAGCGGCGCTGTAGCACAACGCGGCGGTGGTCCAAAAACGCCTGCAAAACCTCACGCAAGCCGCAAACCTTTGGGGTCACACCGTCGATCAGCACGTTCATGTTCAACGAGAACCGCGTTTCCAGATCGCTGGCCCGGAACAGGGTCGACATCAAAACGTCGGGGTCCACGTTCTTGGTTTTCGGTTCAAGCACGATGCGGATGTCATCCGCGCTTTCGTCGCGCACATCCGCAAGGATCGGCACCTTTTTGGTCTGAATGACCTCGGCCAGCTTTTCGATCAGGCGGGATTTTTGCACCTGATACGGGATTTCGGTCACGACAATTTGCCATTGCCCACGGCCCAAATCCTCAACTTCCCAACGGGCGCGCAACCGGAAAGAACCACGGCCAGTCCGATACGCCTCAAGCACGTTTTCGCGCGGCTCAACCAGCACGCCACCGGTTGGAAAATCCGGGCCGGGGATCATGTCGACCAGCGTTTCATCACGAACATTGGGGGTCTTGATGAGGTGCAGACAGGCGGTGATCAACTCTTCGAGGTTATGAGGCGGAATATTGGTCGCCATCCCGACCGCGATCCCGGACGAGCCGTTTGCCAATAGGTTCGGGAACGCCGCAGGCAGCACGACGGGTTCACGCAACGTGCCATCGTAGTTGTCACGGTAATCAACGGCGTCTTCGTTGAGCCCCTCCAGCAGAGCCTCCGCCGCGGCGGTCATACGCGCCTCGGTGTACCGGCTAGCGGCGGGGTTATCGCCGTCGATGTTACCAAAGTTCCCCTGCCCGTCCACGAGCGGATAACGAACCGCGAAATCCTGCGCCAAGCGCGCCATCGCGTCGTAAATCGCAGCGTCACCATGGGGGTGATAGTTGCCCATCACGTCGCCCGAAATCTTGGCGGACTTCCGGAAGCCACCCGTCGGCGACAGACGCAATTCGCGCATCGCAAAGAGGATGCGTCGGTGAACTGGCTTCAGCCCGTCCCGCGCATCCGGCAACGCCCGGTGCATAATCGTGGACAGCGCATACGTCAGGTAGCGCTCCCCAATGGCGCGCGACAGTGGCTCTGCAATGGCTTCGGGTGTGTCGATGGGATCACTCATGTACTTGGTCTACTGTAGGCGATTTCCAGCGTAAACAGACAACGCGGCCAAAAAATGGTAAGTTAGTGTTCAAAGATTCGTAGCGCTGCCTTTTGCTGCACATTTATTTTATTTTGACCATTTACGGAGGGCTGCGTTTTGCTTCGCCTTTCTATCATATTGATTGCTACCCTTTGGGCGGGCTTCATGATTTGGGGCACGCCCAGCGACACGACACCCCAATCGGGCCAAAACCTAAGGGACAACGCCCCGCGCGCCGCGAGCGTGTCGATATATTCGGAGCCCACGATTTTGTCTGTGGATCGCCCCACGCCAACAACTGCGCGCGCCGCACCGCCCCCGGTGCTGGCCCTTCAAATCGCCACGGAACCAACGACACCAGAAAAGATAGTGCCGATGGAAGAGTTACCTCTATTTACGGTCACCGGAAGCCGCGTAAACCTACGCACCGGCCCCTCGACCCAGACAGATATTGTGATGTCCCTCTCGCTGGGGAGCGTGATCGAAGCGCTCGGCCCGGAAAAAAACGGTTGGATCGAGATCAGAGACCTAAACACGGGGCTGTCCGGCTACATGTCGGCCCAGTTTCTCGAATTGCTGTAAAGCATCCATTGACCCCACTGAGCCTGCCCTTACGTTGCCCCACGAAAAGAGGGCGCCATGCAAAAATCCATATTGATCACAGGGTGTTCCAGCGGCATCGGTCTAGACGCAGCACACACACTGCGCGACCGGGGTTGGCAGGTCTTTGCGGCCTGTCGAAAGCAAGTTGATTGCGACCGGCTCTCGGATGAAGGCTTCATCGCCCCACGGTTAGACTACGAGACCCCCGAAACCATCGAGGCAGCCCTCAAAGATGTTCTGAAGCACACCGGTGGCACGTTGACCGGGATCTTTAACAACGGAGCATATGCAATCCCCGGTTTGGTCGAAGACCTACCCACCGACGCGCTACGCCAGATTTTTGAAACTAATTTCTTTGGCTATCATACCCTGACCCGCGCCGTGATTCCGGTGATGCGCGCGCAGGGCCATGGCCGCATTGTGCAATGCTCCTCCATCCTCGGGTTCTCACCGCTGCCGTGGCGCGGGGCCTACAACGCGACCAAATTTGCACTGGAGGGGTTAACGGACACGTTGCGACTAGAAATGCGTGGCACGCAGATTTTCCCGGTTCTGATTGAGCCCGGCCCCATCACAACCAAGATCCGAGAAAATGCGATTCCCCATTTTGAAAAGTGGATCAACTGGGAAAACAGCGCCCGGGTGGATGATTACAAAGCGCTCAAACAGCGACTTTATACGTCATCTGGGCCTGACCCATTTGAGCTGCCCCCCACTGCTGTGACCAAAAAACTGATCCACGCCTTAGAGGCACCAAGGCCACGCGCACGCTATTATGTGACCTTTCCCACCTACTTGATGGGCACGCTTAAACGGCTTTTGTCGACTTCGGGCATAGATTTTGTGGCCAGCCGGTTCTAGACCGCTACGTCACGGCCAAAGAGAGGAATAAACATGTTCAGCGATCCCTTGTTCTACATAGCAGCGGCTGCATGCCTTGTTGTGGCGGGCATCTTGTTGTTCGGCATCGGTGGCTTTGGCTCCGGTGGCGGCTTTAATAAAAAACACGCCAATAAAGTCATGCGGCTCCGGCTTTATGCCCAGTTGGGGGCCGTAGCCCTGATGGTTGGTTTTCTCTTACTACGCGGCGTCGGAGGTCAATAATGGTCGTTCTATCAAAGATTTACACTAAAACGGGTGATGCAGGCGAAACTGCTCTGGGCAACGGGTCACGCGTGGCAAAGCACTCACTGCGGGTCACGGCCTATGGCACTGTGGATGAAACAAACGCCACAGTTGGCCTTGCGCGGCAGCACAGCACCGGTGAAATGGACGCCCAATTGGCCGCGATCCAGAACGATCTGTTCGACCTTGGCGCAGACCTGTGCCGCCCCGACATGGAAAAAGACGCCGAGAGCGAATATCCACCGCTGCGCGTGTCTGAAACACAGGTCCAGCGGCTCGAAGCCGAAATCGACGTTATGAACGCGGCACTTGAACCCCTGCGCAGCTTTATTCTGCCCGGCGGCAGCGCATTGGCCGCGCAACTGCATCTGTGCCGGACCGTATCGCGCCGTGCCGAACGTTTTTCGGTTGAGCTAGCGACAGTCGAAGCGATTAACCCAGCAGCAGTGAAATACCTTAACCGCTTGTCTGATTGGTTCTTTGTTGCAGGCCGCATTGCGAATGACGGTGGCAAAGATGACGTTCTTTGGGTGCCCGGCGCGAATAGATAATTGATCCCTGTGCGCATCGCTTTGACCGCGAAAAAGGCGATGCGCAAAGGACAAAATGGGACATAAAACGGCGTAAATGACCCAGACAGTGGTGTTGGCTTTGCCCTCTACATTGGCTCGCAAGCATCACGATAACTACGCCCAACATGCTACGACACACCACAGGCCTAGGGCCGGAAACATCGCCGCGTCACAGTGGCAAGTTGTAAAAATTTACTCTATGCCGCGCAGTGCACAGTGGTTATCAATGCGATGAAATTTTCGGGCAATATTTCACGAAAGCCCGAGTCGAACAGGAGAAACGCGCAATGAAGGTCCTCGTACCGGTGAAACGCGTGATCGATTATAACGTAAAAGTTCGCGTCAAAGCGGACGGAAGCGGTGTCGATCTCGCGAACGTCAAAATGTCCATGAACCCCTTTGATGAAATCGCGGTCGAAGCTGCGATCCGCCTGAAAGAAGCGGGTCAAGTAGACGAAATCGTCGTCGTTTCCGTTGGCGTTGCAAAGGCACAAGAAACGCTGCGCACCGCTTTGGCGATGGGCGCAGATCGCGCAATTTTGGTCGAGGCCACCGACGACGTTCACACCGACATCGAGCCTCTTGCCGTCGCAAAGGTCCTCAAGGCGCTGGTTGAAGAAGAGCAGCCCGGCCTCGTGATCTGCGGCAAGCAAGCCATCGATAATGATATGAACGCCACCGGTCAAATGCTCTCGGCCCTGCTAGGTTGGAGCCAAGCGACCTTCGCCTCCGAACTGGCGATTGAAGGCGAAAGCGCAACCGTGACACGCGAAGTGGACGGCGGCTTGCAGACAATCAAGGTCAAGATGCCTGCCGTTGTGACCGTGGACCTGCGCCTCAATGAGCCGCGCTACGCGTCTTTGCCCAACATCATGAAGGCAAAGAAAAAACCGCTCGACACCAAAACACCAAGTGACTTGGGCGTTGACGTAACCCCACGCCTAAGCGTTGTCACAACAACTGAACCAGCAGCGCGCGCAGCTGGCGTCAAAGTTGGTTCCGTGGACGAACTTGTTTTGAAACTCAAAGACGAAGCAGGAGTGATCTAAGATGGCTGTTCTTCTTATTGCAGAAGTCTCGGGCGGCACTTTGGCCGTGGACGCAACCGCCAAGGCACTCACTGCTGCCAAAGCAATGGGTGACGTAACCGTACTGTGTGCTTCCGCGGGATGCGGCGGCGCGGCAGAGGCGGCAGCGAAACTCGACGGTGTGAGCAAAGTTCTCTGCGCTGATGACGCAGCTTACGGCCACGACCTTGCGGAGCCTCTTGCGGATTTGGTTGTCGGCATGGCCGGTGACTACAGCCACATCGTGGCACCCGCGACAGCAACTGCTAAAAACGTGATGCCCCGCATCGCAGCCCTGCTGGATGCAATGGTGATCTCGGACGTCACGGCCGTTGTGGACGCAGACACCTTTGAGCGCCCCATCTACGCCGGTAACGCGATCCAAACGGTCAAATCGGCAGACGCTACAAAGGTTCTGACAGTTCGCACAGCGACGTTTGATGCAGCTGGTGAAGGCGGCTCGGCGTCGGTGGAAAGCATTGCAGCAGCGGCCAACTCCGGAATTTCGGAGTGGGTAGAAGACAAGGTTGCCGCGTCCGACCGGCCCGAGCTGACCTCCGCTGGGATCGTTGTCTCTGGTGGTCGCGGCGTTGGCTCCGAGGACGATTTCAAGATGATCGAAACCCTCGCGGACAAGCTGGGCGCCGCCGTTGGCGCGTCCCGCGCTGCAGTCGACTCGGGCTACGCTCCGAACGATTGGCAGGTCGGCCAGACTGGTAAAGTCGTCGCGCCCGAACTGTACGTTGCGGTCGGTATCTCGGGTGCAATTCAGCACCTTGCCGGCATGAAAGACTCCAAGGTTATCGTTGCAATCAACAAAGACGAGGAAGCGCCAATCTTCCAAGTTGCTGACTACGGTCTGGTTGCTGATCTGTTCGACGCAGTACCAGAACTTCTCGAAAAGCTCTGATTACGCTGAAAACTTTACTGGAAACGGCCCGCATCAGTGCGGGCCGTTTTCTTTTGCGCTAATCTCAAGCGAAAGCGGCAACACCCGCCAGTTTCTCCGCGATCTCTACGTGACACGCCGGGGGCAAAAGTTGCTTTGCCACGGGCACCTCCATCTCGGGTACTTTCATTCCGTGGATACCCGCATTGGCACGTGTTTGCGCAGGGTCGTACCGCAACACATCCTCAACCAATGGTCGTAAATCGTCGACCATGCGCTCAGACACAAAAAGCGGCTCTGGCCCAAGTTCCGCGCCATGTGTGGGCGGGGTTTCATCCGGCAACCACAAAAGCATTTTGCGCCCAGTAATCCGCGTCAGCAGCAAACGCATACGCGCCGTCCAGGCCGCAGACAGTTCCTGCTCAATCATCCGGAACTTATCCGGCGAACAGGCTTTTAACGTCACTAACATGTGCCGCGTGAAATGGAATTCGCTAAAATCAACGTCTTGAAACAGATTTTGCATTAGGGCTGAGGGCTTCAAGAAGCGGTCGTTGCGGCGAGGATGAACGTGATAGAAACGGTTCGACATGTTATGCGCCGGCAAAACCTGGACAATTGTCATATCCGCCTCTGAGGCCATATCCAGCACCGTCGCATCAGCCGCAAAAACATCCACGCCAGCATTCATTTGACCAAAGTTCACGCAAGGCAGGCCAATCTTATCTTCCAAAAGTTCGGAAAACGGCCGTTCCACGTAGCGACCATACGTTTCAGAACCCCCAATAACCGCGACATAGGGTGTTCGACGATCCTTCTTTGGACCCCGAAACAGTGTTTTCGATGCGCCGTAGGTGCACGGGTAATACTCAAGCGCGGGCTGCGCCATTCTTTCATAGGTCATCTACCTATTCCCACCAATGTTCGACTCACCCAAGCCCGACATTGCAGCAAAGCCGTTACCGATTGCCTAACCGAGTAATTTACCATTCTTTTTCAACAACACCGTGGCTTGTGACCCTTCGCTATCCCGCGTAATTTAACCCCACACACGGCAGGAGAGCCCGAATGGATATTCAGAAAATCGGCATCGTCGGCGCAGGCCAGATGGGCAACGGCATTGCACATGTGTGTGCATTGGCGGGTTACGATGTGATTCTAAATGATATTTCCCAAGACTCACTCGACGCCGCGATGACCACGGTTCGCAAAAACCTCGAACGCCAAGTCAGCCGTGAAAAAATCACACAAGCCGATCAGGATGCGACCCTGGGCCGGATTTCAACCACGTTGCGCCTCCCGGATTTGGGCGCGACGGACTTGGTCATTGAGGCCGCGACGGAGCGTGAAACAGTAAAGCAGGCGATTTTTGAAGACCTTCTGCCTCACCTCCAACCACACACAATCCTGACGTCTAACACGTCGTCTATCTCGATCACCCGCCTCGCGAGCCGTACAGACCGGCCTGAAAAATTCATGGGCTTTCACTTCATGAACCCGGTGCCGATCATGAAATTGGTCGAGCTGATCCGTGGGATCGCAACAGACGAACCGACCTTCTCGGCCTGTCGCAAGGTGGTTGAACGGCTGGGCAAAACCGCTGCCACTGCAGAAGACTTCCCAGCATTCATCGTTAACCGCATCTTGATGCCGATGATCAATGAGGCGGTCTATACGCTCTATGAGGGTGTCGGGAACGTTAAATCCATCGACGAATCCATGAAGCTTGGCGCGAACCACCCAATGGGGCCGCTTGAACTCGCGGACTTCATCGGGTTGGACACATGCCTTGCGATTATGAACGTGCTACATGACGGTCTAGCGGATACCAAATACCGCCCCTGCCCACTGCTCACGAAATACGTTGAGGCCGGGTGGCTTGGTCGCAAAACGGAACGTGGCTTCTACGACTATCGTCAGAATCCGCCTGTCCCAACCCGCTAATCTTTCAGGGTTTTTTCCCGCAACCAAGCGACAAACCCACGTGGGTTTGAAGCCCAACTAGCGATCTCAGATCGGTCAATGGGTGCGCGCACAATAGGGGCCTGTGGTTTGTTCAACGCATAAACCACTTCATGCAGCAGCAGACCCTGACGCAGGGTTGCCGAAAGAATATTCGCAATCTGATACCAACGCGAGTTTTGTCCCGGAAAGAACACAGGCACGACAACAGCTTCGGATTTCTGGATCATTTTCGCGGTGAACGGATTCCATTCCTTTTCAACCGCTGGTCCAAAATACGTCTCCGAGGCTGCTACGGCGCCGGATGGAAACAGGACGATCACACCGCCATTTTCCAGATGCGCATTCGAGGCTTTGCGCATCTCAAGATTTTTCTTCAACGAATTCTCTTCGTGCGGAAACGGCACCGGGATCATGAATTCTTCGATCTCGGGGATCCCAGTCAGCAAGGAACGCGTCAAGATTTTGTAATCTGTTCGCACCCGACCGATCAATTCAGCCAACACCATGCCGTCCACCAAACCATGCGGATGGTTGGCCACAACAATAACCGGGCCCGTCTTTGGGATGCGCGCGATTTGTTCCGCGGGAGTGATCAGATCAATCCCCATGACCTTGAGCGCATGCGCCCAAAACCCCTGCCCGGTTTGTACACCCTCCCGCTCAAACCGACGGATCAGGCGCAACAGTCGAATTTTGCCCGTCGTCCACTCCATCACGCGTATTGTATTGGCTTTCCACGGGTTTTCGAACGTATTGGCGTAGGAAAGGCGCTTTTTATCATAGGCCACGTAATTGGGGTCCGTGACCCCATCCGCGCCGTCTAATTCGTGCGTATTGTCCACCAAAGCTAACGGGGCTCCCGGTTCAGACGTCTTCCCCAAAGCGCGCGGCTACCAAGTCGGCCAATGCATCGGCCAAGGCATCCGCTTGTGCGCCCGAAGTTTCGACCTCAATAGTCGTTCCCTTGGATGCTGCCAACATCAAAAGCCCCATGATTGAATCGCCAGACGCCTCAAGCCCGTCTTTGCGGACCGTGGCAGAGGCATCAAAACCTTCAACACACTCAACAAACTTAGCTGAAGCCCGTGCGTGCAGGCCTTTTTGGTTCACGATGGATAGGGTTCTTGCCGTCATGCGTTGCCCGCCGTTGCATCAAAACTGTTGATGTACCGTCGTCCGGCATCGCGCGCCAAATCGACCGCCTCACCGACTGAGCGCCCACGAGACTTGGCAAGCTTAATCAGAGCCGGAAGGTTCGCGCCGTACAGAATACGCCGATCGGCGGCCATGCACGCAGGCAACGATAGGTTCGAGGGGGAGCCGCCAAACATGTCAGTGACGACCACAACACCGTCGCCGGTATCAACATCATTCGCCGCTGCACAAATTTCAGATTTTTTCACATCTCTGTCGTGATCAGGCTCTATGGCTATCGCAACAATACCGGTCTGCTGGCCAACGACATGTTCAATCGCAGCCAGGTACTCCCGTGCAAGCCCCCCGTGGGCAACGATGACGATCCCAATCACCTGTGGGTTCTACCTCTTCCCCGGGCGCCACGTCTGTCCGCTGCGCCGCTCCAATTCCCTGTGTCTTAAAGACACTCTCCAGCCGCTTTCCGCAAGGGTCGCTGCGAGGCTTTCCGCTACGGCAACGGAGCGGTGTTGCCCCCCTGTACAGCCCAACCCAATCGTAAGATGCGATTTCCCCTCGGCCTCGTAGGCAGGCAAAAGCATCAAAAGCAGGTCCTCAACCTTCGCACGAAACGGTAAATAATGCGTGTCTTTCGCGATATACGCGGCAACTTCTTGCGACTGGCCCGTTTTTTCCCGCAAATCGGGTGCCCAGTGCGGATTGCGCAAGAAACGCACGTCAAACGCCAAATCGAGGCCGAGAGGCAACCCACGCTTATAGCTGAAACTTTGAACCGATACCGCAAGCCGTGTCGCCGCCGAGACCGCGAATATGCGATCAACCTCTGCACGCAACTCGTGAATATTAAGCTGACTGGTATCAATAAAATGATCGGCCTGCTCTTTGAGCGGCTCTAGCAAGAGCATTTCTTGCGCAATGCCACCCTCTGTGTCCTGACCATCCGCAGCGGGATGCCGCCGCCGCGTTTCGGAATAGCGGCGCAACAGAACATTTGGCGCGCAATCAACATAGAGCACATTCAAATCAACCGCCGGGTTTGCCCGAAGCTTTGTGATCAGATCGGTAAACCGCTGAACACTAAAATCTCGGTTGCGCGTATCGACCCCAAGCGCCAGCGGACGACCCGTCGAAGGCCCATTCAAAACGCGCCCCACCAGCGACAACGGCAGGTTATCAATCACCTCATATGCAAGGTCCTCAAGGGCAGCAATCGCAGTGGATCGCCCCGCGCCAGCAGGGCCGGTCACGAAAACAACAGGGGTTGGGTCTGGTGCCACGTCGGTCATTAAGCTCGCAGTATTATTGTTTGATAGAAGGATAGCGGTAACAGATCCCGAAGCAAATGAAACGGTGCCGCAGATAAACCGCTAGCCGCGCAGGGTCCGCCCCCCATGGCGCAACAACAATACGGCTTTGGCCGCCAGCCCAGTATCGTAAGACGCGCGATAGATCGGAACCTCACACTCATCAAAGATCACAGCTTCTTCAGGGGGAAAGCGCGGAGCGGCATTCTCTCCCAGCACAAGGCAGCACGTCAGTTTTGCAGAGCGTTTCAAAGGGATTGGGAGAAGACCGAACCCGCGCATCTCTAACTGCTCAGGCGCATTTTCTGACGGCATGCAAATCAGTTTTCCACCCGAATTCAGTTTGATTTCCACGGCATCATCACACACCAACGCACATCCCAAAGCGATCATCTCAGCCGCGAGCGTGCTTTTCCCAGCGCCACTTTTACCAAGGATCAAAAGCCCGTGATCCCCGTGTGCGATACAGGTGGCATGGGCACGCCAATGCCCCTGACCCCGCACCGCGCACAAACTATCCGCTTGGATCAAAGTCACTTAAATCGGCAAGCCAACCACGAACCGCGCGCCTAGCGGCTCGGACGTGAGGTCCAAATCGGTGGGACGAATATTCTCAGCCCAGATCACACCACCGTGTGCCTCAACAATCTGCTTCGAGATGGCCAAACCAAGCCCCGAATGATTGCCAAACTGTTGCTGCGGTCGCTCAGAATAGAACCGGTTGAACACCTTCGTCAAAGCCTGTTCTGGAATACCGGGCCCCGTGTCTTCGACCACGATCAGCACGCGATTGTCACGCTGACGCGCCCAAATTCGCACCGCATCACCGGCATCACAAAACGACAGCGCATTGGTGATCAAGTTCACGAAAACCTGCGCAAGTCGCGCCTCAAGTCCCATGATCACGATTGGCTCTTTGGGTAGGTCCGCGATGAAATCAATATCACGCGCGCTTGCTTCCTCAGAGTGGTAAAGCGTCAGGTTATTGAGCATTTTGATGAGGTTGAAGGGTTCTTCTTCTTCCTTCACCAGCTCACTGTCCAGCCGCGACGCATTTGAGATGTCGGACACGAGCCGATCAAGACGCCGGACATCGTGGTCAATCACATCCAGAAGCGTGCTACGCTGATCCTCAGTCTTGGCCAAACGCATCGTCCCCACCGCAGAGCGGAGAGAGGCCAGCGGGTTCTTGATTTCATGTGCCACGTCGGCCGCAAATTGTTCGTTGCTATCGATCCGATCATAGAGCGCGGACACCATACCCCTTAGCGCCCCCGACAGCCGTCCGATTTCATCGGGGCGCGCAGTGAGATCTGGAATGCGCACCCGATTTGGGCTCATCTTTCGGGCATTTTTGTCCCGCCCAAGTTCAGCCGCCGCCGATAAATCCGACAGGGGATTGGCAATGGTTGAGGCGAGCAGAAGGCTCAGCCCGATCGAAACCATCAAGGCAATCACAAACATCTGCAGCACTTGTTCCCGCTGTGCGCGAGCCAGGGCGTCAATCTCTCCCGCGCGGCTTGTCACGGCAATTGAGCCCAGTGCAACAGCGCCTTTGCCGATGGGCGTGGCCACCGTATAGACAGTGCCGGTCTCAATCTCGCGGCCGCGGATGAGCGTCTCACTCTGGCCAATTTCACGGACCATTTCCAGCGCGACTTGGGACGTCGGCGTACTGATCACTGGGGTCTGCTCGGCCGACATCACACCGGCGACGCCGTCCCACACCCAGTTGAGCAGGTTGGTGATGACATTGGTCCGATCAGTGGTTTTTTGCAGCCCCCGGACGGTCCCTGCGGGCTGCGCATCAGCGGTCGTTTCCGCCACAAGCCTTTGACGGTCGTCAAACACATGCACCTCAACCCCGGCTGGCAAGTCGATAGCGGCCAGCACCTCGGTCACATCAACGTCTGCGAGGGACGCAAGCGACCCACTGGCAACACCCGGCAAGGACGCCTCAAAGATGTCGGCAATCAACTGTGCCTCAACCACCAAAGCCTTTTCGCGCTGTGTAACAAGGCTATCGCGCGAAGGGCTTAGAAACAGCACCCCAGCCACAAGCACCAAAATCGCCAACATGTTGAAAACGATGATCTTGCGCGCAAGCGGTGATCGGTTGAGTGAAATCATACCACGACGTTCGCGCGCCGAGACCAATTCGCTTTCTAAAGCACCAGTGGGGCGGTCCCAGTCTTCACCAAGAACCACCTCACTTTCAGGCCTGCGTCCGCGCGAAGCGGTTTGCATAATGGCGTCCGCCGTCATTCTTCGTTGTATCGGTACCCAATGCCGTACAGCGTCTCAATCGCGGAGAACTCGGCATCAGCCATGCGCATTTTCTTCCGCAACCGCTTGATATGGCTGTCGATTGTTCGATCATCGACATAGACCTGATCGTCATAGGCCACATCCATCAGTTGATCCCTGCTTTTAACAAATCCGGGACGCGTGGCCAATGCTTGCAACAGCAAAAACTCGGTTACGGTTAGGGTTACGTCGTTGCCCTTCCACTTCACTGCGTGCCGCAGCGGGTCCATGACCAGATCACCACGCACAAGCGCCTGTGTTTCCTCGGGCGTGTCGGTTTCATCAGAGGCAATAGCCTCCTGACGGCGCAAAATGGCGCGAATACGCTCGACCAGCAGGCGTTGCGAAAACGGTTTGCGCACATAATCGTCCGCCCCCATCCGCAGGCCCAACACCTCATCGATTTCGTCATCTTTGGAGGTCAAAAAGATCACCGGGACAGAGCTTTTCTGACGCAACCGCTGCAACAGATCCATGCCATCCATACGGGGCATCTTTATGTCCAACACAGCGAGTTCCGGCATCCGGCGCATAAATGCATCCAAAGCCGATTGGCCATCATTATATGTTTCGACCTCAAAACCCTCCGCCTCCAGAGTCATCGAGACTGACGTGAGAATATTTCGATCGTCATCGACCAGAGCAATCCGCGACATGTGCAATGTTCCTTATTCTGCCCAATTTGCCTAAATTTTCGCTTACTGTCGGACTTTCACTAGAGAGAATCAACAAAAAACGAATCAGCCGCGGTGATCCTGCCCCGTACAAGGCCTGATCAAAGTTAATAGCCCCATAATTTGCGCTAACAGCGGCAATTTGGTTGCGCTAACTGCGCGCTTGCGTCCTGTTCAAGTCAAAATACGTCATGATATAGCCACGGAACGTAGTCACATTGGCTGCTGTTTGTATTTCGACCTAGAGCGGGACAACACCCGCGGGAGCAAGATCATGATCATCGGACGCGTTAACCCAGCGCACACGCTGGAAACCCAAGGCATTTCCGGGCTCGGGTCGGTCTATTACAACTTGCTTGAACCGGCGATCATCCAGCAGGCGATTGAACGCGGCGAAGGAACACTCGGCAAGGGTGGCGCGTTCATGACGACCACTGGCAAATACACCGGCCGTTCGCCCAAAGATAAGCACGTGGTGAAAACCGCAGACGTCGTTGATACGATCTGGTGGGACAACAACGCCGCGATGTCGCCCGAAGGGTTCGACGCGCTCTACGAAGACATGCTCGCCCACATGAAAGGTCGCGATTATTTCGTACAAGACCTGTTTGGCGGCGCGGACCCTGCGCACCGCTTGGACGTTCGGATGGTGACCGAGCTTGCATGGCACAACCTGTTCATCCGCCACCTTCTGCGCCGCCCTGAGCCCGCAGAGCTGGAAACTTTTGCCCCCGAATTCACAGTCATCAACTGCCCCACGTTCAAGGCCGACCCAGAGCGTCACAACTGCCGCTCCGACACGGTCATCGCCATGAACTTTGAGCGTAAGCTAATCCTGATCGGCGGCACCGAATACGCCGGTGAAAACAAGAAATCGATCTTTACGCTGCTCAATTACCTGCTGCCAGCTAAAGGCATCATGCCCATGCACTGCTCGGCCAACCACGCCATCGACAACCCCGTCGATTCGGCTGTGTTCTTTGGCCTCTCGGGCACCGGCAAGACCACTCTTTCGGCTGATCCCGGCCGCACCCTGATCGGTGATGATGAACACGGCTGGTCCGAGCGCGGCATCTTTAACTTCGAGGGCGGCTGCTACGCCAAAACGATCAACCTGCGCCGCGAAGCCGAGCCTGAAATCTACGACACGACGTCCAAGTTCGGCACCGTGATCGAAAACATGGTGTTCGACCCGAACACCTTTGACCTCGACTTTGATGACGACAGCCTGACCGCCAACATGCGCTGCGCCTACCCGCTGGAGTACATCTCCAACGCGTCAGACACCGCACTGGGTGGCCACCCCAAAAACATCATCATGCTGACCTGCGATGCGTTTGGCGTCCTGCCTCCCATCGCGCGGCTCACGCCAGCGCAGGCTATGTACCACTTCCTGTCGGGCTTCACCTCCAAGGTCGCAGGCACCGAGCGTGGCGTGACCGAGCCTGAGCCTACATTCTCGACCTGCTTCGGCGCACCTTTCATGCCCCGTCGCCCCGAAGTTTACGGTGACCTCCTGCGCAGCAAAATCGCCGAAAACGGCTCCACCTGCTGGCTGGTCAACACCGGCTGGACAGGCGGCGCGTATGGCACAGGTTCGCGGATGCCAATCAAGGCCACACGCGCGCTGCTGACGGCTGCTTTGAACGGTGATCTCGGGGATTGCGAATTCCGCCGCAACCCCAACTTTGGCTTCGACGTTCCCGTCGCATGCCAAGGCGTCGACGACAGCCTGCTTGATCCACGGACAACATGGTCCGACCCCGCAGCCTACGACGCACAGGCCGCGAAACTGGTTTCCATGTTCTCAGACAACTTTGCGCAATACGTCCCGTTCATCGACGAAGACGTCAAAGCCTGCGCGATCGGCTAATCATGTGCTGAGGCGGGCCTCCCCGCCTCACACCAAGCCTTTGCGGATCAGGTTCGCACCGGCCACCAGCAAGACAATCAAGATTGCCCGCCTAAACGCGACCGCGGGCAATCGGTCTTGCACCGCAAAGCCAACCCACATCCCCAACATGCTTGGTATCAACAGCGCGGCTGAAAATGGCGCGGTATCAAGATTGAGAATGCCGGATTTCAAATGCGCCACAAGCAGCATGAATGATCCAAGCCCATATATCACGCCTTGCACCACACCCTGCTGCGCGCGCGGCACGTCCGTCGCCAGCAGGTATAATACGGTGGTCGATCCCCAGTTGCCTGTAAGCCCGCCCATCGTGCCCGAAATAAGGCCCGCAATCCATTCGGTCCACCACCGATGCCGCTGCGCGATATGGAACGACACCCCCGCCAGTTGAATCACCGACAGCACGACCACCGGAATCCCAAGCACCAATGAGAAAACCTGCGGAGACAACGACGTGACCAACTGCGCCGCGAGCAAGATCATGACACATACCACGATCAAATAGCGCCAAAACTGCCGCGCCGCAGCAACCGCAGGCCCAACACCGGCTCGCAAGGTTTGCGTCACATTCGCCGCCACAATCGGCAAAATAATTCCGGCCAATGCCAGCTGCGGGTCCAAAAATGTCGATAGCCCGGAAATCATGATCAAGGGCAGCGCAAAACCCACCACCCCTTTGACAAAACCGCCAAAAAACGTGATCGCGACAGCAAGAGCAAAGGCCCCCAGCGACATAAGTTCCATGATGCGTGTCCCTGTTTTAGCTGCACTCAATGCAGTCTTGTGCTATCGTCACGGCAACCTACCTTCCAATGGATCAACGGACACCCAAAAATTCGCTGAGACATTTTAGTTCGCGATAGATTGCATATGCAGAATTTTCTTGCGCTGCACTTGCACAGTCGGTACGAAGACCCGACAAATTGATGCTAGGAGACGACCATGCCCCGTGACGCCGCCGAGAGCCACATCGAAACATCCGCCATTCTGCCAAACCTGCTTGCACTTACGGGTGATTCCGTCGCCGCAGCAGAGGCCCTTTTGGCCCGCGCCAAGGCGCTGATTACTGTCCAAGTTACCGACAATGATCGCATCTCCGGCCGTTTGATCGAAGAAAACCAGACCGCGACCCATGGCTTTGCTTGGCTGGCAACATACGTCGAATCGCTGCGTCAGATGCAGGGCTGGGCCGAGCGGATGGCCGCAGACGGCACCTTCAACGAGATGAACCAACTGATCCACCAGATCGCCTTTGGCGAATACCTGTGGCAGATGTACGGCGGCATCCCGATGAACCAGGGCGAAATGTTGCGCCCCCAAGACATTGGCCTCTCGCAAGGGGATCAGGCGGTGCTGATGACGCCTGCGGTCCAAATGCTCACACAGAACGGCAACACCCAAAACGCGCGGACCCGCCTTGTTGAGCTGATGCAAGAGGGTCAAGCTGAGGCGATGTTCGGCACCTCCGGCCTTGATGAAGAGCTGGAAATGATCCGTGAGCAATTCTTCCGCTACTCCAAGGAAAAGGTCGAACCCTTTGCCCACGAATGGCACCTCAAGGATGAACTGATCCCGATGGAAATCATCGAGGAACTGGCCGAAATGGGTGTCTTTGGCCTGACGATCCCCGAAGAATACGGCGGGTTTGGCCTGTCCAAGGCATCCATGTGCGTCGTTTCTGAGGAACTGTCGCGCGGCTACATCGGCGTCGGCTCACTGGGCACGCGCTCGGAAATCGCGGCTGAGTTGATCCTTGCTGGCGGTACCGAAGAACAGAAACAAAGCTGGCTGCCACGCTTGGCCTCTGCCGAAATCCTGCCCACCGCAGTGTTCACTGAGCCAAACACCGGTTCCGACCTTGGCAGCCTGCGCACCCGCGCCGTCAAGGATGAGAACGGCGATTACCAAATCACCGGTAACAAAACCTGGATCACCCACGCGACCCGCACGCAGGTTATGACTCTGCTGGCGCGGACCGATCCAGACACGACCAACTACAAAGGTCTGTCGATGTTCCTTGCGGAAAAAACCCCAGGCACGGACGAAAATCCATTCCCCACTGAGGGCATGACCGGTGGTGAAATCGAAGTGCTCGGCTACCGCGGCATGAAGGAATACGAGCTGGGTTTCGACAACTTCCACGTGAAGGGCGAAAACCTGCTTGGCGGAGAAGAGGGCAAGGGCTTCAAACAGCTCATGGAAACCTTCGAAAGCGCGCGCATCCAGACCGCAGCTCGCGCCGTTGGTGTTGCGCAATGCGCCCTCGACATCGCGATGCAATACGCGATCGATCGCAAGCAGTTCGGCAAGTCGCTGATCGAATTCCCCCGCGTTTCAGGCAAGCTGGCGATGATGGCTGTTGAGATCATGATCGCGCGCCAGCTGACCTACTTCTCGGCCCGCGAAAAGGACGAAGGCCGTCGCTGCGACCTAGAGGCAGGCATGGCCAAGCTGCTTGGCGCCCGCGTGGCGTGGGCAGCAGCCGACAACGGCCTGCAAATCCACGGCGGCAACGGCTTTGCGCTGGAATACAAAATCTCGCGCGTGTTGTGCGATGCCCGCATCCTCAACATCTTTGAGGGTGCTGCGGAAATCCAAGCCCAGGTGATTGCCCGCCGCTTGCTTGGCTAAACCGCCTCTTTTCTGAGCAGATCAAAACCCCCGGCGCTATTCCCTAGCGTCGGGGGTTGCTTTTTTCGGCCCTCAGCCACAGCTGTTAGGTCACGAGGGAGATCACCATGACAGATACGCGCCCTATCCTGCTCACTGGCGTCAGTGGGTTCATTGCCAAACGCATTGCCTATGACCTTTTGCAAAAAGGCTACCATGTGCGTGGATCTCTACGCAGCATGGACCGCGCGGATGAGGTGCGGGCCGCCGTCCAAGACCCCGGCGATGGGCGCCTCACCTTTGTTGAGCTGGACCTGACCCGTGATGCCGGTTGGGATGCTGCCGTCACCAGTTGTCAGGCGATCCTGCACACCGCATCCCCCTTTCCCCTAGCCTCACCCAAGAATGAAGAGGACCTAATCCGTCCTGCGGTTGACGGCACGCGCCGCGCGCTCAAGGCCGCGCGCATGGCAGGCGTGAACCGCGTCGTGCTGACATCGTCCATGGTGGCGATCCTCTATGCAGAGCGGCCTGCGGGCTACGCAGCCACCGCCGCCGATTGGACCGATGTCACCCACAAAAGCGCCTCAGCATATATCAAATCCAAAACCCTCGCGGAACAAGCGGCATGGGATTTCGTCAAACGAAACCCAGAGGTACAACTAACAACCGTGAACCCTGGCCTTGTGTGCGGCACGCCAATGGATAACCGCTTTGGCACCTCGCTTGAACTGATCCAGCGGGTCATGTCTGGCAAGGACCCGATGCTGCCGGATATTCCAATCCCCGTGGTGGATATTGAGGATGTCTCGGCCCTGCACATCATGGCGCTGGAACGCCCAGACACGATTGGCCAACGCATCATGGCCACGGATGACGTGCTGCGGATGCCCGCGATTGGCGCTCTGTTAGCCGCGACTTACCCAAAGCGAAAGATCGCAACCAAACCGGCACCGCGTTTTTTGCTCAAGGCGCTCGCGATGTTCGACACGTCGCTCAAAACCGCGATGCCCCAAGTGGGCCTGCCGATGCAGATCGACACACGCGCCACCACCGAAGGGCTGAGCTACCGCTTTGTGCCCTCGGACACAGCGATCCAACGCTCTGCTGAGGCCGTGATCAGCGGCGCTTAGTCCGTCTTCCCTCGGGGCGGCGCAGGGGGTATAGCCGCGTCATGGCTCAAAATCCTCCCTCGCTTCGGCCCGACCTCGCCCCCAAGCCCACCTTGCCCACGGACGCCCGCCCGGGGCAGCCGCGCATTGGTATGGTCTCTCTTGGATGTCCCAAGGCGCTGGTGGACAGTGAACGCATCCTGACGCGCCTGCGGGCCGAAGGCTACGCGATCTCACCCGATTATGCGGGCGCTGAGGCCGTGATCGTCAACACCTGCGGGTTCCTCGACAGTGCCAAGGCCGAAAGCCTTGAAGCCATCGGAGAGGCACTGGACGCCAATGGCCGCGTCATTGTCACGGGCTGTTTGGGCGCAGAGCCTGAGTACATCACCGGCGCGCATCCCAAGGTTCTCGCGGTGACCGGGCCCCAACAATACGAGCAAGTGCTGGACGCCGTGCACGCCGCCGTGCCGCCCAGCCCCGATCCGTTCGTAGACCTTCTGCCCGCCACTGGCGTCAGTCTCACGCCGCGCCACTACAGCTACCTCAAGATCTCTGAGGGCTGTAACCACACCTGTAAATTCTGCATCATCCCGGACATGCGCGGCAAACTCAGCAGCCGCCCCCATGCCGCCATCCTGCGCGAAGCCGAACGTTTGGTCGATGCAGGCGTGCGCGAACTGCTCGTGATCTCACAAGATACTTCTGCCTACGGTACGGACGTCAAAGGGCGCGATGCCAAACACCCCATCATCCCTCTGGCGCGCGATCTGGGCGAGTTGGGCGCATGGGTGCGGATGCACTACGTCTATCCCTACCCCTTCGTAAAAGACCTGATCCCGCTCATGGCAGAGGGGCTCGTGCTGCCCTATCTGGACGTGCCGTTCCAACACGCCCACCCCGATACGCTCAAACGCATGGCGCGCCCGGCGGCTGCGGAAAAAACGCTCGATAGGATCCGCGAGTGGCGCGATATCTGTCCCGACATTACCCTGCGGTCCACGTTTATCGTCGGCTACCCCGGCGAAACCGAGGCCGAGTTCCAAACGCTTTTGGATTGGCTAGATGAGGCGCAATTGGATCGCGTCGGCTGTTTTCAATACGAAAACGTCGATGGCGCACGGTCAAACGCCCTGCCCGATCATGTCGCCCCCGAGCTGAAACAAGAACGCTGGGAACGCTTCATGGAGAAATCCCAAGCGATTTCTGAGGCAAAGCTGGCCGCCAAAGTTGGCACCCGGATCGAGGTGATCGTCGATTCCGTCGACGAGGAAGGCGCGACCTGCCGCACCAAATCCGACGCACCCGAGATCGACGGCAACCTGTTCATCGACGAAGGGTTCGAAGGACTGACCCCCGGCATGATCGTTGAGGTCGATGTTGATGAGGCCGGTGAATACGATCTTTGGGGGCAAGTCGCCGCACAATCGTGAGGGCCTACGCCTCAGCCAACCACATCCTGACCGCGTCCTGCACATGCCGGAAGCGGTCGCCCCCCAAATGTTTCCCGCCGTACCAGCGCGTGACGACAACAACGGTGTCGTACAGGCCCTCACGCTCCAGCATCCGACAGATCACAAGACCCGCGCCGCTTTCGCCATCGTCATTCTTGACCGGCCCGCTCTCCAGCAAAAGCCCCCAAGTATTATGCGTGGCCCGCGCAAATTTCTTGTTCCGGCAAAGCGCTTTGACAAAGGCTTTCGCCTCTTCTGGCGATGCCGCGGGCCCGCCCGCAACCGCATAGCGCGAGCCGCGATCAGAAATCACGTTCTCCATGATCCTCACGCGAACAGCCCCACTAGGATCACAACCCACGCAAGCCCTACTGCAATCCCCGCGAGAGATGCCGCACAGGACCCAATGTCCTTTGCCTCCCCGGCCAAGGGATGCCGCTCCAATGAGATATAATCCACCACACGTTCAATAGCGGTATTGAGCAGTTCAATCACCAACACAAACGTCCCGCCCATCACGATGATGGCCACCTCAACCGCGCTGAGCGGCAGGATCAATGCCGCAAGCACCGAGATGCCGTGCATCAACGCCCAAGCCCGCAAGGCCGTTTCGCTTTTCCAAGCAACCCTCCAGCCAGCCCAGCTCCACGCTGATTTCTGTCGTAGTTCTTTTAGGGTGGCGCGCATCCGGGTCTTCTCCAAGCTTCACGCCTTGAGACCAGAAACACACGACGATGAAAAGAGGACTAAGGCTCAGCCTTCGCCACAGCGGGTGGAAGCTTGATCCACTCAAACACCTCCGCGTTCATGCACGCAGACGGCACGGTCTGCGCACCCCATTCGGATTTGCCAAGCCAACACTCACACTGCTGCACCCAATCGCATCCGCGACACCGATGCACCACATCAGCCCATTCCTGCGCACTTAGACGGCCATCCGCATAGGCCTGCACAAGGTCAGCACCGCTGGCCTTGGCCATGGAGACAGCCAGCCAATAGTGGCGGTTCAGCGTGCCCAAAGGGGTCAAGTGATGTGTCATCGCAACGATCCTTTCGTTGGATCAAGGATCACATGAAATGACCCTTCGCGCTTTGCGCAGGATCAAAGACGGCCCTCACATGCGCGAAATCGCACGCAGCGCATCCCAACGGCTTTCGTTGTTGCAGGTCTCGGGCACCTCGCCCGCGTCCAGCGCCTTGGTGCAGCCGCCTACATCCCCGCATCCACGGCAACGCAACAGCATATCGCTGGTGTCGCCCGCCGACAGGGTCCCCTTGGCTTCTTCGGCACGCAGGTCAAATCCCTGCGCCTCCGCCATACGGTTCATAAGATCTTGATGAAGTCTCGGATCGCCCAAAGCCATGATGCACCCTTTCTCGATGACGTCAGACAAGGGGTAAGGGCTGCGCGAAATCCCGGCTTTGACCTATATCAAAGCCGCCAGATCAGAGCCCCGCCGCAACCCGGCGCACCGTCGCCACACGCGCGGCATTGGGCGGGTGAGTCCCTAAGAACCGATCACCGGGGTCCGGGATCCGCGCAAAGAACGCAGCCCCCCGCAACGGATCGAACCCTGCGTCATGGGTGATCACTGTGCCCAGCGCATCGGCCTCTAACTCATGTTCTTTGGAAAATCCCCGCGCCCCAACCGTGGCCCCCGCACGTGATAGCTGGTCCACCACCGCAGAGTTTGCACCGGTGATCGCGCCCACAAGGCTGCCCAAAATCGCACCCCCAACAGCGGCTTGCCGTTGCTCGGCCAAATGTTCTTCGATGTGGTGGGCAGCTTCATGGCCCATAACAAAAGCGATCTCATCAATATTGCGCGCGTCCGCAATCAATGCCTGGGTAAACGTCAAAAGCGGACGCCCCTCGGGGCTGAGGGATTGGAACGCATTCTTGGGGGCGTTGGGGTTTGGGTCTACCCGGAACAGAAAATCACAATTCAGCCCGCGCGTCTGTGCACGGCAGGTCCGCTCCGCCACGGGTTCTAGGCGGATGCGCGCGGCGTTGTAGTTGCGCATGGCTTGCGCCGCACTGACCGGAGCACCCGCCTGCGGCAAGGGGGCCGCATTGACAGGGGGCGGCGCGGACGTCGGCTCTACGCAGGCCGATAGGAACAGAAGCGACAGACCTGCGACACACGTTCTCAACATTGCGGCTCTCCTTTTCGACGCGGTCTCGCGCCCTACTTGTGACCAAAGATATAGGAATTCACCGTGCAAGACAAAAGCCATACCGACACGCGAGTGCTGTACAACGCCCAGTGCCCCGTCTGCTCGTTTGAGATCAACCACTACGACGCCTACAGCAAGGCGCAGAACCTGCCGATCCGGTTTGACGATCTGAATGCGGATGTTCTGGCCGAATGGGATATGGACGCTGACACCGCGGCCAAGCGTTTGCATGTCCTACACAATGGTCAACTGATCGCAGGTATCCCCGCGTTCTTGGTTCTGTGGCAAGAGATGCCGCGCTACCGCCTATTGGGGCGGATCGTGGGCCTGCCCTGTATCCGGCACGCGGCGATTGCGGCCTATGACTATGTCCTCGCACCTGCGATTTACGCTTGGCACAAACGCCGCCAAAACCGCGCGGTTGCCAAAGGCTGATCTCGCGGGCAGTGTGATCTTATGTTTTCCATTGAGCACACTTTCGACGCCTCGGTCATCACCCTCGTGGATGAAGGCGTAGGCCATTTGACCGAAGACATCACGATCAATGCCTTTGAGGATTGCGTGACCATTGAACAGGTCGACCCCACCACGGACATTGTACGGCGGATCACCCTGTCCCTGTCACAGGTGCAGGATTTGGCCGCTGCATTGAACCTGCCCGAAGGGGTCTATCGGCTCAAACAGGCTGAGGCTGAATAAGGCACACGCATGACGGTTGGTTTCTTTCACGATGAGCGGTGCCTGTGGCACTCTGGCGGGAATTACGCGGGCATGTTGCCCGTGGGCGGCTTGGTCCAGCCCATGGTCGGGGGGCTGCCAGAGAACCCCGAAACAAAACGCCGCTTTGTGAACCTGATGCAAGTGACGGGCTTGGCGCGTGAGCTGACCTGGTCCACTGCCCCCGCCGCCAGCACTGAGGACCTGCTGCGCGTTCACCCCCAAAGCTATCTGACCGCCTTCAAGGAAATGTCGGAGGCCGGTGGCGGTGAATTGGGCCTGCGTACACCCTTTGGCCCCGACGGCTACGACATCGCAGCCCTTTCGGCCGGGTTGACCACAGCCGCTGTCCAACAGGTGCTGCGCGGTGAATTGAACCAAGCCTACGCGCTGTCCCGTCCGCCCGGTCACCATTGCCTGCCGGACTTTCCCAACGGTTTTTGCCTAATGGCCAACATCGCCATCGCGGTTGAGGCCGCGTTGCAACACAAGCTGGCCGGGCGCATCGCCGTGCTGGATTGGGATGTGCACCACGGCAATGGCACAGAGGCGATCTTTTATGACCGGCCTGATGTCCTGACGATCTCGGTTCATCAGGAACGGAACTACCCCAGCGACACTGGCGGGTTTGAGGCGCGCGGCTCTGGCTTGGGCGAGGGGGCGAACCTCAACATTCCGCTGCCACCCGGCGCGGGCCACAATGTATACATTAAATCGATGGAGCAGATCGTCCTTCCGGCACTGCGCGATTTCCAACCGGACCTGATTGTCGTCGCCTGTGGATTTGATGCCGCGATGATTGATCCGCTCAGCCGGATGATGGCCCGGGCCGAGACCTTTCGCGTGATGACCGCGATGGTGCAGGAGGCCGCGCGCGATCTGTGCGGCGGCAAATTAGTGCTGAGCCATGAGGGCGGCTATTCCGAGGTCTATGTCCCCTTCTGTGGTCACGCCGTGATGGAGCAACTCACGGGTACCACGATCACCGCACCCGACCCGTTTGAAGAACGCTTCCGCGACCGTCAGCCCAGCGCGCGTTTTGATCAATTCGCCTTTGGGCTGCTGGATGAAATGGCGCAGGCGCTTTAATCCACGCGACCCGCGCCAAACGAAACCGCCGCGGCGCAGCAATGTGTTTGACTTCGCATAGGCCACTGCGGCACCTTACCCGCGACCACAGTGAGGATCTCCTTCTTATGAATAAAGTATATGGCAGTGCGGCGGAGGCTCTTGATGGGCTTTTGCACGACGGCATGTTTATCGCGGCTGGCGGCTTTGGCCTTTGCGGTATCCCTGAGTTGCTCTTGGACGCGATCAAGGACGCAGGCACGCAAAACCTGACCTTCGCCTCTAACAATGCGGGCGTGGACGATTTCGGCATCGGGATTTTGCTGCAAACGCGCCAAGTTAAAAAGATGATCTCATCCTATGTGGGTGAGAACGCGGAATTCATGCGCCAGTATCTGTCGGGTGAGTTGGAGCTGGAATTCAACCCCCAAGGCACCTTGGCCGAGCGGATGCGCGCAGGCGGTTGCGGCATCCCCGGCTTCTATACCAAGACCGGCGTAGGCACCGTGATTGCCGACGGCAAAGAGCACAAAGACTTTCCCACCGGGCCAGACGGCGCGAATGAGACGTATATCATGGAAAACGGCATCTTTGCCGATCTGTCCATCGTCAAAGCATGGAAGGCCGACGCGACGGGCAACCTTGTGTTCCGCAAAACGGCCCGCAACTTTAACCCGCCCGCCGCGATGTGCGGCAAGGTCTGCATCGCAGAGGTTGAGGAAATCGTGCCCACCGGGTCGCTTGATCCCGACATGATCCACCTGCCGGGCATCTACGTGCACCGGATCGTTCAGGGCGATCACGAAAAACGTATTGAGCAACGCACTGTGAGTGAGGGTTAAGACTATGCCTTGGGATAGAAACCAAATGGCCGCCCGCGCGGCACAGGAACTGCAAGACGGCACCTATGTGAACCTTGGCATCGGTATCCCGACGCTGGTGTCCAACTATATCCCCGAGGGGGTTGAGGTCACGCTACAATCGGAAAACGGGATGCTTGGCATGGGGCCCTTCCCCACCGAGGACAACATCGACGCGGACCTAATCAACGCAGGCAAGCAAACCATCACCGAGCTGCCGCAAACCGCGTATTTCGACAGCGCGCAGTCGTTCGGCATGATCCGTGGCGGCAAGATTGCGATGGCGATCCTTGGCGCGATGGAAGTCGCTGAAAACGGGGACCTTGCCAACTGGATGATCCCCGGCAAGCTGGTCAAAGGCATGGGCGGTGCGATGGATTTGGTGGCCGGTGTGGGCCGTGTGGTCGTGGTTATGGATCACGCCAACAAGCATGGGCAATCCAAGCTGCTAAAGGAATGCACCCTGCCCCTGACGGGTAAGGGCGTGGTTGATCGGATCATCACCAACCTAGGTGTGCTGGACGTTGTGGACGGTGGGCTGAAGCTGGTTGAGCTGGCCGATGGCGTCAGCGAGGACGAACTGCGCAGCCTGACAGAGGCCACGCTGATCAACTAAGCCTGTCGCGCGGCCTTAGTTGCCGCGCGCAAGGTCTGCAAAATTGAAAACGCACCCGTCCGAGGGCAACTCGGGCGGTGTGATGCACAGATTGCGCGCCACGTTCCATGCGGCCAACACCTTTGGCACATAGGCGCGGGTTTCTGCGAAGGGCGGCACGCCGTCATGTTCCCGCACGGCGCCCTCACCCGCGTTGTAGCCTGCAAGGGCCAGCAACACGTCGCCGTCAAATTCCTGCATCAACCAATCAAGATAAGCCACGCCGCCTGCGATGTTCTGGCTGCCGATCTTGCTGTCTTCAACGCCAAAGCGCGCGGCGGTGGCCGGGATCAGCTGCATCAGGCCTTGCGCCCCTGCCGGACTGACCGCGTCCGTGCGCCCCGCGCTTTCAACCGCGATGACAGCAAGCGCGAGGGCGGGCGAAATACGGGTGCCCGCCGATTGCATCAACAACGCGGGCCCATGGTCTGTCGCGATCTTGGCCAACAACTGAAGGGACGGCGCCGCGATGCCCGACCCTTTGGGCGCGTTGGTCACGTGAATTGTGGCCTCGGTGAACCGGCCCGCCTGCCCGTGGTCCCGCCACGGTGGGATCACATCCCAAAACCACGGCTGTAGGTTTCCTGTCGGCGCGGATGGCAACACCGGGGCCGCAATCGGTGCGGTGGCGGGCGGCGCGGCAACGATGGTCGGCGTGATTTGGATGTTGATACGGTTGGTCGCGTCCGAAGCCGGGGGCGTGACGGTCTTGAACGTCCACTCGCTGGCCCAGCCGAGTTGCGGGGCCAAGGTCAGCCCCAAACAGATAATCAAACGTTTCATAAAGCTGCTCGTCCCTGATTTTAGCGTCAATAGACGCGGGATCTTGGGGCAGAGCGTGCCACACACGGGCCGGTTTGACCAATGCGGTAAGTATGTTTCACCCCAATATCAGTGCAAAACCGCAACAATCGGGCCATTTTTGCGCGATTAGACCGCATTTTCAGAAAAATGATCACAGCTTGCCACGATTGTGCCTTATTTCGCCGCACCTATTAAGGAATGGCGCGGCCAGACGGGTCACCAAAGACCCGCGATTTATTCCGACGCCTGAGGCAGAGCAATGAAAGAGGCATATGATGATGAAAGCATTTCTTATTGATGATTCCGGCGCGATGGCGCTTGATTGGCTCGTTTTAACGGCCGCCCTTTTGGGACTTGGACTTGCCATTTCGGCCGTCGTTTCGTCCGGGGTCGATCATTTATCGGCACAAGCCATGACGGGTGTCGCCACCCAGAGCGTTGTTTTATTTAAATAAAAAAGATGTGGCCGCCTGTATTTTGGCGGCCCTGTCCCGACTGAATGCCTAAAATTAACACCTAATTTATCGTTAATATGTCTAAAGCTCGCCCTAAAGCCGCCCCGTTCCATCGGCAAAACTGACTTATCGAACGGCGCAAGCGCCACGATTTAAAAAAACGAGCTACACCAAGGAATATCAAAATGCTGAAAAACTTTATTGCAAGTGAATCTGGCGCCGTAACCGTTGACTGGGTTGTTCTGACAGCCGCTCTCGTGGGTTTGGGTCTTGCGGTTATGACTGTTGTGTCGTCCGGCGTTGAACAGCTTTCGACCGACATCGACGAAGAGCTGTCCACAATGGGCACGCAATCCTACACCTTCCTCGGCTTTACCGGCGGTTCGGGCGGCTAAGCCCCCAACCTATGATCTTGTGGCCTCGCCTTTGTTAGGGCGGGGCTACCACGATAGCTAAAATTTGATAAAAAGGCGGTTAGAACTCTAGGTTTTTAGGGTTTTTTCGGCCCAATTCGCGCCGCATTGCGGGTGCCTTATGCCCTCATCCGACGAGCACAGATCAGCTCTGGATGAACGAAACTGAGCATAAGGAACGAGCACATGCTTCTGCACGCAATCAAGACATTCACGAACGACGAAGACGGCGCTGTCACGGTTGACTGGGTTGTTCTGACAGCGGCCCTTGTGGGCCTGGGTCTGGCCGTCATGGTCGTGGTCAAGGACGGGATTTCCGATCTGGCCGGCGACATCGACACCGAGTTGAAGAAAGACCACACCACATTCACAATCGATCTGTCTGGTTCGGGCTCCGGCTCGGGCGGCTAACGCCCCACGCACCAACCGACACGATCACAAACCGCGCGGGGGCCTTCCGCGCGGTTTTTCGTACTTGGGAGCTGCCCCATGGAAACAATAAGCAAATTTTCGGGGATTTCCCCACCAACGCCGCTTCAATTCCCCGCCCGGACCATCCTTTCGCCCAATTTCAGGCCCAGAAAACGGTCATGAGGCTCCCGCATGCCGTTCAATGGGTAGGTGCGTCGGGACCCCGCATGGATGAGGCAATGGCCCGGGGGGTCAGTTAGGACAGACACCATGAGACTCGTATTTGGATTGGTTCTCATAATCGGCGTGGGGCTTGCTGGATTTGCGGTCTACTTCGCCAAAGATCGGTTTGATCAATACCAATTGGCCTTGGCACAGCAAAAGGCCGCGATCATTCCTTTGACCGAAGTCTTTGTGACCAAACGCCAGCTGCGGTATGGTCAACAACTGACGCCCGATGATGTGCAGGCCGTGAAATGGCCCGCAGACGCGCTGCCACCCGGTGCTTTTACCGAGCTTGCGCAGATTTTTCCCGACGAAAACAAAGAGCCCCGCACAGTGTTGCGCGTGATGGAACGCGGTGAGCCGCTTTTGATCATGAAGGTCACTGGTCCCGGTGAAGACGCGGGCGTTGCCGCGCGGCTGAGCAAGGGGATGCGGGCCTTTGCCCTGCATGTGGATGTGATGTCCGGTGTGTCGGGCTTCCTGCGTCCCGGCGACAGGGTCGATGTTTATTGGACAGGCACCGGGGCCGAGGGTCAGGGCATCACCCGGTTGATCCACGCCAACCTGCAATTGATCGCGGTGGACCAAGTCACGGATGAAGAACGCAATAACCCTATCCTTGCCCAATCCGTAACCGTAGAAACCACCCCCGACGTGGTGGCGAAACTGGCCCAAGCCCAGGCAACTGGCCGCCTGACACTCGCGCTGGTGGGTGTGACGGATGATGTTGCCAGTGCTGAAGTTTCGGCCGACGCCAGCTCAATCGTGGGGGAACGCGCGATCGCTCCGGTGGCAGAGGCCAAGCGCACCTGCTCCATCCGGGAGCGTCGCGGTAAGGAAGTGGTCGTGATCCCCTCTCCCTGCCCCGAGTGACGGGGTCTAAGTCTAGGTGATTTCTGCCCAGCGCGCCCAAAATCTTGTGGCGCGCTGTTGCTGTTTGACCGGGATTGTTGCCCATTTGCATGAAGTACGGACGTTAACAGCTTGATTCTTGCAATAAACCCCCACTTAGAGCATGGTCGCGGCTAATATGGGCACAGACCCACTTTTCGAGCAGCGGTGATCAGAGAGGCGAGATCACATGAAATTCAGACATGTTTTAACCGCGGGGCTTTTGGGCCTTGCATTCTTAGTCGGTCAGGGCGCGCCAACATCGGCGGAAACCCTCAGCATCATGCGCGGCACCGCACAGGCGCCCCTTAAGGTGCCGTTGAACCGCGCAATCGTTCTGGAAAGCGACACGGTCTTTGCTGAGTTGTCGGTTGCAAACCCCGCAATTGCCGACATCGCGACCCTGTCAGAGCGGACCATTTACGTACTGGGCCGCGCGCCCGGGCGCACGACGCTGACCCTTTTGGGCGCAGACGGCCGTTTGATCAGCAACGTTGAGGTGCAGGTCACCCCTGATGTGGGTGAGCTAAAGGAACGCCTGTCCGAGCTGTTGCCCGGTGAACCGATTTCGGTGCGCACTGCGAATGATGGAATTGTCCTTGCCGGGACGGTGTCCTCTTCGGCGCGCGTTTCTCGTGCCCTTGATATCGCCAACCGCTACGCGCCTGATCGGGTCCTGAACCTGATGGTTGTCGGCGGTACGCAGCAGGTCATGCTCAAGGTCCGCTTTGCCGAAATGCAGCGGTCAGTGTCGAAAAGCCTGTCATCGTCGCTGGGGATCACGTCGATCAACCCCGACATTTCGTCCTCTACGGCCACGGGCACTGCAACGTTGAACTCGGGCACCACGCCGGGCAGTGCTGCTTCCGTCAGCCAAGTGCCGAACAACGAAAATGCAGGCGGTATCGCCGTGGCATTTGGTGCAGGCGCTGTTCAATTCTCGATCCTGCTGGAAGCGCTTGAAGACAAAGGCGTCGTCCGCACATTGGCGGAACCTAACCTCACCGCCCTCAGCGGTCAGGATGCACGGTTCCTTGCGGGCGGTGAAATCCCCCTCCCCGTTGCGAATGAACGCGGTGGTGTGTCGGCCGACTATCGCCCCTTTGGCATCGACATGTCGTTCACACCAACGGTTGTGGATGGCGACATCATCAATCTTGTGTTGAATGCCAGCGTGTCCAGCATCGACAGCGCCAATGGCACAACGATCAACAACGCATTCGTGCCCGCCTTCCGGACCCGCGAAACATCCACCACAGTGGAACTGCGCGACGGTCAAAGCTTTGCGATTGCGGGCCTGTTGGAGGACGATTTCCAAGACAACGCATCGCAGGTGCCGTGGCTTGGTGACATCCCCGTTCTGGGCACCCTGTTCCGTAGCGCCGAATTCCAGCGTTCGCAGTCGGAGTTGGTTGTGATCGTGACGGCCCATCTTGTGACGCCAACAACCGGCGAAGCACTGGCGCTGCCCACGGACCGCATCCGCCCCCCCACCGAGCGTGAGCTGTTCTTGTTCGGCCAAGTGGGCAACACCAGCACATCGTCCAACACACGTGTTTCGACGCAATCTGGCTCTGATGAAGTGGCGAACCAAGACTTCAGCGGATCCTACGGCTACGTATTGGAGTAAGTGATCATGGCAACTTCCAAGCATTACTCACGTCGCGGGTTGATCATGATGGCTGGCACCAGCGGGCTTTTGGCCGCGTGCGGACAGGTTTCATTGGACCAAGTCGCAGGCGCGGACATCGACGAGGGAGCCTTCGGGAACCCGACGTTCAACAACCACCTCGCCCAAACTGGCCGCGTCAACGCACGCATCAGTCTTGCCCGCAAATTCGCGGAATCGGTGCCCACGACTGTTAACTTTGCATTCGACAGCGCCGTTATCGACGCGGAGGCCCAGCAGGCCATTCGCGCGCAGGCTGATTTCATGCGTCAGTTCCCAGAGGTCAAATTCTCGGTCTATGGGCATACGGATGCGGTGGGCGGCGAGGCCTCCAACCTGCGCCTTGGTCGGCGCCGGGCCCGCGCCGTTGTCAGTGCGCTTGGCCAATTCGGCGTCTCGGCGCGCCGGCTGGAGGCGCTTGTCTCCTTTGGTGAGCGTCAATTGCTGGTCCAAACCGATGACCGTGAGCGGGCGAACCGCCGCACCGTGACCGAGGTTTCGGGTTTTGTGGAAAGTGACCCAATGGTGTTGGATGGACGCTATGCGAACTTGATTAACCGCAACTATGCGGCAAGCCTCGTGCCCCGCAACGGCGAGTTGGGCCAAACGGATACCCCGCCACGCTAAGCATTGGTCAATACATTTGGGCATAAATGCCCCATGTCGACCGCGCCCCACAAAGGCGCGGTCGATTGCGTTTTCGGTACAGTAGATTGTGGCGCGGTCGTTGACACGGCGTGAACGATGACCACTCTAATACCACTTAGTTTCAGCTTTTCGGCCAAACTAATGCCCAGATTGCGGGTCAAACCAGTTCATGGGAACAGGTGCGTTTTGCACATGTGTACCCGGGGGACCGTTGGGGTCCCAGGATGTGAACTGGGTAATTTATTATGTCGAGCAACCTTGCCTTAACACCTGAACCAGCCGCGATTGTGGCCTGCACGGTTTCACGGGATGTCCAAGAATTTGACCTGCTGATTGAAGACATGGAAAGCGCGTTGGGCGAAAGTTGGGGTGACCTGACCTTCGAAGAAGCCCATGCCTTTTTGGAGCAGCCCGAAGCGCAGGAAATGGAATTTATCGCGGTGGCTGTTGATGCCGAGGATGAGGGCGACCTTGTCGAAGTTGGCACCATCATTCGCACCGCAAAAGCCGCGGGGATCAGGGTAATCCTGATCGCGGATGGCCTAAGCCCCACACTATTGCATGCGCTTTTACGCGACGGCGCGGACGATTTTGTGCCCTACCCCCTACCCGAGAGCGCCTTGGCAGATGCCATTGCCCGGGTGCGCGCATCAACCGAGGCTGCCATAGCGGCCCCGCCACAGGCAGAGCCGACGGGCAGTGCGCGCACGCAGCGGGGCTCTGGCGGGCGGTCCGGGGCGGAGCCGGTGTTGTTCGCGGTGCACGGCATTGCGGGGGGGTGCGGCTCGACCACATTCGCCACCAACCTTGCGTGGGAATTGGCCAACATCAGCAGTGATCAGCCGCTTGATGTGTGCCTAATTGATCTGGACCTTCAGTTCGGCACGGTCGCCACGTATCTCGATCTGCCACGCCGCGGTTTGATCTATGAAATCCTTGCGGACACGCAATCCATGGATGAGCAGGCCTTTCGCCAATCGCTGCTGCCGTTCAACGAAAAGATGCAGGTGTTCACCGCGCCCACGGACATTCTTCCGCTTGATTTGATCGGACCAGAGGACGTTGAGGCGTTGATCCGCCTCGCGAAGGAATGCTTTGACGTGGTGGTGGTCGATATGCCCAGCACGCTGGTGTCCTGGACCGAAACGGTGCTGCAAGAGTCGGACATCTATTTTGCCAATGTCGAGTTGGAACTGCGCTCTGCGCAGAATGTCCTGCGGATGATCAAGGCGCTCCGCTCGGAGCATTTACCCCTCGAAAAGATCAAATGGGTTCTGAACCGGACGCCCAAGAAAACCGACAGCACGACCAAGGGCCGGATCAAGCGCCTCTCGGAGAGCCTTGGGGTCGAGTTTGGCTACATGATCCCGGATGGCGGGCAGCAGGTGACCGACACCAATGATCACGGTGTCCCCCTGATGGAGGGTGCGCCCAAGAACCCGATGCGTAAGGAAATCCACGCCATGGCCGAGGTGCTGCATGCCGCCGCCATGGGTGATGCCGACAATCAAGCGAAACCCAAGAAGCGCTCCTTCTTCGGCTTCGGCTAACGAACTGTATGAGGTGGGTCGATGTTTTCACGCTATAAGAAACCACAGATGGACAAAGCCAAGCCCGTGGACGGAATGCCCGGCGGGGCACCTGGTGCGGCGCGTGTGGTTGCAAAATCCGAACTGACCGGCACCGCTGCGCCCAAGTCCAAGCCCATTGCGCAAAGCGCGCAAGCAGATCCAGCTGTGGCCGAGGCCAATCCCCCGGTCAAATCGCGGCCCGTCACCAAGACCGTGGCCGAGACACCATCCGACAAAGAACTTAAGCGGCGTCAGCGGCTCGAAGAGCTAAAGACCGAGATGCACCACCGGCTCTTGGACAACCTCAACCTAGCCGCCCTTGAGGGGGCCAATCCCAGTGATCTACGCTCAGAACTGGTCGCGATCTGTTCGGATGAGCTGTCCGAGATGGGCGTTGTTCTGAACACCGAGGATCGTCAGACGCTGCACAAAGAGCTGTTTGACGAAATCACCGGCCTCGGCCCGCTGGAGCCGCTTTTGCGCGATGAAGACGTGAACGATATCCTCGTGAACGGCCCCCACAACATCTACGTGGAACGCGCTGGCAAACTGTCGAAATCCGAAATTCGGTTCAAGGATGAGGCGCATTTGCTGCGTATCATCGACAAGATCGTGTCCGCCGTGGGCCGACGCGTGGACGAATCGAACCCCTACGTTGATGCGCGCCTCAAAGATGGATCGCGTTTCAATGCCATGGTCCCTCCCGTGGCCGTGGATGGCTCGCTCGTCTCCATCCGGAAGTTCAAAAAGGAAAAGCTGGGTGTAGACGAGCTGGTCAACTTTGGAGCCTTCACCGAGGAAATGGCCGCCTACCTACAGGCCGCCGTATCCACGCGGTTGAACGTGATCGTATCGGGCGGGACGGGTTCGGGTAAGACGACGACGCTGAACGCTTTGTCGTCATTTATCGGTCAGGCTGAACGGGTGCTGACGATTGAGGATACGGCCGAATTGCAACTGCAACAGGACCACGTCGGCCGGATGGAAAGCCGCCCCCCCAACGTTGAGGGCAAAGGTGCGGTGACCCAGCGGGACTGTCTACGCAACGCCCTGCGGATGCGGCCCGACCGGATCATCGTGGGTGAGACCCGCGGCGAAGAGGTTATCGATATGTTGCAGGCCATGAACACCGGCCACGACGGGTCCATGACCACGATCCACGCCAACAACGCCCGCGACGCGATTTCGCGGTTGGAAAACATGGTCGCGATGGCCGGGATTGAGATGCCGCTCAAGGCGGTGCGCGCCCAGATTGCCTCGGCTGTGAACCTGATTGTGCAGGCTTCCCGCCTACAGGATGGGTCCCGCCGGATGGTTTCAATCACCGAAGTGACCGGCATGGAGGGAGAGGTCATCACCCTGCAAGAGGTCTTTCGCTACGAGCGTTTAGGCCTAGAGCCGGACGGCACAATTATCGGGCGGTTCACTGCCACAGGCATTCGGTCACACTTTGCCGACCGCTTCCGCCAGTGGGGCTATGACCTGCCCGCATCCATCTATGAACCCGCGATCGACTAAGGGGTATACGCCATGGACATTTCTATTGAGCCACTCATTTACATCGGCATTTTCGTCGGGATCGTCTTCTTGGTTGAGGGCATCTATCTGCTGTTCTTTGGCAAGAGCATCTCTCTTAACGCGCGGGTGAACCGCCGCCTAGAGATGCTGGAAAAGGGATCGACCCGCGAAGAGGTGATGGAGCATCTTCGCAAAGAGCAAGAGCAGCACTCAACCGCGCGCAACATCCCGTTTTATTCGCTCATCGCCGAGAAGGCCCGCAAGGGGAACATCGCCTTTGCGCCCGAGATGTTGATGGCCGTGATGGCCGGGCTGTGCGTCGTCGCTTTCCTCGCGTTGACGCTGTTTACGGGCGCGGGGTTTGCGGTGCGGCTGTTGGTGTCGATCGTCTTTGGCATTGGTGCGGTCTATTTCTGGATCAACAAAAAGGCCAAGCAGCGCCTGTCGATGATGGAAGAGCAATTGCCCGACGCCGTGGACCTGATGGTGCGCAGCTTGCGCGTGGGACACCCGTTAAATTCCGCGATCAACATTGTCTCCAAGGAGGTGCCGGACCCGCTGGGCACCGAGTTCGGTTTTATCTCGGACGAGGCGGCTTATGGGCGCGATGTGTCCGAGGCGCTTCGCGGTCTGGCCGAACGTGCGGGCCTGCAAGACATGCGGTTTTTGGCTGTGGCCGTGGCTATTCAGCAAAAATCGGGTGGTAACCTGGCCGAGATTTTGAACGGTCTGTCGAAAGTGATCCGCGCCCGGTTCAAACTGTTCCGCCGGGTCAAGGCCATCACCGCCGAGGCGCGTTGGTCCGGCGTGTTCCTGTCGATCTTTCCGGTGCTCGCGCTGATCGGGATCAACGTGGCGCAACCGGATTACTACGCCGACGTAAAGGACAGCACGATGTTCATTCCGGCGGCTGTTGTTGTCCTCGTCTTTCTGATCGTCAACGTGTTCTTCATGCGTATGATGGTCAATATTAAGGTTTAAGCTCATGGAAACGTTCAACGAATACATCGCATTTCTTGGCCCCATGGGTGCGCTTTTGTTCGTGGGCTTCATCGGTGTGGTGATGGCCTTGATGGTCCTGCCCCGCCTGTTGCACCGCGAAAAAGACCCATTGGACCGCCTGCGCAAATCCCAAGAGGATCAAGCCAGCGAGACCGATGCAGAGGTGAAACTCAGCCGCCACGGCCAGCGGAACAAAAAGCTGGAGCGGTTTGCCCATCTGCTGGAGCCCCAAGACGCCGAGCAGCTGTCCGAAACCCGCAAAATGCTGATCCGTGCAGGCTACCGTGATCGCGACGCTGTGCGCACGCTTCAAGCCGCGCAGCTTATCTTGGGGATTGGATTGCTGATTGTGGGCGTGTTCTATGTGGTCGTTCTGGGTTCTGAGATGAGCCTGACCAAGGTCATTATGGCCGTTATGATCCCCGGCGGTGTTGGCTATTATGGACCGAAATACTGGGTCCAAAAGCGCGTGGCGGCCCGCCAGGATGCAATTATGTCGGGCTTTCCCGATGCGCTGGACCTGCTGTTGGTCTGTGTTGAGGCCGGCCAATCGCTGGACCAATCGATCATCCGCGTTAGCGAGGAGATCGAGGCGTCTTATCCCGATCTTGCCGAAGAACTATCCATGGTCGCCCATGAAATGAAGGCCGGTAAGGACAAGCCATCTGTCCTTAAAGAGTTCGCGGACCGCTGCGATGTGGCGGATATCTCATCGTTTGTGACGGTATTGATCCAGTCCGCCGCCTTCGGGACATCAATTGCCGAAGCACTAAGGGTGTATGCGGCGGAAATGCGTGATAAACGGGTCATGCGGGCCGAAGAAAAGGCCAACGTTTTGCCAACGAAACTGACCGTGGGAACCATGATGTTTTGTGTGCCACCCTTGCTGATTATTCTGATCGGCCCCTCCCTTTTCGGGATTTCCCAAAGCCTTGGCGGCGGAGGCGGTGGCTTCTAAATGCGCGCACTTTCCATTTCTGCACTTCTGTTGGTCCTCGTCGCCTGTGCGCCGGGGACCTCTGCACGTCTGGAACCCACACCGGGTCTGGCGCCCGGTGCCGCGCCGGGCGCGGAGCCGGTTGTGGACCCGCGTATCGTGGCGGATCGCTTGCTCGCCGCAGGTGAGGCTGAACTGGCACTTGAGACCTACACGCGTGCGGCCGCCCGCGAGGGGCTGAGCCCTGATCTGCTGGTTTCAATGTCGGCCGCTAACGTACGTCTTGGCCGCCTGAACCAAGCCGAACGGATCCTGCGCGATGTTTTGCGCGACACCCCCGAGCATGTTGGTGCGCTCAATAATCTGGGCGTTGTGCTGCTCGAGCAGGGCAATACAGGTGAGGCTCAGCGCACTTTTCGCAAAGCCTTTGCCCTAGACAGTGGCGAAACCCCCGAAATTCGCGAAAATCTGCGCGTAGCACTCGCAAAAATGGAAAATTCGTCGTATAATCCAGAACAATCGGCTTACACGCTGGTCAATCGCGGAGGGGGCGTTGTCTCTCTTGTGCGGACCAAGCCATAAAAATTATTGAGCCACACGAGCAGTAAAGGACGCAAAATGCGCCACGTTGGATTGATCGGCCTCCTGATGGGGGGCACCGTTTTGCTTGCGGGTTGTGAGCAGCCTGACACAGACGTGAGCCGCGCGCTCGATAGTGTAAATGTCATCGATGAGAGCAACCTCAACGACATCATGTTGACGGTCGCGGACCCGAATGAGGCCGTCGATTACTTTCTGCGGACCAGTCGCGAAAACCCGGACCGTATTGATGTGCAACGAGGATTGGCCAAAAGCCTGATCCGCGCCAAGCGCAATGAGGAAGCCGCCCTTGCGTGGGAAAAGGTCGCCGACCACCCTGAGGCCAGCAATGATGACAGGGTCGATTATGCCGACAGCCTGATCCGGACTGGCAAATGGGACAAGGCTGAGGATGTTCTCGACACGATCCCGCCGACCTATGAAACCTATTCCCGCTACCGGCTTGAGGCGATGATCGCCGACAGCAACCAAGAGTGGGAAAAGGCCGACGCCTTTTATGAGATCGCCACAGGCCTGACCACACGCCCAGCGGGTGTTTTGAACAACTGGGGTTTCTCCAAGCTAACCCGTGGTGATTACGGCGACGCGGAGCGGTTGTTCACCGAAGCGATCACCTATGATCGGGAACTGTTCACCGCCAAAAACAATCTCGTGTTGGCCCGCACAGCGCAGGCGAATTACACGATGCCCGTCGTGCCCATGACCAAAACGGAACAAGCCCAGCTGTTGCACACTGCGGCATTGGCTGCGATCAAACAGGGTGAGACCGACATTGGCCGCACCTTGCTTCAGGATGCAATTGATGCCCATCCGCAGCACTTTGCCCCCGCCGTGCGCGCCCTGCGCGCGCTGGACACGGAGCGCACCTAGATGTTGCTGGAGATGACGGCGCAACAGGGGCTTTGGTTCCTGATCCCCGCCCTGCCGATTTGCCTGTGGGTTGCCTATACGGACCTTAGCGCGATGCGCATTCCCAACGTTGCGGTCCTCGCGTTGTTGGCGGTGTTTGTGGTGGTGGGCTTCATGGTTCTACCACTGGACGCGTTCGCGTGGCGGTTTGCGCATCTGGCCGTGGTTTTGGTGATCGGCTTTGTGCTGAGCGCGTTTTTGGGCGTTGGTGCGGGGGATAGTAAATTCGCCGCTGCTATGGCCCCCTTTGTGGCCCTTGGCGACGTGTCCGAAGTGCTCACGATCTTTTGCGTGTTGGTCTTTGTGACCTTTGCGCTGCATCGGGCTGCACGCTCAGTTGCCTTTATTCGCAGCCTCGCGCCCACTTGGGAAAGTTGGACGGCCAAAAAATTCCCCATGGGCATCACACTTACGTCCACACTCGCTGTGTACCTTGGTCTAGCAGCCGCGCAATAATCCGCGCGCCTGCGACCAAAGTAACCAAAACGCAAGGGACCGTGGGCTAACCTGCGACGGATCCCTGTCGCAGGAGTGTGTAGACAATGAACATGATGGTTCCCAATCCGGTGCCCGCACCAGCCCCGCTCAAGACGCTGTCGGACACGGGGCTGAGCATGGTGATGATGCGTGATGTGCTGCTGAAAACCATGTTCCGCAAATCCTGTGAAACCGCGCGCGAAATTGCGGCGGCCGTGTGTATGCCGGTGCCATTGGCGCAGGAATTGGTTGATATCATCCGCAAAGCCGGTCTGGTTGAGGCGACCGGGACGCTGCATGCCGGCAAGGGCGGGGACATGGGGTTCCAACTGACGGAGGCGGGTAAGGCCCGTGCGCTCGATGCCCTATCGCAGTCCGAATACTATGGCGCGATGCCCGTCCCGCTTGAGATTTACAAACAACAAACCCGCAAGCAATCCGTGCGCAATGTCCAGATCACCCGTGATGCGTTGCTGCGGTCTATGGGGCATCTGATCTTACCGCCCAATCTGATTGATCAACTTGGCCCTGCCGTTGGCTCTGGGCGCTCTGTCCTGATGTACGGCCCGCCCGGCAATGGTAAGTCGTCGATTGCCGAAGGTATTCGTGCGGCTCTTGGGGACCACATCTATATCCCGCATGCCCTTGAATATGCCGGACAAGTTATCACCCTGTTCGACCCAATCGTGCACACGCCAGTGCCCGTAAAGCCGGAAGACCCCAATTGCCTGCGCAAGACAGGCCCCCGTTTTGATGAACGGTACATAGTCTGTCAGCGGCCAACGGTCATGACGGGGGGTGAGCTGACGCTCTCGATGCTGGACCTAAATTATAACCCGGTTGCGCGCACCTATCAGGCATCTTTGCAGCTAAAATCATCGGGCGGTGTGTTCATCGTGGATGACCTTGGCCGCCAAGAGGAGCCCCCTCAATCACTGATCAACCGATGGATCGTCCCGATGGAGATGGGCTATGATATCCTCGCCCTGCAATCGGGTGAAAAGTTTGAGGTGCCCTTTGACACGCTGGTGGTGTTTTCCACCAACTTCCACCCCAACAAACTGTTCGATGGCGCGGCCCTGCGGCGGATCTTTTTCAAGGTCTTGATTGATGGTCCGACACAGGAGGACTTCCTGAAGATCTTTGCCATGGTCGCCAAAAAGAAAAAGGTCCCACTGGATGAGGCAGCCTTGGTGCACATGCTCAAACAAAAGTACCCCACGATTGACTATGTCTATGCCAACTTCCACGCGCCGTTCCTGCTCGATCAGATTATCGCCATTTGCGAGTATGAGGGCATCCCCTATCAAATGACCCCGGATCTGATTGATCGCGCGTGGGAGAATCTCTTTGTGTCGGAGGTTGAGTTCTCACACTAACTCAAGTCACAAAGCGGCCACGATTTTGCCTCATTCCTTCGTCATTTGGCGTCGCAAAAGAACACGACTCGCCTTCGGGCGGCAAGGACGACGCAGTGGAACTATCACCCTTCGAAGACGACCCTGATGCACTGAGCCAGCGGCGCACCGTGCGGCTCATTCTATTGGCGGGGTCGGCGGTCCTGTGTTTGGCGCTGGGTATGATTTAGCGGCTCTTGCCCCTATCACGAACGCTGGGCCAGCCTGCTTTCCCATCCGGGTCACAGATCCCTTGATCTAACCTTGCCGCGCCACGCGCGGGGGCTAGGCTGTGGGGTATGGAAATGCCTCCCTCCCTTACCGCTTGGTTCGCCACGCGCGGCTGGTCGCCCCACCCGCACCAGTCTGAAATGTTGGCGCGTGCCGATGAACCCTCACTGCTTTTGATCGCACCTACAGGTGGCGGCAAAACGCTTGCGGGGTTTCTACCGACCCTCGCGGCGCTAGCAGGCGGGTCGCACAAGGGGCTGCATACGCTTTATATTTCGCCCCTCAAGGCACTCGCTGCGGATATAAAACGCAACCTACGCCGCCCGGTCGAGGAAGCGAACCTGCCCATCCGGATTGATGACCGCACGGGTGACACACCGCAGTCGCGGCGCAAAGCGCAGCGCGCTGACCCGCCTCACATACTTCTGACAACACCTGAAAGCCTCGCGCTCTTGCTCAGCTATGAGGACGCGCCAAGGATGTTTGCGGGCCTACAGCGGGTTGTTGTCGATGAAATCCACGCCCTAGCCGAAAGCAAACGTGGCGATCACTTGATACTGTCGCTGTCGCGGCTCCAGTCCTTGGCCCCTGATATGCGGCGCGTGGGGCTGTCGGCGACAGTCGATGACCCGACTGCAATCGCTGGTTTTCTGGCCCGCCACCCTGACCCCTGCCCTATTCTGAATGCCGATCCGGGCCCTGAACCTGACATCTCAATGCTGCAAACAGCGGAGGCACCGCCTTGGGCCGGAGGCGGCGGTCGCTATGCGATCCCTGCGGTGTTGCAGGAGGTCAAACGCCACAAAACCACGCTGATCTTTCACAACACCCGCGCGCAGGCAGAGGTCTTTTTCCACCACCTATGGCTCGCGAATGAAGACGCTCTGCCGATTGGCATTCACCACGGCGCGCTGTCCCGCGAGGCCCGGGAAAAGGTCGAACACGCAATGGTGGACGGCCAATTGCGTGCGATCGTGTGCACGGGCAGCCTTGATCTGGGCATCGACTGGGGCAACGTTGATCTTGTGATCCAAGTGGGCGCACCCAAGAATGTCAAACGTTTGGTTCAGCGGATTGGCCGCGCCAATCACCGCTACAATGCACCATCCAAGGCGCTTTTGGTGCCTGCAAACCGCTTTGAGGTTGTCGAATGTGTCGCCGCGTTAGAGGCCGTGCGCGCCCACGATCTGGATGGTGAACCGCGCGGTCCCGGCCCGCGGGATGTGCTGTGCCAGCATATCCTGAGCACCGCGTGTGCAGGTCCGTTTGACGCCGATGCCCTGTTTGCCGAAATCAAAACCTGCGGTGCATATCAAAGCCTCAGCCGCGCACAGTTTGACGATTGCCTTACGTTTTGCGCGACGGGCGGCTACGCGTTGCGCGCCTATGATCGGTACCAACGATTGATGCAATTGCCGGACGGGCAGTGGCGTTTGCGCGATCCACGCAGCACACGGCAAATTCGCATGAACCTCGGCACGATCCTATCCGCCGAAACCCTCAAAGTGCGGTGGCGCGGACGAGGCGGCGCGCCCTTAGGCGAGGTTGAGGAAGAGTTCGCAGCCACCCTCACCCCCGGCGATACCTTTCTGATGGCAGGCCAGATCGTCCGCTATGAGGGACTGCGCGAGTTGGTCATTGAGGTCACCCGCAGCAAGTCCAAAACCCCAAAAGTCGCCACCTTTTACGGGACCAAATTCGCCACATCGACCCAGCTGTCGGAGCGGATTTTACGCATTTTTCAACAAGGCGATTGGGCAGGCTTGCCTGCACACACAGCCGACTGGCTGGACGTTCAAAAACGGGTATCCAAGCTTCCGCAACCGGGGCGACTTTTGGTCGAAAGTTTTCCGATGGATGGGCGCGCGCACACCGTTGCCTATGGCTTTGCCGGACGTAATGCGCAGCAGACACTGGGGCTTTTGCTGACTCAGCGCATGGAAGCCGCCGGCCTTGGCCCAATGGGATTTGTGGCCACCGATTACGCCACCCTCATTTGGGCGCTCGACCCCGTGCAGGACCCAAGCGCGCTGTTTGATCGCGCGGGATTAAGGGACGCGCTTGAAACATGGTTGGCAGGCAATCAGGTCATGAAACGGACCTTTCGGGGCGCTGCGATTATCTCTGGCCTGATCGACCGAAACATGCCCGGCAAACGGAAATCCGGGCGGCAGGCCACGTTTTCCAGCGACATCCTCTATGACACTCTGCGCAAATATGATCCCGAGCATTTGATGCTGCAAATTACCCGTGAAGAAGCCATGCGCGGCTTGGTCGATTTCGGTCGTGTGGAACACATGCTGGACCGCATCGGGGATCGGATTGATTTGGTTGAACTGGACCGACTTAGCCCGCTCGCCGCCCCCTTGTTCCTAGAGCCCGGGCGCATCCCGGTGAAAGGCCTCGGCGAACAACGCCTACTCACCGAAGAGGCCGCGCGGCTCATGACCGCAGCGGGATTAGAACAGGTGTAGCCGATCAAACGGGCGGATTTTCCGAAGGAAAATAAGGCGGCGGGAACCACATGAACCGTCGAGCGAGGATTCCCGAGGACCTGTATGTACAGGTGGGCGCCAGGTAACACAGCCAGGACCGTGACAGAGCCAGCTCCCTCGGATTTGCTTAAGGCCACCGGAATTTCGCTATGTTGACGTATCCCGCAGAACCCGCCTGCCCCGACACATAGGGCCGCATAGCCCCCCGCACAAGCCTAGACATGTGTTCACGTTACGTTCAAAATGATACGATGATAAGCAGTGATACCACACTCAGCCCCGGCCAATTGCTGGCGCGCGGAACCGCGCGGCACCTTCTGACGTATGATTACAATTGCATCGAGGAATTCACACCAGAACGCGGCTTGCGCGTGGACATCATGGCCTTGGGCCCCAAAGGGCAACTGTGGGTGGTGGAATGCAAATCATCGCGTGCCGATTTTCAGTCTGACCAGAAATGGCAGGGCTATTTACCGTTCTGTGATCGGTTTTTCTGGGCAGTGGACAGTGATTTTCCGACGGAGCTGCTGCCAGACGATACTGGCCTGATCATCGCTGATAGCTATGGGGCTGAGATCATTCGAATGGGGCCCGATACGCCTTTACCAGCCGCGCGGCGCAAAAAACTCTTGCAGAAGTTCGCACGAACCAGTGCACAGCGCCTGCAAGCTCTGCGCGATCCGATGGCGTTTACTCTCCCGTAATCGAAAGAGCCGCTGCCCGAATTTCTTCGGCGATATCCAAAGCTTCTTCCGGTTCGAAATCCATCGGGATTTCCACATCACCAGCCTCGACAAAAATACGGACCATGCCGTCGGTCGTTGGACCGATTTGCAAATTTGCAGTGATGTCGCTTTCGGTATTGATGCCCATGATGGCCTCCTTGTTGCGTTGCACCTACCCAATGGCTCGCGCCCATGCAAGCCTGCGTTCCCCAAGGGCCACGACAGGTCCGCATTCCCATTCGCATAGATTTCATCGCACAAAGGTGGGAAATAGCGCGCCAGTAGCGCTTGCAATCGTCAGCACACCTCGCTAAATCCACCAAGCGTGCCGCCTTAGCTCAGTAGGTTAGAGCGCCTGATTGTGGATCAGGAGGTCCCCCGTTCGAGCCGGGGAGGTGGTACCATCACCCTACAAACCTATCTAATCCGCGCCTTGTCGTTATCCGCACACGATTCGCGGCATCTCAGCTATTGGCTGTCTAACGGAACCTCTTGGCGGAGCGCCCCGTCGCTTCCGAAAAATAACACGCGCGCGTCTTCGGTGACCACAATCCACCAACCGTGCCCTTGTGTCACGGCCTGCGCAACAGTGCCTTCGGGTAGCTGCAATGCTTCGGGCGCGGTCACTGGGGTCGGGAAGCGCGTGACAAGCAGGCCCACCACGATTATCACGCCGAGGATCATCACACCCGTCAACACCGTCACCAGCGTTTTGAGCAGGCGAAGGTGGGGCGGCAATTCGGGGAAATCGTCTTTGGCAGACACACGCGTCACCTTTGTTATCGGGGAAAATCCCCCTGCCCGTCTTGATAAGGCGATCGCGCGCGATGTGCCAGAGCAAGCCCACCTCAGCCGGTCGCGTCTTGCGCGTTTGGTGGCGGACGCAGCCGTACAGGTCAATGGCACGGTCGTGACCGATCCAAGGGCTCGGCTGACTGAGGGCGATGAGATCGCAATCACGGTCGAAATCACCCAAGACCTTGAGACCCGACCCGAGGACATCCCCCTCGATATTCGGCACGAAGATGACGATCTGATTGTAATCCACAAGCCCGTTGGCATGGTCGTCCATCCGGCCCCTGGCTCCCCCGGCGGGACCTTGGTGAACGCGCTTTTGCACCACTTTGATGGGCGTTTATCCGGGGTTGGCGGCGAAAAACGGCCCGGCATCGTGCACCGGATCGATAAGGATACCAGCGGTTTGCTGGTGGTCGCCAAATCGGACGCTGCTCACCACGGGCTTGCCAAGCAGTTCGAGAAACACACCGTGCACCGCCGCTACCTTGCGCTGTGTTATGGGGTGCCCAGCGCCTCTGACCCACGGCTGCGCGGCGTAAAGGGTACCAGCTTTGAGCCCGGCAACATCCTCAAAATTACAACCATGTTGGCCCGTCACAAAACGGATCGGCAACGTCAGGCCGTACTGTTCACAGGCGGGCGCCATGCGGTCACTCGCGTCCGGATTGTCGAGGATTTTGGCGCGGCCGCGCTGGTCGAATGCTGGCTCGAAACCGGGCGCACGCACCAGATCCGCGTGCATATGGCCCATGCGGGGCACGCTCTGATCGGGGATCAAACCTATGGCGGGCGACGCAAGTTGCCCAAAGGCCACCCAGGCTTGGAGGATGTTCTCCGCTTCCCCCGACAAGCGCTCCACGCGGCTGAGTTGGGCTTTGTGCATCCTGTCACGGAAGAAGACATGCGTTTCGCAGCCGATATGCCTGCGGACATGCAGGCGCTGCAGGACGCGTTAACCGGTTCGGCATAATCCGCGGCACCCATGTGCTCACACGCACGTTACTTATGCTTCAGCCCGATTGAAGCGCATTCGCGCAGGCTCTATATTTCTGAACAACGGGGTCGAAATCCTTCGACCCCACTTGAAAACCGTTCAACCGCTGCCCACGTTGAGTGGAAAGTAAAAGAAATTAACATGCCATTCAGGGGGCTTTGCCATGTCCAACATGTCCGCTTATGCCAATCTTCCCGCTCCGTCGCCGGAACAGGGACTGAACCGCTATTTACAAGAAATTCGCAAGTTCCCAATGCTGGAGCCGGAGCAAGAATACATGCTCGCCAAGCGTTGGGTTGAAGAAGAAGACACCGATGCCGCGCACCAAATGATAACGTCACACCTGCGTCTCGCGGCCAAAATCGCGATGGGTTATCGCGGCTACGGACTTCCGCAGGCCGAGGTCATCTCGGAGGCAAACGTGGGCCTGATGCAGGCCGTCAAACGCTTTGACCCGGAAAAGGGGTTTCGCCTCGCGACCTATGCGATGTGGTGGATTCGCGCCTCAATCCAAGAATACATCCTGCGGTCTTGGAGCCTTGTGAAACTCGGCACGACCTCGGCACAAAAGAAACTGTTCTTTAACCTGCGTAAAGCCAAGGCCCGCATCGGCGCGTTGGAAGATGGCGATATGCGCCCCGAAAACGTAAAACGCATTGCCACAGATCTAGGCGTGACAGAGACCGAAGTGATCTCCATGAACCGGCGCATGTCGGGGGGCGATGCTTCGCTCAATGCCATGATTTCGGCCGATGGTGAAGGTGCTACAGAATGGCAGGACTGGCTTGAGGATGACAGCGCGGACACCGCTGGCGACTATGCCGAAAGTGATGAGATGAAGGCGCGCTTGTCGCTCATGGAGGACGCCATGGAAGTCCTGAATGAGCGGGAGCGTGACATCCTTGTGCAACGTCGCCTGTCAGAGGAAACGATCACGCTAGAGGACCTGTCCACGCAGTATAGCGTCAGCCGTGAGCGCATTCGCCAGATTGAAGTGCGCGCGTTCGAAAAGCTGCAATCGCGGATGCGCGAATTGGCCAAGGAAAAGGGCATGTTGCCCGCCTAAGTCCTGAACGATAAACGCCCTGCCCGCACGCGCGGGTGGGGCTTTTTTACGCCTATAGGGCTAGCTTTCTGCCGCGATAGTTTCTGCATTTCGTCCCATTTCCGCCCGCTTGCTGTGATCAACCCGATCTAAGCAAGTAGGGGACACGTCATGGCATCGCCGCCAGCCAAGATACCAACATCCGTCACAACTGGCTGGATCAATTTGGTCAGCCTTGGCTGTGCCACCGCCGCGTTTGTCGCGGTGACACACGCCTCGGCGGTCCCGGTGATCTGGGCGGCCTTTGCGCTGATGTGTGCCTATGCGGTGCCTATTGCGATACTTGAACTGGCCTTCAAGCGGGTCCACCGCAACGCCAGTAGCGGGATCAACCAAAGCCCCCCGCACTATGATATTCTGCGCAGCGCAACGAAGTTCATCGGCCTCATCGCGATGCTTGGCGCCGTTATCGGCTTTCACGCGCTATTCCGAGTGTACCCTGTCCAAGACCTTATCCCCGCAGTCGGGCTATTGACCCGTTTGGCCCCCGTCATATTGGTCATTTCGTTTCTCTATATCCTTTGGGTCGATGCCCGGATGACCCAACCGCGCGACGGATATTGGCAGATCGGCGCATGGCTCACACGTCAATCACACCATGTGGAATACGCAGGGCTACGCCATTTCATGCTTGGATGGGTAATCAAAGGGTTCTTTCTGCCGATCATGTTTAGCTACCTCGTCAACACAATCGCAGGCAGCGCGCCGATCAGTGCTTGGGCGACCCAAGACCTTGTCACCCTCACCCGCCACCTGATGTTGCTCGCACTTTTGCTCGAACTGGTTGTGGTCTGCGTGGGCTATACGCTCACCCTGCGCCTGTTCGACGCCCATATACGCACAACCAACCCTGTGCTTTGGGGCTGGGTCGTCACACTGGTCTGCTACGCGCCCTTCAACGCAGTTATCACAGGCCAAATATTTAGCCGCGACACCGGCGTACCGTGGCATGAAACGATCCAAGACTACCCGCTTTTGGCTGGACCATGGCTGGCGCTACTTTTGCTGAGCTTTGGCGTTTGGGTCTGGGCCACGGCGTCATTCGGATTGCGCTGGTCCAATCTGACCAACCGAGGTGTCGTAACCTGCGGGCCGTACCGCTGGATGAAACACCCCGATTACATGTCCAAGGTGTGCTTCTTCTGGCTGACGTCGGCACCGTTTCTGGCGGACGTCCCGGTCCAGACCCAGATCGCCGCGACAGCGGGGATGATCGTGGTCACGATGATCTATTTTGGCCGCGCCAAGGCAGAGGAACTGCACATGTCCGAAGACCCGGACTACGTGCGCTATGCGACCGCTCTCAACACCCGAGGGCTATGCGCACCGCTTTACCGGATGCTACCGGCTTTGGCCTACAGCGCGCCAGATCACGCGCTGCATGCCGTTTCAAAACCAGACAACTGCCCAGTCGCGGCGGAATAGCGGGCTAGTCTTCCATCGCCTCAAGCTGGTCGATGAAGCCTTCGATCATCGAAAGACCCTTGGACCAGAACGCCGGATCGCTGGCATCCAAACCAAAGGGCGCCAAAAGCGCCTTGTGATGTTTGGATCCACCTGCGCGGAGCATCTCAAAATACTTCTCTTGGAAGTCCGCATCGCCTTCTTCGTAGACCGCATACAACGCGTTCACGAGACCATCGCCAAAGGCGTAAGCATAGACATAAAACGGCGAATGCACGAAGTGCGGGATGTACGCCCAGAAGGTCTCATACCCTTCCATGTAGTCAAAGACGGGGCCCAGGCTTTCGGCCTGAACGGACATCCACAAGGCGTTGATATCATCTGGCGTCAGCTCACCCTCACGGCGGGCGTCGTGCAGTTTGCACTCAAAGTCATAGAAGGCGATCTGGCGGACAACCGTGTTGATCATGTCTTCGACCTTGCCCGCCAGCATGACCTTGCGCGCGGAATCACTGTCGGCGTTTTCCAGCATCTTGCGGAAGGTAAGCATTTCGCCAAACACACTGGCGGTCTCGGCCAGTGTAAGCGGTGTTGAGGACAACAATTCGCCCTGCTCTGCGGCCAAAACCTGATGCACGCCGTGACCCAGTTCATGCGCCAATGTCATCACATCGCGCGGTTTGCCGAGGTAGTTGAGCATCACATAGGGGTGCACGGTCGTCACGGTAGGGTGCGCGAATGCGCCGGGCGCTTTGCCCGGCTTCACGCCCGCGTCGATCCAGCCTTTGTCAAAGAAAGGCTCGGCCAAGGCGCCCATGCGCGGGTCAAAGGCCGAGTACGCGTCCATCACGGTCGCCTTTGCCTCATCCCAACCGACGGTGCGCGTGTCCTCCATCGGCAAGGGCGCGTTGCGGTCCCAAACCTCCAGCGTCTCAAGGCCCATCCATTTGGCCTTTAGCGCATAATACCGATGCGACAGGCGCGGATAAGCCTCAACCACCGCGTTGCGCAGCGCCTCAACCACCTCTGGCTCGACATGGTTGGCGAGATGACGGCCCATCTGCGGGGTTTCTAGCCCGCGCCACCGATCAGAGATCTCTTTTTCTTTGGCCAATGTGTTGTGCACACGCGAAAACGTACGGACATTTGCGCCGAACACGCGCGCCAATTCACGCGCAGCCGCCTCGCGCTTGGAGCGGTCGGGGTCGGACATGAAGTTCAGCGTGCCTTCGATGTTGTATGTCTCACCCTCGACCACGAACTCCAACCCGGCGATCGTTTCGTCGAACAGCTTGTTCCATGCGCTGGAACCCACAACCGATTGATCGTGCAAGAATGTCTCTAGCTCATCCGAAAGCTGATAGGGTTTCATCGCCCGCATCCGGTCCAACACGGGGCGGTAGCGCGCCAAATCCGCGTTGGCACCATACGCAGTCTCTAGGGCGTCATCCTCAAGCGAGTTGAACTCAAGCGAAAAGAACACAAGCGCATTTGTAAACGTGGTGATTTTGTCCTGCATGTCGGACATAAACTTCGCACGGTCCCCATCCGTGGTCTGCTGGTAATAGCGTAGGCCCGCGTAGGACATGATCCGCCCAGCGATAACGTCGATTTCCTCATAGCGCTTGATACATGCGGCCATTCCATCCGCATCCAGCTCGGCCAGTTTGCCCTGATAATCAGCGGCGAACGCGGCGCACTCGGCCTCCAGCCACTCCAGGTCCCGAACCAGTTCTGGCGCGTCATCTGCTGCATACAGGTCCGTCAGATCCCACTCAGGCAGGTTCCCCAATGGCTCCCCTTTGGCATCAGAATGGGCGTCGCGGAGAAGGGGTGTATCAAACATCAAAAAAACCTCTTGGATATCGGGATATATATAGAAAAGTAGGGCAGATTACGCCGCCGCCACCTCTGCGCCTGCGGCCTGCATGGGGCCATTGGCGCGGTCAAACCGCAGATAGGCCAGACCTTTGCCACCGGATTGCGTGAACAAGGTGCCAGCGGGTTTGCCTTCGGACGTGATGGGGGTGCCGATGGGCACATCTTGGCTGACAGTGACCTGCATCAGGCCCTTTTTCAGCTCAGTCTTATGCTTCATCCGGGCCACGATTTCTTGGCCAACAAAGCAGCCTTTGCGGAAATCGACGCCGTGTAGACGCTCAAACCCCATCTCAAGGATATAGCTGTCGCCAACGACCAGCTCGATCCCGCTTTCGGGAACAACATGGGTCACGCGCAGCTGATCCCAATCGGTACCATCGTCGCCGTCCTGCGTGCCATACAGGCGCCAGCCCAGCCCGGGGTCGCGCGGATCGGTCATCGCGCCGTCGGGTGCAGGCCCCGTACCGCGGGACATGCACAGCCCGCTGTCCGTGATAGCCACGTCAGAGCGCAGCTTATACATCGACAGCCGCCGCCCCAAATCAGCCGCAAGCTCCGTCGCGACATCCACAAAAATCGCGTCCGCTTCCTGCCACTGGAAAAAATCCGCAAGATATTTGCCCTGAGGGCTCAGCAGTGCGGCATAGCCCAAACCCTGTTCAGGCACGTCATTCGACACGAGCCCGTGCAAAAACTTGAGCCGGTCTGCACCAGTGATCTTGAAAACTGTGCGCATTGTGGCACCTCCTTGCCATTAGAGATAAGACCTATGGCAACCGCCACAAGCGCAAACAACAGGAACATTCAAAAATGAGTCTCGCTCACGGCCGCCACACACTCGCTATCCCTGGCCCCTCCGTTATGCCCGATCGCGTTTTGCGCGCCATGCACCGCGCCGCGCCAAATATCTACACCGGCGAGTTGATCGAGATGACCCATTCGCTGATCCCCGACCTCAAGGCCGTGGCACGTACCGCGCACAATGTGACGATCTATATCGGCAACGGCCACGCCGCGTGGGAGGCATCGCTGGCCAACACCCATTCCCGAGGCGACCTCGCCTTGGTGCCCGCGACGGGACAATTTGCCCACGGCTGGGCCGCCTCTGCCGAAGGGTTAGGCATCCGCACCGAGGTTATCGACTTTGGCAAACGCACCCCGATGGACGCCGCCCAGATCGAGGCACGGTTGCGTGCCGACACTGACCACGAAATCAAATCGGTGCTGATGGTCCATGTCGACACATCCTCATCGGTTCTGTCGGATGTGGCTGCGATGCGTCGGGCGATTGACGCCGCAGGCCACCCTGCCCTGTTGATGGTCGATTGCATCGCCTCACTGGGCTGCGACCGGTTTGAGATGGATGAATGGGGCGTCGATGTGATGATCACCGGCTGCCAAAAGGGCCTTATGACCCCGCCCGGCATGTCTTTTGTCTATTACAACGACCGAGCCGAAGCCGCCCGCGAAAACGCCAATTGCGTCACTGGCTATTGGGATTGGCGCCCGCGCACAAACCCCGACTACTACTACAAATACTTCAACGGCACCGCCCCAACGCATCACCTTTACGGCCTGCGCGAGGCACTGGACATGATTGTCCACGAAGAGGGCATCACCGCTGTCTGGGCGCGTCACGAAACCCTCGCCCGCGCGCTGTGGGCCGCCTGCGATGCTTGGAGCACCCAAGGCCCGCTCGAGTTGAATGTCGCAGACATCGCACATCGCAGTCGCGCGGTGACATCACTGCGGATCACTCCGCCGCTGGGTACGGCCTTGCGCGATCATTTGACGGATCAGATGGGCGTCACCCTCGGGATTGGGCTGGGCATGGCCCCCCCTGACGCCCCTGAATGGCACGGGTTTTTCCGCGTCGGCCACATGGGCCACGTCAACGCACACATGATGCTGGGCACATTGGGGGCGATTGATACCGGCCTTAAGGCGCTGAATATTGAGCATGGTCAGGGCGCGTTGTCCGCCGCGGCGGAAATATTGGCAGGGCGCTAATCTGCACTGGCGTTTTCTAGGGCCGCACCTGCGGCCCTGGTTTACATGGGCCCTAGTCCCGCACCGTCACGACTTCAGCACGTTTTTGCAACTTATGCGCGAGCCACGCATGGGCAAAGCTGCACATCACGATCGCCATCAAGAACCCCCAAACGGCCCAAATCGCAATCAGAGCAATCATCATCCAGACGAAAGCCATGGCCAGAAAGGCATTGGTATAATCCGGCGCGCAGCCGACGGGATGGTTTTTCATCACGCACCTCGTATCACGAGCAAGTTAACTAAAGTTATACGTGATGCGTATTTTAGAAAGTCAAATTTCTGTGCAGCAGGCCAACGCGCGCGGCAATGCCCGTTCAAACGCCATCATTTCGGCCTTTTGCCCACAAGACACGCGGATACAGCGGTCTTGGGGGGCCTTAAGCGGCATGCGCACAAAGATACCCTCAGCGCTAAGGGCAGCAACCAAGGCGCGGGCAAAATCACCATCCCGTCCACAATCTAGCGTCACAAAATTCGCCGCTGAGGGAAGTGCGCGCAGCCTATGTGCGGCCCCAATGCGCGCGATCTCAGCCCGTGATATCGCAACCTGCGCCCGAACATGCTCCAACCAATCGGGATCGCGTAGCGCGGCCAGCGCCCCCGCCTGAGACACCCGCGACATCCCAAAATGATTGCGCACCTTGTGGAACGCGGTAATCAATGCGCGCGGCCCTATCGCGTAACCCACGCGTGCACCGGCAAGGCCGTACCCCTTGGAAAACGTACGCATCCGGATCACGCCCGGCGTCTCGGGGTCGATTTGAGGGGCCGTCCCATCGGGCGCGAGGTCAATATAGGCCTCATCCAGCACCAAAAGGCTGCCGCAGGGGATTGCGGCCACAACAGCCTCCATCCGGGCCGCGTCGTACCAGCTGCCCATGGGGTTGTCTGGATTAGCTAGGTAAATCAGCTTGGCCCCGACCTCAGCCGCCTTAGCCAAGAGCGCCTCGGGATCTTCGTGATCATCGCGGTAAGGGACGGTGTGCAGCGCGCCACCGAAGCCCGCGACATGATAGTTGAACGTAGGATAGGCACCTGCCGACGTGACCACGGGATCGCCCTGCCCGACAAACAGGCGCACCAAGGTGCCGAGCAAGCCGTCGATCCCTTCGCCCATCATGATCTGATCCGCATCCACGCCCAGATCATCGGCCAAGGCCACGCGCAAATCATAGCTTTCCGGGTCCCCGTACATCCATGCGTCGTGCGCCGCGTCCGCCATTGCCGCGATAGCCTTGGGGGACGGGCCAAAGCCGCTTTCGTTTGCGCCAAGGCGGGCATCAAACTGCGCACCGCGCGCCCGTTCTTGGGTCTCGGGGCCGACGAAGGGCACAGCCGCAGGCAGGGTTTCGGCCAGAGGTGTCAAGCGAAGGGTCGTTTTTGGAGATGTCATTATGTGGCTCAGGGCAAGCGAAGGGTCTGACCCGTCTGGATTGCGTCGATGGAGGGAAGGAGGTCGCGATTGGCGTCGAAAATCTGTTGGTATGCGTCGCTGTTCCCATACAGCGCGCGGGCGATGGACAAAAGGCTATCGCCGGGCTGTACGACGTAGGTGTCGCCGGTGCCGGCCTCTGCCGCGAGGGCCGCTTGCGCGATCAAAGCCTCAATCACTGGATCCAGAGGTAAGCGCGGGGCGGGTTCGGCGACGGGTGCGGGCGTTTGCGCAGGTGCGGGAGGTTTAATCACTGGCGCGGGGGCCGGGCGCACTTCCGCTTGCTCTACCTCTGCTTCTGGGAGGCTGTCCGCTACTGGCGCGGCTGCGGTTTCCATCTGCGACACGGCGGGCACGGACGCGATGACAACGGGTGCCGGAACCTCCTCAACCACGTCGGGCAGGACCTCAACAGTCGGCGTAAATACTTCCTCCGGCTCACTTGGGGCGACGACCACTGGTGGCAGCGGCACTGGGGCTGGTGAGCTACTGACTACGGCAGTTTCAACAGGCTCAGGAGCCTGGCTCTCGATGATTTGCACCTCGGGGGGCGTTACAGCGATCTCTGGCAGGCTCTCCGGCAATTCCACGATAACTGGCGCGGGCGCGCTGGGGGCTACTGCAACAACCTCAGGCAAAATCTCGATGTCTTGGGCCGCTTCGGCCAATGGTTTCTGATCCGACCGCCCGAACCACAGGCCAAGGGCTGCTGCACACAACAGCCCGGTGTAGATCATGAACAAACGGATCATCACAATTTCCCTTAACGGCCGTGTACCAAGCCCGTCCAAAGCCCCCAAGATGAGGCATCAAAACAGGCGCACATCCGATGCTGATACTCTTGCAAGCCCCTTGCCACCCCCCGACTTCAGGGTCGCTGTGATGGCCAAAGGACAGGCTCCTCGAATAGAAAAACGGTGGCGAAAAAGTGGCGAAAAGTCAACCTGTAGCGCATGCCGCATCACGGATCGGCATATATAGGTCGGCCACCCATGGGGTTACTCCACAAGGGCGTCCCACAACACCTCGCCCAGCGTCAGGTCCGGCACGAAAGTCTCGGAGTCCAGAAACGACAAGGTTTGCGCAATTACACGCGGGTTATTCATCATGAACGTATGGGTCACGGGCAAGGTCAGATGCGCCTTCATCCCCGCCACTTTCGTAGATTCCACCGTGACTTTGCCATCGTCTTCACCCGGCAGGATCGAGGAATAGAACGCATTGAGGCTACGGTTGCCCGCGATCACACCCAATGAAAACGGTACCGGGCCGAGTTGTGCGGGAATGTCGTCAGGCCCTGTGCCCAGAGCCGTACCCGCAGGACCGTTAAACCACTCAAACCCCGGCACCTCTTCGAAGGTATCGACCAGTTCGGAGCCGTTATTGGGAGGGGCCAGCATGACCACGCGGCCCCATTCGGCCTCTGGGTGCGCCTTGGCCCAAACGCGTGTCAGGATACCACCCATCGAATGCGTGACCACATTCACATCCGCCTCAGGGGCGGCTGCGGCACACGCCCGTCGTGCGGTTGGAAGGGTATCGGATGCAAGGTCCGACAGTTTACCCGAGCGAGACGGATAGCTGGCTGCAACCACGTGGTAACCCGCCTGTTCCAACGCCTCTTCCATGACCAGCATAGAGGCATCTGTGCGCGCCAACCCGTGAAGCAATATCACGCAACCCCGGGGGGCCGCCTGCACGGATGCGCAGCCCAATAGGGCGAGGCTTGTTATCGCAGTGATAAGTGCGCGTTTCATATCCCAAACATAGGGGGGCAGAGGCGCTGTGACGAGGGGGGCTGCATGTGACGTAACGCGACACGCGAAGTTATTGCGGCGGTGAGCCCGCCTTGCGCGCGGGCGGTACTGTCGCCAACGCGATGCCACCCAAGACAACGGCGCAGGCCAGAATAATCGGCAGCGTCACAGGTTCATCCAGCAGGACCGCTCCGCCAATCACTGCGATCACCGGCACACACAATTGGGCGACGCCGGCCGTCGTCGTGGCCATCTGCGGCAAAACCACGAACCAGAGGGCATAGCCTAACCCAGATGCAATCGCGCCAGAGGCCACGGCGCACACCAATCCCAGCGGCGTAATCACCCCGCCCCACCAAAGCGGCACCGCAAGAAACAGCACACCTGTGCTGAGCAAAAAGTTACCCGCTGAATTGCCCAAAGCCCAATCGGATGACTTGCCCATATAGGTATAAAGCGCCCAACCTGCGCCGCCCAAAATCATCCATGCGACACCTGCCAGATCGACGCCACCGCCCCCACCGGGCAGCAGCAGTAGGGTCAAACCGCTCATCGCGATGCCCATACCGAGCCAGCGGCGCGGGCCGATCACCTCACGAAAGGCGATAGCGGCACCGAACAGGCACAATTGCACGGTGGCAAACAACACGAGCGCGCCCATACCGGCCTCAAGCGTCAAGTAACTGAGAGAAAAGCCCAAGAGATAAACGCTCAGCCCAATGACAGACAAAAGCCGCGTGCGCCCGGTGATCGGCACCTGCCCCCGCTGCCACAGGGCAATGACCCCCAGAAAAACCGCCCCCGCACCGACACGGATCGCGGCAAATGTCAGAGGGTCCATGCCATCCGCCACACCCGCCCGCGTCAGGAGCGAGTTGGAGGCGAAAAAGAGCATCGTGAAAGTCGTGAGCGCAAAGAGTTTCATAGCGCCACTCAGAGGCTGCGCGCGGCAGGATGTCAAACGGTTTGCATCCCTTGGCGGGTGGGCCATCAAACCCCCAGACATGACAAAGGGCCCACAAGGGGCCCTTTGCACTGCCAATCCCGAAGGACCGGCGCATGTGACGCGAAGCGTCTTACATCATGCCGCCCATGCCGCCCATGTCGGGCATTGCTGGTGCGCCGCCGCCGTCCTTGGACGGCTTGTCAGCAACCATGGCTTCGGTGGTGATCAGCAGACCAGCAACCGAGGACGCATCTTGCAGAGCGGTGCGAACCACTTTGGCAGGGTCAATCACACCGAACGAGAACATATCGCCATATTCTTCGGTCTGTGCGTTGAAGCCGAAGGACAGGTCGCTGCTTTCGCGGATTTTGCCGGCAACAACTGCGCCGTCAACACCAGCGTTTTCTGCGATCTGACGCAGAGGCGCTTCGATGGCTTTGCGGATGATCGAGATGCCGACGTTTTGGTCGTTGTTTGCACCTGTCAGGCCATCGAGGGCTTTTGCAGCCTGTACGAGAGCCACACCACCGCCAACAACAACGCCTTCTTGCACAGCTGCGCGTGTCGCGTTGAGAGCATCGTCCACACGGTCTTTGCGCTCTTTGACTTCCACTTCGGTCATGCCGCCGACGCGGATAACAGCAACACCACCAGCCAGTTTGGCTACGCGCTCTTGCAGTTTTTCACGGTCATAGTCGGATGTGGTTTCTTCGATCTGCTGACGGATCTGAGCCACGCGTGCCTCGATTTCAGCCTTCTCACCAGCGCCGTCCACAACAGTGGTTTCGTCTTTGGTGATTGTGACTTTCTTCGCGGTGCCGAGCATGTCCATGGTGACATTCTCAAGCTTCATGCCGAGATCTTCGGAGATCACTTGGCCGCCGGTCAGGATTGCGATGTCTTGCAGCATGGCTTTGCGGCGATCGCCGAAACCAGGTGCTTTGACTGCCGCAATTTTCAGGCCGCCGCGCAGTTTGTTGACCACGAGTGTTGCCAGCGCTTCGCCTTCTACGTCTTCTGCGATGATCAGAAGCGGCTTTTGCGATTGGATCACGGACTCGAGCAGGGGAACCATTGGCTGTAGCGAGGAGAGTTTCTTCTCGTGCAGCAGGATCATGCAGTCTTCGAGGTCTGCGATCATTTTGTCGGGGTTGGTCACGAAGTAGGGCGACAGGTAACCGCGGTCGAACTGCATGCCTTCAACAACATCAGTCTCTGTCTCAAGACCTTTGTTTTCTTCGACGGTGATAACACCTTCGTTGCCGACTTTTTGCATCGCACCGGCGATTTGCTCACCGATTTCACGCTCGCCGTTGGCAGAGATCGTACCGACCTGTGCAACTTCAGCACTGTCGTTGACGGGACGCGAGGCCGCTTTGATAGCTTCAACGACTTTGATCGTTGCCATGTCGATGCCGCGCTTGAGGTCCATTGGGTTCATGCCAGCAGCGACGGACTTCATGCCTTCGCGGACGATGGCTTGGGCCAGAACGGTCGCTGTTGTGGTGCCGTCGCCGGCCTCATCGTTGGTGCGGGAAGCAACTTCCTTCACCATCTGTGCGCCCATGTTCTCGAACTTGTCTTCGAGTTCGATTTCTTTGGCTACGGATACACCGTCTTTGGTGATGCGCGGTGCGCCAAAGGATTTGTCGAGGACAACGTTACGGCCTTTGGGGCCGAGGGTCACTTTAACCGCGTCAGCCAGGATGTTCACACCCTGCAGCATACGGTTGCGGGCGTCGGTGTTGAATTTGACGTCTTTCGCAGACATTTCAATCTCCAGTAAATTTGGACTTATTTAAGATCGGACGATCAGAAGCGCTTAGGCAGCGTCGTCTGTGATGATGCCGAGAATGTCGGATTCTTTCATCATCAGCAGCTCTTCGCCATCAACGGTGACTTCGGTGCCGGACCATTTGCCGAACAGCACTTTGTCGCCAGCCGAAACAGCCATGTCGATCAGCTCGCCGCTGTCCTTGCGGGCGCCTTCGCCGCAGGCCACGATGATGCCTTCTGCGGGCTTCTCTTTGGCAGTCTCGGGGATGATCAGGCCGCCAGCGGTTTTCTCGTCGCTTTCGGTACGACGGACCAGCACGCGGTCATGAAGCGGTTTCAATGCCATTACAGAACACTCCTATGTTCTCAGTTACGAGGTCTTAGCACTCACTCGGTATGAGTGCTAACGGCAGGTAGGTAAGCAGGCTGCGGCAAGCTGTCAACAGTTGGGAGAGAGAGAATTTTCGCCAAAACGGGGCGCAGGCGGGCGTAGATCGCGCTGAAGGTTCTCTGAGCGACGTGTGTAAGGGATTCGCACTCGGCCCGACACCCTGTTTATGCGATAAATAAAGGACACCAAATCGGGAACGGAATCGATTTAAGCCTACGGCCTAACCCAGAACATCACCCCAATCTTTGAGCCCCGCCTGCCCCGCGGCAGACAGGCCATAGACGCCCTTTTCGATCTTATCGAACCAGCCATAGTGGTTGTCGCGCATAATCGTTGTTGCTTGCGCCACGCCAGTGGCCTTGGCGACCAAAGCCCCCTTTTCCGCGCCCGCCTCAGCCAGATAAGCCGCACATTTCAGCGCGTCTGATCGATACCCCGTCACCAAACCATGCCGCGTCGCACCGCCCGTGTTAGGGTCACCTTCTAGACGCGCAAATTCCTTCAGCAGCCGAGCTTGCCGTTTGGCGCTTTTGCGCGGGGCGTAGGGCCCCGGATCGCAATGCACCTGCACCAACCCATCAGATAGCCGAACCGTGACAACCCCCAGCCCCAGCCGTCGTGCCAAGCTGATGTTGGACTTAAGGCTGGTCTGCCACCGCTTACCCTGCCCGCGCGGCACAGCGACATATACGGTATCCGTAATGCCCAACCGCGCGATCCCCTGATGAAACAGCGACAATGAAAACGCGGCCTTCAGCTCAACGACAACAGGCGGCTCTGCGCCGCGCACCGCGACCACATCCGCCGCGCCAACCTCGGCCTTCACGACATAACCCTGCCCTTCCAGAAAGGTTTTGACGGGCGCATAAAGCTCGGTTTCGCGGATTGGTGCCATGGCCAAGTTACCGCGCAGCTTGCTCAAAGTGTCAAGCCGCCCCGTGCCCGCGACGCCTTGGCTTCGTGACAAGTCACCCGCGCCCTGATACCCCCGCGCCAACCTCATTTTTGCAATGGACAGAACCTATGACAACGCTCGTCTTCGGCCACAAAGCACCTGACACCGACTCTACCGGATCGCCCATTATCTGGGCATGGTACCTGAACCAGATCAAAGGCGTAGAAGCCAAGCCCGTCCTGTTGGGCGAGCCGAACACCGAAGCCTTGTTCATGCTCGACCATTGGAAATTGAACAAACCAGAGATCATCGCAGACGTTGCCGACGATCAGCCATGCGTGATCGTGGACACCAACAACCCCGCCGAGCTGCCTGCCAACATCAACGGCGCAGACGTCCGCGCGATCATCGACCACCACAAACTGGTGGGCGGGCTGGAAACCAAAGGCCCGATCGACATCCGGATCGAGCCGCTGGCCTGCACCGCGACCATCATGTGGAAAATGATTGGCGATGATCTGGCACAGGCGCCCAAGGCGATCAAAGGCGCGATGCTGACATGCATCCTGTCCGACACGCTTGAATTCCGCTCACCCACGACAACACAAGAAGACAAAGCCATTGCCTATGCGCTGGCAGAGGATCTGGGCGTAGACATCGCTGAATACGCCGCCGCGATGTTTGCTGCCAAATCCGACGTCTCTGCGTTTTCGGACGCCGAATTGTTGCGCATGGACAGCAAGGAGTACGCAGTCGCGGGCACAAAGTTCCGCGTATCCGTCCTAGAAACGACAGCCCCTGACGTCGTGCTGGACCGCAAAGCCTCCATCATGGAGACGATGACCAGCGTTGCGGCTGAGGACGGTGTCGATCAGGTCCTGCTTTTCGTGGTTGATATCCTGAATGAGCAAGCCACGATGCTGATCCCCAACGACCTGACCAAATCCGTGGCCGAGAAAAGCTTTGGCGCGACGGTTGAGGGTGACGCGGTTGTCTTGCCCGGCATCATGAGCCGCAAAAAGCAGATCATCCCGAACCTCGCTGTTTAAGATCTGATACAGGTTCCATTGCCGGGCACCACGCCCCGGCAATGGATACCCCAAGGTGCCGCGTCTAGGCATAGGCCCCGCGCACCGACCGCACCCAATTGATGCAATCACGCAGCCCATCCAGCGTGACGGGCTTGGGCAGATGTCTGTCAAAACCCGCCTCAACGTATGTTTCGACCTGGTGTTTCAGCACATGCGCGCTGCATGCAATCAGCGGCAAGCGGCCAACCGCATTCTCTTGTTCAAGCGCCCGCCACTCTTGGGCGAATTCAGTGCCGGACATGACAGGCATTCTGATATCGATGAAGCCCGCATCAAAGGTCTGTTTCTGTACCAGATTCAGCCCCTCCAACCCGTTGTTGGCGAAAACCAGCTCTGCGTTCATGTGGCCTAGAAGGGCCTTGAGGACCATCTGGTTCATCTCATTGTCTTCGACGACCAAAATCTGAAGCGGATCCTTGCCCTGCTGAGGCGCATAATGCTGCGGCACCTCTTGGGGCGCTTGGTTTGGGCTCTGTACGACGAATGTCGCATTGAATGTCGCACCGCCGCCCGGGGTATCGGTGAGCGTTAGATCACCGCCATGTAACTGACACAGCTGCCGCGCGATCGGCAGCCCAAGCCCTGGGCCACCCTCGCCCTGCCCAGGCACAACGTCACCCTGCGAGAACCGGTCAAACACCGCGTCTTTTTGCGCATCGGGAATGCCTGGCCCGGTGTCTACGACCGACACTAGCAAAGTATGGGCCCCCGGCGTGGCCCCCTGCCGTAAGTAAGCACGGACCTCTATGGTGCCTTTGCCAGCATATTTAACGGCATTACTGACGAGATTGCCGATGACCTGCCGGATGGTCCGCCCCGACGCCAACACCTGAGGAGGCAGCGTTTGATCACCCAAGGTGACAATATCCAACCCCTTATCCCGCGCCATACATTCAAACAGAATTGCCGCGTCATGCAACAACTCAAAAGGAGCCACCGGCGCCATTTCGATTGCGGTGGTTCCGGCCTCTATCTGCGCCATGTCGAGTAAATCGTTTAGCAACGTCAACAACGCCGTGGCAGAGCGATTGATCACGGCCACTTGGCTTGTTGCTTCAATCGGTAGGTCCTGCATTACCAGTGCCTGAGCCATGCCCAAAATGCCGTTCATCGGGGTCCGAATCTCGTGGCTTATCTGTTCGAGGAACGCGATTTTGGCCTGTACTGCGGCCTCTAGATCGGTGCGGGCATCCATCAATTCCTCAACCGTGCCGCGCAGCATTCCCTCCGCCTCGTGCAATGCGGTCACATCCGAATGCACACCCAACATTCGGACCGGTGTGCCGCTCTCGTCACGCAGCGCAATCGCACGACACCGCACCCATACCCACTTGCCGGTCTCCCCGTGCTTATATCGCACGACTTGCTCATGGGGCTGCACCGGGTCCGTTGCGTGAGCCTGAAAGTCTGTGTTCACTTTTTCCAAATCATCTGGGTGAACAACATCCTGCCAAAACCCCTTGCAGGGCTCAGCATCTGGATCATAGCCGAGGGCCCGCCAAAACCCGCGCGACATCCAGCCCTCATTGGGGCTTTTAACGTCTCGGTACGATATCCCATCCCCCCCGGCCTCCATCAGGAAATCGAGGATATCGCCCCCTGCGCCAAGCCGCTCGTACAGTTCGTGTTGAAGATAGTGCATCGCAATCGTCCCCTAATCCATGGAAACGTCCTCCCCCTGAGCAAGTTACCATTGCGTTAATGCGGGAAATTATCTTTACCCATGTGTAACTCGCGTCATGTGAGGAAATTCCAGCAAACACAGGCTCCCCATGACCCAGATTATCTCAGCACTTTCTGACATTTCGAAACGCTACAAGGCGATGTTTGTGGATCTGTGGGGCTGTGTGCACAACGGTGTCGTCCCCTTCCCCGAGGCAGTCGCCGCATTGCAGGCCTACCGCCGCGCCGGTGGCATCGTGGTTTTGGTTACCAATTCGCCGCGCCCTCGCGCCAGTGTGGCCACTCAGCTGGCGCAGATCGGCGTGCCCGTTGATGCCTATGACACCATCGCCACCTCAGGCGACAGTGCCCGCGCTGCGATGTTCCAAGGGGTCGTGGGTCGCAAGGTTTATCACATTGGCCTGCCCGATGAGGGTGGGTTTTTCGAACCCCTCGCGCTGCTGGATGAGCCGGTTGAGATTGAACGCGTCAGCCTTGATGAGGCAGAGGGAATCGTTTGCACCGGGCCCTTCGATTCGCTGGCGGATCCGGCCGCAAACCGACCCGCGTTTTTGGCCGCAAAAACCAGAGGGCTGAAACTGCTCTGCGCAAACCCTGACATCATCGTCGACCGTGGTGAGGTCCGCGAATGGTGCGCAGGTGCATTGGCGCAATTGTACACGGAAATGGGCGGTGAAAGCCTGTATTTTGGCAAGCCCCACCCCCCAATCTATGATCTGGCGCGGCGGCGGCTGGCACAAATTGATGACGTAGCAGACAGCGAAATCCTCGCCATCGGCGATGGAATCGGCACAGACGTCTCCGGCGCCCTTGGTGAGGACCTAGATGTGTTGTTCATCAGCGGGGGGCTTGCGGCGCGCGAAACTGGCACCGGTATTACCGGCGGCCCAGAAGCATCCAAGCTGGCCGCGTATCTGACGGATCACCAAAGCGAACCACGCTATACAGTCGGAATGCTCCGCTAAGCCAACGCAACACCCTACCCGCAATTAAATTACCGTTAATACGCAAAAATTGTCGCATTATTGCTTTCTGCATTGCAGCATGGCCTGAAATAGTCTAGCACGACTATGAAGAAGGAGAGACCCCATGCTCGACAACATGCCCCGCGGAACGATCTGTATCGAAGATATCGAAATCGGTATGTCACGCTCTTTGCGCAAAGTGATCACCGATCGCGACATTGAGCTGTTTGCCGAGGTCTCGACCGATCACAACCCTGTGCACCTTGATGATGACTATGCACGCGACACGATTTTTGAGGGTCGGATCGCCCACGGCATGCTAACGGCTGGCCTAATCTCGGCCGTTATTGGCGAACAATTGCCCGGCCACGGCACTGTCTATCTGGGTCAAAGCCTCAAGTTCCTTGCCCCAGTGCGTCCCGGCGACATGGTGAACGCGGTTGTAACCGTCACGGACATGGATCTGGGCAAGCGTCGCGTAACGATGGACACTCATTGTGAGATCGACGGCAAGAAGGTCCTCAAGGGTGAGGCAATCGTTCTGGCACCGTCGCGCAAATTCGACTGATCCTACACGGCTTGCATGACCCGGCTCACGCGGCTAGGTCACGCTCATGGATATACTCCGGGAATATCAAAACATAGATGCCAGCCACCGAGGCGCTTCGGTGGCTATTGGCAATTTTGATGGGGTGCACCTCGGCCATCAAAAGGTGCTGGATTTGGCCCGCCAAGGCCCCGGCCCTTTGGGCGTTTTGACGTTCGAACCCCACCCACGTGAAGTTTTTTTCCCCGAGGCCCCGCCCTTTCGGCTAATGTCGGCGACCGCGCGGGCCAATCGGCTTGCGAAGCTGGGTGTTGAGACGCTGTTTGAGCTGAGCTTCAACACCGATCTATCGGGTCTGACCGCGCGTGAATTTGCCCAATCCGTCCTCGCGGATGGTCTTGGCTTATCCCGTGTCGTAGTCGGTGCGGACTTTTGCTTTGGCAAAGGGCGCGCGGGTGATGTGGCAACACTCAAAGACTTCGGCGCTGAGTTCGGCTTTGAGGTCGTCGTGGCCGATATCTTGCAGGGAGATACCGGCGCAGCCGTATCCTCAACCAATATCCGCAAAGCCCTCAGCGACGGTAATCCCCGTGCAGCGGCCGCGATGTTGGGCCACTGGCACCGCGTTGACGGTCCCGTCGTGCACGGCGAAAAGCGCGGGCGTGAGTTGGGTTTCCCCACGGCGAACATGAACCTCGACGGTCTGCATCTGCCGAAATTGGGCACCTATGCTGTCCTGGTCGATGTGCTAGAGGGCCCCCATGCCGGAAGCTACCATGGTGCGGCTTCGCTGGGTGTGCGCCCGATGTTCAACGGCTCGGTCCCTAACCTCGAGACCTTTTTGTTCGACTTCAAAGGCGATCTTTACGGCACACCGCTGTCGGTCGGCTTGGTCGATTTCCTCCGCCCCGAGCAGTCATTCAACGGCATTGATGCCCTGATTTCCCAAATGGATGCCGACTGCCAACAGGCGCGCGCCATCCTGCGGGACCTATAGCCGTGCAGTTCTGGGAACGCCCCCTCAACAAACTCTCGCAAGAAGAATGGGAGTCGCTGTGCGATGGCTGCGGTAAATGCTGCCTCAACAAGCTTGAGGACGAAGACACCGGCGAAGTTGCATTCACCCGTATTGCTTGCCGGCTATTGGATGACGCAACCTGCCAATGCGCCCAGTACCCGATCCGCAAACAATTCGTCCCCGAATGCGTGGTGCTAACGCCGAAAACGCTACCTGATGTTGCCTATTTCATGCCGCAAACCTGCGCCTATCGGCTGCTGCATGAGGGTAAACCTCTGCCCGAATGGCACCCGCTTTTGACAGGTGATCCCGACAGCGTGCACCGCGCAGGCGTATCCGTGCGTGGCTGGACGATCCCGGAATTTGAAGTCGACGAAGAAGATTGGGAAGATCACCTGATCGATGAACCCTTGGGCCACGACGCACCGCCCCAGCAAGACGAGTAGCCGCCATGAACCTCAACTTCGCCTCTGACAACACGGGTCCTGTCGCCCCAAAGATCATGGAAGCGATGCTTGCGGCCAACACCGGCGCCGCCATGCCCTACGGCAACGACCCTTCGATGGACGAAGTCACCCAAGGCATCCGACGCACCTTTGATATGCCCGAGGCGACCACGCTGTTGGTCACCGTGGGCACGGCGGCAAATGCGCTTGCGCTGGCAATACTTGTACAGCCCTATGAAACCGTCTTTTGTCACCGTACCTCTCACATTGAGTTGGACGAATGCGGCGCGCCTGAGTTCTATTCGGGCGGCGCAAAGCTGACCCTCGTCGACGGGCCCGATGGGAAAATCTGCGCAGAAGCCCTGCGTGCCGCGATTGAGCGGGTGGGGACTGACCTGCATTCGGTGCAACTAGGGGCGCTTTCGCTGACGAACCTTACGGAATTGGGCACGATCTACACCTTGGATGAACTGCGCACACTGACCGGCATTGCACGCGAATACGGGCTGTATACGCACCTTGATGGCGCACGTTTTGCCAATGCTTGCGCGGCCCTTGGCTGTTCCGCCGCCGATATGGCGCAAGGGTTCGATATGATCTCGTTTGGGGGCACCAAGAACGGCTGTATGGGCGTTGAGGGCATTGTGATCCGAGACCCCGAAATGGCGCAACAGGCGCAGTTCCGGCGCAAACGTGCGGGGCACCTGTGGTCCAAGAACCGCTTCCTTGCGGCACAGATGCAGGCCTATTTGCACGATGATCTATGGCTTCAGCTGGCGGCACAGGCGAATGTAGCGGGCCAACGACTGGCCAAAGGTCTTCGGGAGGTCGGCGCACGGCTTGAGGCTGAGCCAGCAGGCAACATGATCTTTGCTCGGCTACCGCGACAGGCCCACAACCGCGCGTTTGCGGGTGGAGCGCAATACTCTTTGTCGGATGAAAACGGTGACGGGGTCCTTGCGCGGTTTGTTTGTGATTGGTCCAAAACCGAAGACGAGGTGGATGCCTTACTGGCCCTGCTTCAGGGCAAGTCCGCCCAGAACGCAGCGACCTCCGCCGCCACAGCCTGAGGCGCCGTGACGGGCAGCATATGACGCCCCTCACCCGCGACGGACCGAACTGTGACGTTTGGTAAAAGACTGCGCAAACCATCACAAATAGACGCCATGACGGGCAGTTGTTGATGCGCCTCTTGCTGAAGAACCAGCACAGGCACCGGGCAAGCCCGCAGCTGCGGCAACAGCCCGTGTTTGTCATGTACGACAGCGGGCTCAGTTGCTGGGACCAATGGGATAAGGCGAAGGATGGTCTTGCGCAGGTTGGTAGGCAAATCCTCCCACGCGGCACCAGTGCCCCAATGCGCATGAAACTCGGCCGCGGCCGTACCTTCGCGCCCTGTTTCAAGTGCGTCGCTCACGACCTTCATTGCCATGAGGTAGTCATCTAGCGCTGCACCGCTTGCCGCCGAAAACAAAGCGGGCTCAAATATGGTGAGGCTGCGAACCTGTTCGGGCCGCGCAACGGCAACATGCAGTGCCACGGTTGCGCCAAGGCTGTGCCCAAACAGGTCAATGGGTTCGTCCGGCATGGCCGCCAAGGCGGCATCCACCGCTTGCTCCATGTAGTCACGCCCCTCAACCCACGGAGGGCCCCTCCGGTGACCGGGCAGCCCGGGCGCAATAATTTCGCGCCCGAGAGCCTCAGCCAATGGCGCCATTGCAGCGCCATGCATGAACATCGCATGTAGCGCCAACAGTGGCCGCGTCATTCAGAGCGTTCCGAGATAATGGTCCAGGTCGGAAATCCGATCTTGGCCCCAAAACGGCTCATCCCCGACGATGAAAAACGGCACACCAAACACGTCACGGCGAACGGCTTCTTCGAGGTTGGCGGCATATTCCTCCGCCCCTTCCAAAAGGCCCGCGTTGACCAAGCCACGGTCAAAACCCGCAGCCTCTAGCGCATCTGCCACGACCTCGTCGTCTGCGACGTCCTTTTGATCGGCCCAGACCGAGCGCAAGATACCCTGCACCAATGCGCCCAGATCACCGCCCCCTACTTTCTGCGCGGCAATGATCGCATAGCTTGAGGGCGCAGGGTTCGTGGGCCAATGCGCAGGTTTAAGATTAATTGCCATATCTTGTTGCGCGGCCTGACGGCGCATCTCAACCAAGCGGTAGGCTTGCCGCGCGGGGTGACGATCTTTGGGCGCTTGCCCACCCGTCCGGGTGAAAAGTGTCATGGTATCAAGTGGCTTATAGGTAATCGTGGCACCGCGCTTTGCGGCCACATCCTCTAGGCGCGTGCCTGTCAGATAGGTGTAAGGCGAAAGCGTAGAAAAGAAGTAGTCGATATGGGCCATGCTGGCCTCCCTGCTTTGGTTTGCCCGAACACTAGGCCCGTGCTAGGCGGTGTCAACGTCATCCGGGCGCGAGTCGCTAATAGACCGCGCCTCCTCGAAAGGCCCTGCCATGCCCGCACAAGACCCCAAACTCATCTCTGGAAACGCTAACCCCGAATTGGCCGCATCTATCGCCAAGCGCATGTCGATGCACCGTGGAATGACCGTTGGTCTTGTGGATGCACGGGTTGAGCGGTTCAACGACGGTGAGATTTTCGTCGAGGTTTATGAGAACGTGCGCGGCGAGGATATGTTCATTATCCAGCCCACCTCGAACCCGGCCAACGACAACCTGATGGAGTTGTTGATCATTGCCGACGCGATGAAACGGTCCTCGGCCCGGCGCGCAACGGCAGTCATCCCCTACTTTGGCTACGCCCGTCAGGATCGCCGCACCAAGGCCCGGACACCAATTTCGGCCAAACTTGTATCGAACCTGATCTCCCAATCCGGGATCGAGCGGGTATTGACCATGGACCTGCACGCAGCCCAAATCCAAGGCTTCTTCGATATTCCAGTTGATAACCTCTACGCCTCGCCGATCTTCGCGCTGGATATCATGCATCACTTTGCGGGCAACATGGCAGACGTGATGGTTGTGTCCCCCGATGTAGGCGGCGTGGCCCGTGCGCGTGAATTGGCGACACGGATCAAGGCACCTTTGTCGATCGTCGACAAACGCCGCGAAAAGCCCGGTGAGATTGCTGAGATGACCGTAATCGGCGACGTGCGCGGCAAAAAATGTATCATCGTGGATGACATCTGTGACACGGCGGGCACCCTGTGCAAAGCCGCTGAGGTCCTGATCGAAGCGGGGGCCACCGAGGTACACAGCTACATCACCCACGGTGTCCTGTCCGGCCCTGCGGTTGAGCGGATCACAAACTCGGTGATGAAGTCGCTGGTTATCACAGATTCGATCCAAGCCACTGATGCTGTCAAAGCCTGCCCCAATATCCGCATCGTGCCCACCGCGCCGATGTTCGCCCAAGCGATCCTGAACATTTGGAACGGCACATCGGTATCATCGCTATTTGATACCGCGACGCTAGAACCGATTTATGAGCCGCTTTACCCTCGTGGAATGACTGGCCTCGCGGCGGAATAATCGCCGCTGAGATGCCCCAAGAGTAAGACGCCCCCCCGCATTCCACATGGGATGCGGGGCTTTTTTGTGCCGACATCTGCCCAAAGAAAAACCCCCACTCACAAGAGCGGGGGTTTTTAAATCATAGCTAAGGTACCTTGCTTAGACGTTCAGAGCCGCCCGTACTGCCTGCATGTCCGAGACCACCTTGGCAGCCTCATCCGAAGAACCAGCAGCCTCAGCGTCGGCGATCAGGGTATCCATGATCGCGCCCGTGACTTCGCTCACAGGCATGGCCTGTTCGGCCAGCACAGACGTGGCAGTCGCTGTGATCTCCGCGAAACCACCGGTCACGAGGTACTCATCCGCGCCAGAGGTCGTGATGACCCGCAAGATACCGGGGCGCAGCGTTGTGATCGTGGCAGCATGATCAGCCATAGCCGTCATGTCCCCGTCCGCGCCTGGGATCTGGACCTCGGTCGCCTCGACGGAAGCAAGCTTCCGTTCCGGCGAAACGAGATCAAATTGGAGCGAAGCGGCCATGATCAGGCTGCCTCCGCTGCCAGTTTTTCAGCTTTCGCTTTCACTTCCTCGATCCCGCCGACCATGTAGAAGGCGCTCTCGGGGAGGTGATCGTACTCACCGGCAACAACCGCTTTGAACGATGCAATGGTGTCCTCAAGAGGAACCTGCACACCGTCGGAACCGGTGAAGACCTTCGCAACGTCGAACGGCTGGGACAGGAAGCGTTCCAGTTTACGTGCACGTGCCACGGCCAGTTTGTCCTCTTCGGACAGTTCGTCCATACCGAGAATGGCGATGATGTCTTGCAGCGACTTGTAACGCTGAAGCACCTGCTGGACGTCTGTGGCGACTTTGTAGTGCTCATCACCGATGATCAGCGGATCAAGCAGACGCGATGTGGAACCGAGTGGATCCACAGCCGGGTAGATGCCTTTTTCCGAGATCGAACGATCCAGAACGGTCGTCGCATCAAGGTGCGCAAACGATGTTGCAGGTGCAGGGTCGGTAAGGTCATCCGCAGGCACGTAAACGGCTTGCACGGACGTGATCGAACCGGACTTCGTGGACGCAATACGCTCCTGCATGGCGCCCATGTCGGTTGCCAGTGTCGGCTGGTAGCCCACAGCAGAAGGAATACGACCCAGAAGCGCGGACACCTCAGAACCGGCCTGTGTGAAGCGGAAGATGTTGTCCACGAAGAACAGAACGTCCGAACCGGATTCGTCGCGGAACTGCTCGGCCAGTGTCAGACCGGACAGAGCGATCCGCATACGCGCACCGGGAGGCTCGTTCATCTGGCCGTAGACCAGTGCGATCTTGGATTTTTCCAGATCGTCGGGAACGATAACGCCGGATTCGATCATCTCGTGGTACAGATCGTTCCCTTCACGGGTCCGCTCACCCACACCAGCGAACACGGACAGACCCGAGTGCACTTTTGCGATGTTGTTGATGAGCTCCATGATCAGAACGGTTTTGCCAACGCCGGCACCGCCGAACAGACCAATTTTACCACCTTTGGTGTAGGGGGCCAAAAGGTCGATCACTTTGATGCCTGTTACGAGGATTTCAGTCTCGGTGGACTGCTCGTCAAACTCAGGTGCATCGCCGTGAATGGCGCGTGTTGCAGTTGCGTTCACGGGGCCTTTTTCGTCAACGGGGTCGCCGGTGACGTTCATGATGCGACCCAGTGTTGCGGAACCCACGGGCACAGAAATCTGACCGCCAGTGTTTTCAACAGCTTGGCCACGCACGAGGCCTTCGGTGGCGTCCATAGCAATGGCGCGCACTGTGTTTTCGCCAAGGTGCTGGGCCACTTCGAGAACGAGGTCTTTGCCTTGGTTTTGGGTTTTCAGGGCGTTCAGGATCTCAGGCAGGTCGCCTTCGAACTGAACATCGACGACGGCGCCGATGACCTGGGTGATTTTTCCGGTAGGGTTTGCCATATCGGGTATCTCCAGATTTAGAGCGCTTCAGCGCCCGAGATGATTTCAATAAGCTCGTTGGTGATGACAGCCTGACGCGACCGGTTGTATTGGATGGTCAGTTTGTCGATCATTTCGCCTGCGTTGCGGGTCGCGTTGTCCATTGCGGACATCCGTGCACCCTGCTCGGAGGCGGCGTTTTCCAACAAGGCCGCGAAGATTTGTGTCGCCACGCCACGGGGCAGCAGGTCGGCCAAGATGGCTTCTTCGCTGGGCTCGTAGTCATAAAGCGTGTTGTCTTCGCCCGCACCGGCATCCTCAAACGCGGCAGGGATAATCTGCTGCGCCGTTGGAATTTGGCTGATGACGGACTGGAAACGGGCGTAGAAAATCGTAGCCACGTCGAATTCTTCGTCGTCGAAACGAGAAAGAATGCCGCGTGCGATGTCCTGTGCGTTGCCGTATCCAAGGCGCTTCACTTCCGACAGGTCCACATGGCCAATGTACAGATTGCCAAAGTCGCGCTTGAGGGTCTCACGACCCTTTTTGCCGACTGTGAGAATCTTGACCGTTTTACCAGCAGCCAACAATTCGTTGGCGCGGGCGCGGGCCATTTTGGCGATGTTGCCGTTGAAGCCACCACACAATCCACGCTCTGAGGTCATAACGACCAGCAGTTGCACTTGGTCGGAACCAGTGCCCACCAGAAGTTTGGGACCCGAGTCTGAACCACTCACACCAGCCGCCAGCCCCGCCATTACGGCGTTGAAGCGGTCAGTGTAGGGGCGTGCGGCCTCAGCAGCATCCTGTGCCCGCCGCAATTTTGCGGCGGCCACCATTTGCATGGCTTTCGTGATCTTCCGAGTGCTTTTGACACTCTCGATCCGATTTTTGAGGTCCTTAAGGTTGGGCATGATGCTCTACCTTAAGCGAACGTCGCGGCGAAGGCGTCAAGAACACCCTTCAGGCGGTCGGCTGCATCACCCTTGATTTTGGGATCATCGTTGGTGATCCAATCAAGGACGTCCTGATGCTTGTTGCGCAAGAAGGACAGCATTTCACGCTCAAACCGGCCAACTTCGCTGACGTCGATTTTGTCGAGGTAGCCGTTTGTGCCAGCAAAGATCGAGCAGACGATCTCAGCGTTGGTCAATGGCGCGTACTGAGCCTGCTTCATCAGCTCGGTCAGACGAGCACCACGGGCCAGCAGCTGCTGGGTTGCGGCGTCAAGATCGGAACCAAACTGCGCGAATGCAGCCATCTCACGGTACTGAGCCAGCGACAGTTTCACCGGACCCGCAACCGAGGACATCGCCTTGGTTTGAGCCGACGAGCCCACGCGGGACACCGACAGACCGGTGTTCACAGCAGGACGGATACCTTGGTAGAACAGTTCGGTTTCGAGGAAAATCTGACCGTCGGTGATCGAAATCACGTTGGTTGGAATAAACGCCGAAACGTCGCCGCCCTGAGTTTCGATGACTGGCAGAGCGGTCAGCGAGCCCGAGCCGTAGTCTTCGTTCAGTTTAGCCGAACGTTCCAGAAGCCGGGAGTGAAGGTAGAACACGTCACCAGGGTATGCTTCACGCCCGGGTGGACGACGGAGCAGAAGGGACATCTGACGGTAGGACACAGCTTGCTTCGAGAGATCATCATAGATGATCAGCGCGTGGCGGCCGTTGTCGCGGAAGTATTCCGCCATGGCAGTCGCGGCGTAAGGTGCCAAGAACTGCATCGGCGCTGGGTCGGATGCGGTTGCAGCCACAACGATCGAGTATTCAATCGCGCCGGACTCTTCGAGCTTTTTCACCAGCTGAGCAACCGTGGAGCGCTTTTGGCCCACAGCCACGTAGATGCAGTAGAGTTTCTTGCTCTCGTCATCGCCAGCGGCTTCGTTGTAGGATTTCTGGTTCAGGATCGCGTCCAGTGCCACAGCCGTTTTACCGGTCTGGCGGTCACCAATGATCAGCTCACGCTGGCCACGGCCAACGGGGATCATCGCGTCGATGGCCTTGAGACCAGTCGCCATGGGCTCGTGCACGGATTTACGTGGGATAATGCCGGGCGCTTTCACGTCAGCAACACGACGCTCGGTCGACACGATCGGACCTTTGCCGTCGAGGGGGTTGCCCAGACCATCAACAACGCGACCCAGCAGGCCGTCACCGGCGGGAACGTCCACGATGGAGTTCGTACGCTTAACGGTGTCGCCTTCTTTGATGTCACGGTCGGAGCCGAAGATCACGACACCGACGTTGTCGGTTTCGAGGTTCAGCGCCATCCCACGGATACCACCGGGGAATTCGACCATCTCACCGGCCTGTACGTTATCAAGGCCATGCACACGGGCAATACCGTCACCGACGGAAAGCACGCGGCCCACTTCGGCCACTTCGGCCTCCTGGCCAAAGTTTTTGATCTGGTCCTTGAGGATCGCAGAGATTTCGGCTGCTTGGATACCCATTTATCCGACCTCTTTCATGGTGTTTTGGAGTGCGTTCAGACGCGCTTTGATCGACGTATCAATCATCTGCGAGCCCACTTTAACAACGAGACCGCCGATGAGGCTTTCATCAACGGTCAAGTTCAGGTTCACATCCTTGCCGATGGACGCTTTGAGCGTTTTGGCAAGTTCTGTTTGTTGTGCCTTGGTCAGCGCCTTGGCAGAGGCGACTTCAGCAGTTATCTCGCCTTTGTGCTCGGCGATCATGGCGCGCAGCGCGGCCATGAGTTGCGGCACCACAAAGAGGCGACGCTTGGAAGCCATCAGCGCGAGGCTGTTAGCCATGACCGAGGTCAATCCCATTTTTTGTGCAACGGCCGTGATGGCCGCACCCTGTTCGTCCCGCGTGTACACGGGAGACGAGATCAGGTCGCGCAGATCAGCAGAGTCCGCAAGGGCCCCCGCAAGTGCGCTCACGTCGGATTCGAGTTTTGGCAGGGATTTGCCCTCAATCGCGAGGTCAAAGATAGCCGAGGCATAGCGCTTGGCGATGCCCATGGAGATCGAAGCTGGTTCGGACACGTCCACCCTTTCGATAGCTAGGCCAAACGGAACATCAGCGACCCGCTCGGCACGATCAGAAGCTGCGGTTCAATGCGGCTCCCACTTAAAATCGTGCACGCTCTAGCAAAGCATTTCTGCAACTGCAATGGCGTGCTCTGAGGCGACTTACAGAGGCGTCACCGCGCAGTCAAAGAGGATTCTCAACCAAATGGTAAAGTGCGACCTTTTGCGTTAGCTTTTTTGCGACCAACTGGCACAAAAGCAGGTGGGCTCCGCTACAGGTTGCGTCGACACCCGTTGCGGTACGTTTGGCAGGAATCTGTGCTCAGTAGACTTTCGGGTTAATTCCGGCCGACGGGCTTTACGCCCGGCATCGCGGGCTCCAGCACGCGCAAAGGCCGCCTGACACGCTCCGCCAAGCGGGGCCGTTTAGGGGCGTAGACCTGTTTGGACACTTCCAACATGATGACACCACCGGCGCGCAAATCTGGCATCCGTGCGCCCATACGCTCCACCATGTCGGACGTCCGCATCCAAAACTTCGCCTCACTAGGGGGGGCAAATAACGCGGACACATGACGCTCAGGCACAAAACCCGCCTGTTTGACCTGCATTTCCAACTGGCTCAGCGAATATGGGCGGCCAAACCCAAAAGGCGTCGCATCGCGGCGGGCCCAGAGGCCGGACCGATTGGGCACCACAAAGATCGCCTTGCCACCGGGGCCAAGCACACGGTCACATTCGGCCAGCACGGCGGAGGGATGTTCAGATGTCTCTAGCCCGTGCAACAACACGAGCCGATCAACCGATCCCGTTTCTACCGGCCACAGGGTTTCTTCGCACAGAACGGCCACGTTTTGCATACCCGCGGGCCAAGGCATGACGCCCTGCGGCCCCGGCATCAGGCCAAACACACGCCGCGCATCGGCAAGATAGGGCCGCAAAAGCGGAACCGCGAATCCAAACCCCGCCACAGTTTGTCCCGTCGCACGCGGCCACAGCCCCAGCAGGCGGTCGCGGATCGCCTTTTGCGCCACCCGTCCCAGCCGGGTCCTGTAATAGAAGTGTCGCAGATCGAGCACGTCGAGATGCATTTCGTTTTCCCTTGCAATGCAGCCAAAGCGCTTAAATCATGCGGCAGTTACAACAAAAGTGAGCCAGCACATGCCGCTAAAGGTCATCACCGTCCCTTGTCTGAGCGACAATTACGCATTTCTTATGAAAGATGAAGCCTCGGGGCGCGTCGGCGTGGTGGATGTGCCAGAGGCTGGCCCGATCCAAGCCGCGCTTGCGGATGCTGGTTGGACGCTGACAGATGTGTTTTTCACCCACCACCACCATGACCATATCGGCGGCCTTCCTGCGCTTGGGGCTGAGGGTGTGCGCATTTGGGGCTCGGCCGCGGATCAAGACCGCCTTCCGTCGCTAACCGACCCTGTATCACCCGGCGATACGATTCTCTTTGGTGAGAGTCCCGCGCAAGTTTGGGATGTGTCCGGCCACACGATCAACCACCTCGCGTTTGTCTTTGACGGCTACGCCTTCACGGGTGACAGCCTGATGGCACTGGGCTGCGGGCGCCTGTTTGAAGGCACACCCGCGCAAATGCACGCCAGTCTCAAACAGTTCGACAGCCTCTCTGACGAAACATTGGTATGTTCGGGCCACGAATACACCGCCGCCAATGGCCGCTTTGCCAAAACAATCGAACCGAACAACGTGGCCCTCGCGCAACGGTTGCAATCTGTCGCACAGGCCCGCGCGGCCAATCAGCCCACCGTGCCCTCACGTTTGGGTGAGGAGCGCGCCACCAACCCGTTCCTGCGATGCCACATTGACGCCGTAAAGGCGGGCGTAAACCTGCCCAATAGCACCGATGTGGCGACATTTGCGGCCGTTCGCGCATCAAAAGACGCGTTTTAACGCCTCAAACACGGTTTGCACGTTTTTTTAACTTTCCCGAGGTATTCATCCGCTCACAGGAAATTTCCTACGTTTTATAAATAAATAAGCAGAAAATGCTTGAAGAGAGCGGTCTGACAACCAAAACTTAATACTAAGGGCTCAAAGTCCGGCGAGGGGCGCGCACCGCCCCGCCGACCCATACGAAAGGAGCACTCCGTGCCTTCGTTCTCAAATACGCTCGAGCAAGCCATTCACGCAGCATTGGCCCAAGCCAACGCACGCCGCCATGAACTGGCCACACTAGAACACCTTCTTCTGGCCCTGCTGGAAGAGCCAGACGCGACAAAGGTCATGAAGGCCTGCGGCGTCGATCTGGATGCGCTTCGCGTTACGCTAGAAGAGTTCATCGAAGATGAGCTTTCGACACTCGTGACCGAAGTGGATGGATCAGAGGCTGTGCCCACCGCAGCCTTCCAGCGCGTGATCCAGCGCGCGGCGATCCACGTGCAATCCTCCGGCCGGACAGAAGTCACTGGCGCAAACGTGCTTGTCGCGATCTTCGCGGAGCGCGAGTCCAACGCCGCCTACTTCCTGCAAGAGCAGGACATGACCCGCTACGACGCGGTGAACTTCATTGCACACGGCGTGGCAAAAGACCCCAACTTTGGCGAAGCGCGCCCTGTGCAGGGATCGGACTTCGAAGATGACGCCTCGGTTGAGCCACAAGATAACGGCCCGAACCCCGGCGAAAACAAAGAATCCGCCCTTGCGAAATACTGCGTGGACCTGAACAAGAAGGCTACCAAAGGCGACGTAGACCCGCTGATCGGTCGCGACAGCGAGGTTGAGCGATGTATCCAAGTGCTCTGCCGCCGCCGCAAGAACAACCCCCTTTTGGTCGGCGATCCTGGCGTTGGCAAAACCGCCATTGCCGAGGGTTTGGCCTACAAGATCATCTCGGGGCAGACCCCCGAAGTGCTGTCGGGTGCCACGATCTACTCACTCGATATGGGGGCGCTGCTGGCTGGCACCCGTTACCGCGGCGACTTTGAGGAACGCCTCAAGGCAGTGATGACCGAGATGGAGGACCACCCTGACGCGGTGCTCTTTATCGACGAAATCCACACCGTGATCGGCGCTGGCGCTACCTCTGGCGGTGCCATGGACGCGTCGAACCTGCTGAAGCCCGCCCTTCAGGGTGGCAAACTACGTTGCATGGGCTCAACAACTTACAAAGAATTCCGTCAGCATTTTGAAAAGGACCGCGCACTCAGCCGTCGGTTCCAGAAAATTGACGTGAATGAGCCTTCCGTCGAAGATGCGGTGAAAATCCTCAAAGGTTTGAAGCCGTATTTCGAGGATCACCACGCGATCAAATATACCTCTGAGGCGATCAAGACCGCAGTGGAGCTATCCGCGCGCTACATCAATGACCGTAAGCTGCCCGATAAAGCCATTGATGTGATCGATGAAGCGGGTGCGGCTCAGCATCTTGTAGCGTCAACCAAACGACGCAAGACCATCGGTGCCAAAGAGATCGAGGCTGTTGTCGCTAAAATTGCGCGCATCCCGCCCAAGAACGTCTCCAAAGACGATGCAGAGGTCCTGCGCGACCTTGAGGCATCGCTCAAGCGGGTCGTGTTTGGGCAAGACCCTGCGATTGATGCCCTGTCCTCCGCGATCAAGCTGGCCCGCGCAGGCCTGCGGGAACCAGAAAAGCCCATTGGCAACTATCTCTTCGCGGGTCCAACCGGCGTCGGGAAAACCGAAGTTGCCAAGCAGCTTGCCGATACGCTGGGCGTTGAGATGCTGCGCTTTGACATGTCTGAGTACATGGAAAAGCACGCGGTTTCACGGCTCATCGGCGCGCCTCCCGGCTATGTCGGGTTTGACCAAGGCGGCATGCTGACAGACGGCGTGGACCAGCATCCACATTGTGTTCTCCTGCTCGATGAGATGGAGAAGGCGCACCCTGACGTCTACAACATCCTTTTGCAGGTGATGGACCACGGCAAACTGACGGACCACAACGGGCGCACCGTTGATTTCCGCAACGTGATCTTGATCATGACCTCAAACGCGGGTGCAGCGGAACAAGCCAAGGAGGCCATCGGCTTTGGACGTGATCGCCGCACAGGTGAGGATCAAGCTGCGATTGAGCGGACATTCACGCCTGAGTTCCGCAACCGCCTTGATGCTGTGATTTCGTTCGCGCCGCTCGGCCGCGAAGTGATCCTGCAAGTGGTTGAAAAGTTTGTGCTTCAACTAGAAGCACAACTCATGGACCGTGGCGTCAGCATCGAACTGACACGCGCCGCAGCTGAGTGGATCGCCGAAGAAGGCTATGACGACAAAATGGGTGCGCGTCCACTGGGTCGCGTCATTCAAGAGCACATCAAAAAGCCGCTCGCTGAAGAACTGCTGTTTGGCAAACTCGCGAAGGGCGGCGTTGTGCAAGTGGGCATCAAAGACGGCAAACTGGATTTGCGGACGTTTGAGCCTGGTGCACTGTCCTTGAAGCCGAAGAAAAAGCCACCACTCCTGACGGCAGATTGATAACCGCTCGATGAACTACCAAGATATACCGCCGCGCCATACTAGGTGCGGCGGTTTTCTTTTGCCCAACGCGCCAACGGGCCCGCCGCACGCAGTTATTTCTCAGTAAATTTCAATTCAATTCGACGGTTCTGCGCCCGTGCCAATACGGTATCCGCAGAATTGATGGGCTGGTATTCACCAAATCCGTTGGCTGACAAACGCTCCGGCGGCAGGCCCAGTTGGTTTACCATATACAGCACAACCGACAGAGCGCGCGCTTGGCTCAGCTCCCAGTTATTTGCGAAGGGCGCGCCAGCACTAAGCGGCACGTTGTCGGTGTGACCATCCACCTGCAACACCCAATCGATACCTACGGGAATATCGCCTGCAATCCCTTGCAATAGCTCCGCGACCTTTGCGATCTCATCCCGCCCGGCCAAGGACAACAAATCCGACCCCGGCGCAAAAAGCACCTCAGACGAGAAAACGAACCGGTCACCCACAATCTGAACGCCGTCCTGGCCCTCCAGTAAATCCCGCAATTGCCCAAAAAACTCAGAGCGGAAACGTTCCAAATCCTGCGCTTCCGCCTCGAGCAGCAACCGCTCCGCTTCTTCAAGATCGGCGCGGCGCCGCTGTTCGGCAGCAACCTGTGCCAACGCTGCGTTCAAATCAGACCCGAGGCTTTCTAGCTGAACCTGCGCGGCCTCATCCCGCGCGCGCGCCTCATCCAATATCGACTGAAGGGCGCCGAGCTGGCTTCGCAAAGCACTGACTTGTTGGTTCAAAAGTGCCGCCTCCCGCTGAGCTTCCAACGCCTCTGCCTCTGTTTGAGTCAGCGCGGCATCCCGCTCCAACAAACGACGCTGGGCCTCCGCCAACAACACCGCCTGCGCATCGGCCGCACTCAAAGCCTCGCGGCTCGCTTGCTCCGTCGCCAGCTTTTCTGCTAGGGCCGCAGCCAATTGCGCACGCAGCTCTGCCGCCTGTTGGGCCGCGTCCGCTTGCGATTGCTCAGCATCGGAAAAGCGATCTAATGCCCGCTCCAATTGCGTCCGTAGATCATTTTCTTGATCAACGGCCTCTGCCCGCAGCGCCTCTTGGTCGAGCAATGCAGCTGCCAGTTGCGCCGATAAGTCTTCTTGAGCTCCCTCTGATGCAGCCAGCAAAGTTAGCGTCTCTTCAGCCGCTTGGCGCTGTTCTTCGAGCGCGAGGGTCATAGCGGTTAATTCCGCGTCAGCATCTCGCAGTCGAGCCCGCAATGCCTCGGCGGCAGCCGCTTCCGCCAAGCGTGCGGCTTCCTCATCGCTTAGGGCGTCCTCAATTTCAGCAAGGTTCGCGGCGTTAGTGGTCGCTTCCGCCCGAAGATCGGCCACCAATGCCTCTAATGCTTCACGCCGAGCCGCGTCCAATCGGGCAGCTTCCGCCTGCGCATCCACCTCGGTCCGAACCTGCGCCAACGCCAATTGCAACGCCTCACGCTCATCTATCACGCGCGCCACCTCAGCCTCTGAGGTTTCCAACGCGCCAGACAACTGTTCCCGATCCGCCAAAAGTCCCGCAACCTGAGCCTCAAAACTCGCAATTTGCGTCGACAATTCCTGTGCTTCGCCCTGCAAGACCAAGATTGCCTCGGCCTGCGCCGCCGTCATCGCGTTGGCCGCTGAAAGCGTCACCGCAAGTTCGCTGGCCTGCTCTTCCAACTCAAACGCACGCTGCTGTTCCAACCCCAGCGCCCGCGCGAGCGATGCGACTTGCGTCCCCAGCGCATCCAATTCTGTGTCCTGATCCGCGATGCGTTGCGACAGAATGAACTGCACGATCATAAAGATCGACAAAACAAACATCAGCACCAACAAAAGTGCGGTCATCGCATCCACGAAACCCGGCCACACGTTGGCGGTAAATCGTTGTCCGTTGCGCCGGTGAAACGCCATGCTCTACTCGGGCCGAGTGTCCGGCGCCTGCGCCGACGTTGCGATGCGGTTCAATTGGCGGATCGCACGGGTGAGCGAGCCGATGTCACCGCGCAAATCATCCATAGAAGCTTGTCGCCCTGATGCCATCTCTTCGAAAATCTTCAGCAATTGCACGTCGATCGACCGAATGCGCATGCGACTTTCGGCATCCAAGCCGCCCTCACCACCGCCAGAGCCTTGCAAAACCGCAACGATATTGTCCTGCCCTTCGGCGACCCGTTCCAGCGCACGGGCGTTGGCCCCTCCGCTTTCGACGGCAGATGACATCGTAGAAACCGCCGCCGCTAAGGCCGCGAGGCGATCCTCGGTCGCGGAACGCCCCGCCTCCGCCCGCTGGAACATTTCCTGCAGGCTCTCCATCTGGTAATTCATGTGATCCAGAACCGCCGCGAGCGAATACTGATCAATCGTTTCTTCACCATCTTGGCCGACAAACCCAACGCGCGTGATCGTGCTGAGCCAATCCTCCATTTCGCGGTAAAAACGGTTTTGCCCGTGTCCCGCAAATAGTTCCAACAGGCCCACCACGAGGGACCCCGCCAGCCCCAAAAGCGAGGATGCAAACGCCGTCCCCATACCTGCCAACTGATCCTCAAGCCCGCCAATCAACCGCGTAAAGACCGCCACGCCGCCCTCATCTTCGCTGGGGTTGAGCGATCGAATGGTGTCGACCACAGCGGGAACCGTTGTGGCCAAGCCGTAGAACGTGCCCAAAAGGCCCAAGAAAATCAGCATGTTCACGATGAACCGCGTGATGTCGCGGGCCTCTTCCATGCGTGCGCCAACGGAATCGAGAATGGACCGTGCCGAGCTCGGGGCCATCTGCGTCCGAGCCCCCCGTTCGCGCAACAACCCCGAGAGGGGCAGCAGCAGCGAGGGCGCCTTGGTCAGGTCATGACCCGCCCGCTGAATGGCAAATCCCTCGATCCACGCGACAGATGAAAACAGCTGAAACACTTGGGCAAAACACGCCATCACCCCGATAAAGAACACAAAGATAATTGTGCCATTCAACCACGGGCTGGCGGAAAAAATGGGCGCCATCGCAGGATAGGCCATGTACACGCCTGCCCCGGTAGCCGCCAAAATGACAAGCATTTGGACGATCTGCCGGATCGGTTGAGAGAACTGCGTTCGCGCTTTTTTCATGTCCGGTCTCATCCCGGTATCCCCTTTAGGCCTGTGGTGGGGCGCATCGCGGAAACCCTACCCGCGCAAGCCGAGACTGCCAATGGGGAAAGGTTAACCGCCGGTCAGCGTCTTCACCCGGTCATACAGCCAATCCAGATCGGCATCCGGCAGACCCAAATCGTTAATATGTTTAGCTGTATTGAACAGATATTCCGTGTTCGGACCGCGCCCGCCGACCGCACTCGCAATAACTTGCGCCTGTCGCTCAAGGGTCAGGTCACCACAATACTGAACATGGTCACGGTTAATCACGTAGCATACGGCCGACACGCGGCGGCCGTCACGCAGGGTGATGTCGTGCCATTCCTCTAAGTACGCGGATGAGACCAATTCACGTTCGCGCAAATACTCCAACGCGGCCTCAGGTTCGGCAGCGCGAAAGGCGACGCCATCACAAAACGTCTCGGCGGCGTCTAACGCAAGGACAAGGCCCGGGTCCTCTTGGGTACCGCGGTGGTGGATGGACCACATGCAAAATGAGCGGTGGAACCCTTCTAGCCGCGCGATCTCTTGCTCAGAAACCGCAAACCCCGGGTCCCAAATCAGCGAGCCGTAGCCAAATACCCAAAGTGTGTCCATCGCTCCGGCTCCCTTGCATCTGTCGGCGACATAACGACAGTAGGCTCATAAGAAAAGGGGGCGACATGAAACGCTTAGGATGGTTAGTCTTGGTCTGCGCGGTTGTATGGAGCGGCTGGTGGTATGCGAATGCCGTTGCGATCGACCGAGTGCTGAGCGCGTGGTTAGACGACCGCCGCGCCGAGGGGTGGGCGGCCGACGCTCAAAATCTAGACACCAAAGGCTTTCCAATGGAGCTGGCCACAACACTTGAAGGCCTGCGCCTTGCGGACCCTGCGACGGGCGTCGCGTGGCAGGCTCCGTCTGTCACCCTAACCCGCCCCACCTTTGGCCCCACCGATATCACCGTCAATCTGCCGCCAGAGCACACACTATCAAGTCCCTTCGTTAACCTTACGATCAGCAGCCAAGCCAGCACCGCGCGCCTGTCTGTGGCGCCGACGCCCAACCTAACGGTTTGGGACAGTCAGATTGCGCTTGAGGATTTTGCCATTGCCTCATCCCAAGGCTGGACCAGTCGCATTGACGGTGCAGAAATCTCAACCACCCAAGGTGCAGAGCCCATGTCGCACGTGATCCGCGCCACCCTGACGGAGGTCTCTCCCGGCGGCCCGATCCTGCAGCTGCTTGATCCTGCAAACCTGCTACCGGACAGCATGCAATCCATGCACATCGACGCGACTGCAACTTTTGACAAAGCGTGGGACATCACAGCGCTAGAGGATCGGCGCCCCCAGCCTCGCGCCATCGACCTACAAACCGTTGATATGCAGTGGGGCGAAATCGAGGTGCGGATCGCCGGTACCCTGACCATTGACGCGAATGGCGTGCCCGAGGGCGACATCGCTGTTCAGATCGTCAAGTGGGAGGCGCTTTTGGAACTGCTGCAATCCAATGGCGTCCTGCCCCAGCAGATCAACGCCTTTGCCCTACGCGCAGTGGAAAGCTTGGCGCAAGCCAGCGGTCGCGCGGATACGCTCGATGCGACATTAACGCTGGCGGGCGGCTTTATCCGATTTGGGCTGATCCCCTTGGGTCCAGCGCCACGGCTGGTGATCCGCTAGCCACATGGCCCAAAGATCAACTGCCTAGGACGAAGATTTAGGGCGCCGTCCGAAGTCAGGTGCATCGGTGTCTTGGCCCGCTTCAATAATACCGCGCCTAATCTCTCGCGTGCGGGTGAAAAAGCTATGCAGATGCTCTCCATCACCTGTGCGAATGGCACGTTGCAGGGCAAAAAGCTCTTCGGTGAAACGACCCAAAATTTCGAGCGTCGCGTCCTTGTTGGACAAAAAGACATCGCGCCACATCGTCGGGTCACTCGCCGCAATCCGGGTGAAATCCCGAAAACCAGCGGCAGAATATTTGATAACTTCACTGTCAGTCACGCGGCGTAGATCATCCGCAACCCCAACCATCGTGTACGCGATCAGGTGCGGCGCATGCGACGTCACCGCAAGCACCAGATCGTGGTGATTGGCGTCCATGCTTTCGACAAAGGACCCCATGCCCTCCCACAACGCGCGCAACTTCGCCTCGGCCTCGGGGTCGCCACCTTCGAGCGGGGTCAGCAGCGTCCAACGGGAATCAAACAGCTCAGGGAAGCCCGCGCGCGGGCCGGAATGTTCAGTCCCCGCAATCGGGTGGCCCGGCACAAAATGCACGCCTTCCGGCAGATGCGGGCCGACCGCGTCAATCACCGCTTGCTTAACCGACCCGACGTCCGTGACCGTGGCCCCCGGCGCAAGGTGCGGGCCGATTTCCGCGGCAACCGCTGCCATCGCACCCACGGGCACGCACAAAACCACCAGATCGGCGCCGGCAACAGCCTCGGCAACTGTGTCGACGATACGGTCGCACAGCCCAATTTCGCGCGCGGTGTCTCGCGTCTGCGCAGAGCGCGCGGTGCCGACGGTTTCGCCCGCAAGGCCACCGCGACGGATCGCCAACGACATAGACCCCGCGATCAGGCCCAGCCCGATCAATGCAACGCGTTGATAAATCATGCCTGTGTGTCCCGAAAACTGCGCAACGCGGCAAGCGTGCGGGCCACGCCCGGCTCATCCCCGACGGTGATCCGTAGGGCTGCGGGCAGTCCATAGCTGGACACGCGCCGCACCAAAATGCCCAAGCCGCGCAGGTGCGCATCCGCCGCCGCAGCCTCATCACCATCGGCAAAACGCGCGAGCACGAAGTTCGCCTCTGATCTATCCGAAGGCAGGTTCAATGCATCCAACCCCGCGACCAACTGCGCCCGCAAGCGCGTGTTCTCAGACTTGCACCAATCTTGATACTCAGTGTCCAGAATGGCAGCCTCAGCCGCCGCAAGGCCAACATGGCTCAGGTTGAACGGCCCCCGAATACGGTTGAGCGTGTCGATCACCTCTTGGGCGCCGTAGCCCCATCCCACGCGCAACCCGCCCAGTCCGTGCAGTTTTGAAAACGTCCGGGTCATAAAGACATTCGGCATCTCTGTCGCCAGCGCCGCGCCACCGTCGTAGTCCTCCACGAACTCTGCATAAGCACCGTCAATGACCAACATGCAGCCATCCGGTAGGCCACGCGCAAGGCGACGCAGGTCGTTACCGCCGATCATCGTGCCCGTCGGGTTGTTCGGGTTCGCGATAAACACGAGGCGGGTTTTATCGCTTACGCCCGCAAGGATCGCATCGACATCAGCGGTGCGGTTTGTCTCTTTTACGACGACGGGTGTGGCGCCGGCTGCACGCGCACTGATCGCATACATGGCAAAACCGTGTTCGGTGTGGACTACTTCATCACCCGGACCGGCAAAGGCTTGGCACAAAAACGCGATAATCTCATCACTGCCCGCCCCGCAAATGATGCGCCCGGGGTCAAGATCATAGGTTGCCCCAATCGCCGCGCGCAGGCTGGCGTGGTCCGTGTTGGGATACACGTGCAGTTTGGTTGCAGCCTGCTGCGCGGCCGCCACCGCCTTGGGCGAGGCTCCAAACGGGTTCTCATTCGAGCTGAGCTTGATCACATCCGTGACGCCCTCCACATGGGATGCGCCGCCGACGTAAAGGTCGATGTCCATAATTCCGGGCTGCGGCTGGGGCGCTTGGGGCATTGTCGATATCCCTTGGAGATGAGGTTATTGCGGGTTTAGCGAGCCGCGCGGGCCTTGGAAAGGGCACGCAGCTCAATAGAAGCTTTGCGGGTCGATATCGATCGAAAGACGCAATGAGGGTGGCAATTTCAACGCACCCACCCACTGCGACAGAGCCGACTGAAGCGGCGTGCCCTTGGCGGCCTTTACCAATAGCCGCACCCGGTGCCGTCCCCGGATCCGTGAGATCGGCGCAGGTGCGGGCCCGTAAACCGCAGCACCCAGCGCATGTAGCGGCGCCGCATTGCGCGCCAAAGCGGTGCCGACGTCAAATGCCACCTGCGGATCGGGGTCCGAGATCACGACCCCCGCCATACGACCAAAGGGCGGCATTCCGGCCTCCCGGCGCTCTGCGGCTTCGGCGCCCCAAAACGCCTCTTCGTCGCCAGTCAGGATTGCGCGGATCACCGGATGCTCTGGCTGAAACGTTTGCAACAAGGCAGTGCCGCGCCGCGACGATCGCCCAGCGCGGCCCGCGACCTGCCGCATCAACTGAAACGTCCGCTCCGCCGCGCGCAGGTCTGATCCTTGCAGGCCCAAATCGGCGTCAATCACCCCCACAAGCGTGAGCAAAGGAAAGTTGTGCCCTTTGGCCACCAACTGCGTGCCAATGATCAAATCTGCACCACCGCTTGCGATTTCTTCGATCTGCGCCTTTAGCGCACGGGCAGAACTGAACAAGTCCGAGCTAAGCACCGCGAGACGCGCATCGGGAAACAACTCGGCGGCTTCTTCTGCCATACGCTCAACACCCGGACCAACCGGGGCCAGCCGATCCTCAGCCTCGCACGAGGGGCAAGCTGTGGGGATTGGTGTGCTTTCCCCGCACTGGTGGCACATCAGCCGCTTGAGAAACCGGTGCTCAACCATCCGCGCATCGCACTGAGTGCAGGCCACTTGCTGCCCGCACGCACGGCACAATGTGACCGGTGCGTATCCCCGGCGGTTGAGAAAAATCAGCGCCTGTTCACCCGCATCAAGCCGCGCTTGGATTGCGCTTTGCAGCGTGGGCGACACCCAGCGCCCACCAGGCAAATCCTCACTGCGCATATCAATCGCGCGCATTTCGGGCATGACGGCATCCCCGAACCGGGACGTCAGATCGAGCCGCGTGTATTTGCCAGCCTCCGCGTTCGCCCAGCTTTCGAGCGAGGGTGTGGCCGAGGCCAGAACCACCTGCGCACTGCATAAAGACGCGCGCAGAACCGCCATATCGCGGGCGTTATAAAGGACACCGTCCTCTTGCTTGTAGGAGGTGTCGTGTTCTTCATCGACGACGATCAGCCCCAAATCCCGAAATGGCAGGAACAGCGCGGACCGCGCCCCTACGACAAATTGCGCCCCCCCCTCGCCCACCATCCGCCAACAGCGGCGGCGTTCGGTCATGGTCACGCCTGAGTGCCACTCAGCGGGTTTGGCCCCGAATCGTTCTTCAACCCGCGTTAGGAATTCAGCCGTCAGCGCGATCTCAGGCAGAAGCACCAGCGCCTGTCGCCCTTGAGCAAGGCAGGCGGCGACAGCCTCTAGGTACACTTCGGTTTTACCAGACCCCGTCACCCCCTTTAGCAGGGTCGTGCCATAGGTTCCGGACCGGGCAGCGACGGCCAGCGCCTCTGCGGCTTTGGCCTGATCCGGGGCCAACGCCTTGCTGGGCAAGCTTGGGTCAAGCGGGACATAGGCCGCGTCGCGTGGGGTGTCTTCTTCGCGCACGGCCCCTTGTTTCACGAGGCCTTTGATAACCGAAGACGTGACACCGGCGTGTTCCGCCAATTCGCTCAGCGTGAACGACAGCCCCCCATATTCCTCCAGAACGGCCAAAACCTTTTCACGTGGGGCGGTCATCCGATCCGGCGTGCGGTCACCAAGGCGATAGACCTTTTGCATGGAGACCGGGTTACTGAGGCCCGGCACGCGCGTGGCCAGCCGCAACATCGCGGGAAGCGAGGTCAACGTGTAGGTCGCCGCCTTTTCGATGAACGCACGCAATTCGGCGCGCATGGGTGCAGCCTCTAGCACACGGATCGCGGCGCGGACCTTGGCGATATCCCAATCCCCACGCCCCGGCCCCCAAACCACGCCCAGCACTTTGCGCGGCCCCAAGGGGACCTCAATGAACGCGCCCAGCCAGCAGCCGCCCTCTGGGGCTTTGTAGTCCAACACACGGTCCAGTGGCTGGGTCGTCAGCACGCCGATCAGCGCACCAGCGGGAAAAAAGTCATGCGTGTCCATCCCTTAGGCGCGGCGCAATGCGGCAGTGGCCACACCCATAGCCACCAGCGTTGCTCCACCCAACCGCGTCAACACCCGCAACACCGACGGGCGCGCGATTGCCACCCGCATCCGGTCCGCCAGGAGTGCGTACAAAAGCGCATTCAGGAACCCGACGGCCACAAAGGTCGTAATCAGGATGATAAATTGCGGCAGCAGCGGCGCTTCCGGGCGCATGAACTGCGGCACAAAGGCGATAAAGAACGCGATCGATTTGGGGTTAAGCGCAGTGACCGCCGCCGCGTGGGCAAAAATCTCGGCGGGCCGTGTGCTGCGGGGCGCCCCGACCGCGCCCGGCGTAGCCTCGGCCGCTGACATAAACAGTTTCACCCCCAAATAGACCAAATAGGCGGCCCCAATCCATTTTAGCACCGTGAACAGCGTGGCGGACGCAAGGACCAGCGCCCCAAGCCCCACCAGCGACGCAGTCATCGCCACCAAATCGCCCAATGCAACGCCCCCTGCCGAGGCCACTGCAACCTTGCGCCCTTGGCTTAACGCGTAGCTGACCACCAACAGCACCGTTGGACCCGGTATGATACACAGCACCGTCGAGGCCACAACAAACGCAAGCCAAAGATCGAGAGGCATAAGGTGGTCCTTTCGCAAAACCGGGGGTGTATCTCAGCGCGTATTTCGCTAGGAGTGTGCCAAACATACCACCGCCCTTGAAAGAAGGAAGCGCGCCCATGAAATTCTTCGTAGATACCGCCGAAATTGACGCCATCGCTGAACTTAACGACCTTGGCATGGTCGACGGCGTCACCACCAACCCGTCCCTGATCATGAAATCAGGCCGCGACATCATCGAGGTCACGCGCGAAATCTGTGCCTTGGTCGAGGGCCCTGTCAGCGCCGAGGTCGTCGCGACCGAAGCCGAAGACATGATCAAAGAAGGCCTCAAGCTGGCCGAAATCGCCGAAAACATCGCGATCAAAGTGCCGCTGACATGGGATGGCCTCAAGGCGTGCAAAGTGTTCTCGGATGCGGGTCACATGGTCAACGTCACGCTCTGCTTCTCGGCCAACCAAGCGCTCTTGGCGGCAAAAGCCGGTGCCACGTTCATCTCGCCGTTCATCGGGCGTTTGGATGACATCAACATCGACGGCATGGAGCTGATCGAAGACATCCGCACGATCTATGACAACTTCGGCTTTGACACGCAGATTCTTGCGGCGTCCATCCGCTCGGCCAACCACATGAAGGACGCAGCCCTTGTGGGTGCCGATGTGGCCACTGCGCCACCCGCTGTGATCAAGTCGATGATCAAGCACCCCCTGACGGACGCGGGCCTTGCCGCATTCATGAAGGACTGGGAAAAGACTGGCCAGAAAATCGTCTGACATGCTATAACTGCTCTCAAATTCACGGCGAAAGACCGGAGAGCAGATGTCAGAGCAGGCCAGCGCCAACAAGGATTGGCGCACGATCGTATTGTCCGATCCCGATGTGATATTGGAAGACCGCGACGTGATGCGCGCCCTGATTGCTGCCAATGAGCGGCAATTGGGGGGCAACATCGTTGATATGCGCGGTCTTGCCATGGAGCGGCTGGAAACCCGGCTGGACCGGCTAGAAGACACCCACCGCAGTGTCATCGCCGCCGCCTATGAAAACCTAGCAGGCACCAATCAAGTTCACCGCGCGATCCTTAAACTGTTGGATCACGCAGAGTTTGAGCCGTTCCTGCAAAGCCTTGGCGGCGAAGTCATGGATATCTTGCGGGTAGATCGAATGCGCCTCGTGCTCGAAAGCGCTGAGGCACGCGACACGGCTGTTGCCCCCCCATCCGCCGTGTCAGATTTACTGAGCATCGTCGCCCCCGGCTTTATCGCGAATTACCTGACGGCGGGGCGGGATATGCCACAGCGGCAAGTCACCCTGCGGGACGTCGGCACGGCAAACACCTCTGTCTACGGCGAGGATGCGGAATACGTCCGCTCCGAAGCGCTGCTCAAGCTGGACCTTGGGCCGGGTCGACTGCCGGGCCTTTTGGCTATGGGCGCCGAGGACCCGAACCAGTTCCGCAGCAATCAAGGAACAGACCTGTTGTCTTTCTTTACTGGTGTGTTCGAACGAACGATGCGCCAGCATTTGGCATGAGCCTGTCGATCAGCCCCGCAGCGCGCGATGCACTTGCGGGCTGGCTCGACCACATTCGTGCCCTCGACAATGCCGCTGAAAACACCTTGCGGGCCTATCAAACAGATGTGCTCGACTTTCTATCGTTTATGACCGGGCACAAAGGGGCAGCTGACGGACTTGGCCCCCTGTTGCGGATCACCCAAAGCGACATGCGGGCATGGATGGCCCATGCGCGTGGACGCGGCGTTGCGGCCCGGTCGCTTGCGCGCGCTCTCTCGGCGGTAAAAACCTTCTACCGCTGGCTGGGTGAGCGTGAGGGCCATGAACCCACCGCCGTCTTGGCCACACGCGCGCCAAAGTTCCGCAAAAAACTGCCGCGCCCCCTATCGCCGGATGCGGCCAAGGCCATGCTCGACACCGTAGGAATCCAGAACACCACGCCATGGATCGCGGCGCGGGATATGGCTGTGGTCACACTATTGTATGGGTGCGGGCTACGCATATCCGAGGCCCTCAGCCTGACCGGTGCAAGCGTACCATTGCCCGACGTCCTGCGGATCAAAGGCAAGGGCGGCAAGGAGCGGATCGTACCAGTTCTGCCCATCGCGCGCGATGCGGTGAACGACTATGTCCGGAACTGCCCACATGACTTGGCCGCAGATACGCCGCTGTTTCGGGGCGCACGGGGTGGAGCACTCTCGGCGCGGGCGATATCGGGGGTCGTGGCCTCAGTGCGGATGCAGTTGGGCCTGCCCGCAACCGCCACCCCACACGCGCTGCGGCACAGCTTTGCCACCCACCTTCTAGAGGCAGGCGGTGACCTGCGCGCGATCCAAGAACTGCTTGGACATGCCTCGCTGAGTACGACACAGGCCTATACGGCGGTCGATACCGCGCGCCTGATGGAGGTGTATGCCAAAGCCCACCCCCACGGGCAGAGCAGCGCCTAGGAGCTACAGCCCAACATGCCAGCACCCTCACGCCATCGTGCGCAGAGGTGATGTGCATGGGGTTTGATTGCGTGATTGTCTGCAATGACACATTCAATCAAATCGTAAGGGACAGACTATGATTAGGACAATTATTGCCGCCAGCGCCGTGATCTGCATCGCAGGCACCGCACACGCCGCGGATACCTGCGTGATCAAGGGCGATCACTGGGATTTGGATGACGCAGGTGTGGCGGCTCTGTATAATTGCATGTCTGCGCGTATGGTCACGGGCTATACCAAGGGCGACGACCCCGTGGCGCCCGTTTACCGTGACTGGACCCAGACTGCCACGCGCGCCGCCGTCGCCGGGGCCCACGGTGAGCGGTTCTTACTGACATTCGCAAATGACATCGCGGCCCCCGAATACCTGAAATTCGCGTCAGAAGGCGTCGAAATCCCCGTGGGCGGCGTGTTGGCCAAGGAATCCATCAAAATCGGCAAAGAAGGCAAAGCCCGTATCGGTCCATTGTTCATCATGACGAAGGTCGGCCTAGATGACGCACCAGACACCGGCGGGTGGCTGTATTCGGGCGTGCAGCCCAACGGAAAGCCGCTGAAATTCAAACAAGCTTTCTGTCATGACTGCCACGTCGGCTGGGAAAGCCAAGACGCCCTTGCCTACCCACTCGAAGAGGTGCGCGTTTCAGCCACGCAGTAGACCCGGTTGCCATAGACAGGGCGCGGCGGATCGGTCATTAAGCCCCATGTCCGCAAAAAAAGACAAAGCCCGCGCCCTGTCAGTGCACCTTCTCACGGCCTCTGGGGCCGTTTTTGCTATGCTCGCGATGCTGCAAGCCGTCGAGGCCAATTGGTCGATGATGTTCTTATGGCTGCTGGTGGCATTGTTCGTGGACGGGATCGATGGGCCACTGGCGCGCCGCTATAACGTCACGCTGCATGCCGCGCGTTATGATGGGGTGCTGTTAGACCTGATCATCGACTACCTGACCTATGCGTTCATCCCTGCCTATGCGCTTTATGCGTCGGGCTTGGTGCCTGGATGGCTGGGTTGGGGCGTGCTGATCGTGATCCCCTTCGCGTCGGCGATGTACTTTGCCGACACACGCATGAAAACTGATGACAAAAGCTTTCTCGGCTTTCCGGGGTGTTGGAACATGGTGGCCCTGGTCAGCTTTGTACTGAGCCCGCCGGCATGGATGATCTTTGCCGTGACGGTCGCACTCGCTGTGGCGATGTTCATGCCGCTAAAGTTCGTGCACCCCACACGCACTGTGCGTTGGCGTTGGGTGACGCTTCCGATTGCGAATCTGTGGATGATTTTGGGGATTTGGGCCACTTGGGTGCGGTTTGATCTGCCCCAGACTGCGGCCTTGGTGTTCACTGCGGCCAGCATCTATCTGCTGTGCGCAGGCATGGCCCATCAAGTGTTGGCGCCCCGACCAACCGCTCATTTGGGTCAGCCGGGCGAGCGCGCCAAGTAACGTTTACTCAGGCCGCTTGCGAATGATGTTCGAGAACTTCTCAAACACAGCACCGCTTGCGGCAACCACGTGACCGTCGTTCAGCAAGTCTTGCTCAGCGCGGATTGGCTCAACGAGGCCACCGGCCTCCCGGACCAGCAACACACCGCCAGCGATATCCCAGATTTTGAGACCGCGTTCCCAGTAGCCGTCGTACCGGCCAGCCGCCACATACGCGAGGTCCAGCGAGGCGGCCCCCCAACGGCGCACACCGGCGCACACGGGCAAAAGCCGCCCAAGGTCCGACAACGCGGCGGGCAGGTATTTGCTGCCTGCGAAGGGCAGACCCGTCGCATAAACCGTTTCGATCATCTTGGTCCGCTGCGTCACCCGCAAACGCTGGCTGTCGTTGAGCCAAGCGCCTTGGCCTTTTTCAGCGTAAAACATTTCGTCCTTAGCGGGGTCATAGACCACGGCGGCAACGATCTGGCCTTTATGCTCTAGCGCGATAGATACGGCCCAGTGCGGCATCCCGTGCAGGTAGTTTGTCGTGCCATCGAGCGGATCCACGATCCAGCGGCGGGTGGGATCTTCACCCTCTTTCTCACCGCTTTCTTCACCCAGAAAACCGTAGGACGGGCGCGCTGCCATCAGCTCTTCTTCGATGATCTCTTCGGCCCGCTTATCCGCGCGGCTGACAAAGTCGCCTGCGCCCTTCATCGTCACGGTCAGGGCTTCGACTTCGCGAAAGTCCTTAACCAGCGATCGCCCGGCTTTGCGCGCGGCTTTGATCATCACATTGAGATTTGCGCTACCTTGCATGGGCTCGGTCCTTGGATCAGGGGGGTCAGGCGCGGGCTATAGACCGCTGAGAGCCTACGCTCAAGGCTTATCTCCGCGCTGCAATTTTACGGGCTCAGTTCGCATCAGGCGGATGACGTTGGCCATAAAGGGTTTGGCCGCATCCGTAGTGCGTACAGCGGCATAAAGACGTCGGGTCAGGCCACCTTGGGTCAGGGGGCGCGTGACGTAGTCCGAATTGTAGCGAACCTCGCGCACGACCCAGTCCGGCAGGACCGCAACACCCCGGTTAGAGGCGACCAGCAACAGGATCACAGCCGTGAGTTCCACCTGCCGAACGGCGCGCGGCTCAACCCCTGCGGGGCGCAGAAACTGGCTAAATACATCTAGACGCGGGCGTTCCACCGGATAGGTAATCAACAGTTCATCGCGCAGGTCTTCGGCCTCAATGAAGTCCTTTTTCGCTAACGGATGCTGGCTAGAGGCAACAAAGACTGGCTCATAGTCAAACAGCGGCTGAAATTCGACGCCGGGCAGGCTCTCGGGATCTGAGGAGACGACCAGATCGACTTCCTCCCGCTCAAGTGCGGGCAGTGCCTGAAACTGAAGGCCGGGACGGATATCCACGTCGATTTCCGGCCATGCGCGGCGGAATTCCTCCAGCACCGGGAAGAGCCATTCAAAACAGGCATGACATTCGATCGCGATGTGAAGGCGGCCGATCTTACCGGATTTGAGGGACCGAAATTCTTCCTGCAAGGCTTCAATCTCGGGCAAAACCCGCTCGGCCAAGCGCAACAGACGAATCCCCGCCGGGGACAGTTTCATCGGCTTGGAGCGTCGCACGAACAGCTCTAGCCCCGCCTGATCCTCAAGGCCCTTTACCTGATGGGACAGGGCAGATTGCGTGATGTTCAGGCGATCTGCGGCCGCAGAAAGCCCCCCGCAATCGTGGATCGCTTTGATCGTGCGGAGGTGTCGGAATTCAAGGTGCATGTGCGGCTCATGTAAATGATGAGTGTTATGAGTTTGATTCAACGGCACGCATATGCGAAGACGTGATGCGACACAAGAAGGACCAAAACCGTCATGCCCGCCCCGACCGTCTCATTCGAATTCTTCCCCCCCCAATCGCTGGAGGCGTCGTTCCGCCTGTGGGAAACGGTGCGCACATTGGCCCCGCTGGACCCGACGATGGTATCTGTGACCTATGGCGCAGGCGGCACGACACGGGCCCTGACCCACGAAGCAGTAGCCACGATCCACAAGCATTACGGCCTGCGAGTCGCCGCCCACTTGACATGCGTGGACGCCACACGGGCCGAGACGCTTGAGATCGCCGACCAATACGCCGCCGCTGGCGTAACAGACATTGTGGCGCTGCGCGGCGATCCACCCAAGGGCAGTGGTCAGTTTACGGCGCACCCCGAAGGATTTCGCCATTCCGTCGAATTGATTGAGGCGCTTTCCAGCACCGGCAAATTCAACCTCCGCGTCGGCGCCTACCCAGATCGCCATCCCGAAGCCCAGAACGACATGGCAGACATCTTTTGGCTCAAGGCCAAAATTGACGCCGGTGCGTGTGAGGCAATCACGCAGTTCTTTTTTGAGCCTGAGACATTCCTGCGGTTCCGCGACAAATGCGCAGACGCGGGGATTTCTGCCCCGATTATCCCCGGCATCCTTCCGATCGAAAACTGGGCTGGAACCAAGCGGTTCGCCACACGCTGCGGCACACCTGTACCAGCCGAGCTGGACGCCGCGTTTGAAACCGCAATTCGGGATGGACGTGAGGAACTGATGTCTTTGGCACATGCCACAGAACTGTGTTCAACTCTTATGGATGAAGGCGTTGATCACCTGCACTTCTACACCCTCAATAAGCCAGAGCTTACTCGGGATGTATGTGCAGCTTTGGGTGTGACGCCTGAGGTTAAACTTGAGGAAGTTGCGTAAGCTACAGCTTACGTAGAATCCACAAACCACACAAAGCATGCCATTTTGTGCGCATTGAGCATCAGCAATTGGAATAATCCCAATCCAATTGACACACCGCGGATTATCGGTCACGGATTTCGCTCTATTTTTCAAAAGAGGCGCTACCATGATCCCCGCAGTTCTGCCGACATATTCCCGGGCACCGCTGACCTTCGTCAAAGGCGAAGGTAGCTGGTTGATCGAGGCTGACGGCCGACGTTTCTTGGACATGGGAGCAGGCATCGCGGTGAATGTGCTGGGCCACGCCAACCCTGCCCTCGTGACGGCCTTGACCGATCAGGCAAGCGCGCTGTGGCACACATCAAACCTCTACCACATCCCGCAGCAACAAACGCTGGCTGAGCGGTTGGTTGAAGCGACCTTCGCCGACACAGTGTTCTTTACCAACTCAGGCACAGAATCCTGCGAGCTGGCGGTCAAAATGGTACGGAAATACTGGTCCGACAAAGGCCAGCCTGAGCGGCACAAGATCATCGCGTTTACTGGCTCATTCCATGGCCGCTCCTCTGCGGGCATTGCCGCCGCTGGCTCGGAAAAGATGACCGCCGGTTTTGGCCCGCTGCTGCCCGGTTTCATTCACTTGGCCGTCGGTGACCATGACGCACTTGAGGCCGCGATGCGGGCTCCCGATGTGGCTGGCGTCCTGATGGAGCCAGTGCAAGGCGAAGGCGGCATCATCCCGATCCCCGACGCCTGTCTCAAGGGCCTGCGCGATCTGTGCGACGAAACTGGCGTCTTGATGATGCTGGATGAAGTGCAATGCGGCATGGGGCGGACTGGCAAGCTGTTTGCGCATGAATGGGCCGGGGTCACGCCTGACATCATGATGGTGGCCAAGGGCATTGGTGGAGGCTTTCCACTAGGGGCTGTGTTGGCGACCGAAAACGCAGCTAGCGGCATGACAGCGGGTACCCACGGCTCGACCTACGGCGGTAACCCACTTGGGTGCGCGGTTGGCAATGCCGTGATGGAAACCGTGGCCGACGACGCGTTCTTGGCGGAGGTGAACCGCAAGGCCGCGCTCTTGCGTCAGGGGCTTGAGGCTTTGGTCGCAACCCACCCTTCTGTATTTGAGACCGTGCGCGGCGCGGGCCTTATGATCGGGCTGAAATGCGCGGTCTCGAACATGGATGTCGTCAACGCGGCCTATGCGGCTGAACTGATCGTCATTCCCGGCGGCGATAACGTGGTGCGCTTGTTGCCCGCGCTTAACCTGACGGACGCGGATATCTCCGAGGCATTGACCCGCCTAGAGGCCACCGCAACCGCCCTTAGCGCGGCCTGATCGCCGTACCATTGAAACATAGCGCGGGGTGTTGGGCACACAGGTCCCACCCCGCCGCCGATCCGAAGAACGCTTATGACCCATTTCATCGATATCAACAAAACCGACCCTGCCGACCTGCGGGCGATGCTTGACCAAGCTAGCGCAATGAAAACGGCGCGCGCGGGCCTGCCCAAGGGCACGCCAGATGCGGACCGTCCGCTGGAAAACCACATGGTCGCGCTGATCTTTGAGAAACCCTCGACCCGGACGCGCGTATCGTTTGATGTCGGCGTGCGCCAGATGGGCGGCGAAACCATGGTTCTGTCCGGCTCCGACATGCAGCTTGGGCATGGCGAAACTATCGCCGACACGGCCCGGGTCCTATCGCGCTATGTCGACATGATCATGATCCGCACCTTTGAAGAAGACACCCTGCTAGAGATGGCAGAGCACGCCACCGTGCCAGTTATCAACGGGCTGACGAACCGCACGCACCCTTGCCAAATTATGGCAGACATCCTGACATTTGAGGAACATCGCGGCCCCATCACGGGTAAGAAAGTGACGTGGTGCGGCGATGGGAACAACGTCTTCGCCTCGTTCGCTCATGCGGCGGGACAGTTCGGGTTTGATCTGACCTTCTCAGGACCCGCGACCCTGGATCCGGAGGCGGTTTTCTTGAACGAAGCCCGCGCCAAGGGTAGCAACATCGAGATTGAACGTGACCCATTCCGCGCCGTCGCCAACGCCGATCTGGTCGTGACGGATACGTGGGTTTCTATGCACGACAGCCAAACCGCGCGCGAACGCCGTCACAACCAACTACGCCCCTATCAGGTCAACGCCGAACTGATGCGTCATGCAAAGCCCGATAGTTTGTTCATGCACTGCCTGCCCGCGCACCGGGATGAGGAGGCCACGTCTGAGGTGATGGACGGACCGAATTCAGTCATCTTTGATGAGGCCGAAAACCGCCTGCACGCGCAAAAAGCCATCATGCGGTGGTGTCTTGGCCGCTGAAAACCGCGCTTTGGCCATGGCCTTTATGGTCGCGGCCACGGTTTTCATCGCAGCCACCACATTGCTAGCCAAGGCGCTGGGCACCGAAACGCTCGGCCCGCCTTTGCATCCGCTTCAGATTAGCCATGGTCGGTTCATTTTCGCGTGGCTCGCAATCACCAGCGTCGTGTTGATCCTGCGCCCGCAGCTGAGTGCAACGAACCTAAAACTCCACCTCGCGCGCACCAGTTGCGGCTGGCTGGGCGTGACGTTGATGTTTGCCGCTGTGGCCTCAATCCCGCTTCAGGATGCGACGGCGTTGAGCTTTTTGAACGTCGTGTTCTGCATGCTGCTTGCGATTCCGCTGTTGGGCGAACGTGTGGGGCCCGTCCGTTGGAGCGCGGCGCTTATTGCGCTGGTTGGCGCGGTCGTCTTGTTGCGCCCCGGGGCGGGTGCGTTACAGGTGGGCGCGTTTCTGGCGCTTGGGGCAGCCTTGATCATGGGGCTTGAGCTGATCTTCATCAAACGCCTCGCCGGGCGCGAAGGGCCGCTAACGATCCTGTTCATCAACAACACAATCGGCGTGGTGATTTCGTCGATCGCCGTCAGCTTTGTTTGGGCGCCCCCCACCGCGATGCAATGGGCAGCACTTGCAGGGTTAGGCGTGTTAATGGCCTGTGCGCAGGCTTGTTTCGTGAACGCGATGTCACGGGCTGACGCGAGCTTTATCACCCCGTTCAGCTATCTGACCTTGGTGTTCGCCGCTTTTTATGACGCAGCCCTCTTTGGCGTACGCCCAGACGCGACAAGCGTTCTGGGCGCCAGTATCATCATTGCTGGTGCCGCACTTCTTGCGTGGCGTGAGGCCCGAATTAAGCCTTCAGCCGGTAGCCCGTCCGGAACATCCACCAACCCAAAGAAGTAACCGCCGCCAGCGCCAAAAGGATCACGCCCAACCCCAACAGGGGCGAGCTGTCAGAGACCCCAAGCGTGGCAAAGCGCACACCGTCGATTAAGTAGAAGACCGGATTTGCGTGGCTAAGCGCCTGCATGAATGGCGGCAGGCTATCAAGGCTGTAGAACGTGCCTGACAAAAAGCTCAACGGCATCACGATGAAGTTGGTGATCGCGGCCATTTGATCGAACTTATTGGCGAAAACACCCGCAATAACCCCAAGGGCGCCCAAGAACGCCCCACCAAGAACAACATAAAAAAGCCCCAGAAGCGGATGCGCCACGCCGAGCCCAATCATCGGAAACAAAATGAGCGAAACGCTGACTGCAACAAGTGCACCCCGCAGGACACCACCAGCAAGGTAGCCAACCATCAACTCCCCCGCGGACAGAGGCGGCATCAGCGTATCAACGATGTTGCCCTGCACCTTTGAGATCACGATTGAAGACGAAACATTGGCAAAGCTGTTCTGAATAACCGTCATCATCAAAATGCCGGGTGCGAGGAAATGCACGAACGGCACGCCCATCACGTCGCCGCGACGCGTCCCGACCGCCAGAGAGAAAATCAAAAGGAAGAGGCCCGCCGTAATCAGCGGCGCCAAGAGCGTCTGCGTCCAAACAGCAAGGAACCGCCGCGTTTCACGCCAGCACAACGTATAAAGACCCAGCCAGTTGACCAATCCGAACCGACGGACGCCCAGATCACCAATCTCGTGTCTTGTCATTTGCCCTGTCCCTTGCCATATAACGTTCCCGGCGCTTGTAACCAGCCGTGCTCCAGTTACAATGGCGTAATCCTTGGGGCAACGGCCCCCAATTTGAGAGAGGCGCAATGTCCTGGACAGATGACCGCGTAGAACTGCTGAAAAAAATGTGGGGTGAAGGGCAAAGCGCCAGTCAGATCGCAAAAGAACTTGGCGGTGTGACCCGCAATGCGGTCATCGGCAAGGTGCACCGTCTTGGATTGTCTAACCGCAATCAGGGTACGGCTGCCAAACCAGCCGCCAAAGAAAAGGCGGCACCCGTAGCCAAGGCCGCACCGTCGAAGCCCGCTGCGGCTCCGCAGCCCGAGAAAAAGCCTGAGCCAAAGACCGAAGCGGCAGTGCCCGTGTCGGCGGACCGCCCTGCGAACGTTACGCATTTGCGCAAGCAAATCGTGCCTGCGGGTCAACCTTTGCCGCCGCAGCCCTCGGCCAATGAAATCAGCCCAGAGGCTCTTGCAAAGGTCAATGAGATCGAGAAGTCGGCCAAAAAGCTGGGCTTGATGGAACTGACAGAGCGGACCTGCAAATGGCCCATCGGTGACCCTGCAACGCCTGATTTCTGGTTCTGTGGGCTGCCTTCGCAACAGGGCAAACCCTATTGTGAGGCCCACGTTGGCGTGGCCTTCCAGCCGATGTCATCGCGGCGCGATCGTCGCCGCTAGGCTGATACAGTATTTGAATTGAAAAGGCGGGGCCACGCAAAGCGGCCCCGCCTTTTTCATTTGACCCCAGAGATCAGTTGCCGCCGAAAAGCCCGCCCAAGGCATCGCGGACTTTATCCTCAACCCGGTCTTTGACGGCATCTTCAATGCTTTGACCATCGGTGACGCCCTCGGGTGCAACGTCCAATTCCTCAGCCAGTTTTTGTTGCAGCGCGAAACGTGCGTTGTCCTCAATCGCGGCACCGTCGATGTTGAGCTGCTGAAGTGTCGCGGCCTCAAGGTCTGGCCGAATGCGCGGCGCGCTCCATGGCCCCGTGATCCGCAAAGGCACCGAAATCCCCGCGCCTTCGGCGTTTTGCAACAGCACGGGCACCACCGTTAGATCAAGGTTTTGCGCACCCATGTTGACTTGGCCCTGTGTCAGCGCCTCAAGCAAAGGAGCCGAGAGCGTCAGGTCGTCCGTGTTCAAAACACCTTGGGTCAACGAAAACTGGCCTGTGATCCCATCAAAAATCGTCCGCGCGCCTTCGCCCTGAAAATTCAGATCAAAGTTACGCATCATCCCAGCGAGGTCGAGGCCGAGGATCTCACCCCGGCCCACCGACACATTGCCTGATCCTTCTAGGCTGCTCATCAGAGCGGCCATCGACGTACCAACCCCAAGCACATTCACCGATACATCAGCCTGCCCTAGCAGCCGTTCAAAATCGAGAAACTCCGTCAAAAGCGGCTGGGTCTGCAGCCCAGAAAGGGTAAGGTTCACGCGCGATGACAAACCACCACGGCCATTGACGATAACCTCGCCAGTGATGCTGCCGCCATAGGCCCGAATAGGCGCGAGCGTGATCACCGCACGCGCGCGGTCCAACACAAGGCGCGCAGAAACGGCATCAAGGGTTGCATCCCCCAAGCCGATCGCCCCTGTCGTCAGTACGATTTCAGCGTCCGCAAGGCCGAGGGCGCTGACGTCTATGGGGGCGGTACTCCAACCGCTGCTCGTGGTGGGGGCCGCGCTCGGGCCAGCCTCACCGCCGGATTGAGCCGCCAGCGCGCTGAGGTCTAGGCCCGGGCTATCGAGGGTGGCCACGATTTTGGGGCGTTGTTCGCTAGGGAAAACATCCACGTCACCGCGGAGGCTGTTGCCATCAAGCCCAAGCGTCATATCCCGCAAATGCAGTGAGCCTTCGGTTGCCAAGGTCAGGCCTGTTTGTAGGGTTATCTGGTCGCGCCCAAAGCCGCTCGGCAGGTCGGGGGCCGCTTGCCCAATGGCTGCAAAAAGCGTCGCCCGTTCAGTGCTTTGGGCGGTCAACTGCACCTCAAATCCCAAGGGCGACATCCCAAAGCTGCCTGTGACAGAGGCCGTCGTGCCGCCCACCGCAACCTGCGCCTCGATGGGTGTAAGATCGCCGCTCAACAAGCCCGCCATGCCATCTAGTGCGCCATCAAAAGTCACGGCGGCTCCGTTATAGAGAGCGGAGCCTGACGCCTCTGCCCGGCCCTGTAAACTGGGCAGGGTCATGGTCAAATCGAGCGCCTCCACGCGGTGCAGCGCATCCGCTTGCGCATCTATAAACGCAACCGTGCCATTGATGATCCGCGCCTCTGCGAGGGAAATTTCTGGCAGCGTCGTACTGCTGCCGCCTGTAGTGGTCGCGCCAGAGGGTGAGGTGGTCCTGGGCGCAACGTCCCAGTTCACGCGACCATCAGCGGCCCGTTCCAGCAAGACGACGGGATCAACCAATTCCAAGCGATCCACAGAGACTGCACCACCCAAAAGATCCATTAACCCAACACTAACATCCAGCCGTGCTGCGGCCAGCATCGGGCCTTGCGCAGACCAATCCGCGTTGGCCATCGCAACATCCTCGATCCGAACCCCAAGGCTGGGAAAGACCGCGGGCCGCACTGATCCGTTAATCGTAAGCGCCCGGCCCGTGGCTTGTTCGAATTGATCTGTGGCCAGTCGGGCGATCCGCTCGGTGGGCACAATAAACAAAGCCCCGACTGCCAATGCGACCAAGGCCAAAACGCCAATCGCCAGTCTTTTGATCCACCGCATGGGTCGCTCCTGATTTACCTAAACGTAAGCCTACCAGAGCTGCACGCCCAATCAATGGCGCTGCACGGCTAAGCGCGAGCGACCTGCTCAACAAAACGTGTGCGCGCCGCCGGAAACGCACGTCCGCCCAGCGATGGTGCAAGGTGCTGGGTCAGGAAATGCCCTGTCAAGGTCAGTGCCGCACGTGCGCCGTCTAAGGTTATCGGGCCGCCCAATAGGCACTCTGGCAAGGGCAGCAAACGGTCGGCCCATTCGCCCGCACCCATCCTACTGACCGCGCGGCCCGTGCGTGGCGACACATAGGCCAAATCATTCGCGCCGCCCCCGTTGGCGCATGCGCTCAAATCCAGCGCAAAGCCGGTTTCTTCCAACAGGCGAAGCTCCCAGAAAATGTACGCGCTGAGCCAGCCTTTCCCACTGTGGATCGCGTCCGCCAGGGCTTCGGTCTCGGCTTGAAAGTTGGGCAAACTCTCCCGCTCCGGCAGGCAAAAGGCAGATGTGGCGCAAAGGCTCGACAGGGCCGATAATCGCAATGGGTCGTTCAGAACCGCCGCCATCCGAGACCGGATGGGTTCCGCAGTGAAACTGCCCATATGGCTTTCGAGACGCGCGCGCCACGCGACATCCAACTGTGCGCCCGGCTGCAGAATGGGGGCCAGCTTGCGCGAGGTGCCCCCCCGGATCACGCCCAAATGACGCCCGTGCCCACGGGTAAAAACCTCTGCTATGACAGAGTTTTCTCCGTGGGGTCGAACCGCCAGAAGCATTCCCTGATCACGCCAATCCATGCCGTAAAGTTAGGCGTTCAAATGTGGCGTGTCCAACAGATGTCGCCCCTGCCGATCCTCAACCTCTAGGACCCACAGGTCTGGATCAAACCCGCGCTGCCGCGACAGCGCGGCGTCGCAGGCCGCCTCTGGGCCTCTGGTCAGTTCCACCCACTGCCGTTCGCCTGTCATTAAGTCAAAGCTGCGCTGATATACGCAGGCGTTTCCGTCTAGGGTGTTAACCTTGACGAAAACCGCGCCCGCCTGCGCATGGCCTTTTGCCACGACGAAGCAGGGAATATCCAACATCTCTAGATGCTTGCGGTAGGCAGACACCCAAAAATCGGAGGTCAGTCGGGTCAAGAATTACCGTCCTTGAAATCAAGGCCCATCTCGGAATACCGCTCAGATTCTTCCAGCCAGTTGGGCCGGACTTTGACCTGTAGGAACAGGTGAACACGGCGGCCAAGGAATTCTTCTAGCTCTTGGCGGGCGGATTGGCTGACGCCTTTGATCGTCTCGCCTTTGTTGCCCAAAACGATGCCTTTGTGACCATCGCGGATCACATAGATCAACTGGTCGATCCGGGCAGAGCCGTCTTTGCGCTCTTCCCAATTGGTCGTCTCAACGGTCAACTGGTAGGGCAGTTCTTGATGAAGCCGCAGGGTCAGTTTCTCGCGCGTCATCTCTGCCGCGATCATCCGCATCGGCAGGTCGGCGATCTGATCTTCGGGGTACAGCCAAGGACCATCCGGTAGATTTTCAGCCAGCCACCCGCGCAACGTATCGACACCATGCCCCTTCTCGGCCGAGATCATAAACGTCTCAACGAACGGGTAACGGGCGTTTAGCTTTTCAGTCAGGCCCAACAGGACCTCAGACTTCACGCGGTCAATCTTGTTAAGCGCAAGTGCCACTTTTTGGTTCGGCGAAATACGCTCCTCAAGAGCCTCGATGATCGCCTCAACACCTTCGGTGAGGCCCCTGTGCGCCTCAACCAACAGCACGACGATTTCGGCATCCGCGGCACCACCCCACGCGGCGGCAACCATGGCACGGTCCAACCGACGACGCGGGCGGAACAGGCCGGGCGTGTCCACAAACACAAGCTGGCTTTGCCCCTCCATCGCGACGCCGCGAATACGTGCGCGCGTGGTCTGGACTTTGTGCGTCACGATGGACACTTTCGCCCCCACCATACGGTTCAGCAGCGTGGATTTGCCGGCGTTCGGCTCCCCGATGAGGGCGATAAACCCGGCTTTTGTGTCAGCCATCATTCTTCTCCATCTGCGCGAAAAGCGCTTTGGCGGCGGCCTGCTCAGCGTGGCGTTTGCTGCCCGCCGATGCCTGCGCGCGCGCACCATTGTCCAATTGAGCCTCAATCAGGAAAACCGGCGCGTGGTCGGGTCCAGAGCGTTTGAGCAAGGCATATGTCGGCGGCTGCAAGCGACGCGCCTGTGCCCATTCCTGCAACGCGGTCTTGGGGTCGCGCGCGTCTTCTTCGACCTGTGCGACCCGGTCACCCCACAGACGCAGGACCAAAGCATGTGCTGCCTCAAACCCGCCATCCAAATAGACAGCAGCGATCAAAGCCTCCATCCCGTCACCAAGCAGCGCGTCCTTGCGGCGACCACCAGTCACCATCTCGGATTTACCAAGCTTTAGCACGGCACCCAGATCGATTTGACGGGCGACGGCAGCGCATGTTTCTTTGCGGACAAGGGCGTTGTAGCGCGGGGCCAATTGGCCCTCGGACGCGGCTTTGTCTTCGGCCATCAGCGCCTCGGCCATCACGAGGCCCAGCACCCGATCACCCAGAAACTCAAGCCGTTGATTGTCCGGGCGCGACGCACTGGAAATCGAGGAATGCGTCATCGCGCGCACCAACAAATCAGGGCGTGCAAAGACGTGCCCGATCCGGGTCTGAAACGCCGTCAGTTCGGCACTCAACTTCACTCGATCGCCTTGTAAAAACGGTCGCCGCGCCACGTCCAGAAATAGATCATCCGGTCGCCAGCAGACGAGAACATCACCCGGTCCGCACGGCCGATCAGGTACTCAAACGGGACCATCCCAACACCGCCCTGCGCCTGCGTAAAGCGGCTGTCTTGCGAGTTGTCACGGTTATCACCCATGAAGAAATAGTTACCCTCGGGCACGACAAAGGCAGGCGTGTTATCACCGCGGCCTGTCAACGTATCGAGGACAGAATGCGTCGCCCCCCCGGGCAGAGTTTCGATAAAGCGGTTCTTCTCGCACTGGCCGCCCAATCCCACAGGTTCATTCGCGCAGCGTGGCAAATGACCGGCGGAGCCTTGGCGTTCAAACGTCTCAACAAAAGGAGCGACGGGATCGAGCTTTACGGCGGTGTCGTTGATATAAAGCACGCCGCCCTGCATCTGCACCTTATCGCCGGGCATCCCCACGACCCGCTTGATGAAATCCGCACCGTTCACGGGATGGCGGAACACGATCACATCTCCGCGCTCAGGCTCTGATCCGAGGATGCGGCCCGAAAAGGGGCACATCGAGAACGGGCAGGAATGACGCGAATAGCCATAGGCCATCTTGTTCACAAACAGGAAATCACCGATCAGCAACGTATCCTTCATGGAGCCAGACGGGATCCAGAAAGGCTGAAAAAACAGTGTTCTAAAGACCCCAGCAATGAGCAGCGCCCAAAAAACCGTTCTGAGCGTCTCACCGATGCCCTCTTTTTTTGCCGTGCTTGCCATAGGGCCTCTTTCCCGTGCTAACTCAAGCCACCGTCCTGCCTTGGGGTCTGTCCAGAGTCAACCGCGCGCAGAGCCACGTCCACGCCCATTTTACGGTGTTTTGGGCCTTATTCGGCGGGGCGAGCCTCAATCATGACCATGGCTTGGGCCCATGGGTGATCGTCCGTGAGGGTGACGTGAATAATCGCCTCGTGACCGGGCGGGGTCATCGCGTCGAGACGATCTTTGGCCCAGCCCGTAACCTGCATAACCGGCTGCCCGGTGGGCAGATTGGTGACCGACATGTCTTTCCACGCGATGCCCATGCGCAGCCCCGTGCCCAACGCCTTGGAGCACGCTTCCTTGGCGGCCCAACGCTTGGCATAGGTGCCAGCGACATCTTTGCGGTTCTCGGCCTTACGCTGCTCATCATCCGTGAAGATACGATTGCGGAAGCGGTCGCCAAAGCGGTCCAGCGTTCCTTGAATGCGTTCAATGTTCGCGAGGTCAGTGCCGATGCCGAGGATCATTCCGGCTCCGTGGATGGTTATGCGTTCAGCCAACGTGTGTAGCGCGTGATGGGGCGCTGTCTAGTCAGAAGCACTTGTGCGAGCGGCGTCCATTACCTGCCGCATCTGGGTCATGGCCGCCTCAAGCCCCACAAAGATCGCCTCACCGATCAAGAAGTGCCCGATGTTCAGCTCCCTCACGGTGGGAAGGGCCGCAATCGGCGGGGTGCTTTCGTAGGTCAGGCCGTGGCCCGCGTGAACCTCCAGCCCGAGGTCATGCGCAAAAGCCGCCATCTCAGTGATCCGCGCCAGTTCAGCCGCGGCCTCACTCGTATGACCTTCGGCGACTGCATCGCAATAGGCACCTGTATGCAGCTCGATGACTGGCGCACCGATGCGGTGGGCTGCGCGAATTTGCGCCTCATCCGCCGCAATAAACAGCGACACCCGACAGCCCGCGTCGCGCAGCGGTGCAATATAATCGCCCAGCCGCTTTTCTTCGCGCGCGACCTCAAGCCCACCCTCGGTTGTCCGCTCTTCGCGCCGCTCGGGCACGATGCACACCGCATGAGGTTTGTGGTGCAAAGCGATGGCCTGCATTTCAGCGGTGGCGGCCATTTCAAAATTAAGGGGGATGGTCAAAGCCTCCATCAAGGCGCCGATATCAGCATCCTTGATATGGCGGCGGTCTTCACGCAGGTGCGCTGTGATGCCATCTGCGCCCGCACGCTCTGCCAACACCGCAGCGCGCACCGGATCAGGCACCATACCGCCACGCGCATTGCGCACCGTCGCCACGTGATCGATATTCACACCAAGACGCAGTTTTTCCATCAGACCACTCCCTCATTCGCTGGCTCACCCTCTGGCCTGAACCTAGCGCGTTTGATCGCCACGGGCAGCCTTGCGGCGCAACTCTTCTAGCTTTTTCTTGATCATGCCCCGGCGGCGTTTTTGATACGCGGTGATGACCGGCAGGCACATGTAATAGCAGATGATCCCAGCCACGATGCCGGGGATGATGCCGCCCACCATGTAGGGAAAGAACACCTCATCCCAGAACAGGGAAAGATGGCTCCAATCCGCAGCCTCCCCCGAAAAGGGCGCGCGCACATTGTGCAACAGGTCTTGGCCCGCACCGACGAACTTGGCCAACAGACCGTCGTCAAATTCCTTATCGAATTCCGTGCCTAGCAAAAAATGCCCTGTCTGGAGCGAGATCACCCCGATAGGCACATACGTCAGAGGGTTGCCAAAGAAAGTCGCCAGCAAAGCCGCAAGAATATTGCCCTGCAACAAGCGCGCACCAACGGCCGCCACCAAAAAGTGCAACCCGTAGAAGGGTGTAAAGGCAGTGAAAACGCCAACAAGAATACCCCGGCTGATTTTGTGCGGGCTGTCGGGCAATCGCCGCAGGCGGTGTTTGACATAGTGAAACGCACGCGCCCAGCCACCTTTGGGCCAAAGCACCTCCTTGAGGATACGCCACCATGGGCGGGCGTCTCTGCGTTTGAAGACCACCCGGGCCCTCCCCTTTATGCCGCCCTCAGGCCGGCGCCTTGGCGACATCGCGTTCGCGCCGAAGCGCCGCGACATCACTGTCCGTCTCGATTGCCATCATCACCGCGTGCAGGTGTTCGCTGTCGCGGACGTCCACGTCTACCAGCAAGCGGTAAAAATCCGGTTTGCGATCTGTGAATCGCAAGTCCGAGATATTTGCGTTTTGCTCGCCAATCAATGTGCAGATACGTCCCAGTACCCCACCTTCGTTGCTGATCGTCAGATCCAGCGTCACCGCGTGCACGGCCGCATGGTGACCCGCCGCCCAGCGAATGTCGAGCCAGCGATCAGGCTGATCTTCATATGTCACAAGGCGTTTACAATCGATGCCATGCACCACCACGCCGCTGCCACGATAGGTGATGCCAACGATGCGTTCACCGGGCACGGGCTGACAACAGCTACCACGGGTAAATTTGTCGTCGGGATTGAGGCCAACAATGGCCTTGTTGGGCGCAACTTCTGCTTCTGGCGCACTGGCGATAAGTTCGGGATAGAGCCGTTCCACCACTTTGCGCGCAGACACATCCGTGGCCCCGACCTTAGCCAACAGCGCATCCGTATTGGGCAGATCAAACGCCCGCGCGGCGGTTTCCAGCACCTTGTCCGTGGCCTTCTTGCCCACATGATCCAACGCGACGCGCATCAATTCACGCCCCAAACGTTGGAACCGCACAATGTCCTCTTCACGCAGCGCGCGGCGGATGGCTTGTTTGGCACGACCCGTTTTTACAATGTCGATCCACGTCACCTGAGGGCTTTGGCCCTCGGCGGTGGTGATCTCAACACTTTGGCCGTTTTTGAGCCGGGTCCATAGCGGCACCCGCATCCCATCAACCTTGGCCCCAGCGCAGGAGTGACCGATTCGGGTGTGGATGGCATAAGCGAAATCCAAGGGCGTCGCGCCTTTGGGCAGGGCGACAACCTCCCCCTTGGGTGTAAAGCAGAACACCTGATCGGAATACATCTCGAGCTTCACGTGTTCCATGAACTCGTCGTGGTCTTCTGCCGCTTCGAATCGCTCCGTAATCGTTTCGAGCCACTTGGCGGGATCAACGGCAAACCGATTCTCAGCACGCTGACCGTCACGATAAGACCAGTGCGCGGCCACGCCGCCCTCTGCCACATCGTGCATTTCGCGGGTGCGAATCTGCACCTCAACCCGTTTGCCGTCACGCCCCGAAACAGTCGTGTGTAACGAGCGATACCCATTCGATTTGGGCTGGCTGATGTAATCCTTGAACCTGCCCGGCACCGCGCGCCACCGTTGGTGGATCACTCCCAAGGCGCGGTAGCAGTCTTGCTCAGACGTGCAAATAACCCGAAAGCCGTAGATGTCGGACAATCGAGAAAAACCAAGCTCCTTTTCCTCCATCTTGCGCCAGATGGAAAAAGGACGCTTGGCACGGCCAGTCACATCAGCCGCGACCTCAGCTTTTTTAAGTTCATTTATAATGTCGAGCGTGATGCGCGCGATTACATCGCCGCTGGCTTTTTGCAGTGTCACAAAGCGGCGCATAATCGAGGAGCGCGCCTCCGGCTGAAGCACGGCGAACGACAGATCCTCCAGCTCCTCCCGCATCCACTGCATCCCCATGCGCCCGGCAAGCGGCGCATAGATATCCATTGTCTCATGGGCCTTTTGCGCCTGCTTGTGCGCAGCCATATGACGGATGGTACGCATGTTGTGCAAACGGTCCGCCAGCTTGACCAAGATAACCCGCAAGTCCTTGGACATCGCCATGAAAAGCTTACGAAAATTCTCGGCCTGTTTGGTTTGCGTGCTGCTCAGCTGAAGATTGGTCAGCTTGGTCACACCATCGACCAACACCGCAATTTCCGTCGAAAACATCTCAGCGATTTCGGTGAACGTGGTGCGCGTGTCCTCGATCGTATCATGCAGCAAAGCTGTGATGATCGTGGCATCGTCTAGCCGCTGCTCCGTGAGCAGCATCGCCACCTCGACAGGATGTGAAAAGTAGGGCTCACCAGATTGCCGGGTCTGCCCCTTATGCATATCCCAACCATAGGAATAAGCCGCCCGGATCAGCGGCTCATTGGTGTTGGGGTTATATGCGCGAACCTTTGCGAGAAGGTCCTCTACTGGGATCATCTGCTAACAGGGCGAGGGGCCCTTAGCGGGGCTCCTGCGCCTCCATCAGCGCGCGCAGCAGTTTTTCCTCAGACATATCGTCCTCAGCAGGTGCGTCTTTTTCGACGCCCATCAGCAGAGACATGCTGTCATCCTCGGGCTCATCAACCTCGATCTGCGTCTGATTGCTTTCGATCAGACGTTCACGCAGGTCCTCAGCGGATTGCGTTTCATCAGCAATCTCACGCAGAGAGACGACAGGGTTTTTGTCGTTATCACGATCCACGGTGATCGACGCACCAGCGGCAATTTCGCGGGCGCGGTGAGCGGCCAACATAACCAGTTCAAACCGGTTTGGAACCTTATCAACGCAATCTTCAACCGTAACGCGGGCCATGGTGCACTCCAGATCATGGGGGTGTGAGCCGCATCACTTACAGCCTCACGCAAGACTTGACAAGGGCGAAACAATTGGCTCCACGCGGAGCGAACAGGCTACCACGGCACAACCGAGGCGCGCTCCTGCGCTGGACGGGCCGCCAACAAGGCGCAGGCGCTTTGGCCGCTCAGCGGATCTATCCAATCGGGCGCGACCTCGACCAACGGAACCAGAACAAATGATCGATCAGTGACACGCGGATGCGGTAGAATAAGGGTCTGCGGCGTGGTGATTAGCTGTGCATCCATCGGCAGGTCACGCCACTGCTGGGCAACGCCCAGATCGGGTGCAACCTGCCCGCCCGCTGGCCCCGCCGCAATCAAATCGATGTCCAAAGTTCGTGCCCCCCAACGCTCTGCACGCGTGCGGCCAAACTCAGCCTCAATGCCATTCGCGATAGCCAAAGCCGCCTCCGCGTTCACCTCCGGGGCCTCACAAATCACGACTGCATTTGCAAAATCAGCACCGCTGCCTGCCGGAAACGCTGGGGTGCGATATAGACAACTTGACCGCCAAGAGCCCCCTATTTCACTGCATCGCAGCGCAGAAATGGCGCGCTGCACGACCAAATTAGGCGATTCTCCGCCGAAGTCCGAATTTCCTCCAAGCGCAAACAGAAGCATTGTGCGACGATCTCCCTGTGTATCACTTGTGCCGTTAAGGTTTTGATTTATGTTTTCTGTCATACCGCTTTGTGTGGTTTGCTCACATTTACTCACAAGGCCTGTCGCTTTAGGCGGGACAAAATTATTTTTAAAGGACATTCGGGATGTTTTACCGAGACGAGCGGCTTGCGCTCTTTATTGACGGTTCCAATCTTTACGCTGCGGCCAAAGCACTTTCATTCGATATCGACTACCGATTGTTGCGCCAAGAATTCATGCGCCGGGGGAAAATGCTCCGTGCTTTCTACTATACCGCCCTCCTCGAAAACGATGATTACTCCCCAATTCGCCCGCTCGTAGATTGGTTGCATTACAACGGCTTCACCATGGTCACGAAATCCGCCAAGGAATACGTCGACAGTCAAGGCCGCCGCAAAGTCAAAGGCAACATGGATATTGAGTTGACCGTGGACGCGATGGAAACCGCTGACCACGTTGACCATATCGTGCTATTTTCCGGCGATGGTGATTTCCGCCCGCTGGTTGAGGCCGTGCAGCGTAAAGGCGTGCGTGTTTCGGTGGTTTCAACCATCCGCTCGCAGCCTCCGATGATTTCAGATGAACTCCGCCGTCAGGCCGACAACTTCATTGAACTTGATGAATTGCGCGATGTTATTGGCCGCCCCCCGCGTGAACCACGCGCCGACACTGATGGCGCGCCCGCGATGGCGCCCTCTCCTAGCAACTAGGCCTATGTCTGCGGCGGACGCGCACGGTACACCGGCAGCCGCCAGCCAAACAGGATAGAACCCGCGCGCAATCCAAACGTAAGCGCCGCACACAACGCGATTGCAGCCCAAGGGGAACCGGGGCTCAACCACAGGCCAGCCAATGCCCCCACTGCACCAGCAAGCGCTGCGGTCACATACAGCTCCCCCTGCTTCAGGACCAAAGGCACCTCGTTACAGACTACATCGCGCATTAACCCGCCCAAACAGCCGGTCATCACGCCCATAATCACTTGGATTGCCGCGGGCTGATCCACGGAACGCGCCGCCAACACGCCCGCCGCCACAGCAACTGACAAGGCCACAGCATCCAACCAAATCACCGCCTTCAGACGGCTTTCCACCCAGTGAGCGGTAAAAAAAATTACTACCGCCGCCAAAAGCGCGGCTGCAATATTTAACGGATCTGCCAACCAAAACACAGGATTTCGGTCCAATACGACGTCGCGCACTGTCCCGCCGCCCACTGCTGTCAGACACGCCACAAAGCCAAAGCCCACAACATCCAGTTGCGCCCGCGATGCCACAAGCGCGCCTGTTACAGCGAACACGATCACAGATGCATAATCCAACAGAACAAGTGTCGTCATCGGGACCATCCAAACAAAAAAGAAGGGCACAAACGCGCCCCTCTTTGGTTCTCAAATATCCCTGTAACCTTAGCTGGCAACGCGGGACTGACGTTTGCGCTCATGCGGGTCCAGATAGCGCTTGCGCAACCGGATCGCATTGGGCGTCACCTCAACCAACTCGTCATTGTCGATATAGGCAATCGCTTCTTCCAGGGACATCTTGACCGGCGTTGTCAAACGTACAGCTTCATCCGTACCGGAGGCGCGCACGTTCGTCAGCTTTTTGCCCTTCAGCGGGTTTACCTCAAGGTCGTTGTCGCGGCTGTGTTCGCCGATAACCATACCTTGGTAAACCTGCTCCTGCGCACCGATGAAGAACTTACCGCGATCCTCAAGGTTAAAGATCGCATAAGCCACCGAAACACCATCTTCCATCGAGATCAGAACACCCTGACGACGACCGGGGATCGCGCCCTTGAATGGCGACCATTCGTGGAACACACGGTTCAACACACCGGTCCCGCGCGTATCGGTCAGGAACTCACCGTGGTACCCGATCAAACCGCGCGAGGGCACATGCGCGATGATCCGCGTTTTGCCGGCGCCAGCCTGCTTCATCTCGACCAGCTCACCCTTACGGGTACCTGTGATCTTTTCGATCACAGCGCCAGAGTACTCGTCGTCCACGTCAATGGTGACTTCCTCAATTGGCTCCAGCTTCTGGCCATCTTCCTCACGGAACAGCACCTGCGGGCGCGAGATTGACAGCTCAAAACCCTCACGACGCATGTTTTCGATCAAAACACCCATCTGCAATTCGCCACGGCCAGCGACCTCAAAGGCCTCACCGCCAGGGGTGTCCGTGATCTGAATCGCGACGTTGGTCTCGGCTTCTTTCATCAGGCGGTCGCGAATAACGCGCGATTGCACCTTTTTGCCGTCACGCCCTGCAAGCGGGCTGTCGTTGATCCCGAAGGTCACTGTGATGGTTGGTGGATCAATCGGTTGTGCATCAATCGGCGTGGTCACACTTGGATCGCACAGCGTGTCGGCCACAGTGGCCTTGGCCATACCGGCAAGCGTGACGATGTCACCTGCGACCGCTTCGTCGATAGGCTGTTGGCCCAGACCGCGGAACGCAAGAATTTTGGTCACGCGGAAGCTTTCCAGCTTGTCGCCTTCACGGCTCAGCGCTTGCAATGTTGTCCCTGCCTTAAGGGTCCCGGCCTCAACCCGGCCTGTCAGCGTCCGACCAATGAAGGGGTCTGCGCCAAGCGTCGTCGCCAGCATACGGAAAGGCTCATTCGCCGCCGCAAGCTGTGCTGGTTTTGGAACGTGCTTGACGATCAAATCGAACAGCGCGGTCAGGTCTTTGCGTGGCCCGTCCAGTTCCAGATCGGCCCAACCGGACCGGCCGGAGGCATACATGTGTGGAAAATCGAGTTGCTTGTCATCTGCGCCGAGGTTGGCGAACAGGTCAAAACACTCATCCAACGCGCGGTCAGGCTCCGCATCGGGCTTGTCCACCTTGTTGAGCACAACAATAGGACGCAGGCCCAGCGCGAGCGCTTTGGAGGTCACAAATTTCGTCTGAGGCATCGGGCCTTCTGCGGCATCAACCAACAGAACAACACCGTCAACCATGCTCAGGATACGCTCCACTTCACCGCCAAAGTCGGCGTGGCCGGGCGTATCAACGATGTTGATCCGGGTATCGCCCCATTCAACACTTGTCGCTTTCGCCAAGATGGTGATGCCGCGTTCGCGTTCTAGGTCATTGCTGTCCATCGCGCGCTCGGTCGTCGCCTGATTTTCCCGGTAAGTACCGGATTGTTTGAGAAGCTCGTCAACGAGCGTCGTCTTGCCGTGGTCAACGTGTGCGATGATCGCAATATTGCGAATATCCATGGGAACAGCCTTTGGAGGAGAGTAGGTGCGCGCGCCTTAGCGCAGGTCAGCCCAAAAAGCCAGCGCGCATTTTCTGCGGGTGCGATATGGACGCGACGAAAGGTTGGCGATACGTCGAGGCATGACTTCAGCGCGCGCGACCTTAATCGGATTTGGAGCCGTCCTTTTGTGGGCGCTTTTGGCGCTGTTCACGGCGGCCAGTGGTGCCGTTCCGCCCTTACAATTAGCGGCTTTAAGCTTTGCGATTGGTGGCCTGTCGGGCGCAAGCGTCATGCTAGCTACTGGTCGGTCCTTTGGTGCATTGCGCCAACCGCCCCACGTTTGGGCCATCGGCGTGGGCGGTTTATTTGGATACCATTTTGTCTATTTTTCTGCCCTGCGGGCCGCACCGGCGGTAGAGGCAAGCCTAATCGCCTACCTCTGGCCACTCTTGATTGTAGTGCTTTCGGCACTGGCACCGGGCGAGCGTTTGTTGCCCCGCCACGTGATCGGAGCGGCCTGCGGCTTTTGCGGAGCGGCCCTGTTGGTCACCCGCGGTGAGGCCTTGGCCTTTGATCCAACCTACACCAGCGGCTATGCCCTCGCACTTTTGGCGGCATTCATATGGTCCAGCTATTCGGTCCTATCGCGCACAATTTCCCATGTCCCGACCGAGGCCGTTACCGGCTTTTGCCTTGTGACAGCCATCCTTGCCACTGCGGCTCATCTGATGATTGAGACAACCGTTTGGCCCGTAACCGCCATCCAGTGGGCTGCCGTTATCGGGCTAGGCCTTGGGCCAGTGGGGTTTGCGTTCTTTTTGTGGGATGTCGGCGTCAAGCGCGGCGATATACAGGTCTTGGGTGCGGCCAGCTACGCAGCCCCACTCTTATCTACGATAGTCTTGGTGGTTGCGGGTCAGGCTGCCGCCACGTGGTCATTGGCGGGTGCCTGCATTCTGATCACCCTTGGCGCAGGCATTGCGGCAGGCGTCGTCAGCCGGCGCGGCTAAACGATACGCTACTGGCTGCGGACTATGCCTTTGACGACGTCAAAGAGACAAACACGTCCTCAAGATCCGCCTCTTCGGTGCGCACGTCCCGGATCGAGATCCCCGCCGCATGAACCGCCTGCAACACGGCCTCGGCACTGGTGTTGGAGCGCGCGTAGGAAAACGCCAGCTCACCATGGAGCCTGCGTACCATCTCAACGCCTTTGGGCAGCGACACTTCACCGACTTCGGCCTCTGGTACGATCACGAGGGTTTTGGCATCTAGCCGATCCAGCAAGACCTCGGTCCGATCGCGCACAACCACTTCGCCGTGATTGATGATCGCGATCTCATCACACATTTCCTGCGCCTCTTCGAGGTAGTGCGTGGTCAGGATGATTGTCATCCCTCGCTCCTCGTTTAGCTTGCGCACGTTGCGCCACAGCATCTGGCGTAGCTCAATATCCACGCCCGCTGTGGGTTCATCCAACACGAGAATTTGCGGGTGATGCACAAGCGCTTTGGCCAACAACAGCCGCCGCCGCATACCGCCCGAAAGCGTACGCGCATAGGCCTCGGCCTTGTCCGTTAGTCCGACAAGCTCCAAGATTTCATCGCTGCGGCGATCCGCTTTGGGCACACCATATAGCCCAGCCTGCACCTCAAGCGCTGCGCGGGGCGTAAAGAACGGATCAAGGTTCAGCTCTTGCGGCATAACACCAATCGCGGCCCGGCTTTGGCGGGGGTTCACATCTTGGTCAAAGCCCCAGATGTTCACACTCCCGGACGTTTTGGTCACCAATCCGGCCAAAATGTTGATCATCGTGGATTTGCCAGCGCCGTTTGGCCCCAATAAGCCAAAAATGCTGCCCTGCGGGATTTCCAGGTCTACGCCCTTTAGCGCCTCTTTCGGGGCACTTGCGCCCTGCCCAGCGTAGGTTTTCCGCAATCCTTCGATTTTGATCGCTGCTGCCATTGGGGCGTCCCTCACCATTCCGCTTGCCCACAAGGGGCAGTTTACCGCATAACCCCCCCTACCCCTTGAATCGTCTGGAGCCAACCCATGAGCATTGATGCCCCTGAGACAGAGATCGTGACCTCTTCCCGTGTGGCCTGTGATGGCGGCGGCGGTGCCCTTGGTCACCCCCGCGTGTGGCTGACTGTGGACAGCACAAAGGGCTACGTCGAGTGCCCCTATTGTGACAAGAAATTCATGCTTTCTGATGACGCTGAGGGCGCGGCAGCGCACTGATTTAACATGAGCACGACAGGCCAATCGCGGGCCGTAACACCAAGCGATATAAAAGACATGAAGGGCGGCACACCCATTGTCAGCCTGACGGCCTACACCACCCCCATGGCCCAGCTGATGGATGCGCATTGCGACTTTGTGCTGGTTGGCGACAGTGTTGGAATGGTTCTGCACGGCCTGCCCTCGACCCTGCAAGTCACGCTAGACATGATGATCCTGCATGGGCAAGCAGTGCGCCGCGGGTTGGACCGCGCGCTCATGGTCGTGGACATGCCCTTTGGCAGTTACGAGGCCAGCCCACAGGTGGCGTTTGCCGCAGCCGCCCGCCTAATGGCGGAAACCGGCGCGGGCGCGGTCAAGCTTGAGGGCGGTGTGCATATGGCTGAAACCATTGCATTCTTAGTCGAACGCGGCATCCCCGTGATGGCCCATGTTGGCCTGACGCCGCAGGCGATCCACACGCTTGGCGGGTACAAGGTACAGGGCCGCGGCGACGCCGCGCCCATGTTGATGGCCGATGCTCAAGCCGTCAGCGACGCAGGTGCGTTCGCCGTTGTCTTGGAAAAAGTACCAACAGGACTGGCCACCAAAATCACCGAAGCCCTACCCATTCCGACCATCGGCATCGGGGCATCGGCGCATTGTGACGGTCAGGTCCTTGTGGTCGATGACATGCTCGGGCTGTTCACCGCATTCAAGCCGAAGTTCGTCAAACGCTATGCCGATCTGGGCAGCCAAGCCGAAGCCGCCGTAGAAGCCTATGCCCAAGAAGTCCGGACACGCAGCTTTCCGGCCGAAGAATACGGGTTCGCCGACTAAGGCGGACCTTTGCGCCCCTGAGTCGAGGGCCGCTTAGTTTCCCCCAATCAGTGTCCGCAGAGCCTCGCCATCCAGCGCCCCCTGCGCTAGAACCATGCGCACGGCGAACAGGGGAATATCATGTCAGACACGCAATTCGGAAAAGGGTGCCACCTGCACCTCATCGACGGTTCGGCCTTCATCTTTCGCGCCTTTCACGCGCTGCCTCCTTTGACGCGCAAATCCGATGGCCTGCCGGTCGGCGCGGTCAGCGGGTTTTGCAACATGCTGCAACGCTATGTTGAGGGCAATTCCGGCCCAGACGCCGCCACCCATGTCGCCGTGATTTTTGACAAGGGTAGCCATACGTTCCGCAATGACCTGTATGACCAATACAAAGCCAATCGCGACGCGATGCCCGAGGATTTGCGCCCTCAAATCCCCCTGACCCGCGACGCCACCCGCGCCTTTAACATCGCCTGCGAAGAGATCGAAGGCTTTGAGGCAGACGACATCATCGCAACGCTCGCCTGTCAGGCGCGCGCCGCCGGTGGCCGGGTGACGATTGTTTCCTCTGACAAGGACCTCATGCAGCTTGTCGGCGGCGGGGTTGAGATGATGGACCCCATGAAAAACAAGCGCATCGATAGTGACGGTGTGGTTGAGAAGTTTGGCGTGGGACCAGAGCGTGTTGTGGATGTGCAGGCCCTTGCGGGCGATAGCGTCGACAACGTGCCCGGCGCACCCGGCATCGGGATCAAAACAGCTGCTCTTTTGATCAACGAATTCGGCACCCTAGAGGACCTGTTGGACCGCGCCGAAGAGATCAAACAACCCAAGCGCCGCCAGACGTTGATCGAGCATCGCGCCCAGATTGAACTGTCCAAACGATTAGTCGCACTCGACGAAAACATGGACCTGCCATTCACGTTAGAGTCGCTCGAAATCCGCGATGCCGTGGCGGAGGATTTGTTGGAATTCCTCAATCAGATGGAATTCCGCACCCTGACCAAACGCATCGCCGACCGCATGGGCGTAGAACCCCCTGCCGCCCCCGAAATCACAGCCCCAGACGCGCCCGAAGCCCCAGAAGCCCCCGCAATGGGCAGCGGGACATACACCTGCATCCGCGACACCGAAACGCTGGCCAAATGGATCGCGCAGGCGCATGCGCGCGGCTACGTCGCGGTGGACACAGAAACAACCGGGTTGAACGAGATGACCGCCGATTTGGTGGGTGTCAGCCTGTGCATCGAACCGGGCGAAGCAGCCTATGTACCGCTGACCCACAAGGGCGCGGCCGCCGATGATCTGTTCGGGAATGACGCCCTCGCGGAGGGGCAAATCCCGCTAGAAGACGCCCTCGTGCTGTTGCGGCCTTTGCTGCAGGACCCTTCCGTCCTGAAAATTCTGCAAAACGCCAAGTACGACATGAAGATCTTTGCCAAGTACGGGATCACGCTGGCACCTATCGACGACACAATGTTGTTGTCCTATGCGCAACATGCTGGGTTGCACACGCACGGCATGGACAAGCTGGCGGATCAGTACCTGAACCACACGCCGATCCCGATTAAGTCCCTCTTGGGGAGCGGAAAATCCATGATCACCTTTGATCGTGTGCCCATCGACGATGCCGTGCCATATGCCGCCGAAGACGCAGATGTGACGCTGCGCCTGTGGCAAATCCTTAAACCGCGCCTCTCAGCGGCGCAGGTCACGCGGGTCTATGAAAAGCTCGAACGTCCTCTTGTGCCCGTTCTCGCCCAGATGGAGCGAACCGGCATCAAGGTCGACCGCGACACGCTCAGCCGGATGTCCAACGCATTCGCCCAGAAGATGGCGGGACTTGAGGCCGAAATCCACGAACTGGCAGGACAAAGCTTTAACGTAGGATCGCCTGCACAGCTCGGCGAAATCCTGTTCGATAAGATGGGCCTTGAGGGCGGCAAGAAAAGCGCAAAGACCGGCAAGTATTCCACTGGCGCCGATGTCCTAGAGGACCTCGCGACCGAGCATGATCTGCCCGCCCGCGTTCTTGATTGGCGACAGTTATCCAAGCTGAAATCGACCTATACTGACGCGCTTCAGGACCATATCAACCCCGATACTGGGCGTGTCCACACGTCCTATTCCATTGCGGGCGCAAGCACGGGGCGCTTGGCCTCGACTGATCCGAACCTACAAAACATCCCCATCCGGTCTGAGGAAGGACGCCGCATTCGTGAGGCGTTCGTTGCGGATGAGGGCAAAGTACTCGTTGCACTCGATTATTCTCAGATCGAGTTGCGGATTTTGGCCCATGTCGCCGGAATTGATGCTCTCAAACAAGCGTTCAAAGACGGTCAAGATATCCACGCAATCACCGCTTCGCAGATGTTTGGCGTACCCCTCGATGAGATGACCTCAGACGTGCGTCGCCAAGCCAAAGCGATTAACTTTGGCGTAATTTACGGCATCTCCGGTTTTGGTCTGGCACGCAATCTGCGCATTCCGCGCGCCGAGGCGCAGGCCTTCATCGATACCTATTTTGAACGCTTTCCCGGCATCCGCACCTATATGGATGACACCGTCAAATTCGCCAAAGAACATGAACGGGTCGAAACGCTGTTTGGTCGCAAAATCCACACGCCTGAGATCAACGCCAAAGGCCCCACCGCCGGGTTTGCCAAGCGCGCCGCGATCAACGCCCCGATCCAAGGGACGGCGGCTGACATTATCCGTCGCGCCATGATCCGGATGCCCGCCGCCATTGCGGATCTGCCCGCCAAGATGCTGTTGCAGGTGCACGATGAGCTGCTGTTTGAGGTCGATGAAGACGCCGTGGACACACTTACCGCCGTGGCTCGTGACATCATGGAAGGCGCGGCCGACCCCGTGGTGCATCTGGATGTGAAGCTGAGTGTTGAGGCTGGTCAGGGCGCGAACTGGGCACAGGCCCACTAGCGCCCCATGCTGATCGCGTTCAACAAACCGATGAATGTCCTGAGCCAATTCACCGATGAGGGGAAATGGCCGGGGCTAAAGCATCACATCGACCTGCCCGGCGTGTATGCCGCTGGCCGCTTGGACCGCGACAGCGAGGGGCTTTTGCTGCTGACGGACAACGGGCAGTTGCAGGCGCAGATCACCTCGCCCAAGCGCAAGGTGCCAAAAACCTACCTTGTGATGGTCGAGGGTACGCCCTCCGGTGACGCGTTGGATCAACTGGCCCGGGGAGTCACCCTAAAGGATGGGAAGACCCGGCCCGCCAAGGTGCGCGAAATCCCCGCGCCCGACCTATGGCCCCGCGATCCACCCGTGCGTGTGCGCAAAACCGTGCCCGACGCGTGGCTTGAATTGACCATCACCGAAGGGCGCAATCGTCAGGTTCGGCGCATGTGTGCCGCCGTGGGTTTGCCCTGTTTGCGGCTGGTGCGGTGGCGTATCGGGGACTGGTCGTTGGAGGGCATCGCACCGGGTAAGTGGATTGAGCTTTAGCTTTCGTTTCGGACCAAACGCGCCACCAAGCGGCGCGCCAACGGGGCCACGACCAACACGGTGGGAAAAGCCACCGCCCAGCTAAATGCCCAGCTACCCATCCATTTGGCCAGAATATCCGGCGGCATGCCAACGGCACGCAGCGTCGCAATGCCCGACACTATTAGCGACATCAGCCCCGATAAAATGAAGCCAAAAACCACAGGGGCAAAGCGTGCAGGGATCATGAAACGTCCTTTCCAGTTGCCCGAGGCCTAGCGTACCCCGCACAGGCGCGCCAGATGCATGCGTGCACAGGTCAGTCCTGCAAAGCCGCACTTTCTACAAACGGGAAGAACGCGCCACCAGACCAGATGCCAAACATGCCCTCATGATGCGCGCCGACCTCAACCAACCGATAAAACGATTTGCGGTCGATCAACGCCTCTAGGCCTGCCCGGACATGCAAGTAGGGTGACGGCTCTCCGTCCTCGGCGACATCTATACGGACGGCATTCTCCGGCCCGACAGTGACGCTATCGCCTACGTGGGTTTCGAACACGATATCCGCGCCGTTCTGCTCAAAATCGACGGCCACGAAAGGCGCGTCCTCTACCGTGATCCCTACCTTTTCCACCGGGGTCACCAGGAAAAACTTGCCGTCCTCAAGTTTAAGGATCGACGAAAACAGCCCCACCAAACCGGGGCGCGTTATTTTTGATCCTTCGTAGAACCACGTGCCATCGCGCGCGATGCGCATGTCGATATCCCCACAAAAGGGCGGACTCCACAGGTGCACAGGCGGCAATCCGCGGCCCTTTTTTGTGGCGTTTATACTGGCAGCTATGCCCTCGGGGTTCGGTTTCACGATGTTTTGTCCGCTCATGTCTCTTTGCCATTCAGCCCATTCGTCATATCTGCATACTGACGCCTGTAAACGCCCGCATGGAGAGAGCCTATGTCTGATGACGCCATGATCAAGGAAATTGACGCACTCGGCGACAAACTGCGAGAGGCCCGATCCGAGATCGCCGGCACGATTATTGGTCAGGACACTGTTGTCGGGCTGTCGCTTTCGGCGATGCTGTCGGGGGGGCACGCGCTGTTAATGGGGCTGCCGGGTCTGGGCAAAACGCTTTTGGTCGAAACGCTGTCTACGGTGATGGGCCTAAACGGCAACCGCATCCAGTTCACACCTGATCTGATGCCGGGCGATATCCTTGGCTCTGAGGTGCTGGAAACTGCGCCCGACGGCAGCCGTGCGTTTCGCTATATCGAAGGGCCGATTTTTGCCCAGCTTCTCATGGCCGATGAAATCAACCGCGCCTCGCCTCGGACACAATCGGCACTGCTACAAGCCATGCAGGAGCGTGAGGTCACCGTTGCGGGCCAAACCCGTAAACTGCCCGCGCCTTTTCACGTGTTGGCCACCCAAAACCCGATTGAGCAAGAAGGCACCTACCCCCTGCCCGAGGCGCAATTGGACCGTTTTCTTGTGCAGATCGACGTGCCCTATCCGGATCGCGACACCGAACGTGACATCCTGCTGGCCACAACTGGCACGCAGCAGGCCAAACCCACACAAGTGTTCACACCCGAGGCGTTGATTGACGCTCAAGGTATTATTCGGCGCATGCCCGTTGGCGACGCAACCGTCGACATGATCCTTGATCTGGTCCGTGCCTGCCGCCCCGATGCGCCCGAAGCACCAGCCATTGTGCGCGACACTGTCGCATGGGGCCCCGGCCCACGCGCAGCACAAGCCCTGATGCTGACATCACGGGCCTGGGCACTGATGGATGGTCGTCTTGCCCCCTCGCCCGAGGATGTGGCCGCCCTTGCGATGCCCGTGTTGTCGCACCGCATGGCGCTTAGCTTTGCGGCCCGCGCCGAGGGGCGTGTTTTGGCGGATGTTATCCGCGAGGTCACCGCAACCGTCACCCATGTGGACGCCGCCGCGTGAGCGACACAACGCTCCATACCCCCGATACGCTACGTGCTCGTTCCGAGGAGGTTTCGGCCTATCTGCCCGCCCTGTTAGCGGACGCACAGCACCTTGCCGCCACGGTCCTATTGGGGGAGCATGGGCGTAAACGAGCCGGTCAGGGCGACAATTTTTGGCAGTATCGCCCCGCGCAACCGGGCGATTCCCGCCGCCAAATCGATTGGCGCCAATCTGGCCGCAGCGACGGGCACTACGTGCGCGAAACCGAATGGCAGGCCGCACAATCGGTCATGCTCTGGGTAGATGCCGCCGGGTCCATGACATACTCGGGACACAAAGACCGCCCCTCAAAACTGCGACGCGCACAGACCCTTGGCATGGCGATTGCGATTCTGGCCCAACGCGCGGGCGAGCGGATCGGCTTGATGAACCTGCCGGAACCGCCCCGCTCGGGCAAAGCGCAGCTGCTCAACATGGCGCGCGCCCTGATGGACCCAAGCGAGACCGCCGATTATGGTGCCCCGCGCCCCCAGGTCCTGCCTAACGGATCGCGCGGCGTGTTTTTCTCTGACTTTATGGGCGACATCACGGCGACCGAGACGGCCCTTACCACCGCGGCGGACCGCGGCGTGAAAGGGACGATTGTCCATGTTCTCGACCCCACCGAAGAAAGCTTTCCCTTCGATGGGCGAACCGTATTTCAATCCATGACCGGCGCGGTCGAATTTGAAACCATGCGCGCAAAGACCCTGCGCGACGCATACCTTGATCGACTAGCCGCCCGCAAAGCCGCCCTTCAAACCCTGTGCGCGCGGACTGGCTGGCGTTATTACTGTCATCACACGGATGGCTCCGCTGAGCCTGCACTTCTATGGCTCTATGCCGCGTTGGAGCGTGCGAGATGAGCGGTTTGTCCTTCGCAGCCCCCCTTTTATTGCTGGCTCTTCTGGCACTGCCGATCCTGTGGTGGCTGCTGCGCGCAGTCCCTCCAGCGCCCACAAAACGCCGCTTTCCGGGCGTGGCCCTATTGCTGGGCCTGCGTGACGACGACGCCGAAACGGACAAAACCCCCTGGTGGCTATTGGTACTGCGCACGCTTGCAGTGGCCGCCGTCATCGTGGGCTTTGCGGGGCCCGTTTTGAACCCACGCACACCGGCTGAGGGCTCAGGCCCAATGTTGATCGTGATGGACGCAAGCTGGGCCTCGGCCCGCGACTGGCCAGCCCGCATAGAACGCTTGGGCGAAATCCTGACGGAGGCCGCGCGGGCCGAACGCACCGTTGCGATCCAGCCTCTGACAGGCCCTCTCACACCGCCCGAATTCCGCGCGCCGCGCGACTGGCTGCCCGAACTGGCCGGTCTACGCCCCGCGCCCTACGCCCCAGATTACGCGGCGGTTGCCGACTGGGCGTCCGGGCTTGAGGGCATAGGCGAAGTCGTTTGGTTCAGCGATGGTCTTGCCCGCGACAGGGACGCGGCGATTGCAGCCATGGCCCCGTCGCGCGTGATCCAAAGTCCACAGCCGGTACTAGGGCTAATCCCGCCCAGCTATGCCGATGGGATCATCACTCTGACGGCGATGCGTGCGGCCCGCGCCCGGGTGGCCGCCGACTATCCGCTTAACGCAATTGGGCCGGGTCCGGACGGCATTGTCACAACGCTGGCCACTGGCATGCTTAGCTTTGCAGATGGCGAAGACACTGCAACGCTAGACCTCTCCCTCCCGCCGGAGTTGCGCAACCGCGTGCAGAGGTTTGAAATCGGTGGCCAACGCTCCGCCGGGGCGGTCAGCCTGACGGACGATGCGCTGCAAAGACGCGAGGTCGCACTTTTGACCGCCGAGGCAGACGCCGAAACCCAAGACCTGCTCTCACCGCTTTATTATCTGAACCGCGCATTGGCCCCGACCGCCGACCTAATCGAAGGCGCGCTTGACGACATGTTGCTGGCCAATCCTGATGTGCTGGTCTTGGCAGATGTCGCACAGTTCACCGCATCCGAGACAGGGGCCGTGACGGAATGGGTCGAAAACGGCGGACTGCTCGTACGCTTTGCCGGGCCTCGACTGGCCGGATCCGACGTGAGCCGCGCTGAAGAGGACCCCCTGATGCCAGTGCGCCTGCGCACCGGTGGCCGCACAATCGGCGGCGCGCTCAGCTGGGGTGAACCAAAGACCCTACGCCCCTTTGCCGATACGTCACCCTTTTTTGGCCTACCCGTGCCGCCCGATGTCACCGTCGCCAGCCAAGTTATGGCGCAGCCGGACCCGACCTTGGCCGAACGCTCTATCGCGGCGCTCGCGGACGGCACACCCTTGGTGACACGCAAAGTGATGGGACAGGGCCAAGTCGTGCTGTTCCACGTCACAGCCAACGCAGAATGGTCAAACCTGCCCTTGTCGGGACTGTTTGTGCAGATGCTCGAACGCCTCGCAATCTCAACCCGCCCCGCAACCCCCGAGGCAGAGGATTTGGCCGATGTGACATGGGTGCCATCGGTGGTGTTGGACGGTTTTGGTCTGCCCCAAGATGCGGCGCGCTTTGCCGGTGTCAGCGGAACGGTCTTGGCCGAAGGCCTGCTGGGTCCCGAACTGCCCCCAGGGCTTTATGCCGGGCTTGAACGGCGCGTGGCGCTGAATGTTTTGGGGGCTGATGACACGCTCACGCTTGCGGAATGGCCGTTGAACTTACCCGTAGAGGGCGTCGCCACCCAACCGGAATTGCTGCTCATGCCCTTGTTCCTGACCCTTGCATTGTTCCTTCTGGCGATCGACGCTGTGGCGTCCTTGTGGCTGGGCGGGCGACTGCGCGGTGCGATGCCATTGATAGCCGGATTGGCAATTATGCTGATGCCGATCCCGCCTGCCCACGCTCAAAACAATTCGGCGACGGATGAGGCCCTTGCGCTATTAGCAAGCACCGACATTCGCCTTGGCTATGTCATCACCGGCGATGCGCGGATGGATGATGTGTCTGAAGCGGGTCTTGCAGGGCTGTCCGCAGCCCTGACACGGCGCACATCGGTTGAGCCAGAATCGCCCCTTGGCGTTGATATTGAGCGCGATGAGCTGAGCCTTTTTCCTATGCTTTACTGGCCAATTACAGAGCGCCAGCAGATCCCAAGTGATGCCGCCTACAGCGCGCTCAACCGCTATTTGCGCGGTGGTGGGATGATCGTATTCGATACGCGTGACGCCGACGTCAGTCGCTTTGGCGGGACCAGCCCGAATGCCCGCCGCCTACAGGCCATCGCACAACCGCTGGACATTCCGCCGCTGGAACCACTGCCCGCGGATCACGTTCTGACGCGTACGTTTTACCTGCTACAGGACTTTCCCGGACGACACGCATCGCGCGACGTTTGGGTCGAGGCCGCACCTGACGCCGAAGAGGTCGAGGGCATCCCGTTTCGCACCCTGAACGACGGGGTGACACCTGTTTTGATTGGAGGCAACGATTGGGCGGCGGCGTGGGCCACCAACGCAAACGGTCAGCATCTGTTTCCCGTCGGGCGCGGCTTTGCGGGCGAACGCCAACGCGAGATCGCCTATCGGTTTGGGATCAATCTTGTGATGCACGTGCTCTCGGGCAACTACAAATCGGACCAAGTCCATGTGCCCGCGCTGTTGGATCGGTTGGGGCAATGACATGACGCAATCTGTGCTTTTTGACCCGCTGATCCCACTCACCCTATTGGCAGGCATCGCCCTGATGATGGCCGCCTTGTGCGCGCTGTGCGCGGCGCGTCGATTGCCCGGATGGTGGCTTCGATTGTTGGCCGCCTCCGCGTTGGTGCTAGCACTGGCCAACCCGTCGCTCCAAACCGAGGACCGCAGCCCCCTGTCTGACATCGTGTTGATCGCGGTGGACGAAAGCGCGAGCCAAGGTTTGGGCGACCGTCGCGCGCAGACCGAAGCCGCCCTTGAGGACACGCTTGATCGGATCACCGAGTTGGGCATGGATGCCCGCGTCGTGCGTATTGGTGACGGGGAAAACAACGCTGGTACACGCGTGATGGCGGCCCTTGGTAACCTGTTAGCAGAGACCCCACGCGCCCGCGTTGCCGGTGCTTTGATCCTGTCCGACGGACAAATCCATGACGCAGAACTAGCACCCGACATCCCCGCGCCCACGCACCTGCTGCAAACCGGACGCAGCACCGATTGGGACCGTCGCCTAAGCGTGCGCAACGCACCCGCATTTGCGATTTTGGATGAAGAGTTCACCATCACACTGCGGGCTGATGATCTGGGTGCGGCCCCTGCCGGCGCGATCAGCACACCGGTGCAAATCTCAATCGACGGCGATGCGCCCCGGACATTCGACATCCCCTTGGGTCGGGACCTAGAGGTGCCTTTGGTCCTACCCCATGGCGGCATGAATATCCTGCAATTCACCCTGCCCGAGGCGGAGGGCGAATTGACGACCCGCAACAACAGCGCCGTAGTCCAGATCAACGGCGTCCGTGATCGCCTGCGCGTTTTGTTGGTGTCTGGTCAGCCCCATCCAGGCCAACGGACATGGCGCAATCTGTTGAAGGCGGATTCAGCCGTTGATCTTGTGCATTTTACAATTCTGCGCCCCCCCGGCAAACAGGACGGTGTGCCGGTGACGGAACTCTCGCTCATTGCCTTTCCGACGCGGGAGTTGTTCCTCGAAAAAATCGACGAATTCGATCTCATCATCTTTGATCGCTACCGACGTCGCGGGATCCTTTCGCCGCTCTACCTCGCGAATGTGGCGGATTACGTGGCGCGAGGTGGGGCAGTTTTAGTCGCCGCAGGGCCGGATTTCGCTTCGGCCGATAGCCTTTATAGATCGCCGCTAGAAGATATCATGCCCGCGGCCCCAACGGCCCGTGTGGTGGAACAGGGGTTTGCCCCCGCAATCACCGAAATGGGCAGCCGCCACCCAGTCACACAAGGCCTAGAAGCCTATGGACCGGGGAGCGCGGATACCGACGGCACGGCCCCTTGGGGTCGTTGGTTCCGGATGACCGAACTGCGCACAGAACCCAACGCGCAAACCGTCATGGAAGGGCCCAATAACGCGCCGCTGTTGGTGCTGGACCGCGTGGGCGAAGGTCGTGTCGCGCTATTGGCCTCTGATCACGTATGGCTTTGGGATCGCGGGTTTGAGGGCGGCGGTCCGCAGTTGGAACTGCTGCGTCGCCTTGCCCATTGGATGATGAAAGAGCCAGAGTTGGAGGAAGAGGCCCTGACCGCATCGGCCGTTGGACAGGTCGTCACGATCACGCGGCGCACCCTGAGCGGGACACCAGAAACGGTGGTTATCACGCGCCCCGATGGAACGGAATTCGCACTCACTCTGAACGAAGACACACCGGGCCGTTTCGTTGCCGAATTCACGGGCACGCAGCAAGGTCTGTATCGGCTGAGCGAAGGCGACCAAGAGACTGTGTTTGCCCTCGGCCCTGCCGCTCCGCGCGAATTTGTGGACACAATCGCAAGTGCTGCTCCGATCGCAAACGTGCTTGCGGCCCGCAGAGGCGGTGCAGCATTGTTGGAGGACGGCACACCGGACCTACGCACCGTGCGCGAAGGCCGAACCGCAACAGGACGTGGCTGGGTTGGATTGACCCCACGCGAAGCCTTTCAGACCAACAGCCTACGGATTACATCGCTGGTGCCGCCATGGCTGTTTTTGATGCTGGCAGCACTGTTGACTGTGTTTGCTTGGTTACGGGAAGGACGCAAAAGCGCATGAGCGGTGAACATGATCTAGTGACGCTTTTGCGGAGCCTAAATGCAGTGCTTCAGCCTGATACCTACGTTTTCGTGTCTCGACCGGGGCAAGGCATCCCACCCGATCTTGTCCCGCGTATGGTCTTCCAAGAATCTGAGGGCACTACATTCATCGTCCTGCGTGACGAGGCGGAAGCGCTTGGGTGGAGTTATGAATTTCCGTGCCGAATGATCACGTTGAACATTCACTCAGCCTTGGATGCGGTCGGGTTTTTGGCCCGGATCACAACGGTACTCGCCAAGGCCCGCATGGGGGTTAACCCGGTGTCGGGGTTCTATCACGACCACCTCTTTGTGCCCGAAGACCGTGCAGATGATGCAATGGCCATATTAGCCCAATTGGCGGCCGATAGCTAATCGCGCAGGACCAGCACCGATGCCTTGGCGTGCCGCACAATCCGCGCGGCGTTGGCCCCCAGCAAGAAATCCTGCAGCTCTGGTTGATGTGATCCGACCAAGATGAGGTCTGCGCCCAAGGCCTCAGCCTCCGTTAGGATCATGTCATATACTTTGCCGGTCAAAACATGGGTGCGCGCGTTCAAGTTGGCGTCGGCGATTGCCTCCATCAACTGGACATGCGCGGCCTCTTTGCTGCGCGCCTCAAAGTCGTCGGATAAAAAAGAGCCAACAACCGCCATCCCGACGGAGGGCACAACGTTGATGACATGCAAGGCGCAGTCCCAGTCTGCTGTCAGGGCCTTGGCTGCGGACAAAATGCGTTGGGTTTCTGCCTCTTCAGAGACATCAACGGCGATCAAGACTGTTTTGAACATTCAAGCCTCTCCCAATTAGCCAGCCAGTGGTATCCTCAAACATCAGCCGTTTTTTGAGCATTCTGCGAGGATTGAGATCCGGGAGGGATGTCGGTGCGCTGGGTCATCTTTGTCCCGGCGCACCGTTTGTTTTAGAAATCGAGGTTTTCCACGCTTAGCGCGTTTTCCTGAATGAAGGCGCGGCGGGGTTCCACCACATCGCCCATCAGCTTTGTGAAAACATCATCCGCCTCGGCAAGATCTTCAATCTTGACCTGCAAGAGCGTACGCGCATCAGGGTCCAACGTGGTTTCCCACAATTGGTCTGGGTTCATCTCACCTAAGCCCTTATAGCGCTGCAATGACAGGCCTTTTTCGCCTTCGGCCAACACGGCTGCCAGCAATTCCTGCGGGCCATGGATGATCGTTTCACGCTCCTTGCGCTGCAAACGCGCGGGGTCATTGTAGACCTCGCGTGTGCGCTCAGCGACATCGGCCAGCTTGCGCGCCTCACCTGAGCGGAGCACAGCACCGTCAAGTGTCCGCACCTCCTCGACGCCGCGCAAAACGCGTGCCAAGCGGATGCCGTGATCTTGTGTAATCCGGCCCGTCCACCCGCGCTCGTATTCCAAAGCAACAAGATCCAGACGCTTGGCGACTGCATCCGCGACAGACTGCAAATCAGCGTCCGCCTTGCCAGGATCAAAGGCACCAGCAATAGCGGCTTGTTCCAGAATACGACGGGGGTAATGCGTTGGGAACGCGTCCAAAATCCGCTTGAAGCTACGCGCACCTTCTACAACTCGTGCAAGGTCTTGGCCCGCCAATTCCTCACCGGAGGGCAGGCGCAGAACCATTCCGTCAAGGCCCTGAGCCACCAGATAATCATCCAAACCCGCTTGGTCCTTGAGGTAAACTTCGGACTTCCCGCGCGACACCTTATAGAGCGGCGGCTGCGCGATATAGAGGTATCCGCCTTCAATGATTTCAGGCATCTGGCGGAAGAAGAACGTGAGCAAAAGCGTCCGAATGTGCGCGCCGTCAACGTCCGCGTCGGTCATGATGACGATCTTGTGGTAGCGCAGCTTGTCGATGTTGAACTCGTCACGGCCGATCCCGGTGCCCAAAGCGGTGATCAGCGTGCCGATTTCTTGGCTGCCGAGCATCCGGTCGAAACGCGCGCGTTCCACGTTCAGGATTTTACCACGCAAGGGCAGAACTGCCTGATTGCGCCGTGAGCGACCCTGCTTGGCGGACCCGCCAGCACTGTCACCCTCGACCAAGAAAATCTCAGAGTTCGCAGGGTCTTTTTCCTGACAGTCAGCCAGTTTACCCGGCAACGAAGCCACATCCATCGCGGTTTTACGGCGCGTCAGTTCACGGGCTTTGCGCGCCGCTTCACGGGCCAACGCGGCTTCAATGATCTTGGAAACGATCGTTTTGGCCTCATTCGGGTGCTCTTCGAACCACTCCGACAGCTTCTCATTCATAAGGCCTTCGACCGCCGGACGCACCTCGGACGAGACCAGCTTGTCCTTGGTTTGGCTCGAAAATTTCGGATCAGGCACTTTTACGGACAGCACACAGGTCAAACCCTCACGTGCGTCATCCCCGGTGAAATTCACCTTCTCACGCTTGGCGATCCCGGAGGATTGCGCATAGGCGTTGATGGTCCGTGTCAGTGCGCCGCGCAGACCCGCAAGGTGGGTGCCGCCATCGCGCTGAGGAATGTTGTTGGTGAAGGGCAGAACCGTCTCATGGTAGCTGTCGTTCCACCACATCGCGACCTCAATCCCGATGTCGTCTTTTTCCCCGGTGATAAAGATCGGGTCCGCCATACCGCTGGTTTTTGAACGATCCAGATAGCGCACGAATTCCTGCACGCCGCCCTCATAGAACAGCTCGGTCCGAAGCGGCTCAGCGGGGCGTTCATCCTCAAGAATAATCCGAACGCCAGAGTTCAGAAACGCAAGCTCGCGCAGGCGGTTTTCCAGCGTTTTGAAATTGTATTCGAGGTTCGAGAACGTCTGGAGCGAGGCAAGGAACCGCACCTCAGTGCCGGTTTCCTCAGTCTCGGAGACGACCTTGAGATGCTCGGCGGTGTCGCCATGCTCAAAGCGCGCAATATGCTCTTTGCCTTCACGCCAAACGCGCAGCTCCAGCCAATCCGAAAGCGCGTTCACAACCGACACGCCCACGCCGTGCAGACCACCCGACACCTTGTAGGAATTGCTGTCGAATTTACCGCCCGCGTGCAGCTGGGTCATGATGACCTCGGCCGCAGAGACGCCTTCTTCTTCGTGCAAACCCACCGGAATGCCCCGGCCGTTGTCGCGCACAGAAACACTGCTGTCGGCGTGGATTTTAACACTTACGTGGGTCGCATGTCCGGCCAGCGCCTCATCGATCCCGTTGTCCACCACCTCGTAGACCATGTGGTGCAGACCGGAGCCATCATCGGTATCCCCGATGTACATGCCGGGCCGCTTACGCACAGCCTCCAAGCCTTTGAGAACTTTGATAGAATCGGCGCCGTATGTTTCCGGCGTCTGAGTGGCGTCAGCCATGTGGACAGACCTCTTGTTTGGTCCGCAACTTATAGCGGTTTACCCTACCCTTGTCACGCGCAGACCCCCACATTTAGCGGTTTGTGGTGACGTCCCGCTTAGGCGATCCGACCATCTGAATCCAAAGGCCAAAATGGGTTGAAGGAATACTCCCACGCGTGACCATCGGGGTCCGCAACATAGCCAGAATATCCGCCCCAAAACATCTTTTCTGGGGCCCGCAAAAGCGTTGCTCCGGCGGCAAGCGCGCGTTTAACCGCGGCGTCCACTTCTGCTTCGCTCAGCTGGTTTTGCGCCAAGCTTGAAGAGCCAACACCACATTCCTCAGGCGCACGCCCTTGTTCATGTGCAAGGTCATCGCGCAGATAGAGACCAAATTTTGCGCCACCAAGGTCGAAAAAGGCGGTTTACTCTAGAACAGTTTCCGGCTCAAAGCCCACGGCGCTGTAGTACGCGAGCGAGCGTTCCAGATCACACACGCCTAGTGTGATCAAAGAGATGCGATTGCCAATCATAGTGTCGCCTCCTCAACGAGCGAGGCGGCCTGTGTTTCGGCCACCTGATACACCGCGGCGCGGGACCCAAAGTCCGTAAACAAATTGCGGTCCGTTCCGGTCAAGAAGGCCTGCGCGCCCAGTGCTGTAATCTCATCATACAGGGCTTTGCGGCGCTCTGCATCCAAATGTGCGGCAACCTCATCCAACAGCAACACGGGCGCTGCCCCGGTCGTGGCATGAAGGGCACGGGCATTCGCAAGGATCAGCGAGATCAGAAGCGCTTTCTGCTCTCCGGTGGAGCAGTGCTTGGCGGGTACGTCTTTGCGGACAAAGATTGCCTCAAGATCAACGCGGTGCGGCCCCACAAGCGTACGCCCAGCCGCCATGTCGCGCGGGCGGCTTTCCGCTAGGGCCGCGCGTAGATCATCCGGGTTTTCAGGGGCAACAGCGCCATCAGGCAACGAAATCGACAAGGCCCCCGTAGGGAAATCTGCAACCGTGCTTTGCTGCGCGTCCTGCAACACCTCAAGCGCGTTGCGCCGGTTGAGCGAGATCTCCGCTCCAAAGCGCGCCATCTGGCTTTCGAGTGCGGCATACCAATGGGCATCGCGCACACCGTCCTTGAGCAGGCGATTGCGGTCGCGCATAGCCTTTTCGTAAGCCAGCGTAATTTCGGCGTGATCGGGGGTAAAGCTCATGGTGGCACGGTCCAAGAACCTACGACGCCCCTCTGCCCCCTCGATCCACAGACGGTCCATCGCAGGGATCAACCACAGCACACGCACCAATCGCGCCAATGCCGTTTGCGGCAACTGTTTGCCGTCAATCCGGGTTTGCCTTGGTTGGCCAGGCTCAGCCTGAAGATCAACTTCATAGACCTGCGCATCCGTCGACACCTGTGCCGCAATTTTCCAACCAATCGCTTCAGGCCGACGGATCAAATCCTCCGCAAGGGCGCGGCGCAAACCACGCCCAGGCGACAAAAGTGATACCGCTTCAAGGATGTTGGTTTTGCCCGCACCATTCGCCCCGAACAGGACGACAGGCCTGCCATCAAGCCCTATCTGGACTTGATGATGAGACCTAAAGTGCGACAGGCGCAGAGATGTGATGATGTGGCGCGACGGTCGAACCAATCGGGTCTCACACCCGCATCGGCATGACCACGTAGACCGCAGAGGTATCATTCCCCTCACGCATCAAGGTCGGGTCGCCGGAGGAGTTGAACAAGAACACCGCATTCTCACGATCAACTTGGCTTGCGATTTCAAGAAGGTACTTGGCGTTGAAGCCGATCTCCAACCGCTCATCGCCATAGGCCACAGCAAGCTCTTCTTCAGCGGCACCGCTATCGGGCGCATTGACGGACAGCACCAAGCGGTCTTCGTCAAGTTGCAGCTTCACGGCGCGCGAACGCTCAGAGGAGACTGTCGCCACACGATCAACCGCGCTTGCGAATTCGGCGGCATCCACCTCAAGCTTGCGGGTGTTACCCGTAGGGATAACGCGGGTGTAGTCGGGGAACGTCCCGTCAATCACCTTGGAGGTCAGGGTGATCCCCGGTGTTGCGAAACGGACTTTCGTCTCGGAGACAGAGACCGCAATGGTCGCCTCATCATCGTCGAGCAGTTTGCGCATTTCGCCAACCGTTTTGCGGGGCACGATAACGCCGGGCAATGTCTCAGCCCCCTCGGGGAGGTCGGCGTCAACACGGGCCAAACGGTGACCATCCGTCGCCACACAGCGCAGCACTTTGCCGCCCTCGGCATCAGCCACATGCATATACACGCCGTTCAGATAATAGCGTGTCTCTTCGGTAGAGATCGCGAACTTCGATTTGTCGAACAGGCGGCGCAGAGCAGGGGCCTTGCAGCTAAAGTTACTCGCATACTCAGAGGAGGCCATCACGGGGAAGTCCTCCTTCGGAAGGGTTGCGAGGCTAAAGTGCGAGCGACCCGCGCTCACGGTCAAACGGCCGGTTGCAGGTTCTTCGGATAGTTGCACCAAAGCGCCATCGGGCAGTTTGCGTACGATCTCATTCAGGATCACAGCGGAGACGGTCGTCGCGCCAGCGCGCTCAACCTGAGCCGGTGTCTTGTCGACAACTTCGATATCAAGGTCGGTCGCGCGAAAGCTAACCTCTGCGTCAGCCGCTTCCATCAACACGTTCGCAAGAATTGGGATGGTGTTGCGCCGTTCGACCACGGACTGCGCCTGGCTGACCGCTTTTAGGAGTGCGGCGCGTTCGATGCTGAATTTCATAATCCATCCCTCGTAGGCTGTGGGGCTTTGACAGTAGACAAAGCCCCAGCAGGTTCAATGCCTTTTAAGAGGTTAACTTTCGAGTTTCCGCTCTAAAAGCAAGGCATCTTCGGCAACTTGCGAGTCTTGAGTGATCAATTCCTCAATCTTGCGGACACCGTGCAACACAGTTGTGTGGTCACGCCCACCAAATTTGCGGCCAATCTCGGGGTAGCTACGAGGCGTGAGCTTCTTTGCGAGGTACATCGCCATTTGGCGCGGCCGCGCGATAGAACGCGTGCGGCGCGCAGAAACCATATCGGACATCCGCAGATTATAATGCTCACAGACTTTTTTCATGATCTCATCGATGGTCAGCTTACGCTCAGAGGCGCGCAGAATATCGGCAAGACAATCTTGCGCCCGATCCAGCGTGATTTCTCCGCCAACCAGCGTCGAGAACGCGAAAAGCCGAGTCACGGCCCCTTCAAGCACACGGATGTTGCTCGAAATACGGTCAGCAAGAAATTCGAGGACGCCGGGAGCTACGGCCAAGTCTGGGTTTTGCGCCCGGAATTGCGCCATCTTGTGCTGCAACACACCAAGGCGCAGTTCAAAGTCGGCGGGGTGCAGGTCTACGACCAGACCGGATTGGAGGCGCGAACGAATGCGCTCTTCTAGATCAGTGATATCTGCAGGCGAACGATCAGCCGAAATAACGATCTGTTTGCCTTGGTCAATCAGAGCATTGAACGTGTGGAAGAATTCGTCCTGCGTGCTTTCTTTGCCCGCAATGAACTGGACATCGTCCACCATCAACACATCAACAGAACGGAACAGCTGTTTGAAGCTGATCGTGTCCTTTTCGCGCAACGCTTGGATAAAGCGGTACATGAACTGCTCAGCCGACAGATAAAGCACGCGCAGGTGCGGTTGGCTGGCCTGAAGTTCCCACGCGATGGCCTGCATGAGGTGGGTTTTACCCAAGCCTACGCCACCATACAAAAACAGCGGGTTAAATCCGACGGCATTGCCGGCAGCCACACGACGGGCCGAGGCATGGGCCAGTTCGTTGGGCTTGCCCACGACAAACGCATCAAACGTAAAGCGCGGATCGAGCGCCGCGCCCGGAAGGTCGGCGTTGACAGCCACGGCAGGTTTGCGTGCAGCGACAGGCGCAGGCGTGACCGCAGCCTTGGGCGCAGGTGCCGCAGCCGTATTGGCCACGATGCACTCAAGACGATCAGCGCGCACACCAGCTGCGGTGCAATGGCGCAAAATCACGTCGGAGTAGTTTTGGGTGACCCAAGACCCAATGAAATTGGTCGGCGCGACAAGGCGCAAGACGCTTCCGTCAAGGCGTTCAAACCCAAGAGGCTCAATCCAGGCAGTGTAGTTATTGTTCCCAACCGATTTGCGAATCTGATCGCGCACCGCCCCCCAGGTATCATTTGTCATTGTGCCTCTTTTCCCAACTCGGACTGTCGTCGCATCTATGTTTGCCGCCACGGTAACCCACTGGCTTTCCAGCCATTGAGCGCCCCGCGCCGACCTTGTGCGTCACAATCTCCCTCAAACCCGTTCACGACATTGATGCATGGCACGTCTAAACCCTCAGCAGACAGGGCGTCGGCCACGGCATATGCCGCGCTCAGTGATCTTGCGCCGGACCGACAGATAAACAGCAGGTGCGATGGAACATTTCCACCGATGCTGTCCATGAACGTCCGAACGAACGCAGGATTAGGGGACATATCTGGATAAGCGAGCCATTCGATCTGCGTGACCGTTTGCTCAACTTCCGACAGGTCTGGACCGCCCACAAATCCCCATTCGGGACGGGTCCGGACATCGATCATGAGTGCGCGGCTGTCGTTAGACAATATTTCCCATGCTGCCTGAGGTAAAATCTCAGACACCAGCGTCGATCCGCTCTTACTCATACCAATCCCCTAAGGTGCGATGTGACTCGCTGGAATGTGATAGCAAGTGCGCAAAGGCTCCATCAATGGAACAATGATATTGACAGCGGAGTCTCTGAAAAAGAATCTAATGAGGCCGAGAAATGTCACACCCCAAACGCAAAACGCGCCCCCAAAGGGACGCGTCTTGTAAGCTGTATATTTTTGGGACTTAGGCGCCCATGGACTTCACACGGGAAGACAGACGCGAAACTTTGCGCGAGGCTGTGTTTTTGTGGAAGACGCCTTTTGTCACGCCGCGCATAATTTCGGGCTGAGCAGCTTGCAGCGCAGCTTTTGCGGCATCTTGGTCACCGGAGGCGATCGCCTCTTCAACTTTGCGCAGGAACGTCCGGATGCGCGAACGACGGGCTTTGTTTACTGCAAAGCGACGCTCATTCTGACGGGCGCGTTTTTTAGCTTGGGGCGAATTTGCCATGGTGTTTGATCCTTGTTCCGGGGCCCGCTGCATGTGCGTTGGGCGCAAATTTAAGTGCAAGGGGCAAACCCGGTCTCCGGGCTTGGTACCGGACGAATCTGGCTAAGCGAGCCTCACACGCATGTCTGGCGCGGTGTTTAGGGCACTGGCCGCGCCTTGCCAAGCCCCTATTGCACGGTGTCTTACTTGTCGCGGAACTGAGCTTCGCGCTTTTCAACGAATGCAGCCATACCCTCGGACTGATCCTCAGTCGCGAACAGCATGTGAAAGAGCCGACGTTCGAACAGCAGACCCTCTTGTAGCGAGACTTCGTCCGCCCGGTTGACCGCTTCCTTGACCGCCATCGCCGTAAGCTGGCTTTTTTGCGCGATCTTTTGCGCCGCTGCGAGCGTTTCTTCGATCAGCTTTTTGGCGGGCACCACACGGCTTACCAACCCAGAACGCTCTGCTTCTTCGGCATCCATGAAGCGACCGGTTAGGTGCATGTCCATCGATTTGGATTTGCCCACTGCGCGGGTCAGCCGCTGCGTGCCACCAAGGCCTGCAACAACACCAAGATTGATTTCGGGTTGTCCAAACTTCGCGGTATCCGCAGCAATGATAAAGTCGCACATCATCGCCAATTCGCACCCGCCGCCCAGCGCGTAGCCCGCGACGGCCGCAATAATTGGCTTGCGGCACTTGGCCATTGGATCGACCTCATGGCCGAACATGTCGGAGGCGAACACCTCAACAAAATTCTTGTCGGCCATTTCGGTGATATCGGCGCCCGCTGCGAACACTTTATCGGAGCCAGTCAACACGATGCACCGCACCTTGTCGTTTTCCTGCGCAGATTTAAAGGCCTTCGCCAGATCCGCCAAAAGAGCTTGATTCAGGGCATTCATCGCCTCGGGTCGGTTCAACCGAATGAGGGCCACGTGGTCCTCTACGTCGACGATAAGTGTGTCATAGGCCATGTGAGCAAGGTCCCTAGTGATCCATTTTGAAGCCGGACATTGGCCCGTCACGCCCCAAGGTTCAAGCTATCTTTGGCATTGTGGGCAGTAGAAAGTTGAGCGGCCGGATTGAGTGATTCGATTGATTGTGCCGCTACAATCGGGCGTTACACAGGCTTCGCCCTCACGATCATAGACCTGGAAACGGTGCTGAAAGTAACCCAATTCACCATCCGCTTGGCGATAATCGCGCAAGGATGACCCTCCGGCCTCAATAGCATCGCTTAGGACTTCACGTACGATGGGCACCAAGGCGCTCGTGCGTGCGCGTGCAATCTTGCCGGCCTTGCGGGTTGGGCTGAGCCGTGCGCGAAACAGCACTTCGCAAACATATATATTGCCCAAACCACTTACGATCCGCTGGTCCAACAGCGCGGATTTGATCGGTGTGTTTTTGCCCGACAATGCCTCTGCCAGATAGGTTTCGCTAAACGCGTTACCCAGCGGCTCTGGTCCTAACTTTTCAATCAGCCAGTGGCGATCAATGCCATCGGTCGGAGCCAAATCCATCGCCCCAAACCTGCGCGCATCGTTAAATGTGATCGTTGCGCCGTTATCCATGTGCAGGACTACGTGATCGTGTTTTTGTGGAACCACCTCTTCGTGATGAAACACGCCCGGTGTCGGAGCACCGGCGATCAACATCCGACCAGACATGCCCAGATGGATGATCAGCGTCTCACCTGTATTAAGCTCAGCAAGGATATATTTCGATCGCCGTGCCAAACGCGTCACACGCGCGCCGGTCAATCGCTCGGCCATCTGCTCTGGAAATGGCCAACGCAAATCTGGCCGCCGCACTTCGGCCCGCGCGATCACGGCCCCCTCCATTACGGGCAGCAATCCGCGACGGACTGTCTCTACTTCGGGCAGTTCTGGCATACGGGCTTCCCCCTGTGGCGTGGCGACCTATAAGAAAGGGCAGACAGAGCGATCTGCAAGCTTGAAAGGCCGAAGGCATGGACGAAACACAAAATAAAACGCATTTCGGATTTCAGACCGTCGACGAAACAGAAAAAGCGGGCATGGTCCACGGCGTCTTTTCGAACGTTGCGTCAAAATATGACATTATGAACGATGTGATGAGCGTTGGGATCCACCGCGTCTGGAAAGATGCGATGATGGATTGGTTAACCCCGCGCGCCAATCAGCGGTTGCTGGATGTTGCTGGCGGCACGGGTGACGTGGCCTTCAAATTCCTGCGCCGTGCACCGGGTGCCGAAGCCGTTGTGTGCGACATGACCGAAAGCATGCTGATCGAAGGCCGCAAACGCGCAGAAGCTGCCAGCCTAGACGATAGCCTGGAATGGATTGTCGGCGACGCAATGGCCCTACCTTTTGAAGATAACAGTTTCGACGTCTACACGATCAGCTTTGGCATTCGAAACGTCACGCGCATCCCCGACGCGTTGTCAGAAGCGTACCGTGTGCTGCGGCCCGGTGGGCGTTTGATGGTGCTAGAATTCAGCCAACTGCCCAACCCTATGATGCAAAAGGCGTATGACCTTTACTCGTTCAACGTGATCCCACGCATGGGCCAGATGATTGCTGGCGATAGCGAAAGCTATCAGTACTTAGTCGAATCTATCCGCCAGTTTCCCGATCAAGACACCTTTGCCGGCATGATCCGCCGCGCGGGTTTTGATAACGTTAAGTATCGCAATCTGACATTTGGCGTCGCGGCGCTGCACTCGGGTTGGAAGCTGTAGCCAATGCGCGGTCCTCACAACATTTGGCGCCTGATCCGCACGGGCGCCACATTTGAACGTACGGGCGCCATGGGCGTGGTCCTTAAAGCGATTGATGCGCCACGGCCGTTGCGCATCGCGGCGCACGTCTTGGGGTGGCCGTTTAAATGGCTTGGCCTGCGCGGTGACCCAGCGCTACCGCCAGTCACGCGCGCAATTACAGCGCTTGGCCCCAGCTATATAAAATTTGGTCAAATTTTATCGACGCGTCCAGACTTTGTTGGAGTGGAACTCGCGACACAGCTGCGCGTGCTACAGGACAAGCTGCCACCGTTCCCGATGGAGCAAGCACGCCAAACAATTGCCAGGGAAATTGGCAAACCCGTTGATGCGGTTTTTTCAGAACTGTCCGAGCCTGTTGCTGCAGCCTCTATCGCTCAGGTCCACAAAGCCCGGTTGGCTGATACAGGCGAAGAGGTCGCAATCAAAGTTTTGCGGCCGGGCATCGAACGCGCGTTTCGCAAGGATATCGATGCGTTCTACTTTGCGGCAGGGTTGATCGAATTTCTATCCCCAGCATCAAGGCGGCTGCGCCCCCGCGATGTGATTGCACACTTTGAAGCCACAGTTTTGCGGGAGCTTGACCTAAGGATCGAAACCGCCGCAGCCGCGGAATTTGCCGCCACCACCGCCGGGGATGAGGGCTTCGCTGTTCCCAAGGTCGAATGGTCCCTGTCCAGCCGCGGCATTATGACGATGGAATGGGTCGAAGGCATTCAATTTGCCGATATCGATGCACTGGATGCTGCTGGACATGATCGCGTGGCGCTCGCGGACAAGGTGCTGCAACTGTTCCTTAGCCACGCCCTCCGCGACGGTTATTTCCATGCGGATATGCACCAAGGCAATCTTCGGGTTGGGGCTGATAGCACGATTATTGCCCTCGACTTTGGCATCATGGGGCGGCTGGATGAATACACACGCCGTGTCTATGCCGAGATTCTGATTGGTTTCATTCGCAAGGATTACCGGCGCGTTGCAGAGGTACATTTCGAGGCCGGATACGTTCCCGCAGATCGCGACGTGGATGAGTTTGCTCAAGCGCTTCGGTCCGTTGGCGAACCAATATTTGGTATGGATGCCAGCCGAATCTCAATGGGACGATTGTTGAGTTTTCTATTCGAAGTCACCGAGACTTTTGGAATGGAAACCCGTACCGAGCTGATCCTGCTTCAGCGCACAATGGTCGTTGTGGAGGGCGTTGCGCGCACATTGAACCCAAACATGAATATCTGGCAGGTCGCTCAGCCTGTAGTCGAAGACTATATCCGCGAAAGTCTTGGCCCCCGCGCCTTTGCCCGGGATCTGTTCAAAACGGCCCGTGTTCTTGCGAGATTTGGCCCGCAATTGCCCACCATTACCGAGCGGCTGTTCACATCTCAAACCCAAGCCCAACCGGAGACCACGGCCGGTCAGGGTATCGGCTCTGTTGCTTGGTTCGCGATCGGTGCAGCGACAGCCAGTATCGGAGGCGTCATCGGAGCTGTTCTTTTTTGAGGCCCATACCGTCAATCACGGAGCGTTCCGAACCCCAAGGACCGACGAACTCGGCATCCCAATATCGCCTGGGAAACGCAAAAGAACTTGCCCATCGATCAGCGCCGCTTCCCTGACTTGAGCGAATGTCTCTACATCAGAAACACCAAGCAAACTTCCACTGCTGAAGCTCTCAATCTCAAGATTGTAGATGTCTTCGGGAAGCTGCTCTCCGGTCGGAGATCGTCCAGACCATGTGACTTGCGCGACGTCAGGATCAATCGCAATGCGCTGAACCTCTTGCCCCGCTGTATTTCTAACAACGATCTCGGCAGCATCTGCAACCACTGGCGTGTTCAAAATAAGTGTCTTGTCGGTACCATCCACGGGCACCGGCATCACCGCTCGCGCCTCCATGCCGACCCACGAGGACATTTCACTCATGTTCTGTAACGACATTTGTGCCGACATTTCCTTTAGAAGATCATTTGTTTGCACCGCTTGCTCCACGTTCGAGAACGTTGCCAGCTGTGCGACAAACTCAGTCGAGTCGGCTGGGTTGAGCGGGTCCTGATTCCGAATCTGAGCCGTAAGCAGCTGCAGAAAGGTATCAAAGTCTGAGGCAAGACCATTGCTTTCATCAGTATTTGATATCTGCGTTTTTGGAATGGATTGGGTCGTGTCACCGATAATCATAGCGGCCTCCTAAAATGTCAGATTGAGCTCATTCGGCGTGCTTGAATTTGAACGGGCTGCCGTTGATGGACCCGCGGGAAGCGCATTAGGGGAGATATCGACTACTGCCTCTTCCTGCGCGGCATGGCTCGATCCGTTCTTCCCTTGAGAAGCGTCCTGTTGAGCGTCCGAAGACGTACCAAACTGCAGGTTAAGATCACCCCTTCCTTCTTCCGCAAAGGCCTCATGCAAGAAGTTTGCGTGCCGGCGCATGAGTTCAGCGGTTTCGGGCCGATCTGCAATAATGAGGAGCGTTGTCGTTGCTTCACTCGTTTGAAGAACCATCCGCACCTGCCCTAGTTCTGGCGGATCCAGTGCAATCTCGAGCGGATACCTATCCATTCGGGCACCAGCACGCAGTTGTTCTGCGATCTTCAAAACTTCCTGCGGAAGAGGCGTGGCAGGGTTGCGAGAAATTGATTCAGGGCTGCGTGAAAAACTACTCTGGACCTCGCTTGAGACTTGCGTCGCGATAAGCAAGTCTCCATCGGCTCGGCCCGTATCCCTTAGGCTTCGCTCCACCATCGGGGCGACTTGAGCAACGGCCACCGGCATCATGCTTGTGGTCTGATTTATTCCAACGGGCGCCGCTGGCCCCATTTCTCTCACGTCGTATGTTGGATCCAATGTAGTCGTAGGTGAAATCTTGGGGTCTTGTGGTGGAGCTGGTACCGTTGAAATGGCTTCTGGCTGTAGCTTTTTGGCTCCAGAAACAGCTGGATCATCTTTAATGCTAGCGGCCCGTCCGGCTCGGATGTCAATGTCAGGCACAACAGGTTTGGGCAGTGCAGGTCGATCAGCATTACCAATGTGATCCATGTCCACCATCTTGGACATCACGCCGTCTGGCACAGACTGCATCAACATTGAAGACTCGGAACTAGCGGCGACAGATGAGCCGATACCCATCTGCTTTTCGATCGATGCCGTAGCTTTGTCTGATTTAATCTCAGCAGGGCCGACCAGTTGCACCGAAATGTCCAATATCGGGGCCGACTTTGGCGAGGAAGGGAGCTTGGTTAGCTGCAGCCCACTCTCCGCTATCCCTTGATTAGGTAAGGAACCTTGCGAGGGTCTCGTGGCCTGCCCGTCTATTTGACCGGCATATTGCCCGACTTTTACGGATCTTTGCGTATCACCATCATTAATTGGAACAGTGGGGTGAAACGACGATGGTGCCGTCAAAAGCGAACGGCCTGGGGGAGCGTTGGTTTCACCCCTGGAACCCGCCATAGCGATTGGTTCGCCTTTAGTATTCGACACCGAGCCGGCGTAACCCTGATCAGCACCCACAATCTTTGTATGGTCAACTCGATTAGCCAAAGCTCCCTGCATTTCAAGACGTGGAGAAATTGGTTGTGTGATCTTGGGCGATTCGGAAGGTATCACTAATGAAGGGGGCGCAAGACTTTTCGCCTCGACAGTCGAACCTTGTTTGCCCGCAGCCAACACTTGTTCAATAGTAGCTCTGCTATCTGCAAGCCCTACACTATTCACACTGTTCCCAGTCACTGCAAAACCGGCCACCCCTAATTCGCGTTCAACCGAGACGCTCATCAGTGTTTTTTGACCAAAAGAGGCATTACTTCCGGCCACTGCCGCGGTCAGTGCCCTTGTTTCAAGTAAGGATAGCTTTGATCCCGAGCGTTTCGCATCAAGCGCACCGCCATCAACACTACGTTGAATGTCAGTGTCGGGATATACGCCAAGTTTTTCACCTTTTCCCGTAACCTGTGCAGCAGCTTCGTTAGGAACCGTCACCACTACGTCGCGATCTGCATCACTATCAATATTGGCGCCCTGAGAGTTTGCTCCAATGCTCGCCGCCTGAACGCTTACCTGCGTGGGCTTCAACAATGGCTCGAGCACTGCTGCCTGCGGCTCGAAGCGCCCCTCATCGACGCCATCATCCATTGCCTGTTCATTCTCAAAGCCTGTCGCGGCCACCGCCTCAAGTGATGAATCCTTTGGCGACACATCCATCTCATTGAAATCCGCAATTGATATGTGTGGAGTTCCGTGAAGCGCCCCCCCAAGAGTTAGCCCTTCCATCTTCTCATGCGTGGAATTTGTGATGAATGCCATATCTGACGAACCAGTAGGTAACTCGCCTTCTTGTCGCTTATCCAACCCTACGAATTCATCCCTTTCCAAGGCATTCGAACTTGGGGCAATGGCTGGATCACGTGAAACAGTGCCCACGGCTTGGGTATCACCCGCGTTTGTCAAAGCGGCATCGAACTCACTTTTCAACTCAGGTGCAACCATGCGCCCTGTCGCTACGGCGCTTCGCCCAGAACTGAGGGACGGATTTAAGTTGAGATCGACCATGCTCTCTCCAATGCGGATTTCTTCCGGATGAGATCGCTTTTAACTGCCGGTAGTTACCGATTTATTTACTCAAAGCAGTCAATGTGATCAAAATCACTTCAATTGGAGCAATAACCATGAACCCTTTAGGCACATCTCTTATTACGCCTCAAGGTCACCCCACACAGACCGAAAAGCTTCGCGCACTCGCTATCGATCTAGAAACAACGTTTCTTACTGAAATGGGCTTTGTTGCACAAATCCCATCATGAGGGGATTCACTACGTGAAGCCAGCGTGG
>NZ_CYRX01000008.1 GCF_001458315.1 Thalassobacter stenotrophicus | reverse complement strand
ACGCTGGCTTCACGTAGTGAATCCCCTCATGATGGGATTTGTGCAACAAAGCCGTTCAAAAGGGATCTCACTTCAAAATATTTTCTTAGACCACTACGGAGTAGTAATACTTCCTTTCTGGACTAAACAATAGATTGAGACCAACGCTCCATGAGCTCGCGGCGTTTATCAAAAAGGTCTGACCTTGCATAAGCAGCTTCCGCTTTATTCCGAACCGTATGAGCAAGCGCAGCTTCTGAAACCTCGCGGGGCACATTCGTACATTCTTGCGCCCAAGTTTTAAAAGATGTCCGGAAGCCATGAACATGTACGTCGAACCCTAGTTCTTTTGTTAGCTTTGAGAGAGTGGCATCAGATAGAGGCTTGCCCGCTTTAGTGCCGGGAAAGATGAACCCGCTTTCATCTGTGAGCTTTTCCGCAGCTGAAAGCAGATCAAGAGCCGCTTGTGAAAGCGGGATCCGAAATTCTCTTTTTGCCTTCATCCGTGCAGCGGGAATGATCCATGTAGCTGTTTCTAGATCGACCTCCGGCCACCGCACCATACGAACTTCACCAGAGCGCGTGGCCGTCAAAATTATGAGTCTCAGTGCCAATTTCGCACTTACACTAGCAGCTGAGTTATCTAGCTTTCTGAGGAATTCCGGTACTTCTGAGTATGGCAAAGACTTTCGATGTTGCGGCCGTTCTGTCTGCTTTGGCAGCGCCGAAGATATAGCCTCAGCCGGATTATCTTGCCTCCAGCCCTTTGCAACAGCCCACTTCATTACCGCCCCAATCCGTTGCCGTACGCGGCGGGCTGTCTCGGGCTTTGACAACCAGATCGGCTGCAAAACTGATAAGACATCTGCACTTCCGACCTCAGTAACCTTTTTAACACCTAAACGTGGAAAAGCATAAGTCTCGAGTGTCGCAATGAACTGTGCTGCGTGTTTCGCGTTGCGCCAACCCGGTCTGTGTATCTCGTAAACTGCACGTGCGGCCTCCTCAAACGTCATCACCGCTTCCGCTTCGCGTTTCGCCTTAAGAGGGTCCCCACCTTGTCGTGCCAGTTTACGATTCTGAAGCGCCAATTCGCGGGCTTCAGCTAGCGAAACCAAGTTAGCAGAGCCCAGTCCCATCTCGGTCCGCTTTCCTCGTATCACAATACGTTGGATCCATCGCCGCGCTCCCGTCTGATCGACCTTAAGAAACAGACCGTTGCCATCGGTATACTTCCCAGGTTTGCAAACGGTTCGCACAAAAGCTGCAGACAGCGCCTTTTCAGGGTGCTTCCCAGATTTTAGAGCTCCACCTCCAGCAAACATATCCACCATTCCACCCCCCATTTACTTTAGGAATGTGGTGGCTTTCGTCGGACTATACACGAGCCAAGCACAATCTAACCTCCTGTTAAATGGTACTTACTGGAACGGCTAGGATTATATTGAGGCGGACTGTGTCTCCGCCATTAATTTGCCTAAACATACAAAAAAACCGCCCTCAACGAGCGGCTTAAACGCTCGTTGAGGGCAGTCGTGGTCAGGCTGTGGTAAGCTGACTTCTAATTAGATGCGCTTGGGCGTTGTGTGGCCCTATTAGTCCGACAGCGCCGCGCGCTCCGCGCCGAGACCGCGGTACCAGCGGATGATTTGGGCGCGCTCATCGTCTGTCATGCCGGTCACATTGCCCGGAGGCATCGCGTGGCTAAGCCCTGCGTGCAGATAAATAGCACGAGCGTTCAGGGCGATCTGCGCGTCATTGTCTAGGCGAACGGCTTTGGGTGGCCACATCATGCCTGACCATGTGGGCTCCGGGTTGTGGCACATTGAGCAGCGACCCATGACGATATCATGCACCTCGCCGTAGCCCTCTGCCTCAACGATATATTGCATCGGTTCCGGCACGACGACCTCTGCCTGCCAATCGTAATCGCGGAACATCGGGGCCGACGACAGCCACATGATCAGCACGAAAATTACTGCAGACGCGCCAAGCGTCCAAACCGGTTTGCCTTTGCGGGCGTGCATCGAGTTAAAGTAGTGGCGGATCAAAACGCCCAGCAAAAACACCAACGATGCGATGATCCAATTATGCTCGGTCGCGAAGGCCAGCGGATAGTGGTTGGACAGCATCAGAAAGATCACGGGCAGCGTCAGGTAGTTGTTGTGGGTGGAGCGTAGCTTGGCGATTTTGCCGTATTTGGCATCCGGCGCGCGGCCTTCTTGGAGGTCTTTGACCACGATGCGCTGGTTCGGCATGATGATCAAAAATACGTTCGCGGTCATGATCGTCGCGGTGAATGCGCCCAAATGCAGCAGTGCGGCGCGGCCCGTGAAGACTTGGTTGTAGCCCCATGCCATTGTCACAAGGATGACAAACAACAACAGCATCAGTGCCGTGGGGTGTTCGCCCAAGCGGCTTTTGCACAGCATGTCATAAAGTATCCAACCAATCGCGAGCGAGCCGCCAGAAATCGCGATGGCTTGGAACGTGGACAATTCGATCTTGTCATAGTCGATCAGGTACATCTCGGCCCCGGCCCAATAGACCAGCACCAACAGAGCCGCGCCCGACAGCCATGTCGAATAGCTTTCCCATTTGAACCATGTCAGATGCTCGGGCATATTTTCGGGGGCCACGAGGTACTTTTGGATGTGGTAAAACCCGCCTCCATGGACCTGCCATTCCTCGCCATGGGCGCCGACGGGCAGATGGGGCACCTTCCGCAGGCCAAGGTCTAAGGCGATGAAATAAAACGACGAACCGATCCAAGCCATCGCCGTGATGACGTGCAACCAGCGCACCGCGAACCCGAGCCAATCCGTCATAACGGCGAGATCATACATGTGGCGTTCTCCCAAACATTTTGTGCGACGCTATACCGTCCCGCTTCTATATGATAATTGCTGATTATCCGGATCAGCTTCAAGAAAAACCGAATAATCCATGGCTAATATCAACAATATCCGCATGTTTACCCGCGTATACGAGCTTGAAAACATGTCTGCCGCGGCGCGCGATCTGCGTGTGTCGGCGGCCGTGGCCTCGAGCCGGATCGGAGAGTTGGAAAAGCAGCTGGGGATTCGGCTATTTACCCGCACGACCCGCTCCATCCAGCCCACAGAACAGGGGCGCATTTTCTATCCGAAGGCTTTGAAAGTTCTCGAAGCCCTAGAGGAGGCAGAGGCTGCGGTTCATGAGATCACACTTAACCCGCGCGGGTCTATTTTCGTGTCAGCACCGCTTGGTATTGGGCGGCGGTTGATTGCGCCGAATGTGGCCGTCTTTCGAGAGAAATACCCTGAGATACACACGCGCCTGAGGCTCTCGGACCGTGCGCTTGATGTGGCAGGCGAAGGTCTGGACGTAGCTTTTGTGGTTGGGAACCCACCGGATTCAGGCCTGATGATGAAACCGATCGCCACGTTTGAGCGAGTGCTATGCGCCTCCCCGGAATACATCAGGCGCAAGGGCCGACCGGTCCATGGCGCGGATCTGATTTCGCAGGATCACGATTGCCTGCTATTGCGGTTTCCCGGCTCGACTGAGTTCCGCTGGTCGCTCAATACCTCTGACGGGTTTCAGAACTTTGACGTCAAGGGGCCGTTTGCCTGTGACGATGGTGATGTGCTGACCGAGTGGGCGCTCGACGGGCGTGGGATCATCAACAAGCCGACGTTTGAAATCCAGCACCACCTTGATAGCGGTGCCCTGATCCCGGTCTGTCAAAAATCACCGCCGCCCAATACACAGCTTGCGGTGCTGTATCCGCATCGAAAAAACCAAGATCCTAAGAGCCGGTTTTTCATAGATTTTATGTCCGATACGCTGAAAGCCGCGCTGGCTTAGCTGCCGCGGTAGGTGCTGTAGCTATAAGGGCTCAGCAGGAGTGGGACATGGTAGTGATCTGCGTCGCTCATCACAAAACGCAGTGGGATGACGTCCAGAAAATCTGCGGGGGCATCATTGGCGCGCAGGTAATCACCGGCATGAAAAACCAATTCGTAGTTGCCCGTTTCAAACGCGTCTTGGGGCAAGATTGGGCCGTCGGTGCGGCCGTCGGAGTTGGTCGTCGTCTCGGTGATCTTGGTGGCTGTGCCGCCATCAATTCGGAACAGTTCAATCCGTAAACCCGCTGCGGGGCAGCCCTTGGCCGTGTCCAGAACATGGGTCGTGAGATAGCCAGCCATGATGCGTCTCCTGTTGGTGTAAAAGATGTCTGCGGGATGGGCTTTGCATTGGAAATGCAAGAACCCCCGAAACACTTTCAAGAAAATTTTGAAAGACCGAAACTTAATCGCGGTTTAAGCGGAGATAGCTTTGGGAGGACACTTTGCAACGTTATAGCCGAGATATGTCGGGATACGCTGGGCAACCGCCCGCGGCCAACTGGCCCAATGGGGCCAAAATTGCGATGCAATTTGTGCTGAACTACGAAGAAGGTGGTGAGAACTGCATTCTGCACGGTGATGCCGCCTCGGAGGCGTTTTTGTCCGAAATCGTCGGGGCCGCCGCTTGGGAAGGTCAGCGCCACTGGAACATGGAGTCGATCTACGAATATGGCGCGCGTGCTGGGTTCTGGCGGTTGCACGATATGTTCACGGCCCGCGACATGCCGGTTACGGTCTATGGGGTGGCGACCGCCCTCGCCCGCTCACCCGCGCAAGTGGCCGCAATGTTGGACGCCGATTGGGAAATCGCGAGCCACGGCCTGAAATGGGTCGAACACAAAGACATGCCCGAGGCCGAGGAACGCGCCCAGATCGCGGAAGCCAAGCGCCTGCACACCGCCGTCACGGGCAGCGCGCCCAAGGGCTGGTACACGGGCCGTTGTTCTGAAAATACCGTGCGATTGATCGCAGAGGATGGCAGTTTCGACTATGTCTCGGACACCTATGCGGATGATCTGCCCTATTGGACCGACGTGGCAGAGCGCCCGCAACTTGTGATCCCCTACACGCTGGATGCCAATGACATGAGGTTTGCGACACCGCAGGGTTTCAACACCGGTGAGCATTTCTACACCTATCTTAAAGACAGTTTCGACACGCTTTATGCGGAGGGTGTCGCAGGTGCGCCCAAGATGATGAGCATCGGTTTGCATTGCCGCTTGGTTGGGCGCCCCGGTCGGGCTGCGGCCTTTGCGCGGTTCTTGGATTACGTTGCCAGCCATGAAGATGTCTGGGTGGCCCGTCGTGCGGATATCGCGGCACATTGGGCGGTTGAACACCCCTATCAGGCGCCAAAGCTACAACCATCTCGCATGGACGCCGCAACATTCGTGGCCACCTTTGGCGGGATATTTGAACATTCCGCTTGGATCGCGGAGCGCGCCTATGAGGCCGAGCTAGGCCCGGCTCATGATAGTGTCATCGGCATACATGCAGCTCTCAAGACGCAGTTCCGGCTTGCGTCCGAAGATGAGCGCCTTGGCGTTTTGACCGCGCACCCGGATTTGGCAGGTAAGCTTGCGCAAGCCAAGCGCCTCACGGCAGAATCCACCGGTGAGCAATCATCTGCAGGCCTAGACGCCCTGACCGATGCAGAGCGTCAGACCTTTACTGAATTGAACGCAGCCTACGTCAAAGCCTTTGGCTTTCCGTTCATCATCGCGGTCCGCGACCACGACAAAGCCAGTATCCTAGCGGCTTTCCACGCGCGCTTGACCAACAGCCGCGCGCAAGAGTTCGCACAAGCCTGTCATCAGGTTGAACGCATCGCCTTTCACCGTCTCAAGGATCTATTCGCATGAACGTCGTGAACACCGCGCCCACAGATGGGACACAACCGATTGAGCCGCAGACCCGCTATGCCTTTCCGCCCGGTGGGATGCCCCCATTTGACGAAAGCCCCGAAGGCACCGCGATCTTTACGCCCGCGTATGCGGTCCTGCCCGCCAAGACACAGCGCGATATCGTCACCAGTTTTCTGCCCGGTTGGACGGGGCATCGCGCTTGGATCCTTGCGCGCCCATTGACCGGCTTTGCCGAGACGTTCGCGCAATACGCCGTCGAATTGCAGCCCGGCGGCGGGTCATCCACGCCCGAGCCGCTGGCCACCGCGCAAGCTGCTTTGTTTGTGGCGCATGGAAACCTTCGCTTAACCATTGGTGAGGTCTCGCATGAGCTGCGCGCAGGCTCCTTTGCGTATCTGCCTGCGGGTGCGCCTTGGCAGTTGTGGAATGCGTCCGAGGCCGAGGCAGGGTTTCATTGGGTTCGCAAAGCCTATGTGCCGCTGCCCGGTGATCTGGAGCCTGAGCCATTTGTGGTGCACGAAACGGACATAACCCCCACAGGCATGCCCGGGGCCGAAACCACATGGGCCACGCAGCGGTTTTTTGACCCGCTGGACATGGCCTATGATTTTCACATGACCATCGTGAATTTTGAGCCCGGCGGTCGGATCCCGTTTGCCGAAACGCATGTGATGGAACACGGGCTTTATGTTCTGCAAGGCACGGCCAAATATCTGCTGAACGACACGTGGGTCGATGTCGGTCCGGGTGATTTCATGTGGTTGCGCGCCTTTTGTCCGCAGGCCTGTATCGCCACTGGCGATGAGACGTTTCGCTATCTGCTCTATAAGGACGTAAACCGCCACGTGGGGCTGCACCTGTGACACAGCAAACCGCAACACCGATGCGCGCGGTTCAAGCGCGCCCCATAACTGCCGCCGCTTTTGCGCCGTTTGGTGATGTGGTCGAGGTTGGCACTGTGGCCCCGGTTTCGATCAATGCGGGGCTGTGTGACCGATTTAGCGACCTTGCATCGTTCGATATTGAAGGCGGAAAGCTGGGGCTCAGCCTGTTCCAAGCGGAACTGCGCGCCCTGCCCTACACCTGTGATCTGCTCGAGCGTCATCCGCTCGGCTCGCAGTGCTTTGTGCCAATGTCGGCCGCCCGCTTTTTGGTGATCGTAGCACCCGATGAAAATGGCCGCCCCGGTCCGCCGCAGGCCTTTGTCGCGACCAACACGCAAGCCATCAACATCGCTCGTAACACCTGGCACGGTGTTCTGGCTCCGATCGAAGGATCGGGGCTTTTTGCTGTTATCGACCGGATCGGCGACGGCACCAACCTTGAGGAACACTGGCTGGAGGAGCCAACCCTCATCACGCTCTAACAATAAAACGACTATTCTAAAGGGAGGACAGCCACATGGCTGACACATCAATCGGGACGCCAGAACAACTGCGCGATCCAAATTACACCCCACCACTGGCAAAAGCGGTCCCACTGGGTATCCAGCACGTTTTGGCGATGTTCGTGTCTAACGTGACACCCGCGATCATCATCTGTGGCGCGGCAGGCTTTGGTTTTGGCTCAAACAGCCCTGATTTTCCACAGATGATCTACATGATCCAGATGTCGATGTTCTTTGCCGGGATCGCGACTTTGATCCAGACAATCGGTTTGGGCCCCGCAGGTGCGCGCCTGCCCATCGTGCAGGGTACCTCGTTTGCGTTCATCCCGATCATGATCCCGCTGGTTGCGGGCAAAGGTGTCGACGCCATGGCTGTGGTCATGGGCGGTATTGTCGTGGGCGGTTTGTTCCACGCGGCGCTCGGCCTTTTCATTGGCAAAATCCGCTTTGCTCTGCCGCCACTGGTGACGGGCTTGGTCGTGACGATGATCGGTCTTGCTCTGGTCAAGGTCGGCATTCAGTACGCGGCTGGTGGTGTCCCCGCGATTGGCAAGCCTGAGTACGGCTCGCTCCTGAACTGGACAATGGCCGGCACGGTTGTTGTCGTCACTCTTGGGTTGAAGTTCTTTGCCCGTGGGATGCTGTCTGTTTCTGCCGTTTTGATCGGTTTGCTCGTAGGTTACGCGTTGGCCTTCATGTTGGGCGAAGTGAGCTTTGGCAACGTGGGACGGGCTGCGTCCTTTGCTCTGCCCAACCCGCTGCATTTCGGGATCGAGTTCTCGGTCGCGGCGATCATCGGCTTTTGTTTGATGTCGTTTGTGTCTGCGGTCGAAACCGTGGGCGATGTGTCCGGCATCACCAAAGGCGGCGCGGGGCGCGAAGCCACCGACAAAGAGATCCAAGGCGCCACATACGCTGACGGTCTGGGCACGGCCGTTTCGGGCCTGTTCGGGGCGCTGCCTAACACATCGTTTAGCCAAAACGTGGGCCTGATCGCTATGACCGGCGTCATGAGCCGCCATGTTGTGACCATCGGCGCATTGTTCCTGATTGCGGCGGGCTTGATCCCCAAGGTGGGTGCGATCATCTCCTCGATCCCGATTGAGGTTTTGGGCGGCGGCGTCATTGTGATGTTTGGCATGGTTGTGGCCGCTGGCGTTTCGATGCTGTCGGATGTGAACTGGAACCGCCGTAATATGGTGATTTTTGCGATCGCATTGTCGCTGGGTCTGGGTCTCCAATTGGAGCCGGGTGCGTTGCAACACCTGCCCGGGACGCTCAAGGTCCTAGCCACTTCCGGTATCCTGCCGGCAGCGTTCATCGCGATTATGCTGAACTTGATCCTCCCTGAGGAACTGGCTGCTGAAGCGACCGAAGAAGTATCGGGCGGTATGTCCGGAAACGATAGCGGGCGTTCGGGCAAGTAAGCCGAACTGCCTTCGTTGTACCTAACACTGAGCAGCTCCCACATCGGGGGCTGCTTTTTCGTTTCAGGGTAAGTTTGTGCTGTTGGTTAAGTTGCAGCGCATGCGGGTCGTGTCGCTGAGTGTTCGGGCGATGAATTTGTCACGTTATCAGGCGAGCGGTATTGTGAACCGACCGGCTCAATCCAACCCACTGGGCGGTTCTCAGGCTTGGTCGAGTTTGGATCACAACAGTTTTTCGAAAATCGAGACGCCTCCGGCGGAACTTTTCACCACGGATGTGATCGCCGCTGGAAGATCTGTGTCAAAGCACAACGCCTTAAGTCACCGAAAGGCGGCCTTCGGTGGCCTGTTCTGCTGCAATTAGAGGCAAAGTTCCCCTAACGTAACTCATCTCTTGACAGAACTACTTGTAAGTCTAAGAGCTATAACAATAACGTATAAGTATTATTGTTTACGCTAGTTTATCGAATTCCGTCAGTACCTTTAGTCGAGGACATTATGTTGCAACACCCGCCAAGAAACCCCATCGACCTAGCTCAAGCTTTCAGAAGTAGCGTGGCGGTTCTTGCCTCATGCTTTGCTTTGTCTGATGCAGCAACAGCCGATACCTTCACGATTGGCATCGTTCCGCAGTTTGAGCCGATCAAATTGGCAGAGATATGGTCGCCCATCTTGCGCGAACTTGAAGAGGAAACAGGTCATACCTTTGAAATGGTCGGCTCCCCCAGGATTTCGGAATTCGAGGATGGATTTATCGCGGGTGATTTCGACTTCGCCTACATGAACCCGTACCATTTTTTAGTCGCGCGCAAAGCCCAAGGATATGATGCGCTGGTGCGGGATGGCGCGCGGGAGCTTTTTGGCGTGCTTGTCGTCGCCAAAGACTCGGGCATTGAAAATGTTGCGGACCTAGAGGGCAAAACGATTGCATTTCCATCGCCCAATGCTTTGGGGGCGGCCCTTTTGATGCGCGCTGACTTGGACCGCATTCACGGGCTGGAGTACAAACAGGAATATGTGTCGACCCATTCGTCCACCTACTTGAACGTTGCACTGGGCCAAATGGATGCCGGCGGCGGGGTTATGGCCACCTTAAACCGCGCAGAGCCGCAGGTGAGGGACCGATTGCGGATCATCTATGAAACAACCCGTGTGCCGCCTCATCCCTTTGTGGCGCACCAGCGTATCGCACCGGACGTTGCCGAGGCCGTTCAAACAGCATTTCTCAAGATTGCCGACACCACAGAGGGCCAAGAGCTATTGGCACGTATTCCGATGCGGCAAGCCATTGCAGCCACGAGTGCTGAATACGATGGTTTGTATGCTCTCAATTTACAGAACTACTGGGTTGATTAGGCCCTTCAAGACTCTTTTTTGGGTGACCATATGAATTTTAAATCAATCCGGGTTCGCGTTACGGCCGCCATTCTTATGTGCGCTGTCGTGGGTGTAGTGCTGTTCGAAGCATTCTGGCTGCCGCGATTGAACAGTATGTTAACGGAAACCCAAACAAGCGAGCTGCAAAAAGGCGTTACCATTCTGTCCGAAGGGCTATTGCCATACTTGGTGAGCAATCAAATTGGTGCAGTTTACGAGACATTGCAGAACGTTGAAGCCCAGTACCCAGAGTGGGTGCAAGTCAGCTTGTCACGCCCGGATGGTGGGCAGCTTTACCCTTTGGAGCCTTTGTCGGAACTACAAGGGGACTATCTATTTACTGAAAGCATGGCAATCTCTCTGCGAGGTGAAGATCTTGCCGTGCTGAGCGTTGTCGCCGATTTCGGGCCGCAACTCCAATACTTTCAAAACGAACAAATTCGAATTTTCTTCATTGGGATGATCATTGTCGCACTAATTTTGTTTGCGAACATTTATCTTGTGGATCGTCTCATCACACGTCGAATTTTGATGGTTACTGAGGCTGCAGATGAGTTGGCTGATGGCAACTATGACGCGGTTCTTCCAAGCGGGCCCGATGAAGTGGGACTATTGGCTAAGAGTTTCTGTTTGATGCGCGATCGTATTCGTGACCAGACCGCCAAGCTGGATGCGGCCCGTGTTCGCGCAGAATTAGCGTTAGAGGCGCGCTCACGGTTCTTGGCAACGATGAGCCACGAAATTCGAACTCCGCTCAACGGTATTATCCCGGTAGCTGAGCTGTTGCGACACTCCAAACTTGAGCCATCTCAGTTTGAAAAGGTCGATATTATCGTCAAATCTGGCAAGGCGCTGTCTGCAATTGTGAATGATATCCTGGATGTCTCTATGCTTGCTGGCGGCAAGCTAACCATTCAAAAGGTTGAGTTTTCTCCCAATGAGCTGGTGGCTGAGGCCCTAGAGGTTGTCCGCTCCACAGCGGAGCATAAGGGCCTGAAGATCGTCAACGCCTTTAACGCGCCGGCCGATATCCGGTTGCATGGTGACAATAGTCGTATTCGCCAAGTGCTGATCAACCTTCTTGGCAACGCCATTAAGTTCACGGAAAGTGGCACAATCACATTGAAGGGTTTTGCGAAGCCAAAACCCAACGGTCATATTCCGCTTCATTTTGAAGTCATTGATACTGGGATAGGCATTCCGGATGATGCAGTTTCCCGGATTTTTGAACGCTTCGAGCAGGTTGATGGCAGTATTGAGCGGCGTTTTGGTGGGACAGGTCTGGGCCTATCAATCGTAAAAGACTTGATGGATGCCATGGAGGGCAGCGTTTCTGTCACAAGCCGTATTGGGCAAGGCAGCACATTTACTCTCGACCTTGAACTCGAAGCAATTACCACCCCGCCCGTTCCCAAGGCTGAAAGCGGGATCGAACCGTTATCATACAGTGATCACCGGACCGCACTGATTGTTGATGACAATGGGATCAATAGAACCGTTGGCTCCGCAATCCTCACCAAGCTGGGATACAAAGCTGAATTGGCCGAAAATGGTGTTGTCGGTGTGTCAAAGGCGCAAGATAAAAAGTTTGATGTGATGCTCATGGATATGCATATGCCTGAAATGGACGGGCTGATCGCGACCCAAAAGATCCGGGAAACTGATGGACCGAATGCGCAAACCAAGATCATTGCTTTAACCGCGAGTGTGCAGGCTGAAGACATTGAAAAGTGCCGTACCGCCGGGATGGATGATTTCCTATCCAAGCCCATCAATATTAAAAACCTGACCATAATGCTGAGTGATTAAGGCTAGAAAATCACGCTTTAAATTAGAAAATTTGGCGACAACACTTCTCTATTTCTCAAACAGGCCGATCAAACTGCTTTTCTGATGCTCGTCTCAGTCTGCAAAGGCGACTGAGACACGACGGTTCATCCGTCCCTTGTTTTCAATCTTGACGATTTTTATTGCACCAATCTCTCGGGTGTTGACAACGTGCGTTCCACCGCAAGGTTGCAAATCAACTGTCCTGCTCTCAGAACCGATCCGTATTAAACGAACACGACCGCTGCCCATTGGGGGTGCGACGGACATCGTCTTTACCAAATGGGGCTGGGCGGCAAGTCCTGCATCCGTGATCCAACTTTCGGTAACGTCAAAATACCCGGCAATGAGCTGACTGAGTTTGGCCTGAATGGTGTTTTTGTCATCAATTGGATCTGGCATATTGAAATCCAACCGCCCCTTGTCCGCTCCAATCGAGCCGCCTGTCACCGGAAACGGCAAAACGACCGACAGCAAATGCAAAGCCGTATGCATCCGCATGTGGGCATAGCGCCGATCCCAATCTAGCCTTTGCTCAACGTCGGCGCCAATGGGCGGTAACGGATCCGGCGTCGCGGGGATAATAGCAATATCGTCCAAATCCATCTTTACGGCCGTTGCTATATCAAGTGTTCTACCATCCCACGCCAATCGCCCAGAATCGCCTGGCTGCCCCCCGCCACGTGGATAAAAAAGCGAACGGTCTAATATAATCCCGCCCTCATCCGTATGCCCGACGACACGCGCAGAAGCGGTTTTAGCGTAGGGTTCCGACCGAAATAAAGGCTCTGTCATGAGCTTGGCTCTTGTGTGCTAAGTGCCTCGGGATTGCGGAGCCAAACGTCCCGCTGTGCGAATGGAATTTCGATGCCTTCTTTCACAAACCGCTCCGCAATCGAATGGTTCATGTCGGATTTAACGCTCATCATCCAGTTCACATCCCGCAGGAATGCGCGAATTTCGAAATCTAGGCTATCTGCACCAAACCCTTGAAAAACAACGGCTGGTCCGGGATTGAGCAGGACCATGGGGTGGCTTTCTGCGATCTCTTTTAGGATACCTTCGACGCGCCGTGTATCGGTGCCATAGGCCACGCCCACGGGCACGATGACCCGGCCCGTTGTGTTCCCCAAAGTGTAGTTCGTCACGACGCCTGCGATCAGGTCGGCGTTGGGCACGATCACATCTTGGCGGTCAAACGTTTCAATCCGAGTGGAGCGGACTGAGATGTCGCGCACATAGCCAGATACGCTGCCGACGGATATCCAGTCGCCAAGCTTGATCGGGCGTTCGATGAGCAGAATAATACCGGACACAAAGTTCGATACGATGGTCTGAAGACCAAAACCGATACCAACCGACAAAGCACCTGCAACGATCGCGAGGCCAGATAGGTCAATGCCCGCAAGCGTGATCGCAACCAAAGCCGCGATGAAAAAGCCGATGTATCCGGCGCCTGACAGGATAGCGTTTTTACCACCGCTATCTAGGCGCGTTTTGGGCAAAACGGAGTTGCGCAAAACCCCTTGTAGCAAGCGAGTGATCGTATAACCGATGGCGAAAACTATGGCGAATGTAATGAAGTTGGTCGGTGAAATCACCGTGCCACCAATCGAAACTCCATTCAGAAAGCTCGACCAAAGCTCGGTCAGCGTGGCCCATCGCACACCCCAGATAAGAGCGAAGACGGGGGTCGCAAGCACCCACAAAACGATCCCAATCAAAGTTGGGATTAGTGCGTCGCCTGCATCCTCATCGCGTTGCGTCACCCAAGCAAAGATATCCTCAATCAGAGACTGAAGCGCCGCGAGCAAAGCCCAAAGGCCAAGCGAAATGATTGTCGGCCAGATCAAAAGGTGCGCCGCAGTGCTGTAACCGACCAATGACAATGCAGGGGCTGTGATGCCAACGATGATCACTATCTTGGCGATCAAGCGCAATGCGCGGGTTAGGACCGGAATGTCTTCGTTGCCCTCAGCCGCGGCGCGCGCTGCACGCAACACGGTTAACGCGAGACGGATCAATACGATGCCTGCCAGTGCGATCACCGGGAATGTCAGGACAGAGACGTACTCTGCCACCCCCTCGCCCGTGTTTTGCAGAACGTTCAATAGCGTAGCGACTGAATACAGGAGCGCTAAGCCGAGGGTCTGCCTGCGGGCTTTTGCGCGGACCGATGCGTCTAGATCTAGAACAACGCGGTGCGCATCGCCTTTGGGGAAGACTAAGATGCCCAACCAGCGCGCAGCAAGGATCGCGATGCCAATTGGAAGAAGCGTGTCGATAAGTGCTGTCAGTCGGATGCCCGAAAGACCTGCAAGTTCAAGCGCACGCCCGATCAGGATAAGGCCGACCAGCGGCAGGGCCATACGTATAAAGCTTGCGAAAAAGCTGATGGCGCGGCCTTTTGGCGTGTCTTGGCTTGGCAGAAGTGCTGCCTTACCGCGCTCGATCCAACGACCAGCACGCAACAGAAGCACTGCGGCAACAATCAGATAGAGAGCAATGGGAACCGAATTACTGCGCAGCGCAGCGCGCTCCGTCTCTGTATCAAAGGCGCGCTCAACTTCGGTACTTACTTGGTCCGAATACTTGTTCAGTGCGTCGATGGCGGGCAGCCAGTTGGCGACGTTGATCGCTCCGCGCTCAAGGTTAAAGAAAGCCTCAGTTTGGCGGCTGGCGATGATTTGGTCTATTTCGCCAATCAGGCCACCCGCGCGTTGAAAGGCCTCCGTCGCGGCAAAGCCGGGGGCCTCTTGGGCACGGAGTTGCGCCGCCAACTCCGCGCGGCGTGTCGCGATTTCTTCCGGTTCGGTGATGCCATCGGCAGGCTCTGGGCCGAGCGCTGCAATCTGATCACGTAACGTCGCGATGCGAGCTGCATTGGCCAAACGGCCGTCAGAGAATTGTGTGCGCGCATCATCAATCTGATCTCGCAAAGCCTCAAGCGCGCCTGTGGATGCAAGCGCGCGGTCGATAACGTCCTCTGCCCGTGACGCGAGGCGTTCCCACTGAGCATAATCCTCAGCGGTGAGTGTGGCGCGTGTATTTTGCGCAGATGCCGCCCCCAACAGAAGCGTCACGCTTACTAGGAGTGAGAAGAAGAGATGGAATGATACCGCTTTCATGTGCGATGTAAGCTCTTTCATGTTGATTAAACTAGCCTGCGCTTCGAAGGAGCGGTTCATTAAACGTCTTCAAAAACTGTGGGCAGGTCTTGGGGCGCACGGTCCAGCCATTCCGGCACAGGCAAGCCTTTGGACTTGAGGAATTCAGGATTGTACAACTTGGATTGATAGCGATTGCCGTAGTCACACAGGATGGTGACGATGGTATGTCCGGGACCCATTTCTTTGGCCATCTTGATTGCGCCGCCGATGTTCACACCGGTTGAGCCGCCCATGACCAACCCTTCGTCACGCAGAAGGTTGAATACAATGGGCAACGCTTCCTCATCAGTAACACGGCATACGAAATCGGGCGTGAAGCCTTCGAGATTGGCGGTGATACGTCCCTGCCCGATCCCTTCGGAGATACTGCCGCCCTCAGACTTCAACTCGCCCTCAGTGTAAAAGCTATAGAGTGCGGCGCCCATTGGATCGGCGAGGCCGACCTTCACACCCTTGGGTTGAAGCGCCTGTGCCATGCCGGCCACTGTGCCGCCCGAACCCGCGGCACAGATAAAGCCATCTACCTTGCCATCGGTTTGTGCCCAAATCTCAGGGCCGGTCGTCTCAATATGAGCTTGCCGGTTGGCGGTGTTGTCGAATTGGTTGGCAAAGATCGCCCCATTCGGTTCGGTCTGTGCCAGCTGTTCTGCAAGCCGCTTGGCATAGCGGATGTAATTGTTGGGGTTCTTGTAGGGGGCGGCCGGAACCTGCACTAATTCGGCACCAGCCAGCCGCAGCATGTCCTTTTTCTCTTGGCTCTGCGTCTCGGGGATAACGATCACCGTCTTGAAACCCATCGACGCCCCAACCAGCGCAAGCCCGATCCCGGTGTTGCCCGCAGTACCCTCAACAATCGTACCGCCGGGTTTTAGCGCGCCCGAGGCGATTGCCGCGTTAATGATATACAACGCCGCCCGGTCCTTGACGGATTGCCCGGGGTTCATGAATTCGGCCTTCCCAAGGATCTCACATCCCGTCGCCTCAGATGCGGCGCGCAACCGGATCAAGGGAGTGTTTCCAATTGCTGCCGCGAGCGTGGAATGGATGGTCATAGGTCGCCTCCTGCTGGTGTGAGGCCAGTGTTACGCGCGGGTTAAAGCGACTTCAAGCACCTGCCTGAAGGCGATTTCGCTCCGCTTGCAACCATTGTGCACTGATGATCAATGCCGCGTTTGCAGCCTCACCTGAGCGCACCATTTTCATGAGGGTATCAAAGGGCACCAAATGCGCCCGAAGGTCCTCATGCTCGGTGCTTTCCCCGCCCAATCCGGCGGCCGCATCCGGCAGATCACAGACTGCAACGTAGGACACAAATCGCTGCGCAATTCCCCCAGGGCTGGGGTAATAGGTTGAAATATGGTGTAAATTATTCGGCGTCAGCGTCAGCCCAGCTTCTTCGTGCGTTTCGCGCAAAGCGGTCTGCTCTGGGGTTTCCCCTGCGTCAATCATTCCGGCCACAGGTTCGAGCATCCACGGTTGTTGGTCCCCGCGCACCAATGCGCCGATCCGAATTTGCTCAATCAACAGAACTCGGTCGCGCACGGGATCATAGGGAAGTACAGTTACGGCATCTGTCACAACAAACACCGCGCGATCAATCGGGCCGACCTCTCCACCGTCGTGAGCTTTGTGCGACAGCGTGACTTCGTCCACACGAAAGAACGCCTCATACGGATGGCGGGTCTCGTGGATGGTTACATCCGCGCGCATCGCACCCGCGCTGATCGTTTCAGGCCGGCGCGATTGCGATGTGCTGATCGTTGAATGTGCCCTCGCACGGATAATCGCCTGACGCCGTGTTAACGTCTCGACGCTCATTCCGGCGTCATGCGCGCGCATGATTTCCGCGGCAGCCTCAACCGTCATGGCGCCATGCTTTGCAACCCAAGCGTCCAAATCCCAAGGCACCTCGCCAGGTGACAGTCCCCGCGCGCGATAAACCATCGTAGACTTCGGCCCGTTGTTGGTTTCGACCGTTTGCTCCATCAGGTCAAAAACAAAGCCTGCCTCATAGAAGTTGAGCCGCTCTTGCTCTGCCTTGGTGACGTTTTCGACTAGAATCCCGATTGCAATGCAGTTGGGTGACGCTACGAGCATGGGAAAATCCGCGCCCTCCACATGGCGCACGGAAAACCCGGGTAACTCTGCGGCTGAGACAGAGGGCTCCCGCCCCATGACGATCCGCAATAGCGGCATGTGGCGGAGCGTTCCGAAGAAAAAGAAATCCTTCACCGCCAGTTACGCGCCGTGAAGTGACCGATTAGCCCGGCCAAGACAGAGAGTCCAAAGTGGAAGCCCAATACGACGCTGTCGAAAATCTGAACGGCGTAGGATGCCGTAAAGTTCAGCATGCCGTTCAGGGCTTTCTCGGGGCTGTCGTAGCTGAGGTCTAACGATTCAGTAATCATTGTGTAAAACCCCTGCGAGACCAGAGCCAAAGCCATCAATAAACCGCCTACAAACAGGCCGTTCATCATAGAGATCGAAATAGCCTCGCCGACCATCCGCCCCAACAACCGCCAGCCAAAGAAAAAGCCAAGCAGTGCATTGTATTCTTGGAACCAACCGACCCGCACACCTTCTTCAAGTGTTTGGAGGACAACGATTTCGGAAGAAAGATAGCCAACCGCCGCCATGGCGAAGGCGCATATGAGTTTTGCGGCGGTGGGCATGTCGAATTACTTTGGTTTTTCTACGGTTATCTGAAGTACATCACATGTGCGCGAATGAAATGTCGCCGCGCAAGAGGTTAAATACACATTCCACATCCGACGGAAGCGATCGTCAAATCCTAACGAGGCGACCTGTTCCCAGCGTTCGTTAAAGGTTTCGAACCAACGACGCAGGGTGACAGAGTAGCTTTCGGCGAACTCGATGTCTTTCACTTTGCGCAAACCAGCGGCCTCAATTTCTTCGCTTAGGCGCATTGGGCTGGGCAACATCCCACCCGGAAAGATATACTTTTGGATGAAATCTACGCCCTTGCGGTACGAGTGCCAGCGTTTGTCCTGCACCGTGATGATCTGCAATGTCGCATTGCGCCCGGGATTCAAGCGATCGCGGAGAGTTTGAAAATATGTGGGCCAATACTGCTCACCCACAGCTTCAAACATTTCGATTGAGGCGATGCCGTCGTAGGTACCTGTCTCGTCGCGGTAATCTTGCAATTTGAAGGTGACCAGATCAGAAAGTCCAGCTTTTTCAATGCGGTCTACAGCGTAGTTAAACTGTTCTTGACTGATCGTCAGGCCAGTGACCTTCAGGCCTCGTTCCTTGGCTGCATATTCCGCAAAACCGCCCCAGCCGCAGCCGATTTCCAGCACATGGTCGCCGGGCTCTACGCCCATTTGGTCGACCATCATTTCGTACTTTTGGATTTGTGCGCTCTCGGTGCTTTCTTGTCCGGTTTTGAACAACGCGGACGAGTACGTCATCGTATCATCGAGCCATAACTTATAGAAATCATTGCCTAAGTCATAGTGAGCTGAGATATTCTTACGAGCCTGTTTTTTGGTGTTCCGCTGAAGCCAGAACCGCACACGTTCATAGGCTTTGACCAGTGTCAGCGCGGGATAGCCGTCATAAATGGCTTCGTTATCTGCATGTACGAAATCAAAGAAGGCCATCAGGTCGGGGGTGTCCCACCAGCCGTCCATGTAGGCCTCGCAAAAACCGACATCACCATCGCGCACTGTGCGGGCAAATAGGTCAACGTTATGAACATGCATTTCGGCCACTGGACCAGGCTGCGGCCCCTCAACCCGAAAGCTACGCCCATCGGGGAGGTGGATATCCAGACGTCCGTTTTGGACCAACTGTGCCACTGCGAAAACGCGGGCAAAATAGCGTGGGAGATTTTTTTGACCGTCGGTCGTCGTCAGAAGTGTCATTCGCGTTCCTGTCGCAGGATGTGTAAGGCCAAGTTGACAGATAGTGCGGTTCTTAACAAGTGCCGCATATGGTTACATTTTTAGAAAGGCTAACCGGATTTTAGCGCCGTGTAGGCCTCTAGCGCGCGGACCCGACCTTCGGATGTGTCAATCAAAGGGCGCAAGGGGTAACCATCGCGCACATTCATGTTCCAACTTTCGGGGATCGCCTCAAAATAGCTGAGGGCTGTTGGCTGCGGATTCGGATCCTGCTCCGCTATCCAGCGGCGCCGATAGTGGCCCTTTGGGTCAAATTTTTCGGCCTGCGTTTCGGGATTAAACACCCGGAAATAGGGTGACGCATCAGGGCCAGACCCCGCAGCCCATTGCCAGCCCATCGCGTTACTGGCTGGGTCCCAGTCAATCAAGCAGTCAGCAAACCAAGCCTCCCCAATTTTCCAATGGGTCAAAAGATGTTTGGTCAGGTAACTCGCGACCAACATGCGCGCGCGGTTGTGCATGTAGCCGGTGACATACATCTCCCGCAGGCCGGCATCGACCACGGGCAAACCTGTCTGCGCGCGCCGCCAGCTCTCCGCCTGGGGTCCATCGGTTTGCCAGCCAAATTGATCCCATTCGGGGCGCCAATTTTCGGTCGTGATCCGCGGTGTGTGGTACACAAGATGATAGGCGAACTCGCGCCAGACCAGTTCTTTCAGAAATGTCTCGGCCTGCGTGTCACCCCGCTCCAACGCAGCGCGACCCGCCAAATACGCCGTTCGCGTCGAAATCTCTCCGTAGGTCAGGTTTTCGGACAGACGACTGGTGCCGTCTTCGGCCAGCATATCGCGGGCTGAATTGTAGCGATCGACCCGACCGTCGATAAATGCATCAAGGCGGGCGCGTGCGGCAGCCTCACCTACGGTGACATGGGCGCTGACAACGTCGGCCCCACGTCCCATCGCACGACCAAGATCCCATGAGGCAAGCAGCTCGGAACTGGGCCATACTTCCGGCGCAGGTATGACGCTGGGTTCGGGCAACGCAGCCCCCGGATCACGATCCCGCACAGCCTTCCAATAGGGGGTGTAGACCTTGTAGAAACTGCCCTTCCCTGTCTCAACGGTCCAGGGTTCAAACAGCAGATGTCCGTTGTGGCTGCTGGCGTCCAGCCCTGCCTGGCGCAACCCATCTTTGACGTCTGTGTCGCGGGTGCGCGCCACCGGATCATAAAGCCGGTTCCACATTACCGTCTTGGCGCCTGTTTCCGCGGCTAGCGTCTTTAGCGCGTCCAGCGCATTCCCTTTGCGCAGGATCAGGCGGCTGCCTTTAGTTTCTAGGTCCTTGGCTATTTGGGCAATGGACAAGCCGAGCCGCCACAATGGTGCGGCGCCTTGGGCTTCAGTCTCAGGGTCAAGCACAAAGACCGGGATGACTGGCGCACCTGTTGCAATGGCCGCACTTAGCGCGGGATTGTCGGCAAGCCGCAGGTCGCGGCGCATCCAGTACAAAATGGGGGGCGTGGGCATCTGATCTCCAACATCGGCTTCCCCCTCATTTAGAACTGCGCACAGGTTTTCCACCCTCATTTAGTGGTGCGGACGCAGATTTTCGATATCCACACAAAAAGGCAAATGGCCCCCGAAGGGGCCATTCACTATCGTCTGGATCGGCGTCTATTCTGCTGGGCTAACCGTTGTTTCAAGCCCGTGCTTTTCGCGCAGACCATCGCGCCAAATCGCCTTGACCAAAGCGATGCCCATCAAGACCATCACAAAGCTGAAGGGAAGCGCGCCGATGACCATGGCCGTTTGGATCGCACCCAGACCGCCAGCGATAATCAAGCCGCCGACCACAAAGGCCAGCGCAGCACCCCAGAACAAAATGTGCGGCCGTGCTTTGGGCCCTTCGTCACCAGCGGCGTTGATCGTGTTAATGATCAAAACCGCGCTATCGGCCGACGTTACGAGATAAGTCAGAAGCAAGATCACAACGATGACGGACATGATCCAAGCAAGGCTTTCGGAGAGGATAACCGCCAGCATCGCGAACAGCTGATCGGCTTGGCCCGCGCCGGTGATGGCCCCATTGGCAGCCCCGTTCAGTTCCAGATCGATGGCGGTGCCACCTACGATCGCGAACCAAACAAAGCACATCAGAGCAGGGATAATCATCGCCCCAGAACGTATTCACGGATCGTGCGGCCCTTGGAAATCCGCGCCAGAAATACGCCGACAAAAGGTGCAAACGCGATCCACCATGCCCAATAGAAGATGGTCCAGCCACCCTGCCAATCGGCCAATGCATCGCCCTGCTCGGTCCCGTCTGCGGACCACACGGTGAGGATATTGCCAGGGATCGAGGCCAGATAATCCCAGATGCCAACAAACAGCGCCTGGAGGCCAAAGAAGGTTGACCCAAACGCCAAGAAGAACGCGAGGATAAAGAACGACAGCCCCATGTTGATGTTCGAAAGCCACTTGATGCCTTTACCCACGCCCGAAAGCGCCGACAGGGTCGAGGCCCCCATAATGACAACCAGCGCGACCACGATCCCGGTAGTGGAGGAGCTGACACTGCCGTCCGCTGCCGTCACCTGAAGCCAATCGCCAAAGCCGATCCGCACAAGGCCCGATACGAACTGTTCAACCCCAAAGCCCAACGTTTGAGCCACGCCAAGAACAGTCGCGACAACGGCCACGACATCTACGGTATGCCCAATCGGACCCGACAGTTTGGCACCAAAAATTGGAGTGAGCGCGGAGCGGATCGTCAGTGGAAGCCCCCGCCTGTAGGAGAAAAAGCCCAAGGCAAGCCCCACAATCGCGTAGGACGCCCACGCCGCCAACCCCCAGTGCGTGAACGACCACACATAGGCTGAGCGGACGTTGCCGGCGGTTGATCCTTCGGTCTGGCCCATAATCGTCGAGGGGTTTGAGGCCCAGTGATACATCGGCTCAGCAGTGGCAAAGGTCAGCATCCCGATGCCGATCCCTGCCCCGAACATCATGGAAAACCATGAGAAATTGGAAAACTCAGGCCGGTCCGTTTCCAGCCCCAATCGCATGCGCCCCGCCGATGGCCACAGCGCGAGCAGGAAACACAACACCACAAAGAACGCCATCGCATAGACGTACCAGTAGCTAAAAGAGGCAAGGATAAACCCATTGATGGACCCCAGCACACTGGCCGCTTGGTCCGGAAAAGCGATGGCCCAGATAATAAGCGCCCCGACCAAGATCTTGGCCGTGACGGTGACGTCTTTGGTAAAGCCTTTGTAGAAGCCACTCGCCGCCGTTTTAATCGGCAGCATCGTGATTGGTTCTTTGATTGGCATAATCTCAGTCCCTGTTTTTTAATAATTTTGTAGAGTAAGCCTAACACAGCGGGCAAAATTTGCAAAAAACCAAAGAAAATGCGCGCTCGGATGGTTCCGAACGCGCGAAAGTGATTTAGGCTTGGTGACTTAGGCTGTTGCCTAAGCGTTTAAGTCCACAACGACGCGGCCTTTGACGTTGCCCTTAAGGATATCGCGACCCAGTTGCGGCAGATCGCTCAGCGTGGCGGGCTGCACCATGGCTTCTAGTTTTTCCATGGGCAGATCGCTTGCGATACGTTTCCACGCAGCGACACGGTTTTCGTAAGGCTGCATGACGCTGTCGATACCCAAAAGGTTCACGCCGCGCAGCAGAAACGGGATGACGGTGGCTGGCAAAGCCGCACCACCCGCAAGACCGACGGCCGAAACGCTGGCGCCATACTTCATCTGGCCCAAAACGCGCGCCAGCATGTCGCCGCCCACCGCATCGACGCAACCGCCCCATGCTTCGGCCTCTAGCGGACGTTTGGTTGTCTCATTGATGTCCTCACGGGCTACGATCTGGGTCGCGCCAAGGTCTTTGAGGTAATCGGCTGTTTCGGGCCGTCCTGTCACGGCGGCTACTTCATGGCCCAGGTTCGACAGGATTGCCGTTGCGACCGAACCAACGCCACCAGCGGCACCTGTGACCAATACGGGGCCATCCTTGATGCCGTGTGCCTCAAGCGCCATCACGGCGAGCATTGCAGTGAAACCAGCAGTACCAACAGCCATTGCTTGGCGCGTTGTGATGCCTTCGGGCAGTGGGACAAGCCAATCCGCGTTGACGCGCGCCTTTTGGCCGTAGCCGCCCCAATGCGCTTCGCCGACGCGCCAGCCTGTCAGTACGACCTTGTCGCCGGGTTTGTAGCGGTCATCGTCCGATGCCTCTACCGTGCCGGCAAAGTCGATGCCGGGGACGTGCGGATAGTTCCGCACCAAGCCGCCGCCGGGCCCAATGCACAGCCCATCCTTGTAGTTAACGGTCGAGAATTCCACCGCCACAGTGACGTTGCCCGCAGGCAAATCGTCCAGTGTCAGCGACTGTACCGCTGCGTGGGTCTTGCCTTCATCGTCTTTGGTCACAACCAGAGCGTTGAACATGGGTCTCTCTCCTTAAATCCAGAATTTTTCTTTAACGATGGCGCCTTTGGGGCCGTCGGGGGTTTCGACCGTTAGTTCGGTGCCGTCGTCCCAATGGGTCATACGCACCATGCCAATCCCGACGGAGCCGCCAAAATCAGGGGACGTCGCGGCCGAGGTCACCTGCCCCACCTGCTTGCCCTTGGCCATTAGCTTCCACGGGCGATCACAGGGCCCCACTGGGCCATCAATCGCAATGGCGCGGATTTGCTTGACCGGGCCTTCTTTGGCAACGCGCAACAGGGCATCCCGGCCCACACAACCAATCGCAGTCTGCGTGTTGCAGAATTTGCCAAGGCCACATTCGTGGGGCGTGTTTTCGCGGGTCATGTCGTTGCCATAGGATAGCAAACCGCCCTCAATCCGCTCAATCAGGTTGGGGCACCCGGCGTGCACGTCTAGGTCCTTGCCCGCCTCCATCAGCGCATTCCACAGAGGCATGCAGATATCGGCGCCTTCGACGTAAATCTCAAAACCACCCTGCTTGGAGTAACCAGAGCGCGCGATAATCATGTCCCGTCCTTGGAAGTCGAAGTGGCCGAACCGGAAGAACCGCAGATCCGACACGGTGCTGCCAAACACGCGCGACATCAACTCATCTGACTTTGGCCCTTGGATCGCGAGCGGACTGACGTCAGGCTCATCCACCAGTACATCCAAGCGGTAGCCGTAGGCGATGCCTTTGACCCACAGCAACAGATCGCTGTCAGCAATTGAGATCCACCAACGGTCCTCGGACAGTTTGACGGCCACGGGGTCGTTCAACATGCCTCCGGTTTCATCCACTGTTGGGATGTAGAAACACTGCCCCGGCAGCATGCCGCGCAGGTCACGTGGCGTGAGCATCTGCATCAGACGCGCGGCATCAGGCCCGCGCAATTCCACCTGTCGCTCAACCGCGACATCCCAAATCTGCACCGCAGACTTGAGGTGGTGATAGTCTTCCTCAACCGAGCGGAACACCGTCGGCAAGAGCATGTGATTATAGACTGTGTACCCCTTGGCACCAGCGGCCTCCACACCTTCGGCAAAGTTGGTGCGACGCAGACGACGCGAAAACGCGATTGCGGCCATGTTAGATCCCTCCAAAGATCATAAAGACGGCATCAGAGCGGCTTTGGGCCACCCCAGTTAATCGGGCAGATTTCGGCGGATTTGCCGCCAAAGTCCCAAACGCGCCCGTAGTCACGGACCTTAGACCGCAGACCGGTCGCGGCGATGATGTCGGGACCCATCCAGTACTTGGAGTTGGACACCATGACGGGGTGATCGGGGCTTTTGCCGTCAATCATCTCAATCTCGCCTTGGATTTTGCGCCCGATGTTGATGGAGCGTTTCTTGCCATCACGCACGATCTCAACGGGAGCACGTTCGGCGCCGATGATCTCGGACACGAGCATGGTGAACAGACCCGTGGTGCCGCCAGCCGCGCCAGACAGGATTTGCAGCAGGCCGTTGTAGGCTTTGCCGGTCGCATTTTCGTCGACGTAGGCCGCGACCTTCCAGTTGCCCTCGCCCATGCGGCCGGGAATATCGACCAAAAGGCCGACGTTCAGACCGGCAAGGCTTTCGCCCTCAAAGTGGCCGTCATCAATCGCGATGGCCATCCACGCGTGGCAATGCCCCTCGGTGGGAGGATGCGCGCCGAGCGACACAACACAGGGACAAAACACGGTGCATGAGCAGTTGAGAAACAGCTCACCCTGAATGGCCCAGTTTGTGGGGTTCATCGTGCGGCGGCCCGGGTTGGGCATCCGTTGGTCGATCCGTTGCGATATGGGCAACCGGTCTGCTTCAGCGCGTTGTTTGGACATATCAGGCTCCGTTGAACAGAATGTTGGCCGCCAGCACGAGGCCGCCAGCGATGAGGGCAAAGCCCATTGGTTTCGTAAGACGATGGCCGATTTGCGGGAGTTTTTCGAGGACCATGAACAGGGTCGCAGCCCCCATCCACAACAGGCTCATGACGCCGCCCGCAAAGCCAAGCGCCATAAAGCCCCAGCAACAGCCGACACAAAATGCGCCAAGGCTCAGGCCCATGCGCAGCCCGCCCGCAAAACCGGTGCGCCAGTGGCCGAGAAAGTAATGCATGGGCGCGTGGCACACCCCATGGCAGATTTCTTTGGTGCGGCTAAACTGAAAGACACCAACCGCGATCAAAAGGGCCGCCGTGATCCACAGTGACGTCGCAGCCCCCATCATATCCAACAACCCGGCCCCCCGTAGGCCCAATTGCAGTGCTGCGATGCCCGCAGCGAATGCGACCCAAACGGCAAAGTAGCCCAGCAACACGCCTGACCACCCTGTCCGGGTGCCATCAGCGTTTGCGATCAAGTCTTCGTAGGCGCGCAGTGTCGGGACCAGCGTCGGCAACATCATCGCCGCCATCATCGCAGCCCACATGATGAACAGTGGCACAAAGCTGCCCATCATCATATCCATCATCATCGGGTTCATCGCAGGCGTCGCGCGGCCAAAAACGTCTAGCCCCATGCCGATGCTCATGGCATACATAAGCCACCAAGCCGCAAGAATGCTGGCAAAGAAAACTAGCCACAAAGTGGACCGAATGACTGACTGCATCGTGCGAACCCTCCCCCGACTCAAACGACCGATTTGCGTGGGGCAGCTTGTCGCAGTTTTTCAATTGTCTGACAAATGAAAAACGCGTCACCGTCTGCCTCTGATCTATCGGCGAAAATTGCCGATGCACTGCGCCAAGAAATCATCTCGGGCGTGCTCTTGTCCGATGATCGCCTCCCGTCTGAGGCTGATCTGTGTGAGAAATTTGACGTGTCGCGCAGCACCGTACGCGAGGCTTTGAAGCGGCTCGCAGCACAAAACCTGATCCGCACACAGCGCGGCCACACGGGCGGCGCGTTCGTGAATAAACTGACGTTTGATGCGGCCGTCACCCAGCACATCAGCACCTCAACACTCTTGCTGTCTATGAATGCCGTCAGCTTTGAGACCGCCTGTGAGGCCCGCTTTACGCTGGAGCGTGCCTGCGCAGGTCTTGCCTGTGCCCGGCGCGAGCGTGAGACATTTGATCTGATGAAAGCTGAGGTGGACCGCCAAAGTGACCCTGCCCTGAGTGATGAAGCATTCTGTGCAAGTGACGTGGCGTTTCACCGGGCCTTTGTAGATGCCGCCGACAACCCGGTACTGTCTTATCAACTCGCTGGGGCGGTTGAGGCGATGCAGCCCTTGATGAATATGATCACCTTTCCCGCGCGGGACCGTGCCCGGATCGTGGCGCTGCATATCGGGATGGCCAATGCCCTCAAGGCGCGCGACGCAGATGAGGTGACAGCACTACTGCATGAGTTGGAAACCTACACGCTAGAATTGGCCGATACGTACCGCGCGCGCAGGGCTGGCACGTAACACCTATATATCACGCTTGAAGCGGCGGCCTTCCGGCTCTAGTTTCCGCTTCAACAGAATGGTCCAACGGGAGTGACCCATGACACTGAAACTCACCCTTTTGACGGGCACAGCCCTCGCATTTGCCTCCGCCGCACAGGCCGACTTGCTGGTCTTTGACTATGCCGGTTTCGAAGACCCTGCGTTCCACGCGGATTATGTGACCAAACACGGTCAGAGCCCAGAGTTTTCGTTCTTTGGCGACGAGGAAGAAGCCTTCCAAAAGCTTCGCTCGGGCTTCAAGGCGGACGTGACCCATATCTGCGCGGGCTCTGCCACTAAGTTCATCGAATCCGGCATCATTGTACCGTGGGATACGGCGAAACTGGATCAATGGGGCAACCTCGACACCGATCTCGCGGGTGAGCAAATCAGCGGTCAAGGCGAGGTGTTCTTCTTGCCGGTCGACTATGGCTCGACCGCCATTGCCTACAACGCTGAGGACGTCCCCGCCGAGGATGTTGCCTCGCTCAACGTCTTCTTGAACCCAAAGTACGCGGGCCGCATGACTTTGCCCGACAATGTGGATGACGCCTACGCGCTTGGTTATCTGGCCACCGGTACGACCAACTGGCAAAACGCGACGCCCGAGCAGTTCGCCGCCGCATCCGACTGGCTGCGTCAGGCGCACGCCAACCTGCGCACCTATTGGACCGACCCTGCCGAGCTGAGCCAACTGCTTGCCTCCGGTGAGGTGCTGGTCAGCTGGGCGTGGAACGAAACGCTGCCCACAATGGTCGACGAAGGCTTCCCCATCGGCTTTCAACGCGAGGCGGCCGAAGGGTCTTCGCTTTGGCTGTGTGGCTACGTGAAAATGGCCGAAGGCACCGGCGCGTCCGAGGATCTGGTCTATGACTTCGTGAACGCAATGCTCGCGCCAACCTCGACCACGGCCCTGTTGGATGCTGGCTACGGCCAGTCCAACGCGGTTGCGATGGCGGACAAAGGCGAAGAGGCTCTTGTAGCATCGGGCCTTGGCCAAATCAGCGCGCCTGTACTGGCACAGCTGCCCATGGATGGACGCCTTCGCGAAATGCAGGCCGCAGAATTTGAAAAAATCAAAGCCGGCTTCTAATCGCCTTTCCACCTGACTTTGAGCGCGCCCCGGATGTACGTAACATCGCCGGGGCGTTTTCATTGGTCCAATCGCTCGGCTGCGCCGTACATAGTTAAAAGGAGCTTTTGAGCATGGACCTAATTTTCAATCTGATATTTGTGGCGTTGTCCGTTGGGCTTGGCGCCATTGGCTGGCTTGCGCCACGCTACACCATGAGCCTCCTTGGCCTCACGGATGGCAGCGTCCGCGGCATGGGCACATCAGAAATTCGGGCCGCGTCGGGGGCTTTGTTCGTGCTGGTGGGGATCGGTGCGTTGATCATGAACACACCCGCGGGCTACGCGATGATTGGGTTTGTATGGCTTGGTGGCGCTATGGGGCGTGTCACCTCGGGCATGTTAGAGGGCTGGACCCAGAGAAAGTTCGGCTTTTTTGTGACCGAGCTGGTCGTAGGCGTTGGCGCATTGGCCGTGAACTGGCCTCACCTCTGAGCCCTTGCACCTTGGGCAATGGGCGCTTATATCAGAGGTGTCTCGGCAACGGGACTATCGTGATAAACGCGCTCGTAATACACGGCTCGGACCCGGGGGCGGTACCCGGCGACTCCACCAACACTCCCTTCATTTGAGGGACGCGCGGGGTCGAAACAGGATCGACGGACGTTTAAAGGTGTTAGCTTTCACGCGGCGGGATACCACCGTTATTGGTTCACTTAAGCTAGTTGCAAATGACAACAATGCTCCGGTAGCCCTGGCTGCGTAAGCAGTTCGGAAAACCGAAAATTAAGTCCTAGAGCTTAGCAGCTCTAGGCGGGGTTCGCAGGTACCTGGCAACAGAAACCTGCACTTACCTTCCCTCTCAAATTGCAACGCGTTAACTATGGCAATGACCATAGAATCCCCTATGGTGGTACATGACCGATTTGACAAAGAGTGTTCGCAATGACTGCATCTATTGACTACGGAAATCTGATGCATAACGCGATGCGTGGGCTCATTCAGAATGTGCTGACGCGTGTAGCTGAACAGGGCCTGCCCGGCGATCATCACTTCTTTATCAGCTTTGACACGACCCACTCAGGCGTGGCCATCGCAGACCGTCTGCGTGAGCGGTATCCCGAAGAGATGACCATCGTCATCCAACACTGGTTCGAAGACTTGATCGTGACCGATAAGGGTTTTTCGATCACGTTGAACTTTGGTGACACGCCAGAACCGCTTGTGGTCCCGTTTGATGCGCTCAAGACGTTTGTTGATCCTTCTGTCGAATTTGGTCTTCGGTTTGAAACTCAGGACATGCCTGATGATCTTGAGGCCAATGACGATGATCCCGATGATGATGACCAACCCGAGCCCCCCAAAGGCGATGGGCAAGTTGTGTCATTGGATCAATTCCGCAAATAACAAACTTGCGTGCTGCGACACGTGCGCATTTGTGCCCCGCGTCGGGACTCGTTAAACGGCATGCAACAGCATACCGCACCTGAGGGATTCATATCATGACCACCACCCGCACCGAGACTGACAGCTTTGGCCCCCTGGAGGTCCCTTCGGACAAGTATTGGGGCGCACAGACACAACGCTCGATCATGAACTTCCCCATCGGTTGGGAAAAACAGCCCGTTGCCATCGTGCGCGCATTGGGTGTGATCAAGCAGGCCTGTGCCAAGGCCAACACTGCCTCCGGCAAGCTACCCGCCCAAATCGGCGAAGCGATCCAAGCCGCCGCTGCCGAAGTCGTCGCTGGCAAGCTGGATGATAACTTTCCGCTGGTCGTGTGGCAAACAGGGTCCGGCACGCAGTCCAACATGAACGCCAACGAAGTGATCGCCAACCGCGCCATCGAAATGCTGGGCGGCACATTGGGCACCAAAGACCCCGTTCACCCCAACGACCACTGCAACATGGGTCAGTCGTCGAACGACACCTTCCCCACGGCCATGCACATCGGCACCGCGATGACCGCGCGTGACGTTCTGTTGCCCGGCCTCGTCAAACTGGCAGAAGCACTTGAAGCCAAAGTTGCCGAGTTTGATGGCATTATCAAAATTGGCCGCACGCACACGATGGATGCGACGCCCCTGACATTGGCCCAAGAATTTTCGGGCTACGCGCATCAAGTGCGCATGGGGATTGCACGCATCGAAGCGGCCCTGCCCCGGATCAACGAATTGGCCCAAGGCGGTACAGCCGTCGGCACCGGCCTGAACACCGCACCGGGTTGGAGCGAGGAAGTCGCCGCCAACATGGCCGAAATCACCGGCTTGCCCTTTGTAACTGCGCCTAACAAGTTCGAAGCCTTGGCCGCCCACGATGCAATGGTCGAAATGTCCGGTGCGACAAAAACCGTAGCGGCCTCGCTGTTCAAAATCGCAAACGACATCCGTTTACTCGGCTCTGGCCCGCGCTGTGGTCTGGGCGAATTGATGCTGCCCGAGAACGAGCCCGGCTCGTCGATCATGCCCGGCAAAGTCAACCCAACCCAATGCGAAGCCCTGACGCAGGTCTGTGCCCATGTGTTCGGGAACGACGCGGCCGTTGGTTTCGCAGGCTCGCAGGGGCACTTTGAGCTGAATGTCTACAAGCCAATGATGGCCTATAACGTGTTGCAATCCATGCAGCTTTTGGGTGACGCAGCGGTGGCCTTTACCGATAATTGTGTGTCGGGCATCCGCGCCAACGAAGACCGTATCGCCAGAATTATGCGCGAAAGCCTTATGCTGGTGACGGCACTTGCGCCCACCATCGGCTATGACAACGCAACGACGGTCGCGAAAACCGCACACAAAAACGGCACAACCCTCAAGGAAGAGGCAATTGCGCTGGGGTTTGTGGACGAAGAGACGTTTGAGAAAGTCGTACGCCCCGAGCAGATGATCGGGCCTAAGTAAGGATAGCGTTTGAGCAATAAAAACGTGATCAATCTCAACCGCGCCCGCAAATCCCGGGCGCGGACTGAGAAAGCGGCGCGAGGCGCTGAAAATGCGGTCAAGTTCGGCCGCACCAAAGACCAACGTGTCCTAGAGCGTCGTTTGGACGGTAAGGACAAAACCCAGCTTGATGGCCATAAGATCGGGGATGCGCCCGAAACCCCTAACACATGAGCCGCCCGAAAAAACGCTCACTGACGTTGCGCGGACACCGCACAAGCGTTTCACTTGAAGATGAGTTTTGGGAAGCTTTCGGTGCGATAGCGGCACGTGAAGGCAGAAGTATCAATGCTTTGGCGGCCGAAATTGATGCAGAACGTGTTCTGAAGTCAGGCCTCGCCGGGGCCATTCGGCTGTATGTTCTAGCGTGGTATCAGGCGCGCGATTAGGCGGCGTCCTCTAAGACCCGCAAGACTTCGTCCCGTGGCACATCGCCAGTGACAAAGGCCGCTCCAATTCCGCGCGCAAGGATGAACCGCAACTGCCCTGCGACAACCTTTTTGTCCTGTCCCATGAGGGTCAGAAGTGCCGCCGCATCGGGCAGGTCACCGGAAATGTCGCGCAAATCCCGCATCATCCCCATCTGATCAAGGTGCTCGCCCACGCGGCTTGGCGCCTCTTGGCTGCACAGGCCCAAACGCGACGACAGCTCAAACGCAAGCGCGCAGCCGATAGCCACGCCTTCACCATGCAACAGACGCGCGCCGTCGTAGCCTGTTGCGGCCTCTAACGCGTGGCAAAAAGTGTGGCCAAGGTTCAAGAGCGCCCGATCGCCCTGTTCAGTTTCATCCCGGGCGACGATGTCTGCCTTCATTTGCACGGAGCGGGTCACAGCCTGCTGGCGCAGAACCATGTCACCTTTTGCAAGTGCGGGGCCGTTCGCCTCTAGCCAGGCGAAGAAATCCGCGTCGCCTAAAAGACCATATTTGGCGACCTCACCGTAGCCGGCAAGGAAATCTCGTGGCGCGAGGGTGCCCAGCACCTCAACATCCGCTAGCACAAGCGTGGGTTGATGAAACGCCCCCACAAGGTTTTTGCCGTGCCGCGTGTTGATCCCGGTTTTGCCGCCAACAGAACTATCGACCTGCGCCAGCAAAGACGTCGGGATCTGCACAAACCGCACGCCCCGCCGCAAAATCGCAGCTGCAAAGCCGACCAGATCCCCGATCACGCCGCCGCCAAAAGCCACGACCATATCGCCGCGCTCAACCTCATGATCCAGCAGCCATTCGACGCATGTTTGAAGATGCGCCCATGATTTCGTGGTCTCACCCGGCTCCAACTCCAGCACTGGGCCTTTGATCCCGACGGTTTTGAGGGATGATTTAAGGGTTGCTAGGTGCAAACCCGCCACACGTGTTTCGGTGATCACGAACACCCGAGGACGCTTCAGGAGGGGCGCAATCGCGCCTCCGGCCACGCTCAAAAGGCCCGCGCCGATCCGCACGTCATAGGCGCGCTCACCCAACGGGACATGGACTACATTTTCGCTCATACCGGGGTCTCCGTCAGAATGCCTGCGTCTTTCAAGACGTCGATCACGACGTCCACCATGGCCTCAATGCTGTAATCGGGACGGCAGTCGGCCACCAAATCCGCCATCTCATAGGACGGTGTGCGCGCAGCCAACAGGTCCGCCAAGGTTTGCTTGGGGTTTTCTGTGCGCAGCAAGGGCCGCGTGTCTTTGTGTTTTACACGTGACCAAAGCAGTTCGATATCGGCCCGCAGCCACACCGCAACACCATGGCCGGTGATCAAATCCCGCGTTTCGGGGCGAAGATACGCCCCACCACCGGTTGAGATGATCGCAGGCGCCTCACGCAAAAGGCGCGCGATGACCTCGGCCTCACGGGCGCGGAAAAACGTCTCCCCGTCGCGGGCAAAAATCTCGGCGATGCTACAGGCGGCGGCTTGCTCAATCTCGGCGTCGGAATCGCGAAACATCACCCCAAGGCGTTTGGACAAGGCCATCCCCACAGCGGATTTTCCGGCGCCCATCATGCCCACCAAAACTACGGGTTTCAGCAGGACGAGCGAGCAGTCGGTCGCGGTTGGCAAGTGTTCGCGCAAGTTTGATGGCTCCGTTAGGTGGCGTGGTGCGGCTGAGAGTGCTATTTATATCTTGGGCATAAAAGCAACAGAAGGCAGCGTCCATGGGCAGACTGGTAAAATATCTCGTGATCCTCGCGATTTTGGGCGCGGGGGGGCTGTACGGCTATTCGTATCTTTTGACGGCGGATGTCGCACCTGTGTCTTTGGTGGTGCCGGTTGATGTTAACTAAAACTGCTGCAAGCGTTGCGGCGCTTGGGCTGATGGTGACAGTTGCGTTCGCGTCGGGGGGCGATGAACCCGTTTCGTCGCAAGAAGGTCCGCGCTCGGCGATTGAGTGGTTGACCGATCCTGCGTCCTTAATGCGGTTGATCGTTGAGCCTGAAGCACAAGCAGAACAAGCGCGCGATCCCATCCAAACCACGCTGCTGGGTGGGCAAACCTTGGGCGGTGTTGGGCTGTTGTCGCCTCTGATTACCGGGTTGCCGAACGATACGTTTGCGAATGCAAGGCCGGAGCGTTTGTTGACCCTGCTGGCTGACTTACGCCCCAGTGATTTGCCTGCCCTACAAGACCTCGCTCTGGTTTTATTGTTGGCCGAACTGTCGCCCCCAACCACCGCAGATGGCGGGACCGCGCTGTTGCGAACCCGGGTGGAGAGGTTGATTGCGTTTGGGGCCATTGATCAGGCCCAAGCCCTGTTGGAGCAAGCTGGGGCCGACACGCCCAAGCTGTTTGACTTGTGGTTTGACGTGTCCCTTCTTAGCGGCGATGACGCGCAGGCCTGCGCCACGTTGCGCCGTGCGCCTAATCTGACCCAGGATCTCGGGGCGCGTATTTTTTGCCTTTCGCGCGGTGATGACTGGGCCGCGGCCTCTCTCACGCTTGAGGCAGGCCGCGCGCTTGGTGAGATTGCCCCTGACGATGCGCTATTGCTCGGTCAGTTTTTAGATCCCGAAGCCTTTGAGGGCACGCCCCTGCCCTCACTACAGGGTCAAATGACGCCATTGCGTTTTCGGCTTTTGGATGGGTTGGGTGAGCCGCCTGCGACCTTGGCCCTGCCCCTCGCCTATGCCGTTTCAGACCTGCGCGACACAATCGGCTGGAAGGCTCAGATTGAGGCCGCAGAGCGGCTTGTCCGCACCCAAGCCATCGCACCCGAGCGTCTGCGGGCGTTGTACACGGAGCGCAAACCGGCAGCATCAGGTGGCGTGTGGGACCGTGCGGCCGCTTTTCAAGCCTTTGACGCCGCGTTGAAATCGGGTGATCCCGGCGCAATCGCCAACGCCCTGCCCGAGGTCTGGGCCGCCATGTCACGCGCGGGCCTTCAAGTCCCTTTTGCGCGGATGTTCGGCGCAGAATTGACGGACCTGCCGCTTGCACCCTCGGCGGCGCAATTGGCGTTTAAAATCGGTCTCCTGTCCAAGGAGTATGAGAAAGTTGCGGCCTCGGACGCGCGATCTGACCTGCCCCGGGACGTTTTTGCACGGTCCATCGCGATGGGCGTTGCCGCTGATCCGCGCGGGCTTGGCCCCTTGGCGGAGGCGATCACATTGGGCTTTACCCTCCCGCAGGTACCAGAGCCGTTTGCCGCCCTCGTTGCCGATAATCGTTTGGGAGAGGCCTTGTTGCGGGCGCTTTTACTCTTGCAGGACGGCGCGCAAAGCGATCCCGGTGATATTGCCGCCGCCCTCGTATTACTGCGCACCAACGGGTTGGAGGCTGTCGCACGGCAAGCAGCTCTGCAACTTATGCTCATGGAACGCGCGATATGAGTGCCCCCCGCAATGCCGCCCTTTGGGTCGATACGTTCATTGAGGCGCAGGCCGCCGAATTGGACGCCGCCCAAAACACCCAGCTCGCCTATGCACGCGATCTGATGGATTTCGTGGCGTGGTCGGATGGGCCGGGGAATGTGTTTTCGGCAGTTACAAAGGCCGATGTTGAGGCGTACCTGATCCATTGTGAGGCCCAGGGATTGGCGGCTTCGACCCGGGCCCGGCGCTTGTCCGCGCTCAAGCAATTGTTTCGTTTTGCCTATGAAGAAGGCTGGCGCGCAGATAACCCGGCGATGCAAATAAAGGGCCCGGGCAAAACCAAATCCTTGCCACAGACATTGCCGCCAGAGGCGGTTGAGGCCCTGCTTCTAGCGGCCGAACAAACCGCCAAAACTGCACATGACCGCGCCCGGGATACCGCACTGATGCGGCTTTTGTACGCCACGGGCATGCGCGTCTCTGAATTGGTTGGCCTGCCCGTCGCGGCCGTGCGCGGGAACCCCAACATGGTGTTGGTCCGAGGCAAAGGTGGCCGTGAACGAATGGTGCCATTATCCCCCGATGCACGAGAGGCCGTTGGTCATTGGCTCTCCATCCGCGATGCCCGTGAAGATACGCTCCGAATGGAAGCGGGAACGCCTCCATCGCGGTTCTTGTTTCCGTCCAATGGAAAATTGGGGCATCTCACGCGGAATTGGTTCTTTACCCGGATCAAACGTTTCGCGCTTGAGGCCCAGTTGGATCCATCCCAGATTACGCCACACACCCTGCGCCACGCATTTGCGACGCATTTGTTAGCGGGTGGCGCGGATTTGCGGGTGATCCAAACCCTTCTGGGGCACGCAGATGTCTCAACAACTGAGATATACACTCATGTCCTTGATGCGCGGTTAAAGGACCTTGTGCTCCACAATCATCCTTTGTCGTCTGATGCGTCCTGACAGGCGTTCGCGCACTGGGCCTATGAAACGCTCTTGAAAGCCTATCCCAAGGACCCCATACCCTAATCATGACACCAATTGACGCTTCAGTAGCCCTCGAAACTTCTCCCTTTGACGCCGCATTTTGGTGGACGTCAGCAGGGATTGTCGGCCTTTTGTTCATGTCGGCTTTCTTCTCGGGATCCGAGACGGCATTGACCGCCGCCTCCCGCGGGAAACTGCGATCCCAGGCTGATCGTGGCGCGGGCGGTGCCGCGCGCGCGCTGCACCTGACCGAGGACAATGAGCGCCTGATCGGGGCCGTCCTGCTCGGCAATAACCTTGTGAATATCCTCGCGGCGTCGTTGGCGACGGCCTTGTTTACTCGGGCGTTCGGCGAAAGCGGCGTGGCCTTGGCGACGCTGGTCATGACGCTGTTGGTGTTGGTGTTCGCTGAAGTGCTGCCCAAAACGTACGCCATCTCTAACCCCGAGGTCGCCGCATCGCGAGTGTCCCCGGTGATCGCCGTGGTCATCGTGGTGTTTTCCCCTGTGGTGACTGCGGTGCGGGCGCTCGTGCGCGGTGTTCTCGCCCTGTTTGGCGTTCGGATTGACCCGAACAGTCGGATTATGTCTGCGCAGGAAGAAATCGCTGGCGCGATTTCGCTTGGCCACTCCGAGGGGAGTTTTGAGAAAGAAGACCGGGATCGTTTGATGGGGGCCCTTGATTTGGGGGAGCGTACGGTCGAGGAAATCATGTTGCATCGCTCCTCTATTGAAATGGTTGACGCCGATGACGCCCCCGAGGCTATTCTTAGTCAATGTCTGGCGTCGCCTTATACGCGGCTGCCAGTTTATCGGGGCGATCAGGAAAATATCATTGGTGTCCTTCATGCCAAAGACCTCTTGCGCGCCATGGACCGGCTGATGCGTGGCCCGAATGCGAATGCCGCAGCTCTTGAGGCGTTCAAAGTGACCGACGTCGCGATGAAACCCTATTTTGTGCCAGAAACATCAACGCTTGATGAACAGATGCGGCAATTTCTACGCCGTCATACGCACTTTGCTCTCGTGGTGGATGAATACGGCGCGTTGCAGGGGCTGATCACCCTCGAAGACATCCTTGAGGAAATCGTTGGTGAGATCACGGATGAGCATGACATCGACGAAGGCAGCGTTCTAGCTCCAGACAATCTGGGGAACTTTAACGTTGATGGTGCGATGACCATTCGCGATCTGAATCGTGCCTGTGACTGGAACCTACCCGACGATGAGGCCAATACCGTTGCGGGCCTAGTCATTCATGAAGCGCAGTCTATCCCGACAACAGGTCAGGTCTTTAGCTTTCACGGGTTTAGGTTTGAAATCACATCCCGCGTTGCAAACCGGATTGTTAGCCTAAAAATTAGGCCGCTGAGCTAGGTTCGCTTTTGATTGTTCTGTGAAAGCCAGCCCAAAGTTAGAAGCTAAAATAGCTCCAATCCACTGGCCGCCGGTGGCTTGGGGGCTGCGATAATCGGCTCAATTGGGCGATCCGTGACCAACTTCAATTGCACCCGGCCGGTTGTCGGCTCAAACCGAATACGACGCGCTTGAGTGCCACCTAAATCCTGGCTTTCAACCGGGATGCCCTCATCGCTCAGAAAAGACAAAACAAACTCTGCATTCTTTTCGCCGACGGCTGCGGAACTACCAATCATGCGAGCGCCCCCAAACACCTTTGCCACCAATCGGCTGCGCACCGCACCGCTTTTAAGTAGTGCATTGATCAAACATTCCATTGCGTTGACTTGGGTCATCAAATCGAAGGGGTCGTTGGATGAATCGTTGGGCAAGACCATGTGATTTAGGCCTCCAACCTTCGCCAAAGGATCGAACATGCACGTGGATACACACGATCCAAGAAGTGTCGATAGCACGACCAATGGATTGTCAGATACTGCGTGTTCACCCTGCCCCACGTGCTGCATTTTTGTTGCTTCCTGTTCGATCGGTCTAGACCCTCGATCTGCTTGCGACTGGCACCGCGGCTTGTGCCAGGATCGCATCGCCAATTTCGGTCAGAGGCAATATCTTGTCGGCTGCGCCCGCTTCAATCGCTGCGCGAGGCATTCCATAAACAACGCAGGTGGCCTCATTTTGAGCAATGGTCATTGCACCATGGGAACGCAAACGCTTCATACCATCCGCTCCGTCGCGGCCCATACCCGTTAGCAGCGTTGCAACAACGTTATCAGCGCGGGGAACCAGCGAACCGAAAAGGACATCAACCGAGGGGCGATGTCCGGCCACTTTGTCAGAGCCGACGAGTTCGGCGCGCAGATGGCTGTGTCCAACATTCAAATGATGATCACCGCCAGGTGCAATCAACACAGCCCCCGGTCGCAGGGGTGCACCATTTTCGGCTAGCTTTATTATGGGCGCATATTTTGCATCGAGCCGGGTCGCGAGGGACGTCAAAAACAATTCCGGCATATGCTGGACGATGACCGTGGGGGGGCAGTCAGTGGGAAATCTGCTTAGGACGGTTTCTAATGCGTCTACGCCGCCGGTGGATGCCCCGATCGCTACTATTTTGCCTGTCCATGCACCGTGGCGCGCTGGCGCAAGGTTTGGATTAACCGCCGCATTCTGACTAGCGCGCGCGCGCGCTGCGGTTTTGACCATAGACACGAGGCCCTGCCATTCCGATATCTCTGCACGCCTAGGTTTGCCAAAAACATCGACCGCTCCAAGTTGTAGAGCCGTCAGAGCGGCTTCCGAGCCTTTGTGTGTCAGTGTGGAAATCATGACCACAGGTGTCGGTCGCAGCCGCATTAAGCGACGTAGAAATTCGATGCCATCCATCTTGGGCATCTCAACATCAAGCGTCAAAACATCTGGGTCAGTTTGCTTAATCAGTTCTCGTGCCTCGATCGGGTTTTCGGCCTCTCCGACGACGCAAATTTCAGGATCAGACCCAAGGACCAAACTTAACAAACGGCGAATAGTTGCGGAATCGTCTATGATGAGGACCTTTATCGGAGCATTGGTCGAGGCCGCGAATGTGGTTGCCATTCCTAAAACTCCCGCCAATCGTCCAGATCATCTTGGAGATTAAGTGGTCCCGCGCCGACAGTTTTCTTGGATCGATTCGAAGACGTTTTCCCAGCATCATGAAACTGCGTCGCTGTTGGGGTATCGCTCATCTCAGTTGGCAACTGTTGCCCTGTCGCCGACGTCTGAATCTGGTTGACTGCGTTATCGATCCTAAAATGCTGAATAAGGCGCAAGAGCGTGTCGGCGTCGCTGTTCAGGGATTGACTGGCAGCGGTGGTTTCCTCGAACAAAGCCGCGTTTTGTTGGGTGACTTGATCCAGTTGCCCCATTGAGGCGTTGATTTCACTCAAAACCGCGCTTTGTTCTTTGGCGGAGTGTTCAATGTCGCTGACGTGGTCGGAAATGTTGGTCACAAAGCCAACAATCTCTTGTAGTGCAGTCCCAGCTTTGCCCACGAGATCGACACCATGGCTGACCTGTTTGCTGCTTTCGGAGATGAGGTCATTGATCTCTTTAGCGGCTTCCGATGACCTATGCGCGAGCGATCTTACCTCAGACGCAACAACAGCAAATCCTCGACCTGCATCACCAGCGCGGGCAGCCTCTACGCCGGCGTTGAGAGCCAGCAGGTTTGTCTGAAAGGCGATGTCGTCAATGACGCTGATGATCTTTGACATCTTCGAAGAAGACGAAGAGATCACCCCCATGGCCGAAACCGCCTCGGTCACCACTAAACCGCTTTGTTCCGCGTTTTCTTTAGCGTTAGACACAACACTATTGGCTGCTGTGGCCCCTTCGGCTGCGGAGACGACCGATGCTGTAATCTCTTCGATGGCTGCTGCGGTTTCTTCCAGCGTTGCGGCTTGCTTTTCGGTCCGGGTCGAAAGATCAGCCGCCGCATTGCTAATCTCTGCGACTTCTCCGCGAATACTCTCTGCATTGGTGCGTACGTCGTGCATGGCTTTAGACAACCGAGAGCTTGTCGAATTGAAATCAAGCCGGAGCTGTTCGTAGTGGGTGCCGAACGTGTCCTCTATGGTGGCTTGAAGGTCGCCCTCTGCCAGTCGGTTTAAGCCAACGCCCAGCTGGTCAACAGCAAGGTCTTGTTGTGCCTGCATCTCCTTGCGTTCTTTCTCCGCGTTGCTTTGCGCAATGCGTTGCGTGCTTACGTCATCCAAGATGGCGACGACCCTTGAAGTGGTTCCGTCAACCTCACGCACCGGATTTAAAGATCCTGCCAGCCAAAGAGTGCCGCCATCTGGCTTTTGACACACGAAAGTTCCAGAGAGTGTTTCGCCCTGCCCAGCTTTCATAGCGGCCTCAACGAGGACAGTAGCATCGTCGGCTGGGCTATCGACCGCTGAGTGAAAAACTTCAAGAAAATCGTTCAGAGATTCGACGTTAGCCGCATTCAGCATGTTTGGATTCGCGCTGATGATCTGACCGTCGCTGTTCATTTCAAACACCGCTTGAGCCGCTTCAATGGCTTCTAAAATTGTGGCGGAGCGAAGCGTTTGTGTGACGTCCGACCATTCAGCAATGTAACCCGTGTGCTCATCGCTCTCGGGATCAATAATACGGCCAATGTTTAAACGGAGCCGGGTTTGACCAAGTTCGACATGCATCGGCACCGTCGCCGTATCGGCAAAGCTTACGTCGATGCCTTCACATGGGTGAAGTACATCTAGGCGCGTTCCGACCATATCGGCTATGTCAAAAGCAAAGCCCTTTCGCGCCCATGCTTCTTGATGCTGTGTCACCAATGCTTCCGCAGCGGGGTTAATATACGTCACGACGCGGTTTTCATCGGTGATCATCATCGCGGCGGAGGATTGGTCAAAGGCTGCACCTTTGAATTGGGCGTCTCGCGCGGCTGATTGGCCAGCGGCCAAATCCCCCCTCAGGTCTCCAAGAACGGATGCGATTTGGCCAATTTCGTCGCTACGGTCCGTATCCGGTACATCGCTTGTCAGATCACCATTGGCAGTCTTGCGCAGCGCTTGGATCACGCGGCCCAAGGGGCCAGACAATGACCGCGCAAAGAGCCAACCCATGCCAAAAATGACAATCTGAACGATGGCCATCTCAACCAAGGTGAAATTGCGGATGGCCACAGCGGGTTCCAACACTTCTTCTAATGATTTTTCTACGGCCAAAGTCCACGTGCGGTTCCAGACGGTTACAGTGGCAAAGGCAGTGGTGGCCTGATCGTACCATGTGCCGGCGCCTTCTATCGCGCCAGTCCCTGCCTGTTGCATTGCGCCCAAGAAACTGGCCTCGGCGCGTGTTTCATAATAGGGCGTCTGTCTTTCATTTACTCGGGGCGCTGTTCGAAAAAAACCATCAGACCCTAGCAGATACGCTTCGCCAGTCTGGCCAAGACCAGTGGGCCTGTCGATGACGGCTTGGATCGCATCCATCGGCAGTTCGAGAACCATAATCCCCCGCGTATCGCCGCGTACATTCACAAGGCGCTGGGCAATGAACGCGGTCGGCAGGCTGCCGTTGGGCGCGTAGGGTGTGACGTCTACGAACACTGGGGACGCTGGCCCTGTCTGCGCGCTCATCTGCTTGAACAGCTCTGCAAGGGGGGAGTCGCTCGCTGCGTCTAGATTGATGCCAAAATCGTCCCTTTTTCGGACTGAGTAGATTACCTCACCCTCGGGGTTAATCATCAACAGATCACCGTAATTGAGGCTCTGCATAAACCCTTGCATCTGTGCATGAGACATCGCGTGCGTCAGTGAGTATTCTGACCGATCATCGGCATCGCTGAGTTGTGCGCGTTGCGCCATTTGAAATGGATTGTCGCGCCCGTAGAGCGCGCGAATGGCGGCACGCTCCTCTGGGGACATGTTATTCCACGACCTATTCAAGCCACGCAGCGCCTGCTGCGCCTCCTGTGAGGCGGCAAAACTGCGGATATCGCTATCAATGCGCGCGATTAAATCTTCAACCTGTCGCACACGGGCATCGCGTGTTGCTGTCAGTTGTATCATGTTGGCGTCGCGCACCGACGCATAGGCACTCACGATATGAAAATAGCCGCTTATCCCCATTGCCAATGCCGTTAAGCCCATCAAAACTAGGGGTAATTTCACCTTTAGGCTCAGGTTTCTGAACAACGACATATTCGGGCTCCGGGCTTGCGCGAGGTACAAAACCGCGCGGTGTGCGGCTTCGAGTTGGTCGTGTGTTTCGCCGCTAGATGTGAATATTCATTTAAGTCGCGCGTGTTTTACGCCCCCACAGTCACTGGTTTGTGTAATGCGTGAACCCTGGCGCGGGGCTAAACCGGAGCATGTAGCGATGGGAGTGTCCTAAATGGCTTTTAAACCCACACGCCGGGCCGTCTTGTTTACCATGTCTGCGCTGGTGATTGTTGGAGCCGCGATGATAGGTGTCGGCGGCCCGCCCGCGCCCCGGGTGGCACTGACACCGGGTCAAGCCTTTGAGATGGCCGCCGCGCGTGAAATCCTGCTGATCGATATCCGCAGGCCCGATGAATGGCGCGCAACCGGAGTACCCGAATTCGGGACCCCTTTGGACATGCGTCAACCCGATTTCACGACCCAATTGGCAAAGCTAAGCGGCGGCGATTTTACCGCGCCGATCGCGTTGATTTGTGCGCGCGGGGTCCGGTCTGCGCGGCTGTCCTCGCGTCTGGTGTCCGCCGGGTTCACCAATGTGATTGATGTCCCCGAGGGGATGCTCGGTTCGCGCACAGGGCCGGGTTGGCTGCGGCGTGGCTTGCCCGTGAAATCAGGCGCTTAGTATGTTGCTGCGGTTAATCGCCCCTCTCGCCTTTTTGGCTGCGACAGCCACCGCCGCGCTGGCCGATTGTGGCCGGTCCGATCCCCCATGCGAGGTTGATCAAGGGACCTACCGGATCGCCCTGCCCGATGGTCCTGCCCCCAATGGGGGGTATCCTCATGTCATGTTTTTGCATGGCGCGGGCGGAACCAGCCGAGGTGTTCTGGGCATGGCTCAGATGGTGCAGCCGTTGCTGGAACGTGGCTATGCGGTGATTGCCCCACAGGCGCTGTCGTGGCGTGGGGGCGAAGGCGGTATTTGGTCGTTCTTGCCGGAAACCACCCGGCCGCGCGCCCGCGACGAGGCTGCGTTTTTCGCCTCGATCCTGTCAGACGCGCAGGTACGTCATGGGCTGTCAAAGGATAAGGGAATGTTGGCCGGGTTTTCTGCTGGCGGGTTCATGGTGTCGTATCTCGCGTGTGAAACACCGAGCGCCTTTTTCGCCTATGCGCCTGTGGCCGGTGGGTTCTGGCGGCCGCACCCCACAGAATGCGCAGGCCCTGTGCGGCTGTTGCATACGCACGGGTGGACCGATCGGACCGTTCCGCTTGAGGGTCGCCCGCTCGGAGATCGTTTCCTCCAAGGGGATATCTTCGATGGGATGGCACTGTGGCGCGGTGCAAACAGCTGCACCTCGCCTGCGCCGAGTGGGGTGTCGCAATCTGGGGCCTTTTTGCGCCGCAAATGGGACTGTGCGCCGGGATTTGCCCTAGAACTCGCACTCTATCCCGGGGGCCATCGTGTGCCCGAGGGTTGGGCGGATATGGCGCTGGACTGGATGGAGGGATTGGCGGAAGCGGATCAGGCAACTATTCCCCCGGAATGAAGGCCTTCTGAACCGCTTGCTTTACCCCATCTTGCCAGTGTAACGCCGCACGCCGAATGGCTGGTGCCCGGAGGCTTTGCGGTGTGGCCAGCAGCCGGTGATGTGTCGGTCGACCGCTGAGCCATGAAAGCCCCACAGCCCCTGTGAGCGAGACTGCAATCGGCAAGAGCCACACCGACACAAGTCCCGCGATGATGCCCGTCAAAAGCGCGGCCCCAATCACCGTTTCCAACCAATGGGCGCGTGCCAAGTCGCGCAAATCATAAACCCCTCCGTCCCGCGCTTGGGGTGTCCAATCGACCGAGACACCAAGCAACGTTTGAACCACGGCGCGGGTCTGTTGGACCATCAATATGGGCGCATAGAGGATCGACAAAAGCACCTCAGTCACCAAACCAAAGAAAAACGCGCCGATACCACCCACTCGCAACACGCCGCGCCGTTGGGCCAGTGTCGCGGCGGCCCCAATCAGCTTGGGTGCGATCAACAGGCTGTAGACCAACAACATCGCGCCGACGTGGCCTTGGGTGCCCATTTCGGGCCATGTGGGCCGCAGGGGCATGTCGGGTGAGAAATAGGCCAGCACGCTTTGCTCTTCGCTGGTGCCGATCAGCGCCCAGATGATCAAAAGCGCAAACCATAGCGGCGACAGTAGATAACCCACCGCACCATGCAGCAGATGGAACCGCGATAGCCCGTGAAACCCCCGCGCGCGCAGGAGCCGCAGGTGTTGCAAATTGCCCTGACACCACCGCGTGTCGCGGGCGACGTGATCCAGCAGAGCGGGTGGCGTTTCCTCCCACGAGCCGCCGACCTGTGGCAGGAACCGAATGCCCCAGCCTGCGCGCCGCATCAGCCCCGCCTCAACGAAGTCATGGCTTAGGATCAACCGCCCACCGCGCAACTTTGGCAAGCCTGCGCTGGCCGCAAATGCTGTGGTGCGGATGATCGCGTTATGGCCCCAATAATTGCCCTCCTGCCCGGTCCAAAGGGCCAAACCCTTGGCAAGTGCTGCCCCATAGGTACTGTTGGCGAATTCTTGGGCACGCGCAAATAGGGTGCGCGCCCCAATGAGGTGGGGAAAGCTCTGGATCAGCCCCGCGCCGGGATCACTGGCCAGCGCGTCAGTCAGGGCGCGGATCGCAGGCGCGCTCATCAAACTATCGGCATCAAGAACAAGCATTGCGTCATGCGCGCCGCCCCAATGGGTCACCCAGTCGGCAAGGTTGCCGACCTTGCGGTCCGTATTCTGCGCGCGTCGCCGATAAAACACCGGCACATCGGGCGGCAGGCTTGCGCACAGATGCGCAAACGCGATTTCTTCCCGCACGGCCACGTTAGGATCACGGGTGTCAGACAGCATATAAAGGGTGAACGAATGGCCCTGCCCGCGGGTGCGGTGCAGAGCCTCCATCATTGCGGCAGCGTTACCAAAAGTTAGGTGCGGGGCCTCATTATAAATCGGCATCAAAAGCGCGACATTCAGGGCGTCACCGGTCTTGGTGAGGGGCTTGCGAGCACCCAGTGCCAACGCCCCCAGAAGAGCCGTGGCAAAGCTGAGCGCGATCCAGAACACCCCGAACCCGATCAGGCCCGCCAACACCCCCTCCACCCACGACAAGCCGCCTTGTGCGAACCATCTGAGAAAGACCATCATCAACAGTCCCGTAATGACCAACGCCGGGGCAAACACCGCGATCCGCGCCCAGATCACTTGCGGCACGGTGACTGGGTCGGCATGCGGACTGGGCGCGCCCTTGTGAGGGCTATCAAACGCCTGCTCAGGAAAGGCCAAGGGGTGGTGCGGCGGCATATGGGCCAATTGGGAAGCGATGGTCATGCAGAGGCCCTCCACCGGTAAAGCCAGACCTCAGACACCGGGCGACCGTCGCGGAGCAGTTGCGCGCGCAGCTCGGCTGAGGTGCGCCCCTCTGGGTCGAAGCTAAAGGCCAACCGCACGCCCTGCCCGTCTGGCAAGCGTTGCAATAACCCGCTGCTGACAGCCACGTCGTTTGACGAGACATGCACGCTGATATCCTCAATCGGCACGTCCAGCTCTGGGTGGGGATCGAAATCGATCACCATCTGTTCTGCGTTTTGTGCGAAATTCAGCCCGCCAAACGTATTGCCGACCCGGGCCAAATCACGGCGGCGCAGGGGCTCTTCTCCCCATGTCAGCCGGTAGTCGAACCGGTGTGCTCGCCCGGGCGCAAGCGCCTCTCTCGGACGCCAGTAAGCGACTATATTGTCGTAAATCTCTTTGTCGGCTGGGATCTCGACCAACCGCACCACGCCTGCCCCCCAATCGCCCAGTGGTTCAACCCATGCAGACGGCCGGGTGTGGTAATGGGCCTCAAGGTCTTCAAAATCCTGAAAATCACGGGCGCGCTGCATCAAGCCAAAGCCCTTGGGGTTGTCGTCCACAAAGGCCGAAATCCCAAGGTCACGAGGGTTGGCAAGCGGTCGCCACAGCATCTCGCCTGCGCCGTTCCAAACCAACAGCCCGTCACTGTCATGCACCGCTGGGCGAAAGTCGCGGAAAGCCTCGCGGTTGGTTTCGTCATACAGAAACATCGATGTCAGAGGCGCGATCCCCACATGATCCAGCATCACACGCGGAAAGAGTGTTGCGCGCACGACCATTTCACACGGCGTGCCGGGCGTGATCTCAAACCGAAACGCTCCCGTGACGGAGGGGCTGTCCAACAGGGCATGCAGGATAAAGGTGCCCGAGTCGTGTGCGGGTGTTTCCACCCAGAACCGCACGAAGTCGGGGAATTCTTCGCCGTCGCGGTCGCCGGTCTTGAGTGCGAGCCCCCGCGCCGATAGGCCGTAATTCTGCCCCGTCGCGAGTGCGCGAAAATAACTGGCGCCCTGAAACACGCAAAACTCTTGGTAAATTCCGGCCTTTATCAACTCGGCCCGCAGGCGCAGGCCCGAATAGCCCATAGTCTCATCCAAGGGGAGTTCGGGGGCCTTGTCGGTTTTGTCGAAAAGGGCGTAATCAAAGGCCAAACGATGCGCCCTGTCGTTGGCCACAACGTCCACCTCAACCGCTTGGGGAAAGTAGAGGCCGGGGTGAAACAGGTCCATTTGGAGAGGTAGCCCTGTGTCTGCCCACACCGCCTTGGAGGTATTGAACCAGATTTTACGATACTGATCGTATGTCAAGTTCCGCCATGCCTCTGGCACCAAGGGGCGCGGGCTATAGGGCGCCTCTGACAGGGTGCGGGCCATCTCTTCAACCGTTGTCGCGTCGAACGGCTCATCGCTCAGGAAGCGTGGCATCATGGCGTGAGTAGGTGCTGCAAACAACGCAAGTGCTGCCGTGCTATGGGCCAGAAAACTGCGACGCGTGATCATGCCCGTGCCCTCCAGGGTTGGGATTTGAACCAACCCGCCCCGTAGGCACAGAGGATCAAAAGACCAAAGCCCGTCAGATTAACGATCGTCCACGTCAGCGCATCACGGCCAATGTTGTCTAGGACAAAGCCATTCACCCGTGCCAGCACCATGGAAAAGATAAACACCGCAAGGCTTTGCTGACCGACCTTCATGATGAGGGGGAGGATGTTGTCCCAAATGCGTGCAGCCAGGGACGTGCCATGTGCCATCAAACGCGCCCCTTTGTGGCCCGCCAAGGCATAGCCCAAATAGGCCAGCGCCAAGAAGTGCACAAAGCGCAGAATTCCAAAGTCGGATTTGTCGATCAGCCCTTTGTTGGCGACGCGCCATTCGATCACCGGGTTGGTTTCGAACGCAAGGCCGAACCATTCGCGGCTGACGGCGCGTACACCGATGTTCGACAGCGGAACATTAGCGATGACGATAACAGCTGCGACGATCAGAAGTACCTTGTTGATCGGTGGCGCAGGGATCCACCCGCGCATAAGGGCAAAGCCCGTGAAAAACACCAACTGCCAGCCAAAGGGGTTAAAGAACCACTGTCTTTCTGACCACGGCTCAGCCGGTAGGTTCAGGTGCAGGCCATCCAGACCGACGGCGGCCAACAACCGCTCTTGCGCGGCTAACCACAGAACAACAACCCCCCCCGCACTCAGCCAAAGTGAGACCCGGGACAGCGCCACAACCAACGGCATCAGTGCCAGAACCACCATGTACATCGGCAAAATATCGAAGTAATTCGGCACATAGGTCAGCGTGAACAACCCCACCAACTGCGGCCCAGGATCGGCAAAGACCTTCCACAAATTCAGGGTCCCTATATAGACCTTGTCATATGCGCCGGTCTGATCAATCGCGGCCAGCATCGTCGCAATGGCGAAAAACATCCCGATGTGCGCCCAATAGACCTGCCAAATCCGAAACCCGACCCGTGCTGTCCCCAACCCTAGCCCCGCGCGATCAAAGGTGCGGCCAAAGGCAATCGCACTGGCCATCCCTGAGCAAAACACAAACATTTCTGTGGCGTCCGAAAACCCCCAGCGCGCCGGTATCCAAGAGGTCCACGCGTTGCCGGGTGTATGGGCCAAAAGGATGATGAACATTGCGATCCCGCGAAAGAAATCCAAGCGAGGATCGCGGATCGAGGTGGTGGGGTGCGCCGTGGCCTTGGGTGCGTTTTGGAACGCGGTATCTGGGCTTGTTGTTGTCATACTGGGGTCTTTCCGGGGACGTATCGCACAAGCGGCCAGCGGCCTATTGTGCGGCCAATAGGGCCGCTTGGGTGCGGGCTTGGCTGAGCAGCGCGTGGCGGGCGGCAGCGTATCCATCTTCGCCCCCGCGCTTTGCCTGCCGATCCGCGAGCAGCGTTTCGACTTGGGCGAATTGGCCGGCCCGCAAGCCCGCATCGATCGTGATACGCTCAAACACGTCGCGTTGGGCGTGACTGCCGCCGGCCTTTTGCATGTCGGGCCGAGCTGCCAACAAGTTGGTGAAAGCGGCGGTATAATTCCCCTCCCCAAAGGCCTCTAACCCACGGGCGGCGGACAGACCGGGTGTAGCCATTCGTTTGCGGACGACCGTGTCGGCGTGTTTTGCGTCGGCGTGCATTCGGCCCAGCATACGGGCCGTAGCCTCGTCCCGCCCGTCGGCCGCGAGGGCGAGGATATAATGCAAATCCGCAAAAATCAGGCAGCCATCCTCGGTTCGGGATTGCGACAGGTCCGCCAACTCCTCCCACCGATTGCCGACGTCAACGCCCTCCAACTCAAGCCGCATCAACAGCGATGTGCCGTTTGAGATGTCACGGTAGTCATCCGTTTTGTCCGCTCGGATTTCGGTGTCATACAGCATGAGCACCTGATCCATCTGTCCAAGGTCCAAATGCATCAACGCCTTGTGCCACCAAACGTGGTAGCGGAAATTATTGCAGTGTGCCCACGCGGCCTCCCGACCCGAAAGCCAATCCAAACCGCCCCGCGCATCCCCTGTCATGTCGTGAACGTGGGCCACGGCGTGCAGGCCCCAAGCGTCATCTGGTGTCGCCTCTAGCCCGCGCAGGCCCCTTGTCCGGGCACGGGTGTATTCGCCGGTTTCCTCAAAGGCAAAGGCCATGCAGCCCTGAAAATACCCATACGCCATGTGATCCGGGGTATAGGCCTCTGCGACGCGTTCAAGCGAGGCGCGCATCCCTGTACTGTCACCCAGAACAAACCGCCATGCATGCGAAAGCTTCATCGCGAGCGCGTCTTGGGGGGCGACGCGTAGAATTTGCTCCAGCGGCCGTAGGCCTGCATGAATGTCACCTGCCACGCAGGCCTCAAGCGCTGCGACATATGTTTGTTCTCGCGGCAATGGATCGGAACAGGCACGGGCAGCCGAAAGGGCTTCATCCGCGACGCACATCAACTCACGCCGCCCAAGCAGCAGGTAAAACATGCCTTTCGCCACATGTGCGATGGTGAATTGCGGCTCAAGTTCCAGAACGCGGGCCAGATGCACTGGCGTGTCGGCGCCATGGGCCAAGAACGCCCTCATCGTACTTTCCCATGCCGTAATCGCCTCAGGGTGGCGCAATGAGACGGGTAATCCGAACGGGTCAGTTGCCATGAAACAGGCCTTTCAAAAGAGATTTGACGCAAAGTGCGCGTTAATTCTCTTTCTCAGTCGCAGGCCCGGGGGCGTTCGTAAATTCACGCCCCTGTGACCACACGCAACTGTGACGCTTCTTGCCTATTTTCGTGATCAAATTAGCGGATTTACGCCAAATCCGGTGGCTATTCGCTGGGCGTGTCCCATGGGTTGTCGGCCTCTAGCCGCGTGGTGTCTGCGCCAAAACGGGGCGGCGCATGGCGGTACGTTACCGGCGTTTGGGAGAGTTTGAGCGGGTTCCCGATCAGGTGGCATACCTCACCGGCAGGGGTTGTCATGTCGATCTGCATCTCACGGGCGGCAACCTGATCGCTGGCAAATACTTGATCCAGCGTTTGTACGGGGCCGACAGGGACCTTGCACGTCTCAAGTGCGGAAATCAGCGTTTGCGTCGGGATTTGCGCAACAGTCGGCTCTAGGAGATCGGCCAAGGCATCGCGGTGTTCGAGCCGCCCGGGATTGGTCGCAAAGCGCGGGTCATTGGCCAGCGCAGGCAGACCTATAGCGTCAGTAAAGCGTTTGAATTGCCCATCATTGCCCACCGCGATGATCACGTGACCATCCGCGGTCGCATAGACGCCGTAGGGCACAATGTTGGGGTGTCGGTTCCCGCGCCGCTGGGGCAATGCGCCAGAGGTCAGGTAATTCACCCCCTCGTTGATCATCCACGCGATCTGCGCATCCACGAGGGCGACCTCAACATGTTGGCCCTGCCCCGTGGCCTCCGCGTGGCGCAACGCGGCCAGCAGGCCAATGGTGGCGTACATCCCGCACATCACATCCGCGATGCCCACACCGACCTTCATCGGCTCCCCCTCAGGCTCACCCGTGATTGACATCAACCCGCCATACCCTTGGGCCATAAGATCATACCCTGGCTTGTCGCGGTTGGGTCCGGTCTGCCCAAATCCCGAAATGGATCCGTAGACTAAACTTGGGTTTTCAGCCGACATCTCGGCGTACCCGAGGCCATATTTGTCGAGGCCACCGGGCTTGAAGTTCTCAATCAAGATATGCGCATCTGCCGCGAGCCTGCGAATATGCGCCTGCCCCTCCGCCGTGGTGATATCCACCGCGATAGAGTGCTTGTTGCGGTTGGTGGACATGAAATAGGCGCTAAGGTCGGTTTGGGCACCCGCAACATCCGCCACGTAATGCGGGCCCCATTGACGGGTGTCATCCCCCCCCGTGCCGGGATTTTCGATTTTCAAAACAGTGGCACCAAGATCCCCAAGCGCTTGGGTACATGTAGGCCCGGCCAGAATACGGCTTAGGTCCAGAACCCGCATGCCGTGGAGCGGCCCATGCGCCGCAGATTTAGAACCGGCCGTCATAGCTTTGCCTTTCGATTTCCGCGGCGATCAGGGTGAAGGTCTGCGTCTGAGCAAGCCCATCGGTGACAGCAGCCATCAAGTCTTCTCGGTTTGAGACGGTCACGCCATTGCCGCCAAACGCCCGCGCGATGGCGGCATAATCGTGATGCCCAAAATCCACCCCAAGGTTTGGCATTTGCCGCGCACGTTGTTTTTTCTCAATCAGGGCAAGGGACCGGTCAACGAAGACCACCATGACAACGGGCAATCCCATTTCAGCCGCAGTCGCAAGTTCACCGGTGACCATCAAAAAGCCCGCGTCCCCCATGAAAGCGATGACATTGGCATCCGGTGCCGCGATCTTGACCCCGAAGGCGAGCGGCATGGCGCAGCCCATCGTGCAAAGCCCCGTCGATTGCAAAAGCTGCCGGGGACCATCGCAGGCCCACGTCTGGCTAAGCAGAATGCGGTGCGCGCCGCTATCGACTGTCGCGATCGTGCCTTTGGGCGCGGCGGTGCGCACAGCATCAATAACCGCGACAGCGCCCCAGTCGTCTGAGCGATCAAAATCCTGCGCAAGCTGGGCGCGCGCGTCGATAATCTGCCCCTTTGACCACGTCTGTGCGGGCGTGGCCGCCATCAGCGCACGCAGCGTGGGCCCTAGATCCCCAACGATATTTACACTGGCTTGGTGCATGTAGTGGTGATTAGGCGCGTGCCCGATATCAACAACCATTTGCCGGATCGGGTTCCATGGGTTTTGCCAACCTGTCCGCATCTCTATCGGGTCATAGCCGAGGCACAGCACGAAGTCCGCTTGCTCAAAGAGCGGCAGCAAGGTCTGATCCGCTAAGGGCGACAACCCTGCTCCGCCAAGGCATAGCGGATGATCCTCGGGTACGATGCCTTTGGCTTTGTAAGTCGTGACCACGGGGACATTGAACCGTTCCACGAACGCCAAGACGTCGGCGCTGATGTCTTCGCGGACGGCATCCAATCCAACCATCAGGATAGGTTTCGAGGCGGATGAAAGCGCCTGTACAATAGGATTTACATCCGCCAGAGCAACCGCTGAGGCCGCAGGCCTATAGCCGCCACGATCCTCGCCAGGGGCATCTGCCACAGAGATGGGCACATCGATGTGCACAGGACCCGCTCGACCTTCGAGTGCGATGCCAAGCGCCTTGTCCGCGATCACATCCGCCGCCTGCGCGCTGAGCGTAAAGGTCGCCTTGGTGATGGGCGCAAACACCGCGCGGTGATCCAACACTTGGTGGGTGTAGATTTCGGCATCATGGGCATCAACACAGCCAGTCAAAACAATCATAGGCACGCGGTCCTGTTCCGCATTTGCCACGACATTCACCCCGTTGACTGCACCGGGCCCCACAGTCGCCACCAAAATTGCAGGCGCCCCGTCCACATGGTGGCCACCCTCAGCCATGAACCCGCCGGCATTTTCGTGCTTGCACAGAATAAAGGTGATCCCTGCCCGCTCAAGCGCGTCGATCAACGTTAAAACCTCACCACCCGGCATCCCAAAGGCACGGCGACACCCCGCTGCATACAGACGTTGCGCCAAGATATCGGCTGCGCGAAGGGGTTGGGTCATGGAGTCTCTCTTTGCTGCTTTGTCAGGGCGTATGGCGGCAAAATTTTCCCGCAAGACAAGGCATGACAAGCGTCTCTGTGTGACACAAGACCCAAGGCATCACATTCTTCGCAATGTTTGTTGTAAAAGGCCCTTGCGCTTGCCCCAGCCTTGGCGCTACACCGCCCGCACGGTGAGGTGGCCGAGTGGTCGAAGGCGCACGCCTGGAAAGTGTGTAGGCGGGAGACCGTCTCCAGGGTTCGAATCCCTGTCTCACCGCCACCCAGCCTTTTGGAACCCTTCTCCAAACGGGCTGTGGCCTAAAAAATCCCGTTATGTTTGAAGGTTATAGCGCCAGCACGGTTCTGGGTAAAACGCTGTCGGGCCCCATCTTCCCCCACAATCCCGCTCTCTCGCCCCTATATTCTCCGGACCTGTTGACCACGCATTTTTCAATACGGTTTCAATAACTTGCTGGAACTGAATCAAAAAAATGTCCCGCTTTTAGGGGTTCAGAGACGAGTCACGCGAACGGTCCCGGCGACTCGCATCTAAATCTTTGATACCACAGCGCCCATTTTGCTCTTGTGGAAATAAAAAAGCCGTTCCAAATCATCGACTTGGAACGGCTTTGTGGCGTAGGTGTGCCGAGTGTTATCTGCCTTCATAACCAAGCGCCGACCGCTGCTCGGCCCAAACGTGCGTCATCGGATCAAGCAGTTCCGTCATACCCACAGATGGTGGGTTTCCGTCGAGTATCGCTTCGATGATATCCGGTGCCAGTAAAGTGAGCCGCATGACGCGCGTCAGATATGATGGCGAGATCTTCTCGAACTCCGCCAATTCGGCGATCGTTCCCATGTCGCCGTCCTCAAGGATTTGGCGCCACCGATAGGCGCGCGCCACAGCCTTGATCAGCGTGTAGTCTGGGCTGCGGTTGTGCGTACCGGGCGGAAGCTGCACCTCTTTCCGCCCGCCGCGCTTGGCCACGCGGAATGGAATGGTGACAGTCACGGTTTCGGGGATAGTGGGTTTCTTGTTCATGCGGCAGCATCCTTGTCTTCAGGGCTTTGCAGCAGTTCTTGGGCCAACTCTGCGAGCCCATCGATACGCATCCGGACGCTTATGGCGTCGGGGCCAATGTCGACTCGCTTAACGGCCAAGGCGATGATACGTGTCTGCTCGGCTGGGAAGAGTTCATCCCACAGCGGATCGAATTGCTGTAGGGCCGTGCGCGCCTCGTCGAGAGTTATGTCGCGACAATGACTTTTCGCGGCGTCCCACGCGCCGGCGATGATTTCTGGTTGGCGAAACACAGCACGGACCTGGTCGATCACGGCGGTCTCGATTTCACCGGCAGTAACCCGGCCAATCGGGCAGGATCCAGCCCCGTGCTTCAGGATCGACTGGCTGACATAGTAGCGATAAAGCTTGCCCCGCTTTCTCGTGTGGGTTGGTGAGAATGCCGCCCCATCGGGGCCGTAGATCAATCCCTTGAGCAGTGCTGGCGTCTCGGCGCGTGTATTCGCTGCCCGCTTATGTGGGCTCTCCTGCAGGATGGTATGGACCTTGTCCCAGATAACGCGGTCAAGGATGGCCTCATGTTCCCCTGGATAGCTTTCGCCCTTGTGAACCGCTTCGCCGATATAGGCGCGGTTGTTCAGCAGCCGATAGAGGTACTTCTTGTCGATCCGATTTCCATTTGGCGTTAAGAGCCCACGCTGATCGATCTGGCGCGCCAGTTCCGTCGCGGAGCCGATTTCCACGAAACGGCTGAAAATCCAACGGATATGCTCAGCCTTCTCCTCATCGACTATGAGCTTGCGATTTTCGACGCGGTAACCGTAGGGCGGCACGCCGCCCATCCAGATGCCCTTCTTGCGGCTGGCGGCAAACTTGTCACGGATGCGTTCCGCGGTCACTTCGCGTTCGAATTGCGCAAAAGACAACAAGATGTTGAGGGTCAACCGCCCCATGGACGTCGTCGTGTTGAACTGCTGGGTAACGGATACAAAGGTGACGCTGGTCCGGTCGAACACCTCAACCAGCTTTGCGAAGTCAGCCAGCGAGCGGCTGAGCCGGTCGATCTTGTAGACCACGACCACGTCAATCAATCCGTCCTCGATGTCTTGCATCAGCGCTTTAAGGCCCGGCCGCTCCAGAGTGCCGCCGGACACACCGCCGTCGTCATATTGGTCACGGAGCACCACCCAGCCTTCAGACCGCTGACTGGCGATGTAGGCCTCACAGGCTTCGCGCTGGGCATGGAGCGAGTTGAATTCCTGCTCGAGCCCTTCCTCGCTGGATTTGCGGGTGTAGATGGCGCAGCGCAGTTTGCGCAGGATTGGTTGGGTCATGTCCGCCCCCGATAGTTCTTCAGGCCAAAGAAGACCCAGCCATTCCAGCGCGTGCCGGTGATGGCGCGGGCGATGGCGGACAGCGATTTGTACGGGCGCCCCTGCCATTCATACCCATCGACCGTCACCGTGACGACATGCTCGACCCCCTGCCATTCGCGGAGCAGCCTTGTGCCCACGATCGGCTTGATATCGGCGCGGATGCGGCTTTTCAGGCGATCTCCGCCATCGAGCTCGTCGCCCAGCTTAGCCAGTCGTTTGAGGGTCTGGGGTTTCAGGCCACCATAGGTCAGTTCCTGAATGCGATAAGCCAGCCGGCTTTCCAGGTAACGCCGGTTGAAGGGCGGTGGCATGGTCCCGAACAACTCGCGCCATTGTTTGCGCAAGGCCGGCGTTGGCGTGGTTTTCAACGCGGCGATGCGCGCAGGAATTGGATCATGCTTATTCATGAGAGTTGCTTTCGATTTTGAGTGGCAAGGCGGAATTGCGCTGTCTCACTGCGCCGGCGTTCATCTCCATCTTTTCGGATGGGTTTTTGCCGGTGGGCACATTGGGCCGAGCGAGGGCGAGCGCCAGCAAACTGCAAATCTCAGCCAGACGCTCCTGGGCAGTCATGTGGTTGGGGTGTAGTGCGTTTGGCCGTTTCAAGGGGTGGCGTAAGGCATCCCTGTGCAACGCCGGGTTCAAAGCGTTCATTTTGCTTCCTTTCTGCTTGGATCTGCATGAACGCTCTGGCGAGCTGAGTTGTGTAGCGAACTTTCTCCATAAATATCAGTATTTTGCAGACGTTCTCTTTGGTGAATGCGGACAAGGCCAAGCGCTAGCAAACTGCAAAGTTCGGCGCGGCGCTCCTGGGCGTTCATGCGGTCGGGTTGTAGGGCGTTGGGGCGTTTCATGGGGTTTCCCGGGTCGTTCTCTCGCCCAGCTTCTACTCACGCCTTTTGGAATCTGTCCCACGCCCAACGCGATGATTGACCTGTTGCGATGAGAACATAAGATGAACATTATTTTCCCCGACAGAAAGGATTCGCCATGGCCGGCAATCTCAAGAAGTTCGTGAATCCACGTTTCCTGAAGACCATTGATCCCATGCTGATGCGCCAGCTCTTCGACCGCCATTTCGTCGGTGGGGCGGCGCCCATCGCCTTTGATGATGCAGAGGCAAACCATCGTGGTCTGCTGGCAGAGTATTTCGACCAACCGGTCAATGACTGGTCCGAGGGGCTCGTGGCTGACCTGCACCGAATTGCGGAACTGGGCACGTCGCATGGGATGGAGACGATCTTGTCGGCAGCGCGGCGCCAGCAAATCACATTGTTCGAGCCCGCCGACCCTGAGCAGACGGCTGACGCCCCTGCCGAACAGGACCCGAAACACGTGGCATTGCACGTCTATCTCCATCACCATGACCTGTTCGAGGTTGCTGCGGACCAATTGGCGCTGAGGGCGCCGACCGCGATGGCGGAGTTTCGGGGGCCGGAACGGGATGTGCCGGCGGATTTCACCGACGATGTCGGCGCAGCGCTTGAAGCCGCGGCAGCGGCGCTCTTCGCCAAGGACCTGCAGGGCGGTTATTGCCGTTTGGCGCCTTATGACGAGGACGACGAATTCAACCTGGTCCTGAGCCATGGCGCCCCGGTCAAGACCACGCCCGTGGTGTCGGGCGATCGGGAAGAGATCATCACGGTCCGCGCGGTCAAATACGCTGCCCTGCGCTATAACGCGACAGAAGGGCGTTTGCTGATTGGTGGCGTGCTGAAATCCCAGCAGGTGGAACTGGCCGAGCTCTTCGCCACACATATCCTGGGGCGCCCGGGCTTTTTCGCCGGTGATCATGCGCGTGATCTCTACACGCTGGATCCCATCTCCGAGGCAGGCCCGGACTTTGCCTTCGAACATCGACATGATGACACGATCCACAGCGTAACGATTGTCGCGGCCGCGGCTGACCTCTTCGAATGGGATGAGGATGCGCAGGCTTCGCGGCATCTACGCAGCTGGGTAACCAAAGACACCAACGGCGCATTGCGCAACTTTACGACCAGCGAGGTGGATTTTCGGCAAGGCTGGCGGCTCGGCGAGATCACGTTCCGTGTTTTTTTCCATGTGGGCAAGAAGAAGCCAGCCCAGTCCACAGTGCGCCTGAAACCACCCGGGACCTTGGCCTTCCGTCGCACGCGGTTTGAGAAATCGATCCATACGCTGATTGCACGCAACGGGTTGGAGAAAGACCATGATTTTGATCTGGTTGTGGAAGCGGCTGAATAAGACGGGCGCGCGCCCCGAGGTCTCTGGCCGACTGCTGCGGCGCTTTCCCGAGGCAGAAATCAACATGCTGCTCAGAACGCGCATCCTTATCGAGGACCGCAAGATCGACAGCTGGGGCACCTGCGCGCATTGCGATTGCGGCCATGATGCGCGGATGATCCAGGAAATCAACGGCAAGCTCGTCGCCTGCTGCCCGCTCGACCCCAGCCAGGATGTATTCCTCGAGCCGGCCGACCTGATACGCTACCGGATCGAAGGAGAGAAGTTGATCGCAGCCATTGCGGCGGCGGGCAAGTTGACGGGAACGCCGGCGGTGATTTCCGCTGGGCTTTGGTCGATGGGCGTGGCGGCGACGGGGCGTACCATCTTTTTGTGTCGCTCGCCCCGTGATGTGTTTGCGCCGGGCATCTCGATGCTCTTGAAATCACTCGCTGGAGGCACGCCGCCTATCGTGGTCTTCGATGAGATTGACCAGGCCAGTGGCATCCGACTGCGCGACATGGAAATCGACGCCCACGAAGTTGTTGAAATCCTTCGCACGGATGGGAACGGCGTTGAAGTGGTGTCGTTTGATGGCTTGCTGCCGCCAAGTGACCGCGTCCGCTTGATCATAGATCGATCCATCCCCTCCGTCATGCTCGATGGAAGGGTTCTGGACATGTCGGTTCAGATGGTTGCCGTTCTTGTTTTGCTCGCTGAGCAGGCATGCCGCAGGGACCCAATCATCAAGAAGCAAATCATTGAGGCTGAAACCGGCCGCCCGCCAAACGAGGTTATTCGGGATTTGCGCAAAGCCCTTGTGGCACCCGGTGCGCCGGCCTCGACGGCCAAGGAGCTGATCGCAACGGTGCATGGCGTCGGTTACCGGTTGGGCCTTGCACCAGAAGCGATTTCCTTTGCCGATGAGGGCGCCACACACAAACGGCACACAATCTACACATAACAAACACACAAACGGAAGGCCGGGGTCGGCGAAATTCGAAGCAAGAGAAATCAAGCTTCGAGGACCCCGACCATGCCCCCCAAATTATCGACCGCCGACGTTGTCACGCTGATCGACGAGGCCAATCGCGCCGCACGTCGCCTGCACCGCAAATTGCGCCTGCCGCCAGCTGACCTCGAGGATCTCTCGCAGGATCTGCTGCTCGATCTCATCTGCCGCTTGCCTGGATTTGACGCGCGCCGCGGCAGCATTGGCGCCTTCGCCAATATCGCCCTGCGCAACCAGTCATCGCGTATCGCGATGCGAATCCAGCGTCAGCGGCGGGCGCAGGACGGGTGGATGTTTTCACTTGATGCGCCGATGGCTGGTAGCCGTGAGCCCCTGAAAAACCTGCTGCTCGAGGAGGATGGCCTGACCAGCTGGTACGGCCAGCGCCCTTTTGACGCCGATATGCAGCATGCACGGCTTGCGACCGAATGCGCGCTGGCCCGTCTGAGCAATGGTGATCGCCAACTCTGCCGCGTTCTGTCCCGGCTCACCGTTTCTGACCTGGTCGCCCAAGGCGCTGTCAAACGCTCAACGCTTTATCGCCGGATCTCCGCTCTTCGTCCCGTCCTCACCGCCTACGGTCTCGGCCCCTGCTGGGACGGTTTTCAGAGCGCGTGAGTAGAAGCAGGTCGAGGAGAGCAAGATCATGACCACAGCAACCATCACCACATTCCGGGCGAAGGCGTCACTGACGGAAATCCAGTTCTGCGCCTGGGTCGCCCAGGCCTTGCCCGGCGACCGACTGGAATACCACCGCGGCTTCTTGGTGCTCGATACCTTCCCAGGGCTTTCCAAGCTTGGGGACAATGAGCGCACGGAACTGGCCCTCTTGGGCAAGCGGGCCTTTTGGACCGAAAGCCAAGGCCTCGTCCATCTCGTCCAAGAGCGCCTTGGACCGGACCTGTTTTCCTATCTCGCCATTGCGCGGCCCAAGACGCGCGGAACCGCTGATGCCGTGACGCAGCTCGCTGCCGTCGCCGCCTGACCCATCCCCCGAAAAGGAACCCCCATGACCTATCCAGAAAACACCCCGAGCGTGGACGACATGCTCAATATGCCCACCGGCGATCTGGCGCAGATGCCGGTCGAATTGCTGGCCGCCCTTCAAGGCGAACTGGATCACGCAAACAAGCAGTTGAAGGCCGCGACTGCGCGGTTCAGCGCCGCCCTCGAGGTGCGCTACGCCACACGTGCTGCCGAGGCCCGTCGGGCTTGCGGCAAGGATACCGGCACGGTGCGCCTTGCTGATGGCGACTACACCGTGGTGGCCGATCTGCCGAAACGCGTCGACTGGAACCAGGAGAAACTTGCGCAGATTGCCCGGAACATTGCTGACAGCGGCGAGGACCCGGCCGAATTCATCGACACCAAGCTGACCGTCTCGGAGCGCAAGTACAATGCGCTGCCGGGTGCCTGGCGTGACGGCTTCGAGCCTGCGCGCACCGTGAAGGTTGGCGCACTGAAGGTCACGCTGGAGCCGGCGGAGGCGCGGAAATGACTGCGCTTGCCCCCATTCCCTTGGCCGGCGAGAACCTCCCAGGTCTCATCGATCGTGCCGCCACAATGTTGGCCAGCGCCAAAACGGCGGCAGAAGTGCTCGAGGCCCGTGAAGCTGCCGGTTTGGCCTATGATGTCGCCAAACGGGCCGCGCGGCTCAAAAACGCAAAAGCCGCCCATGATGATCTCGTGGCTGCGGCTCACCGCGCGCAGGCTGACGCCCTCGAAATTGAAGCGGCTGCCAAGCGGCGCCTCGCCGACGAGTATGATGCTGCGCAGGAGCGTGGTGACGTCGCTAGACACGGCGGTGGTCGGAATTTCAAGGTTGGTGACCCCAACGTTGAAACGCATTCCGATGGCCCAAATCCTGTTGGTGGCGACATCGCGATCGTCACCATGGCCGATCTCGGTCTGCGCCGCGACCAGGTTCACGATGCGCGCCTTATCCGCGACGCCGAAGCCGCCGACCCAGGCATTGTGCGCCGCACCTTGGATCAAAAGCTTGAGCGCGGGGAGGAACCAACCCGATCGGCGGTCCGTCGCGCCGCAGAGGATCGGCTGCAACGTTCTCTCGATAGGTTGCAGCGCATCCAGGAAAGCGTTCAGCGCCTCGAGCGAGATCGCCCGCCGCCACTGACGCCGGAAATGCGGGCGCGCCAGATCGCGGTCTTTGGGACCCAAGAGGATCGCGCGATCTGCGGCCGGATCGAAGAGATCATCGAGCGCATCGATGAACAGCCAAGCCCCGCGGAGTCGGTACGCCGCGTCCCGCCCGCGTCTCGCCATGCCGTCGATACCGCGCCGATCCGGCGCGCGGCGGCCTGGCTCACCGACTTCAGCACCCTTTACGAACAGGAGGTCCAGAATGGGACATATGCGACTGAATGATGTTGTCGCCGAGATTGTCGGCGAAGTGATCGCGGGACGCGCGATCAACAAGCGGCAGGCAGCCGTCAACCGTTGGGACGATATCGATGCAGATGGCCAGTACCTTGCTGGCATCGATGGCGTTGTCACCCGGATCGACACACGGGCCCGCCGTCTGAAACTCCGGGCCGAACAAGCGGTGGCACCAGAACAGACGGAATTGCCGTTTTCACTGCCAGCGGCCGTTGCCATGGATCTTGAAGGCACGACCCTTGTCTCGACACGCCAATTGACGCGCGCAGAATTTGCCCGGGCCATCGAGATCCGCAATCAGCAGATCGCCAACGATAGCGCAGCATTGCGGGAATGGCGTGAAGCAATGCGTCAGGCCGATCAGTTCTGGGCTGAAAACCCGACATGGCGCTTTGGCGACTGTCTTGAGGCGATCTTGACCCGGAACGGGTTGTCCGATCTGCGCGGCGAGGTGCTGGAATGAGCCTTCGCATCCTCTCCGCCGATGAGCGCCTAGCCGAGGCGCAGGGCAAGACCACCGTGGCGCTGTTCGGCCCAAGCGGCTACGGCAAGACGACGCTGCTCAAGACCCTTCCGGCTGCTCAGACTGTTTGCGTTGATCTCGAAGCTGGACTGAAATCTGTTCAGGATTGGCGCGGTGACAGCTTGCCAATCCGTCGCTTTGCCGATGCCGTCGACATTGCCTGCCTGATTGGCGGGGCCAACCCCGCCGCGCAGCCCGATGAGCACTTTTCCGAGGCCCATTATGCGCATCTGCGCGGGCAACACCCGGAGTTGGCGGCACGATTGGATGCCAAAAGCATCGTCTTTGTCGACAGCATCACAGATCTGACCCGTCAGGCGATGGCCTGGGCCAAAACCCGGCCGGAGGCGCTTTCTGATCGCACAGGAAAACCAGATACCCGTGGTGCCTACGGCCTGCTGGCCCGCGAAGTGATCGGGCTCTTGAAGCACCTGCAGCATGCGCCGGGAAAGACGGTGATCTTCGTCGGCATCCTCGAACGGCTGACCGATGAAATGAACCGGACCATCTGGCAGCCGCAGATGGAAGGCGGCAAGGCTGCCCGCGAATTGCCCGGCATCGTCGATCAGGTGATGACACTGAGCCTATTCAGCCGGGACGAGGCGCCCGACGGCGGCGTCACATGGCGCCATGATCCGGACAAAGGCCAGGAGCGCCGCCTTGTCTGCCGCTCCGGCAATCCCTGGGGCCTGCCCGCCAAGGATCGGTCTGGCCGCCTCGACATGACCGAGGCGCCCGATTTGGGCGCGTTGCTCTCCAAAATCAATCAACCCCTGAAAGGATAATTCGATGACCTTTGACATGAACGACGTGGCGCCGCAGCAAGCCGGCGACCTGATCCCTGATGGCACCTTCGCCAAAGTGACCATGTCCATCCGCAAAGGCGGTGTGGACGGCATGAGCGAGGTCGATCGCGGCCTTCTCAAATCCTCGAACCAGCCTGGCAGCGATGTGCGGATGGTGGATGCCGAATTCACGGTGGCCGAGGGGCCATTTGCCCGGCGCAAGTTTTGGCAGAATTTCACTGTCCAGGGCGGAAAGCTCGACGAGCAAGGCCAGTCTGTAGGCTGGAAAATCTCAAAAAGCCAGTTCCGGGCGATGATCGACAGTGCGCTTGGGCTGAACCCGGAAGACATGAGCGAGGCTGCCAAGGCCAAACGTGTGCTGCGCGGTCTCGCCGATCTCGACGGCATCACCTTCGTCGCCAAGATCCAGGTCGAGCCAAACCGCAATCCGGCCTACAAGGATGCCAACAAGCTCGATCATGTGGTCCTGCCCACTGCGCCGGAATGGCAAAAGGTCATGGCAGGGGAACAGGTCCCGGCGCAGCCGTCGAACCGTCCGCGCCCCGCAGCTGCGGCGCCAGTATCCGCAGCGCCGGCTTGGGGGCAATCGCAGCCCGCCGGCAGCGCTTCGACACCTGCTTGGTCGGCCGGGTCAGGTCAATCCAGCGGTCAGCCTGCGGCATCTGCAGAAGCAGCAAAACCTGCTGGTGGCCCCGCCTGGTTGAACCCATGAGCCCGGATGACTGGCAGGCGCATGTCACGACAGAGGCTGCCCTTGCCATGGGGCGCTGGCTGGAAGCGCGGGGGCGGCTTGACCGCCCCATCGCCACCCTCACGCGAAAGGATCTCGAATGCATGGCGTCAAACGCGATCAGCCGCTTCATCGTGCTGGCCTCGGAGCGCAGGACACGAGGACCCGATCCAGAGGAACGCGCAGCACTCGACCTGCTGCTCATGGGGTGAGCCGCGCTGAATTTGCCCGCTGCGTGCCTTGCGCGCTGTGCGGTCGGGAAGCCCGCGGCTTCGGCTACTGCCACCAGCTGCGATGGAAGCGCCACCCGTATCACCGATTTTGTTCGATGGCCTGCCTCACCGTGGGCAGCGCCATCGCCCGGAGGAATTTTGGAATGATTGACAAGACCGACATGGAAATCCGCGCGATCCGCGAGGCGCGGCGCGATCTGGCCGAGGCGCTGACGGAGATGGGGCTGATGAATGCCTTTTTCGACCGGTCGGCCGAGGACATCGATCGGCTGATCGAGGCCTGCGTGGACGGGTTTCAGGGGGCGATGCAGCGCCAGTCTGATGCCGGCGAAATACCGTTTTGAGGAATTGAGAATGCTCGACCTGAACCACCAATCTGGCTTCGTCTACGGGCGCAGGAGTACGGACCCTGTACCGCTCGGGGCAAGGATCAATGCCCATATCGATGCCGCACTTGTGGCTGAACGCGATGCCCAACGTCCCCGCGACTATCTTGGTGCCAGCCGGATCGGCGAACCCTGTGCGCGTCGTCTGGTCTATGAATTCACCAAGACCCCGGTTGATCCTGGCAAGGAATTTGCTGGCCAGACTTTGCGTATCTTCGAAGCCGGCCACGTCTTTGAGGACCTTGCCATCCGCTGGTTGAGAGCGGCCGGCTTTGACCTGCGCACAGAAAAGCGCGGCGGTGGCCAATTTGGCTTCGAGACCGCCGGTGGGCGCATCCGTGGCCATGTCGATGGCGTCATCGTTGGCGGCCCCAACGTTGAAATTTCCTGGCCAGTGCTTTGGGAGCACAAGGCGCTCAAAGCATCAAGCTGGAACGACACTGCCAAGAAAGGCGTGCGGGCCTCGAAACCGGTCTATTTCGCGCAGATGCAGATCTACATGGCCTATATGGGCCTCGATGCCGCGCTGTTCACTGCGCTGAACAAGGACACCTGCGAACTTTACCACGAATATGTGCCGCTTGACGCCGCCGAGGCACAGGCGCTCTCGGATAAGGCAGTCATGGTGCTGCGCGCGGCCGATGCCGGTGATCTGCTGCCGCGGATCGCATCCCATGCCGATTTCTACGTTTGCCGCTTCTGCCCCTTCAGTCTGCACTGCTGGTCGGAGGGTCAGCCATGAGCATCACCGTATCAGAGGCGCAAGCGAAGGCCATTTCCACAATTCGGGACTGGTATCTCAACCGCCGGCATCAGCAGCAGATCCTGCGGGTGTTCGGCTATGCCGGAACTGGAAAAACCACGATTACCAATCTCGCCATTCAGGCGCTTGGTCTCGAGCCCATGACCCCGGGCGGTCTTGGCGGCGTGCTTTTTGCCGCCTTCACAGGCAAGGCCATGCTGGTGATGACGCGCAAAGGCACGCCTGCGCAGACTATTCACAGCCTGATTTATCGTCATTCCGAAGCCTCGCCCGAAGAAATCGAGCGTGTGACCGAGGAACTCGCGGCTCTGGAACGCGACTTGCCGCGCATGGGGCCAGCGGAGCGTGGCTTTGCTCAAGCGCAGATTGCCCAGCTGAAACTTCGGCTCGACCACATCCATGAGCCGCAATTTGTTCTGAATCCGCAATCTGACCTGCGCGATGCCGATCTCTTGGTGCTCGATGAGGTGTCGATGGTGGGCAAGCAGATGGCCGAGGACCTTATGGCCTTCGGCAAGCCCATCCTGGTTCTAGGCGATCCCGGGCAATTGCCGCCTGTCAAGGATGAGGGGTTTTTCGTCAAAGGTGAGCCAGACGTAATGCTGTCGGAAATCCATCGCCAAGCCGCGGACAGTCCGATCCTGCGACTGGCCACGATGGCTCGCTTGGGTCAGCCCATCCCCTTTGGTGCCTTCGACGAGAATGTTTGGAAAATGTCGCGTCATGACGTGACACCTGCGCAGCTCCTGCGCGGAGGTCAGGTGATCTGCAGCAAGAACGCGACGCGCCGCCGTCTCAATATGGCCATGAAGCAGGCCGCCGGATTTGTTGCGGACTACCCCACGGGCGCGGGCGAAAAGATTATCTGCCTGCGCAACCGCCACGATCTGGGGCTCATCAATGGCATGTTCCTGACGCTGAGCGATGTGCGCGCCCATCCGCATAATCCGCGCGCGTTTCGCGCTGAGATCCAGACCGAGGACGGCGATACGATTGCCGGCGAGCAGGATTTCTGGCGCGGAGAATACGATGATCACGTCCTCTTCGACCCAAGCCGTCACCGCCATGAATGGGCGACACGTCGTGGTTTGATCGAAAGTAGCTGGGGCTACGCCATAACCTGTCACAAGGCACAAGGTGACTCCTTCGAAACGGTTGTGGTGTTCGATGAAGGCTTCGGCCGGAGCGCCGAGGAGTACAGCCTTTGGCTCTACACGGCCATCACCCGGGCGAACAGGGGGTTGGTCATACTGTCATGATAAAGAGCCAAAAAACCAAAATATGTGCGGCTATGCAGGTTCATCGGTGGTTCGTTATCGGGCGAGCCGATGATTTGATCTCACGCTCAGGTCGCCATCGGGCCCGGTGGAAGTGTCGCTGCGTCTGCGGAACGCAGAAAGACGTGCTTGAACAGAGCCTTGTGCTGGCGCTCAGCTCTGATCAAGGCGGCAGTCGTAGTTGCGGTTGTCTCGCGCGTGATGTGGCAAGGGTTCATGGTCATGCTCAGGGTGGCCAGCCATCAACCGAATACATGTGTTGGCTTGGAGCAAAAAAGCGCTGCAACAATCCGGCCAATTCATCCTATCAAATCTACGGTGCACGTGGCATTCGAATGTGCCGTCGCTGGAGCGAGAGCTTCCAAGCATTCCTAAAAGATGTGGGTCGCAAACCCAATCCTAGCTGGACCCTGGATCGAATTGATCCCGATCGAGGTTATGAGCCCGGGAATTGCGTTTGGGTTCCGCCAATTGTTCAGGCGCGGAATAAGCGGACAACTCAATGGTACGAGTTCGAAGGGCAACCCGCGTTAATCGGCGATATTGCGCGGTTTCTTGGAGTTTCTCGCCATTATGCGCTCAATCTGGAGAGGCGTGGTTTGTTGCCTGCACGCAGGATGCCCAAGGCTCCCGCGCATAAGCTGATGGGCTGCTCTCTCGTTCTGGACCTTAATCAGACAGAGCCTTTTCTTGCTGAGCGTCAGAATAATGGGGCCAATCATGCTTGACTTGAACGACATCGAACCGTTGGTCAGTCCGCAACCCCGCTACGATCTTGACATGATCGTGCAACGCCTACGCGAAACTGCTGAGACGTGGGTGCCGCGGCTGTTTCCGAAAGGTAAACGTGTCGGTGATGAATGGCGGCTGGCCAATATCCGCGGCGATGCACCGCGCAACACCGGCTCCTGCGTTATCGCCCTGCGCGGTCCGCATGCCGGCGACTGGATTGATTTCGATGGAAACACAGGTGGCGGGCCGATCAATACGATCGAAGAAGGGACAGGTCTGACCGGGCGTGATCTGATCGTTGAGGCGGCGGATACAGCAGGTGTTCTGCCAGGGGCTCCCGCTCGTCAGGCGCCCGTATCCAAACCGGCGCCGAAACGTGATGTTGCGCAGGACATTGCGCACATTATGTCGCGCGCTGTGTCCATTAGGCAAACGCTTGCCGCGCAGTACCTGCAAGGGCGTGGTTTGGCGTTGCCGACGGACAGCGACCTCCTGTTCCATGATGATTTGACCCATTGGGAAACCAAGACCGGTTTTGCCGCCATGCTAGGCCAAGTGCGCGATCGCAGCGGCCAGGTCATCGGACTGCATCGCACCTACCTCGTTTCTGATGGGAACGAGGTGCGCAAAGCCCCAATTGCAAAGCCCAAGATGATGCTGGGCCGCATTGCCGGGGGCGCGGTCAGACTGGCCGCGATCGGCAAAGACGGGCGTGTCGCACTCTGTGAAGGCATAGAAACCGGTCTGGCGGTGATGACCGCGTGCCCGGATCTGCCGGTCTGGGCGACGCTTTCCACCTCAGGACTTGAGCAGGTGGAATTGCCCCCGGCGGCACAGCGCATCTTGATCCTCGCCGATCATGATGCATCCGGCGCCGGTCTGCGGGCCGCCGAGGCAAGTGCTCGCCGCCTACGCGCTCAGGGCCGCGACGTCGCCATCGCAATCCCGCCTGAGGAGGGCGAGGACTTCAACGACATGTTGCTAAGAGCCGGTTCAGCACCCGTCGCTCAGCTCATCGCGGCCACCGAACAGGAAGTCGATGCCGACGCCGTGCTGCAAATTGGCCAGCACCGGCCGCTGAATTACCAAGGCAGCGGCAATGATATCCCCGTCCTGCGCGCTGATGAGGGCGATCTCGGCCGCGCCGTGGCGCAGGTCTGGAGCGTGGTCATGGCCTCGAACCGCACGCCTTGGGTCTTCCGTTTTGCCGGGCAGCCGACCTGGGTCGTACCGGATGATGAAGGCCGACCCGTCGCCACGATCCTGAATGAAGAACGCCTGCGGCATATGTTGGCACGTCTCGCCCGCTGGGTCCGCGAAAACGCCAAGGGGGAATTGCTGCCCGCGCCGCCGCCGGTCGCCACAGTCAAATCCGTGCTCGCCACGCCCGATCCCGCACTGCCGGTGCTCACAGGCATCGTGAACACGCCCGTCTTAGGCCGCAGCGGCACTCTGATCACGGCGCCGGGCTATCATCCGGACGCACGTCTGCTCTATGTCCCGGCACCGGGCTTCACCGTGCCAGATATCCCGAAGCGCCCCACAGAAGCGGAGATAGCTGCGGCGCGCGAGCTGATCTGTGAGGACCTCTTCGGCGACTTCCCCTTTACCAGTGAGGCGGAACGCGCGCATGTGGTGGCACTCCTGCTTCTTGGGTTCTTGCGCGGCATGGTCGACGGGCCTACGCCGCTGCACCTGATCGAAAAGCCCACGCCCGGCACGGGCGCCACGCTCATGGTTGACGCCGTGGCCACCATCCTGACCGGCACCGGTGCCAGCGTCATGACCGAGGGCCGCGACGACGAGGAATGGCGCAAGCGTGTCACAGCCAAGCTGCGCCAGATCCCCTCAATCATCCTGATCGACAACCTGCGGGCCAAGCTCGACAGTTCTGCCGTTGCAGCCGCACTGACCGCTCCCTTCTGGGAGGACCGCGTGCTTGGGGCCTCGGAAATGACCCGGTTGCCGATCCGTTGTCTGTGGATCGCCACGGGCAACAACCCCGAGTTTTCAAACGAGATGGCCCGTCGCCTCGTGCGCATCCGACTCGATGCCAATGTTGAGCGTCCCTGGCAGCGCGCAGGTTTCCGCCATCCTGACCTCATGGTCTGGATCCGCGCCAACCGTGCGCGCATCGTGGCCGCGTGCCTGACGCTCTGCCAAGCTTGGATCGCTGCTGGCAAGCCGCGCGGCAGCAAGACCATCGGGTCCTATGAGAACTGGGCGCAGGTCATTGGTGGCGTACTGGAAACCGCAGGCATCCCGGGTTTCCTGACGAACCTTGAAGACATGATGGCGGCTTCCGACAGCGAGGGCGCGGGTTGGAGCGCGTTCATCGCAGCATGGTGGGATCGGTTTGGGACAGCGCCGGTCGGGGCAGTGGACCTGTTCGATGTTGCCACGTTCTGCGACCCAGCGCCGCCCATGAGCGGCGGGACGGAGCGTGCGCAGAAAACGGCCTTTGGAATTTCGATTTCGCGCATGCGGGATCGGGTGTTCCGGTTGGAAACACGCGCAGTTCGCGTGCGCAAAGCAGGTGTGTTGCACAAGACAACACGGTGGCAACTCGAGATCTGTGAGGCTAACGCCGCTGTGAAAATGCCCAATCAACCTGTGGTTGGGGGACCTCTGGCCTCAGGTGGGGACCTCGAAAACGGAGGTCCCCACGGCCAAGATATTGAAAAGAATGAGAAATGGGGACCTTGGGGACCTGGGGGACCTATTTCGGCCCCTTCGCACACGCGCATGCGCGCGCACGCGCACGATAGAGATGACCCGGGAAAAGGTCCCCAAGGTCCCCCAGGTCCCCAAATCGATGTAAAAACAGAGGCTTACACGTGGGGACCTCGGTGGGGACCTCAAAATGTAGGTCCCCAAAGGCCCCCACGCCCCGATTGGCTGAAGGATCTCGACCCATGAGGCCACCAGCTTTCCAATTCAATCTGACGACGGCGGCCCGCACCGCCAAGCACATGACCACCGTCGTCTTCCACCCGAGCAGCCCACCCGAAAAGGAGACCACACATGGCTGACCTGACTCTCGCCAGCGCCGATTTCGGCGCAACCCCGAAAATGCCGATGCCGGCAGAACCCTCACGCACGATCCTTGCCCTTGATCTCGGCACGACAACCGGTTGGGCCATCCGTGGCTTCGATGGCCTCATCACCAGCGGCACCGTCAGTTTCAAGCCCGGCCGCTACGACGGTGGCGGTATGCGCTACCTACGCTTCACGAACTGGCTGACCGAGATCGATCGCCTGTCTGGTCCAATCGAGGCAATCTACTTCGAAGAGGTCCGTCGTCACGCAGGCACCGACGCGGCTCACGTGTTTGGAGGCCTGCTGGCGGTTTTGACTAGCTGGGGTGAATTGCGCGGTGTGCCGTACCAGGGTGTGCCGGTGGGCACCATCAAACGTCACGCCACGGGCCACGGCAATGCGCCCAAACAGGCCATGATCGCGGCGGCACAATCTCGTGGCTATAGTCCCGTGGATGACAACGAGGCGGACGCCATCGCCATATTGCATTGGGCGCTCGAAACACAGGGAGGGCTGGCCTGATGGGTATGCGCTTCACTCCGAAGGGTTACGGCGGCAATCGCCGTGACCCTGACCAGGTCAAGCGCGATGGCTGGCATGAGCAGCACATGCTTGCGGTCTCGCTCGACGATCATCGGCTCACCTGGCCCGAACGTGAACTGGTTCGCCAGCTGGGCGAAAAACTTTATGGCAAGCTGCCAGCCGTAAAGGAGGTACGTCATGGCCGATGAATGGACACGGGCAATGGTAGCCGACCGGCTAGACCTCGCTGCGGATGTGATGCGGTCCATGCCGCCGGTCCGCCCACAGGGTTACGTCAGCGCTTGGCCGGAATACGTTTCCACCTTCGCCGATCAAGTCGAGCAGGAGCCGCGGATGAAAAAGCCGCTGCCATCGCCGCGGATGATCACGCAGGCCGATGAGGCGATGCTCTGGTTGCGGTGGGTGGACAAGGATATCGGCCAGATCCTCTGGGCGCGCGCCAACCGCGACGCCTGGAAGAAAATCAGCTGGCACCATGGCATCAGCCGATCAGCTGCTAACAGACGGCACGAGTACGGGCTGGCCGTGATCGTCTGGAAGCTCAACGGCAGAACCGTGCCGCGCAAGCGGTCGATGGAGTTTGTGATTGAGCAGACAGTGTGAACGTCGGGGCGGTTGCGTCACGGCCGCCCTGTCAACCCCTTTCGTTCCTGCGGGACACTTTTCAGCGGGACATCGGAAAGCGAGACAGAAAAATTTTCCAGGGCTATAAAAACGATATACTCGGTGTCGTGTGCGTGGAAGGCAGGGTCCGTGAATGTCATCATCCGCGATCTCGATCAGACCCGCATTCACTTCGAAGCCGCGGTCGCCCGACTGAGTGAACAGGCGGCGACACGGGCCTTCAATCGTGCGCTGAATAGCGAGGGCAACAAGGTCCGCACCCAGGTGCGCCGTGCCCTTCGTCAACAAACAGGTGCAAAGGCCGCGCTCATCAACCGTGAGACACGTTCGATCCGATCGACGTTCTCTAACCTGACATACACGATCGAGGCCCGCGGCGATTATCTGGGCCTGTCGCATTTCAGCCCACGACAGTTTGCCTACGGTGTGCGAGCCAAGCCCTGGGGCCGCTGGCAGCGGTTTGACAGTGCCTTCCTCGTGGGCTCGCTTGCCAACAACGCCTTCGTTCGAGAGGGGAGTGCCCGGCTGCCGATACGGAAAATGTTTGGTCCAGCCATCCCGAAAGAGATGGTGCAGGACGCGACACGCGACGCATTTGAGGCGGCGCAACCCGATGTGCTGGCCGAGGCCACACGTCAAATTGAGCAGCTTTTGGACGTGTGACGGCCGAGCGGGACAAAAAAGGTGAGTCTTTCCAATGGCAACAAGAAAAGATAACAGCGGGACATTTATTTGTTGGACCGCGAGTCTTGGCTGCGATAAAACACCTGCAACGGGCCAAACAGCACGCTGACAGGCCACTACACAGACGGACGGGGGACCCCTTGGGTCCCTTCTGAGAGAAAGTTCGATGCGGGGCCGCCGCCTCGCGATATTTGAGCGTTTTTTCTCGTTTCAAAAATCCATTTCGCTTCGTTTCAAAGAGGGTCCGCCTCAATGAAATCAGGGGTTTAGGCCTCGAATTGGCGAAACGTACCCCCCTGAAATCCACTTCGTTTCGCGCTTGTTGAGCCCCGTTCACACGCGCCGAACCCCAATAAAACATGGCCGTTTCGCTTTCCGCGAACCGAAATGACCCCCTGCGGTTGGTTTCGTCTCAGTGGGGCGTTGGCCCATGCCCGACAGGATCCCGATGACAGTCCAATCCAAAATCACCCCGCAGGCCTGGCCCGCGGCACAGGTCGAGATGTGGCAGGTGGCCGACTTGGTCCCCTACGCAAAAAACGCGCGCCAACATCCACCGGAACAGATCGACCAGATCGCGGCCTCGATGGAGCGGTTCGGTTTCACCATCCCAATGCTGGTGGCGGAAGACGGCACGATCATTGCGGGCCACGGCCGGCTGATGGCCGCCGCCCAGCTGGGCTTGGCCGAGGTCCCAGTGATGGTCGCGCGCGGCTGGGCGGAAGAAGACCGGCGGCTCTACACGCTGGCCGACAATCGTCTCGCGGAAATCGCCGAGTGGGACCCGGAGATGCTGCGCATCGAGATTGGGGAGTTGCGCGAGGATTTCGGGATCGAGGATATGTCGCTGATTGGCTTCAGCGCCGAAGACCTCGCCGAGATCCTGCCTGACGCGCTAATCGACACCACAGGCGGCCTCACGGACCCCGATGACGTGCCAGAGGTGCCCGAAGCGCCTGTCACGCGGCCTGGTGATCTCTGGGTGCTGGGCAAGCACCGGCTGCTCTGTGGCGACAGTACGGTTGCCACCGACGTGCAGAAGGTCCTGGGCGATGTGAAAGCCGACCTCTGCTTTTGCGATCCGCCATACAATGTGGACTACGCAGGCGGCGTTGGCGCCGAAAAGGCCGGCAAGGGGCGGCGGATCAAGAACGATGCCTTGGGCGATGGCTTTGGGCAGTTTCTCTATGATGCTTGTGTGCTGATCAACGCGCACACCGACGGCGCCGTTTACATCTGCATGTCATCGAGCGAATTGCAGACGCTGCAGGCGGCGTTCAAATCCGCCGGCGGGCACTGGTCGACCTTCATCATCTGGGCGAAGGACCGCTTCACGCTGGGCCGCGCGGACTACCAGCGGCAATACGAGCCGATACTCTACGGCTGGCCCGAGGGCGTGAAACGCCACTGGTGCGGCGATCGCGACCAGGGCGATGTCTGGAACATTGAGCGGCCGCACAAGAATGATCTGCATCCGACGATGAAGCCGGTGTCCCTCGTGGAACGCGCGATCCGGAATTCAAGCCGCAAGGGTGATCTGGTGTTCGATCCCTTTGGTGGCAGTGGCACCACGCTGATCGCAGCGGAAAAGACCGGGCGCCACGCGTCCCTGATCGAGCTTGATCCGAAATACGTCGATGTCATTGTCCGTCGCTGGCAGGAGTTCACGGGCGAGACCGCGGTGCTGGAAAGCAGCGGACAGAGTTTTGACGCGCTGAACTCCGGCGAGACCGGGCCGGTTGATGCTGAAATGCACGGCTGAGGACCTACCACCGCGCCGAACCGAAACCTGGCCCCTTGAAATCGTACAATATATCGTACATATATTGAGCGTTTTCGGGAGAGCCACTATGAACGTCATGACCTATTCGGATGCGCGTGCACAGCTCAAGTCTGTGATGGATCGCGCGATCAACGACAAAGAAGAAGTCATCGTAACGCGGAAGAAGGGCGAGGCCGTCGTCGTCGTGTCTCTGGAAGCCTGGAGCGCGATTAACGAAACGCTTCATTTGTTGTCGAACCCACGCAATGCTTCCCGTTTGCGGTCCGCCATCAGCCAGCTTGATGGTGAGGGTGGGGAAGCGCGTGAGTTGCTGGAGTGAAGCTGGTTTTTTCTGACGAAGCTTGGGAAGATTATCTGTATTGGGCTGATAACAATCCCAAGGTCCGTGATAGGATCAATGAACTTATCAAGCAATGCCAACGCACGCCCTTCAAGGGCGTAGGCAAACCTGAACCTTTGCGGGGAGACCTCTCGGGTTGGTGGTCGCGCAGGATTTCGCATGAAGATAGGATGGTCTACCGCGTCAGCGGCTCAGGAGATCACCAAAGCTTGGAAATCGCTCAGCTGCGCTTCCATTATTGATCGGGCATCGCAGAGCGGCGGTGGGCTGGGCTTACGTTAACCGATAGACCCGCCCACGCTGACCTTCCTTCTCGGAGGTTATGGTCAGCCCCAGCTTTTTCTTGAGCACGCCTGACATGGCGCCTCGACAGGTATGTGAAAGCCAGCCGGTCGCCTCGATCAGCTCTTCGATGCTTGCGCCTTCCGGGCGCGACAGCATGTCGATCATGATCTGCTGTTTGGTGACCCTCTGGGGCTTGGGGGCCGAGGCGTCTTGATCCTCGGGTGTTTGGGGGTTCGTGGTATTTGCGGCCTTGGCCATGGTGCTCTCCGGCAATTCGGCGCGGCAGCGTGCAACGCCTTCTACTGCCGAAAGCCCGCCACGCGGGCGGGCTGAACGGGTCCGGCTCAAGTTCAGTGCTGCTCTTCCATTGCAGCGGTGACCGCAAAATGCTGAACCCAGCCCGTAAGGTAAGGCAGCCCTGCGGGGATTCCGTCGGTGCGCTCTGTCGCGCGGGTGATGCGCCAGTCCTGCCATTTGGCAATGGCGGCGGTGATGGCGGCTTCGCAATCCGGCGCACCACACTGCAGCGCGCCAACCACCTCGTCCGCGAAATGCCGCCCCGAGCGGCTATCGAGGAAGTCGCGAATGCCGATCATCTCCTCCTCGGAGGTGGCGTTGATGGCTTGGGCAATGAGACGGCTGGCCAAGATCCAGACGTCGCTCGTGCGCCTGTCCCGCTCCGGGCAGGTCGTCAGGGTTCCGAAGAACCCGTAATCGGTGTTGCGGCTGGGAAGAATTGCGGGGTTGGTCATCGGTTAATCCTTGGTTCAGGCCGCTTTTGCGGCTTCCAGCTTGGCGATGTGCTGCCGCAGTGTTGTGGCCTCTTCGCGTGCAGCATCGGCCCAGAAAACCGCGTGGGCATTGCAGGCTGTGGCAAGGCGCTCAGCATCCTCGCGGGTGAAGCGGTTGACCTTGTGCGCGCTGCCATGGCCGCTGCAGGTGGCACGATGCTTCTTGCCCTCGGGCGTCAAGGTGAAGGTCAGCGGCCCGAAATCGTCGATGACGATCCAGTTGTGCAAGGCGATCGTGGCGCAGCCAGTTGGGGCAAGCAGGCGGTCAATCTCATCTGCGCGGGTGCGAAAGTCGGTGATCAGGGTGGCGGCGGGGTTGGTCATTGCGGGCTCCGTGGGCTGAGTTACGTCTCGTTCTGTGAGGTCAGAGTCGCTCCACTTCGCCTGAAAGTGTAGCAAAATCAGTGTTCTATTATTGCTAATTGATCATTCGGCGTGGTCCGTAAAATCGACCCAGCCGCTGTATTGCCAGATGTAGAGATGCGAGAGCTCGCATGTCGGACGGGGCAGGATCCGGGGCGCGCGGGGTGGATCAAAACAGTCCAATTTGTCGGCACGAACCTGTCGGATTTCCCGGGCAGCGAGGATGTCCTCAGGCGTCCAAGCCGCCAACGCGGGCAGCATGTGCGCGGGGTAGCCGTCAAAGTGGCAGTAAACATGGGCCCATTCGTCTGGCCCGGTCTCGATCGCGATCTGTGCGCGGGTGCTCATCGGTGTTTTCCGTCAAATGAGATGAAGTTCGGCTAAGACGCGACTTGCCTCGACCAACTGGTTTGTGGGCAGTTCAATCTTCAGATGCGAGAAAACGTCGGAGGCTTGAGCGGCGACCCCATCTTCGCGCAGAGCCGTCTGGATGGCCTCAGCAACAGCGTCCGGCCGTGAACGATCAAAATGCGCGGGCAGCGTGTCGTGATAAATGCGGATGGTGGTAATAGCACTCATGTTTGGTTCCCTCAGTTCTGTTGGTCGATCATGGCGAGGATGGCGATGGCCATGCCGCCGAGGTATTCGCTGCGGCGAAAGACAATCTCGTCGATGTGGTTGGCATCCGTGATGGCCGGATCGACCGTCAGGTCGGCAGCCATATGCGGCAGGAGTTTGGCGGCGGCGGCGTTGTAACGTTCGGCGATGGTCATGGGCGAGGTCCTTGGGTGCGTCGTTTGCGTCAAGGAATCTTCGCTCTTACGCCTGAGTATATCTACTATAATCGCAGCAATTACATGGCTTTAGATGGACACATGGCGCAATCAAGACGCGGATCTCTGATCGAGGCGGTGACCAACACGGCGGTGGGCTACGCGTTGGCGGTTGCCACGCAGTTCGCAGTGTTTCCGACCTTTGGGTTGCGCGTCGGTGTGGTCGAGAACCTTGGCCTTGGGCTGATCTTCACAGCCGTCTCATTGATCCGTGGATACGCACTTCGCCGCTTATTCGAACGATGGAGGCTGTGACCCATGTCGGACGGCAAACCCCGCGGCCAAACCATTACGGTATCCCAGGCCGCAGCCCTGCTCGGGCGCTCGGACCGCTGGGTCCAGGGCTTGGTCAAATCCGGCTATATGGATCGGGCGCAGCGCGGGGAATACACGCTGGTTGGCGTCATTCGCGGGGCTCTGGCCTATTACGAAGACCAGCTGTCAAAGAACAACAAAGCCGCGGTGGCCAGTCGGGCCACGGAAGCGCGCACGCGTGAGATTGAACTCAGGATCCAGGAACGCAGCCGGGAACTGATCCTGGTGGAGGATGCAAAGGCCGTCGTGGGTGAGATGGCGGCGCTGGTGCGCGCGGAACTTGCGGGTCTCGCGGCGCGCTATACGCGCGATATGGAGGCGCGGCGCGCGCTCGAAGAGGTGATCGATGGCGCGCTTGAACGTATTGCAGGGGCGGCCGACAAAGCAGGGGCAGCTCTGGTCGCTGGCAGCGGCGATCTGGAGGCCGAGCGAGAAGCGTGACCCGGCGCCTTGGGCGGCGGCACACCGGATTTATCCAGAAACTGCCGGCATTCCCGGCCCCCGTGATCCGGGGCTGACGCCTTACATGATCCCTTGGTCTTCGGCGGTGCATCGCGGTGGTTATCGCAGGGTGGTGGCGGTGACTTCGGCACAGTCGGGCAAGACGGACAGCATGCTGGATATCATTGGCGCGCGGCTCGACCAGCGCCCGGCGCCAATTTTGTATGTGGGCCCGACAAAGGAATTCCTGACCGACCAGTTCGAACCGCGGCTGATGGCGTTGTTGGATGAGGCCGACACGCTGGCCAACAAGGTGGTGCGCGGCCGCCGGATGAAAAAGACGCTGAAGCATGTGGCTGGTGTACGGCTGCGCCTTGCCCATGCGGGCTCCTCCACGGCGCTGAAATCTGATCCCGCAGCCTTGGCGCTGATCGACGAATACGATGAGATGATGGCCAATGTGAAAGGCCAAGGCGATGTTCTGGGCTTGGTCGAGGCCCGAGGCGAGACCTACGCCGATTTTGTGACGGCGATTACCAGCACACCGGCGCGAGGCCTCGTGGAAATCGAACCGGATGACAGCAGTGGCCTCGAGTTCTGGGCACGATCAGCGCCGGAGGATCTCGAAAGCCCGATTTGGAAACTCTGGCAGGAGGGCACGCGGCATCACTGGGCCTGGCCGTGCCGGCATTGTGAGGAGTTCTTCATTCCGCGCTTCAAGCAGCTGCGCTGGCCCGACCGCGCGACGCCTGCGCAGGCCAAACAGGCCGCCACGCTCGAATGTCCGCGCTGCGGCGGCCAGCATTCTGAGGCCGATAAGGTCTGGATGAACACGCGCGGTGCCATGGTGGCGCCAGGACAGCGGGTCGAATTCAAGGATGACGCCCCACGCGTGACTGGCGCTCCCGCCGACAGCTCGACCCTGTCGATGTGGACATCGGGGCTCTGCTCGCCGTTTGTCACCTGGGGGCAGCGCGCGGAAACCTATCTGACCGCGCTGCAGTCGGGGGATCACAACCGCATTCAGACGGCGATGAATGCGGGTTTTGGCGAGTGCTACGCCATGACCGCTTCAGGCGATGTGCCGGACTGGCAGGAGATCATGGAACGCCGCCAACCCTACCGGTCGGGCGATGTCCCCGCGGGCGGGTTGCGCCTCGTCATGGGCGTGGACGTGCAGAAGTTCAGTCTAGTCTATGTAATTCGGGCCTTCGGGGCGCGGGGCACGTCCTGGCTGATTGATAACGGTCAGCTTTATGGGCCCACAGAAGATGACGATGTCTGGTCGGCGCTGGCAGACCTGATGCTGACGCCGATGGGCGGGATGCAGATCGAGAAGGTGTTTGTGGACTCCGGCTTCCGGCCGGACAAGCCGGAGCTCGGGAATGAGCACAAGGTCTATGAGTTCTGCCGTCGCTACAGCTGGCTCTGCGCGCCCACCAAGGGGAAAGACATCCAGAGCCCGCCCTATCGGGTCTCAAAAATCGAGGTAAAGCCCGATGGCAAAAAGGCGCTCTATTCGATCGATCTGGTGACGCTCTCGACCGACTTTTTCAAATCGCTGGTGACGTCGCGCATTCGCACGCCGGCCGATCAGCCGGGGGCGTTTCATGTCCATGAACAGGTCTCCGAGGAATACTGCAAGCAGCTGACCTCAGAGGCACGTGTCGTGGTTGAGGGCAAGCCCGTCTGGGTGAAACGCTCGCGCAACAACCACTTTCTAGATTGCGAGGCGCTCTGTGCGGCCATTGGCTACACGCTGAACGTCCAGCGGATCCCGGAAGGGATCGAACGACAAACCAACCTCGAGGCATCCGTGCCCGATGGGCATGACCCAACCCAGGTGACGGCACCAGAGCCTGATATATCAAAGGCGCCGCCGCCGGCATCGCGCTCCTCCCCAGGACGCGGCGGCAGCGGCGCTCTGCGCGGGCGGTTTGCCAGCCATGGCAGCAGGCTGAATGGATAACGCAGATGTCTGTGATCGCAAAGTTGAAATATCTGCTGGCCGAGGCGCTGCCTCCGGTCGCGGGGCCGGAGGGGATGAGCCTCCGCAGACCCTCCGGCAAATACATGCGCGGCGGACGGGGCGTGACCTTCGCCGGTTGGAAGCCGGCCTTGCGGGAAGCCCAAGATGATATTGGCGAGGCCTGGGACGATGCGGCGGCGCGGGTCAACGACCTCTTGCACAACAGCGGTTGGCTTGCCGGCGCGTTGGAGCAATGCGTGGCCAATACCGTGGGCACGGGGCTGCAGCTGAAGGCGCTGCCGGAGAACGAGACTTTTGGCATGACGCCGGCCGAGGCCTCGGATTGGGCCAAAACGGTCGAGCGTCGCTTTGAACTATGGGCGCGGAGCGCGCAGGAATGCGATATCCAAGGCCTTCGGACCTTCGGGCAGATGCAGGCGGCGGCGTTTCGGTCGTGGCTCATCACCGGCGAAATCTTGGCCGAACTGCCCTGGCGCAAGCGGCCGTGGAACCGCTACGGCACCAAGGTACGACTGCTGCCGCCACATCGCCTGTCGCGCAAGACCGAAAGCATGCGGCGGCTGATCAACGGAGTCTACACGGATGCCGATGGCATGCCGGTGGGCTACCGCGCCATTCGCAAGGACCTGTTCAAACACGACGTGGAATATGACGTGCGCGCCCGCGATGCCGCGGGACGGCCGCGTGTGCTCCATATTTTTGAAGGCGCACCGGGCACGCATCGGGGCATTTCGCCTCTGGTGCCGGCGCTGCAGGTGGCGCGCCAGTTCGACCAGCTGGCTGATGCAACGCTAATGGCGGCAATCGTGCAGACGCTGTTTGCGGTGACGATCACCTCGGACGAGCCGACGGAACAAGTGTTGCAGGGTCTGCTGACGCCCCAGGAACATGCGCAGATGTTAGCCCAAGGCATCTCGCCGATGGAGGCCTATATCGAAATGGTCGCGGGCTATTATGACGGCAGCACGCTGGATGTGGGGATAAACGGCCGCTTGGCCCACCTCTTTCCGGGCCAGGAGCTGAAGTTCCACACGAGCAACCATCCGTCCTCGGATTACGCCGCCTTCTCGATGCATCTCTTGCGCGAACTCGCTCGGTGCCTGGGGCTGACTTATGAAAGCGCCACGGGCGACAATGTGGGGGCGACCTATTCGTCGCTGCAGGCGGCGACGACAGAGATCTTCGCCATCACCAAGGCGCGGCGGCGCAACATCATGGCGCCGTTTTGCCAGCCGATCTATGAGGCCTGGCTTGAAGAAGAGATAGAGGCGGGCAGCCTGCCGTTTCCCGGTGGCATTGCCGGCTTCCTCGTCAATCGCACGGCGGCGTGCCGCGCGGAGTGGCGCGGCGATCCACGCCCGCAGGCCGATGATCTCAAGAAGGCCAAGGCGCATGAGGTGTGGAAACGGCTCGGCGTGATGTCGGACGCGATGATCTGCACCGATCTCGGGGCGGATGTGGATGATGTCTACCAGCAACTCGCCCAAGAACAGGCGCTCCGGGCCGAATATGGGCTGCCCGAGCCGCAGATGATGGGGGCGCAGGGTGGTGGCCCTAATGCGGCCACCGATGGACGGGACGACATAGGCGATGAGGCCGAGGCATGACAATCAGCATCGATGAGGCCGATCCTTGCGCCGCCGCTGCCAGCCTACGGCAGGTCTATGTAAGGCTTGTCGCTGGCGAAGGCGCCATGGAGGTGCGCTTTCGGGCCGGATCAAACGGCGTGGAACGCTCCGTCACCTATCATAGGGCGCATCCCGATCGGCTTTTGGCGGTCATTCGCGGTTTTGAAGAGCAATGCGCACAACACCAAGGGCGTGGCCCGCGCCGCTTTGCGCTTGGAACAGGAGGGGTGAGGTGACGGAACCGCCCGAAATCAAACAGAAGGCCGTCGCTGAAGCGGGGCCGTCTCTGGCGCAGATTGCCGGCCGCGTTCTGAACCGACCACTGCTTTTGCACCCGGACAAAGCCGATCTGATCTTGCATGTACTGCAGGGACGGATTGGGATTGAGCCGCTGCAAGCCATCACGCCTGAGACCAACCGGTTCGTCGGCACATATCGCCGTGCCAATGGCAGTATCGGGTCGATGCGCGTGGAAAACGGGGTCGCCATCCTGCCGATTGTCGGCAGTCTGGTGAACCGCGGTGCCTGGATCGGGGCCAGTTCGGGTCTCGTGTCCTATGAGGGGATTGCCGCGCAGCTGCGCGAGGCGGTAGCGGATCCGGAGGTTCGGGCGATCCTCCTGGACATCGACAGTTCCGGCGGTGAGGCCACGGGCATGTTTGCCACGGCCAAGCTGGTCGCGGCCGTCAACAAGACCAAGCCGGTCGTGGCTTTTGTGAACGATGTGGCGGCCTCTGCTGCCTATGGCATCGCGAGCGCTGCATCGGAAATCATCGTCTCGCCCACCTCGATGGTGGGATCGATTGGCGTCGTGCTGACCCATCTCGATCGCTCGGGAGAATTGGAAGATCGCGGCGTGAAGCCGACGCTGATCCATGCGGGCGCGCACAAGGTCGACGGCCACCCGTTTGGACCACTGTCAGACGCCGTGCGCGCAGACCTGCAGGCCGAGGTGATAAAAATCTACGACCAATTCGTGGATCTCGTGGCCGAAGGGCGCACTGGCCGGATCAGCGCGGATGCGATCCGTGCAACGGACGCCCGCACCTATCTTGGCGCCGATGCCATTGCCCAATGCCTCGCCGATCGCATGGCGAGCCTCGATGAGGTGATCGCCGCGCTCTCGCAACCGCCCTCCGGGGCGAGCCCCCAGAGAAAAGGAGGACCCATGACCCAAACACCCCAAAATGAGGCACAGCAGGGCGATGTCTCTGCTATCAGCCCGGCCGATCTACAGTCGGCTGTCGAAGTCACGCGAGCCGAGGCCCATACGGCTGGTGTCACCGCCGGCAAGGCGGAGGCCACCGCGCGGATCAAATCCATCATGACCGCGCCCGAAACGGAAGGCCGCGAGGCACAGGCCTTGGTGCTGGCGCTTGAGACCGAAATGACGGCAGCCGACGCGGCCAAGGTGCTTGCTGCCTCGCCGAAAACCGCCTCTGCGACATCTATCGCCGACCGAGCCGCGCAAGAGGCTGAACTTGGCGCCGAAACGCCGGCCGATCACCGCAACCGGTCTGAACGTAATGCGGCAGGGTGGTCGAAAGCCATCACCCAAGCCAATGCGCGCTTCAACTGAATAGGAGAGGCAGTCCATGACCGTTCTCATCGAAAGCCGGCATCCCGGCGAATTCCTGATGACCGAGGCCAATGGCCAACGCTCGCGGGAAAACATCACCATCGCCAGCGGTGCGGGCATCATCGCGCCGGGCACCGTGCTCGGCAAAATCACCGCAAGTGGCAAATATCTGGCCAGTGCCGTGGGGGCGACTGATGGCAGCCAGAGCGCCGTGGCCATTGCGCTTTACGGCTGCGATGCCACCGCAAGTGATGCTGATATCGCTGCCATCACGCGGGACGCCGAGGTCAACGGCAAGATCCTGACCTACCACCCCGACCGCGACCAGGCCGCCGAAAAGGTTGCGGCCCAAGCTGACTTGGCGATCGTCGGGATTATTGTGCGGTAACCACCGCCAACTGCACGCAACCCTCACATTTTGAAATCTGATCTCCTGCGTCCTCGGGCCGCGAGGTGATCTCGCGTGGCCAGTTATTGGCGCGCCGACGCAATAAAGGACCTCCCATGTCGATCCTCAACATCTTCAGTCAGGACGCCTTCAGCGTCATGCGCCTCACGGACGCGCTTCGTGAGATCAAATACACCCCGTCTCGCATCGGGCAGATGGGACTCTTCCAGACCACCAGCATCGACACGCTCGACATCGCGATCGAGAAGGACAAAGAGCAAAACCGCATGCTGGTCTCGGCGAGCCCGCGCGGCGGGCCCGGCCAGACCTTCGATAAATCCAAGCGCGCCGTGCGCATGCTAAAGGTCCCACATTTCCAGGTCGATGACGCGATCTACGCCGACGAGGTGCAGCAGGTTCGTGCCTTTGGTCAGGAGGTAGCCGTCGAACGGTTGCAGCAGAAAATCGCGGACCGTGCGGCCGAGGCGAGCCAGTTCTTCGCGCTTACAGAAGAATACCACCGGCTGAACATTCTCAAGACCGGCCAGCTACTCGACGCCGATGGCTCGGTTCTGTTCGATTACTTCACCGAATTCGGAGAAAGCCAGCAGGCGGTGGTCGATTTTGACCTCGACAATGCCAGCGCCGCCGATGGGGCGCTCCGCAAGAAATGCGCCGGGGTGATCCGCCAGATGGCGGGCATTCTGGATGGGTTGCCCTATACAGGTATCATGGCGCTCTGCGGAGATGCCTTCTTTGACGATCTGATCGCCCACCAAGAAGTGCGCGAAACCTACAAGGGCTACGCAGATGCAGCCTCGCTTCGGAACGCCTATATCAATTCCGGCAATTCTGGCATCTACGGCGCCTTCGAGTTTGGCGGCATCACCTGGATGAACTACCGCGGCGGCCGGAATGTCGGTATCGACACCGACAAATGCCATCTCTTGCCCTCGGGCGTTCCTGGGCTGTTCCGCACGGTCTATGCGCCGGCAGACTACATTGAAACCGTCAACACCCCCGGCCAGCGCCTCTACGGCAAACAGTGGGAAATGCAGAACGGCAAGGGCGTGAACCTCGAGTTCCAGATGAACGCGCTGCATTACTGCACGCGCCCGCGAGTGCTGATCCCGGGCAAGCGGACATAAATATTAGGCTGCTTCCAAATGATAGGGGCGGATAAGGCAATCAGATGGAATACCCCAATCTTCGTGCAACTTGTGGATCATATCGACGGTCAAGGCGCGTCGCTTTTTGAGAATCTCAGACGCACGGGGGGCTGATCCAAAAAGGTCACCAAGGTCCTTTTGGGTGCGGCCGGTTGCGTCCATGTGCGCCTTGATAACATCGACAGGTTCAGCAGCTGAAATAGGGAAGTGCTTTTCTTCGTAATGCTCGACCAGGTCGACAAGTATATCGAGCAGATCGCCCTCATCAGTATCAGGGGCGGCATCCCAGAGTTCTTCAATAAGTGCGAGTGCCTTCCTGTGATCACTCGCGTTCCTGATAGGTTTGAGTTGCATGTGTGGGGCTTTCAGAAGTTTGGTTAATATTGTGATACGGTCAGGGCGTCGATCTTGTCATACTCAGCGTGGGTTCCTACGAACTTGATAAAGGCAATCTGTCTTGGAAAGTTGAACGCCGCTACGAGGCGGTAGTTGCCACCTTGAATTTCAAAGCGGGCACGTTCTGCATTCAAGACTTTTGCCTTGGAAAAGGCCGCCTGTACGTCTGCCATTGCGTTCCACTCAGCCGCCTTCGCTATTCGGTACCAATGTTCAAGCGCCGGTTTGGAGCTTGGATGAGCATCAGCGAAAGCTGTCAGTGTTTGTCTTGCAATGATCCGCATAGGTGCCCCTTCCCATATTGGGAAAGTAGCAGCGTGTCAGACTTGTGTCAACAGAAATTCCCAATACGGGAAGATGCGCAAACATCGTCCAAAAAACGGAGGCATCATGTCTCTTTTCAATGACTTGGATGCCCGCACCAGCGCAACAGTCAAGGCGGTCTTTGCCGAACCAGCTCTTCTGCGCCCTCGTGTATCCACGCAATACGCGGAACGCAGCGCCGACCCGGACCGGCCCGAGGCAACCACCTACGGCATCTTCTCAGCTGGCCCCGCGCAGGAGGACCTCCGTGGCCAAGCGCGTGGTGGGCAAATGTCGGGCATGACCAAGCTGTCAACCGTCGCCGCCGAGTTCTGGATCGCCAAGCCGCAGATCGATCAGCTGCCCTGGCTGCCGATCACCGGCGACGCGGTTGTTCTAATGGCACGCAGCGGGCAGCCGATTTATGCAATCTCAAGGGTCGCCCCCTCGGATCTGGGCGATTTGACCCTGATCATTGTCCAAGAGGATGAAACTCTATGAGCCTGACGCGCCTTGTCATGCGATTGGCCGCGGCTCGGGCGCTCCGAGACCGCACCCTTGCTGGTGCGCGTGTGTTCGATAGCGCGGTGGATCCAATCGATCAGACCATCGCCGAAAACCGTCAGCCGCTTCTGGTGCTGACGACGGATGAACATGAGGCTGACATCACCGGCCGCGATCTTGCCGGGGACGCGCAACGCTGCGACCTAGTCATCGAACTCGCCATCGCCGCGCGGGTCGAGGTTCCAGCACGCGACGGTCAGGGCGGTCAAATTACCATCGCCATTCCGCACACCGATGAGGGGATGGAACTGACGCTTGATATGATGGAGCACCAAGTCCTCACCGCGCTGACCCGCGATGACAACTCCTGGACGCGCGCCTGGATGAAACTGGTCCCCCGCGTGACCCGGCGACTCTCACGTCGCGGGGCCTCCTCGGAAAACGGCGTGCGCTTCGCCGCCCGGCAGCTGGTTTTGACCTGTGATCTGGTCGACACGCCAGCGGCGGGGGTGGAGATCCTGCCCGGCACCGCCTGGGGCGAGGTTCTTGCACTGATGGAAGCGGATCAGACATTGGCGCCGATCGCGGCCATGCTACGCGAGCAGATCGAGGGTAATGATGTCCCCGATTGGGCGCGCACTGCGCAGATGCTGGGTGTTCCACTGGACGTCATGGATCAGCTTGGCGTTTTGCCCGCGCTCGACGATCAAGGCGATCCAGTGCCCTTGGATACAGTCATCTTCGATGAAGAAGGCGACCGTGTGACCACAATTGATGCGTCGATCACCGCGGCAGCGGGGTCCTGACATGGCCATCCGCGAATTGGTGGAACTCGCCGCGCGCATCGCCGAGCTCGAACGCCGCTTCTCGGGTATGATGCGGCACGGCACTGTGGCTGAGGTTGACACCGAGGCCCAACGGATCCGGCTGGACTTCGGCCCTGCGCATGGGATTTCGGGCCGGTTTTTATCACCCTGGATCCCTTACGCGCAGTTCTCAGGAGCGCTGCGGGTCCACACGCCTCCCAGCATCGGGCAGCAGTTCACCGCGATGTCGCCCAATGGCGATTTTCAGCAGGCGGTCGCCGTGCCGTTAACCCATTCGAGCGCTAACCCGTCACCATCGACGGCAGCCGACCAGAATGTGCTGCACTTTGGCGATGTCACCGTGACCTTGGCTGAAGACAGCCTCGAGATCGCTGTCGGCGATGTGCGTTTCAAGGTTGATGGTGCCAACGTTGAACTCACCGGCGGCCAGGTCCGCCACAACGGCAAGAATATCGGCGACAGCCATATCCATAGCGGCGTGTTGTCCGGGCCTTCGGTCACGGGCGCACCAGCAAACTGACAGGGAAAACACAAATGCCTCGCTACGCCATCACCGAAACCGCCGGCCGCTTTGTGGCGGGCCAGACCAATACAGGCGTGGGCACCGTGCTGGAGCTTACCGAAAAACAAGCCGAACACGAGGTCCGCCTCGGCTCACTGCGCGCGCTGGATGTCAAACCAGCCTCCAAGGCCACGAAGCCTGCAAAGCCTGTCGTAAAATCTGACACCCCCGAGGCCACGGAGTAACCCTGAACTATGGTCCGCCGTTCCCCCAATCCGTCGGTCGGGATGAATGCCGCGACGGGCCGTATTCTCGAGGGCTGGCCGCATGTGGTGCAAAGCCTTCAGGATATCTGCACCACACGGTTTGGCAGCCGGGTGATGCGGGAATGGTATGGGTCTTTCGTGCCGCATCTCATGGGGCGCACAATCAGCCCCAATGAGGTGACGCCCTTTTTCGCAGCGGTGACCTCGGCCATTGAGCAGTTCGAACCGCGCTATCGGGTGACGCGCATCCAGGTCGTCGAGGTCACACGCGCGGGCGTCTTGCATGTCTTCCTCGAGGGCGAATACCGCCCTCGAGCGATGTTTGGCGATTACACCGTGGAGGGCGCGCGGCGCATTGATGCCTATGCAAATCCCGATGGTGTGCTGATCGAAACCCGCGAGGCCCTGGCATGAGCCGTTTCACGGCCATTAATTTGGCAGGTTTGCCGCCGCCTGATGTGATCGAGACGCTGGACTACGAGACCATCGTCAGAGACATGCGTGATGATCTGGTTGCGCGGTTTCCGGACATCGCTGGCGTCATCGATCTCGAAAGCGAGCCCGCGCGCAAGCTCATCGAGGCTTTTGCCTACCGCGAAGTTCTTCTGCGCGCGCGGATCAATGATGCGGCCCGGGCTGTGTTGTTGGCCTCGGCCTATGGTACGAACTTGGATCACCTGGCGGCTCTCTTTGCCACGGCCCGGATGCAGGTCGAGGACGAGACCGGGGCGCTGGTTGCTGAGGATGACGCACACCTGCGTCGACGGGTGCAGTTGGCCCCGGATGCATTCTCGGTTGCGGGACCCGAGGGGGCCTATATTTACCACGCCCTTACTGCCGCCCCATGGGCACGAGATGCCACCGCGATCATGACCACGCCGGGACGCGTGCGCGTGACGATGTTGCGCGCAGGCGATGAACCAGTCCCAAGCCTTGAAGAGCGCGAGGCTGTTCGCCTGTCGCTCATCGACAATAATGTGCGCCCGCTCACGGACATGGTCGAGGTCTTGGGGCCTGCCGTGCATCCGGTCACGATCAGCGCGACATTGACGCTTTATCCCGGGCCAGATGGCAATCTTGTGCGCGATCGCGCTGTCAGCGCGTTGACCTCGTGGGTGGAAACGAACCGGATGCTGGGCATGAACCTGCGCCGCTCAGCCATCTTCTCAAAACTGCATCAGGAAGGCGTGCATTCGGTGAATTTGATCTCGCCATCTGGGGATCTCGTTCTGGGGCCGACCGAAGTCTATGCCATCGAGGATATCACCATCACGGTCGCGGATTTGCGCGACGCCTAGGAGCGCCGCGGATGGCCCAAGAAACCCTGCTGCCCGACAACCGAACGGCCTTCGAGGAGGCGGCCGATCTCACAGGCGCGCACATCGCTGACCTGCCGATCGGCCTGCGTGAACTCGTCCAGCCCCATGCTGTCCCGGCACCGCATCTGCCCTGGCTCGCTTGGGGCCTGTCGGTCGATCTCTGGGACAAAGATTGGCCAGATGAGAAAAAACGCGCACGCACCGCGCGGTCACTGCCGTTTCACGCGATCAAGGGCACACAAACCGCCATAGCCGAGGCACTCACCGTCATGGGGGCCGAAGCGCGGCGCTTCATCGTGCCACCGGCCAAGACCTATTTGTCAAAGGCGCTGAGCGAGACGGAACGCAGCGCTTATCTCGACCGCTTTGCCCAGCTTCGGGTCTATCCCTTCGTCGCGCGGGGTGTTTCCGGTCGGAACACCCGGTTTTTGTCAGCGCCGGAGGGGCCTGGCACGGCGTTCGCGGGGCCAAATAACCCTGTCTCAATTGCCGAGACCAAATATATTCGCACGGCCAAGCTCTGTGACCGGGGCGTGGAGACTGATCTGACGGTTCGCACAGTGACCCCAGAACGCGTTGGAGAGGCCAACGCGATTTCTTATGACGAAGTGGTTCTGGCGCCTAAGCCCACGGCAGCCATTCATCTCGGCGATCGGCCGAAAGCACAGGCCTTCCTGATCGACGACATTGGCTTGCGCCAGCGGATTCTGCGCATCCCGCGCAGCGAGACCTACAGCTATCGGCTTGGCCGGGAACAATACACAACAGTCCTGCCCAAGGGCGATCTGATCGACGTGCGCCCGCAGCAGGTCGCCGAGACGCATGCGGCACAAGCGACGTCCCTGTTTCCGGGCGGCCCGGGGCAGCGCGTCTCTGGCGCCTGCCTGCCGCAAACAATCGCCTGGCGGCATCTCTACGATCGCTGGCACATCCACGACCCGGACCGCGTGCTCGATGAGCGCAAGAGGTCCACCCATCTGGGCTACACCCGTCTTGGAATGCCGCCCTATACGGCCGAGGTGCTGACCCGCATTACGGGGAGGCGTCATCCGCGGACGGCGGGCCGGTTCGTCAATGGCTATGTCGTGGCCGCCAGCACTAAGCCTGTCGCCGATGCCCGCTCGGCGGTCATGGTTGCCAAATCGCTCCGGGACAAGGTCCTGATCAACACAAAGACCTGGCGCGTGCCGCGACCGGGCGACCGCCGCGCTGTGGGGGATATCACGCTCGGCGCATTAACAGAGGTTTGAGGCATGGAACGCACCGTCATCTACCGCGATCGGCAGGAGCTGCAATCCGCCGATCTCAACAACATGCAAGATTTTGGCCGCGCCTCGATGGATCACATCGTGCGCGACGCACTTGAAGCTGGCAAAGCCTATTCGGGGTTTTCTGCCACGAAGACGGCGGCCACGGAACTCACGCTCTCCGCAGGCCGGCTTTACGCCGGTGGCGCGGTCTATGCACGCGGCGAGGACATCATCGTTGATCTCTTCAACGTGCTGCCACTGGTAACGCGCAAACGCGTGGCGATCGTCAGCTTCGGCCAAGAGGTCGAGACCGACATCCAGCCGCGGGATTTCCTGATCGATGCACAAACGGGCACCACAGAGCCGCAGTCCGTGGCGATGGAAAGCCTGCGCCGCGCGGAAATATCCACTGTGGCAGGCACCGAAGGGCCAGACCCGAGCTATCCGGCAACAGATGCCAATGTGACGGTTATCGCCTATGTGCTGTTGGACACCTCCGGCGTGGTCGCGATCGAACAATGGCAGGCAACGCAACTGCCGAACCTGCGCAATATCGCGAACCGCACGATCGCCCTGGAAAACTGGCGTGGCCAAATCAGCGGTCAGGTGGATACGCTGCGCACGGACCTGTCCGCGCTGGCTGATCGCTTGGCAGGCTATGCCACCAAAGCCGAAATCGTCGAACTGACCGAACAGCTCGATGAGCTGCGCACCGAAGTCTATGCGCCGGGCGCCTATATCTACTATGGCACGAACCACTTCTTGACAGCGGAAGGCTCGAACATCGATCACCTCAGTTTCGATGCGGTGGTCGAGGAAGGCATTCGCTTCCCGCGGGCTGGAGCGGAAACCTCGGAATTGGCACTTCTGAACCCCAACAATGTCTATATCGCCAATAGTAGCGGCTTTGTGCTGCCCAAATATGCTCATGGCGTCCGGCTTGATCTGACGGGCTACGCGTCTGAAACGCGGCTGGCCCAATACACCTTCGAGACCACGGAAATCCGTCAACTGACGCGCGCCCGGACCCGGCGGCGCTACGGCAATTCTATGGTGGTTTGCACCAACAGCCGCTGGTGGCGCCAGGGCACCTATGATCTCGCGGGCAATGTCTTCCGCCGGGATGGTGAGACCTGGGAGGTCACGAACGGCTTGCCGGACCGCATGCCCAATGGCGCGCGGGTGCCCAATGGTAATGTGCATTGGATCCGGGTGCGCCGCTTCTGGATAGACACTTACGAGGAGCAATACTGGGACCGGGTCACCACCACGGCCACAATCAATGGCCAGCAAGTGGCGCAGACCTTCCTGAACTCGCAAGACGGCTGGCTGAGCCAGGTGGGGCTTTATTTCTCGCGCAAGGCCGCGGCAGGTGATGTGACAGTTCTTGTGACCGAGACCGCCTTTGGCATGCCGGATTTGTCCCGGGTCATCTCGCGCACGACCCTGCCGGTTCTCGACATTCAGGTGGGGGCGATTTCTACGGAAGTGGGCCTGCCGTCGCTTGTGGAAACTAAGTTGCCGATCACGCCAACCTTCCTGACAGCGGGACGGCGCTATGCGATCGTGCTGGTGACCACGGGCGATCATTATGTGGCCATGACCAATATCGACAATGGGGTGGTGCAAGGCACCTTCTTTGTCTCGACCGATGGCGCCTTCTTCGCGGGCAATCTCGTCGATGACATGAAGATGCGGCTGTACTTTGCCCGCTTCGAGCGCACACGGCTCTCGGTCGAACTCAAAGCCCTGCAGCTGGCGGGCGGCATTCTCGATCTCGATGTGCTGCACCCGGGCGTGACGCCGCCGGCCTGTCGCACAGACATCGAAGTGCAAGTGAACGGGGCCTGGGTGGCACTCGATGGTGATACCAGTGGCCCTGATCTTTCGGGGCTGCCCGCGATTCTGCCGCTGCGTGTGACGCTCACGGGCACCACGGATCTGATGCCTGGTTTTGGATTGACCGGCTCGCAAGCCGTGGCCACGCGCCCCAAGACGGCCTTCACCTGGGTCTCGGAGGCGCGCACGCTTGGCTCGCCCACAACTAGCGTCAAGGTGGTGACCGACCTGCAGCATTTCGAAGAGGCAAACCACGATTGCACCATCACCTTGCTGACGGGGGCGGGTCTCACCGGCACTGAGGCGGCCGATGTGGTCGAGGATGTCGTGCTGGCCGATGGCACGGTGCGGCGGACCTCGATCTTCAATGTGACCTCGGTCAGCACCTATGCGGTCAAGATCGTGGGCTCGACCGTCAGCGCGGCACTGCCGTTTCTCGTCAGCGAGTTGATCGAATACGCGCAAAGCTGATCCCATCAAGGAAACATCTCCCATGGCTTCCAAACCGACCCATTACCGGGTGACGGTGAACCGTCCCCTTGAATTTGCCGGCGCCCGGTTTCGGCCGGGTGCGCGCTATACTGTGACGGCTGCGATTTTCGACAGTTTATCGGCAGATCATCCCGAGGCCATCGCCACATCTGAGCCGCTGAAGAAAGGCTGATGCCATGCTGAGGTTTGAAGACCTACGCGTTCGCGACAATCAGGATCTCGATCGGGACTTCTTCAACCGCCGCTATCGCCTGATCGCCGAAAGCCTCGTGGAACTGAACACCCAGCTCGCCCAGATCGGGACGGCAACCGACAATCTGGTCACGCTTGGCCTGACCCGGGTGAATGAGGTCCTGGGGCCTGCGCTGGCGACAGCATCTGCCGCCGCAGAAAACGGGTTTCTCGTGGCGACATCGGCAACGCCGCGGACGCTCTCAGTTGGGCTCGAGACCACCTTTGAGATCGATGACACGCCAGCGCGCGCGCTTTTTGCACCCACGCCCTACGTCGTCATCTCTCGCGGTGGCATGGACAGCTTGAACGACTGGGCAGTGTTTCGGGTGGCCGCTTACGCGCGCGAAAACGGTGGGCTCGCAGGCGAGGTTGTCGCCATTCACGGCGACATCGGCGCAGCTCAGCATGATGACTGGGTGATTTCGGCAAGTGCTGGCCTTGCCACGGCCCTGATCGAGGCCGCCGCCAATGTGGCGAACACCCTGCTTTTGGCCCAGCAGGCCGCCCAAGATGCCGCCGACGCCGCAGCGGTCGCGGAAAATGTGCTCGCCAATGGTCCGGTGTCCTCGGTGAATGGTCAAACCGGCACCGTGGCGCTCGGGATCGGCGATATTCCAACGCTCACGGCCCAGCTTGCCAGCAAGGCGGCCAGCAGCCACGGGCACACGATTGCCCAGGTTTCAAACCTGCAAAGCACGCTCGACGGATTGCAGGCCCAGATCGCAACGGTAGATGGCGGGTCCTACTGACTCGCGCCTTTTACCCTGACATTTTCAAGGAGGGACAATCATGTCCGACCCGACTTTCGGGGTTTCGATCACGCGGATCGACAATGAGCCGCGCCCACCGGTCTGGAGCGATATGTCGGTGGTCGGCATCATCGGCACCGCACCGGATGCGGATGCATCTGTCTTTCCCGCTGACACGCCCGTGTTTCACTATTCGGATGATGCGGCCAAGCTGACCGCGCTCGGGGACGCCGGCACGCTCAAAGACGCGCTGGTGATCTTGAACGCGCAGCTCGGCGAATTCCAGGTCGCCGCCAAGGTGGTCCTTATCCGTGTCGAAGAAGGTATCGATGCCGCGGCGACAATTGCCAATGTCGTAGGAGACGGCGCCCTGACAGGGCTCTCGGCCTTCCTACGCGCAGGCCCCGAGATTGGCATGATCCCGCGGCTCCTTTGCGCGCCCGGATTCACCAGCCAGCGCACGGGGGCTGAGGCGAACCCAGTCTGCGCCGCGCTGCCGCCCATCTGCGAAAAGCTCTTGGCCCATGCTGTGGTCGACGGCCCGGCCACGACAGAGCAAGACGCCATCGACTGGCGTGAGACGATTTCCTCATCCCGGCTCATCCCCATCGATCCGGCAGTTAAGATCTACGACAATGGCGTGAGTGTGGTCCAACCCGCATCACCCGCCATCATCGGCATCGGCGTGCGTCGTGACCACGAAAAACAAGGTCGCCCCTTCCACTCCTGGGCAAACCAGCCGGTGCAGGGCATTGTCGGCCCCTCTCGGCCCATCAACTTTTCGCTGACGGATGGAGCCACCGAGGGCCAGCGCCTGCTCTCGGCCAATATTGGCGTGATCCTGAGGGGCGAGATGGGGGTCGAAAGCGCCATCGGTCAGGGAGGGTTCATCTTTGTTGGCACCGATAATGCAGGGGAAGATGATCTCTGGCGGTTTTATAACGTCACCCGCGGGCGGGACTTTATCCACCTGATGCTGCTCCGGACCCTGCGGTTTTATCTCGGCCGCTTCAACGTCACCGGCCAAACCATCCAGGCGATCCTCAATACTATGGAAACGGGGCTGAGGAACCTCAAGGCCGATGGTGACATCCTGGGCTTCGAGCTGAAGTTTACCCGCGATCAGAACACGCCCGAGGAACTGCGCCAAGGCCGCTTCACCGTGAGCTTCGCCGCCGAAGAGGCGCCGGTGCTGCGTTACCTCGGCATTCAATCTGCCCGCTATCGCCCGGCGCTCGATGCGCTGCTGGATGACCTGCTGGCACAGGTCGGCACCATCACCGGCTGAGGGAACACAACATGAGCAATATCTACATCATGGAAGCCGCAAACCTTTTTTGCGGCGACGAAGACCCAACGGCTTCAAAGCACCTGACGCTGACCGAATTGCAGCTGCCCAACCTCCAGGAAAGCTTTCAGGATTATCACCCAGGCGGATCCCGCGTGCAGATCGAGGTGGCCGTCGGCATCCAGAAACTTGAGGCGAGTTTCAAACTGGCGGGCTGGGATCCGGACCTGCTGACCCAGTTTGGGCTGGGGGCGGCCTCGCGCAAGAAATTCACCGCCTATGGATCGATCCGCTCGAAACGGACGGGCGAGGCCATTGAGGCAAAAGCGGTGCTTGAAGGCCGGCTTGGGGCGGCCAATCCAGAAGCCTTCCAGCGCGGCGAAATGCAGGGCTTTGACTATGCAATCTCGGAAATCCTGCATTACGAGCTGCATTTTGGCGGGGTCGAAAAACTCTACTGGGACTTTTTCACCGCAGATTGGCGCGTGGATGGAACCTCCCAGAATGCTGATGAACGCAACATCCTGCGCATTCCCAACGGATTTTGAGGGGGCTTATGGTACAGCATCGCAATAAACGACTGCCGCTTTCGGCACCGATTACCATGGGGGATCAGACTCTGACGGAGGTCAGCGTCAAGAAGCCGAAAGTGAAGGACCTCAAGACACTGCAGGATGCGTTGGCCGGGATCGAGGATCAGCTGGAACAGGGCATCATCATGGCTGCCGTTCTGACTGATCTGCCGCGCGAGGCTATCGAAGACATGGACACGGATGATTTTACTGCGATCTCCGAGGTGATCGCCGGTTTTTTCCCAAAGGGCACGGCATCCGCGACTGGCGCACCGTCACAGCCGAAACCGCACACTGGCTGAACACGCCGCTGACCGATCTGATGGATATGGACTGGCCTGAGCTGGTGCTTTGGCATGCCGAGGCCCGTCGCCTGGCGCGCGCCGCAATACTGAAGTGAACCTGACCCCATGGCAACGCTGACCTCCCAACTGGTGATCGAGCTTCTCGATCGCGTCACAAGCCCTGCGCGGCAGGCCGCCAGTGCGCTCGCCGGGATTTCCACTCGTATCCGGGAAAACAACGGCCTGCCGATGACCTTTGGCGACCGGCTGAACGCGGCGATCACGCGCAACAACCGCGCGCTAGCTACTGCACGGGGTGGACTGGTTGATGCGGCCGCCAGCTTTTATGCGCTGCGCGAGGCCATCGGTGGTCCGATTGCCGCGGCGTCCGAATTTGAAAGCGCTATGGCCGATGTGCGGAAGGTGGTGGATTTCCCGACGCCGGAAGGGTTCAGCCAGTTCCAACAGGATCTCTTTGCCCTCTCGCGTGACATTCCCATCGCCGTAACGGGCCTCGCGGAAATTGCCGCCGCTGCAGGGCAAGCCGGCATTGCTGGCCAAGACCTCATTCGCTTCATCGATGCCGCCGCGCGGATTGGGGTGGCGTTCGACATTAGCGCCGATCAGGCGGGCGCCTCCATGGCGAACCTGATGACGGCCCTGGGGCTCACGATCGACGAGACGGTTTCTCTGGCAGATGCCATGAACCATCTCTCGAACAGCCAAGCCTCGAGTGCCGCCGACATTCTCGATGTCGTGCGCCGCGTTGGGGCGCAGGCGACGCTCTTCGGGTTTTCGGCCGAAGAGACCTCGGCCTTTGCCTCAGCGATGCTGGCCGCAGGCGCGCAAAGCGAGGTGGCTGCGACGAGTTTCCGAAATATGGGGGCGGCCTTGACACGCGGGTCGGCAGCGACGCGGGCACAGAGGGAAGCATTCCAAGAGCTGGGGCTTGATGCAGAGGCCGTCGCGCGGCGGATGCAGGAAGACGCGGTTGGGACGACGCTCGATGTGTTGCGCCGCATCAGTCAGATCCCGCGTGAGCAGCAGGCGGCGATCTCAAGCCAGCTTTTTGGCAATGAGGCGCGCGCCCTTGGACCGCTGCTGACCAACCTCGGCCTGGTGGAAGACACGCTTGGCATGGTGGGGGACCGCGCCAATTACGCTGGATCCGCCTTTGCCGAGTTCGAAGCGCGGAATAATACGTTCCAGGCCAATATGCAGCGCTTCCAGAACGTGCTGACCGAACTGCAGGTCACTATTGGCAATGCCCTGATGCCCGCGATCACGTCTCTGGCGGAGGCGATCACGCCGCTCATTATGCGGATTTCTGAACTGGCGGCCGCCTATCCGGAAGTGACGCTCGCCGTGGTGGGGGCCACCGCAGCGGTGATCGCCTTCAAAGGCGCGATGTCGGCGCTGCAGTTCGCAGGCCTCTTGGGTCGCGGCGGTGTGCTGTCGATGATTGCGGCGGGCTACAATACGATAGGACGCGCAGCCATTGGCGCGCGGACGGCCGCGACAGAAATGATCGGGCTACAATCGGCTTTGGCATCTATGGGTGGACAGCCCCTGGGGACGCTCGGACGGTTACGTGCTGGTCTAACCGGAATTGTCCTGGCGGTTCCCGGTGTCGGGGCGCTGTCCTCTGGCATCGCCGCCATCGGGGCGGCCGTGACGACGATTTCGGCGCCGGTTTGGGCGACCTTTGCTGCAGTGGCAGCAGCCGTCGCAGCGGCAGGCTTCACGATCTACCGCTATTGGGACCGGATCACGGCGACATTGTCGGGTGTGGGACAGGCGATCTCCGAGCGCCTGCAGGGCCCGCTCGACTGGCTTGGCGAAAAACTCAGCTTTCTGACGCCGATCACCGATGCGATTTCTGGCGCCTTCTCGGGGTTGGGATCAGCCCTCGGGGCGGCGGTGGATGCCATCACCGGCTTCTTCAGATCAGGGATTTTTGAGCAGGAGGTCTTGTCGGAAGAAGAGCAAGCCCGGATTGCGCAAAACGCGGCCAATCTGACCGGCCGGCTCATCGATGGTTTTGCAGGGCTTGTGACCGGGCTTTACGACAAGGGGCTTGAGGCGATCCAGGCGCTTTGGGACGGGATGGTCGCCAAGTTCGAAGAGCTGATTGCCTGGATCCGGGGTATTCCGTCCCGTATCGTTGAGGCGATCGGCAATATTGATCTGACGAACATCATCCGCTGGCCCTCGATGCCGGCATGGCTTGGCGGCGGGGGCGAAGCGCCAGCCGTGGCTGTCGATGAATTCTCCGGCGTTGATGGCACCCGGGCCGCCGGTGGGCCCATCTCGCGCGGTGGCACATACCTCGTGGGCGAACGCGGCCCCGAACTCATCACCGCCAACCGCAATGGCTATGTGAACCCAGCGGGAAGCATGGGCGGTGCGGGGCCGGTGGAGGTTTCGGTCAATGTGCCGATCACCATCACGGGCGCGACGGCAGATCCACAGCAGCTTGCCGCAGAAATTACCCGCCAACTGCGCGATCAAATCCGCGAGGCCTTCCGGGGTGTTTATGCCGACACTGGGCTGAGGTTTGCCTGATGCTGATGATGCTTGGCCCCGTCCAGTTTGAAATCCTACCCTTCAACACTGACAGCTATAGCCACGGCACCGAGGCCGGCTTTGCCGAAAAGCCCGTGCTCGGGGCGCGGCCCATCCTCGAATATGTGGGCGAAGGCCCGGAAAGCTGGACCATTAAGGCGCGTCTTTATCCAGAAAAGTTTGGCGGCATGGGGCAGCTCACGCTTCTGTCGCAAGCCCGCGCCTCGGGACGACCGCAATACATGATGCGGGGCGATGGAGCTTTGATGGGCTGGGTCAATATCCTCTCGGTGACCGAGCGCGCCTCCTATCTGGGCCGTAATGGCGTCGGCAAGGTGATCGATGTCGACATCACCGTGAAACGGGCCGGCGCGCCAAGCGCGGGGTCCTTCTTCTCTCTGCTGGCGGATGTGCTCCTATGGACCAGGTGATCGAAACCGTGACCGTCGAAGGCGACGGGCTGACAGTGTCGACGATGATCTGGCGCCGGTTCAAACGGCCAATGCCAGGACTGGTTGAGGCGATCTATGACATGAACCCGGGGCTTGCGGATCTGGGCCAGACCCTGCCGGTGGGCACAAGCTTCGACATGCCAATTCCCATTCCGCGGGAGCAGCATGTTCTGGACCCAATCCGGCTTTGGTGAGGATGCTAACCCATGTCAAAGCGCGCGCTTTTCAACGTGACCGTGGCGGGCACGAATATCACCACGGCGTTGATGCCGGTCCTGTTGGGTTTGCAGGTTTCGGACAAGGTGGGCACCCATACCGATAGCGCAGATCTCGAGGTTGATGACACCGATGGACGGATTGTCCTGCCGCAGATTGGCGCGCCCGTGTCGATTGCGCTCGGCTGGGACAGCGAGGGACTGCGGGTCGTCTTCGAGGGGACGGTCGATGAGGTGAAATCATCCGGCACCCGGAGTGCTGGCCGACGTCTCCGCATCACGGCGAAGGGTATGGATACGACAGGCCGGGCCAAAGAAGGCCAGCAGCGTCATTGGGATGGGGCGACGGTGGAAACAATCCTGAGGGATGCGGCAACGCATGCCGGCATCTCGCAAATCGAGATCGACCCGGCGCTGCGGAACCTGACTCGCGGCTATTTCGAGATGCGTGATGAAAGCTTGATCGCCATGGGCGAGCGGCTCGCCCGCGAAATCGGTGGCAATTTCCGCGTCACCGGCGGGCGGATCGTGCTCTCAAAGCGCAATGGAGATTACGCGACGGCGACTACTGCCACTTGGGGTCAGAACCTGCACAGTTGGGACATCGCTCCGAGCCTCGGGCGCCCGCAGTTCGGGTTGGTCCGTGGGCGCTGGTATGACGTGGCGGCGGGCGCCTGGCAGGGTGTTGAGCGGGCAACAGGCATCGACGTGCCCTCAGTCTATGCTGATCGTTTTGCGCGAGCCGGCGAGGTGGAAACCACCCAGCAGGGCGAGAGCGATGCCGCAACGACGGCGCGAGATGCAGGCGAAGGCACGGTGGTGATCGAGGGCAATACGGCGGCGGTGCCCGATGGACTTTGTACCGTGTCCAGCACGCGGCCGGGCGTGGACGGGTCCTATCGCATCGAGGCTGTGACCCACACGCTGACCCGTTCGGGGGGCTTTGTCACCACGCTGGAGCTGAAGCAGCCCCAACAGGGCGCGGGTACGGATGCGCGGGCTGAGACCACCCCACCAGTGGCGCCAAGCGCAAATGTGCCGCCCATCATCGATCCGGATGCAACCGGGCCGTTCTGAGACCAAGGAGGCAGGCAGATGCCGGAGAACAGCTTTATAGAAACCATCAACCACCTCTTTGGAGGGGCCATCACCACCCTGATTGGTGCCTTCACCGGTCGGCTCATGTGGCATTCTGGGGAAGTGAAATTGGGCAACCGCCGCTTCTTTGGCAAGGAGCTCCTCTGGGAAATCCCAGTCGCCGTCGGCATGGCGCTCATCGGCGATGCTGCCGCAAATTACATCGGGCTGACCCAGCCGGTCTCAACCGGGTTCGTGGCCACACTTGCCTATCTCGGGCCGCGCGGCGCCGAAAGCCTGCTCTGCGCCTGGATTGGTCGCAAGAAATAGCAGCCGCTGAATATCGTTCACCTGATCAAACGCCGTCCTCTGGGGCGGCGTTTTCTTTTGCAAGGAGGCCAGCATGACCCCTTTTGAAATCGCCCAGGGCTATATCGGCACCACCGAGGGTCCGGGCCCCGAAGATAATCCCGCTATCATCGAGATGTATGCCTCGGTCGGCCACGACTGGGTCGAGCATGACGCCGTGGCTTGGTGTGCAGCCTTCGTGGGTCATTGCCTCGAAAAGGCCGGGCTGCGCTCCACCCGACGCCTCAACGCGCGGTCCTATCTCGATTGGGGCATTCCCATTGATCTGGCCGATGCGCAGCCGGGCGACATCGTTGTCTTCTCCCGCGGTTCGAAATCCTGGCAAGGCCATGTCGGTTTCTTCGTGAAAGCGACAGGGACCATGATTGAGGTGCTGGGCGGCAACCAATCTGACGCCGTCACGATCCAGCGCTATGCAAAATCGCGACTGCTCGGCGTTCGTCGCGCTGGAAATGTGGCGCCGGCCGTGACGCTATCGGTCCGTGAGGTGCAAGCGCGCCTCAAAGCGCTTGGCTATCACGAAGTGGGCCAGGTTGATGGGGAGATCGGACCTCGCACCCGCGCGGCAATCTTGGCGTTTCGCGATGACCACGGTCTGCCACTTGTGCCGATCATCGATGTGGCGCTGACGGAGGCACTGACGACGGCGGGGTCACGGCAAGTCGCTGCTGAACGGGCGGCGGGCGTGCCAGAAGGCAGTCGCATTATCACGGCGGCGAATGCCCAGGTCGGGCTTGGCGTTCTGGGTGCTGCAGGATCGGTGGCCGCGCAGATTGCGCCGGCGCTGGTCCAAGCCGAGGAGGCGCGCGATACGGCTGAGCGGGTGCTGGATCTGGTGGGACTGACGGGTGTCGTACAAGCGGCCTTGCCGTGGATCGGGGCGGCTGTGTTCACCGGCGTCATCTTCTACGCCCTGAAAGCCCGTAATGCCCGGATCGAAGATCATCGCAGTGGGAAGACGCCGTGATGTGGGTCTTGATCGTTTCCATGTGCACGTTGATCGGCGGGGTTCCGGCCTGCGGGTCCGATATCCATCCCGTGGCGATGCGCACATTCGCCGAGTGCGAGGACGCCGCCGTCCTCTCCCATGACCACATTCGGGCCGCCGCCGAGGCCGACAATGTCACCGTGCTGTCGCTCGACACCCACTGCGTCACAACGGCGGGCCTGCCGATTTCTGCGGAGGGTGGGGAATGATCTCAATCCTGACCGCCATCTTTTCCGGGATTGGCCGCAAGGCCGCCTTTTGGGGCACGATCGCATTCGCGATTGGCGCTGCACTTTGGGTCGCGTTTCGGCGCGGCCGTCTGGAGGCTGAAGCGGAATTCCTCATCCGCCGAACCGATGCCCGGATCCGATCCCTGCAAACAGCGAAGGAGGTGTCCAATGAGGTGCAAAACGCCGATCGCGCTGATCTTGAGCGCCGTCTTGACCGCTGGATGCGCGATTGATCCGAGGCGCGATCGCGATGCCTGCGATTGGGCGGCTCCCATCAGACCCTCTCGTGCCGATGTACTGACCGACGGCACGTCGGCCCAAATCGTCACCCATAATGAAATCGGCGCTCGCCTCTGCGGTTGGCGACCCTGATCCGTGAAATTCTCGAGGTGATCCGTGGACGGGACCAAGTATGACCTGACCCCGGACGCCTGGGCCATGGTCGCCTTCAACGCCTCAGCAGCGCTGGTGGTGCCGCAAGTCGGTGCCCGGATCTGGGGTCAGGTGGCACCCGAGGATGAACCGCCTGACAACCGCGGATTTGCGCTCCGGGGAATGCGTCTGATCCGAGGCATTGCACCCTTCGAAGCCCTCTGGCTGCGCGCGGACACCGCGCCCACTGCCGTCACCGTTTATCAAGGAAACAGCATGTCCGGTGTCGTCTATTTTGGGAAATCGCCATTTCGCCTGCGCGCCCAAGGCCCCGTCGAAATCGAGGTACCCTATGTGCCCCAGATCCTCGATGGCGGGGCACCCGGAACAGATTACGCCGGACTTGCTGTGATCGACTGCGGTGGCGCTGCCGCCGATCCAAATCTTCGAACTATTGATGGCCGCGTCCAGGGAGAAACCCCATGACCTCCACAGTCTTTGCCAAAATCCAGATGCGCCGTGGCACGGCGGCCGAATGGGCCGCCGCCAATCCGATCCTGGCCGAGGGCGAATTTGCCTTCGAGATCGATACGGGCATCACCAAGGTGGGCGATGGCGCCTCGGATTATGCAGCCCTGCCGGCTTACGCGACCTATAGCCAGATGTTGGTGGCGCAAGAAGCGATCGAGGCTGGGCAGGCACAACTAGCCACCTTCAACAGCCAGCTGACGGCGGCACAGAATGCGGCCACCACATCTGTGGCAAAAGCGTCCGAGGCCTTTGTTTCTGCTGGAAATGCCAAGGGCTCGGAAGATGCCTCGGAAGTGAGCGCATCGCAGGCGGCGCAGAGCGCAATTGATGCCGCAGCGTCTGCAATGCAAGCGGCCGCATCCGAGACCAACGCCGCGGGGTCTGAACAGGCTGCTGCAGCTTCAGAGGCCTCCGCACTCGTATCTGAGCAGGCTGCTGCGACCAGCGAAGCCAACGCAGCCACCAGCGAGGCCGCGGCATCCGCCGCCGCTGCAGTCGTTCAGCCGCTCGCGGACGAAATCGAGGTGATCGCGACCAACATTGGCACCGTGCAAGACGCAGCTGGACCACTGACCGACATCCAAACCGCCATGCTCGAAATGGCAACTGCCTTCGTCAATTCGCAGACGCGGTATGTCTCCGCCGTCGCCTTCTCGTAAGGAGCCCCGCCCGTGACAGTTGAACAGCAAGTGGACGCCCTCAAGGTCTCGGTGGAAAACCTGAAGGGGGCTGTGGTGTCCAAGAAGGCTAGGCCCGGGCGAGCGACCCGAACCTGTTGCGATATGCCGAGGACGATGGCATGTCCGGCGTCTGGTCGATCAGCACCCCGGAGAGCTGGCCTGCGTCGGCGTAGAGCCGCTTCAGGTGATCCAGCAGCTCTTCATCTGAAAGGCGTGCCGACCGCGCCGTGATGATCTCCTGCGCCGTCAGGAAGAACTCCAGCGGCACGATCCCCTCGAAGGCGCCTTCCTTGCGCACCCACATGTCAGGTGGGTTTTCCACATGCAGCTTCTTCAGCTTGAAGGAGGAGCGGTTGTAGACATTGTTGCCGATGTATTTCTCATTGGTCAGGACCGTGCGCACCGTTCCGGAATTCCATGGCCGATCCAGATCCGTGGTCACACCTCCCTCATTCAGGCGGTCGGCGATTTCGCGGAAGGACAGGTCCTCCTCGATCAGCCAGCGATACATCTTGTTGACCCAGGCCACTTCCTCGTCGGGGCCCGGCATCAGGATGACACGGTCGGTTTGCAGCGATTTATGTTCGCCACGCTTCAGCTCGGCCTTGATGTTGCCGCGCTCGTCCACAAGCACGCGCCGCAGGCCATATCCAGCGGGGCCGCCCTGACGGAAACCCAGTTCGATCAGGCGGCATTGCCCGGTGAAGACTTTGATCGAAAGCTCCCGGCTGTATTCGCCGGCCATGGCGCGTTTGACGCCCTTGACGATGGTCGAGACGGGCGAGCCATCATTCTCGAATTGTTCTGCGCAATAGGCGACGTTGATGCCCGCCCGCTTGCAGATGTACTCGTAGTAGGCGCTTTCATCCGCGTCCTGAAAGCGGCCCCAGCGGCTCACATCATAGACCAGGATCACATTAAAATCAGCGGCGCCGGATTCCACATCATCAATCAGCTGCTGCAGGGCCGCCCTGCCCCCAATCGACAATCCGCTTTTTCCATCATCTGCGTAGGTCTTGATGATTTCTATACCGCGCTGTTCGGCATATTCACGGATCTTGTCGGATTGGTTGTGGGTTGAATACTGCTGGTGCTCCGTCGACATGCGCACATATTGCGCTGCCCGAAACTCTGTAATCTCACCACTCCCGTCCAACTCAGCCTCCGATCCTTGTTTAGGTCGGTCGGACGTTTGCTCGGGTTGTTACTTGTATCAAGTTGATAGTTGTGGATTGTCTCATTATATCAATGAGCTGAGGGCGGCGTGCACCGATAGATTCGTCTATCCCTTACATAAAAATCGAAAAAGCTGATTTGCATCCGCTCAAATGTGAGCGATAAGGGCCGAAACTACATTACTTAGGTTACAAGATGACATTCCACGATCGCGATACGAGCTGGTTTCTGGCACAGCTCAAGCCGAACTGCGCCAACATCGCGGATAAGAACCTCAAGCGCCAGGGCTTTAACACCTTCCTACCAATGGAGGAGGAAACGAAGCAGCGGAATGGCAAGTTTGTCACCGCGATGCGGCCACTGTTTCCAGGCTACATCTTCGTGGCCTTCGATGTGGCCCGTGGGTTCTGGCGCACTGTGAACTCAACATATGGCGTCACCCGGCTGGTGAGCTTCGGCAAAGAGCCGACGGCAGTCCCACTGGATTTGGTATCGCAGCTGCTGATGCGCTGTGATGCAAAGGGCAAATTGCTGCCCGCAAAGCTTCTGAAGCCCGGGGACCAGGTGACCCTGACCAAGGGACCGTTTGCCAATTTTGTGGCGGAGGTGGAAAAGATCTCGCCGGATCGGCGCGTCTGGGTCCTGATGGAGATCATGGGCCGTCAAACCCGGGTTGCAGTTGGGGCGGATCAGTTGCGGGCTGTTTGAAGCCGGGTATTTCAGAAACGCGCATTTGAAGGGTAATAACATGAAACATGTCTTGGTCACGGGCGGTGCTGGCTACATCGGCTCTCATGCCTGCAAACTGCTGGCGAAGCAGGGCTATATCCCGGTGACCTTCGACAGCCTCGTCACCGGCTGGGCTAGTGCAGTGAAGTTCGGACCCTTCGTACAGGGTGATCTGCTTGATCGTGCCGCGCTGGATACGGCGTTTGCCAAATATGAACCCGTGGCGGTGATGCATTTTGCGGCCCTGAGCCAGGTGGGTGAGGCGACACGCGAACCAGGCCTCTACTGGCGCAACAACGTGCTGGGCTCTCTAAACCTGGTCGAGGCTATGATGGAAGCGGGTTGCAAGCACATGGTGTTTTCCTCGACCTGTGCAACCTATGGCGACCAAGACGGCGTAGTTCTCGATGAACAGAGCGCCCAGATGCCGCTCAACGCCTATGGCGCTTCCAAACGCGCGGTCGAAGAGATCCTGCGGGACTTTGGTGTGAGCCACGGCCTTGAGGCGGTGGTGTTCCGGTATTTCAACGTTGCGGGCGCCGACGTTGAAGCCGAAGTCGGTGAATGGCACCAACCAGAAACCCACCTGATCCCAGTGATGATCGATGCCGCCGCTGGCAAACGGGACGCCCTGACCATCTATGGCACGGATTATCCAACGCCGGACGGCACCTGCGTCCGCGACTACGTTCATGTGATGGATTTGGTCGATGCCCACATCAAGGGCCTTGAATGGCTGCTCGAAGGCAAAGGCCGCCGGGTGTTTAACTTGGGAACAGGCACTGGCTTCTCAGTCAAAGAGGTGATTGCCGAATGTAAGGCAGCCACGGGCCATCACGTCCCACATAGCTTTGGCCCGCGTCGAGCGGGTGATGCTGCAGCGCTGGTTTCCGGGAGTCGACGTGCGGCTGAGAAATTGGGCTGGTCGCCAGAGCGCTCGACGCTGCAGCACATGATCGCAGATGCGTGGCGCTGGTATCAAACCGGTGGGTATTCCGCGTGACGCCCAAGTTTACCCCATAACTCACCAATCCCGTATTTTTAACACAAGACGACGTTCAGAAAGTCTCCCCCAATATGAAAACCGTTCGCAAAGCTGTATTTCCTGTTGCCGGTTTCGGCACCCGTTTCTTGCCGGCCACCAAGGCCATGCCGAAAGAGCTGCTGCCGATCGTAGACAAGCCCCTCATCCAGTATGCAGCCGAAGAAGCCATCGCGGCTGGGATAGATACGCTGATCTTTGTGACTGGACGCAACAAGCGGGCGATCGAGGACCATTTCGATAGCAATCAGGAAATGGAGTCCGCACTACGGGCCAAGGGTAAGACGGATCAAGCCGACATGGTGCGCAACATCCTGCCGCATGGCGTCGAATGCATCTTTGTGCGCCAACCAGAGCAGCTGGGCCTGGGCCATGCCGTTCTTTGCGCCGAACGCGCTGTGGGCAATGATCCCTTCGCGGTTCTCTTGGCCGACGACTTCCTGACCTATGAGGGGGCGGGCGTGACCGCCGATCTGGTCAAAGGCTATGAAGCCTCTGGGCGAACGCAGCTGTCGGTCATGGAGGTCAATGGGCCCGACATCTCGAAATACGGTGTGGTGCAGCCAGGAACCGCCGCAGGCAGCGTTGCTGGCCTTGTCGAAAAGCCCGCCTTCGAGCAGGCGCCGTCAAATCTGGCCTCAATCGGCCGCTATGTCCTGACGCCTGACATCTTCGATATCCTGCGTGGCCAAGCGCCCGGCGCCGGTGGTGAAATCCAACTGGCCGACGCGATCAATTCCCAAGCTGCTGCTGGACAGGTGGAAGCCGTGACGCTGAACGGGCAACGGTTCGATTGCGGATCTGTGAAAGGGTTCCTCGAGGCCATTATGCATGTGGCGCAGCGCGACGGGTTGGTTTGATCGTCAGCGGCCCGTCACGCGATAGGCCAGTCGTCCCACCCATTCCTTGATGGCAATGTTCAGAATTTCGAGATTGCCGGCAAGGTTCCAGCCGATGCCATCGATGAAACTTCCCGTTCGATAGTCGACTGGGTGGGAGATGATCTGGCTCCACCCAGCGGCGTCAAAGCTGGCAAGCGCTCGGCCCATGTGAAATGCGCTTGTCACAAGAAGCCAGGTCTCGTCAGGTACTGGCGCCGCAACCTCATAAGAAAACCGCGCGTTCTCGGCTGTGTTGCGTGATTGGTCTTCCCATCTGATCCGGTCCGGGTCGATGCCCAAAGACACGAAGAAATCCACCGTGACGCTTGGGATGTTGGGCTGCCCCAAGACGGTGTTCCGCAGACGGCCGCTGCCGCCAGAAAACACCAGACGCGCCTCCGCGTGCGCAATTGCAATCGCGGCAGCCGCTGTCAGTCGTTCAGCAGCTTCATTGAGTTGTGGCTCGCCCCAGGCTGCAGTTGCCCGTTGATCTTCGACGCCACCGAGAACGACGATGCCATCGATTTGTGAGGGAGCCGCTCGCGGTGGAAATTCCATCTCCAGCGGTCGGAGCAAGGCCTCGCCAATGGGGAAGACGCCGATCCCCAGCAGCGCATACAGCGTCGCACCGCCACTCCAGCGTGCCAAACGCGGGCGTGCAAAACGTCCTGCGGCCAGTGTCACGACCATTCCAATGACCAGCCAAGTTTCCACCTGCAGGGCCAGCCCAATGAGCTTGGAAAGGATGAAGAAGGCCGTGTCCATCGCTTCGCAGATCAGCTGCGCTGCGGGCGCACCAGAAACTGGCCGACCTTCGAGAGGTTCTTGAACGCCAGCGTGTGAAGACCGCCCAAGCGGTTGCGACGAATGGCCAGCATGTCCTCTTCCATCTTCTGGCGGATCTTAGCCCAGTTGCGGTTGCTAACACCGCCAACCCGCATCTTGTAGAGCACCTCCGGGATATAGACCGACTTACCCGTCGCCTGCGAGAAATACCGCAGGATGAAATCGTAATCGGCCGCGATGCGCATGTTCTTGTCATAGGTTCCGAAGCGCTCGTAGACCTCGCGCCGCAGGTAAAGCGTGGGATGCGCTGGCATCCAGCCATACTTCAAGCGCCGCGGATGAAACGCACCGGTCGACCAGTGCCGAATAACCCGAGACGTGTCAGCTTGCGAGACATAGACAAGATCGCTGAACACGGCCTCAACCGCAGGATCTGCAAACGCCGCCGCAATCCGTGCCAGCACCCCGTCATGGGCGAGAAAGTCATCGCTGTGGATGAAGCCGACCACATCGCCAGTTGCGTTGCGAACGCCCTTGTTCAGGGCGTCGTAGATTCCCTCGTCTGGTTCGCTGATCAACCGCATCCGGTCATGGCCAGCACGCTCAATGGCAGCCAGCGAGCCATCCTTTGATTTTCCCTCGACCACCAAATGCTCGACGTCAGGATATGTTTGCGCGGCGACGCTGGCGATGGCCTCGCCGACGGTCGCTTCTGAATTGTAAACAGCGGTAATGACGGAGATTTTCAAAGGCAGGGTCTCAACAACAGAAAACGTGACACGTCTCTACATGAAACTGGCGTAGGGTGAAACGCGAAGATGCAGTCGCGGCAAGGCAAATTCGGTGAGGTAAATTAACCAGTGTCAAAGTTAGCTCGGGGGTTGTGCGGCGCCGCTTTGCCATGGGTCGATTAAAGACCCCCGTGTCGCTGCGAAGTCCATCAGGTTGCGGGTGACTACTGTCAGACCATGCTCCAAAGCCGTTGCGGCAATCAACGCGTCTCGCTCAGATTTTGGGTTGGGAACATGAAGCCGGGCACAGCGTCTAGCGATGGCAGCATCGACGCTGAGTGTCCGCTCTTCAAATTCGGGACACACTTGGGTCTCAAACCAGGCGCGCAGTCGCACCCCCTGTTCCGCATCCCGCCGCTCAACCCGCAAAATACCGATTTCCAACTCCATCAAGGTCAAAGCTGAGATGAACATTTCGCCTGCATCAATCTTGCTTACCCAAGCCACAACGGCAGCGTCAGCTTTGCCGTCTCCGACCTTTCTGAGCTCGGAGATCACATTCGTGTCGAGAAGATACATCAGTAGAACTCAACCTCGCGGGCCTTCAGCCCCAATTTCTCGGGCTCGAAAGGAATATCCGATAGAGATGGAGCTGCCAGAACTGCAGCTAGGTTGCGAGGGCCTCCACTGAGGCGGCGGTACTCGGCCCAGCTGAGCAGTACGTGCGCTGGTCGACCGCGATCGGTTATAACCACGGGCCCTTCTTCGGCCGCGCGCTTGGCGCGACCGACATCCTGATTGAGCTCTCGGCTCGAAACTGTAAGTACACCCATCACATCCTCCACAACCTATGTAGGTTCATTACTACAATTCGCGCAGCACTGCAACAAGACCAGCAGTACAGATTGTGCCCAAGGTATATTTCTGCTGTTGTTACGGTATTTTTGGATTGGTTCGCGGCCAGAGCAGTTTGGGGCGAATAACTTTCGAACTCATGGCCGGATAAATGATTACAATAACTTAAGTGATGGAGAGGATTCGCCGCCAGACCCATCCCCACCGCCACTACCCCCATGACCCCTTTTCAAATTGAGCAGATAGTCCAAGCCGACGCCGCAAATGTGGCGTTTTTGTTTGTTTTGACATTTGAGAGAGTGGCGCACCCATCAGGATTCGAACCTGAGACCTCTGCCTTCGGAGGGCAGCGCTCTATCCAGCTGAGCTATGGGTGCCTAGGAAGGCTGATACCTTGGGACTTTCCGTCCCGCAATGTCAAAATGCGCTGATTTGGTTGAGAACTGATCGCGCGGCGCGCAAACCGGGTGCTTCGCCACCCCGGCCCAGACGTTTCATAGCCAATTCGGCCATCTCGGCTTGGGTTTTGCGGGCCTGCGGATCGTCGATCAAAGTCAGCAATGCATCGGCAATCGCCTTGGGCTGACACTCTGCACCCAAAAACTCAGGGATGACGCGGCTTTCCGTGACGAGGTTCACGAGAGTGACCGTATCAATCTTAAGCTTACGAGCGATGATCTGACGTGAAATCCAATTCATATCGTAAGCGATCACCATGGCTGTCTTCGTCGCCGCAAGCTCTAACGATACGGTGCCCGAGGCTGCCAGCGCAGTATCGGCGGCAGCGAAGGCAGCTCGTTTGTCGCGAGCGGCGATGTCACGGGGCACGTCACGTGGATCAAGCACGATGGGGCTGCCGGGCCAATTCCGGACCGCGTCCTGCACCGCACTGGCAACACCGGCCACGGTTGGGACGACCACGCGCAAATCGGGGTGCTTGGCGCAGACGCGGCGCAAGGCCTCACCAAAGGGTGTAGCGAGCCGCGTGACCTCTGACCTGCGTGAGCCGGGTAGCACGAGCATAAGTGGCGCATTTTCAACACCGTAGGCATCACGGAAGGCCGCAACCTCAGTCGGCGTTGCGAGTGGTTCGGTAGTAACCGGATGCCCTACGAAATCACAGGTCATGCCCGCACGTTCCATGTAGGGCGGCTCAAACGGGAGCAACGCCAACACGTGATCAATGGACCGCGCCATTTTCTCGGCGCGATGCTCCCGCCAAGCCCAAACCGATGGGGCCACGTAGTGGACGGTCTTCAGGCCGGGCAAACGGCTTTTGACCTTGCTCGCGACGCGAAGACAGAAATCAGGGCTGTCGATTGTGATCAGCACGTCTGGCGCGGTCTGTACGACGGCATCGGCGCATTCCTTGACCCGCGAGAGCAGCCCCGGCAAGCGAGGCAAAACTTCGGTCAGGCCCATGATGCTCAGCTCTTCCATCGGAAAGCGGCTTTGTAGCCCCTGCGCCGACATCTCGGCACCACCGACGCCCTCAAAGCGCACATCTGTGGCAAGTGTCTTTAGGCCCGCCATCAACGCAGCCCCCAACCGGTCCCCCGAAGGTTCACCTGCGATGATCCAGACCTTAAGGCTCACGCGCTCTCTACCGAGATGAATATGCCTGCCTTTTCAGCGGCCTGAAGGGTGCTGTTGAGATTAAGAATGAATGCGCCACCCGCCTCAAGAACGATCCCATTCAGCTTGGCCTCTACCACGCCGCGAACCGTTTCAGGACCGATTACGGGCATGTCGATGCGAGTATCCTGGCCGGGTTTGGCCCCTTTGAAAAATATCCCCCCACTGGGTCTTGCAAAATCGGCCGGGGGCCGAGCGGCCTTGGGCGCATCAGGACCGGAGAGCCAATCCGAAACGCTACCAAAAGCCCATTCCAACGGATCGCCGGGATCTTTTTGTGGGGTGACTGGCTGAGCAGGAGGCCTAAGGCTGCGGAGCATCCAATCGGTGCCGGGCAACGCCTCCACCGCGAGGACTTGGCCCCGCGCAACGACGCATCCCTGTCCCACATCGACCGCCGAGATCGCGGCATGCACGGCGCGCGCGCGGCCGACGTCAGCCTTGTCCTGATCGGACTGCGTTCCGACCAACAGACCCTCAGCCGGCAGCAATTCGGGCGCGATATCCTGTGCGCCGATCACCTGCATTCCGGCTTCCTCGAAGAAGCTGATAACTGTGCGCAGCGCGCCGTCATCACCGGCCTGAAGAGCCTGCAACATGCGCGGCACAAGGGGCATGGTCTCGGCATCAATTTGCGTAGCATCAATCGGTGGGCGCGCAATCGCACCTGCAAAGCAGACCTTCGTCACGCCATCGCGTTTGAGGCCTGCGATAAAGCTGCCCAAAGTCTCAATCCGAAACGTCTGGACCGGACCGGGCAGCGACGGCGCATATCCGTCCAGCGCGCAGAGCCGCCAGTCCTGACCCTCAAGCGCCTGTGCAACCACCTGCGGCAGCGCCCCTTGCCCTGCAATCAACGCGATCATTTTGGCGTCAGAAAATTGCGGTCAGAGGCGCCCATGATAAAGCTAACCATCTGTTGCACATATTCGCTGTCGTTTTCGTCGCCAATGCGCTTAGCCCGCTCCGTAAAGGTGCCTTCGCCCTGTTTCAGCGTCAAAAATGCGGCCCGGAGTGCGGTGATATCCTCACGCGCGACGCCGCGACGTTTGAGGCCCACAAGATTAAGGCCATCCAATTCACCGCGTGGTCCTTGGACAAGACCGTGGGGGATCACGTCATTTGTGACCATCGACAGCGCGCCGATAATCGCGCCGCGCCCCACGCGCACCCATTGGTGAATACCCGACAGCCCACCGACGATTACATCGTCCTCAAGCACACAGTGACCAGCGCAGGCAGAGTTGTTCACCACAATCACGCGGTTTCCAATGATACAATCATGGGCAATATGGCAGCCCGCCATGAACAAACCGTCATCGCCGACGCGGGTCACACCACCGCCCTGCTCGGTCCCTGTGTTCATTGTCACGTGCTCACGGATGCGATTGCGCGCGCCGATGATCAGCTGGGTCTTTTCCCCGTCAAACTTCAAATCCTGTGGGATTTCACCGATAGACGCGAAGGAAAAGATGACAGTGTCCTCACCCACCGAAGTGTCGCCCGCAACCACCACGTGCGACTTCAGTTCAACACGATCCGCGAGTCGCACATCCGGCCCAACAACACAAAACGGGCCGATGCGAACGCCCGCGCCGATTTTGGCACCGGGCTCAATCACGCTGGAAGGATGGATCGTGGCCGTGGGGTCAATCGCCATGCTCATGCGTCCTTCGGCAGGTCCATCATGGCGGTAAACTCGCACTCAGCGGCCATCTCGCCTTCGACTGTGGCTTTGCCTTCGAACTTCCAGACTTTGCCACCGGGTTTGCCGCGCGTCACGGACACGGCCATTTCAAGCACATCGCCGGGCACGACTTTGCGACGGAACTTACATTTGTCGATGCCCATGAAGTAAACCAGCAAGTCCTTGTCGGCCATATTCATCGACACACCGACCATAACGGCGGCTGTTTGCGCCATCGCCTCAATGATGGTGACGCCGGGCATAATGGGCGTCGCGGGGAAGTGACCCTGAAAATGCGGCTCGTTGAACGTCACATTCTTGATCCCGATAGCCGAGGTGTTGGGAACGATATCACGCACCTTGTCGACCAGCAAAAACGGGTAACGATGCGGGATAATCCGTTGAATAAGATGGATATCAGCCTCGGTCGGGATGGCGGGGGTGTCGGTCATGAATGCTCCTGACGGATGGGTCGTGTGCCTGCTATTTGCAGTCTGCGCGATTGTGCGGCGCCGATGCAACCCGGGCGAGCCGGGCAAAAGGCGCTGCGTTATGGGGTCGGTTTAGTCGATACGAACGGGGCTTTCCACCGTGTTGTCGTCGGTCCCAGGCTCCGGGGCGCGGGATTGGGGGGCTGCGGGGCGTTGCGTCGGCACTTGGACCTGTGCGTCCATCATTGCCTCTAGACCAGGGCCTGCCCCAACGACCCGATCCACCTCGGCGATGGCACGCAGGGTGATGTCCACTTGGTCAGCCGCCGCCAAAACGGTGCGACGGTCCAAAACCACTAAGGCGCCCGTGCGTTGCGCCAGATCGGTCAAAACCGGACCTGCGAATTCAAAAAACAACTGAGAGGCCTGTTCGGCCTGTTGCGCAAGCGCCCTGCCCTTAACGTCTTGGGCCTGACGAATTTCCTCGACGCGGGTGTCGAACTCATCAGCCATGGCCCGAAACGCGGCTGGATCCATCTGCCCACGCTGATCTGTCAGAACTTGTTCCTCGGCAACCAAGGCCGCTTCTATGCGTCGGTTCTCAAGTGATAGCGCCTGTGACGCGGCCTCAATTTCACGCCGAATGCGTTGCCCAAAAAGGCTGTTCGTATAAAGCGCGTCGCGGTCCAGCACCACAATCGCGAGACGCGGAATCTCGGGGAGTGGCGCTTGGGCCACCGCAGGCACCATCGGTAGCCATGTAAGAGTGGCCGCCAACACCGTACGGGCTAAGGCCCGACCAGACGCGCGCCGCATCACGTCCCGCACGGGCCTAGAACCGTGTGCTGATGGTGAAGTCGAACGACTGCTCGCGGTCAGCGGTTTCTGCGTTGACAGCATTGGTAAAGTTGAACCGCAGCGGGCCGATTTGAGTGTCCCACAACAGGCCAAACCCAATCGTAGAGCGCAGCTCAAAGCTGTCATCAACGATATCCGCACCCGTGGGGCCGCCGTTCACATTATCCAAACCCCAGACGGACCCCATGTCATAAAACACAGCCCCTGAGATGCCGTATTCTTCGGGCACAAGGTTGATTGGGAACTGCGCCTCAACTCGTGCGGCAAAGTAGTTGTTCCCGCCCAAGGGGTCGTTGCCAGCGTTCAAATCACGCGGACCGATGCCCGAGCTTTCGAACCCGCGCAAAATGTTCTGTGAGTTGAAAAAGCGGTTGGATTCCCGTGAGACTGTATCCCCGAGCGACGTCAGGTTGCCGCCCTCCACTGTGGCCAAAAGCAGGACATCACCGTTCCAAACAGTGGTTTCACCCGCTAACCGGAAGGTCGACTTGATGAACTCTTCATCACCGCCGAGGCCAGCGAATTCTTGTCCGAATTGCAGCAGCACACCCGCATCCGGGTTCAGCCCCACGTTGCGCGTGTCATAACGCCAGCGATACCCAATGGCTGAGGTGTCGGCCGTGCCCTGCTCATCCTCGATGATCTGCGAGATAGTCGCAACGCTATCGGGCGTCAGCGTATCGCGGGTAAAGCTGTAGCTCATCCGCAGGTCGCTATATTCACCGGTGGGAAAGCCCAAACCGACCGACGCGCCAACGCTGCGCGTATCGAATGCGCCGTCTTCGCTGTCGGTTGTGCGGTAGAACACGCTGAAGGATGCCGCCAAATCCCGATTGAGGAAGAACGGCTCGGCGAAGGTCAGCTGCGAATTGGCGTTGTCACTGCTTGTGTCGAGCGTGAAGTTTACGACCTGACCACGCCCAAGGAAGTTTGTCTCCCGGAAGGTGAGCGCGAGGCCGACACCGTCTTGCACCGAATAGTTGGCCCCAAAGCCAAGTGAACCGGTTGGCTGCTCTTCTACATCTACATCCACAATGACTTGCGAGGGGTCTGAGCCTTCACGCGCAGAAACGTCGGATTGGGTGAAATACCCCAAGGCACGGATACGTTCCGCAGCCAAGCGAATGGCACGTGGGTTGAAGGGGTCCCCCTCAACGGTTGCAAATTGGCGACGAATAACGCGGTCCAGCGTGGTCGCGTTGCCTTCGATATCAATGCGCTCCACAAAGACGCGCGGCCCACGTTCCACGACGAAATCGATGTCGAGCGTGCGGGCTTCGTCATTGCGGGTGACACGGGGCGTCACGCGAACAAAGTCGAGACCCTGTTGCAAGGCCAGCAATTCGAGCCGTTCGATGGTCGCATCAACCGCTTGGGGCGAATAGGTTTTACCCTCGCCAATCCGAATTTCGTCTTGGAACTGATCCGGGTCCACGTCGGACAAATCAGACGACGCCGTCAGCGCACCAAAACTAAACTGCTGCCCCTCTTGAACGCGAAACGTCAGAAAGAAACCGTCCCGCTCAGGGCTCAGTTCTGAGCTGACAGAGAGAACTTGCGCATCCACGTAACCACGTGCCTGAAAGAAATCGCGCAAGAGTTGACGATCAAACGCGATCCGGTCGGCCACAAACGTGTCAGAACGGATCAGCGCGCGAAAAATACCAGCCTGCGTGCTTTCAAGGACGCGGCGCAAACGGCGGTCCGAATACGCGCGGTTGCCGACAAATGACACGCGCTCAATCTCAACGGTGCGCCCTTCCGAAATCTCAAACACCAAATCGACACGGTTGTCAGAGCGGCGAATGATCTTGGGCGTGACACTCGCGGTCAGACGGCCTTGGTCTGCATAGGCCTGGATGATGGTGGCCGCGTCGCGCTCTGCCTGTTGGGGCGAAAACACACGCCGCACTTGGGACGTGACCAGCGATTGCAGAATTTCCGCATCGAGCCGGTCGTTGCCCTCGAAGTTAATCTGGTTGATGGTCGGAAACTCTTGGACAACCACAATCAGACGGCTGCCTTGGGGCACCAACTCAACGCTCTCAAACAGGCCCGAGTTTTGCAGCCGTTGAAGCCCGTCATTCACACGGGCCGCCGAGACGGATTGGCCAGTCGGCAGGTCAATAAAGCTAAGGATCGTGGCATCTTCGATGCGCTGGTTACCCTCGATCTCAAAGCTAGAGAACTGGAAGGTTTGCGCTTGGGCCGCGCTAGAAACGATCCCAGCTGTTAAGACCGCAAGGCCCACTGCGCGCGCGCGCCGCGTGAGGCTAAAATGCCTATCCATGGTAATGCCCCGCTCGATTGCATACTACATCTTCTTTGCATCTACCGCAGGCCCGGGACCATGTCAAAACCCACTTTGCCGCAAAAGCCTCGCTTTGCGGGCCTTTGCCACAGTAAAATTAACCAAGATGAACGCAATCAGCGTAGGCAAGCTACTGCGACATCCGCGACTTACATCAACGCTGCAAAGTAAGTGGCCATCAAAAGGGCGAACCCGACCATCAAAACCGAAAGAAACCGATCCGCGTTCAGACCGAAAAACAAGGACAAGCCCCGGTATCCATCGTGAATGTGTTTCATCACAAACGCCTCCGCAATTCAGCAATTCAATGCGAGCAGTCTAGTTGCTGAATTGGGCGGAAATGCGGCGTTTCAGGTCAACAATCGTTTCAATTGGCCCGAAATAAGCGCCTACGGGCAGAGAAAATCGTTCATTAGGGCGAAAACCATCAACGATCCCATCAGCATGATACCAACTGTCATCATGACGTTCAGTGTCTTGTCCGAGGGCGGTTTACCACGCACGGCTTCATAGGCGTAAAAGACCAAATGCCCCCCGTCGAGGACGGGAATGGGGAACAGGTTCAGCAGGCCCACGGCGGTCGAAAGGACCGCAATGAACCAGATAAACTCACTGGCCCCCATAGCAGCGGTGTCCGCAGCGGCCCCCGCGATCCCGACAGGACCCGACAGGTTACAGGTCGAAATCTGGGCAGTTATAATATGATAGAGCGCCGAGAGCGACGAATTAACGATGAACCATGTCTGCTCCGCCCCATATGTGATCGCGCTCAGGGGACCCATAGTCTCAGTCTCAGGCTCAAAAAATAGCCCGCCAGAGATGCCGATCAGCCAGCGTGTCTCAAATCCGCCCTCGGCGAGCGGCAGGTCGACACGGCGTGGGCTGAGCGTGACATCCAGCGTCTCCCCTGCGCGCCAAACCTCTAGGTTGAGGGGGGCACCGCCTGAGGCCGCTACGATCTCTCGCAACTGGCCAAAGGCATGGATCGGCGCGCCATCTACTGATTTGATGACATCGCCTTTCAAAAGGCCCGCGTTCACGGCAGCAGATCGCGGCTGCACCGCGTCGATGACCGACACCAATGGGAACGTCGCCTCAACCTGAAGCGAAGCGCCATCCCTTACGATATCGTAGGTCACGTTCGTCGCAGGCGTCAGCTCAGAGGCCGTTACCAAGACGTCCTCCATCGTGTCCACGGCGACGCCATCAATTGCCGTAATCATATCGCCCGGTTGCAGCGTCGACCAATCTGCAGGCAGCGGCTTGAGTATCCCAACGATCGGATCATCCGTCGCCCGGCCTGCGATGCCGACAAACACAGCAAAAATGGCAATCGACATGATGAAGTTGAACACTGGCCCCGCCGCAACTGTTGCGGCACGAGCTGCTAAGGGCGCGCCGGGCATTGTGCTGCGCCGCTCTGCGTCGGTCATCGTTTGGACCGTGCCGTCACCGCCGACCGAGGCCGCATTCGCATCACCTTTGAATTTAACGTAGCCCCCAAACGGCAACGCCGCGATCTGCCAAACTGTTCCGCGTTTGTCTGGACGCGCCCATATCACAGGGCCAAACCCAATCGAGAACACCTCGGCATGGATGCCGCACCAACGACCGACGATGTAATGCCCATATTCATGGATCGCGACGATGACCGATAGGGCAACGACAAAGGCAAGCAGGGTCCAAACAAGACCGCCGAACTGGGGCAGCAAACTAAAATCCAAAAGGTGTTCCTTTGTTTAGTCGGTGTGTGCGCCAGCCAGTTGCGCAGCGATTTCAACGGCACGTGTCCTGCTTAGGTGGTCCACCGCGAGGATGTTATCAAGGGACACTGTGGCACTATCAAGGCCTTCGCGGGCCTGCGTCTGTTCGAGCGTGCGCTCAACCACCTCAGTCATGGTCAGAAAACCAATCTGACCCGCGATGAAAGCATCAAGCGCACTCTCTTTGGCGGCGTTAAAGCAGGCACCCGCCAACCCGCGCAGATGCATAACTTCGCGCGCTAAGCGCAACGCAGGCCAGCGTTTTTCACAAGCAGGCCGGAATTCAAGCGTCGCGATCTGCGCCAGATCAAGCCGCGCGACCGGCAGGTGTTTGCGGTCCGGCCAATGCAAAGCATACCCAATGGCGTGCCGCATATCGGGCGGACCAATATGGGCCATCAGCGCACCGTCACGGAACCCCACCAACGCGTGGATCAGGCTTTGGGGATGAACCACGGCCTCAATCTGCTCAGGCGCTACATCAAAGAACTCTCTTGTTTCAATGAGTTCCAGCGCCTTGTTAAACATAGAGGCGCTGTCAATCGTGATGCGCTGCCCCATATCCCAGTTGGGGTGTGCGCAGGCGTCGGCAAGCGTCGCGGCACCCAGTTGCTCTAGCGGCCAGTCACGCAAGGCCCCACCAGAGGCCGTGATAACAATCCGCTCAACGTCTTCGATATTTTCACCCACGAGGCCTTGGAAGACAGCGGAATGTTCTGAATCCACTGGCAAAATACGTGCGCCGTGGCGCTTAGCTTCGGCCATCAAGTGGGGCCCTGCGGTGACTAGGCTCTCCTTGTTTGCAAGCGCAAGCGTGGTGCCATGGCGCAAAGCGCGTAACCCCGGGACAAGCCCCGCGGCGCCCACAATCGCCGACATAATCCAATCGGCCGGACGATCTGCGGCCTCAGCGATTGCCTCTGGCCCTGCTGCTGCCTCTACCCCTGAACCCGCGAGGGCGTCGCGCAACTCATCCAGTTTTTCCGGATAAGCTGTTACTGCAACTTCGGCCTGTAAGGCTTTGGCATCTTTCGCAAGTTGACCAATATTGCCACCCCCCGTTAGGGCGACAACATCGTAGGCATCCCGCTCGCGCGCGATCAGGTCCAGCGTGTTCTGACCAATCGAACCCGTGGCCCCAAAGACAGAGACCCGCTTCATGCCGGCACCGGCGGGAATTCAGCCAGGCTCTCGATTACGAACAGCAGAACGGCGGCCCCCAGCATCGCATCAAACCGATCAAACAATCCGCCGTGTCCGGGCAGTAGGTTGGAGCTGTCCTTTACACCCATTTTTCGCTTCACCGCAGATTCAGCGATGTCACCCATCTGCGCCATCATAGCGAGCGCGACTGATATACCGATTAGGTCAATCCCCGCGGTTGTAACGCCCATCACGGCCCAGCCGACAAGGCCCGCCGCGACCCAGCCCGCAACCGTGCCTGACCACGTTTTTTTAGGCGAAACTGTGGGCCAAAATTTGGGGCCACCCAGCAGGCGGCCAGCGAAATATCCTGCGATATCAGAGGCTACAACGACGCCGATCAACCATAACATCCAGATTAAGCCAAAATTAGTCAGATGCTGTGTAAGCCCGAGCCCGGCGAACAAAATCGCCAATGCAAAGGTCATAAAAATACGCCGATGCAGGTGCAACGCGGCGATCCCAGCCATTGGCACCGCTAATAACAATGGCAGCGCGAGGCCGAGTGGCAACGCATATGCTGCGGCCAACGCCCCAGTGCTCAGGCCGCCCAAAGCCAAAGACCGCTTTTGATCGGCACCGATCATGCGCGCAAGCTCCCACACCATGATGCCGCAAACGACCGCAATGAGAGCCGCGAACCAAGGTCCCGCCGCCCACACCGCAGCCCCACCGACCACAACCAGCACCAGCGCCGTTGCGATCCGAGGCATCAAATCCGCAAAATTGGTCACCCTGTCACTCCGCCAAACCGACGTGAGCGGGTGCCAAAACGCTGCAATACGTCCTCAAAGATGTCGCGCGTGAAATCCGGCCAAAGCGTGTCGATGAACTCATATTCGGAATAGGCAGACTGCCACAAAAGAAAGTTCGAAATCCGCGCCTCACCACTTGTACGGATCACCAGATCTGGGTCAGGCAAAACGTGCGTATCCAGATAGCGCGGCAGCGTTTCATCAGTAATCTCATCAGGATTTAGCGCCCCGCTTTGCACATCCTGCGCCAAGCGCTTGGTGGCCCGAGCCACCTCATCCCGGCCGCCATAATTGATTGCGATCGTCAGGTGAACCAACGTGTTGTCCTTGGTCAGGTCCTCAAGCATGTCCATCAGACTGACCAGTTTGGCGTCTAGACGCACGCGGTCACCGATGAACCGAACGCGCGTGCCCGTGCGCAGAAGGTTGTTCGCCTCACGCTCAATATACCGACGAAACAACATCATCAGGCCCGAAACCTCAGCCTGCGTGCGCTTCCAATTCTCCGTCGAAAAGGCAAAAACGGTGAGGTACTCCACGCCGTTGTCAGGACAGGCTTCCACTATCTCACGCACACGCCGCGCACCCGCGCGGTGCCCCAAAAGCCGGGGGCGATTGCGCTTTTGCGCCCACCGGCCATTGCCATCCATAATGACCGCGACATGACGCGGACCTGTTCGGGGCACTTCCGGCTGAGGTTCAGCTGAGATAATGGTTTTTTCCATAGAAACGGTCTTTTATATATATGTGAGGCGGCGAAAGGGCATGCGCCCAAACGGCGCCTCAGCCCGTTTTGTGGATATTAAACCTGCATAATCTCGGCTTGTTTTGTCTCTAGCAGGGCATCGACCTTTTTGATGTAGTCATTGGTCATTTCCTGCACTTCTTCTTCCCACAGCTTTTGATCGTCCTCAGACATACCATCGGCTTTGGCTTTCTTGATCTGATCCATGCCGTCCCGCCGCACGTTGCGCACGGAGACACGCGCGTTCTCAGCGTAGCTGCCCGCAACTTTGGTCAGCTCGCGGCGACGCTCCTCGTTCAGCTCGGGAATAGGTAGCATGATGATCGTGCCGTTAAGTTGAGGATTGATCCCCAAGCCGCTCTCGCGAATGGCTTTTTCGACTTTGCCAACCAAGCCTTTGTCCCACACGTTAATCGTTACCATGCGCGGCTCTGGTACGTTGACCGTGCCCACTTGGTTGATCGGCGTAGGCGATCCGTAGGCGTCCACCATCACCGGCTCCAGCATCGAGGCCGAGGCCCGCCCGGTCCGCAACGACGCGAATTCCACGCGCAGGTTCGCGATTGCACCATCCATACGGCGGTTTAGGTCGTCGGTGTCGAGCAAAAAATCATCAGACATGACTGCTTCCTTTTTTGTCCCGGATCAGCCCCGGGGTCGTTTTGCGCATATATAGCGTCAAGAAAGCAGGATCGACAATGGCGTTGTGTGCAGGGATGAGGCCTAAGTGGTCGGGGCGCCTTTATTTTCTGTTAGGGATTTTATTGTAGGACCTTCGGAAGAAATTCCACGTGAGTCTTCTTTATGTCGTCAGCGCCGACTTATGCCCTTTATCTCGGTCGCCATGCGCCATTGTCTCAGACTGCGTTTCCCCAGACGCTTCGTGGTCCCCATCCCGCGATACCTGTGCTCCTAGCAGGTCTCGCGGGAGAGGGAGTTTCTCCGCCAAACGCGGGCTTTGCGCCCCAGCCCGAAATGCTTAGGTATTCCTTACAATCAACTGGTGCGGCTACGAACACTGCTTCTGCTCGGACCCTGCCTGCGCAGATTACAGTCGCGCCGTCTTTGAAAGCGCAAGATGCACTCTTAACCCAAACGCATGATGGTGACGTGTTTGCGGAATGCGCGGCAACAGAGGGCCTCCCCCACGACGCACAAGTCACGATTACCCCCACCGACCACTTGGCTTTTATGGCACGTTTCGCGCACAACCAGCTGTCCGCCGGGGATCGCCCGCAGTGTTTTTGTACAGGCACGTTTATTCACACCCCACGCGGCCCCCTCCCGGTTGAGGACATTCGCGTGGGTTTTCCGGTTCAGACATTGGATTATGGTGTTCAACCCGTCCGCTGGATCGGCACAACCCTCCATACAGAACCCCGCGCCCATGCCCCAATTGAGATCGCGGCCGGTGCGCTGGGTCGCGGATTTCCTTCCGTCACGCTGCGGGTGTCGCCATACCACCGGCTGTGCCTGCGGTCCTCCATCGCGATGCGAATGTTTGGGCAAGCCGAGATCTTACTCTCGGCACGGTTCCTACTGGATGCACCGGGCGTCCGTCAGGTCGATGGTGAAATCCCAGTCAGGTATTGGCACATCGCCACCGCACGCCACGCGCTTGTCAGCGCCAATGGCACATGGGCCGAGACGCTCTTTCCCGGATTACAGGTGCCACCGGGCATGGATGCCTCGGATGTATCACAGCTGGAAGTTGTGTTTGATCAGAAGCTCGCAAGAGGCAAGGATGAAGCCGCGCAGGCCAAGCCACCGGTGCGTCCGATCCTGCGCGGGGCAGCGCAGCGCGCGTTTGTTGCGCGCCACCTCAAACAGCGGCGCGCCTTTGTCATGCAGCAACTCGACGCCGGTGACGACGAACCTGCGCAGGCCTCCTAGAGAGGCGCGCTGAGCCTAGTCCTTCACGAGGGTATAGGTCCCCTCGCCCGCAAGAATGCCTTGGAAACCACCGGGCTCATCCAGCGAAAACACGATGATCGGCAGGTGGTTATCCCGTGCAAGTGCGATTGCGGAGGCGTCCATCACGTTGAGGTGTTTGGCTAGCACTTCATCGTAGGAGACATAATCGTAGCGCACTGCATCATCGTGTTTGACCGGATCCTTATCGTACACGCCGTCCACTTTGGTGCCCTTAAAGATCGCTTGGCAGGCCATCTCATTGGCGCGCAAGGTCGCAGCCGTATCCGTGGTGAAATAGGGGTTCCCCGTGCCCGCCGCAAAAATACACACGCGCTTTTTCTCTAGGTGGCGCACAGCGCGACGACGGATGTAGGGCTCTGCCACTTCGTTCATCGTAATCGCTGAGATCACGCGTGTGTGGATGTCCAACTCCTCTAGCGCGGATTGCATCGCAAGGGCGTTCATGACCGTGGCCAGCATGCCCATGTAGTCGGCGGTCGTCCGCTCCATGCCTTGGGCACTGCCGGACAACCCACGAAAAATATTGCCGCCGCCGATGACCATGCAGATCTCAACCCCAAGGTCATGCACGCGCTTTACCTCTGCGGCGACGCGTTGCACGGTGGGCGGATGCAGACCAAACCCTTGGTCTCCCATCAATGCCTCCCCGGAAATCTTGAGCATGACACGTGTGTACGCCGGAGGGACGGTGGAAGAGGTCGTCATAGGGGCCGCCTTTGGGATATTTGCAAACAGCGGCAAAATGATGCAAATACCCGCGGCGTGCAACGGGCAATTGGGCCCCTCAAGCCACCTAGGCGCAGAGCTTTGAAATTCATCGACAAAATTCTGCCGGACCAACCGGTATTGATCGCAGGTCCCACGGCCAGCGGAAAATCCGCTATGGCTTTGGAAATTGCGGAACGTCAAGGCGGTACGATCATCAATGCCGACGCGCTGCAAGTCTACCGTGATTGGAGCGTTTTAACCGCGCGCCCCAATGTGCAGGAATGCGCCCGCGCGCCCCATGCTTTGTACGGTCACATCGACTTTGCGGAAGCGTTTTCCGTGGGCGACTGGCTGCGCGCACTCACGCCGCTTTTGGCAACGACACGGCCTATCATCGTGGGCGGCACCGGCCTTTATTTCAAAGCGCTACTGGAGGGATTGGCGGATATCCCTCTGACCCCGCCTGATGTCCGCGCTCGCGCGATGGCGCGCTTGGCCGAGGGCGGGATCGCCGCTCTGCTGCCCGATATCCACGCAGATACACTTGCACGGATCGACCAGAACAATCCGATGCGCGTCAGCCGCGCGTGGGAGGTAGAGGTTGCCACCGGTCGGCCCATGCACGAGTGGCAAGACGACACCCCGCCCCCACTGTTGAACCGTGCGGACTGTGCGACGTTTGTTTTGGATGCGCCCAAAGATTGGCTTTCCCCCCGGATCGCGCACCGCTTTGACCTGATGCTAGAAGGCGGCGCGCTGGATGAAGCACGTGCTGTGTTGCCCAAATGGGACCCAAAACTTGGGGCGGCTAAAGCCATTGGCGCACCTGAATTAATCGCGCACCTCCAAGGCACGATGACCCTTGAAGAGGCCCGCACGGCCGCGTGCCTATCGACAGTTCAATACGCAAAGCGGCAGCGCACATGGTTCCGCGCACGCATGGGCGATTGGACGCCAGTTGTCGCGGCTGAACTGCGCTAAACCTCCGCGCTTTTGACTTTGCCGGGTTGTCGTGAAAGGCTTCCCTAACGGAGGGGGCGCGATCATGGATATCGAATATCTCAAGAGCCAAGTACCGGCGATGAATGCGCTGTCGTTGATGCCGATCTCGGGGCTGACACGGCGGCAGGTTTGGCGCCACACCCTGCCCCATTCGGTGCCTGGCCCAAGCTTTCTGTGGTTCGTGCGCGGCAACGCCCGGTTGATCATCGAAGGGCGCGCCATCGGGATCGGACCCAATGTATGCGTCACCCTGCCCGCGCAAACCGCCTTTGCGATTGAACCGGGCGCGCAGACCCAAGCGACCTTTGTGCAAATCCCGACCTCGTCGCTTTTGCCGATGCCAGAGGGCGTTCATCTGATCCGGGTCAACGATATCGGCACCCAAGGCGAGTTGTCGGGCCTTTTGGACCGCATTGCAAAGGGACAGACAAGCGGCGGACCAGGATCGGAGCGTGCCGCCCTTGCCCGGCTGATGCTTGTGTCTTCGATGCTGGAACGACTGACAGGACCGGACACCGCCCAGACCGCCCAATCGGCCTCCCAAAAACTATCGGCGCGTTTCACCCGGGAAGTTGAGCAGTGTTACGCCACCGGTGCCACCCTAAATGATATCGGCGACATGCTTGACGTGACACCGACACATTTGACGCGCACTTTCAAATCTACTTGCGGGATGACTGCTGCGCGGTACCTTGGGGACCGCTTGATGCATGCGGCACGCAGCGAGCTAATCGATACACCAAATTCCGCAGCGGAGATTGCGCGCGATTTGGGTTTTTCCAGCCCTGCCTACTTCTCTCGCGCATTTTTGCATCACGCTGAGGAAACCCCAGGAAAGTTCCGAAATCGTAACCGTCCCAACACGCATCAATCTGACGCTGCGTCAGGCAAAATCCGTCCGGCCCAAAGCGACCAGCGCGTGTCGCTAATGACCTGACTGTCGTTTTTGTGTTAGGTTTAAGTCGTTTTTTGACCTATCTTTCGAATGGAGGCCGTTGACCTTTGGGTCGATTTAGGGCGCAATGCTCTGGATCGAGGTGGAGGGGTTGGCCGATCAGTTTCTCGTTTAACGGGAAACGGTTTTGAACACGGCCAAAAATATCACCGCCCGCTTCGTGAATAAAAAATGATGTGTCACAGGGAGACTATAATGACGCAACCCAAAACACAGCTGCACCCCGCAGCGGAAATGTATGCGCGTGAGTTCAAGCAAGGCTTGCTCGATCGCCGTGAATTTCTGGTTCGGACCACCGCCCTCGGTGTAAGCGCAGCCGCTGCCTATTCTTTGATTGGCGCGACACCTGCGGCAGCCGCAGGCCACGCCCAGCAAGGCGGCAAAATCCGGATGCAGATGGAAGTCCGCGCCCTGAAGGACCCGCGTACGTTTGACTGGACCCAGATGGCCCACGTCACCGCCGGTTGGCTTGAGTACCTCGTGGAGTACAACTCCGACGGTACGTTCGAAGGCATGCTGCTTGAGAGCTGGGACGTAAACGACGACGCCACGGTCTACACGCTGAACGTGCGTAAAGGTGTTAAGTGGAACAACGGTGATGACTTCACTGCTGAGCACGTCGCGCACAACTTCCGTCGCTGGGCCGAGGCTGACGCCGAAGGCAACTCCATGGCTGCACGTGTGACATCCATTGTTGACCCAGAAACGAACGTGGCCGCCGAAGGCGCCATCGAAGTTGTCGACACGCACACCCTGCGCCTTAACCTGATCCAGCCCGACATCACAGTGATCCCCGGCATCGCGGACTACCCCGCCGCCGTGATCCACCCCGATCAGGACCCAGACAACATTCTGGGCCAGCAAATCGGTACGGGCCCATACCTCAACACCGAGCACTCGGTTGGTGTGAAGTCGGTTCTCGTGCGCAACGAGGATCACGACTGGTGGGGCTACGCTGCCGGCAAAGGCGCATATCTCGACACGATCGAGTACATCGACTACGGCACAGACCCCGCTGCTTGGGTGGCTGCTGCTGAAGCCGAAGAAGTCGACACGCTGTACGAAAACATCGGCGATTTCGTCGACATCTTCGACGCACTCGGCTGGGAAAAGTCCGAAGTTGCTACGGGTTCCACAATCGTTGTGCGCCCCAACCAGCTGGCCGAAGACGAAAACGGTGAGAAAATCTACGCCGACAAAGGTCTGCGTCAGGCAATCGCTATGGCTGTCGACAACGCCGTATGTAACGAGCTTGGCAATGCTGGTCGCGGTGTTCCTGCGGACAACTGCCACGTCGGCCCGGTACACCCCGAGCATGACGCATCGGTCGGCCGTATTCCGTTCGATCCCGCCAAAGCCAATGAGCTGCTGAAAGCTTCGGGTCGTGAGGACTATGAGTTCGAGATCCACTCGATCGACGACGATTGGCGCCGGAATACAACTGACGCTGTTGCCGCTCAGCTGCGTGACGCGGGCTTCAAGGTCAAGCGGACCATCCTGCCCGGTTCGACCTTCTGGAACGACTGGACGAAATACGCATTCTCGTCGACCAACTGGAACCACCGCCCACTGGGCACACAGGTGCTGGGTCTGGCCTACCGCTCCGGCGTTGCATGGAACGAGTTTGCTTGGTCCAACCCTGAGTTCGACGCGCTTCTGTCCGAAGCCAACTCGATCGCAGACGCTGGCAAGCGTCGTGAAGTGATGTCCAAAATTCAGGCCATCGTGATCGACGAAGGTGTGACGATCCAGCCGTACTGGCGTGCGTTGTACCGTCACACGGTCCCTGGTTTTGTGGGCACAGATATGCACATCGCGTACCTGCCACAGATCTACAAATGGGGTGTTGCGGCTTAATAGCCCTTCAACCAAAGCAAACCGCGCCCTTAATCCGGGCGCGGTTTCACCATTCAGGCCAATGAGATGCTGGCAGCGGCACATGGTCCAGACAGCTATAGGGAACCCACATGGGACTGTTCATCCTCAGACGTTTGGGGGTGATGATACTGACGGCGCTTTGCCTGACGTTCATCGTCTTCACACTGACCAACCTCTACCCCAACCTTGAGAAGCTCGCCAAAACCGAAGGCAACTTCCGCATGTCCGACGAACAAGTCGACAGTTGGTTGGGCAGCAACGGGCACCTTGATCCGATGTTGGTCAAATACGGTCGCTGGCTCGGCGTAGCCCCGGGATGGACCCATCAGGATTCTGACGGCAACCTGCGGGGACGCTGCATTACCCCCGGCATGGAAAACCCCGAGAACGCCGCCACCTATTGTGGTGTGTTACAGGGTCACTGGGGCTTTTCTTCGGTATTCAAAGAAAACGTGGGGCAAATCGTGGGCCAAAACCTTGGGCTTACGGGTAAGCTGATGTTCTGGGTGATGATCGTCATGGTACCCGGCGCGCTGATTGTAGGTGTGCTTGCGGGCATGAACGAAGGCTCCCGCACGGACCGGACGCTGTCTACTTTTTCGATCACAACGACCGCGACGCCGGAATATGTGTCGGGTGTGATCTTCATTGCGGTGCTTGCGGCCTCGGCCTCTCCGCTGAACGAATTCTTGCGAGGTGCTGGTTGGATCGAAGGCCGGACCCTGTTCAAAGGCACCGCGACCAGCGCGATGGAAGACGCCAACTTTTGGAACTTTTTCCTGCCGGTGATCACGATCGCACTTTACGGGATGGGGTATATCGCCCGGATGACCCGCGCCTCAATGACTGAGGTCATGACCGCGCAATACGTCCGTACCGCGCGCCTCAAAGGCGTGGCGTTCAAAACCATCGTCCTAAAGCACGCCCTGCGCAACGCGCTCATCGCGCCCTTCACCGTCATCATGCTGCAATTCCCATGGCTGCTGAACGGTGTGGTGATTGTTGAGACCCTGTTTAACTACAAAGGCTTCGGTTGGACGCTGGTCCAAGCCGCCGGCAACAACGACATTGAGCTGCTGCTCGGCGTTTCGGTTGTTTCGGTCTTTGTGGTGCTTTTCACCCAGCTGATTTCTGACATCGGCTACGTTTTCCTCAACCCGCGCATTCGCATTTCTTAAGGAGGCCTGAGACATGGAACCATTAACCTGGACAGGCAGCCTTGGCACGGTCCTGAACCCCGCATTAGGCGTCAGCCTTGCGGTGCTCGTGGCGGGCGTTTTGCTGCAATCCCTGCTCGCGTTTTTCCAACCCGAGGAACGCATCAGCTTTAACGCCGACGGCACGGCTGTGGCCACAGGCGGCTTTAACGGCCTGTTGAAAGCGATCATCAAGTGGTCCTTCGCGGCACTCGTTCTGACGCTGGTGGGCTACATCGCCGGCGGCATTATCACGGGCCACACCAATGGCGGCATTTTTGGCGGCATCATCCGTCAGTTCGTGCCCGTCTGGGGCGCGCTGGTTGCGACCTTCGTTCTGTCGTTTGTCTACAAACGCCGCCTTGGCCTTTATGGCAAACTCTTTGACAGCACGGTTGGCATGATCGGTTTTGGTCTCGTGATGTTCTGGGCCTACACTGCGCTGTTCTACGGGATGTTTGGCTGGATCATCACCCATGAGCCGCTCGAAGTCGCCTCGGGGATGAAGAACAAGGTCCCCGGCACGCCCTTCCGCGGCGCCGAAGAAGGCGGCTTTCCGTTCTACCTATTGGGCGGAGATAACCTGTCACGCGATGTGTTCTCACGGATGATCGCAGGCTCCACAGTCGTGATGCAGATCGCCCCGCGGGCCACATTGTTCGCGTTTATGGTGGGCATCACACTCGGCCTGCCTGCGGGTTACCGGGGTGGCTTGCTCGACACGGTGCTGTCGTTTCTTGCCAACCTGATCCTCGCATTCCCGGTGATCTTGCTGTTCTACCTTCTGGTCACACCAGAGATCGTGGAAACCGGCCTGCCGTCCTACATGGCGATGTTCTTGTTCCTCGCGCCGATCATTTTTACCGGCGTTCTGATCAACTCACGGTTCTACACACAGCCCCCCAAACGCAATCTGTACATGGCCGTAGCACTTACGCCGATGGTCCTGTTGTATGTTTGGCTGGTCTCTGACAGCTCGACGCCTGTGTCGTTCATCCCCGCCAGCTTGGATGCGTTCAACGTGCCCGGCGGTATCCTTGTGGTGTTCGTCTCGGTCGTGTTCGTAAACTCACCCACCGTGTTCCGGATCGTTCGGGGCCTGACGCTGGATATCAAAACCCGCGACTACGTCGCCGCAGCGCAAACCCGTGGTGAAGGGGCTTGGTACATAATGCTGTGGGAAATCCTGCCCAACGCGCGCGGTCCGCTGATCGTGGATTTCTGCCTGCGTATTGGTTACACCACCATCCTTCTCGGGACCTTGGGCTTCTTTGGCCTCGGTCTGCCACCGGAAAGCCCGGATTGGGGATCCACGATTAACGAGGGCCGCAAGCTCTTGTCGATCTACCCCCACCCCGCGCTTCCGCCCTCCTTCGCGTTGTTGAGCCTTGTTCTGGGGCTGAACCTGCTGGCCGATGGCCTGCGCGAAGAGAGCCTGAAAGACTGATCCGGAGACGATGATATGAGTAAGACACCCGATTACGACGGTCCCATTCTCGAAATTGATCGCCTGTCGATTTCGTTTTTCACCCGGCTGCGGGAAATTCCTGCAGTGATGGATTTTTCTGTGACCGTACAACCCGGTGAGGCCGTTGGCCTTGTGGGCGAGTCCGGTTGCGGAAAATCCACCGTGGCTCTTGGGGTCATGCAGGACCTTGGCAAAAACGGCCGCATTGTCGGCGGATCGATCAAGTTCAAGGGCCAAGATCTAGGTGAGATGTCGATGGAAGAGCTGCGCGATATTCGCGGCAATGAAATCGCCATGATCTACCAAGAACCCATGGCGTCGCTGAACCCCGCAATGCGGATCGGCAAGCAGCTCATGGAGGTGCCGATGATCCACGAGGGCGTGTCAGAGGCCGAGGCCTACAAGCGTGCCCTCGAGGTGGTGACCGACGTCAAATTGCCCGACCCTGAACGGATGCTGAAATCCTTCCCGCACCAATTGTCGGGCGGACAACAACAGCGGATCGTGATTGCGATGGCGCTGATGTCGAAACCATCGCTGCTTATTCTTGATGAGCCGACAACCGCGCTGGACGTAACTGTTGAGGCCGCGATTGTTGAGCTAGTCCGGGATCTGGGGCGTAAGTACGGCACATCCATGCTGTTCATCTCGCACAACCTCGGGCTGGTTCTCGAAACCTGTGACCGGCTGTGCGTGATGTATTCGGGCGAGGCGGTTGAGCGTGGCTCGATTGCGGATGTGTTCGATGACATGAAGCACCCCTACACGCAGGCCTTGTTCCGTTCGATCCCTCTGCCGGGTGCCGACAAAAATGCACGTCCTCTGGTGGCGATCCCGGGCAACTTTCCCCTGCCCCATGAACGTCCTCCGGGCTGTAACTTTGGCCCGCGCTGCGATTATTTTGAGGCTGGGCGTTGTGATGCGACGGACATCAAGATGGCTCCGATTGACGGCAATGACCGTCATGAATCCCGCTGTCTGAAGTTTGAAGAAATCGACTGGAACGCACCAATCACCGTGGCGGAGGCTAAGGAAAAAGCACCGGTTGGTGATGTCGTCCTCAAGATGGAAGACCTCAAGAAATACTATGAGGTCGCGGCAAACGCGCTGTTTGGCGGCGGTGAAAAGAAAGTGGTCAAGGCCAACGAAACGCTTAGCTTTGAGGCACGCGAGTCTGAGACACTGGCAATTGTGGGTGAATCCGGTTGCGGAAAATCCACCTTTGCGAAGGTCCTCATGGGCCTTGAGACGGCGACAGAGGGTAAGATCACCCTCGGGAACCTGCCCATCCAGGACACGCCCATCGACAAGCGCGATACCAAGACAATTGCCGATGTGCAGATGGTCTTTCAGAACCCGTTTGATACGCTGAACCCGTCCATGACGGTGGGTCGCCAGATCATTCGCGCGCTTGAGATTTTCGACATTGGCGACAATGACGAAGAGCGGCACGATCGGATGCTCAAGCTTTTGGATCTGGTCAAACTGCCCCGCGCCTTTGCAGACCGGATGCCGCGCCAGCTGTCTGGCGGACAAAAGCAGCGTGTCGGTATTGCGCGCGCCTTTGCAGGTGATGCGCGGATCGTTGTGGCGGATGAACCAGTCTCCGCGCTTGATGTGTCGGTGCAGGCCGCAGTGACCGATCTGCTGATGGAGATCCAGCGCGAGAACAAAACCACGCTCCTGTTTATTTCCCACGATTTGTCGATTGTGCGGTATCTGAGCGATCGCGTGATGGTGATGTACCTTGGCCACGTGGTTGAGTTGGGCACCACCGATCAGGTCTTTAGCCCGCCCTATCACCCCTACACCGAGGCGCTTTTGTCAGCTGTTCCAATCGCCGACACCTCGGTTGAGAAAAAGCACATCGTGCTTGAGGGCGATATCCCATCGGCGATGAACCCACCCAGTGGTTGCCCGTTCCAAACGCGCTGCCGGTGGAAAGATCAGGTGCCAAACGGTCTATGCGACAAAGAGGTCCCGCCCGTTCGTCAGTTGGGCGATGGGCATCAGGTCAAATGCCACTTGGCCGATGACATCCTCGCGCGGATGGAGCCGGTCATCAAAATCGCTGCTGAGTAAGCATATATCTAAGGGGCCGAGTGAAAACTTGGCCCCTTTTCAGTTTCTTATAGGGTGGGGTTAAACCTCATCCATGCTCGCCAACAGCGAAGCATTCCCCCCCGAAGCGGTTGTATCCACACTGATCACTTGTTCAAGCCAAAGCCAATTTTGGAATGTCTTGTCCGTCCACAAAGGCGTAATTGGCCCATCAAGTCCTGCCAGAGCGACTGCAATGTCACGTCCATTGTCACCCCAATAAACTGCCCCCTCCAGATCAAGCAGAGCCAGTGAAGTCAGGTCGACGGCACTGCAATCAACGGCTTCAGCTCCGCTGGCACCGACCTGCTGCATCTGCGTCGCTAAATCGTCAGGTGTCGGGCCAAAGCACCCAATCCGCCCGCGCGGCATCACGCGGTAGCGGTTCGACTCTCCCGTTGGCCCTGGCAGGCTGAGCGTGCCATCGAGCGCAGACACAACCCAGCCGCGATGAAAGCGGGCGACATAGCGGGGGCCACCAGCCTTTGGGCCCGTCCCGCTCAGGCCGTGCCCACCAAAGGGTTGGCTTCCCACCACAGCGCCAATTTGGTTTCGGTTAACATAGATGTTGCCCGCGTTCACCTGCTGGCTGATCTCTTCTACACGGCTGTCGATCCGGCTGTGCAGTCCGAACGTCAAGCCATAGCCCGACGCGTTAATATCCGCGATGACCTGAGGCAGTTCACCAGCCGCAAAGGTTGCGATGTGACAGACAGGGCCAAACACTTCGTCCGCCAAGTCATTGATCCCATTGACCCGCAAGAGCGTCGGGGCCACATGCTGCGATCCGCCCTTTGGCCCCTGATGCACGATTGTGCTAGCGGCGATGTGTGCATCAATGCGCGCTTTGGCTGTGGCGTCGATGATCGGGCCAACATCAGTGGCAAAATCGGTCGAGTCCCCGACAACCAATGCATCCATCGCCCCGGTGAGCATTTCGGTTAACGCAGGCGCGATGTCTTCTTGGACGTAAAGCATCCGAAGCGCCGAGCATCGCTGGCCCGCGGATTGGAACGCACTGGCAATGATATCGCGTACAGCCTGCTCCAACAGCGCAGTGCTGTCCACGATCATCGCGTTTTGCCCCCCGGTCTCCGCGATCAAGGGCGTGCCGGGGGTAAGTGAGGCCGCCATCGTACGATTGATACGTTGAGCCGTCGCGGTTGAGCCGGTGAAAGCGACGGCATGGATGCCAGCCGTTCCGGTCAAAATCGGGCCAACAATCGCGCCTTCCCCAGAAACCAACCGTAAACATTCTGGCGGCACACCTGCATCGATCAGGAGCGATACGGCGTAGTCCGCGATCAACGACGTCTGCTCCGCGGGTTTAGCAAGCACCCCATTGCCCGCCGCTAACGCCGCCGCGATCTGACCGGTGAAGATCGCCAAGGGAAAGTTCCAAGGCGAGATGCACGTCACGATGCCAACACTGGGCGTTGGATCCGCAAACTCTGCATAGTACCGAAGAAAATCAACGGCTTCCCGTATTTCATTGATGCAATCTATGAGTGTCTTACCAGCTTCGCGCATGAGCAGAGAGATCAGGTGCACCCGCTCAGCTTCATACAAATCAGCAGACCGGTACAGTACTGCGCGGCGATTTTCAGGGTCGACCGTCCAAGGAGTAACCTCGGTGATCGCCTGAACGGCTTCTGCTGCCGTGGCCCATCGCGCGATCCCTACGATATCGTCACGCCCCGGACTGGTAACTGTTTTATGTATACTTCCAACAGATTGCGCGGCTTCCCAAGTTCTATCCGCCACGGCATCAAGTGCGGCTTGAAGCTTTGAACGGGCATCAGGATCGACCCAATCAAACCCATCCGAATTCACTCGCGGTGTGAATATTTCCCGTGGCTCACACAGCTTGCTTTGCAGAGTGGTAAGAGCTGTGATCGGGTCGGCAACCACTTCAGAAACCGGGCGTGATTCATCAACAATTTGGTTCACAAACGATGAATTTGCGCCGTTTTCCAACAAGCGACGCACCAAATAAGCCAGCAAATCACGATGCGCGCCCACGGGTGCATAGATCCGAGTTTGGGTTCCATAGGTTGCACGAAGATGATCATGAAGCGCCTCACCCATCCCATGAAGTCGTTGAAATTCATATGCTTGTGGGGATAGATTCATGTTAGTTATAGCCGCAACAGTATGGGCGTTATGGGTCGCGAACTGTGGGTAGATGTGATCAATCATCCCGGCAAGTTGATGGGCACAGGCGATATAGCTGGCGTCGGTCGCGGCTTTGCGGGTGAATACGGGGTATGAAGCAAGCCCGAGGGTTTGTGCCTGTTTAATCTCGGTGTCCCAATAGGCGCCCTTCACCAACCGCACCATGATCCTCCGGTCGTGATCTTGTGCCAGTTGAGACAACCAGTCGATCATCGCAGAGGCGCGCTTGCCATAGGCCTGCACTACGACCCCAAAGCCATCCCATCCGGCCAACTCGGGATCAGTCAGAACCGCCTCGATCACGTCTAGCGAGAGGTCGAGGCGATCAGCCTCTTCGGCGTCGATATTCAAGCCAATGTTCGCGCTTGCAGCCTGCTGTGCAAGCGCTTTCACTCGAGGGACAAGAACCTCCATGACGAGCTCACGGTGCAACGGCTCATACCGTTCAAAAAGCGCCGATAGTTTGATGGAGATACCAGGTCGTGTGCGGATATCGTCGCCCTTGGCAGTCGCCATTGCAGCAATGGCATTTGCGTAGGCGGCCATGTAGCGCCGAGCATCGGCGTCTGTACGCGCGGCTTCCCCCAGCATGTCGTAGCTGTAGCTTTCGCCACGGGCCTCACGCACGCTTGCCCGCGACATGGCTGATTGGATCGTCTCGCCCAATACAAACTGACGACCCATCTCCTTCATCGCACTGCGCACGGCTTTCCGAATGACCGGCTCACCCATACGTTTGATTGCATTGCGTAAAACACCTGCAACGGATCTATCCGTATCCAGCACCTTGCCAGTCAAAAACAGCGCCCAAGTGGAGGCATTCACCAACGGAGAATGTGCCGCGCCGAGATGCTTACCCCAGTCGGAAGGGGCGATTTTATCTTCAATCAATGTGTCCATTGTGTCGGCGTCAGGGACCCGCAACAAGGCCTCCGCGAGGCACATCAACGCCACACCCTCCTCCGTATTGAGGCCGTATTCGGCTAGAAAAACCTCCATCAAAGCGGGACGTGCATCTTTACGAAGGTGGTCCACGAATGTGGTCGCAATCGCCTCAATGCGGGCGCGTTTTGCTGGGTCTGGAAGGAAGTGTGCAAGGCGCTCTAGGACCTCGGCCTCTGGCGCATATGTTCTGTCGCGGATGATCTGACGGATCGTGTTTGTGTCGCTCATGAAGGCCTCCCAATGTTGGGAACAGAATACAGGCTTCACATGAGGTTATTTCCTGTATATTTATTCACAGGAGATCTTATTTCCTTAATTTTATGAATTCGACAGTAATTTCGAGAATGAAAGCCACCGCATGTCTCTCTTATCGTCTTTAGATGCTTTTGATCATGCTATTCTCAAAGCAGTCTCTGAGGATGGGCGCATTACGCTCAAAGATCTCTCTGAAAGGGTCGGGCTTTCGAAAACGCCCTGTCAAGCAAGGTTAAAGCGGCTTGAAAAGCTTGGCGTGATCCGAGGGTATCGCGCCATCCTCGATCCCATTAAGCTTGGGTGCGCTCATGTGGCTTTCGTTGAAATCCGGCTCAAGGACACACGTGCACGCGCTCTGAATGACTTTAACCGCGCTGTGCAAAGCCACCCCGAAATTGAGCAATGCCATATGATCGCTGGAAGTTTTGACTATATGCTCAAGGTCAGAACGACCGACATTGCTGCCTATCGGACATTCCTTGGGGAGACGCTCAGTACGTTGCCTCACGTCTCACATTCGTCCACGCACGTGAGCATGGAGAGCGTAAAGGAAGATAGGTTTTACGATTAAGACCAGCTGCCTACAGTGCAATATTCATTCAGCCGCGTTTGCCGTCGCATCGATTTCAGCGGCTTTTTTCTCCACCTGCTCGACGATGTGGTCGACCATTTGCGCGTTGTCTAGCTTATGACTTTGCGCACCAGCCAGATACACCATGCCCGATCCGTTGCCGCCACCGGTAAAACCGACGTCTGTCATCAGTGCTTCGCCCGGGCCATTCACCACACAGCCGATAATCGACAACGACATTGGGGTCTTGATGTGAGCCAGCCGATCCTCGAGCGTTTCAACCGTTTTGATTACATCGAACCCCTGCCGTGCACAGGACGGACAGGAAATAATGTTAACGCCGCGATGACGAAGGCCGAGGGACTTAAGGATTTCGTAGCCAACCTTAACTTCCTCCACTGGATCAGCAGACAGAGACACACGGATCGTGTCGCCAATACCCATCCAGAGCAAATTACCAAGGCCAATCGCCGATTTGATCGTGCCGGACGTTAGGCCACCAGCCTCTGTGATGCCGAGGTGGATTGGCGCATCGGTGGCTTCCGCGAGGCCTTGATAAGCCGCGGCTGCCATAAACACATCCGATGCTTTGCAGCTGATCTTGAATTCGTGAAAGTCATTATCTTGGAGGATGCGAATATGATCCAGCCCACTCTCAATCATGGCATCGGGGCAAGGTTCGCCATATTTTTCAAGAAGGTGCTTCTCTAGCGAGCCCGCGTTCACGCCAATCCGAATGGAGCAATTGTGGTCGCGTGCAGCCTTGATCACTTCTTTCACGCGGTTGGAATCACCAATGTTCCCGGGGTTGATCCGCAAACACGCCGCACCAGCTTCGGCCGCCTCAATCCCGCGCTTATAATGAAAGTGAATGTCGGCCACGATTGGCACAGGGCTTTCCGCAATGATTTCCTTCAGCGCCTTTGAGCTGGCCTGATCAGGCACCGACACGCGCACGATGTCTGCGCCAGCGTCGGCACAGGCCAATACCTGCTTGATCGTAGCTGAAGCATCCGTCGTTAACGTATTGGTCATCGTTTGAACGGTAATAGGGGCATCACCGCCCACCGGAACGGAGCCAACCATGATTTGCCGGCTTTTGCGCCGGTCAATCTGACGCCAGGGGCGAATGGAATGAAGTGACATGGCGCGGAACCTTCTTGGCATTCTGAGTTGGTGAGAATGTAAACCTGTCAACTTCGCCTGACAATGCGCCATAACGCATTAATCAGGGTAGGTCGCGATAAAGGTGGGCTATTCGGTTGGTGCGATATCGGCAGTCGGCAATGACAACTCGGCAACAACCGTCGCTAAATCACGGTCAGCCTCGGGATCCGCGACCGCGTAACTTGCGACAACACTTGTCGGAGCCAGCTCAATCCCGCGGGACACCGATGTGCCCTGCCCGACTGGGCCGTAAGTCTGACCGTTGAGGCGGAAGTAAACTGAACCGCTGTTACCTGCATGCAAGGATGAGGTCAGCTCATCGCGCGGGATGGTATAGCTATCACCAGCATCGAGGATTTGTTCAAACAGGACGGAGCCATCACCGGACGATACCCGGACCCAAGCCGGGCGCACAGCGAACAACACAACTTCATCTTGTGGCTTTTCAGTGACTTGCGGGATCTGAGGCTCTGGCTCTTCGACAAACATTGGTACGTCGATGGACGCGATTTGCGCCCCAAGCGTCGGTGTCGCCGTACGTGTAGACAGGTCCGGTGCATCTGGTCCTGCCAAAGCCCCAATGGCGCCGGGACGAATTGTGGAAATCGGCGCATCGCGGGCAACCAAAACGGGTACGTCCAATGGATCGGGGCGATACAAGCGATCGAGCGCTTCTACAGATGGAGCTTGCCGTCCCACGGCAGCCACAGGGGCGTCAGACGCAATCGCACCAGCCAATGGATCGACCAGTTGTGCAATGACATCAGGAGCTTGCTCAACAGGGGCGACTTGTACCCGCTGAATTTCCTGAAAAACGGACCAGCCACCAAAGCCGATCCCCGCCATCAAAAGCGTCAAGACTGCGACTGAGCCAAGCGCACCGGGATCAACGCTGCCAAACGCGGGTCCGGTGTGCTGTACAAACGGACGGTTCGCACGCGCCATGACGTCGGCCGAATTTCCGGTGATCGGGGCATTTAACGCAGGTTTCGCGCGATTATCGCTATTCAACTGCGATGCAGCGCCGTGAATGCCCTCGAATCCGCTTTCAAGACAGAAACGTGCGAATGTTTCCTCAGGCTCCATGCCAAGATACCGCGCATAAGACCGCACGTAGCCCGCGATAAAGCCCGGCGTTTCAAAGGCGGAAGTATCGCAATCTTCAATCGCCGCGATGTAGGTAGCTTTGATCCGCAAATCACGCTGCACCTCGAGCAAAGATTTGCCGAGCGTGGCGCGTTCCCCGCGCATGACATCCCCAAGACGCAGCTCAAAGCTGTCAAAGCCGCGTTGCGGCACCGTCTCTTCGGTCGTGCTAGAGTCGAAATATCGGCCGAACACCGCGACGCCTCACCGTTTTTGCCTACTCGATACGCGCCGTGGAAATGAATCATTCCCCAGACGTCTTCCTGTGATCGTAGCAGGTTAACGCGCTCAATGCACCTATTCTGATTTAGCCGGTCATCTCGGCACGATTCAGCGCACAATGAGACCAAAGGCTATCCATCGCATGCACCAAATCGTCGATCATATCGGGCGTATGGACGGGGGACGGCGTGAACCGAAGCCGTTCGGTCCCGCGTGGTACGGTGGGAAAATTGATCGGCTGCACATAGACCCCGTGATCCGACAAAAGCCGGTCCGAGATCATTTTGCATTTCACCGGATCACCCACATGAACGGGCACAATATGACTACCGTGATCGATGATCGGTAGCCCCAAACCGCGCAGACGCATCTTCAAAATACGTGCATGATCTTGCTGCATGTCACGCAGTTTCTGCTCTGTCTTCAGGACCTTAACAGATGCCGCTGCACCTGCGGCCACAGCAGGCGGGAGTGATGTGGTAAAAATAAACCCCGGCGCATAGGAGCGCACCGCATCGGCCATCCGCGCGCTGGTCGCGATATATCCGCCCATCACCCCATAGGCCTTGGCCAGGGTTCCATTGATGATATCGATCCGGTCCATCAGCCCGTCACGCTCGGCCACACCAGCGCCCCTTGGGCCATACATTCCAACGGCGTGGACCTCGTCAATATAGGTCAGCGCATTAAACTCATCCGCGATGTCGCAAATTTCTTTTATGAGACCAAAATCCCCGTCCATGGAGTAAATTGACTCGAATGCGATCAACTTTGGTAAAGCCGGGTCATCAGCGGCCAGCAATTCGCGTAAATGTGCCAAATCATTGTGCCGAAAGATCCGCTTGGCCCCGCCATTGCGGCGCACACCTTCAATCATCGAGGCATGGTTCAATGCGTCGGAATAAATGATCAAACCGGGCAGCAATTTCGGCAAAGTGCTAAGCGTGGCGTCATTCGCAATGTAGGCAGAGGTGAACAAAAGCGCGGCTTCTTTGCCGTGAAGATCGGCAACCTCGGCCTCAAGCGCGTTGTGATAAACCGTCGTGCCCGAGATATTGCGTGTACCGCCAGAGCCCGCGCCGGTCGCATCCAGCGCCTCTTTCATCGCCTCCAACACAACAGGATGTTGCCCCATGCCGAGATAGTCGTTGCCACACCAAACGGTGATGTCCTGCTCGGTCCCGTCGGGGCGCGTCCAAACCGCGTGGGGGAACTGGCCGCGACGCCGCTCAATATCGATAAACGTGCGGTACCGCCCCTCGGCGTGCAGGGTCTCGATCGCTTGGTCGACTGCTTTATCGTAGTTCATCCTGCTCTCCGTGTGCCTTGGCAGCCTGTCCGAGGCACCTTAACTTTCGTCCATAGGTAGAGTTATGCCCGGCCTGCAACGAGGTTACAAAAGGTCGCGCATTGCGTTCTTTGGCGCGATCTAGTCCCGCACCACAACTTTGCAATCCTGCGCGTTACATGCTTGCAACGCAGCCGTATCGTCAGGTCCCCACCCCCAAAGCCCGCTTTGCGCCGAGATCGCGAAAGATCTGGACCCTTTGGCCTTGCGATATTCGGCGTCAAACCCTGCGGTGGCGCCCATGCTCAACTGCAACGCGCGCCCTGCCCGGTACCGTTTGGGCAAGATATCAGCCGCGACAGCACAGGCCGCAGTTCCTTCGCGGCGTTTGCCATTACAGTCGGCCAAGGCCAGCGCTCGCGCGATCTCAACGCTGTGATGGTTGGCCGCCGCAACGGTGGCTTCTGACAGAAGGCCTTCGTCGGGCGAATATGCGATCGCCCCATAGTATTGTTGTGTGGGACCAATACTTTGCACGATGTCCCGGTCGCTTTGCGATAGCGGGATCGTTGTTGAGACCTCTGCCACCGAGGTCCGGGTGCCAAACAACATGCGCCACGCCTCTTTGGCGCCGGGCACCGTGTCAGTCGCTGCGGCCGGTATAGCACCGCCCAACGTCAGCCCCCCTACCAAGGTCCATGCAATCATCTTGCGCATCGCAAACTCCCCCATCGATTGAAACCTGTTCTAGCCCGCCAATTCCGAACGTTCCAGTCTGGACACCCTTACCCGCGCTTGGCACTCTAAGAAAAAATCCCGGAGCCTTGTTATGACCCTAGATGCCACGCTTGCCCGCGTTGATGCCGACCTTGAGCCCGCTCTGGACCGACTGATGACGCTTTTGCGCATTCCGTCGATCTCGACCGACCCCGCCTTTGCAAAAGATTGCCAGGCAGCAGCGGATCACCTTGTCGGTGTGTTGGAGGAATTGGGCATCACCGCCAAGGCCCATCCAACACCCGGTCACCCAATGGTTGTGGGGCATAGCGATGGCCCCGGCCCGCACCTGCTATTTTATGGCCACTACGACGTGCAACCTGTTGATCCGATTGACCTGTGGCACAGGGACCCGTTCGACCCTGCGATTGAGGATACCGCCAAAGGGCAAGTCATTCGCGGCCGGGGTGCGGCGGATGACAAGGGTCAGTTGATGACTTTCCTAGAGGCGCTGCGGGCGATCAAAGCCGAAACCGGAACACTGCCCTGCAAGTTGACCGTGCTGTTTGAGGGAGAGGAGGAATCCGGCTCTCCCTCGCTTGTGCCGTTCATGAAAGCGCACGCAGAGGAACTCCAAGCTGACATCGCGGTGATTTGCGACACCGGGCTTTATGGCCACGACACGCCTGCGATCATCACCATGTTGCGCGGATTGTTGGGCGAAGAGCTGACGATCACTGGACCTAAGCTAGACCTACACTCCGGCATGTACGGCGGCATCGCGATGAACCCGGCCCGCGTTTTGGTGGATATCCTATCCAACCTCCATGATGATAACGGCACCGTCCAAGTCCCCGGGTTTTATGAAAATATCCCTGAGGTACCCGAGGATGTGCAGGCCCAGTGGGATGCGCTTGGCTTTGATCCATCGGCGTTCTTGGGTGATGTCGGCCTATCGATCCCAGCGGGTGAGCAAGATCGCACGCCTCTGCAAATGATCTGGTCCCGCCCCACCGCCGAGATTAACGGCATGACATCCGGCTACACTGGTGACGGCTTCAAAACCGTCCTACCGTCAATCGCCTCTGCCAAGGTGTCGTTTCGCATGGTCGCGGGCCAAGATCCAGACGCCATTCGGATCGCTTTCCGTGACTGGGTCCGGGCGCAACTTCCAGCGGATTGTACAGTGGAATTCAAATCCCACGGGGCGTCTCCTGCATCCAGCATGGACCTCAACCACCCTGTCTTTGACGCCGCCCGCCGCGGGTTAAGCGAAGAATGGCCAAACCCGGCCGCTTTTGTCGGTGCAGGCGGCTCGATCCCAATTGCCGGTTACTTCCAAGACATCCTCGATCTGCAAAGCCTGCTTGTCGGCTTTTCACGCGCGGATGACGGGTTGCACTCCCCTAATGAAAAGTACGACGTCGAAAGTTTTCACAAGGGCACACGCAGCTGGGTTAGAATTCTGGATGAAATCGCCAAAATGTAAGCGCTTGCACGGGAATGAAAGCGAACATCATTGAGTCGCTTTCATTTCCGTTTGCGCTAATTTTTGAGACCAAGAGTCTCATAAAAATTTCATCTTAGGTTGAACGGTGATTTAAGAAAACGTTGACGAAAACCAGAAAAATAACGTCAAAGCAATGATTTACCCACCCAATCGATCTACATGCCTATCTTCGCCCAAAATTCTGGCCTTATCCGCATGTCGGATTTGGCCCTAACGCCTAGACAAAACCACGTCTAATCACGAACCATAACGGGATTTATGGGGGGCAAGCGCCGGTGTGCTGGCCTCCTCAGTTCATGGAGAGCCCTCATCATGCAGATGACCACCGAAGAAGCCTTCGTCAAAACACTACAAGCCCACGGCATCCAGCATGCCTTCGGGATCATCGGCTCGGCTATGATGCCGATCTCCGACATCTTCCCCACAGCTGGGATCACCTTCTGGGACTGCGCCCACGAAGGCTCCGCTGGTATGATGGCAGACGGCTACACCCGCGCCACCGGCGAAATGTCTATGATGATCGCGCAAAACGGCCCCGGCATCACCAACTTTGTGACCGCCGTCAAAACCGCCTACTGGAACCACACGCCACTGCTTCTGGTCACGCCACAGGCGGCGAACAAAACCATCGGTCAGGGTGGCTTCCAAGAAGTTGAGCAGATGAAACTGTTCGAAGACATGGTTGCCTACCAAGAAGAAGTCCGTGACCCATCCCGCGTCGCCGAAGTTCTGACCCGCGTGATTGCTAAGGCCAAGCGTCTGTCCGGTCCTGCGCAGATCAACATCCCACGCGATTTCTGGACCCAAGTCGTCGACATCGAAATCCCTGAGCCGATCGAATTCGAAGCTTCCCCCGGTGGTGAGAATTCCGTCAAGGCTGCCGCCGACCTGCTGTCGAACGCCAAGAACCCCGTTATCCTGAACGGTGCGGGCGTTGTCTTGTCCAAGGGCGGCATCGCGGCCTCCATGGCGTTGGCTGAAAAACTGGATGCGCCAGTCTGCGTCGGCTATCAGCACAACGATGCCTTCCCCGGCTCGCACCCCTTGTTCGCGGGTCCTTTGGGCTACAACGGCTCCAAGGCTGGCATGCAGCTGATCAAGGACGCCGACGTTGTTCTGTGCCTCGGCACGCGTTTGAACCCGTTCTCGACCCTGCCCGGCTACGGCATGGAGTACTGGCCCGCTGACGCGAAAATCATCCAAGTTGACATCAACCCTGACCGCATCGGTCTGACCAAAAAGGTCACCGTGGGCATCGTGGGTGATGCGGCGAAAATCGCCAACGGCATCCTCGGCAACCTTGCGGACGACGCAGGCGACGCTGGCCGCGCCGACCGCAAAGCGCACATCGCGCAGACCAAATCCGCGTGGAAGCAAGAGCTGTCGTCGCTGGATCACGAGCAAGACGATCCCGGCACCAGCTGGAACGAGCGTGCACGCGAAGCGCGCCCCGATTGGATGTCGCCCCGTCAAGCATGGCGCGCGATCCAAGCGGCTCTGCCCCGCGAGGCGATCATCAGCTCGGACATCGGTAACAACTGCGCCATCGGCAACGCTTACCCTGACTTTGACGAGGGTCGTAAGTACCTTGCGCCCGGTCTGTTTGGCCCCTGTGGCTACGGCCTGCCTGCCATCGTTGGCGCAAAAATCGGCCAGCCAAACGTGCCTGTCGTTGGTTTCGCCGGTGACGGTGCCTTTGGGATCGCGGTGAATGAACTCACAGCCATCGGTCGGGACGAATGGCCCGCCGTGACACAGATCGTTTTCCGCAACTACCAGTGGGGCGCGGAAAAGCGGAACTCCACTCTGTGGTTTGACGACAACTTTGTGGGCACCGAGCTGGACATGAAAGTGTCCTATGCCGGGATCGCACAAGCCTGTGGTCTGATCGGTGTGCAAGCGAAATCCATGGATGAGCTGACAGACATCTTGAACCAAGCGATCAAGGATCAAATGGAAAACAACCGCACCACGGTGATCGAAGTGATCCTCAACCAAGAACTGGGTGAGCCCTTCCGCCGCGACGCGATGAAAAAGCCAGTGCGCGTGGCCGGTGTGACCGCCGCCGACATGGCAGCCGAGTGAGCGTTCTCTCGGACACTAAAATGGGGGCGGCGGATATTCCGGCGCCCCTCATTGCTTTGCGGACCCGCGCTGCAAAGTTACAAAAGCATATTGTTCTATCTGAGGGCACGGACCCTCGCGTGCTGGAGGCCGCCGCACAAGCGACCAAGGCAGGCCTTGCCCGTATTTCGATCGTTGCCCCAACAGGCACCGCAGCCCCCGACGGGGTGACAGTCCATGACCCGGCCACATCACCGCACCGTGCGGCCCTCATCACCGCCTTCCTCGAAGCGCGCGCCAAGAAATCCCCCACCCAAGAGCAGGCCGAGGCCGCGATCAATGATCCGCTGGTTTTTGCCGCCTTGATGGTGCGTGCGGGTCTTGCGGATGGCACTATCGGCGGGGCGACACACACCACCTCTGACACGGTGCGCGCAGCCCTTCAGATGATCGGCAAGGGCCCGAACGCTGGCATGGTGTCGAGCTTTTTCGTCATGGTGATGCCAGACTACCACCCAACGCGCCCTGAACAGGGCGTTGTTTTTTCCGACTGTGCGTTGGTGATTGAACCCTCCGCCCAAGAGCTTGGGATGATCGCGGTCCAAGCCGCCGCCTCTGCCCAGCAGTTGTTGGGCGTTGACCCAAAGGTCGCGATGCTCAGCTTTTCGACCAAAGGGTCCGCTCAGCACCCTAACGTCACCAAAATGACCGAGGCGACTGAGCACGCCAAGGCCGCGGGCCTCGCGGTCGATGGTGAGCTGCAATTCGATGCAGCCTTTGTGCCCGAAGTCGCCGCGAGCAAGGCACCGGGCAGCGCGATTGCCGGACAGGCCAATGTGTTCATTTTTCCCGACATCAACGCCGGAAACATCGGTTACAAAATCGCGCAACGTATCGGTGGCGCAAGCGCAATTGGCCCGATTTTGCAGGGCCTCGCCGCACCCGCCAATGACCTCAGCCGAGGCTGTAGCACCGAGGATATCCTCGACATGATCGCCGTCACGGCTGTGCAGGCCGACGCGTCATGACCGATCACAAACATCATATGCAGGACATTTCGGCGTGCGCGCCAGTGACCACATACCAACCATACCCTGCGGGCCTTGGCCTTGCGGGTTTCTATCTGCTCTCGTGAGAGCCGCGGACTTTTGAAGGAGGGCGCCAGATGACATTCCAGCAACCTAAACTTGAGACATCGCCAAAGGTGTCGGACGAAATCCGCAAGACCACATGTTACATGTGCGCCTGTCGCTGCGGGATCAACGTTCACATGAAGGACGGCAAGGTTGCCTACATTGAGGGCAACCGAGACCACCCTGTGAACAAAGGCGTGCTGTGCGCAAAAGGGTCCGCTGGGATCATGCAGCACAACGCACCCTCCCGCCTGCGCGCGCCCTTGAAACGCGTGGGCCCTCGCGGCTCGGGCGAGTTTGAGGAAATCAGCTGGGACGAAGCCTATGATCTGGCCGCCTCATGGCTGGAGCCGATCCGCCGGGACGATCCATCCAAGCTCGCGTTTTTTACGGGCCGCGACCAATCGCAAAGCTTTACCTCCATGTGGGCCCAAAGCTTTGGAACACCGAACTACGCCGCCCACGGTGGCTTTTGTTCGGTGAACATGGCCGCCGCAGGCATCTATACGATGGGCGGCGCGTTCTGGGAATTTGGTCAACCCGATTGGGATCGTACCAAGCTGTTCATGCTGTTCGGCGTGGCCGAGGATCACGACAGCAACCCCATCAAGATGGGCCTGGGCAAGTTGAAAAAACGCGGCGCGCGAGTGATTGGCGTCAACCCCATCCGTTCGGGCTACAACGCTGTTGCAGACGATTGGGTGGGCATCACCCCCGGCACCGACGGTCTGTTTATCCTGAGCCTCGTGCACTGCCTGATGTCTGCGGGCAAGATTGACCTGAAATATCTGCGCGATTTGACTGATGCGCCCGTTCTGATCAACGCCGATGAAAACTCACCCGAGTTCGGATTGGCCCTGCGCGACGATGACGGCCATCAGCTGGTTTGGTGCCGCGACCAACAAAAGCCACGCTGTTTTGATGCCCCCGACGTACACCCCGATCTGGCCGGCACGTGGGAGGTTGACGGCGTCACCCACCGCACCGTGTTCCATCACATGACAGAGCGGTACCTCGGCACAGAATACGCCCCCGAAACGGTGGCTGAGACTGTCGGCATTTCGGCCAACCGCATCCGCGCCATCGCGGCGGAAATCGCCCGTGTGGCGTTTGATGAAGCGTTTGAGCTGCCCATCGAGTGGACCGATTTCCGCGGCCGCACGCATAAGACCATGCAAGGCCGCCCTGTCAGCTTCCATGCGATGCGCGGGATTTCGGCGCACGCCAATGGCTTCCAAACCTGCCGCGCGCTGCATATGCTCCAGATCATCCTTGGCACGGTCGAAGTCCCCGGCGGCTTCCGGTTCAAACCACCCTACCCCAAGCCCGCTACGGCGCACCCCAAGCCCCACTGCAAGGTCACGCCCGGCGCGCCGCTGGACGGCCCACACCTTGGGTTTGTGCATGGTCCCGATGACCTCGCGCTCAAGGACGATGGCAGCCCCGCGCGTATCGACAAGGCGTTCACATGGGAAAACCCAATGTCAGCCCACGGGTTGATGCACATGGTGATTTCCAACGCGCACGCGGGCGATCCCTACAAAATCGACACGCTGTTTATGTATATGGCGAACATGTCGTGGAACTCGTCCATGAACACCGGCGGCGTCATGGAGATGCTGACTGACAAGGATGAAAATGGCGACTACGTGATCCCGCATATCATCTATTCCGATGCGTATTCCTCGGAAATGGTGGCTTTCTCGGATCTGATCTTGCCCGATACGACCTACCTTGAGCGGCACGATTGTATCTCAACCCTCGATCGCCCGATCTGTGAGGCTGAGGGCGCGGCGGATGCGATCCGCTGGCCGGTTGTTGAGCCGGACCGCGATGTGCGCGGCTTCCAAACCGCGCTGATCCAACTGGGCGCCAAAATGAAGCTGCCCGGCTTTGTGAATGACGATGGCACCGCAAAGTATGAAGATTACGCAGATTACATCGTCAACCACCAACGCCGTCCCGGTGTCGGGCCCCTTATCGGGTTCCGTGGTGAAGATGGCACCAAGACTGGCCGTGGTGAGGTCAACCCAAACCAGATGCAGGATTACATCGACAACGGTGGGTTCTATCTGGCGCACGTGCCCGAGGACGCGCAATTCTATAAGCCTTGGAACAAGGCCTATCAGGACTGGGCGGTCGAGATGTCGTTCTACGACAAGCCACAGCCCTACATCTTTACCCTCTGGTGTGAGCCGATGCGCAAATTCCAGCTGGCCGCCGAAGGTCACGGAGAGCGTCAGCCCCCCGAACACCTGCGCCAGCGCATCAAGGACCGTATGGACCCGCTGCCTGTCTGGTACCCCAGCACGGATCAGCACGAAGGCTTTACGGTCAACGCCCTGACGCAACGGCCGATGGCCATGTATCACAGCTGGGGCTCTCAGAACGCGTGGTTACGTCAAATCCACGGTCACAACCCGCTCTATGTGCCGACCAAAATCTGGGAAGCGCAACGCTTTGCGGAGGGCGATTGGGCGCGCGTCACATCCCCCCACGGTGAGATCACCGTTCCCGTCGCCCACATGGCCGCGTTGAACGAAAACACGATCTGGACATGGAACGCGATTGGGAAGCGCAAGGGTGCTTGGGCGCTGGAAGAGAACGCGCCTGAGGTCAAAAAGGGCTTCTTGCTGAACCATTTGATCCACGAACTGCACCCACCCAAAGGTGATGGGATGCGGTGGGCGAACTCCGACCCGATCACAGGCCAAGCCGCGTGGTTCGATTTGAAGGTCAAGATCGAGAAATGCGCAGCCCCTGCGGAAAGCCAACCCAACTATCCGGCACAGAAATCGCCGGTGCCCAAAGCGCCCGCAAAGCAGGCATGGAAGGTCGGCTCGTGACCCCCAAACGCACGCTTCTTCTTATCGCGGCTTTCGTTGCGTTCATGCTCGGCAGTTTCATTTGGTACATCGCCACATGGGACGCTGAGAAACGCGCACCCACGAGCCAAATCCAGACCACACTCTCACCGACAGGAGCCACGTCATGACCGCCCTGCCCGAAACAACCCAGACCAAGCTCGGCCTTGTGATCGACCTCGACACATGTGTGGGCTGCCACGCCTGTGTGGTGTCCTGCAAAGGGTGGAACACAGAAAACTACGGCGCGCCTTTGTCGGACATGGACCCTTATGGCCAAGCCGAGGGCACATTCCTGAACCGCGTTCACAGCTATGAGGTCGTGCCGGATTTGGGCACAGCACAAACCGTCCACTTCCCCAAGTCGTGCCTCCACTGTGAGGACGCGCCTTGCGTCACCGTCTGCCCGACCGGGGCCAGCTATAAACGAACAGAAGACGGTATCGTTTTGGTGAACGAGGATGCCTGCATGGGCTGTGGTCTATGCGCATGGGCCTGCCCCTACGGCGCGCGTGAACTGGACCAAGCAGCCGGTGTCATGAAAAAATGCACGCTCTGCGTGGATCGGATCTACAACGAGAACCTGCCCGAGGAAGACCGCGAACCTGCGTGTGTGCGGACCTGCCCGGCTGGAGCACGCCATTTCGGCGATCTGGGCGACCCCGACAGCGACGTCAGCCAGCTGGTAGCTGAACGTGGCGGCATCGACCTGATGCCCGAGCAAGGCACCAAACCCACCAACAAATACCTGCCGCCTCGGCCCAAAGACACGCTTGATACCGATATCGACGTGCTTGGCCCCCTGCTGGCCCCCGTGGCCGAACAGCCCAAGGGCTTCCTTGGCTGGCTTGATCGCGCTTTGGAGAAACTCTGATGCATCCTGCTCCTTCTGTTATCTTTTTCTCAGTCCTATCGGGCGCTGGCTTTGGCCTTTTGACGCTGTTGGGCTTTGGCGCGCGCGCCACGTCACAAGGCTGGCCTGCGTTTGTGTTCTTTGCCGTGGGCTTTGTGCTTGCGGTGGGCGGGCTTTTGTCTGCCACGCTTCACCTCGCGAACCCCAAGAACGCCATCTACAGCTTTTCGCAATGGCGCACATCGTGGCTCTCTCGCGAGGGTATTTCTGCCGTTGCAGCCCTCAGCTTGATGGGGCTTTATGCAGCGCTAATCATCTTTTTTGACATCCGCGTGGCACCCTTGGGCTATGTCGCCGGTGCACTGTGCTTGTTCACCGTTTTCACCACGGCGATGATCTACACCCAGATCAAGGCCGTGCCCCGCTGGCACCAACCCCTCGCCACGCCGGCCCTGTTCCTCAGCTACGCGCTGACGGGTGGTGCGCTGTTGGCGGGCGCAGTGGCGCATGCGGGCTTTTTGTTCCTTCTGACGGCGCTAATCCAGTTGTGGCACTGGAACGGTGGCGACAAAGCGTTCCGCAACGCAGGCACCAATATGAACACGGCCACTGGGCTTAAGGGCGCAGTGCGTCAGTTCGAGTCCCCACACACCGGGGACAACTACCTCCTCAAAGAGATGGTGTATGTGGTGGGCCGTAAACATGCGTTCAAACTGCGGATCATCGCGTTGTTGTTCGCGGCACTGATCCCCAGCTTCATGATGTTGGGTGAGGTAAAGCACCTCGGCGCGTTGATCGCAGTGGCACTCTACTTCACAGGCACTTTTGCCTCGCGCTGGTTGTTCTTTGCAGAGGCCGAGCATGTCGTCGGCCTGTATTACGGCAAACGCTAATCACACTTTCGGGTCGCGGTCCCTTGCGGGGGGATCGCGCCCCTGTTTCTATCGGGACAACCTGACCAAGACCCGATCCAGCGCGTTCAAAAACGCAGAGCGATCCCGGTCAGAGAACGGCTTCGAGCCTCCCGCTGTCATTCCCTCTAGCCCTGCGCGCACATCTGCCATGATAGCCCGCGTCGCGACCGCCGATCCGATTGAAGCTGAGGTGAATTCTGACCCCTTCGGATCAAGTGCTGCAGCCTCTTTTCCCAAAACACGCTCGGCCAACAGAATATCACTGGTGATGACGACGTCCCTTGGGGTGCACATCTCAACCAGTTTGTCGTCGGCCGCATCAAACCCATCGCTGACCACCAGTTGCGACAGCAACGGATGGGCCGGCAGCCGCAAATAACTGTTAGAGACCAGCACAACCGGCACATTTGTCCGATACGCAACCTTATATATCTCGGGCTTGACCGGGCAGGCATCTGCGTCCACCAAAATCCGTCTCATGCAAACGCCTCCACGTCGAACGGCACCTCGTGTGTGCCGCCGTCTTCATAGGTGATGTGTAACCCGCGTGCGAGGGCGACTTGCGCGATGGGCCGCGCCCCGTTCAGCCGCAGGATCGCGTGCCGGATAACGCGCTGCCCGCTGAGCGGCAGGGCCGATGGCACACCTTCGTCAGAGACACGGTTGTCGCGCAAGGCCGCGGCAAAGCCCGCACCACCGGCAGTGCATCCGTCCTCAACGCCCAACACGCCCCGATGTCTTCCGTTCCACGGGGCGTAGGCACGCCCGCCATTCGACACCCACAACATAGTGACGGGTAATTCTTCGCAGCGTTTGAGGCAGAGGATCGTATCATCCTCTGCGTGGCGGTGCACGGCCGTCCAGCCCAAGCCGCTTTGCGCTTGCTCAACCATCGTCAGAAAGTCTTCGCAGGGCGTGTCGTGCGGATACTCCCGCAGGTCCACCGGGCCGCTAGGCCCGTCAATCATCCAGCCCGTGATCCGTTGCCCGGAACGCCAGTATTGCGCCCCCGGTTCCAGCGGCGAAGGCTCCGTGAGGATCGCGCGTTTGGGCGCGCACCGAACAAAACCGCCCTCTGCCATGTGGATCATCGGATGGTGTGCCAGCGTGGTGGCTCCCTCGCCGCCCGAGATAACATGGCGTTGATAAATCGCGGGCTCATCATCGCGCACCCAGATATGGCCATCAATCCGCGCGCCGCTAATGGATTGCGCCAAACGCCAATGCAGCGATTGCGCGGTTTGGCGTTTGAGGATCCAGCGGGTGTTTGCGGGCGCGCCGTGGGGTGGCCCATCAGTGACGTCATCCATCCCAAAGGGGGCTGTCAAAAACGTGCCCCCCAGACGACGATCCACGGGTGGGATGGCCCGGTCGGCCTGAACCTCCGGCGCTTGCTGCCAAGGGGCCGCATGCAAGACATCGGCCCCGCCAATCACCAACCGTGGCATGTGACCAACGCTCGGTTCCAGCTCCGCCCATATCCTCCGGGCGGAGATCTCAATCCTCATGGCAGGTGCCGCGTGGCCCGAACCGCTGAGGCCAGCAAACAGGCATCAGATCCGACCCCGAGGAACCGCACACCTTTGTCCCGGTAGGCCGCACATACATCCCGGTCCAACGAGATGATGCCCGGCACCTTGCCCGCCTCAACGATCGTGTCGATCGCGCGGTCAATCGCGTCCAGAACCGATTGGTTGTTCAAATCCGCGATGTAGCCCATGTCGGCGGCCAAATCCGTGGGGCCAATAAACACCACGTCCACACCCTCGACGGCGCAAATCTCTGGCAAGGCGTTCAGCGCCGCGCGGCTTTCGACCTGGACGATTAAACACATCTCCGCGTCGGCGGTTTGTGCGTAGTCCGGCACCGCACCAAAGCCCGAGGCCCGGGCAACAGTCGCCCCAAACCCACGGACGCCGTGGGGTGGGTAGCGCACCGCGCGCACCAACGCCTCGGCCTGAGCCGCGCTTTCGACCATCGGTACCATGACCGACCGCACGCCAAGGTCGAGGACCTGTTTGAGCATCCAATCTTCTGCCGCAGGCACCCGCACGACCGCCTCGGCCCCCGTCCCGGCCAGCGCTATGACCTGCGCCTGAATGGCCGCAAGGTCGTAAGGCCCGTGTTCGGCGTCAATCAGGCACCAGTCATAGCCCGCGTTACCCGCGACTTCCGCACTGATCGCACTTCCCAAGTTGAGCCACAGCCCTACCTGACATGCGTCGCCCTGCAGTGCGGCTTTCAATTCGTTTGGTGCAACTGGCATGCACGCCTCCCTCGTTTTGGTTTTGCTGCATCGGGCCGTATTTTGCCCAAAGGTGCAAGAGGCGTTGCGTGATAACAATCGGACCCACCGCCTAGGCGCTGCTCGGTCCCAAAATCAGCCACCAAAATCATGTTAATTTCTCGAAGCACCGATATTTGAGAAACTTTCGGCAAGTTTATTGTGGCATCAGGGACATTTTATTCAAAAAATTGCGTATTGACCGGCGGTTTGCCCTTGTCTACGGTCTCAGCACGTGAAATTGGAGACACTGAGAAATGGCAACGCTTCTCGTAATTGTAGGCAAAAGGCGCATGGGCTGAGCAATCAGCAACCATTCCGGTACCCAGGCGCCCCCGAAGTCACCTTCGGGGGTTTTTTATTGCCCGCAACCGCGAGACCGCGCAGAGCAAGAGAGAGATGTGACTATGGCGAACATGACGGGCGCACAGATGGTGGTTAAGGCCTTGAAGGATCAGGGCGTTGAGGTGATTTTTGGCTACCCCGGCGGCGCGGTGCTGCCGATCTATGACGAGATCTTTCAGCAAAACGACATTCGCCACATTCTTGTACGCCACGAGCAAGCCGCCGTGCACGCCGCCGAAGGGTATGCGCGCTCAACCGGTAAGCCCGGTGTCGCCCTTGTGACCTCTGGCCCCGGGGCCACCAACGCCGTGACCGGATTGACGGACGCGTTGATGGACTCGATCCCGATTGTCGTTCTCTCCGGTCAGGTGCCGACATTCATGATCGGCTCGGACGCGTTCCAAGAAGCCGACACTGTGGGCATCACCCGCCCCTGCACCAAGCACAACTGGCTCGTCAAAGAGACCGACGCCTTGGCCGACACACTGCATGAGGCGTTCCACGTCTGCACCAATGGCCGCCCCGGCCCCGTGTTGGTCGACATCCCCAAGGACGTGCAGTTCGCATCCGGCACCTACAAGGCCCCCGGCAAGGCCGACATCGGCCACTATCAACCCCGTCTCAAGGGCGACCCAGAAGCGATTGAGCAGATGGTCGCTTTGATGGAGACCGCTGAGCGGCCCGTGTTCTACACCGGTGGTGGTGTCATCAACTCCGGCCCTGCGGCCAGCCAATTGCTGCGTGAGTTTGTGGCTGAGACGGGCTTTCCCATCACGTCCACGCTGATGGGGCTGGGCTGTTACCCTGCCTCGGGCGAGGCGTGGCTCGGGATGCTGGGCATGCACGGCCTCTATGAAGCCAACATGGCGATGCATGGCTGTGATCTGATGATCAACATCGGCGCGCGCTTTGATGACCGGATCACCGGGCGCCTCGATGCGTTCTCCCCGGAGTCCAAGAAAATCCACGTCGATATCGACCCTTCGTCCATCAACAAAGTGGTCAAAGCCGATGTCCCGATCTTGGGTGACGTCGCACATGTGCTTGAGGATGCCTTGCGCATCTGGAAATCACGCGGCCGCAAGACCAACAAAGAAGGTCTGCAAAAGTGGTGGGCACAGATTGAACAGTGGAAACAGGTTGAGTGCCTGAAGTTCAAACAAGAAGGCGCGGTGATCAAACCCCAATACGCTGTGCAGCGTCTTGAGGAGCTGACCAAAGGCATGGATCGCTACATCTCAACCGAGGTGGGCCAGCACCAGATGTGGGCAGCGCAATACCTTGGCTTTGAGGATCCGAACCGCTGGATGACCTCCGGTGGTCTGGGCACAATGGGCTATGGTTTCCCGGCGTCGGTCGGCATTCAGGTCGCGCACCCCGATGCGCTTGTCGTGAACGTTGCGGGTGAGGCATCATGGCTGATGAACATGCAGGAAATGGGCACGGCCGTGCAGTACCGCCTGCCCGTCAAACAGTTCATCCTTAACAACGAACGTCTCGGCATGGTGCGCCAGTGGCAGGAGCTGCTGCACGGTGAGCGGTATTCCCACAGCTGGTCCGACGCCCTGCCCGATTTCGTGAAACTCGCGGAAGCGTTTGGCGCGAAGGGTATCATCTGTTCGGACCCGAATGATCTGGACGACGCTATCATGGAGATGATCAAACACGATGGCCCGGTCATCTTTGATTGCCTCGTGACCAAGCACGAAAACTGCTTCCCGATGATCCCATCGGGCAAGGCCCACAACGAAATGTTACTGGGTGAGGCCGACACACAAGGCGTGATCGATGCGAAAGGCTCGGTGCTGGTCTAGGCCAGCCCCCTCCTCGGGTCAGGCGTGAAGTTCGCGTCTGCCCCCCGCCCACGACGTTATTCTAGAAAGATTTCCTATGTCCGCACTTCGCATCAAAAAAGGCTCCACGAGCCATTCCGCCTACAACCTGCGTCCCACGTTTTCCGACGTACAAGAGCGTCACACCCTTGCCCTTCTGGTAGAAAATGAGGCGGGCGTTCTGGCCCGCGTGATTGGCCTGTTTTCGGGCCGCGGCTACAACATCGAAAGCCTCACGGTGGCAGAGGTTGATCACGACAATGCGCTGAGCCGGATCACGGTCGTCACGGTCGGCACGCCACAAGTGATCGAACAGATCAAAGCCCAACTTGGCCGTATTGTGCCTGTGCGCGATGTGCATGATCTTACGGTTGAGGGACCTGCGGTTGAGCGCGAGCTGGCCTTGATCAAGGTTTCGGGCGCTGGTGACAAACGGATTGAGGCGTTGCGTCTGGCAGAGATTTTCCGCGCCAACGTGGTCGACAGCACGCTCGAAAGCTTTGTGTTTGAAATGACTGGCGCCTCTGACAAGATCGACGCGTTTTGCGAATTGATGCGTCCCTTAGGCTTGCAAGAAATCGCGCGCACAGGTGTCGCCGCCATGAGCCGTGGCAGCGCCTAAGACCCGCCTCAAAGCGTGGTGAAAAACGACGAAAAAGGGTCGCGGTGAAACAAGCCTGCGGCCCTTTCTTTTGCGAATCTCGCGATCACAAAAGGAAGGGCTTGCCATGTCGTTAACTGATCTGTCCGCTGTCCGTCAGGACCTTGCCAAGGCCCACGGCCTGCCCAATGCGCATTATGTCGATCAAGGCGTATTTGATGAGGAAAAACAGGCCGTTCTTTTTGCCAATTGGTCCTCCATCGGTGTGGCAGCCCAAGTGCCTGAGCCGGGCGACGCACGCCCTCTGACCTTCCTTGGTGTACCACTTTTACTTCTGCGCGACACGTCCGGCGTTGTGCGCGTGTTTCAAAACACCTGTCGCCACCGGGGCATGATCCTCGTGGATGAGCCGCGCAAGATTGAGGGTGCCATCCGCTGCCCCTACCATTCGTGGTGTTATTCAACGGCGGGCAAGCTGGTCTCGACCCCGCATGTCGGCGGTCCGGGCCAGAACACCCACCCCGAGATTGACCGCACCACCCTAGGGCTGATCGAAATCCGCAGCCATATTTGGATGGACGTCGTCTTTGTTAACATCGACGGAACAGCCCCCGCATTTGAGGACGACCATGCCGATGTCATCGCCCGCTGGGCTGAGTTCGACAAGCCGATCTATCACGGCGGCGCAGACAGCCAATTCAACCTCAGCGTGGCCACCAACTGGAAGCTCGCGGTTGAGAACTACTGCGAAAGCTACCACCTGCCTTGGGTCCACCCCGGGTTGAACAGCTACTCACGGCTGGAAGATCACTACAACATCGAAGCCCCCGGCCACTACGCGGGTCAAGGCACGCTGGTCTATCGCCAGATGGCAGGTGAAGACGGCGCGGCTTTTGACGATTTCGCGGACCTCTCGGACAAATGGGATACGGCGGCAGAATACATCGCGCTGTTCCCCAACACCCTGCTTGGGGTCCACCGCGACCACACATTTGCCATCGTCCTTACGCCCGAGGGTTTGGACAAAACGGTTGAGCAAATCCATCTGTACTACACCACCCCCGAAACGCCCGATGCCGCGCGCACCAAGAACACACAACTGTGGAAAGAGGTCTTTAAGGAGGACGTCTTTGTGGTTGAGGGGATGCAGCGGGGCCGCCACGGTCCTGCCTTCGATGGTGGAAAGTTCTCACCGGCGATGGACGGTCCGACCCATGTGTTCCACGATTGGGTCGCCTCTCAGGTTGAGCGTCACCGCGCCGCCCCCCACGCCGCCGAATGAGCGCCCAAACAGCGCTCGACGCGCGGCTGCTAGAGGCACATGCACAGGGCGACACGCGCGCCCTGATCGCACTCTATACCGAGGCTGCGGATACGGTGGTTGATGCGCAGGCTTTCTATCTGACACACGCCTACGTGTTTGCTTTGGAGTGTGGCGCGTCCGAGGTGCCTGCCCTGCGCGCGCGTCTGGCCGCACTCGGCAGTGAACCCGCCGAATAGCCGCGTGCTACTGACCGAATTCCCGCAACAGATACGATACTGGGGCGACCTGCACAAACTGCGCTCGGTTCGATTGCTGCCACGCATATAGCGCTGTGACCGTGTCCGCGTAGGAATGGCCGACCACAACCACATGACCCTCTTGGCCTGCGGTAAACGTCGCGCGGTCAAGGTAGCGCGAGATCACGGCGCTTTGCTCACGCTCAGCATCCAACATCCGGTACGCCGTTAGGCCCGGCACCCCAGCTCGGCGCGCTGCAGCCTCAGCCGCGTTCAGCCCTTGGGGCAGCGTCAAAAGTCCATGACCACTGCCCTGTAAACGGCCCAGCACGGTGTCAAGGGCCACGCGCGTATTGCTAAGGAACCCATCCGGCGTATCAAGCACGGCAACCGCTTCATCGACCACGTTCACAGCCCCCTCAAAGGCGCGCTCAAGGTCCTGGGCTGTGCCCTCTTGTGGCAGGCCATTGGCCAGCAGGACGACCTCAAAGCCATTTTCGCGATAACTGCGCACGGCCTCAGCGGCATCTGGTTGGGTCGCGTCCACCGCAAACGTTACGGGCAGTGCAAAGCCCAGCAAGGTCACACGGTCCAAGCGCGACGCAGGCGTGTCGATCAACACGATCGACATCACCGGGAGGTCCGGGCTGAACCGTGTGAAAGGGATCGCATGAGCGTCGAGTGCCTGCGGCTGTGCAGCGGCTACACTCGTATCCGGCAGCGCAGTCTCAAGGGCCTGCGCGGCCTCACGCTGCGTGTCGGTCATCAAACCACCTTCTAGGGCGATCCGTCCCACGGCAGTGCCCGGTGTGTCCTGTCCAAGCTCCAGAATGCGCGGGGTGACCACGGCCACCTGCGGCGCGGGCTGTGCCTCCTGCGGGGGTTCGGCGGGGGCTGCGATACGCGGCGTCACGACCGAGGTTTGCGGCATTTGCGGGGCCACATCCACGACTGGCGCCGGCTGTGGCGTGGCGGGGGCCGTGTCTACCGCTGCTACGTCCACTTGCGGCGCGGTGATCGGGGTATCTGTCAATGGGGCTGGCTGAAAACTGGGCGGAGGCGCGGCGGCATCCACCGCCTGTGACACTTGAGGCCGAGCATTTTCGCTTGGCACACGGACTTGCGGCAGGCTCGCCACCGGGGCCGGTAGGGCCGCACTTTGGGTATCAAGACGCGGGGTCGCCAACGTGTTGGTATCATTGGTCGCGGGCACTGATGGTGCCGCCACACTTGGCGCGACGACCGCTGCATCCGTCCCAGGCAAGGCCGACACCTGCGGCAATGCCGGTTGGTTAAATTGCACCGTCGCCTCTGCCGTCTCAACGGGTTGCGCGGGCTCAATGGTGGCCGTTTCAACGTCGCGTGCGGGGGGCGCCACTTCCTGCGGCTCAACCTCAACAGGCTGCGGCGCGGGGGCGACCTCGGTCACGTCAACGGGTTCGGGCGTGTTTGGCGCGACTTTAGGGGCTGGGTCTGGCGCAGCCATGGGCAACTCTGGTGCTTGGATCACACTGGGGGTTGGTGCCACGGCGACGCTATCCACCGGCGCAGTGGCAAACGGCGTCACCAAAGGCGTTGCAAGCGACAAAGCGGCCATGCCGATGCCAGCCACGAGTGCGCCCCATGCCACCCCACTCAAAAGCCCCCGGATCATGCCCGTCTCTCCTTCGAAACCTCGCGTGGTGCGTGCCGCAGGTTGTGCCGCTCGCGGGGACTTGACCCCGGCGCACCGCTCTGGGCATGTATACCGCGACTGACGCCGGGGTTCACCCCCTAGATTTCGTTCCTCGGGCAAATTATTGCCCAAGATAAAGGCTCTTTGCCGGGATGGCCCTATGCTGCTGCTGATCGATAACTACGACAGCTTTACCTACAACCTTGTGCACTACCTTGGTGAGCTGGGTGCTGATGTGAAGGTGGTCCGCAATGACGCGCTCAGCGTGCAGGAGGCCATGGCCCTGCGCCCTGAGGCGATTATGCTGTCCCCCGGTCCCGGCACCCCGGATGATGCGGGCATTTGCTTGGATATGATTACAGCCGCCGCCGAGACACAGACGCCTCTGATCGGCGTCTGCCTTGGCCATCAGTCTATCGGGCAGGTGTTTGGCGGAACGGTCACGCGCTGCCACGAAATCGTGCATGGCAAGATGGGCATGATGCACCACGAAGGCCGCGGCCTATTCAAAGACCTGCCCACACCGTTCAAAGCCACCCGGTATCACAGCCTTGTGGTGGACCGCGACAGCCTGCCCGACACGCTAGAAGTCACGGGTTGGCTGGAGGACGGCACGATCATGGGCCTGTCCCACAAAACCGCGCCGATCCACGGCATACAATTTCATCCTGAAAGCATCGCCTCCGAGCATGGGCACGCTATGCTTAGGACATTCCTAGATATGACAAAGATCTCCGCATGAGTGACCGCCTAAAACCCCTGATCGGCATTGCCGCCGACCGCCCCCTGACCCGCGCAGAAGCCGAAGAGGCGTTTAGCTGCCTGTTTGAGGGCGACGCGACCCCGTCGCAGATGGGCGGCTTCTTGATGGCGCTGCGCGTCCGTGGTGAAACCACACCCGAAATCGCTGCGGCTGCCTCGGTGATGCGCGCCAAGTGTAACGCTGTGGCCGCGCCCAAGGGCGCGATGGATATCGTCGGCACAGGCGGTGACGGCAAGGGTACGCTCAACATCTCGACTGCGACGGCGTTTGTGGTTGCGGGCGCAGGCGTCACGGTGGCCAAGCACGGCAATCGCAACCTGTCGTCCAAATCCGGTGCCGCGGATGCTTTGGGCGCGTTGGGCGTTAACGTGATGGTTGGACCTGCCGTGGTCGAACGCGCCATTAACGAGGTGGGCATCGGCTTTATGATGGCGCCAATGCACCATCCCGCGATCAAACACGTCATGCCCACGCGCACCGAGCTGGGCACAAGAACGTTGTTTAACGTCTTGGGGCCACTGACGAACCCTGCGGGCGTTCTGCGTCAATTGACCGGGGCGTTCAGCCGCGATCTGATCCGCCCCATGGCCGAAACGTTGCTGGATCTCGGCTCCGAAAAGGCGTGGCTTGTGCATGGCAGTGACGGCACGGATGAGCTGTCGATCGCCGGGGTTTCGTACGTCGCCGCCCTCGAAAACGGGGCCGTGACCGAGCGTGAGCTACACCCAGACGACGCGGGCCTGCCCGAACACGCGTTCGAAGCGATCTTGGGCGGCACACCCGCGGAAAATGGCCGCGCGTTTGAGGCATTGATGAACGGCGCGCCCGGCGCATACCGCGACGCCGTTTTGTTGAATTCTGCCGCCGCACTCGTCATTGCGGACGTCGCCGCCGACCTGCACGAGGGCGTCGAACACGCCCGCGAAAGCATCGACAGCGGTGCAGCTAAATCGAAACTCGCAGCCCTTGCGGCGCTCACCTCGGAGGCCTCATGAGCACCCCGACCATTCTTGAGAAAATCAAAGCCTATAAGCTTGAGGAAATCAGCGCGCGCAAAGCCGCCAAATCCCTAGCGGATGTTGAGGCGGACGCCCGCCAAGCCAGCGCGCCTCGCGGCTTTGCCGAGGCGTTAGAAACCGCATCCCGGACAGGCTACGCCCTGATCGCGGAGGTCAAAAAGGCTTCTCCCTCCAAGGGGTTGATCCGTGCCGATTTCAATCCGCCAGAACTGGCCCAAGCCTATGAACAGGGCGGTGCCGCGTGCCTTTCTGTTTTGACAGATGGGCCCAGCTTTGAGGGCGATGATAGCTACCTCGTGGCCGCACGCGAGGCGACGTCGCTACCGTGCCTGCGCAAGGATTTCATGTACGACACCTATCAGGTGGCCGAGGCGCGTGCGTTGGGGGCGGATTGCATCCTGATCATCCTAGCCTCTGTCACGGACATCCAAGCCGCTGATCTAGAGGCCTGCGCATTTGAGTGGGGCATGGACGTTTTGCTTGAGGTGCATAATGCCGAAGAACTGGAACGCGCCTCACAGCTACGCTCACCCCTGATGGGGATAAACAACCGTGATCTCAATACCTTCGAGACCAGTCTTGATACAACGCGGACACTGTCGCGCAGGGTGCCTGCAGACCGCATGGTGGTCAGCGAGTCCGGCCTCTACACGCCCGAAGACCTTGCGGACATGGCCCGGTTTGGGGCGCGCACATTCCTAATCGGAGAAAGCCTGATGCGCCAAACGGACGTCACCGCAGCAACCCGCGCCTTGCTCGCCAACCCGTTGGTGCCAGGTCTATGAGCGGCCTTACCCACTTCGACGCCGACGGTCAGGCGCATATGGTCGATGTCTCGGACAAGGCGGACACAGCCCGCATGGCCGTGGCTGAAGGCTACATCAAGATGTCTGCGCAAACGCTTGAAACCATTCAAGATGGTTCGGCAAAAAAGGGCGATGTTATGGGGGTGGCCCGGCTTGCAGGGATCATGGGGGCCAAGCGGACTGCCGACTTGATCCCACTGTGTCACCCATTGCCGATCACCAAGGTCGCAATTGAGCTCGAGCCTGTGCCCGACCTGCCAGGCGTCCGCGTTGTTGCGACGGTCAAGACGGGCGGCAAAACCGGGGTTGAGATGGAGGCACTGACAGCTGTCTCAACCGCGCTGCTGACCGTGTACGACATGGTGAAGGCAATCCAGAAAGACATGGAAATCAAAGACATCCGCCTGCTACGCAAAGAAGGTGGCAAGTCGGGTGTGTTTGAAGCGCCCAGTAAGTCCGACGCATGATTTCCGTTGTGGAGGCGTTGGAAAAGGTGCTGAGCCTTGGCACGCGCCTTTCATCGGAGCAGGTTTCCCTTCGTGCCGCTGCTGGCCGTGTCTTGGCCGAGGATCTGCGGGCCAAGCGCACGCAGCCGCCATTTTCCGCCTCCGCCATGGATGGCTATGCCGTTCAAGATGGCGATTGGGCCACAGGGAGCACCCTGCGCGTCATCGGAGAGGCCGCAGCAGGCCACGCCTTTCACGGTGCGGTTCGCCCCGGTGAGGCCGTGCGCATTTTCACAGGTGCACCGCTGCCTGAGGGTGCGGACCGTGTCGTGATCCAAGAGGATGTCACGCGGACTGACGACCTAATCACACTCGGTGAGACCCTCGATACCGGGCGCCATGTCCGCCCAGCGGGAGGCGATTTCCACGAAGGTGATCTGTTTGCAGCACCGCGCAAGCTTGGGCCCGCCGACATCGCGCTTTTGGCCTCCATGAACCACGCGGTGATCCCAGTGGTGCGCAAACCTGTCGTTGCGATTATGGCCACGGGCGACGAGTTGGTCGCGCCGGGTGAGGCCCCAAATCCAGACCAAATCATCGCCTCCAACAGCTACGGCATCGCCGCGCAGTTAGAGGCAGCAGGCGCCGAGACCCGTCTTTTGCCCATCGCGCGCGACACCCGAGCAGCACTGCGCGACGTCTTCGCAATGGCCAAGGGCGCGGACCTCATCGTGACCATCGGTGGGGCGTCGGTCGGAGATCATGATCTCGTGGCTGAGGTTGCCGCTGACCTGAACATGGACCAGTCGTTCTACAAGATCGCGATGCGCCCCGGCAAACCGTTGATGGCTGGAAACATGGACGGTTTGCCAATGATTGGCCTGCCCGGAAACCCCGTGTCGTCAATGGTTTGCTCAACCCTGTTTATCGTCCCGCTGATCACCAAAATGCTGGGTTTACCCGCGGACGCGCCAAAAACCGCGCAGGCCACTTTGGCCAACGATCTGACACCCAATGGCCCCAGAGAGCACTACATGCGCGCACACCTGGCGCCCGATGGAACCGTTCGTGTGCACGACGCCCAAGACAGCGCTTTGATGTCGGTTTTGGCGGCCTCTAACGCGCTGGTGGTACGCCCCATTCGCGACCCGGCTCGGGCCAAAGGCGAAAGTGTGTCTATCATTACGTTGTGACCACAATATCTTGTAGAACACAGAATTGTTGACACAAAACAAGAACACCTGTAGAACATGGGTTGAACCTAACCCCATAGGGAGGCCCGTGCAGATGTTGACCAAGAAGCAACTCGACCTTCTCGAGTATATCCAAAAGCGTATGGCGAAGGACGGTGTGCCGCCCTCGTTCGACGAAATGAAGGAAGCGCTTGATCTGCGTTCCAAATCTGGAATTCACCGGTTGATCACCGCTCTTGAGGAGCGTGGCTTTATCCGGCGTCTGCCGCACCGGGCTCGCGCGCTCGAAATCGTCAAGCTGCCTGACGCGCTGCAAGCCAAAGGGTTCAAACCCACAGTTATTGAGGGCGATAAGCCCGCACCGCGCCCTGCACCGGCTGGCGCCATGGACATCGCCACCGATGCGACCACCCTGCCCGTGATGGGCCGTATCGCCGCCGGTGTTCCGATCGAAGCCATCAGCGAGATTGCTAACCACGTCGCCGTGCCCGGCCAAATGCTCGGATCAGGCGGAGAGCATTACGCCCTTGAGGTCAAAGGCGACTCGATGATCGACGCAGGCATCAACGACGGCGATATCGTCGTCATCCGAGAGCAAGAGACTGCCAATAACGGTGAAATCGTGGTGGCCTTGGTCGAAGGTCATGAAGCGACGCTGAAGCGGTATCACCGCAAGGGTGGCATGATCGCTCTTGAGGCCGCGAACCCAGCTTATGAAACCCGCATGTTGCCTGACGACAGCGTGGCGGTTCAGGGGCGGCTCGTCGGGCTCATCCGCACATATTGAAGCGGCGCTAAATCAGGCGCTTGACCGGCTCTGGGGACCCAGGGCCGGTTTCCTTGTGTCTGGCGGCTTGTAATGACGCGGCCATCTTGCGTCACCGCAATGGCCCCTGTGCTGCGCAAAACTGTGGGCGAGAGAAAAAGACAGCCCTCTGGTGCATCATAATCTTTGTTGGCCACCACAGCGTGAGATCTCCGACAAGCCTGAGCAACTCGGTCCTGAGCGCCGCGTCCGTACAGGTGCACCAAACCGTGGTCCGTTTCTGCATCCATTGACCACCGCGCCGCGGCTTGTTCCTGATCCTTAGGTAATCCGTCTGCGGCGAGCCAGTTCTGGGCTACGAACCCATCGCCACGTGGTTTTGACAGGGCCCGGCCTTGCGATGTTTGCACGCCCACCAAGTTACCACTGGCAGAAATCAGGACCATCGGGCGCGGCGTGGCGGCCCACAACGCGAATGCGGCGATGGCGGGCACCACCCCGATCCAGCGCGCCCGCCCTTGCCACGCGATGCACCACAAACATCCCAGACAGAGCAGCGGCAAAACCACGTTGGATGGCGCGGGGATCAAGCGCAACGCCCCGTCTAACCCAGCCACAAAGGCAGAGACCCAGAGGATCCAATCCAGCCCCAATGCCATGCCCCACAGCGCCACTCCTTCAAGCCCAAAGGGGCTGAGGACGGCTGCAACAACCATCAACGGCATCACGATTGTGCCCATCATCGGAACGCTCAAGAGGTTCGCAAGAACGCCGTATTGGCCGATCTGGTTGAAATGTGCTGCTGAAATGGGTGCGGTCGCAGCGCCTGCAATGATGGAGGACATCAACACTGCGCTGACCTGCGCAACACCCATCGGCAGGCGAGGCGTGTGACCGCGCATCCCGCTGAATATCACGACCATGGCGGTGGTCGCAGCAAAGGACATTTGAAACCCAGGGCCCAACAGGGCCTCTGGTCGCCATGCCAGAACAATCAACGCCGCGATTGCCACCGATCGCAGCGTCAAAGCACGACGGTCGCATAAAATCGCAGCAAGCATCACCGCGACTTGGATGAATGCGCGCTGTGTGGCGACACTTCCCCCTGAAAGCGCGAGGTAAAAGGCCGCCGCTGGCAGCGCCACGAGGGCCGCCCATTTTTTGATCGGATACCGCAGCGCCAGAGGCGAGATCATCGCAAGGCCGCCGCGCACCGACATAAACACGAACCCCGCAAGCAGCCCCATATGTAGGCCCGAGATCGCCAACAAATGTGCGAGGTTGGAGGCGCGCAAATCCTCCATCGTTGGGGCATCAATCCCAGCCCGATCCCCGACGGCAACAGCAGCCGCCACGCCGCCCGCTTGGCCTCCGATCCGGTCGGCCAGACCGGCGGCGATGTTTGCGCGCAACGATTGAAGCCACAATTCACCGGGATCAGGCGCCGCCAATAAGGCCGGCGTTCGGGTGTAGCCGACGCCCCCCATAGATTGAAACCACGCATGGCGTTGAAAATCAAAACCGCCCGGCTCCGTAGGGCCATTGGGCGGTGACAGGTGGCCCGTCATCATCACCCGCTGGCCGGGTGCGGGCGCAAGGTACGGCTGCGCCCCATGCAGCGAAACCCGCACGTATTTGGGTGTGCGGTCCGGCGACATGTTCGCAAGACGCACGCGATCAAGCGTTAACCGCATCTTGTCCGAGGCTGAGCGGTCGATTTTGACAATCCGCCCTTCAATCGCGCCGTAATAGCGAAAGGCCAGAACTGGGGCAGCAACGCTGTGGGTGCGTAGGGCTGCGATCAACAGGCCCAGACACGCAACCCCTAGAACCACGGCAACCCCGCCAAAGGTTTCACGTAGCCAGTAACCAACGGCAAATGCCGCCAAAGCCGCCAGCGCAATCGCCGATAAGACCCGTATACTCGGCTCAACCGGCAGGGAAAAATAGGCCCCCACGCCAACGCCGAACGCCACTGCAACAAAGGGCAAGCGGTGGCCCCGTTGGCTTTGTAACGCCCAGATCAGGCGGGTTCTCATCACCCCCATCAGGGCGGCTGGGTCGGTCACTCTTGTGTCCCCAATTCGCGGGGTCTAAACCCCGCCCAAAGCACGTCCCCTCACTCATCGCTCATCTTGGTTGCTAAAAGGTTAATCCCCTATGACTTCGTCCCAGTCCGAGACCCCTATCGTCACTCGTTTCGCCCCATCGCCTACGGGTTTTTTGCACATCGGAGGGGCGCGTACGGCGCTGTTCAACTGGCTCTATGCCCGTGCGCGCGGCGGTAAATTTGTGCTGCGGATTGAAGACACCGACCGCGCCCGATCCACCCCTGAGGCGACGCAAGCGATTTTGGACGGGCTGACTTGGTTGGGCCTCGATTGGGACGGCGACGCGATCAGCCAGTTTGAGCGCGCGGACCGCCACGCAGAGGTTGCTCACACCATGTTGGCGCAAGGCACGGCTTACAAGTGCTTTGCCAGCCAAGACGAAATCGCAGCCTTCCGGGATGCCGCGAAGGCCGAGGGGCGGTCCACGCTGTACCTCAGCCCTTGGCGGGATGTGCCCGAGGCTGAGCATCCAGATGCCCCCTATGTGGTCCGCCTGAAGGCCCCGCGTGACGGCGAAACGCGGGTGAACGACGCTGTGCAAGGCACTGTTGTTGTTCAGAACGCGCAGCTGGATGATATGATCCTACTGCGGTCTGACGGGACACCAACCTACATGCTGGCCGTCGTTGTTGATGATCACGACATGGGCGTCACGCATGTGATCCGGGGTGATGATCACCTTAATAACGCCTCACGGCAGGAACAGATCTATGCTGCGATGGGGTGGAGCGTACCCGTCTGGGCGCATATTCCCCTGATCCACGGCGCAGACGGCAAAAAGCTCAGCAAACGCCACGGCGCACTTGGAATTGAGGATTATGCCGCCATGGGCTACCCCGCCGCGGCCTTGCGCAACTACCTTGCACGCCTCGGCTGGTCCCACGGCGATGATGAGATTTTTACCGATGCGCAAGCGCTCGAGTGGTTTGATCTGGACGGCATCGGCAAAGCCCCTGCCCGTTTGGACCTGAAAAAGCTGGAACATACGTCCGGCCAGCACATCGCGATGATGACCGACGATGAGGCCATGGCCGCCGTAGATGCCTACCGGAGCCTCGAACCGGTCGAGGAATTTTCTGCGACGCAGCGTCAGACTTTGCAACGTGCGATGTATTGCCTCAAGCCATCGGCGCGAACAATTCCGCAACTCATTGAAAAGGCTGAGTTTGCACTGACTTCGCGCCCCATTACACCGGATGCGAAGGCTGCCAAGGCGCTGGATGCGGTATCCCGTGGTATACTGATTGAATTGACGCCGCACCTGCAAACTGCTAGCTGGTCGCGAGACGCTTTGGAGGAAGCATTCGGGATCATTACCGACGCGCATGGCATCGGTTTTGGCAAGCTCGCAGGCCCCCTACGCGCAGTTCTTGCGGGTCGGTCTGTGACCCCAAGCGTATATGACATGATGTTGGTTCTGGGCCGTGATGAAACCTTGGCCCGAATAAATGATGCCAGCGCGGAGACCTGAGGCCGACCCTCTTGTTTCGCGCTGAAACGCACCTGACCTGCGCGCCAAGAGCGTGGGCCTAATATGAGGAAAACCATGGCTGATACTCCTAAGACGGCGACGCTGACCATCGGCGACACGACACTCGATTTGCCAATCCACTCCCCCACCTTGGGTCCTGATGTGCTTGATATCCGCAAGCTTTATGCGCAGGGCAAGGTGTTCACCTATGACCCCGGTTTTACGTCGACCGCGGCGTGCGACAGTGCGATCACCTACATCGATGGCGATGAAGGCGTCCTGCTGCACTACGGTTACCCGATTGATCAGCTGGCCGGCAAATCCCACTACCTTGAGGTCTGCTATCTGCTGCTTTACGGCGCGCTGCCGTCGGCGGCTGAGCTGGAGCATTTTGAGACGACAATCACGCGTCACACAATGATCCACGAGCAGATGCACAACTTCTTCCGCGGGTTCCGTCGCGACGCACACCCAATGGCCACGATGGTCGGTGTTGTGGGTGCAATGTCGGCGTTTTATCACGACAGTACCGATATTTCGGACGCGCAGCAGCGTGAGGTTGCCTCGCACCGTCTGATCGCCAAGATGCCAACAATTGCTGCGATGGCCTACAAATACTCCATCGGGCAGCCGTTTGTGTATCCCCGCAATGACCTCGATTATGCGGCCAACTTCCTGCACATGTGTTTCTCGGTCCCGGCTGAGGATTACGTGGTCGATCCGATCCTCGCTCGCGCGATGGACCGTATCTTTACGCTCCATGCAGACCATGAGCAAAACGCCTCCACCTCGACTGTGCGCCTAGCCTCGTCCTCTGGTGCGAACCCGTTTGCCTGCATCGCGGCCGGTATCGCGTGTCTCTGGGGCCCTGCCCACGGTGGCGCGAACCAAGCCTGCCTTGAAATGCTCAAGGAAATCGGCACGCCCGACCGTATTCCCGAGTTCATCGCGCGCGCTAAGGACAAGAACGATCCGTTCCGCCTGATGGGCTTTGGCCACCGCGTGTACAAAAACTTTGACCCACGCGCGACGGTGATGAAGCAGTCTGCGGACGAAGTTCTGGAACTGATGGGTGTCGAAGACAACCCGCTATTGCAGGTCGCCAAAGAGCTTGAAAAGGCAGCCCTCGAGGATCCGTACTTCGCAGAGAAGAAGCTGTTCCCGAACGTTGATTTCTATTCGGGCATCATTCTTGAGGCGATGGGCTTCCCCACGTCCATGTTCACACCGATCTTTGCGCTGTCGCGCACCGTTGGCTGGATTTCGCAGTGGAAAGAGCAACTGTCGGACCCGGCCCACAAGATTGGTCGCCCCCGTCAGCTATACACCGGCCCCACGCAGCGTGACTACGTGGATGTCGAAAACCGCTAAGCGGCTCTGACAGTTCAAGATTTAAAGAGGCGCGGCGCCGTAAAGGGGCCGCGCCTTTTTCGTTGCCGCGACACAGACCCGCCCAATTTCCACCTCAGTTTTTCTGTCTACATTTTGTTAACCTTTTCTCTTGTCCCGGTGATTGCTCACCTTGGACCGCGTTTTGACGGAGCCTCTTATGCTAGAGTTGTTGGGATTATTTCTTTTGGCCCCCCTGATGATGGGGCTTGGCGGATCGGCCTCAGATGAGGGGGTGGAAACTGGCACCTTCGGGGACTTGGAGGATGAGCCTGAGACGACAGGCGATGACATCTTGGACCGTATCACCACGCTAAGCGGTGGGAACGATGTCTTTGACGGTGAGCCGGGCAACGACCTCATCAACGGCGGCACGGGCAATGACACCCTATCGGGTGGGGATGGGGTCAACATTTTGATCGGTGGAACCGGCAATGATCTGATCCAAGGCGGTGCAGATGCCGATATCCTTGTGGGGGAAGAAGGCGCAGACAGGATCGAGGGCGGCAGCGGCGGTGACTTTCTTGACGGCGGGACTGGGGCAGACACTTTGAACGGTGGCGCGGGCAATGACTATCTCTTTGGCGGCGATGGAGTTGATACCTTGGACGGCGGTCTAGGTGGCGATGTCCTTACGGGCGGAGCTGGCGCGGATGTGCTGAACGGTGGCGCGGGAGATGACGTCCTTTTCTCCGGCACCTTGGGTGAGCGTGACCTGAGCCTCTCGGAATGGTTCGAGTTTGGCGACACCGGAACGCCGCCCGACGATCTATTCCAATCCACGCTACCCGACGATGGCGCGGTCGACACGCTTATGGGCGGCGACGGGAATGATATGATGATCCTCGGTGGCGGCGATGAGGCCGAGGGCGGCGACGGTGATGATATGTTCTTGCTCCTCGCGGAGCGCACCGGCGATCCGGTCATCATCAACGATTACAACACCGGAACCGATCAGTTGGCGATTGAGGTGGCAGCAACGGATCCCGCCATTGTGATGACACCGATACAGGTGGGCTCCGATATCGAGTATCGAAACACCGAAGGCGACACGGTCGTGATCTTGCGCAACCAAGACCTCACGACATTTAACCCCAACGGTGTTTCAAGCATGCTGGTCTAGGCTTTCCCTCTTGAGCGGCACCAACGCCCTGCCCCACACCACTCCAATGCATAGACAAACGAAACAAGGGCCGCTTGCTGCGACCCCTCAAAAACTCTCACACTTTATGTATCATCACAGTCTTTGCATCACCTGCAAAAGCCGCGCCGAACCCGTTTCATCCGACCCCCTGGCCCCCACAGGCAGGGTGGTTCAGAGCTTCGCCCGTGGTCTACCTGAGGCCCGCGTAATGCAGTTCTAGTCTCTGGAGCGCGATGCGGAGCACGATTTTACCCGAGCGTGCCGCCCAGCCCATGCGTTTTTCAGCTGCCTCAAGCCCCTCAAGATAGCAACAGACCCGCAGGACGACGTCACCAAGGCCGGGACCAAGGTCCTGTAGAGCAGCATGCACCCGCGCGCGGGCATCCATAGGCCCGGATGCAGGCCCCTTGGCACCAAAGCTGCCGCGATCACCGGGGGTGAGAAACCGCTCCCAGTTCTGGCCCACACGCGCGCCCATATGCGCGGCCTCAAAGTCTTCGCGCAGACGTTCACCGGCAAGAACCAAATTCATGTTCAAAAACGGCTCTCCGTTTTTGTCCTTTTTCCGCGCAAGCGCCCCCAGCGGGCTTTCGGCTAAATTGACCCGCAGCGTTTCGTCCGTGCCGGGGATTGTCCGCTCCCCCCACTCGACGTGTTGAGTCAAAAACGGTGACGGTGCTTCGGCCATCCCGCGTTGTTCAATTTTACGCTTATGGTCTTCGGCCAGAAACCGTTTAAGTGCTGCGCGCCCTGCCTCGGTGATGCGATACCGGGTGACCTTGCCCGCCGCATAACAGCTGATCCAATCCTTCAGCGCGAATGCCTGCGCCACAGGGCGCGGCACAACGGCTGTGCGGGTCGGGGCCTCATCATCAGGTTGGCGCAACACAACGGCGCGGTCCATTTCATGGCTGACAACGAGGACGGCATCGCGTTCGCAAAGCCGTCTCAAGATTCGTCGCGCCTCACGCGCGATCGTGTCGTCGTCCAGCAAACTGGCGGGGGAACTCATTGCTGTCATTGAAGGGCAGTCCTTTTGGTCAGTCGGGGGAGTGAGTTGGGTTGCGAGCGTTTCCAGCGCATCATCGATCAGCGGATCATCACGGCGACCTTCAAGACGACGGATTTGCCGCAAGATCGTAGACGGGTGGCATCCGTCCCGGCGGGCAACCTCACGCAGGGCCATTCCGTTCGATGTATGCTCCAAATACCGACGCACAGCGTCGGGCACCCATTGGGGCATTGCGGGCATTTCCGGATAGGGAAATCGAAGGGGCTGTTCCATTGTGTTTGTCCAAGGTTCGGCGAAGGTCACGCCCCTTAAACAGCGAGATATTGGTTACTAAGTCCTTAATGTCTGTGGAAAACTATTTGAATTGTTTCCAAGAAGTAAACGCGAGGCAGGACCGAACGGTGCAACCAATTCGTCGGCAACACCGGTCAAGTTTGTGGCAAATCTTAGCGATCACAAATCACGTATTATTTGCAACTCAAGGAATGTCCCATGTGCGATCTGACCCATAAACTTTCCCGCTTAAATCGCCCTGCACTATTGGTTCGGGCTGCGCGCATGGGGGTGGCAGACTATAATCGCAAGAGGGACTTACGCCGTTTGACACGGGTCGCCGTGCCCGCAACATCGCGCAAAGCGCTGCCCATGTTGATGGACATCGAAGACAAATTAGAAGTCCGCCGCCAGACGGGCGATGCCAACTATTCGCTGACCCGGCATGTCGATATCTTGATTGCAATGATGGGTGAGGCCCGAACATTAGGCTGAAACTGGAAACAATCAGCAGCAAAAAAACGCCCGGGTGTGGATAACACACCCGGGCGTTTCATATTGCAAAACAGTTAACCCTCAGAACAAAAGGTAAACACGGCGAATCAGATGAACGCGTCGGGCATGCCCTCTTTTCGCTTGGCAACATATTCTTTTAGACAGGCATCGATCGACGGATCCAAGTGCGGCTGCTGATAAGCAGCAATCAATTTCTCAACCCTGGCGCTTGCAAGTGCCTCTGTATCTCGGGCGCCCTCCTCAAACCACGTCTCAAATGGCTTGTAGTCCAGCATCTCGGACCGCCAGAACGCATCCTTGAAATTCGCATGGGTGTGCGCGCATCCAAGGAAGTGCCCGCCGGGACCAACTTCGCGTAATGCATCCATCGCTTGTGCATTTTCGTCAACGGCCACGCCCCGCGCGATGTGGTGCAATGTGCCTAGCTGATCTGCATCCATCACGAACTTCTCGAACGACGCCACAAGACCGCCCTCCAGCCAGCCACAAGAGTGCAGCATAAAGTTCACCCCCGACAGAAGGCCGACGTTCAACGAGTTTGCTGTTTCATAAGCCGCCTGCGCGTCGGGCAGTTTGGAGCCACAGAATGACCCCGCCGAACGATACGGCAGCCCGAGCCGCCGCGCCAATTGGCCTGCGCCATAGGTGATGTGTGCGGCCTCAGGCGTCCCGAACGTGGGCGCGCCGGAATTCATGTCAATTGACGTCACAAACGCGCCAAAGATCACGGGTGCCCCGGGGCGGATCAACTGGCTGTACGCGACACCGGCCATAACCTCGGCCAACACTTGGGTCAGCGTCCCGGCCACAGACACAGGCGCCATTGCCCCGCCCACGATGAACGGCGAAATGATGCTCGCCTGATTGGCGGCGGCGAATTCTTCGAGCGCGCCCATCATGATGCCATCAAAGGTGAGCGGCGAGTTAATGTTGATCAGTGAGGTCATGACTGTGCGGTCGTTCAACCCACCGAACAGGATATCTGACATTTCGATCGAGTCGCGGGCGCGCGAGGGTTCTGTCACGGAACCCATGTATGGTTTGTCCGACAGCGACATGTGCGCATACAACATATCGAGGTGACGCTTGTTGACCGGAACATCGGTTGGCTCGCACACCGTTCCGCCCGAGTGGTGCAACCACTTGGACATGTAGCCCAGCTTCACGAATTTCTCAAAGTCAGCCATCGTCGCGTAGCGGCGACCGCCTTGGGCGTCGCGCACGAAGGGCGGGCCATAAACTGGCGCCAACACGAGGTTCTTGCCCCCGATTTCAACGGACCGTTCGGGGTTGCGCGCATGCTGTGTGAACTGCGATGGCGCCGTCTGGCACAATTGCCGCGCTAATCCACGCGGAATACGCACGCGTTCGCCATCAATATCCGCGCCTGCTTCGCGCCAGCGATCCAGCGCGGCAGGGTTATCCACGAAATTCACACCAATCTCGGCCAGCACGGTTTCCGCGTTGGCCTCAATGATCTCCAACGCCTCTTCGTTGAGAACCTCAAAATTGGGGATATTCCGCTCAATATACTTGGCGGTCTCGACCGAAATCGCGGTCCGCTCCGCACGGCGCGCAGCACCACCACCCCCACGGCTCCGCCGACGACCTGTTTCTGCTACATTACTCATGGCACCCTCCGCGCTACAGTTGGACATCACATAGCGCGCGATCCCGTGGGCGCGAGGCTCTTTTCCGCCCCTTGAGGGCGCAAAGCGACATTGCCACGCTTGCGCACGCATCATTGCAGGCGTAGACCCGCGCCATGACAAATACCTTGACGGATACAGGCACCCACGAGCGCCTTTTGATCATCGACTTCGGCAGCCAGGTGACCCAGCTTATTGCGCGTCGCCTGCGGGAATTGAGCGTTTATTGCGAGATTCATCCGTTCCAAAACGTGACAGCCGAGTTTTTGGAAACCTTTGCGCCCAAGGCGGTGATTCTGTCCGGTGGACCGGCCAGTGTGATCGACGCCGGATCGCCCCGCCCGCCTGAGGCGGTTTTTGATCTGGGCGTGCCAATCTTGGGCATCTGCTACGGTCAGCAGGTCATGATGCACATGCTGGGGGGCACCGTTGAGCGGGGCCATGGCACCGCTGAGTTCGGTCGCGCCTATGTGACGCCCAAATCCGCCCTGCCGATGTTGGACGGTTGGTTCGACGACGGTGCAGAGCAGGTCTGGATGTCCCACGGGGATCACGTCAGCGCGATTGCGCCGGGGTTTGAGGTCTTTGGCACCTCCCCCAATGCGCCGTTCGCCATCACGGCCGATACCGCGCGCGATTTTTATGCTGTGCAGTTCCACCCCGAGGTGCACCACACCCCCAAAGGCGCGCGTCTGTACGAAAACTTTGTGCGTTTGGCCGGGTTTAACGGCGACTGGACCATGGGCGCCTACCGCGAACAAGCGATTGAGGCGATCCGCGCTCAAGTCGGCGACAATCAGGTCATTTGTGGCCTGTCCGGCGGCGTTGACAGCTCGGTCGCCGCGGTCCTCATCCATGAGGCGATTGGGGATCAGCTGACTTGCGTCTTTGTGGATCACGGCCTGCTGCGTCAGGGCGAGTCCGAGGAAGTCGTCACGATGTTCCGCGACAATTACAACATGAAACTGATCCACGCCGAAGAGCAGGATCTGTTTTTGGGCGCACTCGAAGGGATCAGCGACCCGGAGGTCAAACGCAAGACCATCGGCAAACTGTTCATCGACGTTTTTCAAAAGCACGCGACAGCCATTGGCGACGCAAAGTTTTTGGCCCAAGGCACGCTGTATCCTGATGTGATCGAATCTGTCAGCTTCTCAGGCGGTCCTTCTGTGACGATCAAAAGCCACCACAATGTCGGTGGCCTGCCCGAGAAAATGGGCCTTAGCCTTGTTGAACCGCTGCGCGAGTTGTTCAAGGATGAGGTTCGCGCCTTGGGGCGTGAACTGGGTCTGCCCGCGAGCTTTATCGGGCGCCACCCCTTCCCCGGCCCCGGCCTTGCGATCCGTTGCCCTGGCAAGATCACCCGCGCCAAGTTGGACATCCTGCGCAAAGCGGATGCAGTCTACATCGACCAGATCCGCAAGCACGGGCTGTATGATGATATCTGGCAAGCCTTTGTCGCGATTCTGCCGGTGCGGACCGTTGGCGTGATGGGCGATGGCCGTACCTACGACTATGCCTGCGCCCTGCGCGCGGTGACCTCGGTCGACGGGATGACTGCGGATTACTATCCGTTTACCCATGAATTTCTTGGTGAAACCGCCACGCGGATCATCAACGAAGTCGAGGGCATCAACCGTGTGACCTATGACATCACATCCAAGCCTCCGGGCACGATTGAGTGGGAGTAGTTTTTCAAGCGTAAGTTATTGATATTATTGAATTAATGACTTACACATTACTTTCACACTCAAAAATCAATCGTTGATTTCCTTAGTCTTTTTTCATACAGTTACACAAAATGTTGCACAAACGTGTGACTACTGAAACTCGTAGTAACTCAGAGACTAAGATTTGGCACTGAAGAAACAGCAGTTTGCTGAAGGCGAGATAGCAATATTTGACGAAGCTTGTATCTACAAGCGAGGTGAGTATTGGCAGTTTCGTATGTGGTTGCCAAAAGAAAACAAGTACGCACGTAAAAGCCTACGTACACGCAGTGAAGCTACTGCAATAGAAAAGGGTAAAGCTGCGTACTTAGAGATTTACGCTAATCTGCAACAAGGTAAATCCTACTTCTCCATAACCACAAAAGAAGGTGTGGAGAAGTACTTATCGTTCCGTATGCGTGACGTTGAACTTGGACACATCGTAAAGGGACGTCACACAACAATCGCAACGCATCTACAGCACTTTCTAAGCTTCATGGGCAAAGACACCAAGCTGAAAGAACTAGAACGTACTGACTGCGAAAACTACTTCTACCATCGCCACAAAGCCACCAACGGCAACGTCAAACAAGTCACAGTGCAAAACGAACAAAGCACCATCAATGCGCTGATGAAGTGGCTGCATAAGAATGGCGAAACACACATTGATGGCTTCGACTTTAAGAAGCTACCACGCTTAGACAAAGGCAATGAAGCTATACGTCGTGCAACACTGACTAATGACGAATACGAAGCACTGTATCGTGCAATGCGTACCTACACTGCCAAACACAACAAGCTAGATGATGCTGAACTTAGAGTGCGAAAAATCGTGCAGCACTATGTGCTAATCGCAGCTAACAGTGGATTGCGTGTTGGTGAACAGCGACAGCTGCGTTGGAGTGATGTGCAGATTGAACGTCACAAAGTAAATGGCGAAGAACAAAAGCTAGCACGTATCCACGTACGTGCAGAGACAAGTAAAGTGCGTACAAGTCGCACCTTCTTGTGTCGTAACGGACAGTACTTTGAACGCTTGCGTGAAATATCTAAACCTAAAACTGCTGACGAGTTAATCTTTACAGTGGATAACGCTAACGAACTAAGCAAGCGTACGCTGCTATACCACTGGCACAAGATGATTGAGTTAGCTGATATTGCTGATAGGGAAGTGCGTGACTTAGTACCCTACAGCTTGCGTCACTTTATGATTACGCAGCGTATTATGAGTGGTTTAACGTTCAGACAGATAGCAGATATGTGTGGCACTAGCGTGGCGCAGATTGAAAAGACGTATTACCACTTAAATGACGAGATACGTTTAACCAATGCTGTAGCTGACTACAGACGTAACGCAGATGGCACTATTGAAGTGCTGTAAGGAAGCTATATGACAAACGGAACGTTAATATTTTTCTGTGGAAAGATGGGTGCTGGAAAAAGTACGTTAGCAAAGAGACTAGCAGAAGAAAAAGGTGCTGTTTTGATAAGTGAAGACGACTTACTATCAAAACTTTATGCGGCTTTGTTGCACAAATCCCATCATGAGGGGATTCACTACGTGAAGCCAGCGTG
>NZ_CYRX01000007.1 GCF_001458315.1 Thalassobacter stenotrophicus | reverse complement strand
ATCCGTCCGGGGTCAGGGGAAACACGTCCCCAAGCGGGTTTGTGCAACAAAGCCGATGCAGACATGGAAGAAGCATCCGCGCGCCTACAGGCCCTTCAGGTTCAGCAGCAGCTCGCAACCCAGTCGCTGTCGATCGCGAACCAGGCACCACAGTCGATCCTCTCGCTGTTCAGATAAGCACGTAACTCACGCTGACGCGTCACAACGGCGCGTCAGCTCCCTTTACGCTACGTACACGAGATTGGAGAACCCGCCGTGACCCCCCACGCACTCGCAAAATCAGCCTATGCCCCTCAGAACGCTCTGACCAACGATCCAAAACGGATCGAGTTTGCGGCATTTACCCATGTAACCAAGATGTTGACAGAGGTTCAAAGCGGCAAACGCCTGCCGCTCGGCTACAAAGCCGCCGCTATGCATGATAACCGACGCCTCTGGACCGAAATCGCAGCATTGGTCGCAGATGATGACAATCAACTGCCCAAAGACCTCCGCGCACGATTGTTCTACTTGGCTGAATTTGTTGCGCAACATAGCAGCAAGGTCTTTTCCCAAGACGCCAGCGTCCAACCACTAATTGATATCAACGCAGCCATTATGGGCGGCCTGAACGCACAGGAGGCCTCGTAATGTCTGGTCTTGTCCTAAAACTCAGCCCCCGTGAACGCGTCTTGATAAATGGCGCCGTAATCGAAAATGGGGAGCGGCGGTCACGCATCAACATCGTCTCGCCAAACGCGAATATTCTGCGACTTCGCGACGCCATTCATCCCGAAGAAGCCAACACGCCGGTCAAACGTATCTGCTATATTACCCAATTGATTTTGTCGGGTGACGTTGACGTAGAGATAGGGCGCCGGCAATTGCTCACGGGCGTTGAACAATTGAGCCAAGTTTTCAAAGATCCTGACAGCCGCGAAATCCTTGCGATTGCGACCGGCCACCTCGTGGATGCCAACTACTACCCCGCACTAAAGACGCTCAGATCTCTCTTGGATCGCGAAGAGCGGCTCTTGGCAGTACAGGCGTCATGACATTTCAACCCATCATTCCGGTGGGTGGCATAGCGGGCTGGCAAATTTTGCAGCGGACCGAAGAGTCGCAAAGAGAAACTTATGCCGCTAGCGGACAAACCAAGCGCGATCTCGATTATTTTCGCGAAAAGATAGGCGACATAAAAACACCAGAGCAACTCGTGGGTGACTTTCGCCTCCTCAGGGTCGCTCTGGGCGCTTTTGGTCTCGATGACGATATAGGCAACAAGTACTTCATCAAAACAGTGCTAGAGGAAGGCACGACGGATGATGATGCCCTTGCCAATAAGCTATCTGACAAACGCTATCTTGCTCTGTCAAAGGCATTCGGCTTTGGCGATTTTGATACGCCAAACACTGCTCTCTCAACCTTTCCAAACGAAATTGCCGCGAAATTCACTGACCGGAGTTTTGAAACAGCCGTAGGGCAAACGAACGACGACATGCGCCTTGCGCTCAACATGCGTCGTGAGATCGGAGAACTTGCGGAGGCCTCAACTTCGCAAACCACCAAGTGGTTCACAATTCTTGGCACACCACCCCTGAGGGCTGTATTCGAAGGGGCTCTCAACCTCCCCACAAGTTTCGGGAGCCTGCCGATCGACCGCCAACTAGAAGAGATTCAGATACGAGCGGAAAGCGTTTTGGGCACATCGGATCCCGCAGATTTAGGGAGCCCAGAAAGGTCTGAGCTATTGATCCAACGGTTTTTGGTATCCAGTTCAATCGAAGGCAGCAGCGGGATCAATTCTCCAGCGGCCAACGCTTTGGTCCTATTGGGCGGTCGCTAAAACGCTCCACGTAGAACCTGATAGGCAACTGCGGTCACAGTGTTGGCGAGATTGAGAGAGCGGATATGCTCAGATCGCATTGGTAAATTCACGACCTGCTCTTCCGCTCCCACGAGCAACTCCTTGGGCAGGCCTTTCGTCTCGCGGCCGAAAACAAGATAGGGATTTTCCGGAAAAGCGACATCGTAGATGGATTGCGGCCCAAAGTCTTCGAAGAAGAAAGTCACATCGCGCCGGGGCTGACGCGCAGCAATGAAATGTTCCCATGTGTCGAACTCGGTCAGATCGACATGTTTCCAATAGTCCAAGCCTGCACGACGCACAGTTTTATCAGATAATTCAAACCCATAAGGCTTAATCAGGATCAGTTCCATATCGAGGGCGACGCAGGTTCGACCAATTGCACCCGTGTTGCCCGGGATTTCGGGAGCAACTAGAACGACTTTGGGACGGTTGGTCACTTCGCGGCACCAATCCGGCGGATCAGGCGCGACTGCAAAACGCGCGCGCGGCGCGACCAAGCGCGCCCACCGGGGGGCCGTTCACGCTCTGCTTTGGAAAGCTGACCTCGCGTTGGCAAATCTGCCGAGAATATTGCAAATGCCACTGAGCGCTCAGAGTCACCCGGAAAATCGGCATACCCAGCCAAGCCACTTACGAAATTCAACGTTCCGGTTTTGGCTTTCACGTCATATGCTTCCGCATCATCACCGTCGCGCAATTTGAAAGGCTTCAAGATCGGGCGCAATCGGTTTTGCGCTTTATCCGATGCCAACACTTTTACAACATCACGCGCAGCTACTCGGCTTGCGTCACCCAAGCCAGAGTGATCCACAAGATCCATACGACGCGCACCGAATTCCTGCTCTACCCATGCCGACATCGCCTCAGCACTTTGCCGCAGACTTGATGCGCCCGAAGCCGCCAAGCCCACACACTCGGCTGTCAAATTGGTGGAGTATTTCAACATGTCTGCACAAATCTCTTCCAAGGGGCGGCTTTGAACTGTCGAAAGCACATCTATTGATGGCACGGATGTGGCTTCAGCATACCCATTCGCGACAATTCCGTGCGATCGCAAGAGCGTTGTCATGACATCTGCGGCATAAGCAATCGGCACTCGAACCGGCAACCAGCGCCCGCCTTTTTTACCAAGCGCACCGCGCGCGACTGACCATTGCTCTTGCTCTGGCATATCCCGATAGGCGAATACCGGGGCAGATCGGTCCACGACATCCATCGCAATGCCTTGCACACTCGGCCGATAGCGCGCTGTGCGCGCCTGTAGCGAGATTTCATACCCTGACTGCCCCGCCCGCCATTCAAAATGCACGCGATTGAAATTAAGGTTTATGCCCGAAACGGCCGGGTTGTAGCCGACATGATCAGGCTGGCTTGCGTCAATCATATCGCTTTGTGGTAAATGCCCCCCCCAAACCAGCAAGCGCCCTGTGACTTCGCGCAGACCAGCCGCCTTGGCCTGTGCTGCCAGATGCGCCAAATCATCTGTCGTAAGAGTAGGATCACCGCCACCCAACAGCACCAAATCCCCCTCAAGCCGACCATCGATCAACGTGCCCGCATAGCCAAGCCGCGTTTCAAAACGGAATTCCGAACCCAATCGCTCCAGCCCATAAAGCGCGGTCAAAGCCTTTGCCACACTCGCCGGTGGCAGGGCGCGCAGGGGTGAGGATGACGCCAGAATGCGCCCATCTTTAAGGTCGGAAAAAACCAATGAGGTTTGCCCGGACAGTTTCGACGCACGGACCAGCTCCTGCGCACTGGGCAACGTCCCATCGGGCCGCATTGCAGGGCGCACCGACTGCGCGGGGCTATTGGCCAATCCGGGCCCCGCTACGCTTGCGAATAGCCCATGCAAAAAGAAACGTCGGTCCATTAACTAGCCTTGTTATCCTGACACCACACTAAACGAAAAGCTCCGACCCACCACCCGAAATCATGGCCTTGCATGTGGCCCCACGCCTGCTACGGCTACGCCATGAATGCACGAATTCCTCTAAGCGCAGTCGGGCTAATGCTGCTTGGCATGTCCTTCATTCCCATGGGGGACACGGCGGGCAAACTGCTCATGGCGTGGTATGGCATTGACACTGGCTTCATCGCTTGGAGTCGTTTTTTCCTTGGTGCGGCCCTCGCGTTCATCGTGCTCCGCCAAGCGCCCCCTCTAAAGTTGATGCTAGACTCGCGCATCTGGCTCCGTGGCGGGCTGATCTCGGGTGGCATTCTCAGCATTCTCACAGCCCTCAAAACAGAACCTATAGCAAGCGTCTTTGGTGCCTTTTTCATCGGCCCTGCAGTTAGCTACATGCTTTCTGTTTGGCTCTTGAACGAACCCTTTTCACCGCAGCGTTTTTTACTGGTGATCCTCGGTTTTCTCGGCGTTTTACTGGTGGTCCAACCCGGCCCGAACATGAGCGTTGGCTTGCTGTTCGCCGTCCAAGCCGGTGTGTTCTATGGTGCCTTTTTAACCACTGCAAAGTGGCTGGCCCCTGTCGCCCCGGCCCCGCATCTGCTTTTGAGCCAACTGCTGGTCGGCAGTATCCTACTTGCCCCCGTCGGCATGCCCTCATTGCCGGCATTCTCGGCACCTATCGCGGGGCTCACGTTTCTCTCCGCTGGCTTTTCGGCAGCGGGCAACATGTTGCTGATCGTGGCCTACGGACGTGCAACCGCATCCGCACTGGCGCCTTTTGTCTACTTCCAGATCGTAGCGGCCACTGCACTGGGTGCGGTCGTATTTGCCACTCTGCCCGACATGCTGACATGGGTCGGACTAGCAGTTATTTTGATCGCAGGCACGGGGGCGGCCCTCGTAAGACGCTAGCGCCGCTATTTGCCGCGACGCTTCACCCCTCCGCGCTGCCCGGGCCGACCAGCCGTTGAGCGACCAGACATCTTGGTGGCATCCGCGACAGCCTTATCAATCACAGACTGACGCGCCAAAGGATCGTCTGACACAGCCAAATCCACAGCCTCAAGCCGTTTTACTTCATCGCGCAGTCGCGCCGCTTCTTCGAACTCAAGGTTCTCAGCCGCTTTGCGCATATCCACGCGCAGCCCATCCAAATGCGCCTGAAGGTTCGCACCAACCATGGGAGCATCAACCGTTGCGGTGACGCGGTTCATGTCGACATCACCCTGATAAAGCCCCGCCAACACGTCCTCGACGTTCTTTTTCACCGTCGCGGGTGTGATACCGTGTTCTTCGTTGTAGGCCATCTGCCTGTTGCGACGCCGCTCGGTTTCGCGCAAGGCGCGCTCCATTGAGCCAGTGATCCGGTCCGCGTACATAATCACGCGGCCATCCGCATTTCGCGCGGCACGCCCGATTGTCTGCACCAACGACGTCTCGGATCGCAAAAAACCTTCCTTATCGGCATCCAAAATAGCAACCAGCCCACATTCGGGAATGTCCAAGCCCTCGCGCAAAAGGTTGATGCCGATTAGCACGTCAAACGCACCCAGCCGCAAATCACGCAAGATTTCGATCCGCTCAATCGTGTCGATATCGGAGTGCATGTAGCGGACTTTGATACCCTGCTCGTGCATATACTCGGTCAGGTCTTCGGCCATGCGCTTGGTCAGCGTCGTCACCAGCGTCCTGTAGCCTGCCGCTGTCACGCGGCGCACCTCATCCAGCAGGTCGTCCACCTGCATATCGACCGGCCGGATCTCTACCAGCGGATCCAACAGGCCCGTCGGACGGATCACCTGTTCGGTGAATACCCCACCTGTTTGTTCGATCTCCCAAGCGGCTGGCGTGGCCGAAACAAAGACCGACTGCGGCCGCATCGCATCCCATTCCTCAAACTTGAGGGGACGGTTATCCATGCATGATGGCAGCCGGAAACCGTGCTCTGCCAAAGTAAATTTGCGCCGATAGTCACCTTTGTACATGCCGCCGATTTGGGGCACAGAAACGTGAGATTCATCGGCAAAGACGATGGCATTATCAGGGATATATTCGAACAACGTGGGGGGCGGCTCACCCGGCGCGCGCCCTGTCAGATAGCGAGAATAGTTTTCGATACCATTGCAGACACCCGTAGCCTCTAGCATCTCAAGATCGAATTTCGTGCGTTGCTCTAGACGCTGCGCCTCTAACAACTTGCCCTCACCCACCAACTGATCAAGCCGCATTTGCAGCTCAGATTTGATGCCCTTGACCGCCTGCTGCATGGTCGGACGTGGGGTCACATAGTGGCTGTTGGCATACACACGGATCTTGTCGAAAGAACCTGTTTTTGCGCCAGTAAGAGGATCAAATTCCGTGATCGCCTCCAACTCATCCCCAAAGAATGATAACTTCCAAGCACGGTCATCAAGGTGAGCGGGCCACACCTCAAGACTATCGCCACGCACGCGAAAACTGCCCCGTTGGAACGATGCATCGTTGCGCCGATATTGCTGGGCCACCAGATCGGCCATGACTTTGCGTTGGTCGTATTCATCGCCGGCAACCAAATCCATGGTCATGGCACCATACGTCTCGACCGATCCGATACCGTAGATACAAGATACCGACGCGACGATGATCACATCATCACGCTCCAACAGCGCTCGCGTCGCAGAGTGGCGCATGCGGTCAATTTGTTCGTTAATCTGGCTTTCTTTTTCGATGTAAGTATCCGAGCGCGCAACATATGCCTCGGGCTGGTAGTAGTCATAGTAGCTGACGAAGTATTCTACTGCGTTATCCGGAAAGAAGCCTTTGAACTCCCCATAGAGCTGCGCGGCGAGCGTCTTGTTAGGGGCCAGAATGATCGCAGGGCGCTGGGTTTCTTCAATAACCTTTGCCATCGTAAAGGTCTTGCCCGTGCCTGTCGCGCCGAGCAGAACCTGATCCTGCTCACCCGAAAGAACACCTTGGCTGATCTCTTTGATGGCTGTCGGCTGGTCCCCTGCCGGTGAGAACTCAGTCGCCATCACAAAGCGTTTGCCACCCTCAAGCTTCGCGCGGGGAGCTTCAATCGTTACGTCGGTCATGCCATGATTCCTCTTACAACTCCCAAATTGAGGCGATCATAGCGCAATTCAAGGTCATGAATTATTGCCATTTCATATAAATTCATGACGAAAATCCAATTTATACGTGTAATTTCGGTACCTTGCGAAACTAAGTCAAATTTTAAGAAAGTTGTTACAACTTTAGGGCGAAAAAATACTCGACCTAACTTTTAGATAGGTCTATGGTTAACGGGCAAGCAGCAGATCGATTGTCGGTCGGGGTCGTACCACCCACCCCACCCCTCGCTCCCTCGAGCCCGACTGACAATCACTCCCCCCACATAAACAGTGACATCCCGCCTCGGATCGACCGCGATCTATTGCGCAGATGTGCGATGTGGAGGATAAGAGACGCAACGACGACAGGAGCTTCCCATGCGCGCACGCATCTACTGCCCAGCACGAACAGCAATGCAATCCGGCACCGCGAAAACAAAGTCTTGGGTTTTGGAATATGCGCCCGCATCAGCCCGCGAAGTAGACCCTTTGATGGGGTGGACCTCATCGTCAGACACCCAGTCGCAAGTCAAACTGACGTTCGACAGCCAAAAGGCTGCGGAGGCCTACGCGAAGTCAAAAGGCCTCGATTATGTTGTGCAAAAACCCAAAGCCAGAGCCGCGAATGTGCGCGCAGGTGGATACGGTGAAAACTTTGCGACCAACCGCCGCGGCGTCTGGACTCACTAGCCCCATTCGCCTTTTTCGCGGATTTCAGAGCTTGAAATGCGTCGCATCGGGATGTTGACGAAGCTCCATGCAGGAGCGGTATGAACCCCCAGCCCAAACGCATCCCGCTTGCGGACACGATACTGCCCATACAGTTGTGCGACCTTTGATGTGCGCGCTGGAATACGGTCGCCCGGTCGGGCAAGCACCCCGAGCGGAACACGTTCGATAATCTCACGCCAACGTTCCCAGCGGTGAAACTGCGCCAAGTTATCTGCGCCCATCAGCCAAACGAAACGCACGCCCGGATAACGCAGCTGCAAGGCGGCAATGGTCTCGGCGGTGTAGCGGGTACCTAGCTGCGCCTCTACATCCGTGACTGTCACACGAGGGTGCTGCATCAAGCTGCGCGCGTGCGCCAAGCGCGCTTCAAGCGACGCTGGGCCGCGCGATTTCAACGGATTTCCCGGTGTGACCAGCCACCAAACATGATCAAGGCCAAAGCGTTTCAACGCCTCACGTGTGATATGCACATGCCCCGCGTGAGCCGGGTCAAATGACCCACCCAACAGCCCGATCACCTGACCGGGGCGCGCATATGGAAGGCCTAAACCCATGCTTTTCCGTGCCATGCGCGGCACGGGGGCGCAAGCCTACTCGGCAGCGACAGGCTCAGGCGTTGCCAAAGTGACGATGTCTTGCATGATCCGGTTCAGTTCAAAATCTTTGGGCGTGTAGACCTGTGCCACCCCAAAGGACCGCAGCTTTTCGGCATCCTCGTCGGGGATGATCCCCCCCACAACGACGGGAACATTGCCCAAACCTGCCGCGCGCATCCGGTCCATCACATCCGCGATCAGCGGCACATGCGAACCCGACAGGATCGACAAGCCGACAACATGCGCCTCATCCTCAAGCGCCGCTTTTACGATCTGCTCCGGCGTGAGCCGAATGCCCTCATACGCAATATCCATTCCACAATCACGGGCGCGGAAAGCAATCTGTTCAGCACCGTTTGAGTGGCCATCTAACCCCGGCTTACCCATCAAGAACTTCAACCGGCGGCCAAGCTTGTCGCTGACGGCATCAACAGAAGCCCGCAAATCATCCAAGCCTTCCGTCTTGTTGGAAACCGACCGGGAGACCCCCGTGGGACCACGATATTCGCCGTGTACTTTGCGCATCACACCGGACCATTCGCCCGTGGTCACACCGGCCTTTGCCGCAGCAATCGAGGGGACCATGACGTTTTCCCCGCTCTGTGCAGCAGCCCGTAGGTCCGCCAGAGCAGCCTCAACTGCTTGTGCATCGCGGGCGTCTTTCCATGCGTTCAAGCGGTCAATCTGCTCCTGCTCAACAGCGGGATCGACGACCATGATGCCACCTTCTTCGTCAACCAATGGCGAAGGCTCACCTTGTTCATACTTGTTCACGCCTACGACAACGGTCTCACCGCGCTCAATCCGGTTAAGGCGATCTGCATTGCTCTCGACCAGGCGGGATTTCATGTATTCGATTGAAGCGACGGCACCGCCCATCGCATCCAGATTAGCCAATTCTGCCCGAGCGCCGTCTTTCAACGCCTCAACTTTGGCATCAACTGCCGGGTTCCCGTCAAACAGATCAGGATATTCCAACAAGTCCGTTTCTAGCGCCAAAATCTGCTGCATCCGCAGGGACCATTGCTGATCCCATGGGCGCGGCAGGCCCAACGCCTCATTCCAAGCGGGCAATTGTACCGCACGTGCCCGTGCTTTTTTCGAAAGCGTCACGGCCAGCATTTCGATCAAGATCCGGTACACGTTGTTTTCTGGTTGCTGCTCAGTCAGGCCCAGCGAGTTCACCTGAACCCCGTAGCGAAAACGGCGCATCTTGGGATCTTCGACGCCATAACGCTCACGGCAAATCTCATCCCACAGATCGACAAAGGCGCGCATTTTGCACATCTCAGTCACAAAGCGGATACCTGCGTTCACAAAGAACGAAATCCGCCCAACAAGCGTGGGGAAGTCTTCGGCCGGGACGCGTGGGCGCAGTTCATCCAACACAGCCGTTGCCGTCGCCAATGCAAAGGCCAGCTCCTGCTCTGGCGTCGCACCGGCCTCTTGCAGGTGATAGGAACACACGTTCATCGGGTTCCATTTCGGCACGTTCGTGTAGCAATAGTCGGCCACATCCGCGATCATCTTGAGCGATGGCGCAGGCGGCAAAATATAGGTGCCACGGCTGAGGTATTCTTTGATCAGGTCGTTTTGCACGGTGCCTTGAAGCTTGGACACATCTGCGCCCTGCTCTTCTGCCACAGCGATATACAGCGCCAGAAGCCATGGTGCCGTCGCGTTGATCGTCATCGACGTGTTCATTTGTTCCAGCGGAATGTCCTGAAACAAGGTGCGCATGTCACCCAAGTGACTGACGGGCACACCGACTTTGCCGACCTCACCGCGCGCCAAAATGTGGTCGCTGTCGTAGCCGGTCTGCGTCGGCAGATCGAAAGCCACGGACAAACCTGTCTGACCCTTTGCCAGGTTCGAGCGGTAAAGCGCGTTAGAGGCCGACGCCGTGGAGTGCCCCGCATACGTCCGAAACAGCCAAGGGCGGTCTTTTTTCACGGCTGGTGCGTCGGACATGGGGAACTCCTGAATCAGTTTCGGCAATTTTATTCCGCTATAGCGTTACTATGCGACAGAATATAACGCTGTCAATCGCCGCGCTGCGGCATAACACCCTACGCCTACCATTTACCGCCGCACAAAAACACGTCAGGGTGAGCGCCACCATGTTTGATACCGTCGCAATCCCTATTTGGGCCATCGTGCTCACGGGCCTTTTGGCCCTTGTCGCCGCACTGGACAAAATCCTGCTGCCTTCGGTGCGCTGGTTCCTACGGCGTCGGCTGGAACGCGCCGTGGAGCGTTTGAACACACGGCTAGAGCGCCCGATTCAACCGTTCAAATTGGCGCGTCGGTTCGACACAATCCAACGCCTGTCCTATGATCCAGAGGTTGCCCGCGCCATTGCCGAGCATGCCGCAGAGAACAACATCCCAGAGCAGGTCGCCTTTGAAAAAGCCCAGCGCTATGCGCGTGAAATTGTGCCGGGGTTTTCTGCATTTACCTATTTTGGTTTTGCGATCCGCGCCGCCAAATGGCTGTCCAAATCGCTCTATCGCGTGCGGCTGGGTTATTTTGACGAGGAAGCCCTGCGCGCGGTCGACCCTGAAGCCACCGTCATTTTTGTGATCAATCACCGATCCAACATGGATTACGTTTTGGTAACGTGGCTTGCAGCAGAGCGTTCTGCACTGGCTTACGCCGTGGGCGAATGGGCACGCGTCTGGCCCCTACAACAGTTGATCCGAGCCTTGGGCGGTTATTTCATCCGGCGGCGACAATTGAACCCGCTGTATCGCAAGGTCCTGTCGCGCTACGTACAAATGGCCACCGAGGGTGGCGTGACCCAAGCGATGTTCCCCGAAGGTCGCCTAAGCATGGATGGTAATTTGGGCGCTCCCAAGCTGGGCCTGCTCAGCTATGTGATTGCGGGCTTCACCCCTGGCAAGAGCCGCGAAGTGGTGTTTGTGCCCGTGGGGCTTAACTATGACCGCGTAATTGAAGACCGCGTCCTGACCCGCGCAAAAGACGGCGCTAACGGCTCGACCCGCCGGTTTCGGCTACGACCCATCATGATCTTGCGTTACCTCTATCTTCATCTCCTACTGCGCCTGCGAGGTGGTTTTCACCGCTTTGGCTACGCCGCGGTCAGCTTTGGCGCCCCCTTGTCATTGACAGCCTTTCTTGAGCGCGAGAGCGAAAATACCGCAGAAGCCCTTGCTAAGGAGTTGATGGGAAGGATTGACCACATCCTACCGGTTTTGCCCGTGCCCATTATGGCGTCGGTCATTCGCGACCGCGCACCTTTGCCCCTGCCTGAACTGCACGCAGCGTTTGAAGGGTATCTCGCCAAAATCCAAGAAACCGGCAGTCATGTGCATATACCTCGGACCGACATGGCCTATGCGGCAGAGGTTGGCCTGCGCGCGCTCACGCTGCGGGGCATCGTGGAAACGCGTGACGGATTGCTGCAGGCCACCGAAAAGGAAGCGCGGCTTTTGCATTATTACGCGAACATGCTGCCAAAAGGAGCTGCTGACGCAGTATCAGACACCTCAAGCGCGAACCAAAGACATAAAATTACCGAAAATCCATAATTAAGTTTGCATTATTGCGCAGCCGAGTTTACTCCATGTTGCAACGCAGCGTGGATGCGATTCTGCGACGCGGCAACTGAGAATTAAGTGGAGATGGAGTATGGCTTTGGACACGAACGCCGAACTGGCTGTGTATGACGCGCCGCAAAAGGACCTGTACGAAATGGGCGAGATGCCTCCCATGGGGTACGTGCCCAAGCATATGTATTCCTGGGCGATCCGCCGCGAGCGTCACGGTGATCCCGACAAGGCCATGCTCAAAGAAGTCGTCGAAGTCCCGACCCTCGACAGCAACGAGGTCCTCGTCCTCGTGATGGCTGCGGGCGTGAACTACAACGGCGTGTGGGCGGCCCTTGGCCAGCCGATCAGCCCGTTTGACGGCCACCAACAGCCCTATCACATCGCGGGTTCCGATGCGTCTGGCATCGTTTGGGCCGTTGGTGACAAGGTAAAGCGCTGGAAAGTTGGCGACGAAGTTGTGGTTCACTGCAACCAAGACGACGGCGACGATGAGGAATGCAACGGTGGCGATCCAATGTATTCCCCCACTCAGCGGATTTGGGGCTATGAGACGCCTGACGGGTCGTTCTCACAGTTCACACGGGTACAGGCACAGCAGTTGATGCCACGCCCCAAGCACCTGACGTGGGAAGAAAGCGCGTGCTATACGCTCACGCTCGCAACCGCTTACCGTATGCTGTTTGGCCATGAGCCCCACGACCTGAAGCCTGGTCAAAACGTTCTGGTATGGGGCGCATCCGGCGGCCTTGGCTCCTACGCGATCCAGCTGATCAACACGGCGGGCGCCAACGCCATCGGTGTGATTTCCGACGAAGACAAGCGTGAGTTTGTCATGGGGCTCGGCGCCAAGGGCGTTATCAACCGTCGCGATTTCAATTGCTGGGGTCAGATGCCCACCGTGAACACTCCTGAATACGCAGTGTGGTTCAAAGAGGCGCGCAAATTCGGCAAGGCCATCTGGGACATCACCGGCAAGGGCGTGAACGTCGACATGGTGTTCGAACACCCGGGTGAGAGCACATTCCCCGTCTCGAACCTTGTGTGTAAAAAAGGTGGTATGGTCGTAATCTGCGCCGGCACCACTGGCTTCAACTGCACATTCGACGTGCGCTACATGTGGATGCACCAAAAGCGCCTGCAAGGGTCGCACTTCGCGCACCTCAAGCAAGCGGCAGCAGCCAACAACTTGATGGTCGAGCGGCGTCTTGACCCATGCATGTCCGAAGTTTTCCCGTGGGACGACCTGCCCGAGGCACACATGAAAATGCTTCGCAATGAGCATAAGCCCGGGAACATGTCCGTTTTGGTCCAAGCCCCCAAGACCGGCCTGCGCACCCTAGAAGACGTGTTGGAAGCTGGTCCAAAAGCTTAATTAGAATCACTCCCAAGCATGGCCCGCGCAGAGAGATTTGCGCGGGCCATTTGCGTTGCGAAACACAGTTCGAGCGATTTCCGAGCCTTATTTTGACCTCCCTCCCTATTTCTGGGGAGGGAATTATCGCGAATTTCGCGGAAAAGCGTCGAATGATAGTGTTCTCTTTACCAACCGTTAACCATTCAAAGGGGACTCTGGTGATGTCGAAAGACTGGATTATTGACGTGCTGACCGACCTGCGGGCATTTGCGCATCTTAACGAGCTACCATCATTGGCTGAACACCTCGATGACACAGTACTCGTGGCTGCGGCAGAGCTCGCGGAGAACGCGTTGCACCGCCAAAACGGAACTGTGGTGTATGACGCGACGACTAGAAACATTTCTGGACAGCCTCACTCAGGCTTCAAGTCTTGATGACCTACAGTCGTCAGTCGTTCGCTTGCGCGACGTCTATGAGGTTGAGCACCTCGTCTATCACTCAGTTAAATCAACCGGTCAGCAATACGCCGCGCTGACCTATGACCCAAGCTGGGTCGATCACTATGTTGCAGAAGGTTTCGAAAAAATTGACCCGGTCGTGCAAGGGTGCTTCCAACGCTTTACCCCTGTGGATTGGAAACGCCTAGATTGGTCCCACAAAAGCGCCCGCACCCTGCTCGGAGACGGAATTACTGCGGGTCTTGGGAACCAAGGGTTTTCAATACCTATCCGCGGCCCTGCCGGGCAGTTTGCTCTATTCACAGTGAATCACAAAGCAAGTGATGAGCAATGGGCCTCCTTTACGACGGAATACATGCACGAACTGATCTTGGCGGCGCACTATATGAATGAGCGTGCACTCGCGATGGAGGGGAGTGATGAAATCAAAGCCGGTCAGTCATTATCTCCGCGCGAAACAGATGCTTTGACGCTTTTGGCTGCGGGCATGAATCGCTCTCAAGCTGCAGAACGGCTCAAGATTTCGGAACATACACTGCGGGTTTATATCGAATCTGCCCGGTTCAAATTGGGCGCGGCAAACACGACCCATGCTGTTGCAAACGCACTTTTGCGGGGGCTCATCTGCCTCTGAGCAGCTGCGGTTGCGCGATCTTTGTCTTCGCGCACGCTAGGAAACCGTTAACCTGCACGACCCTAGCTCCTCGTCCCTATCACGGACGACAGGAGCCCCAAAATGATCCGCTATCTCTACGCCACCGAACTCGCCACCTTCCCCACATTGACCGACACCATGTTCCGCGACCGCGCCACACAATTCCGCGATCGCCTCAAGTGGGATGTCAGCGTCGATGAAAAAGGTTGGGAAACGGACCAATACGATGCGATGAACCCGCTTTACCTGATTTGGGAAAAATCGGATGGCACACATGGCGGCTCCATGCGTTTTTTGCCCACCACCGGTGATAATATGACCGCCGATGTTTTCAATCACCTGACCGACGGCGTGACTATTCGCAGCCCTTTGATTTGGGAATGCACGCGGTTTTGCCTTGCACCCGACGCCACACCAAATACAGCCGCTGCCTTGATGTTGGGCGCAGCTGAGCTTGGAATTGGCATGAACCTATCCCACTCCGTCGGTGTGTTTGACGCTAGAATGACGCGTATTTACAAACGCTTGGGCTGGGCGCCAGACGTATTGGGAACACAAGATGGTATCTCAACTGGGCTTTGGGCCTTCCAGCCAGACATGCGCGAAAAAATGGCGGCCAAGGCCGAAATCTCAACGTTATTGTCCGGTCAATGGTTCCAAAACGCATTTGGCCCCCTACCAATGATGACCGGCTGATCCCACTGGCACACCGCCATGGCCTAGCCTAGTGTGCGGCCATGGCGCAAACACCCATCAAATTCTCCGACGATCAGGCCGAAGCCTTTGACAGCATTTCAAAGATTTTGAAAAGCGCGGGCGTTAATCTTGATGATGCCCTGTTAACACCCCTAGGCGATGGAAAATCCAGCGTTACAGCCGTCATCGGCAAGGCTGGCAGTGGGAAAACGCTGCTGCTAGCCAAGCTCGTAGAAGCACTCCAAGACGCTGGTCTAGAACTAGTGTCGGGCGATTATGAAGGCAAAAGCCGCAAGGACAAACGAACGCTCGCCGTTCTGGCTCCAACAAACAAAGCCGCCTCAGTTTTGCGCAACCGTGGCGTGCCCGCCACAACCATTCACCGCATTCTATACACACCGGTCTACGACCCTGAGTATGAAAAAATTGCAGAGTGGCTCGCCGAAGATGGGAACCGTCCCAAAATCGCCGACATCACAGATGAGGCATTGGATCGCGCTGCCCGTGTCTACTCTGAGACGAAATCAGTCCCTGCAGCATTGGCCGCCGCTGGGCTCAAAGGCTCTGATTTCATCACAGGCTGGAAGCGCAGAGAATCTCCGTTAGACATTGGTTTCGTTGATGAATCGTCAATGCTGGACGAAAAACAGTACGATGACCTGCGTGAGATTTTCCCAACGCTAGTTCTCTTCGGAGATCCAGCGCAGTTGGCTCCCGTCGGCCAATCCGGAGAGATGGTGTTTGACCGGCTCAGCGACAAGAAACGACTGATCCTAAACCGTATCCATCGCCAGGCAGACGACAACCCAATCCTTGACCTCGCACATGCGCTTGGCGACCCCGATCTAGAGTTTTCTCGATTTGAAGACATGATCGAAGAAGCTGCGCAGAAAGATCCGCGTGTTGAAGTTGCAGCGCGCGTGAACAGCGATTTGATGGCCCGCAGCCCCGTTTTGGTCTGGCGCAACGCAACACGTGTGCGGCTGATCCGTGCTTTTAGGATGGCGCACGAGGCACCCGAGGATGCGCTTCTCCCAGGGGAGCCCTTGATATGCGATGGGATCGAGCTGCCGCTTAAACATCGTAAACGCCGGATTGACCTGGAAGCCCGCGGATTAATCAAAGGCGCCCAGGTCGTATACCTAGGCCCCGGGCGAAAACCCGGATTTTCACGACTTCATGTCGTCGGGGCACCGGACCCGCAGATCTCAGCCGCATCGATCGTCAAAATCGAACTGCCAGATGAAGATGAGCCATTCCTCCCTTTCGCAGCACATATGGGTGCTGCATTCTTACACGGTGCGGCAGTCACAATACACAAAGCTCAAGGATCTCAGTGGGATGAAGTGCAGGTATTCGCACCGGATCTATACGCTGCATCTCGTGCTGGCCGTATGGAAGCGGGCCAAGCTCTTTGGAAGCGCCTTGCCTATGTTGCAATTACTCGCGCCGCATCGCGTCTGATTTGGGTGAAACGGTACGCCCTTGCTCGCCCCGAAGGACTACTGGGCACTGACGACCTCAAAGCCCCGGTCACAGAGTTTACGCTCACCCAAACATCCGCGGATGAATGACGGACGAACCCCGTCATCGGCACGTAAGCGCCTAACACTTTCTTAAAACTCTTAAATCAATTCGTCCGACACTCTTCAGTGCGAACGCTAGAGAGGGAGATGACGCGCTCTCGCTCCGCGTTCAATCGCGGCTGCGTGCAGACGATCAATCGCAAGCTCGTAGCGCACCTCTTTTAGCAGTTCGAGCTCTGTCTGCTGCAACCGCCCATCCGCAGCAGCAACATCACAAGCCAACGCATATGCTGTCTCAAAATGTGACACTGGGATCGCATCCTTGATCAACCCAAACAGCGCGTCCAACCCGTCCTCTTCTTCCAACAGGTCAAACACAGTCTGTGCGGCCTGCTGCATACGGTCGATATCGTACTCTGCAAAAATCGGCAGATGGTTTACGATTTGTTGGATCGTCAGCAGTTCCGAAGTGCGAATGTTCGCATCCGACGCAGAAACCGCGATCATCAATGCGACCAGCGCGTCTTGCGCGGTCATTGCTTGGGGGTTTTCTGTCACGGCGTACTGGCTTTCGTTTAAGGGCTATATGACCAATTTATTGACCCCAGACCCCACCCGCAATAGGGAGTGGTCGCATCTGTCCAAATCCGGACGCATTCAACAGGATAATCCCGATCATGAGCACTCTTCGCGACGCTGCACTCACCTCCAAGGCCTGGCCTTTTGAAGAGGCTCGCCGTCTGCTCAAACGGGTCGAAAAGCGCCCCCCCGAAAAAGGCTATGTCCTGTTTGAAACGGGTTACGGGCCCAGTGGCCTGCCCCATATCGGTACATTTGGCGAGGTTGCCAGAACCACTATGGTACGGCGCGCTTTTGAGGTGATCTCCGACATTCCCACGAAACTGATCTGTTTTTCTGACGATTTGGACGGAATGCGGAAGGTTCCTGGAAATGTGCCCAATCCTAGAGACTTGGACGAACATCTACAGCGACCGCTGACCTCTGTTCCTGATCCATTTGGCGAATACGAAAGCTTTGGGCATCACAATAACGCGATGCTACGCCGCTTTCTTGATACATTTGGATTTGAGTACGAGTTCATCAGTTCCACCGATTTCTATCGCTCTGGACAATTTGATCCGGTACTGCTGCGCGCGGCTGAAAAATACGATGACGTCATGGCCGTTATGCTTAAATCGCTCCGCGAAGAACGGCGCCAAACCTACTCGATCTTTCTGCCAATTCATCCCGAAACGGGGCGCGTTCTTTATGTGCCGATGAAACATGTCGACGGTCAAAAAGGCGAGATCACATTTGATGACGACACCGGTCGAGAATGGACGCTGCCGGTCACCGGCGGCAACGTAAAGCTACAATGGAAGCCTGATTTTGGTGCACGGTGGGCTGCACTTGACGTCGATTTTGAGATGTATGGCAAGGATCACTCGACCAATACGCCAATTTACGACCGTATTTGCGAAATCCTTGGGGGCAAGAAGCCTGAGCATTTCACGTATGAACTGTTCCTCGATGAAAGCGGGCAAAAAATCTCAAAAACGAGCGGGAATGGCATCAGTATTGATGAATGGTTGACCTATGCGTCTTCTGAGAGCCTGTCCTACTTTATGTATCAAAAGCCAAAAACAGCGAAAAGGATGCACTTTGATGTGATCCCAAAAGCCGTCGATGAATACCATCAACAGCTTCGCGCCTATCACACGCAAGATCCTGAAAAGCAGGCGGCAAACCCGGTATTCCACATCCATGGTGCGGACGTGCCGCAGTCGGATTTGGTGGTGCCGTTTTCGATGCTGATGAACTTGGCAAGTGTGGCAAACGCCGAAAACAAAGACCAACTGTGGGGCTTCATCCAACGCTATGCGCCAGACGCGGCACCCGCTACGCACCCCGGCCTTGATGCCGCCGCAGGTTTTGCCGTCCGGTACTACAATGACTTTGTTGAGCCGCACAAAACTTACCGCGCGCCCAGCAACATCGAACGCGAGGCACTGACCGCTCTGCGCGAGGGGCTAGTATCGTGGGAGGGTGAGGCGGACGCAGAAGCGCTGCAAGGCCTTGTTTTTGCTTGTGGGCGTGAGCGATTTGACCCGATGCGAGACTGGTTCAAAGCGCTATACGAGGTCCTTCTGGGCGCGTCACAAGGCCCGCGTTTTGGGGGCTTCATCGCCCTTTATGGCGTTGCCGAAACAATTGCGCTCATCGATGCTGCACTCGAAGGTCAGCTCGGCTAATTTGCCAAACGGCGCATTGCGGCTAGCATAAAGGGGAGAAAACCCCGGAGGCCGCTATGCGCACTTTACTCTTTTCGTTGATCCTCATCGTGACTGGGATGTCTGCACGCGCTGATGAAGCGGCCATCCAATCTGTGATCCAATCGCAGATCACAGCCTTTAAACAGGATGATTTTGCGACGGCCTTCACCTACGCAAGCCCTACGATCCGCCAGCTCTTTGGAACGCCTCAGCAATTTGGCATGATGGTGCGCCAAGGCTATCCGATGGTTTGGCGCCCAGGCCAGGTTGACTTTCTGCCCTTAAAAACAGAGCCGAACCGCACGTTTCAGGATGTCATGATCACGGATCAAACGGGTGTTGTGCATGTGCTACGCTACACGATGGTTGAGGGAGAAATCAGCTGGAAAATCAATGGCGTGCAGGTATTGCAGACACCACAAGTCGGCGCGTAGGGCCGTTCTGAACCCATATTGGTATGTCACTGGCAGGCGTACCTGCGCCTAGGGTCGCTTTTTTCGATCTTTGATCAACTGCTTTATCACCTGTGATCGCGCCTCATCTTTGGCCGCCATCTCTTTCACCGGCTGCGCACGGGCCATCGCCATGGCCAGGTCAGACTGCAAAACCTCATTCCGCTTTGCAGCCCAAATGGCATAGCGATCATCGGCCGCTGCCTGTGTTGGCGTTTCGGCGGCGATAGTGGCGCGCGCGGCTGTGACTTCACGCATAACCGCAGCAATTTCATCGATCTCCGCCCGATGGGCGGACAGCTTAGCGCGGCTTATCTCTGATTTCAGCTCAGTGAGTTCCCTAAGCGCATTCAACTGCTGAAATTTACGTGTCATGTCCTGCGGCTCCCTTTTGCCTTTTTGCGCATCTCATCGGCAAAACGAACAGCGATTGCGACGGCAGCAAAATGTTCGCGATTGATTGGCGCGCCAATTTCCACCGTGGCGTGCAGCGCGCGTGCCGTTGGCGGATCACGGTGAATTGGCACGCCATGTTCTGCAGCAACTTTGCGAATTTGCGCTGCAATTTCATCCACTCCCTTAGCCACACACATGGGCGGCGTCGGATCAGTCGGAGACCACTTGAGGGCGACCGCATAATGCGTGGGATTAACCACAACCACCGCAGCATCAGGCACGTCTGCCAACATCTGGTTGAGCGCAATCTCTTGTGCTCGCTGTCGTCGCTGGCCTTTTACATGCGGATCACCTTCGGATTTTTTGGCCTCTTCTTTCAGTTCTTTCTGGGACATCATCTGCTTTTTCAAATGGTCAAAGCGTTGCCAGAAATAATCGATCGCACCAATCAGGCCAGCAATCACAAACACAATGATGAGGAACTCGCGAAGCAGCGCCCCCATCAACGCCACCAATTGACCCGGCTCAGCATTCATCGCACCAATCATGGGGTCCAAATTGCGCGCAAAGAACCAAACTAGGACACCGGAGATAATGATAAGTTTGACGGCCGACTTGAGAAATTCAAACAGGCCTGAGGGTCCAAATTTCTGCTTCGCATTGCTCAGAAGCGAAACCTTTGAAAGCTTGGGTTCCAGCTTAGCTGGCGCGAACACGATCGCCTGCTGCGCAACCAACGAGATCAACGTCCCGAAGGCCGGAAAAATGAAAAATGCCGCTGCGGCAAGGCCTGCGGCTAATAGAATCTCACCATGCAAATGCGCACCGCCCGAGGACAACAGCGTTTCGGAATAGGCATCCGCGTTTTCTAGAAGCCCGCTCGAAAACTGTCCAAAATAGGACAAAGCCGCCGGTGCTGCGATCCCAAGGGATAGCAGAAGACCGGCATAGCTGGCCGCCGTATGAAGATCAGTTGATTTTACAAAATCACCCTTCTTACGCGCTTCGAGCAGCTTTTGCTCCGTCGCCTCATGGGATTTTTCAGAGCTGTCATCGTCGCTCATGGCAGGGCCTGCAAGGGGGCTGCGAGCACCGCATCAAACCGCTGCAACCAAATCGGCAAGAGGATCGGAAGCGAAATAAACAGCAGGATCATGCCACCGGCTGTGATTGCCGGCGCGCCGACAAAGGCCACCATCAACTGCGGCATCGCCTTGTTAATGATGCCCATTGCAACGTTGTAGATGAGGGAAACCAAAACGAACGGTGCTGCCAAGACGAACCCCAAACCAAAGATGCTCGCGACGCTATCCACGCCCCATGTCATCACATCCAGTGGCAAAAGGAAGACGCCGATGGGCAAAAACCCATATAGCTCGACAAGTGCCCATATGATTTTAATGTGGAGATCTGCCAATATAATCAACACTAAACCCGCCATGTATATGATATTAGACAGTGCGGGTTGAGGATCGATGGATGGCCCGCCCAGCAGTTGCGACAAGGATGTGGATTGGGCCGCAATCGCCCCCGCCACCAACAGAGCATGGCTTAGAAAACGAAGCGTGATGCCGAACATGAAGCCTACAAGCGTTTCTGAAAAGAATAAGAACACCAATGGCGCGCCCGGTTCGATGCTTGGGAGGGTCACCGCCGGAAAAACGCTAACGACCACAACAAGAGCAATGGCCAGTTTGACACGCGCCGGGATCATCTGATCCCCAAGAGCGGGCAGGACTGAGACAAAGGCGCCAATCCGCAGAAATAAGAAGCCAAAGAGGGTCAAGGCATCTTGCCCAAAACCCGATATCTCTTGGATCTCAACCATCATGTGGCGACGAGGCCCACGATTGCCGGTTTCACATCTGGGCCAAGTTCTTCGAATGCAAGGACAGGATTGCTGAGGCCACTGGAACGTAAAACGGTGTGTAGATATCTTCGGCGCCTGCTCGACGTAATCAGAGCAGGAAAATCGCCCCGTTCTGCGGCAGAACCAACCCGCTCCCCGATACCAGAGGCTAGTTTTGAAAACAGTGCGGGCGGAAGAGCTACGTCTATATTGCCATGCTCCCCGCGTGTCTGATGAGACTCGAACACCGTCTCCCAATCCGGGGCAAGTTGGATCAAGGGCAACGTCCCGTCAGCGCGTCGGAACTCAGCTACAATTTGGAAGCCAAGCCGCTGACGAACGTGCTCACAAATGGTTTCGAGCGGTGCTTGAGCGGCACGCATTTCTGCGATTGCCTCCAAGATGAGCGGGAGATTACGAATGGAAACCCGTTCACTTAGCAGCATCTGCAAAACCGCCATCAAGGTTTCCATCGGCACCTTGTCAGGGATCAAATCATCAACGAGGCGGCGGTTACTTGATGCCCGCACCGGATTGCTGGGACTGGTAAATTCATCCAACAATCGTTGCAGCGACTTGAGCCCCAGCAAACGCGGCAGGTTGCCTTTGATCACCTCCAAAAGGTGCGTCGCGAGCACCTCACCCGGCGAAACCGTTGTAAACCCGGCAAGCGCCATAGCCTGTTCTTCGCTCTTGGGTATCCAGCGCGCGGGCGCCCCATAAACCGGTTCTTTCACGCTGCGCCCAGCCGGTGTATCTGCATTTTCATCCGGCAGGAGCACCAAAACACTGTCCTGCTCCAGCGTGTCCTTGGCCTGTTCAACGCCCAACAAGCGAATGACATATTGGCCAGCAGGCAGACCGATATCGTCAGTCAGTCGCACCTCAGGCAGAATGAGCCCAAAGGACTGAGCAATATGCTCGCGCATGCTTGTGATACGTGCCTCCAGCCCAGATGCCGGATCGAGAGCGAGCGAAACCAAATCAGGCGCAAATTGTACATGGATTTCATCAAGTTCAAGAAGATCACCTATTCGGGTCTCTGGCACTCGGTCTTCATGTTGAGGCTCAGTTTCATTTTCTTCCTCCTGCTGGGCAGCGCGGTGACCATAGTAGGCCGCCGCAAACAGGCCAATCGCGCCCAATAAAAAGGGAATAAACGGAAGCCCCGGAACCAAGGCAAAAAGAGCTAGGATAAAGCCAACGGTCATAAGAGCCGTTGGGTAACGACCTAATTGTGCAAACACCGCCGCATCGGTAGCGCCGGTCGTGCCACCCCGCGCCAGAAGAAGCGCGGACGCGATAGAAATAATCACAGCCGGAATTTGAGAAACAAGCCCATCGCCAACCGTAAGAATTGCGTATGTTTCAAAAGCAGTACCTAGATCCAAGCCATGGACTACTGTGCCAATCACAAGGCCCATGACGAGGTTAAGGAGTGTTATCAAAAGTCCGGCAATCGCGTCGCCCTTTACAAACTTTGACGCACCATCAAGAGAGCCAAAAAAGGTCGTTTCAGCTTGTTCAATTTCGCGGCGGCGCTTGGCCTCAGTATGATCAATGGCACCCGCGGACATATCGCTGTCGATCGCGAGCTGTTTGCCGGGCATCCGATCCAACGCAAAACGCGCGCCAACTTCAGCCATGCGCGTCGCGCCCTTTGTGATCACCACAAAGTTCACAATCAGCAAAACGCAGAACACGACAACGCCCAAGAACACGCTGCCGCCCATGACAAAGTTGGCAAAACCTTCGATCACATTGCCTGCTGCGTGGGTGCCAGAATGCCCCTCACCAATAATCAGCTTGGTTGATGAAACGTTCAGCGATAGGCGCAGCATCAAAGACGCGAGCAGAACGGTGGGAAAAGCTGAAAAATCCAACGGTCGCTCAATGAAAAGCGTGACCGTGAACATCAAAATCGCAAGCGCGAAGGAAGCAGCCAAGCCGATGTCGAGCACCCAAGCCGGCATTGGCAAAATCATCATGACGATGATCGCCATCAGAGCCAATGCAAGCAACGTCGTCGGCTTAAACAATGTTGAAATGAAACCCATTCTGGCTCCCAATGGCGTTCAACATCTGGGACCGAAACTGTGGATACCAGAGGTCTTTCACCAAGAAGCCTAGAGAAACAGAGTTACTAAATGATTGAAAATAGAGGCGCACGTAGCACTATGCTCGTGCTGAAAGTACTTGACCAAGGCAATCGTTGGCTATTCCTCCCGCAGCAGCCCTTGAATGGCGGCCCTCATTTGGGAGGTCTCTTCCAAAAGCGTTGTCATTGTAGCCGGGCGCTCAGATTTCGACTGTGTATCCATCTGATCCAAAAGGGCTTGCCTAGGGTAAGACTGTATTTCCTTTGCCTCCACCCTCTGGGAAATCCATCCAGCCGGCGCATGCAGAGGATCTGCTTCGGCAAGATATGGGAAAGCCTCTTCATATTTCCCCATGCGCAAATATGCGTAGGCTCTGATCTGGCGTGCTTCATCCGTCGACAGGGTGGCAACACGCGATAATGCTTCGAGCGGATCACCCATCGCCAGAAAGGCACGTGCCGAAATAAGTCTCTTTTCTGGCGATTGATCCAAATCCCGGCGCGTCATCAATTGAAGCGCTTTGCTTGGCATGCCGACGTCGACCATACGCCGCGCCACACTCAAAATAGTATCTGTATCGACAGTATCAGACGTGACCAGATCACCTAGCCCGACAACAAATAGTGCGAACTCATCCGCTGGTACCACTTCAGTCGCCAAGGATACCAAAGCATTCAGATGGGCCATGGTGTGTTCTGGCTGAACGAGCAAAAGCCGTTCATAGGACTGTAATGCTTCAAACGGATACCCCGAAAGCACGAGGCCAGAAAGCAGACCTGCGTGAATACCGATGCGGGTAGCGTCGTCCTCAACTGTCTCCACGAAGGAGCCTGCAAAGGTCAAAAGCGCGTCATCTAGAGCAATGCGCGACTGCATATGCTCTTGCAGCAGAGCATTAAGTGCTTGCGCAGATGGTGGAGTGTTTGCGAAGGCAAGCGCCCTGAGTGCAGCGAGGCGATCCTCTAGCTGAAGCTCGGCCAAGGCAACGGGATCATACACTTCCTCCTCGCCTTCGCTTGAACCATTTGTTCGCGCCATTAGCCCCTCGATTTGGCGGGCTGCATTTTCATACCCACCGGTTCTAAGCCTCGCAGCAACCTTGCCCGCATAAGCATTACGGTACTCGAGACCCATTTTGGCCAGAGTAACCTCAACCGCACTTTCATTGAGATTTGCGCCGTCAGGCAGGGCGCCTACCGAAAGTACCGCCCAAAACGCAAGTGCGTTTGGGCAGGCAAATGCCACTCGGAGCGTCGAGGACGAAGGACTAGGCAAGCCATCTACAATATGGGCCAAGGCTTCCATTAGAGAGCTATCTTGACTACTCATTTGAAGGATTGCACGCGCTTCAGCACCAAACCCCAAGGCAATATATCCAGCTGCAAGGGAACGTGCGCGCTCTGGATCGATTTGGCCGCTATCATCAAAGATCTCACGCCGCATTTGGCCGATAGACTGAAGAACGTCCTGATGGGGGGGCCATTGGCTGATATCGGCATAGGCAGGTAGGTCGCAGATCTCTTGTTGCGCCATCGCAACCTGGGGCGGCTGATTTCGCAAAGGCGTGTTAATCTCAATTTGCGAGGGACCATCGCCCACACTCGCGTCACTATTCGGTGCAAGATTACCAGATGGAGCCAGCAATTGAGCCGCAACCGCATTAGTCATCCCAGATGCCAAAACATCATCTGAAAAGCTTTGCACGTTTTCGTCGATCTCTGGTGCAATAGTTGGCAGCATTCTCTCTGCGAGTGTAGCGATAGGGTTGGGCTGGTCACCGCCGAACGAAAATATAGGTTGTTCGGTAGACGTTGTTTCTGTTGGCTCAGTGGGGCTTGCTTCATCCAAAACATCAATCACGACAAAGCGGCCATCAAACCGAAAAACCTCAACATCGCAATCACATCCTAACTGTAGCTCCACAAGACCACGGTCAGCGCTAATACGATCCAGCCGCCCAGTGGGAAGCCGCGACAGCAGCCCCTCAGTACTTAGAGTTGCATCAAGTTTTGGAAAAGAAATGCGCACGGCGCGATCGGATTTCTCAATGCTCCAAGTGATCTCTTCCTCCAGAGGGAAAACGATCCGCGAGAACGTTTCGTGTTCACCCGATTGCGCGATCAATTCTTCTTGGGCCGAAGCTGCCGAGGTGAATAGAGCGAACAGCAAGGCGGAGCCGGTAGCAAGCAACCTCATGCCGCACTCTTCACGTCTTTGAGCGCTTCTTCCACATCGGCAAACGATGGCCGTATGTGCGTTGGTGTGTTTTGGCGCCCAACCTCAATACAGATATTCGTCGCGTGGTTATGCAGGTTGGTCACGAGGACTTCTCTGATAAGGCGGTAGAAGTGCACATCTTCCTCGACCACAGTTTTTACGCGCGCCGCAAACGGCCCAACCAGGCCATAGGCCAAGAAAACGCCTAGAAACGTCCCAACCAAAGCGCCACCGATCAACTTGCCCAGTACTTCTGGTGGTTGATCAATCGACCCCATGGTTTTGATCACGCCCAACACCGCCGCCACGATGCCCAGCGCAGGCAAACCATCAGCGACTGTTTGGAGCGCGTGACTGGAGTGAAGCGCGTGATGGGCGTTTGCCTCCATCCTCTTTTCAAGAACCTCTTCGACTTGGTGTGGGTCATCATAGTTCATCGACGCGGCGCGCATCGTGTCACAAATCAGACCGACGGCTTCATTATCCGCGAGAATCTTAGGGTATTTCGTGAAGATGCTTGAGGTTTCTGGCCCCTCGATATGCTCCTCCACCGCCACCGCATTCTGTTTCGCCAGACGAATAAGTTCGAAGAGGAGGCACAGCAAATCGCGGTAGTCTTCAGTCTTCCACTTGGGACCTTTGAAGACTTTTCCAACATCTTTGAGGGTATGTTTGACCTCTGACATGCTGTTAGCGATGAGAAACGCCCCAACTGCGGCGCCACCGATCATCGTCATCTCAAAGGGCAGCGCTTTCATAATGATGCCCATCTTGCCGCCAGCCGCTAAGTAGCCGCCGAAGACCATGACAAAGACGCAAACGATCCCAATAATTCCGGTCATATTCTATTCCTTCAGCGCGTTTGCATTTCGTCCGGCGACGATCACGCTCACGGCATAAGCAGTCGCGGGCTCCAAGCCTGAGACAATTGCGGCGGCTGATTCTGGCGCCATTCGCACAAGGAAACCTGCGGCGAATTCTGGATCCATCGCTTCGAACAGCTCGGCTGCGACTTTGGGCTTCATCGCCTGGTAAACGGCAGTGAGCTGGCTAAGATCATCTTCTGACGCAGTGGATGAAGCGGCCAGTCCGGCTTCTAGCCTCATTTCCGCTTCTTCTAGTATGGCGAGTTGCTCCAAGATCGCTTGGCGTGACAGCTCCACATCCACTCGTTTCTGCTCAATAGCGACCTCTGCGGCAAGTAACCGAGCCTCGCGCGCGGTTAGGTCTTCCATCATTGTTGAAAACGCCGGATCGGGGATGCACATGTCGCTGCCGAATGTATCCGTGACCTCGACATCCGTTTCAGCCGTCGCCCATGCTGCACTCAAACCAGCAAAGCGTACGCCCGCAGAAGCGAGAAATAGTAGCAAGATGAGTAGTGTGATCTGCCTTTGAATCGGCTTTGGCGTCTTTGTACTTGGTTTGTTCATAGACTTTCCCCTCAAGTATTTCGCGCGCGCGCTGTCACAAAGGAAAACACATCAGGCTCGACAGCGGCCGATGGCGCAGCGACGGGTACGCCTGGATGTGTTGGTATATTCGTTTGCGTAATAGGCGCCTCAGGCATGTCAGTTAGGCTCGCCAACAAAACTTCTAGATTGCCGGCCGCATCCTCGGCCTCTTGCACGAGTTCCTTGAGTTGCGATGACGCTTCACCTGCAGTCGCCTCCGTTTCCTTGAGCACTCTTTGCATGTCATCCACCTGAGTGGACAGGATCGCAATTGCCCCCCCGAGGCCAGATTCAAAGCTCGAGAGTTTTTTCAAACGTCGAGACAAGACGAAGCAATAGACGCACGCGCACACGGCACCGCCCAAGAGCAGAGCATCAGCAATAAGATCAATCAGCATTCGACAACCTCACGTTAAAACAAATTCTGTGATCAGAAGGTCACGGACGTGATCCCCTCCCGTCACGATCTGAATGCGGCGCAGCATCTGAGCCCGGAGACGAATAAGAGCGCGACGACTTTCTAAGTCTTCGACAGCTACTGCACGAAGATACGTATTCAGGACGTCCATAATCCGCGGCTCAAGAAAAGAGACCGCCTCCTCATCACCTGATGAAACCTCAAGCTGCGCCTGGAACCGCAGCAATCGATTCGAGGAACTATCACCCAAGGCGATCACCATTGGGGGCAGCGGAACAAAGGCTAAATCGGCAAGTGGGCTAAGCGTTTTTTCCTCGGGGGCAGCCTCTACGACTTCCGTGGGCGTGCCGTCCCCACTCGTATACATAAAGAAGAAAGCCCCGCCCCCACCTACGAGCGCGACAACAATCGCAAGGATAAGCGGTAGCTTGCTGGCCTTCTTAGAAGGGGCATCTTTGGTTTCGTCGCTCTCAGCCATTTGGGCGTCCATCTTTTTTTGTCACGTCCGACTATAACCACCGTTTGGCTAACCGATTATTAAGGCGAATGCGCAATCTTACTCTCAAGACCCGGGCAGAACGTCCGCGTACATAAGGAGAAGATCGTGGAGAACCTGCTGTCCTTCTGGAACAAGCTTCCGCTGCAACGCCGCATTATTGTCGGGGCCGCAACCGTGGGGGTCTTCGTCATGGTCTTGATGATGGCGCGCATCGCCAGTGCTCCCAGCATGTCGCTTCTTTATGCCGGACTTGATGCCAACTCAGCGGGCGAAGTCGTTGCCTCGTTAGAAGCACAAGGCGCCAAACATGAAGTGCGCGGCACAAGCATTTTTGTAGAAAGCAACCGGCGCGACAGTCTGCGAATGACACTGGCCGCTGAGGGACTGCCCCAAACAGGGGCGAACGGCTACGAAATCCTTGAACAAATGACTGGATTTGGGACGACATCCCAAATGTTTGACGCAGCCTATTGGCGGGCAAAAGAGGGCGAGCTTGCACGCACCTTAGCTGGCAGTGCAGGCATCAAAAGTGCCCGCGTACACATCGCCAATGCAAACAACACACCGTTCCAACGCAAATCCACGACCACGGCATCCGTCACCTTAATGACCAGCGGAGGCGCAATCTCAGAACCGCAAGCGCGGGCGATTCAATTCTTGGTCGCCTCTGCCGTTACGGGCCTTATGCCCGAGGATGTCACTGTAATTGATGGGCAGACGGGCCGCATTGTTTCTGCAGATGCGGATCAGGTTTCTGGACTTGACCAAGAAAGCCGCGCGGTGGCTTTGCAAAAGCGCGTTGAGCGCCTTATGTCAGCGCGCGTTGGTCCAAACAGCTATGTCGTTGAAGTCAGCGTTGAAACGGACCGCGCCGCAGAGACCTTGGTGCAGCGCACACTCGACCCCAATAGCCGCATCGTAATCAGCACTGATAGCGAAGAGACAACGCGTGAAAGCTCTAATTCTGGCGCAGGCGGCGCGGTTACTGTGGCGAGCAATCTGCCAGAGGGTGATGCAGGTGGTGCAGGCAGTTCCTCTAATGCGCAGAATGCATCGACGAGAGAGCGTATTAACTACGATGTGTCCGCCACCGAGCGTGAAATCAAACGAGGCCCCGGTGCGATCAAACGTATCTCCGTTGCGGTCCTCGTCGATGGAACGACCACAACAGATGCAGACGGCGGAACTGAGTGGCAACCGCGTTCTGCAGACGAACTCAACGCTCTCAAACAGCTCGTCGAGTCGGCGGTTGGATTTGACGCGGAGCGCGGTGATACGATCTCATTGCAGACGCTTCAATTCAATCAAGCCTACCAACAGGTCCCCGAGGCAGAATTCACAAGCGCCTCTGGAATCATGGATCGGCTGGACATTCAAAACCTCATACAGGTCACACTGCTCGGGCTTGTTGCACTGCTGTTGGGTCTTTTTGTGGTACGACCAGCCCTCAAATCCGACGCGACAGCTACCGCCTCAGCCGCATTGCCCGTGCCGGAAGGAACTGCGACGCCCCCTAGTGGGTCCGCCCGTGCGCTACCCTCCATGGCACCACCGGCTGCACCTGCACCGTCCTTGCCCGACTTACCGGATTTGCCTGCGCTTAGCGGGACAATTGAGGAGGATAATGCACCATTTGCGATGCCTCAAATGGGCACTGTCTCAGACTTCGACATGGCGAACCTATCTGGCCAAGGCGGTGATCTCCCGGATTTGCCTGCCTTCAACATGGCATCCGGGGACAACAACGAGGACGAAGATCCCGTCGATCGGCTACGCAAACTGATTGAGGATCGGCGCGAGGAAACTGTCGAAATCCTGCGTGGATGGATGGAAGAAAAGGCGTAAAGCATGAGTTCTTTTTCCCGCCTTTCGCTCGAAGAATTCGGTGCCGCTCCACCTAGAGATGTTGAAGCCACAACCGAGGCCGCGCCCGCGATTGATACGACAGAAATATACGAAACAGGGTATCAAGCTGGTTGGGACGATTGCCTTGAGCGCTCCAAGCGCGACCAAACGCATATCGCGGAAGCCCTCGGCAAACGGCTTTCTGATTCGCACCTGACGGTGGACCACGCGCGTAGCGAAATCTTGGCAGAGCTCAAACCTCTTCTCGCGGATATTGTTCAAAAACTCCTCCCGGCGCTTGCGCAGAGCGGATGTCGGCAGCGCTTGTTGGATGAAGTCGTGGCCCTCGCCCAAGACGCAGCGCAGGCAGAAATAGAAATTCGCGTGTCACACGAAGAACTAAATGCGGTGACCACTTTGCTCGAAGCGCACCCTGACACTCCACAAGTCAAACTCTCAGCAGACGCCGCATTGGGGTTGACCCAAGCGCACCTCAAGCTGGGCTCCACTGGTCGGTCCATCGACATTTTGCACGTTGTCGACGGGATCGAAACTGCTTTTGAAGCGGTCTTATCCGATGACAGGCCCACCAATCTAACCGATGAAAAGGATGTTCTCAATGGATGACACTCACACGACCAGCCCGTTTGCGCGCATACCAGTCGAGGTCTCGGTTTCTGTTGGTCGCGCCCGGCCCACGGTCTCGCAGTTATTAGCCTTTGAGCAAGACAGTATCATCGAGCTTGATCGCTCCATCAGTGATCCAGTCGAGTTGTACGTCGGGGATCGGTTGATCGCGCGGGGCGAACTGCAAGAATTGGATGGAGATCAATCGGGCCAATTGGCCGTTCGGCTGACCGAAGTCGCAAAGGCTGACGAAAGCCTATGAGGGCGTTTCTAACCCTGATATTTTTCCTAGCGATTGTCGCACCCGCCAACGCGCAGGAGATCGCAATTTCACTGGGAGAGGAAAACGCGCTAACCGCGCGCACTTTGCAATTGATCGCTCTAATCACTGTTCTCAGCCTTGCGCCCGGACTAGCGATCATGGTCACGTGTTTTCCGTTTATCGTGACGGTTCTGTCGATCCTGCGGCAAGCAATCGGCTTGCAACAATCCCCGCCCAACATGTTGATCGTGAGTTTGGCATTGTTCCTAACCTATTTTGTTATGGAGCCGGTATTTACCAGCGCTTGGCAAAATGGCCTCTCGCCTCTGGTCGAAGGCACGATGGATATAGGCACCGCATTCGGCGAGACGATGGCACCATTTCAGGTCTTCATGGGGGCTCGCGTGGACCCCGAGACGCTGGATGCGATGATCGATATGCGCACACAATCAGAGGAGATTTCCGCCCAAGAACCTCCGCTATCCGTGTTGGTGCCTGCGTTTTTGCTCAGTGAAATCTCACGTGCATTCCAAATCGGATTTCTCGTTTTTCTGCCCTTTTTGATCATCGATATGGTCGTAGCTGCCATTCTTATGTCCATGGGTATGATGATGGTCCCCCCCGCAGTTGTCGCCCTCCCATTCAAGCTCGCATTCTTTGTGGTCGCGGATGGCTGGACGTTGGTCACAAGCGCCTTGGTGCGCAGTTATTTCTAAGGAGCCCCCAATGACACCAGACCCACAACCCGCCGCCGAAGCCTGCCCCAGCCCCGAAGCGCGACTGCCCTTGGAGGCATCAAATGCAGAACGGGCGCGCATACTGCTCGCACTGATCGACAAACAAGGCGGGCAAGATCATCTGGATGATTTGACGCAGAAAGCGAAGGCCCTTCAGCAACAAGATCGTGCCGCCCAAGGCAGTCCAAATACGATGCCCAGCCGTGAAACGCTCATGCAGAGCGCGCGGGATTTATTGGCACGACTTGAACCGAGCAAGAAACAAATGCCCCCAAAGCCCAGCCCAAAACCAAGCAACGGTATGCTTGCAAAACCAGTTGTCCGCAGCACGATAGCGGCCTTAATCGAAGAGAGCGATCTGCCGAAAGAGCATCCAGCGGTCATCGCCATCGTCCTGCAGAACCAAGACGCCAAGACAAAGGCCGCTGTGTTGCGTCAGCTGCCTGGGTCTCTCGCGCGGCGTGTTCAGCAATCAATTGAGCGGGTTAGAGAAACGGCCTAGGGCTTGGGGTAGTCGTCGTAGTCGGAACGCAAAATGCGTTGCGCATCGCCTTCAGGATCATCGTATTGCCGGGTCTTTAGTGTCCAGATGAAAGCGACCAAGCCGACCGCGCCCAACAACAACGAGATAGGGATCAACACTGCGAGTACGTCCATGCGGGGCCTCCTCTTCCTATGATTTCAACCGTATCGCATTCAGCGTAACGGTGAGTGAGGATGCAGACATTGCGAGTGCAGCGATCAACGGCGTCGCCATGCCCGCAATGGCCAAAGGCACAGCAATAAGGTTGTAAAATGAGGCCAAGCTGAGGTTTTCAACAATGCGGCTGCGGGCTTGGTGCGCTAAGTCGAATACCCCATCAAGCCCGCCCAGCCCCTTGTCGATCAAAACAAAATCAGAGGCTACGCGCGCCGCATTCAAGGCACTTGCCGGTGACATCGATACATGGGCATTCGCGAGCGCGAGTGTATCGTTCAATCCGTCGCCGATCATTAAAACCCGCCGCCCTTCGGCTGCGAGACCCGCGATGGTATCGGCTTTTTGTATAGGTGTCTGTTCAGCTTCAAACGGGAGACCGCCCAAGGATTGCGCAACTCTCTTGACCGCATGAGGACCATCACCGGAGAGTATTTGCACGTCTAGCCCACGCGATCTAAGAGCCGCAACACTCTCAGCAGCATCTTGGCGAAGCTCCTCATCGAACGAGAGGCGAATGGGGTCTAGGTCGCCCATTTGAAAACACACGCTCAGACCCGCACCTTGCTCTCCGCCCATCCATGTTGCGCGGCCCAGCCGAACGCGCTTTCCCGCCCAACGCCCTTCAGTTCCGCAACCAGGATGCTCTGTCAGATCCGTAATCTCAGCTGCCACAACATTTTGCTCAGCAAGCGTTTTGCTCAACGCTGCGCTGAGCGGGTGATCTGAACCCTTTGCCAACCCGAACAGCACTGTTTTTTGCACTTCGTTCAAGCCGGCTAAATCATCACTCTTTGGCGTGCCCAGCGTCAGGGTACCGGTCTTATCAAAAATCACGGTATCGACCTCAGCCAACCTCTCAAGGGCGGTTTCATGCTTGACCAGCACGCCTTTTCGAAACAACCGCCCACTCACTGCGGTCGTCACGGCCGGAACCGCAAGGCCCAGTGCGCAAGGGCATGTGATAATCAAAACTGCGGCTGCAATGTTTAACGCAAGCCTCAGATCTTGAGTGTAAATATACCAACCGACCGCCGCTACGGCCGACAGAATATGCACACCGGGCGCGTATAACTGAACGGCACGATCCGCGAGGGTTGAGTATTTGCTTTTACCGCCCTCCGCTATTGCGACCATATCAGATATTCGCCGCAATTCAGTGTCTTTTCCGACTGCTGAAGCCTGCACATGAAGGACCCCTGACAAGTTAATCTCACCTGCGAAAAGTGACGTGCCCGGCTGCGCCAGCATCGGCACAGCCTCACCGGTCATAAAGGAGCGGTCCACCTCGCTTTGACCCGTCATTACGACACCGTCGACAGGAATATTCGCGCCGGGCTTCACGATCACAACATCCCCGACGGCGATTTGCGCCACTGGAACGGTGACCTCAGTGCCATCGGCCCATTTGATCGCGCGCTGAACCTCAAGCGCGGCAAGTTCTTGCGCCGCTGACCGTGCGGATGACCGCGTCCGATGCTCTAGATAGCGCCCCGTCAGTAGGAAAAACGCGAGTGCCACGGCAGCGTCAAAATAGGCATGCTGCCCCCCATGCGCCGTCTCATAGAGCGACGTGCCCGCCGCGAGTAAAATCGCAAGCGTAATCGGCACATCCATGTTGAGGCGCCGCCCCCGCAGTGCGGCAAGTGCCGATGTGTAAAAAGGCATTCCGGCAAACGCCACCGCGGGCAAGGCAATCGCCGCAGAAATCCAGTGCATCATATCGCGTGTTGCCGCGTCCGCACCGGACCACACCGCAACGGACAAAAGCATGACATTCATCATCGCAAAGCCCGCAACGCCGAGCCTCATCAATAACATGCGACCATAGTCATCGCGGTCAGATTGCGCCAAAAGGCTGCTATCCAGCTCCTGCGCCTCATAGCCTGCATTGTCCAATGCATCGATTATGGTCTGGATATCGACAGAGGGTGCGGCTTGGATTGCGACCCGCCGCATCGTCAAGTTCACGCTCGACTTGGCCACACCCGGAATCTGTTCAAGCGTCCGTTCGACGCCTGAAATGCACGCGGCACAGTGAATTCCCGGCAAGGCCACCATCAGGCGTGCGTTTTCAACCGGCTCAGGTTGAACCGCAACGCCCTCCGGCACGCCCACACAAGCGGGACAGGCCATTGGCCGAGAATGATCAAAAGTTGCCGTCATTGCGCTATGCTAGCCACGCACGGCCAGACCTAAATCCTGGCGGAAGGGGGTGCCATCCTGCGCCTCACCGCGCAGCCGTAGGACCCATGCGCCGGGCTCCAGCACCGCGGGTGCGGAAAAGACGCCATCCGCTTTGTGCAGATCCAGCGTCAGATCAGAGCGTGCATGGGTGGCGCGCCCGACCGTCGCGCTCAGGCTTTTGATACCGACCGGAACGGCCGCGAGGCTATCAACCACAATCTTGATCTGACCTGCGTCGTAGCCAGCGGCGATTTGCAATGCCAACGCTTCTTGAGCGCTACGCTCACGGTCAAAATTCTGGCTCGCGACATAACTGTTTTTTACGACCAAACCGGGAAACGTCGAGATCGCGGAATAGGCCATTGTGATGTTGACGCCGATGATCACGGAAAACCCGGTTGCCATAATCGCAAAGACTTTACGTCCTGTTAGCTCTTTTCTTGTCACTTGGTCGTTGTCAGTCATTCTGTCGTCCTCCCAAAATAAACAGTGTCAGTATGAGCCCGTGCGGAATTAACGAAATCATCAATCCAGAACCTGAACTCGGTGCGATCGCCAGTGGCCGGACCACTGCCGCGCGGTGCAGTCACGTAGACACGCTGCAAAAAGGTCTCGTTTGCGGGCACCATTGCGACCTGATCGTCTGCGCCCTCTAGTTGCAGCGTCAGAGCCTCATCCCCCTTGAGGGAAATGTAGAAAGGTTTGTCCGTCCCGCTCATGTTACGCAGACGGATGTCGTAGGTGTTGCGGATTGAGCCGTCGGACAACACCACATTGACCGGATTGCGCACAGGCGCGACCGTCATGTCGATTGGCGATCGGATGAATAATAAAAAGACCAGCGCAAAGCCGATACCGGCCCAAAGAGCCGTGTAAATCATCGTCCGGGGGCGCAAAATATGCTTCATGATCGGCTTTGGCGCGTTGCCTTCACGCTCAAGGGTTTCGTCGGTCAAAGCCATGTAATCGATCAAACCACGCGGTTTGCCGACCTTGGCCATGATGTCATCGCAGGCATCAATGCACAGTGCACAGGTGATGCACGCCATTTGCTGGCCATCACGAATGTCGATCCCAGTTGGGCACACATTCACACAGGCCATACAATCGATGCAGTCACCGGTTGCGTTCTCATGCTTCTTGCCGCGCGGCTCACCCCGCCAGTCCCGGTAGGCCACTGTGAGCGTGTCTTCGTCCATCATTGCGGCCTGGATGCGTGGCCACGGACACATGTAGATGCAAACCTGCTCGCGCATGAAGCCACCAAACACGAAGGTCGTAAGCGTCAAGATCGCGATCGTCGTATAGGCAACGGCATGTGCCTCGAACGCGAACAAATCGACCAGAAGCCTGGGCGCATCAGTGAAATAAAACACCCAAGCCCCCCCCGTAGCGACCGAGATCAGCAACCATAGCACCCACTTTGTGATCCGAAGGCGGATTTTCTTGGCATCCCATTTCGACTTCCAAAGCCGTAGGCGTGCGTTACGGTCCCCTTCGATCCAACGTTCAACGAGGATGAAAAGGTCAGTCCAAACAGTTTGCGGACAGGAATACCCGCACCAAACCCGGCCCAGCGCAGACGTAAAAAGAAATAGCCCCAAGCCTGCCATGATCAGAAGGCCCGCCACAAAATAAAATTCGTGCGGCCAGATTTCGATCCAAAAGAAAAAGAAACGGCGATGCGCAAGGTCCAACAGGACGGCCTGATCAGGCAGGTTCGGTCCACGGTCCCAGCGGATCCACGGCATCACGTAATAGATGCCCAGCGTTACCGCCAGAATCCACCATTTCAGGTTCCGGTAATAGCCTGACACACGCTTCGGAAATATGGGCTCACGTGCCGCATAAAGGGATTTTGGGGTCTCAGGGGACGCAGTCATACAACCGACTCGTTTCATTAGGGTTCTGTTCGCTTCACTATTCCTAGGGTTGTGACGCCGAGCGAACATTGACCTGTGTCAAGTTTTGCCCCTTTCGCTCAATGAGAGACCACAAATGAAAACCGCCCCCCGAAATGCGGAGGGCGGTCAGAGTGGGTCTACCTTTGGAAACGCGCGAACAGGATCAAGGTGAGACCCCTTTCAGATCCGCCCGTTTAGGACGGATCCGAACCTAGGTCATTCGCCCCCACCAAGCTGGTGCACATAGGCCGCAACGGCGCGAATTTCGCCTTCAGAAAGCCGTTTGTTCCAGTTCGGCATAACCCCATAGCGAGAGTTCATGACCGTCTCGGTAATTGCCTCTTCGGAGCCGCCGAAAAGCCAGATCGCATCGGTCAGGTTGGGCGCCCCTTGGAACCGATCACCCGTTCCATCCTCGGCGTGACAGCTTGAACAATTGTCCAAGAAGATGACCTCGCCCGCCGAGGCCAAGGCTGAGTTATGGGGCGCATCAGACAGCGAGCGGACATAGGAGACGACTTGTGCGATTTCCTCTTCGGCGAGGATTTCGCCAAAGGCTGGCATCTCAGAAAATCGGCTGTCTGCCACGTCTTCAAGACGAATACCGTAGGCCACAGTTTGGGCGATGTCGTCGACAGTCCCGCCCCAAAGCCAGTCATCATCCAGCAAGTTGGGATACCCAACGGCACCCGCAGCACCCGATCCGTGGCACTGTGCACACCACGTTTTGAAGATCGCAGCGCCACCGTTCACCGCAAAGCCGTGCAGGTCGGTGTTGTCCTTTAGCGAGGCCAACTCCACTTGTTCGATTTGCTCCCAGAGGGGCGCATTTTGGGTTTCGACTGCGTCGATGTCTTGCTGCACTTCGGCCCGAGTGGAATAGCCCAACAAGCCTGGGGTGGCTTCCTTGAGCATCGGCCAAGCAGGATAGGCAATCGTGTAACCAATCGCCCAAACGATACAGGCGTAAAACGTCCAGAGCCACCAACGCGGCATCGGATTGTCGAACTCTTTGATCCCGTCCCAGCTATGACCGGTTGTATTGGGGTCACCCGCTTGAAGTTCTTGTTCTTTATCTTCGGTTTGATGGCTCATTTCGATGCCTCCTCCCCGCTGTCGGGTGCGGGTCTATCCTCATGACGAAAGGGGATATTCGCGATATCGGCATGCACCTTGTTGCTTCCAGGACGGAAGGCAAAAAGGATGATCCCAATGAACAACGCGAACATGACAAGCAGGGCCCAGCTGTCGGCAAAGGCGCGCGTGATGGTGTAAATATCTTCCATAATCCGCCCCCCTTACCGGCTTGCATCGGGTGTGAAGGTCGAGAAATCGACCAACGTGCCGAGCATCTGAAGATAGGCCACAAGAGCATCCATTTCGGACACGCCATTTGCACCATCAAAATTGCGCACTTGCGCCTTGGGATAGCGGGCAAGGAAATCATCCGTGTCCCCCCATGGATCGATTTGGGTGCGCACGTCAGCGGCCGCGAACTCAATCATTTCTTCTGTGTAGGGCACGCCAACCATGCGGTGTGTCGCCATCAGATCGCGGACCATTTCTGGCTTTACCTTGCGGTCTAACAGATAGCCGTATTTGGGCATGACAGACTCGGGCACCACCGACTGTGGGCTGATCAGGTGATCAATATGCCAGTCGTCAGAATAGCGCCCACCGACACGAGCCAGGTCCGGCCCCGTCCGCTTGGACCCCCATTGGAACGGGTGATCATATTGCGATTCAGCCGCCAGGGAGTAGTGACCATAACGCTCTACCTCGTCTCGCATTGGGCGGATCATCTGAGAGTGACAGACATAGCACCCCTCCCGGATGTAGATCTCGCGCCCTGCGAGTTCGAGTGGGGAGTAGGGGCGCATGCCCTCTACGTCCTCAATCGTGTTTTCGAGATAGAACAGCGGAGCGATCTGTACGATGCCACCGATGGTCACGACCAAGAAGGACAGAACCATCAAAAGCGTGACATTCGTCTCGATCTTTTTGTGTTTGCTGAGGATAGACATGAGATCTCCTCCTTATTCAGCAGGGACTGCGACGCGGGCCGGGGCTTTCGCCTCGCCTTTGACGACAGTCATCCACAGGTTGTAGACCATGATCAGCGATCCCGCGAGGAACAGGACCCCGCCCAAACCGCGCACCACGTACATCGGGAACTTGGCGGCAACGGTGTCGGCAAAGCTGTTCACAAGGAAGCCATTTGCATCCACTTCGCGCCACATCAGGCCCTCCATGATCCCCGTCACCCACATGGACGACGCGTAGAGAACGATGCCAATCGTCGCGAGCCAGTAGTGCCAAGATACGAGGCTGAGCGAGTAAAGGCGCTGCTTGTTCCACAGTTTCGGGAACAGGAAGTAGAGCATCCCGAAGGTGATCATCCCGTTCCAACCGAGCGCGCCAGAATGCACGTGGCCAATGGTCCAGTCGGTGTAGTGCGACAGTGAATTCACCGCACGGATCGACATCATCGGCCCTTCAAACGTCGACATCCCGTAGAACGCGACCGAGGTGACCATCATCCGCAACACCGGATCGGTGCGCAGCTTGTCCCATGCGCCAGACAGCGTCATCAGACCGTTAATCATCCCGCCCCACGACGGCATCCACAGCACGATCGAGAACACCATACCAAGCGTCGAGGCCCAGTCGGGCAATGCGGTGTAGTGCAGGTGGTGGGGGCCGGCCCAGATGTACAAAAAGATCAGAGCCCAGAAGTGAATGATCGACAGTTTGTACGAAAACACGGGACGATCGGCCTGCTTTGGGATGAAATAATACATCATCCCCAAGAAGCCCGCAGTCAGGAAAAAGCCCACGGCGTTATGCCCGTACCACCACTGGGTCATGGCATCTTGGACGCCTGACATGACCTGCACAGAGCGCGAGCCCCAGATCGAAACAGGCAACGACAAATTGTTAACCAAATGTAGCATCGCCACAGTAATGATGAACGCCAGATAGAACCAGTTTGCCACGTAGATGTGCGGCTCTTTGCGCCGCACAAGCGTGCCGACAAAAACCGCCAAAAAGCAGACCCAAACGATTGTCAGCCAGATATCGACGTACCACTCAGGCTCGGCGTATTCTTTGCTTTGGGTCGACCCGAGCAAGTAGCCAGTCGCGGCCAAAACGATAAAAAACTGGTAGCCCCAGAACACAAACCAGCTGAGGTTTCCGCCCCAAAGCCGCGCCGCAGAGGTTCGTTGCACCACGTAAAATGCGGATGCGATCAGCGCGTTACCACCAAACGCAAAAATCACCGCGCTGGTGTGCAGCGGGCGTAGGCGTCCAAAGTTCAGGTATCCTTGCGCCCATTCAAAATTGAGCACCGGAAAGGCCAGTTGGAAGGCAATGAAAGTGCCGACCAAAAAACCCACAACACCCCAAAATGCAGTGGCAATTACGGATGCCCGTACGGGCCCGTCCATATATTCATTTGCTGGTTGCGCCTTTGGTTCATCCACACGGCGCAGCTGCCACAAAAACAGCCCCCCCGCGGTTACCATCGTTAAGATAGCGTGAACCATATAGGCTGCATCGCGTGCGTAGTTGGCTGCAATCGCCGCAAAAAGCGTGATCACAGCCAGCACTGCAAGCTTGAGATAATCGGTCATCTCGTGCGTCCCCTTGTTCCGCCCATTTTGGCTCAACTGCGAGCCGGTGGGCCTGTTCATGAGGACCGACATCGCAAGCGCGCCTCTAAGTTGCATTGATCCATGTCAAGAAACGGCATCGACGAATTGACACAGGTCATGGCTGTCAAAATCTCGATCCAATAGCTGTGTAGCAGAGAAACAAGCAGGAGAAGACCATGCGTTTCGCCACCGTTTTGACCGTGATTAGCAATCATCAAGATATTGAAATTATGACAAAAACAGCGCTGCCTTTCGCCCGTGCACATTGCAGCCACCTTGAGGTGATCTGTGTCGGGATGGATGCCACCCAACCCGGTGTTTATTTCGCGGGTGCGACATCTTTGGTCTACGATGACGGGCGCCTTCAGGCCGTTGAGCAGGCGCAAGCCCTTCAATCCGATGCGAACGAGGCGTTGCAAACGCAGGGGGTGCTATTTGACGTTCAAGCGGCAGTTGTGCAGCCCGGAACGATAGGTGACATGGTGGCAGAGCGCAGCCAATTTGCCGATATCGTCATTCTTCCGCCACCCTATGCGCCCAGCCGCGCCGCACATGCGCCCACAATTGTAGAGGCCGCGTTGTTTGCCGGACGCGCACCCGTTCTAATTACCTCAGATGACATCGGGCAGCCTGAGCGAATCGTCCTCGCATGGAACCAATCCCGCGAAGCTGTCGCAGCCGCGCGCCACGCCCTGCCGTTCTTTGCTGCGGCCAAACGCACAGATGTCCTGATCGTCGATCCACCCCGCCATAGCGCGACACAGGGCGACCCAGGCGGAAACATTGCTAGGATGTTAGCCCGGCACGGTGGCAACCCTTCTGTGGTGATCGATGTGCAGACGCTGCCCCGCGTATCAGACACGTTAACGCGTCACGTCGTAGATACCGAAGCCGACCTGTTAGTCATGGGCGCATACGGGCATTCTCGCCTACGCGAGGCGGTGTTGGGCGGTGCCACTCGCCGTATGCTAGAGCAGTCAGAAGTGCCCCTATTATTGGCGCATTAACCGAAAATACCACCGTCGCTGTCATCGCCTGTTTCAGACATCAACAGGTCAAAATCGGGCACCGTAACGTGGCGTTTGCCTTCTAGAACAATGACTTTGTCCCGACGCAATGCGGAGATCTGACGGCTAACGGTTTCCAGCGTAAGCCCCAGATAATCGGCCATCGCTTCGCGGGTCAGGGGCAGGTCAAAGACTACACTTTGCTCCGCCGGATTTTCACGAAGCGACGCATCCCGACGGGCGATAATCGACAAAAGGCTCGCGATCTTTTCACGCGCAGTTTTGCGCCCCAACAGGATCATCCATTCGCGCGCAGCATCAAGCTCGTCTAACGTCATCTCCAGCAAACGCTGAGAAATATGGGGCGTGTCGAGAAGTAGTTCCTGAAATGGTTTTTGCCGGAAACAACACAACACAAGGTCCGTCGTCGCCACCACATCATACGTGGCCTTCGCGCGATTGGGCCGCCCCAAAAAGTCCGATGGCAGCAACAGGCCAACCATCTGACGACGGCCATCCTCCATGGTTTGCGTCAGCGTAGCCACACCCTCAACCACCGATCCGACAAAATCCAGAGGCTCGCCCGCCCACGCGATTTGTTGGCCCGCCTTATAGGAGCGGTAGTATTTCACGCTCTCCAAACGTTCCAATTCGTCAGCCTCACAGCGCGCACACACTGCGCTATGTCGAATAGGACAATTGCTACAATCCTGCTGAGTGAGCCGTGGGGCGGACATTGTACGTGGCATCTTTTGCCTTCTTTGCTTGATCTCGATCAAGGCGGAGATCATCTTTCGGTATAATGGTAAACAAATGAGTGAACAAATACAACTTAAGCGATACGGACTGTTCGATACGAAGGTCCCGCGCTACACGAGCTATCCGCCCGCCACACAATTTGCAGGGGGCGTTAATGCCGCAGTGCAGCGCGAATGGATAGAATCCATTGCCCCCGGGACCAAGCTTTCACTCTATATGCATGTCCCTTTTTGCCGGCGTTTATGCTGGTTTTGCGCATGTCGCACCCAAGGTGTGCGGTCAGATGAACCTGTCCGCGCCTATGTCGACAGCCTACTTCAGGAAATCGCGACGCTAAAATCAATGCTTCCGTCAGATGTTAGTTTGGCGCGTCTACACTGGGGCGGCGGCACGCCGACGTTGCTTGCGCCCGACATGATCGCGCGCATTGCGGACGCTTTCCAAGATATCGTTCGGTGGGAACCAGACGCCGAGTTCTCGGTCGAGATTGATCCAAATGAGATTGATCAGGCCAGGCTCAAGGCCCTGCAGGCAGGTGGCATGAACCGCGCCTCTATCGGGGTGCAGGATTTTAACCCTGACATTCAAAAAATTATCGGCCGTATCCAAAGCTATGAAACCACGCGCGACGTGGTTGATGCCCTGCGCGATCTTGGCGTCAAAAGTCTAAACGCAGACATTCTGTTCGGACTGCCCGAACAATCCCCCGAGCGTTTGGCCGAAAGCGTGCAACTATTGCTATCTCTCACGCCGGACCGCGTGGCTCTTTATGGCTACGCCCATGTGCCTTGGATGGCCCGACGTCAGGGAATGATCCCAACAGACACGCTGCCCACCCCAGAAGAACGTCTGCAACTGTATGAAAACGCCAAGAAGCTGTTCTTGTGGGATGGCTATAAAGAAATTGGAATCGATCATTTTGCGCGCGAGGACGATGGCCTTGCGATTGCGCGGGATACGGGTCGGCTACGGCGTAATTTTCAGGGGTATACCGACGACACATGTGATGTGCTGATCGGTCTTGGGGCCTCGTCTATTTCAAAATTCCCGCAAGGGTTCAGCCAAAATATCAGCGCGACAGCAGGGTATCAGTCCGCCGTGCGGGCGGGTGAATTAGCAACCGCCCGGGGCCATGTGTTCACCGCGGATGACAAATTTCGCGGCCGGATGATTGAAGCGCTTATGTGCGATTTTGAGGTTGAGACGGCAGACATCGTCTCAAGCTTTGGTGTTTCAGAAGACACCCTGAACCGGCTGTACACCCAAGCCTCCAACCAGTTCGCTGGTATGGTTGAGATCACTCCGACCCACTTTCGCATACGTCCGCAGGCACGCCCCCTTGTCCGCATGATCGCGCGCGTTTTTGACGCCTATGACATCAGCCAAGGCAGCCATAGCGCCGCGATCTAGGCCTCAATCACGGCCTCATCAGACTTTAGGTCAAACGCCGCCGCCATCAGGGCGCGCGTGTATTCGGTTTGCGGTGCATCAAAAACCTGTTGTGCGGGCCCGGCCTCAATGATGTCGCCTTGCTTCATCACCATCACCTTATGGCTCAACGCGCGAACGACCTTTAGATCATGGCTAATGAACAGATAAGCCAGCCCGTATTTCTTTTGCAGATCACGCAGAAGATCTACGATTTGAACCTGCACCGTCATGTCTAACGCACTTGTCGGCTCATCCAAGACCACCAGTTTGGGCCGCAAAATCATGGCGCGTGCGATTGCGATACGCTGGCGTTGGCCCCCAGAAAACTCATGCGGGTATCGGTCCATCATCGCCGGATCAAGGCCGACCTCGGTCAGGATTTCCGCGACCAGCTCACGGTGTGGGCGACCTTCACCCAAATCATGCACGCCCAAACCTTCGGCGATAATTTGGGCGACGGTCATGCGCGGGCTGAGGCTGCCGAAGGGGTCTTGGAAAACGATCTGCATGTGTCGCCGCAGGTCGCGCAGCTGCCGGGACGTCCATCCTTGGACATCTTGGCCCTGAAAAACGATTGGCCCTTCCGATGACAACAACCGCATCAGCGCAAGCGCAAGTGTCGTCTTACCCGAACCACTTTCGCCCACAATCCCAAGGGTTTCACCCGCACGCACATCCAGCGTTGCCGCGTTCACAGCCTTTACGTGGCCAACAGTCTTGCGCAAGAACCCACGCGTGATCGGAAACCACACACGTAGGGCATCGGTACTGACGACGACATCGCTGTTTGCAGGCGCTGGATCGGGCAAACCCGAAGGCTCCGCCGCAAGCAGCTTTTGCGTATAAGGATGTTGGGGCGCGGTGAAAATTTGCTCAGTCGGGCCGGTTTCGACAATCTCACCGCCCTGCATCACACACACGCGATCCGCGATGCGCCGCACAACGCCCAGATCATGCGTGATGAACAAAAGGCTCATACCTTCGGCAGCTTTTAGCTCTGCTAACAGATCAAGGATCTGCGCTTGGATCGTGACGTCTAACGCAGTGGTCGGCTCATCCGCGATCAACAACTCCGGCCCATTCGCAAGCGCCATCGCGATCATCACACGTTGCCGTTGCCCACCTGATAATTGGTGTGGATAAGCGCTCAGGCGGCTCTCGGCTTCTTGGATACCGACGCGCTCCAGCAGCTCCAAAATGCGGGCACGCGCGGCATCACCGCTAAGCCCCTGATGCAGGGCTAGGCTTTCAGCGAGTTGTTTTTCAATGGTGTGCAACGGGTTGAGCGACGTCATCGGCTCTTGGAAAATGAAGCTGATGTCGTTGCCGCGCACGCGGCGCAAATCCGGTTCGGGCGCGTGCACCATCTGCGTGCCGTTGTAGGTGACAGAGCCCGACACCTCTGCCGCATCTGGCAAAAGCGACACGGTCGACAACGCCGTTACCGACTTGCCCGAGCCGCTTTCGCCGACCAATGCCACGGTCTCACCGCGCGCAACCTCAAAGGAAACTCCCTTCACGGCCTCAGCTATCTGACCGTCCTGCCGGAACCCAACCCGAAGATCTTTGACTTGCAACACTGCGCTCATTGAAAGGTCTTTCGTGGGTCAAAGGCGTCGCGGACGCCCTCAAAGATAAACACTAAGAGTGACAGCATCACGGCGAAGGTCACGAATGCCGTGAACCCCAGCCAAGGTGCTTGCAGGTTTTGCTTGGCCTGAAGCGTCAATTCCCCCAGCGACGGGGCCGACGACGGCATCCCGAAGCCGAGAAAATCCAGCGTTGCCAGCCCGCCGATTGTGCCCGTAACGATGAACGGCAACAGCGTCACGGTGGCGACCATCGCGTTTGGCAAGACGTGACGAAACATGATCGTCCCGTTGGACACGCCCAAGGCGCGTGCGGCACGAACATATTCGAAGTTGCGAGCGCGCAGAAATTCGGCCCGAACAACGCCGACCAAAGCGGTCCATCCAAAGAGCGTCATCAACCCGACCAAAAGCCAGAAGTTCATCGGCACGATCGCCGCCACAATGATGATAATGTAGAGGGAGGGGGTCGAGCTCCAGATCTCCATGAGGCGCTGGAAAATCAGATCGACCCAGCCGCCAAAATACCCCTGCAAAGCCCCTGCCGTGATCCCGATAACAGAGGTCAAAACCGTCACGACCAACGCGAACAAAACCGAGAGGCGGAAGCCATAGATCACACGCGCCAGCACGTCACGCGCGGTGTCATCTGTGCCCAACCAGTGGGTGCCGTCGGGGGCGGATGGTGCCGTGCCGCCAATGTCGTTCACGGTATCATAGCTGAACGGCACAACAGGCCACATGATCCAGCCGACGGATATCTCTTCGCCATTGATGGACCCGTCTGCCGCATCTTCAATATACCCCTCAGGGTCGTCGAAACAGTCGATCAAACCGCCCGTGATAATGAGGCATTGAACCTCAACATCACGGTAGATCGCCTCGGTTCTGAAGTCGCCACCAAAGGTCGTTTCGGGATAAAAGCTGCGAAACGGGGTGTAATAGCCGTCCTGATATTTGACCAAAATCGGCTTATCGTTAGCGATGATCTCGGCGCAAAGCGACAGCCCAAACAGGATGGAAAACACCCATAACGACCAAACCGCCCGGCGGTTGGCTTTGAAGTTACGCAAGCGACGTTGGTTCAGGGGGGAAATCCAAGCCATACTCAGGTCTCCCGGCTTTCGAAATCGATGCGCGGGTCGATCCAGACGTACATCAAGTCTGACAAAAGCCCGACCACGAGACCAATAAGTGTGAACACAAACAGTGTGCCAAAAATCACCGGATAGTCACGGTTCAAGGCTGCCTCAAAACCTAGACGCCCCAAACCGTCGAGTGAGAATATCGTCTCAATGATAAGGGACCCGCCGAAGAAAACACTGACAAACAGCGCCGGAAACCCGGAGATAATGATCAACATCGCATTGCGGAACACATGGCCATAGAGCACCGCATTTTCCGACAACCCCTTGGCCTTGGCCGTGGTCACATATTGCTTTTTGATCTCATCCAAGAATGAGTTTTTCGTCAGCAACGTCAGCGTTGCAAAAGCCGCAATAGTCGATGCCAACACCGGCAGAGCAATGTGGTGGAAGTAGTCCAAAACCTTGCGGATCGGGCCGAATGTGTCCCACTCAGCCGAGGTCAGGCCCCGCGCTGGGAACCACTGAAAATAGCTTCCACCTGCAAACAAAACCAACAACAAAATCGCGAACAAAAAGCCCGGGATCGCATAGGCAACGATGATGATCCCCGAGGTCCACGTATCGAAATCGGACCCGTCACGCACTGCCTTGCGGATGCCCAGCGGGATCGACACCAAATAGGCAATCAAAGTGGACCATAGGCCCAGCGTGATCGACACGGGCATCTTTTCCAGCACCAAATCCACGACCGAGATTGAGCGGAAGTAGCTCTCCCCGAAGTCGAAACGCATGTAGTTCCACATCATATTGAGGAACCGCTCAAGCGGCGGTTTGTCGAAGCCGAATTGCGCTTCAAGCTCTTTGATAAATTCCTCTGGTAAGCCTCGCGCACCGACGTACCGTTCGCTCCCGCCGGAAACGACGTTGGTTTCAACGCCCAAATCACCGCCAGAGCCGGAGATATTGGCAAAAGCGTCGCCGCCGCCTTCAAGCTGCGCCAACACCTGTTCGACAGGGCCGCCCGGCACGAACTGTACCAAGGTAAAGTTGATCACCATGATCCCCAAAAGCGTTGGGATCATCAGCAAAAGACGTCGAAAAATATAGGCGGCCACTTACAGGGCTCCCGCGTCTTTCAACTGCTGAGCGGCCTCCGCGTCGTACCACCAGAAATCCAGCAAACCGAGGTCAAGCGGTGGCAGGGGATCGGGATGCCGATATTGATCCCAGTAGGCGACCCAATAATCGGTAGTGCCCCAGCGCGGCACCCAAAAACCGTGCGCACGCAAAACGCGGTCTAGCGCGCGGGTGCGCGGCTCCAACTCATCCAGTGTTTTGGCCTCAATCACGGCATCGATCAAGCGATCCACGGCTGGATCAGCCAGTGCCATAATGTTGCGCGAGCTGTTCTCAGCCGTCTCAGAGCCAAACCATTGTTTCAGCCCCAAGCTCGGCTCAAAACCTTGACCAGCCGCGATGTTGGTCAGATCCCAATCACCCGAACGGCGCAACTCGACGTATTGTGCAGTGTCGACGCGGCGCAGGCTGGCATCGATACCAACGGCACGCAGATTATCGATATAAGGGTTAATAATGCGGTCCATTTCGGCATTGAACTGGATGATGATCAGCTCCAGCGTCTCACCAGCGGCGTTGCGCAACAGGCCATCGTCACCAAGGCTCCAGCCCGCATCCTCTAGCATGCTCAGCGCTTGCCTACGGGACCGGCGATCAACGCGGTTGCTCTCGGATGTGTTTATGGGCGGCATTAACACTTCGGTTTCTAAGATTGACGCATCCAACAAACCCTCGGCCACAAGCGGCTCAAGCGCGGCCAACTCAGCCCCCTCGGGCGCGCCGACGGCCTCTAGGTTCGATCCCTGCCAAAACGAATGGTGCCGCTCAAACAGGTTGAAAAACAGTGCTTGGTTAGACCATTCGAAATTAAACAGCATCCGCACGGCATCACGCACGCGGTTGTCTTGCCATTTCTCACGGCGCAGGTTGAACACAAAGCCAGAGCCACCGGTAATGTTCCCACTGGGGATGGTGTCCACCGTCACGTGCCCATCTTGGACCGCGGGAAAATCATAAGCCGTTGCCCATTCCTTGGACGAGCCGGGCGTGCGGAACGTGTATGCGCCAGTCTTAAACGCCTCTTCGTCTGTGGATTCGTCCAGCCGAGCGCCTGTGCGCGCGAACCATTCCTTAGAAAACGGGTTCCACAGCCCGACCAACCCCATGCGGTCGCGCTTGGGTGCGGCTTGCGTAAATTCGAACCGGATTTGATGCGAGCCCGTCACTTCGATGTTCTCAAAAAACCCGTCAATAATGGAACGGAATTCCGCAATGCCTTGGTCCAAAAACAGATCAATCGTGAATTTCACATCCTCTGCCGTCATGGGCGTGCCATCGGAAAAGGTAACGTCATCGCGCAGGTTCATCACGACCCAATCAAGGCTCTCGGGATATTCGATCGTGGTGCAAAGATAACAATAGGAGCCATAGGGATCGTCGGCCGCGGCGATCATCAGGTTTTCGTATAGCAGATCATCGCCAGTGCGTTCAGCCACGCCCTTGCGGGTAAAGGGGTTAAAGCTATCGAAGGTGGCCAGCGTCGATAGGCTGATCTCACCCCCTTTGGGCGCATCTAGATTAACGTAGGAAAACGGCTCTCCCGGCCCGTATTTTAGCGCGCCAAAGTTTGAAAACCCATGGCTGACAATCACGTCCTCTGCCGAGGCAGGTGCCATCGCGCCACACATCGCCAGTCCAAAAGCCGCCAACCCGTGTTTCGCCCGTGTCATTCGCTGCGCTCCCTGTCCTGTTTTTGTCGATCTATGCGCGCTACCGCCCCTGCAGAAGACGTCGCACGTGCTTAAAGTTCAAGACTAATTAAAGTGCGATCTGGCCCCGGGGCAAATTTGCTAACGCAAAATTGAGCACAAAAACGAAAAAAGGCCGCCCCGATGGAGCGGCCCTCGCAATCTGGATTGGCAAAACCTTAGTTAAAGGTTGCCATGTAGGCGATCAGGTTCGCCTTATCTTCTACGGAGCCGCGGAAGTTATAGTTCATTTTGGTGCCGGGAGCGTATTCACGCGAGTTTGCGATGAAGTTCGCAATGTTTTCGGGGCTCCAGTCACCGCCCATGGTGGCCAGCGTTTCCGAGTAGGCGTAACCATCAGCAACACCTTTGGGCCGGTTCACAACACCGTGCAGGTAGGGGCCTGTGCCATTGGCACCAGCTTCAAGCTTGTGACAGGCCGAACATTGGCGCCACTGACGCTCACCCGCGCCGGCATCGGCCGTGGCATATACGTCTGCGAATGCGACTTGCACGACTTCTTCCGCAGGCGCGTCACCTGTTTCAACCGCAATGCGGTAACCTTGCACGGCCTCGTGCTTGTCGTGGCCCGCGTAGTGTTTCCCACCGACGTGGTACAGCGTTTCAGCAGCCCATCCACCGAGCAAGAGAAAGAGCAGGGCCGCGCAAAGCGATGCACCAGCTTTTGTTATCGTCATCATATCAAACATTGAGCGTCCCTCATCGTCGTTCGGGTGTATGTATGTGGTTTTCCAAGTCTGTTTCAAGGTATAGAACCGCGACCAAACGACCAAATTAGAAAGAATCTAAATGTCTGCCCGCATTGCATTTCAGGGAGAGCTTGGCGCCTACTCTCACGAAGCCTGCCTGAAAGCCCGCCCCAATCACACCCCAGTGCCCTGCGCAACGTTTGAGGATGTGATCGCAACAGTGCGCAATGGCGATGCGGAATTGGCCATGCTTCCGGTGGAAAACACGACATATGGGCGTGTGGCTGACATGCACCGATTGTTGCCAGATTCGGGTTTACACATCGTTGATGAGGCGTTTGTGCGGGTCCGCATCTGCATGATGGCGATGCCCGGTCAGACCCTTTCACAGATTAAGGTCGCGCGAGGGCACCTAGTGATTCTGCCACAGTGTCGAAGCTTTCTTGCGAACAACGCGATCACTGCGGAACCCCATGCAGACAACGCGGGCGCAGCGGCCGACATCGCCAAAGAGGGCGAAATGGGGGCTGCCGCCTTGGCGTCGGAACTGGCTGCTGAAACGTACGGGCTAAAAGTTCTTGCACGCGATATCGAAGATCAAGACACCAACACGACCCGGTTCTTAGTCATGTCGCCCACACCGGATCTGACGCATCGCGGCTCGGACCAGATGCTGACCAGCTTTGTCTTTCGGGTGCGCAACATCCCCGCCGCGCTATACAAAGCGATGGGTGGGTTCGCCACAAACGGCGTCAACATGACCAAGCTCGAAAGCTACATGGTCGGCGGCCAATTCACTGCGACACAATTCTATGCTGATATCGAAGGCCATCCTGAGGACCCCGCCGTGCAACGCGCGATGGAAGAGCTGAGCTATTTCAGTTCAATGGTGAAGGTCTTGGGCACCTATCCCGCAGACCCCGACCATATCCGCCACTAACTCAGGCGCATTTCCGCCTCGGTCTCGGCCACATACTCCGCGATCCGCGCGCGGTATCGGGCCAGAATTTGGCCATGCGCCAACTTGAGCGATTGCATCATGATCCGGGCCGGCAGCGTTTTTGGCGCGCCTTGAGTTGTGACCGTCAGGCGTGTTGTGACCGCGTCGACGACTGCCAACTCCACATCGACCGCAATATCAAAAGCCGCGCCATTGCCCCGGAACCGCATAAGCATGGGTGCCTCCAGCGACGTGACGATAAAGCTAACCTCCCGGGAGGCACCGCGAAAGGCGATCCGCGCGTCCCACTGCGTTCCCTCCTCCACCGGTCCGATTGGATTGCGCCGAATGATGCCACCTTGGCCGCGAACCGTCTGTTCCAGCCGGTCGGGATCACACAAGCTTTCAAACGCCTGATCTATCGGAGCCGCGATATCTGCCTTGGCGGTGAGCTTCATTGCCGTAGCCTCATGGAGTTTGGGCGGCTTCGCCGCTTAGTCCAAAGTATCCGCAAGCCAGTTTTGTAACAAGAACTGCGCGATGGAGCCCTTTCGCGCGGGCTTGAGCGCCGGGTTCTCACCCGCGAAAGAGGCCATCATGTCCTCCTTGCTCACCCAAAGGGCATCCTCGATTTCATCGACGTCTACTGTGATCTCATGATCCAGCGCCTCACCCCAGCAGCCAAACATCAGCGACATGGGAAAGGGCCAAGGCTGGCTCGCAAGGTACTCAACACGGCCGACGCGCACGCCGGCTTCTTCCCACACTTCGCGGCGTACGGCAGCCTCCAGGCATTCGCCCGGATCTACAAAGCCCGCCAACAGCGAATACATCCCCTCTGGCCAACCGTGGCTGCGTCCAACCAAGACAGAATTTCCGTGCGTGATCAGCATGATTACCACGGGGTCGGTACGCGGGAAATGCATTCCGCCACAGGTGTCACACTTGCGTTGGAACCCTGCTTTGCGGGCCTGTGTCGCCCCCCCGCATTTTGAACAGAACCTATGGCTGCGGTGCCATTCCAAAATCGCCTTGGCCATCGCGGCCAGCTCTGCGTCGCGTGGGGTCAGACCCGACATCACCTGCCGCAACTCCGCAAAGGCCGTGCCCTTGGGCAGATCGGGGTGGCTCTGCTCACTCGGGTCGACAAAGGCACCGATTTCAGGCTCATCCGCGCCCAAAGGCTCCCAGTCTGAGACATCGCGCGCGAACAACCCGCCCTGCGCATCCCTGCCCAAAAACACCTCTTCGGCACCTTGCATGGCAACAGGATGATCGGGTGACACCCATGCAAGCGCATCTCGCTCTGGGTTCAAAAGGGGTTTGCCCCGCCACAACAGCAACATCCGCGCGTCTTTGCGCAGCTTCGCCAATTCCTCGGGGGCCCGGCGAATATCCTCAGCCCGGTCCAAGCCCGAGCCACCAAAAGTCACTGTTTCCGCCAAGCGCATCGCCAATTCCCCCGTTTGGCCTCGGGATGGCACAGCCGATGGGCAGTGGCAACGGGCTTGCGCCGATGCAGCCCCCTGCCCCATCATTGGGACGATCCGTTTCGCCACAAGGAAAACCGTGATGATAAAGCTTGGCACCTATGCCCTTGTGTTGCTGACCTTGGCCGCCACATTCACCAAACCCACGCCCGAGGCCGTGGAAGGTTTGCTAAAGGCGCGAACGTTGCAGGCCGTGCAAGACGCCGAGGTGAACCTAGCCGATATGGGGCTGGACGGCGCGATGGTGACACTGTGCAAGCTACAGCCGAACGCCTGCTGGGACGTGCTGCGCGGCTTGACCGAAATCACGCACGAAGATCGGTACGTTTACGCCAAAATCGGGATTGATGGCCCCGGTGATCCGCAGGTGTGTTACGGGGCGTTTCGACAATTGATTTGCCTGTAGCTCGGGGCGGCTTGCAGAATCTTTGGGCATTGCTTAGGTGAGCGGTGAGGGGTTGGCGCGGGCAAGCGCCTCGCCAACCTGGTCAGGTCCGGAAGGAAGCAGCCACAACGAGCCCCGCTTGGGTCGATGTCCAATCCCTCACCCCAGCGCACAACGGTGCGCATCGCAGTTTCGCCGAAAAATCTGCTGAAACGACGCCATCGCACAAAATCACAAACACATACGCTGGACGCCCCACGCACGCGCCCCTATCCTGCGACCTAAGCCGAGGGAGCCACAATGTCCGATCAACCCGCTTATCAGGTGCTTGCCCGCAAGTATCGCCCTGCGACTTTCGCCGATCTGATCGGTCAGGAGGCGATGGTCCGCACCCTGCGCAACGCTTTTGAGGCGGACAGGATCGCGCAGGCCTTTATCATGACGGGTATTCGCGGCACCGGCAAAACCACCACCGCGCGGATTATTTCCAAGGGGATGAACTGCGTTGGCCCTGACGGAACGGGCGGCCCGACGACGGACCCTTGCGGGACCTGCGAACACTGTGTTGCCATTTCTGAGGGACGGCACGTCGATGTTATGGAAATGGACGCCGCATCACGCACCGGCGTCGGCGACATCCGCGAAATTATCGACAGTGTGCACTACCGCGCGGCCTCTGCTCGCTACAAAATCTACATCATCGATGAGGTTCACATGCTCTCGACCAGCGCGTTCAACGCGCTGCTCAAGACGTTGGAAGAACCCCCTGCGCACGTCAAATTCATCTTTGCCACGACCGAGATCCGCAAAGTTCCCGTCACCGTTTTGTCCCGGTGTCAGCGGTTCGACCTGCGCCGGATCGAACCCGAGGTTATGGTCGCACACCTGCGCAAGATCGCCACGGCTGAGAATGCAGAGATTGCGGATGATGCGCTGGCGTTGATCACCCGCGCCGCAGAGGGGTCTGTCCGCGATGCGATGTCCCTGCTGGACCAAGCGATCAGCCACGGCGCGGGCGAAACGACCGCAATACAGGTCCGCGCGATGCTTGGACTGGCCGACCGTGGCCGCGTTTTGGACCTGTTCGACATGATCATGCGGGGCGATGCCGCCGCGGCGTTGACCGAACTGGCGCAGCAATACTCGGACGGGGCGGACCCGTTGGCGGTGCTGCGCGATTTGTCAGAAATCACGCATTGGGTTTCGGTCATTCAGATCACGCCTGAGGCTGCCGAGGACCCCACCGTTTCACCAGATGAACGCGCCCGGGGCCAGTCCATGGCCGCAGGCTTGCCCATGCGCAGCCTGACCCGGATGTGGCAAATGCTGTTGAAATCACTCGAAGAAGTTTCCGCCGCGCCAAATGCGATGATGGCAGCCGAAATGGCGATCATCCGCCTGACCCACGTGGCAGACCTACCGGCACCCGACGACCTAATCCGCAAGTTGCAAAAGGACCCGCCCGCAGGCCAAGCCCCAGCGACCCGCGCCCCCAACCCACAAGGCGGCGGCCCACGCGGCCCGATGAACAGCGTCACGAATGTGGTGTCCGGCTCTGGCGCCCAAGCCGCACCCGCCGCAGCCCCCACACCGGGGCTGGAGCGGTACAACCAGTTTAGCCAAGTGGTTGAGTTGGTCCGTCAGCACCGCGATGTGAAGCTATTGGTGGAAATCGAAAGCTATCTGCGGCTGGCCAATTACGCCCCCGGGCGCATTGAATTTGAGCCCACACCAGAAGCCCCAGCCGACTTAGCTGCTCGGCTGTCGTCAAGGCTACAGGGCTGGACTGGCCAACGCTGGGCAATTTCGGTCGTGAATGCCGGCGGTGGCAAAACGATTGCCGAGGATCGCGACGCAGAAGCCGCTGCCCTGGAGGCCCAGGCCAAAGCGCACCCCATGATGGCCGCCGTTTTCGATCTATTTCCAACGGCCAAGATCCTCGAAATTCGAACCCCAGAGGCGCTGGCCGCACAGGCCCTCGCCGATGCTTTGCCGGAGGTGCCCGACGAATGGGATCCGTTCGAAGAGGAGTGATCCTTGCCGCGTTTGCAGCCCTGCCGGCACCCGCACTCGCCGATATCTGCGCCCAAGTCCGGCCCAATTGGACCGGGACAGAGGCCACAGCCCTAACAGAGGCCGTGGCTCTGTTTGGCACGCCACCCAGCCTTTTGTTGATCGTAGCGACCGCGCTTGTGGTCCGTTTTCGCAGCCAGTGGGGCGGATTGGCTGTCGTTGTCGCGTGGGCGATGTGGACGTCTGCCGTGGCCTTGAACGGGAATGCGCAACTCGCGCAAGCCGCTACCGAGGGCTGCGTCGGGTCCCCTGCCCTGTTCCTGATCGGGGTCGCGCTGATATGTGCGGGGACCGTTTTGTATACACTGCCAAAGTCCACCCGGCTCTAGGCACAGCACCGCTTCGTCACTGCGACACCTTAATCTGTCTGTTTGGGCTGGCGAATGGGGCCGACGGGGGTTACCTTGTCAACTAACTTGGACACCCGGACAAAGAGGCAGTTTACGATGCTCAAAGGACTTGGTCAGCTTGGCGATATGGCCGGCATGATGAAAAAAGCGCAGGAAATGCAGACAAAAATGGCTGAGATGCAAGATAATCTCGCCAACATCACTGTGACCGGCGAAAGCGGCGCGGGCCTTGTGACGGCGACCGCAACAGCCAAAGGCGTGTTGACGGGTCTCGATATCGACCCGTCGATCTTTGACCCCAATGAAAAAGAAGTCGTCGAGGACCTGATCCTTGCCGCCATCAATGATGCGCAAACAAAAGCCGCCGCAAAGGCCGCCAGCGAAATGCAGGAACTGACCGAAGGCATGGGCTTGCCCGCGGGAATGAAGCTCCCATTCTGAGCCGCGAACCCTGATATGGCGACGGACGACCTGTCTGACCTCAACGCGCTGATCGAAATGATGGCCAAGCTCCCCGGGCTTGGTCCCCGATCTGCGCGGCGTGCTGTGCTGCATTTGATCAAAAAGCGTGACACACAGATGCAACCACTGTCCCGCATGTTGACCCATGTGGCTGAGACCGCACGTGCCTGCCTAAATTGCGGCAACATCAGCACCTTAGAAGTCTGCAGCATCTGCGCCTCTGAAAAGCGCGCCAATGGTCAGATTTGCGTCGTAGAAGAAGTGTCGGATCTGTGGGCCATGGAACGCTCGGGCATGTTCGGCGGGCGCTACCACGTTTTGGGCGGCACACTGTCACCGCTCGACGATATCGGACCCGAGGCACTACGCATGCCACGGCTCAAGGACCGGATCACAAGCGAAGCCGTGCAAGAAGTCATCCTCGCACTGAACGCCACCGTGGATGGTCAAACAACGGCGCACTACATCGCGGGTGAGCTGGCCCACACGGGCGTCGCCATGACCACCCTTGCCCAAGGCGTGCCCATCGGCGGGGAGCTCGATTATCTAGATGACGGCACCATTTCTGCCGCGCTTTCGGCCCGCAAAGAGATGCCTCGCTAAGCAGCACTGACAATTTTTTGACAACCACCGATTGTATGCGCACTATGTTCACGCATATCGTATCAAAAAATCGTTGCTCATGTTGTTTATTATGGAATTTTGGACCCTCGTGCTGTTGGCAGCCCTTGGTGCATTAGCGTTAGTGGGCCTCGTGTACGCAATGCAGCTGCGGGCACTGCTTGCGGATACGCGCACCCAAGTTGATGCGCTTAACTCGCAAAACACCGACCTTGTCGACGCGCTTGAGCGGGACGACCTGACGTCTGCATACTCCCGTAGCAAATTGTTTTCGCTCATTGAAAACGAAGACCGGTCGCATGATGTCCACGTGTTGTGCATCGATCTCGACAATCTTGGCAGCGTGAACGACGGGCACGGGTTTGATACAAGCGACCGATTGCTCACCGCAGTTTCCAGTGCCTTAATTGATCTGGTGGGGAACACCGGCACCGTGGCGCGCACGGGCGGCGATGAATTTTGCGTCGTCCTAAACACCCCCGATCTGAAGGAGGCGCAACTTACGGCGGTCAGAATTGGCATGGTGATCGCCAAGACGTCAGTTCCCAGTGGTGAGATTTTGGTAAGCCGCAGCGCCTCCATCGGGATTGCGCCCCTGTACCCCGATCAAAAACTGATCAGCGCAGTAATCTTGGCCGAAGACGCGCTAGCACTGGCCAAATTGGAGGGGCGCAACCGGGTCAAAACCGCTGATGAGGAACTCCTGAAAACGCGAACAAAACGAGCGTCGCGGCCCACAATCGAAGAAATCCAAAACGGTTTGAACCGCGATGAGGTGACTTATTACGTGCAACCCATTTGGGACATTCATGCAGGCAAACCCGTCGGGGTTGAGGCTTTGCTTCGTTGGGTGACACCCGATGGCGAAGTTCACCTTCCGGAAAGCTTTGTTGATACGATGACGGATGCCCATCACCTTGATCTTAAACTCCCGCTTGAAGCCGCGAGCCGCACAGCCAACGCCTTTACCCAAGACCCCCCCGGCATGTTTTGCGCATTCAACGTTTCGAACAGCTTTCTTGAGCGCGGCAATGAACTGGCGCCCGAATGGATCAGCGAACTGTTGAACGGTGTCCCGCCCGAGCGGATGGTGTTTGAGATTGTCGAAAGCGCCGTTATTCAAGACCCAGAAGGCGCGAAACGTATGCTTGAAGCGCTGCGTGAAGCCGGTGTTCGCGTCGCCCTGGATGACTTTGGACGGGGGTTTTCCAACCTTCAGCGCCTGCAAGAATTTCCGGTCGATATCGTCAAAATCGACCGCCATTTCATCACGGACCTCCACAATAACGCCCGCAATGCGGGGATATTGGATGGCCTGATGGAAATGTCTCGCACGCTCGAATTTGAAATCATCGCCGAGGGAGTTGAGACGGAAGCCCAGCTGGAAACCGTCCGCACCTCTGGCATCCACCTTGTGCAGGGTTACCTTTTGGGTCGGCCAGCACCCGTCGATGAATGGCTCAAAAGGCTGTCCTAACTAGCGCATCGGACTGAACAGGGCGTCATTTTGGCGACAATCGCGGATCACATCGGCCCCACATCTGCGCGGCTCAAGCTCCTTGGTCAGACAGATGCGAACCTCCTGAATACGCCTAGCCTTACAAGTGATCGTCACTTGATCGGCCCGCAAGGACGGGTTGGCCTGCAAAAACGCCTCCTCAACCAAACGCGTGGGCAAGGTGACCTCTCGGTCTAGATCACGCAGCATTTCAGGCCGCTGGATTGCGTCGTAGGCCGCACGTGATGCAGAAAAATACGCCTGAGGGTTCAACCCAGAACAACGCCCATGCTTTTTCCATTGATGCCACGCCAAACCAGCGGAACCCATGATATCAGCCATCCCGGCCGTCTCGCTTCGGGTGGCCTCACGGTGAGGCGTACGGCAATAGCTGGGCCAGCCACGAGAATATTGGGGCCACAGCCCGTGCAAAGTGAACCCAAAGCCACGCCCCTGATCGCACTGCGACGAGCCGCGCGCATCGCCTTCGAGGGCACACCACGTTGGCGTCCAACTCAGAGACAACACATAATAATCGAACACGCCAGCCTTTGGTTCATCAGCATGCGCCACGCCTGCCAACATCAACAACGCCATGATCCAACGCATTTTTGCTTCCCTCCGGCCTATCTAGAGCATATATACCGCTCAAGTTCCCCAAAAAGCGAGAACCCGCGGTCGACAGATCGCCGCCCAGCCGGGCGACGGGACAGCTATGCCGTAAGGAGAGACACGAGATGAACAAACCGATCATGGCAAAAGCCACTGCCGTTTGGCTGGTGGACAACACCACGCTCAGCTTCAAGCAGATTGGCGATTTTTGCGGCCTACACGAGCTGGAAGTACAAGGCATTGCGGACGGCGATGTGGCCACCGGGGTCAAAGGGTTTGACCCGGTCACGAACAACCAGCTGACCCAAGATGAAATCGACGCGGCTGAAAAGGATCCGACGCAGAAGCTAAAGCTCAAGTTCAATCCCGCCGCTGTGGGTGAGGAAAAACGCCGTGGGCCCCGCTATACGCCGCTGTCAAAGCGCCAGGATCGCCCCGCATCCATCCTCTGGCTGGTGAAATTCCACCCCGAACTTAGCGACGGCCAAATCTCGAAGCTGGTTGGGACGACAAAGCCAACCATCCAAGCCATCCGTGAGCGGACCCATTGGAACATCCAGGGTATTCAACCGATTGACCCAGTTGCTCTGGGGCTATGCAAACAGTCCGAGCTTGATGCGGCGGTTCAGAAGGCAGCCAAAAAGCTCGCCGCTGAGGGCAGCATCATGTCCGATGATGAGCGTCGCAAACTGGTTTCCACCGAGCAAAGCCTTGAGATGGACAGCGAGCCAAAGATCCCCGCTGCTATTTCCGGCCTAGAAACCTTCACGCTCTCTGATGATCCGCGTGAGGACGAAGGTCCTGAGCTTGATGCCGACAGCCTGTTCAACCTGCCCGAAGCGAGCGCAGACGAGGACGACGAACAGCCATAAGGTGCTGTTCTATCAGTTGTATTAACGGTTAAACGCCGCGCGGTTCATCCTGCGCGGCGTTTTTGCGCCCCCGCATCCACACCGCGCGCACTTGCGATTTCATGCTCAAGCGCATCACGCAGAATGGTGCTATCGTCCTGAATGGACGCCAACTCCTTGCGCGTCCGCTCCTGAAAGCCGTCGAGTTGACGCATAATGTCGTCAATACCGCCGCCTTGTTGACCGATACGTGCACTTTCGATTTGGCCAATGATACTTGTCACCGAAAGCCCCGAGAGCGTCCGCGTCAACCGTTTGCACGTGTTGTGAAATTGCGTGATCTCTTCAACCATGTGTTGAAGCCCACTTTGCAGGTAACGTTCCTCTAACTCCGACAGGAACTTACCCTCTGCCTCAATCACGGCAGTGTCATCGCCAGCCTCAAAGATATCAATCACTTCGTTCTGGATTTGATTGGCGCATGTCACGAACAATCCATTGTGAATCTCAGCCGCAACCGTATCGGCGCGCGCTACGAATGTGGCAATTCCGTTCCGAATTTCTTCAATCATATCGCTAAAACTTTGCGAAATTACGCTAAGCGGAAGCGCCTGTTGGCCCATCTGCGCCGCGACGACCCCCATGTTAATTGGCGATGTCTTTATGTTGGCAAACCCCGCGACGATCTTGGTGCTAGAGGCTTCAATCCGGCTTAGCGCATCCAGCATATTGCGATAGCGCATCATCGCAGGATTATCTGTGCGCGTCATAAAGGTGTTTCGTGCCTCAACCTCCTTGGACAACGCGTGGGCCATAAACGTCGGGTAATCCTTAAAGCCAAGTGCTTTGATTTCCTCCAAGAACAGTGCAGCGCTGGCCTGTGGTTCTAACTTTTCAGCGTTTTCCTTGGTCCGTATACGCTCGTAAACCTCAATTACTTTGGGCTTCAACTCGCTCAACGGCTTTAGCCGCACGGAAAGGTACCCGCCTGAAATCGGTGTGATAATTGCAAATACCCAATAGGGCTGCCCATTCTTCGCACGATTTTTAATGTATGCCCCAATCGGCGTTCCCGCTTTCAAAGCCTCCCACAAGATCCAGAAAACGGCACGCGGCATGTCGGGGTGTCGTACGATTTTATGCGGCGCGCCGGACATCTCCTCCCACGGATAGTGACTGGTACGCAGAAACACGTCGTTGCCGAACAATACGACCCCGCGTTCATCCGTTCGTGAAAAGAACAGCTCATGCGGCTCAAAAGTGACTTCTTCCTCACGGGTACCGGAGGATTGGGACGTGGCGTTTGACATGATCGACTACTCGAATGAGGGGCACGCCACATGCCTAGCGGACAAAACCTCTCAATCGGTTAACGGCAGCAGAAGCGCGCCAAATTCGATCAGTGCGCCGCACCATCCACAGGATCAAGAAGCGTGCGTCCCCCATCCACGGTCAGGATTTGCCCCGTCATAAAGCCCGCCCCGTCACTGGCCAAAAACTGAGCAGCATCAGCAACTTCACTTGGCTTTGCGATACGTCCCATCGGTGTGCCTGCACAGATCGCGGGGCGTAAATCGCTGTCTTCTTTCAACGACGATTTCAACGATGCGGACATCACCGAACCAAACGCTACAGCATTCACGCGGATGCGCCGAGGCGCGAGCGCAACGGCTAGCGACCGCGTCGCTTGATCAAGCGCGGCTTGCGAGATCGAGTAGCCCAGCAAATCCGCCTGCGTCCGACGCGCGGCGATAGAGCTGATGTTGATGATTGAACCAATAATTCCCTCATCCCGCCCATCATTTTCTGCCTGTGTTATCATACGCTTGGCTACCGCTTGGCTGAGCCTAAGGGACGTCATCAGGTTCTGCTCAAGCAAGGCCATCACAGTGCCGTCCTCTGGGTCAAGCGGGTCCGTTTTATCTACCTGCCGGGAGGCATTAACCAAGATATCCACCTGATCAAATGCATCCACCGTTGCCGACAAAAGGTTGGCTACCGTTAACTTTTCGCGCAGATCTCCGGCGAAGAACTTCATATTCTCAGAGCTGTCGCCGATCTGTTCAGCCAGACCTGCTTCGTCACGATCCGCGCACATCACTTTGGCGCCGCGTTCCTCAAAATGCCGCGCAATGGCCAGACCGACGCCGTTGGCCGCACCTGTCACGATTGCCGTCTTGCCACTGATGCTCAGCGCCATAATCTACCTCTTTGCCGGTCTTTTGGCCGAAATCACCTTATAACCGCCTGTCTCGGCCAGGACCACAACCTCGGTAAAGGCGGTACGCAGCGTCGTCTCGTATGGCAGGTGGCGGTTTGCCACCATAAGGAACTGGCCCCGTGGCGCGATCAACCGCGCCGCCTGAGAGATAAAGGCCTGCCCCAACGCGGGCACGGTGTCCCGGCCGATGTGAAACGGCGGATTCGAAATGACCGTGTCGTAACGGCCCGTCCAATCGCGTGCGTCAGCCCAATGAAAAGCTGCACGTGCGTCCGTGACATTCTCGCGGGCACAGGCAAGCGCGGTCCAGTCAGCCTCGACCAAATCGATGCTGATGACCGCGGGACATTGCGCCAACACCTCTGCGGACAAATACCCCCAACCCGCGCCCAGATCACACACAGTGCCCTTCAACGGCGGCAAAGCCGCGACCAGTGCGCGTGAGCCGGGGTCAATCCCATCAGCAGAAAACACGCCCGCCCGGGTGCTGTAGCCATCGACCGTCTGCGGCGCGGCAGCCCAACCGTCGGGGGCCTGCCCTGGATTGGGAAAAGCAAAGACTTTGCCATGTGCCTTACTGAACGCAGGCCCCACCTCGGCCATTTGACGGCACAGCTTCAACACCGATTCGATGCCAGCTTCCTTGGGGCCGTCCACGATAATAGTTGCCCCCTTCGGCGTAACCGCACAGGCGCTGGCAATCAGGTCGAGAGTTTCTGCCTTGGATTTCGACACGCACACCACCGCCGCGACGGCCTGCTCATCGGGAGCCTCCGTCGCAGTTACAATTTTGCGCGCCCTAAGCGCCTGATGATCGGGAAAAAATCCCTGAACCGCCGTAATCCGCGCGGGATCGACGGGACCAAAATCAAACGCCCCATCAGGATGGAACACAATGACGGGGCCCGCGTCCGGCAGGTCAACATGCCCGCTCAGGAGCGCCAAGGCGAAACGAGATTTCATAAGATACGGGGGCCTAGTCTTCTTTTTCCATGGTGCACTGCAAAGGGTGCTGATTGCGGCGGGCAAAATCCATCACCTGCGCGACTTTTGTCTCTGCAATCTCATGGCTGAAAACGCCCACAACGGCCATGCCCTTCTTGTGCACGGTCAGCATAATTTCCACGGCTTGCGCATGGCCGATCTGAAAAAAGCGTTCCAAGACGTGCACGACGAATTCCATCGGCGTGTAATCGTCGTTCAAAAGCAATACCTTGTACATCGGCGGCTTAGCCGTCTTGGGCTTTGTGTCGGTGATGACGGAGGTATCGCCATCGTTTTCCGAAGGCGTGTCGGACATCATGATGGTCTGGGTCAACAAGGGACACCTCTTGAGCATACGGTAAACTGCGGCTAGCCCCGTAATATAAGAGCATGTGCGCCCCTGAAAAGGGGCAGTAAGGAGAGAATGGCACGGAAAGTCTTAACAGTTGGTTTAGATGCCGATGACACGCTGTGGCATAACGAAACTTTCTTTAAGCTCACGGAGGCGCGTTTTCGAGATTTGCTAGGCGATTTTGCCGAGGCTGACCACCTCGCGGAGCGCCTGCTAGAGGCCGAAAAACGCAACATTCACCACTATGGCTTCGGCATCAAAGGCTTTGTGCTGTCGATGATCGAAACCGCCATTGAGGTCACGGACAAACGCGTTCCCGCCCATGTGATTTCGCAAATTCTTGAGGCGGGCCAAGACATGCTCGCCCACCCTGTTGACCTACTGGACGGGGTGCAAGACGCTGTAGAAACGCTGGCCCAAAACCACCAATTGATCCTGATCACCAAGGGCGATTTGCTTGATCAGGAACGTAAGATTGCGGCCTCTGGCATTGATCACCTATTCACCGCTGTTGAAGTCGTTTCCGACAAAAACACGACCACATATGCACGGATATTCTCGCAATACGGTGCAGGACCCGAGACGGCATTGATGGCGGGTAACTCAATGAAATCAGACGTTCTTCCCATGATTGAGGCTGGCGGGCATGGTGTCTTCATCCCCTTCGCCGAGGCGTGGGCGCTAGAACATGCGGAGGCCCCCGAAGCCCACCCCCGCTATCACACACTAGAGGCGTTGGCGGATTTGCCAAACCTCATCCAAGACCTGCAAGACGACAGTTAAGTCAGCGATGATTATATAGGGCGGGCCGGAGCGATCACGCCAAAGCCCATGGCGGTCATTTAGACATTCCAATCGCCCGCCGAGGATGGCTCACCCAACCAGCGCGACACAGCCCCCTAAAGCGACACATACAACGCTGAGTAAAGCTTGAAACGTTCCAAGCAGAACGACGAACACCAAACCAAAGCTTCGTCCGGCGCGCCAACACCCGAGCCAAACACCATCACCCCAAACACCGGCAGACAAACCGCATGATACCTGCGGCAACCAGCCGCAGGTATCATCGCACCTTATCTACCGGAAAAGCTGAGCCTAAGCCGTCTCACCCAACCTTGAGAACGATTTTCCCGATATGCTCCGATGCTTCCATCCGCGCATGAGCCGCCGCCGCCTCTGCCAACGGGAATTCCGAGTCCATCACCGGCTTGATCCGACCCGATGCGTAAAGCGGCCAGACATGCGTCAACAGATCGGCCGCGATCTTTGCCTTGGCTCCGTCGCTTTGGGGGCGCAACGTTGAGCCGGTGATCGTTAGTCGCCGCATCATCACTTGCGCGAAATTCAGCGCGACCTTTGATCCTTGCAAGAAGGCAATCTGCACCAAACGCCCGTCGTTCTTGAGCGCACGGACATTGCGCGGCAGGTAGTCCCCGCCGACCATATCAAGGATCAAATCCGCGCCACCCTCGGCCTTGAGAACCTCAACAAAATCAGCATCGCGGTAGTTGATCGCGCGCGCTGCCCCAAGGTCCCGACAGGCAGCACACTTCGCATCAGACCCAGCAGTCGTGAACACACGGGCACCCATCGCAGAGGCCAACTGGATGGCCGTCGTACCTATGCCAGATGACCCACCATGGACCAAAAACACCTCCCCCGCTTGCAGCCCACCGCGCGTCATAACGTTGGAGTAAACCGTAAACGCCGTCTCACACAGGGCCGCGGCTTGATCCATTGGCATATCGCCCGGAATGGGCAGCGCGTGGTCTTGGTGGGTCAGCGCGTATTCCGCATAGCCCCCGCCCGGCAGCAACGCAGTCACGCGGTCGCCGACTGACCATTTGGATACGTTGGGACCGACAGCCGCGACTGTGCCTGCGGCCTCTAACCCGGGCAGATCGCTGGCTCCCGGTGGAGGGTTATAAAGGCCCGCACGCTGCAGCGCATCGGGACGGTTCACGCCCGCGTAAGCGACCTTGATCAGGATTTCGCCCGCCCCCGGAACCGGCACATCCCGTGTGGTCGGCCTTAGGACCTCAGGCCCACCAGCCTGAGTGATTTCAACAACTTGCATTTGTTCTGCCATAGGAGCCTCCGTCGTTGCCCCTTGGTAGCAGCCGACTTCACGAAGCGGAAGGGTCGCGCCATTGCCCTGGAAGGTCTGAGCGGGACAGCTTGGACGGAGCTTTCACCTTGCCCAGCGCCCACAAAGGCCCAGCAAAGACCTTTGCAAACATCGGGTTGTTGAGTGTGGCGCCCTTAACCTTTTCGAACTGCATCACGTTGTCGATGCGGCGGTCCAAAAAGCCCCAAGTGGCGGCATGATCCTCACTCTCATCGCCGAGCCAGAACAATACGGTCGATCCATACACTGCCGACAGAATCGAACGCTTTGTGTACCAATTGTAATCCTCAGACATATCGCCAAGCGTGTCCCAGATGGCGTCACAGGTACCCCAAACCGCCTTCGCCCCATCCGCTGCATAAAGCGGCAGCGCAAACAGCGTGGTGCCCCGGCGCACAGCCTCTTTGTGCGGCTCCGCCAGTTCCAGTCGCAGGCGCACCGCATGTGCCACCCGATCCCGGAACCGCATGTCGTAAAGATCCCGCGTTTTCAGTGCAGCAACCATCTGGGCATCACCGCGTTTGTGAAACGCCAACGCCAAATCAACAGCCCCGCGCGGGAACGCAGCCTTGGCGGCTGCGGGCACTGCGCCGCTGTCTTCCATCGCCGCCTCAAACGTCGCCTGCGACCACCCGTCAAACGCGACGTGGGGCAAAGCGGCATCAATCATCTTGTCGGTCAGGTTGGTCATTCGCGATCCTCCATTACTGGACATGTAGCCGGGACGTTGTTATAGGCCAGCTTCCTGCTTTTTATAACTCTAACTTAGGAAGGTGGTGACAACCACATGCAGGTCAGTGTTCGCGACAACAATGTCGATCAGGCGCTTCGTGCCCTGAAAAAGAAGCTGCAGCGCGAGGGTGTGTTTCGGGAAATGAAGCTCAAGCAACATTTCGAGAAGCCCTCCGAGAAAAAAGCGCGCGAGAAGGCAGAAGCAATTCGCCGGTCCCGTAAGCTCGCTCGGAAAAAAGCGCAACGCGAAGGGATGCTCTGAGCATTTCGTCGATTGTCATAGAGAACCCCCGGTGCCTTCAGGCTCGGGGGTTTTTCTTTGCCCGGGCTTTAGCCAGCTGCTGCGGCCTTGGCCGCCTGCTGGGCGCGGTACCGCAAAACATCTGAGTTCGAATCAGGGCTGTCGTCAAAGATCTTCCGCTCGGATACGCCGGGCAATTTGGCGAAATCTTCCATGACTTGCACAGGAAAGTAGGACGGAGACATTTGCGGCAGGCCAAGTGCCTGCAAAATACGGCTGGTGGTAATGGCGCAGGTCGCGTTGCCCGCGGCCCCATTGGCCTTGACCAATGCCAGTGCTTGGTCAGCCACTTCGGGGCTTACCTCGACCTCTTGCAGCACCACATGAAACGTCTCACGGGCGTGGTAGTCGAGGTAAAAGTCATAAACCGTGGGGTTCATACCAAAGAGCACGTCATTGCGCTCTGGTACGGTGGGGTGCCACCATGTGCCGGCGGGATCCCACAACACACGCTCAGATCCGTTAACCAACAGGGCCGAGTGCCCGCCATTGCCTGATCTGTTGTTTATGGCTGTGATTAACGTCAGCGACGTCGGCCCGTCATGTATATAACGGGCCTGTGTCACCGCGCTGTCATCCGCCCACTTCGGCTCAGCCGTGCAGGCGCTTAGCGCGCAAAGGGCGGCAACAACTGCCAGCCAGCGCATTGGCTTAGCGCGCGAAAATCGCGAGGAAAACCAGAACTGCGATGATTGCGACAACGGTCCACTTTGTGAATGTCACAAAGCCTTCGAATGTCTTTTCATGCACTTCGGTGTTCATGCTGCCGTGCTTGTGCTCTTCTGCCATTGGTCGTCTCCCAGATTAAGCTTCTGTCCGTTGCGCAGTCGTTAGCCGATTGCGCGGCCCCTGTCACGGGGGACTGGCGCGCGAAATCGGCGCAGCTAGGTGTTTTCCTCAAGCGCGGCGGCCAATTGAAATCCGATACGCATCGGCTCGGGCTGTTCTTTGGGCTTTGGCAGGGTGCGCAGCATCACGTTCAACTGATTTACATGCTGGATAAGCTGCGTTTTCGCGCCCGCCTGATCGATCCCGTAAAAGGTGATGATATCGGGCGCATAGAACCCGACGCCCTGAATGCGCAGCACGCCCATGTCCCCCCCGGTGAACCCCATCGCAACTTCATGCTCGGCATCCAGCTGTTCCTCAAAATTCTTGAGGTACATGATGACCCGCTGATAGGCCCATTCGGCGGGGCTTTTCTGATCTACGGGTTTTTTGCTGACTGCATCTGGCACGGGGGCGGCTTCGGCGCAGGGCTCTGCGGGGTTTGCATGCACCGCGCCACGTCTCGTGAGTGCCGCCGCCTCAAGCGCCTCTGCTGTTGTCTGTGTCTCGTTCATCGCCGTTCCCCTTGGCTTGCCAGACGTAAACGCCATCCGCCTGTGGTGTGCGTGTGATGTCCCCACGTTTCCACAGGTGGTTGAGGTGCGCAATGGTTTCGACAAACGCGAGCCCATAGATGCCAGACGTGATCTTGCGCTTGAACAAAGGCGCAAAACACTCGCCGCCCAAGCGTGGGGTTTGTAGGTGGTCCAGCAAGCGGTCCAGCGCGCCATGGTGGTTTTGCGCCAATTGCGCCATCCGCAGGGGCAGCCCTGTAAACGGCAGTTTATGTCCCGGCAGCACCAATTGATCGTCCCGCGCGCGCGGTGCCAGACGGATACATGCGTCTAGCCATTCGCCCACGGGGTCAGCCTCAGGCTCAGTGGCATACACCCCAATATTGGGAGAGATCGACGGCAAAAGCTGATCACCGCCCAGAACCAACGGCCCATCCACCTCATACAAAACCGCGTGATCAGCGGCGTGGCCTTGGCCCAAGGCCACATCCCAATCACGCCCCCCAAGGGTGATCCGATCGCCCTCATCCACACGGGTAAAGCCTAGCGGTAGGGGGTGCACGCAATCGGCAAAGTTAAACGGTCGCTCGGTGGTGCGCTGCGCAAGCACCTCTGGGTCCATCCCATTCACGCGCCAAAACTCAAGCGTTTCAGGCGCAGGCACATCTTGGGCATCCAGCGTTAGCATCCGCGCCGTAACATAGCTGGTGCGGGTACAGATCAGCTCCGCCCCGCGCGCCATCAACCAACCCGCAAGACCAATGTGGTCAGGATGATAGTGGGTGACGAACACACGCGTCACCGGACCATCCAACTGCGCCATCAACCCCTCAAGAATGGCGCGCGCACGTTTTGTGTCAAAGCCCGTGTCCATCAGCGCCCAGCCATTCGGCTCCCGCAGGAAGTAGACATTCACATGATCCAGCGCCATCGGCAGGGGCAATCTGGCCCACAACACGCCCTGTGCGACCTCAACCAAAACGCTCTCGTCAGGGGGCGTTTCCCACGGATACCTGATGCCAATTGGCGCGTCTTTCATCCCGGTATCCTTACGTGGCTAGATCCTCTGCACTCAGGGCATACAGGTCCGTCGCGCCAAGCGAAACCTTCCCCAGTTCCGCCATCGCCTCTGGCAACGCCCGAGAGACATAGATTTGCGCAAGTTTGGCGTGTTTACCCCCGGCCCGCGCACCCTTGAGGTGGGTCCAACTGCCGATAATGCGCGCGAAAGCCGCCAGATAATGGACCGCACCGGCGAAGCGTTCATTTAATGGTTGTTCCAGCAGCCAGTCCGTCACGTGGCGCAATTCGGTCACGGCCGCGCGAAGTGCGGGGTGATCCATCGCGTTTATTTCGTCCATCAGGGCAAAGGCCGCGTCGCCCCCATCGGACAGTTTACGGCCCACCAGATCCATCGCCTGAATCCCATTCGTGCCTTCATAAATCGCGGCCACGCGGACATCGCGCAGGTATTGCGCGGCACCGGTTTCCTCAATGTAGCCCATGCCCCCGTGCACTTGGATGCCCGTGTCCGCAACCGCGATCCCGACATTGGTGCAATAGGCCTTGGCGATAGGCGTCAGCAGTGCGGCTCGCGCATTCCAGGCGGCCTCACCCGTGGCCGTCGCCATGTCGATGGACACCGCGCATTCAAAGGCAATCGCACGGGCGGCGGCGGTATCGGCCTTCATCCCCGCCACCATCCGGCGCACATCCGCGTGGTCAAAAATGGCCGTCGCGCCCTTGGGCGTCTGGCCCTGCTTGCGATCCAGCGCATAGGCGAGCGCGTGTTGCGTTGCGGCCTCAGCCACGGACACGCCCTGCATTGCCACGCCAAGTCGCGCGTTGTTCATCATGGTAAACATAGCAGCCATGCCTTTGTGCGGCTCACCCACCAGCCACCCCTTGGCACCGTCATATTGCATCACTGCCGTAGGGCAGCCGGCCTGCCCCAGCTTATGCTCAAGGCTCACAACCTTGAGCGTATTAGCGACACCAAGAGTGCCACCCGCATCGGGGATCAGCTTGGGCACCATGAACAGGCTGATGCCTTTGGTCCCCTCAACTCCATCGGGCAAGCGGGCCAAAACCAAGTGGCAGATATTCTCAGTCAGGTCGTGATCCCCGCCAGAAATATAGATTTTCTGCCCCGTAATCGCATAAGTGCCATCGCCCAAAGGCTCCGCCTTGGACCGCAACGCGCCGACGTCACTGCCCGCTTGCGGCTCCGTCAGATTCATCGTGCCCGCCCATTCGCCCGAAATCAGCTTGGGCAAATACAGCGCCTTCAATTCATCTGAGGCATGATGCTCTAGGGCTTCAATCTGACCTTGGCTCATCAAGGGGATCAGGTTCATCGACAAACACGCGGACCCAATGAATTCATTCACCGCCGTCATCAGCGTGAGCGGTAGGCCCATGCCGCCATACTCTGGGTCAGCGGCCATCCCGACCCATCCACCCTGCGCAATCGCGCCGTAGCCTTCGATAAAACCGGGGGGCATGCGCACTTTGCCATTTTCAAGCCGCGTGGGATGCGTGTCGCCCACCCGGTTCAAAGGGGCCAAGACATCCGCCGCCATGCGCCCAGCTTCGGACAGAATCGCATCGACCATCTCATCGCCGGCCTCAGCAAAGCGCGCAGTCGCGCTGACTTGGTCAAAACCAACGACCGTGGACAAAAGATGACGAATTTCGGAGACAGGCGGCGTGTAGGACATCGGGCTCTCTTAGGTTGGACGCTTTTCCTCGCGGTGCGCGAGCGGTATGGATGTTTTGGGCAAACCTAGGTCGCGCTTCGGTGGCCAATCAACAACAACGCAGCGTTACATATTTTCAGATGACCGAAATCCTGACCCCAGAGGCAAATGGCCTTGCCCGCGCAGCCGCATTTCTGCGCGGTGGCGAGCTCGTGGCCTTTCCAACGGAAACCGTCTACGGCCTTGGCGGTGACGCCACGAACGGACGGGCCTGCGCCGGGATTTTTGCCGCAAAGGGCCGGCCCAGTTTCAACCCATTGATCGTCCATGTCCCCGACCTTGCAGCGGCTCAAGAATACGCCGTGATAGAGGGGCCATTGCTGCGCCTCGCACAGGCCTTTTGGCCGGGGCCTGTCACAATTGTGGCCCCTTTGCGGGCCGGTCACGGATTGTCCGATCTGGTCTCAGCGGGCCTGCCGTCTGTTGCACTGCGCGTGCCCGCGCATCCACTGGCCCAAGCGTTGCTGCGCGAAACGGGCCGCCCCTTGGCCGCACCATCGGCGAACCCCTCGGGCCAGATCAGCCCAACGACCGCCGCCCACGTCTATGCGGGCCTAAACGGCAAAATCGCGGCGATACTGGACGGAGGCGCATGTGCCGTTGGCCTCGAATCGACCATTCTTGGCGGTGATCCCGTCCGGTTAATGCGCGCAGGTGGGCTGGCCGTTGAAGAGGTTGAAGCCCAGCTCGGCCACGCCCTGCCAGAGGACACAACGCCCGGAAAAATCCAAGCGCCGGGGCAACTGAGCAGCCACTATGCACCCGATGCGCCCGTCAGCCTGAACATCACGGATCGGCACGCAGGACGCACGTTGATCGGTTTCGGAGAGATTATGGGTGACCTCACCCTCTCCGAGAGCGGTGATCTGGTCGAAGCCGCCTCGCGCCTGTTCGGGGCCCTGCACACGGCGGATGCCTTGGGGCTACCGATTGATGTAGCACCCATCCCGAACGTAGGCTTAGGTCGCGCGATCAATGATCGACTGACCCGCGCCGCGGCACCCCGCAGTTAGCCTTTGGCGTGCGCTTCGATATAGTTGCGCAGCTCTGACGCCTCATGGCGGGCCTCCCGCAGCCCCTCCATCGCGGCGCGCAACTCGGCCTCCGTCTGGGACAGCTGGCCGCTGAGCTCTGCTTCGCGCTGTTGCATATGACTGACGGCCTGATCGCGCATTTCTTCGGCGTCGTGCAGCGCTTGGGCCATATCTTCCAGCTCGGCCACATCCGATTTCGTCACACGGCTGAACTTGCTCACCAACCACGAGGCGAACCAGCCCAGCACGAAAGCAATGAACAGAATGATGGCGATAGTCGTCACAAATTGCGTGTTATTCATCGGCCGCAGCCTCCTGAGATGGGTCAGCGGTTTCACCCGCGTCTGGGGCCTCGGCACTTGCGGCGGCCTCAGTCGCCAACGCAGCGGCCGGGACCGGATTTGGAATCAAGCGGAACGCGATACGGCGGTTCGCCTCACGGCCTTCTTCGGTCCCGTTGTCCTCAATCGGTTGGGTCTCACCGTAGCCCACGGCCTGTAGGGCGGCGGGCTCAACGCCCCGATCCACAAGCGCCGACCGCACCGCATCAGCGCGTTGTTGGCTTAGGTTGAGGTTCATTTCCTCACGTCCCTGACTGTCCGTGTGCCCGCCAATTTCAACGCGAATACGATCGCAATCCTCAAAGGCGGCGGCAAGCTTTTCGACCTGATCCACGGCAGAACTGTCGATGTCGGCAGAACCCGGCTCAAAGGTGATTTTCTTGACCTCCAACACCGCGTTCATCCGCGCGACGCATTCCTCGGGCGTTGGGATATTCGCGGTTGGATCAAGCAATTCATCATAGATCACAGCCACGGAAAAATCTGCACTTTCGCCCAGCTTGGACGACAGAATGCGGGACATGTCAGCACGGGCTGTGCGCGAGCCGGTATCGCCGCGCACCTCAACGGTGCTGGGCTGCACGATCAGCGTGCCGTTGTTGAGATGGCTCAGCGCCTCTAGCCCCGCAAACACACGCGCAGGCCAGCCGTTGGGCAGTTCGGGGTCCTGTCGAGTGGCGATGTAGGTGTCTTCGCTGCCAAAATGCGCACGCGCAAAGCTGAGCACAGCAGCCTCTTGAGCCACATCGCTCAGACGGCCGCGCATTTGCACGATCCCTTCGGGAGACCGGGTCGCCACAAACTCAGGCACCTCTGCTTGGGCGGCACTGCTTTCTGGTTTCGGGGGCAGCACAGAATGCAGCGAAAACACATCCGGCAGGTCGCTTTCCAATTGCCCAATCGTGCGATCAAACGTCGATTGCGGTGTGGTATCGGCCGCAATCAGTGTCACGTCTGCATCCGAAAAGGTGATCGTCCCGCCACCTAAATCGTCCAACGCGGTAATGCCCAGCGAAACAGCGTCAGCCCACGATGCCGACGGCACGCCAAGCCCAACGACGCAGTCCGCCTTGCCCTCAAACCCTACGCCTGCCGCGGCGCGCACGATCTGATCGCGTGCTGCATCCGTATCCGCCGAGCAGGCGTCAAACGCCACGGCATCACCATCCTTGGTGAACCGTAAGGTGAACGGGGTAATCACCGGGCGCGGTGCCGAAATCGACATCGCCAGTGCGATGCCTGCGGGCGCACGCCGGGCAATTGCCGCCTCTAGCGTTGCCTTTTGTTCTGCGCTGTCAGCGATGGCCGTGATCTCAACCCGGTCTTTTGACACCGATATTTTCGAACGCGGCAGATCCCGAAGACTACGCAACGCGAAATCAACGGCATCAGCCCAGTTTTCGGGTACATCACGTGCAGTTTGCTCAACCATGTCGGTCACAGGCACGTCAGCCCCGAGGTTCGCAAGCCCTTCGGACAACTGCGCGCGACCACCATCAGACGGCACCAAACCAATCAACGAAATGCCCATGTCATTGCGCAAAATCTCAAGCGAGAACCGAGGCGGTGCAATGCTTTCGGGATCGATGACGTCCATCGCATCCACAATCCGACCGCTGCCCACAACCGTGCCCGCTACGGTAATTGCACGAAAGCGCGCGGCCTCAGACGGGGCGGTGCCGGTGACATTCAGGATCAAACCGTCGGGATAGACCTCAACCCAATCCAGCGCCTCTTGGGCAAACACCTGATCCAGCGCCTGAACCGAGCGCGTTTCGATCCAGTCCGCACCAAAATGCGCTGTCCCCCATGCCGCAGCACCCGCAACGGCAAAGCAGGCAGTGGCAATCACTGTTGGCAGGCGTGACATATAAACCGAAGGCTCCCTTGGTGGCCTTCCATTTAGCCCCGGCTGTAGCGCACTGCAATCACAGGAACACGGCTGCGGCGAAAAACAGCGCAGGGATCAGGCCCGCATCGCGATTGCTGCGAAAGATGCGCAAACAATTGGCAGGGTCCGTGATATCCAGCCGCCCCAGCTGCCACGCCATATGCCAGCCAAACCCCCAAACACCCCCCAGCGCCAGCACAAGACCCAGCACATTAGCTGTCGGCGCCAGCGCCATGATCACCGCAGCCCCCATCAGGAGAACCGTCAAAACAAGGAAAAACCGCAGCCACTTGGGTGAGTTGTCCGCAAAAAGCCGCGCGGTGGATTTCACCCCGATCAGCGCGTCATCCTCACTGTCTTGGTGCGCGTAGATCGTGTCATAAAACAGCGTCCACGCGATGCCCGACAGGTACAGCAGGATCGGCACCCACCCCACGCTGCCCGTGTGTGCCGCCCACGCTAGCAACGCGCCCCAGTTAAACGCCACGCCCAAAAACACCTGCGGCCACCACGTAAACCGTTTTGCGAACGGATAAATCGCCACAGGGGCCAAGGCCAAAACGCCCAGCGCAATCGCCGTTAGGTTAAACGTGACCAAAATACAGAATGAGATCAGGCACTGCACAACCGCCCACAAAAGCGCCCCTTTGACCGTCAACTGCCCGGACGGAATGGGCCTCGACCGGGTGCGCGCAACTTTGCCGTCGATATCGCGGTCTGTGATGTCATTCCACGTACATCCCGCCCCACGCATCAAAAACGCGCCAATCGCACAACCCAGCACAATCCACAGATCAAACCACCGCGGTCCGTGGGTCGCCGCAGCCAAGGCCACGCCCCACCAGCATGGCAATAACAACAGCCATGTCCCAATGGGACGGTCCGCCCGAGACAGCCGCAGATAGGGTCGCGTCCACGCCGGGGCACGGGTATCAACCCAGTTGCCCTTGACGGCATCGGCAACCTGCTCTTGAGGTGGGGGCGCAATCTGAGACATCGGGGAGCCTTTCATGGCGCAAAGCAAAGTCAGGGTGTTTGTAGACCAGCCCTTGGGGGAGGCGCAAACAGTCGCGGTCTCCGCGGATCAGGCGCATTACCTTTTTGGGGTGATGCGGCTCAGCGTGGGCGATGTGATCACCGTGTTCAACGGGGCTGATGGCGCGTGGGCTGCCGAAATCGTGGACGCGGCCAAGCGCCGGGGTATGCTTTTGTGCAAGGAGCAAACCGCGCCGCAGCACATGCCCCCGGACCTGTGGCTGTTGTTCGCGCCGATCAAAAAGGCGCGCACCGATTTCATCGTGGAAAAGGCGGCAGAATTGGGCGCTGCCCGGATTTGTCCGGTGCAAACACGCTTCACCAATTCCGAGCGTATCCGCCAAGACCGCCTGCAGGCCCACGCGATTGAGGCCGCCGAGCAATGCGGCGGGACTTTCGTGCCGCAAGTCAGCGCTTTGGAAAAGCTGGACACGGTTCTGGCGAAGTGGCCCGAGGATCGGCAATTGGTGTTCTGCGACGAAAGCCTTGTGGGCACGGCATCGTCACTCGCGGCCGTGCGCCAAGGCCCCGCCGCCATCTTGATCGGGCCAGAGGGCGGTTTTTCACCAGAGGAACGCACCCGGCTACGCGCCGCACCCTTTGCCACCTCGATCAGCCTTGGCCCCCGCATTTTGCGCGCAGACACGGCGGCAGTTGCGGCCCTGACCTTGTGGCAAACCACCGTCGGAGATTGGGCGTGAGCGTGCAATTGCACCTGTTCTACGCCAGCCAAACACCTGCGGCCCTGATCCTACGCCAAGCGCAGGGCCCCCTATGGCGGCTGATCGGCTGGGATAGGGCGACGGATACCCTGTCACCGGGGCAATGGATGCAGCACGACATCCTTGTTGATCGCTGCGCGCTTTCGCCTGATGGGTTGCATTTCCTGTATTTCGCGGTTGATGAGCAGTGGGATCGGCCAGCCAAGGGCGCCTATACCGTGCTCAGTGCCGTGCCCAATTTCGACGCGCTCGCGCTATATCCCCAAGGCGATGTACAGGGCGGCGGCGGGTATTTCGTGGATAACACGCACTACGTGATCCAAAGCCCAACCGGCACGCCCGATCTGGTCGGCAAAGCACCCGGCCTTAAACGGGTCAATTCCATGAGCGGGGCAGCCATGACACCACGTGCCGCGCGCGGGTTTGGCAAACGGCGCAATGTCACAGCCCCCAGCCCCCAAAACTACACAACTGAAGGCGGCAAATTGTTTGCCCCGGATGGACGCATGATCGTAGATCTCACACAGATGGAGACCCCATGAGCTGGCTCCGCCCCGAAGCCGTTGCGCGCCTGAAACAATGGCGCGAAACGATGATTGGCACCGCTGTCACCTGCGTAGGCGGTTGGATCGCGCTCACGTCCTTTGGGCTGGGCGTATTGGCGGGCGGGGTCATTGCCCTGATCGGCGCGTCACTCATTTTCACGGGCACACGCCACGCATTATTCCGCACCGACGCCGAGGCACCGGGCATCGTTGAGGTGACCGAAGGGCGGATCACCTACCTTGGCCCACTTGCTGGCGGAACAGTCGCGCTCGCGGATTTGCGTGAGGTCAGTTTTACCCGAACGCATGATGGCAACACGTTTTGGCAGCTCACCAGCCATGAACCCCAGCCCCTGATCATCCCTGCGGGCGCGTCGGGCGTTGACGTCCTGCTGGATACGTTCACCGCACTGCCGCAGTTCGACACCGGGTTGATGGTCCGCGCTGTGCAATCACGCACACCGACCGCGCGCACAATTTGGCACCATCCTGCGCATGCCCGCACGCTCAAGCCCTTGACTTGACCCGCCAGAGCGCTCAGTCGTGGCCCACTCCGCTCCGGCGGGACAGCTACCCTTTCGGAGACGCATATGTCCATTCCCCAGTCCGGCGGCGCGCCGATCACTCACCACGACCAGCTCGCACAATATCTTGCGGACGGGTGCAAACCCAAAGAAGACTGGCGGATTGGCACCGAACACGAGAAATTCGGTTATTGCAAAGACAGCCTCAAGCCGCTGCCCTACGACGGTGATCGTTCCATCAAGGCGGTGCTCGAAGGACTGCAACACCGCTACGGCTGGGCCCCGGTTTTTGAAGGCCCCCATATTATCGGCCTCGAAAAAGACGGCGCGAACGTCAGCCTTGAACCCGGCGGCGCGCTAGAACTTTCTGGTGCCCCCCTCGAGACGATCCACCAGACATGCGATGAGGTGAACACCCACCTGGCCGAGGTCAAGGACATCGCCGATGAGATCGGCGTTGGCTTCATCGGCTTGGGCGCCGCCCCGATTTGGTCGCACGAAGAAATGCCCTTGATGCCCAAAGGGCGTTACAAATTGATGAACGCCTACATGGAGCGCGTCGGCACCGCCGGGACATCCATGATGCGGCGGACCTGCACCGTGCAAGTGAACCTCGATTTCGAGTCTGAGGCTGACATGGTGAAAAAGATGCGTGTGGCGATCGCGCTTCAGCCCGCGGCCGTCGCCTTGTTCGCGAACTCACCGTTCTTTGAGGGCACGCTGAACGGCCATAAATCGTGGCGTTCCCGCATTTGGCGGCATCTGGACGACGCCCGTACCGGCATGATCCCGTTCGTGTTTGACGAAGGTTTCGGGTTTGAGGCGTGGGTGCAATACGCGCTCGATGTGCCGATGTATTTTGTTTACCGCGATGGCGAATATATTGACGCACTCGGCATGTCGTTCCGCGATTTTCTTAAGGGTGAGCTGCCTGCTCTGCCCGGAGAAAAACCCCTGATGAGCGATTGGGCAGACCACCTGACAACCTGTTTCCCCGAAGCGCGGTTGAAGAAATTCATCGAAATGCGGGGGGCCGATGGTGGCCCATGGCGGCGGCTTTGTGCCCTGCCCGCGTTTTGGGTTGGGCTGACATATGACCAAGGCGCGCTGGATGCCGCGTGGGATTTGGTCAAAGATTGGGATGCCGAAACACGCGAAGAATTGCGCGTCGCCGCCTCAATCCATGGCCTTCAAGCCGAGGTAAACGGCCTGCGGATGATCGATATCGCGCGCGAAGCCGTCGCAATCTCTGAGGCTGGCCTAAAAGCCCGCGCCCGTCCTGGTGTTGGCGGGCTTGTCCCGGATGAGACCCACTTCCTCAATGCCCTCAAGGAATCCATTGAGACCGGCAAAGTCCCCGCTGATGAACTGGTGGATGATTACAACGGTCGCTGGAACGGGGATTTGACCCGTATCTTCGCCGATCACGCCTACTGATCAGCGTCGCCCCGATCCCGCACGCGGGTTTGTGCGTAGAAACACGACCTCTAGCCGGTTGTTGCGATAATCCATGGGCCGTTCAGTCTTGGGGCTACGATCAGCATGTCCCGTGACACGCTGAATGCGCCGACCTTCGAACCCTGCCTCGATCAGCAGCATCCGCATCCTGTTTGCGCGGCTGCTCGACAGATCCCATGAGATGTCACGTGCCTCAACAATGGGGCGCGCGCGGGTGTAGCCTTCGATGGCCGCACTGTTGGACACAATCGTCGCCACGCGATTTATCATCTGCGCAAGCGCAACCAGTTGCGGCTTTGGCGTATCGCTGCCCGGCTCAAACAAACGGTTGTCGGGCAAGTCAAAAATCTCAACCACCAGCCCCTCATCCGTAAGCCGCGTTTGTACGTGCGTCAGGGCTAATTCCTCGACCAGACTATCCCCCCCCAACCCCAACAGGGTACTTTCAGCCGCAGCCAACTCCTCTTCTTCCTTTGCGGCCGCTTCTTCGGCCTCCGCTAGGGCCTGCATCGTGCCTGCCGTCCCAAATGCCTGCTGCACGACGCCCTGATCCTTGCCAATCCCGCCCACGCCATCACGCGCCAAGGTTTCTTGCGAAAACGCACTGGAGCCCCCCATCGCGCCATCCCCACCCCCAGATATCCGCGCAATCGGGATTTCCGGGCTGAAATAGTCCGCAAGGCCCTTGCGCTGGTTCTCTGTGGTGGCATTAAGCAGCCACATCAGCATGAAAAACGCCATCATTGCGGTCACGAAATCCGCATAGGCAACCTTCCACGCGCCCCCATGGTGCCCCCCACCACTGATGACTTTCTTGCGCTTAATGATGATGGGGCGTTCGAAATCGTTGGACATAGCACTCACAGAGGTTTCGCTTTGCCAAAGGCGTAACAACACTAGATGAACACTCGATTAATCGTGCCACCGAAAGCCACAAATATGCGCCTGTTAACCACGTTGGTTGCTCTTTTTGCCCTCACAATTGGGGTCTTTCAGCTTGAGCAAGAGCGCGCGGACATCCCCCGCCAAACCGCGCAAGTGGGCACAACGCCGGTCACAATTTACGGCGCGGGTCCTGGCCCCGCTGTCGTGATTGCCCACGGTTTTGCAGGGTCCCGCCAGTTGATGGAAGGCTACGCATTAACGCTCGCGCGCGCGGGATATTACGCCGTCAGCTTCGATTTTGAGGGGCATGGCCGTAACCCGATCCCGATGTCCGGCGACGTGACCCAAATCGATGGCACGACCCGATTATTAATGGATGAAACCCGCCGCGTGATCGACTTTGCACGCACGCTACCGGGGGTGGATGGGCGCATCGCGCTGCTTGGACATTCCATGGCCACAGACGTCATCACCCGTGTCGCAGTTGCGGATAACATCCCAACAGTTGTAGGCATTTCCATGTTTTCAGAGGCCGTTTCCAGCACCGAACCCGCACGCCTTTTGATGATATCCGGCCAAGCCGAGGGGCATCTGCGCGACGCAGCCCTCAACGCCGTATCGCTCATCGGCACAGGCGATGAGGGCCAGACTGTGACCCAAGGTTCAACCATTCGGCGCGCCGTCGTGGCACCGGGGGTAGAGCATGTCGGTGTCCTTTATTCACAAACCGCAAAGCGCGAAGCACTCGCGTGGATCAACGCTGCATTTAACCGCGAAATCACCCCACCAGTCGCAGCGACCGGCGCGTGGATTTTGCTCACGCTTGCGGGCATCGTCGCATTGGGCTGGCCATTGGCCCGCGCCGTGCCCCACGGCGCAGCACCGCCCGCCGTTCCCGCCCGCACATTCTGGCTCGCAACGCTGGTGCCGGCGCTCGTCACGCCGCTCATCCTCGCGCCGTTCGAGTTGCATTTTCTACCCGTGTTGGTCGCCGATTACCTTGCCGTACATGCTGCCGTTTACGGTCTTTTGACACTCGCCATACTGCGCATGGGCGGTGTTCGGCTAACAGGCGTGCGCATGCTGCCCTTTGCCCTTTTGCTGCTCTGGGGGCTGGTCCTTTTTGGCGGCTTTCTTGACCGCTATGTCGCAAGCTTTTTTCCAACGGGCCCGCGCGTCGCGATCATCGCGGCGATCAGTTTCGGCACAATCCTCGCGCTATTGGCTGAGGCCACGCTCACCCAAGCCGGAAACGCATCATTTACGCGCAAAACCGCCGCACGGATCAGCTTTCTTGGCTCGCTCGCGATTGCTACGGCCCTCGATTTTGAGCGTCTCTTTTTTCTGCTACTTATCCTGCCGCTCATCGGATTGTTCTACGCGAGCTTTGGCGTGATGGGCGGCTGGGTTGGCCGCCGCAGCGGCGCGGTCGTGGCTGTGGGGGCGGGCCTCGGCCTGTGCCTTGGCTGGGCGCTAGGCGTCAGCTTTCCGATGTTTGACGCGGGCTAGTAGCCTGTCATTTCTAGATATCCGCGGCCCTGATGCGTCCCGGCGGCGGTCACTGGCCCCTCCCAATAGGGAAACAGCGTCGCCTGCCAACTGTCATCATTAATCGCACGTGTCGTGATATCCAGCCCTTGGGATGGCAGCTCAACACGCCAATCCACAGGCACATCACGGCCCGCAACTTTCGCAGTACGAATAGGCGTCAGGCGCAGATCATTTGACGGCACCACCGCGCCATCTGGCGTGATCCAACTGGCATAGGTGAACGATATGCCCGCCTCATCCCGAAGGCCAAAGCCCATCAGCCGCTCGCCCCCCTCAAAGTGCAGGGAAAACCAATCCCAACCGAGTTGCCCCGCATCAAGCGGCTGCGACGACCACTCCCGGTCGAGCCAGCCCTGCCCTGTGACCGCCACCTCACCATCCGGCAGGTTCAACACACCGCTGACCTCATAAAAGGGCTGCGAATAATAGTAACTGGCCTGCCCGCTGTTAGATTTCACCGAAAATCCGTTGTCGCCATGAAATACAAACGGCCCCGTCGCGGTGAGGTCGAGTGCATAGGTCGCACCCTCCAGCGTTGCCGTCAGGTGCAACGCATCCAGCGCGTCGCCGGTCGCAGCGCGGCTTTGCATGGTCCAATCATCTATCCAAGCGACAAAAGGCGCGGGCGTGACACCCGCCTGCCCGATCCCGCCACGCGCCAAACGCTCGCCCGTGAAATGCGCCTTGGGCGTGGTGATCCCGGCGTGGCCCATCCAGACCTGCACGTCCCCTTCGGGCCGCAAAGCGGAGCGGAACAGCGTCCATTGCACGCCGTAGGTTTCGCCGTCTGCGCCCTCTAGCACGGCCGTCAGGTACCACCACTCGATGCGGAATTCGGGGTGTGGGCCATGATCTTGGGGGAATGTGAAACTGGGCGCGGGCGTTGGCAGCGCATACCCCTCAGCATCTTGGCCAAGGCCGGCAAACCCCTGCGCCGACGCGATCATGGGCATGCAGATCAGCCAAAGGGCCGCGCATATGGCTCTAACGGGCATGGGCAAATACCTTCAACAATTCGGACGGAGGCAGTTTTGCAATGCTGCGCATCGGCAAGGCGGCAGCAAGGGCCGCACCCACCAGCGCCCACAGCAACAGCTGCGCCCAATCCCACGGAAACACCTGCATCGGAAGGCGCCAACCAAACGCCTCAACATTCACAATCGCCAGCAACACCCACGCAAGCCCTAATCCGACCGGCACCGCCAGAACCGCCGTCAACAGCGCAAGCACAAGCGCGCGCCCCATTTCCAGCGTCGCAAGGTGGCGGCGGGTTAGTCCCAGCGCCCAAACCGGCGCAAGCTGCGGCAATCGCATCGTGGCAACCGTCGTCAAAGACGCCCAAAGCGCAAACCCCGCAACCCCAAGCGTCAGCACATTAAGCGCACGGGTCACGAGGAAGGTCTGTTCAAACACCTCAAGGGAGAACGCCTTGACCTCCTCTTGGTTGATCGTGTTGTCGGGCGGCAGGCCAAAATCCATGACGATCCGATCGCGCAAGGCGGCAGGGGCATCCGCGCTGATCGCAAAACGCAGAGGTGATATGTCCGGAAAGCGGGCCGAGAACGTATCATAGCCGATGATCGCCTGCCCCGCCGGATTGCCGTAGTCGGAATAGACGCCCACGATCTGCATACGCCAATCGGGGGCCAGCGTCAGGGTCGCCCCAGTCCAAAGGTCGTCGCGGCGCGCCAGCTGTTCGTTCACCAACACACCCGTACCCGCAGCGACCCGGTCCCAGACGTCAGGGGCACCTTCCAGAAGGGGCCAGTGATCACGGTAGGTCGCGTGGTCTTTGATGCCGAACACCTCACCAGGGGTGCCGCCGAGGGTGATATCAGCAGAGATGATCGGCAAAATGGCGTGGACATCATCTGCGACAAAATCCTGAAACGCGGCGGCCTCGGCGGGGGTGCGTGTGGTAACATAGAGATCAGAGGCCAGCCGTTGGTCGAGCCAGCCAATGAACGTGCCCCGAAAGGACCCGACCATGGTCGACACCCCCACGTTCGCCGAAAGCGCGAGCAAAAGCGCCATCAACGCAAGCGAAAGTGCTGGAATTTGCTGTCGCGTGTCCGCCCAGACCCAGCGGGTCACGACCCCTGTGCCAAAGCGTGACAGGCCCCTGATGATCAGGGTCAAAGCCGTCGGTACCAAAAGAGCCGCCCCCAACAAAAGCGCCGCAAGACACGCGAACCCCGCGACCAGACCATCCCCCGCAACGCCCAGTATCAACGCCGCAGTAAGTAAGCCGAGGCCCCCGAACGCCTGTATCCTTGCGGTGCGCGCATTGGCCCGCGCCCACGCGCGCGGCATCGCCGGTGCCAAAATGGGCAGGCGTGAGAGCTGCCAAAGGCTGCTGCCCGCAGCCGCCGCAGCCCCGATGTAGGCCATGACAAATCCTGTCAGCCACCAGATCGGGCTCAGGCTTAGGCTACCAGACACCGACGCGCCATAAAGCCCCGACAGGGTCGCCGCGACACCCGGCAACAGTGCCGCTGCTACCACGTAGCCCAGCACAATCCCAAGGCTGCCGCCTACGGTCGCGAGGACAAACGCCTCAGCGGCCAGCAACCCCACAAGTGCGCGCTGCGGCAGACCCAAGGCACGCAAGGTCCGAAACAGCACCCGCCGCTGTTCAAACGCAAGGCCAATGGCCGCGTGCACGATGAACAGCCCCACTGCAAACGAGAGCAACCCAAACGCCGTCAGGTTCAGGTGAAAACTATCCGTAAGACGCGCGATGTCGGAACCCTCACTCGGTGCGCTCAGCATATAGCTGGCGTCCAGATCGGACAGCGGCGTGCGACCCTGCGGTTGGTTTTCGAGCACAATGATCGACGAAAGCGTATCGCTCCGCAAAAGCTGCATTGCGATGCTCAGGTCAGTCACCAGCCGCCCCGGCGCAATCGTATCCAGAACGCGGGCGGGCGGCAGCCCATCAGGCAGTCGACCCACCGTTTCGGGATGGACGAACACAACACCGGGCGGCACCAAAAACGCGCTCAAATCACCTGCGCCCCTTAGGTCTGGCACTGCGGCCCCTTGGGGGGCGGTGAACGGATCAAAGCCCAGCACCTCTAGCCCCGTGCCGCGCAAACCGCCCTGCGCTATGGGCGACACAAGCCACCCCGCCCGACGCAGCGCCACAAAATCCGCCAACCGCAACGGCCCATCCGCGCGGGTGATCTGTTGCAGGTTGGTCTGGCCCAGCGCGCTCGCAGCCCGGTCATAGCTGACCCGCGCCTCGGCGTTGATGGCCTGCACCCCGGTCCACAACCCGGTGGCCAGCGCCAAGCCGATGATCACCACCAGCAGCTGCAACCGATGCCGCGCCCAATGCGACCACAGCGCCTGCGCGCCCGCCCGGATCACGCGATCACACCTGCACGCAGTCCGACCTGACGGTCCAGCCGCGCCGCCAGCCGCATCGAATGCGTGACCATCAACAGACCCGCCCCAGTCTCCGAGACAAGCTCTAGCAAGAGATCCATCACCGCATCGCCTGTTGCCTCATCTAGGTTGCCGGTGGGTTCATCCGCCAACACCAGTTCGGACTTTGCGGCCAAGGTTCGTCCAATGGCAACCCGCTGCTGTTGGCCGCCGGATAGCTGCTCGGGGAAGCGGGACAAAAGCGCGCTTAGGCCCAAACGCTCCGCGAGGTGGGCGGTCCATGCCGCATCATGGCGCCCAGACAGACGCGCATGAAATGCCAGATTGGCCGCCACATCCAACGATGGGATCAGGTTGAACTGTTGAAATACGACCCCAACCGTGCCCCGCCGCAGCGCCGCGCGCCCCGGATCATCCAGACCTGCGATATCCGTACCCGCAATGCGGATGTGCCCCGCATCGGGCACGTCCAATCCACCGATCAAATACAGCAACGTCGATTTGCCCGAACCGCTTTCCCCGGTCAGGGCAAGGCTGGTACCCGCCGTCAACGACAGCGACACCCCCCGCAAAACTTGCAAGGGGCCTTCACCCGTTTCGAAACTTTTGGAGACATCGGTCGCGTGCAGTAATTCCATGACCGTCAGGTAGACCCCCAGGCCCGACGTTCAACACCAATTGACGCCGCACCTTCCGCCCCCTAGCGATGATCCCAAAGGGAGGCAGACATGACACAGCCAAATATTCTGATCTTCATGGTGGACCAACTCAACGGAACGCTGTTTCCCGATGGCCCTGCCGAATGGCTACACGCCCCCAACCTCAAGCGGTTGGCCGAACGCTCGGTCCGGTTTGCCAACGCCTACACCGCCTCACCGCTGTGCGCGCCCGCGCGGGCCAGCTTTATGTCCGGGCAACTGCCATCCCTGACGCGGGTCTATGACAACGCCGCCGAATTCAGCGCGGAAATCCCGACCTATGCGCACCATTTGCGCCGTGCGGGATACCAAACCTGCCTCTCGGGCAAGATGCATTTTGTCGGCCCCGACCAGTTGCACGGCTTTGAAGAACGCCTCACCACCGATATCTATCCCGCCGATTTCGGCTGGACCCCCGACTACCGCAAACCCGGGGAACGGATCGACTGGTGGTATCACAACATGGGGTCTGTCACCGGCGCAGGGGTGGCCGAAATCTCGAACCAACTGGAATATGACGACGATGTTGCGTTTCAAGCGACGCAAAAGGTCTATGAATATGCCCGTGGGGCGGATGCACGGCCTTGGTGCCTGACGGTCAGCTTTACGCACCCCCACGATCCTTATGTCGCCCGCAAGAAATACTGGGACCTCTATGAGGATTGCGAACACCTCCTGCCCGAAGTGCGCGATCTGGGCTATGACAACCAAGACCCCCATTCCCAACGTATCTTTGACGCGAACGACTGGCGCAGCTTTGATCTGTCGGAGGACAACATCAAACGCTCCCGCCGTGCGTATTTCGCCAATATCTCCTATCTCGACGACAAAATCGGAGAGGTACTAGAGGCCCTCGAAGGCACCCGCCAAGAGGCCGTGATCCTATTTGTCTCAGACCACGGAGACATGCTGGGTGAGCGGGGTCTGTGGTTCAAAATGTCCTTCTTTGAAGGGTCCGCCCGCGTGCCATTGATGCTGTGCGCACCCGGCATCGCGCCCCGCACCGTGACCGAGCCGATGTCGACCATCGACCTCTGCCCGACCTTGTGTGACTTGGCGGGGGTTTCGATGGATGAGGTCGCGCCTTGGACCGAAGGCACATCGCTTTTGCCCTTCGCCCGAGGCGAGATCCGCACCGCCCCCATTGCGATGGAATACGCGGCAGAGGCCAGCTATGCCCCGATGGTCGCCCTACGCTATGGGCAATGGAAATACACCCGCTGCACGTTGGACCCAGAGCAATTGTTCAACCTTGATGACGACCCACATGAGTTGACCAACCTTGCCGATGCCCCTGCCCACCAAGGCACGCTGACCTCACTGCGGCACAAGTCCGAGGCGCGCTGGGACCTTGCGCGTTTTGATGCCGAAGTCCGCGCCAGCCAAGCCCGGCGTTGGGTCGTCTATGAAGCCCTGCGCGAGGGTGGCTATTATCCGTGGGACTACCAGCCGCTGCGCCGCGCATCCGAGCGGTATATGCGCAACCACATGGACCTGAACGACGTAGAGGAGTCCAAGCGGTTCCCCCGCGGGGAGTAGCCTAAAGCGCTTCATGTTAAGAATAGGCAAGGATATGTCGCAAACGCGCGTGTGAGCCCCAACAGGCCCCCGTAATTAAGGGCCCAAAGGGAGAATTCTATGCGCACCCATGCCCAAGCAGTTGTCATCGGGGGCGGCGTTATCGGCTGCTCTATCCTCTATCACCTTGCCAAACTGGGCTGGACCGACAGCGTGCTATTGGAGCGCGATGAGCTGACCTCTGGCTCAACATGGCACGCGGCAGCCAACATCCACGGCCTGCACGACAACACCAACATCACGCGCATCCAGAACTACACGATGGACCTGTATAACGCGCTAGAAGCCGAAACCGGCCAATCATGCGGCGTGTTCCAGCCCGGATCGTTGTATCTGGCCCAGACCGAGGCGCGCGAACACCAGCTGCGCCTGCAAGCGGCCAAAGCGAAATACTACGGCCTGCAATTCCACGAAGTCACCCGTGATGAGGCCGAGCGCCTGCACCCGCTGGTCAACTATGACGGCATTCGTTGCATCATGTTCGAACCCTCCGGCGGGAACGTGGACCCCTCGGGCGTGACCAACGCCTACGCCACCGGCGCGCGGCAAATGGGAGCCGAGATCCTGCGCTTTACGCCCGTCACAGGCACTGAGCAGCAGCCAGACGGCACTTGGATTGTGCGCACACCAAAGGGTGATATTCGCACCGAATGGGTTGTGAACGCGGCCGGTCTTTGGGGCCGTGAGGTTGGCAAACTGGCGGGCCTTGATCTGCCCCTGCAACCGACTGAGCACCAGTATTTCGTGACCGAAACGATCCCGCAAATCGCGGGCATGGACAAACGTCTGCCATCGGTTGCCGACCGTGACGGCGAATACTACCTCCGCCAAGAGGGTCAGGGCCTTTTGGTCGGCGCTTATGAGCGCGACCTGAAATTCTGGGCCGAAGATGGCACACCCCAAGACTTTGGCCACGACCTGTTTGATGGCGACCTCGACCGGATCGAAGACAACATCATGCGCGCGATCGACCGCGTCCCCGTGGTGGGTGAGGCCGGGATCAAGCGGATCATCAATGGCCCGATGATCTGGTCCCCCGATAGTAACGTGCTGTTTGGCCCCGTGCCCGAACTGCGCAACTACTTCTGCTGCAACGGGATTATCCCCGGGTTTTCGCAGTCAGGTGGCATGGGCCTGATGGCGGCCGAATGGATCACCCGCGGCGAAAGCAGCTATGACATGTTCGCGTGGGACGTGGCCCGCTTTGGGGACTGGGCCGATGCGGCCTTCACCAAGGCCCGTGTGGGCGATCAATACGCGCACCGCTTCTCGATCCACTTCCCCAACGAAGAACGGGAGGCAGGCCGCCCCGTGCGCACCCGCCCCGTCTATGAAATGCAAAAAGACCTCGGCGGCGTCTTTGGCCTGAACTACGGCTGGGAACATCCCGCATGGTTTGCGGACACGCCGGGCACCAAGGACACGAACGGTTTCACCCGCCAAAACTGGTGGGGACCCGTGGGCGACGAATGCCGCATGCTGCGCGACCACGCCGGCATCATCGACATCTCAAACTTCGCCAAATATTCGGTGCGGGGTGCAGGGGCCTCGGACTGGTTGGACGCGATTTTCGCCAACAAGATGCCCCGCGCCGTGGGCCGGTCCTGCCTGACACCTCTGATCGGGGTGAACGGCGGCATCGCAGGTGATTTCACCGTGACCAAGCTGGGCGAGGAAGACTTCCTCATCATCGGGTCTGGTGCGGCGGAGCGGTATCATCAGCGGTTCTTTAACGCGGTTGAGCGCCCCGAAACGGTCGCGTTCGAAAGCCAAACCCAAGCCATGTGCGGCTTTAACGTGGCAGGCCCCAAAAGCCGTGACTTGCTTGCGCGGCTCACGAACGCGGACCTCTCAACCGAGGCGTTCCCCTTCATGCGGTCCGCGCGGATCACATTGGGCGGGATCGATCTGGTCGCCCTGCGGGTCAGCTTTACTGGCGATCTGGGCTGGGAATTGCACTGCCGGACTGAGGATCAAGTGGCCCTTTACACCGCGCTCTTGGATGCCGGGCGCGAGCTGGGCGCAGGCCCCGTCGGCAGCCGTGCCCTGATGTCACTGCGCATCGAAAAGGGCTACGGGTCTTGGAGCCGCGAATACTCCCCCGAGTATTGGCCACAGGAAGTCGGGTTCGAACGTCTGTGCAAGCTGGACAAGGATTTCCTCAACAAGGACGCCTACGTCGCGCTCAAGGACAACCCCGCGCGTGAGATGCTTTCGATCATCGAGGTGCTTGACGTCACGGACGCGGACGCCACTGGTGGAGAGCCTATTTTCCTCCCCGATGGGACGCCCGTGGGCCGCGTCACATCCGGCACCTATGGCTATACGGTCGAAAAATCTCTGGCGCTTGGGTTCCTCAAGGGTGTTGAGCCGGGCGCGGAGGTCGATGTGATGATCTTGGGCAAACCCCACCGCGGCATCGTGCTGGCCGAGCCGCCCTTTGACCCCGCAGGTGCGCGCCTGCGCGCCTAGGCCACCCGGTTCCCGCCGCGCGTTTGAACCCGCGCGGCGGACATTTTGATCGTTTGGAACCAGCGCATGACGGCTATTCAGCCGCCTGAAGCGGCACAACGTTTTCGGCATAGGCAGTCTTGGGCAACCGCAAAAAGATCACCGCGCCGTTTGTAACGTTGTGCGCCTCTAGCGCCTTGGTCAGCGTCGTCGCGGTGCAATCAAACCGCTGCTCATTGGCCCTTTGTGCGTCCGCGACGACCGACACTTGGATCAAATCGCGCCGTGGAACCCCATGTAACGCGGCCTCAATGTCGGGGGCTGCCCGCACACCCATATAAACCGCGACGCACGTGCCGGGCCGCAGCAGCGGCAGCCAGTCTGGTGCGACAGCCCCATCCGCCAAATGACCCGTCGCGAACACAACCGTATCCACGTCATCGCGTGAGGTCAGGACCGTCCCGCCAGAGGCCGCCGCCCCACTGGCAGCCGTAACCCCGGGCACAATTTCCAACGGCAAGCCTGCGTTCTTTACGGCGGCGATCTCCTCGGCTGCGCGACCAAAAATGCCGGGATCCCCAGCCTTAAGCCGCACAACGCGCTGTCCCTGCCGGGCTGCGGCCACAAGTCTGGCGGTGATTTTCGCTTGGGGCCATGCGTGACATCCGGGGTGCTTGCCAACGTACACACGCTCCGCATCGCGGCGGGCCAGTTCCAACACCTCTGGGTCAATCAAGCGGTCGTAGAAAATGATATCCGCCTCCTGAAGGCGCTGCACACCGCGCAGCGTAATCAAGTCCTTGCTGCCCGGCCCTGCCCCGACCAGCGCCACGCTGCCGCCGGTCTCTGCGTGGATATTGCCGGTCTGGATCGCGTCCTTGATCAGGCGCGCGGCCTCCCGCTCTGCGCCCCGGCCAAAGGCCTCACGCGGGGTGCCCGTAAACACCCAGCGCCACAAATCGCGCCGGGCACGGGGGCCAAGCCGGGCCGCTGCAGCCCCCCGCAAGCGTCCTGCAAGCGAGGCCAAATCGCCTAGGCCCGGCTCTAGCATCTGCTCCATCCGGGTCTTGATCTGGCGAGCCAAAACCGGCGCTGTGCCCTCGGTGCCGATGGCCACGACAACCGGATCACGGTCCACGATAGAGGGGGTAATTGCATCACATAGCTCTGGCTGATCGACCACATTAACCGTCGCACCCGCGATCTTGGCCAAATCATGCAACGCGGCATCCATCCCAGGGCAACCCGTCGCGATGAAACACAACGCAGTGTCCGCAAAACTGGCCGGGGTGATTGGCCCCGCGCGTTGAACAACCCGGCCCTGTGCCGCGAGTTCGGCCAATTCCGGCTCTAGTTGCGGGGCGAGCACCTCGATCACCGCTTCGGTTTTCAGCATCAATCGCGTTTTCTGCGCGGCCTGTTCGCCGCCCCCCACGATCACAACGCGGCGTCCCGCCATCTGAAGAAACATCGGAAAGGTTTTCATGCGTGCACCTTTTGTTGAACGTTGCGATTGCTCCAAAGGTCTTGGGCCAAGTCTTGGCATTCCTTGAGAGTGGCCTCAGCGCGAAGCCCCCAAAGCGCGAGCGCAGCCGTCCCTGTCACAGTCGCCTGTGCCTGCGCGCTCTGGAGGTCACCCCGCCAAAGGGTTCCAATATTCAGTGTCATTTCCGGATCATGCAGACGGCGTGGTTGCGCCAAAAGCGCGGGCGCTGTCGCCTGTGCGTGCACCCCATCGCGCAACCCAAATAGCGCAATATCCTTGGTTGGGTTACGCTCAAACTCACCACCCCCGCCTTTGATGATCACAAGGTCTTTCTGACCCAACATCTCGGCGGCGCAGGCCTGAAGGCTGCGGTAGGACGGGTGAAACACCCCCTGCACCGACACACGCGCCTGCGACGGGTTCCACATCCGCAACACGGTGTTCCAGCATGAGCGTAGCCCAAAAGCATCGCGTAGCCGCAGGATGCGAAACGCCTCGGGGCAAAGCGTTTCAAGGGGGCTGTAACGCACCAGTGGGCCTGCGTGCTCCAATGCCTCCCGCACGCTTGCATCAGGCATTTGATGCGAATTCCAACCGTGCATAGACACCGAATATCCAGCCTGTGCGACCAAGCGCGCGGCTAGCAAAAACAAGGGCGCGCCACGGGTCCGGCCCGCAGCATAGCTGGGCCAATCAAGGTCCGCCGTTGGCAAGACCCCCGTGACATGATCCCGCAAAGCGGCCGTAAAACCCGCGATTTCTTCGGGCACTTCGCCCCTCAGCCGCAGCACCATCAACAAGGCACCGACCGCTTCGGGATCAGCCTGTCCACGCAAGATAATGGTCATGGCATCGTGGGCCTCTGACATCGTGAGGGGCCGTGCGCGCCCCTGCCCCCGGGCGACAATCCGAACGTAGGGTGCGATGCTCATTCGGCGGCCATCGGCAGGGCCGCCTCGTGCAAAAGGGCCGCCAACTCTGGCTTGCACGAACCGCAATTGGTGCCCGCACAGGTCTGCGCGCCCAAGGCTGCAACCGTCGTGGCCCCACCCTGTACCGCTGCCAAAAGCGTGTTGCGGCCCACGTCAAAACACCCGCACACGGTCGCACCCGGATCGAACTGCCCCGCCGCAGGACGCCCGGCCAAGACCCGAAGCGGGTCGGCCTGTGTGCCGATCAGGGCCACCACATGACTGCGCGCCAAGGCGATGGGCGCAGGACCTGCATAGAACACACCCACCAAGGTGCCCGATTGGGTGAACGAAATCGCCGTTGTACCCGCCTGAGCATCAGTCACGCTGGCCGCTGTCGCATCGGCGCAGCCGGTGACGCGGCGGGCGGTATCTTCCCAATTGAGGGGCAGGCAACGCCCCGCCAGTTCCACCTGCCATCCGGTTCGGGTACGGGCAACCGCGCTGTAAATCTCGCTTGGCTGCATCTCAGTGGTGCTGGCCGCAAACCCGTACCAAGCGGCTGCGAATTTGCGCAATTCCACTGCACCCGTTTTGGACGCAGGCTGGCCCGAGACCGGATCAACCTCCGGGCGGATCAGGCTGTTGATCATGCCACTCGGCGCCTTTTGACGGGTCCAATGCATTGGCGCAAACACCTGCCCCGGCGTGGCGCGCGGCGTGATCAATGCCCGTAGGATACCGTCGCCGCAGGTATTCTCAACGGCGACCAAATCCCCCTCGACCACATCGATCTGCGCTGCATCTGAGGGATGTATTTCAAGGTACGGCTCCGCAAGATGCGCCCCAAGGCGCGGGGCTTTGCCCGTGCGCGTCATGGTGTGCCATTGGTCCCGGTTGCGGCCCGTATTCAAGGAAAACTGAGGGTTTTGACTTAGTTTTGGGGCGGAAATGGGCAACATCTTGGCCTTGCCGTCGGCATGATAGAACCCGCCTTCTGCAAAGAACCTTGCACCATTGCGGGGCCATTGGGTCGGCAACAGGTTGGCGTAATCCACATCCGCAAAAACGCTCAGATCTAGGTCACGATGGAAACGCTGCGCGGCATCACCAAGGGCGATGTATTCGGCGAAAATCTCAGCGGGGCTGGTATAGTCAAACCCAGAAAACCCCATGCGCCGCGCAACATCGGCCACAATATCCCAATCGGGCCGACACTGTCCCGGCGTGGGCAAAAACGCGCGCTGGCGTGAAATCCGACGCTCCGAATTTGTGACGGTCCCGTCCTTTTCGCCCCACCCCGTCGCGGGCAGCAGCACGTCGGCCAGATCGCCCGTGTCCGTGCGGGCCATGATGTCCGAAACGGCCACAAACGGCACATTTGCGATGGCCTCCGCCACGCGGTTGGCATCGGGTAAAGACACGGCTGGGTTCGTGGACATGACCCACAACGCCTTGATCTCACCGCGCGCGCAGGCATCAAACAGATCGACCGCCTTAAGGCCCTGATGGTCGCTGATCGTTGGGCTGTTCCAAAACGTTTGAACCGCATCGCGGTGGGCGGCGTTGTCGAGATCGAGGTGGTTGGCGAGCATATTCGCCAAACCGCCAACCTCACGCCCGCCCATCGCATTGGGCTGGCCCGTCGCCGAAAGCGGGCCACAGCCGGGCTTGCCGATCCGACCCGTCGCAAGGTGGCAATTCAGGATCGCGTTTACCTTGTCGGAGCCGCAGGACGACTGGTTCACGCCCTGACTATAGAGCGTGACGACCTTTTCCGTGCCGGTCCACGCGGTATAAAACGCCTCCAGCTCCGCCGGGCTGAGGTCGGTGTCCGCAGGGTTGCTCAGCCGGGCGGTGGCCACGGCATCCTCATAGCCATTAATGTATGCATTAATGTATACATTATTTTGTGCGCCCTGATCGGCGATATGGGCGAGCAACCCGTTGAACAGCGCAATGTCCCCGTCGGGCGCGATGTTCAGGTGCATGTCGGAAAATTCAGAGGTCGCCGTGCGCCGCGGATCGATGTTGATGATCCGCAGATTTGGGCGCGTTTTCTTGGCCTCAATGATGCGCTGAAACAGCACTGGGTGGCACCACGCGAGGTTGGAGCCGACGAGCACGATCAGATCGGCCTCCTCCAGATCCTCATAGGTTTGCGGCACCGTGTCAGACCCAAACGCGCGCTTGTGTCCCGCAACCGAGGACGCCATGCACAGCCGGGAATTGGTGTCGATGTTGGCCGAGCCGATGTAGCCCTTCATCAGCTTATTCGCGACGTAGTAATCCTCGGTCAGCAATTGGCCCGACACATAGAACGCGACACTGTCGGAGCCATATGTGTCTATTGCGGCTGAGAATTTTTCGGCCACTTGACCCAGTGCGGTGTCCCAGCTTGCGGGCGCGTTATCCACCATCGGGGTCAGCAAGCGGCCCTCAAGGTCAATGGTTTCGCCGAGCGCAGAGCCCTTGGAGCACAGCCGCCCAAAGTTGGCCGGGTGGTCCGGATCACCCTGAATGGTGCCGTCTGGCGCGGCCAAAACCCCGCAGCCAACGCCGCAATAGGGACAGGTGGTGCGCGTGAGTTCGGTCATTCCGCGGCCACTTTCCGCGATCGCAGGAAGGTGGCATCGAGCAAGATGCGCCCCCCCTCAACCCGCGCAGGATAGGTCGCGACTTGCCCCTCATCCGCGCCCTGCGCTTGGCCCGTTTCCAGCGAGATGACCCAATTGTGCAATGGGCATGTCACAGCGCGTCCGTGCACTATGCCCTCGGCCAAAGGCCCTTTCTTGTGCGGGCATGCGTTGTCGAGCGCGAAAACCTCATCCGCACCAGTGCGGAACACCGCGACGCAGCCGTGGGCGGTTTTAACCATGCGCGCGCCGCGTTTCGGGACGTCATCAAGGGCGGCGATATCGATCCAGTTGCTCATTCCGCAGCCTCCAATGATAGGTCGGCAAGGGGCTGGTATTGTTGGGCTTTTGTTGCCGCATGCTCCGCCCAGGGGTCCTTACGATAGATCAATTGGCTGAGTTCGAACCGCTCAACCAAGGCTTGGCGGTTATCTAAATCATCCACGACCTGCGCGGTGATCCAGTCGAGGCCCACCTTGGCCATCCACTTGTAAATCCGATCCAGATACTTGGCACCCTCACGGTACAACTGCGTCACGGCGCAGATGACGTCGATCACCTCTTGCTCGGTCGCGACCTGAACCAACAGCTCGGTCTCTTTGACGTCCATGCCCGCCGCGCCGCCGATTGAGATTTGATAACCGCTATCAACGCAGACGACACCGATGTCCTTACACGTCGCCTCGGCACAATTTCGGGGGCAGCCAGATACGGCCAGTTTGAGTTTATGGGGTGTCCACGAACCCCACAGGATTTTTTCCAACTGGATGCCAAGGCCAGTCGAATCCTGTGTGCCAAAGCGGCAATGATCCGTGCCGACACAGGTTTTCACGGTGCGCAAACCCTTGGTATAGGCATGCCCCGACACCATGCCTGCGGCATTCAGATCAGCCCACATTGCAGGCAAATCTTCGCCGCGCACACCAAGCAGATCGATCCGCTGGCCACCCGTCACTTTGACTGTTGGGACATCGTATTTGTCTGCCGCATCAGCGATGGCACGCAATTCGGCGGGGGTTGTGATCCCGCCCCACATCCGAGGCACGACCGAAAACGTGCCATCTTTTTGGATGTTGGCGTGTTTACGTTCATTAATGAAACGTGATTGCGGGTCGTCGCGATATTCCAGCGGCCAATCTGCAAGCAGATAGAAGTTAAGCGCCGGGCGGCAGACATGGCATCCGCAGGGTGTTTTCCAACCACAGGCCTGCCACACGGCAGCCATGGAAGTCAGCTTTTGGGATTTGATCATGCGGCGCACGTCTTCATGGGTCATGTCGGTGCAGCCGCAAACCGTGGCGGCGGCAGGGGCTACGAAATCGTCACCCAATGTGACCGCAAGCACCTGCTCGACAAGCCCAGTGCAACTGCCGCAAGAGGCGGAGGCCTTGGTTGTGGCCTTGATGGCCCCTAAGTCGGTTGCGCCCGCTGTGATCGCATCTTCGATAGTTCCTTTGCACACGCCGTTGCAGCCACAAATCTCCGCATCACGCGGTAAGGCTGCAACGGCTGAGAGCGGGTCCACAGAGCCGCCTCCTTGAAACGCGGGGCCAAAAATGACAGTTTCGCGCATCTCTTCGATGTTGGTTTTGTCGCGGATAAGGCCAAAGAACCAATTGCTGTCGGCGGTGTCGCCGTACATGACGCAGCCGACCAGAATGTTGTTTTCAATGACCAAACGGCGATAGACACCGCGCGATGGGTCGCGAAAGACGATGTCTTCGCGACCTTCTCCATCGGCAAAGTCGCCCGCTGAAAACAGGTCACATCCTGTGACCTTTAGCTTGGTCGAGAGGTCCTTTTGCACGAACGCGGCCGGTTCGCCCAACAGCGTTGCTGCCGCCACCTTAGCCTGATCATACAGCGGCGCCACAAGGCCAAAAATCGCCCCGTCATGTTCCACACATTCACCAACGGCCAGCACATCGGGATCGGATGTGAGCATCTGATCGTCCACGTGAATGCCCCGACCCACAGCCAGCCCGGCGTCCTTGGCGAGCGCCACGTTGGGACGGATGCCGACAGCCATCACCAAGAGATCACAGGGAAGCTCAGTGCCGTCATCCAGCAACAGGGCGCGGACATGACCGTCTTGACCAAGTATCTCCTTGGAATTGGCGGCGCATTTAACGGTGATGCCTTTTTCGACCAGCGCTTTGCGCAGCAAGAAGCCTGCGGCCTCGTCCAGCTGACGCTCCATCAACCATGGCATGATATGCACCACGGTCACGTCGACCCCGCGTGCGGCCATGCCTGCGGCGGCCTCTAGACCCAAAAGCCCGCCACCGATAACAACCACCTTAGATCCTTGCCCCATGGCCATCATCTGCTCGGTGTCTTCCAGATCACGGTAGGCGATGACGCCCTTTAGATCATGGCCCGGAAGCGGGATCATGAAGGGATTGGAACCTGTGCCAAACACCAGTTTGTCGTAGGAGATAACCTCACCATTTTCCGCCGTCAGCGTCTTGGCTGCGCGGTCAATCTGGGCCACCCGTTCACCGAAACGGCAGGTGACATTGTGTGTGGCATAGAAGGCCGCGTCGTGGGTTACGATTTCTTCATAGGCCTTATCACCACTCAGAACCGGGCTGAGCATGATGCGGTTGTAGTTTCCGCGCGGCTCTGCGTTGAAGAGGGTGATATCGTAGGCAGAGGGCGCGGCCTCTACGAGGTGCTCAATCACACGGCCAGAGGCCATGCCCGCACCAATAATGACAAGTTTTTCAGTCATTTTTGCTTCCTTTTATGCGCCCGACGCGCGGTACGCGCAGGGCCAAAGACATGACAGGGCTGCAGGGGGCGAGGGTCACTCTGCCGCCACGGCCTTGGGTTTGTCTGACGTTTGGGATGCCGTTTTCGACGTGTTGCCGTGTTCATATTCCTCAAGGAAATCGAGAACTTCTTGGCGGTAAGTGTAATAATCGGGATGTTCCAACAGCGCCTTGCGGGTGCGTGGGCGCGGCAGGTTCACATCCGTTATTTTGCCAATGGTCGCTTGGGGTCCGTTGGTCATCATGACAACACGATCCGCGAGCAAGATGGCCTCATCCACGTCATGGGTCACGCAGATTGCGGTGACTTTGGTGCGCGACCAAACCTCCATCAGAACTTCTTGCAATTCCCATCGTGTGAGGCTGTCGAGCATGCCGAACGGCTCATCCAAGAGGAGCAGTTTGGGCGACAGCGCAAAGGCACGGGCGATCCCGACGCGTTGCTTCATACCGTTCGACAGGTCCGAGGCTTGCTTGTCCATACTGTCGGCAAGACCCACGCGTTCAAGATAGTATTCGACCACATCCTGACGCTCGGCCACCGAGGCCTTGGGGTAGACCTTGTCCACGCCGATTGCGACGTTTTCCTTGGCTGACAGCCATGGGAACAGGTTCGGCGACTGGAAGACCACGGCGCGTTCGGGGTCTGCGCCCTGCACGTCCCAGCCATCCAAACGGATGTTGCCCTTTGATATCGGGTTAAGACCTGCGGCCATGGTTAACACGGTTGATTTCCCGCAGCCTGAGTGCCCGATTAACGAGATAAACTCACCCTTTTTGACCTTCAGATCGAAATCCTCGACCACCGTCAGGGGGCCTTTGGGCGTGGGGTAAACCTTGTGCAATTCGCGGAAGGTTAGATACGCATCGTCCGGGCGAATGGATTGCGACGCCTCGGCGACGGCCTTGGGCACGCTGTGGATGGGCGTGACGTTGGGCAGTCGTTTCGTGCCCTCCACCTTCGCCTCAATCCCCGCGTCCATCAGGTAACGCGTCACGTCAGCGCGCAGTGTTTTGAAAGCCGCGTTATGGTTCATCTCCATCCGGTCGCGCGGGCGCGGCAGGCTGACGGGGAACTCTGCGCCGAGCGTCCCATCGGGGTTCAGTGCGATGATCCGATCCGCAAGAATGATCGCCTCATCCACGTCATTGGTGATGAGCACGCAGGTTTTTTTGTCTTTCTCCGGCTTTGTTGCACAAACCCGCTTGGGGACGTGTTTCCCCTGACCCCGGACGGAT
>NZ_CYRX01000006.1 GCF_001458315.1 Thalassobacter stenotrophicus | reverse complement strand
TCCGTCCGGGGTCAGGGGAAACACGTCCCCAAGCGGGTTTGTGCAACAAAGCCGTCACACCAAGGTCGATAGCACAGTTCGTTATCTTGGAGTCGAGCTCGAAGATGCTTTGAGTATCGCCGAGCGTATCGACCTTTAAAGTGCTTTGGCGAATGGCCCTGTCGTTCGCCATTTCAAAGGCGGCTGTCTGTCACGCCACATTTGCTGATACTCAACCCGAACTAATGATACCAGATGCTCAACCCGGTGTGAAAGACTGCAGCCTTTGGCTGACCGGCACACCCATACCATACTCCATTAGCTTCTTGAGCAACGCCTAGTAGTGTTGTTTATCTAGAAGTCCGCACAGATTTCCATGTATAACGGTGTCGAAATCTCAACAATATATCGATAAAACACATGGAAAAATCTGCAAAACGCAAAATTGTATCTTCTCGTCACCTAGCAGATGGTGAAGGGTGGGAAGCCTCAGAATTCGAGTTTGGCCTCATCATTGCATTTAACGCGTTCTCGCGCTGGATGGTCAAATGCATGGCGGCAGCCGGACATACTGACATGAGCCCTCTGGAAATTCTGGTTCTTCACAACGTGAACCATCGTGGGCGAGACAAGCGTCTGAGCGACATCTGCTTTCTGCTCAACATCGATGATACCCACACCGTCAACTACGCTTTACGGAAGCTCGCCAAGGCGGATCTGATCGTGTCCGAGAAGCGTGGCAAGGAAGTGTTTTATAGCACATCCAACGAAGGAGCGGCTTTGTGCGACGAATACCGCACCGTTCGGGAACGCTGTCTTATTGATGGTCTGGGCCGCATGGACATTTCGGGAGAAGAGTTAAGCACCATCGCGGCAAGTCTCCGTGCCCTCTCAGGCCAATACGACCAGGCAAGTCGGGCCGCGTCTTCTTTGTGACGCCGCCCGACATGCAGATTTAGCGGCTCATCGCATCCGGCAGATATGTCACAATCTGCGGGAATAGCGTGATCAGGACAACGGCCAGCAACAGCAGAAAGAAGAACGGAAGTGCCGCTTTGGCGATGCGCAGGATGTCGATGCCTGTCAGTCCTTGAATGACAAAGAGGTTGAAGCCGACCGGCGGTGTGATCTGGCTCATCTCAACGACAAGCACCAAATAGATGCCAAACCAGATTGGGTCGATCCCGACGGCAAGGACCATCGGCATTATGATGGAGGTCGTCAGAACCACAACCGAGATACCATCGAGAAACAGCCCCAGCACGATAAAGAAGATCGTCAGGACCGCCAACAGTACATAAGGCGAGAGGCCCATCTCTCCGATCCACGAGGCGAGGTTACGGGGCAAGCCCGTGAAGCCCATTGAAACGGCGAGGAAGGCCGCACCAAGAAGGATGAAGGCGATCATGCAGGACGTGCGCGCTGCCGACAAAAGGGCATCCATGAAATCGGAACGCGTGAAGCTACCTGACAGGACGGCCAAGAGGATTGAAAGCAGCACACCGAGTGCGGCAGCGTCCGTTGGGGATGCAATGCCGGTATAAATGGCGCCGATGACGCCAGAAATGAGCAAGGCCACAGGGATCAGCCCGCGCGCTTCCCAGACCTTCTCTTTGAGGTTCAGCTTGATTGATTCCGCCGGGATAAGAGTGGGGTCCATCCATGCGCGGACAGCGACATAGGCGCTAAACAAGCCCACAAGCATGGCTCCTGGGATAAGTCCGGCTACGAACAAACGGGCAATCGATTGTTCGGTGGCCACGCCATAGACGATCAAGATAATCGAAGGCGGGATGAGCAGACCGAGGGTAGCAGAGCCCGCAAGGGTGCCCAGGATAAGGCTTTCGGGGTAACCGCGCGATTTCAGCTCGGGGATGGACATTTTGCCAATCGTCGCCGCCGTAGCCGCAGATGAACCGGAAACAGCCGCAAAAATCGCGCACCCCAGCACGTTCACATGCAGCAAACGCCCCGGAAGACCGCCGAGCCAAGGGGCAAGGCCATTGAACATGTCTTTGCTGAGCCGTGACCGAAGCAGGATTTCACCCATCAAGATGAACAGCGGCAGCGCGGTAAGAGACCATGAATGGCTGTGTCCCCAGAAAGTGACGGCGAGGTTCAAGCCAACGGACGAGTTCGAGAAGAATGCAAGGGCGAAAGCGGCGACGGCCGACAAGGACAGCGCGATCCAAAGCCCCCCTGCCAAAAAGACGAACAAGAGCCCAAGCAGAATAAGGCCAACGACAGGATCAGACATTTCAGGCTTCCTCTGATGCGGCGATAACGGGCTCGCCGCGCAAAAGTGTTTCAATCAGGCTGTGGATGACGGAGATGCACAAAAGCGTCATTCCGATGCCCATAGCGGTTTGAGGGATCCAAAGCGGGATGGGGATTGTCCCGTTGGAGACATCCCCAAAGTGGATGCTCTCGGCGACAAGGACCCAGATGTAGTAGACTGCGAAAGCGGTGAGAGCGGTGGCCGCAAAAAGTGCGATTACTTCAGCGACCAGACGCACCCGGACCGGCAATCGTGCGGTGACCAGAGACACCTTGATGTGGCCACCCGTGCGGAACGTGTAGGGCATCGCAAGGAAAGTGGCGGCAGCCAGCATGAAACCCGAGAAATCAGCATAAGACGGGATTGTGGACGGCAGCGGCAGGCCAAAGACTCGCGTCGCAAAATTCAAGAAGATCTGCGCGCTGATCAAAACGGCAATCGCCAGGATTGTGAAGGCCGATATCCAACCCGCAGCAAGATAGAGTCGATCCAGAAAAGTTCGCATGATGTGCCCCTCGTAAATTAGCCCGGCGCTTGGGCGGGAGAAGACCAGCGCCGGGCTCATGTTGGCAAACGAAAACCGACCTTAGGTCGGCCTTCGTTCGTCCGGTTACTGCTGATAGGTGCTCAGAATGGACAGCGCAGACTCAGATGCGCTGGCTTCCCAGTTCGTGAGCATCTGTGCACCAATCTCTTGCAGACCTGCAGTCAATGCCTCACTCGGCTCGACGATGATCATACCATTTTCTGCCATGATCGCCGTTTTGGCGTCTGCTTCGGCGGCTGACATTTCCCAACCGCGCGCCTCAGCTGCGGCGGCGGTTTCCAGGACGGCGGCTTGCACCTCGTCAGGCAAACGCTGGAACGCGCGCATGTTTACGACAACGATGTTCTTGGGAACCCAGGCGTTGATTGGCGTGTAGTGCGTGACAAAATCCCAGGCTGTGGAATTCGCGCCGGTGGATGGGGACGTGACCATCGCTTCGACCTGGCCAGTTGCAAAGGCCTGCGGGATGTCAGGGGCTTCCACCTGCACCGGAGCCGCGCCGGCCAGTGTTGCGAATTCTTCCAAGGCTGCGTTGTACGCACGGAAGCGCAGACCTGCGAGACCCTCGACCGTTTCAATTTCGCCATTGGTATAGAGCCCTTGGGCAGGCCACGGCACGGAGAAGAGTGGCATAAGACCTTGTTCAGCCAACAGCTCGGTCACAACCGGCTGCTGCGCCGCCCAAAGCCGCTGCGCATCTTCATAGCTCGTCGCCACAAAGGGCTGGCTGTCGATCCCGAAGGCGGCATCGTCGTTGACCAGGCGCGACAGGAAGAACTCGCCGATGGGAACCTGCCCGGACCGAACCACATTGCGAATTTCACCGTGCGGGAACAGGGAGCCGCCAGAGTGAACCGTAATTTCTAGCGCCCCATCCGTAGCGGCGGCAACGTCCGCTGCGAATTGGTTGATGTTTTGAGTGTGGAAGGTCGCGTCACCGTAAGGGGTCGGCATGTCCCATGTATCTGCGGCTGCGGCACCGCTCAGACCAACGGCAAGACCCGCGGCCAGGATGAAGTGTTTCATTGTTAAGCTCCTGTGTTGAACCGAACCCGGATAGGAATTCCAAATTCATTACGTTGACAAATTGTCAGCGTTTTGCACATAAAGCAACAACTTTATGTTCAGGAGATGAAAATGACTTTGCGCGCTGATTCCAAGTGGGACTTCTGGATTGACCGTGGCGGCACGTTCACGGACATCGTTGCACGAACGCCGGAAGGCGATCTCAAAACCCACAAGATTCTTTCCGAAAAACCAGAGTCTTACAAAGATGCCGCCGTACAGGGCGTGCGCGAAATCATGGGACTTTCCAAGGAAGACGCGATCCCGGAAAACGCGATCTCTGCTATAAAAATGGGCACGACGGTCGCGACAAATGCGCTGCTCGAACGCAAGGGTGAGAAGACAGTTCTGTTTATCACGCGTGGGTTCAAAGACCTCTTGCGAATCGGATATCAGAACCGCCCCGACCTGTTTGCGCTCAATATCCAGCTGCCGGATCTGCTCTATTCGGACGTTATCGAAATCGACGAACGGCTAGATGCCGACGGGACTGTCATCGAAGCTATGGACCTGCAGAAAGCACGAGAGGCCATCTGCCGCGCATACGGCAAGGGATATCGCTCCGTCGCCGTCGCCCTGCTGCACAGCTATCGCAACCCGGAACATGAAAAGAAGCTGGGCGAAATGGCGGTCCAGCAAGGCTTTGAACAAGTCTCCCTGAGCTTTGAGGCAAGCCCACTTATCAAACTGGTTGCGCGCGGGGATACAACGGTCGCTGACGCCTATCTGACGCCGATCCTGAAGCGCTACGTGAACCAAGTTCGCAGCGCTCTCGGTTCTGACGCTGTTGAAAGGCTGATGTTCATGCAGTCCAACGGTGGCCTGACCGATGCGGACCTCTTCCATGGGCGGGATGCCATTCTGTCAGGGCCTGCAGGCGGTGTCGTTGGCATGGTGGGTACGGCCACACAGGACGGCTTTGACAAGCTCATCGGTTTCGACATGGGAGGCACCTCAACCGATGTGTGCCACTATGCCGGTGAATACGAGCGCAGCTTTGAAACCGAGGTGGCCGGCGTGCGGATGCGCGCGCCGATGATGAACATCCACACCGTGGCTGCAGGCGGCGGCTCGATCCTGTCGTTCCGCGATGGAAGGCTGCAGGTTGGCCCCGAAAGTGCGGGTGCCGATCCCGGCCCGTCCTGTTATCGGCGCGGTGGCCCCCTGACAGTGACCGATTGCAACGCAGTCCTTGGCAAACTCCAGCCTGAGAATTTTCCAAACGTCTTCGGGCCAGACAGCAACGAGCCACTGGATGTGGACGCCCCGCGCCGCCTCTTCGAAGCACTTGCACAGGAAATAGCAGAGCAAACAGGCGAAGCGCCCTTGTCCGTCGAGGCTCTGGCGACAGGTTTCCTGCGCATCGCCGTCGACAACATGGCGAACGCGATCAAGGAAATCAGCGTCTCGCGCGGATATGACGTCACCGGCTACACCTTGAACTGCTTTGGTGGCGCGGGTGGCCAACATGCCTGTTTGGTCGCGGATGCGCTTGGCATGACGTCGGTGTATTTGCATCCCTTCGCCGGGGTCCTGTCTGCTCTCGGCATGGGGCTCGCGGACATCGTGTCGATGCGCGAACAGCAGTTACTTGTGCCCGTGTCGGACCTGGCCGCAATCACAGCCGCCTCTTTCGCCTTGACCACAGAAGCCACAGAAGAGGTCCTGCAACAGGGCGTCGCACGCAGCAACATCTCGGCTAGGGAAAGAGTTTATCTGCGGATGTCCACATCTCAAACGACCTTACCTGTGCCACTTGGATCACCAGAGGACATGATTGAAGCGTTCCGCATGTCCCATGAAATTGAGTTCGGCTTCCGCCCCCAAACAGACGACATCATCGCCGAAATGATCTCGGTCGAGGCGGTCGGCGCTTCTGGTGCAAACGCAAAACTGCCCAATGCCGAGACACAAGAAAGCCAGCACGGCACGACACAGATGTGGGCAGAACACCGTATGCAATCTGTGCCAACGCATGACCGGACCAAGATGGGTGTTGGGGTCGTTGTGACGGGCCCCGCTGTTATCAACGAACCAACAGGAACGACGGTTGTGGAGCATGGCTGGGAGGCCACCTGCATCGACGGAGGCGCGCTTGTCTTGCGACGCGCTGTCCTGCTCGTGCGCGAGGAAGCTATTGGAACAAGTGTCGATCCGATCATGCTTGAGGTGTTCAACAACCTCTTCATGTCCATCGCCGAACAGATGGGCGCGACTTTGGCTAAGACCGCTGCGTCTGTGAACATCCGCGAACGCCTCGATTTTTCCTGCGCCATTTTCGACGCGCGAGGTGATTTGGTTGCAAACGCACCGCATGTCCCGGTGCATCTGGGGTCCATGAGCGCGAGTGTGAAATCGATCCTTCGTGAGAATGCCGGTGCCATCCAACCCGGTGACGTCTTCATGATGAATGACCCATTCAATGGCGGTACGCATTTGCCGGATGTGACCGTGATTACGCCCGTTTTTGATGAAAGGGGTCAGGACATCCGGTTTCTTGTCGCCTCACGCGGGCACCACGCCGATATTGGGGGGAAGACTCCTGGTTCGGCCCCACCAGACAGCCGACATATCGACGAAGAAGGGGTACTGATCAGGAACTTCAAGCTGGTCTCTGGTGGCCGCCTGCGGGACGCCCAGACCCGCGTTCTTCTTGCATCAGCGACATACCCATGCCGCAACATTGATCACAACATGGCCGATCTGACAGCGCAAATCGCGGCCAACGCGACCGGCAGCGCAGAGCTTCAAAAGGCAGTGGCGCAATTCGGCGCGGATGTTGTTCAGTCGTATATGCGCCATGTCCAAGACAATGCCGAAGAATCCGTCCGCCGTGTCATTGATGTTCTGGACGACAGCCGTTTCACCTATCCCCTTGATAGCGGTGCAAAGATAGAAGTGGTCATTTCCGTTGATCGTGCATCACGCTGTGCAACGGTAGATTTCACCGGCACCTCCAAACAAGACGCTCTCAACTACAACGCCCCTTTGGCGATCTGCCATGCGGTGGTGCTCTACGTGTTCCGCACACTTGTCGGCTCAGACATCCCAATGAACGAAGGTTGCTTGAAACCAATCGAAATCATCGCGCCGGAAGGAAGCTTCATCAACCCGAACTACCCTGCCGCCGTTATCTCAGGGAACACGGAGGTCAGCCAAAGCATCGCAGACGCACTTTATGGCGCGCTCGGTGTCGTCGCAGGCAGTCAAGGCACGATGAATAACTTCGTCTATGGCGACGATACGCTGCAGAACTATGAAACGATCTGCGGGGGCACGGGGGCCGGACCTGATTTCAATGGGTGCTCAGCGGTTCACAGCCACATGACAAACACAAGGATGACGGACCCGGAAGTGCTGGAAAGCCGCTTCCCGGTGCGCGTGCGGTCGTTTGCAATCAGACAAGGCTCCGGCGGGGAAGGTCAGCACCGAGGCGGGCACGGGATCGTCCGCGAAATTGAATTTCTCTCCCCGATGACCGTAACCGTCCTGTCGTCGCACAGACGTACGCAAGCCTTCGGTGTGAATGGCGGGGCCGCGGGTGCGCCTGGCGAAAATCAAGTGCGCCGCAAGGATGGCACAGTTGAAAACCTGTCTGGAAACGATCAGCGTGACATGGCCCCTGGTGATGTCTTTGTGATGAAAACACCTGGCGGCGGTGGCTTTGGCGCGGCCGACACACAGGCACGGGTCGCTGCAGAATGAGCATGTCTTTCCTATCCGACGTTGAGGCCTTCTACGATCTCGCCGTCAAAGACCTCGCCCTTCCGACGGGTGTGGGTGAGAAGATCAAGGTCGCCAACGCAACTTACACCACACGGTTTGGTGTCCGGCTTCGCGACCGGATGTTCACGTTCACGGGCTGGCGCTCGGCGCATTCAAATCATCAGAGCCCCGCAAAAGGCGGCATCAGGTATGCGCCCAACTGTACGGTTGAGGAGGTTGAGGCGCTTGCAGCACTCATGACCTACAAATGCGCTTTGGTCGGTGTGCCCTATGGCGGTTCCAAAGGGGCACTGTGTCTCGATCCGTCAGACTGGACCGAAGCCGAGCTTGAGAAGATCACAAGGCGTTTCGCCCAGGAAATGATCCGCCACAGGTTTCTGGACTCCGCCAACAACGTTCCCGCGCCAGACGTCGGGACGAACGAACGCACGATGATGTGGATCGCGGATGAGTACAAAAGGCTGCGCCCGGAAGACATCAATGCGCTCGGGTGCGTGACCGGCAAACCTTTAGGTGGCGGCGGTATCGAAGGTCGCGTCGAAGCCACAGGCCGGGGCGTCCAGTATGCCATCCGCGCTTTCGTCGACACACCCACGCTGATCAAACCACTTTTCGAAGACGCGCGTTTGTTCGGCAAACGCGTTGCGATCCAAGGGTTCGGCAATGTCGGAGCGCATGCCGCCTTGTTCCTCAGCAAAGAGGACGGCTGCAAAATCACCTCGATCATTGAACGCGATGTGGTTCTAACGAACCCAAGCGGGATCAATGTATCCGACCTGATCGCGCACCGCGACGCCACGGGTTCGATTGCTGATTTCGCCGGTGCCGCATGCACAAGCACACCCCCCGAAGCACTCACCATCGACTGTGACATCCTGATCCCCGCTGCGGTCGAGGGCGTGATCAACGCAGACATTGCACGCCGAACGCCAGCAAGGTTGATCGTGGAAGCGGCGAATGGCCCCTGCACATTTGAGGCGGCCAAAATACTGGATGACCGGCAGATCCAAGTCATCCCGGACCTTTATGCAAATGCAGGCGGGGTCATCGTCAGCTACTTTGAATGGGTGAAGAACCTTGGGCACATGCCGTTTGGATTGTTGGAACGCCGGTACCATGAAAAAGGTCACCGTGTCCTGACTTCAACCATCGAACGCACCGTCGGGGCGTCGCTGCAATGGGACGAAGACGCAAGTTATCTGAGCGGACCGACGGAGCTTGACATGGTGCGCTCTGGTCTGGAAGAAATCATGCGCCGCACCCTTGGCCGGATCGTTGCAGAGCAATCCACCCGTGGCGGAGACCTTCGAAGTGCGGCCTATCGTCTGGCGGTAAATCAGGTGGCCGAGGCGTACCGCGCTATTGGTCTATAGACGGGTGCAAGCGGTAGGACTTAGTTGCGACTTATGCTGACAATCAGTTCAAACGGAAAAGGAAAAAGCGTCTCGACAGCGCTCTTTCACATTGCGAAGTTAGTTATCTACAGGGTCCCGGGTCTCGTAAGTCGATCTATTCTGCGGAGAGAATATGTTTTGAATTGCACCGTGATCGGCAGTTTTCAATGACCGCTCTGGCGGACGACTCCGCTTTGCAATAACGACCATGCCGCGCGCGCAACTAATTGCTGCGCCAGCAATAGCTGCGGGTGCACAAGTCCGCTTCGTCCCGCAAAACAGACCTCGAAACAAATCGCAGCGAATGTCTGCACTCCCGCCCGTTATACCTCATCATGCGCCCCACGGCCTAGCCCGTGGCATCCCTTCCATCACTTTGACCTCTCGCAACATACCCCCAACTTTGAGCCCGTCTCGCACCCAGCCCAGCGCCCGCCGCCAAGCCTGATAGTCGCGACGTGCGGCTTCAATCTGTTCCGGATAGGGCGAGTAAGTAACGGGGCATGCCCTGACCTCCACGGTGCGCCACTTCCCGCGAGACAGCACACGCTCCGTCCCAACCACCACAGTCGTTGCATGATCCCCATATCGGTTCCGCTTTATCTCTACGGGCACACAGCGCGGCACTGCGCCTGGCATCCAGTCCGGCGTTAGCCCAGCGCGTGCAAGCTCTGCCACACGAATGGCCATGCGCTTGCCGCCGATATCATCCGGCATCCCAGCCACGGTGGCGGCGATCACTTCAGCATCCTCATGGGTGTAGCTGTCCTTCTTGTAGCGCCCACCATCAATTTGGCAGCCTAGCGCGGCCCGCTGCATCAGGACGTGCTCCAGCCCAAACCCATACCCCTGCCTATGCTGGCGTTCAGGATCGGGTGGCTCTGGCAGCTCCAGCTGTGCGCATTCGGTGCGGAAAGCCCATTCCAGGGCCTGCTGTACGGTCATCGTGCGTTTTGCCCGTCCACTGCGCGTTTGAGGCCCGACGCTATGAGACGAGGGCAGGACGCGCCCGTGCAACTTGCGATCATACCGGCTCATAGCACACCCCGCATTTGCAATTGCTTACGGGTCACCAGCTTGCGCTCCAGCATGGCTTGGCACATGGCATGGCTAATCATACTGGGCGGGAGGTAGCCTTTGCCCTTCACCCGTTCAGCATAGAAGAATGCGAGCTCGTCAGTGCTGGGCGCTGGGCCAGAAGTCGGTTTTCTGCGCCGTGCTTTGCCGTCTTGGCTCCTAGGCTTATCCGAAGCCGCTTTGGCCTGCGCCTTGCGTTGGGCGGCGCGCTGCATGACCCGGTCCAGCGCCTTGGGCCCATCGGGGGGCTCAGGATGGTCTGCGCGGGAAGCTTTCGCGGCTTCCAGGATTTCAGCCTCAGTGAGCCCAAGCACTTCCTGCCAGCGCCGAACGTGCTCTCGAGGGGGCCAGCCCTGCCACCAGCCAGGAAGCGACCCGTCAGGATCGAAGCCCAGCGCTGTGAGCAGCTTTCCAAAAAAATCATCAAAGACCGTTTTGCGCGCTTGCGCGTCCTCCTCCTCCTTTACTGGTTTCCTTAAAGGTTCTCTTACAAGGTTAGTGTCCCGATTTGAGACACGGGAAACGCCATTTTTGAGACACGGGGTTGGCCAAATATGAGACACGGGCCGCCTGAGTTCTCCCTGTCCTGTTTTGGGACACGGCGTGGCAGGGACTGGCGGTGTTTTACCCTTGTCGCCATAGGGGGGGTCAGCGTGTGGCCCGTGTCCCAAATCAAGACATGGAGCTTTTGTGGTGTTTTGCGATGCGGATGATAAGATCTCTGAGTAGCTTGACGGGGCAGTGTCGGCCGCATCCGTAGCAGTATTTCCATCCGTGGGTGCGCTTGCGCCATCGTCGAACTCGAACCCCAGCAGATATCGCGTAGGGCGCTGCTGGCCGGTCTTGGTATCGACAATGCGCACACGCTTGATCAACCGGCGGGCCTCCAGCTCGTCGAGATGGCGGTTCAGGGTCGCGCGTCCTATTTCACAATCATGCGCAAGCCGTGCTTGCGTTGGGAAACAACCAAAGTCCGGATTGAATCGATCGCACAGATGCCAAAGCACGATTTTGGTGGTGGGCTTGAGCCCGCGCTGCTGGATGGCCCAGTTGGTGGCAGCATGGCTCATGGCGCAGCCCTCCCCGTTGGAGAGGCAACGCGCGTTGCGAAGCCATGATCAGCCAACGCGCCCAGCGCATCATCAAGCGTCCGGACCAGCGCCCAGCCGAAGCCCTGTGCCAGTACAGCGACCCGGAATGCCTCCTGCGCTGGGGTGAGGCGCCCTGTGGGCGACTTGAGCTCGAGAAAGAGCGCGCGGCCTTCACACAGGACCACCAAGTCTGCAAAGCCGGGATAGACACCCATGCCAACCAGTATGGCCTGCCGCCTGGCCCCACGCGGGCCAGCCTCCGTCACCTCATTGGCGCTGTGGTGAACAATTGCGCTCTTGGGGAGAGCAAAGCGCAAGGCGGTCACAACGGCGCGCTGCAAATCCGCCTCAGGAGTTCTACGACGCGTCATGAGCGGCCCGCCCGGTCTGGCGCAGGAAGCCGCCCAGGCGTTTTGCCGTCAAGGATCACTAGAAGGATCCGTGCGTCCTCGCGCTCCTCAAAGGTCTCACCATGTGTCGCCAGGACGTTACAGGCCAGTCGCACGAGGTAATCTGAATGGTGTGCAACATCGGCGATGACTATGCGCGCCTCACGCCGGCGCTCATCTAACCAGTCTTTGCGGGCGTGGTCGCGAGGGCTGGTCTTTCGGAAGGGTCGTGGGATGCTCATCGGCGGGACCCCGCACGGCGTGGTGCTGGCGCTTCTTGCCGCATCAACCAATCCTGCACAGCATCGCGGCGATAGTAGATCTTCCGACCGGCGCGCACGCAGGGCGGACCGAAGCGGATCTTCTCCCAGCGGTGCAGGGTTTCAACGGTGACCCCGAGCTCAAGGGCGAGGTCGAGGCGGCTTATCCAGCCGCTCATCAGGCGCTGAGGGCTACTGGATCGGGGGGCAGTTCCAATGTCTGGCATCTGGGTTCTCCTGAGTTGGGCCCGACGAGGGCAGAGTTCAGGTGTTCAGAAGCGCAGAGGGAAAAGGGTGGCGGGAAGGCAGAGACCGGCGGTGATGCGCCAAAACCCTGCCGGTCATTGATATCATTGAGCTTTTGCGGTTTTGTCGCTGACTGGCGGGCGCAGTCGAGGGTGCCGAAAAGCTCATGCAAATTGCCCGGCACAGAGTCGCAGCGACCCAAAACCGGCCAATTTACAAGATTTCGCCGTGTTTCAGCGGGTTTTATGGGTGTTCAAGGGTATTCGCCCAACCGGCAAGGGGTCCCGACCCTTGCCGGTCATTGATTTTAAACGGAATTTACAATATCAGGCCCTGCTCTGGGAGCGAGAAGCCATCCGGTGCGCGATTTAGGGCCCGAAACATACTCCGCTGGCCCACAGATTCGCCCAGCGCAATGAACGCCGCCTCGCATTTTCTCCCATGTTTTCAATGACCGGCAGGGTTTTGGTGCATCACCGCCGGTCACCGCCTATGTGCCGCCCAGATCCCCATGCTTCGCTTGATAAGCCTGCGCATCTACGCCTCTGTCATGCGCACCAAGGAGATATAAACATGGTCAATCGATTGCGACTAAATGATAAAACCGTGCGTGAGCAGATCCCGGAAGAGGATCGGGCGTACCAAGTCTTCGATACCGAGATACGGGGGCTTTCCATTCGCGTGATGCCCTCGGGCGAGCGGTCCTTCGTGATGGATTACCGCTTTGCCGGACGGCAGCGCCGCATGGCGATCGGGCGCTGGCCCGAATGGAGCGTCACAGCAGCAAGGGAGCGCGCCCGAGACCTGCGCCGTCTGATCGACGAGGGCACAGATCCCATGGAGGAGCGCGACACGCTGCGAGAGGCGCCTCGCTTCAACGACATGATTGAGCGCTATCTGATCGAGCACGCCTCAACGCTGACGTCCTTAAGCGCTGCGGATCATAAATCCTTCCTGACCAAGTTGGTCGCACCGCATTGGGGCAATAAGCTGGTGACCGAGATCACGCCTCATGACGTCACAAAGCTTTTGAACCTGATTGCAGAGGGCAGAGCACGGCCGTCGAAGGCAAAGCCCAACAACCGCGCGCGTAAACTGCAAGGGCGCAAGCCCACACCGGTGCGTGCCAACCGCGTGGGTGAAGTTCTGCGTAAGATGTTTAACCTTGCCATCCAATGGAGCTGGCGCACGGACAATCCTGCCGCTGGCTTCATGAAGCGCGTGGAGACCGCGCGCGAGCGGTTTCTTTCCCACGAAGAAATCGGCCGGCTGGCCGAGGTGTTGGATGCGGCCGAGGATCAACGGGCCGCGGGCATCATCCGTATCTGTATGCTGACCGGGGCGCGGGTGGGGGAGGTGCGCCAGGCGCAGTTCGAGCAATTCAATTTGGAGCTTGGGATTTGGTCAAAGCCCGCAGCGACGACCAAGCAGCGCAAGATCCACCGGGTGCCGATCTCGGCCGATGTTGCGGCGATCGTGCGTCAGCGGGCGCTCGTGGTGCCCAAGGGCAACCCGTGGCTCTTTCCCGGCGATGTACCAGGCCAGCCCGTCAAGGAAATCCGCCGGTTTTGGGTGAAGGTGCAGCGCGAGGCAGAACTGCCGGATGTGCGCATCCATGACCTGCGCCATACATTCGCCTCGCTCTTGGTCAGCGGCGGGGCTTCGCTGGAAATGATCGGCAAGCTTCTTGGCCACAGCCAAATGCAGACGACTCTGCGCTATGCGCATTTGATGGACTCGCCTCTGCGCGCCGGGGTTGATGCCGTGGCCGGCATGCTCCGGCCACGGCCTAAGGTCGTTCACAACGCCGATGCTGAGCACCTGGCAAAGCGCGGCTGAGGAATATGCGTCGGGTTACTTCTCACTGCGTAATGCGCGCCAGAAAGGCCTTAGGCGGCGCCGGATGGTACTCTCGTCGGGCATATCCGCATTGTCCGCTGTGTCCGCAAACCAGTCCTGCAGGATTGCAATAAGCTCGGCTTGGGTGGCGGGAATGCCGTGTTCGTGGACGTGCTTGAGCAAAGCGACATACATCCCTTCCCAATCATAGGGTGAGAGCGCGCCCGTACCGCCACCAATGCGGCGTAGCAGATCGTACTCATCCTCAAACCGCTGCAGGTCGTGGCCTGTGATCAAAAGGTCTGCGATCGACACTTCAACACCATCGGCAGGCTCTGTGACATAGCACCAGTCGTCCGAATGCTCCGGTTTGATCCGCTGGAGCTTGATCACCGTCGGGCCGGTCCCACTGCGGCGAAACAGCGGCAGCATATCCATAGGCGAGATTGTGATTTTGCCCGAGACTTTCTCGGCGTCACAGGTCACCACTGGAATGCCTGTCACGATGTCCAACTTGCCCTCCGTGGCCCAGCCGCCAATGTCGGCGATGGTGCAGCCCCATCGGGATGCGGTTTCGTGCAGGGTGAAGAATGCGCGTTGAGGTAGTGCCATGCAGGCTCCAGTTCTGGTGTTGGGGTAATGCGGCCGGCCGCCAAAAGACAGGTAAAGCCGTCGTGTAGGGAGCGAGACTGGAACGGCCTAAGTGCACGGTGCATGAAGCTGAGCCACTACTTCAATGAAGAAGCAGTGGCTAGAAATTCTTCAATTAGCTGGAACCCTTAGGTCGAATCTGTCTCCCGGTATTAATACCCCTGGGCCGTCTGTAGCGATTGCCGCGAAAGCGGCGTGATCGTATTCCGAACGACATCAAAGTTAAAAGGGGATGGTGGGTGTGGCACTGTAGTGGCGACGTGGATACAAGGACCGCCCAGCGCAGGCGACCGCGCCCAAAGAGGATCCACGATACTAGGGACCGCAGGATGCCAACGCCCGTACCGGATGCATTGGTTCGCGTGTTGCCATGATGCGGGGACCATCAGGGGCTGCGAAGGGGCTCGCACACTCGTCGATAGGGGCGGATTGCGGACATTCGCTGCGATCTGCACCGAGGTCTGCAATGCCGGACAAAACCGACCTTGGATTTCCAACCTTCGCTGATGCAGCATCTGTTCGCAGCCGCGACAAGGCTTTTGTTGCGACGCAGCGCATGTCACCGAACCGGTCGTTCACGAGCATCAAACTGGCCTGAACCGAGACCGCACCTTCACGTCGTTGCGTCGTAACCGGCCGGTGATGTCGCATCATGCCCATGTCAAACCTCGTTACTGTCCATTATCTTTAACTGGGCAGTATCTGGTCATAGCGACCTTCGGCAGAGCGGGGACACCGGACGGTTACAGTAAGCCCACGAAACCTGAATTCGTTCTTGTGACATGAGAGGGCCCTATGGTCCGATGCTGTAATGCGCATGCAGGACAGATTTAGAAGAGGGAAATCGCTTATGCCTCCGGTCGTCACCGACGTTACTCTGCATTCAACCCGTGATGGTTTTCTGTTTAGACCCCATCAGCATTCGGGCGGTCGGCGTTTACGGGAAGGATAGCGCCTTTGTGCATGACAATGCGGCACGCCAGTTCATGACCTTTGGTCAGTGCGTTTTCCTGTGTTGAGCCACGGAGTATCGCTGCGAGGTATCCGCCGTTGAATCCATCGCCTGCCGCGGTGGTATCGACGACATCCGATGCCCGGTCAAAAGTGACTTCAGCGCAATTCTTGTTGATTGAAAAAGGGCCCAGTGCGCCACGTTTGAGAGCGCCGAAACAGTTCTGATATGATGAAAAACGATCTAGAACTTCAGCTTCCGTGGTTTCCTCAAAAAGCGACATTTCATCGTCGACAGACGGTAATGCAATGTCGCAGATTTTCCAGGCGGATTGAACCGTTTTCCGTGCAACTTCGGCACATTCCCAAAGGTTTGGCCGATAGTTTGAATCGAACACGAACTTACCACCGGTCTGCGTGAACGCCTTGATCCTTTCCAAAAGCGTGCAGCGTGTTGCAGCGGGCAGGATCGCAAGTGTAATTCCGGAAAGATAGATGACATCAAGGCCATCAAGGACGGCAAAGCGGTCTTCATCGCCCCTCTGGAACATCTGTCTCGCGGCGGAGTTCTCGCGCCAATAATGAAAGCTCCTCTCGCCGGAACTGTCCGTCGTAATAGCGTAGGCTCCGGGCAGAAACCCGGGGAGCTGCCCCAACCGATCTGTCTCCAGCCCCTGTGAAGCAATGAATTTGGCCATGTCTTCTGAGATTTGATCTGCGCCCAGTAGGGAAACAAAGCTAACGCTGTGATTCACAGGCAGAGATCGTCGCAGATAGATGGCGGTGTTCAGCACATCGCCCGCGACACCGATTTGTGTCGTTCCGGGAATAGCAGATGGCGATAGTTCCACCATCGCCTCTCCGACGCAACCAATTCTCAAATTACCCATCGTCAATCTTCCGCGGCAAAGGCGACATGCACTTTCACCGATTTGGTGCGGTCGCTGGCGGTTGCATATGCTTCTTCAATGTCAGCAGGGTCGTATGTGTGGCTAACCAGCGGACCGAGGTCAATTTCGCCAGAGTTGATCACAGCAACCGCCTGAGCGAACTCTTCGTGAAATCGATGGGTTCCTGCGACCTTGATCTCTTTGCTGACAATTAGATTGATGGGAACAGATGCATCTCCTGTTACACCGACCATCACCATTGTTCCTCGTGGGCGCAGTGCCGTTAGAGCGCTTTTGATCGCAGGCGGGGCGGCAGAGCACTCGAACACGACGTCAAACAGGCCCTTGTCGAACTGCCACTTGCCCAAACCATCGGGCGCTCTGCGGACATTGACAGTGTCGGTTGCTCCCATCTGCCGAGCAACGGCCAACGGGGCATCTTCAAGATCTGTAACAACAATCTCGGATGCCCCGCCGTGCTTCGCCACCGCTGCACAAAGAATGCCAATCGGTCCAGAACCGGTCACAAGGACTCGAAGCCCGGTAAGATCAGGCGCTTGCGCCCGGGCATGCAAGCAAACCGACAAGGGTTCTGTGCAGGCTGCGGCACTGGGGCTTACTTCTGATGAAAATCTGTGCGTTTGTACTGCTGGCAACACAAGCGTGCCACGGAAAAAACCATTCTCATGGGGATCACGGTAAGCTGAGCCGGAAAACTGCATTTCCAGGCAGTGCACAAGTTCTCCGCGTTCGCAGAATTTGCATGTCATGCAGGGCCTGGAGGGGTTCAGAGCAACCAAATCACCGACCTTGACATTATCCACTCCCGGCCCGACTTCGGCAATGCGACCCGACGCCTCATGCCCGACAGTAATGGGATGTCTAACCCGGATCGGTCCAAAGCCACCTTCATGGTAATAATGCAAATCCGATCCGCATATGCCGCCAGTAACACTCGAAACCCTGACAGCACCAGTCGTCAGATCATCCACCTCTTCCTTTTCCAGGCGAACGTCGTGTTTTCCATGAAGTTTACAAACAGTCGTTTTCATAAGATTTCCTAATCGAATACCAAGCCCGGCAGCCATGTAGCAAATGCCGGAATGAATGAAACAAGCAGCAAAACGATGATGTTGCACAGGAGAAATGGCAAGATTGCGATGACGACAGGAGTGAGCGGCAGCCGGGCAATCCCAGAGCAAACGAATAGGCAAACACCAACAGGCGGGGTCGTAAGCCCAATCATCAGATTCAAAACAGCAAATATTGCAAAGTGAAGCGGTTCAATCTCCGCGGCCTGAGCAAGAGAAAGCAAAGGCACAAACAAAATGATGAGCGCTGCGATTGTTTCCATGAACATGCCAACGATCAGCAACACGACATTGATCATTAGGATAATCAAAATGCGGCTATCTGTCACTGACAACACGGCGTTGACAATCGCTTGTGGAATTTGCTCCGAAACCAGAATCCAGCCAAAGACATTTGCAAAACCGACCAAAGCGAGGATTGAGGCGGCTGAAACACCGCTTTCGACGACGATGCGAGGAATGGCAGAGAAACGCAACTCGCCATATATGAATACCCCTACGACCAATGCATATACACAGGCGACAATCGCCGTTTCTGTCGGAGTAGCGATCCCACTAAGAAGGCCAAAAAGAATGAGGCCGGTCATTGCGATTGCCCAAAATGCCTTTCCAAATGAGCGAAGCAACTGGCCAAACCCTCTCCATTCTTCCCGGGGGAAGTTGCGGCGTTTTGCAATGATGTAGCAGGTAATCATCATCGCGAGCCCCATCATGATGCCAGGAATGGCGCCAGCCAAGAACATCTGCCCGACCGAGATTCCTGAAAGAGCTCCGACAATAATCATTGGCACACTCGGCGGAATTATGGGACCAACCGTCGATGAAGCGGCCGTTACAGCAGCGGAGAAGTCCGCCGGATAGCCAGCCTTCTTCATTCCGGGGATCATCACGCCACCAATTGAAGCTGCATCGGCTACGGCGGTACCTGTTATGCCGCCAAAGAGCATTGATGCGCCAATATTCGTAAGCCCCAGTCCGCCACGTATCCATCCAACCAGCGCATTGGCAAACTGAATGATCCGTTCGGTAATTCCGCCGTTGTTCATCAGGTTTCCGGCCAAAATGAACCCGGGAATGCTGAGAAGTACAAAGACGTCCATCCCGGCGAAAATCTTTTGCGACATGACCACAATGGGGATGCCAGTCAGCAACAGGTAGGCCAATGATGACAGCCCGAGCGAAATGGCGACTGGTACGCCTACGATGAGACAGATCAAGAAGACAGCAAAAAGAACGGCGACTTCCATTATTCAGACCCTCCAGCGACAGATCGGTAGTCGAGCTTAAGAATGTCCATCATGGTACGAAGGACGGCGAACGCCAGCAACAAGCCCATCATGGCGAGGATTGCGAAGTGTGCGAATGTCATTTGAAGTCCCAATGCCGGAGATATCTGTAAGCCACCGATTTGGAAGAATTTCCACGCGCCGGGTAGCAGTGCGATTGCCAAGATGGCTGTCAAAATTGAAGAGGCAATTCTGAAATATCTGGGAAACTCTCCGGGGAGGAAGTCGCAAACAATATCCACATTTACCAAATCGCCGGTCATGAGGCCGAAACCGGCGCCTAACGCAGCAAGATAAATTAGCGCAAATCGCGTCAATTCTTCGGTCCAAACAGGCGAGCTTCCAACGCTTCTGCCTAAGACTTGCGTAAGAACCGCAAGGGCAAGGACCGCAAAGGCGATAAAGATACAAATCCGAGACATGGCTGAAAACATGTGGAAAAGACTAACGATTATCCTTGGCATGAGCACCCCTCGGAAGTTGAAAGTCTTGCCGCCCATGACGGGCGGCAAGATCAAACGTTTAGCAGTTTATTGAGAGTCAAACAGCGATTCTACGATTGGTTTAACTTCGTCGTTCACATTGGCCAGCACAGCATCCTTTGCTGCGGCAGCAAATGCGGCACCATCCACATCGGTGAATGTCATGCCCTTCGATTCCAGGTAAGCACGATCTTCGGCAAGGCTGGCTTCCAGCAGACCACGTTCATACTCCTGTGCTGTCGCCGCCGCAGCCATGACATGCGACTGATCTTCGGCACTCAGTTTCTGCCATGTGGATTCTGCCATGGTCAGATAAATCCAGGAGCGAACATGCTCAGTCAGGTTTACGTGTGTTTGAACTTCATTAAAATTGGCTGATCTGATCAGTGCGAGTGGGTTTTCCTGAGCACCGATGGTTCCGTTTTGCAAAGATGTAAACACCTCGGAAAACGCCATCGGGGATGGGCTTGCGCCAAGGGCACTCCAGACGTCAACGAAGAGCGGTACATTCGGAACACGCATTTTCAAGCCATCCAGCTCAGAAGGGGAGGTGATCGCGCGGTTGGACGTCAGGTTACGGGGTCCGCGCGCAAAATATGCGATTGGCCTGATCTTTGCGCGCTCAATGATTTGCGCCTCGATGTCATTGCCGATTTCGCCGCCTGCAACTTCATCCATATGATCCAGAGAAGAATAGGCATAGGGCACGGCCAGAAGCGCGGCCATCGGTGCCCAATTTTGAAGGCTTTCGCCGGTAATTGTCATGTCAACGGTGCCAAGCTGCATGCCGTTGATCATATCGATTTCTTTGCCCAGAGACTCGTTGGGGAACACTTCAACGGCGATACGTCCGTCGGTCAGTGTATTGAGCTCTTCGCCAAATTTGACAGCCGCGAGATGCCAGGCATTTTGCTCATTTGCAAGGTGGCCAAGCTTCAGTGTCATGTCCTGCCCGAACGCAGGGGAAAATCCCAAAGTTGCTAGCAGGGTACCCGCCACCATCGATTTGAGTTTGTTAGTCATCGTTCTTCTCCCTTTTTGGTAGTAGTTTTGAGCTTTCGAGCCCGGTGATATTTTCGAAATGCTCAGGATTCTGCTGAACGATCTCCGGTAGCGTCCTAAGCATTTCATTGAGGTGATTTCGCATTGCAAGGTTGGCACCTCCCTGATTGCCAACTGCGATCTTTTCCACGATGTCTGCATGTTGCTCGATGAGCGCTTCAATCGGGAAAATTCCATAACTCAAGACCCGCACCCGGTCCATTTGACCATTGATTTCGTCAATGTACTTCCAGGCGACACCTTTGCCGGCCGCCTCCATAAGGATGCGGTGGAAGTCCTGATCAGCCCTATAGAACGCTTGAGGATCACCCTTTCGGATCGAACGCTGCCTTTTCAGCTCCGCCCTCAGGTCCTTGACAAGCGAAGGATCAGGATCCTCTGCCAGGGTGCTGACGATATCTGCCTCGACAGCTTCACGCACGAAGCGCAATTGCAGGACTGTCTCGACATCTATTTCGCGCACCAATGTGCTTCTTTGGGGGCGGATCATTACAAAACCTTCACCAGCCAGTTTTATGAACGCTTCGCGTACAGGCTGACGGCTGACACCCAACTCCTTTGCAATTTCCCCTTCGGACAGTTTGTGGCCCGGCGGCAAGTCGTTGTTCACAATCCGGTGGCGAAGCAACTTCCAGACCTGCGGCGAAATCGTCGCGGTCGGGTCTATCGATTTTTGCAGATCATGTTTGTTCATGGTTCAGCTCCCTTTTCCTGCATAACGGTTGCCTACCATACTAGTCAACTCCTTATTGACGCCGCGTCTCCGCGCTACTATTACGGTCCCATAAGAACGGCAATTTTTGAATGCGAGAAGTCCAATATGTACGAGACATGGCGATGGTTCGGCCCGAAGGATCAAGTAGACCTTCAGGACATAGTTCAGTCGGGAGCCAGCGGAATCGTGACCGCTCTACACCATATTCCACCGGGAGAGGTTTGGACTGCAGATGAAATAGGTCACCGCAAGTCACTGATTCGCACCTCAGGGATGGCGCTTCACAGTCCGTTGAATTGGTCTGTCGTTGAAAGCCTTCCCGTATCCGAGAATATCAAGCGCCAGTCAGAAGATTGGCGCTCGCATGTCGAAAATTACAAGACGAGTCTTGTCAATCTGTCCGAAGCTGGAATCGACATCGTCTGCTATAATTTCATGCCAATCCTTGACTGGACCCGTACCGATCTCGCCTATCAGCTTCCGAATCAAGCCACTTGCATGCGCTTCGATCTAGTTGATTTTATTATGTTTGACGTTTTCCTTCTTAAGCGCCCCGGTGCCCAAGAGGATTTTGATGAGCCCCTTGTCGAAAAAGCGCGCGCCAGGTTTTCGGCGTGTGATGGCGCGTATAAAAAACGGCTGACAAATAACGTGATCAGCGGTTTGCCGGGCGGGGCCGATACGATGACGATGGATCAGATCTCAGATCATCTTAACCTTTACGCGGATATCGATGAAGATCAGCTCGTTCGGAACCAGACCGACTTTCTCGAAATCATCGCTCCGCATGCAGAGAAGCTGGGGCTCAGACTGTGCTGCCACCCAGATGATCCACCGATACGCTTGCTGGGGTTGCCACGGATCATGTCAACGGAAGCCGACTATCAACGGCTCATTTCTACGGTCGACATTCCCGCCAATGGCATAACGTTCTGTACTGGCTCACTGGGCACACGCGCCGATAATGATCTTCCGACGATGATGCGACGACTGGGTGATCGGGTGCATTTCATTCATCTGCGTAATGTCGTTCGCGAACACAAACAGACTTTTGGCTCTTTTCATGAATCCGAACATTTGTCAGGCGATGTTGATATGGCGGCGGTCGTGTCAGCAATCGTTGATGAGGAAACACGACGCAAAAGCCTCGGTAGGAGTGATCACTCCATTCCGTTCCGTCCAGATCACGGGCAGGACATTCTTGATGATCTCAATCGAAAATCACAACCGGGTTATCCGGCGATCGGCCGTTTGAAAGGTCTCGCCGAGCTGCGCGGGCTCATCGCCGGGCTAGAATACAAGGCCGCCTGATTATGCACTCCTCTTCACTCGGCAAGGCCGTGCAGTTGAATGACAAAATGTTGCCTTACGAACCGGAGCAAATCGGGGTGGGCATAGTTCATATCGGGCTTGGTGCCTTTCATCGCGCGCATCAGGCTTGGTATACACATAATGCACTTTCCAAAAGCAATGGGGACTGGCGAATAACTGCGGTTAGCATGCGATCGCAGGCGCTCGCGCATTCACTTGAAGCCCAGGACGGGCTCTATTTTCTTGAAGAATGCGACGCCGAAGGGGCCACAAATACGCTTGTTGGCAGCATCGCTCACTCGTATTCCTTACGGGATAAGCGTCGCCAGATCGTAGAGGCGTTGGCGCATCCTGATTGCAAAATAATCACTCTGACCGTCACCGAGAAAGCATATCATTACGATCCAGAAGCGCAGGGTATCGTTCTGGACCACCCCGACATACAAGAGGATCTGGAAGAGCTGAGCGCTGCGAACACGGTGCCCGGACTGCTCGTTCATACGATGAACCTCAGGCGGCAGACAGGCAAGCCGGGCTTGACCATTCTCTGCTGTGACAACCTTCCGCATAACGGCCGCGTGGTTCGTGCTGTCACATTGACGATGGCAGAGGCTGTCGATCCGGAGCTGGCGGCATGGATTGAGATCAATGTCGCCTTCCCATCCAGCATGGTGGACCGGATTACACCCGCCGTCACCGAAGAATTTGCTCGGAACATCGAAGTTCAAACGGGCTATTCGGACAAATGCGCAGTCCGCACAGAGCGTTTTTCGCAATGGGTCATCGAGGATGACTTTCCTCGCGGCCGCCCCGCGTGGGAGCGCGCAGGTGCTGTCATGACAAGCAATGTCGGACCCTATGAAGAAATGAAGCTTCGCATGTTAAACGGGTCTCATTCTCTTCTGGCCTATGCGGGCTTTGTATCAGAGCACCCCACGATCAAATCTTGTATGGAAAATCCGGTTCTGCGTGCGCTTCTTCGCCGTCATCTCCGCTCTACCGCCGCGACTTTGAAACCGCTCCCTGATTTCGACTACGACGACTATGCAGAGGCGCTCATAGATCGCTTTGATAATCCGAATATCGCCCACTCGACATTTCAAATTGCCATGGATGGAAGTCAGAAGATGCGACAACGGATATTCACCCCTACTAAGGCGCTGGCGCAGCGTGGCATGGCCTACGATACTTACGCTTTCGCGACCGCAGCTTGGCTTCGTTATACGTCCGGCAAGACCGAGTCGGGGGATATTTATCGCCTTCAGGACCCGCTGGAAAAGGCGCTCATCAGCTCATGGACGGGAACCACAACACCGCAAGAGGTGCTGGCCGCTATCGGGCGAATTGATGGCCTGATACCCCAGACATTAGCGGGCGACCCACGATGGAAAGCGCGCGTCACGAGCCATCTGGGCGCAATACAATCGGATGGAATGATCAAGGCGGCGCAGGCCCTCCTGGACGGGTGAGCCGCAATCAGCCATCTACGTGTCACTTTGAGAAACAGAACTTGCCGGAGGCAAACATGACAACCCAAAACGAAACGTTAGTCTCAGAAACCGACCTCAGGGCGCTCTGTCTGAAGATGATGGAACTGGCTAAGCTGGACTCCAAAGGCGCTAGAGCAACGGCAGATGTACTGGTGACAACGGACATGTGGGGTGTTCATACGCATGGAACACGGCAGCTCCCTAAACTCCTGGAAAATTTCGAGACCGGAAAAATGGACCTGAATGCGACCGCCTCTGTCATCGATGAAGGTCCGACATGGGCGTCTATCGACGGCAAAAGAGCAATGGCATTCCAAACGGCAATCGACGGCATGGAGATGGCCATCAATAAAGCACGCGATGCCGGGACCGCCACTGTAACTGCTCGGAATATTGGGCATTTTGGTGCCGCGGGCTATTTTGCAGTCATGGCTGCGGAAGCAGGAATGATCGGTATTGCGATGTGCAATGTGGATCCATGCATAGCCGTACCGGGCACAAAAGGACCAGTTCTGGGCACCAACCCGTTCGCTTATGGAATTCCAACTTCGGGCAGACCTGTATTTTTCGATATCGCGACATCAGCCGTCGCTGCGACCAAGGTGTTTCGCGCCAAGGCAAGGGGTGAAACAATACCCGACGGCTGGCTTGTGGATAAGGATGGAGTCCCGACCAACGATCCTTCACACTACCCCGAAGAAGGAGCCCTGCTGCCTTTCGCAGCGCATAAAGGCTACGGCTTCGCCTTCCTGATCGAAGCTTTATGTGCCGGTCTCAGCGGCGGCCCCACGCCGGATAAAGTCAACTGTTGGGTGTCATCAACACCTGAACCGGTCAATCAGTCCTTCACCTTTATTGCAATTAATCCCGACACCTTCGCCGCGGGAAGAAATTTTTTGAATTATATGGACGGGCTGACAGCTCACGTCCAAAGCGCTGACAAAGCCGTGAATGCGGATCACATTTACCTACCCGGTGAAATCGAGTGGCGGAAATACCAAATTGCCCAACAGCAGGGGATTGCACTTCCTGCGGACGTCGCCGATGTCTTGCGGTCAGCGGCCGCAAAATACGGTGTCGATTTCCCTGTATGAAACGGGAATAGAGAAGGCAACCGGTCGGGACCGTTAAGCAATCTTGATGCCAAACTGGCAATTGCCGCACAGAACAAAGCATTCATTGGGTTCAGTTAGGAGACGACCACCAAATAAATGAACTCGCTGCTTCAGTGAATGCCCAGCCTACCGGAATACGCCGCAATATTGCCTCGAGCATTGCAGACCTTGGTCCAAACGCGGCGGATTCACCCTTTGTCCGCGACTTGATCCTTAGCCGCTATATCTATGCTGCGGGTTGTGCGAATGGCTGTTTCTTACGCCGTATTGCACATCAAAATCTTCGCTAATGCAGCACAATCCACGCTGCGAGCGCACGCTGCACAAATTCGACTCTTCCGCAGTGGGCTCATTTTAGTCGTTCGCTGCGCGGACCACCGAGGGCCGCTCTGCACCGTCGACGTCGCTCGACACGATTGGCGGAATGTGGTCATTCGCTGCACAGAGCATCAAGGTCAGCTATGCGGGACTTGGACGAAGCCGCTACCGCGGCAAGGGCGCGTGTGGTGAGGTTGGCGCGGTGATCTGAGTATCGTGATTTTGGAAATGAGCGCGTCTGTCTGACGATTGGGACCTCTCAATCAACGGACAGGAGGATCCCATGGTGGATCAAAAGACCACGCCACTGCGCGAACGGATGATAGAAGATATGCGGATCAAAGGCCTGGGGGAGAGCTCCCAGAAAGCGCATATTCGGGCGGCTCGCTACTTGGCAGAGTTCATCAGCCGCTCACCCGACACGGCGACTGCGGAAGACCTGCGCGCCTATCAGCTTCACATGGTGAACACGAACGTCACGCCTTCAACGTACAACGCGCGGCTCGTTGGGTTGCGCTTCTTTTTTGAGACGACGTGCAAGAAGCTCGAGATGAAGCAGTGTCTGCACTTCCGCACGGAGCCGCGCAGACTGCCTGTCGTGCTGAGCGTCGAGGAAGTGTTCGAATTGCTGAAGGTGGCACCCGGACCGGGGCTGAAGTATCGCGCGGCGCTCAGCATTTCCTATGGCAAGGGCTTCGTGCGTCGGAGGTGTGCAATCTCAAAGTCACTGACATCGACAGCGACCGGATGCTGATCCATGTCGAACGCGGTAAAGGCGGCAAAGACCGCAAGGTGATGTTGTAACCGGGTTTGTTGGGCCTGCTGCGCGATTATTGGAAAGAAGCGCGGCCCGATGGCTGGCTTTTTCCCGGAAAGCCTCGGATCAATCCGATCTCACCGCGCCAGCTGCACCGGGCGTTTAGCGCAGTCAAGCACGTGGCCGGTATCAAGACGCCGAGGAGCACGTTGCACACGCCGCCATAGCTTTGCCACCCACCTTCTCGAAGCTGGAACCGATGTTAGGGTCATTCAGGTTTTACTGGGCCACGCCAAGCTTAGTACGACGGCCCAATACACTCATGTCGCGACAAAGCTGATCCGGGACACTGACAGCCCCTACGAGTTGCTGGCGCAGCTTCAGGATCGAAGGTCAGAGTGACGGGTCCGGGCTTTGCCGCGCCCAAAACTAGAGGTCGCTGACATCTTTCGAACACACGGCCCTGCCTATCGGAGGGTAAATGCGGGGCACCTGAACCTTGCGCAGTTGAGGGTTATGTCTGCGATTGAGGCTTGCCGGACGGAGGCGCTCGGCGGGCATGTGGCGGCGTGCACCAAATGCAACCATCAACACATCGCGTATAACTCGTGCAAAAACCGACACTGCCCCAAATGCCAGGCACCTGCGGCGCGCGACTGGATGGCAGCGCGTTCAGAAGACCTGCTGCCAGTTGAGTACTTCCATGTAGTCTTTACGCTGCCCGCGGAGATCGCGCAGGTCGCCCTCTGGAACAAGCGGGCAATCTACGGGCTGTTGTTCAAAGCGTCAGCTGAGACGATAGCCACCATCGCAGCCGATCCCAAACGCCTGGGTGCACGCGTTGGTATGACCAGCGTGTTGCACACCTGGGGCTCCGCGCTCACGCATCATCCCCACATCCACATGATCGTTCCTGGCGGTGGCCTGTCGTCGGATGGCACCGAGTGGATCGCCTGCAAGCCGGGCTTCTTTCTGCATGTGCGCGTGCTGTCACGGCTGTTCCGGCGGCTGTTTATTGAAGGTCTGATGGCTCTGCACCGCACAGGGCAGCTGAAGTTCTTCGCCGACCTTGCTGGATTGGCAGATGCCAGCGCCTTCGCCGAATGGGTGGCTCCACTGCGCAAAGTCGACTGGGTCGTGTATGCCAAACCGCCATTTGGTGGGCCCGAGGCAGTACTCGCGTATCTGGCCCGCTACACCCACCGCGTAGCGATCTCCAACCACCGACTGGTCAGCGCTGATGCTGGTACCGTGGCGTTCCGATGGAAGGATTACAGGATCAAGCAGGGTGATCGCATGAAGGTGATGCGATTGCCGACTGGCGAGTTCATCCGCCGCTTCCTGATGCATGTCCTGCCCGATCGGTTCCACCGCATACGGCATTATGGCTTCCTCGCAGGCGCTCGCCGTAAGGACAAAGTCGCCAAGATCCGTGATTTGCTCTGTGCAATTGCAACGGCTGAGCCAGCCCCATCGATCGACAATCCCGCGCCGCCGCTCACATTGCGGGAACCGTGCCCCGATTGCGGAGGACCCATGCGCATCATCGAGACCTTCCGGCGCGGACAGAAACCCCGAACCCGAGCGCCGCCAAGAAAGCAGGCCGCATGATGAAGAGCCCGTCTTTGAAATATTCTCCGATCCGACAATTGACGCGTCGGTCAACGATGCGCTTTGGCCAACGCACGTCCTCACCGCACAAGCCGATAAAAACTGCCCCGGCAAGACCCACGATGGTTCCTGAAACTACCACGAAGGCCATGAGGCCAAACGACCAAGCTCAGCAAACCCGGCGAAACATCAAACAATATCAGGGACAGATGCCTGCGCTTTCCCCATAGAGCGGCACACGCATCCCGCGGCTTCCACCTTGTCAGATTTGTCAACGCGGGCCACACCGCCCGAAACAAACCTAACGCACTGGCCCGCATCAAAAAATCTTAGACTTTGCCGCCGTCTGCCACTTTATAGCGAACGGCTGTTTTTTGCGTTTTGTGACGGCAACGAAAAATAGCAAGGGCGGAGACCGTCTTTCGCAGCTCATGCACTCACGTCGAACGGCAAACTCAAAAGCGGACACTGAAAATCGCGTTAGATAACAGATGGCTGGCATCAGTGGGCTTTTTTGCGTTGCAAACTCGGACACACGAACCGGCGTGTCAAAAAATTCTCAAACGTTCGGAATAAATCGCCTTCCCCGTACGTCTCTCTATCAAATGATGGTGTGCATTTGTGCACCGCACCAACAGCCTAGGGAGGAAAACATGGCGCTAGATGAGGACAAGAAACGCTCGGTTCAGGAGTTTTTTGCGGACGATCCGGAGAAGGCAGACAAAGAGTTTTTCGGACGGGTCGCGAACCCGGACCGGCGCGGGTTTCTGAAGCGCACTGGCCTTGCCACGATGGCCGCGATGGTTGGCACTTCAATCCCGTTCCACCGCAACATGCCTATCGGTTTTGTGCCCGCCGCGATGGCGCAAGAGAATGTGCTGTTCGGCAAAGACGGGCTGACTTTGCTCAATGACCGCCCCCTAAACGCTGAAACACCACCCGAACTGCTGGATGATGCGATCACGCCCACCAGCCGCCACTTCATTCGCAACAACGGCATCCCGCCGGAAGATGTCGATCCAGCTACGTGGACGCTGACCATTGACGGTTTCGTCGATACGCCGCTTGAACTGACCATTGCTGATATGCGAGAGCAGTTCGAGGTCGTGACGATGGCGCTGACGCTGGAATGCGGCGGTAACGGCCGCGGCTTTTTCAATCCACCAGCCAAAGGGAACCAGTGGACCTATGGCGCGGTGGCCTGTTCAGAATGGACCGGCGTGCGCCTCAAGGACGTGCTCGAGAAGGCGGGTGTGCAATCAAACGTTGTCTACACCGCGCACTACGGCGCCGACGGACACCTATCAGGCGACCCGGACAAACTGCCGATCTCGCGTGGCGTACCCATTGCAAAGGCCATGACCGACAACATCCTGATCGCGTTCGAGATGAATGGTGATGCGTTGCACCCGATGAACGGCGCGCCGTTGCGTCTTGTCGTGCCGGGCTGGCCGGCCTCGACAGGACATAAGTGGCTAACCCGGATCGAGTTGCGCGATCAGGTGCATGACGGCCCAAAGATGACGGGAACGGCCTATCGCGTTCCGGCCTATCCAGTTTCCGCAGGGCAGGACGTGCCGAAGGAAGATTTCGTGATCATCGAGAGGATGCCGGTCAAATCGCTGGTAACCTTCCCGGCAAATGGCGCGGAGTCCGGAATGGAGACCGAGGTGCGCGGCCACGCATGGTCAGGCGATCGCACCGTCAGCAAGGTCGAGATTTCGACCGATTTCGGGTCAACGTGGATGGACGCTGAGCTGGATGCGCCGGTAAACGACGGAGCCTGGCAGAATTGGCGCGCCAACGTCACGTTCCCGCAAGCGGGTTATTACGAAGTCTGGGCGCGCGCAACCGACAGCGAAGGCACCATGCAGCCCTTTGCCATCGACTGGAACCCGAAAGGCTATCTGAACAATACCATGCACCGCGTGGGTGTTCGAGCAAGCTGACCAATACCGGGGCGGTTTCAAGCCGCCCCCCCAACACTTCCAGACTGGAGTAATCTCATGTCCTTCGCAACTCTGCGAAATCTCTCTCTTTTTGCACTTGCCTTCGGGCTTACCTCGCCTGCTTTTGCTGACCTTGACGCAGCCCTCGCCGACGCAGACGCCACCAAGGGGGAGCGGGTCTTCAAGAAATGTGCCGCCTGTCACACCGTCGAACAAGGCGACAAGAACAAAGTCGGCCCGAATCTTTACGGCACGGTCGGTGGACCGGTTGCGGCCAGCGACGGCTTTAAGTATTCCAAAGTTCTGATCGAATATGGCGGCGATTGGACCATTGACCGCCTCGATGCGTTTCTCACAAAACCCAGGGCCGAGGTCAAAGGCACCAAGATGAGCTTTGCTGGGCTCAAGAAAGAAGAAGATCGTGCGAACTTGATCGCCTTTCTGAACACGTTCTCCGACGACCCCTTAACCCTCGGCGCGACCGAGGCTGTATTGGAGACGACTGAGGGTGAAGAAGAGTACGAATTCGGAGTTTTGTTCGATGCGCCGGGCGTCGAGACAACGTACTATAGCTGCATCGCCTGTCATTCCGAGAAAATTGTCGCCCAACAGGGGCTGACCCGCGACGAATGGGACAAAATGTTGGAGTGGATGGTCGAAGAGCAAGGGATGTCCGAAATCGAAGAACCCGACCGAACCGAGATCCTCGACTATCTTGCCGAACACTACAACACCGACAGGCCGAACTTTCCGCGCCCGCTTAACTGAATAGATGGGGTCAGTAACAAGTCGAATTGTCAGGGCCTGACATCCTGATGTCGCTCTGTACTGAGAATACGCGATGGAAGCATTTGACGTCATTTTGATTGGTGCAGTTTTGGGAGTGGCGGCGATCCTGTACTCGTCTGTTGGTCATGGCGGCGCGTCAGGGTACATCGCGATCATGGCGCTTTTCAGTCTGTCACCAGACGTCATCCGACCGATTGCCCTGTCACTCAATGTTGTGGTCGCCGGGTTCGCAACTTGGCGGTTTTCGCGGGCTGGCTACGTGGATTGGAAATCGGCCATTCCAGTCATTTTGGCGTCAATGCCGTTGGCGTTCATCGGCGGCAGCATAGAGTTGCCAAGCAGTGTATATCGGCCGTTACTCGGCACGCTGCTAGTTCTTTCCGCCGTCTACATGGTGTGGTCCGTGACCCGATCACCGCAGTTCTACGACGATGCCAAGCGAGGACTGCCATTGATCGGGAGTGTTTCGGCAGGCGGTACCATCGGGCTTTTCTCCGGCCTCTCGGGTATCGGGGGTGGTGTCCTGCTCAGCCCGCTCTTTGTGATTTCAGGTTGGGCGGGTGCCAGACAGACTGCAGGCATCGCTGCCGTCTTCATTTTTTTCAATTCGCTCGCTGGTTTGGCTGGAAACCTTACGAATGTGAGCAGCATCCCTGGACAATTGTTGCCTTGGGCACTGCTTGCACTCGTCGGATCAATTGTCGGCACTGGGCTGGGAGTACGGTCGTTGCCCGTCAAACCACTGGTTTTTATCCTGGCATTGGCAGTCTTGATTTCTGGTCTGAAGTTCGTGCTGCTTTAGCTAGCCAACGCAACGGGCTGCATTCGCCGTCGTTTCGGCTAAAGATGCCATCATCAGTTTGTTGGCCTGCAATCCGGTCGTCAGTTTTAGATAGGCTGCAATCGCATCAAACTTTTCTTGGTCCATGCCAGTTGCGACAATCATGTGCCAGACAGTGTTAGGCGCAGTCCACGCCGCGACCTGAAGATCAGACGTGGGGTTCTGCTTCATCGGATCAAATGTCCCGCGGAAGTAGGACAAGCGGCACCCATTTTGACCGGCGTAGTGGGTCACCTGCCTGTCTTGCAACTGCCGCGTCGCGACTGGTGTCAAGTTTGCGTCGGCCAAATCAGGAGCATTTAAACTCTGACCTGCCGCCACTGAGCGAACTGCCCCGGCATCGATAGCGAATGACTGCGCTGCGAAATCCGCGTGAATATCAGTGGCCGACGGTGCCTCAAAGAACTGAGGGCCAACAACAACCGCTAAAGCAAAGGCTGCCGCGACCGCCCCGCTGATAAGCCACCTCGCAGGTCGCAAATTTTGGTTCGCTGGGGCCTCTGGGTGCAGAGATGAAATCTGCTGTATATCCGGACGCAGGGTGCCGAGGCTTGCCGAGACGCTCGAAACATCCCTCAAGGCTTCCTCAAGCAGCGGATCCGACAACAGTCGCGACTCTAGAGCTCGGCACTCCGTATCGCCCAACTCGCCGTCATGATAGGCGTTGATCAGTTCCCAGTCTTTCTCGTTCAACTCGTTCATCTTCTACTTTTCTCAATCTCACCGCGAGCATCCGTCCCCTCGACCAGCGCCAACAGGGCTTTCCTGGCTCGACTGATCCGGCTCATGATCGTGCCATTCGCTACACTCATCACATTCGCTGCTTCGGCGTATTTCAATCCCATAATGTCCACAAGACACAGCACTTCGCGCATGTCCGGCGGCAGCTTTTCAAAGGCCATGCGAATGAGGATGTCCCGTGCTACGTCCGATGGTCCTGCTTCATTAAATAGACGTTTCTCCGCCGCCAAATATTCCCGGCGGACACGTCTTTTTCTCAAATCATCGTAATGCAGGTTGCGGATCACCCGAAACATCCATGGTCTCAGCTCATCAAGCACAGTCGGACGGTTCTCGGTTCTCAGTGCCCGCTCGATGGCGTCCTGCACAAGCTCTTCGGCATCATCGGAGTACGCACAAATGGCAATCGCATAGGCCCGGAATTCCGGGAGAAGAACTTCAATTTGAGTAAGCGACGCCATAAAAGCACTATGGTGCAAATTATTGGTTTGGTCAAAGAATCTGGGCGTTTGACCAGCTCGAGGTCCTTTGCTGGTGCGGCGAATGGAAGCAAGGCGGGTCGCAGCCGCAGCATCCGGACACGTTGGCAAACGGCAGGAATGGGTCAACCTTACCCTTCCCAATGTCAGCATCGCGCGCTTCGCAGCCATCCGTACAAGATGCAGCATTACGCATTTTGGGCTCTTTGCCGCCGTTCGCTGTGCGAACCACCAAGGTCCGCTTTGGGCCGAAAATGATTATCTCTCCGCTTTTCGAACGATCATCTATGTCAACGCCATGTCAACGAACGTACGTCATTTTGTTAGTGTGAGGCAGGGTGGACGTGGGCCAATGTCAGCGAGTTTCAGGGGTGAAAATTTGTGAATTCAAAGGCTTGCCGCCTATGCCTTTGAAGTTAATAACTTATTGGAATCATTGAATAATGGGCTCATAACCTGAAGGTCGTAGGTTCAAATCCTACTCCCGCAACCAAAAATATGAATTGTTATAGTATATTAGCGCCCCAAGGGGCGCTCTTTGCGTTCAAGCAACCAGAACTGAGATGTTAAATCGAACCCCAGCTTATGTGCGAAAACTTCCCGATCGACACATGCTAATCATTCAGTCTATTCTAAGTCGACTGGCAGCTCGAAAACCTAATTTCTCATAAGTCCGAAGCATCAGCCATTAAGCACAAAGTGCGAAGCGTCTGGAGGACAGAAACTCTGGAAAGAGGTCTACAGAGGAGCCGGGGGAGGTCGCGGGTGATCTAATCATCCGCGCGAGAAACATGCACTTACTTGCCTGTTTGATGGCTGTACCAGGCATTGTCGGGGAGGCGGTTGCCTTGACTAATGTCCAGCCGACGACCGTGAGGAGCTAAGAGATGCAGATGGTACTGATGCGGTATTGTTCGTAGCTCCGAATATACACCCGACGCTCAGCTGTAGATTATGAATTGTCTAACTGTGTAAGATAGGGACGGCGATTGGGTGACAGTCCCTAATGGCCACCTAGGCTTCTTGTCTATGTGAAGACGCAAACTTGGCAGTTAAATGCGCCTACTATTCAAGCCAACTTCAAGTTGCACCGGATCCAGAGAAATAGGCAACCAACAAGCCCTGTATCCCAAAAGTGTAGTATTCAGTAAGCGTGCGCATCCCACTCATTCGCTGGAACTGTCACCAACCACTTCGTAAAGGCCGGAACGTGCCGTTCCTACGCGCCGTATCTTGCCCTCTTCAATGAGCTTCTGAAGCCCGCGAAATAGGGTTGGATACGCAATCTCAGCCGTGAGTTTGTGCTTCTTTAGCTCAGCGAGGGAAGCGTGCTGACCGTCTTCAGAGAGCAGTTGCAAAGCATAATAAATATCTTTGCTATGCTCAGGCCAATCAGTGAACCCAAGGTCTTCTTCCATCGCTTTGAGCAGAGCTCTTAATTTTGCAGCCGTTGGCATGTGTACCCGTATGATCTAGCGTCATCTTGCCGATATTTTTAAGACTTTGTTATTACAAAGCCATCCTAGTTATCGTCGTTTTGCTCCCTGGAGCAAAGGATTTCAAGTTATATCTTTTGATAATATGCCGTTTCTCACCGAAAGTCTATATCTTAAAGTTCAAGATGAGACTTCGTATCAGGGGTGGTGCAAAGGGCGGTTTTGGTAAGAAAAACGACCATGTGTACCAGTAATGTATTAAGAATTACGTTCTTAATCGAGTCTTTGATCTTCTCTACGGTGTATTTTACCTTACACGCGCTTGATTTAAGTATCACACCGGTCCTTGTGGGGGAACTGCTGCCGAATACTGACGTGGCTTCCCCTATTTTCTTACCACATGGTCTCAGTGTGCTCGTTGTGTGGCTTTATGGCTTAAAGTCGATCCCCCTCCTGCTACTGCCTGCAATATGGATGCAGTCCTGGCTTAGTGATTCTATCGGTTTTGGATCGATTTCGGCGCATAATCCCCTGCTCTCTCTCGTAGCTCTTCCTCTCGTTTTCATTGCTGCACGTAAGCTAGGGCTACGGGTCTCAAGCGCTGTGAGCGGATTTAACTGGCGCCACATAATGATCAGTGGGTTTGTTGCCGGCGCTTTCTGTGCTTCCATCTCAAGTCTCATGAATGGGAACTCGTTGGAACACTTTGCGTCCTTGGCGCTTGGTGCCATAGTTGGTCAGATTGTTTTCTTCGCTCTTCTTCTTCTTGGTTACCGCTTGCTGCGGTTGTCTCCACGGCTGATCTTTACCTCCACCAAGACAGATCCAGCATAGCGGATTATCTGACTTAAGAACCGTCGCATCAGCTCAGCTGCTTTGAGTCCAAAGCTCCATTAGGGATTGGGCGGTTGGCATTCTTGCATCGGCATATACCGCGACTTGCAGCGGCTCCTTACCATAAGCGTTTGCCAGCGAAATCAGTGCGCCACTTTGCACCTCTTGGTGGACCATGCTGAAGGGCAGCCACCCAATCCCCAGTCCCGCTAGAATGAGCTCGCGCACACCGCTGGAAAATGCAGTCACGGTGCAGGAACTCCCGTCCGAACCCGGCACCCCAAATGGCCGGCGACTGTTATGCAGAACTTTCCCGAAATAGCTGTCTTCAGGGTACACGATTGTGGGGGTGTCAGGATCCACACGCCCCTTGTCCCTTACGCGGTACCTAAGGGCGCCTCCTACTACCGGAATAAGATAGTCGTTCCCCCAAACGCCACGCAGAATGTCCGGCCCGAATTGTAGGGGGCCCACACTTTCTGCCTCATAGCAAAGCAACATGCTGGTGTCGCCGCGAAGAAACATCGTCACGCAGTCGTTCAGGTTCCCGGCGCGGAGGCGAAACTGAACCCCCGGAAGGGCCGCGCGCGCCCTAAGCGCCATATCCGGAAAGCTTGAGCAGGTGGCGGCATGCTGTGCGGCAATTGCCAATGTGGTGCGGGTTGCATCATAACGCCCAATCTTTGTGCGCAACTCGCGCAGACGTGCAATGAGGGCGCGTATCTCTCCCTCATTCGAAATCAGCGCCTGACTGATGTCCACGCGATTGGTGTGCCGATCCAGCACCTCTACCCCAAGCCAGTCTTCAAACCCCCGAATGCGCCGCGAAAACGCTGGCTGCGTGATGTTTCGGCGCGCGGCTGCCCGCGAAAGATTGCCCTCTTCGAGGAGAACAAGAACATCATCAAGCGACTGTAAGTGCATAAGCCTCACCCCTTTACTCATACCAAAGCTATGAGCGGCCATAGAAAAAAGCACTGTTTTTCTGATTTGGCCCATCAGAAGCTTTCACCAAGCACAAAATTGGGGGGCGATGTGACAGTAACTGATCAAATGATGAGCCATGATGACACCGAGATCGCGGATCTAACGGCCAGCCGGTGCAAGGATCTTGCGATCCAACTGGCTCGGTTTCCACGGGTTCAATTGGGCCACCTGCCGACACCGCTCGAACCGATGGACCGATTAAGCGAGCTGCTGGGCGGCCCGCGTCTCTGGGTCAAACGGGATGATTGCACAGGGCTTTCGTCTGGCGGCAACAAAACCCGCAAGCTGGAATACCTGATGGCGGACGCCCAGGCCCACGGCGCCGACACGATCATCACCCAAGGCGCAACACAGTCCAATCACGCACGCCAAACAGCAGCCGCCGCAGCCAAGCTGGGCATGGCCTGTCATATACTCCTTGAGGATCGCACCGGCTCAAACGACCCCAGTTATATCATGAGCGGCAATGTTCTGTTGGACCGTCTGCATGGCGCAACCGTCTCCAAGCGGAGCGGGGGCACCGACATGGCGACCGAGATGGAGGACCTTGCCGAAACGCTCCGATCAAAGGGGAAATCCCCCTATGTCATCCCGGGGGGCGGCTCAAACCCCATTGGCGCCTTGGGCTACGTGAACTGCGCCCGGGAATTGGTCGAACAGGCCAACGGTATGGGCCTCAAGATTGATGCACTGGTACACGCTACCGGCAGTTCGGGCACTCAGGCGGGCCTCGTCGCGGGCTTGGCTGCGTTGCAAAGCGATATCCATTTGCTCGGCATCGGGGTGCGCGCCCCGCAAGAGAAACAAGAGAGCATGGTCTATGACCTCGCGCAGCGGACCGCGGCGCATCTTGGCGCGTCGGCACAAATTGCACGCTCCGACGTCCGAGCCAACTGTAACTACGTCGGTGCGGGTTATGGCCTACCCACAGACGGAATGGTCGCGGCGATCAAACTGCTCGCCGAAACCGAGGGCCTGCTGTTCGATCCAGTATACTCCGGCAAGGGCCTCGATGGGCTGATCGATCTGGTCCGAAACGGCCACTTTGCGGGGATGGACAATGTTGTTTTTCTCCACACCGGCGGCAGCGCGGCGTTGTTCGGCTATCCTGAAACCTTCGATCTGCCCGGCTACACGACTACCTAAAAATCAAAAATTGACCAACAAGGAGATCCACAAAATGACTATGAAACGTAACTTGATGGCCGCCGCGCTGGTAAGCGTGATTGGTGTGCCCGCCTTTGCGGAAAACGTGAACATTGGCGTTCCATCCTGGACTGGCGCCCAAGCGATTGCCTACGTTCTGGGCGAAGTCGTCACGACCCGCATCGGCGGGACGGTCGACTATGTCCCCGGCAACAACGCCACGATTTTTCAGGCGATGGATCAGGGGGAGGGTGACATCGACGTGCACCCAGATGTGTGGCTGCCCAACCAAGAAAGTTTTACCAAGCAATACGTGGATGAGGCCGGAACAGTGACGCTTTCGTCGAACCCGTATCAGGGCAACCAAGGCTTCTGCGTGTCCAAGGATTTCGCCGCAGCTAATAGCATCACGGACATCGCTGATCTGGGGCGTCCGGATGTGGCGGCCTTGATGGACAGTGACGGCGATGGCCTTGGTGAAATGTGGATCGGCGCGCCCGGTTGGGCCTCTGCCAACGTGAATGAGGTCAAGGTGCGTGACTACGGCCTTCTTGATTTTCTGGAGCCGATCCGCGCTGAAGAAGCCGTCAAAACTGCCCGCATCAAGGACAGTATCGCCAAGGGCGAAGGCTACGCGTTCTACTGCTATGAGCCACACGCCGTGTGGTACATGTTCGACGTCACAATGCTGACGGAACCTGCCTATGACCCTGAAAAGTACGTGATGTTCCAACCCTCTGACGACGCGGATTGGTACGAAAAATCCATGGTCGCAAGCAAGGATGACCTCAAGCAGGTGCAAATTGCTTGGTCGAATTCGCTTGAGGGCCGCTCGCCCGCGATTGCGGAGTTCTTTGCCAACTTTGAACTGACCGCAGATGACGTGAGCAGTCTCGCCTTTGAGATCAGCGCCAATGGTCGTGAACCTGCGGATGTGGCGGCGGAATGGGTTGCGGCAAATTCGGACCGCGTGGATGCGATGCTGGGCCTTTAGAGCCGCGTCGCGCAACACAAACGTCGGCACGGGCAGCAACCTGTGCCGACATTCCTGACGGTGGGTGGGGCCAATATGAAAAGTGACGACCGCGTCATTGAGATTTCAAACGTCTGGAAGATTTTCGGCGGCAGGCCCGAACTGGCGCTAAAGGCGATCCAGGATCGTGGCCTGAGCAAGGCCGAGGTTCTTGCGGAGTTCAACGCGGTTGTCGGCGTCGCTGACGTCAGCCTATCCGTGAACCGTGGTGAGATTTTCTGCATCATGGGCCTATCGGGCAGCGGCAAGTCGACCCTCGTGCGCCATTTCAACCGCTTGTTGGAACCCACCGCTGGCAAGATTGAGATTGAGGGCACCGATGTAATGGCCCTCGCTCCCAAAGAGCTTCAGGCCTTTCGCAACCGCAAGATTGGTATGGTGTTTCAGAACTTTGCTCTGATGCCGCACCGCTCCGTTTTGGACAACGTGGCCATGCCCCTCGAAATCCGCCAAGTTGCCAAGAATGAGAGGATGCGGCAAGCCGCAGCTATCCTTGATATTGTTGAGCTCGGGGCCTGGGGCTCCAAGTTCGCGCATGAACTTTCGGGCGGGATGCAGCAGCGGGTCGGTTTGGCGCGCGCCTTGGCGGCGAACCCCGATGTCCTCCTAATGGATGAACCTTTCTCAGCGCTTGATCCTTTGATCCGGCGGCAGTTGCAGGACGAATTCATTCGGCTGTCCAAGATCCTCAAAAAGACAACCATCTTTATCACCCATGACCTTGATGAGGCCGTGCGCATCGGCGATCGGATCGCAATCATGCGGGACGGCAAAGTTGTCCAGATCGGGACCGCCGAAGATATCGTGATGAACCCCGCCGATGATTACGTGGCCGACTTCGTGGCGGGCATTTCGCGGCTAAAGGTCGTACATGCCCATGCGGTGATGCAGCCTATTGCGGCCTACATGGCCCACAACGGCCCTATCACGGTTGATGCCCCTCGCGTCGATGGACACGAAACGCTCAGCAACTTGATCACCCTTGCGATTGATGACGACAGCCCAATCGTGGTGAACGCAGCTGGGGCAGATGTCGGCATTATTACGCGTGCAGATTTGCTGCGCACGGTCATCGAAGGCACGGAGGTCTCATGATGGACGCGACTGTAAACCCTCTCGACGATCCCAACAGCGACGCGGCCATCGCCTATGCAAAAGAGCGGCGCGATAACATCCGCACCTTCGTTCGCACCAACCCGGATTACTACATCAAGAACTTCAACAAGATCGGCGCCTCGGCTCGCTTTACCCCGACGTTCAACCTGATGGCGGGGCTGTTTGGCCCGATCTGGTTTGGGGCGCGGGGGCTTTGGTCATGGGCGCTGCCATTTTTGATCCTTGAGGCTTTGGCCTTGGTGCAGATCGCGCGCGGATTGTTCGGAGATTTGGGGGCCGACGCGATGGCGCGGATTGCCTCCATTGAGGGGACGCTCGACTTGCGCCGTCAGCAATTGGCCGCCGCGATTGAAGCAGGCTCTGACCGGGTGGATGCGTTCCGCCGCGCCGTCGAAAGCCTCGAGCAAAATATAGGGGGCATCCGCGAAGAAGCCGCCGCCTTGGCCGCCCAAGGCCCACAGATCGTTTTGATCGGGGTGTGTATTCTGTTGCTCGCCAAGGCCGCGCAGGCCACCGTCGCGAACTGGGCACTAGAGGCGCGCTTTTCGGACTGGATCTCTGACCGATCTATCCGGTCGGGCATGCCCGTATCGCAAATGGTGTTCAGTGCTGTTTTCATGGCCCTAATCGTGCTCGCCGCAATGCTGCACTACAGCCTGCCGGGGCGATTTACCTTGCTGAGCGCCTTTCCAACGGACCCCGATATCCGCCTAGCTAGCATCGATTGGGTTGAGAACTTTTTTAACTGGGCGGTCCTAAACGGCGACGCGCTGTTCGACGGGATTACTTTCGTGATCAGGCTCGTGCTGGACGCGCTTGAGATCGTCTTTGTCAGTACACCATGGATCGTGATCGCGGCGCTGATCATCCTTTTGACGTGGCTCACAGCGGGGGTGCGGATGGCCATCTATTCCGGCGCATTCCTGTCCTACATGGGGCTTCTGGGATTTTGGGAAAAGGCGATGACGACGCTGGCTCTTTTGGGTACCGCTGCGTGCCTGTCGATCCTGATCGGCATCCCACTGGGCATGTTCGCGGCGCGACGCCCTCGGTTTTATGCCGCGATCCAGCCGGTGATGGATTTCATGCAAACCATGCCCGCGTTCGTGTTCATGATCCCGGTGATTGCGTTTTTTGGCACCGGCAAACCGGCGGCCGTCGTCACCACTATGATCTTTGGCGGCACGCCGGTTGTGCGCCTAACGGTGTTGGGTCTGCGCGGCGTCCCCGAAAGTGTCCGTGAGGCCGCGATCTCTTTTGGGGCGAACAAGTGGTATCTGCTCACGCGCGTGGATCTGCCACTGGCCAGCCCCTCGATCCGGGCGGGCATCAATCAGACGATTATGCTGTCGCTTGCAATGGTTGTTGTGGCCTCGCTGATCGGAGCGAAGGGGCTGGGCGAGGACGTCCTTGAGGCGCTGCAATATGCCAACGTCGGCCAGGGTATCCTCGCAGGCTTTGCCATTCTGTTTTGTGCCATGATCCTTGATCGCATCGTGCAGGGGCAGCGAAAGTGACACCGCTTGTCATGGTGCACGGGTTTTTGGGCGGCAGCGCGCAGTGGCAGGGCCAAGTGGATGCACTATCGGGCACCTGTGATGTGATCGCGCTGGACCTGCCGGGGTTTGGCCGCAATGCGCATTTGCCCGCGATCCAGTCTATCCCGGCCTTCGCGGACTGGGTAGTGGATCAGTTGGACGCCCTTGGCGTGGATCGTTTCAACCTGTTGGGGCACTCCATGGGTGGTATGATTGTCCAAGAGGTCGCGCGCCGCGCGGGCACGCGGATCGACAAGTTGATCCTGTACTCGACTGGCGCGCTGGGCGTTTTGCCGGGGCGGTTCGAAACCATTGCGCAAAGCAAGGCGCGCGCTCAATCGGACGGCCCGCGCACAACCGCCCGACGTATCGCGGCCAGTTGGTTTTTACACGGCGCCCAATCGCCCGGGTATGAGGAATGCGCGGCCATCGCAGAGCAAGCTGGCCCAGACGCAATGCTGGCGGGTTTGGACGCAATGCAGGCGTGGTCCGGCGTGGATGCGTTGGCGCAGCTACAGCCTGAGACGTTGGTGATTTGGGGGGATCGAGACCGCACCTATGCGTGGCCGCAAACCGAACAATTGTGGCAGACGGTTCCCCGCACCAGTCTGGCGGTGTTTCCCGATTGCGCACATGCGGTGCATCTTGAAAAGCCAGACGCCTTCAACCGCACCTTGATCGATTTTCTAACAAAGGTTTAGGCCCCGCTAGGCGGTCAGCTCCGCCACGATCCCGGGCAAATCGGTCCAGTCGGTCAGGGTCGCGTGGATGGTCAGCGTGGCAGGCGGCACGTGGCAATACCCGTGGGTAAAGAACACGAATGGCACTCCTGCGGCCTTGGCCGTTTCGGCATCGACCTCGCTGTCGCCGACATAGATGCAGTCGGTGTGCCCAAGCCGCGCCATCGTTTCACGCAAGGGGCCTGCGTCCGGTTTGCGGGTCGCGCATGTGTCACCGCCGACCACAGTTTCAAAGAACGTGTCCAGCCCGAATGTCGCCAACACCTTGCGGGCAGGGGCCTCGGGTTTGTTGGTGCAAACGGCCATCGGATGCCCGCGCGTGCGCAGCTCTGACAGGGCCTCGAACACTCCCGGATAGGCGTGTGTAAGCGTTGCCGGCTCCGCGTTGTAGTGCGCCAACAATCGCGCGGTCAGATCGGGCACATCCGCGGCGGATAGGCCATGATGCTCAGCAACCCGGGCGCACAAAACGCCGATCCCATTGCCGATGAATGAGATCACCGTTGCCAGATCAAGCGGCTCTTGGCCGATCTCGCCCATCAGGCGATTAACGGCGGCTTGGATGTCGGGCGCGCTGTTCAAAAGCGTCCCGTCGAGGTCAAAGATGATGGGTGTCATGGCGCAATCAAGAACAATGTGATGCCGGGGAAAGCGACCAAAATGATCACCCGCACGATGTCCGAAGCGACAAAGAACAGAACCGACTTATAGGTTTCGATCATGGATGTGGTTTTATCCATGGCGTTGATAATGAACAGGTTCATTCCAACCGGCGGTGTGATCAGCCCGACCTCAACCACAATCAACACAAGGATGCCGAACCAGATCGCGACATGCTCTGTCGTCATGCCGAAATCCAACGCTGAGATCACGGGGAAAAAGATCGGTACGGTCAACAGGATCATGGATAAGCTGTCCATCAGGCAGCCAAAGATCAGATAGAACACCAAGATCAGGCACAGCACGACCATTGGGGCAAAGCCTTGCTCCACCACAAAGGCCGACAATTCTTGGGGCACCCGCGTCAGTGCGAGGAACCCATTGTAGAACGCGGCCCCCAGCACGATGAAAAAGATAAACCCGGTGGTTTTCGCGGTGGACAGCAACCCTTCGGTTAACACGCGACCCGATAGCCCACCCTTGTTAAGCGCGATTAGCGCAGTGCCCATTGCGCCCACGGCCGCGCCCTCGGTCGGGGTAAAGATACCGCCATAGATGCCGCCAACCACCGTTAGGAACACCATCAAAACGGGCCAAACCCGCCATAACGCATCAAAGCGCTGGGCCCATGGCACGGCGGGTTTTGTGCCCGCAGCATTCGGATAGAGCCGCACATAAATCGAGATCGTCAGCATGTAGCCCGCTGCGGCCAATAACCCCGGCGCAAGAGCCGCCAGAAACAGCTTGGCGATGTTTTGCTCCGTTAGGATCGCATAGATCACAAGGATGACGGATGGTGGTATCAAAATACCCAACGTGCCGCCCGCCGCCAATGTTGCGGTCGAAAACCCGCCGGAATAGCCGTAGCGGCGCAGTTCGGGCAGGGCGGTTCGACCCATGGTCGCCGCCGTTGCCAGCGATGATCCGCAGATCGCGCCAAAGCCCGCGCAGGCCCCAACAGCGGCCATCGCTACACCACCGCGCCGGTGCCCCAAAAACCCCTCAGCCGCCTTGAACAACGCCTGCGACATGCCGCCAACGGTCGCGAAATATCCCATCAACAGGAACATCGGCACAATCGAAAGCGAGTAGTTCGAGAATGTCGTGAAGCTTTCGGATTTGAGCCGCGCGAGCGCCAAGTTCGTGGAACCTGTCACGAGGTACAGCCCAACAAACCCTGTTGAGAACATGGCCAACCCAATTGGGACCCGCAAAAAGATGAGGACCAGAAGGGCTGGAAAGGACCATGCGCCTATTTCCAATGGGGTCATTGTGCGTCGGTCTCCAACAGGCTTTCATCCGCAGTCAGCACGGCCCAAAACCGCAGCACGACCATGTAACACGCCACAAGCGCCGCAAGGCTCGCGGCAAACAAGCTGGCGAGATAGGCCCACCAGATCGGGAATTGCAGCAGGAATGTCGTCTGGCCCGAGCGCATCTTGGACTGCGTGCCCTCATAGAGTTGCAGCGCGATGATGATTAAGACCGTGGCAAACAGGACCTCAATTGCAGCCTTCAGGACCCGCAGGCCCCATGGCGGCAGTTTGGAGGTAAAGATATCGACCGAGGCATGTGCCCCCGTTATTTGACACAGCGGCAAGAAGGCAAAGATCGCAAAGGCCATGCCCGCCTCAACCAGCTCAAAGTCGCCGGTGACAGGTCCGATGCCAAGGTTCAAAAGGGTTTTGGCCAGCGCAAAGTCGCCCATGCCGTGCAGCACGCCATTCAATGCGCGCCCCATGATCGACACGCACACAAGGGTGATCAGCGCGATCAACACCAACCCGCCAACCAAGGCCATCGCCCGGCAGACTGTCATCATTGCCCGGTGCATCATGCCCGACCCCTCCAAGCGAACGCCCGGCCTTGGACGCTTTAGTTGCCGTGCGCAGCCATAAGGGCCTTTGCTTCGTCAATCAACGCTTGTCCGTCGATGCCCTTGGCCTCCATCTCAGCGATCCACGCGGTGTAGATGGGCGCGGTTTTGGCGACCCAATCGCTAGGATCGGTGATTGTCGTGATCGTGTTTCCACGTGCAACTGCCACCGCGCGGGCCGGGGCATCTGCGTCCTGTTGGATGCGGCCTGCATTGACCGAAAACTCTAGGCCAGAGTTCGCATCGACCACGGCCTTTAGGTCATCGGGCAGGGCAGCGTAGCTGTCCGGATTCATCGCCAACACAAAGGTCAGTGTGTACAGCATGTTGCCCTCAAATTCGGTGTGGTTGGATACCAATTCGGGCACCTTTAGCCCGCCCGTGACCTCCCACGGAATTGTCACGGCATCCACTACCCCCTTTGATAGTGCCTCTGGGATAGCAGGCACAGGCATGCCCACGGGCGTGGCACCCAGTTCGCCCAAAAGCTGGTTCACCATTCGGCTGGCACCCCGCGCTTTGACGCCGGTCATATCCTCGGGCGCGGTAATCGGAGCCTGTGAGTGGATCACCCCGGGGCCATGCACCCATGTGCCCAGCACGTGGACATCGCGAAATTCCGTGTCGCGCATATGGCGTTCGTACATCTGCCAATATGCGCTGGATGCGGCGGCGGCATCGCTGACGAAGAACGGCAGTTCGAACACCTCCGTGCGGGGAAAGCGGCCGGGCGTGTACCCGACCACGGTCCAGATGATGTCGGCGACACCGTCAATTGCTTGGTCCATCAGTTCCGGCGGCACACCACCCAACTGCATGGAGGGGAAGCGGTTGATCTGAATGCGCCCGTCTGAGTCCGCTTCAATCGCATCGGCCCAAACGTCTAGGATCAGCTTGGGCACGTTGGCTTGGGCCGGCAAAAACTGGTGTAGGTTCAGCGTGACGTCTTGTGCCTGAACGGGATGCGCAAGGCACAGGCCGGCGGCGGCGATGACGCCCAAAATGGTGCGACGGTTCATGGCGGTGTCCTCTCATCTCCCCACGGTACCCGGAAGTCTGCCCGAGCGCGCACCACCGAGCCAGCGTTTTTTCAGGCTGGATCAGTGATCGTTAGGTCAACTGGTGCCAGCCCGTTGATCGTGCCGCGCAGCACATCGCCCGGGGTCACGGGGCCAACGCCCGCAGGTGTGCCCGTCAGGATCACATCACCGGGGCGCAGCGTATAAAAGCCGGACAGATGACTGATCAGGTCGGGCACGGACCAGACCATATCCGCAATCGGCGCGCTTTGCTTTTCGGTGCCGTTTTGGGTCAGGGCAATGTGATGGGTGTGGATGTCAGTCACTTCTGCGGCGGGTGTGATGGGCGCCATTACTGCGCCGCCCTCAAGATCCTTGCCTAGATCCCAAGGGCGTTGCTTTTTCCGCTCACGAATTTGCAGGTCCCGGCGGGTCATATCCAGCGCGCAGCCGTAACCAAACACCTCCGTGCCGTTCAAATACACGGCCATCTCCATTTCGTAATGAAAATCCTCGGTGCCGGGCGGGTAGGGCAGCGTTGCACCCGTGAGTAGGGCGTTCACAGGGGTCTTGGTGAAATAAAACGGGGCCTCACGGTCCACCTCGTTACCCATCTCGGCGGCATGGGCGGCATAGTTGCGCCCAACGCAGAAAATCCGGCTCACGGGGAACAGGGCGTCGCTGCCCACAACGGGGACAACAAAGGGCTCAGGTGCAGGAAAAACGAGGGACATAGGCGCTCCGCTAGAGTGTTTTTCAAAGCCTAGCGCGCAGGTTTCGAAAGGACCAGATGCAGCGGTCTAGACACAAGTGTCTAGACGGATCGAGATTTCGACCCTAGCGTTTTTAAAAACGGACTGATTCTGGGAGGCTTGTCATGAAATCGCACTACCGCGTTGTTGTCATCGGAGGGGGCGTTGTCGGCGCCTCAGTCCTGTATCACTTGGCCAAATTTGGCTGGGATGACGTGTGTCTGTTGGAACGGTCAATCCTGACGGCGGGGTCATCGTGGCACGCGGCGGGTGGCATCCACGCGCTGAACGCGGACCCCAACATCGCGGCTCTTCAGGCCTATACGATCGACCTTTTGCCCGAGATTGAGAAGGAATCCGGCCAATCCATCGGCTTGCACATGACCGGCGGGCTGACCATGGCTGGCACGCCCGACCGCTGGGAGTGGTTGCAATCGGCGTATCGCACGTTCCAATCCATCGGGATTGAGGATTGCCGTCTCGTGACACCGGAAGAGGCGCATGAATTGTGCCCCATCATGTCCCCCGAAGGCCTTTTGGGCGGCATGTGGGCCGACCGAGAGGGCTATGTTGATACCACCGGCACCGTCCAAGCCTACGCGATTGCAGCCAAGAAACGCGGTGCATCTGTGTTTGAACATACCAAGGTCGAAGCCTTGGAACAGACCAAAGACGGCTGGCGCGTGATCACTGATAAGGGCGTTGTCACGTGTGAGCATGTGGTGAACGCAGGCGGGCTATGGGCCAAGCAGTTGGGCCGTATGGCGGGAATAGAACTGCCGGTTGCGCCGCTCAAACACCACTATCTGATCTCGGACACGATCCCACAGCTAGAAGAGCTGGATTTCGAGGTCCCCATGACCGTGGACCTAGAGGGCTTTACCTATCTGCGGCAGGACCAAAAGGGCGTTCTGCTTGGTATCTATGAGATTGACCACGAACACTGGGCGCTGGATGGCGCGCCGTGGGATTACGGGATGGAGCTGTTCCAAGAACAGACCGACCGCATCGAGAATGAATTGATCCTTGGTTTTGAACGCTACCCGGCGCTGCAAGAGGTCGGTGTGAAAACGTGGGTCAACGGGGCGTTCACGTTCTCACCCGATGGGAACCCGCTGGTCGGGCCGGTGCGAGGCAAGCCCGGGTATTGGTGCGCCTGTGCGGTGATGGCAGGCTTCCTACAGGGGGGCGGCGTCGGCAAATCGCTGGCCGAGTGGATGATCCACGGTGAGCCAGAGGCCGACGTGTTCGGTATGGACGTCGCGCGCTATGGCAAGTTTGCCGAAAACCGCCAGTTCATCCGCGAAACCACGGGCCAGTTCTACACCCGGCGCTTTGTGATGACATACCCGAACGAACAACTCCCCGCAGGGCGTCCGCTGAAAAAGGCTTCAGCCTATGATGCGATGTCGGCGGCGGGCGCGCGTTGGGGGGCAAGCTACGGCTTGGAAATGCCCCTCTATTTCGCTCCTGAAGGGTTTGAGGAAACACCCACGCTCAAGCGCTCAAACGCGTTTGATCTGGTGGCTGCGGAATGCAAAGCCACCCGTGAGGCCGCGGGCCTGTTGGATATCTCAGGCTTTTCCCGGTTTGAGGTGTCCGGCCCCGGCGCAGAGGCGTGGCTTGACCGGATCATGGCGTCCAAACTGCCCAAACCCGGTCGCGCGAAACTGGCCCCGATGCTGTCGCCCACGGGCAAGCTGAAGGGGGATTTGACCGTCTTTAACTGGGGCGACGGGACGTGGTGGATCATGGGCAGCTACTATCTGCGCGAATGGCACATGCGCTGGTTCGATGACCACATGGACGACGGCGTGACCGTCACGGACATCGCGGATGCCACCGTCGGGTTCTCGGTCTCTGGGCCGAACGCGCGCAAGATCATGGAGGCCGTGACGCAAGACGACATCGCAACGCTGCCGTTCATGGGATGCGGCACGTTCGACATCGGGATGTTGCGGTGCAAGGTCGGGCGTCTGTCGGTCGCGGGCGAGTTGGGCTATGAAATCCACTGCTCGGCGGCGGAACACATCACCCTGCGCGAAACGCTTTTGGCAGCAGGTGCAGCCCACGGCATCAAAGAGATCGGCTTCAACGCGCTCCTGTCCCTGCGGCTGGAGAAAAGCTTTGGCATCTGGTCGGCTGAGTTCACCCAAGGCTACACCGCTGCGCAAACCGGTATGGACCGCTGGATCGACTGGTCCAAGGACTTCGTCGGCAAAGCTGCGGCAGAGGCCGAGCGTGCTGGCTCAGGCCCGGCCCAAGTGCTTGTGACGTTGGAAGTGGATGCCAAGGACGCTGATGCCAGCGGCTATGAACCGATCTGGCGTGATGGCGAAAAGGTCGGTTTCGTGACCTCGGGCGGGTACGGACACACGACGGGCAAATCGCTTGCAATGGGGATGGTGAACCAAGACTGCGCTGCTGAGGGTACGGAATTAACCATGCACGTCGTGGGTGTGGAACGGGGAGCGACCGTTATTGCGGCCTCTCCCTACGACCCGGCGGGCAACGCCATGCGGGGGGCCTGATGCAGGAGCAAGCCCCCCCAATGCGTCGCGGCCGCAAACGCGCGCTGGCGGACACAACGCCCCGGCGCACCGTCAACTATCGCCAGTTGCGCAATCCGTTCACGCCGCAAAACGTGTTTTCGGAGGATGAGGTGGCGGAGCTACACGCCACCTCCCTGCGGGTTCTGCGCGAGCTTGGCATCAAGGTTCTGTTGCCAGAGGCGCGGGACCTTTTTGCGGCGGCGGGCGCGCGGGTGGTGGACGATATGGTCTATCTCGATGCAGATATCGTGGATGCGGCCCTCGCGACCGCGCCCAAATCCTTCACGATTCACGGCGGAACTGCTCCGCGCGAAGTCGTCATGGAACTCGGTACGCTCTCGTTTCAAAGCGGGGCAGGTGCGCCCAATGTGACCGATCTCAAGCGGGGCCGCCGCCCCGGCGCGCTACGTGATGTCGAAGAGCTGACACAGATGGTGCAGCACTTTGATGCGATCCAAATGCTGAGCCCCGGGGTCGAGCCGCAGGATATCGCGCCCGAGGTCCGCCATTATGCCTTTACCAAGGCGCAACTGACCCTTTCGGACAAAGTTCCGTTTGTGTTTTCGCGCGGGTCCGAACAGGTGAGAGATTGCTTTGAGATGATCCGCGCGTTCCGCGACCTGTCTAAGGCTGAATTCCGCGCAAAGCCACACTGTTATACGATCATCAACACCAACTCTCCGCGCCAGATCGACATCCCAATGGCGCAGGGGTTGATTGATTTCGCCCGGTACGGTCAGCCGTCTGTGGTCACGCCATTCTGCTTGATGGGGGCCATGGCACCTGTCACGGTCGCGGGTGCGTTGGTGCTCAGCCACGCAGAGGCCATGGCCGCGATCACCCTGACGCAATTGGCAAATCCCGGCGCGCCGGTGATGTACGGCTCATTCTCATCCAACGTTGATATGAAATCCGGCGCGCCTGCGTTCGGTACGCCCGAGCAGGTAAAGGCCAGCCTCGGGACGGGGCAAATGGCCCGCCACCTGGGCCTACCATGGCGCAACGCTGCCGGGTGCGCGGCCAATATCAATGACGCCCAAGCTGCCCACGAAACTGAGATCAGCGCTTGGGGCGCGTTGATGGCTGGGGCTACCGTCATCATTCACGCTGCGGGCTGGCTAGAAGGTGGGCTAAGCGTATCCTACGAGAAATTCATCACCGACATGGAGATGGTGCAGGTCATGGCTGAGCTGTGCACGCCCACCGCCGCAAATGAGGCGACGATGGCGTTCGAAGCCCTCAAGGAGGTGCAACCCGGTGGGCATTTCTTCGGCTGCGCCCATACGATGGAACGCTATGCCAGTGCATTCTACGCGCCCGTCGTGGCGGATTGGTCCAACTTCGGCACATGGACAGAGCGCGGCGCGCTCGATGCCTCCACCCGCGCGACAGCCCTATGGCAAGAGATCGTTGCAACCCACAAGCCCCCTGCCAACGTGACCCCCGAACGGCTGCGCGCGCTCAACGCATTTATCGCCGCGCGCACCGCTGAGGGCGGAGCGTTTCCAGTCAGTTGAGCGGTCCAGACACATCCCTTCCCCAGACCAAAGCCACCCGAGAGGATTGGCTGCGGGCTGCGATGGATATCTTGGTCTCGAACGGGGTGCAGGACGTCAAAATCATGAAGATCGGGGCCGCGCTGGGCGTCTCGCGCTCCAGCTTCTATTGGTACTTCAAAAGCCGCGAAGACCTCTTGGACCAACTCTTGGCTGAATGGGAGCGAACAAACACCGGTATTCTGATCCACCACGCCAACCTGCCCGCCGCCACAATCACCGAGGCGCTGTGCAATTTTTTCATCTGCGTCGTGCGTCCAGAGGGTTTCAACTATCAACTGGATTTCGCGGTGCGAGAATGGTCACGCCGCGACCCGGCTGTGCGCGCCGTCATCGACCGTAGCGATACGGCCCGCACCGATGCGCTGCGCGATATGTTTGCCCGCTATGATTACAGCCCCGCCGAGGCTGATATCCGCGCCCGCGTGCTATACTATCAACAGATCGGCTACTACGCGCTGGAGCTGTCCGAAAGCCTCGACATCCGCCTCTCCCGCTTGCCCGGCTACTTGCTGGCCTTCACAGGTCAATCCGCCAGCACAGCTGAGATTGAGGCGTTTCGCAAAGCAATTGCGTGACCGGCTCATTGCGCGGCAGAAATGGCCACGGTCATTTGATGAGCTATGATTCGATGCGTCGTCGTGCGTTTTGAACGGCATGCGGTCACGCGAGTACTGCAGCAGAACAAGCTATGCCTACTACGCCACGCGTTGTTTTAGAGAAAGTGGCGATCCCTTGAGGAATCGAACCCCAAACCTGCTGATTAGAAGCCGCGTTTTTACACTTCCCTCACTTACTCTTGCGTGCGCTAAATTACTGTATTTACTTTGTTATTCTTGACGCCGCTCACGACGGATTTCTATCTCTTACTCCACAGTTTTCATCCGCCCGCGACCACTATGCTTCCAAGGTTTCGGGCTGCATTTGGAGAAAGAGATTTGCCTAAGATCACAAAACGCGCTGTTGCGGCGCTCAAACCCAAAGACACGTCTTACTTCGTATGGGATTCCCTGGTCGTTGGGTTCGCCGTTCGGGTCATGCCGTCCGGCACCAAGACGTTTCAAGTTCAGTATCGCAAAGGTGCACGTACCCGTCGTGCCTCACTCGGTCGCTTCGGCGTCGTGTCCGTCGAGCAAGCCCGCGATCAAGCGCGAGAGATGCTTGGACAAGTTGCAGGCGGCAGTGATCCGGTTGAGCAGATTGCACTTGAACGGATCGCACCCACAGTCTCAGACCTCTGCGACCGCTTCCTCGATGTGCATGTCGCAGTGCATGTGAAGCCGTCCACTGCCAAGGATTACTCCTCCACGATCCGCCGCATGATCCGCCCTGCGCTTGGTATGTTCAAAGTCACCGACGTGCTGCGCAAAGACATTGCCAACCTGCACTACCGCCACCGCGACACGCCGATCCAAGCAAATCGGATGCTCTCGGTCCTGTCCAAGATGTTTAACTTGGCGGAGCTTTGGGGCCTGCGCCCTGACGGGACCAACCCCTGCCGCCATGTTCCCAAGTACAAGGAGAACAAGCTGGAGCGGTATCTGACGGCTGCTGAGATTCAGCACCTCGGCCAAGTACTCAAACGCTGTGAGGACGACGGTTCCGAGACGCCGCACGTTATAGCAGCGTTTCGTTTGCTGCTCCTTACGGGATGTCGCTTGGGTGAGATTCAGACGGCGAAGTGGGAGTATGTGACCGAGCGCGGGCTAGAGTTACCGGACAGCAAAGTGGGCAAGCGGTGCGTTCCTCTGCCTGCCGCCGCCCGCGCTGTTCTCGATGGCCTTCCCCGCACAGCGGGCAATCCGTTCATTATCGAAGGTAAGCTGCCGGACACGCACATCACCGATATGCAGCGACCGTGGCGACGTATCCGCGAACTGGCGGGCCTTGAGGACGTCAGAATTCACGATTTGCGCCACACCTATGCCTCGATAGCGGTGTCCGGTGGGATGCCGATACAAATGGTGGGCCGCCTCTTGGGACACACACAACTGCAAACAACCCTGCGCTATGCGCACCTTGCCGACGATCCTGTCCGTGCAGCCGCTGAGGAAAATAGTACGGCTATTTTTGCAAGCCTTGGTGCGTCTAAACCGAAGAACCATCTGCGGGTGATTAAGTGAGCGACGACCAGACAAATAGAGACACTTTAATCCAGTTCGCTCAGGCGATGGCTGATGCTGGGGCAGATCCTGAGCAACCCTTCACGACGGACGTTTTCGCTCCGATTGCTCGACGATATGGTTTCTTAGACGCGCTTACTCCGGTGCTGCGATTTACTTTGAACTTTGCCGCAAACGCTACAGGCTTCGAAAAAAGCTACCCAGAAGCTCGGAAAGAACTTGGTGCCTTGCGCCGCACCATTAACAAGCTCGACCGTCAGATAAACATTCTGGAGCCCGAAACCCGTTTTCTGGTCGAACGCGCAAGTGCCTGCCAGAAGCTAATGCCAAACGTCGATATTCTCCAATCCGGCGACTTCGAGAGCATACCGGAGGCGGCTTTGGCGTCTTTCAAGACAATCGCGCAAACGAACCGCGAAGGACTTGCCTTGATCGAAGAATTGTCTGAGTTGTCTGCGAAGCTCGATTGCTACCTTGAAACCGCAGAGAGAGTAGCAAGAGGTCAAGGCGGTCGGCCCGCCAATGAGGACTTGGAACTGTTACTGTTGGCTGCCTACCAAGCCTACGTGAATGGTACAGGCGCGCCATTTACCTTGGATTGGCACACAGACGATGCACCACTGTCCAATGCCGCACGGTTCTGTGTTGATGTTGTGAGCGTCGCTTTTCCCGATGTGTCATTTGCGCAAGTCCGCACTGTCAGCAGGCGGGTGCGAGAAAAATCCATTCCAGTCAGCAACATGCAAAATGCTGCAACTTTCTTGGCGAGTTTCAACAAGCGGGATCGCTAGCTGAATCCACGTATCCTATCGTAGCAAATCCTCATTGAATTAATCGATGAGGATGCGATGACTTATTTGAATACTAGTGACATTCCCCGCCCGTTTCTAAACGAGAAACAGGTCGCGGACTTAATTTGCCAATCTGTCCGCACGATCCAAAAGTGGCGCATGACAGGTCATGGGCCTGCCTTTCACAAGTTTGGGCAATCCGTGCGTTATCACCAAACGGATGTCTTGGCGTGGGTCGAGGCGCGGCGTCAGGAACATAACCCCCAATGACGCGGCCTGCCAATCAGAACAGCGACGCCGTAGGGGCGCACCGCTTGGAACCGCGATCCACCCTGTTCTCAGCGACTGCTTGTGTCGGTTGGTGGGGGAGTGATCACGTCCAAGTCTCAGTTCCGGAGGGACGAACGCAGAGCGCAGAGACGGTAGAGCTTTGCGCCGCGTGTCCTGCAAGACTGCGATTGCCGCCGTTCACCGCTACTGCATTCACCGCATCACCGCCGACCATTGCCGTTCAATACGGTGACGCTGGAGCGTGCTCGGGCCGTTCGATGCGTTCAAGTGGCTGGAACACTGCGTGGGGGCGGCGGGCACCAGCCCGCGTGGGTCCGCGCGGTGATCCCGCAAAAAGGGGGGTCTTTGTAACACCCCCCTCTAGAAATACAAAAATAGGAAAAAGATAAATGAAATTAATAAGAAAAGGATTTGATGGTCTTGATGTGTCGTTCCCGTTGACCGTCAACGAAGCCGTGGCTGCAAAGCTTCTGGAAGCTCAAGAGCAAAGTAAACTTGCCCAGCAGGACGTGGGCATCTTCACCCATAATGGGCTGACGATGCTCGTTGCCCAAACGGGCGCCAGTGGAGGGTACGCCTATCGATGTAGCACCGAACCCGGCACCCCATTTGGCGAGAATTGGTTTCTGAAACACCCTCGCGACAATGGTGACGAATGGGGCGTTTGGGTTTCCTGCGGTGCGCTCTCGCTCGCCTTGCATGGTCTGCAAAAGGTCCGCGCTGACCTTGAGCAAAAGTTAGAGAGGTTGGAGCTGAACTACGAGCTTGGTTCAGAAAGTATCGGGCGTGTCGATTTCGCCTTTGACTTTCTCGCTCCAGACCTGCGGCCTCAAAGGGACCACTTCGTCACCCACTCCCGTACCAAGGTGCGCGAACATGCGGATCTGTCCATCGATGTGGATGGCAAGTCGGGTCGTGTTGAAACGATTACGGTCGGTAAGAACCCCGGCAGACAAGTGATCCTCTATGACAAGCGAGCAGAGATTATCGCGAAGAAAAAGCCCTATTGGCTGAACATTTGGAATGATGCGCGGCAACAGGACGGTCACGCCCCGCTTGTGATTGAAGATCGTGCACAAAGCGAAGTTTGGCGCGTTGAGGTGCGGGCTTTCAAAGAGCACTTGAAAGGTCGCTGGGGCGTCACCACTTGGGGCAACCTCAAAGCGCGCTTGCCACAGATTATAGAGACGGCCTTTGATCAGGTGCGGTTCACGCTCCCGACCTCGGACACCAACCGCTCCCGATGGCCCGATCATCCGATTTGGGTGGCAGCACGTGCCGCGTTAGACGGTGAATTCGACGAGCTAGCGAGCATGGCCGATCCAGACGAAATACGGGAGATTTGCAAGGCGGTCGCCGATAAAACGCTTCTCGCCCAAGTCTCGGGCTGCATGATCGCACGCGCAGGCCTACACGGGGTAAGTGCCGATCAGCTGCAAACATTCATCGCAGGGACTGCCGACCACATCGGACGCGAAATCGGGCGTCACCCTGATCGCGCCACCCAGAAGTTGGAGGCCGCAAGGGCGAGGTATGGCGTTTGTGATAATTATTGAAATCATAAAATAAAATTGTTAGCTGCGCGTTGTTTCCGGATGAAACACCAGCGATACTTCGTTGGCGCGAAATACTCCCAGTAAAGGGCCTCCACTATGATTGACACAACGACCGCAATTTTAAGTTGTGGTGGCCGATGGAGCGACAAGCTTGCTGATATTAAGCCCACGGAACGTGTCGCCGCGCATCGACGTGTAATCGGAGCTGGCGATCAAATAGCGTTCTGCTCTCTTAAGAGCGAAATCAGCTTTCTGGACAAGCCGTTGGGTGAACCACCACTTTTTGTTTCGTACTACACGGCTTTGTTGCACAAACCCGCTTGGGGACGTGTTTCCCCTGACCCCGGACGGA
>NZ_CYRX01000005.1 GCF_001458315.1 Thalassobacter stenotrophicus | reverse complement strand
ACGCTGGCTTCACGTAGTGAATCCCCTCATGATGGGATTTGTGCAACAAAGCCGTTTACGTCAATAAGCTCAGGAACACACAGGAGCAAAACGGAAGCGTTAGAATGGTTAGTGAGTGGAGATTGTATTTCTATTGATGACTACGTGATCATACAGGACACGGACGATTGTATGGCGGGCACGCACACTGGCTCAGGAGAAGATTGGAAGGTTAACGCGTTTTTCTTTGCAAAAAAAGTGAACGGTAAAGCTAGTGAATGGTACGTGACAGGTGTTTCAGTAAACAAGTAGTGTAAATACAAAGGAGTTGAGGAATGCCAAAAAAACTATCGATTGTTCGTTTCAAACCCAAGCCTGAATGTTTTGATGAATTCTTGCAAAATATCCAAGACTGGCACGCTCAAGCGTTCGCTGATGGTGACCACCGTCTAATGCGGACTAAAGAGGAAGTTGTTGCTATAGTTGTTAGAGACAGCGAAATGCTAGACGAAAATATCAAACGTGGGGTAAATTGGTTAGACAGCCAAAGACCTCTCTTGCAAGAATACAATGCTGTAGATCGTCACACGATGCCCATAACAGGCGATCTCGTAGTCTAGCATTAGATCGACTCGTCATATTTTTAGTACTGAAATTGGCCACGTCGGTGTGTGGGACCTCCTAACACCCACGGTGTTGGTAACTACACCAATCGTGTCCCAAACCACGTCCGCCCAAAAAAATCCGCCAACACAGTGTTCGCAATACAGCACTAGCCAACACAGTGTTCAACACCGTGATTCAGCGTCTAAAATACTCAGCAACACGGCAAAAAGTGTGTTTATGGTGTGTTTTTGAAAAACACAACTTAAGCGTGTATGGCGCTGATTTAAGTTATTGATATTGCTTGATAAATGGTGCCCGGGGGCGGAATCGAACCACCGACACGAGGATTTTCAATCCACTGCTCTACCCCTGAGCTACCCGGGCATCCGTTTGACAAAGCGAACTCTGTCTGGGGTCGTCGTCGTTTAGTCCAGCGTTCCGGCAGTGTCCAGTGAACAATGCAAAAAAACCGATGTCTTAGTGCGGATTTTGTCGCTGGCGCTCCATCTCGGCTGCCGCGTCCTCTGCATCGTCCTCATCTTGCGAGGCAACTGCATAGGATCCGTTCAGCCAGCGACCCAAATCAACGTCCGCACAGCGCTTGGAGCAGAACGGGCGATACTTCGTTACCGTCTCTTTTGAGCAGATCGGGCAGGACACTACAGCGTCTCCAAATCGGTCGGCACCGGGGCGCGCTCGCGTTTGCGTTGTAGCTCATAGTGGCCCAGCGGGGTCCAGCCAACCAATGCGGTCTCGATGCTGTCGGCACGGAATGCAGCACGCAGCGCATCTTCAAACGCGCGGCGGTCCTTCTTTGGCATCGGCGCAAGGTCCAGCACGATTTGCCCCCCCAAGCCGCGCAGGCGCAAGGCGCGGGGCAGGGCGCGGGCAACGGCTAAGTTGGCGCGCAATCCGGCTGCAGGTGCGGTGTCTCCGCCCGTGTTCACATCCACGGCGACCAAGGCACGCGTCGGCTCGACAAACATAGATGCCTCGCCCAGCCGGACCTCGGCGCCCGTGGCTTTGGGCAGCGCATCCAACACACCCGCACGCTCAAAGGCGCCGGGCCCGCTCTCGATGGCATCCTCAGGCGGAGTGGACCAGTCGCGCCACGCCAAACCGTGGGCGTCGGGGCCGTCCAGCAACAACTCAGGCCCGGTGCCAGTGTCAGCAAGCACCTGCTGCGCCAGTTCCCATGTAGCGGCCAAATCTTCGGCGATCTCATCCGCGTCGGCGCCCTCTGCTGCACTGCGCAGGATCAAGCCCGCGCCACCATCAACGGGCACGGTTTCATGCGCGATCTCTAGCAGACGCTCCCGCTCATCGTCATCGCGCACCGAGCGGGCCACGTTGAAGCCCTTTGCTCCGGGCGTCACGATGCAATAGCGGCTCTTGAACAGGACGCGGTCCGTAACAGGCAAAGCCTTTCCGGGTTCCGCAAAACCCGTTACCTGCACCAAAAACGTGTCGCCGGGGGCGAGGCCCTTGGCTTGGCGAAAGAACCCTGTGCGGCCCGCGCCAAGGTCCATGAACATTCCGCCTTGACCCTTGATCGGGCGGTCACAAACGCCCCGGAACACCGTGCCCGGCAGCGCCATATCTCCGGCTGGATCGACCAGCAGATCATCCAATTGACCATCCATCATACGCGCGGCTGCGGGACGTCCCGCCACCGTATCAAGCGCGATCACAATACCCTTCATGCGGTCCCTTTCCACACCGGGAGGCCAGCGGCATTTAGCACGCCCGCAGTCTCGGCCAATGGCAGGCCGACGATCCCGGTAAAACTTCCTGATATCCAGGGGATAAACGCGCTGGCAGGCCCCTGAATGGCATAGCCCCCGGCCTTGCCGCGCCAATCATCACTCGCGATATACCAAGCGATTTCTGCGTCAGACAAAACCTTCATCCGTACGGCGCTTTCGACCGTGCGTTGCCACGACTGTGCGCTGCGACGCACCGCAAGCGCGGTAATAACCCGGTGACGGCGTCCGGACAAAAGCCGCAAAAACTGCTCCGCCTCGGCGGCGTCCTCTGGCTTGCCCAAAATGCGCCGTCCCAGCGCAACAGTCGTGTCGGCGCAAAGCACGATGTCATCTGCCTCGGCGGTCACCGCCGCAGCCTTACCCGCCGCAATCCGCTCACAATACGTGCGCGGAATTTCACGCGGCAGGGGGGTCTCATCAATGTCGGGGGGGCGCACGTCATCAGGGATGATGCCAAGCTGCGCCAATAGTTCTAGCCTCCGGGGTGAACCGGAGCCTAGGATCAACCGAGGGTGTGGCACGCGCACGTCCCTATTTGAAACGGTAATTGATCCGTCCCTTGGTCAGGTCATACGGTGTCATTTCAACCTGCACTTTGTCGCCCGCCAGAACCCGGATCCGGTTCTTGCGCATCTTTCCTGCCGTATGTGCGATAATCTCATGGCCGTTTTCGAGCTCGACCCGGAATGTCGCGTTTGGCAGGAGTTCCTTCACGACGCCGGGGAATTCGAGCATTTCTTCCTTGGCCATGGTCACTCCATCAAAATCGCCTGCGCAGTTCGCAGGTGCGGTGTAAATGCGCGCAATTTGTTCATACTTCAAGGGCTAAAGCGGTTTTGCACGCGCAGGCCCCGCAGACCCGCTTTGGCATCGTGGGTTTTCTACCGCATAGGGTCTGTCGAAATCGTTAACGATAGGGACACAATGGCCGTCATAACGCCCAAATGGACACCCTATGAATGGGGCGGCCCAAACCGTTCCACTAGTTTGTCGCGGATCTGATCGCGCGATTGTCGATAGCTTTCCAGCTTTTGATCGCGGTTATTGCCCAAACCCGTCGGGTCCATAATGGGCCAATATTCGACTTCAAGGTGGTAAAGCCGGGTCAAATCCAGCGCCATACGCTGGCTGGCGGGCGATAGGGCGATGATCAAATCAAACCCCGACAGGTCATCCCCCCATTCCTGCATCTCTTCAAACGACCGAGAGCGATGCCGCTCCAGCTCCACATCAATCTCGGCGCAGACCGCAATCGCAAAGCCATCAATTTCGAGGTCGTTCATCACACCGGCGGATTGAACATAAATGTCCATGCCGTACAGCTTTTTCATCAAAGCCTCAGCCATGGGGGAGCGTACCGCGTTATGATCGCAGCAAAAAAGCACCGATTGTGGCTGATCCCCCCCTGACACGCATCAGCCTCCGAAATGCAGCACGCAGATAAGTGTGAACAGCCGCCGCGCCGTGTCGGTGTCGATGTCAGCCTTACCTTCCAACCGCTCCTGCAGGATGCGCGCGCCCTCGTTGTGGATCCCGCGCCGAGCCATATCAATCGTTTCAATCTGGCTGGGGGGCAGGGTTTTCACCGCATCAAAGTAGCTGGCGCAAATCTGGTAGTAGTCTTTGACCACCTGCCGAAACGGTCCCAGCGCAAGCTGGAATTCCGCCGCCGGATCGTGGTGTTCTGTTGTCACACCAAACACAAGCCGCCTGTCGCGGATGCCCAAATTGATCCGATAGGGCCCCATGGGCGCATCGGGGCGGGCGATCGAAAAAGAATTATCCTCAAGCAGATCAAAAATCGCAACTTTGCGTTCTTGTTCTATCTCGGGGGTCGGGGTCGGCAGATTGGCGTCGTCAATCTCGATATGACAAATCTGAGCGCTCATGCGTGTGGCCTTTCCGTCTAGGGTCCTCCCCATAGCGCCCCTGATACGCCGAAAAGCAGCGCCGCGCCAAGGGGAGGTGGCAAATTCTCAGCGATTGAGGCGATCAAGCCGCGCGCGTACGCTCAGCCCATGGGCCTCAAGGCTCTCGGATTTCGCCAAGGTTTCGGCAGCGGGGCCAATAGCGCGCAGGGCCTCGGGCGTCATCTGGGCCAGCGTTGTGCGCTTGAGGAAATCCATCACCGACAAACCGCTTGAGAATCGCGCCGAGCGCGCCGTGGGCAATACGTGGTTGGGCCCGCCGATGTAGTCGCCAATCGCCTCAGGCGTCCACTGCCCCAGGAAAATCGCGCCCGCGTGGGTGATTTTCTCTGACAGGGCCACCGGGTCCGCTACACATAATTCCAGGTGCTCTGGCGCGATCCGGTCGCTTAGGGCGGCGGCTTCATCCAAGTCCGCCACAGTAATCACTGCGCCATAGTCGCGCCACGAAGGCCCGGCAATCGCGCGCCGCTCCAGCGTTTCAAGGCGGGCGTCAACGGCACGCGCAACGGCGGCCCCAAACTCCGCATCATCCGTAATCAGGATCGACTGCGCGCTCTCGTCATGTTCCGCCTGGCTCAACAGGTCGACAGCGATCCAATCGGGGTCATTGTCCCCATCCGCAATCACTAAAATTTCGGAGGGTCCAGCGATCATGTCGATGCCAACCTTGCCAAACACTCGCCGCTTGGCCGCCGCCACAAAGGCATTCCCCGGCCCGGTGATCTTGTCGACAGGCGCAATAGTCTCCGTGCCATAGGCCATCGCAGCCACGGCCTGCGCGCCACCAATGCGGTAAATCGTGTCCACACCCGCAAGGCGCGCGGCCAACAATACCAAAGGGTTGGCCACACCATCAGGCGTCGGCGCACAAATCGCGAGCCGCTTCACGCCCGCAACTTGCGCCGGGATCGCATTCATCAATACGCTCGACGGATAGGAGGCCAAACCACCGGGCACATACAAACCTGCCGCATCCACAGGGCCCCAACGCCATCCAAGCCGCGCACCCGTGGCGTCAGTCCAGCTTTCGTCATGGGGCATCTGCCGCTCATGATAGGCGCGGATCCGACGCGCCGCCAACGACAACGCCTCGGCCTCAGCTTCCGGCACCTGCGCCACAGCCGCGTCAATCTCTTCGGCCGAAAACGCCAACGTCTCAGGCGTAAGCGTCAGGCGATCAAACTTTTCCGTCAATTCCAGAACCGCGGCATCCCCGCGCGCACGCACATCCGCAATGATGCCCGCCACAACAGCATCCACATCCGGGCTGTCCTCGCGCTTGGCGCCCAAAAGCGTCGTAAACTGTGTTTCAAAGTCACTGTCGCGGGTGTTCAGAAATACAGGCATCGGCCCCTCCATGTCGCGCAGGGCCTACCCTGCCACGTGGTTGTGCTCAAGTCGTCTTTGGTTCGTTAAATATCCCGGGGTGGTCTGGAGGGGCTGGCCCCTCCGGCGTGCGGCATCATACGTCTGGATGACCGGGGCGGGTGTTTGACGGGGCGGCATAGGGCCGGGTGACATCCGCAAGGCTCACCTCAAGACACTCCACATCCATCCCCAAGGCACCATCCCCCGCAAGCACCAACTCCAATCGGCCCGCACCATCGGCAGCGGCAGCCCAGCTTAGGGCAAGCGCCGACAGCACGATATCCGCGTCCCGGCTCACCCCACTGGATTGCACCCGCAGGACACCATCAATCCGCAGCAAAGCACGCACACGTTCGGTGCGGCGTGCGGCGTCTTCCCAGCGAAAGCGGTTCACTAACACCGTCAAAGCGCGTTTCTTGGCGTCCCAATGGATTTGGTCCCCCGCAAACACCGCGTCCTGCAAACAGGCCGAGATAACCCGCAGGTCTTCTTCATCCCGCGCAATCAGGCGCAAGGGCGCCTCCGCACCGTCTTGGAATGTTGCGTCAGACATCGTCCTTCACCCGCTCGATTTTCGCACCAACACCGCTCAGCTTGCGCACAACATGCTCGTACCCGCGATCTAGGTGATAAACCCGGCTGACCTTCGTTTCACCCTCGGCGGCCAAACCCGCAAGGATCAACGACACGGACGCACGCAGGTCCGTCGCCATCACCGGGGCGCCGCGCAAACGGTCCACGCCGGTTACAGTCGCCGTGCCGCCATGGACGTCGATCTTGGCCCCCATGCGGGTCAACTCAGGTGCATGCATAAAGCGGTTTTCAAAGATTTTCTCGTCCAGAACACTCGTGCCCTCGGCGGTGCATAGCATCGCCATCATTTGTGCCTGCAAATCCGTGGGAAAGCCGGGGAAGGGGGCGGTTTCGACATCCACTGCCCGCATCGGCCCATTCGCGCGCCGCACCGTCAGGCCCGCGGGGCTTTCGGTCACTTCGGCACCTGCGGCCTCAATCCGCTCACAAAACGCCTCCAGCAAACCACGGCGCCCGCCCTGAAGCGTGACCTCACCACCCGCGATCAGCGGGGCCAGCATGTAGGTGCCCAATTCGATCCGATCTGTCACAACAGGGTGCGTGGCACCGTGCAGCCGGTCCACACCTTCAATCGTCAGCGTGCCGGTGCCTTCGCCCTCAATATGCGCACCCATCGCCCGCAAACACTGGGCCAAATCCACGATCTCAGGCTCGCGCGCGACGTTTTCAAGAACAGACGTGCCCTTGGCTAAAACAGCCGCCAGCAACGCGTTTTCCGTGGCCCCAACCGACACAATAGGAAAGGCATAGCGCCCGCCCTTAAGCCGCCCACCGGTGGCCTTGGCATGCACATAGCCCTCGCGCAGGTCCAACTCCGCCCCCAACGCCTCAAGCGCCTTGAGATGCAAATCAACGGGCCGCGCGCCAATCGCACAACCGCCGGGCAGGGACACAATCGCATGGCCATCGCGCGCGAGCATCGGCCCCAGCACAAGGATCGAGGCCCGCATTTTGCGCACAATATCATAGTCGGCAGTGTGGTTGTTGATGTCATGCGATGACATCGCCAGCACACCACCCTCCGCAAGGCTCGATACCTCAGCCCCCAATGACTGCAACAGCAGCGTCATCGTGCGGATATCCGACAGCCGAGGCGCATTCGTCAGGGTCAGCGGCTCTTCGCTCAGAAGGGTCGCGGGCATCAGCGTCAAACACGCGTTCTTGGCCCCCGCAATGGGGATTGACCCCTTCAGAGCCTGCCCGCCCTGTACGACTATACTATCCATGGCTCTCGTCCTCATTGTGCGCGTTAGCGTCCGCCTCGGTCCCCGGTTGCGAATCCGTCTCTGATCGCGCTTTTGCACGGGCCTGCGCCTTGCGGCGGCCCATGTTGGCCTTGAGCGCGGCCTTCAGGCGTTGTTCACGCGCAGCAGCCGCTTTTGCGGCCGGTGTCTCGGGGTGTTTGGCTGGGTTTTTTGTCATCTTAGAGACGGGTGTAGCCTGCCTTGCAAAAAGGGTCCAGATTGCCCTTGCGTGGATGTTCATTCCGGTCTAATCACCCGCCACCGGAAACATGCTGTGGTAGCTCAGTGGCAGAGCACACCCTTGGTAAGGGTGAGGTCGAGAGTTCAATCCTCTCTCACAGCACCACCGGCCCTCCCTTGAGATTGCTGGTGATAAGTTTCCACGCTGCTTCGGTGCCTTTAGCGCGCCACTGGATGAAATTCCAAAATCTCAAAGAATGATCCCCGGGCCAAGGGCGCGCCCAGATTGTGCAGCCCGGCGGCTTGGGCACGCGCGGCCTCGTCCGGCGCAAAAAGCACCAATGTATGCGTGTAAAAATCACGCCAATCCGCCAGATAGCTGTCTGCTTCAAAGACCTCATGGTCTTGGTGAATAGGCATCAAGACCTGCCAAGGGATTGGAAACAAATGCGTCTTGTCGCGCGGGGCATAGGCGGGCAGGGGGGCGATGGCGTTGCCTCCGGTGAAGACCCCGGTCCAATACGGCCCCCGGTCACGCAGGATATACGCGGCAGAGTGGGAATGCAGCCGGATCGTCTGCGCCTGCTCATGCCGTGTCACCAATAGCCGATCCTGCGGCGACAAAACGGCCGCCGCAGCGCGCAATTCGGCAACCTGCGCGTCGTGCAGCGCCCATTTGTCCGTTAGCCACAGCATTTTGCCCGCCAAGAGGACCAGCATCGCCCCGGCAAACACCCACAATGTGCGGGGCGTAAAGTCCACCCGGATCGCGGCCAACACCACAGGGGCCAACAGCACCGGAAACCGCATGTTGGTGTAGGCGATGCCCGAGAAATAATAGGGCACCAACAGCGTGATCAGGGCCAGCGCGGGCAGGGCGAACCGTACGCGCGGGTCCAAGGACATCCGCAGCCCGGCGCGGCGGACCCACAGGATGATCGCCGCCGTCACAGCCAACCCCAACAGCCCGGCCACAATCGTGTCCACGGTTGAGGCGAACAGCCCAAAGCTGGCAAATGGGGCGACAAAGGCGGTCAGGAATTGGATCGGCGTGCCGTAGTCGATCCCGCCGGCCTCTAGCTCCGTTGAGGCCCGCAGCGCGCCCACCAAATGCACCGCCGGGATGAGGGCAACAGCCATCACCATACTCGCCCGCCGCAGAATGGCGGCCCGGGTTGAAGGCGCGCGCGTGACGTCGTGCAGCTCCAGCAGGCCGATGATCAACATGATGAAGCCGAACGCATACAGGTGCATCACATAGACCAGCACCGCGCAGGGCCAAATCACCGCCAACCGCACAACGGCCCCCCGTGCGGCCATCGCAAACCACAACGCCAGCACCAAAATTGCCGCCGGTGCCGCCAACACAAAGTTCTCAAACCCAAAGGCCCAAGTCATGTTGTGCATCACCATCACGGTGATCAGCGGCCACACCGACCACGCGCCCCAGATCGTGCGGTGCAGCACGGCCGTCGCGGCAAACAGGCCAAAGGACCCCACTTGGATCAGCACCTTTTGCGTCACCTCAAGGTCCGCGCAAGCGGCGGGCCACGTGTGGATCAGGTCTGAGGTCAGGTTAGGCACGATGTCTAGGGCAAATGCATAGTAACGCGCGACGTGCTCGGCCCCCGCAGCCCCACATTGCAACACATGGCGCGCCATGTGGTTGGGCCAGTCGATCAGGGGCGGCGTGTCGTACCCCCACAACATCATGTTCAACGCAAACACCCCAATCGCCGCGATGAAAAAGAGGATCGTTTCCCCTTGGACGGGGCGGATAGGGGGCTTGGGTGCGTGCTTACCCATGCAGGGCTAGGGGCAGGATCGGGGCCATAATCCCTCTTTTCATGGCGTCTTTAATGGTGGTCAGGCGCGGTTTGATACAACGCGCCTGACCTAAGGGAACCATTAACCTGTTGCCGCAGGTTTCTCAACGGTTTCAAGGGCCTCGAAGGTTTTGCGATGCGCCCCGGCCACACAAACAGGCGGTCTACACCGCTTGCTTGCGCATAATCGCCCGTCCGATGGCCGCAATCGTCAACAACGTCATGGCCCAGAAAAACCACGTGATTGGCCCACGCAGCAGGATGCTCGGGTCGCTGCCCGACATCAGCATGGATTGGCGGAAGTTGTCCTCTAGCAAGGGGCCAAGAATGAACGCGATCAAGAAGGGGGCGGCGGGGATGCGATACCGCATCATGACATAGCCCACCCAGCCCATCGCAAACATCACGCCTACGTCAAAGATGTTGTTGTTCACCGCGAACACCCCATAGATGCAAAGGATCAAAACGGCGGGCATCAGGATGCGTTTGGGCACATCCGCGACGAACCGAAAGCCCTTGATCGCGACACTGCCCACGATGAACAAAAACACCGAGCTGACGATCAACCCGATGAACAGCCCATAGATGATGTCGACATTTAGGATGAACATCATCGGCCCCGGTTGCAGCCCATGCACCATGAACGCGCCGATGATGATCGCGGTGATCACATCCCCCGGCACGCCCAGTGCCAGCAGCGGGATTAGCGTGGCCCCTGCCACCCCGTTGTTCCCCGCCTCAGAAGCCGCAACGCCCTCAATCTCACCCTTGCCAAAGTTGGCCTTGTTCTTGGATTTTCGCCGCGCCTCAGAATAGCTCAAAAAGGCCGAAGGGGCCGCCCCGATCCCGGGGATCGACCCCAAAAACACCCCAATCAGACTGCCCCGAAGGATCGACCGAAAGCTTGCGATATAGTCTTTGATCGTGACCTTCGCATTGCCAAGCGCGCGGGCCTTGCCCAAATGCGCCGTGGGGTTCCATGCCATTGCGATGATCTCAGGGATGGCGAACAGGCCGATCAAAACGGCGATAAAATTCAGCCCCCCCATCATGTTCGGGTCGCCAAAAGTGAACCGGTTGGTCCCATACACCAAATCCAACCCCACGGTGGCCAGCAACAGCCCCAGCAACGCCGACAAGGCCCCGCGCAACAGGCTGTCGCCCGACACCCCGGCAATGATCGTCAGCGAAAACAGGATCAGGGCGAAAAACTCAGGCGGGCCAAAGTTCAACGCAAAGGACGCAAGCCACCCCGCAAACAGGATCAGCGCAAGGTTGGACACCAAATCCGCCGTGCACGACGCCCATAGCGCCATGCCCAAGGCGCGCCCGGCCTCACCGCGTTCGGCCATTGGGTGACCGTCAAGGATGGTGGCCGATGACGCTGGCGTGCCGGGGGTCTTGATCAAAATTGCGGGGATACAGCCGCCAAAAATCCCGCCCTTATACACGCCCAGAAGCAGCAAAATGCCGGTGATCGGCTGCATCGAAAACGTAAATGGCAGCGTCAGGGCGACTGCCATCGTGGCCGACAGGCCCGGAATGGCGCCGCCGATGACCCCAATCACAATGCCCACAAACAACGCCAAAAACGCCTCAACCGAGGCGACAAGGCTCAGACCTGCCATCAGGCTGTCAATAAAACTCACGGAAGCCTCACAAATATGCCTTGGGGGATCGCGACCCCCGCCACTTTGGCGAAAAATAGATACAGCGCGAGCGGGATCACCACCGCGCAGATAAGGGCCGTGATGGGATGGCGCGTGCGGAACAAAAAGGCCGTCAGGACGAACACAATCATCGCGGTCCACACCATGCCCAAACGGGGCAGGGCGAACATTGTCGCCACCATGATCACGGCCAGAGCAGACAGCCGCACCCATGATAGACCGTCGTCGGCGGCGGGTTCTGCCTCGGCGTCAGGGACAGGTGATGCCCCGCGCGCGGCCAGCAATAGCCCCAAGCCCACCAAGCCCGTGATACCCGACAACGCATAGGGCCAAAACACGGGTGCGAGCACGATGTTGGACACATTGCTTGGCGACGAAACCCAGTTCGGGATCGCCCAAAGCACAAGGAACGCGGCGGCCAAACAGGCCCCTAGTCCCAATTGAAATTGAATGGTTTTCGGTGACACCTCACATCCCCCAGTGTCAAATCTCGTGAAGAATGCGGCCACCCAAAGACAGCCGCATCCAGTGTTTTCAGTCCGTTAGGGCTTAACCTTCAATGCGCATCCCAAGGTCTTCGACCAGCGTGCGGAAGGTGTCGTACTGACCTTGAATGAACTCATTGGCCTTGACCGGGTCCATCAATTCGATGACCGAGCCGCGGGCCTCCATGGTTTCGCGGAACTTGGGGTCGGCAGTGGCGGCGGCCATCCACTCACCCCACTTTGCGGCCACATCATCGGGCAGATCGTCAGGGCCTGCGATCCCGGTCCAACCGACCAATTGGTTCAGCTTATCCTTGCCCAATTGGTTCGCGGTGGGGGCATCAAAGCCGACAACGGGCTCGGCCGTGGTCACCAACAGCGGTGTCAGCTGCTTGTTGGCCACAAACGACGCAAGCGCGGATGAGTTGGTGCACACAAACGTCGATGTCCCGTTCAGAACAGCCGTGATCGCGGCACCGCCACCCTTTTGCGGGATGTGTGTGGCGTCGGTCAGCGGGTCGGCCACGCCGAACTCCGACAGGACCATCGCGCTGGCCAGATGCGGCATCGATCCCACACCGGATGAGCTATAGCTGATGCCGCCCTCGGCGACTTTTGCAATCAACTGATCCATCGACGTGATGCCCGACGCCGGGCGCACCGCGCAGGCCACAGGGTTGATTTCATACACGGTCACAAAGCGGAAATCTTCCAGTCCGTAGGGCAGTGTGGCCTTCATCGCAGGGTTCACGGAATGTGAGCCGACCCGCGCAAACAGCATCGTATAGCCATCCGCGCTGGCGTTTTGTACGGCAACCGACCCAGTCGCGCCGCCCGCACCGGTGATGTTCGCCATCACCAAGGGCTTGCCCACCGCCGCGCCCAAAGGCTCAGAGATGGTGCGCGCAGAAATGTCAGTGGCCCCACCCGCGCCGTAGGGGATCACCATATTGATCGCCCGCGTCGGATAATCAGCATAAGCCGCCGTCGCGCCCAAAAGGGCCGCGGCCGTGACGGCAAAGGTCAAAGTCGTGTGTTTCATGTAGTCCTCCCAGTGGTTGTCGTGGCCCTCTTGCGGGGCTCTGAAAAAACGATAGGCGTAAGTTCCGCTTTACGGAAGTTAAAACAACTTACCATCCATGTAAGCGTAAGTATCGTGCGCCCGTGCGGAAATCGTGGGCATTTCGGGGTAGTCTCTGCGCGCGGCCGGCCCTACGGTGACCGACATGTATACACTTTATTACTCCAAAGGGTCCTCTGCGCTTGCGCCACACATCCTCGCCCTAGAGCTGGGTGTGGACCTCGCGCTGGTTGAGGTGCCGATCCCACAGGGCGCGCATCAGGCGCCCGAATTCCTTGCGCGCAACCCAAAGGGCCGAGTGCCGCTGCTGGATACACCCGAGGGCAGCCTGACCGAAAACCCCGCGATCCTTGAGTATTTGGCCGCGCGCCACCCACAGCGGGGGCTGCTGCCGGAAGGCCATTTGGCCCAAGCCCGCGCGCGCGAATTATGCGCCTATCTGTGTGCCGCGGCTCACATTGCATTCGCGCACAAACTGCGAGGCAAGCGCTGGGCGCAGGACCCCGTGGCCTTGGCCGATATGCAAAAGTACGTACCGCAAAACCTAACGGAATGCGCGACTTACCTCGAAACCACCCTGCCATTGGGGCCATGGGCGCTGGGCGCAGACTATAGTTTTTGCGACCCCTACCTTTATGTCTTTGCCCGCTGGTTGGACGCCGCAGGGGTGTCGATTGATCCTTTCCCAAAACTCGCCGCGCACAAACTTGCAATGCTGGCGCGCCCCGCTACACAGGCCGCGTTGGCCGCACAGGAGATCCAAGAATGACAACAACCGCAATCGTGGGCCTCGGCTCAATGGGCTATGGCATGGCGCAATCGCTGCTGCGCGCAGGGATGCGCACCCACGGCTATGATATCTCGGCCGAACGCACGGCCCAGTTTCAGGCCGAAGGCGGCGCTGAGGGCGCGTTGGGCGATGTTGCGGGCACGTTGGATGCGCTGGTTGTGGTGGTCCTGAACGCGGCCCAAACCGAGGATGTTTTGTTCGGCGCGAACGGCGTGGTTCCGGGTCTGCGCCCTGGCGCAATTGTCCTTAGCTGCGCAACCGTGCCCCCCGCATTTGCGCGCGAAATGGAGGCACGCTGCGCGACCAGCGGTGTCCTGTACCTCGATGCGCCAATTTCGGGCGGAGCGGCCAAGGCGGCATCGGGCCAATTGTCGATCATGGCGTCTGGCACACCGACGGCTTTTGCCGCTGCGCGCCCCGTGTTGGATGCAATGGCCGAGACGGTGTTTGAATTGGGCGATGCCGCAGGTGCTGGCTCGGCGATGAAGGCCGTTAACCAGTTGCTGGCGGGCGTCCACATTGCAACCATGGCCGAGGCCCTGACCTTTGGGATGACCCAAGGCGTGACGCCTGCCGCTTTTGTTGAGGTGATCTCAAAATGTGCGGGCACGAGCTGGATGTTGGAAAACCGCGCGCCCCACATTGTGGACGGCGATTACGCGCCGCGCAGTTCGGTAAACATCTGGCCCAAGGACCTTGGCATCGTGCTCGACATTGCGCGCGACGCGGGCTTCGAGGCGCCGATCACTGACACCGCGCTGGCACAGTTCAAGGCCGCCGCTGAGATGGGTTTGGGGGGTGTCGATGACGCCGCCGTGGCCAAGGTCTATGCCAAGCAAGCGGGACTAAAATTACCGGGCGAATAATGTATACATTAATGTGTACATTAAACGCCCAGCGGTGGGGGGCGCTTTGCCCCCTATAGCAACCCGTCCGGCATCGCCTGTTCCGCGGCCGTATTTGCGCGGCGGAAATAGAACGTCACACAGGTTGAGACGATCACGATGAACAGCGAATACAGCACCGGCACCGCCATGTAACTTTGCGCCTCGGTGCCCGAGAACGTAAACGCGATGATCGCCACCGCGAGGGGACCGTTCTGGATGCCGGTTTCAAGCGCCACGGTGCGCGCATTTCGGGGGTGTAATTTCAGGGCGCGGGCAAAGTTGTAGCCGATGAAAATACCCACCAAACCCAGCGCTGCTGAGGCTGCGTAGGTGGCCCATGTCGTCTCCATCAAAAAGCCCCAGTTGCGCGGGATCCAGGACACGATCAGAAAGACGATAAAGAACACCGCAAGGGCAGAGCCCATGAACTCTGTCACCGCGCCGACATTGGCGTTCAGCTTGCGCAGCGTCATGCCAATCGCGACGGGTACAAGCAGCAAAACCAGCGTGGCGATGATGTTTTCGCGCGGAATTTCGAGGTCCAGCGCACCTGCATAAACCAGCAAAACAATCGGGATCAAAAGCACCCCAAAGATCGTGGAGGTCACGGTCATCAAGACTGACAGTGCCAGATTACCCTTTGAAAAGTATGTGAAAATGTTCGATGTCGTGCCGCCGGGCATACAGGCCATGATCAACGTGCCGACCGCAATCGCCTCTGGCAAGGGCAGGGCCGTGATCAGCAAAAAGCCAATAAACGGCATGAACCCGTATTGCGAGACCACCCCAATCGCGAGGCCCTTTGGCCGCTTGAGCGCGAGGACAAAATCGCGCGGCGTGAGCGATGCGCCCATGCCCAACATAATCACTGCAATCATTAGCGCCAGAATGGCTTGTTCAAAAGGTCCGACCATGACGCTATCCCTTGCTCAGTTCTTCGGCGCGCAGGTCCTTGCGCAGGATTTTTCCGACGTTGGATTTGGGCAAATCATCCCGGAATTCAATGACTTTGGGCACCTTGTAGTTGGTCAGGTGCTCTTTGCAGTAGGCGCGTAGGGTGGCTTGATCGAGGGTGTCGTCCAAGGCCACGACATAGGCCTTGAGGGCCTCGCCACTGGCGCCATCGGGCACCCCGATCACTGCGGCTTCTGACACGCCGGGGTGGCGGGTCATGCAGTCTTCGATCTCATTGGGATAGACGTTAAAGCCCGACACCAGCACCATGTCCTTTTTACGGTCCACGATGCGGAAATAGCCGTCGGCGTCCATCGTGCCGATATCTCCCGTCAGGAACCACCCGTCGCGCAGGACATTCGCGGTTTCTTCGGGGTTTTGCCAATAGCCCTTCATGATTTGGGGGCCTTTGGCGGCCAGTTCGCCCGCGCTGCCTTGGGGGACTTCGTCGCCGGCCTCATCCACGCATTTCATGTAGGTCGAGGGCACGGGCACGCCGATGGAATTGACTCGTGTCTTGCCCATCGGGTTGAAGCTGAGGCAGGGGGCGGTCTCGGTCAGGCCGTAGCCTTCGAGGACAGGTTTGCCGGTGATCTCTTCCCACCGTTCGGCCACGGCGGACTGCAATGCCATGCCACCAGCGGCCGCAAATTTTAGGTGCTTCGGCGGGGAATCCAAGAACCAGATTTCATTATTCAAACCATTAAAGAGCGTATTGACCCCGCTCAGTACCGTAATCTTATAATTTTCGAACGCGCGCTTCAGATTGCTGAGCGGGCGAGGATTGGGGATCAACACGTTGTTGGCCCCCAGTGAATAGAACCCCAGAAGGTTCACGGTGAAGGCAAAGATGTGGTACATCGGCAGCGCGGTCAGCACGACCTCGGACCCGCTTTCGAGGCCCTCTAACAGTTCCAGCGTCTGCTCCATGTTGGTGAGCAGGTTGGCGTGGCTCAGCATCGCGGCCTTGGATACACCCGTCGTGCCGCCGGTGTATTGTAGGCACGCAAGGTCGTCGCCCGTCATGTGGGCGCGGTATTCTTCGACCACGACTTGGTCGGCGTCGCGGCGGCTGCGCCCGCTGGCCAACGCGTCGGGCAGGCGGATATGCGGGACCTCAATCGGGGAAAGCGACCGATCCCAGTATTTTTGCACCAAGCGCACGATGCCGCGCGGGGCGGCGGGGAAAAACTCGGCCACTTGGGTGACGATGATGTTGGGGATCGGGTGGCCCTGCATCGCCTCGACCAGCTTTTCGGCAAAGATATCAACGATGACGAGCGCGTTGGGCGTAGCATCCGCGAACTGCTTGGCCATTTCCTCGGCGGTATAAAGGGGGTTCACGTTCACCAAAACGCAGCCCGCCTTCATCACCCCAAAGGCGACCACCGGAAAGGGCAGGCCATTGGGCACCTGCAGCGCCACACGGTCCCCCGCCGACAGGCCCGCGACTTCGCGTAGGTAAATCGCGAAAGCGTCTGACATTTCATCGACTTGCGCATAGGTGAGCCGCCCGTTCATCCCGTTTGGCAGGCAACAGGTGAACGCGGTTTTGGCCCCATGCAGATGGGTCATGGCGTTGATCAAATCACCGATCGTGCGGTGCAGCGGGGCGGGAATATCCGCGCGCGCATTTGGCCCGTAAAAGGCCGTCCACGGCCGGTTTTGTTCGCTCATGAGACCCTCCCCAAGGTTTTTGGCACCCTAGCAGTTAAGCGTGTTTTGGAAAGAGTCATCATGCGTCACGGGCAAAAGGTCCGCAACGTCACCTTGGGTCTGTGGCGGCTAGGGCGTATTAAGGAGTAGCCCGCCAATCGCCTCGGCTTGGGCGGCGACCTCGGCCACGCCTGTGCCGTGCCGCAGGGCGCAGAACTGGAACGGACGGCCTGCACGCATCCGGGTGGCGTCCCGCTCCATCACGCTCAGATCGGCGCCGACATGGGGCGCGAGGTCGGTTTTGTTGATGATCAACACGTCTGAGCGGGTGATCGCGGGGCCACCCTTGCGGGGGATTTCCTCACCCGCGGCGACGTCAATGACATAGAGCGTGATGTCCGCCAGTTCGGGTGAGAAGGTGGCCGACAGGTTGTCGCCCCCGCTCTCGATCAGGATGACGTCCAGATCAGGGTGGCGCGCGTTCATCTGCGCCACGGCGGCCAGGTTGATGCTTGCGTCCTCACGGATGGCGGTGTGGGGGCAGCCCCCGGTTTCGACGCCGATAATCCGGTCTGAGGGCAGGATTTGCATCCGGGTCAGGGCCTCGGCGTCCTCTTGGGTGTAGATGTCGTTGGTGATGACGGCCACGGACAGCCGGTCTTTCCAATGGGCGGCGAGGCGCGCGGTGAGGGTTGTTTTGCCAGCGCCCACAGGGCCGCCGATGCCGATACGAAGGGGGCCATTTTGGCTCATGTGCGGAAGGTCCTTGAGTAAAGAGTTTCGTGCTGCATAGCGTGGATATCGGCCAAGAATGCGGTGCCTGAGAGGGCGTCTAGGTCGCCCTGTGCGGTGTCGGTGGCGATGGTTTTGCACAGGGGCGATAGCGCGTGGATCAGCGCGTGACCTTGGGTTTGGCCAAGCGGGATCAGGCGGATGCCGACGGACACAAGTGTGCTCGCAAAGGCCTGAAGGTAGTATTGTGTGGTCAGCTCTAGGGGCAGATCCAGCAGGTGCGCGGCCCGGCCCACAGCCACCGGGTAGGCATAATCGGGCAGGTCGATCGGCCAGATCGCGCGGGTGGTCGCGGCAAAGGCGGCCCCTTGTTGCGTCGTCTCCATCACCCGCTCCGCCGATGAGGCAAAGGCGCGGCAGAGATCATCGGCCTGCGCAGGGTCGCCGTGAAAGGCCGCCGCTAGAAATAGCGCGTCATTGCGGCCCGAGCCGTGGGTCAACACTGGCGTGATCCATGCGCGCAGGCTTTCGGCATCGTGGACCAAGCCGCCCTCAATCGCGGTTTCGAGCCCATGGGAATAGGCAAAGGCACCAACGGGGTAGGCGGGTGAAAACCACTGCGCCAGGGTGAGGGTCGCGTCAGTGGTCATGGGGGACCGGCCCGTGCTGGTGGGAATGGTCGTGGCCGTGGGTGCGGCCATGGCCATAGGCGCCGCCCTCGGGGGTGAAGGGGGCGGTGATTTCAGCAATCTGCGCGCCGAGGCCGCGGAGCATGTCGGCCATGATCGGGTCCGCGCGGATGATCAGGTGGTCGGCTTCGATCTGGCAGGGCGTGTGGCGGTTGCCGATGTGCCACGCCAGCCGGGGCAGGTTACCGGTGATGCGTAGGCACGGCTCATCCGCCGCGAGCACCGCAATATGCGTGCCGTCCGTGCAGACCAGCACGCCACCGGGCGGCAGCGATGTGGCTTGGGCGAAGTCCACCAGCACTTGGTTGCCTTGGTCCGTGGTCAGCACCTTGCGGCGCAGAAAGCGGGCGTCATAGCTGAGCGTCAGCGCGTCGCTGGGCGCGCCGTGGGGATGAGGGTGGGTGGTTTGGGCTGTTTTCATCGTGCTCATGCTTTGGGGATATCCTTGGCAGTGATCGGGGCGGTCCGACTTTGGGCTGGGTGCTTTGATGGTTAAAATACCTTTGAGTTCGAAGCTTTTTCTCGTTCGTGCTGCGAAACCTCTATTATGCCCGCGCACAAGGCGAAGGTGGCATGGTATTCAGGATAGGTTGTTATCCCGAAACGCGGATATCTTACTGAATGCCAGTACTTTTTGATCTCTTTCCCGAATTCTATTTTCGTCATCTCAGATTGCCCAAGCACGCCCAAAAGTCTGAATGTGTGAGCTAGCCCAAGTGGCTTGTAACGCATTGATGCCGTTTCTACTTCGATCGCTGCTTGGGAGAGCTTATGCTGTGAGCCAACAAATTTTGAATGTATTTTCCCAAGTCTCAACTCCACTAGCTTTCGATAGATACGTCTTAAATGAATGCGATCACCTGCTTGGGTAACTGTCCGTAACAGAACGACCAAGTCGTGGCTGTTGTGCGTATCAAGACCACGGGATTTTCCAAGCGACTTTAGGCCGAGTTCGGCGGAATGGAGGAGCAGGAAGTAAATGGGATTACGGTTCTCCCAATCCTTGGAGTCTTCGGCCTGAAAAACGATCTCGGCGGCACGCAAGTATTCTTGCGCACGTTCTAGATATAGATCGGCCTCAGACTTCATTCGGCGCCCTCAAAACAGAAAATACCGCTGGGCCATGGGCAACTCGCTTGCGGGTTCGCAGGTCAGGAGTTCGCCGTTGGCGCGGACCTCGTAGGTTTCGGGGTTCACCTCGACTTCGGGGGTTGCGGAGTTGAGGATCAGGTCCGCCTTGGAGATATTGCGCGTGTTTTGTACGGCCTCCATGCCCTTGGCCGTGCCCAGTGTGCCACGCAGGTCGGCGGCCATCGCGGCCTCGGAGACGAAGCACACCGAAGACTGCTCGACCGAGCGGCCAAAGCTGCCGAACATCGCGCGCGAGTAAACAGGCTGCGGCGTCGGGATCGAGGCGTTCGGATCCCCCATTTGCGCCACGACAATCGTGCCGCCCATCAAGACCATCTCAGGCTTTACACCAAAGAACGCAGGGCTCCAGAGGACCAGATCGGCGCGCTTGCCTTCCTCAATCGAGCCGACGTGCTGGCTGACGCCGTGTGCGAGTGCCGGGTTGATCGTATATTTCGCGATGTAGCGGCGGACGCGGAAGTTGTCGTTGTCGCCTGTTTCCTCGCTGAGCCGCCCGCGCTGTTTGCGCATTTTGTCGGCGGTTTGCCATGTGCGGATAATCACCTCACCGACGCGGCCCATGGCCTGACTGTCTGATGCGATGATGCTGAACGCGCCCATGTCGTGCAGGATATCCTCGGCGGCGATGGTTTCGCGGCGGATGCGGCTTTCGGCAAAGGCCACGTCCTCGGGGATGGATTTGTCGAGGTGGTGGCACACCATGAGCATGTCGAGGTGTTCCTCCAGCGTGTTCACGGTGAAGGGGCGCGTGGGGTTGGTGGAGGAGGGCAACACATTGTCCGCGCCGCATATCTTGATGATGTCGGGGGCGTGACCGCCGCCCGCGCCTTCGGTGTGAAAGGCATGGATGGTGCGCCCGCCGATGGCTTTCATGGTGTTCTCCACAAAGCCGCTTTCGTTGAGGGTGTCGGTGTGGATCATGACCTGCACGTCCATGTCATCGGCCACGGACAGGCAGCAGTCGATCGCGCCCGGGGTGGTGCCCCAATCCTCGTGCAGCTTGAGGCAAGACGCCCCGCCCTCGACCATTTCGCGCAAGGCATCGGGCTGTGACGCGTTGCCTTTGCCCGCAAGGCCGATGTTCATCGGGATCGCGTCAAAGGCTTGGAACATCCGGCCCAGATGCCACGGGCCGGGGGTGCAGGTTGTGGCCAGCGTGCCGTGCGCAGGCCCGGTGCCGCCGCCAAAGCAGGTCGTGACGCCCGAATGCAGGGCGTCGTCCATTTGCTGGGGGCAGATAAAGTGGATGTGGCTGTCGAACCCGCCGGCCGTCAGGATACGGCCTTCACCGGCGATGGCCTCGGTGCCGGGGCCGACGACGATGTCGACGCCGGGTTGCGTGTCGGGGTTGCCAGCCTTGCCGATCTTGTGGATGCGCCCGTCCTTGAGGCCCACGTCGGCCTTATAAATCCCGGTGTGATCGACGATCAGGGCATTGGTGATAACAGTGTCCACTGCGCCTTGGGCACGGGTGGCTTGGGACTGGCCCATGCCGTCGCGAATGACCTTGCCGCCGCCAAACTTGACCTCTTCGCCGTAGTGCAGCGCGTTGGCACCTGCGCCCCCCGTTGACGCCGCACCGGCGCGTTCGGCGATGAGGTCCCGCTCAACCTCAATGATCAGGTCGGTGTCTGCCAGCCGCAGCCGGTCGCCTACTGTGGGGCCAAACATGGCAGCGTAATCGGCGCGGGAAATCGTGGTGGCCATGGGGTCGTGTCCTTTGGGGCAGTGCGTGGGCAGGCAGGAGCGGCGGCGTTAAGCGTGCCGGGGTGCGGTGCGTTGCAATGGTCGGAGGTAGGGGTTCAGCGCGGAGGCCGTGTTCATAAAGCGCAAGGTCATCTCGAAGTTGGCTTGTGCCAAAACGCGGGCGGCTTGCAGTGAGGGCGCCCAGAAATCGAGCGGCCATGTGACGGCGTAATGGGGGGCAAAAGGGCTTAACTCGGTACGCATTAGAGGTCTCCCATGACCTGTTGATTGAAACCAAAAACACGGCGCGCGCCCCCAATGGGGATGAGCGGCACCTCCCGGCGTTGGCCGGGTTCAAAACGAATGGCAGTGCCCGCCGCGATGTCGAGCCGCAGGCCATGTGCTGCCGCGCGGTCGAACTCCAGCGCAAAGTTGGCCTCTGCGAAATGATAGTGGCTGCCGACCTGCACGGGGCGGTCGCCGGTGTTGGCGACCATCAGGGTGACGGCCTGGGTGCCGGGGTTGAGCGTCAGATCGCCCTCAGCGGGCAAGAGTTCTCCGGGGATCATCGCAGCGGCCTCCTAGCGGATGGGATTGTGAACGGTGACCAGTTTGGTGCCGTCGGGAAAGGTCGCTTCGACCTGAATTTCGTGGATCATCTCGGCGATGCCGTCCATCACGTGATCGCGGGTTAGGACTTGGGCACCGGCCTCCATCATATCCGCCACGGAGCGGCCGTCGCGCGCGCCCTCGACCACGGCCTCGGTGATGAGGGCGATGGCCTCGGGGTGGTTCAGTTTGACGCCACGGGCGAGCCGTTTGCGGGCGACTTCGGCCGCCATTGCGACCAGCAGTTTGTCTTTTTCGCGGGGGGTGAGTTGCATGTCAGATCATCCAAGTGCGGGGCAGGGGGCCGTGGCTAAGGAGCCGCAGGGCCGGAAGGAGCGTTTGGCGGAGGCCAAATCCATCGGGCGCCAAGAGGCGCAGGTGAAGCAGGTCCGGCGCCAGAAGCGAGGCGCCGGATGTGGAGTTAAGGACGGCGCGCACGGGTGTCAGCAGCGCCTCAGCGTTTGGGGCCGCGAGGATCACACTGGCCAGAGCGCCAGCGCCGCCTGCGGCTTGCGCCATTTGGGCGCTGACATCTCCGCTCAGTGCCATGGCGTCCGCAAAAATAAGCGCGCCTGCACGGCGGATTTCGACCCGGTCGTGGAAGGCGGCGTTGTGCAACGTCTCGCCCATGGCGACCCGGCCCAGCACGAGGGATTCGACAAACATAAAGCGCGCCGTTTCGTGCAGATCGACTTTCATGTCACGGCGCACGCAGCTGTTTTCAAACAAGATTGTTTCTTGGGGGAGCCAATTGAGCTGCGCGCCCTCAGACACGCGAAGCCTATTGGTCACGCGGCCCGTTTCACCGGGCTGTGCGCCATAGGCGCGTTCCGCGGCTTGGGTGGTAAGGGTTAGCTGCGTGTCCGGCCCCGCCGTCGCCGAAAGGGCGAACCGATCGCCCCCGGTGATGCCGCCTGCGGTGTTGACCAAAACAGCCTGCAATCCGGCACCGCCGCGCGGAAACACCAGCTTGGACGAGCCCGCCTGCCGCAGGCTTGCGATGACGCTGGCCCCATCGCGGGCCTTGGCCGTGACCTGAGCCTCGCCGCGGGCGCGGGGTTGGCTGGGCGTTGTTATGGTGTGCAGTTCGGTGATCGGTTCGTCCCCCAATGAGGGTTAACTATCTCAGGAGTTCGCCAAAGTGCGACGGGCGGGCTGCCATCCGCTGCCTACTTTTCGCTCATCTGCCTGTGTTTTGACGCGTTTGGTGAAAAAATAGGCATGTGCGCAATCGCTGGTGCGAGCGGTGAACTTGGCGTAGCTTTGCGCCATGGTATTTGCGTCGAAAAAACCGCGCCTTCGGGCTGCGTTGAACCTGCAAGTTGCGGTGGTGCTGGTGGCGATGCTGACGGCCCTTTGGGTACTGGTCTGGCCCCGGTTGGAGCGGTATTTCCTGCTGCAAGCCGCCGAGCAAAACGAGGTCACGCTGCGGCTGGCGAGCGACTCGTTACGGGCGGCGTTGGATCGATATGCCCCGCTGCCGCATCTGATCGCGCAGTCCCCGACGCTTGGGGCGTTGCTGCGCGCGCCCGGGGCCCCCGGCGCGGTGGCAGCCGCCAACACAGAACTGTTGAACACCGCGCTCGCTGTTTCGGCGTCCGATGTTTACGTGATGGGCGTGGATGGCACTGCGCTTGCGGCCTCGAATTACTACAAGGGGGAGGGGTCGTTTATCGGCAATAATTTCAGCTTCCGCCCCTACTTTACGCAGGCCCTTGATGGGGGCTTGGGGCGGTATTTCGCACTAGGGACCACCTCGGGCGAGCGGGGGTATTTTTACGCGACCCCGGTGCGGGATGGGCCCGAGATTGTGGGCGTTGTGGCCGTAAAATTCACCGTGGATGCGTTTGAGGAAAACTGGCGGGGTGCGGCCTCAGAGGTGATCGTGACGGATGTGAATGGGGTTGTGGCGATGTCGTCGCAGCGGCCTTGGCATTTTCGCACGACCCAGCGGTTGGATGATGAAAAGCTAAAGGCCATCGCGCTGAACCGGCAGTACCCGCTGGATCAGCTGACGCCGTTGGATATGCAGCGCCGCGCGCTGAGCGGATCGGCGGATATCGCGACGGTGGGGGGCATGGAATACGTCGCCTCCTCGGCGGAGGTAATCGAAACGGCAGGCTGGTCCGTGACGTCATTGGTGCCCACGGCGGGGGCGCGGACCCAGGCGATGTGGGTGTTGGCGGTGTTCGCGCTCGTGGGTTTGTTCGCAATCCTTGCGGTGGCCGCGTGGCGGCAGCGTGGGTTGCAGGCGGCGGCCGTTCAGCGCGAGTTGGAGGCCCGGGTCCGCGAGCGAACCGATGCCCTGCGCATTGAGGTAGAGGAGCGGCGCGCCACGGAGGCCGAGTTGCGCCGCACCCAAGCGAGCCTTGTGCAGGCGGGTAAGTTGTCCGCACTTGGCCAGATGTCCGCGGCCCTAAGCCATGAGTTTAACCAACCGCTTGCCGCCGTCAAAAGCTACGCGGAAAACGCGGGCAGTTTTCTGGACCGAGGCCAGACCCAACAGGCGCGTGAGAATATCACCCGTATTAGCGGGTTGGCCGACCGGATGGCGCGAATTTCAAAGCATTTGCGGAACTTTGCTCGTCGCCCCGATGAGGCCAGCGGCCCGGTCGCCTTGGACAAGATTATAGAGGACGCCGTGGCCGTGGTTGAGCCGCGCCTAAAGCGTGACGCGATCACGTTGGATATCGCGGGGCCAGAGGCTGCGGCGGTGGTAAACGGTGGGCATGTGAGGTTGCAACAGGTGGTTGTGAACCTCCTTACGAATGCGGCGGATGCCTCGGGGCCCGGGGGGCGCGTCGTGTTAGGGGCGGCGCCCTTGGAGGGCGGCTGGCAGGTGACGGTGCGCGATTTTGGGGCCGGCATCCCCCAAGATGCCCAGAGCCAGATGTTCGACCCTTTCTTTACCACCAAAGAAACCGGCAAAGGCCTTGGGCTGGGCTTGTCGATTTCATTTAATATTGTACGTGATTTTGGCGGCACCCTATGGGGCCGTAATCACCCTGAGGGTGGTGCGGTGTTTGGCGTGGATTTGCGCGCGGCTGAGGGCGTGCAGGAGGCGGCGGAATGAGCGAGACAATCCTGTTTGTCGATGACGAAGAAGACCTGCGCATCGCGGCCAGCCAAACGTTGGAATTGGCTGATCTGCCGGTCACGGCCCTGCCGGAGGCGGATTTGGCCCTGTCCCGCGTTGCGCGCGATTTTCCGGGGATTTTGGTCACAGATATTCGGATGCCCGGTATGGACGGCATGGCCCTCCTGCGTGCGGCGCTTGAGATTGACCCCGCCCTGCCGGTGATCATCGTGACGGGCAATGGCGATGTTGAGCTTGCGGTGCAGGCGATGCGGGACGGGGCCTATGATTTCCTCGAAAAGCCCTATGACCCCAAGCATCTGGTGGCCACCGTGCGCCGAGCTTTGGATAAACGCCGCCTGACGTTGGAAAACCGCGCGTTGCGCAATCAGGTCGGTGGGCGCGATGTGGTTGAGGCGCGGCTGATCGGGCGGTCGGCTGCGATGGTCGCGCTGCGCACGCAGGTGCGGGCCGTGGCCGAGACCGAGGCCGACGCGTTGATCACGGGGGCCACCGGTACAGGCAAAGAGATTGTCGCCCGCGCCCTGCACCGCGCCAGCCCCCGGCATGACCGCCCGTTTGTGCATATCAACTGCGCCGCTATGCCCAAAGATTTGGTCGAATCCGAGCTGTTTGGCCATGAGGCGGGCGCGTTTCCCGGCGCGCTGAAGCCCCGCTTTGGGAAGTTGGAGTTCGCCCGTGGCGGCACCGTTTTCTTGGATGAGATCGATAGCCTGCCCGTGGACGTGCAGGCCAAGTTTTTGCATGCGATCCAGAACCGGCAGATTACCCGGTTGGGCAGCAATGAACCCGTGGATCTGGACGTGCGGTTCCTTGCGGCGGCCAAGGCACCGCTGGATGCTGCGGTTGAGGCGGGCAGTTTTCGGGCCGATCTGTATTACCGGTTGAACGTTGTAACCCTGCATGTGCCGCCCCTAAGTGCGCGGCGCGAGGATGTGCCGCAATTGTTCATGCACCTGGTGGGCGAGGCCGCGACCCGTTACAAACGCCCCGTGCCGGATGTGCGCGACGCGGTGCTGGCGCAGGTCGCCACGCAGGACTGGCCGGGCAATGTGCGTGAGCTGCGCAATGCGGCGGATCGGTTTGTTCTGGGCTTTGGCCCAACCGCCGAGGCCGCAGCCCCATCCGCCAGTGATGAGACCTTGGCCACGCAAATGGCAGCCCATGAGCGCGCGCTTGTCGCTGCTGCGCTGTCGGCACACAACGGCGCCCTTAAGCCCACATATGAGAGCCTCGGGATCAGCCGCAAAGCCCTGTATGAGAAGATGCAGCGCCATGGGTTGGACCGCGAAAGCTATACCTAAGCGTCGCGCAAACCGCAGGAGTGTCACCCAAACGACCCACCGTTAGCGCCACCATGTTCCGAATGTGACCCATTGGCTGGGCGCCTTGATGCTCAAAATGCGAATCCGCGCAATCATCGCTTGCGTGATGGGGCATTGCCCGCCTCCATGCGCGCATCCTGATCTCAGGGAGCTGGCCCAAACCATCGGGCCGGGAGACAGGTGGGACGCGATCAAACGCCCCCACAAAACTTTAAGGGAGAGAGTTATATGAAACTCACGACACTTCTGGCTGCGACAACTGTTGTGTTCGCAGGTCAAGCATTCGCCGACGGTCACGTGGACCGCACAGACTGGCCCACCAGCTTCACCGTTGGTACGGCGTCGCAGGGCGGCACCTACTTTGCCTACGGCTCCGGCTGGGCGAACCTCGTGGCAGAAGAGCTGGGCCTGACCGGCGGCGGCGAAGTCACTGGTGGCCCCATGCAGAACATGGCGCTGGTGCACACAGGTGAAGCCGCATTCGGCATGACCACAATGGGCCCAGCAGCGGAATCGCTGAACGGCACCAACCCAATCGCACCCGGCCTTGCAATGGACAAAGCCTGCGCGATGTTCCCAATGTACCAGACACCATTCTCGGTGACTGCGCTGACATCGTCGGGCATCACATCGGTTGCGGACATCCCCGCTGGCGCGAAAATCGGTTTCGGTCCTGCTGGTTCGACGTCCGACACATACTTCCCACGCATGATGGAAACACTGGGCGTCGACTTTGAGCGTCGCAACGGTGGTTGGACTGACCTTGGTGGTCAGCTTCAGGATGGTCTGCTGGACGTGATCGCGTTTGCGGCTGGTGTGCCTGTGCCCGCCGTGTCGCAGCTTGAGGTCCAAACGGACGTCAACATCATCGAGTTCACCGAAGCTGAGCAAGCCAAGATCCTCGAAACTTTCCCGGTTTCGCAGTTCGACATCGCAGCAAGCACCTACACCACACTGGAAGCCGATGCGCGTTCCGTGTCGATGTGGAACTTCTCGATCGCCAACTGTGATCTGCCCGAGAGCTTCGTAGAAGCCGTTGTCGACGTCGTTATGTCCGACAACGAGCGTATGCTCGGCATCCACAAAGCAGCCCGTTCCACAGTGCCCGCCAACTGGGACAAAAACGGTGTTCTGATGTGGCACCCCGGTGCGGCCAAATGGTTCAACGAAAACGCAGGGGCATCCATTGCCGCTGACATGATCTACGGCGGCTAATCGCCTTAGATTACGATGATAACCTCTCGCCGCGCCAAGCGGCGGGGGGCTTTTGGGCGACCCGCGCGTCAGACCTCGGGCGTCCAACATATGAGCGAGGGACGCCATGACCAATCAAACCACCGATAGCCCCGTGATTGCCGAAGGTGTGGACGACGAACCCGTCGAATCCAACCGTCGCCTGTTTACGGGACGCACGTATATTCTGGTCGCGGCTCTTTCCGCGTTTTATGCGGGCTTCCACATGGCCGCGCTGAATGGCGTGTCGATCGCAGCATGGACCGGGATCACGATCCCGCTGTTGCCATCCTTTCCCCTAGAGACTTGGAACTTCCGCATCGTGCACATTGCGGGCGCGTTGATCCTTGGCTTTATCCTCTTTTCGGGCCGGTCGTTCCCGGATGATGACGCAGAGGCGTCGGGTCATTCGGTTCTGGACTACGCGGCCTATGGCCTGATGCTGCCAGCGTTCTATGCGCTGTGGACGGCGCTGGGCTTTGCCTCGGACATCGCGGGTGGTGTCGCTTGGAACGGTATTGATCCGGGCATCAAATCGCGTGAGATCTGGCACTTTGGCGTGCCTTTGCTGGCCGCGACTGCGGGTGGCATCGTGATCGGCTGGGTCCGCACACGGGCGCGGGGCCAGATTGTGCCCGCCGACCTGTTGTTGGGCCTGTGCGGGATCGCAGCGGCGACCTATTTCATCACGATCTATGGCACGTTGATGCGCAACTCGACGGGCACGCCCTTTGCGCCCATCGGGATTTCGCTGGCGGCTGTTGCGGGTGTGGCCCTGATCATGGAACTGACGCGCCGGGTGGCGGGCCTTGCCCTGATCATCATTTCGGGCGTGTTCTTGGTGTATGTTTTCACCGGTGAAATGCTGCCGGGGTTCCTGAATGCGCCTGACATTGCGTGGACGCGGTTCTTTAGCCAAGTCTACACCGACGCCGGGATCCTTGGGCCAACCACGGCTGTGTCCTCGACCTACATCATTCTGTTCATCATCTTTGCGGCATTCCTACAGGCGTCCAAGGTGGGGGATTACTTTGTGAACTTCGCCTTCGCCGCCGCAGGGCGCGCCCGGGGTGGTCCGGCCAAGGTGGCGATTTTCGCCTCTGGCCTGATGGGTATGATCAACGGCACATCTGCGGGTAACGTGGTGGCCACTGGTTCGCTAACGATCCCGTTGATGAAAAAGGTTGGCTACCACAAGAAAACCGCCGGCGCGGTTGAGGCTGCGGCCTCAACAGGCGGGCAGATCATGCCGCCGATCATGGGGGCAGGCGCCTTCATCATGGCCGAGATCACGGGCATCCCCTACACCGACATCGCCATTGCGGCGATTATCCCGGCGATCCTCTATTTCGCGTCGATCTACTTTATGGTCGATTTTGAGGCCGCCAAACTGGGCATGCGCGGGATGCGCGAAGATGAACTGCCCAAGTTCCGCGCCATGGTGCGCCGTGTGTTCCTGTTCCTGCCGATTATCATTTTGATCGTCGCGCTGTTCATGGGCTATTCGGTGATCCGGGCTGGGACCTTGGCCACGGTGGCGGCTGTTGTCGTCAGTTGGGCCACGCCTGAGCATTTCTCGCTCAAGCAGGCGGGGTTCACGTTGCAGCGTCTGTTGGTCTTGGCGATTGCGGTTCTGACCGTGGTCCTGACGGTGGCCTATGTCACTATCACGCCCGCAGAGCCCGGCGCGCCATCGCCTGCGTTGATCACGAACCTGTCGCTGATCATCTCGGCCCTAGTGGCGGTGACGTTTGTCTATGTCACCTACATCGAGATGGCCGGCAAATCGGAGCAACAGGGTCTGGGCCTGAGCGGGATGCTCAAGGGGTTGGAACTGGCGGGTGTCATGTCGATCCAGATCATCGCGGTGTGTGCCTGTGCAGGTATCATCGTGGGTGTGATTTCCCTGACGGGTGTGGGGGCGCGGTTCTCAAGCGTTCTGTTGAACCTTGCGGGTGTGTCGCAACTGCTGGCGCTGTTCTTTGCGATGTGTATCGCGATCCTCTTGGGCATGGGCATGCCGACGACAGCGGCCTATGCGGTGGCGGCAAGCGTGGTGGCACCGGGTCTGGTGCAGCTGGGTATCCCGCAGCTGACGGCGCACTTCTTTGTGTTCTACTTTGCCGTTGTCTCGGCCATTACGCCGCCTGTGGCGTTGGCCAGTTACGCGGCGGCGGGGATATCGGGGGCCAACCCGATGGAGACCTCGGTGGCGTCGTTCAAGATCGGCATCGCGGCGTTCATCGTGCCGTTCATGTTCTTCTACAACTCTGCGATCCTGATGGATGGCACGTGGTTTGAAGTGGGCCTTGCGGGTGTGACGGCGGTGTTTGGGGTGTTCCTGCTAAGCTCTGGTGTGCAGGGCTGGTTCGCGGGGGCGCGCGTGGCGTGGTTCATCCGTGCCGCCCTGATCCTTGCGGCGCTGTTCATGATCGAAGGCAGCTGGGTCACGGACGTCATCGGCGTGGTTCTGACGGGGGCGATCTTTGCGGTGCAAAAGGTTTTTAACCCACCTTCAGATGCGCAAATCTCGGTCCACGGCGCGGACTAAGGCCTGCGTAAATCTTCAGGCGAAAATCCTGTTGAAACATTGAAAACCCCCGGCCGCGCGTCGGGGGTTTTTCGTTGGTGAATGGCTTGCTTGGCCCGCGTGCTTGGACTAGCGTTGCATAGGTATGCAATTGCGATTTGCAAAACGGAGCCAAGCCCATGACGATCACTTACCTCAAGCGCGGCATTTCGGATGATGTTCGTGCCGATGATGACGCCAAAACCGCCGAAATCGTGGCCGCCACGCTGCGCGATATTGAGACGCGCGGCGACACGGCTGTGCGCGAATTGGCCAACAAGTTCGACGGCTTTGATCGTGAAAGCTACCGGCTGAGCGAGGCCGAAATTGAGGCGATTGTCGCCCAAGTTTCACCCGAGGATATGGCGGATATCAAATTCGCACAGGATCAGGTGCGTGCCTTTGCCCAAGTGCAGCGCGATAGCATGCTCGATGTTGAGGTCGAGACGATGCCCGGCGTGATTTTGGGCCACAAGAATATCCCCGTGCAATCCGTGGGCTGCTACGTTCCGGGCGGTAAGTTCCCGATGGTTGCCTCGGCGCATATGTCGGTGGCGACGGCCAGTGTGGCAGGCGTGCCTCGGATCATCGCCTGTACGCCGCCGTTCAACGGGGTGCCGAACCCTGCTGTGATTGCCGCGATGCATATGGGCGGCGCGCATGAAATCTATGTCCTCGGTGGTATTCAGGCCGTGGGCGCGATGGCGATCGGGACGGAAACGATTGACCCCGTGCATCTGTTGGTCGGCCCCGGCAACGCCTTTGTCGCAGAGGCCAAGCGCCAATTGTTTGGCCGCGTAGGCATCGACCTGTTCGCAGGCCCAACCGAAACGATGGTGATTGCCGATGACACTGTTGACGCCGAAATGTGCGCGACGGATTTGTTGGGGCAGGCCGAGCATGGCTATAACTCGCCGGCCGTGTTGCTCACGAATTCGCGCAAACTGGCGGAGGACACCCTGCGGGAGATCGACCGGCTGCTAGAGATCCTGCCTACGGCGGACACCGCTTCGGTCAGTTGGCGCGACTACGGCGAAGTGATCTTGTGCGACACCTATGATGAGATGCTGGCCGTGGCGGATGACATCGCGTCCGAGCATGTTCAGGTCATGACGGACCGCGATGATTGGTTCCTTGAACATATGACATGTTACGGTGCGCTGTTCTTGGGGCCGCGCACCAACGTGGCCAATGGTGACAAGGTTATCGGAACGAACCACACGCTGCCCACCAAGAAAGCAGGCCGGTATACGGGCGGTCTTTGGGTGGGTAAGTTCCTCAAGACGCATAGTTATCAAAAGGTCACAACCGATGAGGCCGCGGCGCAAATTGGGGCCTATGGTTCACGGCTGTGTATGCTTGAGGGGTTCGCGGGCCACGCAGAGCAATGCAACCTGCGAGTACGGCGCTATGGGGGCGTGAATGTGCCCTACGCCGAGGCCGCGCGTCTGCCGAGTGAAAACGCCTAACGAGGGCGTGCAAACCTGAACATTAGGGTCGCCTTAGGGCGGCCCTTTTGCGTTTTGACCCATGCGCTGCGGTAAGGAAAACCTGACCCCAAAAAGTTAACGCGGCCTGATAATATATCTCCGTTGTTGGTTAATGAGTATGGAGGGTCCCATGCGGGCTTGGACAGTCGCCGTTGTTATGTGCGTTTTGGGGGCAGGTTGTGCAGAGAAGAGCCTGCTGCGGGAAGAGGACGCGGTATTGGAAAGCAAGCCGGTCACTTCAACTAGCGATTTGAAGACCTTGGCGGAGCACAGTGAAGCGCTATCGATGGCCTATAGGAAAGCGGCGCGCGAAGCCACCGAGGGGCAAAATGTGGCAGCCGTTTTGACTTATTTGGCGGCTGGCAGCTTTGTGGTTGGGGCTGTGGGCAGCGCGTCGGATGTGGCGCTTGCGAACCGGGGGCTAGTGGGGGTGGCGAGCACTTCGGTGGCGTCGCGCACGGTGTCCAAAGACACAATTAAGGGCATCTATATCGCGTCCAAACGCATGAATTGTGTGGCCACGACGGCCAATATGGGGCGCTTTTTGTTGGCGCGTTCGACAGGGCCGACTAAGAGTATGGCCCGGGCTGCCACCTACGGCGCGGTGGAAGAAATCCGCATTATAACGCGTGAAGCATTGGTGCGCGATGTAGCAGATTTCACCACCATACGAGACGCTCTTTTGGCGGGTGTTGGGCGCAACGAGGAGGGGGCGAGGGTTGCTAGTGACAAAGCAGAAGGAGCGCCGCCGCGCACCGAGATCGATTTTATTCGTCTCAACCAATACTTAGGTCTGCTCGACAATTGTTTGCTTGATGCAGCTAAGGTCACATCTGTCGCCACAATCTCCAAGGGGGAATGACCTGGGAGCGCTACTACAGGCTGGCGTCCTTTTCCGCCTCAGTTAGCATTGGGCTGACGCGGGGGGCGGTGCCTGTTTCGGGCCGTGAGCGTGTGCGTAAAACCGGGGTTGTGGCGGACCCGCCGCCGCGCGCTTCGCGCAGGACAATATACAGCCCGCTGGCGATGATGATCCCGACGCCAAGGATGGTTGAGGCGTTGATCGCCTCGTCGAAGAATAGCCAGCCATAGACCGCCGCCCAGATGATCTGGGAATACTGCATCGGAGCCACGAGGGCGGCATCGGCCCGGCGATACGCGCCGATCAGGCACAGGGTCGCCACAAATCCAAAGACCGCGACCACGACGACCAGCCCGAAATCCTGCAAGGGCATGGGTTTGTAAAAGAACGGCAAAAGCGCCCCCATGACGACCACATTTGCGACCATCGGATAGAGCATCAAAACGGCGGAGCGTTCCTCGCGCCCAATTTTGCGCACGATCACAGAGGCCAAGGCCCCCGCACCCGCCGCAGTCAGCCCCGCGACATGCCCAAGCGTGAAGTCCGTTGCCCCCGGTTGCAGCACCACCAGCACGCCCACAAGGCCAACGATCACTGCCATGCCCCGCCGCCAGCCCACGGTTTCGCCAAGGATGGGTACGGCGAGCAGGGTGATGATCAACGGTGTCGCGAACAACAGCGCGTAGGTCTGGGCCAAGGGCAGGACCGAGAACGCATAAAAGGCCGATATCCCCGTGATAACGGCCGCCGCCGTGCGCAGCCCGCTCCACCACGGGCGGTTTGGGCGCAGGTTTGCGGTGGTCGCATCCCGCAGCAACATCACCGTCACCAGGGGAAAGCCCAACAGCACGCTGAAAAAGACGATTTGGAAGGGCGCGTAGGAGCCGCCAAGCGCCTTGACCGCAATATCGTGGGTGGCAAAGACGCCGAATGCGGCGAGGCCCAGAAGAAGCCCGGACAAAGAGGAAGAGGGTGCAGACGACATATCAGAGCTTTGGGTTTTTGGTGCGTGCGGTCCCGCTATACCTGCGCCTGTGTTTGGTTTTCGGCAAGGCTTGATTTTGAGCGCGGGCATTGGGCGCGCGTTTGCGCCATAAAAAATGCGCAAAGGCGGATGGGCCTTTGCGCATGATTATTGGGCGTTTGATGCCGCCTTTGGGGGTGCGACAGCCGGACCTTAGAGCGAGGCGTCGAGTTTTGCCAAGATCGCGTCGGTCATGCCGGATGTGGACACGGCCGTCGTATTCGCATCGCCCAGCAGGTCGCCAGTGCGCACGCCGTCGGCCAAAACGCCTTCGATCGCGGTTTCAAGGCGCGCGGCTTCGGTGCCTTGGTCGAACGAATACCGCAGCGCCATTGCGAAGCTGAGGATACATGCGATCGGGTTCGCTTTGCCTTGGCCCATGATATCAGGCGCGGAGCCGTGGACGGGCTCATACAGTGCTTTGGGGCGGCCATTTTCCATCGGCGCACCCAGCGAGGCGGAGGGCAACATACCCAACGAGCCGGTCAACATCGCGGCACAGTCGGACAAGATGTCGCCAAACAGGTTGTCGGTCAGGATGACGTCGAATTGTTTGGGTGCGCGCACCAGCTGCATCGCGCCGTTGTCGGCGTACATGTGGCTCAGCTCAACATCGGCGTAGTCCTTGTGGACGGCCGTGACGACTTCGCGCCACAGAATGCCCGACTCCATCACGTTGGCTTTTTCCATCGAGCAGACCTTGCCGTTGCGGCGACGGGCCAGTTCGAACGCGGAGCGCGCGACGCGGTCGATCTCCGCTTCGGTGTAGCGTTGGGTGTTGATGCCCACGCGCTGGCCATCTTCTTCGAAGATGCCGCGCGGCTCACCGAAGTAGGAGCCGGAGGTCAATTCGCGCACGATCATGATGTCGAGACCCGCAACGATGTCCTTTTTCAGCGAGGAGAAATCGGCCAAGGCGTCAAAGCATTGCGCGGGGCGCAGGTTTGCGAACAGGTCCATTTCCTTGCGCAGGCGCAGCAGGCCGCGCTCTGGCTTTACGGAGAAATCGAGATCGTCGTACTTGGGGCCGCCGACGGCGCCCAGAAGGACTGCGTCGACCTCTTGGGCGCGGGCCATCGTGTCGTCATGCAGCGGCGTGCCGTGCGCGTCATAGGCCGCACCGCCCACAAGGTCTTCGCTGACATCGAAAGCCAGCCCGCGTTTGTCCCCGAACCAGCCGATGACGCGCTGCACTTCGGCCATGACCTCGGCGCCAATCCCGTCACCGGGCAAAATCAGGAGGGAAGGGTTGGACATGCGGGCGCTCCTTGCACTGCGTTATATATCGCAGCGGTGGGTAGCGGAGGTCTGCCCCGGGGTCAAGAATGGGCGGCATCTGTTAGCGCGTGACGGTCACCCAGACCAAACGGTCCGCGCCTGCTTGTGCCACCGTTTCGGCAAAAGGGTCATCGGGGGCGGGCCACAGGACCCCGCTGTCAATGAGGGTCCAGTCACGGCTGGGCAGGATGTAATCCACGCGCAGGGGGCCGGGGGGCTTTTGCCACGCGGCGGTGTCCTGCGCGGGGGGGCCTGTGTTGGGAATGTCGCTTTCAAAGACCGCGCCGCCGGGGCTGATCGGGGCGGGGTCCTGAAGGCGGGGGTGGCTCAGGAGGGCGCGTAGTGCGGTGCGGTGGCCTTCGCCGTCCATGGGGTCAAGGTTGAAGCGGCCCGCGAGGATCGGCGCGGTAAAGGCACCGTCGGACAAGGCATTGGCCCAAAACAAAAGTTGGTCACGGTTGCGCAGGCCATTTCGATCCTCGGGGCCGTCAAATACGGGGGGCGTTGCGGCCATGGCCAGCAGGTCAAACGTGCCGCTTTGGGCCATGACAGGGACCCGCCAATGCGCCGTTGAGGCAAGGGGGACTACGTTTGCCGCGGTTACCGATAGCACGTCACGGGCGGCGGAACCGGGCACATCGGCCCAAAGCACGCGGCCCAGATCTTCAATCGCGCCTAAGGGGAGTTTCGACAGGATCGCGAGCCCGTTTTCGCCGCTGAACCAACCGTAGCCAAGGGCGTCTTCGGGTTCATTGAGGCGGCCATCGCCGTCGATATCCACACCGGATGCCTTGCCCGACATGGGGGAAATCGCGGCGATGTGGGGGTAGGTTTGGCCCGCCTCAGTCAAGCGGTTCTGTAACGCGTGCACGCCATGCAGGCCGTAGTCGTGATCAATGCCACTAAGCACGAGGATATCGGCGGTGGCGGCGGCCAGGACGGCGATTGCGGCGGTGGATTGATCATCGGGGCGGTCCGTGAGGGCGCGCAACATCAAGCCCGGTCCCTTACGGGTGAGGCCTGTGTCCATCCAAGCGATTTTGAGCGTATCAGCGCGGGCTGCGGGTGTGCCCAGCAGCAGGCAGACTAGAAGGCGTGCAACCCATCGCCGTGGTCCATGCTGGCGTCCACGAGGCGTTTGCGCTTTGCCTCGATCATGTCGGACAGGCGGTGCATGGCGATGCCGCGCATGAACAAAGAGGCTGGCAAAAAGGCCCATAGAGTGACTGTCCACACGAGTGTTAGGTCGTTGGAAAACATCGAAAGGTTGTGGTTTGCGGCAATGAAGGCCGCGAGAGGTGGGGTGATGTATGGCAGCACAAAGCCTAAGATAATGTTAACGCGTGCGTCCCGGTTTAACCGTTTAACCACGTCGGTGCCGGCGGTTGGGTCAAACGTGGGCAGGTTGATCCAGACGTTGAAACTGCCCGTAGGGGAAGGCCAGCTGCGCAGCCGGATCAAGATTGCGAAGACTGTAAGCGAGACCAGAGCCACCAAATAAGCCAACCCGGCTGCAATTCGCACCATCTGGGCTTGCTCAACCGTGGTGCCGCGCGGCAGGGCGTCCATGACGATGCTCAGCGGGCTGTAGGGAAAGTCGACGCTGTGGCCCAGCAACAGGCCAATGGCAGTGACGAATTCGGCCAAAGGAGTGGGGTCATACTGTCCGCGACAGGCAACCGTGATCAGAAACAGCGTCGCAAGCAGCATCAAGAAACGCACGCGGTTATAGGGCGGTGCGTCGCGGAACTCGACCAAGCCGGGGTAGGTGGCGGCGTATTCTACAAACACGAAAAACGCCGCAAAGATCGCGAGCAAAGCCACGATCTGTGTGATCTCTTGACCCAATCCGGGCAAAAGAAGGGACGGGGTCGCCACGAGAAGCGCCACCAGAATAGCACGCATCAACGCGCCTGTGAGCTGCGAAATCACTGCCTCATTACCTCAATTTGGACGGACGCGGTACGTGCCTTGTCCTTGTCCCAAGTTGAAACCCACCTTTGCGGAGGGCTGCCTCATTTATGCCATCACTTTGCCCAAATTAAGGCTGTCGCGCAAGCATCTGGACTCACAGCAGAATCTTTTTATTTTTTCATTTTTATTGAGGATGCGTTTTTAAAGGGTTTACCAAAGACTTAGGCCCGCGCGGTGAGCACGGGCCTATATATTGTGTCGAAAAGTGAGTCTTTTGAGTCACACTTCGCAGAGTGTTTTAACGCGGTGTTAAACCCACGGGCGGGCTTGCGAGGCCTGCGCTTCAAAGGCGTCGATCGACGCGGCTTTTTCCATGGTCAGGCCAATGTCATCAAGACCTTCAAGCAGGCAGTGCTTTTTGAAGCTATCGACTTCAAAGGCAAAGGCGGTGCCGTCAGTGATGGTCACGGTCTGCTCTTCGAGGTTGACTGTGATGCGGGCGTTTTCGCCCTTTTGGGCCTCTTGCATGATCACATCGACCTGCTCTTGGGGCAACGCGATGGGCAGGATGCCGTTTTTGAAGCAGTTGTTGTAGAAGATGTCAGCAAAGCTGGGCGCGATTACGGCACGGATACCGAAATCAAGCAGCGCCCAAGGGGCGTGCTCGCGCGACGAGCCGCAGCCAAAGTTATCACCGGCGACGATGATCTCGGCGTTGCGATACGCGGGCTGGTTCAGCACGAAATCAGGGATCTCTTTGCCGTCGTCGTCAAAGCGCATCTCATCAAAGAGGTTCACGCCAAGGCCGGACCGCTTGATCGTTTTCAAAAACTGCTTGGGGATGATCATATCGGTGTCGATGTTGATCAGAGGCAGGGGGGCGGCGACGCCCGTGAGCGTTTCAAACTTGTCCATGGGGTTCTCCTTTGGGGCACCTGTAGCGCCCTGCGCGGGCGGGCGCAAGATCAGGGCACGGCGAAGGTGAGTGCCGCCCAAAGTGAATGATACGCCACCCCGGGCGCCTCGGCCGGATCGCGCGGTTGTAGGGTGACGGCATCCACAAGGTAGCTGTGCCCGGCGCGCACGGGCAGGACCGCGATCCCGTCGCTATTTGTGCGGTGCAAGGTAATCGTGACCGTGCCATCCGGGGCCTTTTCGAACAGCTCGACCTGCGCGTTTGTGCGTGGTTCGCCCTCAAGCATCACAAGAACTGGCAGGCCATTCGAGAGGTCATCGGTGTAGGGGTTGGCCTGTGCAATGATTTCGGTTCGCAGGCCAAAGACGCGGTCCTTGCCTGCACCGTCGCCGACACCGATCAGGGCCTTGGCGTAGCGGCTATAGCTTTCGCGAAAGTTTTCCGTGGGCAGGCCACGCGCCGTGTGTGCGCTAAGGACATCGCCGAAATCTTTGTGGTCAATGAACCTCTGGAACTTGTCCCATGTTTTGTAAGCCAGCGTTTGTGCGGCGGCCTCATGCGCAACGATCAGCAGTCCCTCCGGCGCGCCGGTGAGTTGAAAGGCCGGGTTATCGCCCACGGTCGCCGCGACCTCAGCCTGCGCGCCGCCTGCGACCTGTTCAAACCGAACCGAGCGGCGAGGCACATAGATAAACGTGGGCCCTTTGAAATCTTGGCCTACGTGAAACGCCGCGCGCGCGGTTTCGCCGGGTGCGATTTGATAGGCTTGGGGTTCGATCCAGAATTCATGCGCCTGTGCGGCACCCGAAACCAAGACTTGTGCCGCGTACACAAACGCGCAAACTGCGGGCAACAGCGATTTGAGGGGAAACATAATGGGCCGGGTCCTAACTTCGATATTAACCATGATGACGCTTTTGATGGGGCTGTCGTTCGGCGCGAGCGCGCATGAGGTGCGCCCCAGCGTTGCCGACATCACCGTGGCACAGGATGACGTGACCGTGCAATTGACGATCATGTTAGAGCCTGTTCTGGCGGGCATTGACCTTGGCGCGGTCGAGGACACCGACGAAAGCGCGCTGTCGGATCAGAATGACGCGTTGCGCGGGTTGGACCCCGCTGCCCTGCGCGCAGAGTTTGACGCCGCTTGGCCCACGATTGCCCAAAGCATTGTGATGCGTGCGGGCGACGCCCCCCTGACCCCTGAGGTGACCGCCGTCATGATCCCGGAGGCGGGCGATACCGACCTGCCGCGCGATACGATCCTGACGCTTGTGGCACCCTTACCTGCGGGCGACGCGCCTGTGGTGTTCGGCCTTGCGGCAGAATTGGGCAGTGTGGCGGTGCGTCAACAAGCGGAGGGCGCGTCCTACAGCGCGTTTTTGCAAGGCGGCGCGGTCAGTGACCCGTTGCCCCGAGGTGAGATCGCCGCCCAAAGTACCGCCGACGTTGTCACAAAATACGTGATCTCAGGGTTTGAGCACATCATCCCGCTGGGCATTGATCACATCTTGTTCGTACTGGGCTTGTTCTTTTTCTCACTCGCGTGGCGGCCTTTGCTGTGGCAGGTCTCAGCCTTTACGTTGGCGCATACGATCACCTTGGCGATGGCCACTTTGGGTGTTGTGACCGTCTCACCGGCGATTGTTGAGCCGCTGATCGCGGCCTCCATCGCCTATGTCGCGATTGAGAACATCTTTCACAAGCAAGACCGCACCATTGGCTGGAGCCGCATCGCGGTCGTGTTCGGGTTTGGCCTGCTGCACGGGTTGGGCTTTGCCTCGGTGCTGGGTGATTTCGGCTTGAACGACGGGCAGTTCATCGTGTCGCTGATCGCGTTCAACGTAGGTGTCGAGTTGGGCCAGATCGCGGTGATTGCCGTGGCCTTTTTGGCCGTTGGCATTTGGGCCGGGCGCAAGGCGTGGTACCGCCCTTACGTTGTGGTGCCCATGTCGGCGGCGATTGCGGTTGTTGGACTTTGGTGGGCGTTTGAACGGACGTTCCTTGCCTGATCTAACATAGCCTTTGCGGGGCGGGGGCATCCGTCCCGCTAGGGATGTAAACCGTGTGGTCAGAGCCGCACCAAGAACGGAGCGGCGCATGGGACGTTTGTTTGGCCTGGTCTTGAGCCTTTTGGGTGGGATCGCCTTTGGCCTTGGCGCGTTTTCGCTGCTGACGGTGCCGGAGGCGGGCTGGATTTCGGCACAGGGGGCGGAGGCCGTTGGCACCGCGATTTTGCCCGGATTGGCGTTGTGGTTTGCGGCGTGGATCGCTTTTGCGCTGGACGCGCTGCAACGCGACTTGGACGCTCTGCGCCAAGAGACGGCGGTTGTGGGGAACACGCTGAACCGCTTCGTCAAACAGGTGGAAGCCGCGCAGACACGTCCCAATCCGAACGCGACGCGTCGCTCCTAGCGCTTGCCTGTGCCGCACGCGCGCCTATGCTGGCGCCAACATAGCACGCATGGGGGCAACAGCATGGATATCATCAGCGAAAATCGCTGCTTTGGGGGCGTTCAAGGGGTCTATGGCCATCGCTCTAAGGCGACGGGTACAGACATGACGTTTGGGCTGTTCCTGCCGGCTGAGGCGGCGGATGGTCCGGTGCCTGTTTTGTGGTACCTTTCGGGGCTGACCTGCACACATGCCAATGCGATGGAAAAGGCGGGCGCGCAGGGTTGGGCCGCAGAGCAAGGCATTGCCGTGATCTTTCCGGACACCTCGCCGCGCGGCGAAAATGTGGCCAATGATGCGGCCTATGATTTGGGGCAGGGCGCGGGCTTTTATGTCGATGCGACTGAGGCACCGTGGGCGCCGCATTTCGCCATGGAAAGCTACATCATGCAGGATCTGCCGAGCACGGTGTTTGACGCCTTTGCCTTGGACCCGAATGCCCAAGCGATCACGGGTCATTCCATGGGCGGGCACGGGGCGCTGACGCTTGCGATGAAACACCCCGGGCGCTTTCGCTCAGTTTCGGCGTTTGCGCCGATCTGCAACCCTGCGGCCAGTGATTGGGGGCAAAAGCAGCTGGGTGCCTATCTGGGCGAGAACGCTGATTTTGAGGCCCATGACGCCAGCCACCTGATGCGCACTGACGGGCTGGATGTGCCCTTGTTGATCGACACGGGCACGAATGATCAGTTTGGTGATTTGCTCAAGACCGAGGCGATGGCCAGCGCCGTGGCCACCCGCCGTGCCGAAGCCACGTTGCGCCTGCAAAAAGGTTATGATCACAGCTATTTCTTCGTCTCCTCCTTTATGGAGGACCACATGACCTTCCACTCCGAGGCCCTATACGCATGATCGACGCGGTTGTTTTTGATATTGGCAATGTTCTGATTGAATGGCAGCCAGAGCGCCATTTTGACCGTCACTACGGCGAGGATCGTCGCCGGGATCTGTTTGGATCTGTTGATTTGCACGCTATGAATGATCGTGTCGATGGGGGTGAGAATTTTCATGCGGTCCTCAAGGACACAGAGGCGCAATACCCGGAGTTTGCCGTGGAAATTCGGGATTGGCACGACAATTGGATCCAGCTTGCCTCCCCCGTGATCCCGCATTCGGTTCACTTGTTGCGCGCGTTGCGCCGCAAGGGTGTGCCCGTGTTCTCGCTGACCAACTTTGGGATTGAGACGTTTGACTATGCGCTCACGTTCTACAGTTTCCTGAGCGAGTTTGACCGCGATTACGTGTCGGGGCGCATGGGGGTGATCAAACCTGCGCCGCGCATCTATGAGATGTTGGAACAAGATTGCGGCGTTGCGCCTGAGCGTCTTTTGTTCACCGACGATCGTGCAGACAACATCCAAGCCGCCTCCGCGCGTGGTTGGCAGACCCACCAGTTTGAAGGGCCGCAGGGCTGGGCTGAACGCCTCATCGCGGAGGGGCTTTTGACACCTCAGGAGGCCACGCCCTAGGGCGCCCCGATGGAGGCGATCTGGGCTCTTGTGGCGCTTGGCGCGCTGGGCGGGCTCGCGCGTGCGGCCGTTTGGGGTGCGGAACAGCCCATGGATGGGGCTGCGCGCAATGCCGCCCCCGGTCAATTCGTTGGCTTGTCTGAGGGGGTGACCCATTACCAGTTGGAGGGGCCAGAGGATGGCCCAGTTATTCTGTGCATTCACGGGCTGACTACGCCGTCGTTTGTGTTTGATGCCATGGTCCCGGGGCTGGTCGCGGGGGGCTACCGCGTGCTGCGCTATGATCTTTACGGGCGTGGGTTCTCAGATCGGCCCAAGGGGGCCTATGACGTGCGCCGGTTCACGGGGCAGGCGATTGAGCTGTTAGATGCCCTGCAGATCGACGCGCCTGTCACGGTTTGGGGGTATTCCATGGGGGGGGCTGTCGCGACCACACTGACGCAGGCGCATGGGGCACGGGTCGAACGGCTGGTACTGTTGGCACCGGGCGGGTTGGGGCACGATCTGGGGCGGTTTTCTGAATTGTGCGCGGCGGTGCCTGTGTTGGGCGATTGGGCGTTTGCGACCTTGGGTGGCTGGGTCCTGCGCCGTGACGCAGGGAATGCGCCCGACACCGCGGGTGCGGTGCGGGACCTTACGGCCCGTATCCAAGCGGAAACGCGGGGGCGCGGTTATATGCGCGCGGTCCTGTCGAGCCTGCGGCATATGTTGTCCGTGGATCAGGCCGGGACACACGCGGCGCTTGCGCAATCGGGCGTGCCGGTCACGGCCATTTGGGGGGCTGCGGACACGGTCATCCCGCTACAGGCAATGGACCGCCTTGCACGCGCGAACCCGTCCGCGCGCCAAGAGGTGATCGAAGGCGCAGGACATGACCTGCCCTCTGGTCATAGCGCAGAGGTGCTGCGCCTTTTGTTCGGCTAGGCGGCGGCTGCGCGGGCCTCTAGCGGGGCTTCCTTAATCGGCAGGTGCACCAGCGCGGACACCGCCCCAACCCCAACGCCGACCCACCAAACGATGGTATAGGTGCCATAGGCATCATAAAGCGCGCCGCCCAGATAGACCCCCAAGAACCCACCCAGCTGGTGGCTAAAGAACACCAAGCCATAGAGCGTGCCCATGTAGCGCATCCCGTAGATGTGCCCCACAAGCCCGGATGTCAGTGGCACCGTGGCCAGCCACAAGGCCCCCATCACAAGCGAGAAAACGATCACCGAAAGGGGCGTGATTGGCAGCATGATGAAGGCTGCAGCCGCGATGGTACGGCCCGTGTAGATCGCCGCGAGCAGGTACTTGCGGCTGTAGTGCTTGCCCAGATACCCCGCGTAGATCGTGCCCGCGATGTTGGACAGCCCGATCATCGCAATCGCCATCGCCCCCAGTGCTGAGGTGGTCGTGATCCCAAAGGACCACAGCACGCTGTTTGGGTCAATCGGGCCACAGATTTCGGTGATCATTGCGGGAAAGTGCGCAGTGATGAATGCCAATTGATACCCGCAGCTGAAAAAGCCCACGAAAATCAGGATGAAGGATTTGTCCTTGATCGCGCCGCGCAGGACCTCACCCATGGATTGCTCTAACTCGGCCCGGGTGGCGGGGGGCTGAACAGACCGCATCATCGGCAATGCAAACAGGGTCAAAAGGATCAGGCCCGCAAAGATCACGAACACTTCTTGCCACGCGAAACTGCCCAGCAGGTATTCGGCCAAGGGCGCGCCAATCACCTGACCCGCGGAGCCCGCCGCCGTTGCAATACCCAACGCCATGGAACGATGTTCATCACTGGCGGCGCGGCCCACGACCGCGAGGATCACGCCAAACCCGGTGCCGGCGATGCCGAACCCCACAAGGATTTCGAGCATTTGATGCGCCTCGGGCGTGACGGCAAATGACGACAGCACAAGACCTGCGGCATAAAACAATGCGCCCAGCACGATGGCCTTTTTGTCACCAAACCGTTCTGCGATGGCGCCAAAGATTGGCTGTCCGATCCCCCACGCCAGGTTTTGGATCGCAATCGCGAGGGAAAATTCCGCCCGCAACCAGCCAAATTCATTGGCAATCGGCAGTTGAAACACCCCAAAGGACGCACGGATCGCGAACCCCATCATCAAGATAATCGAACCCGCAATCAGCACGGGAGAAATCAAAGAGGTACGGGTGGCTTGCATGACGGCTCCGGCGGGCTGGGGTTTGGCGCAAGGTGGGGGGAATTTGCGCGGTGGTCAAACATGGATTTCTTGAACCGACGTAAATTATTTTTAACTGGGCGTCTGCATCAATCATGGCGGTCGCTGCGGCAAGGTGCGCGGGTCGGGGTGTCTTTTGTTCCCGGCGTGCGCAGGCTACGTAGTCGGTATGTCTGATCCATTGACCGCCATATATGATGCCAAAATTGCCGAAGGCAGCCTGCGCCCAGACCCTGCGCAGCGGCTGGCCGTTGCGGCCCTAGAGGATCTGCGCCTGCGGATTGCGAAGCCGGAGAAAAAGGCGCTGTTTGGTATCTTTGCCAAGAAAAAGCCCAGTGAGGGGCCGCTTGGTCTTTATATGTGGGGCGGTGTCGGGCGGGGCAAATCCATGTTGATGGATCTGTTCTATGAGGCGCTGGATGTGCCAGCGCGGCGCGTCCATTTCCATGCCTTTATGCAAGAGGTTCATCGCGCAATGACCGCCGCCCGCAAGAACGGGGTGGAGGATGCGATACTCCCCGTGGCCGAAGGCATCGCGGCGCAAGCACGGGTGCTGTGTTTCGATGAGATGCAGATCACGGACATCACGGATGCGATGATCGTGGGGCGCTTGTTTGAACAGCTGTTCGCGCGCGGCGTGTTTATTGTGACGACGTCCAACCGGGTGCCGAATGATCTGTACAAAGACGGGCTGAACCGCAGCCTGTTTGTGCCGTTTATTCGCCAGCTAGAGGCGCGGTTGATCGTACATGAACTGATTTCCTCAAAGGATTATCGGCAAAATCGGCTGGCAGGTTCGCCGGTGTATTTCGCACCCCTCGGGGCCGAGACGCGGGCTCAAGTGCAATCCATTTGGGATGATCTGACGGGTGGCCAATCCGAAGGGCTGACCCTGCATGTTACGGGGCGTGAGGTTGAGATCCCTGCATTTTGGGGCGGTGTCGCTAAGGCTGATTTCATGGAGCTATGCGGTCGGCCCTTGGGTGCTGGTGATTACCTTGCCCTTGCTGAGGCCGTGCGCGTGTTGATCCTGACGAACGTGCCACAGCTGGATAGCACCCGGTTCAATGAGGCCAAGCGGTTCGTCACCCTCATCGATGCGCTGTATGAAGCAGGGACCAAGCTGATTATCTCGGCCGCGGCCCAGCCCGAGATGCTATATGCCGAGGGCGCGGGCACGTTTGAGTTTGAACGCACCGCGAGCCGCCTGCGAGAAATGCAGGCCGCGGATTGGGGCCAGTAGCCCCGCCCGCTAGCCGTTTTCGCGCAGGATATAGCCTGCCAGATAAAGCGAGCCGCAGATCAAGATGCGGGCATCGGGCGTGTGAGTGATGATCTCACGGATCGCGCTGGCGGCGTCTGTGGCCGTGGTTGCTGTTAATCCTGCGCGGGTTGCGGCCTCGACCGTTTGCTCTGGCGTCAGGGTTGCGGCTTCATCCGGGACAGCAATCGCGTGCAAATGTTCCGCCTGAAGCGGCGTCATGTAGCCGGCGGCATCCTTGGTGTTGAGCATCCCGCAGATCAGGTGCAGCGGTTTGGCTGGAAGCCGTGTAAGCGCCTCTGCCAGTGCGTGGCCCGCTGCGGGGTTATGACCGCCGTCGAGCCAAACCTCAGCCGCGCCCGCCAGTTCCACCAGTGGGCCAGTGCGCAGGCGCTGCATCCGGGCGGGCCAAGTGGCGTCGCGTACGGCCGCCTCCATCGCGTTGTCGTCGAACTTGGCGGCCCCGCTACGCGCCAGATGGCGTAGGCCCGCAATCACGATGCCCGCATTTTGCACCTGATGCGCACCGATCAGTGCCGGAAGCGGGAGGTCCAAAAGTCCGTGTTCGTCTTGGAAAATCAGCCGTCCGCGTTCTTCCCAAACGTGCCAATGCTGGCCATAGATCAGGCATGGAGCACCCAAGGCGGCGGCGCGCGCCTCAATCACTTCGAGGGCGTCATCCTCTTGGGGGCCGACGATGCAAGGCACGCCGCGCTTAATAATGCCCGCTTTTTCCGCGGCGATCTTGGCGAGTGTGTCACCGAGAAAGCCTTCGTGGTCCATCGATACAGGTGTGATGACGGTCAGCGCGGGGGTGTCGATGACATTGGTCGCGTCCAATCGCCCGCCAAGCCCGACCTCTAGTAATGTGTAATCAGCGGGGGTGCGGGCAAAGGCCACGAGGGCGGCCACCGTCGTGATCTCAAAATACGTGATTGGGGTGCCGTTTTGGGCATCGTAACACGCATCGAGGACTTGGGTCAGGGCGTCTTCGGTGATCAACTCACCGGCCAGTCGGATACGTTCATGGAACCGCGCCAAGTGGGGCGAGGTATAGGCGTGCGCGGTCATGCCTGCCCCCTCAATCCCGGCGCGAAACATTGCTTGCGTCGAACCCTTGCCGTTGGTGCCCGCGATATGGATCACGGGGGGTAGCGAATTTTGGGGGTTGCCGACTTTTTCCAACAAGTCCCAAACGCGGTCCAGCGTGAGGTCGATGATCTTGGGGTGGAGCGTCATCATACGCGCCAACAATGCGTCAGAGGTCATTTCGGGCATGATGTGCAGGCCTTTGGGCGAGAGGATATGGCAACGCGCGGCAGCGATCAGGCACCGCGCGGCCAAGGCCCGCGCCGATCGCTGCGCGGGGTTTAGCTTTTGGGGGCAGGGTCCGAGGGTGCGTCTGCCGCGACACTGGGCGCAGGCGTCTCATCGGGTTTGGGTAGGTCGCCTTTGACCAGCGCGGGCAGCCCCGTGAGCATCCGAATGATCGTCGCCAATTCCTCTTTGAGGTGTTGGCGGTGCGTCACCCGATCAAGCATCCCGTGATCTAGCAGGTACTCGGCCCGCTGGAACCCTTCGGGCAGCGTTTCGCGGATGGTTTGTTCGATCACGCGTGGTCCGGCAAAGCAGATCAGCGCGCCGGGCTCTGCGATTTGGACGTCGCCCAGCATCGCGTAGGACGCGGTCACGCCCCCGGTGGTGGGGTGGGTCAGCACGACGATGTAGGGCAGGTTCGCTTCTTTGAGCATTTGGATCGCCACGGTTGTGCGCGGCATCTGCATCAGGCTCAGAATGCCCTCTTGCATCCGTGCGCCCCCTGCGGCCGAAAACAGCACAAGCGGCTTGCGTGTAGCGACTGCGCGTTCGGCGGCGGCGATAATCGCGTTGCCAACGTACATGCCCATCGATCCGGCCATAAAGCCAAAGTCTTGTGCCGCGGCCACGATGGGGGTGCGATAAATCTCACCCTCAGCAATCAGCATTGCCTCACTCTCAAGCGTGGCTTTCTGTGCGGCTTTCAAGCGGTCGGGATATTTCTTTTGATCGCGGAACTGTAGCGGGTCATGCGCAGGGGCGGGGACCTCTAGCTCTGTGAAAATGCCCCCATCAAACAGCGCGGCAAAGCGGTCGCGCGGCGAGATATGCATGTGGTTGTTGCAGTTCGAACAAACGTTCTGGCTATCGCTCAGCTCGCGGTGGAACAGCATCGTTCCGCATTCGTCACATTTGGTCCACAAATTCTCCGGGATCTCCCGGCGGGAGAACAGGGAGTTGATCTTGGGGCGGACGTAGTTGGAAATCCAGTTCATGGTGGCCCTTCGCGCTCAGTTCTTGGTCAGATAACCAGTGTGAGCGAGGTTTGCAATTCACTGTCGCCTGTTGCGTGTGCGCATCGGTACGACACGCCTAGGTGTGAGGGTGTTTTCGGTTTGAGAGTGTCCACATCGGGTGGGCCACGGGGTCCTTGGTCGTGCGCAGGTATTTGGCGAACACGTCGCGATAAGAGCGATAGGTGTAGCCCCCGTTGCGGGCCAAGAAACGTTCTCGGCGGCTGTTGAATAATGCGGGCAGTTGGTGCCACGGCACGCCCGGGTGGGCGTGGTGTACGGCGTGGTAATTGTTATTCAGGAACAACAGTGCCAAGGGGCCGCGATCTTCGATGATGACAGAGCGTCCCGCTGCGCGCTCATGGGCTTGATGCTCAAGATAGGTGCGGATTTTGAGCAGGGACATCGCGCCATAAGCGGCCAACAGATAGGCCCAGATCGGCAGCGGTGTGGCCCAGATCACCCACGCCAGCGGGACGCTCGCGCCGATCATATGTAACCCGTAGGAGGCCCAGACCCGTCGATTGCCGCGCAGCATCGCGCGCAGATCGCCTGCGTAAAACGCTGCAAGTCCCAAGGTCGGACCAATCAACATCCGCCCAATAAGAGTATTGTTGAACACCGCCAGCTTTTGGCGCCATGCGGGCAGGGCGTTCCAGTGAATAATGTCGAGGTAGTTGGTTTCGGGATCGTCGTAGGGGTCCGTCAGGTTGGGGTCATAGTGGTGGGCAAGGTGCGTGTCCTTAAACCGCAGATAGGGGATGAACAGCCCCAGCGCCGGAAAGACGGTCGCGTCGCTGAGCGTTTGGTTGCGGAAGGGGTGGCCGTGCAGGACCTCATGCTGAAGCGACGAATGTAGCCCAATGGTTGCGGCCAAAGCCGGAATGATCACCCACATTGGCAGGGACGCGGCGGCCAGTGTGAGGCCGGCAAAGATGGCGTACACAAGTATTAAGAGAGCCAGAGTGGGGGCCTCGTCGCGCATTGCCATGGTGCTACCTATCCTCGTCCAGCGGGTATGTGGGGGTCGCAAGGGCCTGTTGCGCGCCACGGCTTTGGGCGCGGCTGTGCAGGTTTGTGCGACTGAGCGAGTTATGCGTGGATTTGGTCATTGCGCAACCAAAAGTTGCGCAGCCCCTGTATTAGGTCCGCGCGGTTGTGACCCTAATCACGACCCGCAATACCGCCCAGAGCGATAGTGTGACCGCCATATCCCGCGCAATTAGCGGCAGCAGCGTTGCGGTGTCTGCGGCCGTAAATGGTGTTGTGTATAGGGCGAGGCCCGATAGCGGGCCATCCAGCGCTACGACCAGCAAAGCGAAGGCGTTGTTGGCAAAGTGAAACCCCCAAGCCACGCCAATGTTGCCCGTCACTCGGGTCAGGTCCGCGGCCAACAGCCCGAACAACCCGGTCGCGGCCACGGTCAGCCACGCAATGCTTGCGTCGGCGCTTGCGTTGAAATGCAGCAGGCCAAAGACCAAGCTGGGCAGCACGGCCCAGATCAGCGGTGATTTGAACCGTGCGGCCAGTTGTTGTTGCAAATAGCCGCGAAATAATACCTCTTCCGCGCCTGTTTGAATGAGCAGTCCCAACAGCGCGAGCGGTAAGAACGCCAACCAAACAGAGGCGTCTACGTTTGGCACCGGCGCATAGCCCGGGCCAATCAACAGGACTGACAACCCGATGATCCCGCCAACAACGCCCGCCCCAAGGCCAAAGCCGCGCAGCACACCGCGCCATGGTCCGAACACGGTCATAGCAGGGCGTTTGTGCAGGACTTTGGCCGCGATCATCGGGCCAATTGCCATGCCGCTGAACGTCGCCAAAACCAATAGAACGGCGCCGGGCGTGTTGCCCGCCGTCAACCGCGCCGACCACATGACCATCGCGTCAAACCCGGCACTTGCCCAGATCACGCCGAGTAGGGCGAGGATACCGCCAAAATAGACCGCAATGATCAGCATGATCCCCACCAGCAATCGCCAAATGTGCGGGTGGCTTTGGGCGGGGGCTACAAAGCGGGCATGAGGGCTATTTTGATGCATAACGTGGGTCATGGGTGTCAGATAGGTGATCAAAGCCGGTGCGGCAATCGCGCTTGTTTGTCCGAACCTTGGCGGGTATTGCTTCGCCCAAGAGTATGTGAGGAGAGACCCGATGACCAACCGTCCGGTGGATAAAACCAACCTTCCCAGCCGTCACGTGACCGAAGGCCCGCAGCGCGCGCCACACCGGTCGTATTTTTACGCCATGGGCTTGGATGAAAAAGAAATCCACCAGCCGTGGGTTGGTGTCGCCACCTGCTGGAACGAAGCCGCGCCTTGCAACATCGCGCTAAACCGTCAGGCGCAGGCCGTTAAGGTCGGGGTCAAGCGCGCCGAAGGCACGCCGCGTGAGTTCACCACAATCACCGTGACCGACGGAATTGCGATGGGCCATGAGGGTATGCGGTCTTCGCTCGCGTCGCGCGATGCGATTGCTGACACGGTTGAGTTGACGATGCGCGGCCACTGCTACGACGCGATTGTGGGTCTTGCTGGGTGCGATAAATCCCTGCCGGGCATGATGATGGCGATGGTGCGTTTGAACACGCCGTCGGTGTTCATCTATGGCGGTTCGATCCTTCCGGGTCGGCTTGAGGGCAAGGACGTGACCGTTCAGGACGTGTTTGAGGCCGTTGGCAAACACCAAGCGGGCAACCTCAGCGACGCTGAGTTGGAAGTTCTGGAACGTGTGGCGTGTCCTTCGGCGGGTGCATGTGGTGGCCAGTTCACAGCCAACACGATGGCCTGTGTGTCCGAGGCGATTGGCCTGGCGCTCATGAACTCATCGGGTGCGCCAGCCCCCTATGAAAGCCGCGATGAATACGGCGTGGCGTCGGGCATTGCCGTGATGAACCTGATTGAGAAAAACATCCGCGCGCGTGATGTGGTGACCCGCAAGTCGCTGGAAAATGCGGCGCGTGTCGTGGCCTGTACCGGTGGCTCGACCAACGCTGGTCTGCACTTGCCCGCGATTGCCCACGAAGCTGGGATCGACTTTGACCTGATGGATGTTTGCGAAATCTTCCGCGACACACCGTACTTTGTCGACCTGAAGCCCGGTGGCCAATACGTCGCCAAAGACCTGTATGAGGCTGGCGGCGTGCCCGTCGTTCTGAAGGAACTGCGCAAAGCGGGCCTGATGCACGAAGACTGCATGACCGCGACCGGTTTCTCGATGGGTGAGGAACTGGACAAGATCACACGTGAGGCCGATGGCCGCGTGATCTATCCGGTTGAAAAGCCATTGACAGCGTCAGGTGGTGTTGTCGGCCTGCAAGGCAACCTTGCCCCTGAAGGTGCGATCGTAAAGGTCGCGGGCATCGCCCCCGAGGACCAAGTGTTTACCGGCCCTGCACACGTGTTCGAATGCGAAGAAGACGCGTTTGCCGCCGTCAAAGCGCGCCAGTACGAAATGGGCGAAGTGTTTGTCATCCGTAACGAAGGCCCCGCAGGGGGGCCCGGTATGCGCGAAATGCTGGCCACTACGGCGGCTCTGTCCGGGCAAGGCGTGGGCAAAGAGATCGCACTGATCACCGATGGTCGTTTTTCGGGCGCGACACGCGGGTTCTGCGTGGGTCACGTCGGCCCCGAGGCTGCGCATTGCGGGCCGATCGGGCTGTTGAAAGACGGCGACATGATCACGATCAATGCCATTACGGGTGAGTTGTCGGTTGATCTGACGGACGAAGAACTCGCGGCCCGTAAGGCTGCGTGGACTGGCCCCCGCAAAACGATCTACGCCTCGGGCGCTTTGTACAAATACGCAAAGCTCGTGGGTGGTGCCAGAAAGGGTGCGGTCACGCATCCCGGTGCAGCTGAGGAAGAGCACATCTATATGGACCTCTAACGGGTCAAGAACCTTGAAACGCCGCCCCGCACTGGTCATGGTGACCGCAGACAAGCGGTAAAAACCGTGACAGTGCTGGGGCAAGGCATGAGTAGGTATGTTAAAACTGCGCTTTGCGCAGCTGTGTGTTTCATGGTTTCCGGCTGCGCGGATTTCTTGGCTGTCAGCCGGGGTATTCCTGTTCAGATGCAGGTGACGGTGGCTGATGGCTCGGTTGTTGTTGCCGGGCCGCGCGGGTTTTGCGTTGATCCCAAAAGCACGCGGACCGTCGGCAACGTGCCCTTTGTGATGATGGGCAATTGCGCGGCGATCTCAGGCGATGGCCGCGCCCCGCAACCGGGGATTGAGGCCGTGCTGACAGCAACGGTTGCGACGTTAGACCCGAATTTCACGTTTGACAGCAATGATCCCGCCTTGCCGATCTTTTTTGAGGGTGATGCGGGGCGCGCGGCGCTGAGCCGGGCAGGGGATCCGCGCACCGTCGAGGTGATCGAGAGTTTCGCGCGCGGGCCCGTGTTTTACGTCCATGCGCGCGATACCAGCCCCGCGCCGGTCGACAATATCGACGAAACCCATTGGCGTGCGATTTTTGAGGTGAATGGACGCGTTGTCTCAGCCTCGGTGCTGGATTTCAAAGGCAGCGCATTAAGCCCCGAGCGGAGCCTCAACGTGTTGACACGCTTCGCGAACCGTATCCGTGCCCAAAGCGTGGGGCGGGGGACTGAGGTGCGCGTGGCCGCTGCGCCAGTGCCGGTTGCATTGGGTGGGCAGTTGCGCCCGCTGCCGCGCCCAGATGGTAGGTCCGCTGTCGTGCCGGCTGTTCAGGTTGCACCGCCCGGTAACCGCCCCGTGGCGCGGCCTAGCGCACCTGCGACCCCAAAAGCCATACAGCCAGCCTTTCCACCGATTGGGTTTTTGCGACGTCTGTTCGGGTGATCCGTTTGCTCTAACTTCTCCCATGACGCTGCGTTCGGGGTGACGGCTTTGTCGGCCTCTGACAGTCTGGCGCAAACCGGGGGAGAAAAATACACATGACCGCCTATCCGCATATGCTGGCACCGTTGGACTTGGGCTTTACCACGTTGAAAAATCGCGTGCTGATGGGGTCCATGCACACGGGTTTGGAAGAAACCAAGGATTGGCCACGTGTCGCGCAATTCTATGCAGAACGCGCGCGCGGGCAGGCCGCATTGATCGTGACAGGCGGCATGGCCCCTAACCGCGAGGGCGGTGTGTTTCCCGGTGCGGCGGGGCTGTTCACGCCCGAAGATATTGCGAACCACCGGATTGTGACGGATGCTGTCCATGCCGAGGGCGGCAAGATTGCGATGCAAATTCTGCACGCAGGCCGCTATGCCTATAGCCCGGATTGCGTGGGGCCATCGGCGGTGAAATCGCCCATTTCCCCGTTTGCCCCGAAAGAACTGGACGAAGCGGGGATTGAGAAACAGATTTCCGACATTGCGACCGCAGCGGCGCGTGCGCGCGAAGCTGGCTACGACGGTGTCGAGGTGATGGGGTCTGAGGGCTATTTCCTGAACCAGTTTCTTGTGACGCATACCAATCGGCGCACGGACCGGTGGGGCGGGAGTTATGAAAACCGCATGCGTCTACCCCTAGAAGTTCTGCGCCGTGTGCGCGCGGCCGTGGGTGACGATTTTATTGTGATCTACCGGCTTAGCATGATCGACCTGATCCCAAATGGCTCCACTTGGGAAGAGGTCGTGCAGCTCGCCCGCGAGGTTGAGAAATACGCTACTATTATTAACACCGGTATCGGCTGGCATGAGGCTCGTGTGCCTACGATCGCCACCTCGGTGCCGCGCCGTGCGTTTACTTGGGTGACGCAAAAGTTAATGGGGGAGGTGTCTATTCCGATCATTACCTCGAACCGAATTAACTCCCCCGAAGTGGCCGAGGGTGTCTTGGCGGATGGCTGCGCGGACATGGTATCGATGGCGCGGCCGTTCCTTGCGGATGCGGATTTCGTCGCAAAAGCTATGGCAAGACAGGCCGATCAGATTGCGCCATGTATCGCGTGCAACCAAGCCTGTTTGGACCACACGTTTAGCGGCAAGATGTCTTCGTGCTTGGTTAATCCGCGCGCGTGCCATGAAACGGAGATCACGATCGTGCCGGCTTCTGTGCCGCGGCGGGTCGCGGTCGTTGGGGCAGGGGCGGCAGGTATGGCGGCGGCCATGACTGCGGCGCAACGTGGCCACAGCGTGACGGTTTTTGAAAAATCAGACCGTATTGGCGGGCAATTGAACATGGCTCGAGTCATCCCTGGCAAGGAAGAATTCCACGGCTTGGTCGCTTGGTTTGAGACGATGGCCGAGAGATTAAGTCTCGATCTGCGCCTTAATTCTGCCGCAAGCGTTGAGGTGTTAACCCAGTTTGATGACGTGATTATCGCGACAGGTGTCACCCCGCGGGACCCAGAGATCTTGGGTCAGGACGGCCCTAACGTTGTGACCTATATCGACGTTTTGGCTGGTGGGGCACAGGTCGGTGAACGGGTTGCCGTCATCGGTGCAGGTGGTATTGGCTTCGACGTTGCGGAGTATCTGACACATGCAGGCGATAGTCCGACCGAGGTGCCTGCACTTTGGCAAAAGGAATGGGGCGTGACCGATCCGTCGCTTCACCGTGGCGGTGTTGCCCCTGAAGGTCCGCAACCCGAAGCGCCCGCCCGGCAAGTCACTCTATTGCAACGAAAAAGTGAGAAAATAGGAAAGCGTTTGGGCAAGACAACGGGTTGGATCCACCGTGCAAGCCTCAAGATGAAACAGGTCAAGATGCTGGCCGGTGTGAGCTACGAACGGATTGACGCAGAGGGTGTCCATGTCCGCGTTGGCGACGATCTGCGGCTCATTGAGGCTGATACTGTTGTGCTGTGTGCGGGGCAGGTGCCCGAACGGTCTTTGGCCGATGGTTTGACCGCAAAGGGCGTTACGTGCCACGTGATCGGGGGGGCGGATGTGGCCGCCGAGTTGGATGCAAAACGCGCCATTGATCAGGGCACTCGACTGGCCGCTACGCTATGAGTTGTTAACCATTATATGGCAACAATGATCCTCTAGACGCCATTAAGCATCCCTTAAAGAACCCTGTTAATGGCTTCGCAGCGGCACAGCTTCGCCCCAATTGGCGGGGATAACTGGGTTACTGCAACTCGTGTGTCTGAGGTGACAAATGGATCGTTTAACGGAAATGGAGGCCTTCGCGACAGTCGTCGATCAGGGAGGTTTCACAGATGCGGCCAAGAAGATGGGGATTTCAAAATCCGCTGTCTCAAAGCATGTCTCGTCACTGGAAACGCGTTTGGGCGCACGATTGCTGAACCGAACAACGCGAAGGGTAAGCCCGACTGAAATCGGCCTCGCCTATTATGACCGCGCCCGCCGTGTTTTGAACGATGCAGGAGAGGCAGACGCACTTGTCACGGCCATGCAATCTGCGCCTTCGGGGCTATTACGGGTGTCTGCTGCCACGGACTTTGGCGTTAACCATTTGTCGCCTGCGCTAGGGGGCTTCCTGCATGAGTTTCCTGACATCACGGTTAATATGGTCCTAAACAACCGCTATGTTGAGTTAATCTCCGAAGGCTTCGACTTGGCGGTTAGGATTGGTGAGTTGGAGGACAGTTCGCTCAGGGCACGAAAGCTGGCTGATACGCACAAAATGATGATCGCCTCACCGAAATATTTTGAGGAATACGGTCGCCCGGAAAAAATCGACGATCTGAATGAGCACAAGCTGCTGCACTACTCAAACCAAGCCAGCGGCAATGTGTGGAAGCTGACGGCGCCCTCGGGTGAAAAACGTCAGGTGCGATCGGCAGGTTGGTTAACGGTGAATGACGGGCAGTCCCTGTTGAATGCGGCAATTAACGGCTTGGGCATCGCATTCTTGCCCAGTTTTCTCTACTCAGATGCACTGCGCGAAGGCCTGTTGGAGCCCGCGATTAAGGACTTACCGGTTGAGACGCAGGGCATTTACGCGGTCTATCCGCCGGGCCGCTACACGCAGCCCAAAGTGCGCGCGTTCATTGATTTTCTGGTCGAGCAGTTCAAGGACCGTGGTCCGGATGAGTGGTAAGTGATGACGCACGAATTAGCAGTTTCAACGGGTTGGGCGACGTTCCAACCCGTTTTCCTTTGCTCAGCCTATTCGGCGGTTTCCGTCAGGATGACCTCAACCCGGCGGTTCTGGGCGCGACCTTCACTGGTGAGGTTGCTTGCTCGGGGGGCTAAAAAACCGATCCCACGCGCTGCGACTTGATCCTCTGATACGCCTAGTTTTGTGATCAGGTACTGGCGTACGGCCTCGGCTCGGGCTTCGGAAAGCAGAACGTTTGGTTCCAAATCGCCCTCAGCGTCCGTGTGGCCCACCAATGCGATGGCATCCCCCGGTGCGGCGGCCAGATGCTGGGCCAGCGCCTCAAGCGAGGTAAATTTTGTTGCAGCCAAGCTGGCAGAGCCGGTGTCGAACACGACATCATCCAAGATCGCAACACCGTCTGCACGCAGGGTCGCGCCGATGCCTGATGCGTCGATCCGTGTGGATTTGGTAACGGTTAGGTCAGGGGCTGCCTCCGCACCGCCGATCACATCCATTTGCACCATATAGCCGGTGCCTGCGCGGCTGACCAACAGGCTCAGCACCGCATCATCCGTGGTATTTATGGCCGTCAGGTAGTGAAAATCGCTGAGATCGACGAACATGGTGGGGGCAGGTTCAACCTCAATCCCGAAGCGGAAATCATAACCACCGCAGGACTGGGTGGCGCAGGAAAACTCTACCTCAAACCCATCGCTTTGGATCTGTTCCCGAAACTGGCTCAGAAGTGCCGTGCTGCTGTCGTAGGTGTCCACGCCCCAGATCAACCGAGTGTGGGGCCCTTCGCGTGGGGTGACGGGGACTGCGCCCTGTTCGACCGGGCCGACAGCCAGATAGTGCACCGCCAGCGGCGATGTTTCGCGTAAAGTGATGTCGCCAGGCACGGCCAGGTCCAGCGCGAGCGCGGGCCCACCCAGTAGGAGGGCGGCGGCCAGAGGCCCGGCGGTTCTCACCGGGCTTGTCCGTGATAATCGGCGTTTGGAGTCATGGCTGTGGCCGATGCCACCCGGTTCGACATGTTGAAAAAGCCTGCCACGCCCGCAAGATCCCAGATGTCTCGGTCGCTGAGGCCCGCGTCGCGCAGGGCCGCGCGGTCAGGCTCTTCTATGGTGGCAGAGGCGCGTGTCATCTTGACTGCGAAATCCAGCATTGCGCGTTGGCGCGGGGTGATATCGGCCACGCGGTAGTTCATGACCAAGGCCTCACCCAGTTCTGGCTGGCCGGACAGCTGGCGCACCGCTGCCCCGTGGGCCACGAGGCAATAAAAGCATTTGTTCTCAGCTGAGACGACGACGGCGATCATCTCACGCTCAAGCTTGGACAGCCCGGATGGCGCGAGCATCAGGTCGTTATAAAGCGCGGTGAAGGCGTTTAGTTTTTCGATATCAAAGGCATAGGCGCGCAGGACGTTGGGCACGAAGCCCAGCTTTTCGACACAGATGTCGAAGTAGCGTTGTGTCTCAGCGGGCAGGTCGGCCTGCGGCAGGTCAAGGGCGGTGGGCAGATCGGGTGTTGTCATCGGTCTCACTCTGGGGCGCGTCTATAATGATAGTGTCCCACAAGCTGGGCGCCTTGGGAAGTATAGGCAGCGTTGGCGGGGGTGTTTGCGCGGGTTGTGACCATCGAAATCTCATCCCCGCCATTGGCTGCGGTCCAATGGCACGCTGCGCGCAGCATCCATGCGGATACGCCTTGCCGCCGGTGGGCTGAGGCCACTTCTACTGCGTGCATCATCGCAGTTTTTCCATGTAGCCCGACATAGGCGACACCTGCCGCGCGGTCACCCGCACGGCCAAGAACCGTGGTTTTGGGGCAAGCCGCCCGCTCCATCACAGCGCGGCGGGCAGGGCCGATGCCACCGGCATCCCACAAGTCGTCCATAATCGCGAGGCGGGGCCACATGGTAAAGGCCTTGGCGTAGGGCAGAGTTTCGGTGATCAACGGGGCGATGGGCAGGGCGTAAATGACCGACGGGTCCTCAACGACATAGCCACGCGCGGCGAGGGCCTTATCAAGGCGGTCCTCACCGGGTTTAATCATAAACAGTGGACGCTGTTTGACTGTATGGGCGGAGGCAACGGCGCGATCAATATCCGCGTCCTCCCACGGTTCAATCGCCGAGATTGATGACACCCGGCTGCCCGCGCCCACCGTCTGGCGCAGACGCCATGGCCCTTCGGTCACATAGCGTTCAGCGGGCCATGTCGCGTCGATGACGTCAAAGTAGTTGGCTTTTGTCATGCAAGGGCCGCTTCGAGTGCTGCCATCGCTGCGTCTAGGGCCGCCTCATCCGGTCCGCGCAGCACAAGGTTGGCACCATAAACGCCATCCTTCTGGAACGGATAGGAGCCAAAGGAGATATCCGGGTATTGGGCCGCGACCTCACCCAATGGACCCGCAAGGTCGCCTTCGCCGCGCATCATCCGCAGGGTCCGCGACACAAGCGGCTGGCCACCGGTCAGTGTGGGCAGAACGCTTTGCACCATTGCTTGGAACACGCTGGGCACCCCAGCCATGACATGCACGTTTTCGAGGGTAAATCCGGGTGCGACCGAGACCGGATTTTCGATCAGGGTGGCCCCATCGGGGATACGTGCCATGCGCAAGCGCGCGGCATTCAGCTCAGATCCTTGGCGGTCATAATGGGCCTGCAAGAGGGCGCGGGCATCATCACGGACGCCCACATGTACCCCAAAGGCTGCACCGATGGCGTCAGCGGTGATGTCGTCATGGGTCGGCCCGATCCCGCCAGAGGTGAACACATGGGCATAATCGGCGCGCAGCGCGTTCAGCGCACGAACAATGGCGGGTTGATCATCCGACACAACCCGAACCTCGGTAAGGTCGATGCCATGGGCGGTCAACTGCCCTGCAAGGTGGTGCATATTAGCGTCGCGCGTGCGCCCGGATAGGATTTCATCGCCGATCACCAACATTGCGGCCGTGGGGTTTGCTGCGGATTGGGCCATGCTCGGGCCTCCCTTGTTGTCTGTTAAACAAGGGTATAGGGCGAGGCCATGGAGTTTGCCACGCCTTTGATCCGCGCCACGCTGTTGCGCCGTTACAATCGCTTTTTGTCCGATATCCAGTTGGTGGACGGAACCGAGACGCGCGCCCATTGTCCTAATCCGGGCTCAATGATGGGGCTCAAGGACGCAGGCACTCCGATTTGGGTGGAGCCGAATGATGATCCCAAGAAAAAGCTAAAATACGGCTGGCGGCTGAGCGAATTGCCAGAGGGTCAGATGGTTTGCATCGACACCTCTTTGCCGAACCGTGTGGTCGGCGAGGCGCTGCAGAGCGGGCAGGTGGCTGAGTTGGCAGGGTACGGCCAGATCCGCGCAGAGGTGCCTTATGGCACGAAAAGCCGCGTGGATTTTTTGGTGTCAGGGGGCGCTTTGCCTGATGCCTATGTTGAGGTGAAAAACGTGACCCTGTGCCGGGACGGGGATTGGGCTGAGTTCCCCGATTCCGTGACTGCCCGAGGCGCAAAACACTTGCGCGAATTGGCGGATATGGCGGCTGCGGGGCACCGCGCGGTTATGCTATACCTTGTGCAACGGACCGATTGTAGACGCTTGCGTATGGCGGCGGATCTTGATCCAGCGTATGCAGCGGCGTTCGATGCCGCGCGTGATGCAGGGGTTGAGATGTTGTGCTACGGCACCCAAATCTCAGCCAAAGGGATTTGGCTCAGCGACGCTTTGCCCGTCGAATTACACGACCACGCCACTGGATAAATCGTCCCAAAAGGCGTAGTGAAAAGATGAAGTTGAAGGAGCATACCCGTGGATGACTACCGGGGCAGATTGACCAAAGATGGCATCCGTATCCATGAGGACGCGGATTTCGCTGGCATGCACGCGGCAGGCAAATTGGCCGCCCAAATTCTTGATAATATCGCCCCTCTGGTTGTGCCCGGCGTGACCACAGAGGCGCTTGATAAAGCGATCGAGGATCAGGTGAACGCCGCTGGCGCGACATCGGCCACCATCGGGTACAAGGGCTACAAACACGCCTCGTGCATTTCGATCAACCATGTGGTCTGTCATGGCATCCCAAGTGCCAAGACATTGAAAGACGGCGATATTTTGAATATCGACGTCACGGTCATTGTCGACGGTTGGTTCGGTGATACCAGCCGGATGTACGTCGCAGGCAAGCTGCCGCGCAAAGCGGAACGGCTGATCCAGGTCACTCATGATGCGCTGTTTAAGGGTATTGAGGCGGTCAAGCCCGGTAATACCTTTGGTGATATCGGCCACGCGATCCAAGCCTATGTCGAAGCGCACCGCATGTCCGTTGTCCGCGATTTTTGTGGCCACGGGTTGGGGCGGGTGTTTCACGCACCCCCTAACGTGCTGCACTATGGTCGCGAAGGGTCTGGCCCTGTGTTGGAAGAAGGCATGTTCTTTACGATTGAGCCGATGGTTAATCTGGGCCGTCCAGAGACCAAGGTTTTGGCCGATGATTGGACTGCCGTTACCCGTGATAAATCACTGTCGGCGCAGTTTGAGCATTCTATCGGGGTGACGGCTACGGGATGTGAGATTTTCACTCTGTCGCCTTCGGGCCGGTTCCATCCCACTTATGAGCTGTAGGGCGTAAAAACCGCTGCGTTCGTAACGGTTTATTTACCAGTTTAGCGCCATGCTCGGGTCATGGCAGCTGACCAACCTTCCAACGCTTTCAAAGAGGCGCCTTTGCCGGGGTTCCTCGTGGACTGCACACCACCTATCCCTAATGGGTCTCGTTCTACCCCACCCCCCCCCAGCGAACGAGATCACAGGCGTGACCACCGCTCCCGGCTAAGACATCGCTTTATGGAGGGCGGGGCAGCTGCCATGCCTGACTACGAGCTATTGGAATTGATATTGTTCCGCGCGCTTCCGCGGGGTGATACCAAGCCATTGGCAAAACGGCTACTCAAGACCTTTGGTGACCTGAATCGGGTAATGGCGGCCTCGCCTGCGCGGATCAAGGACGTGAACGGGGCAGGGCAGGCCGTGGTCGAACAACTCAAAATCATGGAGGCTGTGGCCCACCGCATGGCCCGGGCGCAAGTGATCCAAAAGCCGATCCTATCGTCGTGGGATAGCTTGCTAGGTTACCTTCAGACCGCCATGGCGCATCAGCAGATTGAGCAATTCCGCGTTCTATATCTGGACCGGAAAAATGTCCTGATCGCAGATGAGGAACAGGGAAAGGGCACCGTGGATCATGTGCCGGTTTACCCAAGAGAGGTCGTGAAACGCGCACTTGAGCTGAACGCCTCTGCGTTAATCCTCGTTCACAATCACCCATCGGGTGATCCGTCACCCTCGGAGGCCGATATCGATATGACCTACGCGATCCGCGACGCGGCGCAGGTTTTGGGCATCGTTCTGCATGACCATTTGATCATCGGCAAAGCGACGGAGCTAAGCTTTCGCAGCCAAGGCTTGCTTTAGTAGCTTCCGTGGCAGTGCTTGAATTCAAGCGGACAGTTGTTTCCCCAGCGTTATCAACAGCTTAACGCTCCGAAAACACGCTGCCTGACAAATGCCTAACACTGTAAGCGTCTGATATTGCTTATGTTTTCGGCGTGTTAACACGCTTACCATAGCTCGCTTGTTCTTCCAACAGCTTATCAAACTCGCCTTTATCCACAGCCTCACTCAGCCGTTTCAGAACAGTTGGCAGTTCATTAATGCTGTTCACCACTATGGCGTTCTTACCCTTAGCCAACTCCAACGCTCTGCTGCCATAGCGCACAGTCAACAGCACAACGCCGTCACTGCGCACAGTCCACCACCGCCGCACACGCTTTGGCACAGTCACACGCTGTTCTCTGCCTTCACTATCCTTATGCCAAGTTTGCTTGGTTGGTTGGTAGCTGCTGTCAGTGGCGTACAGTATCTGTTCGTCAATTTTAGCTACGAGCTTACGACGACGGTGCACGGTTGGTGACAGCTTGTTGTCAGTTTCAAATGTTGTGAGTGTGAATGCGTTGAGCAGCGACATGATAGTTCTCCTTCAGCTTACTCACACACTGTGCTTTCAGCAGAAGGTGGTTGTCATTCGTTTATTTAATTCCTCCGATACTCTTTACATCGGTTTCCGATGTAAGGCAGCGCAGGCTGGAATTTAGTTAAACATCGTTAGCCACTCAACGTCAGAAACTCATTATTACATAGCCCCTAACCCTACAGCACAACAGTTCTGCTCAACAGCGTGTTCAACAGAAAAGTGTTAGCTACAGAGCATAGTCTTCACGCTGTTCAACTGCGTTCGTTGCCCTATCAACTTGGCTTGATGGGTTTAACAGTTTTTTCTGCATCTAAACTGCGCCGTTTCGTGTTTAGCTTGCTCACGTTCTGCTCAAAGTCAGTCTTTGTGTTCGCAGTACGCTGCTTCGTTCGTTTGTTCGTTCTGCTCGTTTCAACTTCGTATAGGCGCATAATCACCAGCTCACATTGAAAAGTACTTCCGCACCATTTTCCGCAGTATGATTTTTCGCTGCCTCAAACCCCATTTCAGCACACATTCAGCCACTCTGCTGTGCTCTTAATATTAATCAGCTTATGACACTGTTCGCTGAGCTGTAAGAACTGTTTGCCAAGCTCACTATGCTGCTCTGTGTTCAGCATCCGTTTGCCATAGTGCTGAAGCTTGCTGGCACATATCGCAACAGCGCCAACACTTGCGTCACTGCCCTTAAATCTAAGTGTTCGTAGGTAGCATTCGCTTCTGCCAAGCCATTCCGTGCTAAACTCACCTTCACTGCGTACAGCACCTATGCTGTTCAGCAGTTCGTACACATCATTCAATATCGTTTTCGTCACTGTTTTCGGTCCTCGTTGATGGCTTTGTTGCACAAATCCCATCATGAGGGGATTCACTACGTGAAGCCAGCGTGG
>NZ_CYRX01000004.1 GCF_001458315.1 Thalassobacter stenotrophicus | reverse complement strand
AGGAAACAAGACTTCGCCTGAACAAGCGCGGCATAAACCGGAGCGCGGCATTATGCAGCGTCCTGTGACGCCTGCATCTGTCGTTTCTGGCGCTTAATCCGTCCGGCCATGAGGTTGGAATTGATTGGCGTGAACGAATGGGTGACGATCATGTCGACTGGCAGATTGAGCATGTCGAACATCGTGCAGGATGTGGCCTCGGAGTATTCGCCGATGGTGAAACTTTTGCCATAGCGGTGGCCTACGACGCCTTCTGACAGCTCAAAATGATCTTCCAGGAATGTCACTCGGGTGTTGGCGACGTTAAACGACAGGAAACCGTAGGTGCTCGCCGGAAAGAGCGGCAGTTCCTGACCGGTATTGAGCGCCCCGAGGAACCCAACCAACTCGCCAGACTTCGCCGACAGCACGCGCGGTTTGAGATCGGCCAGCCCCGAGGCAAAGACATTCACGGCCTCGTTCAGCCGTCGAAGGCGTTTTTGAGTTTCTTCTTTGAAGCGCTCAGGTGCACTACGATTGAGAAACGGGAGAAAGCTCTTGGAGGGCGGACGGTGCATGACTGTGAGAGTCAGTGTTTTGTCGCGCAGCCCGCTGGTCGCCAGCTTCTTTCGCCACTGGCGATCTACTTCGCCTGCAAAGCTCTCGTCGCGCACGGGTTCAAGCTCCGGCGCAATCGCCTTTGAGACTTTATGTACATAATAGCTGAATTCTGGACCTAGCTGGGCGACGATACGGGCAAAGAGGGACGTGACCTTGTCGAGGTAGGCATCATCAGTTGTATAACTGTTGACCCCATCCAAGCGGATGCATTGGAATAATTCGTTCACCCGCGTGCGCACCGTTTGGTCATCGACCAAACTGACATAGGGCAGCATATGCGCGAGGCGGATTTCTCGGGCATACCACTCCGGCGTCAGGGTGCGGGGGTCGACGGCCTCGTAGCTAGTTTCATCACGGGGCATAACTGTCCCCACCATGGATTGGCCGGTTTCGGGTGGGCGGTGTTTCCTGCAGCGCCGTCATCATCACATCGATAAAGCGGGGATCCCAATCGGCCGCTTTCCAAAGGACGGGATAGAGCACGATCGCAACCCCAAGGATCACGATGTGCTGGACCCATACGAACAGCAGCACCGAGCCGAAGAGCCAGACCATCGCATACATGATGGGCAGGCCCAGAAGCTTGGGTGGGCGCACAAGGCCGAGAAAGAGGGGCGAGCGCTCAGCCACCAGCAAAGACTGCGGCTACGATTGTGGGGGCAGCCGCAACACCGGCGATGCCGACGAGTACCCAGAGTGCTTGGCGCAGATCGATGATGTTGAAGAACCAGCTGAGAAAGACGCCAAGCACGGCCAGCGTGGCGATCACGACGCCGAGTGGACCTGTCAGCGCATCGACGATGCCCTGTAGCAAACTTTGAATTGGGGAGAGGTCAATGCTTTGGGCGAGGGCGGGGTCTGCAATCAGTAAGAACAGCGCCAATGATGCCGTGAACAGGGATGTAAATTGTCTCATGGGTTGGTTCCTTCCAGACGTGCGACTACCGCCATGACGCGGGCCACATGATTTTGGGTTTCTCGGTAAGGGGGGATGCCGCCATATTGGCGCACAGCGTCGGGGCCGGCGTTGTAGGCGGCCAAGGCAAGACGCGGATCGCCGAATAGCTCCAGCATCATCGCGAGATAGCGAGCTGAGCCGTCAAGGTTCTGCAACGGATCGCGCGGGTCAACGCCAAGATCGCGGGCTGTTGCTGGCATCAACTGCCCAAGGCCAATGGCCCCTGCACTAGAAACCGCGTTCTGTCGGTAGGCGCTTTCGATTTCGATATTGGCACGAAAGAGCGTGAGCCAATCAGAGACCGAAAGCCCCGCTCGGCGTAGGCCGGAATGGCTGCCGTAGCGCAGTGCTGTGGCCTCAATCGCTGAAAGAACGTCTGCGCGGGGCAGGCGCGCGCGCGGCGCAATGGCCGCAATGCGGGTTTCTTCTGTTGCTGCAACAATATCAGGTTCATCAAATATCGCGAGCGCATCGGCCGCCGTACTTTGACCCACACCGTCGTTGTAGTTCCGGGCAAAGCTGTTTTGGGATTGCTTGGCGGTCAGTGAGCCGTCGCTCTCCATGACCAGAACCATTTGGGCTACCGCAGGTGGCGCAAGCAGCCAAATGAATAGAAGGTTAGTCGCTGCTGCCTTTGATGGCCGCTGCAAGCTTGTGCGTAGTTCGCTGGCCCTCTTCGAGCGGAACATCGGCATGCGAGAAGCCGATTCCAACCAAGAAGGACACGACGCCTGTGATGGTTTTGAATTCACGGATCTTGATGTCACTCGTTGTGTTACGCGCAGTAACCAAGAGCTTTTCCATGCCATCGTCGGAGACAGCACGCATAATCCAGACCCCGTAATAGCTGGGACCCTTCTTATGTGCGGACTCTTGGCAGAGGATTTCAGCGCTATAGCCGTCCTCCACGAGTTCGCGGAATCTAGCTTCCGTGACCACATTTGGTGCTTCGATTTCCCAGTTCATTGCCCGGCTCACGCTTTCTTCAAAGGCGTAACCCTAGGCATTCTTACTTGAAGCCCAGAGATACGATAGTATATTAATATCCACAAGGTATATTTATGTGTTGTGGCTGTAGTTTAGTTGCGCACCCATTAGGCATGCACAATGGATTCAATCAAGGAAATATGGGGTGCAGGAAACCTCCGGTTGTGCAGTTCTACCGCTACGTGGGCTATAGTTTTGTGGGTCGCCTCGGTGAGCGGGGCAGGGGCTGAAACCTGCATAGCCCCAGTTCGGCCATTTGTTCCAAGTGAACCCAAATCGGTTCAGGAGTACCGGGACCTCATTCAGCGAGACTTCGAAGCTTATGTCCAAGACATTCAGGAGCACTTCCGCTGTCTGGGTGACGAGAGAGCACGTGCGTTCGAAGAGGCACGCGAAGTCAGCGACGAGTACGGGCAATTTCTGGATCGCGCAGCGCAATGAATTTTCCTCTTATGTGAACTTGAGAATGCAAACACGCAAGCACCCCCAAATATCTAAAATTTAGATAATCTATATTGTAGATTAGCGCTGTCACACGAGGTTTCTGACGCGTGGCAAAGACTATCAGAAGTTCAGGGCATGAAGCGCTGCATGCAGCTTTGTTTGCGGCGACGAATTTGGCTGCAATGATGCAAGCTCAATTGGCTAAACTGTCATCAATCATTTGTAGTTCGTGTGGAAAGTGGCCAGAGAAGGATTGATGTGATAGAGTTGATTGTGATCCCGCGCGCGATTGGTATTGCAACAATTGATCTTGTTTCGATTGCGGAAGCGGCAACACGACCGGACCATTTTGGCGGAACGGTCATGCGGTCTAGGGATGACATTGGGTTGGCGACTTCAACCGATCGACAGGAAGCTGAGATCGAGATTTTTGCGTCTCTCTCCAGGTAACCATTCCAAATTGACTTTGAGTCCGCGCTCGTTGAACCAGAGTGGGCTAACTTCGCCTGTTTCCCAAAGGATTAATAATCCGACCAATTCGTGATGAGAACCTGCTCGCAATCTTGCTACGGTCTTGCCTTCTATGTTCTCGGATACAGGCATCCCAAAGATCCACTTTGTGTCTAATAATGTATTTCGAAGTGCGCGATTTATTGGCTTGCGGCAAAAGTGACACTGAGCAGTACCTCCGGGTGCAATCCAAACAGACTCTGCCGAAACGTTTGGCAAAGCCTGTCGGTAGTCTACAGAAAGGAGCTATTGGACCGAAAACGTCTGCTATAACACAGCATTCGGCAACCACAGTACAAGCCACGGCTGCCACGTAATCAAGGCCAATACGATGATCTGCAAGAGCACAAACGGAATGATACCTCGATATATTTGCTTGATCGTAACAAGATCACCCGCCGCCCCTTTAAGAAAGAACAGGGCAAAACCGAACGGTGGCGTAAGAAACGAAGTTTGCAAGTTTACAGCCATAAGTACGGCAAACCAATAGATCAGGTCTTCCTTGGCGACGTGATCGCCAAGGTCCATCAACCCGACAATTGGGGCGACGATCGGCAACATAATAAGCGTGATTTCAATCCAATCAAAAAAGAACCCAAGCGCGAATATCATCAGCATCAGCATCGCCAAGATGCCCCAGTCGCCCATGTCGAGACTGCGGGCGGTTTCAACAATAAAGTGCTCGCCGCCGATGATGCGAAAGACATAGGCGAAACCGGTGGCGGTGATGAAGATGAAGAACAACATGGCCAACGTGCGCACGGATCCATCCATCGCCTCGCCCAGCATAGCAAGGCTTACCCGTTTCCGGATGCAGCCCAGCAAAAGTGCACCAAATGCCCCGACGGCTGCCGCCTCAGTGGGTGTCGCGATCCCACCAAGAATCGAGCCCAACACCGCTGTGATCAGGACAAACGGCAAGGCAAAAGACAAGGACGCCTCGCGCCAAAGCCCCTTCCTTTCGGCGTTTGTCAGCGGCGGAAGAGGTGGCGCTTTGCTTGGGTTCATGGTGGCTGTGATCACGATATAGATCATGTAGACGACCGCCAGAACGAGGCCGGGAACCAAAGCTGCAATGAAAAGTTTCGCCAAGTTGATCGTCAATATGTCACCCATAAAGACGAGCATCACAGACGGCGGGATCAAGATGCCCAATGTGCCGGCAGAGACGACTGCGCCGCTCGCCAATTCAGCCGAGTAGCCGCGCTTTAGCATTGTGGGCAACGCCATGACTGTGAGCATCACAACGGATGCGCCAATGATACCGGTAGCGGCTGCCAGAATTGTCCCCATAGCTGTCACCGCAAGTGCTAAGCCTCCAGGCACTCCGCGCAAAAGCTTTTGCAAGGTTAGTAAAAGGTCTTCTGCTATCCGGCTTTTTTCAAGCACGACACCCATAAAGATGAACAACGGTGCTGCGATGAGAACCTGATTTTCAATGGAGCCGCCAAAAATACGGTTTGGCAAGAGTGAGATCTGCACCAATCTCATCTCGCCCAAGGAAATCGCGATAATACTGAAGACAACAGTAATGCCGCCCAAGACGACGGCGACGGGCAGACCAGAAAACAACCCCAAAACGAGGCTGCCAAACATGAGTGCTGGAAGCACTTCGATCAGGAATTCCATAGGGGTTCTTTTCGGTAGGGGGACACGTTTTGCCCGCGCAGGGCGGCGACAGATCGGATGAGCACGGACCAGGCTCCCATCAGAGCGATGAGCGCAGACAGGGGAACTGCTGATTTGATAATCCAGCGATGATCAAGACCCAGTCCTCCCGATGAACTTTCGCCACGAACAAAGGATCGGTGCGCAAAATCGACGCCGTACCACAGGATGACCAACAAGAAGGGAGTCAGCAAAAGGACAATTCCCACGATCTCAAGCTTCATCTTTGTGCGGTCCGAGAAGCTCTGAGATACAATATCAATGCGCACATGGGAGTTGCGGGTGTAGGCATAGCCGAACCCCAGCATGACAATCGCGCCGTGGATGTGCCATTCAAGTTCTTGCAATGCGACAGAGCCGGTGTTGAAAAACTGACGCCCTATTATGTCGTAAAGCACGACAAACGTGAGAACGAAGAGTAAAAGACCCGCCAGCCGTGCAGCGTAATGGCAGATCCGCTCAAAGAGATGTGCGATTTTCAGCATTTTATGTTCCAAGTTGACGGGGGCTTGGAGACGCCCCCGCCTCGGCAGTCTTAGTCTAGGTAACCAAGATCAGCCCAAGTTGCGTAGTCGGCACGGAAGGTCGTGATGCTGTCCCACACGCGAGCGAAATCGGCGTCTGCTGCTGTGCGTTCGGCCAATACCTCGTCCCAGCCGCCTCGGAAGGCCGCGAGCATTTCATCGTTCCATTGGTGAACGGTGACGCCTTCGGCCTCCAACTGTGCAAGTGGTGCAAGCTGGATCGACTCACCTTCGGCGATGGTCAAGGCGACGTTGGCTGCGCAGACTTCTTGGATTGCAGCACGGTGGCTGTCATCCATGCCGTCCCAAACGTCTTGATTGACGATGAATGTGATAAGAGAGCTTTGCTGGTGCCAGCCCGGGAAGTAGTAATGGCTGGCGTGCTCTTGCATCCCAAGTTGTAGATCAAGCGCTGGGAAGCTGATTTCAGCCGCATCAAGCGTTCCGAGGTTCAGACCAGTTACGGTGTCACCAACGCCCATGGATTGCGCCTGCGCGCCAAGCTTTTCAAGGACAGATGCCCCAAGGCCAAAGATGCGCATTTTCAGGCCAGCAAGATCGTCAGGGCTTTCAATCGGCTCCGCAAACCAACCAGAAGCTTCGGGTGCCAGCATCGTGCACAGCTCTGTGTGAATGCCGAAAGGTGCTGACAGTTCCGCCCAGAGCTCTTTGCCGCCACCTTGATACCACCAAGCTGTATATTCAACGGCGTCAGGGCCGAACGGGAAGGCGGTGAAAAGGGGTGCTGCCGGGATCACACCTTCGGCGAGACCGGGAGTGTACCAACCGGCAGCAATCGCACCGGTTGAAACCGCGTCGAGAATTTCGTTAGTGGGAACCAGGGCACCGGGGTCGTGATAAACGATCTCAATCTCGCCGCCCGTCAAGCGTCCGACACGTTCGGCCAAATCAACACCTGCGGTGCCCAGCACGGGCAAAGTTTGTGGCACATAAGCCTGCATATCGAGCGTTTCAGCCTGTGTGCCCCCTGCGGCGACGCAAAGCGCGACCGCACAGGTTCCAGAAGTCAGTTTTGATATAGTCATGGTTTTCCTCCCTAAATGACTCTCGTGTTCTCAGTGCTGTGTTCTCCTGAGAATGAGTTCTGCTGTTATCAACACAGCATTTTCACCACGCACCAGACGCCCCTTTTGAATTGGCGTTCCTTCTAATCCGACGATGATAATTTCCGGTGGTAAGGCCGACGTACCAGCTGCAGCCTTTTCTATTAGAAACTCGGTTGGCTGCGGTGAAAGACCTGCCCCACCCTCAAGGGTGACACCGTTCAAACTTCCTAGCCCGTAAACTTGTGCAGAGTCCCATCCCAAGCTCATGCACGCATTATCAATTGCTGTCGTAACATCCTGATTTGGCATCAAACGCAAAGCTGCGAGATCACCCTGGCTCGGCGTGGTTTCAACTGCGTGAAACAGATCAAATTTCGTTTCGGCGTCGGGGCGGCGATCAAACATAGCTCCGTCAATCGCCAAGCCTTTCGCGGTAACTGGTTTGGACAACCGGGTTTCACCTGCAAGAATATGACCAGCTAAGAGTGGGCCTTCGGTTGGCCCCCAAAGACCATGGCCATGAAGAAAGAACGCACCCTCGTGCTGTCCAACCATCATACCAATCCGCTCAATACGGCCTTGCTCGAACTGCCGCGTTGCAGAATACCAAGCTGCGCGCTCTTGCCCAGAGTCGATGACGGGGCCGACATAAGACAGCGTACTGACCGGCGCATCAGCGCACTCAAGCCATGCCCCGTCGATGCCCAAAGGCGATAGGGCTTGTTCTACTGATTGCATCAGAGGAATATCTGCAGCCAGTGTAACTTCGATCTCATGTCCTGCGCAGGGCACAAGATCACAGCGTGTTGCCCGAACCGGGCCAGGATGTTTGACAAGCTTCATGCGTCTTCTGGCTCGTACATAACGCCCGCCGACATGAACCCGCCATCAATGGCGAGAGTTTGACCCGTGACGAACGACGATTGGTCACCATCCAGCAAAAACAATACGCCCGCCGCAATCTCTGCCGGGGTTCCATAGCGGTGCATTGGTACGCGATTTTCCCAAGCTTCGCGTGAATTGGTCTTGTGCATCCGTTCTACAAGCGGCGTATTCACTGGCCCAGGCGCAATTGCGTTTACGCGTATCCCCAAGGGCGCAAGCTCTGTCGCCATCACACGGGTCATTTGCAGCACGCCGCCTTTCGAAGCGCCATAAGCCACTCGGCCCGTATTTCCGGTTAGACCCGACACTGAGGCAATGTTGATGATCGAGCCTTCGCCGCGCCTGACCATGTGTCTGGCCACTGCCTGGGATACCATGAAGCTGCCTAGTAGGTTGATATCAATGATTTTGCGGAACAGGTCCATCTTGGTGTCGAGTGCGGGCACATCCGCACCGATCCCTGCGGAATTGACGACGCCAGTAATCGCATGACCGTCTGCCTCAAACCGATCAATCAGACTGTTGACAGCGTCCTCATTGGACACATCCAGCGGTTCACAGATCAACCGATCACCGGCTTCCGACATATCGGCCTTTAAATCTGCCAGTGCACCCTCGGAGACGTCAACGGCAATAGCCGTCCAGTCCCGCGCCAAGACGCCTTCGACGATACCGCGCCCGATGCCAGACGGCCCGCCTGTGACCAAAATGGTGAGGGTTGTCATGATGCAGTATCCTTTTGGGCTGACGGGATCACGCCTTGCTCGACGAGCTGGGCCTTGATCAATTTTTTGGTGATTTTTCCGTAAGCCGATTTAGGGAGCTCGGGCCAGAATTGAACCGTCTTCGGCATTTTGTAGCGCGAGACTTTGCCATCCATCCAAGCGAGGAGTGCATCAGCATCGATGGCCGTATTTGCTGTGCAAACGGCGATGCCGACCTCCCCCCATTTGGGGTCGGGTACACCGACAATGGCGACTTCGTCCACGGCGGGGTGTTGTAAGATCTTTTCTTCAATCTCGCGCGGGTAAACGTTTGACCCGCCGGAAATATACATGTCGGAGGCACGGCCTGTGATGAACAAGAACCCTTCGTCATCCAGGTGACCAAGATCTCCTGTCAGGAACCATCCGTTACGAAAAGCTTTGGCATTGGCCTCGTCATTATTGTAATAGCCCGCAAACACGGCAGGACCGCAGACGGCGATCTCTCCGGTCTCACCCGATTTGACCATTCCGCCCTTTTCATTTTGAATGGAGACCTGCATCGCGGTGCGCTCAAATCCGCAGGTGCCGACTTTGACGTCCGGCCCGTCCTCTGCCGCGTGCAGTGAGGGCGGCAGGACTGTGATGTTGCCTGTCACTTCGCCCAAACCGAAATACTGCACGAGCACGGGCCCCAGTTTTTTCAGCGCCCGCTTCTGATCTTCGCGGTACATGGGCGCACCGGCGTAGATGATGTAGCGCAGCGAACTGCGGTCGTATGTGTCGACAGCTTCGTCGTCGATCAACAAGTTCACGATGGTTGGCACTGTGAAGACGTTCGTGACAGACCAGCGTTCAATCAGCGACCAGATTTCATCCCCGTTGAAACCTGCGCTACGTGGCATGATGGTTTTGACCGACCGCGCCGTGTTCACAAGTTGATGGATCCCGGCACCGTGTGACAACGGGGCCACGACAATAGAGGCATCCGCCTGCGTCGTGCCCGGCATCAGGTCGCAAAGGTGGTTCGTGATGACAAAGCCCATTTGGCCGTGTGTCAAGACGCCTGCCTTCGGACGCCCCGTTGTGCCAGACGTGTAGAAGAACCAGCAGGGGTCATCATGTTCGACCTCGGCAACCGGAAAGTGATGGCCAAGGTATGCGGCGATCAAGGTGTCGTAGTCATCCGCCCAAGCTGTGGCACCAATAGAAATCACAGTTTCGATGGTCGGTGCTGCGGTCTTTGACGCCGTCACATGGTCGGGAAAGTCGGCATGGCAAATCATCGCCACCGCGCCGCTGGACTGCGCGAGGTATGCGACTTCATCCGGAGTTTGGCGGAAATTTGTTGGCACCCAGACTGCTCCCATCCGAAAGCAAGCAAACATGCTTTCAAACATCTGGTTGCAGTTGGATGATTGTACCAGAACGCGATCCCCTTTGGTGATCCCTTTGTCCTGCAAGGCAAGACACATCGCATCAACGCGCGCGTCGATCTCGCCCCACGTCCATGTGTCGGCACCCCAAACAAGCCCAATTTGGTGGCCAAAACGGCGGGCGGATTGGCGCAAAACATGGGACAGATTCATCACCCGACGGGTGTGTGGAACAACGCCGCCTTTAGGGACTGCGGCGCTCATTTCGAACGCTCCAAAATGGAGACATAGTTGGCAACAGCAGCACCGCCCATGTTGAAGACGCCTGCTGTCTCAGCCCCTTTTATCTGCATGCCACCGGCATCATCCATCAGCTGCATGCAAGCCATAATATGCTGCGACACGCCGGTCGCTCCAACAGGGTGACCCTTGGATTTCAATCCGCCTGAGGGGTTTACTGGGAGAGTGCCATCCTTATGGGTATAGCCGTCGCGGATAAGGGCTGCGCCTTTTCCGGGCTCAGCAAGGCCCATGGCTTCGTACTCTATCATTTCGGCCATGGTGAAACAGTCGTGGGTTTCGACGAAATCGAGGTCGCCCATAGTGATGCCCGCTGTTTCGCGCGCATCCGCCCAAGCACGCCGTGCACCTTCAAAGGCTGTCGGATCACGGCGCGACAGCGGCAAAATATCATTGACTTGTATACGGGCGCGAAATCCAATGGCACGGGCTGCATCGATTGCAACATCCTCATGCATCAAAACGATGGCAGCAGCGCCGTCTGAGATTAGGGAACAGTCGGTGCGGCGCAGCGGGGCCGCCACGTAGGGATTTTTCTCAGACACGGTTGTGCAAAACGGTACACCAAAGTCTTTTTGCATGTGTGCGTAGGGATTGTGCACACCGTTTGCGTGGTTCTTGGCGGAGATCAGTCCGAGCTCATAGCTCTTATCACCGTAACGTTGAAAATAGCTTTGGGCGATCTGGCCAAAGACACCAGCAAATCCACCAGGGATATCGCCTTCTTCCTTACGATAGGATGCGCTGAGCAAAATATCTCCCGTTTCAGCGACAGGCTTGGCCGTCATTTTTTCGGCACCAATGACCAAAGCAATCTTACCACGGCCTGCTTCAATGAAATCCATCGCTGCATAAAGCGCTGCTGACCCTGTTGCACAGGCATTTTCTAGGTGAACCGCAGGAGTGTAGGTTAGCTCGGGAATGTTGAGCGCAACCAATGCACCCTCCATCCCCTGTTTGGAGAAGCCGTTGTTTAGGACTCCTACAAAAACCCCATCGACGTCTTGCGCATCAACTTCTGCGTGGGACAGAGCGGTTCCTGTAACCTCGGCGATCAACGCCTCGACGTCTTCAGCTTCTAATTTGCCAAACTTTGTATGAGCCCAGCCAACGATCTTAGATGTCATGTATATTTCCATTCTTATCGTGTTTTCTCTAAGCAGCGTGGTCCGCTGGCAGCCATTCTTCCAACGTGACCTCAAAGGTCATGCAGATTGTGTTCCCGCCAGGAATAAACGCACCGCCGTTGACCGTGCCATCGGTGTCCGCGACGACACCAGACAGGGTCGCGGAGATCGCATTGTCGCCGTCCGTGCGGACCTCTCCGGCAATGCTCACAACCTCAACGGCGGGTCCCTTTACCAAGATCTTTGAGCCATCCGATTTGATGGTTAGGCTGGCATCTACAAGGCTGCCTAAAGCACCGCGCACAAACGCATTGCGGAAACCTTGGGCAAGGCAGACCTTCTCGATCCCCCTCACAAGGTCTTCGTTTGGGGATATCCGCGCGTAGGCTACCCGGCCCATCGTTCCGTGTTCTACGATGATAGGTTTCATCATCTTATATGCTCGCAACTGGTTGAAAGAGTGGGATATTTGTTTCGGGATCGTACATCTGGCGCAACTCGAATCCTTCGAACGACGTGACAAGAACCGAAATCGGATCGGTCCCCACAATGGTCTTTTCTGGGATGATGTGCCCACCCATGACTACGCCATCTTCGCGGCGCACCGCGGCATGGCAATGTACCATCGGGTTGTCTTCGCTACTTCGGCCCAATGTCGCGTTGCCAAAAACGAGATAGCTTGCGCCTGCAATGATTGGGTCGGAATATCGGATAACGGCCTCTTTGCGGGGGTCAGGAGGGGCCACGCAGTACTCTAGGTAGCTGAACACTCCCCCCAATACCGTCGTCGATGCACTTGTCACACCGACCTGCCTCAGGGGATGAACCAGAGCGTCATGCAAGGACTTTCCGGGTTGAAGGACGACACGAAAATGGCCGGCAGTATCACTATGCTCACTTTGTATACGGATAGGATTAAATCGACCCGGATGCGCCATTGCTCGGGCACGTTCGTCCGACTGGGAATTCCTAAGCATCACGTCCAAATCCTCCTGATCCGTTTGAGGTTTATACGTGCAAGAAAGTCCTCTATTGCGCAAACTTCATGCAAGTATTTAACTATCCTTGTGTCAGATAAGAATATTGTAATCACTTTGCAAGGTGGGTTCTTAATGATAAGTGCGTGTATATTATTTTGCATGGTGAATGTGCAAAATGGAAAGAAGAGGAATATTTCATGCAAGTAATGGACGATATCGATTTTCGAATCCTGCGCACTCTGCAATCCAAGGGCAACCTGAATGCAGCTGATGTTTCAAAACACGTAGGATTGTCGCAATCACCCGTTTGGCGGCGGATTGCGCGCATGGAAGAAGATGGCATCATTAAAGACCGTCCGGTCATTCTGGATCCTAAGAAACTTGGTTTTGAGACTGTTGTCTTCGTGAGGATCAAGCTGTCTGCACACGGACGACAATCCATCGAAGAATTCGCAATCAAGGCTGCCAAGGTCCCTGAAATTCAAGTCGTCCAGCTTTTGATGGGCGAGATTGATTTTCGCTTGCGTGTGATCGTTCGTGATCTTGATCATTTCTATGAACTCATGAACCGCGAGTTGGTAACGCTGCCCGGGGTACAAGAAATCCAATCAAGCGTCCTGCTGCACGAGTACAAGAATACGCGCGCTTTGCCGGTTTGACAGTTAAGGCACTTACACTTCCATCCATGAAACTCGAGCTCCGGAGAAGCTTAGCTTGGCAGGTTGAGGAGCCCTTAGCCTAGACGCAAATTGTCGATGTCCCGCAATTGCGTTTCTCATTCAGGAAGATTCGGAAAGCCGACAATCATCGATCGCCATCAAGCGGTAGGCCACAAAACAACATATCTTTTGGGCCTATTTTGCGGCTTTCGAGCTCCACCTTTTGTTGTTTACTGCCCATCCAGCGAGCATGAACTATCCCACCAGAGTCACTTATTTAAAATCTCAAAAATAGATTGGAACGGAACCTTTGCTGGCGCAATGCCGAATGTGCGCGACGGCCTTCACTACGAGCAATCGAATTTCTAGCCATATGATTTCAAATCTTGCTCAACACCGTCCGCCAAGTTTTGGCCAATTCTAACTCTATGAATTTGGAGCATCCGTAATTAACATAAGATAGATTATGCGTAGTTTATCAATAATATATTTGTAGTTGCAATGATATACTAACGGAGTTATGCTGCTTACACCCTACTCGATAGGATGCTGTACATGCTTCGCACATTTCGAAGATACTCAATTGTCGCCGTACTTGCACTTTTTGGTTCGTCCGTTGGCCTTGCCAATCGTGTTCAGGCTCAAACGTATCAGATCGACTGCGCAATACTGCTGTGCCTCTCTGGCGGCTGGCCAGCATCAGTTCCATGTGCCCGTGCACGCGCCGAATTTATCCGCCGGATCACACCTTGGCCCGTTGAACCGCCATTGCAGATTTGGCGTTGCCCGATGGGCGCATCGTATGATCCAGTTGCCCCGTCGGATAATCGAGGTCGTTTCTACGATATTTTGTTCACTACTCAGGATCGCCCGCGACCGCTTTTGTCGCCTGCAACCGAACCTCTGTCTTCTGAAAATGCCGTCTTAAGTCTTGCCGGACCAAAGCCAAACCTGCTTCCGGAAGGATTTGCGCTCCAGTTGGTCCAAGACCGCGCTGACATCGACATCAGCGGCCCAGAATTCAACTTTGTACGCTCAATCCGCGTCTATGATGTCCGATATGCACGCCAAAACGAGTCAGGCCGCGACGGAGACTGCAACCGATCTGCAACCATTTACCTCGGCACCTATGGAACCCAAGGTGCTTTTTCATGGGCTCGATCTGCTCCAGCAGCTCTACCCGAGGCACATACTGGACTTGAACGATGGGGATATAATTGTCCGAGTATTTACCATCGATCGGTCTTCGTTGATTGGCGTGATTACGAAGGAAATTACGGCTTCGAACAGGTCAATTACTGACGGAGCGTAAGGTTTATTATGTAACATTTTGTATCTGAACTCATTCGACGCCAGCCCCGCAGTCAGTCGGTAACGATAAGGCGGGGCCATTATCGTTACCTCTCGAACCTGATCCCTGTGCATTAATCGTAGTTGTTTACCCAATCAGGTGTTGGACCGATTGGAAACGTCCAATCATAGCCAGTCTTCTCCTTCAGTCGTCGAAGTATTTTTGTGAGTCTTTCGTGCATGTGAGTATCAATGAAGGTAATGAGTTCCGCCCATTCGTCTCTGCCGCCAACGTAAAACCCAACGTTCATTTGTACGCCTATTTGGAAGCCATTGTCGTCGAAATCTAGCGTGATGCCACTATTAACAGTCTGATGCTTACCATTGTGGGCATATCTCTTATTGCGAAGTTCAAGGATGTCATCGTGGACAGACTGCAGATGCCCCGGTATGCGCCGTCTCGAAACCCCACTTGCACCGTCGCCGCTCGCAAATAAGCGGGCATAGGTTACGATGAATGCAGTAGTAAGGACTTCCTGCTCCATCATTGCCTCCGCTGTAGCTTCGAATTTGGCTGTTCTCAAACGGTGATAAATATAACTGAGGCTTGATGTCGTGGGTATCGCATTTGCTAGCTTAATCAGACCTTGGATGTCTTTGTCGACGACTTGAAGCACATCTTCACCTTGTTGCTTACGTGCCAAGGCGACCTCACGATATTCTTCCGGAAGGAATTTGAAGAGCTCTTCTGGTACGTAAACAAACTCGTCATCTTCCCACAGATTTTGCTGCTCTGATGACATATCTTCTCTCGTTTCTTCGACCACTCGAATTTTCGCAACGGACATGCTTTCCAAACCAAGCTCGGAAACTTAGTGTAAGCCAATTTTAAGTTCGCCAGAAGCCACCCCGGCCTCCGCAATTTCGTAGTATGCGTGGATCGGAGCGCCGGTACCTGCCCCTTCGGAAGTTGCCGCTAATTCGTAAAGAACGGCATAATCGACCTTCACCTTATCATGCTCGAGTTTGACGCGTTCAAAGTCAGGAAAAATTGAGTCTCGTAGCATGCCTTCATCCATGATTTCACCTGTCTGGACCATGCCATCTGGTAGACCATTTGAATAGCAATATACCGCGGTACTTGCCAAGATGTCAGCTAGCTGAACCGACGGGCGAGCGCGTGAGTCAACAAACTCAATTGGTTTCGCCAGTTGCCATCCAAGATCTTTTTCTCCAAGCAAAACCTCAGCACGGGCTATAGCCGCGTTACGAGCAATCCCATCGAGATCCGCTTCAATTGCACGAAGTGGTTTGCTGTCATCACATATGACGTTGATGGGCTTCTTTAACTTGCCCCAATGATTTAGATGGCTCCAAAGACCCGATGCAGAAAGATCGAGCGTCCAAGTGCCTTTATCACTTGTGTGCTTCTCGATGTTGTCGACATCTCTCGCGATCTTTTTTTTGTGCCCCGTTGCAAACCTTTGGACCAACTCAAAGGGGTGCGGTTCCCCTGTGAGCGGGCCACCAGCAAAGTTGAATAGCGCTGGGGCGTCGTTGGGATCTCTACTCCTCATAAACGCTTGAAACTGTTCGAGTGCATCTTTGGCCTCCGAACGATCGTCAAGAAACCAAAGGTAGCAATACATCGCAATGAACCGGTGAAAATCCTTTTGATAGAATATTCTTGGATCATCCTGATACACAGGTTCAAAAATATACTCAAAAACCCAGCCACAAAGTGCTAGCAATTTGTCATGAGCACAAATCGCAAATTTCCCCTCCAAACCCTCGACGATCTGGGCAACCAACCTCCGGCCTCGATTGCTTCCCATTAACTTGGACGCCTTTAGTTCCGGCATCTGAACCGGATGGCACCGCCGTGCCTCTGAGATTAGAGCCCATGCTTCATCATCTGTGACATTAACTGAAGCGAACGCAAAGTATCGCTGATCAGAAGCTAGGAGGTCTGGGCCGGTGTGACCTGCTTCATCGCACGCGATATACATTAGCTGGTTCTCCAATTGTTGAACTTTCTGAAAATCGCATCACTTCAATGTAGATACTCAACCCCACTAGACCAATTGGCGTGGAGCTACGTTGCCTTTACCGCCGTGGCGCAACCTATGAATCTGCAAAATTTGGCGTGCGTTTTCTAAGACTTCAACTTCTGCATCAGTCATCTGCAAGAGCGACCGGAGCCTTGTGTTAGAAAATCGAATGGCTGATCTTCCGTGATCTGAAAGACCAAACTTACCTTGAAATTTGGCAAACTCAGAAGGCGAGAATTTGCTTTGAGGTAGTGGGAGCCGTCGAAACTCATTTGGTGTAAGCTCAAGTACTCCGCCGCCGTAAAACCGTCCTTCAATCTCTGCAAAAAGCAACGATAGAGAGTTATAGAATGACGCGCAGAGGTCGTGAACAGACTCACCCGGGTTCATGCGGATATGGTAGGCAGAATCTGTTGCGAGGGCACCACAACTATTCACGCACAGTCGGGGCACAACGTGCGATCGCTTAAAAAAGAAGCCATCGTTTTCAGAGACAACTGGAACCTTGAACCAGTCTGTTCGGTGTCTGCATTTGTAGCGAAGATGTAAACCTTGCTCTTCACCAATAGCAAGATAGCGTTCTACGGCTTTGGGCAAATTGTCTGCTTTGAGTTTGCTAAAGTCTAGAAGATAACAAGCCTTCCCGGCACCGTCGATGTCCTCAAAATTCTCAATCGCAAAATCAACTGTGTCCCCAAGAAAGCTTGATTTCTTTATTATGGGTCGCGTCCATCGTTTGAGCTTATGCAAGGCCACATCGGCGCGTGACAAAATGAAATAGTCATTGGCTGCTGTCACAGTACCTGCCGCACTTTCACAGAAATCTGATACGCGCTGACAGCGCTGTTCGATTTTATGAATGAGGCTCAATGCTTCCGGATCTATCAAGAAGCCCTTCATGGCAAGAGGCGAGGTCTTGGAACTTCCAGACGATACCTGACAACTTGTTTGAACCTCATCTGTCTCCAATGACGACACTCGATGCAACGTCGTCTTACAGGGATTTTTGCCTTTTGATGCAATAACAGTCACAGCATCTTGGTCGATGGATTTGAACGCCTTTTCATTGGGAATGTAGATATCGATAGTGGAGAACTGACGTTCCATCCAATCTCGAAGGTGTTTGCCATATGATACCGTCAAAAATTCATAAGGGATTACAAAAGCAAGTACCCCGCGCTCTGATAGCTTCATGGTTGCCTTAACAATAAAGCCAGCCCAAGTATTCTTGAGAAATCTATGTTCGTAGTCAAAATCATCACAGATTCGATCAAGTAGGGCCCTAGTCACCGCATCGCAACGATGCCAGCTTACATAGGGTGGATTCCCGATGATGAGATCAAAAAGCTTAGGCCAATGATCTGGAAATCCCTCAAAAAAGTCGCCGCTGAGTAGGGATACACCGCTGAACTCTGTCTCGCACTTCGCTATAGCGGCTTCATCTTTGTCCAAGGCATAGAGGTCAACCGAAGGGTAGTTCAACAGTGTACGTATGAATGATCCGTCGCCGCAGCTCGGCTCAAGGACAGTCTTGGGTTTAGAGGATCCAAGTTTCTCCATTGCCTGAGCCACCACCACTTGCGTGACGGGTAAGGGGGTGTAGACAACGCCGTTGTCCCTAAGGTCGTAGGGATCGCTGCTACGCAATGGCTCTAAGTTTGAATCTGTCATATTCTTCAGTCAGTTTGTCGATCTGTTCGAGAAGCTGGAGCTTCCTTTCGCTTGTTAAACGTGGGTCTTCTTTCAGCTTACGAAGTCTCGCCCTGAGGTTTTTTAGGGCTTGGGATTGCCAGATTTGCTGGTGTCGCAGCAAGCTGAGTTTAAGTTCCCGGATCATATAAGTCCCAACTGGGCTCAACCCAATGAAACGACCATCCTCAGCACGATCAAGATGTGTCTCGTAGGCGGCTGAACACGGATCCTCAAAACCATGTGTACCATCGTTTGGTACATCTGGGTCGACACCAATCCAGGTATCCCATTTTGCGCGATTGCAAAATGCACAGCTGTAGATCAAATTCGCGTAGACAGTGGTGCGCTCTGGAAACGTACTTTTTGGAGCAAAATGATCGATTTGAAACGCTCGGACTCCGCCAAGCACGTAGTCTGGCGTGTTGCAATACCCGCAGCTTTCTCCGAAGTCAGCTCTCAACTCAGGCTTATATGCCCGATAGTGCCCTTTGGCGGCAGGAGTTGACCGAATTGGACACCGTTCTCTCAACATCAGTCTTCGGCCTCATTTTGTTCCAATTCGTTTTCAATCACAGCAGCAAGATCTTCTGCTCTGCGCAATAGATCGTTGAATGGACCAAGTGCATCCTCCTTCAAAAGGCGCGGTAAGGCCGCAACTCGTCCACCGATTGAGCGTTCCAGTTGGTCATCAAGGTTAAGGAGGTTTTGTAACTCATCCGCGTTTAGAACTTCGTTGAGAGACCGCTCGTAAAGTGCCTGAAAATCTTCTTCCAAGCGTCGCTGATCGGCACGATACTCATCGATTTTTGTGCGGACCCTTAGAAAGAACGGCAGCGCGCTCTTGTTTTTATCACCGGCACCTGAATCATCCGAAAGATAATCATCCTTGGGGAAAATTAGGTTTACATCGTGAAGTTTCCCGAGAGCGTGCGGTACGTAGTTCGTTGTCAAAAAACAGGGAAACCCTTCAAAGTGCCGCTGCATTTCTTGGATGAGTTCCAATCCAGTATATTGGACATCTGCCTTGTACTCGCTCAACCGGTAATCAGTAACCAAGACTTCGCACCTGCTTTCGATGATACGTTCGATCATCGATTCCAGATCTGGCTCTGGCAGCAGTGTCTCTACTTCATCATCTTCAAAATGACCCGAAAGACCTGCCGCTAAAAGCACACGACGCCCTTGGTCAGCTTCTTCATCAATATACAGAAGCATTTTTAAATCCCGTTCACTTTTGCAACGGGCAGCGAGAATTCTAACCGAAAACCGTAGTCTTCAGTTTTGCGATACGCGCGCACAGTTCCGTCATAGCTCCTGACGACAGACTCAAGTATCCACATGCCGAGTCCTGTCCCGGTCCCCTTACCTTCGCGGTCTTTCTTTGTGGTTACGTTGAACTCAAAAATTTCACTGGGGTCTTTAATGGAACTGTGAATTCCTGGCCCGTTGTCTTCATAGATAATGCCGACCTCCTTTGCGCTTTTCGCAAATATATCGATGCGAATATTTCGCTTTTCTCCGCCCATGCCGTCAACAAAGGCCTCGAATGAGTTGAGGATCAGGTTGTTGAAAATACTGTCGATGTCGATCTCAAAAGCCAGAATTTCAGCCGTGAACCCTTCTTCAATATTAAGGTCGAGGTCAATCTCTCTTGGTTCAAGAAAACCGTCCCAGACAACTTTAAGCGCGTTAAGATGGCTTCGCATGTCGACGTTTGTGCGACGGCGCCGTCCTGATTGCACGGCAGAAAGCGCGAAGTTAAACCACTGTGCAGCCTTCTTGTCTGATGCTTCCATATCGCGCAGAATGGCAAACGGATTGAATGCTTCATTTTTACCGGCGAAGTCTTTCTCATCCAAATTCCGCGCCAATAGGGCTGCAAGATGCTGGTTCCGGCCGGCTAGCGTATTGAGCTGTCCCATCTCATGAGCAAATGACACCATGACGGTTCCCAGCGTCGCAAGCGATCGCAAAATTACCTGATCCTCTGCTTGTTCTTTAAGTAAATCTTCTTGGACTTTGACAGTCTGAGCCAGCTTGCGAACGTCTTCAGTAGAATCCTGCGGTTTTTCACGAATTTTTTGAGCTAGCTTTAACCCCTCTGTACGCACTTGTTTGTCAGCATTCGCGACTTTGAATGTCTCAAGTAGGTTGAAAAGGACCCTGCTCCGATCTTTTTCGAGTTCGTTGACAAAACGAAGAATTAGGGCCTGAAAGACCCGGAACTCCTCTGTTTCAATGATCCCTTCGCGATTTGATTGGTCGACAAGAACACTGTTCTCGTTGCGAGAAATATTGACTGTGCCTGCAATATTTTGTGGCGGCACCGGCCAATTTAGCCGCGTTGGCGCAGCCGGGTTAGCTGCTCTACGTTGGCCCAATGACAACCAATCATATGCACCGCTCTTGGGTTCCCCGTAGGGTCGAACACCAAAATTGTCTCGATATATTCTTATGCCACCGAAGATATCTAACCACTCTCTACGGCGTTGCGGTTGGAAACTGCGATACGGATATTGCCGATCATCTGCTTTTGACGGCATCTGCAGTTTAAAAAAGCGCAATACAACGTCGAATGTCCCAATAGACTGCGCGCGGCTATGGAACAGTTCCGATTCCCCAGGAAACAGTTCTTGTAGAGATTTCACATATACTGCAGTCCGACTGTCAAAGGACTCTTTGGTGAAGGGTTCTTTTTTCATGTCTTTGCGCTTAAAGAACGCTTCCGGGAACTCATCATGATTGAGTTCATTGCGGACTACGGTGAATTGCACATCACCGTGTTCCAGAACCTTAGCTGTCAACTTATAGTCAAAGTCCTCAAGAACATCTGATGTGACACTATTTGATTGATCAGGATCGCGATCATCATGCAGGTAGATATTGAATGCGCGTTGTTCATCTGGCGGCGCAAGCACACCGAGGGTGCGCCGAAGCTTCTTGATTGTCTCGGGAGGGCTTTGTTGCACAAACCCGCTTGGGGACGTGTTTCCCCTGACCCCGGACGGATT
>NZ_CYRX01000003.1:2500-5893 GCF_001458315.1 Thalassobacter stenotrophicus | reverse complement strand
TTTGGTTGCGGGAGTAGGATTTGAACCTACGACCTTCAGGTTATGAGCCTGACGAGCTACCGGGCTGCTCCATCCCGCGCCAAAGCGCGCCCTATTATTGTTGGTAGGGCACATCGAAGAGAGATACACGCTCGAGAGCTTTACTAGGTTTGGCGATGACCTACTCTCCCACGCCTTAAGACGCAGTACCATCGGCGCTACGGCGCTTAACTGCCGGGTTCGGAATGGAGCCGGGTGTTTCGCTCGTGCTATGATCACCAAACCGAGAAAAGCTCTCGAGTGTATTCCAAGTAAGACTGTGTGTAGTTGGTGTATGTATCTGATTGGTCCATTGAAGCATGGCTTCTACTGGATCAAATCAAGCCTATCGAACAATTAGTACCAGTCAACTGAACGCATTGCTGCGCTTACATCTCTGGCCTATCGACGAGGTGGTCTACCTCGGTTCTCAGGGATACCTTGTTTTGAGGGGGGCTTCCCGCTTAGATGCCTTCAGCGGTTATCCTGTCCGTTCATAGCTACCCAGCACTGCCATTGGCATGACAACTGGTCCACCAGTGGAACGTTCACCCCGGTCCTCTCGTACTAGGGGCAACTCCTCTCAAGTATCCTACACCCACGGCAGATAGGGACCGAACTGTCTCACGACGTTCTAAACCCAGCTCACGTACCTCTTTAAACGGCGAACAGCCGTACCCTTGGGACCTGCTCCAGCCCCAGGATGAGATGAGCCGACATCGAGGTGCCAAACGGTGCCGTCGATATGGACTCTTGGGCACCATCAGCCTGTTATCCCCGGCGTACCTTTTATCCGTTGAGCGATGGCCCTCCCACTTGGGACCACCGGATCACTATGGCCGTCTTTCGACTCTGCTCGACTTGTCAGTCTTGCAGTCAGGCTGGCTTCTGCCATTGCACTCAACGAGCGATGTCCGACCGCTCTGAGCCAACCTTCGCGCGCCTCCGTTACGATTTAGGAGGCGACCGCCCCAGTCAAACTACCCGCCACACAGGGTCCCGGATCCGGATAACGGACCGCGGTTAGACATCAAGCAGAACAAGGGTGGTATCTCAAGGATGACTCCACAGGAACTAGCGTTCCTGCTTCAAAGTCTACCACCTATCCTGCACATGTTGTGCCTGATGCCAGTGTGAAGCTGTAGTAAAGGTGCACGGGGTCTTTCCGTCTAACCGCGGGAAGCCTGCATCTTGACAGGCAATTCAATTTCGCTGAGTCGATGTTGGAGACAGCGGGGAAGTCGTTACGCCATTCGTGCAGGTCGGAACTTACCCGACAAGGAATTTCGCTACCTTAGGACCGTTATAGTTACGGCCGCCGTTTACCTGGGCTTCAATTCGGAGCTCTCACCCCTCCTTTTAACCTTCAGGCACCGGGCAGGCGTCAGACCCTATACGTCGTCTTGCGACTTCGCAGAGCCCTGTGTTTTTAGTAAACAGTCGCCACCCCCTGGTTTGTGCCCCCAGCTTCCAGTTGCCTAGAAACCGGGCCTCCTTCTCGCGAACTTACGGAGGTATTTTGCCGAGTTCCTTCAACATCGTTCTCTCAAGCGCCTTGGTATTCTCTACCAGTCCACCTGTGTCGGTTTAGGGTACGATCTTATGTTAGAGCTATTTCCAGGAACCTCTTAGCAGCCCATTCAATCCAATAAGGATGAACTACCTTCGAGATCCGTCACTTCTAACTGGCCCAGGAATATTAACCTGGTTCCCATCGACTACGCCTTTCGGCCTCGCCTTAGGGGTCGGCTTACCCTGCTCAGATTAGCTTTAAGCAGGAACCCTTGGACTTTCGGCGACAGGGTCTCTCACCCTGTTTGTCGCTACTCATGTCATCATTCTCACTAGTGATCTCTCCACCGGATGGCTCACGCCCCGGCTTCATCGAAAGTTCTCTGCCTCCAATACATCCCGAAGGATGCTAAGGAGGCGTAGAACTATGTCACACTACGCTCCGCTACCATGCACTATGTGCATCCTCAGCTTCGGCTCATGGCTTGAGCCCCGGTACATCTTCGCCGCAAGACAACTTAATTAGACCAGTGAGCTGTTACGCTATCTTTAAAGGATGGCTGCTTCTAAGCCAACCTCCTGGTTGTTTTGGTCGTCTCACCTGCTTTCCCACTTAGCCATGAATTAGGGGCCTTAGCTGGAGGTCAGGGTTGTTTCCCTTTTCACTACGGGCGTTAGCACCCGCAGTGTGTCTGCCGTATATTACTCTCGGGTATTCGGAGTTTGGTTAGGATCAGTAAGCCTGTGGGGCCCCATTACCCATCCAGTGCTCTACCCCCCGAGGTATTCGTACGACGCTCTACCTAAATAGATTTCGCGGAGAACCAGCTATCTCCGAGTTTGATTGGCCTTTCACCCCTAGGCACAACTCATCCCGACCTTTTTCAACAGGTGTGGGTTCGGACCTCCAATTAGTGTTACCTAATCTTCATCCTGGTCATGCCTAGATCACTCGGTTTCGGGTCTAATCCGACTAACTCATTCGCCCTATTAAGACTCGCTTTCGCTGCGCCTACACCTAACGGCTTAAGCTTGCTAGTCAGACTAAGTCGATGACCCATTATACAAAAGGTACGCGGTCAGCCCTCAAGGGGCCTCCCACTGCTTGTAGGCGTCCGGTTTCAGAAACTGTTTCACTCCCCTCGTCGGGGTGCTTTTCACCTTTCCCTCACGGTACTGGTTCGCTATCGGTCAGTAAGGAGTACTTAGCCTTCGAAGGTGGTCCTCCGATCTTCAGACAGGATTTCACGTGTCCCGCCCTACTTAATACGTCCAATCGTGCTTCTCATACGGGGCTATCACCCACTATGGCAGACCTTCCCAGGTCTTTCTGATCACACTCAAGGCTCGGCTGGTCCCCGTTCGCTCGCCGCTACTAGGGGAGTATCATATTGATTTCCTTTCCTCTGGGTACTTAGATGTTTCAGTTCCCCAGGTTTGCTCTTAAAACCCTATGTATTCAGGTATTAAGTATCTGGTTCAGCTCAATATCAACAGCAGTGCTGATAATATCAAACTGTCAGATGGGTTGCCCCATTCGGAAATTCATGGATCAAAGCTTATTCTCAGCTCCCCATGACTTATCGCAGAGTATCACGTCCTTCATCGCCTCTTACTGCCAAGGCATCCACCAAACGCCCTTCTCGCGCTTGATTTGATCCAGAAGAAGACAAGCTTCTCCTGCGCTGCACCCGCCTTTTGACTTCGGGTGAGCATTAATCAAATGCATACATTTTCCCGTTTCCCCCACTGGTTCGTTGGGGGAACGTTGCGTGACATGCTGTATTGGCATGCCACACGGTTAGTGTACTTAACTTGGAATAGTATCAAACTTGCAGCTCTGCCGAAGCAGTCTGCTGATCA
>NZ_CYRX01000002.1 GCF_001458315.1 Thalassobacter stenotrophicus | reverse complement strand
GGGCCATACTAGTACTGGATGCATCTGCAGGATATCGCGGCCGCTTAATTAACTGGCCTCATGGGCCTTCACTTCACTGCCCGCTTTCCAGTCGGGAAACCTGTCGTGCCAGCTGCATTAACATGGTCATAGCTGTTTCCTTGCGTATTGGGCGCTCTCCGCTTCCTCGCTCACTGACTCGCTGCGCTCGGTCGTTCGGGTAAAGCCTGGGGTGCCTAATGAGCAAAAGGCCAGCAAAAGGCCAGGAACCGTAAAAAGGCCGCGTTGCTGGCGTTTTTCCATAGGCTCCGCCCCCCTGACGAGCATCACAAAAATCGACGCTCAAGTCAGAGGTGGCGAAACCCGACAGGACTATAAAGATACCAGGCGTTTCCCCCTGGAAGCTCCCTCGTGCGCTCTCCTGTTCCGACCCTGCCGCTTACCGGATACCTGTCCGCCTTTCTCCCTTCGGGAAGCGTGGCGCTTTCTCATAGCTCACGCTGTAGGTATCTCAGTTCGGTGTAGGTCGTTCGCTCCAAGCTGGGCTGTGTGCACGAACCCCCCGTTCAGCCCGACCGCTGCGCCTTATCCGGTAACTATCGTCTTGAGTCCAACCCGGTAAGACACGACTTATCGCCACTGGCAGCAGCCACTGGTAACAGGATTAGCAGAGCGAGGTATGTAGGCGGTGCTACAGAGTTCTTGAAGTGGTGGCCTAACTACGGCTACACTAGAAGAACAGTATTTGGTATCTGCGCTCTGCTGAAGCCAGTTACCTTCGGAAAAAGAGTTGGTAGCTCTTGATCCGGCAAACAAACCACCGCTGGTAGCGGTGGTTTTTTTGTTTGCAAGCAGCAGATTACGCGCAGAAAAAAAGGATCTCAAGAAGATCCTTTGATCTTTTCTACGGGGTCTGACGCTCAGTGGAACGAAAACTCACGTTAAGGGATTTTGGTCATGAGATTATCAAAAAGGATCTTCACCTAGATCCTTTTAAATTAAAAATGAAGTTTTAAATCAATCTAAAGTATATATGAGTAAACTTGGTCTGACAGTTATTATTTACCCACCACTTTGGTAATTTCGCCTTTCACGTAATGCACAAATTCTTCCAGCTGATCCGCACGGCTGGCCAGACGATCTTCTTCCTGGCCCAGATACGCCTGACGCGCTTCCAGAATCACCGGCTGATACTGCGCCGGCAGACGTTCCATGGCCCAATCCGCCGCCACATCTTTCGGCGCAATTTTGCCGGTCACCGCGCTATACCAAATACGGCTCAGGGTCAGCACCACGTTGCGTTCATCACCCGCCCAATCCGGCGGGCTGTTCCACAGGGTCAGGGTTTCGTTCAGCGCTTCAAACAGGTCCTGTTCCGGCACCGGATCAAACAGTTCTTCCGCTGCCGGACCAACCAGCGCCACGCTATGTTCACGCGCTTTGGTCAGCAGAATGGCCAGATCGATATCAATGGTCGCCGGTTCAAAAATGCCGGCCAGAATATCGTTACGCTGCCATTCGCCAAACTGCAGCTCACGTTTCGCCGGATAACGCCACGGAATAATGTCATCATGCACCACGATGGTCACTTCCACCGCACGCAGAATTTCGCTTTCACCCGGGCTCGCGCTGGTTTCCAGCAGATCGTTAATCAGCGCACGACGGGTGGTTTCATCCAGACGCACGGTCACGGTCACCAGCAGATCAATATCGCTATGCGGTTTCAGGCCGCCATCCACCGCGCTGCCATACAGATGCACGGCCAGCAGGGTCGGTTCCAGATGACGTTCAATCACGCCCACCACTTCAGACAGCTGGGTGCTCACTTCCGCAATCACCGCTTCACGCATAATGTTCAGTTTGGTTTTCGGACGGCTGCCCTGCTGGGTCACATCGTTGCTGCTCCACAGCATCAGGCAACGGCCCACCGCATAACGCGCCTGCTGTTTGCTCGCACGCGGCATGCTCTGCACGCCAAAAAAGCAATCATAGCACGCCATAAACACCGCCACCGCACCATTACCGCCGCTACGTTCGGTCAGGGTACGGCTCCAATTACGGCTACGCATACTCTTCCTTTTTCAATATTATTGAAGCATTTATCAGGGTTATTGTCTCATGAGCGGATACATATTTGAATGTATTTAGAAAAATAAACAAATAGGGGTTCCGCGCACATTTCCCCGAAAAGTGCCACCTAAATTGTAAGCGTTAATATTTTGTTAAAATTCGCGTTAAATTTTTGTTAAATCAGCTCATTTTTTAACCAATAGGCCGAAATCGGCAAAATCCCTTATAAATCAAAAGAATAGACCGAGATAGGGTTGAGTGGCCGCTACAGGGCGCTCCCATTCGCCATTCAGGCTGCGCAACTGTTGGGAAGGGCGTTTCGGTGCGGGCCTCTTCGCTATTACGCCAGCTGGCGAAAGGGGGATGTGCTGCAAGGCGATTAAGTTGGGTAACGCCAGGGTTTTCCCAGTCACGACGTTGTAAAACGACGGCCAGTGAGCGCGACGTAATACGACTCACTATAGGGCGAATTGAGTGAAGGCCGTCAAGGCCTAGGCGCGCCGGATC
>NZ_CYRX01000001.1 GCF_001458315.1 Thalassobacter stenotrophicus | reverse complement strand
AACCCGTTCCAGATGTTTGGGCAATGATCCCCGATTGGTCTGGCGCGGCTTCGGTGACCGCACCGGTGCTGTACGTTCGTCAGCATCGATCTCGGCTTCGACCTGGGCAATGGCCGTCTCGATATCCTCCAGTTCCAACTCATATTGAGCCGGATCGATCTTCTCGGATTTAGCCCCGAAGAGCGCCTTCTTAAAAGAGGCAACCAAGGCCTCAAGCCGCGCATTCTGATCCTGCTGAGCACGGATGATCGCCTTCAACTCGGCGACATCATTGGGCAATTCGTCAGGGGCGATCATGCCTGTTTCTATAACAAAACATGGGCATAATGACCCGCTCAAACGCCCCCGTGAGTCATTCCGCCGCAGCTGGGGCAGTCACCTCCAAGGGCTGCACCCGCCGCCAATCCAGACCCGCAAACAACGCCTCAAACTGGGCCGGTTCCAACCGCATCACCCCGTTCTTGATCGCGGGCCATTTGAAGCTGTTATCCTCCAGCCGCTTGTAAGCCATCACCAGCCCGCTGCCGTCCCAGTAGATCAGCTTAAGCCGATCTGCACGTTTGGCGCGGAACACATAAACCGACCCGTCAAAGGGCTTTTGGCGCAGGTGGCTCTGCACCAAGGCAGCCAGCCCGTCATGACCCTTGCGGAAGTCGACAGGGTCGCTGGCCACAAAAATCCGCACCTTATGGGATGGCATGATCACGTGGCCATGGCCCGTGCAATCTCAGCGAGCCGTGTCGCGGGTGTTGCCGCATCAAGGCGAACGGTGACATCGCCTTTGATTACATCAATCGTGCTAGAGGATATGCCGGGCAGAGGTTGAGCAACAGGTACGGCCGCCTCGATCTCAACAGGCACAAAGTCCATGCCGTCCAAATTCGGCAAAACCAATTTGCCCTGTCGCGCCATCCGCCGCCAGTCAGACACCGTGCTGGGGATCAGCTCATACCGCTTGGCAACCGCGTTGACCGTCTCGCCTTCAATCAACGTCTCCGCCACGATCCGAGCCTTCAGCTCCGATGGCCAATTCCGTTTGCCGTTTGCACGGCGCGGCACCCTTGCAAGAAACTCGTTTATAGCTCCCATACAGAAACTCCCTCAAACCAAAGAGGCCTCTGAATCGCAGATCACGCACTATGCCGTAAGTGTGGGGCGGAAACACCGCTTAC